>NZ_VHQI01000009.1 GCF_006517625.1 Mixta tenebrionis | reverse complement strand
GGTCAGCACGAGGCGCAGCAGGCATCCGGCGAATAATTCGTCAACGCTGCCAGCGGGTTAGTCAGTTAAAGGGGGAATTTCTCCCCCTTTTGTTTTTCTCACCTGTCTGACATTGAATGTCTGGCAAACATCCCCATATACTCAAATACCTGTGGGTTGCCTGGCATATAGCCTTGCACTATGCGGTACCCATCACCTGGCGGACATTAAACTAAGAGAGAGCTCTATGAATCCTGAGCGTTCTGAACGCATTGAAATCCCTGTGTTGCCGTTGCGCGACGTAGTGGTTTATCCGCACATGGTAATTCCGTTGTTTGTTGGTCGGGAAAAATCGATTCGGTGCCTCGAAGCCGCAATGGATCATGATAAAAAGATCATGCTGGTCGCACAGAAAGAGGCTTCAACGGATGAACCTGGCATTAACGATCTCTTCTCTGTAGGGACCGTTTCCTCTATTTTGCAGATGCTGAAGCTGCCGGACGGCACGGTAAAAGTGTTGGTCGAAGGCTTACAGCGCGCACGAATTACTCAGCTGGCCGATAACGGCGAGCATTTTAGCGCGCAGGCGGAATATCTCGTCTCGCCTGAAATTGAAGAGCGCGAGCAGGAAGTGCTGGTGCGTACGGCCATCAACCAGTTTGAAGGCTATATCAAGCTCAACAAAAAAATTCCCCCTGAGGTGCTGACCTCGCTGAACAGCATCGACGACGCCGCGCGCCTCGCCGATACCGTGGCGGCGCATATGCCGCTTAAGCTGGCGGATAAGCAGTCCGTGCTGGAAATGTCCGACGTTAACGAACGTCTGGAATATCTGATGGCGATGATGGAATCGGAAATCGACCTGCTGCAGGTGGAAAAACGCATTCGCAACCGCGTCAAAAAACAGATGGAGAAAAGCCAGCGCGAGTACTATCTCAATGAGCAGATGAAGGCCATTCAGAAAGAGCTGGGCGAGATGGATGACGCGCCGGACGAATATGAAGCGCTGAAACGTAAAATCGAAGCCTCAAAGATGCCGAAAGAGGCGCGTGAGAAAGCGGAAGCTGAACTGCAGAAGCTGAAAATGATGTCGCCGATGTCAGCAGAAGCAACGGTAGTGCGCGGCTATATCGAGTGGATGGTGCAGGTGCCGTGGAATGAGCGCAGCAAGGTGAAAAAAGACCTGCGCAAAGCTCAGGAAACGCTGGATCGCGATCACTACGGTCTGGAACGCGTAAAAGACCGCATCCTTGAGTATCTGGCGGTACAGAGCCGGGTAAATAAAATCAAAGGGCCGATCCTCTGCCTGGTAGGGCCGCCGGGGGTGGGTAAAACCTCGCTGGGTCAGTCCATTGCCAAAGCCACCGGACGTAAATATGTGCGTATGGCGCTGGGCGGCGTGCGTGATGAGGCGGAAATCCGCGGTCATCGTCGCACCTATATCGGCTCGATGCCCGGCAAGCTGATCCAGAAAATGGCGAAGGTCGGCGTGAAAAACCCGCTGTTCCTGCTGGATGAGATCGACAAAATGTCGTCGGATATGCGCGGCGATCCGGCTTCCGCGCTGCTTGAGGTGCTGGATCCGGAACAGAACGTGGCGTTTAACGATCACTACCTGGAAGTGGATTACGATCTCTCCGATGTGATGTTCGTCGCCACCTCTAACTCGATGAATATCCCGGCGCCGCTGCTGGATCGTATGGAGGTAATTCGTCTTTCCGGCTACACCGAAGATGAAAAGCTGAATATTGCTAAGCAGCATCTGCTGCCGAAGCAGATCGAACGTAACGCGCTGAAAGAGAGTGAAATTACGGTAGATGACAGCGCCATCGTCGGCATTATCCGCTACTACACCCGTGAAGCGGGCGTGCGTAGCCTTGAGCGCGAACTGTCGAAACTGTGCCGTAAGGCGGTAAAAGCGCTGCTGCTGGATAAAAATCTGAAGCGCATCGAAATTAACGGCGATAACCTGAAAGATTTCCTTGGCGTACAGCGCTTTGACTATGGCCGTGCCGACAGCGAAAACCGTGTGGGGCAGGTTACAGGTCTGGCGTGGACCGAAGTCGGCGGCGATCTGCTGACTATCGAAACCGCCTGCGTGCCGGGCAAAGGCAAACTGACCTATACCGGCTCGCTGGGCGAAGTCATGCAGGAGTCGATTCAGGCCGCGCTGACCGTGGTGCGCGCGCGCGCCGAGAAACTGGGCATCAACGGCGATTTCTACGAGAAGCGTGATATTCACGTGCACGTGCCGGAAGGGGCGACGCCGAAAGATGGCCCCAGCGCCGGTATCGCCATGTGCACCGCGCTGGTCTCCTGTCTGACCGGCAATCCGGTACGCGCCGATGTGGCGATGACCGGTGAGATTACCCTGCGCGGCCAGGTATTGCCGATCGGCGGTCTGAAGGAAAAACTGCTGGCGGCCCATCGCGGCGGCATTAAAACGGTGGTGATTCCGGAAGAGAACAAGCGCGATCTGGAGGAAATCCCGGAGAATGTGCTGGCGGATCTGGATGTGCATCCAGTAAAACGCATTGAAGACGTGCTGACTCTGGCGCTGCAAAACGCGCCTTACGGGATGCAGGTTGCCACGGCGAAATAGCGTCTGGCGCTAAAATTAGCGAAAAAGCCGGGCTGGCGGGTCAAATCTGACTTGCCAGCTTTTTTTTGTGCCGCTAATTTAGGGGGCTGTTGATACCGCAACCCAGAGAATTCCCGTTGTTTCGGCTCAACAACCTTGATATAACTGGCTGCGCATCGCGGCTGGCTGGAAGCTCGTCGCGATAGTGAATAATAAAAGAGGGGATGAATAGAGTGAATAAGTCACAATTGATCGACAAGATTGCCGCAGACGCTGATATTTCTAAAGCGGCAGCTGGACGTGTTTTAGATGCTTTTATTAGCTCAGTTTCTGATTCATTGAAATCAGGCGACGAAGTAGCGCTGGTTGGCTTTGGCACCTTCTCAGTACGTGAACGTTCTGAGCGTACTGGCCGTAACCCACAGACAGGTAAAGAAATTACCATCCCGGCAAGCAAAGTACCGGGCTTCCGTGCCGGTAAAGCGCTGAAAGACGCAGTAAACTAATTTACTGCTGGCTCCATTGCGGCATTTTCTACGGTGGAGTGAGGACGGCCAATGCGTTCTCATGTAACATACAGGCACATCAGGCAATTGATGTGCCTTTTTTTATCCCGCCACGGGACAAATATTAGCGGCGGGTGTCAGAAAGCATGGCCGGGAAGCTGCCGGCCTGAAACGCAGCAACGCGCATGCCTGCAGGGATGGGGTGCCAGCGTGAGGTTTACATTCATACTACAGCGGAGTGTTGTCATACCATGATGGACAATTTACGCGCGGCGTCGAAACATGTCGTGCTCAAGATTCTTCTCGGATTGATTATCCTGTCATTCGTGTTGACCGGCGTTGGCGGTTACCTGACCGGCGGCGGCGGCGACTACGCAGCAAAAGTCAACGGTCAGGAAATTAGCCGTGCTCAGCTGGATAACGCCTTTAATAACGAACGCAATCGTCAGCAGCAGTTACTGGGCGATCGCTTCTCGCAGCTGGCCGGCAACGAAGGCTATATGCAGCAGATGCGTCAACAGGCGCTGTCGCAGCTGATCGATGAGCTGCTGCTCGATCAGTATGCTAAAAAACTTAAGCTGGCGATCGGCGACGATCAGATCAAACAGGCGATTTTCAATCAGCCCGCTTTCCAGACCGACGGCAAATTTGATAACGCGAAGTATCTCGCCATTATCAACAATATGGGCTTCTCCGCCGATCGCTATGCGGAAGCGCTGCGCAAGCAGCTGACCACTCAGCAGCTGATTTCCGCCATCGCCGACACGGATTTCACCCTGAGCGGCGAAACGGATGCCCTGGCGGCGCTGGTTTCCCAGCAGCGCGTCGTGCGTCAGGCCACGCTGGACGTTAACGCGCTGGCGGCGCAACAGCAGGTTAGCGATGAGGATATTAAAAACTATTACGCTCAGCGTAAAAGCAGCTTCCTGGCGCCGGAGCAGTTCCGCGTAAGCTATATCAAGCTGGACGCGGCCAGCCTGCAGCAGGAGGCGAGTGAAGCGGATATTCAGAGCTGGTATGAACAGCATCAGGCAGAATATGCTCAGCCGCAGCGTAACCGCTACAGCGTTATTCAGGTGAAAAGCGAAGCGGACGCCAAAGCGATTGTCGAACAGCTGAAACAGGGCGCTGACTTCGCTGCGCTGGCGCAGGAAAAATCAATCGATCCCATCTCGGCGCGCAAGGGCGGCGATATGGGCTGGCTGGAGCCGACCACAACGCCGGATGAGCTGAAAAACGCCAATCTCACCAGCAAAGGCCAGCTCTCCGGGGTGGTAAAATCCTCGGTAGGCTTCCTGGTTATCCGTCTTGACGATATTCAGCCTGAGAAGATCAAACCGCTCTCTGAAGTGCGTGCGGCGATCGCGGAGAAGGTGAAACAGGAAAAGGCGCTGGATCTTTACTATAAGCTGCAGCAAAAAGTCAGCGATGCGGCCAGCAACGATAACGAGTCTCTGGCCAGCGCCGAGCAGGCTGCCGGCGTGAAAGCGGTAGAAACCTCCTGGTTCAGCCGCGATAACGTGCCGGAAGCGCTGAACTTCAAGCCGGTTGAAGAGGCGATTTTTAACGGCAGCCTGCTGGGAGAAAACGGCACGCCGGGCAGCAACTCCGGTATCATTAGCGTGGATGGCGATCGTGCCTTTATTCTGCGCATCAGTGAACATAAGCCGGAAACGATCAAAGCGCTGGATGACGTTAAAGCGCAGATTGCCGATACGCTGAAACGCAATAAAGCGGAGCAGCAGGCCAAAGCGCAGGCGGAAAAAATCCTGGCTGATCTGAAAGCAGGCAAACAGGACGCGCTGCAGGCGGCCGGCCTGGCTTTCGGCGAAGCAAAAACGCTGACGCGCGGCGATCGTGACGCCATCGTGCAGGCCGTATTCGCGCTGCCTCAGCCGCAGGCGGGCAAACCGGCATACGGCACCAGCGAAGATATGCAGGGCAACGTGGTGCTGCTGGCGCTGGATGAGGTGAAAGCGGGAAGCCTGCCGGACGCGCAGAAACAGGCGATGGCGCAGGGCATCGCGCAAAATAACGCCCAGATTGCGTTCGACGCGCTGCTGAGCAACTTACGCAAAGAAGCGAAAATTAAGCTTGGCGCGGCGGCACAATTAGCCCGATAAGTTCCGCAGAAAAAATGCAACACGCTGCAAACCTGAAGGCCGCTTTCGCGGCCTTTTCCACATCTGAACGCTGCCTTTTGTATTCAAAATAAACAGCCCTTACTGTTACTCCTGCTGTTACATACAAGGAGAAATCAGCATGAAAAAAACTTATCTGGCCGCGCTCTGTTTATCCCTCTCGCTGGGCTCTGCCTGCTGGGCGGCGCCCGTTTCGGCCGCTCCGGCGGCGGAGGTTAGCGACGCCGCGCTTAATGACGGCGTCAGGCCGGCTGCCGCCGATGCGATGGTCAGCATCAATAGCGCTTCGGCGCAGGAGCTGGCAACGGTAATGAACGGCGTAGGCCTCAAAAAAGCGGAGGCCATCGTCAGCTACCGCGAGCAGTTTGGCCCCTTTACGGCGCTGGAACAGTTAAAAGAGGTGCCCGGCATCGGCAGTGCGCTGGTGGAACGCAATCTGGCGCGGCTTAAACTGTGATCCTGTTCCCAACGCGCTGCAATGCCGCTTCAGGCGCGCCGTTCGGCTGCTAATCTCTCAGAGGTCATACCAGATGGTATGATCTCTTCCTGACATAAGGCCTGAAGCTATGCAGACCCTGATTAAAGTTCGTGGCTATCATCTGGATCTCTATCAACATGTGAACAATGCGCGCTACCTGGAGTTTCTGGAAGAGGCGCGTTGGGAATGGCTGGAAAAACGGCAGGCCTTTCACTGGCTCATGGAAAACCAGCTGGCTTTTGTTGTGGTTAACATCAACATTAACTACCGCCGCCCGGCGCGTCTGGGCGATGAGCTTGCGATTGTCAGCCGCTTGCTGCAGCTAAACGGCAAAAGCGGCGTAATCGGGCAGGAAATTAGCCTGGCAGACCAGCCTGAAACGGTGGTCGCCGATGCGACGCTGACCTTTGTCTGTATCGATCTGCGCACGCAAAAAGCGTTGCCGATCGCCGGCGATTTGCGCGCGCGTCTGGAAACGCTGTCAGGCTAAGCGCGTTAGAGATAAATTTATGCGCCGGGCTTACGAAGACAGCCGGGAAATGCAGGCGCCCGGCTGGTTAGATGGATAGCGGCTCAGGGATAGCTGGATAGCTGGATAGCGGCTCAGGGTTAGCAGACTCGCTGGCCGGGCTATCAGCGCAGGCCGGTTTTTCGCTTCATGCTCTGCATTACCGCAGCGGCATCGTCCTGATAATTTTTCAGGCCGTTAGCGCGCAGGTGGCAGGCGGCGCATTCGCCGCAGCCGTCGCCCTGAATGCCGTTATAGCAGGTCAGCGTCTGCTGGCGTACCAGCGGCAGCTGCTGCCAGTAGTCGGCCAGCGCCCAGGTTTCCGCTTTATTCAGCCACATTAATGGCGTTTCAAAACGTACCGGGCGAGCCATACCCAGCTCGACGGCATGGTTTAGCGCCTTAACGAATTCATCGCGACAGTCGGGATAGCCCGAAAAATCGGTTTCGCAGACGCCGGTGATCACCGCCTCGGCTGCAACCTGATAGGCGTATACAGCAGCCAGCGTCAGAAAAAGGATATTGCGCCCCGGAACGAAGGTGCTGGGCAGGCCGCCGGCTTCCGCATCGAATGAGGGGACAGGGATGTTGTCGCGCGTCAGGCTGCTGATCGCCAGTTCATTAAGCAGCGTTACGTCGAGCACCTTGTGGGCACGGGCGCCAAGCTGAACGGCCAGCTTGCGTGCGACCTCGATCTCCTGGCGATGGCGTTGCCCATAATCAAAAGTGACGCAGTGCACCTCGTCATACTGCGCCAGCGCCTGAATCAAACAGGTTGTGGAATCCTGTCCGCCGCTGAAAACTACTACTGCTCGTTTCATTTATTCGCCCTGATTAATGTACTCACGTTTATGGTACTGTCCGGCGGATAAGAAACATAGCCTGAATTTAATTTGGCGGATAAGGTTACGGCGCCGTGGTTTGTCGCCGACGCCGCACTACAAGGGTTAATGCAAGGCTTATTCCGCCTGTAGCTGGCTCAGCCACGGAGTAATATCGCCCACCCGCTGGGCTACCCACTGCGGGTCATACCAGGTATCGAGATAGCGTTCGCCGCTGTCGCACAGCAGCGTGACAATCGCCCCCTGCTGTTTCTGCTGGCGCATCCGCTGCGCAACCTGCAGCGCGCCCCAAAAATTAGTGCCGGTAGACGCACCGACTTTTCTGCCGAGCAGCTGCGCCAGAAACTGCATCGCCGCAGCGGAAGCGGCATCGGGCACGCGCATAATCTCATCAATTACGTCAGGGATAAAAGAGGGTTCAACGCGCGGACGCCCAATCCCTTCGATGCCGCTGCCTCTGCTGCTGCGCAGGTCGGCGTTGCGCGTATGCCAGTAGTCATGAAACACCGAGTTATCCGGGTCGACCACCAGTAAACGCGTGTCGTGCCCCTGGTAACGTAGATAGCGCCCGATAGTGGCGGAGGTGCCTCCGGTGCCGGCGCCCATCACGATAGTTGCCGGAATGGGGAAGGGCTCGCTGGCCATCTGGCGGAAAATGCTGTCGGCAATATTGTTATTGCCGCGCCAGTCGGTGGCCCGCTCGGCGTAGGTAAACTGATCCATAAAGTGGCCGTTCAGATCGCGCGCCAGCCGTTCGGACTCTTCATAGATGGCGCAGGGATCCTGCACGAAATGACACTGCCCGCCGTAAAAGTTAATTTGCTCCACCTTGCGCCGCGCCGTGCTGGCGGGCATCACGGCGATAAAAGGCAGGCCAAGCAGGCGAGCAAAATAGGCTTCGGAAACGGCGGTGCTGCCGGAAGAAGCCTCGATAATCGGCATGCCTTGTTTAATCCAGCCGTTGCTCAGGCCGTAGAGAAACAGCGAGCGCGCCAGGCGATGCTTCAGGCTGCCGGTCGGATGCGTGCTTTCATCCTTAAGATAAAACCAGATACCGGGAAAGGCAGGTAAAGAAAAGCGAATCAGATGCGTCTCGGCGGAGCGCTGAAAATCAGCGTTGATTTCATTGATGGCATAATTAACCCACTGGCTACTCATTTTATTTTCCTCTTGATCCCAGGCGTGACAAGAGTACGGCATAAAGAAGAAAAAAAGTTTGCCTTATTTGCTGTATAATCTACTTTTCTTAGCAAATTTTTCTCTGGAGAAAGCATGCTGGATAAAACCGATCGCAAACTGCTGGCGCTGCTGCAGCAGGACTGTACCTTATCCCTGCAGACGCTGGCGGAGGCGGTTAATCTCACCACTACGCCCTGCTGGAAACGGTTAAAAAAGCTGGAAGATGACGGTATCATTCGTGGGCGCGTAGCGCTGCTGGATGGCGAAAAATTGGGGCTGGGGCTGACCGCGTTTATGCTGATTAAAACGCAGCAGCACAGCCGACAGTGGTATCAGGAATTTGTCGGCGTCGTGCAGAGCCTGCCGCAGGTAATGGCTTTTTATCGTATGGCAGGCGAATACGATTATCTGCTGCGTATTCAGGTTGCCGATATGAAACAGTACGATGCGCTCTATAAGCGCCTGGTGAACGGCGTCAGCGGTCTGATCGATGTCACCTCAAGCTTTGCTATGGAAGAGATAAAATATACTACGGCGTTGCCCGTAGAGCCTTAATCTTTGCCGTAGCCTTTTCTGACTCATCAATTAACCATGCAGGACGATACTTTGTGCGATTGTTTAGCCAGTTAAGTTGGTATTTTCTCCGCGAGTGGCGGCGCTATCTCGGTGCGGTAACGCTGTTGATTATTATCGCCGTGCTGCAGCTGCTGCCGCCAAAAATCGTCGGCGTCATTATCGATGGCGTGACGCAGCGCAGCCTGAGCAACGGCGGCGTGCTGATGTGGATCGGCATCATGCTGGCGACCGCCATCGTGGTCTATCTGCTGCGCTACGTCTGGCGCGTATTGCTGTTCGGCGCCTCTTATCAGCTGGCGGTCGAGCTGCGTGAGGATTTTTATCGCCAGCTCAGCCGCCAGCATCCTGAATTCTATCTGCGCCACCGCACCGGCGATCTGATCGCGCGCGCCACGAATGATGTCGACCGGGTGGTTTTTGCCGCCGGCGAAGGCGTACTGACGCTGGTGGATTCGCTGGTGATGGGCTGTGCGGTGCTGATTGTAATGAGCACCCAGATTAGCTGGCAGCTTACGCTGCTGGCGCTGGTGCCGATGCCGATTATGGCGCTGGTGATCAAGCGCTACGGCGAACAGCTTCATCAGCGCTTTAAGCTGGCGCAGGCGGCTTTTTCCTCACTGAACGATCGGGCGCAGGAAAGCCTGTCCAGTATTCGCATGGTGAAAGCCTTTGGTCTGGAAAAGCATCAGTCGCGGCAGTTTGCCGATATCGCCGCCGATGCGGGCGAAAAAAATCTGCGCGTGGCGCGGGTTGACGCGCGTTTCGATCCGACGATTTATATCGCCATCGGCCTGTCGAACCTGCTGGCTATCGGCGGCGGCAGCTGGCTGGTCTGGCATCAGCAGATGACGCTGGGGCAGCTGACCAGCTTCGTTATGTACCTGGGCCTGATGATCTGGCCGATGCTGGCGCTGGCGTGGATGTTTAATATCGTCGAGCGCGGCAGCGCGGCCTGGAGCCGTATCCGCGCGCTGCTTTCTGAGGCGCCGGCGGTAGAAGATGGCGCTAAAACCTTGCCGGAAGGGTGCGGCGTGCTGCAGGTGGCGATTCGTGAATTTAGCTATCCCGGCAGCCAGCAGCCGACGCTGCGTAATCTTAACTTCCAGCTTAAGCCGGGGCAGATGCTGGGGCTGTGCGGCCCGACCGGCTCAGGTAAAAGTACGCTGTTAAGTTTGATCCAGCGTCATTTCGATATCTCCCAGGGCGATATCCGCTATCACCATATTCCGCTTACCCAGCTCCGGCTGGATAGCTGGCGCGGGCGGCTGGCGGTAGTCAACCAGACGCCGTTCCTTTTTTCCGACACCGTGGCCAACAATATCGCGCTGGGACGGCCTAACGCCAGCCGCGAGGAGATTGAGCGCGCGGCTAAGCTGGCGAGCGTGCATGAAGATATTCTGCGTCTGCCGCAGGGCTATGACACTGAGGTCGGCGAGCGCGGCGTAATGCTCTCCGGCGGACAAAAGCAGCGCATCTCCATTGCGCGCGCGCTGCTGCTGAGCGCTGAAATTCTGATTCTGGATGATGCGCTTTCCGCCGTAGATGGCCGGACTGAACATCAGATTTTGCATAACCTGCGTCACTGGGGGCAGGGACGTACCGTCATTATCAGCGCCCATCGCCTGTCGGCGCTGACCGAAGCCAGCGAAATTCTGGTATTGCAGCAGGGCGTGGTGGCGCAGCGCGGCGAGCACGACGCGCTGGTGCAGCAGCGCGGCTGGTACAGCGAGATGTATCGCTATCAGCAGTTAGAGGCGGCGCTGGATGAGGATGAGGAAAATGCCGCTAAGGAGGATCGCCGTGGCTGATAATAAAAAACTTTGGCCCACGCTGAAACGGCTGCTTTCCTATGGTAAACCCTGGCGCAAGGCGTTGTCGCTGGCGATGCTGATGCTGTGGATCGCGGCGGCGGCCGAGGTGCTGGGGCCGGTGCTGATTGGCTATTTTATCGACAGTCTGGTGGCGCAGCACCGCATGCCGCTGGGGCTGGCCGTCGGGCTGGCCTGCGCATTTATTTTTCTGCAGGGGCTGGCGGCGCTGCTGCATTACTGGCAGGCGCTGCTGTTTAATCAGGCGGCGGTAGGCGTGGTGCAGCGTCTGCGCGCTGACGTAATGGATGCGGCGCTGCGTCAGCCGCTGAGCGCCTTCGATACGCAGCCGGTAGGGCAAATTATTTCACGCGTCACTAACGACACCGAGGTTATTAAAGATCTTTGGGTAACGGTGGTGGCAACGGTACTGCGCAGCGCCGCCTTAATCGGCGCGATGCTGGTCGCTATGTTTAGTCTCGACTGGCGTATGGCGCTGGTGGCGGTGGTTATTTTCCCGCTGGTGCTTACCGTGATGTTTATCTATCAGCGCTACAGCACGCCGATTGTACGCCGCGTGCGCAGCTATCTGGCCGATATTAATAACGGCTTTAACGAAGTGATTAACGGCATGAGCGTTATCCAGCAGTTTCGCCAGCAGGCGCGTTTCGGCGAGCGCATGGGCGAGGCCAGCCGTTCGCACTATCTGGCGCGTATGGAAACGTTAAAGCTGGATGGGTTTTTATTACGGCCGCTGCTAAGCCTGTTTTCCGCCGCTATCCTGTGCGGTTTGCTCATGCTGTTCAGCTTCTCTTCCTCCGGCATGTTTGAAGTGGGCGTGCTCTACGCCTTTATCAGCTATCTGGGGCGGCTTAATGAACCGCTAATTGAACTGACCACCCAGCAGTCGATGCTGCAGCAGGCGGTGGTGGCCGGCGAGCGCGTATTTGAATTAATGGACGCGCCTCGCCAGCATTACGGCAGCGATATTCAGCCGCTGCAAAGCGGCAGTATCAATATCGATCGGCTTAGTTTTGCCTATCGTACCGGGCGCAACGTGCTGGAGAATATCTCTTTGCAGGCACCTTCACGCAGCTTTGTGGCGCTGGTCGGCCATACCGGCAGCGGCAAGAGTACGCTGGCCAGCCTGCTGATGGGCTATTATCCGGTCACCCAGGGATCGATTCATCTGGATGGCCGCCCGCTGGCGCAGCTCAGCCATCAGGTGCTGCGACAGGGCGTGGCGATGGTTCAGCAGGATCCGGTGGTGCTGGCGGATACCTTCTTCGCTAACGTGGCTCTGGGACGCGATATCAGTGAACAGGCGGTATGGCAGGCGCTGGAAACCGTGCAGCTGGCGCCGCTGGCCCGCGGCCTCTCTGAGGGCATTTATACGCGCCTTGGCGAACAGGGCAATAATCTCTCCGTCGGGCAAAAGCAGCTGCTGGCGCTGGCGCGCGTGCTGGTGGCGGAACCGCAAATCCTGATCCTTGATGAGGCGACGGCGAATATCGATTCAGGTACCGAGCAGGCGATCCAGCGAGCGCTGCGCGAGGTCAGAAAAAAGACCACGCTGGTGGTGATTGCGCATCGCCTCTCTACTATTATCGAGGCCGATACAATTTTAGTGCTGCACCGTGGACAGGCGGTAGAACAGGGCACGCACCATCATCTGCTGGCGCAGCAGGGCCGCTACTGGCAAATGTATCAGCTGCAGCAGGTAGGCAGCGAACTGGCGGCAGGCGCAGTGGAAAACGCCTGAGGCGCTGCGCTGCCTTCAGTACAGGCAGCGCTGGCGAAAACAGCGCGCGCCGCTGCACGCTTAATGAACGTAACGCACCTTCGTGGTGCGTTTTTTGATCCTCAGGTTTTTCTCCCGGTTTCATGATGATCTTTTCTGATGGTTAATCGTGCTGCGCAAGGCGGCTGCCGGCGCTTCTGCTTCCTTTTTATACCTGGCACAGGCCTTGCTTTGCTCCCTGCGTACTGAGTGAGAAACCAATCAATTCGGTGAGGGGAGCGTATGAAGCTGGTTACCGTAGTTATCAAGCCGTTCAAGCTGGAGGATGTGCGCGAGGCGCTCTCTTCCGTGGGCATTCAGGGGCTGACCGTCACGGAGGTCAAAGGGTTTGGGCGCCAGAAAGGCCATGCGGAGCTTTATCGCGGCGCCGAGTACAGCGTGAATTTTCTGCCCAAGGTAAAAATTGATATCGCCATCGCCGACGATCAGCTGGATGAGGTAGTTGATGTGATCGGCAAGGCCGCCTGGACCGGCAAAATCGGCGACGGCAAGATCTTTGTTGCCGAGCTGCAGCGGGTTATCCGGATTCGCACCGGCGAAACCGACGAAGCTGCGCTTTAAGCCCCGTTTCTCTCTTATGATGGGATACTCACCATGAATAAATTAATCAGCAAAGTTGTCGCGGGGCTGGCGCTGTCACCCTCATTAGCGATGGCGGCGCCGGCCGTTGCGGACAAAGCGGATAACGCTTTTATGATGATCTGCACCGCGCTGGTGCTGTTTATGACCATTCCAGGCATTGCGCTGTTTTATGGCGGTCTGATTCGCGGGAAAAACGTATTGTCGCTGCTGACGCAGGTGGCGGTGACCTTTGCTATGGTGTGCGTGCTGTGGGTGGTTTATGGCTATTCCCTTGCCTTTAGCGAAGGCAATGCGTTTTTCGGCGGGTTTAGCTGGGTTATGCTGAAAAATATCAGCCTGACCGCGTTGAGCGGCACCTTCTATCAATATATCCACGTGGTTTTTCAGGCCTCGTTCGCCTGTATTACCGTTGGGCTGATCGTTGGTTCAATTGCGGAACGCATCCGTTTTTCCGCGGTGCTGATTTTCGTGCTGATTTGGCTTACGTTCGCCTATCTGCCGATTGCCCATATGGTCTGGGCAGGCGGCTTCCTGGCGCAGGATGGCGCGCTGGATTTTGCCGGCGGCACCGTGGTGCATATTAACGCGGCGGTAGCCGGGCTGGTTGGCGCATGGCTGGTGGGCAAACGCGCCGGCTTCGGCAAAGAGGCGTTCAAACCGCATAACCTGCCGATGGTGTTTACCGGCACGGCAATTCTCTACGTAGGCTGGTTTGGCTTTAATGCCGGCTCAGCGGCGGCGGCCAACGAGATCGCCGCGCTGGCGTTTCTCAACACTGTGGTGGCGACCGCAGGCGCGGTATTAGCCTGGACTTTCGGCGAATGGACGCTGCGCGGCAAGCCTTCCCTGCTGGGCGCCAGCTCAGGATTTATCGCCGGCCTGGTTGCGATTACCCCTGCCTGTGGCTACGTTGGCGTTGGCGGCGCGTTGATTATCGGCCTGGCTGGCGGGCTGGCCGGCCTGTGGGGCGTAAGCTCGCTGAAAAAATGGTTGCGCGTTGACGATCCCTGCGACGTGTTTGGCGTTCATGGCGTCTGCGGCATTATCGGCTGTATCCTGACCGGCATTTTTGCTTCAGCTTCGCTGGGCGGCGTCGGTTATGCCGAGGGGGTGACGATGGGCCATCAGCTATGGGTACAGCTGGTTAGCGTGCTGCTGACGATTATCTGGACCGGCGTAGTGGCGGCGATCGGCTTTAAGGTAGCGGACCTGCTGGTTGGGCTGCGCGTGCCGGAAGATCACGAGCGCGAAGGGCTTGACGTTAACAGCCACGGCGAGAATGCCTATAACCAATAATGCTAAAGAAGTATTAAACAAAAAGGACGATGCCAGGCACCGTCCTTTTTTATACTATCAACTACGCTGACGCATGACGCCTTCCTGAACGGTTGAGGCGACCA
The DNA here is from genome assembly GCF_006517625.1 of Mixta tenebrionis. Lineage (GTDB taxonomy): Bacteria > Pseudomonadota > Gammaproteobacteria > Enterobacterales > Enterobacteriaceae > Mixta > Mixta tenebrionis. Next base: position 166,925 of record NZ_VHQI01000009.1, on the reverse strand, counting down.
GCACGCCATCCTGGGTATAAAATTCGCCGCGAACAAAGCCGCGGGCGCCGGAAGCTGAAGTGCTTTCCACGCTGTAAAGCAGCCACTGGTTCAGATCAACCTTGCGGTGAAACCACATCGAGTGGTCGATGGTCGCTACCTGCATTCCGGGTTCAAGAAACCCCTTACCGTGCGGCTGCAGCGCAACCGGCAGAAAGTTAAGATCGGAAGCGTAACCCAGCAGATATTGATGAAGGCGGGCGTCGTCCGGCATCGGGCCGTTAGCCCGTATCCAGACCTGGCGCGTTGGCTTATCCGTATGACCCTTTAGCGGATTGTGAAAGGTGACAGGTCGCACTTCCAGCGGCCTTTCGGCAAGAAACTTCGCGCGGATTTTTTCCGGAAGCATTGCTGCCAGCCGCTGTGCAATCTCAGTTTCACTGGGCAATCCGTCCGGACCCGGCGCGTCAGGCATCGCTTTTTGATGTTCAAAACCGGGTTCGGGCGCCTGAAAAGAGGCGGTCATATAGAAGATAGGCTGACCATTCTGGATAGCCGAGACGCGGCGCGCGCTGAAGCTGTAGCCGTCGCGCAGCGTTTCGACATCATAAATAATGGCCTTCTGGCTGTCGCCGGGCCGAAGGAAGTAGCTGTGGAAAGAGTGGATATCGCGATCTGCCTGAACGGTTTGTTTGGCTGCGAATAGCGCCTGGCCAACAACCTGGCCGCCGAAAACCTGGCGCAGGCCGAGGTCTTCACTCTGGCCGCGAAACAGGCCTTCCTCAAGTTTTTCCAGCTGTAGCAGGTTAAGCAAACTTTGTAATGCCTGACTCATGGGGTATTCCTCAATAACGTTACCGGCTTAGTTTGCGAGATCGGACCAGCTCCTGCAACCGCTGTGATTTGTTAAAGGAAACACTGTAGGAAATGAAAGTGGTGGGCCAGGCAAAAAGACGCAACCTGTGCCAGAATTAAGCACATACAGCGTTTTTAAGCTGTTTCGGCCAACTTTTCGCCGATACCACATTGATTAAAAGGAGAAGATATCAATGAAATTCTGGCATGTAATGAGTGGAGTGGCGCTGGCCGTTACTCTTGCAGGTTGTGCAGATAAAAGCGCGAATATTCCCGTACCGACGCCGGGCGCCGAATCGACCGGGCAATCCGTTATCGCCCAGCCGAACGTTAGCGGTTCAGTTTATATCCGCGGCAACCTGACCTTACCTGCGGATGCGGCATTAACGGTAACCTTGTCGGACGCTTCTCTGTCCAACGCACCGGCTAAAGTGCTGGCGCAGCGTGTTGAGCGCACCGAAGGTAAACCGGGGCCGTATCGCTTTGTGCTGCCTTTTAACCCGGCAGATATTCAACCAGACGCACGTATTCTCCTTAGTGCGGCGATCACCATTGATAACAAAGTCGTGCTGGTGACGGATTCGGTAAAACCAGTCATTAACGGCGGCGGAACCCGCGTTGATTTAACTCTGGTTCCCGTGCCTTCAGTCGCGGTGCCGGTAACCAACAGCAGCAACGCCGGCTCTGCCATTCCTTCTACTTCACCTACGCAGGTGACGCCATATTCATCCGCTCCGGCGCCGATAAAATATTAAGCATCCGTGGGCCAGCCCAGCTGGCCCCGTTACCACTGCCAACGATAGCGCGCCAGATCCACCTTGCCATCATCGCTAATCTCAATGCCTTCCGCCTCCAGCGCATCGCGCTGACGCAGCAGATCGTCCCCCTGTAATGAAATTTGACCGTAACGGTTAATAATGCGGTGCCAGGGCAGGCGGCTATCGGCCGGCAAACGTTTCAACAGCCCGCCAACCTGACGCGCGGCGCGAGGCGATCCCGCCAGCCGCGCCACATCGCCATAGGTCGTGACGCTGCCGGCAGGAATAGCTGCAATCACCTGCAGCACGCGTTGGGTAAAGGAATCGTTTTCCACTATCTTCTCCTGCGTTATCAAACTTTTGCATCCTGGCAAAAATGGCGCAAGGAAGAAACAGGAAAGATTATCTGCTGTAATAAAGAGGTAAGGGACCGGAAAAAGCAGCTGTTTGCTTAATAAAACATCGGTTGCCAGCCCGCGGCTTGCATTTACCGCAGGCATCATTGATAATGCCTGCGCTCTGTAACGGAGCGCGTCAATGGGGGCCCTGTTGGTTCTCCCGCAACGCTAACTTGTGAACTCGGTCAGGTCCGGAAGGAAGCAGCCGCAGCAGGTGACGCGTGTGCCGGGATGTAGCTGGCAGGGCCCCCACCATTTCCGCTCCATCCTGACTTTTCCTGACATATTCCTAACGTACAAATTTCCACACGGAAACCGGTACTTTGTCGTACAGCTTATTCATGGTTAATTCAGCCAGACGGTGATCGGCGGCTGAATAAAAAACTGCCAGCTCATCGTCAGGTAATTCATACTTATTTTTTTCAATCACACGTTCAAGCGTATCGATAGATCGGCAACGTCTTAAACGCATCAGGTAGTCAGTTTTAGTCATAAGTTTTTCTGTCATGGTTAAACCGTAATAAAAAGATCGGTTATGAAAACGAATGGCTTGGCTGTAAAGGAAGCTGGGCACATTCTTCAGCAAAAAGGTTAAACAAACGCCTGGCAGAGCGCTGCCAGCGCTGTAGATCCTGAACGTTAATGCCGTAATTACTAAACAACATAAAAGTATCGTCAAGGTAATCATCAATCTGAACGATGAGATCCTCGTCTTCAGCATGCTTTAATTTATAATTCATGGTGAAGGAAGCAATATGTTCAATAAGCTCATTCAGCTGTAAGTTGGTCGCGGAGGTAGGATCGTTAACCCAGCCATGATGGCTGTCGCCCAGCGTAGCCAAACTTTCATCGTACAGATTTTCACACAAGAAATTCAATTGGGCAATATCATGCCGTTTCGGTGAATATTCGTCCATCTTTTTTCCCTCCATACATCGACCAGTGTCTGCATGCGAAACAGCGAAAAAAGCAATTTGACTTACATTTAATATTAAAAGCCGTTAGATTATCAAACAAGTTAAATATGATGTATGTTTGTAATTTTCGGATTAGGTATTACTCAATTATAGCTCATCGGCAGTGGAAGGGCGTGTATTATCAATAACGTTAAAGGCCAAAGCGCCAGCTATTACCTCAAAATCGATCGTTTCCTGGCGGCTTTCTGTCTGGTTAATGTCAAGGCAAGCATTGAATACATTCCAGTCAAACTGGTAAAGCATTTTATATTGATGCTGGCCCTGCGCTTCCACAGAAATAACTTTTATCGATCCGGGAACTAAAAGTGCATTTTGCGCATACCACTGAAGATCCCCGACTAGTGATTTTTCTATTTTGGGAATATTCTGGATAATTATAGATTTTAATTTTAGCGTATTTTCTTCAGCTTGCAAAATATCGCAGGGTACAATTTTGCGCATTCGCCCTCCGCAACGTCTGTCATGCTCTGCGCCAGAGATGAGGCCAGTATGACAGAAGGCAGATAAAAAGAATTAAGCTATTCCCTGTTGATATGATTGGCAAACGAGCGACATAAAGGCATCAGCGTGCCGAGCAGTCTGAATTAGCTGGTTGAATTTTCTTGTATTCCTGCTCTTTAAGCAACAGAAAGTTTGCGCCGCGATTGTCATAAAAGGATACAATTTTTCATCCGCCAGCGCTGTTTTTGACGCGTTCAGGCTTAGCGTACAGCCCGACGGACGACGTTCAGGGCGCCGGATATGGGGAGGAAAGGCCGTGGCAAAACGGGCGCTGAATGCGTCTGGCGCCTTTTATACCCGTCTGGAGCGCTTTACGACACTTACAAATATTCCGAATATGGCCATGCCTGCGCGCTATTCCGTAAACTTAATGGCGCATTTCGGCAGCGCATAATGCGCTAAGTACCGGCCTGAAATTTCCCTAATTCTCCGCTTTAAAAAATGGCTATATGCTGAGTGAAAAGTGCCGCCTGTTTCCCTGGCCCTAATCCGCCTGGCCCTGCAGCAGAGCGGCGGGGAGGAAGGAATAACGAGCGCGGTATAGCAGGGAAAAAGTCCAGAGATGGCCAGGAAATCCGCAGAGTCATAACCGGGGATGGCGCAGGAGAAAGACAGAAGAGTTAACAGGGATGGCGCAGGGGGAAAGACCGGGGGCTAACAGGATGGCGCAGGGGCTAACAGAAAAGTTGCCAGGAGAAGGGCAGAAAGAGAAGTAAGACGCCGGGGCGGGGCAAGAGTAGCAGAAAAGAGGTAAAGACAGGCGGCGTCAGGGAAAAAGCAAGAAAATACGGGGCAGTAAAGCAGGCCGTCAGAAAGCGCAAAGCAGTAGAGTAATGGCTGATGAAAAAGATGGGCCGGCGGGCAAAGCTAAAACCTGAATCAGCTGCGAAAAACCGCCGCTACCGCCAATCAGATGGCGATAAAAAAGAGGCCACGTAACGTGGCCTCTGTTAAAAACGGCTAATTAATGCTGATGTTCGACAGGATGTCCCTGCTCAAGATCCTCTTTATGCTTGCTGAAGCGGCGGCGTACCACCACAAAGAAGACCGGCACGAAGAAGATAGCCAGCACGGTAGCGGTGACCATCCCGCCCATTACGCCCGTACCTACTGCGTTCTGAGCGCCGGAGCCTGCCCCGGTGCTGATAGCCAGCGGCAGTACGCCGAGAATAAAGGCCAGCGAGGTCATCAGAATCGGACGCAGACGCATACGCGTTGCTTCCAGCGTCGCTTCCACCAGGCCTTTGCCTTCTTTCTCCATCAGGTCTTTGGCGAACTCGACGATCAGAATGGCGTTCTTCGCCGACAGACCAATGGTTGTCAGCAGGCCCACCACAAAGTAAACGTCGTTGCTCAGACCACGCAGGGTAGTAAAGATCAGCGCGCCGATAACGCCCAGCGGCACCACCAGCATAACTGCGAATGGAATCGACCAGCTCTCATAGAGCGCCGCCAGACACAGGAATACCACGATCAGCGAGATGGCATAGAGCGCCGGCGCCTGGTTGCCGGAGAGGCGTTCCTGGTAGGACATACCGGTCCAGTCATAGCCAATACCCTGCGGCAGCTTAGCCGCCATCTCTTCCATCAACGCCATCGCATCGCCGGAACTGCGCCCCGGCGCCGCCTGACCGAGGATCTCCATGGAAGGCAGACCGTTATAGCGTTCCAGACGCGGCGAGCCATACTGCCAGTGCGCGGTTGAGAAGGCGGAGAAGGGCACCATGTTGCCGTTGGCGGCGCGTACATACCATTTATTGATATCGTCCGGCAGCATACGTGAATCAGCTTTACCCATCACATACACTTTTTTCACACGGCCGCGATCGATAAAGTCGTTCACGTACGATCCGCCCCAGGCAGCGCCCAGCGTGGTATTGATATCGGAAATCGATACGCCCAGCGCGCGCGCTTTTTCCTGATCGACGGTCAGCTTGTACTGCGGCGTATCTTCCAGGCCGTTGGGACGCACGCCCACTACGGTATCCGGACGCTGCGCCAGCATGCCCAGCAGCTGGTTACGCGCCTGCGTCAGCTTCTCGTGACCCAGGTTCGCCTGATCGATCAGCTCAAAGTCGAAGCCGGTAGCGTTACCCAACTCGATAATCGCTGGCAGGTTAAACGGAATCACCATGGCGTCTTTAATCGTGCTCAGCGCGCCCATGGCTCGTCCCGCAATGGCCGGGACCTTGTTTTCCTCGCCGCTACGCTCTTCCCAGGGTTTCAGACTGACGAAGGCAATACCGGTATTCTGACCGCGGCCGGCAAAGCCGAAGCCGTTAACCGTAAATACTGACTTAACGTTCTCTTTTTCCTGGTTCAGATAGTAATCGCTAATCTGATCGAGCACTTTCTGCGTACGCTCCTGCGTCGCGCCCGCTGGCAGCACGGCCTGCGTCAGCAGCAGACCCTGATCCTCTTCCGGCAGGAAGGAGGTGGGCAGACGCATAAACAGTACCGCCATACCGATAACGATTAGCAGATAGATTAAGAGATAGCGCCCGGTGCTGCGAACAATGTGTCCTACGCTGTCAACATAGTGGTCGGTACTCTTATCGAACAGGCGGTTAAACCAGCCGAAGAAGCCGGTGGTTTTGCCATGATCGCCCTGTTTGATCGGTTTCAGCATCGTGGCGCAGAGCGCCGGAGTCAGCACCAGCGCGACAATCACCGACAGCACCATTGCCGAAACGATGGTAATCGAGAACTGACGATAGATAACGCCGGTTGAACCGCCGAAGAACGCCATCGGGATAAATACCGCGGAGAGCACCAGCGCAATCCCCACCAGAGCGCCCTGAATCTGATCCATCGATTTACGCGTCGCTTCTTTCGGCGGCAAACCTTCTTCCGCCATAACGCGCTCGACGTTTTCTACCACAACGATGGCGTCATCCACCAGCAGGCCGATAGCCAACACCATGCCGAACATCGTCAGGGTATTTATTGAGTAACCGAATACACTGATAATGGCGAAAGTACCTAACAGCACTACCGGCACCGCGATCGTTGGGATCAGCGTCGCGCGGAAGTTTTGCAGGAACAGATACATTACCAGGAACACCAGCACGATCGCTTCGAACAGCGTTTTCACCACCTCAAAGATGGAGATTTTAACAAACGGCGTGGTGTCGTAGGGATAAACCACTTTCAGTCCGGCCGGGAAGGTAGGCGAGAGTTTATCCAGCGCGGCTTTCACCGCCGTCGCCGTATCAAGGGCGTTGGCGCCGGTAGCCAGCTTAATCCCCAGACCGGAGGAGGGCTGACCGTTAAAACGAGCGATGATTTCGTAGTTTTCCCCGCCCAGTTCGATGGTAGCGACGTCACGCAGCCGCACCTGTGAGCCGTCCGGATTAACCTTCAGCAAAATTTTGCCGAACTCTTCCGTCGAGGTCAGACGCGTTTGTGCAATGATCGAGGCGTTAAGCTGCTGCCCCTTCACCGGCGGCGTGCCGCCCAGCTGACCCGCCGCGACCTGGGCGTTCTGCGTGGAGATGGCGCTAATCACATCAACCGGCGTCAGCTGATAGTTATTCAGCTTGTGCGGGTCCATCCAGATACGCATCGCATACTGCGCGCCGAACAGCTGAGTGTCGCCCACGCCTGGCGTACGGCTGATGGGATCTTTAATGGTAGAGGACACAAAATCGGAAATATCGTTTTGCGTCATGCTGCCGTCTTCACTCACGAAGCCCGCCACCATCAGGAAGCTGCTGGAGGATTTTTGTACCTGGATACCCTGCTGCTGTACTTCCTGCGGCAGCAACGGCATCGCCAGCTGCAGTTTGTTCTGCACCTGCACCTGGGCGATATCCGCATCGGTACCAGACTGGAAAGAGAGCGTCAGCTGCAGGGAGCCGGAAGAATCACTGCTTGAGGACATATACATCAGTCCGTCAATGCCGTTCATATTCTGTTCGATAACCTGCGTTACCGAATCCTGCAGCGTTTTCGCATCTGCGCCAGGGTAGTTCGCATTAATCTGTACCGCTACAGGAGCAACGTTAGGATATTGCTCAATCGGCAGCTTAAGGATCGATAGCGCACCCGCCAGCATGATAATGATGGCGATAACCCAGGCGAAAATGGGGCGATCGATAAAGAACTTAGCCATGTATCAGTGGCTCCTGTTTAAGACTGAGATGATTCAGAGTGCGGCTGCGACTGCTGTTGATCTTTCGCATCCTCTGTCACTTCCTGCGGCTTAACCTGAGCGCCAGGTTTTGCCCGCTGGATACCGACAGAGATCACGCGATCGCCAGCCTGCACGCCCTGCGTAATCAGCCACTTATCGCCAATTGCCTGTTTCGCGGTCACATTGCGTACGGCAACTTTGTTATCCTGACCGACTACCATTACCGTCGCCTGGCCGGTAGGCGTACGGGTTACCGCCTGCTGCGGCACCAGAATCGCATTCGGGTTGATGCCTTCTTCCAGACGCGCGCGAACGAACATGCCTGGCAGCAGGCGATGGTCCGGGTTGGGGAAAACCGCTCTCAGCGTGATAGAGCCGGTCGTCTCGTCAACGGTAACGTCGGAAAATTCCAGCGTACCCGGCTGCTGATATGGGCTGCCGTCCGGCATCAGCAGGGTAACGTTAGCTTTGCCGTCGTTCTGTTTGATTTGACCAGACTCCAGTTCCTGTCGCAGGCGCAGGTACTCGTCGCTGGACTGCGTGACGTCCACATACATCGGATCGAGCTGCTGTACGGTCGCCATCGCCGTGGTTTGGCCGGTTTGCACCAGCGCGCCTTCGGTTACCGCGGATTTACCGATACGTCCGCTGATAGGCGACGTCACTTTGGTATAGGCGAGGTTGATGCGTGCGGTTTCTACATTGGCTTTCGCTACTTCTACCGCCGCCGCCGTCTGGCTTTGCGTGGCTACTGCCTGATCGTAGTCCTGCTGGCTGATATATTTCGTGCCCAGCAGCGGCTGATAGCGTTTAACCGTCAGGGCGGCAATGCGCGCGTTGGCCTGCGCCTGCGCTAAATCGCCTTTGGCGCTGTTGTAGGTTGCCTGATAGGGCGCCGGATCGATCTGATAGAGCGATTCGCCCGCTTTAATATCGCTGCCTTCAACAAAGTTGCGTTTCAGAATAATGCCGGAAACCTGCGGCCGCACCTCCGCTACGCGGTAGGCTGAAGTACGCCCCGGCAGCTCGGTGGTAATTTTCAACGGTTCGCTTTTTAGCGTGACCACGCCAACTTCAGGCGCCTGTTGCTGTTGACCACCCTGCTGGGATTTATCATCACATCCTGTTAGCACAAAGCTGCCTGAAAGCATCAGGACGGCAGCCAGAGGCGTTAACCCTCTGTTATTTTTCATAAATCAACCTCGATTGTTCGATATCGATTGGCCAATGGATCACAAACCGTTGAGCCATTGCTGCGTTTATATTGTGGTCATGCTATGGTACATACATTCGCAAATGTATGTAAATCCGCCGCTTGGTAAAAGCGTTACTATGGCACGAAAAACCAAACAGCAAGCTCTTGAAACACGGAATCAAATTCTTGATGCCGCCATTGCGCGTTTCTCTGAATTCGGCGTTTCGGCAACGTCTCTGGCTGATATCGCCAGGGAGGCCGGCGTAACGCGCGGCGCTATCTATTGGCACTTTAAAAACAAGACCGATCTGCTTAATGAGATCTGGGCGCAGTCTGAGTCCGGGCTGGAAGACGTTGAGCAAGAGTATCAGTCAAAATATCCTGACGATCCACTTTCCGTCATGCGTGCGGTGCTTTGCTATGTTTTTTCCGCTACCGCGCGCGATCGGCGGCGTCGCTCCCTGCTGGAAATTATTTTTCATAAGTGCGAATTTGTCGGTGAAATGCTGCCGCTGCAGATTGTGCAGCAGAACCTGTACCTTGAATGTTACGAGAAAATAGAAGAAGTGCTGGCAGCCTGTATTAAGGCGGGCCAATTACCCGCCAGGTTAAATATGCGCCGTGCGGCGATCATCATGCGCGGCTATATTACCGGCATTATGGAAAACTGGCTGTTTATGCCGGAAAGTTTTGATATTGAACAGGATGCGCCGGTACTGGTAGATGCGCTGATAGAAATGCTGAAAAACAGCCCCAGCCTGCTGACGGAGGCCACTAGCTAGCGGCGCGCAGCCGCTGCTTGTTCTCGTAGTCGCGGCGCACGATCTCCAGCGCCGCCAGGACGGTTTCAGGCGCGACATCGCTCTGCTCCAGCAGCATAATTAAATCGACGGCCAGTTTGATCTCATCAGATGCGCTTTCCAGCGACATAGGTCTGCTCCTTAACGTCGTATTATGCGCGCTACCGCAACCAGCAGCAGCGCGCCCGCCAGCGCCAGCAGCAACGCGCGTAAATGCAGGCTGGCCAGCGTACCCCAGTTAAAATAGACGCTAATATAGCCGCCCACCAGCGCGCCAATCATAGCCAGAATCAGCACCGGCAGCCAGCTGCCGCGCCCGCCCGGCCATTTGCCCGCCGCCAGGCCCACCAGTACGCCAGTGATTAGCCAGGATATTAAACCCATCGCTAGATCCTCAAACAGGTTGCTTTCAGGTAAAGGTTCTGTTGATAAAATAGCCCGCTACCGGCTGCAGCACAGCCCGTCAGCTGTGATAAAGTGATCCGGACGGCTCTTCGGCAGGATATTTCATGCGGCGCATTATATTATTAACTCTCGGCTGGTTGGCTATTTTATTGGGATCGCTGGGCGTAGTCTTGCCGCTGCTGCCCACTACGCCCTTTATTTTATTAGCCGCCTGGTGTTTTGCCCGCTCATCGCCGCGCTTTCATCACTGGCTGCTCTGGCGTTCCTGGTTCGGCGGCTATCTGCGCCACTGGCAGCGGCATCGCGCCTTGCCGCCGGGAGTAAAAGGGCGCGCCATGCTGCTGATGATTGGCACCTTTACGCTGTCGATCTGGCTGGTAAAGCTGCTCTGGCTGCGGATTATGCTGCTTGTTATGCTGGGCGCGCTGCTGTTAATGATGTGGCGCATGCCGGTCGTCGCCGGCGAAAAGCGGAAAGAAAGCGTGGACGGTGACTAAGTTTGTCCGCCGGACGTAACGATTTTTGTCCGCCTGAGCGCGCAGAGCGGCGAACGGTGTTGCATTTATCCTGTGGTTTGCTTAGATTTGTTCGTTTTCGTGCGCGGTTTCCCCGCTATCACTCTTTTCCGTCTGCGGCGCAGCCGTTCAGCGTAAGGCGAAGCTGCGCGAGTCAGTTTAGTATTTACCAGGCATCATATTATGACCGCGACTGCACAGCAGCTTGAATTTCTGAAAGACAGTATTAAAAGCGTTCCGGACTATCCGAAGCCGGGTATCCTGTTTCGTGATGTCACCAGCCTGCTGGAAGATCCGCGCGCTTTCGCTACCACCATCGACCTGTTTGTTGCGCGCTTCCGCGATCGGGGCATCACGAAAGTCGTCGGCACCGAGGCGCGCGGCTTTTTGTTTGGCGCGCCGGTCGCGCTGGGGCTTGGCGTCGGCTTTGTACCGGTACGTAAGCCGGGCAAGCTGCCGCGTGCCACCTGGAGCGAAAGCTACGATCTGGAATATGGCAGCGACCAGCTGGAGCTGCATCGCGATGCGATTAAGCCAGGCGATGTCGTGCTGGTGGTCGACGATCTGCTGGCGACCGGCGGCACCATCGAAGCCACGGTAAAACTGATCCGTCGCGCCGGCGGCGAAGTTAAAGACGCGGCATTCGTTATTAATCTGTTTGATTTAAATGGCGAAGCCCGCCTCAACGCGCTGGGCATCGAATGCTACAGCCTGGTCTCTTTCCCGGGCCACTGAGTTTCCCGCCTTCAGCCTCGCCGTAGCGGCGGGGCTGTGTTAGCATGTTCCACTGGTTTACAACACATCTCGTGAACGAATGAGTTATCAGGTCCTTGCCCGCAAGTGGCGTCCACAAGCGTTTTCCGATGTCGTTGGTCAGGAGCATGTACTGACTGCGCTGGCTAACGGCCTGTCGCTGGGACGAATCCACCACGCTTACCTTTTTTCCGGCACCCGCGGCGTCGGAAAGACCACCATTGCGCGCCTGTTGGCTAAAGGGCTCAATTGCGAAACCGGCATCACCGCCACGCCGTGCGGCGTCTGCGATAACTGCCGCGAAATCGAACAGGGGCGCTTTGTCGATCTGATCGAGATTGACGCCGCCTCGCGCACCAAAGTTGAAGATACGCGCGATCTGCTGGATAACGTGCAGTACGCGCCCGCGCGCGGACGTTTTAAAGTCTATCTGATAGACGAAGTGCATATGCTGTCGCGTCACAGTTTCAACGCCCTGTTGAAAACGCTGGAAGAGCCGCCGGCGCACGTTAAATTTCTGCTGGCGACCACCGATCCGCAAAAGCTGCCGGTTACCATTCTCTCGCGCTGCCTGCAGTTCCACCTGAAAGCGCTGGAGGTCGATCAGATCCGCCAGCAGCTGGAGTATGTGCTGCAGCAGGAAGATATCGCTGCCGAGCCGCGCGCGCTGCAGCTGCTGGCGCGCGCGGCGGATGGCAGCATGCGCGATGCGCTGAGCCTCGCCGATCAGGCGATTGCCAGCGGTGAGGGGCAGGTGACTACCGCCAGCGTCGCCGCGATGCTGGGCACGCTGGATGACGATCAGCCGCTGGCGTTAATCGAGGCGCTGGCCGCCGCCGACGGCCAGCAAACCATGACGCTGCTGCAGCAGGCGGCAAGCCGCGGCGTGGAGTGGGAAGCGCTGCTGGTGGAAATGTTGCGCTTGCTGCACCGCGTTGCGATGATTCAGCTGTTGCCTTCCGCGCTCGGCGATGAATACGCCGGCGTCGGGCAGCGGCTGCGCGAACTGGCGCGCCTTGTTCCGCCGGCGGATGTTCAACTCTATTATCAAACCATCCTGATGGGGCGCAAAGAGCTGCCGCTGGCGCCGGATCGCCGCATGGGCGTCGAGATGACGCTGCTGCGCGCGCTGGCGTTTCATCCGCAGGTAGAGATCGCCGAGCCGGTTACCCGGCCGATAATGACGCCGCAGCCGAACGTTCAGGCGCCGCCTTCCGCCGCCGCGGCATTTTCAGCGGCGGAAGCGCCGCGTGCTGCGCCCGCCGCCACGGCTGCGTCCACTGCCACGACTGCGCCCGCCGCTGGCACGGCTGCGGCCGCCACGGCTGCTGCTCCTGCCGCTGCGCCGGAAGTCGCGCTGCCGGACGCAACCAGCCAGCTGTTACAGGCGCGTACCCAGCTGCTGCGTCAGCAGGGAGCGAATAAAACAAAAAAGAGTGAGCCGGCGGCGCTAAGCGCGCGGCCGGCTGGCTCGGCGCTGGAACGGCTCGCTCAGGTTACCGAGCGCGCCAGTAAAAAACCGGCGGCGGAAAAAGCCGCGCCGTCAAAAAAAGAGGCCTATCGCTGGAAAGCGCAAAATAAGGTAGTGGAAAGCGAGGCGCGACCTGTCGCCACGCCGAAAGCGCTGCGTTCGGCGCTGGAGCATGAGAAAACGCCGGAACTGGCGGCGCGGCTGGCTGAAGAGTCGCTGCAGCGCGACGCCTGGGCGGCAGAGATCGCCGCCCTGACGCTGCCGAAGCTGGTGCAGCAGCTGGCGCTCAACGCCTGGAAAGAGCAAACGCCGCAGGGTATCGTGCTGCATCTGCGCAGCAGCCAGCGCCACCTGAACTCCGCCTCGGCGCAGCAGGTATTAACCGCAGCGTTAAGCGAGGCTGGCGGGAAGCCGGTTGAACTCTCTATCATTGAAGATGATAATCCCGCGGTGTTGACGCCGCTGGAATGGCGTCAGAAGATTTATGAAGAAAAACTGGCGCAGGCGCGTCAGTCCATCATTGCGGATAGCCATATTCAGACTCTGTGTCGCTTTTTTGATGCCGATCTGGATGAGGAAAGTATCCGCCCCGTTTGAATCGCCGCATAACGGTTAAACGCTTACGCGGCCTGAGCAAAGAGAGAAAATTATGTTTGGTAAAGGCGGTTTGGGTAACCTGATGAAACAGGCCCAGCAGATGCAGGACAAAATGCAGCAGGTACAGCAAGAGATCGCTGAAATGGAAGTTACCGGCGAATCTGGCGCGGGCCTGGTGAAAGTCACCATCAACGGCGCGCACAACTGCCGTCGCGTAGAAGTAGACCCAAGCCTGCTGGAAGATGACAAAGAGATGCTGGAAGATCTGGTTGCGGCGGCGTTTAACGATGCGGCGCGCCGTATCGCCGAAGCGCAGCAGGAAAAAATGGCTTCCGTCTCCGCCGGCATGCAGCTGCCGCCGGGCTTTAAGATGCCGTTCTGATGCAAACCAGTCCTTTGCTGGAGTCGTTAATGGAAGCGCTGCGCTGCCTGCCGGGCGTAGGCCCGAAATCGGCGCAGCGTATGGCGTTCCAGCTATTGCAGCGCGATCGCAGCGGAGGCATGCGCCTGGCTCAGGCGCTGACGCGCGCCATGTCGGAAATTGGCCACTGCGCCGACTGCCGCACCTTTACCGAGCAGGAGATCTGCACCATCTGCGCGAATCCGCGTCGCCGGCAGAACGGGCAAATCTGCGTGGTGGAGAGCCCGGCCGATATTCACGCCATTGAACAAACCGGACAGTTCGCCGGGCGCTATTTTGTGCTGATGGGGCACCTCTCCCCGCTGGACGGCATCGGTCCGCAGGATATCGGGCTGGATCGTCTTGAACAGCGGCTGGAGCAGGAAACCATTCAGGAAGTGATCCTCGCCACCAACCCCACGGTAGAAGGCGAAGCGACCGCCAACTATATCGCCGGGCTGTGCGCGCAGTCCGGCGTTGAAGCCAGCCGCATCGCACACGGCGTGCCGGTTGGCGGCGAGCTGGAAATGGTAGACGGCACCACGCTGTCTCACTCGCTGGCCGGACGGCACAAGATTAAATATTAATCACTTGCTGGCACATTCGCTTGTGCCAGCTTGAAAAAGCTTTTCCCATCCCCATCTCTTCCTCAACGTTCGATAAACCTGTTTCAGTTGAGGTAGCCAAACCATGAAAGGACAAGAGACGCGTGGTTTCCAGTCAGAGGTAAAACAACTTCTGCACCTGATGATCCATTCCCTCTATTCGAATAAAGAGATCTTCCTGCGCGAGCTGATTTCCAACGCCTCCGATGCGGCGGATAAGCTGCGTTTCCGCGCGCTGTCAACGCCCGATCTGTATGAAGGCGACGGCGAGCTGCGCGTCAGGGTTTCTGTCGATAAGGAGAACCGTACGCTGACGCTGAGCGATAACGGCATCGGTATGCGTCGCGATGAGGTAATTGAAAACCTCGGCACCATTGCGAAATCAGGCACCAAAGCCTTCCTCGAATCGCTCGGCTCCGATCAGGCGAAAGACAGTCAGCTAATCGGTCAGTTCGGCGTTGGCTTCTACTCAGCGTTTATCGTTGCCGATAAGGTTACCGTACGCACCCGTGCAGCAGGCGCGGCGCCGGAAGAGGGCGTATTCTGGGAATCCGCCGGCGAAGGCGAATATACCATTGACGATCTGACCAAAGCCGATCGCGGCACTGAAATTACCCTGCACCTGCGCGAAGGCGAAGATGAATTCCTCGACAGCTGGCGCGTGCGCAATATCATCAGCAAATATTCCGATCACATCGCGCTGCCGGTAGAGATCGAAAGCAAAGATGAAGAGAGCGATACCACCAGCTGGGAAAAAATTAACAAGGCGCAGGCGCTCTGGACCCGCAACAAATCAGAAGTCAGCGACGAAGAGTACAACGAGTTTTACAAGCATATCGCCCATGACTTTAGCGATCCGCTGATCTGGAGCCACAACCGCGTTGAAGGCAAGCAGGAGTACACCAGCCTGCTCTATATTCCGGCGCGCGCGCCCTGGGATATGTGGAACCGCGATCATAAGCACGGCCTGAAGCTCTACGTGCAGCGCGTCTTTATTATGGACGATGCCGAACAGTTTATGCCGAACTACCTGCGCTTCGTGCGCGGCCTGATTGACTCCAACGATCTGCCGCTCAACGTGTCGCGTGAAATCCTGCAGGACAACCGCATTACGCAGAACCTGCGCAGCGCGCTGACCAAACGCGTCCTGCAAATGCTCGATAAGCTGGCGAAAGATGACGCGGAGAAATACCAGCAGTTCTGGCGCGAATTTGGTCTGGTGCTGAAAGAAGGCCCGGCGGAAGATCACGCCAATCAGCAGGCGATCGCTAAGCTGCTGCGCTTTGCCTCTACCAGCAGCGAAGGTTCGGCGCAGACCGTTGCGCTGGAAGATTACGTCAGCCGTATGGTGGAAGGTCAGGAAAAAATTTACTACATCACCGCCGACAGCTATGCCGCCGCGAAAAGCAGCCCGCACCTGGAGCTGTTCCGTAAGAAAGGCATTGAGGTGCTGCTGCTCTCCGATCGCATCGACGAGTGGATGATGAGCTATCTCACCGAGTTCGATGGCAAAACCTTCCAGTCGGTCAGCAAAGCGGATGAAACGCTGGATAAGCTGGCGGATGAAGAGAACGAGGCGCAGAAAGAAGCGGAAAAAGCGCTGGAGCCGTTTGTTGAGCGCGTGAAAACGTTGCTGGGCGAGCGGGTGAAAGAGGTGCGCCTGACGCATCGTCTTACCGATACGCCAGCAATTGTTACCACTGACGCCAATGAAATCAGCACCCAGATGGCTAAGCTGTTCGCTGCGGCCGGCCAGGACGTGCCGGAGGTCAAATATATCTTTGAGCTGAACCCGGATCATGCGCTGGTGAAACGCACCGCTGATACCGAAGATGAAGCGCGCTTTGCCGAATGGGTCGAACTGCTGCTCGATCAGGCGCTGTTCGCCGAGCGCGGCACGCTGGAAGATCCGAACCAGTTTATCCGCCGCATGAACCAGCTGCTGCTGGCGTAACGCAAATGCCTTACTCAGGCCGGCCATCGCGCCGGCCTTTTGCATTTACGGATTGTCTGAAAAATGCGGCGTATGGTCTGTATCGCGCTGGTATTTGCTGATAAAGCGGTTGATGATAACCGCTGGTAACTTTTTACAGGTCGGAACGGCTTCCGGGCCGGTTTTCTTGTGGTAGCGGGGCCTTAGTGGTATGTTCTTGGCCTTCTGTTAGATCAAAGCAATTCTCAAGGGGATTTACGCAATGCGTATTATTCTGCTCGGCGCTCCGGGCGCAGGTAAGGGCACTCAGGCTCAGTTCATTATGGAGAAGTACGGCATTCCGCAAATCTCCACGGGCGATATGTTGCGTGCGGCGGTAAAAGCCGGCACGGAGCTGGGCAAGCAGGCGAAAGCCATTATGGATGAAGGCAAACTGGTGACCGATGAGCTGGTTATCGCGCTGGTAAAAGAGCGTATTGCGCAGGACGACTGCCGTAACGGTTTCCTGCTCGATGGCTTTCCGCGTACCATCCCACAGGCGGATGCGATGAAAGAAGCCGGCATCAAAATCGACTGCGTTCTGGAGTTCGACGTGCCTGACGAGCTGATCGTCGAGCGTATCGTCGGCCGCCGCGTTCATGCGCCTTCTGGCCGCGTTTATCACGTTAAATTCAATCCGCCGCAGGTGGAAGGCAAAGATGACGTGACCGGCGAAGAGCTGACCACGCGTAAAGACGATCAGGAAGAGACCGTGCGTAAGCGCCTGGTCGAGTACCATGAAATGACCGAGCCGCTGGTGGCCTACTACCAGCAGGAAGCGCAGGCTGGCAATACGCAGTACCACAAAATTGACGGCACGCGTAAAGTGACCGAAGTCAGCGCTGAGCTGGCAACCATCCTCGGTTAATAGCTGCCCCAGCTAATGGCCAGGCGTATCGTATCGATATTCCTGGCTTTTTTATTTCTTCCGCCGCATCGGCGCGCCGTCTTCCTCTTGCTCCGCTTTCCTCTATACTTTGCCGCTAAGCGCTTTCCTCTCTTGCTGGCAGCGGTGCTACCGATGAGCCAATCCGCGCCGGACAGGATAAAATAGCGGTGAGAAAGCAGTTAATCTAATTAAAACAGGGCCATACCATGAGGCAAGATAAACCCGGCGTCCTGCTGGTGAATCTGGGGACGCCAGATGCGCCAACCGCGCCGGCGGTGAAACGCTATCTGAAACAGTTCCTTAGCGACAGGCGCGTGGTCGATACGCCGCGCTGGCTGTGGTGGCCGATCCTCAACGGCATTATTCTGCCGATCCGCTCACCGCGCGTGGCGAAACTTTACGCTTCGGTCTGGATGGCGGAAGGATCGCCGCTGCTGGTTTACAGCAAACGCCAGCGTAACGCGCTGGCCGCGCAGCTTGATATCCCGGTGGAGCTGGGCATGAGCTACGGCACGCCCAGCCTGAAAAGCGCGCTGGATAGCCTGATGGCGCAGGGGGTGACCCGGCTGATCGTACTGCCGCTCTATCCGCAGTTTTCCTGTTCCACCGTCGCCGCGGTCTGGGATGGGCTAAGCGCGGTGTTTGCCGGCTATCGTTCGATGCCCGACGTTCATTTTATCCGCGACTATGCCGAACATCCGGCCTATATCGCCGCGCTGAAGGCTTCGGTGGAGCGCTCATTCGCGCAGCATGGCCAGCCGGATCTGCTGGTGCTCTCTTTCCACGGCATTCCGCAGCGCTTCGCCAATGAAGGCGATGACTATCCGCAGCGCTGCCGCGATACCACCGCTGCGCTGACGCGCGCGCTTGGTCTGAGTGAGAATAAAGTAATGATGACCTTTCAGTCGCGCTTTGGCCGCGAGCCATGGCTAACGCCCTACACCGATGAGACTCTGCGCGGCCTGCCGGCGCAAGGGGTGCGCCATATTCAAATTATGAGCCCAGGCTTTTCCGCCGACTGCCTGGAGACGCTGGAGGAGATTAGCGAGCAGAACCGGGAGTTCTTCCTGCACGCCGGCGGCGAAAAGTTTGAGTATATTCCGGCGTTGAATGACGATGCTGAACACATCGCTATGATGCTGGCGCTGGTGAACGCTCACCGCTGAGTAACGGCGGGGAGTGTGCTATCATTCTCCGCCTGTTTCATTCTGAAGCCAACAATCATGAAATTTCCCGGCCAACGCAAATCCAAACACTATTTTCCCGTCAGCGCCCGCGATCCGCTTCTGCAGCCCGTCCAGCCCGAAAGTGAAACCGGCACCAGCTGGGTAGTCGGCATCGATCAAACGCTGGTCGATATTGAGGCCAGGGTCGACAACGCCTTTGTGGCGCGCTATGGGCTCAGCGTTGGCCACTCGCTGGTGATTGAAGATGACGTTGCCGATGCGCTCTATGCCGAGCTGATGCGTGAGAATCTGATCACCCACCAGTTTGCCGGCGGCACCATCGGCAATACCATGCACAACTATTCGGTGCTGGCGGACGATCGCTCCGTGCTGCTCGGCGTGATGTGTAATAACGTGCAGATCGGCGGTTACGCCTACCGTTATCTCTGTAATACCTCCAGCCGCACCGATCTTAACTATCTGCAGGGCGTTGACGGCGCCATCGGCCGCTGTTTTACGCTGATTGGCGATAACGGCGAGCGCACCTTCGCCATCAGTCCCGGCATGATGAACCAGCTGCGCCCGGAAAGCATCCCGGAAGCGGTAATTGCCGGCGCCTCGGCGCTGGTGCTGACCTCCTATCTGGTACGCTGCAAGCCCGGCGAGCCGATGCCGGAGGCGACCATGCAGGCGGTTGCCTGGGCGAAACAGTACAACGTACCGGTAGTATTGACGCTGGGCACCAAACATGTGATCGCAGAAAATCCGCAGTTCTGGCGCGATTTCCTGCGCGAGCATGTTTCCATCCTGGCGATGAACGAAGAGGAAGGGTTCGAGCTGACCGGCTATGCCGATCCGCTACAGGCGGCGGATAAAGCGCTGGAATGGGTCGATCTGGTGCTCTGCACCGCCGGGCCTAACGGTCTGTACATGGCGGGCTATACCGAAGAGAGCGCGAAGCGCCAGACCAATCACCCGCTGCTGCCCGGCGCCATTGCGGAATTTAATCAGTATGAGTTCAGCCGCGCCATGCGCCATCAGGATTGTCAGCAGCCGCGCCGCATCTATTCGCATATCGCCCCTTATATGGGCGGGCCGGAGAAGATCATGAACACTAACGGGGCAGGGGATGGCGCGCTGGCGGCGCTGCTGCACGATATTACCGCCAACAGCTATCACCGTAATAAGGTGCCCAACTCCAGCAAGCATCAGCGCAGCTACCTGACCTACTCTTCGCTGGCGCAGGTGTGCAAATATGCCAACCGCGTCAGCTATCAGGTGCTGAATCAGCATTCGCCGCGCCTGACGCGCGGCCTGCCGGAGCGGGAAGACAGCCTCGAAGAGGCCTACTGGGAACGCTAAGCCCCAGGCGCGGCGGAGGCCGCGCCGTTATCCATGCTGGTGCTGCGGCCGCTGGATAACAGGCTGCGCTTCCAGCCCCGCTTTCAGCGTCGCCAGCATACTGTTGGCGATCTCGCGCTCGCCCATAATCACGTTATCAGCGCCGCGCTCAAGGATATAGTGCACCTCGTCGTCGTAGTGAGCGCGGGCGATAATTTCCAGATGAGGATGTTTTTCGCGCGCCGCCGCGATAATTTCACCGGCCTCGTAGCCGTTAGGAATACTCATCAGCAGCCAGCGGGCGCAGTCCAGACGCGCCAGCTCCATGGTTTCAACGCGCGCCGCGTTGCCCAGCACCGCGCGGATGCCCTGTTCGCGTAACGTCTCAACGCGATTACGCGCGTTTTCCACCACCACGATCGGCACTTCCGCCTCCATCAGCAGCTTGCTCACCAGGCTGCCTACGCGGCCGTAGCCGACGATCACCGCATGATTGCAGATATTAACCGGGATCTGCTTCTCTTCTTCCGTCGCCTCTTCCAGGCTCTGCTCTTCGAAGTTTTCGTTCTTCTCCAGGTAGCGCTCCAGCAGGGTAAACAGAATCGGGTTGAGCATAATTGACAGGATAGCGCCCGCCAGCACCAGATTACGCCCCTCATCACTGAGCAGATTAAGCGCGATGCCGAGGCCGGCAAGAATAAAGGCGAACTCGCCGATTTGCGCCAGGCTGACGGAAATCGTCAGCGCGGTGCGGCGCGAATGACCGAGCAGGCTTACCAGCAGCCATGCCGCCAGCGATTTGCCCAGCACGATAATCGTCAACACGCCCAGTACCGCCAGCGGCTGCTGCACCATAATCATCGGATCGAACAGCATCCCGACCGACACAAAAAACAGTACGGCAAACGCATCGCGCAGCGGCAGGGTGTCATGGGCGGCGCGATGGCTCAGTTCCGATTCGTTCAGCACCATACCGGCGAAAAAGGCGCCCAGCGCAAAGGAGACATCAAAAAACTCAACGGCGCCGAAGGCGATGCCGAGCGCCAGCGCCAGCACCGATAGCGTAAAGAGTTCACGTGAACCGGTCGCGGCGCTGCGCGCCAGAATCCATGGCACCACGCGGCGGCCTACCACCATCATCAGTACCATAAAGGCGGCGACTTTGCCGATAGTCAGCAGCAGATCCCACGCCAGCAGCGTCAGGCTGGCGTTGCCTTTTTCCAGCATCCCGGCGATGGCGGGCAGCAGCACCAGCGTCAACACCATCACCAGGTCTTCAACAATCAGCCAGCCGATAGCGATTTGCCCGCGCTGGGTATCAATCAGCTGTCGCTCTTCCAGCGCGCGCAGCAGCACCACGGTACTGGCGGTGGAAAGACAGAGGCCGAACACCAGACCGCTCATCCAGCCCCAGCCCAGCGCCAGGCTTAGACCCATACCTAACAGTGTCGCCACGGTAATTTGCGCAATGGCGCCAGGAATGGCGATCGCTTTTACCGCCATTAAATCTTTCAGCGAGAAATGCAGACCGACGCCGAACATCAGCAGAATCACGCCCAGCTCCGCCAGTTCCGGCGCCAGCTTGGTATCGGCGACAAAACCGGGCGTAAAGGGACCCGCCAGCACGCCCGCCAGTAAATAGCCCACCAGCGGGGAAATTCGCAGGCGGTTGGCGAGCATTCCCAAAAGGAAGGCGAGAACAAGGCCTCCGACAATGGTGGTAATCAGCGGGGTGGTGTGGTGCATGCTGTCTCCTTCTGTGTGCAACTGTGTCCGGTTGTAAACAGTGTAAAGCAAAATGGGGACGTTTGCGTGACTATCAACGGAGAAAAATTGAAAAAAGTGCGGTAAATCTAAAAAATTGAATCTGACAGCCATTTTTTTTACTTATGACCCTGTGCCCTTGATATTTACTGCCGACAGGTTTCTTTTTTTTACAAAAATAGCAGGATAAACATGGCTGCCTGAGCGGTTAAGGACCTTAAAAGGAAGGCAAGCGTAGCAAAAAAGCGAAATGCCCGCCGTTTTGCAGCTATCTTTGCCGCAATGGAAAAACTTTTCCTACTTGCGGCGCAGAAGATTGCGGCAGCGTTCCGCTTCAGGCATAACTAGCGCTAACAGGACCGCTTTTTTACGCGATGGCGGACAATTTTATCAGCAGGGCGCCGCTTCCCCGCTACGGCGGCATAACGCGCCTCAAAGCGAGTCGACAAGGAGAACAACGTTGCGCTTTATCAATACCTTAATTATGGGCGGGATCCTCTCCCTGTCTTTGTGTTCTGCGCCGACGCTGGCCTGGGAAAAGGGGCGCGTCTATAAATTTACCGTATTGCACACTAACGATCATCACGGGCGCTTCTGGCAGAATGAGCAGGGCGAGTATGGTCTGGCGGCGCAAAAAACGCTGGTGGATACCATCCGCTATGATGTGCAGGCGCATGGCGGCGCGGTGTTAATCCTTTCCGGCGGTGATATTAATACCGGCGTCCCTGAATCGGACCTACAGGATGCGGAACCAGACTTTCGCGGCATGAACCTCGTAGGTTACGATGCGATGGCGATCGGCAATCATGAGTTTGATAACCCGCTTTCCGTGCTGCGTCAGCAGCAAAAATGGGCGAAGTTTCCGTTACTTTCAGCCAATATCTATCAAAAAAGCAGCGGACAGCGTCTTTTCCAGCCTTATGCGCTGTTTAACCGCATGGGTCTGAAAATTGCGGTGATCGGTCTGACCACCGATGACACGGCGAAAATCGGCAATCCGGAATACCTGACCGACATTGAATTTCGTCCGCCTGCGGACGAGGCGAAAAGCGTGGTGGAAGCGCTACGCGCGACGGAAAAGCCGGATGTCATTATCGCCGCTACCCATATGGGGCATTACGATGACGGCAAACATGGCTCTAACGCGCCCGGCGATGTGGAAATGGCGCGTGCGCTGCCGATGGGCTATCTCGATCTGATCGTCGGCGGCCATTCACAGGATGCGGTATGCATGGCGCAGGATAATCAGAAACAGGTGGATTATGTGCCGGGATCGCCCTGCAGGCCCGATCGCCAAAATGGAACCTGGATCGTGCAGGCGCATGAGTGGGGCAAATATGTGGGCCGCGCCGATTTCACCTTCAGAGACGGCGTGCTGACGCTGGAAAATTATCAGCTGATACCGGTTAATCTGAAGCACAAGGTTAAAAACAGCGAAGGTAAAGAAGAGTGGATTAATTATCAGCCTGAAATTGCGCCTAACAGCGCGATGCTGAAGCTGCTGATGCCTTTCCAGAAAAAAGGCGAGGCGCAGCTGAATGTGCAGGTGGGCAGCGTTGATGAGCGGCTGGAAGGCGATCGTCACAAGGTGCGCTTTGTCCAGACCAACCTGGCGCGGCTGATGCTGATGGCGCAGATTGAGCGGACAAAGGCTGATTTTGCCGTGATGAGCGGCGGCGGCGTGCGTGATTCTATCGCCGCCGGGCCGATTAGCTATAAAGATGTGCTGAAGGTGCAGCCGTTCGGTAATACGCTGTGCCATGTAGAGATGAAGGGCAGCGAGGTGGAAAAATATCTCGCCGTGGTGGCGAACAAACAGGTTGATTCCGGCGCTTACGCGCAGTTTGCCAACGTCAGCCTGGTGGCGGATGGCGCAGGCGTCAGTGAAATAAAAATCAACGGCGAACCGCTGCAGGCAGATAAAGTGTATCGTATGGCGACGTTGAGCTTTAACGCCAGCGGCGGTGATGGCTATCCGGCTATCGATAAGCTGCCGGGCTTTGTTAATACCGGCTTTGTCGATGCGGAAGTGCTGAAGCAATATATTGAGCAGCATTCGCCGCTGAAGGCGGCAGATTATATGCCGCGCGGGGAGATCGTTTATCTTAGCGCGCAACAGAAGCAGGAGCGCCAGCAACAGCAGGAAAAACGCCGGCGCAGCTATCCGCAGATGATCCTGGCCTGGCTGACCGGCGAAGAGTAAGCCCTGAATCCCTCGCCGTGCCGGGCGGCGAGGGCTGGCGTTCAGCTTCAGCCCGGCGCGCCGGCGCGCTGGCCCAGCCATTTTTCCCGCAGCTTATCCCATAACCAGTTATAAAGCATGGTATAGGGCAGAAAAAAGATGAAGAAGCCGATTTCCAGCATAAACGCCTGCAACAGACTGATATCTAACATAAAGGCGGCAATCGGCAGGCCGATAATGATAAAACCGCCTTCAAAACCGAGCGCGTGCAGCGTACGTAATCCCAGCCGTCGCGGCTTGCCCGGCGGGAAGAGGCGATCAAACAGCGCGTTATAGATGATATTCCACAGCATCGCCACCGTTGAGAGCATTAGCGCCACCGCGCCCATCTGAAACAGCGGCTTATTCATGATTAACGCCGCTACGGGCGACGCCGTTAAAATAGCCAGCGCTTCAAAGCCAACGGCATGTAACAGGCGTTCTTTAAACGAACGGGTACGCATAACCCCTCCTTATTTAACAGAAGGCATATTTTCTTTATCTCTTCCGTTAAAATGAAATCACCACCCATCGATAAAAGCGATAGAAAGATGCGTTATTCACCGGAATCATTGCAGGCGTTCGTGCAAACGGTAGAAAGCGGCTCTTTTTCCGCCGCGGCGCGTGCGCTGGGAAAAAGCCAGTCCACCATCAGCGCGGCGGTAGCCAATCTGGAAGCTGACCTGGGGTTTCAACTGTTTCATCGGGAGGGGCGCGCGCCGCTCTTAACCGAGGCGGGCGTACGGGCGCTGCGTCAGGTCGAAGATATTCTCGCGGCCAGCCAGCGGCTGGATGAACTGGCGGTACGGCTGTCGACAGACGTTGAGCCGCGCCTTAGCATGGCGGTGTCCGATTTCTGGCAGGCCGATCATCATGAACAGCTGCTGAAAGAGTTTGCGGCGCGTTATCCCCATATTGAACTGGAATGTATGCTTGCTGAGGACGAAGATGTCATCGAGCTGCTGCAAAGCGGACGCAGCCACCTCGGCGTAATCCGCGCGCAGCAACGGCTACCCGTGCCGATCGTCGCCTCACGCTTACAGGTACAGGCGCAGATGGCGATTTTTATTCACCGCCGTCATCCGCTGGCTCGTCAGGCGTCGGTTAGCCAGGCGGAGCTGGAGCGGGTGCGTCAGCTAAAGCTCAACACCTGGGCGGGCAGGGAAAATATGTCGCGCGGGCAGGTCTGGACCGCTCCTTCTTATCTACTGCTGCTGGAAATGGCGGAGCTGGAGTTCGGCTGGTCGATTCTGCCGCGCTGGCTGGTGGAGCAGTTTGGACATGGCGTACTGGTGGCGCTGCCGGTAGCGGGCTGGCCGCAGAACATCGCGGTGGATGCGGTATGGTCAACGCGCACCCCGCCGGGGCCGGCAGGGCGCTGGATGATTGACCGGCTGTGCGCCCAGCGCGCCTAATCGCAGCGGGCGATATCAGCCAGGCTGGCGTTGAGCAGCGCGGCCAGATCGCTGGCGGCCAGCTCAATGTCCAGACCGCGCTTGCCGCCGGAGATAAAAATAGTAGGAAAGGCGTTTGCCTGGTTATCGATCACCGTCGGCAGACGCTTTTTTTGCCCCAGCGGGCTGATGCCGCCAACCAGATAACCGGTTACGCGCTGCGCCAGCTGCGGATCGGCCATCTCCGCTTTTTTCGCTCCCAGCGCCTTTGCCACTTTTTTTAAATCCAGCTGGCTGGCTACCGGCGTCACTGCGACGGCAAGATGTTTTTCATCGCCGTTCAGCGCTACCAGCAGGGTTTTATACACCTGCTGCGGATTGAGATTGAGTTTGCGCACCACCTCATCGCCGAAGTTGGTCTCATGGCTGTCATGTTCGTAAGGGTGGAGAGTAAAAGGAATGTTGTTTTTTTCCAGCAGTTTTATCGCGGGCGTCATCGCTTGTTCCTGACAGTGTAAACTTACAAATTGGTGAAAAATAGCGCTGGCGAAACGCCAGACTTTGAGAGAAAATTGCTCACGCATTGGCAGTTCATCTGCCGATGAATAACCAAAATCATAAAAACTAATTCCTCTTTGACGGGCCGATAGCAATATTGGCCTTTTTTTTATTTACGTTTCAGCAGCGCAGGTAGATTGTTTTCGCCGTACAGATGCAGCGCGCCGACCGCCACTACGTAACGGCCCGGCGGCAGGGCGCGCAGCTGGCTGTCCCAGCGCTGGTTGCGCTGGTTCATTAGCACATCGTTCAGTTCTGAGCAGAAGGTGGTTGGCAGCGCCGGATGCTGCTGCTGCGGCGGTTTATCCAGCCACCAGCCGATCATCGTCTGCAACAGGCGGGCGTTGGTGTGCCAGTGCTCCAGCGTATCGGCCAGCAGCGAGCCGCCGTTGTCCGGCAGCATTTTCAACAGGTCGAGCTGTTCTCCGGCGCCTTCAAGCTCAATAACGCGCCGCCCGCGGCTGTGCGCAGCCTGCAACAGCTGATAATCAACGCCGTAATCGGGACGCAGGCCCAGCCGTTGCGCCTGCTGGGCCTGCAGCATCAGGGCGATTTGCCAGGCGGGCAGCGGATCGAGCTGGGCGAGCGTAAGTTGAAACTCATCGCACAGGCGGCTCAGACGCTGCAGGGTATCCGCATCAAGCCTTTCCGTCAGCGGCGGCTGGGGTTCGCTGTAGCTAAACGGCGAGGCGCTGCCGGTAATATCCGCCTCGACAATCAGGGCGTCGGCCGTTTCCAGCTTCTGCAGCAGCGCCGGCGGCAGCGGCATCATATTGCGCGTTCCCATGTGGATGCTGCCCACCAGATGCAGCTGCCGCTGCCCCGGCAGCCAGATATCGGAAGCAGGCCAGCGGTAGTGCGTTGGCAATAGCCGGTGGAACAGCGCCTTCAGGTTATACAGCCAGTTCTCCATCTATTCACCCGTTTCCGCCCGTAAACGCCCCATGCTAGCGGTTTCATTTACAGATGAACAGGCGAAAGCGCGGAAGGTTACGCTTTTGGCGGCTGGTAACGCAGCAGGCGATTCGCATTGCTGACCACGGTTATGGAAGAGAGCGCCATCGCCGCTCCGGCAATCACCGGGCTGAGCAGCATTCCCGTCAGCGGCCACAGTACGCCGGCCGCAATGGGAATACCCAATGAGTTATAAATAAATGCACCCAGCAGATTCTGCCGCATATTACGCAGCGTGGCTTTAGCAATAGCTAACGCATCGACCACGCTGTGCAAATCGTGACGCATCAGGGTCATGGCGGCGGTTTCGATCGCCACATCGCTGCCTCCGCCCATGGCGATTCCGACGTCGGCCTGAGCCAGCGCGGGCGCGTCATTAATACCGTCGCCGATCATCGCGACCTTATGCCCCGCCTGCTGCAGACGCACAATCGCCTGCGCCTTGCCGTCCGGCAGCACGCCGGCGATAACTTGATCCAACCCGGCTTCGCGAGCAATCGCCTGGGCGGTGATTTCGTTATCGCCGGTCAGCATAATCAAGCGGTAGCCCAGCCCGTGCAGGCGCTGTAGCGCCGCGACGCTTTCCGCGCGCAGCGGATCGCGAATGGCCAGCAGCCCCGCCAGCTTGCCATCAACGGCAAGAAAAACCGGCGTAGCGCCCTGGGCGGCCTGTTCGTTGGCAAGGGCCATCGCCTGCTGCGCCTCTGTCTGCTGTTGCGCCAGCAGAGCGGCGTTGCCCAGCAGCATCGTTCTGCCTTCCAGCATCGCGCTCAGCCCCAGCCCGCGTAGGGTACGTAACCGATCGCTGGCCGGTAAGTTAGCGTTCTCGCCGGCGCGATCGCGAATCGCTTTCGCCAGCGGATGATTCGATCCCTGCTCCAGCGCCGCCGCCCAGCGCAGCACCTGCGCTTCGCTAAAATCGTTAAAGGCGACGATCTGCGTTACCTGCGGCGCGCCTTTGGTCAGGGTGCCGGTTTTATCAAAAACCAGCGTATCCAGCTCGCTGGCGCGCTGCAGGGCGTCCGCATCGCGCACCAGCACGCCGAACTCCGCCGCGCGTCCCACGCCGGCGATAATCGACATCGGGGTGGCCAGCCCCAGCGCGCAGGGGCAGGCGATAATCAGTACCGTCGTCGCGATCACCAGCATATAAACCAGCGAGGGCTGCGGGCCGAAGAAATACCAGACGGCAGCGCTGAACAGGGCGATCAGCACTACCGCAGGGACAAAAATGCTGGAAATACGATCGGCCAGCTGCCCAATGGCGGGCTTGCTGCTTTGCGCCTGACGCACCAGCTGGATAATGCGCGACAGCGTCGTATTTTTGCCGATGGCGCTGGCCTGAAACAGCAGCGTGCCATCCTGCACCAGCGTACCGGCATGGATCGCCTCGCCCGCCGATCGGTTTTGCGGCAGCGGTTCGCCGGTGAGCATCGATTCATCAATCCAGGCTTCGCCCTCGCTCACCGTGCCATCTACCGGGACGCGATCGCCGGCCGTCAGCCGTAAGGTCATGCCCAGCTGAACCTCGCTGAGCGGTACGCTGCGCTCGCCCTGTTGCGTGACCACGCGAGCGGTGGCCGGAGTCAGATCCAGCAGGCGCTCCAGCGCGCGCGAAGAGCGCTGGCGCGCGCGTTGCTCCAGCGCATGGCCCAGATTAATCAGGCCGATAATCATGGCGCTGGCTTCATAATAGAGATGGCGCGCCGCCGCCGGGAAGAAATCTGGCCACAGGTTGACGCTGATGGAGTAGAGCCAGGCCGCCAGCGTGCCCAGCGCCACCAGGGTATCCATGGTGGCGGAGCCGTTGCGCAAGCTGCGCCAGGCGCTGCGATAGAAATGGCCGCCCGCCGCGATCATCACCAGCAGCGTCAGGACGCCCACCACCAGCCAGCCGCTGCGGTTGCTGGCGGTCAGCATCATATTGTCGCCGAACAGGCCATAAATCATTAACGGTACGCCCAGCGCCAGCGCCAGCGCGGACTGCCAGCTAAAGCGGCGCATCGCCTGCTGCGCGCTGAGCTGCTGTTTTTCGCGCCGTTCGCTTTCGTCGCCGATCACTTCCGCGCCGTAGCCGGCGTTAACCACGGCGGCGACCAGCGCCTCCGGCTGCGGAGAACCGATAATCAGCGCGCTGCGCTCGGCAAGGTTGACGCGCGCCTGTCGCACGCCTTCAACCTGCGCCAGCGCCTTTTCCACCCGGCTGACGCAGCTGGCGCAGCTCATGCCGTCGATCAGCAGCTGATAGTTTTCCGCTGCGGCATCAGCCTGTGCCGGAAGCTGTGAACGATCCGCTGTCAGCGCTTCCGGCGCGGCATCTGATGCTGTCAGCGGTTCAGGCTTTGGGCGCGAGCCTTGCTGGAGGCTGGCCGTATAGCCGGCCTGCTCAACGGTGGCGATCAGATCTTCCGCGCTGGCTTCACCCGTTACCTGCGCTTCGTTTAACGTCACTTCAGCCTGCTGAACGTCTGCGCGCTGTTCCAGCGCCTCTTTGACGCGCTTAACGCAGTGGCCGCATGACAGGCCGTCCAGCGCCAGATTGATGGTTTGTGGCATAAACTATCTCCTTTCTGCCTGAGCAAAATACTGTTTTGATGAGATCTAAGGGTAAACCTTCCTTCAAGGGGAAGGTCAAGTTTTCCCGCGAAGTTTTCAGGATGCAGGCAGGGCGGCGCTTTATCCTTCTTCATCCACAGGGGAAAAGAGCGGCGAACCGACAGGACAGAAGGGCGTCTGATAGCGCGGCGGCGAGAAAAACCGTGGCCGTCGTGAAGGCCAGCTACAGCAAGGACAGAGCGCAGATGGCTGCTGCGCTTATCAGTTAAGGTTACGCCGGTTAGCGTCACGCAGTCGTTGATTTATTCGCCTTAGTCATACTTGCGGGCAAAATCTTCATCGGTAGTACAGAGATAGATAATAAATTCAACGAAAGCGACGAGGGAAGGTATAAACGTCCAGCAAAAGAGCAGGTATAAGATGCCCTGACCAGGTTTACCCAGATAAAACTTGTGCGCGCCAATAGTGCCGAGGAAAAGGGCGAAAAGCGCCGCCGAGATACGACTTTTCCCCTGGCCGGCCGCAGATTGCGTAGCGCCGCAGCCGGGACAAGCTTTTGCGCTATTGTGAATTTGTTTACCGCAGCCACGACAAAAAACCATCTCTGACATAACCATTCCTGATTTATTCATAATTACAAGGAGCGGCATTTTATATTTGTTAGCTGTTGCGTTGACTTGATCAATATCACTCTGCACGTTAAGCCATGCCAGGATATCAGGCGGCGGCTCTTTTTGTAAAAGCGCTGTTGTGACGCTTTTGAACGCGTAGATTTTTTGTAGGATGAGCGCTATAAGCGTCGGTGGAAAAGCATACCGATAACGGCCGGCGTCAGGCTGTCCATAATCAACCTAAGGGGAAGACCATGAATATCAGCGATGTGGCAAAAAAAACCGGCCTGACCAGCAAGGCGATCCGCTTTTACGAAGAAAAAGGACTGGTTACGCCGCCGCTGCGCAGTGAAAACGGCTACCGCAGCTATACGGCTCGCCACCTTGAAGAGCTAACGCTGCTGCGCCAGGCGCGTCAGGTTGGCTTTAATCTGGATGAGTGCCGGGAACTGGTACAGCTGTTTAACAATCCCGCTCGTCACAGCGCCGATGTCAAAGCCCGCACCTTGCGAAAAGTAAAGGAGATTGAAGCGCATATTAATGAGCTGAACCTGATGCGCGAACGGCTGCTGGCGCTGGCGGAAATCTGCCCTGGCGATGAGAGCGCAGATTGTCCGATTATTAATAATCTGGCGGGCTGCTGTCACAGCGAACAGAATTGATATAACGTCGAAAAAGCGCTTAGCGTTCGCCCTGCTGGCGTGCCGGATGCTCAGATATTTGCGGGGCAATACGCAACGTAACGCCTTCCATACTTACCACTACCACACGCGTTCCGGCAGGCAGATCCTGCTGCGCCTGTACGCGCCAGCTGCCGTCTCCAATACGAACGTGTCCCAGTCCGTTAACCAGGTCCTCGGTGAGCGTCAGCGTCATGCCGACCATCTGTAGCGCACGCTGATTCAGTAACGCGTCCGGGCGGCGCTGACGTTTCGTTAGCCAGCGATACCAGAGGAAAACGGCAATCAGGGTCAACAGGGCGAAGAGCACACCCTGCGTTTCCCATGAAAGCGGAAGCGTCCAGCATAACAGCCCGACGCTAAGCGCAGCGATGCCGCTCCACAGTAAGTAACCGTTAGTGCCCAGCATCTCAGCGATTAACAGCAGGCCGCCCAGCGTTAGCCAGAACCAGTGCGGATGGCTTACCAAAGCGGCCAGCATTAACTGTCGCTCCGTGTTGTCCTGGTTTCATTCAGCAGTTCGCTGATGCCGGCAATGGAACCCATAATGCTGGTGGCATCCAGCGGCATCAGCACCACTTTACTGTTATTGGCGGCGCCGATCGCCTGCAGGGCGTCAGTATATTTCTGGGCGACAAAGTAGTTCACCGCCTGCACGTTACCTACCGAAATCGCTTCCGAAACCATCTGCGTTGCGCGCGCTTCCGCTTCCGCCTCGCGTTCGCGCGCTTCAGCCTGCAGAAAGGCCGCCTGACGATCGCCTTCCGCCTTCAGTATTTCAGACTGCTTTTCACCTTCGGCGCGTAAAATGGCCGCCTGACGGATACCTTCCGCCGCCAGAATATCGGCGCGCTTGGTGCGTTCCGCTTTCATCTGGGCATTCATGGCGGCGATCAGCTCCTGCGGCGGGCGCACATCGCGAATTTCAATACGCGTTACCTTTACGCCCCAGGGATTAGTGGCTTCATCAACGATATGCAGCAGACGGGTATTAATGCTGTCGCGCTGTGACAGCATCTCATCCAGCTCCATAGAACCAAGCACGGTACGAATATTAGTCATCGTCAGATTAATGATCGCCAGCTCTAAATTACTGACTTCATAGGCGGCACGCGCCGGATCGATCACCTGAATAAAACAGACGGCATCGATAGTGACATTGGCGTTATCTTTCGAAATAACTTCCTGCGAAGGTACGTCCAGTACCTGCTCCATCATATTGATTTTGCGACCAACGCGATCCATGAAGGGAACGACAAGATTAAGGCCGGGCTGCAGCGTTTTGGTATAGCGTCCAAAGCGCTCAACGGTCCACTGATAGCCCTGGGGTACGATCTTTACCCCTGACCAGACAATAATTAATGCGACAACAATAAGCACGGGGATAACGGCGAACATATAACCTCCAGACTGTTGAAAAACGGGCCCTTCCCCGGCCCGTTCTGCTGCTGATTAGTAGAGCAGGGAGTATAACAGGCGGCGGTATTTAGCTGCTAATGCGTCGCCGGTGCCCAGCGCCGCCAGAATTTCCTGCAGCATTTTACGCGCCTGGCCGTCCGCCGCATTTAAATCGGTTTTCAGATGGGTATACAGCAGTTCCAGCGCCTCTTCGTTGCGCCCCACCTGATGCAGCTGTAAAGCCAGCTGACTGGCCAGTTCGGCATTGCCCGGATCGCTTTCCAGCTGCTGCTGCAGTTGCTGAATTTCCGGCGTATCCGCCGCCTGTTTCAACAGATCGATCTGCGCCATCAGCCCCTGGTAACGGGTATCCTGATCCTGCAACGGCACTGCTTTTAATACCGTTTCCGCTTCGTCGCTGCGGTTGAGATGAATTAACGCTTCGGCCAGCAGAAAACCAGTTTCGCTTGACTGGTTGCTGAGCTGCCAGGCCTCTTTCAGCAGCGGCAGCGCTTCCAGATGTTTATCCTGCTGCATCAGTTCCAGCGCCTGTTGCGCTTTTAGCTCTTCTTCACGCGGCAGCACTTTCTGCAGCAGCGCGCGGATGGCCTCTTCCGGCTGCGGCCCCTGGAAGCCATCTACCGGCTGGCCGTTCTGGAACAGATAAACGGTGGGGATGGCGCGCAGGCCAAACTGTGAAGCCACCATCGGCTCGTTATCGCAATCGAGCTTCGCCAGCACGAACTGCCCGGCATACTCCTGCGCCAGCCGCTCCAGAACCGGCGTCAGTTGCTGGCAGTGCTGGCTGCGATCGGACCAGAAATAGAACAGCACCGGCACCGTCATGGATTGTTCCAGCGCCTGCTGCAGGTTGGATTCGTTGATATCAATAATCGAAGCTTGTAATGACATGTCTGGGTCTCTTTGTCTGATGACGTTGTTACGATATTGGGGCGTTGTACCTGGCTTCAAGCTAAATTTGCCTTGCTGCGCTAGTTACCGCGTAAAATGCGATCCAGCATCCAGCCGGGCAGCAAACGACGCAGCCAGCTCATAAGGTGCGCGACCAGCGTCACAGGGTAACGCAGCCGTGGATGTCGGCTTTCCAGCGCGTGGCGTAGCTTAGGCAGAATCGCTTCCGGCGGCAGGGTGAAACGCGCCGCGATGCCGGGGTTTTTTACCGGTTTATCGCGCTGCGTCTGATTGACGTTGGCGGTGAAATGAGTATGGATCGGGCCGGGCTCAATCAGGCTGACCTTAACGCCGCTGCCGTGCAGCTCCATGCGCAAGGCATCGCTCCAGGCCTCCAGCGCATATTTACTGGCGGCGTAGGCGCCGCGTCCGGGCGTGGCGATCAGCCCCATCACCGAACTGGTGTTAATAATTCTTGCCTCGCCGCTGGCGCGCAGCGCAGGCAGCAGCAGCATCGTCAGCTGGTGGGCGCCGAACAAATTGCTGGCGAACTGCTGTTCCAGCTGCCGGCGCGAAATGGTGGTTAGCGGGCCATACAGGCCGTAACCGGCATTGTTGAACAGCCCATAGAGGCGGTTTCCGGTTAGTGAAATTACCTGTTGCGCCGCCTGTATCACGCTCTCCTCATCGTCTAAATCGAGCTGAATGCCGCAAAAGCCCAGCGCATTCATCCGCTCCACGTCCGCTGTTTTACGACAGGCGGCCAGCACGCGATAGCCGCGCATCAGCAGATCCTGCGCGGCGACCAGCCCGATACCGCTGGAGCAACCGGTAATTAACACGTTTTTTTGCATAACTTTACGTCTCTGGCTTGTTTGCCGTTTATGATGCTAGGAGCCGCGCTTAACGGCAGGCGCCAGCGCCTGATCCATCAGCTCGGTAATAAAGGCCTGCGCGTCGGGCGCAGGGTGGATGCCGTCCTGCTGCATCCATTGAGGCTTTAAGTAAACCTGCTCCATAAAAAAAGGCACCAGCGGTATAGCGTACTGCTGAGCCAGTTTGGGATAGATGGCGCTGAATGATTCGGTATAGCGGCGGCCATAGTTGGCGGGCAGGCGAATCTGCATCAGCAGCGGCTCTGCGTTAGCGGCCTGCACCGTAGTGATGATTTTGCGTAAATCCTGTTCAATATTTTGCGGCGGGAAGCCGCGCAGCCCGTCATTGCCACCCAGCTCGATCAGCACCCAGCGCGGCTTATGCTGTTGCAGCAGCGCCGGCAGGCGCGCCAGCCCCTGGGCCGTGGTGTCGCCGCTGATGCTGCCGTTTATCACCCGCGGCTGTTGCTGCCATTTTTTATCCAGCAGCGCAGGCCAGGCCGCAGCGGCGGACATACGATAGCCGGCGCTCAGACTGTCGCCCAGCACCAGTAAAGTATCTGCCGAGGCTACGCGCGTCAGCAGCAGCAATAACAACAGGAAGGGATAATGCCAGCGGAAAACATTGTTGAAGTTCATCATCTTACTAAATCCGTCGGTGAAGGAGAGCATCAGCTGTTCATCCTTACCGGAGTTGAGCTGGTTGTCAAACCGGGAGAGAGCATCGCCCTGATCGGCGAGTCCGGCTCCGGCAAATCCACGCTGCTGGGGATTCTGGCCGGGCTGGACGACGGCAGCAGCGGCGAAGTACGGCTGTGCGGCCAGCCGCTACGGCAAATGAACGAAGAGCAGCGCGCCGCGCTGCGCGCGCGCCATGTCGGCTTTGTCTTTCAGTCATTTATGCTGGTGCCGACTCTGAACGCGCTGGAGAACGTGCAGCTGCCGGCGCTGCTGCGCGGCGAGCCGGAAAAGCAGAGCCGCGAGCAGGCGCAGGCCTTACTGGCAGAGCTTGGCCTGGGAAAACGTCTGCATCATTTGCCGGGGCAGCTTTCCGGCGGCGAACAGCAGCGGGTGGCGCTGGCGCGCGCCTTTAACGGGCGTCCCGACGTGCTGTTTGCCGATGAGCCGACCGGCAATCTCGATCGTCAAACCGGCGATCGCATTGCCGATCTGCTGTTTTCAATGAATCGCGACAGCGCGACCACCCTGATACTGGTCACTCATGATGCGCAGCTGGCGGCGCGCTGCGATCGACGCCTGCGCGTGCGCGACGGCAAGCTGTGGGAGGAAGCATGATTTGGCGCTGGTTCTGGCGCGAGTGGCGTTCGCCCTCGCTGCTGATTGTCTGGCTGGCGCTAACCCTTTCCGTCGCCTGCGTGCTGGCATTGGGTACGCTTGGCGATCGGATGGAGAAAGGCCTGTCGCAGCAGAGCCGCGAATTTATGGCGGGCGATCGCACCCTGCGCAGCACCTATCCCGCTCCGCAGGCGTGGCTGGATGAGGCGCAGCGGCTTGGGCTGAAAATCTCCGCTCAGCTTAGCTTTATGACCATGACCTTTGCCGGCGATACGCCGCAGCTGGCGTCGATCAAGGCGGTAGACGGCGCCTGGCCGATGTTCGGCGCGCTGCGCAGCGATCCGCCGGATCTGAAGCCGGCGCCGGGCAGCGTACTGCTGGCGCCGCGGCTGATGGCGCTGCTCGGCGTGAAGCCTGGCGATAAACTGGAGGTGGGCGACGCCACGCTGCGCATTGCCGGGACGATTCTGCAGGAGCCGGATGCCGGGTTTAATCCGTTTCAAACCGCGCCCCGGCTGTTAATGAATCTGGCGGATATCAGTCAAACCGGCGCGGTACAGCCCGGCAGCCGAACCACCTGGTTTTATAAGTTTGCCGGTGACGCTGAAGCGCTGGAGCGCTATGACGCCTGGATAACGCCCCGGCTGAAAACCGATCAGCGCTGGCTCAGCGTGGAAAACTCGGAGGATGCGCCCGCGCGGGCGATGCAGCGCGCGCAGCAGTTTTTATTGCTGTCGGCGCTGTTAACGCTGCTGCTGGCAATAGCGGCGGTAGCGGTAGCAATGAGCCACTACTGCCGCAGCCGCTACGATTTGGTGGCGGTGCTGAAAACGTTGGGAGCCGGACGCCATGCGCTGCGCAGGCTGATTATCGGGCAGTGGCTGGCGGTGCTGCTGTTGGCTGCGCTGGCGGGCGGCGCGCTGGGGGCGGGCTTCGAGGCGCTGCTGCTGAAAATGTTGCGCCCGATCCTGCCCGGCGAGTTGCCGGATGCCGGCATCTGGCCGTGGCTGTGGGCGCTGGGAACGCTGTTTATCATTTCGCTGCTGGTGGGATTGCGTCCTTATCGCCTGCTGCTGGCGACGCAGCCGCTGCGGGTGCTGCGCCAGGACGCCGTCGCGCCCGTCTGGCCGCTGCGCTACTACCTGCCGGCGATAGCGCTGGCGGTGACGGCGTTGCTGTTGTTGCTGGTGGGTAACAGTAAGCTGCTCTGGATACTGCTCGGCGGTATTGTACTGCTGGCGCTGCTGCTGGCTGCGTTAGGCTGGGGGGCGTTACAGCTGCTGGCGCGCCTCAGGCCGCGCGGACTGGCGCTGCGGCTGGCGGTAAATCGCCTGCTGCGCCAGCCCTGGACCACGTTGAGCCAGCTGGCTGCCTTTTCGCTCTCTTTTATGCTGCTGGCTTTGCTGCTGGTACTGCGCGGCGATCTGCTGGATCGCTGGCAACAGCAATTACCTGCCGACAGCCCTAACTACTTTTTGCTGAATATCAGCCGTGAGCAGGTGCCGCAGGTAGAACGTTTTCTCCAGCAGCATCAGATATCGCCCGGCACCTTTTACCCGGTTGCACGCGTACGCCTGACGGAGATCGATCACCAGGCGGTCGATCCGCGGATGGATAACGCGCTTAACCGCGAGCTGAATTTAACCTCGCTGGCGCAGCGCCCTGAACATAACCCGTTAGTTAAAGGAAGCTGGCCGCCGCAGATGGGCGAAGTATCTATGGAAGTTGAGCTGGCGGGGCGGCTGGGCGTGAAGCTGGGCGATACGCTGACCTTTACCGGCGATACGCAGCAGTTCAGCGCTAAAATCAGCAGCCTGCGCAAGGTTGACTGGGAAAGCTTACGGCCTAACTTCTTTTTTATTTTTCCGCCGGGAGCGCTGGATGAGCAGCCGCAAACCTGGCTGACCAGTTTCCGCTTTGATGGACACAACGAGGTGCTGGCGCAGCTCAACCGGACGTTTCCTACCCTCAGCCTGCTGGATATCGGCGCAATGCTGCGTCAGGTCGGCGAGATACTGACGCAGGTCAGCCAGGCGCTGGAGATTATGGTGGCGCTGGTCACCGTCTGCGGTTTATTGCTGCTGCTGGCGCAGATTCAGGTGGGTATGCGCCAGCGCCGCCAGGAGCTGATCGTCTACCGTACGCTGGGGGCCGGCAAAAAGCTGTTGCGTACCACCCTGTGGTGTGAATTTGCGCTGCTGGGGATAGTGGCCGGAACGGCGGCGGCGTTGGGCGCGGAAGCGGCGCTGTGGGGACTGCAGCGTAAAGTGTTCGATTTCCCCTGGCAGCCCGATTATCGGTTATGGCTGACGTTGCCGCTGAGCGGGGCGCTACTGCTTTCCCTGTGCGGCGGCTGGCTGGGAATCCGGCTGCTGCGCGGCAGGGCGCTGTTCCGCAGCTTTTGAAAGCTGTCCGCCGGGGGCGGACAGCCAAAGCCGCTAGCGCAGCGTATTCTGTGCCCAGGCGATGCCGCCGGCATAATCCGGCGGCAGCATGGGCGCTAACGCCGCCAGCGCTGCGATAAGGCGTGAGCTGTCCGTATCGCTCAGGTTGAGATGACCGACTTTGCGTCCGGGGCGCACCTCTTTTTCATACCAGTGCAGATGAACCAGCGGCTCGCTGAGCCACTGTGAATTCACCTCTGTGCCGATCAGATTAACCATTACCGCGGGGGCGTTTACTACCGGCGTCGGCAATGGCAGCTTGAGAATGGCGCGCAGATGCAGTTCAAACTGACTGATGGAGGCGCCGTTTTGCGTCCAGTGCCCGCTGTTATGCACCCGTGGCGCCAGTTCATTAATCAGCAGGCCTTCCGCTACGATAAAGCACTCCATCGCCATTACGCCGACATAGTTCAGCTGGTGCATAATGGCGCTGAGCATCTGCTCCGCCTGCTGCTGCAGAGCGCGATCTGGCTGCGGCAGCGCCACGCTGGTGCGTAAAATTCCTTCCTGATGCAGGTTGTGCGTCAGCGGATAAAATACCGTGGCGCCGTCATGTCCGCGAGCGCCGACCAGCGAAACTTCGCCGGAAAAATTAATACCCTGTTCAACAATACACTCGCCGTAGCATTCTGCCGGGAGCGTGGCGGTATCCGCCGCGCGCAGGCGCCACTGGCCGCGCCCGTCATAGCCGCCGGTACGACGCTTAACGATCGCCAGCTCGCCCAGGCGGGTAAAGATCTGCGGCCACTCGTCAGCAGCGGCAAGCAGCTGCCAGGGCGCGGTCGCCAGGCCCAGCCGATCGAGCAGCTGCTTTTGCGTCAGCCGATCGGCCAGCAGCGGAAAAACGTCGCGGTTGACAAAGGCGGCATGACGCGCCAGCTCGCGCGTCAGCGCCGTTTCCGGCCAGCGTTCGATTTCGGCGGTGATCACGCTTTGCTGAATCGGCAGCGCCTCCGGTTCGGCGTCAAGACCCACCGGATAAACCGCGATTCCCAGCGGCTCGCCTGCCTGGCGCAGCATCCGCCCCAGCTGTCCGTTTCCTAATACGCAAACCGGCTTCATGCTTCCTCCCGCGGATCGGGATGATTTAAAACTTCATCGCTCTGCGCCTGGCGCCAGGCAGCGAGACGCGCCGCCAGCTGCGCATCGTGAATCGCCAGAATCTGCGCCGCCAGCAGAGCGGCGTTGGCCGCGCCCGCTTTACCAATCGCCAGCGTCCCCACCGGAATGCCGCGCGGCATCTGCACAATAGAATAGAGGCTGTCGACGCCGCTTAGCGCCGCGCTTTGCACCGGCACGCCCAGCACCGGCACCAGGGTTTTCGCCGCCAGCATGCCCGGCAGATGCGCCGCGCCGCCAGCGCCGGCGATAATTACCTGCAAGCCGTTCTCCGCCGCGCCTTCGGCAAAGCTGAACAGCTTATCGGGCGTGCGGTGCGCGGAAACAATCTCAACATGAAAGGGAACGGATAACGCGGTGAGGATTTCCGCAGCGAACTGCATAGTGGCCCAGTCACTTTTCGAACCCATGACGATGGCGATGCGGATCGGGGCGGCGTTAAGAGACATGCGGATCTGACTCCTGTGATTGTGCAAAGGTCACCGGCGTGGTTGCCACGCGGTTGGGAAGGGCACAGAGAATAGCATGTCTGAACAGCAAGGAAAACGGTTGCGTCGCCGAAACAGCGGGAAGAAGGCGGCGCTGTTTCGCCGCTTCAGAAGGGGAAATGAATCAGGGTTAGCGCCTCTGGCGTCACTTCAATCATCGAGCCTGCATGGTGCCAGGCGCCGAGCACCAGCCGCTCCGCAGGCTGGCCGTTTACCAGCAGCGGATGCGTAGCGGGGCGATGCGTATGCCCGTGAATCAGCCACTGCACCTGATGGCGCTGCATCACGGCGCTCACCGCCTGCGCGTTAACATCCATAATGGCGGCGGATTTATGCTGATTGGCGTCTTTGCTGCCGTCGCGCATCCGTGCGGCAATACGCTGGCGTAAACGAAGCGGCAGCGCCAGAAACAGCCTTTGCAGCCAGCGTTGATGCACCTTGCGGCGGAAACGCTGGTAGCCTGCGTCATCGGTACAGAGCGTATCGCCATGCATAATCAGTACCGCTTTGCCGTAGAGCTGTACCACCTGCTCTTCCGGCAGCAGCGTCATGCCGCAGGCGCGGGCGTAGCGTTGACCCAGCAGGAAATCGCGGTTGCCGTGGATAAAGTAGACCGGCAGCGGCAGGGCGCGCAGCGCCGCGGCGATCTGCTGATGCAGCGGGTTGGGATCGTCATCGCCGATCCACGCCTCGAACAGATCGCCCAGAATATAGAGCGCGTCGGCCGTCTGCGCTTCGCGCTGTAAAAAATGCAGAAAACCGGCAGTAATTGCCGGTTCTTCCTGACACAGATGCAGATCTGCAATAAACAGCGTGCGTGACATTACTCGCTAACGGTCACTTTCTGGATCACGACATCTTCTTTCGGCACATCCTGATGCATGCCGCTGCGGCCGGTAGCAACCGCTTTGATTTTATCTACCACGTCCATGCCTTCCACTACTTCGGCGAAGACGCAGTAGCCCCAGCCCTGCAGGCTTTCGTCGCGGAAGTTGAGGAAGTCGTTATCCGCCACGTTGATGAAGAACTGCGCGGTAGCAGAGTGCGGAGCCGAGGTGCGCGCCATCGCCAGCGTGCCGCGGGTGTTTTTCAGGCCGTTATTGGCTTCGTTGCGGATTTCCGCTTTGGTCGCTTTCTGTTTCATGCCCGGCTCAAAACCGCCGCCCTGAATCATAAAGCCGTTGATCACCCGATGGAAAATGGTGTTGTCATAAAAACCTTCGCGGCAATAGTTCAGGAAGTTCTGCACGGTTTCAGGCGCTTTGTCATCAAATGTTTTGATCACGATATCGCCATGATTGGTCTGGAAAGTAACCATAATCTCGTCCTGTAACGGTTGGAGTTCTTAAGATACTGCTCCCGCGCTACTTTATTGCGCCAGGGCAGTTTTAACAGAGGCTTCTTATAACATAATTTCCCTCCTGACGTCAGCAGGGCGTGATGGTTATTCCCGTGCGCTTTAACGCCGGCGGCGGCCAGTGCGCTGCGTCCTTTCTTGCATTGCGCGGCGCTTACGTGAAAAATAGACTTCTCGTTCTGAAACCAGTTTCGTTTATCCGCACACGCTTATACGGAAAGTTCAATGCTTAAAATTTTTAATACCCTGACGCGTCAAAAAGAGGAATTTAAACCGATCCATGCCGGCGAAGTAGGCATGTACGTGTGCGGCATCACCGTTTATGACCTGAGCCATATCGGCCATGGACGTACTTTTGTCGCCTTTGATATCGTGGCGCGCTATCTGCGCTACTGCGGCTACCGGCTGAAATATGTGCGCAATATCACCGATATTGACGATAAAATCATCAGACGCGCCAATGAGAACCGCGAGTCGGTAGAAGATCTGACCAACCGGATGATTGCTGAAATGCACGCCGATTTTGCGGCGCTGAATATCCTGCCGCCCGATCTGGAGCCGCGCGCTACGCGTCATATCAGCGAAATTATCGAACTGGTGCAGCAGCTGATCGATCGCGGGCACGCCTATGTGGCGAGCAACGGCGATGTGATGTTCGCCGTCGACAGCGATCCTGAATATGGCTGCCTTTCCCGTCAGGATCTGGAGCAGCTGCAGGCGGGCGCGCGCGTCGAGGTCGCGGACGTTAAGCGTAACCCGATGGATTTCGTGCTGTGGAAAATGTCGAAGGCGGATGAGCCAAGCTGGCCGTCGCCGTGGGGCGCGGGGCGTCCCGGCTGGCACATCGAATGTTCCGCCATGAACTGCAAACAGCTGGGCGAACATTTCGATATCCACGGCGGCGGTTCCGATCTGATGTTCCCGCATCATGAAAATGAAATTGCGCAGTCCACCTGCGCCCATGACGGCCCCTACGTGAACTACTGGATGCACTCCGGCATGGTAATGGTGGATCGCGAGAAAATGTCGAAATCTCTCGGCAACTTCTTCACCATTCGCGATGTGTTGCAGCATTTTGATGCGGAAACGGTGCGCTACTTCCTGATGTCCGGCCACTATCGCAGCCAGCTAAACTATGGCGAAGAGAATTTGAAGCAGGCGCGGGCGGCGCTGGAGCGGCTCTATACCGCGCTGCGCCACACCGATGCCGACGCGCAGCCGGCAGGCGGCGAAGAGTTTGTCACCCGCTTCCGCGCGGCGATGGATGATGATTTTAATACGCCGGAAGCCTATTCGGTGCTGTTCGATTTAGCGCGTGAGGTCAACCGGCTGAAGGCGGAAGACAAGGACGCGGCGGACGGCATGGCGGCGCGCCTGCGCGAGCTGGCGGGCGTGCTTGGCCTGCTGGAGCAGGACCCGGAACTCTTCCTGCAGGGCGGCGCCCAGGATAATGATGAAGTGGCGGAAATCGAAGCGTTGATCAAAATGCGCAACGATGCTCGTCAGGCGAAAGATTGGGCGCAGGCCGATATCGCACGCGACAGGCTGAACGCGCTCGGCATCGTGCTGGAGGATGGACCGCAGGGCACCACCTGGCGCCGTAAATAAGTCACTAAGGCCGGTTCTGACCGGCCTTTTTTTCGCTGGCGCGCCAGCCACGAATTGCCACGCCGCTTTAAATCTGCTTTTTCCCCCGCCATCAGCTATATCTTTTTTACATTCTCTGGTCGATACCCGTCTTTTGGCGCCCGCGACGTGCTTTTGCTGTTTTTTGCATTATTTTGCCGTATATTGCTTTTCAGGAGGATTCATTATGCATAAAGCGGCTCGTCAACAAGCGCTGCTGGCGCTGCTGAGCGAACAGGGGCAGTCAAGCGTGGCGCAGCTTTCCCAGGCGCTGCGGGTATCGGTGGATACCGTGCGCCGCGATCTTAACGATCTGCAGCAGCAGGGGCTGGCGCAGAAAAACCACGGCGGGGCGATTGCGCTGGATGTGCCGGTGATGTCGCGCGCTGCCCGCAGCACATTGTTGAATGCGACGAAACAGCGGCTGGGGCGCGCCGTGGCGGCGCAGATCCCGCCGGGCGCTACGTTGATGCTGGATGCAGGCAGCACCCTGCTGGCGGTGGCTGAAGCGCTGACGGTTCCTGCCAGGGTGATTACCGCGTCGCTGGATATCGCCGTGGTCTTAAGCCAGCGCCCGCAGATTGAACTGATTTTACTGGGCGGCCAGTGGGACAGCGCTCAGCGCCTGTTTGCCGGCGCGGCCACGCTGGCGATGCTGCAACGCTATCGCGCTGATATCGCCATACTGGGCGCCTGCGCGGTGCATGCCGGGTTGGGGATCAGCGCTAGCCAGGAAGCCGATGCGGAAATCAAACGCGCCATGCTGGCCCTCAGTGCGCAACGCTGGCTGGTGGTCGATCATCTGAAATTAGACTGCTGCCAGCCGCACCAGGTTGCGGATTTGGCGGCAATGCAACGCCTGTTTATCGATCGTCCGTGGGATGCGCTGCCAGCCATGCCTGCCACCGACGTTTCTGTTATCCCTGAAGGAGAACACCATGAGTGACATCGCGACCGCAGGTAAAACGATCAATGTAGCGCTGACGGGCTACGGTTTTGCCGGGAAAACCTTTCATGCGCCGCTGCTTGCCGCGACGCCGGGAATTAATTTGTATGCTATCGTCTCCAGCGATGCGGCTAAAGTTCACGCGGACTTTCCACAGATAACGGTTTTTGCCGACGCACAGCAGGCGATCGCGCATCCTGAAGTGGATCTAATCGTCATCGCGTCGCCTAATGCTACCCATGCGCCGCTTGCGCGGCAGGCGCTGGAAGCGGGCAAGCATGTGGTGGTAGATAAGCCTTTTACCCTGGATATGCAGGAGGCGCGCGAGCTGATCGCGCTGGCGCAGGAGAAAGGGCTGCTGCTTTCCGTATTCCATAACCGCCGCTGGGACAGCGATTATCTGGGCGTGCGTCAGGCGATAGAGCAGGGCGCGGTGGGAAAAGTGGCGCAGTTTGAATCGCATATTGACCGCTTCCGCCCGCAGGTGCGCGTGCGCTGGCGCGAACAAAACGTGCCGGGCAGCGGCCTGTGGTTCGACTTAGGGCCGCATCTGATCGATCAGGCGCTGCAGCTGTTCGGGCTGCCGGAGAGCGTGCAGGGCAATATCGCCACGCTGCGTGAACAGGCAGAGGTGAATGACTGGGCGCATGTGGTTCTGAATTATCCGACACATCGGGCGATCCTGCATTGCAGTATGCTGGTGGCGGGCGGCGTTTCGCGCTTTAGCGTGCACGGTAATAAAGGCAGCCTGATTAAAGCGCGCGCCGACCAACAGGAGAGCCAGCTGCTGGCTGGCCTGA
The DNA here is from genome assembly GCF_006517625.1 of Mixta tenebrionis. GTDB lineage: Bacteria > Pseudomonadota > Gammaproteobacteria > Enterobacterales > Enterobacteriaceae > Mixta > Mixta tenebrionis. The sequence goes on along the minus strand of NZ_VHQI01000009.1, from coordinate 123,214 downwards.
CGCCCGGCAGCGCCGGCTGGGGCGCAGATAAGGATGCGATGACGCTCTATAGCGGCGAAGAAGCGCCGCGTCAGTTACCGACGCCGGCAGGCGATCAGCGTCAGTATTATATCCAGATCGCCAGAGCGCTAAACGGGCAGCAGGAGAATCCGGTGCCGCCTTTACAGGCGCTGGCGGTGATGGCGGTACTGGAGGCGGCGGTTAAGGCTTCTGCAAACGGCCAGGCACAGCGACCTGAGCTGAGCGCTGAGGAAATAGCTGCGCTGCGCTTCCCACAAATTCAGTAAGCTTCCAGCCAGGTAAAAAAACAGCCGGATTAACCGGCTGTTTTTATCAGGCAACCACCGTGACGCGCTGCCCGTCAAATTCTACCGTTTGACCGGCAACGATCTTGCAGCGCTTGCGCGTCTCTGTTTGTCCATCCACGGTGACCAGTCCGTCGGCGATCAGGTTCTTCGCTACCGCGCCGCTCTCTACCCAGCCTTCAAGCTTCAGTAGATCGCAGAGATCGACATGCGCATGTTTACCCAGGGAAAATGTAGCCATCAGGCAGCTCCTTTATCATGATACTCTTCACACGCCTGCAGCGTATTCTGAATGAGCGTGGCTACAGTCATCGGCCCTACGCCGCCCGGAACCGGCGTAATCCAGGCTGCACGCTCGGCAGCAGCGTCAAACTCGACGTCACCCACCACTTTACCGCTGTCGAGGCGGTTAATGCCGACATCGATAACAATCGCGCCGGGTTTGATCCAGTCGCCGGGTATAAAACCGGGTTTACCCACCGCAACCACCAGCAGATCGGCATGTGCAATATGGTGGCGCAGATCTTTAGTAAAGCGATGGGTGACGGTAGTGGTGCAGCCCGCCAGCAGCAGCTCCAGGCCCATCGGGCGGCCAACGATATTGGAAGCGCCAACGACTACCGCATTTAAACCGTAGGTATCGATCTGATAGCGTTCCAGCAGGGTGATGATGCCGCGCGGCGTGCAGGGACGCAGCAGCGGCGCGCGCTGACAAAGGCGGCCAACGTTATAAGGATGAAAACCATCGACATCTTTATCCGGGACGATGCGCTCCAGCACCTTAACGTTATCGATACCCGCCGGTAGCGGCAGCTGAACCAGAATGCCATCAATATCGGTGTCGTTATTCAGCCTGTCGATCAGCGCTAACAGCTCGCTTTCGCTGGTGCTGGCCGGCAGATCGTAAGAGCGCGAGATAAAACCAACTTCTTCACAAGCGCGGCGTTTGCTGCCGACATAAATCTGCGATGCGGGATCTTCACCTACCAGCACTACCGCCAGGCCGGGCGCGCGTTTGCCATCGGCCAGTCGCTGTTTTACCTTTGCAGCAACCTCAAGGCGCACCTGCTGCGCAATCGTTTTACCATCAATAATTTTTGCTGCCATCAGGAAAAGAATCCATCACTATGAGTCAATCGGGGAAATAGCGCATATTTTGGCAGAAGCGCGTCCCGCTGTCAGTCTGAATCACGCGGGCTGGTTACATCTTCACCGAAGAAGAGGGCATGGCGGTAAAAACGTTGACTCACTCTCTCTGCGCCGTATAATTCGACTCGACTCACCAAAGCGCCCTTAGCTCAGCTGGATAGAGCACCGGCCTTCTAAGCCGTAGGTCACAGGTTCGAATCCTGTAGGGCGTGCCATTAGTTTTCAATTAGTTACGCAACTCTTAATCCTGTCTGATTTCCTCCTTGTGTCGTATTTGCGTCGTTGTCATCCCAAATTGAGTCAATTTTGCGCGCAATCAGAAAGGCGTGATAAACACCTGGTGGAAAAAACACATTGTTTAAGGCCACACCGTGCAGCCTTTGTAAACATTTACAGATCTGCCCCGGCAATCTTGAGAACATCTTCGAGAACGGCATAGGGAATTTTACAGCAGGTGAGAGTTTCCGTTATATTCAGCATTTCCATCTCACTGGCGGTCACAAAGACATAGTTTCCAAAAGAGGTAACGCGCGTGGTTTCGTAGTCATCCCGAAACATTTCAAAAAAACTAACGCTTAATGCGGTGGAATTTATTACCAGGGTCATGTTTACCTCTTACTTTTTTGGTGATTGATTATCATACCTGCGTCATTAGCTTCAGCAAAGTCCCCTGTGGCTTACACAGTATTATTCCTGATGGTCAGCATTGCCTGCAACGTGCCTGCGCTCAGGAGAAGCGCTATATCATTTATACGTTTCCTGATTTTTCTGAGATTAAAATCTGCTTATCCGCTAAATGGTCAGCGCCAGATAAAGGTAATGCTGCACCATTTCGATACTTTACCAGCCGCCCATTTCGCACAGCGATAATTACTTCCGCTCAACAAGCCGGTATGTCGGATGAAGCGCTCTGCGTGAAACGGGAAACTCTCCTTGCTTATTTACCTGCGTCATCCCCTACGCTGATTATCTGAATTGATATTTTTATTGCAGGAAAATTCTTATATCAAGGCGGGGGGGTAAGCCTGTAACGTGTTTAATATGGTTGCAAGTGATTGTAAAATAGAAATGTTTTCTCTCTTTAATTGAATTGATAACCCTCGTTTGAGGTCTGTTTATTCAGGAGCTTTGTTTTGCCTGCGATGAACAAATGCCCCGAACTGGCTGCGGCATAATAAAAATTTTATTAAAGCAGGGCGGACCGGAAAATGAAGTTCGCGGTAATTCTTTTTTTATTTATACAGGATACACACGCCATGTCTGATACTGATTTAACAGCTGTAACGGGTTCGTTTTAATGGGCGACGCTGCAAGTTAAAGCGGGAAAACGTGCTTTACGAGCATTATGGAAAGATAAGAAAATGTATATTGTTCGTAATCCAGACAAGAAAAATCAGGTGGTCACAAAAAATGATTATCTTGCTAATGCTGGTATAGCTATTGGTAAATCATTTGATTATTTACCTTGTGTTGAAATATGCACGACTGATGGAGGCTACCGGGACAAGTTGATCTGGAGGCAACAGACTGGATTTTAGGTGAAGAAGCGCCAGAACAATCAGAACATATGCTTATTTTGGATATTAAAAACGGTTACAAATATCTTAACAAAGAACTTGATGAGGAAATTTGGTGCTTTCATTACAGGAATGTAAATAGTGGAGACAAGGTTTATTGTGGTGAGGCTGAAGTTATTGAAGATAATGTTAATTTAGCGTCTTATGTCCCAGTGACATGTTTTTATTATCATGAGGCAATACATATATAATGTTCAATGTGGCGATATAAGACTAAGCCTTTCTATTTCTAAAGAACATTGGCTGCAGGCAAAGGAAATATTAGTCAATAAAGCTTTAAAAATAACAGTTGATAATGAAGTTATTTATTTAGGAGAGCCATCATCCGTTGAAGTAATCGAGGGTGATTTTATGATAAATTTCATTTATAATTCATCCGTTCTCAAGATGAGATTAAAAGAAAAAATGCAGAAAAAAGATATATTAAAAAGATATTGTATTGACTGGTATGATATTTAATTTATATTAAAATATAAATTTAGACCGCCTTTGGGCGGTTTTTACAGGAGTTATAGCAATAGTTGCACAACGTTGTCACAGAAAAAGCAATATTAACTGTTTTCAGTGGCAGGTTTTCGCCTGCCAGCATATCAGTATGAGGATAAATAACCAGAATATGTACTACTCTCAGCTATGCTGCGGGTTAACTACCTGACCGATCCCTTTGCCTTCTAAAATTTCATTCGGATCGGCAAAAAAATCGAGATTAAAATAAGTATCTTCCGTCAGCAGTTCGATGCGATGCCAGTACTGCGGCGGGCTGATGCCAAAATGCCCGGCTTCAATCACCACTTCCATTTCCGGTGTAGTATCATGTTCACTGGCAAAACCGAAATATTTTACTGCCCCCTGCATGACCGACAGCCGACCATAAACACCCTGTTTAGTGTTGTGATTTGTCAGTAAGGCCTGTGGCACCGTTTCTCTGGTCCAGAACGGCGTTGAGCGCGTATGACGAAAATGAACGGGGATGGGTAAAGCCATTATAATTCTCTCCGACAGTCGATTTTTACCAGCCGCACACGTTGGTTTCTTCATCAGATTCATAGCCGCGCACGATATTAATCAGCTCTTTAACCGAATCGGCAGCGCTCAACGGATCTTTTAACTCTTCAAGACTGGTGAAATCTTTATCCACGGAAACGCCGTTATTATTGTTGGTCACCGTCAGGATAAATTTCCCTGAATCATTGCCTGCTGTTGAAAGCCCGCTGACCAGTTCCGCCACCGCCTGCGCCGCAATATCCGGGATATAGAGCGACATCGGTTTCAGATACACTTTGCTGGCGGTTTCATTATTGTTACGGTTAGATACCGCTAAGGAATAACCTTTATTTTCAGGAGTCATGATGAATACCTTAACCTTCAATTAATATTTTAGGATCAACGTAAAAATCAACGCTGAATATCGTATCGTCGGATAATGCTTCAATGTTGTGCCATGTTTCTGGTGGAAATACGGCAAATTCACCGGCGTTGATAACCATCTTTTGTATAGGGTCTGGACTGGTTTCGTCAGCATAGCCATAGTAGCAAATAGTGCCTTGCAGAACGCTTAAACGTGGATAAACGCCCTGGCGGGTTCCGGCATCAAGATGGCGCTTCCAGATAGAGGCCGGAGCCGTTTCCTTCGTCCAGAATGGCGTAGAGCGGGTGTGGATATAATTTGCTGGTATTACAATACGTTGCATGTTTCATCCTTATTGTTATCAATTAACCCCGGCTGGCGGCAAGGTTAAAAGCATATGTTGCATATCATATACCTGTTTTAAGATTTATCAGCTACTCTTTTAGAGGGTAATATTCCGTGGCTCCTGATACTCAGAAAGTATTATTAACAATGTAGCAGCAGAGAAGAAAACTGAGATTAATTTTAGCAAAGCAGACGAATATAGCCTTTTCAGCACCGCTTTTCTGGCAGCGGTTAGCTGAAGAAAACTTTTATAAAAGCGGAGTAAATTACCGGAGGGTTTTATCTGCCGGTTATACAGCATTTGTAAAATAAGACGCCGAATATCCCTTTTGTTAAATTCTGGCTCTGATATTTTGATCGGGAGGCACTGGCCTTAAGGCAGGTGCAGAGCTGGCGGCAGGGTAAAGATTTAATGTACCGGACATGATAATTTATTAATTGGCGTTTTTTGGCCTGCCGCGAAAAATCGCCAGGAAGCAGCGCCATTTTTAACTGGATGTTTAGTTGCTTATCCCGCAGGCCGGCGTCGACGGATGATTAACCGCTGAGGGTTGGCAATATGTAACTTAGGGGATGGCCGTTGCCTTTGAAGGCTCTGCAAAACTGACGTGGGATGTTAATATCAGGGAAAATGATGGCAGGGCGCGGCCAACGCGTTGCTGTAACAGGGAAAGTTAATTAAAAGCGGACGGCGATCGCTTTACTCAGGGAGGGAGGTTATGCGAGGGATGATTTTACTGGCTGCCGTTGCGTCACTGCTGCCTGCTGCCTGTCGGCAGCAAACCGCACCCGTTACGCCGCAGACGCAGGCGTCGCAGGTCTATCAAATAGCGGCGCTGATTGCCGGTACGCGCTATCTGAAAAACCAGTGCGCCTATGCCGGCCTGCCTGCGGATGGTCAGATCGAGCTGGCCGCCTATCAGGCCGCCGATCGACGCGGCTGGCAGTTAACTTCCGGGGTTGCCGGGCAGAGCGAGCAGCTTTACCAGCAGCTGCTGCATGACGCGACGCCTCAGGCGACGCAGTGTCAGGAGTTTCGTCAGCTGCTGCAGCCGTTCCTTACCACATTGCCAAAGGCGTAACCATCTGCCACCAGCCTGCGATAGCGAGGCATGGACCAAAAGGGAAAGCGCCATCCTCCCGGAGCCTCCCCGTCAGACGCAGCAGCAGAAACAGGCCGATGCCCGCCAGCGAGGCCGCTGTTAATAATATGGGCAGCCGTTGCCAGCCGCACCAGGCGCCCAGCGCGGCAAGCAGCTTAAAATCACCGTAGCCGAGGCCCTCTTTCCCGCTGAGCAGCAGGAAACTCCAGTAGAAGATCCAGAGAAACAGATAGCCCGTAACGGCGCCTACTACGGCGTCGGCGAGTGGCGCGATCGCGCCATGCAGGTTTGCCAGCAGCCCCAGCCAGAGCAACGGCAGCGTTAGCACATCAGGCAGCAGCATCTGCTCCAGATCGATCGCTAAAAGCGCGATCAGCAGCCAGCTGCCTGACGCCAGGCAAAGCGCGTACCACCCAGGCGGCCAGCACCAGGCTATCCAGCCGGTACAAAGCGCCGTGGTCAGTTCGATCAGCGGGTAACGCAGGCTAATCGAAACGCGGCAATGATGACAGCGCCCGCGCAGCAGCAGCCAGCTCAGCAGCGGAATGTTGTGGTAAAACGGGATGGTTTGCAGGCAGCAGGGGCAGCATGAGCGGGGCAGGAACAAATTAAAGCGCTCAGGAAAACCATCCTCCTTTGTATTGCTGTCGGCTCGTCGCATCATCACGGGAAGACGCCAGATCACGCAGTTAAGCACGCTGCCGGCGACCAGGCCCGTCAGCAGCATACACGCCAGCCATTCATTCGCGCTCATTGACATTCTCCCTGTTCGGGGCGCTGCCGATCCAGTCCTCCAGCGCATCCAGGATAATCACCCGCTCGCCGCGCTCAAGAATAACCAGCGACGGCTGAATTTGCGCCACGACTTCGCCGCAGGGCAGCCGATCGCCCTCCAGATAGCGCTGGCCGTTAAACGTGACGCTGCGGCGGCGCGGCTCATCGGCGTAAACGTGCGCGCTGTAGCGCAGCGGCGCCAGTTCGCCATCAATACAGACGTGCGGCGATAGCGCTGCCGGGGCGAGAGCTGGCGCCGGCAAGGCGGTGGAAGATTCCGCTGAAACAGCGGACGGCGGTGGATAGCGATAGGCTGCCCAGATGCCGGAAGCGGACCAGCCCAACAGGGTGAAGAGGATGGCGTAAACGATCAGCAGCCAGCCCGGAATACGGTAACCGCCTAATGTTAAAGCGTTGCCCATCTGCCTGATACCTCCATAAATCGTTGTCCGTTATCGCCCGCCCGCGTGGCAAGCTCCGTCAGCCGTCGCCACTGCGGCGGCAAATCAGCCGGTACACGTAGCCGCATGCGAAAATGGTAGCCTCCTGCGCGATCGATATTTCCCTGTCCGGCGGCGTGCAGCCTGTGCGGTTCCTGTAACGCAATAAGCAGCCGCTGCGGCTGGCAGCTGAAGGTCAGCTTCGGTTCGCCGGCAATCGCGCGCTGATGATTCATTATCAGCGCCGCATCGCGCCAGACGAGGGTCGCCTGTAGCCGCCGGCAGCCCGCGTCGTCCAGATGCAGCTGCTGCAGCGTCAGCGTCAGTTCGCCTGCGCTGCTAAACGGCGGCGATGCGTCGATCAGCGCCAACGCCTCCTGCGCGGATATCTGCCAGCGTCCGTTGGCGAGCCGCCAGCCGTCCTTCCAGCCCAGGGTTACCGCGCCGTGACCACTATTCCCCTGCGCCGTCAGGCGGATAGTCGGCAGGCCGTAGCGCCATTGCCAGCGCCACGTCAGCTGCTGTAGATCCAGCTGGCGCCAGCGCAGCTGCCGCAGGCTGCCGGACCAGAGGGAACCCTCTGCGCCAGCCGTCTGAATTTGTGCCGGCAGCGCCCAGGCAATTAACGCCGCGGGAGCGGTGATGATTAGCGCGATAACGTACGCCAGCAGGAAAAATATCGCGTAACGGCAATGCTTCATCAACGCCTCTCCAGCTGCAGGGTATCGACGTCAACCTGACCGTTTACCGCGGCGGCATGTAGCCCGATCTCGGTTATCCGCAGCGCCTGCCTGGTTTCCAGCTCTGCTATCCATTGCAGCAGCTTGTCGCCATCCACCGGCGCCAGCCGTAGCGTTATCTTCCCGTTCTGCACCTCTACCTGCGTGAGCGAGATGCTGCTGGCGCTGGCGCTTTGTCGCAGCAGCAGCGGAAGATCCTGTACCTTTACCGCGCGAGTCGGCAGTTGACGAAGCTGCTGCGTCAGCCGCCGCTGACGCTGTTGCTCATGCGCGATGGATTCCTCCAGCGGGCGCCATACGCCCAGCCACAGAAAAGCGGTAAGCAGTACCAGCGCGAGAGCGATCAGCAGTAAGCGCTCACGCTGAGTTTGTTGTCGCCATCGGGTTTTTATTCGCTTCATGGCTGATGCTCCCGTAGCGCCAGTATCAGTTCGCCATTTTCCGCCGCCTGCAGTCGAAAGCTGTGTGCAAGACGTTGGCGCGCCTGGCTGAGGTCTTCCGGTTGCCCGCGCAGCCTGAGCCGCAGGCGTGGCGAGGCGGCGAGGTAGTGCAGGCGCTCAATCGTGACGCCCTGCGGCAGAGCGGGGAGCTGCGCCAGCAGCGAAGAGAAGGTGGGATTGCTCTCCTGTTGGGCGGCAAGGCGTAGCGCCGCCTGACGTTCAGCTGCGCTTTTGCCCGGAAAGCGCCGCTGAAGCTGCTGTTCCAGCGCTTCGGTCCGCTGCGTCGTCTGCCGCCAGAGCAGCCCCTGCTGAATAAACAGCAGGCCGAGCGCCGCGCAGGCGGCGATCAGCGGCCGGCGCCACGGCGCGGCGCGTAAGGGGGAAGGCGCCGGCAACAGGGACAGGGTTTGTTGAGGAATAGCACTGGCCAGCAGGGTTAACCCATCCTGCGCCGGACGCGCGCGCCAGCGCGCCAGGTTTTCCGGCAGGGGGCCATAGCAATCGACATGGCCCGGCGTGGCCTGCTCACGCTGCCAGGCCGTATGCCAGAGCGCCAGCCAGCTGGCATCCACTCCGGCGCCCTGCCAGCGTCCGGTACGCAGCAGCCAGCGATCCTGCCAGTAGAGCGCGCTGGCCCCGGCGGGATTCAGCGGCAGCAGCAGCGCATCCGGCGTTATGTGCGATAAACGTATGCCCGCCGCGCGGAACGGCGCCGTCCACTCGGCCAGCCGCGCGCTTGCTACGGTCGCTACCCACAGGTCTTGCCCTTCCGACGCCAGTGGAATAAAGGTGACGTCTGTGGGCGGAAGAGCCAGCTTTTCCTCCAGCAGCCAGGGCAGCGTCCGCATTCCCGCAGCGTCATGCTTGCCGGGCAGGTTTACGCAGTGAATGACCACATCGCACATCGGCACCAGCAGATGCCAGGCGTCGGCGGGAAAACGGGCGGCCAGCGTAGCCAGCTCTGCGCCAGCCAGCTCGCCCCGCTGGCCGTCCGCTTCGCCGCGTTCGTTTATCCGCAGCCATAAGAAGCGCGCTGCAGGCGCCGTACCGGCACAGATCGCCAGGCGATAGCGTTGCCGGCTGCCGTTTTTCATTCTTCCTCCATTTCCGGGTAGCGCCGCAGCACGCTGACCTTACCGTTTTTGCGCTGCAGCAGGCTGTACTGTCGGTAATCCACATCCGCCATCCGGGCGGTTACGCGTAAAGTAAAATAGTTGCTGTTAAGCGTCAGGTAGCGCCGCTGGCCCGCCAGCGGCTCCAGCCCGGCAACCGCCTGCTCCAGCGTCTCCCAGCCCGCCGCCGGGCGTTGCTTAAGCCAGCGTAAAATTTCGCTCTGGCTGCTGTCGGGCAGCAGCGCCGCCAGCAATAGCCACTGCTCCGGCTGTAACGTATTCAGATTAAGCGTGAAATTTTTTTCCGGTAAGACGCATACCAGCGGACGAAGCTGCTGCAAAATGTCGGGGGTAATGCCGCGCACCGGACGTAATTCACTGCTATGCCACAACGGCTGGCTGGCGGTGAGAAAGGGCGGATCGCTGGCCTGGTAGCTGTCGTCTTTCGCCCCGCCGGAACGGTTTTTTACTCCGCCGTCGAGCCAGTCCGCTATTGCCGCGCCCAGGCGTTCGGCCTGCAAAGGTTCGAGCTGCAGCAGCCGCAGCAGGCGGATAAAGATGCGCTGGATATCCTCATCGTCGGGCAGCGCGTTTATATTGAAACAGCTGCGCGCATCACGTATTCGCACCTCAAGCTCGCCATCCGGCAGCATAAATAGCGGCCCCGCGGTCGCCCACTGCTGCGCAAGATGAGTGTGTCGGACATCGTCCACCGCATCCTGCAGCAGCGCCATCGCGGCGATATTTTCCGCCGCCGCGGCATGCCATTTGCCCTGCAGGCGCTGATGCAGGTGCAGGCTATAGTGAAAGCTGAAAAACCAGCGTTCGGTCACCACCGTAACCAGCGCAACGATAACCGCCAGCAGCAGCAGCACCGTCAGCAGCGCCATGCCCCGTTGTTTCATTTCCCCTCCGTTAACAGAAAGCGCCGCGTAAGCGTGCTCCCTTCCGTCAGCTCCAGCCTGATTTCAACAGCCTGAGGTAAGCCTTCGCTTTCCTGCCACTGACGCTGCCAGCCGCCCTGGCGCCAGTAGCGCAGCTGCAACGCCCTGACGCCGCCGAGCAGGCGCTGGCGGTGCAGGCCGCTATCCGTCGGCATATCCGGATAATCGAGGTAGTCACGCATCAGCGCGCCTTCTGCCAGACGGTAAGCCACCCGCTGCAGCGTGGAACGGGCCAGCCGATCGCCGGGATTGAGCCAGCCGCCGTGGGTAAAGATGATGGCATCATCGCCGCTGCGTCCTGCGCTGGCGCGTGGCGAGGCTCCGGCCATAACGCCGGGCGTGCGCACCGGGCGCGGGATCATGGCGGAAAAATCGCGTTCCATCAGCGCAAACGCATGCTGAATTTGCGCCAGCCGCTGTGCGTGGCGGGCGGAAAAACGCTCCAGGGCGATGCTCTGTTGCAGCAAACGGCTGCCCATCAGCCCCAGCACGGCAAAAATCGCCAGCGCCAGCACCATTTCCAGCAGGGTAAACCCGGCGATACGCCCGTTCACTGGCGCACCACGTAAGTGCGCAGCACCGTAACGGGCGAACGGTTTTCATGCCAGGGTGCTGACGAGACCTCAATTTCCAGCGTTCGCACCTCTGCGCGGTGCGTTTCAACGCCGCGCCAGCGCCAGTACCAGCGTCGGCCTGCCTGTTCGCTCTCTCCTGCCGTCCAGCGCAGCGGCGGCCAGACTTTTTTTAACCGCAGCTCGACCAGCTGGTTTTCCGCCGTCCAGTCGGCCCAGGTTTTTTCCTCCAGCCGGCCGGTTCCGGTCGCCAGCTGCCCCAGGCCTTGCAGCAGCGAGAGCGCGGCGAGCGAGAAAATCGTCAGCGCTACCAGAACTTCCAGCAGCGTCATGCCGCTATAGCGCTTCATCGGACGCCTCCGTAAGTGCGACGCGCCCCTCAGCGTCAACCGCGATCGTCGCCTGCAGCTGCTCCCGGTAGAGATAGCGCAGCCGGAAGGGCGTGATTTCTCCGCCCGGCAGCAGCAGCACCTGCGGCGCGTCGCCGGCGGACTGGACGCCGGAAACGCTTAACCGCAGCCGCCATTCGGCAGGCAGACGCTGGGCGCCGCCCCGGCCTGGCAAAGCGAAGGCGTGCCAGCGGCGATTGCGCCACTCCATCAGCTGCCAGCGGTTGTCGCTCACTCTCAGGCCATAGGCGCGTCCATCCAGCGCCGCCTGGCGCGCCAGCGCGTTGACGATATCGGCCAGCCGTGCGCCTTCCTGCGGCGCCCGGTAACGTCCGCTAATGTTGTTGGCCGCCACCAGCGTCGCTCCCAGGCTGAGCAACAGCAGCACCAGCATCAGCTCCAGCAGCGTGAAGCCGCGGGCGTTAGCGGCTCTGAACCATATTGCTGATGTCGTCATCCGTGCCATACTCGCCGTCGGCGCCAGCCGAAAGGATATCTACCGCGCTATATTCGCCCGGCTGCCGCAGCCGGTAAGGGTTCCCCCAGGGATCTTTCGGCAGGCGGCGGATATAGCCGCCTTCAGGATAGCCGGGAGGAATAGGTTCGACGGTGGGTTTGGCCACCAGCGCCTCCAGCCCCTGCTCGCTGGTGGGATAGCGGTGGTTATCCAGCCGGTACATATCCAGCGCGCTCTCCAGTGCGTTAATATCGCTGATGGCTTTCTGCCGATCTGCCCTGTCTTTATTGCCCATCAGGTTTGGCACCACAAGGCTTGCCAGAATGCCGAGAATGACAATCACCACCATTATTTCCAACAGGGTAAAACCGGCCTGGGGCGATGCTTTAGCCGAGCCAGGTTGCATAAGATGTACCTCCTTGTATTTACAGCGTCATCATCGTATTGAGTTGCAGAATCGGTTGCAGAATGGCCAGCACGATAAACAGCACGACGGCGGCCATTGAAACCACCAACAGCGGTTCAAACAGGCTGAAAAACAGCGTGACGCGCGCGCCGAAAACGCCCTCCTGGTTATCCGCCGCCCGCAGCAGCATATCGCCCAGCTCGCCGCTGCGTTCGCCTGAGGCGATCATATGGCGCATCATCGGCGGAAACAGCGCGGTCTGTTCCAGCGCCTGTTGCAGGCTGACGCCTTCGCGTACGTGTTCGCACGCTTCGCGCAGCAGGCTGGCGAGATGCAGGTTGTTCAGCACCTGGGCGCTGATATGCATCGCCTGCAGCAGCGGCACGCCGCTGTTGTAAAGAATGCTGAGCGCGCGGGCGTAGCGGGCGCCGTTCAGCTCGCGGATGATGCGTCCGCATAGCGGCAGCCGCAGCAGCAGACGATGCCAGGCAAGCCGCCCGTTCGGCTGACGCAGCAGACGCCGCGCAAGCAGCATCAGGCCCAGCGTCGTCACCGCCAGCCAGGGGCCGCAATGACGAACGCCGTCGCTTAGCGCTATCAGCAGCCGGGTAGTCCAGGGCAGCGCCTGTTTCATATACATAAACTGTTCTGTCACGCGCGGCACTACGACACTGAGCAGGGTTACGATCACGCCGATAGCGACCAGCGTCAGCAGCAGCGGGTAGATTAGCGCCTGCATCAGCTTATGTTTCATCCGCTGGCGCTGTTCGGCGTAGTCCGCCAGCCGCAGCAGCACGCCGTCAAGCTGGCCGGACAGTTCGCCCGCCTCCACCAGCGCGCAGTAGAGCGAGCCGAATACCTGAGGATGCGCGCGCAGCGCGTCCGCCAGCGGAAAGCCTTCCACTACCCGCGCGCGCACGCCTTGCAGGAGCTGTTTTACCCGCTTTTCTTCGCTCTGCTGCGCCACCGCGTGCAGCGACTCATCCAGCGGCAGCCCGGCGCCGGTCAGCGTCGCCAGCTGGCGCATCAGCAGAGCCAGCGAGGAGCCTGAAATCGTTGCGGCCGGAAACAGCGCGCGCGGCCTGACCGCCTGCAGATCTACTGGCAATAGCCCCTGCTCGCGCAGGCATTGTCCCGCCTGGCGCTCGCTGCCTGCGCTAATTCGTCCGCGTCGGGTTTTTCCGCCAGTATCCCTGGCCCGATAGCGAAATTCTGTCATGTCAACTTCTCCGTGTGACGCGCGTAACTTCTTCCAGTGAAGTTATCCCCGCTAAAACCCGTTCCAGTCCGTTTTGATACAGCGTGGCGCCGCCGAGGCGCTGCGTCATGCCCGCCTCATCTTCGCCATGCAGAATGGCGCTACGCAGCGGATCATCCACCAGCAGCAGTTCATGAATCGCCGTTCGTCCGCGATAGCCGGTAAAATTGCAGGCCGGGCAGCCGCCGGGGCGAAAAAACTGGCTGCCGGCGGGCAAGGGTTCCTCCGCGCCGGCGGTTACCGGGCGGCGGCATTGCGGACAGAGCTTGCGCACCAGCCGCTGCGCCATGACGCCCAGCAGCGAAGTCGCCAGTAAAAAGGGTTCGACGCCCATATCCCGCAGGCGGGTAACGGCGCCGGCCGCGCTGTTGGTATGCAGGGTGGATAGGACTACACATCTCTTATGATAAACTCCTGTTAAGTCTATCATGGTAACTTACTAGCTCATGCCAAAAGCAATCTCATACATTCGATTTTCCTCAAGAATTCAGGCATCTGGAGACTCAACCAAACGCCAGAACAAGTACATAAATGAATGGCTCAAGAATAATCCAGACTATCAATTAGATGAGTCGCTCAGGTTTCAAGACCTCGGCATAAGTGGTTACTCTGGCGCTAATGCTAAATCAGGTGCATTTGGTGAATTCTTAGCCGCTGTTGAATCAGGGGTTATTGAGGCGGGTTCAGTGTTGTTAGTTGAATCACTGGACAGGGTAAGCCGTCAAGACATTGACACTGCAAGGGAACGTCTGCGAAAGATTTTGTTAGCTGGTGTTGATGTGGTCACATTGGCGGATAACTCATGGTACAAGAAAGAGAGTCTTAATGACCCTCTCAGCTTGATTAAAGCTGTGCTTATCATGCAACGTGCTAATGAAGAATCTGCCACGAAATCAAAGCGGTTAAGGTCTGCATGGGATGCAAAACGAGAAGAAGCTGCTAAGGGTAAGATAATGTCACGGCGCTGTGTGGCGTGGCTCAGAGTGTCTGATGATATGTCTCACTTTGAGCTAATACCCGATAATGTGAAAGCGGTTCAGCGTGTCTTTCAGCTACGTTTAGAAGGCTTGCCTTTTGTACGAATCGCCAGACAGATGAATGAAGAGGGCTTCTATACTCTAAACCAGCGCAATCCAGTTAAAGGTGCATGGTCTCATACCACTATTAAAGCACTCTTGGATAACCGCTCAGTGATTGGTTTCAAAGTGCCGTCTAATTGTACAGTTACGAAAGGGGTAAAGGAGATACCCAATTATTACCCTGCCGTCATTAGTGAAGAACATTTCTATGCTGTACAGCAGTTAAAACAGGGCGCAGGCCGTAGACCATCATCAGAAAAGCCCTTACTTACTAACCTCTTCAAAGGTGTAATGCGTTGTGCTGAATGTGGCTTTGTGACCATTGTTAACTGTGCAACTGAAAAATGGCATGGGGTCTATAGATGCTCAATGAGATATGAGGGGCGATGTCATGCCAAAAGTATCAACCGTCGATTGGCTGATAAAGCCCTTGTTCAGGGGCTTCTGTATAACACTAACCGTCTTTCCCTCAATCGTGGTAATGGCTCTGCTATAGGCTCTCTTCAAAGTGAGTTAGAACAGCTTCAGAAACAGCGTGAGAGGCTCATTAAGCTGGCTATGCTGGCAGATGATACCGAATCAATGGCAAAGGATTTGAAAGCCCTGAATAGTCAAATTAAGGACGCTGAAAAGGCTGTCTCAGAGGTTCACCAGCGAGAGCAATCAAGCCAGCTTGAGACAATCAGTCATCTTGATTTAACCTTGAAGAAAGACCGGATAGAGGCTCAAATCATTATCAAACGGATAGTGAAAGAGATTCGGCTAAACACCGCTCAAAAGAAGTGTGATGTCTTCTTACACAACGGCTTGAAATTGTTAAATTTCCCACTGGATAGGGTTGTTGATGGTGCGCAATGGCTGGAGATTTTACCGCTAATTGATGGTGATGAATTTGACTTTGAAGGGTTCACTACCAAACCGCGACACTTAGCCTTAGAAGAGGCCCCAAAGTGGGTGAAAGAGATGGAAGAGCAACCTAATCAGCCGTTGTGAAAACTTTGCTTACAAAATCATGATTCAAATGTAAAATCGCAATCAATTAGCTTACAGAAATACCAGAGGTGGCTGTGTCCAATTCGCCAGTACTAGAGTTACAAAACCTTGTGTCTTCAACTGATGGAAGCATTACAGATATGCTTCTAAAAGCAAAATTGATTGCATCCAAACTTGAGTTGGAAGTTTTTGATGATTTCATTAATAAAGAGTTTCTTGGTTACAAATATGCTTTATTAGGTGAGGATAGGAAGAAATTTCCATCTTACAGACAAATACGAGCAACCATTGTCAAACGGGATGAATACTACAATTATGTTGATATTGACATATATAACTGTGAAGACCCATCTTTTTTTAAGACCTTGCTGGAATTAAGATGGGCTTATGTGACACTGAGTATTACTCATCTTGAGTCAGAGTTGTCTTCTGGTGGAACGTTATATCTAAATATTCCAGACTGGCTTTTATGGGATACTCCCATCCCCACCGCAGATTATCAATATTATTTCTGGGAAATTGAATCGGTTAAAATTAAAGAAATTATAAGTGCTATAAAGTTTAATTTACTTGAATGGACATTGAGTTTAGAAAGGCAGGGGATATTAGGTGAGGGGCTGTTGTTCACGCAAAAAGAAATTGATGCGGCTCCCATGACAATTACCAATAACACCAATAATTTTCATGCCCCTGTGAATAATGCCGGTTCAATTGGTGCGGGTAACTCAGGTGATAATCATCAAAATAACTCTATCGTTTCTGGTGACTTTAACTCGCTCAAACAGCAACTCAGGGGATTTGGTGTTCAAGATGACGATATCGGGTTATTGGAGGAAATAACTAAAGAATCACCAGCGCCTTTGTCGCACGATAAGCTTGGTAAAGGAATAGGTGATTGGGCGGGAGCGATGATAGGCAAGGCTTATGCTGGTGAACTTAAGATTTCTGGAGTTTCTGCTCCGGCACTTCTTATAGGTTCGATTTGCAGCTACTTTGGTATTGCATCATGATTTTAAGGATTATCGGTATGTCGTATGGAGTGACTAATGAGTAATTCACCTGTATTAGAATTGCAAGCTCTGGCTGGAGACCCATCTTCAGACATTGTCGCGGTTTTATTAAAAGCTAAGATGATAGCTGTTAAATTAAATTTGAATGACCTTAGTGAATGGCTTGAATATGAAATTGAAGGTTATCCAACAGGTAATGATATTCCAAAGTATCGAGTAGGTCGAGGGATAGTCAAGGCGTTCAATCCTTATCATGGCTGGTTTCCTGTTGATTTTAGTAATGTATCGCCAGATTTCATTGAGAGTGCTTCTGAGTTTAGGATTACCGAATCAATATCGTCAATGAAAAAAGGCGAATCAAAAGATGGTATGCTGCGTATAACAATGCCTCCTAAAATGGTAAATCTCTTATTCGGTTCGCACGATATTCACCCTGAAGTTTGTTGGTTTTTTAGTGCAAACAAACTCAATCATATAGTGACAACCGTAAGAAACAAGATTCTCACATGGTCTCTGGAGTTAGAAAAACAAGGGATTATGGGGGATGGTTTATTATTCACCCAAAAAGAAAAGGATGCAGCACCAATGACAATCACAAATAACAATACGAATAATTTTCACGCTCCTGTAAACAATGCTGGCGCAATTGGAGCAGGTAACAGTGGCGACATCAATCAACAAAACTCTATCTCAGTTGGTGACATTGCATCCCTTGAGCGTGAGCTAAAGAGTCACGGTCTTGATGATAATGATGTTGCTGAATTGAAACAGCTTGTTGAGCAATCACCTAAACCAGCTTCAAAAGAAGAGGTTGAAAAAGGTTTTGGGGCGTGGATTGGTAAGATGACTGGTAAGGCTTTTACAGGTGCGTTAAAGGTCGCTGGTACGGCGGCTCCTGCCGTTCTTACTAACGCAATCTGCTGCTACTTCGGGATCCCTGTTTAACTCTTTTAAGGTCGCTATGGTTAGACGGGATTCCTTTTTGATTTCTGAAATTTCCATAGTGACCCCTTCAATGACTTGTTAATCCTGAAAAGTAGCCGTTTAGATGGCTAAATTAACAGTGAAAAACAGTATTCCCATATGGGGTGAAAACCCCTATCAACACCAGTAATTTCAATAGCTTTAGCCTATTAACTGTTCTTTATTCAGAACAGGCGTTATTCAGTGAATTTAATCCTGTTTAAATTTCTTCTTTGCTCCAAAGTAACCGCCAGCAGTTGAGGCCGCTACATAGGTAATCATAATCTGAATGGTATTGCGGGAAACATCCGACACAAAGTCATCATCAAAGATGCTTATATAGCCATCAGACGTATCAGCCACACGTTGAATCAGGTCAATAAGCAATATGTGATTCAGATATAAAAAGGCCGCTACGTTACAGATGGCAAGCACCCATCCCAACTTGCTTAACTTTTTGCCTTTACACCATAAGTATGAGGTCATCCCGCAACTGAACGAACAATAACCGATGATTGGGGCAATCAATGCCGCTGTATGTAACATGCTCTTACCGTCTATGTTAGGGGCTATCAAGTGGCTTTTAAGATAATTGATTGGTCATTTGGTTACAATCAGCCCTCAGTCGATGCAGTCTCAAAAGGAAGTGGTTTTGATACTCCTGAAAAGAGTCTCGAAAGGTGTGATTAGGTTGTCTCAAAAGGTTGATTTTGATTTTTGATACATATATCATTTTGAGACTGGCTTTTGAGACAACTTTCAGGGAATCACCATAATGTCATCTGTAATCGCTTACGTCCGTGTATCAACTTCTGACCAGACTATTGAGAACCAGAAGAAACAAATCAATGAGGCTGGCTATCAGGTAAACAAGTGGTTCTCTGATGAGGCTGTATCAGGTGGCATTAAGGCAACAGAGCGTAAAGGGTTCGGTGACCTGCTGAACTATGTTCGTGAAGGGGATACGCTGGTAGTTATTGGGATTGACCGCTTAGGCCGTAACACTATTGATGTTCTCTCAACGGTTGAACTTCTTCAGGCCAAAGGAGTGAAGGTTATCAGTCTCCGTGAAGGATTCGACCTGTCTACACCAGTGGGTAAGGCTATGCTCACTATGATGGCTGGATTGGCTTCTTTAGAGAAAGACTTGATAGCAGAGCGCAGAACAGCAGGGATTAAACGTGCTCAGTCTGAGGGTGTTCACTGTGGAAGACCGATTAAAGCAACCTCTGAACAGGTTCAGGAACTTCTTTCACAGGGAATGTCACCAAAGCAGGTGCAGGGTGAGTTACAGATTAGTAAGGCGACTTTCTATCGACTGAACAAGTAACAATTGGATGGTGATTCACAATGCCCCTTCGCTGGGGCTTTTTTATATCTGGCGTTTATCAGGATCCCTGTAACGCATTCTAAGCGGCCTTTATATTAACCTATGGGTTAGGGTTGCCATCATTAAATAATCGCTTAGAAAGCTGCACAGGCTCAGATATGTTCATTTTTTGCCATTGGTACGGAACCTTTGAAAAGGCGCGACTAAGCAGAGAGACTCAGACTATTCAAAATCTTCAAAGGTGCTTTAGATATGTTGAAAGTTTCCGGTGAAGCTGAAATAAAAGTAGGGCTGGATATTTTTTGGAAAAAATATTTCCAGTAAATTCACCTACTATCTTTAAACTACTTTCAGGGATCCTTGTAAGCTGAAAGTAGGTGAAGTTACAAAAGAGGTCTTTAACGGGAGTGCTTGGAATCTTCAGGTATATTTAGCTCTCAATAATTATCTCTAACTATGGTATCGTATCGCTCAATAAATGTAACTATTTTTTCATAATTATCTGTATAAGTGTTAAGCCATCTATCCATTGCATCTTCGATAATATCAATTAAATCAGTGTAATTAAAAAACGTAATTCCCTCATGCTCGCGAGTGGGAGTGCCTTTTGGTGCTATCGAGTAACTAATCCTTTGGGCCTCACCCCTGATTACCTTATGTGAGTTGAGGTTGGTCATGTGAAGTAATGAGTTCCTTAGTTCGTAAAGGTCTTTGGATGTAATACCTAGCTTGGGTAACTCTGAATATTTATCCATCCATTGAACAAATACAGCACTTCTTGGTGGGTTTCCTAATTCAATAAAAGCCATTGTGTCGATGAATGATACGAGTAATTTGAAGCTTGAAAGATAATGCTTGTTATTAAATAGCAAGTGAATCGGGGTGACGTGGTCATCAATTAACAGTTTTTTTATTTTAAAACTATTCCCATCACTGTATTGTTCCAGATAGTCAGGCATAACTTTAACACCCTCCACTTCAGCGTTAGGGTTGTGCTTGCGCCTAAATTGTTCATTAGCGGGTACTGTTGCATCTACTCTTGGTATTCCGTTTACTATTGCTGTAAAAACGTGCAAAGGGCTTTGCGGAGCATTAACGGCTTCAAGTGCAATCTCAAACGGTTGTAAAGAATTTCCTATCCTTGCATTTGCAATAAACCTATCAATTGTTAGCATACCTTTTTCATCCAATGTAAACGGATGTATAGGGTAATGAGTGCATAGCTGTGCATCAGATATAATATTATTTTTTAAAAATTCTAATTTTTCAGCATCCGTTCCCTCGCACTCATGGCACGAGATGCCAACATCCTTTATGTGTTTTCCATCCTCACAAAAATAAAATAGATTGAAGATAACTTCGTTCATTACGCTTCACTCACTGGTTGCTAATGGTATTGAAAGACTAATTCTATATCAATAACACTACAAAATCTCAAGCCGTATTTGAAAATATAGGTTTGGATGAACGAGGGCTTCAGTGTCAGGTGTGCTCATATGGCTTCGCTGTGTAGACAAGCTAAGATTTTGCAAAAAGCAGAGAATCTTTGAAAGGTGAACTGCTGAGTAGGTGGATGTCCGCTGTCTGATGTCGGATATTCTTGATGAATTAGGTGAAGTCTAGATAAAAAACCTCACCTAATTATTAGAAAAATATAAAATCAATAAAAGTCTTCTGGTAAAGAATTACCCCTTCTTCACGTTGTCTTCCTGCCATAACGGTTGGAGGTTACTCAAAGCATTGATAACGGAAATATCTTTTTCACCCATCTTGAGAAAATGTGAAACAGGGATTTTATGGTCGATGTTCCAGCAGCCTTTGCCAATTCCGTAGTTAGCCCAACACATGCCATATGTCCAAAGACTTTCAATATGGAGTTTGAACTCCTTTTCGGTATACAACAGGCGTTTTCTGAGACCTTTGTATGGTAGCCCCATGCGATTGCATGTGGTCATAGCCAGGCATAAATAGCTGTTCTTATCCCGATACCGCTTCAGGCGTTCAAGGCATTTATCCCTATTCGTTTGACGATACCGTCTATTGTGCTCAAGACGCCTTTCCCGATTATCACCAGCCCAACGATTGGAGTTGTCATTATTACATTCAACACAGAAAGAATTACTCGCATAGTGCTTACCCGCACCATGAACTTTACATATGTGTATAAAGGATTTTTCGCCAGCAGCTTTAGCAGCAGCATGTTTAGGAATCGTGAAGTCTTCTGTACCAGTCAGAAAGAGGAATTGATTAGACGGTGATGGTTGAATGACCTTAGCAGGTAAATCGAAAGGTAGGGTGCTCATAACGCTGTTTATCCATGTTCAAAAGTTCATCCATTCCACTAGCAGAAATCACCAGTGAAAGAAAACCCTTGCTGTGTAAGCGTTATGTGCTGCTGTTTCAGGGTGTAGGCAGCGACTGAAACCAATGTTAAGTGATAGCTGTAGGTTGGTCACATTTGGGGTGTGAATCCTTCACCGTTCATCGGTCTGTTATTTGATGATTGCTAATCGGGTGGGCTTACTGGAACCTGTCACAAACTCAACTAAATGAGCCGTTACAGCAGAATTACCACATCGTTTCCGGTGTTTCACTTCCATCTCCTAACAGACTGATTATTCTATCAAAGATGATGGTTTGATGCAATGTAGTCTGAGCTATTCTTTAGCGCTCTCTGAGGGCTTATTAGAGCTGTGAAGGGGAACATGCTATTAAGTATTAAGAGCGCTTCAGAATGACATACAGGGATTCTGATAGGCTATCTGAATAAATACAAGGCGAAAGCCATAGCACCGATAAGCGAAGCAAGGTGAGATTTAAATGATTGGTGATTCAGGAATTTAACTTTCTGTTAAGTGTTATTGATATTCTTTGTAAGTGAATCAATCAAATTTTCATGGCTTTTTGCGTTAGCCATGTTTATTGAAGTGAAACAAAAAGACTCAATCAGTTAACTTAACAGATAACTCTATTTATATCATATTTTCATCAATTTTTCTTAACAAAAAGTGCTAAATATGCATTTTCGCCATCACGCCCACCCCGCCAATAATAACCATTCATCAATTTCTGTAATAACAAAATACCACTGGACAAAAACACAGTTCCGTATGATAATAATACAGTAATGCTCATTTATCAAAATCGGTCAACAGGGTCTTAGATAGATGGGAATAGCCGGAAGGTCACTTTCTCAGGTTTTATCTTGGGGGTGACCTTTCCTGTTTCAGGAGTATTAATATGAATGAAGAAAAGAAAGAAATACTTTATCATCGTAGCTGAAAAGACACATCAATTCTACATGCAGTATAAGAGCCTTTCCGAATTAACAGGAATCACACCTCTCTCTGATTACACCCCGCCTCGTATGATGACTAAAACCAGACGGTACGAAATCATCAAGGCTATCTGCCAGAAACTGAAACCCCTTGACGGAATTTAACATTATGTTAACATTTATATATTGAATTGATTTCCTGACAAATTAATGGCTTTCCTGTGGCATCCTTCCTCGGAGACAGGTTAGCCAACCCTTTACACATTCCAGATTACACTACACGGGTTACGTAAAAAGACGGCCTGTGTGGTGTATTTTTGTATCTGAATTTCACGAGAGCGTTACTAATGACAACCTTGAATAAAGCCGTATCAATTAACCAACCCATCGCAAGTATTAACCATCTGCTACCTTTTGAACAACGTCAGCATATTGAGAAGCTCTATTTCCCGAAGGTTCAACAGGTCACTGACAAGATGTCTAAAGCAGAATCTGAATATCAGGATGCAGTAGAATCGCGCCAGCAATTGATTAATCAGAAAGCTGCCGAATATCAGGCTAATCCTTCAGAACGTCACGGATTCATTGTGAAGCAGGTTTACCCAACGAACCAACAGCAGATTATTGAGTCAATGGCTGATTCTGGCTACATGGTTCACCGCATGGGTATCGGTGTAATTAGTTTCATTCGTGTGCCAAAGAACGCTAAAGATAATCCTCTTCAGGAAATCACTGATAAGGCTACAGCAGAGGCTGAGTCAACTATTGATAAGATGATTGAACGTCTGAAGGTAAAAGCCTCTGAAGCTGTCCACCAGCGTAATAAGATTGTGATTGAGGCCCGTAAGGCTTTAGATTCTGTAAAAGACTTTACCGATTACCTGAACCTGATTGTAACTGATACTGAAGAGGTAAACGAATAATGAGTGTCCCAATGAAAGGGCTGTCCAAACGTGGCAGCTATAATCATCTGACTGACTCAATGCAATTCAAGTATTTTGACGGGCAAATAGAAATCAGTGAAGCAACTTATAAATCACTCTCTTCAGGCAGTAAGCCTAAACCAACTGTGAAACCCTCGAAAGCAATCACCACTTACAAGGTTAAGCCAAAGCCAACAATTGAACAGCAAAGAGATACAGCCCTGAAAGAGGCAATTAGGAAAATGACAGGAGGGCGGTAAATGAATCAACTCTTCAATGCTTATGGTCAGCAAGTACGAGCAAACATAGCTCTGAACCTTCACCCTTTTTATTTGGGGCAACTGGAAAGGCTGGCAAACCGAATCGGTAGCGGGATTAAGTCAGAAGAACAGCGTCTAATACTGGCAATTGGTGAGATGCTACGACAAGTGGAGACTGAACAATGAACCTTTACGCATTCAACCCACTGAAACAAAATGATAAACAAGAGGTGCTTA
This sequence comes from Mixta tenebrionis, assembly GCF_006517625.1. Taxonomy (GTDB): domain Bacteria; phylum Pseudomonadota; class Gammaproteobacteria; order Enterobacterales; family Enterobacteriaceae; genus Mixta; species Mixta tenebrionis. The sequence goes on along the minus strand of NZ_VHQI01000009.1, from coordinate 99,783 downwards.
CACCCGTAGCCTTCAATTTGGTCTTATCGCTACCTGAGCAGCTACTGAAAAAGCTGGATAAGGTCGGCTATGAACTGGTTAAGCGTTACGGTATTGCAGGGTGTAGTGATAAGCAGCGGCATCACATCGCTATTGTTCATCTGCTTGAAAAACATACATTGCGATGATGACTTGTACTTCAAAAAATCAGGCACTTTGTACCGTCAGGGTTTAGAAGCAAGACATCACCCCTCACCTCCATAGACGAAATGCAAATTTCACTGAAATCAAAATCTCCCAGCTTTCTCAGATGGTTTTGGACTTTAACTCTTGCCCCCTGTGGGGTATCCGCATGAACCAGAAACTTATAGATAACGCTGCTTTTTGACGTCAACTGAACCCGCGAATCATAAGAGGACATAAGTAATCTCCTGAATGCTACTTGCTTTATCACGATTCACTGTACATAAAACCAGCATAGGAATCAATTGGAACTGTCTGGTAAAGCTCTATGCCATATCCTTGAAGTCGCTTAACATCTATACAAATCGAAGTTAGTGATTAGAGAGTTGTAAATAGCACCAGATGGCCGGTGAGCGAGGCCTGCACGGCGATGGCGGCGGTTTCGCCGTCGCGGATTTCCCCCACCATAACCACATCGGGATCCTGGCGCAGAATCGCGCGCAGCCCACGCGCAAAGGTCATTTCAACCTTGCTGTTGACCTGAGTTTGCCCGATGCCCGGCAGATCGTACTCAACCGGATCTTCTACCGTCAGGATATTGCGCTCTTTGCTGTTGAGCAGGCTCAGCGCGGCGTAGAGCGTGGTGCTTTTGCCTGAGCCGGTGGGGCCGGTAACCAGTATGATGCCGTGCGGCTGCGTCAGCAGCGAGGCGGTTTGCTGGTAGAGCGCCGGCGACATGCCTGACGCCTGCAGATCCAGCGGGGCGCTGTTTTTGTCCAGCAGGCGCAGCACCACGCGCTCCCCGTGGTTGGCGGGCAGGGTGGAGACGCGCACGTCGATGGCGCGCCCGCCGATGCGCAGCGCGATACGTCCATCCTGCGGAATGCGCTTCTCGGCGATATCGAGTTTCGCCATAACCTTGATACGTGATACCAGCAGAGCGGCGAGCCGCCGCTGCGGTTGCAGGATCTCGCGCAGTACGCCGTCGATGCGGAAACGGATGCTGAGATGGCGCTCAAAGGTTTCGATATGAATATCGGACGCGCCCTCTTTAATCGCCTCGCCCAGCATGGCGTTAATCAGGCGAATAATGGGCGCGCCGTCGTCGCTTTCCAGCAGATCGTCCTGCTCTGGCAGCTCTTCCGCCAGGGCGTAAAAACTCATCTCGTTGCCCAGCTCGGCCATGACGCGCTGCACCCGATCGTCTCCCGCCTGCCAGGCGTCCATCAGGCGCTGTTCAAACGCCTCATTTTCCAGCAGCTGAACCTGCAACGGCGCGCCCGCCGCCCTGCGCGCTTCGCTCAGCGCCGCGGACGTGACCGCTTTCCGGCACAGCAGCACCATTCCTTCCGCCTGTCGGCACAGCAGCACGCCATAACGGCGGGAAAAGGCGGCGCTAAGTAAAGGAGCGTTCATCACCTGTCCCTCACGACTTGCTATAAAACAGGGCGATGGCGCTGCGAACGTCGTTGAAACCCCGATCGGCGGCCAGCTCAGGCAGCTGCAGCTGTCGCTGCGGGCTATCCCGCCACAGTTCAGCTTTCGAGGCAGCGACGTCATGACGCTGGAACTGCTGGTATTTGCCCGCTGAGGCGCGGTCGTAGTGCTGCTGATCGCGAATGATGGTGGGGCGGATAAACAGCATCAGGTTGCGTTTTTCACGGCTTTTGCTTTTGTAGCTGAACAGATTACCGAGCAGCGGGATATCGCCCAGCAGCGGCACCTTGCTGACGCTCTCCCTGCTGGTGGTGTTAAGTAAGCCGCCGACCACGACGGTCGCTCCGCTGGAAACCAGTACCGCATTGCTGACGGTGCGCGTATTAAAAACCGCGCCCAGCTCGTTGCCGCGGGCGTTTTCCGCCACGCTCGACACCTCCTGCTCTATCTCCAGCAGCACCGAATCGCCTTCGTTGATTTGCGGGTTGACCTTGAGTTTGACGCCGACGGTTTTTCGTTCGACGGTATTAAAGATGTTATCGCCGGAGGTAGTTTGCGAACCTGACAGCACCGGCACCTCCTGGCCGACGTTGAAGGTGGCCTCTTTATTATCGATAGTGACGATGCTGGGCGTCGCCAGGATATTGTTTTTGCTGTCGCTGGCAAGCGCGGTGAGCAGCATGGCCCAGTTGCCGGAGTAGAAACCGGCGGCGATGCCGTTGAAGGCGCCCAGCGCATCGCTCATGTTGTCGGGAATTTTTCCATCCTGGCGATAGCGATCGGCTCCGGCGACAACGGTGCCGATCGGCAGGCCGGTAGGGGGAAACTGCGTCATTCCGGCGTGGGTATTGCCCCACTGAACGCCGAGATTAAGTCCGTCGGCATTCTGTACCTCAGCGATAATCGCCTCCACCAGCACCTGCGGGCGGCGGATATCGAGGCGGGCAATGACCTGTTCCAGCTCATTCATCACGTCCGGCGTGGCGTTGATAATCAGCGAATTGGTTTGCGGATCGGCTTTTATCACCCCCTCTTTGCTGAATACGCCGCTGCTGCCGGCGTTCTCCTGATTGCCGCCGATGCCCGTCAGCACCTCAACCAGTTTTTCCGCGCTGGCATATTTCAGGTAAATTACGCGGGTGTTGCCGCGGCTGACCTGCGGTTTATCCAGCTGGCGGACCATCGCCGCCAGCCGGCGACGCGCGCGATCGTCGCCGCTGATCAGCACCGCGTTGGTGCGTTCGTCGGCCAGGATACGTCCCGGCGGCGCCGCGTTTTTATTGTTCTCCAGGGCCATCTGCGTGACCAGCCGCGCTACCTCAGCGGCTGAAGCATGCCGGAGCGGCAGGGTTTGTACTTTCTTTCCGCCGGCGTTATCGACCCGTTCGATTATCTGCATCAGGCGATTAATTACCGCGGCGCGCCCGGTAAGCAGCAGCACGTTGGAAGGATCGTAATGCACTACGTTTCCGACGCCGGCATTATCGTTAAGCTGACGCAGCAGCGGCGCCAAATCGCGCGCGGTAACGTTGTGCAGCGGAGCGACGCGAGTCACCACCTCATCGCCGCGCGCCGCGCTGCTGTTGTCAACTACCGGTATAGAGGCGTTTTTGGCGTCTTTCGCTTTTACCACCTTCAGCACGCCGTTATCCATCGGCACGACGGCGAAGCCATACACGTCAAGCACGCTAAGGAAGAACTGATAGTATTGTTCCTCATTCAGCATGTCATAGCTGCGGACGGTAATAGTGCCGCGCACGCCGGGATCGATAATCACCGTTTTATTAAGATTTTTGCTGACGGTATTAATAAATTCATGCACCTCAACGCCCTTAAAGCTTGCTGAAAACTCCGCGGCCTGCAGGGGCAGTACCAGGCAGAGCCCGAAAACCATCAGCCAGCGGCTGCCTCGTCCCATTACGCTTCCTCATCCAGTGCAACCGAAATCTCATAACGCTGGCCGTCGCGCTCGACGGAGACGGTTACCGTTCGTAGCTGCGGCAGCTGCAGTAAAATATGCTGCGCCTGTTGCTTATCGCGCAGATCGGCCCCGTTGATAGCTATCGCCAAATCGCCCGGCTTAAATCCCAGGCTGGCAAAAAGCGCAGATTTGCGTCCCGGATTGATTCTGTAGCCGAGCAGCCTGTCGCCTTCGCGCACCGGCACGACGCTCAGATAATCAGCGATATCGCCAGGGCGCTGTTTTAACTGGCGCGTCAGGCTGGACGACAGCGGTTGGGCTGCCGCCGTTTGCGGCCGACGCGGGTAGCCTAACCAGGTATCGCCTGCGGGTTCCGCTAAGAGCACGCCGTCAGCGGTAATCTGGCGGACAGAGACATTCGCAACAGGCAGCTTATCTCCTGCGCTATAGCTGGCCTGACGTCCCTGATAAAGAATCACCGCCAGCGTTAACCGCGAGTCGTCGCTGACGAGCAGGCCGGTTAACGTCAGAGGCAGCGAGGTGGCCGGCAGTGAGATCGATGCCGTCGCCGCGCTTTGCGCTGCGCTATTTGCCGTACCAAATAATCCCCGCGGAATAACGGGCAAAGCGCGCGCCGCAGACAGGGAATTTATTTCTTCGTCAGGAAACGCCCTGGGCGGAAAAATTAATTGCCAGCTAATTTTCGCCATCAGCCAGCCGGCCAGCGCTATTGCTGTCAAAGTTAATAATTTGGCAATTAATAAAATATCGATCCATCGCCATCTACCGTTTTCCATTATTTTTTCAATTTAGGTTGAAAAGTGAATTTTATTTAATTTGTGATGAATTAATATTTAGTTTGTTTACCATTTTTTCGTACTTGACTGATATCATTTTTAATTATGTGCCTCATTACTTTGTGTTTCTTACGATGTTTTTAACGCATAACCTGTCTTTAAACATAATGGAAATTAATAAATGTGTGGGCATGATCACGCATTGAAAAACTCTTAATTTCAAGGCTTGAAATTAAGTGACATAGTCGAAAAAACAAAAAAACAGCGGGCGCGAAGATTGCGTCATTTTCTTACTTATTCTTTTTTTATCGCACTCTGCCTCATTATCTTTGCAAAATGGAGTTGTCATATGATGTTTAAAAGGAAACCGGCTCTTATATTGAGCGGAATAGTTATTTGCGGCCTGAGCGGATGTGACAACAGCACTGAGCATCCGCCAGAGCAAACCACGCAACAGGCCGAACTGGAGGCGCGCAACGTCGCTCTGCTGACGGTGGATGGGCTTAAGTTCAAGGATTTGAATAAGAACGGCAAGCTTGATAGCTATGAGGACTGGCGTCTTGACAGCGAAACCAGGGCAAAGGCGCTTACCTCATTAATGAGCGTTGAGGAAAAAGCCGGAGCGATGATGCACGGCACCATTACGCTTAATGACGAAGGGCGCGTTGATATCGCCACGACGCACGAAGAGATTAGCCAGGGACTGGTAAACACCTTTATTACCCGGATGGCGGGCAATCCCCGTTATATCTCGGCGGATAACAATAAGTTACAGGAGCTGGCGGAAGAGACGCGCTTAGGGATTCCCATCACTATCAGTACCGATCCGCGCAACCATTTTGTTAACGATCCTAATGCAACCAGCGTGGCGGCAGGCAGTTTCTCCCAGTGGCCGGAAACGCTGGGGCTGGCGGCGATTAACGATGCCGAACTGGTCAAAACCTTTGGTGATATCGCTCGCCAGGAATATCGCGCCGTCGGCATTCATATGGCGCTGTCGCCGCAGGCCGATCTGGCGACGGAACCCCGCTGGGGACGTATCAACGGAACCTTCGGCGAGGATAACCAGATCGCTAAAAGCATGGTGCAGGCCTATATTGAAGGGTTCCAGCACGGCGCTGAAGGCCTGAAGCCAGACAGCGTTATTACGGTAGTCAAACATTTCGCCGGCGGCGGCCCGCAGCTCAGAGGGCTGGATCCGCATAATATTTATGGTAAAGAGCAGGTCTATCCCGGTGACAATCTGGAATATCACCTGGTGCCGTTTGAGGGCGCCTTTGCCGCTAACGTGGCGTCGGTTATGCCCTATTATGGTCAGCCGATCGGCCTGTGGTATCAGGGGCAGCAGATTGAAGAGGTCGGTTTTGGTTTCAACAGGCAGGTATTAACCGATATGCTGCGCGGGCGCTTCGCCTTTAAGGGCGTGATTCTCAGCGACTGGGGCATCCTGGAGGATTGTGTCGGCCAGTGCGCGACGGGCATCAGCGATGAAGAGGTGGCCGCCGGCGTCTCGCCATGGAAAGCCGGCATCGGCATGTCGTGGGGCGTGGAAAATTTGACCCGCCAGCAGCGCGTAGTTAAGGCTATCGAAGCGGGCATAGATCAGTTTGGCGGCACCACTAACGCCAGCGATCTGATAGCCGCTATCAACCAGCAGCAGCTTCCCATCGCGCGTATTGATGAGTCGGTTACCCGTATTTTGCAGCAGAAATTTGAGCTGGGGCTGTTTGAAAAACCCTTTGTTGATGAAGATAAAGCGGTAGAAATCGTTGGCAACAGCGCATTTCAGCAACAAGCGGATGCGGCCCAGCGTCGTTCTCAGGTTTTACTGCAGAATAACCATAACCTGTTGCCGCTGGCCCTGAGCGGTAAAAAAGTCTTTCTGCACAATGTTAACGCCACCGTTGCCGCCCGCTATGGGCTGCAGGTAGTGGAAAACCCTGAGCAGGCGGAGATCGCTATTCTGCGCGTTGATACGCCGCATCAGAATGAACCGCACTATCCGTTCGGCTCGGTTAATTTCGGCCAGCTTGGATTTGAGGATGATGACGATGTGCTGCTGGATGAATTATCCAACGTCTATAGCGGCAGTGAAGATTATCAGCTGATTAAGCAGGTTAACGCGTTAAATATTCCCACCGTTATTGCGCTCTATGTCGATCGTCCCGTTATTCTCAGCAATATTATTGATAAAGCCGATGTGCTGCTGGCGAATTTCGGCGCTTCTGATGAAGCGGTGCTGGACATTATTAGCGGTAAGAGCAAAGCCGAGGGTAAAATGCCGTTTGAGCTGCCTTCCAGCTGGCAGGCGGTGCTGGATCAGAAAGAAGATGTCGCTCATGACAGCGAAGATCCCTTATTTCCCATCGGGGCCGGAATTTTATAAGCCGCAGCTATGGGCCTGAATACAGGCCCATTTTAGTTGCCCGCAGGCCGGCAACCTTTTCTTGCCGCGGCCGCCCCCTGGTTAATAGCTTTAAAAGCCCGCACAGATGAAAGGGCGCATCGCTTCGCTTTTATCCACTCTTCTCCGAATGCCGGGATTGCGCCTGAATTTATCCCTGAGGAGAAAAAAGTGAAAAAAATACTGGCGGTTAGTTTGCTGACGCTGGCTTAATCCTTGCTGTTACTGATAGGAAAACGTCACGCTGGCTAACGCGTTGGCCGATCCCGGCGTCAGTTCGCCCGTGCGGATATAGCGCGCCTGAAACGGTAAAGAGAGCCTTTGCGCCTGGCCAGTGCGCTGAATAAAAAACTGGTTGGCGGTGCCGCGCGCGGCGCTGTCCGGGCCGAGCTTTAACGGCCCGGTGCCGTTATAGAAGAACTCCACGCCTACGCCCGCCGCGGTAGAATCGCCGGTAAGCGAAACCACCGTCGATCGGTTATCAGGATTGCTTTGATCGGTGACGACCGCGTTTAAGGCAATATTTTCATCACAGTCGACATCAATAGTAAAATTCGCCGCCGGCGAAGTGCTGCCAATGGCGGGCAGTTCGCGCAGGTTGATATTGCCCAGCTTCAGATCGACGCTGTCGGTATCAACGGTACAGCCAGCGGCTTTTACGATAAAAGTAGTGGGATTGATATAGACATCAGCCATGGTACTGACGTTGGCGCTGTCAATGGCCGTTAAGACCGCAACGTGGATCAGCGGCGATCGATGCGATCCCGACTGTAATTTTTCGCCGGTTTTAACAAAGGTCACTTTTATCGACCAGCCAAGCGAAGGTGAATAGCCAGGGGCGGCGTCGTCGGCAGGAAAGGTCTGCACTTGCGCCATTTGCAAAGGCATATAGTGGGTGGCGTTGTAGTCTTTTACCGCCACGATATAGCCTATTCCCGGCACGCTGGTTTCAAACACGTTATAGCGCGCGCCATTTAGCGTTACGGAAAATCCGGCGGATTGAATCGTGCTTGATGGTTCTACCGTGCCTGTCGCGCAAACAAAAATAAAGTCGCACCAGATAACCTCAGCAACCTCCATCGTTTCAGTCCAGGTTACGCCCATAATATTACCCGGTGTCGTGGCTTCCGCCGGAGCAGAATAGTACAACGGCAGAGGCGATAAGGTGATATCGGTAAATTTGTCCATGGCGGAAGCGCCGCCGTTTAAGCCGAACCATAGCGTCAGCAAGCGAAAAAATAAGCGAAAAGAGAAGTTATTCATTGATACTCCAGCATCCAGGTGGCGACAGCAGAAACCGCTCCCGCATTGACCGTTGTTTCTGTAGCAACCATGCGCGCGTAAAATTTAATCTGTACGCTGTCGTCCTCCGTCAACTCATAGGCAGGGGTTAGCGTATTTAGCGCGACGGGGTTTTCATTGCGATCCAGCAGCTGTATTGCCACGCCGCTGGCTCCGCCTTCATCAACCTTAATGTACTGCGGGTTTTTTTGATCCGGCGTGGCGATAAACCGTACCCTGACGCCGCGGAAGGTAGATGAACACTCTTCCAGGTTAATCACAAAGGATTTGCCGGGGCTGACCCGGCTACCGGAAGTCGTGAAATTACGCATGCCGATCTCGCCTAACGGCACATGAATATTTTTGCTGTCTGCGGCTATGGTGCAGCCGTTGCCGACAATATTTCCGCTGGCGGTAATCAGCGTGTCGTAAGCCTGCACGTAACCGGGGAGGGCGCCAAGCAGCAGGCCTGCGAATAGTAGCTGGCGGCTTAGCGACATATCAGCTCCTGTGAGTAGAGGCCGGTGACGGAGCGATAATGTTGCCCGCTAAGCTGGTAGTCTGCGATGCAGGATTTATCAGCCCCCCGGCCCCAGACGGCCAGCAGTTTTCCCTGTTTCGGCAGGCCGGATAAATAGAGGCTGCCGCCGTCGCCGACGATACCGGTATGGGACTTTTCATCCTGTAGCGTAACGACTGAGCCAAACGGCAGAACGCCATTCTGGTGCCGCAGTATAAACATCGCTTTCATTCCCACCCGTACCGGTATCGTCGCTCTGACCAGCGCGCCTTCAGTGGGAGCCTTATTCACGATCGCATCGTCTATTTCCACCTCATGCCCGGCAGTGGTGATATCCATTTCAACGCGGTTAAGCTGGTATGGCGTGGCGTAGGGGATCACGGCGTAGCCGCGCCCGTCGGTTTTTATCCCGCGGTAGTGTTTGATACTGACATGAGCGGCGCCAGGGGCCTTGATTAAAATATTGGTATTGCCCAGCGGCTGGCTGAGCGTAACGCCGTCGTCATGCAGAACCACTCCGCCGCTGACGCCGTAATTATATTGTCGGGAATGGGGCGAGTAGCCATAGCTGAGATAATAGTCGCCCGTCGCCCCGCGATATTGCATCGCTATATCCCCGCCATATTCCCGGCGTGCGTTATAGCGCTGATTAAGGTTATAGGTAAAATTATTCTGTTCCGGCAAATGGCCGCTCACGCCGGCGCCCTGTACGCTGCCGTTAGCGGCTGACCAGCTATGGGAATAGCGCAGGCGCGTCAGATTAGCGGGCTTGCCGAGGGCGACAGAAAGAGACAGCGCGATGATATTATCTTTTTTACTATCGAACAGCATGGTGCTTTGCTGATAGTTGACGCCCCAGGTCAGGTTGCGCAGCGTGTTATGCCAGGCAAACTGCATACTTTCCGTTGCGTTGTCGGTGTGCCAGTAGGTCTGCTTTTCCCATGAAAGCGATAGCGTGCCAAGGCGCTGAAGCGGATGTGAAAGTAAAACCTGGTTTTTCGCCTTGCGCGTCAGGCTCAGATTATGGTTATTCTGGTAATTCGAATCCGCATCGTCATCGTCATTGACGGATAAGGTGTTTTCGCTGCCGGTCATCTTTTTATAGGTGGTGTCGTTCAGGGTATAAAATCCTTTGGTAGAAAAACGCCACGAATAAAAGTTGATGCGGGTGCCCGCCTGATAAATTAATTTATTGTAGCGCAGGCGAATAGCGTCGCCGTGAAAGGTATTGCCGTTCGGCAGCTGGCTGATGCTGTGAGTCGCATCCAGCGCAAAGGCGCCCAGTTTTCCCATATTTTGCCCGGCGCCCAGCGCCATACCGGTATAATTAGAAGAAATTTGTGCTCCGCCGTAAAAAGTCAGCCCGTAACGCCAGCCGTAAAAGGCTTCGCCGTGGAAGAAAAAAGGATCGTTTTGATTATTTGACGGACGAAAGCGCCCCAGGCCCAGTGAATATTTAAACTGCCCCGTGCGAATCAGGTTAGGGTTGCTGGCAAAGGGAATGCTGTATTGCTTTTCGCTGCCGTCTTCTTCCTGAATGGTGACGATTAAATCTTCGCCGGAAGAGGCCGGATAAAGATCCTGTAAAATAAACTCACCCGGCGGCACCGAAGTTTGATAAACCATGTTGCCATTCTGACGTACCGTTACAATGGCGTTGCTGTTGGCAATGCCGCGAACTTCCGGAGCATAACCGCGCAGGCTGGCGGGCAACATATTATCATCGGAGCTAAGCGCAAGGCCGCGTAAAGCCACGGCATCGAAAATTTGCGTTGAGGTATAGGTTTCACCAAGCGTTATCTGCGATCGTATGGCCGGAACGTCACGCTGTAGCCATGAACGGATATGCGTCAGCTGCGTCTTTGCGCCGCTGCTGCTGCTCAGGGTAGAGTAGTCGCGCAAACGCCACGAGCCCAGATTTATGCCGCTGTTCAGGCTGGTGAAAAGGCGATTTTGCCGTACGCGCCTTGTACCACGGGACAGGCTGTGCGTGCCATTAGCGACGTAATTAAGCCAGGCGGAAGTAATGCCATTTTCCCACAGCTCCGGGCTGACATAGCCGCGCGGCAGCTTTTTTATATAGCGCTGCGGTACGCTAAACCTGAGGTGAAGGTTGTTTTGATCGAAATTGAAGGTAACGCCTGGAAAGCGCTGCGCGAGGAAATAACAGCGCTGAGGGCCGGCGCTGGCCGCTTCCGGCGCCTGACTGACATCGATGCCCGTCATGGCGAGCTGTTCTGGCGTGATACAGGGCGTGAGGACTTTTTCTCCCTGCTGCTGGCGCATTTTTAATAGCACTTTTCCGGTAAAGGCGTAGTTCTCATTAATAAATACCGTAACGTCATAGCTGCCGGGCGGAAAATCTAACCCTGCCGTTATCCAGCTCAGATCGGCGCTATGTGCATTTTCTCCATTTAAAAAGGCGGGATTAAAGCGCCAGCCGCTCTGCGCGCAGGCGCTGGTTCCGACTAATGATAAATTAATCAGAACAAACAGGACTCCTGGCTTCACAATGGTTTTACTTCCTTGTTCAGGCAATTTTAACTCAGAGAACGCGTCAGCGTGTGGTTAATTGTCGAGTCACCTCGGCGGTCCAGGCGCCATAGTCATTGATGGTGCGATAGGAAAATTGCTGCGCCTGCGTGAAGCTACCTTCCAGCTCGGCCTCGCTTTTCGGCGCAAGCATTAGCGGTTTCATCGTTTTGCCGTCCACTTTTAATTCAACAAGGGTAATGTAGTAGGGCGTGGGATTTTTTAAGCTAATACGGTTGCGGTGCAGATTGCCGCTAATCATCTCCCAGGCTTTATCTGCCTGGTCAGCCAGGTTCGCCGGCCGGTAAAAGAGCTTAATCCGGCTGGCCGAGGCGAAGTGCAGCACGTTTTTTTGCGTATCATCCGACATCTGAGGGATCGCTTTTGCCGTCAGCCAGTAGAGCGTTTCGCGATCCTGACTGGCAGGTTCGCCGCTAAAGATCACTTTCAACGCATTTTCTGAAGAGGGTTTTAATACAAACAGCGGAGGAGTGATAACAAAGTCGTTGCTGCGATCTCCCTGTTCATTCTCTATCCATGACTGAATAAGAAATGGATCTTCTTTGGTGGTATTTCTGACGCTTAATGAGGCTTGTTTAGCCGAACTTAAATAGACCATCCTGGTGACGCTTAATCCTACTCCGCCAGCTTTTGCCTGCGGCAGAGGAAGAAAAGCAGCCAGTAACAAAATGACGGATAATAACCGCATAGTTCATTCCATTGCATATATAAAGAAAAGTCCGATCTTGCGATCGGACCGGCCAGTCAGGCATAGGTAAGGGTATAGGTTGCCGTTGCGGTGATACTACCTGCCGTCGCAGTGCCTGTCGGCGAAATGAGCGTGGCCTTAAAGGTTAACGGCGTAGCCGTGGGGTTCAGGCTGACGGATTTGGACGCCGCGCCTAAATTCAGCCTTGAACCATCCGTATCATAGAAGCGGATAGCCACCTTTCTGGCGGCATCGCTGGTTGCCAGCGCAGTAGCGTCAGTTGAATCCGGCGTGCCGTTAAAAGTGACCACCACGTTCTTTAACACGGAGTTATCACAGCCGTTTAAATTAATGGTGAAGCTTTTTTTGATCGGCGATTCGCTGTTGGCTGCCGCTAACGTTTTACTCCCTACCGATCCCATATCAATATTTAAGGCAATGCTGTCGCTTGCGATCACGCAGGCTGATTCCACGATGCTGCCGGCGAACTCTACCGTTCCGGTATTAGCCTGAGCTGCGCCAGCGCTGAGAAACAGCGTTGCCAGAACCGCAGTTAAGATTTTTTTTGACGGCAGATATTTTTTAATTGTGGTGTCCATTTTTTTCCCTTTAACAGTCATGCTCCCGACAGGCGGTGGTTTAATGGCTCAGAAAAACCAGTAAATCCGCCTTGTTTTTCAGCCCCAGCTTCCTTGTTGCTGAGACTTTTAAGGCGCTCACGCGGTGGTAAGAGAGCTTCTCTTTTTGCGCGATCGCCGTTAATGAGTGGCCGCTTTTTAGCCCATATAAAATTTGCCACTCCGCCTGGGTAAGATGAAGGCGAGGCGCGGCATATTTATTGGGGCGCCGAAAATCTTTTAAGATGCTTGCCGCTTTTGCCTGCCAGACGGGCATCGCATCTTTTAGCGAAAAAAATGCATCTATATTGTTTCTTAGCCAGTGCGATGGGATATATTCTTCGGAGTAGAGGCATATCATCAAATCCGGGTAATCTTTTTTTATTTTTTTCAAACAGGCTAAGCAGCTGAAGCCTGGCTGTCCCGCTATATTTTCTGAGATGAAGAGTAAGTTGATATGCCACTTATCCAGAACCATATGTAAAACATCATAGCTACGGACTGATGCTTTGATGGTGATGTTTTCATCTAATTCCAGTAAAAGCGCGGCAATGCCCTGACGAGTGAAGTTATTTGGGTCCAGAATCGCAATATCTTTACGCTCTCTCAGGCTAAGCATCATTTTTTATATTACCCCCTCACGCCCTGTGATTAATGTAATGTTTTTATTTCTCCAATCAATAAAACGTCAATCCGCGCCATTAAACAGAATATAATTTTAAATTGATTGGCTAATCATCTTTTTTAAAATAAAACGCACTATAAATCATCAGATTTTGAAGTTTTTCACTGTCATTGGCATGGGAAATTGGTTTTCTCTAATGTTTACTGTCTGAAGGTAGTATCAGATATTTTGCTGAAAATTCCTAAGAAAATAATGGAACTCACTATTTTTATTAGGATTTATCCATTATGCGTTAATGGAAATAAATCTTTAACTTTAAGTAATTGTTCTTGTAAATATTAAAGTATTCTCATATTAAAGGCGGCCGTTTTACTGCGTTATGCGCGGCGTCGAAGGCCTTGCCAGACGAGCGTGGCACAGCCGCCGCCGCATCAGTCCGCTGTCGCCGCCCTTTAGATAATTCGCATAGCGTTCAGTCGGATTAATCTTCCACGAAGCTGGAGATGGCATCAGGGGCGGCGCGGCGATCGCGACGTAACCACGGCGCTTGTCAGAGCTAACCTTGATCTGGCGTGCTGCTTTTTTTCCGTCGCGGGGCGAATAGCTGGCAGAAAGTCGCTAAGCTGAGGCAAGTGAAAGCAAGCAGAAGAGAGACAATATGGCAGATATCAGACTTATTGCTGTCGATATGGATGGTACTTTTCTCAATGATGAAAAGCATTATAACCGCGAACGCTTTCAGCAGCAGTATGCGCAGCTCAAAGCGCGTGGCGTTCGTTTTGTCGTCGCCAGCGGTAACCAGTACTACCAGCTACGCTCTTTTTTCCCGCACGTCGCGGATGAAATCGCTTTTGTGGCGGAAAACGGCGCCTATGTTGTTGAGGCGGGAGAGGATCGCTTTGTTGGTGAATTCGCGCGCCAGGATGTGCCGAAGGTGCTTGATACTCTGACGCGCGGCGGCTATCCCGATCTGAACTATGTGCTCTGCGGCTATCGAAGCGCCTGGTATTTTGCCGCCACACCTGCGGCCTATATAGAGAAAATGCGCCGTTACTGCCATCGTCTGCAGCCGGTAGCGCGGCTGGAAGAGATTGATGACCGCCTGTTTAAATTCGCCCTTAATCTCTCTGATGAATATGTGCCGACGCTGATGGCCGATATTGAACGCTATCATGCCGGCGTGGCGACCGCCGTGACCAGCGGCCACGGTTCCGTCGATTTGATTATACCCGGCCTGCATAAGGCCCACGGGCTGCGGCTTTTGCAGCAGCGCTGGGGCATTGATGATTCGCAGGTGGTGGCCTTCGGCGATGGCGGCAACGATTTAGAGATGCTGAGGCAGGCTGGCTTCGGCTTTGCTATGGCTAATGCGCCGGAGCGGGTGAAGCGCGCGGCGCGCTACCAGGCGCCCGACAATAACCATGAAGGCGTGCTGGATGTTATTCAGCAGCTGCTGGATGGACGCTATCCTTTTGATTAAGCCGTACGGCGCCAGGCCTGCTCCAGCATCCAGCGCAGCTGGGCTTTATCATAGCTAACCAGCGAATTTTTACTGTTGGCGCGCGCGACTATCCAGTCGATTTCTGCCGCGCTTAGGGCTGTCTTCCGCTGCCAGAACGGGAAAATAGCCTGCTCTTGCAGCCACTGGCTTAGCTGTCCGGCAGGGGAAGGGTGAGGCGCGCCAAACAGCGCCAGCTGAAGCTCGGCCATGAGCGCCTGCTGCTCCGGATGCGTACTGTTATCCAGCAACCTCAGGAACGGGAACAGCAGGCGCCCGCAAACTTCGCCATGATGTTCTTCTTTAATCGCGCCCAGCTCGCCGGCGATGCCGTGGATTACGCCCAGGCCCGCCATACTCAGGCTCAGACCGCCCAGCCAGGAGGCCAGCAGCATCGCCTCGCGCGCTTCATCACCCTGCCGATCCTGACGATTAAGCGCGGGCCAGGCGGCGACAAAGTGCCGCATGCCGTTAAGCGCCGTTTGACGCGTAAAAAAATTCCCTTTTGCTGACAGCCAGGCTTCAAACAGATGAGTAAACGCATCGATAGCGCAACAGGCCAGGATCTTGTCCGGCGTGGCGTCCAGCAGACTGGCATCAAGGATAGCGACCTGTGGAACAAAACTGGCGTGGCGCAGGGATGCCTTCACTTTAACCTCCGCCTGGTCGGTAACCACGGCGTTTTGCGTCACTTCGCTGCCGGTTCCGGCGGTAGTGGGGATAGCGATCAGCGGCAGCGTCGCGCCGCTGATCGGGGTATCGCCCACTTTTTCCAGATAGCGTAGCGTCTTCAGCGGATGCTGGCTGACGGCGGCGAAAGCCTTTGCCGCATCCAGCACGCTGCCGCCGCCGACAGCAACCACGCGTTCAGCCTTACCGCGCCAGCGCGCCACCCAGCGATCGATATCGTCCGGCGAGGCCTCGTGCGTGACGATCTGCTGGCCGATCAGCAGCGGCTCCAGCTGCGCGCTCATGGCGGCGTAATGAGGCCCCTTGAGAAAAGATGCGCCGCAAAACAGCAGGGTAGGCAGCGCAGGCTGTTGCAGCAGCGGAAGCAGTTGTTGCAGGCTGCCGCGTCCGAAGAAGGTTTGCCGGTTGGCGATGGTCTGGCTGATTAACACGTTTATCTCCGCAGCGCTATGATTGAAATGGTGAACGGCCATCCTGTTGCGGCATAACGCCGACAGATGTTAACGCCAAGATAAAAATTTGATCGCCTTCGCAGAACGGTAATTCTGCCTGCGGGCCGCATTCCCGCCGCAAAACGTTACCGTTAACATGTTATCGGTAACAGCAGGACGCGGCTTGCCCGTCGGCTGCTCTGTTATCGCGATGGCTAATGCGCAACGTAGCACAAAAGCAGAGGCCTTTTCCTTAGCGGTTATTCCCCGGAGAAATAGTATGCCATTAGTTATCGTTGCGGTAGGAGTTGCTCTCCTGCTGCTGCTAATGATTCGCTTCAGGCTTAACGGATTTATTGCGCTGATTCTGGTTGCGCTGGCGGTAGGTATGATGCAGGGCATGCCGGTCAACAAGGTTATCGCCTCGATTAAAACGGGCGTGGGAAGCACGCTGGGCAGCCTGGCGCTTATTATGGGCTTTGGCGCCATGCTGGGCAAACTGCTGGCCGACTGCGGCGGGGCGCAGCGAATCGCCACTACGCTAATTGCGAAGTTTGGGCGACGCTATATCCAGTGGGCGGTAGTACTGACCGGCTTTACCGTCGGGTTTGCGCTGTTTTATGAAGTGGGATTTGTTCTGCTGCTGCCGCTGGTGTTCAGTATTGCCGCCTCCGCTCGCGTACCGCTACTTTATATCGGCGTACCCATGGCTACGGCGCTCTCCGTTACCCACGGCTTTCTGCCGCCGCATCCGGGGCCAACCGCTATCGCCACGCTGTTCAATGCCGATATGGGGAAAACGCTGCTGTTCGGCACGCTGCTGGCGATACCGACGGTCATTCTGGCCGGGCCGGTCTATGCACACTTCCTGAAGAATATCGATAAGCCGATTCCGCAGGGGCTGTATAACCCAAAAACTTTCAGCGAAGCGGAGATGCCCGGCTTTGGCGTAAGCGTCTGGACCGCGCTGGTGCCGGTAATCCTGATGGCGCTGCGCGCCGTTGCGGAAATGCTGTTGCCAAAAGGGCACGCTTTACTTCCCTGGGCAGAATTCTTTGGCGATCCGGTGATGGCTACGCTTATCGCCGTGCTGATTGGCATTTTCACCTTTGGTCTGAACCGTGGACGCAGCATGGAAGAGGTGATGGAGACGCTGACGGACTCGATTAAGATCATCGCCATGATGCTGTTGATCATTGGCGGCGGCGGGGCGTTTAAGCAGGTGCTGGTTGATAGCGGCGTGGATAAATATATTGCCGGCCTGCTGCATGAAACCAACGTCTCGCCCATTTTTATGGCCTGGTCTATTGCCGCCGTGCTGCGTATTGCGCTGGGGTCAGCTACCGTGGCGGCCATCACGGCAGGCGGCATTGTGGCGCCGCTAATCGCCACCACCGGCGCCAGTCCTGAACTGATGGTTATCGCCGTCGGCGCGGGCAGCGTGATCTTCTCGCACGTTAACGATCCGGGTTTCTGGCTGTTTAAGGAGTATTTTAACCTGACGATTGGCGAAACGCTGCGCTCCTGGTCGGCGCTGGAAACCATTATTTCGCTGTGCGGCCTGCTTGGCTGCCTGCTGCTTTCCGCTCTGCTGTGAGCGTCAAAAGCGGCTAAAAATCGGGGTCACGCGGCGGTGACCCTTTAACTTAGTGTGGTTGCCGGAAGCCAGCCTTGATCAGCTGCTCGCGTAGCGCATGGGTAATGTCGCGATTGCCGCCGGTTATCGGGTAGATCACGTTGTTAACCACATCATCCAGATAGTGCTCTTCAAACTCCTGCAGCGAGAGTTGGGCTCCACCCTCATCGTTGATGGAGATAGAACCTTTGATATGTCCGCCGGCATTTTTCGCCTTCAGGCAGTATCTGCCCATACAGGTATTAAGCGTACTCATAACGCCTCCTTTTGACAGGTTAAGAAGCGGAGCCGTAACGCTCCCTCCGGGCTGCGCTATAAGTTTAGCGTTGTTTTTTTGTACAGAGAACGCGGCAATACAAAGTGCGCGCCACAGTACGATCCGGCTCGCAGAAATGCAGAATTTACAGCCTTAACTATACTTAAGCGACAGGTGCCGCTGCGGTTGCCGCTGGCACGGCGCGCTGTGCTAAAGCCGGCAGCGCAGGGAAATTTACTTAAGGGCCGGACCAATATCATGGCGGCCGGGCAGGGGAGAGAATGGAATGAAAATTATACTGTGGATTATCGCCATCATTTTTATTGTTGGTCTGCTGACGTTAACCGGCGTGTTTAAGATTTTGTTCTAGTGCAATCAGGCGGCGCCATAAATGAGGTGCCGCCTGAATTGCGCGTTAGCATCTGCTGCGTTGATCAAAAGTAGCACGATTAACTGAACCAATTTCTGTATTAGGTAGTAAATCCTGCGGAGTGAAAGGTTTAAAACAATAAGCACATACCGCACCATGGTGAAATTTCCCTTTCTGATCTCCAGTGGTATAGCGAAACCGTTTACTACCACAGGCGGTACATCTGACTTTCATGACCATCCTTATCTTCCTTACTGCTGATACTGATTTCGCGGCGGGAATATCTTAGCAAAAACTCAATAAAGATCTATAAATTTACTTTATGTGTTTGTCGGGTGTATGGTTGACAGTAAAGTGATGAAAATTAAAACAATTTAATGGCTTTCTTTGGTTGTTTGCATTTTTTTAGCTGAAAAATAGTGTGATTCAATGATATTTATCAAGATTTAGTAAGATATTTTTCAGTGGTTGACGTTTTTTTATCTCTTAAAATCCAGTGTTCTTAATAAGAATCTATGGCGGCAAAATGAACAATTGATGAGATTTTGTGAATAAGAGCCGTGGGGCACAGCTTGAGAAGATATAGAGTTAATAAGTAACCGCATGCATCGGGGCGCGGAGAAGGGACGGAAAAAGGTCTGCTTTCATTGGTCGGTGAAACAGGCGCAGCGTGACATCCACGTTGGTGTAGAGATTTTATTTTACATTTCGGTCAGGCAAGAGCTTAACAGGGCGTTAACTCTTATAAAACGCTTATTTTTTAGCAGCTTAAAATAAAAAACAGCCTAACTGACGCAGAAATGGCGAGCAAATCTGGTGGTTTTTAACGGCGATAAAAGCGCCCGTCGTGAAAAAATAGCGATATTTATCACTTTTTCTTCACGGCGCACTGGACAAAAGGCGCAGCAATTGCTGTACTTAACCCCGACACAGTTTAGTGTCCATTTTTCATGTAAAGGTAATATAGATGTCCAAGATCAAAGGTAACGTTAAGTGGTTTAATGAGTCCAAAGGATTCGGCTTCATTACTCCGGAAGATGGCAGCAAAGACGTATTCGTACACTTCTCTGCTATCCAGAGCAATGGTTTCAAAACCCTGGCTGAAGGTCAGCGCGTAGAGTTTGAAATCACTGACGGCGCAAAAGGCCCATCTGCTGCTAACGTTATCGCTCTGTAAGTTAACAGTCAGAATTTTAAAAACCCGCCTTCAGGCGGGTTTTTTTTTCGGCTGTCGTTAGCGGTATACATAAAGAGCGACGAAAAAAATCAGCGACAGGCCGCTCAGCACTACGGCGAAGAGTTCGGAAAAGCACAGCGGCAGCAGATCTTTCATGAGGGGGTTCTCCTTCTGGTCTGCTGCTTATTTTGTCAATGCAAGATTAAGAAAACATTAATTGTTGCATTGCGGCATATAAAAGAATTTTCTCACCTTTTGTCGACTCGATTCCCTTGCCTTTCTGCATCAGCTACGTCTATAACTCTGATTAAGCTTATGCATTCGCTGGTTTCCCGGAGTCACTATGCACATTCGTCCCGCCCTGGCTGAAGACAGTTTTTCCCTTATCTCGTTATTAAATGAATTAGGCTATGGCGATACCGGGAGCTTTATGGCGCAGCGATTACAGCAGCTGATGGCCGATCCCGATGAATTATTGTTAGTAGCCGAAGATCGGCAGTCGGTGCTGGGCTTTTTATCGCTGCACTTTATTCCGCAGCTGGCGCTGGCGGGAGACTTTGCCCGCATCAGCTATTTCTGCGTGGCGGAAGGGGTGCGCAGCCAGGGCCTGGGGCAACAGTTACTGCAGTATGCTGAACAGCAGGCGCGCGAGCGGGGTTGCGATCGAATGGAGGTGCACTGTAATGAAACACGCATCAAAGCGAATCAGTTTTACGCGCGCGAAAACTATCTGGAATCGCCGCGCTATCGTATTAAGTCGCTGCAGCCCTGAACGGGCGGCTGGCGGGCGCCTGCTGCCCGGCTGGATAAAAAGGGGCATAGCGCCATGAAAGTCGCGATGGGACAGTTTGCCGTGGCGCGAGAATGGCGGCAAAACGCCGCTACCTGCCGTTCTCTGATGCGCCAGGCGCACGAGGCGGGGGCCGTGCTGCTGGTGCTGCCGGAAGCGATTCTGGCGGCGGATATTAACGATCCGGGGCTGGCGGTAAGAGAGGCGCAGCCGCTCGACGGGCCTTTTTTAACGCAGCTGCGGCAGGCGAGTCAGGAAGGCGCGTTAACCACCATCTTCAGCATGCATATTCCTGACGGACCGCAGCGCGCCGTTAACGCGCAGATCGCACTGCGGCAGGGAGAGATTATCGCCCGTTACGATAAGCTGCATCTGTATGATGCTTTTGCCATGCAGGAATCAAAACGGGTAAACGCCGGTAACCGGGTGCCGCCGCTGGTGGACGTCGGCGGTATGAAAGTCGGCATGATGACCTGTTACGATATTCGTTTCCCGGAGCTGGCTCGCCGGCTGACGCTGGATGGCGCTGACGTGCTGGTATTACCTTCCGCCTGGGTACGAGGCCCGCTAAAGGAGCATCACTGGGAGGTGCTGGCTACGGCGCGTGCGCTGGAAAATACCTGCTACCTTATTGCCGTGGGGGAATGCGGTGCGCGCAATATCGGCAACAGTATGATTGTCGATCCGCTTGGCGTAATTATCGCCCGCGCGGCGGAGGAGCCGGCGCTGGTGTTTGCCGAGCTGGAGGCGCAGCGTCTGGCCAGCGCGCGTCAGCGGCTGCCGGTACTGGCTAACCGCCGCTTCGCGCGCCCGCAGCTGGACGCTGAAGGCTGAGCGGCGCCCGGCCTTTCGGCGCAGGCGGCGCGGCCGGTAAAATTAGCACTCTGTTACATGTCGCTGTTGTATTAAGCAGCGTTCTGCGCGTTAATAGCGGCGGTTGTCTTCGGTTAATGTAAGAAGGTGTTATGGAAGGTATCAGTATTGCCAAATTACTGGTTATCGGTGCGCTGATCGTACTGCTGTTCGGCACAAATAAGCTTCGTTCGCTGGGCGGCGATCTAGGCGCTGCCATCAAAGGCTTTAAAAAAGCGATGAAGGATGAAGATGGCGCGGCGCCTGCGCAAGCAGAAGAGCTGCCGGCCGAGCGCGTTAGTCACAAAGAGTAATCCGCGCGCGATATTAGGTTACAAGATGTAACGGTGTACCGACTGAAAGCCAGCTTTTGCTGGCTTTTATCATATCGGCGCGAAAAAAACGCAGCTGTCAGCTGCGTTTTTGCTGTCAGCTGCGTTTTTCCTGGCGCGCGGCGCGTATTATTTTACTTCCATCCCTTTCGCCTGTAGATCGGCGTGGTAAGAGGAGCGCACAAAAGGCCCGCAGGCCGCGTGGGTAAAGCCCATCGCCAGCGCTTCGGCTTTCATTTCATCAAACTCCGCCGGGCTAACGTAGCGCTGAACCGGCAGGTGGTGACGGCTTGGCTGTAGGTACTGGCCCAGCGTCAGCATGGTTACGCCGTGGCGCCGCAGATCGCGCATGACTTCCACAATCTCCGCGTTGGTTTCTCCCAGCCCTACCATCAGGCCCGATTTAGTAGGGATTGACGGGTGCGCCGCTTTAAAACGCTCCAGCAGCTGCAGCGACCATTCATAGTTGGCGCCGGGACGCACCTGACGATAGAGGCGCGGCACGTTTTCCAGGTTGTGGTTAAACACGTCCGGCGGCGTCGCGGTAAGGATATCAAGCGCGCGATCCATACGTCCGCGGAAGTCAGGCACCAGCGTTTCGATTTTAATGGTTGGACTTTTTTCGCGAATGGCGCTGATACAGTCGGCAAAGTGCTGCGCGCCGCCGTCACGCAGATCGTCGCGGTCGACGGAGGTAACCACCACGTAGCGCAGGCCCATATCGGCAATGGTCTGGGCCAGCTTGCCCGGCTCGTTGCTGTCAGGGGTTAACGGACGTCCGTGCGCCACGTCGCAGAAGGGGCAGCGGCGGGTGCAGATAGCGCCGAGGATCATAAAGGTCGCCGTGCCATGGTTAAAACATTCCGCAAGGTTAGGGCAGGAGGCCTCTTCGCAGACAGAGTGCAGACCGTTTTTACGCATCGCCGCCTTAATCCCCTGAATGCGGCTGGAATCGGCGGGCAGTTTGATTTTCATCCATTCCGGCTTGCGTAATAACTCCTGACGCTCGGTGACGACGGTTTTCACCGGGATTAACGCCATTTTATCTGCGTCGCGATACTTAACGCCGCGTTCCATCTGAATCGGTTTACTCATAATCTTGCAGCTTCCAGGTTGGATTGCAGTTTGAAAACAGGCCGTAACTCTTTGAGCTATTTGCTTTTTCAACTTGATTTGTAAAAAACGCAAAAATTATATCACTTCGCCGCCTGACAAACAGCCTGCCGAGTGCGGAATGGGTTGCTGAATTGTAAAATCGCACGCAGGGTTACAACAGATCAAGC
Source organism: Mixta tenebrionis (assembly GCF_006517625.1). Taxonomy (GTDB): domain Bacteria; phylum Pseudomonadota; class Gammaproteobacteria; order Enterobacterales; family Enterobacteriaceae; genus Mixta; species Mixta tenebrionis. The sequence continues at coordinate 77,463 of NZ_VHQI01000009.1, read as the reverse complement.
TGCTGCGCCGGCTGCCAGCTTGCCGCTTCAATCTGCAGCTGCTGCAGGAATTTTTCCACCAGCAGCGGCTGCACCTCGTCTGGCGTGACGCCCGCGCGGAAAGCGCTCAGCTGGGTCATCTCCAGCCCGGCGTAGCCGCAGGGATTAATACGCAGAAAAGGCGACAGATCCATAGCGACATTCAGCGCCAGACCGTGAAACGAGCAGCCGTGACGGATACGCAAACCGAGAGAGCAGATCTTCTTGCCGTCAACATAGACGCCGGGCGCATCCGGGCGGGCGCTGGCCGCTACGTCGTAATGCGCCAGCGTCTCCACTACCGTTTGTTCCATTGCCGTAACCAGCTGGCGCACGCCCAGCCTGCGCCGCTTCAAATCGATCAGCACATACATCACCTGCTGACCCGGCCCGTGATAGGTAACCTGACCGCCGCGATCGCTCTGCACGACCGGAATATCGCCCGGCATCAGCAGATGCTCAGCTTTCCCGGCCTGGCCCTGGGTAAAAACGGCAGGATGTTCTACCAGCCAGAGCTCATCTGGCGTATCGGCGTCGCGTCGATCGGTGAACTGATGCATAGCAAGCGAGACGGGTTCCCAGGGGCGCAGGCCCAGCTGGCGAACAATAAGAGAAGGCTGTTGCAAAACGTACTTTCCGCTTCAGAGAAAGAAGTCAGTATAACGCTGGCCGTGGGCGAGCACTACCCGCCCTGACCGCGGAAACGCGTTATAACACCATGCGCACAATTTCAATTTTGCCCAGCTCTTCATAGAGCGTTTCAACCTGCTCGATATGCGTTGCGGTGATGGTGATGGATACGGAGTGGTAGTTGCCTTTACTGCTGGGTTTTACCTCAGGCGTATAGTCGCCGGGCGCATGACGCTGCACCACTTCCACCACGTGATCGACCAGCTCCGGTTGCGCCAGCCCCATCACTTTATAGGTAAAGGAGCAGGGGAATTCGAGCAGTTCATTCAGTTTGGTTTTCATAGGGACTCCGGTGCTAAAAAAGACTCCCGCCGTAGCGGGAGTGGACAGATAACAGGTTTATATGGGCGCAGACCGCCAATATCAACCAGAACTGGCGAAGCTTAGCCGAACCAGTGGTGGAACATCAGCCGGATATAATCCACGATACGGCTAAAGAAGCCGCCTTCCGGCACTTCATTCAGCACTACCAGCGGACGCTGTTCAATGGTTTTGCCGTCCAGCTGGAAGTTAATGGAGCCGACCACCTGGTTTTTTTGCAGCGGGGCGTGCAGCTCGGTATTGCTCAGCACATAGCTGGCCTTCAGATCTTTCATCCGGCCGCGCGGAATGGTCAGATACATATCTTTATTCACGCCGAGCTGAACGCGATCGCTATTGCCGAACCAAACCGGCTCGGAGGCAAATTCTTTTCCTGCCTTCAGCGGCGCGACGGTTTCAAAAAAGCGGAAGCCCCAGGTGAGCAGCTTTTTACTTTCAATCTCACGCCCCTTATAGGTATGGCCGCCAAGAACTGCCGAGATTAGGCGCATCTGGCCTTCGGTGGCGGAGGCGACCAGGTTGTAGCCGGCGGCAGACGTGTGGCCGGTTTTGATGCCGTCCACGTTCAGGCTGGTATCCCACAGCAGGCCGTTACGGTTCATCTGGCGGATATTGTTAAAGGTAAACTCTTTCTCTTTGTATACCGCATATTCGTCCGGCACGTCGCGGATCAGCGCCTGACCAATCAGCGCCATATCGCGCGCCGAGCTGTACTGCCCCTCGGCATCCAGACCATGTACCGTCTGAAAGTGGGTGTTTTGCAGCCCCAGCGCCTTAACGTAGTTGTTCATCAGGCCGACAAACGCATCCTGGCTGCCCGCCACGTAATCCGCCATCGCCACGCAGGCGTCATTGCCGGACTGCAGGACGATGCCGCGCGTCAGCTGTGAAACCGGCACGCGATCGCCCGGTTTCAGGAACATCAGCGAGGAGCCGCGAAAGACCGGGTTGCCGGTGGCCCAGGCGTCCTGGCCGACGGTAACGATATCATCCTGATGGATTTTGCCCGCCTTGACTGCCTGACCGATAACGTAGCTGGTCATCATTTTGGTCAGGCTGGCCGGATCGCGGCGCGCGTCGGCGTTTTTTTCCGCCAGCACTTTCCCGGAGTTGTAGTCGATAAGGATATAGGCTTCCGCATCAATGTCCGGTACGCCAGGGATCATGGTTTTAAGATTAATATCTTCAGCTAACGCGGCCTGGCTCAGGCTCAGGGCAATCACGGTGCCCGCCGCCAGGCGCTTAAAATAGTGACAGGGTTTCAGCGTATTCATGTTAGGGACAACAACATCCGTGGAGGTTAGTGAGAAAAGTGCCTTACTATAACAAAAGGCGTTTTTACAGGCATCCAACTTTGCGCCAACAAAGCGGCCAGAATTCTGGTTTCGGGCCGGCGTGGCGCAACGTTGCTGCTTTTACGCTTTATATGCCGCCGTCAGCTGCGGTGATAAAGGATTGTTGATTCGCTTCGCTCTGCAACCGCTGCTGCAGCGCCGCCGCCTGCTGGCGCGATGAGAACGGCCCCAGCTGTACGCGATAAAGCGCGCCGTTATGAACCACCTTGCCCGGCACGCCAAACTGCGCTTTCAGCTTATCGGCCCACTGACGCGCACGTTCGGCATCGCTTAAGGCGCCGACCTGCACCACATAATTACCGGTGGCCGGCGCGTCGACGCTTTCGTTTGCTGGCGCAGCGACAGGCGGCGGTTCGCTGCCTTCCAGCACGCCCGTCGGCAACGGTCCCGGCGCGCCGAGGAGGCCGCTGCTGTGTACCGGCGCGCCCATTTGATCTGCGCCGCTAAGCGTACTGTTATCGATCGGGCGCACGCTCTGCGCTGGCGTGGCGGCAGGAGCGGCAGCGCCGCCCATAATGGTCATCCCGCCGCTGAGATCGGGACGTGCAGGCAGCGCATAGCTCTGTTTCGCTACCACGGTGCCGATAGTGCCGGGGCCGGAAAGCGAGCCGTCCGGCGCCACCTTAATATAGTCCACGCGCACGCGCGTATTGTTTGAGATATTCAGCCGATTGCCCGCGGCACGGGAAAGATCGATGATACGTCCCGGCGTGTAGGGGCCGCGATCGTTAACGCGCACCACCAGCTGCCTGCCGTTGGCAAGGTTGGTAACGCGCACATAGCTCGGCAGGGGCAGGGTAGGATGCGCGGCGGTTAACGCTTCAGGATCGAAGTTTTCGCCGGTGGCGGTGCGGGTGCCGTTAGCCTCTTCGCCATACCATGCTGCAAGGCCGGTTTCGCTATAGTTGGCGGGATCTTTAATAATCCGATAGCTCCTGCCGTTAACGCGGTAATCCTGGCTGGTGGCGGGATTTATCGGCTCGTAGCGCGGCTCGACGCCGCCAATTTCCACCACCGGGCCATTATAAGCCGGCGGCTGTTGCGGCGCCGACGTCTGCTGTTCTGTCACAGTACAGGCGGCCAGCAGCAGCGAGGCTGCACCCACCCAAAGCCAATCCTTACGCATCAAGAGCCTCTTAAACGCTTTTAGACAACAATTTTCGGTGAGTGTGGATAGACATGACAATGCCAAATCCCGCCATCAGAACGATCAACGCTGAACCCCCGTAGCTCACCAGCGGCAGCGGTACGCCGACAACCGGTAAGATACCACTTACCATGCCGATATTAACAAAAACGTAAACAAACAAAATCAACATCAGGCCGCCCGCCATCACGCGGCCAAAGGTGGTTTGCGCCCTGGCGGCGATAACCAATCCGCGCATAATCAGCAGCAGATAGAGCGCCAGCAGAATAAGCACGCCGACCAGCCCCAGCTCTTCCGCCAGTACGGCGAAAATAAAGTCGGTGTGGCGTTCAGGCAAAAACTCCAGCTGTGACTGTGTACCGTGCAGCCAGCCTTTACCGCGCAGGCCGCCGGAGCCGATAGCGATTTTAGACTGAATAATATGATAACCGGCGCCCAGCGGATCGCTCTCCGGATCGAGCAGCATCATAACGCGGGCGCGCTGGTAATCGTGCATCAGAAAGAACCACAGTACCGGTATAAAGGCGGCCACCAGCAGAACGGCGATGCCGATCAGCCGCCAGCTCATGCCGGCTAAAAACAGCACGAACAGGCCGGAGGCGGCAATCAGAATTGAGGTGCCGAGATCGGGCTGCGCTGCTACCAGCAGCGTCGGCACGAAAATCAGCACCAGCGCGATGCCGGTATTTTTCAGCGTCGGCGGACAGATATCGCGGTTAATAAAGCGCGCCACCATCAGCGGCACGGCAATTTTTGCAATTTCCGACGGCTGAAATCGCACCACGCCGAGATCGAGCCAGCGCTGCGCCCCCTTACTGATATGGCCAAAGGCGTCCACCGCCACCAGCAGCACCACGCATACCAGATACAGATAGGGCGCCCAGCCTTCATAAACGCGCGGCGGCACCTGCGCCATCGCCACCATTACCGCCAGCCCCATAAAGATCTGGCCGACTTTTCGCTCCATCATGCCGGGATCCTGGCCGCTGGCGCTCCACATAACGAAGGCGCTGTAAAACAGCAGGCAGGCAATAATAATCAAAAACAGCGGATCGATATGAATCCTGGTCCAGATCGACTTTTTCTGCGGGCTATCGTTCATGGACATCGTTATTCACCTTCATAACCGGGCGGAGTCGGCGCGGCATCCGGCAGCACCGTATTATTATCGCCTAACATAATGTGATCGAGAATCTGACGCATCACGGTGCCTACCGCCGGGCCTGCGCCGCCGTTCTCCAGAATCATGGTGACGGCCACGCGCGGCTTATCATAAGGAGCGAAGGCGGTCATCAGTTTGTGATCGCGCAGATGCTCCGCGATTTTATGCGCGTTGTAAGTTTCGTTCTCTTTCAGCCCGAAAACCTGGGCGGTGCCCGATTTCGCCGCAATCTTATAAGGGGCGTTGTCGAAGCTTCGGTGCGCCGTGCCGTTAGGCCGGTTCGCTACGCCGTACATGCCATCTTTAGCGATCTCCCAGTAGCCGGAGTGGATATCGCCGATAGGCACGGCAGGCGGCTGACGATAGGGCACCAGCTGATTGTTTTCGCGCGTGGCGCGCAGCAGGTGCGGCGTGCGGATCACGCCGTCGTTAATCAGGATCATCAGCGCCTTGTTCATCTGCAGCGGCGTAGCCGTCCAGTACCCCTGGCCGATGCCAACCGGAATAGTATCGCCCTGATACCAGGGTTTTTTAAAGCGCTTCATTTTCCATTCGCGCGTCGGCATATTGCCGGGATTCTCCTGCGGCAGATCGATGCCGGTGCGCTGGCCATAGCCAAACTTACTCATCCATTCCGACAGACGATCGATGCCCATATCATAGGCGACCTGATAGAAGAAGGTATCGGCGGATTCCTCCAGCGATTTAGTGACGTTCAGCCGGCCATGCCCCCATTTTTTCCAGTCGCGATAGCGTTTTTCGGAGCCGGGAAGCTGCCACCAGCCGGGATCGAACAGGGTGGTATTACGGGTGATTACCCCCGCGCTCAGCGCCGAGACGGCTACATAGGGTTTGACCGTCGAGGCGGGCGGGTAGGCGGCCTGGATGGCGCGGTTATAGAGCGGACGGTTTGCGTCCTGCAACAGCGCCTTGTAATCCTTACTGGAAATGCCATCGACGAACAGGTTAGGGTCGTAGCTCGGCGTGGAAACCATCGCCAGAATTTCGCCGGTGCGCGGATCGCTGACCACTACGGCGGCGCGGCTGCCCGTCAGCAGGGTTTCGATATATTGCTGTAGTTTCAGATCGATCGACAGCCAGATATCGCGTCCGGCCTGCGGCGACTGCTCATGCAGCTGACGAATGACGCGCCCGCGGTTATTGACCTCTACCTCTTCGTAGCCGGTTTTGCCGTGCAGCACATCTTCATAATAGTTTTCAATGCCCAGCTTGCCGATATCGTGAGTAGCGGCGTAGTTAGGCCATTTGCCCTCTTTATCGAGGCGTGCGACGTCGCGATCGTTAATTTTCGACACGTAGCCGACCACGTGCGTCAGCGTCTGGCCGTAAGGGTAATAGCGACGCTGATAGCCTTTTACCTCAACGCCGGGAAAGCGATACTGGTTAACGGCGAAGCGCGCCACCTGCACATCGTTCAGCGCCGTTTTCAGGGCGATAGAGGTAAAGCGACGCGAGCGCTTACGCTCTTTTTCAAAGTTTTCGATATCGTCGTCGGTGAGATCGAGAATAGGCCGCAGTTCCTGCAGCGTCTGTTTGAGGTTATCGACCTTCTCCGGCACCAGCTCCGCCTGATAAATCGTGCGGTTCAGCGCCAGCGCGACGCCGTTGCGATCGTAAATAATGCCGCGGCTTGGCGCCACCGGCACCAGCTTAATGCGGTTCTGGTTGGAACGGGTGCTGTAATCATCGAAGCGTAAGATCTGCAGGTGATACAGATTGACCACCAGCACGCCGGAAAGCAGAAGAATACCGACGAAAGCCAGCAGCGCTCGCCGTACGAAAAGGGTCTGCTCGGCAGTATAGTCACGAAAAGAGTTGCGTTGAGATTTCATCCGCTGTTTGGTTGTCCGGTTTGCCTTATCGAATTATTCACGGTGATAAGGATGATTCGCAGTGATGCTCCATGCACGATACAGGCTTTCTGCGACTAAGACGCGTACCAGCGGATGAGGCAGCGTTAGCGCCGAAAGAGACCAGCTCTGCTCTGCTGCTGCTTTGCAGGCCGGCGACAGCCCTTCCGGGCCGCCAATCAGCAGGCTGACGTCACGTCCATCCTGCTTCCAACGTTCCAGCTGCCGGGCAAGCTGCGGCGTTTCCCAGGGCTGTCCGGGAATATCCAGCGTGACAATGCGGTTGCCCTTACCGACGGCGGCCAGCATCGCTTCACCCTCTTTTTCGAGGATGCGCTTGATATCCGCATTTTTACCGCGCTTCCCGGCTGAAACCTCGGTCAGCTCCAGCGGCATATCCTTCGGAAAGCGACGCAGGTATTCCATAAAGCCGGTTTGAACCCAGTCCGGCATTTTGGTGCCTACGGCAACAAGCTGCAACTTCACGGCTTAGCTCCAGAGCTTTTCCAGCTCATACAGGTGACGGCTCTCTTCCTGCATGACATGAACGATAACCTCACCGAGATCGACCACGATCCAGTCCGCGGCGTTTTTGCCTTCCATGCCAAGCGGCATCAGGCCGGCGGCGCGGGATTCTTCCATTACGTGATCGGCAATCGACATCACGTGACGCGAAGACGTACCGGTACAGATAATCATGCAGTCGGTGATGCTGGATTTACCCTGCACGTCGAGAGAAACGATATCCTGACCTTTCAGATCATCAATCTTATCAATAACGAAGTCTTGGAGTGCTTTACCTTGCAAAAGGTTCCCCCTTGGGTAACGGTTTCTGTTGTCTGACGACGGCGTCGGACGACGCCTGAAAAATTTAGCGGCGCAGTATACCACGCGCTTATCAAGGGCGATATAAGCCCTGATGATTGATATAGTCGATAACCGGCGCGGGTAGCAAATCGGCGCAGGAGAGGCTGTGGCGCTGGCGCTGACGAATATCGGTCGCGGAGATGGGCAGCAGCGGCGTATCCGCCAGCCAGATTAAACCGCACGGCTGTCGGTGCAGCGCGTCGGCCTCCTGCGTACGGTGCTGCGCCAGCCAATTTTGCAGTTCCGGCGTCGGCATCGCGCTGCCGTAGCCGGGACGCTGGCAGACCAGCAGATGGCAGAGAGCTAATAATTCCTGCCAGCGGTGCCATGTATGCAGGCTGAGCAGCGAATCCTGACCAATGATAAAGGCCAAAGGCTGCGTCTTGCCGCGCTCCGTGCGCAGCTGTTGCAGGGTTTCCACCGTCCAGGAGGGCGTCTGGCGCTTCAGCTCACGGGTATCAAGTTGAAACAGCGGGCGATCGGCGATCGCCAGTTCAATCATGGCGACGCGCTGCGCGGCGCTGGCTTCCGGCTGCGGGCGATGCGGCGGAACGTTATTTGGCAGCAACGTTACCTGATGTAAGCCGACCTGACGCGCCAGCGCCTCCACCGTATTAAGATGACCGTAGTGAATAGGATCGAACGTGCCGCCAAACAGGGCCTGCAGCGCCGCCATTAAAATTCACCTAACTCTGCCGGCAGCGCCTTATTGCACAGCAGCAGCGACAGGGTTTCCAGCTCCGGCCAGAGACGCTGGCCGTAATCCTGCTTCAGCGTAATTTCCAGCCGGGTCAGCAGCTGAATCGCCTGGCGGATCTGTAATAAAGAGAGCCGCTGCAGCGCCTCGCTGAACAGGGCGCGACGATTTTGCCAGACGCGATGCTGATCGAACAGCGCGCGTAAAGGCGTGTCGCCCTGCTGGCGCTGTAGCGTCAGCAGCAGCAGCAGCTCGCGCTGTAGCGTGCGGATCAGGATCACCGGCTCGCTCTCTTCGGCAGCGAGCTGACGCAGAATATGCAGCGCGCGTTTGCTTTTGCCCGCCAGCAGCGCGTCCACCCAGTGAAACGGCGTGAAATGCGCGGCGTCGCTGACCGCCTGTTCAACCCGCGGCAGAGTCAGCTTGCCGTCCGGCCAGAGCAGGGAAAGCCGCTCCAGCGCCTGCGACAGCGCCAGCAGATTGCCTTCATAGCAGTAGCAGAGCAGCTGGCAGGCGGCATCGTCGAGATCGAGCCGCAGGCTTTTGGCGCGGGCGGCGACCCAGCGCGGCAGCTGAGCGTGCTCCGGCGTGGCGCAGGGCACCATCACCGCCTGGGCGCTGAAGGCTTTGAACCAGGCGCTGTTTTCCTGCGCCCTGGTTAATTTGCTTCCGGTTATGATGGGCAGGATATCGCTGTGCAGCAGCGTGCCGAGCTTCTCCAGCTGGGTCGCGATTGCGGCGTTGGGGCCATTTTCCGGCAGCGTTAAGGTAAGGGTTTGCCGGCTGGCGAACAGGCTCATCGACTGGCAGCTGCTAAATACGGCGTCCCAGTCGGTGCTGTTGTCCAGCACGACGTTGAAATGTTCGGTAAAGCCCTGCTGCTGCGCGCAGGCTTTTATCGCGTCATGACTTTCCTGCAACAGCAGCGGTTCGTTGCCGATAAGCAGGTAGCAGGCGCGCAGCCCCTCATGGAGCTGCGCGTGCAGTTGCTCAGGGTAAATCCTGATCATTGCAGACTGGTGGCGGAAGAAGAGGAAACTTCCGGCGAATCTTCACCCGGCGCTAAAACGTCTGGCGCGGGCAGGGTCTCTTTATCGTTCAGCTGAGCCGCATGCACCGTCAGCAGTTTACGCACCAGCTGTTCCGCCAGACGCTGGCGCATCTCATCGCGGATGATGTTCTGCTCAGCATCTTTTGCCAGCGCCGCCAGCGGGTTATCGAAGAACGAACGATAAACAGTGGCGCTGATGGGATAGATGCCTTTAGCCGGAATCACCACCTGTGCGCTGACCGACATCACCATAGAGTATTCCGCCGTAACGCCGTTCTGGAACACGGAGGCGGTATCGCGGCTCTGGCGTTCGCCGGAGAGGCGCAGCGTCGGCAGATCGGTGCGGGTGCCCGCGTCGGCCGCTTCGACAATGGTGATATTGTTCAGACGCAGCTGCTGACGCACCGTACGCGCCAGAGGACCGTAGGGGTCGCCGCTTTGCAATACCAGCGTGCGCAACTCCTGCGGCACCTGAGTGGTGCTGCGCAGGTGGAAGCCGCAACCGGCGGTGACCAGCACCGCCAGGCCGAGTAACAAGGTAAAAATCGGATGTCGCACAGTTCCTCCTGAACTTAACCTACTACCAGGTTAAGCAGTTTGCCGGGAACGTAAATGACCTTACGGATAGTTACGCCCTCCAGGTATTTTGCTACCAGGTGCTCTTGCGCGGCGCGCGCCTGCACCTGCTCCTGAGTCGCCTCAGCCGCAACGGTGATTTTACCGCGCACTTTGCCGTTAACCTGCACCACCACCAGCACTGAATCTTCCACCATAGCGGATTCATCGGCAACCGGCCAGGCCGCGTTGTCCACGTCGCCTTCGCCGCCCAGCGCCTGCCACAGCGTAAAGCTGGCGTGCGGAGTGAACGGATAAAGCATGCGTACTACGGCCAGCAAGGCTTCCTGCAGCAGCGCGCGATCCTGCTCGCTCTCCTGCGGTGCGCGTGCCAGCTTGTTCATCAGTTCCATAATAGCGGCAATCGCGGTATTAAAGGTCTGACGGCGGCCAATGTCATCGGAAACTTTGGCGATGGTTTTGTGCAGATCGCGGCGCAGCGCTTTTTGATCGTCATTCAGGCTGGCGGTATCCAGCGCAACGGTGGCGCCTTTCTGGCTGTGGTCGTAAACCAGCTTCCAGACGCGTTTCAGGAAGCGGTTAGCCCCTTCCACGCCTGATTCCTGCCACTCCAGCGTCATCTCCGCCGGCGACGCGAACATCATAAACAGGCGCACGGTATCTGCGCCGTAGCGCTCAACCATCAGCTGCGGATCGATGCCGTTGTTTTTGGATTTCGACATTTTGCTCATGCCGGCGTAAATCACTTCCCGGCCTGCCTTGTCGACAGCCTTAACGATGCGACCTTTTTCATCGCGCTCAACGTTGACGTCAACCGGAGAGATCCAGTTGCGCTCGCCGTTTTCGCCCAGATAGTAGAAGGCGTCAGCCAGCACCATCCCCTGGCAGAGCAGACGCTTCGCCGGCTCATCCGAATCCACCAGGCCGGCGTCACGCAGCAGCTTGTGGAAGAAGCGGAAATACATCAGGTGCATAATGGCGTGTTCAATACCGCCGACATACTGATCGACCGGCAACCAGTAGTTAGCCGCCGCCGGATCGAGCATACCCTTATCGAAATCAGGACAGGTGTAGCGCGCGTAATACCAGGAGGATTCCATAAAGGTATCAAAGGTATCAGTTTCACGCAGCGCGGGCTGACCGTTAACCGTGGTTTTCGCCCACTCCGGATCGGCCTTTATCGGGCTGGTAATGCCGTCCATCGTGACATCTTCCGGCAGGATGACCGGCAGCTGATCTTCCGGCGTCGGCATTACGGTGCCGTCTTCCAGCGTCACCATCGGAATCGGCGCGCCCCAGTAACGCTGACGGGAAACGCCCCAGTCGCGCAGGCGGTAGTTTACCTTACGCACGCCGACGCCTTTTTCCGCCAGCTTATTGGCAATAGCGTTAAAGCCCGCTTCATGATCGAGGCCGTCGAATTCGCCGGAGTTGAACAGCGCGCCTTTTTCGGTCATGGCCGCGGCGCTGACGTCAGGCTGACTGCCGTCCAGCATCAGAACTACCGGTTTAATCGGCAGATGGTATTTGGTGGCGAATTCCCAGTCGCGCTGGTCGTGCGCCGGAACGGCCATTACCGCGCCGGTGCCATATTCCATCAGCACAAAGTTAGCGACCCAGACCGGGATTTTATCGCCGCTCAGCGGGTGAATGGCGAACAGACCGGTCGCCATGCCTTTTTTCTCCATGGTCGCCATCTCAGCTTCGGCTACCTTGGTGTTGCGGCATTCGGCGATAAAGTCAGCCAGCGCCGGGTTGTTTACCGCTGCCTGGGTAGCCAGCGGATGGCCAGCGGCCACGGCGACGTAGGTGGCGCCCATAAAGGTATCGGGGCGGGTAGTGTAAACGGTCACTTTTTCCGCGCTGTCGGCTACGTCGAAGGTGATTTCCACCCCTTCAGAGCGGCCAATCCAGTTGCGCTGCATCGTCTTGACCTGCTCCGGCCACTCTTCCAGCTTATCCAGGTCGTTCAGCAGCTCATCGGCGTAGTCGGTGATTTTGATAAACCACTGCGGGATCTCTTTACGCTCGACTTTAGAATCACAGCGCCAGCAGCAGCCGTCGATAACCTGTTCGTTAGCCAGCACGGTCTGATCGTTGGGGCACCAGTTAACCGCAGAGGTCTTTTTATAAACCAGACCTTTTTCATATAGTTTGGTAAAGAACCACTGTTCCCAGCGGTAATATTCCGGCTGGCAGGTAGCCAGCTCGCGGCTCCAGTCATAGCCGAAACCCAGCAGTTTCAGCTGGTTTTTCATATAGTCGATATTAGCGTAGGTCCAGGGGGCGGGAGCGGTGTTATTTTTTACCGCAGCGCCTTCCGCAGGCAGGCCGAAGGCATCCCAGCCGATCGGCTGCAGCACGTTTTTTCCCAGCATACGCTGGTAGCGGGCAATCACATCACCAATGGTGTAGTTGCGCACGTGCCCCATATGTAGGCGGCCGGAAGGATAGGGCAGCATAGAGAGGCAGTAATATTTCTCTTTGCCTTCTTCTTCGGTCACTTTGAACGTCTGTTGGTCATCCCAGTGTTGCTGAACACGGGATTCTATCTCTTCCGGGCGGTATTGCTCTTGCATGGCAGCCTGTGGTCCTTTATGAATAGCGCGAAGCCTGAACTGTGTCGATATGATCCGCATAGCATAGCCGATAAGGCTTTGTCGCAACAACACCTGACGGACGCCGGCGCGCCATTTCTCGTTAAGCTGGAAGCGTCGCTGCAAAATTTTCCTCAAATCGGCGCGCAGAGGGAGTAAATTCGTGGCAGACGCTAGAATTAACAACGGGCTTACCGCGGATAACAGGAGAAAATATGAATAAGGTGGCGCAGCATTACCGTCAGCTGCTCTCTTCCCTGAGCGAGCGCTTGACGCAGGGAGAGCGGGATATCGACGGCATGGTCGCTCAGGCTCGTCAGCAGCTCGCCATGCAGGGCGAGTTATCCCGCAGCGAAATTAATGAGGTGACGCGCGCGGTACGGCGCGATTTAGAGGAGTTTGCCCGCAGCTATCATGAAAATGAAGAAGATCTGAGCGATAGCGTATTTATGCGCGTAGTGCGCGCAAGCCTGTGGAAAGAGCTGGCGGATATTACCGATAAAAGCCAGCTGGAGTGGCGCGAGGTATTCCAGGATCTCAACCATCACGGCGTCTACCAGAGCGGCGAGGTGGTGGGGCTGGGCAACCTGGTCTGTGAAAAATGTCGCTTCACCAGGGCGATTTATACGCCGGAAACGCTGTCGCTCTGCCCTGAATGCGGGCACGATCACTTTCAGCGGCAGCCGTTTACTCCTTAAGCCAGGGGGCGGCTGGAGGAGAGCGGGCCATTTCATCTGTTGTCGGACGTGGTCAGTGTTTTGGGGCGGCCGGCAGGCCGCCTCTAATATTAGTGCAGAATTTTGGCCAGAAAATCTTTGGCGCGCTCCGATCGGGGATTGGCGAAGAAATCTTCTTTGCGCGTATCCTCAACGATTCTGCCCTCATCCATAAAGATCACCCGGTTGGCCACCTTACGCGCGAAGCCCATCTCATGGGTGACGACCATCATCGTCATACCTTCGTGCGCCAGCTCCACCATCACATCCAGCACTTCATTAATCATTTCCGGATCGAGGGCGGAAGTTGGCTCGTCAAACAGCATCGCTACCGGATCCATACAGAGCGCCCGCGCGATCGCCACGCGCTGCTGCTGTCCGCCGGAAAGCTGGCCGGGAAACTTACCGGCATGGACCGCAAGGCCGACGCGCGACAGCAGCTTCAGCCCTTTTTCCCGCGCGGCCTCTTTATTGCGCTGCAACACTTTGATCTGCGCCAGCGTCAGGTTTTCCACAATGCTCAGATGGGGAAACAGCTCGAAATGTTGAAAAACCATGCCGACTTTAGCGCGCAGCTGCGCCAGGTTGGTTTTTTTATCGTTGAGCTGGATGCCGTTGACCTCAATGCTGCCCTGCTGGATCGGCTCCAGCGCGTTGACGGTTTTTATCAGCGTCGATTTACCGGAGCCGGAAGGGCCGCAAACCACCACCACTTCCCCTTTGTTTACCTGGGTTGAGCACTCGTTCAGCACCTGAAAGTGACCATACCACTTCGAAACGTTTTTCAGGGTAATCATTTATACCGTCCTTTTTCTTTTTAGGTAGCTGACCAGCGTGGAGGCGCTAATACTGATAATGAAATAGACCAGCCCGGCGAACAGAATCATCTCTACCTGAGTGCCGTCGCGTTCGCCGATAGTGGAGGCGGTGCGGAAAAAATCGGCGAGGCTGAGCACGTAAACCAGCGAAGTATCCTGAAACAGCACGATGCCCTGGGTGAGCAGCAACGGCACCATGGCGCGAAAGGCCTGCGGCAGAATAATCAGCCGCATGGTCTGGAAGGGCGTCATGCCGAGCGCCAGGCCAGCGTTGGACTGCCCGCGCGAGATACTCTGAATGCCGGCGCGAATAATTTCCGCATAGTAGGCCGCTTCGAACAGCGAAAAAGCCACCATGGCCGAAATCAGGCGAATATCCGTTTTAGGCGACAGCCCCAGCACCTGCTGCAGGAAACTGGGCACCACCAGATAGAACCAGAGCAGCACCATCACCAGCGGTACGGAACGGAACAGGTTAACGTACAGCCGGGCAAACCAGCTAACCGGCGCAAAGGTTGAAAGGCGCATCACCGTCAGCAGGGTGCCCCAGAGAATGCCGAACACTACCGCGGTGACGGTAATTTTCAGGGTGATCACCAGCCCGCTGAGAAGATAGGGCAGGCTGGGGACAATAGAACTCCAGTCAAACTGGTACATTATTTACTCCCCATATTGCCCGGCAGGCGCACCCGCCGCTCTACCACGCTCATTATCAGCATAATCACCAGATTGATGGCGATATAGGCGAGCGTAATGGCGGTGAAGGATTCGTAGGCGTGCGCGGAGTAATCAAGCAGCTTGCCCGCCTGCGCCGCCATATCCACCAGACCGATGGTGGAGGCGATGGCGGAATTTTTTACCAGGTTAAGCATTTCCGAAGTCATCGGCGGCACTATTACCCGATAAGCGTTGGGCAGCAGCACGTAGCGATAGGTTTGCGGCAGCGTCAGCCCCAGCGCCAGCCCCGCATTGCGCTGGCCGGGCGGCAGCGACTGAATCGCCGCACGTACCTGCTCGCACACGCGGGCGGCGGTAAACAGGCCGAGACAGATGGTGGAGGAAAGAAAGAACTGCAAATTGGGGTTCAGTTCTGACTTGAACCACATTCCCAGATTTTCGCCCACCAGCTCCGGCGCCACCAGATACCAGAAGAAGAACTGAACGATCAGCGGAATATTGCGAAACAGCTCGACATAGCAGGTGCCGATGGCGGAGAGCAGGCGGCTGGGCGTCGTGCGCAAAATACCAAAAAAAGAGCCGACCAGAAAAGCGATGATCCAGGCGCAGACAGAAACGATCAGCGTGGTTTGCAAGCCGGACAGCAGCCAGCCAAGGTAGGTGGTGTTGCCAAACGGCGCCTGCTCGAAGAAGATGCCCCAGTTCCAGTTAATACCCATAACAAACTCCGGTAAAAAAGGGTAGCTAAGCTACCCTGAAGATTGATGAGAGACTCTCATGGAACGCCTGCCGGGGAACGGCCGGCGGCGCTTGTCTGTCCGAGCCTGTTTTCAACAATCGAGTGGGCGGCAGGCCGCCCCTGTTTTGGTTATTGTTAATTTAATGCTTTATCGTTCGGCGTTTTGAACAGCGCTTTCATGTCGTCAGAAAGCGCAAAATTCATGTTGAGGTTTTTCGGCGGAATCGGTTGTTTAAACCAGGTGTCGAACCACTTTTCCGCCTGGCCTGAGGTCTGCGCTTTGGCGATGGTTTCATCCACCAGCGCTTTAAAGGCGGGATCGTCTTTACGCAGCATACAGCCGTAAGCCTCTTTCGACTGCGGCGTGCCGACGATTTCCCAGTTATCCGGTTTCTTCGCCTTGGCGCGCTCGCCGGCCAGCAGGGCGTCATCCATCATAAAGGCGACGGCGCGTCCGGTTTCCAGCGTGCGGAAGGAATCGCCGTGATCCTTCGCGCTGATAATGCGCATTTCCAGCTGCTGCCCGTCGTTGAGCTTATGCAGCAGCACCTCCGAGGTGGTGCCGGAAGTAACCACTACGGTTTTCCCTTTCAGATCGGAAAACTCTTTAATCGGGCTGCCTTTTTTCACCAGCAGGCGCGTGCCGATGATGAACACCGTGTTGGAAAACGCCGCCTGCTTCTGGCGCTCAAGGTTGTTG
This sequence comes from Mixta tenebrionis, assembly GCF_006517625.1. Taxonomy (GTDB): domain Bacteria; phylum Pseudomonadota; class Gammaproteobacteria; order Enterobacterales; family Enterobacteriaceae; genus Mixta; species Mixta tenebrionis. Next base: position 61,460 of record NZ_VHQI01000009.1, on the reverse strand, counting down.
GTGGTTGAGCCGCACTCAAAATCATAGGTGCCGTTTTGCAGCAGCGGAATGCGGTTCTGCGAGGAGATGGGCAGCATTTTTACCTGCAGATTCGGCTTATTCAGCTTCGCCTTAATCGCATCCACAATGGCGTTAGAGTAGGCCTGCGAGTAGCCCACCACTTTTTGCTGGTTATCGTAATAAGAAAAGGGAACGGAAGATTCACGGTGGCCAACAACGATAACGTCGTTATCATTGATTTTTTTCAGCGTGCCGGTGAGTTCTTCTGCCTGGGCTGCGCCTGTTACTGCACTCAGCAACAGAAGAGACAGCGCCGCTTTACGCATCTGCATGTTCCAACTCCTTCATCTTTTGGTCGCCCGATCGGCGATCGGGAGAATAATGTTTATGCCAGCCGCCTTTCCTGCGTTGCCAGAACGGGTCTGAACAGCCTTTAACATAGCGAAATGTTAACGTAATGAAACAAAAAAGTTTCCTTTTTGCGAAGTCCGCCGCACCAAATTTATGCATTTTGGCGCCTGGCGCCCTCTCGCAGGGCATCAGGCGCGCAAAAATGGGGTATAGGCCCGGCAGCCCGGCGCTAACAAGGCAGAAGCGCAAGCTGGCGAATTGTTTAATGCAAGGGCTATGCCACGTTATGGCAGGAAGATGTCGGTTTGATGAAGCAGGGGTAAAAGAAACAGGCGAAGCAGGTCGCTTCGCCTGTCTGAGCTAGCGGCGTTTGCGGAAAAGAGTGAATAAGGCCAGCAGAGCAAACAGCAGCGTCAGCAGCCACACCGTCAGGTTGCCGGTACGGGCGTAGGGCGTCAGACCGGTGGCTGGCGTAACGCGGGTTGCCAGCGTCTGGCGGGTAAACTGCGGAATGACGGCCTGCACGGAGCCGTCGGCGGCCACCACCGCCGTCACGCCGTTGTTGGTGCTGCGCAGCAACGGACGCCCCAGCTCCAGCGCGCGCATGCGCGCCATCTGAAAATGCTGCCACGGGCCGATAGAGTGACCAAACCAGGCGTCGTTAGAGACGGTCAGCAGGAAATCAGTGTCGGGACGAAGATTATCCCTGACCTGCTGCCCCAGTACGATCTCATAACAGATAGCGGTAGTCAGATGATAGCCCGCCGCCTTCAGCTGCGGCTGTATATAGTCGCCGCGGCTGAACGAGGACATCGGCAGATCGAAGAAGGGCGCCAGCGGACGCAGCAGCGTTTCCAGCGGTACGAATTCGCCAAACGGCACCAGATGATTTTTCTGATAGCGATTGCCGCCGTTGTAGTTATAGGGACGATCGGCGCCCAGCACGATCACCGAGTTGTAATCGTGGTAGCGGTTGTTCTCCAGCCGCGAATCAACGATGCCGGTAATTAGCGTGGAGTGACCGGCGCGCAGCGCCTCGTCCAGCGCGTGCAGGTATGGCTGCTGGTTGACTTCGAGATCGGATATTGCGGATTCAGGCCAGATAATCAGCGGCGCTTTACCAACGAAGGGGCGGCTGTTTTCTCCATAGATGCGCAGCGTGTTGCGCAGCTGCTCCGGGTCCCATTTCAGCATCTGCGGAATATTGCCCTGCACCAGCGCCACCTCCACCGCGCGCGAAGGCTGCGGCTGGAACCAGCTGATATAACGCAGCGGCCAGGGTAACAGCAGCAACGCCAGCGCGGCGACCAGCGAGAATGTCAGGCGCGGTAAGCGCTTACGCTGGCGCTCTCTTAAGCGATCCAGATAGTTAACCTGCCTGAAACTGGCCACTCGCTTACGCGGCAGCAGGTAAATGAGGCGCTGCAGGCGGATATAAAGCAAAAGCTGGGACAGCGCGTAGACGACCAGGCCCGCCACTATCATCAGTACAAACGTAATGGTTTCAACGCCTGCCAGCGGGGCCAGCCCTTTCAACGGGCCATCGATCTGGCTGTAGCCAAACTGCAGCCAGGGAAAACCGGTAAGAACCCAGCCGCGTAGAAACTCGCTGATCTGCCAGATAACCGGGGCCAGCAGCAGAAAGCGTAGCGGAGTAGCCTGCGGACGAAGACGGTTAAGAACCGCGGCAAACAGCAGCGGATAGAGCGCGAGGTAAGCCGCCAGCAGAATCACCAGCAGTACGTTAACCGGGCCAGGCATGCCGCCGAAGGTAGCGATACTGACGTAAACCCAGTTAATGCCGCTGCCGAACAGCCCAAAGCCCCAGGCAAAACCGACGGCCGCCGCCTGCGGCGTGGTACGGTGCAGCGTTAATATCTGTAGCCCGATCAGCGAGATCAGCGCGGCCGGCCAGAAATCATAAGGGGAAAACGCCAGCGTGCCGATCGCGCCGGTTAACAGAGCCAACAGCAGGCGAACCTGCTGACGGGCATAAAAAGAGGCGATAGCCATAGTGATGTCAGGTATCCAGAATGGAGGCGATAGCCATAAATGCGTTATTCTTCCAGCGTCGGCAGCGGCGCGTCTTCCGGTATTTTTACGTGTACCTGAATAATGCGGCGGCTGTCAGCCATAGCGACCTTGAACTGATAGCCTTCGATATCGATGCTTTCGCCGCGCGCGGGCAGATGACCAAAGCCCTGCATTACCAGGCCGCCGATGGTATCCACCTCTTCATCGCTGAAATGCGTCTCAAAGACCTCATTAAAATCTTCAATCGGCGTCAGCGCGCGAATGGTATAGGTATGGCGGCTGAGCTGACGAATATCGCGATCTTCTTCATCATCATATTCATCTTCGATTTCGCCGACGATCAGCTCAAGGATATCTTCGATAGTGACCAGGCCGGAAACGCCGCCGAATTCATCAATCACAATCGCCATATGGTAGCGCTGTGAGCGAAACTCTTTCAGCATGCGATCCACGCGTTTGCTTTCAGGCACCACCACCGCCGGACGCAACACTTTTTCCATACTGAAAGGTTCAGATTCGCTGCTCATAAACGGCAGCAGGTCTTTCGCCATCAGTATGCCTTCCACATGATCTTTATCTTCGCTGATCACCGGGAAGCGGGAGTGGGCGGATTCGATAATCACCTGCAGGCACTCTTCGAGGCTCTGATTGCGCTTCAGCGTAATCATCTGCGAGCGGGGAATCATGATATCGCGCACGCGCTGTTCGGCGATATCCATGACGCCTTCCAGCATGTCGCGGGTATCCTGGTCGATCAGCTCGTTCTGTTCGGAATCACGAATGAGTTCCAGCAGCTCTTCACGGTTCTTCGGCTCACCATGAAAAAGCTGGTTGAGAATGAGGGAAAAAAATCCCTTTTTACTACTGGGACTGTCGCTGTTTTGTGAATGGTCGTCGCTCATGGCGTTCTAATATGGGTCTCTCTTTATGAGGATCGGCCTGCCGACACGGGCCGGCAGGAGCTAATAACAGGCAGCCGCTTAAGGCGCCTCTTTCTCCGAAATGTACGGATCGGGATAGCCAAGAGCAAGCATTATCTCGGTCTCCAGCGATTCCATCTCTTCCGCTTCATCATCTTCAATATGGTCATAGCCGAGCAGATGCAGGCTGCCATGGACAACCATGTGCGCCCAGTGCGCCTCAGGCGCTTTTTCCTGCTGCTGCGCTTCGCGTTCAACAACCTGACGGCAAATCACCAGATCGCCCAGCAGCGGCAGCTCTATGCCGGGCGGCGCTTCAAACGGGAAAGAGAGCACGTTGGTCGGCTTATCCTTGCCGCGATAAGTCATATTCAGTTGATGGCTTTCCGCTTCGTCGACGATGCGAATCGTCACTTCGCTTTCCGGCTGAAACTGCGGCAGTACCGCCTCCAGCCAGCGACGAAAATCACTCTCGCCCGGCAAACCTTCCGTTTGCTCGCAGGCGAGCTGTAAATCGAGAATCACCTGATTCATTTAGGTTCCTGTGTCGCCTGTACAGCCTGCGCCGCCAGCGCTTCGCGCTTACGCTCTTCCGCCAGCCTGTCGCGCCGTTTTTGATCGGCTTCTTCCCACGCTTCATAGGCGGTAACGATACGGGCGACCACCGGATGGCGCACTACGTCCTCGCTGTGGAAGAAGTTAAAGCTAATCTCTTCTACCTCTGACAGCACTTCGATCGCATGGCGCAGGCCCGATTTGGCGTTGCGCGGCAGGTCGATCTGGGTGATATCGCCGGTAATCACCGCCTTTGAGTTAAAGCCGATGCGGGTCAAAAACATCTTCATCTGTTCGATGGTGGTGTTCTGGCTCTCATCGAGAATAATAAAGGCGTCATTCAGCGTGCGTCCGCGCATATAGGCCAGCGGCGCGACTTCAATCACGTTGCGCTCCATCAGCTTTTCGACGCGCTCAAAGCCCAGCATCTCAAACAGGGCGTCATACAGCGGACGTAAGTAGGGATCGACCTTCTGGCTTAAGTCGCCCGGCAGGAAGCCCAGCTTTTCGCCCGCCTCGACGGCCGGACGCGTCAGCAGTATACGGCGTATCTCCTGACGCTCCAGCGCATCCACCGCTGCCGCTACCGCCAGGTAGGTTTTCCCGGTGCCCGCCGGCCCAACGCCGAAGGTAATATCGTGATCGAGAATATGGGCGATATACTGCGCCTGGTTCGGCGTGCGCGGCTTGATTACCCCGCGTTTGGTTTTGATATTTACCGCTTTGCCGTATTCCGGCACGCTTTCCGCCGACTGTTCCAGCACGCGGCTCTCTTTAATCGCCAGATGAATCTGTTCCGGCTCGATATCGGGTATAACGCCGCGTACCGGCGCGGTATCAACGTAGAGGTTGCGCAGAATATCGGCGGCGGCATTAACGCAAAGAGCGCGGCCAACCAGCTTAAAGCTGTGGTCGCGGTGGCTGATTTCGATGCCTAAACGACGCTCAAGCTGCTTGATGTTATCGTCGAAGGGGCCGCACAGGCTCTGCAATCGGTGATTATCCGCAGGTTCTAACACTATTTCGCGAGTTTCAATATTCAAACTAATCCTTTGGGTCACTCAGGGCCAGGTTGAGAAGTCACAGGAGGCATGTCGCCTGTCTGGCAGGCGCGTCATAGCAGAAGTATTTATGTCATGACAGAAAGGCGCAAGCCGTAAAGCGGATATTTGGGCGCGGCTTTCAGAAAGCAAGTGCAATGGCGTGAAATTGAGCGGCGGAGCGTGAATCTCCGCCGCAAAAGGAAAGGCGATCAAGGCTGATAAATGCCTACGCCGATGTCGTTCTCTTTACGCGTGCGCGCAATGACCGAGGCCGGGCTTTCCGCTACGCGCAGGCCCATCTGATCTTCGGTACGCACTACCACGCCGCGCAGCGAGTTGGGGTAGACATCGACAATTTCCACATCAACGAATTTACCGATCATCTCCGGCGTGCCTTCAAAATTCACCACGCGGTTGTTTTCGGTGCGTCCGGAAAGCTCCATTACGCTTTTACGCGAGGTGCCTTCCACCAGAATACGTTGCACGGTGCCCATCATGCGGCGGCTCCATGCCATCGCCTGCTGGTTGATGCGATCCTGCAGGATATAAAGGCGCTGCTTCTTCTCATCGTCGCTAACGTCGTCCGGCAGATCGGCCGCCGGCGTGCCCGGACGCGCCGAGTAGATAAAGCTGAAGCTCATATCAAAGTTGACGTCGGCGATCAGCTTCATCGTTTTCTCAAAGTCTTCCTGCGTTTCGCCAGGGAAGCCGATAATAAAGTCGGAGCTGATTTGAATGTTGGGGCGCGCCTCTTTCAGCTTGCGGATAATCGCCTTGTATTCCAGCGCGGTATGGGCGCGTTTCATCAGCGTCAGAATGCGATCGGAACCGCTCTGTACCGGCAGATGCAGGAAGCTCACCAGCTCCGGCGTATCGCGGTAAACCTCGACGATATCGTCGGTGAACTCGATGGGGTGGCTGGTGGTAAAGCGGATGCGGTCGATACCGTCAATGGCGGCCACCAGACGCAGCAGCTCGGCAAAGGTGCAGATGCCGTCATCATAGGTCGCGCCGCGGTAAGCGTTCACATTCTGACCGAGCAGGTTGACTTCGCGTACGCCCTGCGCCGCCAGCTGAGCGATCTCCAGCAGAATATCGTCGCAGGGACGGCTGACCTCTTCGCCGCGCGTATAGGGCACCACGCAGAAAGTGCAGTATTTATTGCAGCCTTCCATAATGGATACGAATGCCGTCGGGCCTTCGGCGCGCGGCTCCGGCAGGCGGTCGAATTTTTCAATTTCCGGAAAGCTGATATCGACTACCGGGCTTTTTGAGCCGCGTACGGTATTGATCATTTCCGGCAGGCGATGCAGCGTTTGCGGGCCAAATACGATATCAACGTAGCTGGCGCGTTGACGAATATGGTCACCTTCCTGCGAGGCGACGCAGCCGCCCACGCCAATAATCAGTTCAGGGTTGCGCTCTTTCAGCGTTTTCCAGCGTCCCAGCTGATGAAAGACCTTTTCCTGTGCCTTTTCGCGGATGGAGCAGGTATTGAGCAACAGAACATCAGCTTCTTCCGCCACTTCCGTGAGGGTATAGCCGTGCGTACTCTCCAGCAGGTCAGCCATTTTAGATGAATCGTATTCGTTCATCTGACAGCCCCAGGTTTTGATATGCAGTTTTTTACTCATCTAACTTGCCATTTATCAGTGCAGGAAGGATTGCAGGGCGCGTATTGTAATGCTTTGCTGCTGTTGTGACCAGCCTCCAGGCTTTTCTGTTTTCCGCTGATTTTCCGGTACACTTTAATCTGAATGATTCGCTGGCCTGTCGCAGCGAGACGACAGGACACAGAAGGAAAAACTTATGCATCAAACGCATGTTGATATCGCCGTGGTCGGCGGCGGAATGGTTGGCGCGGCGTTAGCCAGCGGGCTGACGCAGCAGGGCTTTCAGGTGGCGGTGCTGGAGCGGGACGCGCCGCCGGCGTTTCATCCTGAGGCGCCGCCCGATATTCGCGTTTCGGCTATCGGCTGCGCTTCGGTAGCGCTGTTAAAAGAGCTGGAAGCGTGGCCTGCCGTAATGCAGATGCGCTGCGCCCCTTATCGTCGCCTGGAGACCTGGGAGTGGCAGACGGCGCGGGTGCAGTTTACCGCGCAGAGCCTGGGGCTGCCGGAGCTGGGCTATATGGTTGAAAACAGCGTGCTGCAGCTGGCGCTGTGGCAGCGTTTGCAGCAGCAGGCGGTAACGCTGTTCGCCCCGGCCAGGCTATCGGCGCTGGCGCAGTATAACGGCGGCTGGCGGCTAACGCTGGAGGATGGGCGGCAGCTTACCGCCCGGTTGGTGATTGGCGCCGACGGGGCGAATTCACAGGTGCGCCAGCTGACCGGCATCGGCATTCAGGGCTGGAATTACAGCCAGTCCTGCATGTTGATTAGCGTCGAGCTGGAGCATGAAGCGGGCGATACCACCTGGCAGCACTTTACGCCCGACGGCCCGCACGCGCTGCTGCCGCTTTATGGCCGCTGGGCCTCGCTGGTCTGGTATGACAGCCCGGCGCGCATCCGGCAGCTACAGGCGCTGGCGCCGGAGCAGCTGCAAAAAGAGATCGCCCGCTGTTTCCCGGCGCGGCTGGGGCGTTTTCGCGTGCAGCAGGCCGCTTCGTTTCCGCTGACGCGCCGCCACGCCAGCCGCTACGTGCTGCCGGGCGTGGCGCTGGTGGGCGATGCCGCGCATACCATTAATCCGCTGGCGGGGCAGGGGGTTAATCTCGGCTATCGCGATGTGGATGCGCTGATCGATGTGTTGACCACGGCGCGCAATCAGGCGGAGGACTGGGCTTCCGGGCCCGTGCTGCTGCGTTATCAGCGCCAGCGCCAGCGGGATAATCTGCTGATGCAAAGCGGCATGGATTTCTTCTATTTTACCTTCAGCAATCGCCTGCCGCCGCTACGGTTACTGCGTAACGTCGGATTAATGGCGGCAGAGCGCGCCGGCGTGTTGAAGCGCCAGGCGTTGCGTTACGCGTTAGGACTGTAGATTTGAACGGGCGCGGAAACCTGCCCGTTAAAAGAGCTGAATCGCAGACGTAAAAAAGCCCGCAGAAGCGGGCTTTTTCACACTGTTTGGCTGGGGTGCAGGGATTCGAACCCCGGAATGCCGGAATCAGAATCCGGTGCCTTACCGCTTGGCGACACCCCAATAAATTGGGATAAACAGTTTGTAATTGGCTGGGGTACGAGGATTCGAACCTCGGAATGCCGGAATCAGAATCCGGTGCCTTACCGCTTGGCGATACCCCAATAATTTGGTGGCTACGACGGGATTTGAACCTGTGACCCCATCATTATGAGTGATGTGCTCTAACCAGCTGAGCTACGTAGCCAAATTTCACTTCATTCTGCTGTGGCTGGGANATAATTTGGTGGCTACGACGGGATTTGAACCTGTGACCCCATCATTATGAGTGATGTGCTCTAACCAGCTGAGCTACGTAGCCAAATTTCACTTCATTCTGCTGTGGCTGGGATACCTGGATTCGAACCAGGGAATGCCGGTATCAAAAACCGGTGCCTTACCGCTTGGCGATATCCCAATATCCGAACACGTATCTGTGTTACAGCAGAATGATGGCTGGGGTACCTGGATTCGAACCAGGGAATGCCGGTATCAAAAACCGGTGCCTTACCGCTTGGCGATACCCCATCCGCTGCCGATGACTGAAATGGTGCGGGAGGCGAGACTTGAACTCGCACACCTTGCGGCGCCAGAACCTAAATCTGGTGCGTCTACCAATTTCGCCACTCCCGCAAAAAGATGGTGGCTACGACGGGATTTGAACCTGTGACCCCATCATTATGAGTGATGTGCTCTAACCAGCTGAGCTACGTAGCCATCTTTTTCGCGTTACCTTCATCGGCGTTGCGGGGCGCAATTATGCGTATTGCGCTCAACAGCGTCAACAAGTTTTTTGCCGTTTTTTCCCGTTCACGCATCGTTTGACTGGCTTATAACCAGCATGATGAGAAAAAAGGCGATTTTTGATCGTAACTGCAGCAGATGCAATAAAAAACGGGCCGTGAAGGCCCGAATTATTTAATGCGCAAGGCGGGAATTAATAGGCGGATTGATGCACGCCAACCGCACGGCCTGACGGATCGTCCATTTTTTTGAAGGCTTCGTCCCATTCGATCGCTTTTGCCGAAGAGCAGGCGACGGAAGGGCCGCCCGGCACGCATTCCGCCGCGCTTGGCAGCGGGAACAGCTCCTCGAAGATCTCACGGTAGAGATATCCCTCTTTGGAGGTCGGCGTGTTGTACGGGAAGCGATAGTGGGCGGTCTGCAGCTGCTGATCGCTCACCTGCTGCTGCGCCACTTCCTTCAGCGTATCGATCCAGCTATAGCCGACGCCGTCAGAGAACTGCTCTTTCTGACGCCAGACTACGCTTTCCGGCAGATAAGAGGAGAAGCATTCGCGCAGAATGTGTTTTTCCATTTTGCCGTTGCTGCCGCACATTTTATCCTGCGGGTTGATGCTCATCGCCACGTCGAGGAATTTCTTATCGAGGAAGGGCACGCGCGCCTCCACGCCCCAGGCGGACATCGATTTATTGGCGCGCGCGCAGTCATACATATGCAGCGCCAGCAGCTTACGCACGTTCTCGTCGTGGAACTCCTGCGCGTTGGGCGCCTTGTGGAAGTAGAGATAGCCGCCAAACACCTCGTCGGCGCCTTCGCCGGAGAGCACCATTTTAATGCCCATCGCCTTGATCTTGCGCGACATCAGGTACATCGGCGTTGAGGCGCGGATGGTCGTAACGTCGTAGGTTTCGATGTGATAAATCACGTCGCGGATCGCGTCCAGCCCTTCCTGCACGGTAAAGTGAAGTTCGTGATGTACCGTACCGAGGTGGTCGGCCACCTTTTTCGCCGCCTGCAGATCGGGCGAGCCTTCCAGGCCAATGGCGAAGGAGTGCAGCTGCGGCCACCAGGCTTCGCTCTGGTCGTGATCCTCAACGCGTTTTGCCGCAAAGCGTTTGGTGATGGCGGAGATAATAGAAGAATCCAGCCCGCCGGAGAGCAGTACGCCATAGGGCACGTCAGACATCAGGTGGCTTTTTACCGATTCTTCCAGCGCATCTTTCAGCGCGGCGGCGTCGGTTACCTTATCGGCCACGTTGCGGTACTCCATCCAGTCACGCTGGTAGTAGCGACGAATTTCGCCGTCGGTGCTGGAAAGATAGCTTCCCGGCGGGAATTCTTTGATGGAGCGGCAGACCGGCACCAGCGATTTCATTTCGGAGGCGACAAACAGGTTGCCGTGTTCGTCGTTACCCATATAGAGCGGAATAATGCCGATATGATCGCGGCCAATCAGCCAGCTTTTCTTTTCGCTGTCATAGAGAATAAAGGCGAACATGCCCTGCAGGTCGTCAAGAAAATCGATGCCTTTTTCCTGGTAGAGCGCCAGGATGACTTCGCAGTCGGAGCCGGTCTGAAACGCGTAGCGATCGCTCAACTCCGCGCGCAGCGCCTGATGGTTGTAGATTTCGCCGTTGACCGCCAGCACATGGGTGCGTGCGGCGTTGTAAAGCGGCTGGGCGCCGTTGTTGACGTCAACAATGGAAAGACGCTCATGAACCAGAATGGCATCTTCATCAGCGTAAACGCCAGACCAGTCCGGTCCGCGGTGACGCATTAAACGGGAGAGCTCCAGCGCTTTTTTGCGCAGTTCGGAAGCATCGCTTTTCAGATCGAGTACGCCAAAAATTGAACACATAACCTGCTCCTGATCTCACCTTCAAGGTGATGTTGTCATTGAGTGATGTTGGATGCGCAACGCCTGCCGTTGCGTGATGAATAAGAAAATGCGCTATTTACTGCATGCAATGCAAGTAGTTTCCCATTTTTCTGATAAAAAGGTTGACCGTCAGCGCATAAAATTGAATTTCATCTAATAAATTCGCCTTAAAATTAATGAATCGGCAAAAAATACCGTAAGGCGTATAAAAAACGGGCGATCGGCAGGGCAGAAAAAAACCAGCCGCGGAGGGCTGGTTGGCGCTGTTAATCTTCTAACAGATGCTGCAGCAGCGTTCCGTTAAGCATGGCGCGTTTCGCCAGCGCAAAGGCGCCGATGGAGGAGCGGTGATCCAGCGCTGAGCGCACTATCGGCAAATTTTTGCGGAACGCCTTTAACGCCTGGGTATTAATGCAGCTTTCGATTGCCGGGAACAGTACCTTTTCCGCCTCGGTAATTTCGCCGGCCAGCACGATTTTTTGTGGGTTAAACAGATTAATGGCGATAGCGATCGCCTTGCCGAGATAGCGTCCGGCGTGCTCAATCACTTCCGCCGCCAGCGCATCGCCGCGGTTGGCCGCCTTGCCGATCGCCTGAATGGTGCAGTCATCCAGCGTCAGCGTGCTGGGATAGCCCTGCTGCAGCAAATGACGCACGCGATTTTCCAGCGCGCCGTTGGCGGCGATGGTTTCCAGACAGCCAAAGTTGCCGCAGTGGCAGCGCTCGCCCAGCGGATCGACCTGAATGTGGCCTATCTCGCCGACGTTGCCGTTGCTGCCGAGAAAGATTTGCCCGTTGGCGATAATGCCCGCCCCGGTGCCGCGGTGCAGGCGCACCAGAATAGAGTCGGCGCAGTCGCGGCTTGCACCAAAATAGTGTTCCGCCAGCGCCAGGCTGCGAATATCGTGGCCGACGAAACTGGTAACGTTAAAACGCTGCTGCAGGTTAGCCACCAGCGGCCAGTTATTTACCGTAAGATGCGGCATATAGCGGATAACGCCGTTATCCGGATCGACCAGCCCCGGCAGGATTACCGCAATAGCGATCAGCTCACGCAGTTTGCGCTGGTGGGTTTCGCTAAAATGCGCGATGGCGTTAAACAGCGCGTGCTCCAGCGTTTCCTGGGTGCGTTCCGGCAGCGGATAGTGCTCTTCCGCCAGCGCTTTGCCGCTCAAATCGTAGAGCGTCACCGTGGCGTCGCTGCGCCCCAGTCTTACGCCGATGGTATGAAAATTGCGGGTTTCGGTAACGATGGAGATAGCGCGGCGGCCGCCGGTGGAGGCCTGCTGATCGACTTCTTTAATCAGGCCGCGCTCAATAAGCTGACGGGTAATTTTCGTGACGCTGGCGGGCGCAAGCTGGCTGTGTTCCGCAATCTGGATGCGGGATATCGGGCCCTGCTGATCGATAAGGCGGTAAACCGCTGCGCTGTTTAACTGCTTTACAAGATCGACATTTCCTATTGGTGCATGGCCGCCAGTGGTCATTAATGATTACTCGCTAAAGACTTCGTTACCGTTAACGATGGTCTTGATAATTTGAAAATCACGCGTGAAAACCGCCAGGTTTGCGACTTTTCCTGCTTCGATTGAACCCAGCTGCTTATCTACGCCCATGGCACGGGCCGGATAAAGCGTCGCCATTCTCAGGGTTTCATCCAGGGAAATACCAACATGTTCAACGCAGTTGCGTATCCCTTCGATCATGGTCAGCGCCGATCCGCTAAGCGTTCCGTTTTCGTCAACGCACAGCCCGTCCCGATAGTATATTGTTTTGCCAGCAAAAATGAACTGGTCAATAGAGGCTCCCGCCGGCGCGGTCGCATCGGTGACTAAAACCAGCTTATCGCCCTTAATGCGTTTGGCGTTGCGTACGTTGGCATAGTGCACGTGCAGCCCGTCAACGATAATGCCGCAGTAAACTTCAGGCGTATCAAGCAGCGCGCCGATCAGGCCTGGCTCACGCCCGGTCAGCGTCGGCATGGCGTTATAGAGGTGCGTGGCGAAGCTGATGCCTGCGGCAAAGCCGCTGCGCGCTTCATCATAGGTAGCGTGAGAATGTCCGGCGGAGATGATGATGCCGGCCTCGCGCAGCTGACGGATCACGCGGGTATCCACCATTTCAGGCGCCAGCGTGATTTTGGTAATCGCCGCGGCGTTATCGCACAAAAACTGTACCAGCGCCGGATCGGGTTTACGGATCAGCTCCGCGCGATGGGTGCCTTTTTTCGCGACGCTAAGCCACGGCCCTTCAAGATGCAGGCCCAGCGCCTGGTGCGGATGCAGCGCCAGCCAGCTCTGCATCACTTCTACCGCGCGGATCATCAGCTCGTCGGAGCTGGTAATCAGCGTCGGCAGGAAGCTGGTACAGCCCGATTTTTCATTCGCCTTTTGCATAATGGCGAGCGTTTCCAGGCTCAGGGCCTCAAGGCTGTCATTAAACTGCACGCCGCCGCAGCCGTTGAGCTGAACGTCGATAAAACCGGGAGCCACAATCGCCCCGCCCACGTCGCGCTGTTCGCACTCTGCTGGCAGCTCGCTACGCGGGCAAACCCGTTCAATCAGGCCGTCTTTAATCACCACGGCATGATTATCCAGAACCTCGTGGCCGGTAAACAGGCGGCCGTTCACTAAAGCGTACATAATATTCTCCCGACTCAGGCGGCGTCTGTCCGGCTGCCTCGCCGGACAGAAGGTTAACTCTCGTGTCGTGCTTACAGACCCTGCATATTTTCCGCTTCCATTTCGCGGAAATATTTTACCGTTTTCACTTTGAGTTCCATGGTGGCAGGTTCATCGCAAACCACGACGGCTTTCGCATGGAGCTGCAGGCAGCTAATGGTCCACATATGATTGACGTTGCCTTCTACCGCCGCCTGAAGCGCCTGCGCTTTGACGTGACCGGTAACCAGGATCATCACCTCTTCCGCATCCAGCAGCGTGCCCACGCCTACCGTCAGGGCATATTTCGGCACCTGGTTGACGTCGCCGTCGAAAAAGCGCGAGTTGGCAACGCGGGTATCGTGCGTCAGCGTTTTAATGCGGGTGCGGGACGCCAGAGAGGAAGCCGGCTCGTTAAAGGCGATATGACCATCATTGCCTACGCCGCCCATAAAGAGGTGGATTTTCCCATAGGCGCGAATCTTTTCTTCATACTGGCGACATTCTGCGTCGATATCCGCCGCGTTTCCATTGAGAAGATTGATGTTTTCGCGCGGAATATCAACATGATCGAAGAAATTACGATACATAAAGCTGTGGTAGCTTTCCGGATGCTCTTTCGGCAGGCCGACATACTCGTCCATGTTAAAAGTGACGACATGTTTAAAGCTAACCTGGCCCGCTTTATGCATTTCAATTAAATGCTTGTATGCTTCCAGCGGCGTGCCGCCGGTCGGCAGGCCGAGCACGAAAGGACGGTCGGCGGTGGGTTTAAAGGCATTGATGCGGTTTACGATATGGCGCGCGGCCCATTTACCTACCTGGGAGGCGTTCGCCAGAGGAATCAGTCTCATATTTTACCTCGTCTAAGCAATATTTAAGTCGATGACGGACGGTACAGCTATTTGCTAAGCGTAGGGCAAAGTGGCAGAGCCTGGCCGCAGAGAGAAGCGCCGTCCTGATATTTTAGATCATAAAATAAGTCCGCAACGATAGCCAGAGGCATTACCAGCGGAAATAAGATTATGGTGACTAAAGTCACATACAGAGCGCTTTTAATTTGCGAAGCGAATTAAATTATTTTTACACTGCATGCCAGAGGTAGATTTTCGGCAGGTTATCTGAGGAATGTGATAACAAGAGTAACAGCTTCAGGGGCCTTTTTATGCTTACAAGGGGAAAATAGTGAATATTCTAAGTTACTTGCAGAAGGTAGGGCGGGCGCTGATGGTGCCGGTAGCTACGCTGCCTGCCGCAGCGGTACTGATGGGTATCGGTTACTGGCTTGATCCTGACAGCTGGGGCGCAGGCAATGCGCTGGCGGCGCTGCTGATTAAATCGGGCGGCGCGATTATTGAACATATGCCCGCGCTGTTCGCAGTAGGCATCGCCTACGGTATGTCGAAAGATAAGGATGGCGCCGCCGCGCTTTCCGGCTTCGTCGGTTTTCTGGTAGTGACTACGCTCTGTTCGCCAGCGGCGGTGGCCATGATTCAGAAACTGCCGGTGGATCAGGTGCCTGCCGCTTTCAATAAAATCGACAACCAGTTTGTCGGCATCCTGGTAGGTATTCTCTCTGCGGAAGTGTATAACCGCTTCAGTCACGTAGAGCTGCCGAAAGCGCTGTCGTTCTTTAGCGGACGCCGGCTGGTGCCGATTTTGGTTTCCTTCCTGATGATCCTGGTCTCTTTCATCCTGATGTATATCTGGCCGGTTATCTTTAATGCGCTGGTGACTTTCGGTGAACATATCCAGAAAATGGGTTCGACGGGCGCGGGCGTGTACGCGTTCTTCAACCGCCTGCTGATTCCGGTTGGTCTGCATCATGCGCTGAACTCAGTGTTCTGGTTCGACGTCGCCGGTATCAACGATATTCCTAACTTCCTGGGCGGCGCGCAGTCTATCGCTAACGGAAAAGGCATCGTTGGCGTGACCGGACAGTATCAGGCTGGCTTCTTCCCGATCATGATGTTTGGTCTGCCTGGCGCCGCGCTGGCTATCTATCAATGCGCGCGCCCTGAAAACCGTGCGAAGGTTGGCGGTATCATGCTGGCCGCGGCGTTTGCGGCGTTTTTTACCGGTATTACCGAACCGCTGGAATTCTCCTTTATGTTCGTAGCGCCGGTGCTGTATGTGATTCACGCGGCGCTGACCGGTATTTCCGTATTCATTTCCGCCAATATGCAGTGGATTTCCGGCTTCGGCTTTAGCGCCGGCCTGGTGGATATGGCGCTGCAGTCACGCAACCCGCTGGCGCATCAGTGGTATATGCTGATCCCGCAGGGCATTGTGTTCTTTGTGATTTACTATCTGGTGTTCCGCTTCACCATCAAAAAATTCAACCTGCTGACGCCGGGCCGCGAGCTGGCGGTTACCGGCGACGAGAGCGATGGTTACGATGTGAATGTTGAACAGGGCGGCCAGGGCGAAACGGAAACGGAATCGCTGGCGCGCCGCTACATTGGCGCGGTAGGCGGCTCAGACAACCTGACCCATATCGATGCCTGTATTACCCGCCTGCGTCTGAACGTTAAAGACAGCGCCGTGCTGAATGAAGCGCTGGCAAAACGCCTCGGCGCGTCCGGTGTTATTCGTCTGAACAAACAGAGCGTGCAGATTATTGTCGGCACCCAGGCGGAATCTATTGCTTCCGCGATGAAAACCGTGCTGGCGAAAGGGCCGGTCGCCGCTGCCGCTGGCGCTCCTGCCGCCCCGGTTGAAAAAGCCGCGCCTGCCGTTGCCGCTACCGCCGCGCAGGTTTTTGCGACGCTGCTGGCGCCGGTGAGCGGTGAGGTGGTTGCGCTGGAACAGGTGCCGGATGAAGCGTTCGCCAGCAAGGCCGTAGGCGAAGGCGTGGCGATTAAGCCTACTGATAAAACGGTCGTAGCGCCGCTGGCCGGCACGGTAGTAAAAATCTTCAACACCAACCATGCGTTCTGCCTGGAAAGCGCCGACGGCGTGGAGATTGTGGTGCATATGGGGCTGGATACCGTGGCGCTGGAAGGCAAAGGCTTTAAGCGTCTGGTGGAAGAGGGCGCAACCGTCGCCGCCGGCGATCCGGTGCTGGAAATGGATCTCGATTTCCTCAACGCCAACGCCCGCTCCATGATCAGTCCGGTGGTGGTCAGCAATATCGATGACTTCGCCGGTATCCATCCGCTGGCGTCAGGCAGCGTGGTGGCAGGCGAAAGCAAACTGTACGAAATCCGCAAATAACGCACCCTGGTGCGAAACCTCTACAGGCAGGAAGCGATTCCTGCCTTTTTTCTTCCCTGGCAGTAACAAACGGTTGTTTCTCTGGCGCGCTTTGTGGATCATAATCCGTTATTTCATGGTCGCAACGACCAGACATTTCGTGTTGAGGATACAGTGATGAGTGAGGCTGAAGCCCGCCCAACTAATTTTATTCGTCAGATTATTGACGAAGATTTGGCGAGCGGTAAGCACAGCAGTGTGCATACCCGTTTCCCACCGGAGCCGAACGGCTACCTGCATATTGGTCACGCGAAGTCGATCTGCCTGAATTTCGGCATTGCGCAGGATTATCAGGGGCAGTGCAACCTGCGTTTTGATGATACCAATCCGGCGAAAGAGGATATCGAATATGTCGAGTCCATTAAGCAGGATGTGCAGTGGCTGGGTTTCCAGTGGAGTGGCGAAATCTGTTACTCCTCCAATTATTTCGATCAGCTGTATAACTATGCGCTTGAGCTGATCAACAAAGGGCTGGCCTATGTCGATGAGCTGTCGCCGGAGCAGATCCGCGAATATCGCGGCACGCTGACCTCGCCGGGTAAAAACAGCCCTTATCGCGATCGCAGCGTGGAAGAGAACCTTGCGCTGTTTGAAAAAATGCGCAACGGCGAGTTCGCCGAGGGTGCGGCCTGCCTACGTGCGAAGATCGATATGGCCTCCAACTTTATCGTGATGCGCGATCCGGTGCTTTATCGCGTTAAGTTCGCCGAGCATCATCAGACCGGTAATAAGTGGTGCATCTACCCGATGTATGACTTTACCCACTGCATCTCCGATGCGCTGGAAGGCATTACCCACTCGCTCTGTACGCTGGAGTTCCAGGATAATCGTCGGCTGTATGATTGGGTGCTGGACAACATTACGATTCCGGTGCATCCGCGTCAGTACGAATTCTCACGCCTTAACCTCGAATACGCCATTATGTCCAAGCGTAAGCTGAACCTGCTGGTGACGGAGAAGGTGGTTGAGGGATGGGACGATCCGCGTATGCTGACCGTCTCCGGCCTGCGTCGTCGCGGCTACACTGCCGCCTCAATTCGCGAGTTCTGCCGCCGGATCGGCGTTACCAAGCAGGACAATATCGTCGAAATGGCCGCGCTGGAGTCCTGCATCCGTGACGATTTGAACGAGAATGCGCCGCGCGCAATGGCGGTGCTCGATCCGCTGAAAGTGGTGATCGAGAACCTGCCTGCCGGACATGAAGAGATGATTAGCATGCCGAATCATCCCAACAAGCCGGAAATGGGCACGCGCACCGTGCCGTTCAGCCGTGAAATCTGGATCGATCGCGCCGATTTCCGTGAAGAGGCCAACAAGCAGTACAAGCGTCTGGTGCTGGGTAAAGAAGTGCGCCTGCGCAACGCCTACGTGATTCGCGCAGAGCGGGTGGCGAAGGATGAAGCGGGCAATATTACCTGCATCTTCTGTACCTGCGATCTGGATACGCTGAGTAAAGATCCGGCGGATGGCCGCAAGGTGAAGGGCGTAATTCACTGGGTATCGGCGGTGCATGCGGCGCCGGCGGAATTCCGCCTGTACGATCGTCTGTTCAGCGTACCGAATCCGGCGGCGGCGGAAGATTTCCTCGCGACCATCAACCCGGAATCGCTGGTCATCAGGCACGGTTTCGTGGAGCCGGGGCTGGCGCAGGCGGAAGCGACCTCGCCCTATCAGTTTGAGCGTGAAGGCTACTTCTGTGCCGACAGCGTTTATTCCAGCCCGCAGCATCTGGTGTTTAACCGTACCGTTGGCCTGCGTGATACCTGGGCTAAAAGCGGCGTATAACACGCGTTGATAGTTATCGGGCGGCTCAATGAGCCGCCTTTTTTATGCCTTTTTCCACGCATTAAACCGGTAGGTCAGGCGGCAGGCCCGCCGTTGCCCGCTTTTTTGCACACTTCTGCCGCTTTTCTCCACGCGATGCGCGCCGGCTTTAACTTATGTACTAGTTCATGAGTTCAGTATCGGGTAGAATGTTTTCCATAGCAGCCATTCTGCCAGACAGAACGCCAGCTGAATAAAAAATAAACAAATAACATTCTGAGGTTATCTTATGGAAGCAGCGGTTTCCGTCAGTAAGCTCCCTTCGGTTCTTTGGGGGACGCTGATTATTACCGGCACCGTTGTCGGTGCCGGCATGTTTTCTTTGCCGGTCGTGATGTCCGGCGCCTGGTTTAGCTGGTCGGCGGCGATTCTGCTGCTGACCTGGCTCTGTATGCTGCTTTCCGGCCTGATGTTTCTGGAAGCGAGCCTGCATTATCCGACCGGCGCGGGTTTCGATACCCTGACGCGCGATCTGCTTGGCGCGCGCTGGAACCTGCTTAACGGCGCTTCAATCGCTTTTGTGTTGGGTATTTTGACCTACGCCTATATCTCCGCCAGCGGGGCGATTTTGCAGCATACTTTCGCCGCGCTAAATCTGCCGGTTTCCGCCAGAATGGCCGGACTGGGCTTTACGCTGCTGGTGGCGCTGTTCGTCTGGCTTGGCACCGCCGTGGTCAGCCGCGTGACGCTCATCTTCCTCGGCGCGAAAGTGATCACCTTCTTCCTGCTGTTCGGCGGCCTGCTGGGGCACGTTAAGCCGGCGCTGTTACTGGATGTGGGCAGCAGCGAGACGCACTATCTGCGCTACGGCTGGATGGTGATTCCGTTTTGCCTCGCCTCTTTCGGCTATCACGGCAATATTTCCGGGCTGATTGGCTACTACCGACACGATGGCAGGAAGGTGGCGCGCTGCCTGCTGCTGGGCACCGTGGCGGCGCTGGTTATCTATCTGGTATGGATTGTCGGCACCATGGGCAATATTCCGCGCGCTGATTTTATTGCCATCGCCCGGCGCGGCGGCAACATCGATGCGCTGGTAGAGGCGCTGGGCGGGCTGCTGCAGAACGCGTCGCTGAGCGCGCTGTTAACTATCTTTTCCACCTTTGCCGTCGCCAGCTCTTTTCTCGGCGTCACGCTGGGGCTGTTTGATTATCTGGCGGATCTGCTGCGCATTGATAACAGCGCCGCGGGGCGTTTAAAAACCACGCTGGCTACGTTTTCTCTGCCGCTGGCGGCGGCGATGATCTGGCCGAATGGCTTCCTGCTGGCGATTGGCTATGCCGGTCTGGCAGCGACGATTTGGGCGGTGATTACCCCGGCGCTGCTGGCGCATCGCGCCAGAAAACGTTTTCCGCAGGCCGCGGGATGGCGTTTAAAGGGCGGCGTGCTGCCGATTATTCTGGTATTGCTGTTTGCGACATTAAATATTGTGGTTTCGCTGCTTAGCTATGCCGATTTGCTGCCGGTATATGCCCGTTAATTTTTTCTCAGGACGGCGTCAGTCGTCCTGTTCTCTTCATTTTATTTTTTTCTGTCTGCCAATTAAAAATAAGTAATCTACTTAATTAAATGCAATTAGGGGCTTATTTAGGCTTATTAATATATAGCGTCAGCAATAATAAAAGATAGCCTGCTTATATTATTAATGCGACGGAAATAAGTTTATTTATTTGTTAATTGTCGTCTGTTTTTATGTGCCCCATGTCATATTTTAATAAAACAGCTATCTTTGCTTATTGATAATTCGCGGCGCGAAAAATATTCTGGTTTACGCAACGAGGCGGCGCCTCAGACGCTGTTATCGATAATTTTAAATTTTCCGTTAAAGAGGAATCCCCATGCGCACCTTACCAGGGAAGCGTAAGGCCGCCTGCTGTTCGGCGGCTGTGATAACCGCGCTATCTGCTTTTATTACCCCGCCAGCCCGCGCTACCGGCTTTATTGAAGATTCAACGTTAAAAGGCGCGGTTTATTATTGGCAACGGCAGCGTGACAGAAAAGAAGCTGATAAAAGCAGTGAACATTACGGTAAATATCAGGAGAACTTACATCACGCCACGTTAAACAGCAGCCTTGATTTTAATTCCGGCTATGCCGGCAATATTATCGGCCTCGATCTGGCCGTATTTGGCGCGGTTGAAATGAGCAACAGCGGACCGGCGGCGCCGAATGAAATAGGTTTTAGTCGTGGAAAAACGCGCTGGGATGAAGACTGGAGCGGCGATCGCAGCGGCACCAGCGTTTATAAGGCCGCATTAAAATTACAAGCGGATGATTACTGGCTGCGCGCCGGTTATATCCAGCCGCAGGGGCAGACGCTGCTGGCGCCGCACTGGAGCTTTTTGCCGGGCACCTACCGCGGCGTTGAGGCGGGATTGAGCCATGATTACGCCGAAGCGGGCAAGCTTGAGATGTCTTATATGTGGAGCGACCGCTATAAAGCGCCCTGGTATCGCCATACCTATCGTTTCCGCCAGGCCGATGGCAAAACCGGCATCTCCTGGCTGCATGCGGTCGGCGCTCGCTACGACTTCAAAAATAAGCTGATCCTGGAAGGCTCATGGGGTCAGGCGGCGGATTATATGGACCAGTATTTTGCTAAAGCCTCGTGGAGTATGCCGCTTGGCGACAGCGATTTACGCACCAGCTACCAGTTCTACGGCGCGCGCGATCGTGAAAGCGGCGGCGCGAACAACAGCAACGACGTCTATGACGGTATGGCCTGGCTGCAGGCGTTGACCTTCGGCTATACCTGGGGGCCCTTTGACTGGCGACTGGAGGGCAGCTGGGTTAAAGCGGAGGGCAACCAGGGCTTTTTCCTGCAGCGTATGACGCCATCCTACGCCAGCTCTAACGGCAGGCTGGATATCTGGTGGGACGCCCGCTCCGACTGGAACGCCAATGGCGAAAAGGCGGTTTTTGCCGGCGTAATGTATGACCTCAGCCAGTGGGATCTGGCGGGCTGGACGGTCGGCGCCTCCTGGGCCTACGGCTGGGATGCTAAACCGGGCAGCAATCCGCAGTGGGATCAGAGCCAGCGGATCAGGGAATCCGCCTGGAACCTTGATTTGATCTACACCATTCAGCAGGGCAGGGCGAAAGATACGCTGTTTAAGCTGCATTTTACCCGCTATGACAACCACAGCGACATACCGAGCTTCGGCGGCGGCTACGGCAATATGTTCCAGGACGAAAAAGACGTGAAGTTTATCGTCATTGCGCCTTTCACCATTTTTTAAACAGCGCAGGCAGCCACGGCTGCCTGCGGGCAACGGCCATAACGGCAATCGCCAACGGCTGACCGGCAACAGGCGGTAATGGAAAGCCCGTGCGACAGGATGAATAAGGGGAAAAGATGAAACGTTTAACGCTGTCAGCGCTGATTACGATGACGCTGGCGGGATGCAGCAGCGACGCCATGCAGGCGCAGCGAGTGGTGGATCAGGTAAGTCAGTTTGGCGTACGTTATGAGGTCACCGATAACCAGGCCGCTCTGCACGGCACCGACTGCGCCGCGCTGGGGGCTGACTGGGCCGCCTGCAACCGGGCAACCATCACCCTGACCAATAACGGTCCGGCGCTCTCCAGCCGCAACTGGGCGATTTACATGAGCAACGTCCATGCCACTCTCAAGATCGACAGCGATCAATTCAGGATCGTGCATGTTAACGGCGATCTGACGCGTCTGGAGCCTACAGAGAAATTTACCGGCATCGGCGCCGGCGAATCGATTACGATCCCGCTGATCAATGAATACTGGCAGCTGTTTATCACCGACGTGATGCCGCGCTGGTATGTGACGGCGGAAAATGCCCAGCCGCGTATTATCGCCAGCACCGATACGGAAGATTTGACGCAGTTTGTCGCGCCCTTTAATCACCACTGGAAGCGCACCGCCGATGATAAAAATATTCTGATGCAGCCCGCCAGCCGCTTTCTGAAAAACAGCGATAGCGCCGTGCTGCCGGCAGCGGCGCTGCGCGGGCAAATTACCCCGACGCCGCTGGCGCTGAAAGTTCATCCGCAGGATCTTGATTTAAGCCGGGGCATCGTCTTTGATTTGCTGACGCTGTCGGGCGATCGGGCGCAGGCGATTAAAGCGCGCTTCGCGCTGCTGGGTGTTAAAGAAAACCGCGACGGCGTGCCTTTGCGTACCGCTATTCGTCAGGCTGATTTTAGCGGCGAACGCGCGGTAAGCGGCGCCTACCATCTCACTATCCGCCCGCAGGGTATCGAACTGACCGGCTATGACAGCGCCGGCGTATTTTACGG
Source organism: Mixta tenebrionis (assembly GCF_006517625.1). Lineage (GTDB taxonomy): Bacteria > Pseudomonadota > Gammaproteobacteria > Enterobacterales > Enterobacteriaceae > Mixta > Mixta tenebrionis. The sequence goes on along the minus strand of NZ_VHQI01000009.1, from coordinate 38,803 downwards.
ATTGATGTCGGTTGCGTCGCTGCTGCCTGCCGAAGGGCTGCCGGTGGTGGCCACGCTGGAGGCGCAGGATGCGCCGCGCTTTGCCTATCGCGGCGCTTTCCTCGATGTGGCGCGTAATTTCCACAGCAAGCAGGCGGTAATGCGCATGCTGGATCAGATGGCCGCCTGGAAAATGAACAAGTTCCACTTCCATCTCAGCGACGATGAGGCCTGGCGTATCGCCATTCCGGGCCTGCCGGAGCTAACTGAAGTGGGCAGCCAGCGCTGTCACGATCTCAGCGAGCAGCGCTGCCTGCTGCCGCAGCTTGGCTCAGGCCCGTTTAATGATAACAACGGCAGCGGCTATTTTAGCCGTGCGGATTACATCGACATCGTTAAATATGCCCAGGCGCGCCATATTGAGGTGATCCCGGAAATCGATATGCCCGCGCACGCCCGCGCCGCCGTTATCTCCATGGAGGCGCGCTATCAGCGTTTGATGGAGGCGGGAGAGGCAGCAAAAGCGGAAGAGTACCGGCTGCGCGATCCGCTTGATACCTCGGAAACCACCTCGGTTCAGCTTTACGATCGCACCAGCTATCTCAATCCCTGCCTCGCCTCTTCACAGCGCTTCGTCGATAAGGTGATTGGCGAAATTCAGGCGATGCATAAGGAAGCGGGACAGCCGCTGACTACCTGGCACTTTGGCGGCGACGAGGCTAAAAATATTCGTCTTGGCGCCGGCTATAGCGATAAACAGCAGCCGCAGCCGGGCACCGGTCTGATTGACCGCAGCCAGGAAAACCGCCCGTGGGAAAAATCGCCCGCCTGCCAGAAGATGATTGCGGCCGGCGAAGTTAAAGATCTCGATCATCTGCCAAGCTATTTTGCGCTGGCGGTCAGCAATAAGGTGCGCGCGCACGGCATCGAACGTATGCAGGCCTGGCAGGATGGGGTGAAACATGCGGAGAACGCCGCCGCCTTCGCCACGCCCAAGGTAGCGGTCAACTTCTGGGATACCCTCTACTGGGGCGGTTTTGACAGCGCTAACGACTGGGCCAATAAAGGCTACGATGTGGTTATCTCTAACCCTGACTACGTCTATATGGATTTCCCTTATGAGGTGAACCCCTCAGAGCGCGGCTACTACTGGGGCACGCGCTACAGCGATGAACGCAAAATGTTTAGCTTCGCGCCGAACAATCTGCCGCAAAATGCGGAAACCTCGGTCGATCGCGACGGCAAAACCTTTACGGCGCGCTCTGATAAACCCTGGCCCGGCGCCTGGGGGCTGTCGGCGCAGCTGTGGAGCGAAACCGTCCGCACCGACGATCAGATGGAATATATGATCTTCCCGCGTCTGTTAACCGTAGCGGAACGCGCCTGGCATCGCGCCGCCTGGGAGCAGGATTATCAGCCGGGACGCGAATATCAGGGCGGCGTCACGCAGTTTGTCGATCGTCAGACGTTAAACCGCGACTGGCAGCGCTTCGCCAATATTCTGGGGCAGCGCGAGCTGGCGAAGCTGGATAAAGCCGGCATTGCTTACCGCCTGCCGGTACCGGGCGCGCAAATTCGCAACGGCACGCTGGAGGCGAACCTTGCGCTGCCGGGGCTGGCGATCGAATACTCGCTGGATGGCGGCAAAGGCTGGCTACGCTATGACGAGCGGGTGAAGCCTGCGGTTGCTGAGGGCAGCAGCGTCATGGTTCGCAGCGTCAGCCCGGACGGAGAGCGCTACAGTCGCAGCGAAGCGCTTTGATTCAAAAGGTTAGGGCAGGCAGTTTTACGCTTGCCCGCCAGCAACCAGCCATAAAAAAACCGGTGCTCAGGGCACCGGTTTCCATTACTGCATAGCACAATTTTTTATTTGTCGTGTAATGTTTCATCTTCGCGGCAGTCGCCCGTCGCGCAGTGACCGTACAGATAGAGGCTGTGGTTGGTCAGTTTGATGCCATAGCGCGTGGCGATTTCACGCTGGCGGGCTTCGATCGATTCGTCACTAAATTCAATTACCCGGCCGCAGTCGAGGCAGATCAGATGATCGTGATGATGCTGCTGGGTCAGTTCGAAAACCGATTTGCCGCCTTCGAAATTATGGCGCGTAACGATGCCGGCATCGTCAAACTGGTTCAGTACGCGATATACCGTCGCCAGCCCTATTTCTTCGCCCATGTCGATCAGGCGCTTATACAAATCTTCCGCACTGACGTGATGGCTCTCAGGTTCCTGAAGCACTTCCAGGATTTTTAGTCGAGGAAGCGTAACCTTCAGGCCGGCCTTCTTTAATGCGGTGTTATTGTCAGTCATGCGGATATTGTCCTGTTACTTTGCTAGTCACAATGTGGCTGAACAGCCATGAACATCGGTCGACGCTAAAGCTAATTGCGTCTCATTATAGAACTGATGCTTCGAAATGAAAACCGTACGGGGAGGCGTGAAGCCGCAAGTGGAAGTAAGTTAAGAGCTACATCCGGCGTTGTTCATGCTCATCTGATGCTGCGTTTACATTTCGCTTCATCCTGCCGCTTTACAGCGCAACGGCAGGAAAGCGTATGACCGATACGGGTATTCTACCGACTGTTTGATAAAATTTTCAAACCCGTACCTATCATTTCTATAGGAAAAACCTGTTACGCAATGTGATGCGGCACACAATAAGCGTGCAATCAGGCTTCCAGAATTTCCTGCAGATGCAGCTCTTGGTAAATCTGCTTCACCCACTTCTCAACGCGTTCGCTGGTCAGCTCAGGCTGACGATCTTCGTCAATCGCCAGGCCGAGGAAATGGGCATCGTCGGCAAGACCTTTAGAGGCTTCGAAGTGATAACCTTCGGTCGGCCAGTGGCCGACAATCACCGCGCCGTTCGGCTCGATAATGTCGCGAATAGTGCCCATAGCGTCGCAGAAATATTCAGCGTAGTCTTCCTGGTCGCCGCAGCCGAACAGCGCGACCAGCTTGCCGTTAAAATCGATCTCTTCCAGCGTCGGGAAGAAATCGTCCCAGTCGCACTGCGCTTCGCCGTAATACCAGGTAGGGATACCCAGCAGCAGAATATCAAAAGCTTCCAGGTCTTCTTTACTGCTTTTGGCAATATCATGCACTGCGGCAACGTCGCTACCGAGCTGTTTCTGGATCATTTTCGCAATGTTTTCTGTATTGCCGGTATCGCTGCCAAAGAAAATGCCTACGATTGCCATGAGTTTGATAACCTCTTGAAACTTATAGAATTGGTAACTGCGCGTGGAATGCAGATTACGGCAATAATAGCAGAGACCGTCTGGAGGCGGAACTCGTAAAGCCGCTGCATTTGTGTCTCATTGTGCGCTTCCTGCGGCCAGTCAGAGCGCCTTCAGCTGGGCAAGAATCATCTCTTCAATCAGCTCGCTGCGGCTTACGCCGCGTTCAGCGGCCATTGCATTAAGCGCTTCGACAGCCTCACTGTTCATCTTCAGTTCAACGCGCCGTAAACCGCGTACTTTGTCACGTTTCAACTGGTTACGTTTGTTGATACGAAGTTGTTCATCACGCGACAGCGGACTGGTTTTCGGGCGTCCCGGACGACGTTCATCTGCGAACAGATCGATCGTGGTCCGGTCCGTGTGTTCTTTCGCCATAGAATCGTGGTACTGAATGGGCTGCGCGTTCGCGCCGCGCATGGTGACGTTTGGGCCGGCTTGCCGCCGCTTTCGGCGACGGCAAAATTTTAGCGCGCCATCATACCCTGAGCAAAGAGTGAGAACAATCTTTGTCGGCGGGTTAACGCCTTGCTTTTACAGCGCTAAAAATCGCCGCACCGCGCGCAGTACCGCATCGGGCTTTTCCGCATGTACCCAGTGACCCGCGCCGGCAATCACATGCGCGCGCGCCTGCGGAAACTGCGCCAGCAGCATATTGCGATGAATATCATCCAGATAGGGGGAAAGCTCGCCGCGAATAAACAGCGCCGGCCCCTGCCACGGCGGCACCCTTTCCCAGCCGCAAATCGCGCTATAGTTATCCCACAGGGCAGGGACGTTAAAGCGCCAGGCGCCGTCGTGAAAAGATTTTAGCAGAAACTGGATCACCCCTTCTTCAGCGATGATTCCACGCATAAGGTCGGCGGCGGCGCTGCGTTGGGTAACGCCCGCGGCGGTGACGGCGTTAACGGCAGCGAAAATCTCATCGTGTCGGCGAGTCTGGTAGTCCACCGGAGCGATATCGATCGGCACCAGCTGTTTGATACGTTCCGGCGCCAGCGCGGTCATAGTCATGGCGATTTTGCCGCCCATGGAGTGGCCAATAACCGTTACGTCGCGAATGCCGTGCCGATCGAGCGTTTCCAGCATATCCTGCGCCATCGCCCGATAGCTCATCTCTTCGCTGCGCGGCGACAGGCCATGGTTGCGCACGTCAACCTGAATCAGCGGACGATCCGCCTTCAGGCCGCGCGCCAGTACGCCAAGATTATCCAGGCTGCCGAACAGACCGTGAATTAGCAGGATGGGCGTGGCATCGCTGACGGATTGTTCAGTTTGCAGGCGAGTATTCAAATTCATGGCAAAGTTCTTACAGTTGACGGTAAAGCTTAGGTTATCATGGTTTTTACTTTCCCTGCCGGTCAGTGAGCGGTTGTTTGCCGGAAGGCTTTGCGGCATATTCTGACTTTTGGCTGCAAGCGCCAACGTTGCTACCGACCCGCAGGATTTAACTTTATAATCCTTATGTTAGAACCAGCGCACAGTTTATACAGCTGACTTTTGCTAATACCCGCTGCGTCTGGCTCTGCCACAAGCAATTACCGTACGGATGAAGATGAAAACGATTGAAGTCGACGAAGAGCTCTACCGCTACATTGCCAGCCACACGCAGCATATCGGTGAAAGCGCCTCGGATATTTTACGGCGTATGCTGAAATTTACCGCCGGTCAGAGCGCGCCGGCGGCGGCCCCCGTTTCCGCTGCGGCTGGCGACGTAAGCCAGCAGAGCGAAACGAGCAAGCCGGCGCCGCGTTCCCAGGATCGCGTGCGCGCGGTACGGGAGCTGCTACTCTCTGATGAGTATGCCGAGCAAAAAAAAGCGGTTAACCGTTTTATGCTAATTCTGTCGACGCTCTATTCTCTTGATCCCGCTGCGTTTGCCGAGGCGACCGCCTCGCTGCAGGGACGCACCCGCGTTTACTTTGCCGGCGATGAGCAAACACTGTTACAGCATGGCACCCATACCAAGCCGAAGCACGTGCCCGGCACGCCGTACTGGGTGATCACCAACACTAACACAGGCCGCAAATGCAGCATGGTGGAACACATTATGCTGGCGATGCAGTTCCCGCAGGAACTGACAGATAAGGTTTGCGGCACCATTTAACTGAAGCGTCAGGGAGAAGCGCCAATGGCCAATCACCCCCGTGCCGGGCAGCCTGCCCAGCAGAGCGATTTGATTAACGTCGCACAATTAACGTCCCAGTACTACGTTCTGCAGCCTGAAAAAGGCAATGTGGAACATGCGGTGAAATTCGGCACCTCAGGCCATCGCGGCAGCGCCGCGCGTCAAAGCTTCAACGAAACGCATATTCTCGCGATTGCGCAGGCGATAGCGGAAGAACGGCGGAAAAACGGCATCACCGGTCCCTGTTTTGTCGGTAAGGACACGCATGCGCTGTCGGAACCGGCGATTATTTCCGTACTGGAAGTGCTGGCGGCTAACGGTGTTGATGTGATTGTGCAGCAGGACAACGGCTATACGCCAACCCCGGCGATCTCAAACGCTATTCTTGAACATAACAAAGCGGGCGGCGCGCAGGCGGATGGTATCGTCATTACGCCTTCCCACAACCCGCCGGAAGATGGCGGCATCAAATACAATCCGCCGAACGGCGGCCCGGCGGATACTAACGTCACGAAAGTGGTGGAAGATCGCGCCAATCAGCTGATCAACGATGAGCTGAAAGAGGTGAAACGCCTTACCCTGGCGCAGGCGTGGGCCAGCGGCCATCTGCAGGAAAAAGATCTGATCCAGCCGTATGTAGAAGGGCTGGCGCAGGTGGTCGATATGGACGCGATTAAAAAAGCGGGCCTGAAAATCGGCGTCGATCCGCTTGGCGGCTCCGGCATGGCGTACTGGCAGCGCATCGCTGAGCATTATCAGCTCGATCTGACTATCGTCAACGACGCTATCGATCAAACCTTCCGCTTTATGCATCTGGATAAAGATGGCGTAGTGCGTATGGATTGCTCTTCCGAATGCGCGATGGCGGGTCTGCTGGCGCTGCGCGATAAGTTCGATCTCGCTTTCGGTAACGATCCTGACTATGACCGCCACGGCATCGTTACGCCGGCGGGCCTGATGAACCCGAACCACTATCTGGCGGTAGCGATCAACTACCTGTTCCAGCACCGTCCGCAATGGGGCAAAGAGGTGGCCGTTGGTAAGACGCTGGTTTCCAGCGCGATGATCGATCGCGTGGTCAATGATATCGGGCGCAAGCTGGTGGAAGTGCCGGTCGGCTTTAAATGGTTTGTTGACGGCCTGTTTGACGGCAGCTTCGGCTTCGGCGGCGAAGAGAGCGCGGGCGCATCCTTCCTGCGTTTTGACGGCACGCCCTGGTCTACCGATAAAGACGGCATCATTCTCTGCCTGCTGGCGGCGGAAATCACCGCGGTGACCGGTAAAAACCCGCAGCAGCACTACGATGAGCTGGCTAAGCGCTTTGGCGCGCCAAGCTATAACCGTTTGCAGGCGCCGGCTACTTCGGCACAGAAAGCGGCGCTGTCGAAGCTGTCGCCGGAAATGGTCAGCGCCGATACGCTGGCTGGCGATCCTATTACCGCGCGCCTGACCAGCGCGCCGGGCAACGGCGCGGCGATTGGCGGCCTGAAGGTAATGACGGAGAACGGCTGGTTTGCCGCGCGTCCGTCCGGTACCGAAGATGCCTATAAGATCTACTGCGAAAGCTTCCTCGGCGCGGAACATCGCGAAAAAATCGAGAAAGAAGCGGTTGAGATCGTTAGCGCGGTGTTGAAAAACGCCTGAGTCTGAACGCAAACGCAAGAAAGGCGCTGATTATCAGCGCCTTTTTTGTTGCCGGCATACCGGGTTAAGGCATAAAGCGATAGCCGATGGCGGTTTCGGTCAGCAGGTGCGCCGGACGTGCCGGATCCTGTTCCAGCTTCTGGCGCAGATGTCCCATATAGATACGTAAATAGTGGCTGTGTTCAACCGCGTTTGGCCCCCAGACATGGTTTAGCAGCTGGCGTTGGGTCAGCACTTTTCCCGGATTGTTCAACAGCAGCGCCAGCAAACGAAACTCGGTCGGCGTCAGATGTACGGCTGCGCCGGCGCGCGTAATATGATGAGCGGCTAAATCAACCTGCACCTGACCAAACTGCACCACGCTGTTGGGGCTATTTTTCCCCGCCTGGCGCCGCAGCGCCACGCGCACGCGCGCCAGCAGCTCGCCGGTGCCGAACGGCTTGGTGAGAAAGTCATCCGCTCCGGCGTCCAGCGCTGCGATCTTATCCAGCTCATCGCTGCGCGCCGAAAGCACGATAAGCGGGATTGCGCTCCACTGGCGCAGATCGCGAATAAAATCGATGCCGTCGCCGTCGGGCAGGCCAAGATCGAGAATAACCAGATCGGGGCGACGCGTTGCCGCTTCAATCAGGCCGCGCTGCAGCGTGTCGCAGTCGTACACGCGCAGCGCTTCGCTCTCCAGCGCCACGCGCAGAAAGCGGCGTATCTCTTTTTCATCTTCAACAATCAGTACGCTGGTCAAAATGGGCCTCTCCGTGCCGCAAAATAAATCGAACACCCTGAAAGCGCGCTTTGTTAAAAGGCGTCTCTCGCATTACCGTTACTCTTTGCCAATAAAACAACATTGAAACTTTAAATAAACAATATTGTAACTTAATTACCGCCGGAGGCATTTTCTGCCCTTTTTTTCAGCAAAAAAAGTGGTCAGATGAGTAGTAAAATTACACAATGAGGTCTATTATCGTTCACATATTCCGTTATTGTGCATATTTTCAGGAGGCGTAGGTTATGTATTCTGTTTATCCCCTGCCTAAAATTATCCTGCGTCGCACGGCCGTGGTGCTTATTGGCCTGCTGGCGCTGCCCGTAATGCTTTTTCGTTCGGACAGAGCGCGTTTTTACAGCTATCTGCATCGCGTCTGGAGTAAAACCAGCAGCAAGCCCGTCTGGCTGGCTCAGGCGGAAGCGGCTGGTGGAGACTTCTACTAAACTGGCAGTTAAGGCCAGCGATTAATCGACAATTCGTCCATGGATAGCCTTTGCTACCCTCAGAAATCCTGCCCTGCGGCGGGATTTTTTTTTGCTTTCTTTCCGGCGCGGCGGGTTTTTAAGTGCGTTGCAGAGGGGCTTCAGCTACACTAAAACTTATACAAGTATTTTGGAGTTGTACAAGTATGAGCGAAAAAATACCGGTAGGAATCAGCGCCTGTTTACTGGGAGAAAGCGTGCGTTTCGACGGCGGTCACAAGCGGCTGGCTTTTGCCGCTGAGGAGCTGGCCCCCTATGTCCGCTATGAACCGATCTGCCCGGAAATGGCTATCGGGCTGCCAACGCCGCGTCCGGCGCTGCGGCTGGTGAAAAAGCAGGATGAGGTCGCGCTCTGCTTCAGCAAAAACGGCGGCGAAGAGATCACCGCGCAGATGCGTGAGTTTGCCGTGCATAAGGCGGGCGGGCTGCATCATCTGTGCGGCTATATCCTGTGCGCCAAATCCCCCAGCTGCGGCATGGAGCGGGTGCGCGTTTACGAATCTGACAGCAATAACAATCGTAAAGAGGGCATCGGTGTTTTCGCCGAGGCGCTACAGCGCGAGATGCCCTGGCTGCCGCTGGAAGAAGATGGGCGTCTGCATGATGATGTGCTGCGCGAAAATTTCGTCAGCCGGGTTTACGCCCTGCATGAGTTTAACCAGATGTGGCGTCAGGGGCTGACGGCGCACGCTCTGATCGCTTTCCATACGCGCTATAAGCTGCTGCTGCTGGCTCATTCGCAGCCGAAGTACCGGGAGCTGGGGCGTTTTGTCGCGGCGATAGATAGCCATCCTTCGCTGGAGGCGTACGCGACGGAATACCGTAACCGCCTGATGGCGCTGATGGCGCATCGCGCCACGCGCAACAATCACACTAACGTTTTGATGCACGTTCAGGGTTATTTCCGCCGCCAGCTCTCTTCCGCCCAGCGTCAGGAGCTTGCCTCGCTGATCGATCGCTATCGCCAGGGATTACAGCCGCTGCTGGCGCCGATTACCCTGCTTAAACACTATATGAAAGAGTATCCGCACGGGTGGCTGGCGCAGCAGCGCTATTTTGAGCCTTACCCGGAAGCGCTGCGTTTACGCTACGGTCGTTGATTGCGCAGGAGAGGATATGACCACCCATCTGGTCTGGCTGCGCAACGATCTGCGCGTCAACGATAACAGCGCGCTCTGGGCCGCCTGCCGCTCGCGCCACGCCCGCGTTATCGCCCTGTTTATCGCCACGCCGGCGCAGTGGCGTCAGCATAATATGGCGCCGCGTCAGGCGGAATATATCTGGCGCAGCCTGCGACAGCTGCAGCAGAGCCTGGCGGAAAAGGGGATCGCGCTGCACTACCATCAGTGCGACGATTTCGCCGCCGCCGTTAGCTACCTGCAGGATTTCTGTCGCCAGCAGCGGGTTGATGCGCTGTTCTACAACTATCAGTATGAGTTTAACGAACGCGAACGGGATGCCGCCGCTGAGCGTCTGCTCTCTCAGCAGGGCGTGACGGTGCAGGGGTTTGACGACAGCGTCCTGTTGCCGCCGGGCAGCGTCAGAACCGGCAATAATGAAGCGTATAAAGTCTTTACGCCGTTCAGCAAAGCGTATCGCAAGCGTCTGCGCGCCGGGTTGCCAGAGTGTCTGTCGGCGCCGCCGGCGCGGACGGAAGCGCCGCTAACGGCATTGCCGCCGCTGTCGCCCTTTGACTATCCGCGTGAATCCTTTGATGAGCAGCTGTTTCCCGTCGGTGAAGCCGCCGCGCTCCAGCGCCTGCGCGCTTTCTGCCGCCAGCCGGTGCTGGCTTATCCGGCGCAGCGTGACTTTCCCGCATCGGAGGGCACCAGCCGGCTTTCTGTCTGCCTGGCGACCGGCACGCTGTCGCCGCGCCAGTGTTTGCATCGGCTGCTGCGCGAGCAGCCGCAGGCGCTGGAAGAGGGAGCGGCCAGCATCTGGCTGAACGAGCTAATCTGGCGTGATTTTTACCGCCATCTGCTGGTCGCTTTTCCGCGGCTGTGTAAAAACCAGCCCTTTGCAGCCTGGACGAAAAAAGTAGCCTGGCAGCAGCGGCCCGATCGGTTCGCTGCCTGGCGTGAGGGAAAAACCGGCTATCCCATTGTCGATGCCGCAATGCGCCAGCTGAACGCTACCGGCTGGATGCATAACCGCCTGCGGATGATCGCCGCCAGCTTTTTGATTAAGGATCTGCAAATCGACTGGCGTTCAGGCGAGCGCTATTTTATGTCGGTACTAATCGATGGCGATCTGGCCGCCAACAACGGCGGCTGGCAATGGTCCGCCTCTACCGGCACCGATGCGGTTCCCTGGTTTCGAATTTTTAATCCCACCACTCAGGGCGAGCGCTTCGACGCCGGGGGCGAATTTATTCGTCGCTGGCTGCCGGAGCTGGCGGCGGTGCCCGATAAAGCGATTCACCATCCGCATGACTGGGCGAAGAAAAATCATCAACGGCTCGATTATCCGCTGCCAATCGTGGAACATAAGGCGGCAAGAGAGCAAACCCTGGCTATTTTCGAGGCGGCGCGCAAGGCGTCGTCCGCCATATCCCCGGAGTAGGTGAATGAATAACTTTGAACTGGAGCAGATCGTTAACCAGCAGCTTAACAGCGCCGCCTTCAGCGACTACGCGCCCAACGGTTTACAGGTTGAGGGACGCGCAGAGGTAAAGAAGATCGTGACCGGCGTCACCGCCTGTCAGGCGCTGCTGGATGAGGCGGTGCGGCTGGAGGCGGATGCGGTAATGGTGCACCACGGCTATTTCTGGAAAAACGAGGCGCCGGCGATTAAGGGCATCAAGCGCCGCCGTCTGCGTACGCTGCTGGCGAACGATATCAATCTCTACGGCTGGCATCTGCCGCTGGACGCGCACCCGCAGCTGGGCAACAACGCCCAGCTGGCGCAGGCGCTGGGTATTGCCATTCAGGGTGAAATCCAGCCGCTGGTGCCGTGGGGCGAGCTGGCGCAGGCGCTGAGCGGAGAGGCGCTGACGGCGCGTATCGCGCAGGCGCTGGGTCGTCAGCCGCTGCACTGCGGCGACAACGCGCCGCAGCAGATCCGTCGTGTTGCCTGGTGCAGCGGCGGCGGTCAGGGCTTTATCGATAGCGCGGCGGCGTTTGGCGTCGACGCCTTTATTAGCGGCGAGGTTTCAGAGCAGACGATTCACAGCGCCAGAGAGAACGGCCTGCATTTCTTCGCGGCGGGACATCACGCCACGGAACGCGGCGGTATTCGCGCATTGGGCGAGTGGCTGGCAGCGCATTATTCGCTGGATGTCACCTTTATCGATATCGATAATCCGGCTTAAAAAGCCGCTTTTTCCCTGCGGCGGGCATGCGCCTGCCGCCTTCTGCGCGTCACATCCTCACTCAAACTGGTTGACACTCCTGTAGCATCCCCGCATAACTATTTGTTCAAAATGAATAAGTCACGCAGTTTGGCGTTGTCAGGAGGTCTGTTTTGCAACGAGCACGTTGTTACCTGCTGGGGGAACGCGCGGTCGTGCTTGAGCTGGAACCGCCCGTTTCGTTGCTCAGCCAGCAGCGAATTTGGGGATTAACGCAGCGCCTGCGCGACTATCCGCAGGTGCTGGAGGCGATCCCCGGAATGAATAATCTGACGGTAGTGCTACGCGATCCGCAGCATCAGGCGCTGGACGCCATTGAACGTCTGCAACGCTGGTGGGAAGAGAGCGAGGCCGTCGTGCCTGAGTCGCGCCATGTCGCTATACCGGTTATTTACGGCGGCGAGGCGGGGCCGGATCTGGAAGCGGTGGCGCGCCACTGCCGGATGTCGCCGCAGCAGCTGGTCGAGGCGCACACTGCCGTTGACTATGTGGTCTATTTTATCGGCTTTCAGCCCGGTTTCCCCTATCTGGGCGGGCTGGACAGCCGCCTGCATGCGCCGCGTCGCGATGTGCCGCGCGTGCAGGTGCCTGCCGGATCGGTAGGCATCGGCGGCAGCCAGACCGGTATTTATCCTTTAGCATCGCCCGGCGGCTGGCAGCTGCTGGGACGCACCACGCTGGCGCTGTTTAATCCGCAGCATCAGCCGCCGACGCTGCTGCGTCCCGGCGATCGCGTACGCTTCGTGCCGCAGAAGGAGGGCGTATGCTGAAAATTATTCGCGCCGGTATGCATACCACATTACAGGATCACGGGCGCAGCGGCTGGCGCCAGTTCGGCATCAGCGGCGGCGGGGTGCTGGATGACCCGGCGATGCGTACTGCGAACCTGCTGGTCGGCAATGCGCAATCGCAGGCGGTGCTGGAGATTACCCTGGGCCAGTTTTGCGCCGAATTCGGCCGCGACGGCTGGTTTGCGCTGACCGGCGCGGGCTGTAACGCCGAGCTGGACGGGCGTCCCGTCTGGACCGGCTGGCGTCATGCGGTAAAAAAAGGGCAGCGCCTGACGCTCGCCATGCCGGTGCGCGGCATGCGCAGCTACCTGGCGATTGACGGCGGTTTTGCCGTCGAGCCGCTGCTTGATTCGTGCAGCACCGATCTGAAGGCCGCTTTCGGCGGCTGGCAGGGACGCTGTTTGCAGGATGGCGACAGGCTGCCGCTGGCCGCGCCGAAGCGCCAGTTTACCCGCCCGGCCGGCGTACGGCAGCTGCTGTGGGGCAATCGCCTGCGCGCGCTGCCCGGCCCGGAATATCACGAATTCAGCCATGAGTCGCAGGAGGCGTTCTGGCGTGTCTCCTGGCGGCTCGATCCGCAGAGCAACCGCATGGGCTACCGCCTGCAGGGGCGCCCGCTGGCGCGCAGCAGCCGCCGTGAATTACTTTCGCACGGCCTGCTGCCCGGCGTGATTCAGGTGCCGCATAGCGGCCAGCCGATTGTGCTGATGGCCGACGCGCAGACTACCGGCGGCTATCCGCGCATCGCCTGCGTGATCGAAGCCGATCTCTACCATCTGGCGCAGATCCGCCTTGGCGAGCCGATCCATTTTATCCACTGCACGCTGGAGGAGGCGCTACAGGCGCGGCAGCAACAGCAGCAGGTTATCGCACGCATGGCATGGGGACTGGAAAATGAAAATTGATTTAAACGCTGACTTAGGCGAAGGGTGCGCCAGCGATCGCGAACTGCTGCAGCTGGTCAGCTCCGCCAATATCGCCTGCGGTTTCCACGCGGGCGATGCGCAGACCATGCTGCAATCGGTGCGCTGGGCGCTGGAGTATGGCGTCGCCATCGGCGCCCATCCCGCCTTTCCCGATCGGGAAAACTTCGGGCGCAGCGCCATGCAGCTGCCGCCGGAAACCGTCTACGCCCAGATGCTGTATCAAATCGGCGCGCTCCGGGCGCTGGCGGAAAGCGAAGGGGGGCGTCTGACGCACGTTAAGCCGCACGGGATGCTCTATAACCAGGCGGCGCGCGATGCGCAGCTGGCGGACGCTATCGCCAGGGCGGTGAAGGCGGTGGATGCCAGCCTGCTGCTGGTGGGGCTGGCGGGCAGCGAATCGATACGCGCCGCGCAGCATTACGGTTTGCGCACCCGCGAAGAGGTGTTCGCCGATCGCGGCTATCAGGCCGACGGCTCGCTGGTGCCGCGCGGTCAGCCTGGGGCGATGATTGAAGAAGAGGAACAGGCCATTTCTCGTACGCTTGACATGGTACAGCATGGCAAAGTCGAAAGCGTAACGGGGGAACGGGTGGCGCTGCGGGCGCAAACCGTTTGCCTGCACGGCGACGGCCCCCATGCGCTCGCCTTCGCCCGCCGGCTGCGCGCCGCCTTTGCCGCGCAGCACATTTTAGTCAGCAGTGACGTCTGACGTTTATCCCGGCGCTGGCCGGGAATTTTACAGGAGAAATTATGCAACCTCTGGTTAATCTGTGGCCGTTGCTTGGCATCGCCGCCATCGTTATTGGTTTCCTGCTGCGCTTTAATCCGGTGCTGGTGGTGGTTATCGCCGGCGGAGTGACCGGCGTAGCGGCGCATATGCCGCTGGCGGATATGCTGGAAAAACTGGGTTCCGGTTTTCTTAATACGCGCAATCTGCCGTTTATTCTGCTGCTGCCGCTGGCGGTTATCGGCCTGCTGGAGCGGCACGGGCTTAAAGAGCGCGCCCAGGCGTGGATAGCGACGATTAAAACCGCCACCGCCGGACGCCTGCTGACGATTTATCTGCTGGTGCGCGAAGCGACGGCGGCGTTGGGCTTAACCAGCCTGGGCGGCCATCCGCAGATGGTGCGTCCGCTGCTGGCGCCGATGGCGGAAGGGGCCGCGGAAAATCGCTACGGCGATCTGCCGGATTCGGTACGCTATCGCCTGCGCGCTATGTCTGCCGCTACCGATAATGTCGGGCTGTTTTTCGGCGAGGATATTTTTGTCGCCTTCGGCGCGATTATCTTTATGCATAACTTTATGCTGGAGTCGGGCGGCATTCAAACCGAGCCGCTGCATATTGCGCTCTGGGGCATCCCCACGGCGGTGAGCGCCTTTATTATTCATGCGCTGCGCCTGCGGCGGCTGGATAAGAAGCTGGCGGCGGAACTGAGCGCGCTGAACCAGGCGGCGCTACAGCAGAAGGGAGGCCGCTAATGTTTCAGCAACAGTATCTGTTTTATCTGGCGGGGGTGATTCTGCTGGTGGTGGCGCTGATGTCGTGGCGCGATAAGGCGAATCCGCGCCGCTTAACCACCGGCCTGTTCTGGGGACTGTACGCGCTGATCTTTTTTATCGGCGACTGGGCCTATCAGCTGGCGGAACAGCTCAGCGCCGGACGCGAAGCGGGCGCGCGCGGGCTGCATATCGCCGTCGGCGTGCTGGTGGTGGCGATGGCGCTGCTGGCGGGCTGCGGCGGCGTGCGGCTCGGACGTTATCACCAGCGCAGTGAAAAAGAGCGTCAGCAGAGCGCCAGCCGCCTCGGCGGGCGTCTGTTTTATCCGGCGCTGGCGATTCCGCTGGTTACCGTAGCGGGCGTGCTGGCCTTTAACCATCTGCCCGGCCTGCAGGAGGCGGTGTTCGGCGCTGGCAATCACGCCACGCTGGTTACGCTGTTCTCGATGACTATCGGCTGCTTTATCGGCTGGCTGCTGGCGCTGAAAATGAGCCGCGAAGGCCCGGCGCAGTCGATGCAGGAGGCGCGCCGCCTGCTGGATGCTATCGGCTGGGCGTTTATTTTGCCGCAGATCCTCGCCACGCTTGGCCTGCTGTTTACCAGCGCGGGCGTAGGCACCGCCATCGCTCATTTAACTTCGCACTATCTGGCGGTTGATAACCGTTTTATCGCCGTCGCCGTTTTTGTGCTGGGCATGGCGCTGCTTACCATGATTATGGGCAACGCGTTCGCCGCCTTTCCAATTATCACCGCAGGCGTCGGTATTCCGATTCTGGTGTTGCAGCATGGCGGCAACCCGGCGGTGATGGCGGCGATCGGCATGTTTTCCGGCTACTGCGGCACGCTGATGACGCCGATGGCGGCCAACTTCAATATCGTACCGGCGGCGCTGCTGGAGCTGCCGGATCGCAATGCGGTAATCAAGGTTCAGGCGCCGACCGGCGTGCTATTGTTAATTGTTAACGTTTTTCTACTCTATTTTTTAATGTTCCTGTGAGGCGATAAATGAGAACGGTGCTGATTACGGCGTTTGAACCTTTTGGCGGCGAACAGATTAATCCCTCATGGGAGGCGGTGCGCCAGCTGCATGAACGCATGGTATGCGGTTGTAAGGTGATGGCGAGGCAGCTGCCCTGCGCCTTTGGCGATGCGTTGAGCGCGCTTTATGCTGAGATGGAGGCGCTGCAGCCGGAGTTGGTGATCGCGGTAGGGCAGGCGGGCGGGCGCGCCGATATTACCGTCGAGCGCATCGGCATTAACATTAACGATGCGCGCATTGCGGATAATAACGGCAATCAGCCGATCGATGAGCCGATTATCCCCGACGGGCCGGCCGCCTATTTCGCCACGCTGCCGATCAAGGCGATAGTTGACGGCATCCGCGAGGCGGGCATTCCCGCCTCGGTGTCGCAAACTGCCGGCACCTATGTCTGTAACCATGTGATGTATGGCCTGCTGCATCGTCTTGCTCAGCAAAGCGATAAGGCGCGCGGCGGCTTTATCCATGTCCCTTATTTGCCGGAGCAGGCGGTAAAACATCCCGGCAGCCCCAGCATGGCGGCACAAACCATCATACTGGCGCTGGAAATGGCGATTACTATTGCGCTTCGCACCGAACAAGATTTGCGCCTGGTTGGCGGCGCAACGCACTGACAGGATCATGTTATGCCAGAAGGACCGGAGATCCGCCGCGCGGCGGATCGGCTGGAAGAAGCCATTGTCGGTAAACCCCTGACGGCGGTCTGGTTTGCCTTTCCGCAGTTGAAAACTTATGAAGACGCGCTGGTCGGCGAGAGCGTGACGGCGATCGAGACGCGCGGCAAGGCGCTGCTGACGCATTTTTCCAACGGGCTGACGCTCTACAGCCATAACCAGCTGTATGGCGTCTGGCGCGTGGTGAAAACCGGCAGCGAGCCGACGACGCAGCGGGTGTTGCGCGTTAAGCTCGCCTGCGCCGACTGGACTATTCTGCTTTACAGCGCCTCAGATATTGAGATGCACAATGCCGATACGCTGGCGGCGCAGCCCTTTTTGCAGCGTATCGGGCCGGATGTGCTGGATATGCGTTTGACCGAAGAGGACGTCCGCGAACGCTTACTTTCTCCGCGCTTCCGGCGGCGTCAGTTTAGCGGTCTGCTGCTCGATCAGGCTTTTCTTGCCGGGCTGGGTAATTATCTGCGCGTGGAGATTTTATGGCAGGCGGAGCTGGCGCCGCAGCATCGGGCGCAGGACTTAACTGAAGCGCAGCTGACGCGGCTGACGCAGGCGCTGCTGGCGATTCCGCGCCACTCTTACCGGATGCGCGGCACCATGACCAGCGCGCATCACGGCGCCGCGTTTGAATTTAAGGTGTTTCATCGCGCGGGTAAGGCGTGCGAGCGCTGCGGCGGTACGATTGAGAAAACCACGCTGTCGTCGCGCCCTTTTTACTGGTGCCCCGGCTGTCAGCACTAACTGGACGTTGCGGGTAATAAAAAAGGGCCGGCTGGCCCTTTAGTGATTATTACCGTGCTGTCGCAGGAGAGATGTCCCGTTCGCAAAGACGCAAAAGACCGCATCCCTGCCAGCTCGGCCCGCGCCCTCCATGGCGCGGGACGCTTTGCTCTTTGGTACATGTCTCCCGCTCCTTAGCTTTAGCGATAATCTGCAAGACCCGCAGGCCCTTTTTAATGCTTATTTCGGCAGGTTAGATTCAAACTCGCGCTGAGCGTAACCGGTATAGAGCTGGCGCGGACGGGCAATCTTCATGCCTTCGTCATGCATCTCTTTCCAGTGGGCAATCCAGCCGACGGTACGCGCCATCGCGAAGATAACGGTAAACATCGACGAAGGAATCCCCATCGCTTTCAGGATGATGCCGGAGTAGAAATCGACGTTCGGATAGAGCTTACGTTCAATAAAGTAGGGGTCATTAAGCGCAATATGCTCCAGCTCCATGGCCACTTCCAGCAGATCATCCTTCATGCCCAGCTCGTTCAGCACTTCGTGGCAGGTTTCACGCATTACCGTGGCGCGCGGATCGTAGTTTTTATAAACACGATGACCAAAGCCCATCAGACGGAACGAATCGTTCTTGTCTTTCGCGCGCTTCACGAATTCCGGAATATGATCTTTATGGCTGATCTCTTCCAGCATGCGCAGACAGGCTTCGTTGGCGCCGCCGTGCGCCGGTCCCCACAGTGAAGCGATACCGGCAGCGATACAGGCGAACGGGTTAGCGCCGGATGAGCCGGCGGTACGCACGGTAGAGGTAGAGGCGTTCTGCTCATGATCGGCGTGCAGAATCAAAATGCGATCCATAGCGCGTTCCAGCACCGGGTTCACGGTATATTCCTCGCACGGCGTGGCGAACATCATATGCAGGAAGTTGCCGGCATAGGAGAGATCGTTGCGCGGATAAACAAACGGCTGGCCGATAGAATATTTGTAGCACATCGCGGCGACGGTCGGCATCTTGGAAAGCAGACGGAAAGCGGCGATTTCACGGTGACGCTCAAGATTGACATCCAGCGAGTCATGATAGAAAGCCGCCAGCGCGCCGGTCACGCCGCACATTACCGCCATCGGGTGCGAATCGCGTCGGAAACCGTGGAACAGACGGGTAATCTGTTCGTGAATCATGGTATGGCGCGTCACAATGGTGCGGAACTCTTCAAACTGCTCCTGGGTCGGCGCTTCGCCGTTCAGCAGGATATAGCAGACTTCAAGATAGTTAGACTGAGTGGCGAGTTGATCGATCGGATAACCACGATGAAGCAGAATGCCTTCATCACCGTCGATATAAGTGATTTTGGATTCACAGGACGCAGTAGAGGTAAAACCTGGGTCAAACGTGAATAAACCTTTAGAGCCAAGGCTTCGTACATCCACCACATCCTGACCCAGCGTGCCCTGTAGCACGTCAAGCTCAACAGGCGTTTCACCGGTTACGGTGAGCGTCACTTTTTTATCAGACATTTACAGTCTCCTTAGCGCCATGTTTGATGGATCTTTGACACCAGAATTAGCAACATGCTGCGAAGCGCCAGAAAAAACTGTCGGCTGTCTACTCTGTGGCATGGGTTGCGTGCAGGGTACAGAGTGACGGGCGCGGTTGGAAAAGCTGCCGGCAAACATGATACTAATGCGTTCTGCGGTTGTTAAAGATCCGTTCTGGTCATTATGAATCTTAACTAGTAATCTGATGCGTTTAGCAATTTAATTCAATCACTGTTACATAACTTACCATTAGGGGAAAGTGTATCCCCATAACTTTTACGCATCACAGGAATTTTGTGCCTTAGTTTGTAACTGAAATGTTTAAGTTTTGTCAAATCAGATAATTAAATTTGTTTAAAATGTGAAATTCGTGAGATCGATCACTGTTCTGCCTAAATGTCCCCAAAGCTTTTGTAGAGGAATTGTAATAATAATGTGATCGTCCTATACTGCCGCCAGGTCTCCGGAATACCCTGACACCAGGAGCCACCCAGCGTTTTACCGCTTCAATTAACACTGGATGTTGCTGTTTTGGTGCCGGTGCACGAGTCTGACCACGCCCGTGATCGGCTTTCACCTTCAGGCCCGGAGGAAGCAAAATAAGAAAGGCTGTGTGGGCAAAACCGTGAAAAAACAAAGACCTGTCAACTTGGATCTCACTACGATCCGGTTTCCCGTTACTGCAATTGCGTCCATTCTCCACCGCGTTTCCGGCGTCATTAGCTTTGTGGCCGTCGGTATTCTGCTCTGGCTACTGGGTCTCTCGCTCTCTTCCCCCGAAGGCTTCCTGCAGGCGTCCGCCGTAATGAACAGCTTCTTCGCTAAGTTCATTATGTGGGGCATCCTTACCGCGCTGGCCTGGCATATCGTCGGCGGCGTGCGCCATATGCTGATGGACTTCGGATATCTGGCTGAAACTCAGCGCACAGGCAATAGCTCGGCGCGTATCGGTTTTGGCATTACTGTCGTGCTTTCAATTCTGGCTGGAGTCCTCGTATGGTAAGCAATGCTACTGCACTGGGGCGCAATGGCGTTCAGGACTGGCTGCTGCTGCGTGCCACAGCGATCCTCATTACGCTTTACACCCTGTATATCCTCGGCTTCATCATTATGTCAGATACGCTGACCTATGATATCTGGCGCGCCTTTTTCGCCTCGTCCTTTACCAAAGTCTTCACGCTGCTCACCCTGTTTTCTACCGTGATTCACGGCTGGATCGGCATGTGGCAGGTACTGACCGACTACATTAAACCGCTGGCGTGGCGTCTGCTGCTGCAGCTGGTGATTGTCGTCGCGCTGTTGGTATATGCGATTTATGGAACTGTTGTGGTGTGGGGTGCGTGAGATGAATTTGCCAGTCAGAGAGTTTGATGCCGTAGTGATCGGCGCAGGCGGCGCAGGTATGCGCGCGGCCCTGCAAATTTCCCAGTCGGGTCAGAGCTGCGCCCTGCTGTCTAAAGTTTTTCCTACCCGTTCCCATACGGTTTCCGCGCAGGGCGGCATCACCGTCGCGTTAGGCAACAGCCATGAGGATAACTGGGAATGGCATATGTACGATACCGTTAAAGGTTCCGACTATATCGGCGACCAGGACGCGATCGAATATATGTGTAAAACCGGCCCGGAAGCGATTCTGGAGCTGGAACATATGGGCCTGCCGTTCTCCCGTCTTGACGATGGCCGTATCTATCAGCGTCCGTTCGGCGGCCAGTCGCGCAACTTCGGCGGCGAACAGGCGGCGCGTACCGCAGCCGCAGCCGACCGTACCGGTCACGCTCTGCTGCACACGCTGTATCAGCAGAACCTGAAGAATAAAACCACTATCTTCTCCGAGTGGTATGCGCTCGATCTGGTGAAAAACCAGGATGGCGCCGTTGTCGGCTGTACCGCGCTCAGCATTGAAACCGGCGAAGTCGTCTACTTCAAAGCGAAAGCGACGGTGCTGGCTACCGGCGGCGCGGGCCGTATCTATCAGTCCACCACCAATGCGCATATCAACACCGGCGACGGCGTCGGCATGGCGCTGCGCGCCGGCGTACCGGTGCAGGATATGGAGATGTGGCAGTTCCACCCAACCGGCATCGCCGGCGCCGGCGTGCTGGTGACCGAAGGCTGCCGCGGTGAAGGCGGCTACCTGCTGAATAAGCATGGCGAACGCTTTATGGAGCGCTATGCGCCGAACGCCAAAGATCTGGCGGGCCGTGACGTGGTGGCGCGTTCGATGATGATCGAAATTCGCGAAGGCCGCGGCTGCGAAGGTCCGTGGGGGCCGCACATTAAGCTGAAACTGGATCATCTGGGTAAAGAGGTGCTGGAATCGCGTCTGCCGGGCATTCTGGAGCTGTCGCGCACCTTCGCCCACGTCGATCCGGTAAAAGAGCCGATTCCGGTTATCCCAACCTGCCACTATATGATGGGCGGCATTCCGACCAAAGTGACCGGTCAGGCGCTGACGCTGAATGCGCAGGGCGAAGAGGTAATCGTGCCTGGTCTGTTCGCGGTAGGCGAAATCGCCTGCGTATCGGTGCACGGCGCCAACCGCCTCGGCGGCAACTCGCTGCTGGATCTGGTGGTGTTCGGCCGTGCTGCGGGTCTGCATCTGCAGGAATCTATCCAGCAGCAGGGCGCGCTGCGCGACGCCTCCCCGGACGATATCGATGCCGCGATGGCGCGTTATCAGCGCTGGGATAACAACGTCACCGGCGAAGATCCGGTAGAGATTCGCAAAGCGTTGCAAAGCTGCATGCAGAACAACTTCTCGGTATTCCGTGAAGGCGATGCGATGGCGCAAGGGCTGGAGGATCTGAAACAGATTCGCGAACGCCTGAAATTCGCGCGCCTGGATGACCGTTCCAGCGATTTCAACACCCAGCGCATTGAGTGTCTGGAGCTGGATAACCTGATGGAAACCGCCTTCGCTACCGCCGTTGCGGCGAACTACCGCACGGAAAGCCGCGGCGCCCATAGCCGTTTTGACTACCCGGATCGTGACGATGAGAAATGGCTGTGCCATTCGCTCTATCTGCCGCAAACCGAAAGCATGACGCGCCGTGAGGTAAACATGCAGCCGAAACTGCGCCCCGCTTTCCCGCCGAAAGTGCGCACCTACTAATTTGCGGAGAAGAGACGATGAGACTCGAATTTTCCATTTATCGTTATAACCCGGATGTGGATGACGCGCCCCGTATGCAGGATTACACCCTGGAAGCGGAAGAGGGACGCGACATGATGCTGCTGGACGCGCTGATCAAGCTGAAAGAAAAAGATCCGTCGCTGGCGTTTCGCCGCTCCTGCCGCGAAGGCGTTTGCGGCTCCGACGGGCTGAATATGAACGGGCGCAACGGTCTGGCCTGCATCACGCCGGTCTCGGCGCTGGGCAACGGCAAACAGAAGATTGTCATCCGTCCATTGCCGGGCCTGCCGGTGATCCGCGACTTAGTCGTGGACATGGGCCAGTTCTACAAGCAGTATGAGAAGATTAAGCCTTACCTGTTGAATAATGGCGAAAATCCGCCGGCGCGCGAGCATTTGCAAACGCCGGAAGAGCGCGCACATTTAGACGGGCTGTATGAGTGTATTCTGTGCGCCTGCTGCTCAACCTCCTGTCCGTCGTTCTGGTGGAACCCGGATAAATTCGTTGGGCCTGCGGGGCTGCTGGCCGCTTATCGCTTCCTGATTGACAGCCGCGATACCGAAACCAACGCGCGTCTGGACAATCTCAGCGATGCTTTCAGCGTCTTCCGCTGTCACAGCATTATGAACTGCGTTAGCGTTTGTCCGAAAGGATTAAACCCGACGCGCGCCATCGGCCATATTAAGTCGATGCTGCTGCAGCGTAACGCATAACGCCACAAGCGATCCGGGAACCCAGGTTCCCGGATATTTTACGGAAACCCCGGTAAGCGCTGGCAGCGGAATGAGGCTGTAGCAACGCTTACCAAGGTTCCCTTACGGGCCAGGGCATCGGTTGCCCGCTGCGCTCGTATCGATGAACTGGATCTGGCTGTGCCGCGCGCTTTACAAGCAAGTGCGGGGCGCAGCGTTGGGCAAGCCGGTAACCCGGCAACAATGAAACCTCGAATAAAGCATGTAATGCTTAAGGGATCACAATGCAGAACAGCGCAATGAAGCCCTGGCTTGACTCCTCCTGGCTGGCCGGCGCGAACCAATCTTACATAGAGCAGCTCTATGAGGATTATCTCACCGATCCTGACTCTGTTGATGCTGTATGGCGTGACATGTTCCAGCAGCTTCCCGGCACCGGGCTCAGGCCTGAGCAGTTCCACTCCTCTACGCGCGATTATTTCCGCCGTCTGGCGAAAGATACCTCGCGCTATGCCGCTTCCGTTGGCGATCCCGATGCCAATGCCAAACAGGTTAAAGTCCTGCAGCTTATCAACGCTTTCCGCTTCCGCGGCCACCAGCATGCCAATCTTGATCCGCTGGGGCTATGGCAGCAGGAGCAGGTATCAGATCTCGAACCCGCCTTTCACGGCCTGAGCGAGGCGGATTACCAGGAAACCTTCAACGTCGGTTCTTTCGCTATCGGTAAAGATCGCATGCAGCTCGGCGAGCTGATCAATGCCCTGAAGCAGACCTACTGCGGACCGATCGGCGCGGAATATATGCACATCACCAATACCGAAGAGAAGCGCTGGCTGCAGCAGCGCATCGAGTCGGTGGTGGGGCACGCCTCTTTCAGCACGGAAGAGAAAAAAGGCTTCCTGAAAGAGCTGACCGCGGCGGAAGGGCTGGAACGCTATCTCGGCGCGAAATTCCCGGGCGCGAAACGTTTCTCGCTCGAAGGCGGCGATGCGCTGGTACCGATGCTGCGCGAAATGATTCGCCATGCCGGTAAAAGCGGCACCCGTGAAGTGGTGCTGGGGATGGCGCACCGCGGTCGTCTGAACGTCCTGATTAACGTGCTGGGTAAAAAGCCGCAGGATCTGTTCGACGAGTTCTCCGGCAAGCATAAAGAGCATCTTGGCACCGGCGACGTGAAATATCATATGGGCTTCTCTTCCGACGTGGAGACCGAAGGCGGTATGGTGCATCTGGCGCTGGCGTTTAACCCGTCGCACCTGGAGATCGTCAGCCCGGTGGTGATGGGCTCGGTGCGCGCGCGTCTCGATCGCCTGGATGAGCCGGGCAGCAATAAAGTGCTGCCGATTACCATTCACGGCGATGCGGCGGTTATCGGTCAGGGCGTGGTGCAGGAAACCCTGAACATGTCGCAGGCGCGTGGTTATGAAGTGGGCGGTACGGTACGTATCGTGATCAACAACCAGATTGGTTTCACCACCTCCAACCCGAAAGATGCCCGTTCAACGCAATACTGTACCGATATCGGCAAAATGGTGCAGGCGCCGATCTTCCACGTCAACGCTGACGACCCGGAAGCGGTAGCCTTTGTGACCCGCCTGGCGCTCGATTTCCGTAACACCTTTAAGCGTGACGTTTTTATCGATCTGGTCTGCTATCGTCGCCACGGCCATAACGAAGCGGATGAGCCGAGCGCCACGCAGCCGGTGATGTACCAGAAAATCAAAAAGCATCCGACGCCGCGTAAGATTTACGCCGATCGTCTGGAAGCTGAACAGGTGATCAACCTGGAAGATGCCACGGAAATGGTTAATCTTTATCGTGACGCGCTGGACGCTGGCGAATGCGTGGTGCCGGAATGGCGGCCGATGAGCCTGCACTCCTTTACCTGGTCGCCCTATCTCAACCATGAGTGGGACGAAAGCTACCCGGAAAAAGTGGATGGCAAGCGGCTGCAGGAGCTGGCGAAACGTATCAGCCAGGTGCCGGAATCGGTAGAAGTACAGTCGCGCGTGGCGAAAATTTACAACGACCGCGCCGAAATGGCGGCGGGCAATAAGCCGTTTGACTGGGGCGCGGCGGAAAACCTCGCCTACGCCACGCTGGTAGATGAGGGCATTCCGGTGCGTCTTTCCGGCGAAGATTCCGGGCGCGGCACCTTCTTTCATCGCCATGCGGTGATTCATAACCAGGCGAACGGCTCAACTTACACGCCGCTGCAGCATATCCATAACGGTCAGGGCCAGTTTAAAGTCTGGGATTCCGTGCTGTCGGAAGAGGCGGTGCTGGCGTTTGAATATGGCTACGCTACCGCCGAACCGCGCACGCTTACCATTTGGGAAGCGCAGTTTGGCGACTTCGCTAACGGCGCGCAGGTGGTGATTGATCAGTTCATCAGCTCCGGCGAGCAGAAGTGGGGCCGTATGTGCGGCCTGGTGATGCTGCTGCCGCACGGATATGAAGGGCAGGGGCCGGAACACTCCTCGGCGCGCCTGGAGCGTTATCTTCAGCTGTGCGCCGAGCAAAATATGCAGGTTTGCGTACCGTCTACTCCGGCGCAGGTGTATCACATGCTACGCCGCCAGGCGCTGCGCGGCATGCGCCGTCCGCTGGTGGTGATGTCGCCGAAATCGCTGTTGCGTCATCCGCTGGCGGTCTCTTCGCTGGAAGAGCTGGCGAACGGCAGTTTCCAGCCGGCGATTGGCGAGGTCGACGATCTCGATCCGCAGGCGGTAAAACGCGTGGTGCTGTGCGCCGGCAAGGTCTACTACGATCTGCTGGAGCAGCGCCGTAAAAATGAGCAAAACGATGTGGCTATCGTTCGCGTTGAGCAGCTCTATCCTTTCCCGCATAAAGCGGTACAGGAAGCGCTACAGCCCTATGCGCACGTGCACGATTTCGTCTGGTGTCAGGAGGAGCCGCTGAACCAGGGTGCCTGGTATTGCAGCCAGCACCACTTCCGCGAAGTGGTTCCTTTTGGCGCTTCTTTACGTTATGCCGGCCGTCCGGCTTCCGCTTCACCTGCTGTAGGTTACATGTCCGTACACCTGAAACAGCAGCAAGACCTGGTTAATGACGCGCTGAACGTTGATTAAATAAGGAAAGATAATGAGTAGCGTAGATATTCTCGTTCCCGACCTGCCTGAATCTGTTGCTGACGCCACCGTAGCAACCTGGCATAAAAAACCGGGCGATGCGGTAAGCCGCGATGAAGTACTGGTAGAGATCGAAACGGATAAAGTTATCCTGGAAGTGCCTGCTTCCGCCGACGGCGTGCTGGAAGCCGTGCTGGAAGATGAAGGCGCTACCGTCACCTCGCGTCAGATTCTGGGCCGCCTGAAAGAGGGCAACAGCGGCGGTAAAGAAACCACCGCCAAAGCTGAAAACAAAGAATCTACCCCGGCGCAGCGTCAGTCCGCTTCGCTGGAAGAAGAAAGTAATGACGCGCTCGGCCCGGCGATTCGTCGTCTGATCGCTGAGCACGATCTCGACGCCTCGGCCATTAAAGGCACCGGCGTCGGCGGCCGTCTGACCCGCGAAGATGTGGAAAAACATCTGAAACAGCAGCCTGCCGCCGCGAAAGCGGAGCAGAAGCCAGAGGCCGCGGCGCCGCAGCCGCTGGCTGGCCGCAGCGAAAAACGCGTGCCGATGACCCGCCTGCGTAAGCGCGTGGCGGAGCGTCTGCTGGAAGCGAAAAACAGCACCGCGATGCTGACTACCTTCAACGAAGTGAACATGAAGCCGATTATGGATCTGCGCAAGCAGTACGGCGAAGCCTTCGAGAAGCGTCACGGCGTGCGCCTGGGCTTTATGTCCTTCTACATTAAGGCGGTAGTGGAAGCGCTGAAGCGTTATCCGGAAGTGAATGCTTCTATCGACGGCGACGATGTGGTTTATCACAACTACTTCGACGTCAGCATTGCCGTCTCCACGCCGCGCGGCCTGGTGACGCCGGTGCTGAAAGATGTCGATACGCTGAGCATGGCGGACATTGAGAAGAAAATCAAAGAGCTGGCGATTAAAGGCCGTGACGGCAAGCTGACGGTAGATGAGCTGACCGGCGGCAACTTTACCATCACCAACGGCGGCGTTTTTGGTTCGTTGATGTCCACGCCGATTATCAACCCGCCGCAGAGCGCGATTCTGGGCATGCACGCCATTAAAGATCGTCCGATGGCGGTTAATGGCCAGGTAGTGGTGCTGCCGATGATGTATCTGGCGCTCTCTTACGATCACCGTTTAATCGACGGCCGCGAATCCGTGGGCTATCTGGTGGCGGTGAAAGAGATGCTGGAAGATCCGGCGCGTCTGCTGCTGGACGTTTAACCTTGCCGGGCGCGGTACAAGCCGCGCCCAACGTTATTAATGTTTTCAGACCTGAATGGATAGAACATCATGAACTTACACGAGTACCAGGCGAAACAGCTGTTTGCACGGTATGGCTTACCGGCACCCACCGGCTACGCCTGCACTACGCCACGCGAAGCGGAAGAGGCGGCCTCCAAAATCGGCGCAGGCCCGTGGGTAGTGAAATGTCAGGTTCATGCCGGCGGCCGCGGTAAAGCGGGCGGTGTGAAAGTGGTTAACAGCAAAGAAGATATTCGCGCCTTTGCTGAGAACTGGCTGGGTAAACGTCTGGTCACTTACCAGACGGATGCGGAAGGGCAGCCGGTGAACCAGATTCTGGTGGAAGCCGCTACCGATATCGATAAAGAACTTTACTTTGGCGCGGTCGTCGATCGCAGCTCGCGTCGCGTAGTGTTTATGGCCTCTACCGAAGGCGGCGTAGAAATTGAGAAAGTGGCGGAAGAAACCCCGCACCTGATTCATAAAATGGCGCTCGATCCGTTGACCGGCCCGCAGCCGTATCAGGGCCGCGAGCTGGCGTTTAAGCTCGGCCTGAGCGGCAAGCAGGTAAACCAGTTCACGAAAATTTTTATGGGTCTGGCGACTCTGTTCCTGGAGCGCGATCTGGCGCTGGTTGAGATCAATCCGCTGGTGATCACCAAACAGGGCGATCTCATCTGCCTGGACGGCAAGCTGGGCGCGGACGGCAACGCCATGTTCCGCCAGCCGGAGCTGCGTGAAATGCGCGATCCGAGTCAGGAAGATCCGCGTGAAGCGCATGCTGCGCAGTGGGAGCTGAACTACGTAGCGCTGGAAGGCAACATCGGCTGTATGGTAAACGGCGCCGGTCTGGCGATGGGCACCATGGATATCGTGAAGCATCACGGCGGCCAGCCGGCTAACTTCCTTGATGTCGGCGGCGGCGCGACCAAAGAGCGCGTAACCGAAGCCTTTAAAATCATTCTCTCTGACGATGCGGTAAAAGCGGTATTCGTTAACATTTTCGGCGGCATCGTGCGCTGCGACCTGATTGCCGACGGCATTATCGGCGCGGTAGCGGAAGTCGGCGTCAACGTACCGGTTGTGGTACGTCTGGAAGGGAACAACGCTGAGCTGGGCGCACAGAAACTGGCGGACAGCGGTTTGAATATTATTGCGGCAACCAGCCTGACCGACGCGGCACAACGCGTTGTTGCTGCAGCGGAGGGTAAGTAATGTCCATTCTGATCGACAAAAACACCAAAGTTATCTGCCAGGGTTTCACCGGCGGCCAGGGTACATTCCACTCTGAGCAGGCGCTGGCCTATGGTACGCAGCTGGTTGGCGGCGTAACGCCGGGCAAAGGCGGCACTACCCATCTCGGCCTGCCGGTATTCAATACCGTGCGCGAAGCGGTAGAAGCCACCGGCGCCACCGCCTCGGTGATTTACGTACCGGCGCCGTTCTGTAAAGACGGTATCCTGGAAGCGATCGATGCGGGCATTAAATTAATCATTACCATTACCGAAGGCATTCCGACGCTGGATATGCTGACGGTAAAAGTGAAGCTGGATGAAGCTGGCGTACGTATGATCGGACCGAACTGTCCGGGCGTTATCACGCCAGGCGAATGTAAGATCGGCATTATGCCGGGCCACATTCACCAGCCGGGCCGTATTGGCATCGTCTCCCGTTCAGGGACGCTGACCTATGAAGCGGTTAAACAGACTACCGATATCGGTTACGGCCAGTCCACCTGCGTGGGCATCGGCGGCGACCCGATTCCAGGTTCTAATTTTATCGATATTCTGCAGATGTTTCAGGATGACCCGCAGACCGAAGCTATCGTAATGATCGGCGAAATCGGCGGCAGCGCGGAAGAAGAGGCGGCCGCCTTTATCAAAGAGCACGTCACCAAGCCGGTAGTCGGTTATATTGCGGGCGTGACCGCGCCGAAAGGCAAGCGTATGGGCCATGCCGGCGCCATCATTGCCGGCGGTAAAGGGACGGCGGATGAGAAATTCGCTGCGCTGGAAGCCGCCGGCGTAAAAACCGTGCGTAGCCTGGCGGATATCGGCGATGCGGTAAAAGCAGTTCTTCCTCTGAAATAATCTTAAAGATTATTGGTCAACAAGGCCGCCTGCGGGCGGCTTTTTTTATACTTTGTCTCTGGTTAGGCCACTTCTTACCTTCCGCATCAGGCTAATTCAGCCGCGTACTCCTCTCATTCATTCTTCATGTTTTATATCTGGCATAAATATTGCAAAATATTATTGTTAATAATTGTGGTGCTTGAAGTTTATATATTGTAAATGTTGGCCGCGGAGGCGACAGTGAAAATAATGTTATCGCAAGAATATGAATTAAAAACTTTAGCTGTTTGGCTAAAAGGACAGATCCTTTTAGTAATTAGCTGTTTTTCTAATATTAAAACAACACTAAAGATACACCTAATAAATACATAGATTTAACATCAAAATTACTAACCATACAATTTTCCTCATTAAATTTTAATTTATCTTTGATGTGCGATTAATTATTTGAACTTTAACTTTTCCTGTTGACCTTGTGCTGTTTTGGAGTAAATTGCGCTACATCATTTTTTAGATTTTTACCCCGTTTGTGGTAATTGTGAATCTGGATCAAAAAAATTCTGCAGGCCGCAATAATTTTGCTTTACCGTATCGTTTGTATGGGTATTATATTAGCGTCTCACCAGGGAAAGTATTATTAACTTTTGTTTAACTGCCGTGGGGCAGAGCGGTTCTGTGCGCCTGCTATACGGCAAAAAATAAAAAAACATTCTCAACAGCAATCAGCCTGCCGTTATTTGTTGGCTCGCCAGGGAATAACGCATGCGTTAGTTGCTTTCAGCGAAAGCAAGGGGTCAAGATGTTCGATATCGTCGATCTGTCGCGTTTACAGTTCGCCTTGACGGCGATGTACCATTTTCTGTTTGTGCCACTGACGATAGGACTGTCGTTTCTGTTGGCGATTATGGAAACCGTTTATGTCCTGTCGGGCAAAACTATTTATAAAGACATGACTAAATTCTGGGGCAAGTTGTTTGGCATCAACTTCGCTCTGGGGGTGGCCACCGGCCTGACGATGGAGTTCCAGTTCGGTACTAACTGGTCCTACTACTCGCACTACGTTGGGGATATTTTCGGCGCCCCGCTGGCTATCGAAGCTCTGATGGCCTTCTTCCTTGAGTCAACATTTGTCGGCCTCTTCTTTTTCGGCTGGGATCGTCTCGGCAAAGTTCAGCATATGGCCGTTACCTGGCTGGTGGCGCTGGGCTCCAACCTTTCCGCGCTGTGGATTCTGGTCGCTAACGGCTGGATGCAGAATCCGATTGCCGCCGAGTTCAACTTCGAAACCATGCGCATGGAGATGGTGAGCTTCTCCGAGCTGGTATTAAACCCGGTGGCGCAGGTGAAATTCGTGCATACCGTTGCGGCGGGCTACACCACCGGCGCCATGTTTATTCTCGGCATCAGCGCTTATTACCTGCTGCGCGGGCGCGATATCGCTTTTGCGAAGCGCTCTTTCGCTATTGCGGCCAGCTTTGGTATGGCAGCGGTGCTGTCGGTCATTCTGCTGGGCGATGAGTCAGGCTATGAAATGGGCGACGTGCAGAAAACCAAGCTGGCGGCGATAGAAGCGGAGTGGGAAACCCAGCCGGCGCCCGCCTCCTTTACGCTATTCGGCCTGCCCAATCAGGAAACGCAGCAAAACGACTACGCCGTTCAGATCCCCTGGCTGCTGGGGCTGATCGCCACCCGTTCGGTGGATACGCCGGTAACCGGGCTGAAAGAGCTGATGGCGGAACATGAGGTACGCATCCGCAACGGTATGAAGGCGTATCAGCTGCTGGAAGCGCTGCGCGCCGGCGAAACCGATCCGGCAGTGCGCGAAGACTTTAACGCGCGTAAGCAGGATCTCGGCTACGGCCTGCTGCTGAAACGCTATACGCCGAATGTTGCTGACGCCACGGAAAGCCAGATCAAGCTGGCAACGCAGGATTCCATCCCGCAGGTGGCACCGCTCTATTTCTCCTTCCGCATTATGGTGCTGTGCGGCGTGCTGATGCTGGGCATTATCGGGCTCTCTTTCTGGAGCGTTATCCGTAACCGCATTGGTAAAAATCGCTGGCTGCTGAGGGCGGCATTCTTCGGCATCCCGCTGCCCTGGATCGCCGTTGAAGCGGGCTGGTTCGTGGCGGAGTATGGCCGTCAGCCCTGGGCGATTGGCGAAGTGCTGCCGACGGCGGTGGCTAACTCCTCGCTCACTATCGGCGACCTGCTGTTCTCAATGATTCTGATCTGCGGCCTCTACACGATTTTCGTGGTGATAGAGATGTTCCTGATGATCAAATTCGCCCGTCTGGGGCCGAGCAGCCTGAAAACCGGACGTTATCACTATGAGCAGTCCACTATCGCTTCGCAGCCTGCGCAGTAAAGGAGTCAGCCATGTTGGATTATGAAGTTGTACGTTTTATCTGGTGGGTGCTGATTGGTGTCTTGCTGATTGGCTTCGCTATCGCCGATGGGTTCGATATGGGCGTTGGCATGCTGTCGCGCATCCTGGGACGCACCGATACCGAGCGCCGCGTGATGATTAACAGCATCGCGCCGCACTGGGACGGCAACCAGGTATGGCTGATCACCGCCGGCGGCGCGCTGTTTGCCGCCTGGCCGATGGTTTACGCCGCGGCGTTTTCCGGTTTTTACATTGCGATGATCCTGGTGCTGGCTTCGCTTTACTTCCGCCCGCTGGGTTTCGACTATCGCTCAAAAATCGAGGAGCCGCGCTGGCGTCGGGCGTGGGATATCTGCATTTTTATCGGCAGCTTCGTGCCGCCGCTGGTGATCGGCATCGCGTTTGGCAACCTGTTGCAGGGCGTGCCTTACCATGCCGACGCCTACCTGCGCCTTTTTTATACCGGCAGCTTCTTTGAACTGTTGAACCCGTTTGGCCTGCTGGCGGGCGTGATCAGCGTGGCGATGATTCTGACTCAGGGCGCAGCCTATCTGCAGATGCGCACCGGCGGCGAGCTCGCTTTGCGCGCCCGCGCGGCGGCGCAGATCTCCGCGCTGGTGATGCTGGTGGCGTTTGCGCTGGCCGGCGTTTGGGTGGTGTATGGCATTGAAGGCTACGTTGTAACCAGCACGCTCGATCATGCGGCGGTATCTAACCCGCTGAATAAAGAAGTCGCACGTCAGGCGGGCGCCTGGCTGATTAACTTCCAGCGCTATCCTCTGCTGTGGCTGTTTCCCGCGCTGGGCCTGCTGCTGCCGCTGTTGACGGTAGTCTGTTCGCGGCTGAAAAAGGGCGCATGGGCGTTTCTTTGCTCCTCGCTGACGCTGGCCTGCGTGATCCTTACTGCCGGTGTGGCGATGTTCCCGTTCATTATGCCCTCCAGCACGCAGCCTAACGTGAGCCTGACGATGTGGGACGCCACTTCAAGCCTGTTAACCCTCAACCTGATGCTGTATGTGGCGATGGTGTTCGTGCCGATCATCCTGATCTACACCAGCTGGTGCTACTACAAAATGTTCGGGCGCATCACTAAAGAACATATAGAACGTAACACTCATTCACTTTACTAACGGAGGCGACAAGCTATGTGGTACTTTGCCTGGATTCTCGGAACGCTGCTGGCCTGCGCCTTCGGTATTATCACCGCGCTGGCGCTGGAACATATAGAAGAAAGCGCGCCGCAGGATAACGCCTGAGGCGGGTTGTTCGCCAGCGGCGGCATCGTGCGCTAACAGAAGAGGGCCCGCAACGGGCCCTTTTCTTGTTACCGCCCTGGCGGCAAGGAAAATTTTTGTCAACCAATCTGTATTTAGTCCCACCTTACGCCAGTAAATATCACGAAATTTTTGTCAATAGTTTCCCTTTGATAATTATTTTATCTGCGCTCTGAAGACCCATTCCCAAGCCGTTTGCACTTGCGTATAGTAGCAACGTTTAAAAAGCATTACCGGGATGTAAAGTGAGTACAACGCTGTTTCGCTGGCCGGTACGTGTCTATTACGAAGATACGGATGCCGGTGGCGTGGTTTACCACGCCAGCTATATTGCTTTCTATGAACGAGCACGTACTGAAATGCTGCGCGAGCGTCATTTCAATCAGCAATCGCTGCTTGAACAGCAGATTGCTTTCGTTGTTCGTCGTATGACGGTTGATTACATTGCTGCTGCGCGTCTGGATGAACTGCTTGAGGTTCAGAGCGAGGTAACGACGATGAGTCGGGCCACCATGACGTTCAGGCAACGTATTGTTAACGCGGAAGGCAAGGTGCTCAATGAAGCGGAAGTCCTTATTGCCTGCATCAACCCACACCTCATGAAGCCGATAGCGCTTCCCAAGTCTATTGTCGCGGAGTTCAAGCAGTGACTGACATGAATGTTCTTGATTTGTTCCTGAAGGCAAGCCTTCTGGTCAAACTTATCATGTTGATTTTGATCGGGTTTTCTATTGCGTCCTGGGCAATTATCATCCAGCGTACCCGCATTCTCAACGCGGCGGGGCGTGAAGCGGAAGCCTTTGAAGATAAATTCTGGTCGGGCATTGAGCTTTCCCGCCTTTACCAGGAAAGCCAGGCGCGCCGCGACGAGCTAAGCGGCTCAGAGCAGATCTTTTATGCCGGCTTTAAAGAGTTTGCCCGCCTGCACCGTGCTAACAGCCATGTGCCGGAAGCGGTGGTGGATGGCGCCAGCCGGGCGATGCGCATCTCGATGAACCGTGAGCTGGAGGCGCTGGAAAACCATATTCCTTTCCTTGGCACCGTAGGCTCCATCAGCCCCTATATCGGCCTGTTTGGTACGGTGTGGGGGATTATGCACGCCTTTATCGCGCTGGGGGCGGTGAAACAGGCCACGCTGCAAATGGTGGCGCCGGGTATCGCCGAAGCGCTGATCGCGACCGCCATCGGCCTGTTTGCCGCTATTCCGGCGGTTATGGCCTATAACCGCCTTAACCAGCGCGTGAATAAGCTGGAGCAGGGCTACGACAACTTTATGGAAGAGTTCACGGCTATCCTGCACCGTCAGGCATTCTCCAGCGACAGTAAAAAGTAAGCCGAGGTGAGCTATGGCCAGAACGCGTGGTCGCGGTCGCCGCGATCTGAAATCAGAAATTAATATTGTTCCGCTGCTGGACGTGCTGCTGGTGCTGCTGCTGATCTTTATGGCGACGGTGCCGATTATCACCCAGAGCGTGGAGGTGGATCTGCCGGACGCCACGGATGCGAAAACCGTCGCCAGCGATGATAATCCGCCGGTGATCGTGGAGGTCGCAGGCGTTGGACAGTACAGCCTGGTGGTCGATCACGATCGCATGGAACAGCTGCCTGCCGAGCAGGTGGTGGCAGAAGCGCAGCGTCGACTGGAAGCGAATCCGAAAACGGTATTTCTGATTGGCGGTGCGAAAGATGTCCCCTATGACGAAATTATCAAGGCGCTGAACCTGCTGCATCAGGCGGGTGTGAAATCAGTCGGCCTGATGACGCAGCCAGTTTAATTATTCCGTAACCGTTTTTTGGGAACCGAGCGTGTCGAAGGCATCCGAACAAAACGATAAGTTAAAACGCGCGATAATCATTTCAGTGATACTGCATATCGTTATGATTGCATTACTGATTTGGAGTTCGTTTGACGAAAAAATCGAGGCCAGCGGCGGTGGCGGCGGCAGCGATATTGACGCTGTCATGGTCGATCCGGGCGCGGTGGTTGAGCAATATAATCGCCAGCAAAACCAGCAAAGCGACAGCCGTCGGGCTGAGCAGCAGCGGCAGAAAAAGGCGCAGCAGCAGGCTGAGGAACTGCAGCAAAAGCAGGCCGCAGAACAGCAGCGCCTGAAAGAGCTGGAAAAAGAGCGGCTGCAGGCGCAGGAAGAGGCGAAAAAGCAGGCGCAGGAACAGGCCGAGCAGCAGCGTCAGGCTGAAGAGGCGATGAAGCGCGCGCAGGAGCAGCAGAAAGCGGCGGAAGCCGCCGCGGCGAAAGCGAAAGCCGAGGCGGCGGAACAGGCGAAGGCCGCCGCTGCTGAAGCGAAGGCCAAAGCGGAAGAGCAGGCGAAAGCCGCTGCAGCTGCGGCAGCAAAAGCCAAAGCGGAAGAACAGGCGAAAGCCGCCGCGGCCGAGGCGAAGAAAAAAGCGGAGCAGCAGGCGAAAGCGCAGGCGGCCGCCGATGCCAAAGCGAAAGCTGAGGAAAAAGCCAAAGCTGCGGCGGAGGCGAAAGCAAAAGCTGCGGCGGAAGCGAAGGAGAAAGCGGCGCAGGAAGCCAAAGAAAAAGCGGCGGCCGATGCCAAAGCGAAAGCAAAGGCAGCGGCGGACGCCAAAGCCAAAGCAGCTGCGGAAGCGAAAGCGAAGGCGGCAGCGGACGCGAAGAAAAAAGCGGCGGCGGAAGCAGCCAGCGATAGTAGCGCGGTAGATGATCTGCTGGGCGGCCTGACATCAGGTAAGAACGCACCTAAAACCGGACAGTCCGGCGGCGCGGCAGGCAAGGGCGCGCAGAAGAAATCAGGCGCTTCCGGGGCGGCTATCGACAGCTATCTCGGACAGGTAAAAGGGGCGATAGAGAGCAAGTTCTACGATTCCGATACCTTTAAAGGGCGTACCTGCAACGTGCGCATCAAGCTGGCGCCGGATGGACTGCTGATTTCAGCGACGGCGGCGGGCGGCGATGCGGCCCTGTGTCAGGCGGCGATCAACGCGGCGCGCATGGCGCGGATGCCGAAGCCGCCAAGCCAGGATGTCTGGCAGGCGGTGAAGGACGCGGTGCTGGAATTCAAGCCTTAATAATGCAGTAACAAATGGTAGGTTGAACTATGGTTAGCTTGCCATACTCTGTATGGTTTTAGCTAATCGTCGTCAGGAACAGTGCGAATTATCGTGGACGTAACGTTCAGATAAGGGAGAGAAAATGAAGCAGGCACTACGTGTAACCTTAAGCTTTTTTCTTCTTCTGTGGGCAGCGATGCTGCACGCGGAAGTACGCATCGAAATTACCCAGGGGGTAAACACGGCGCGTCCGATAGGCGTCGTCCCGTTTAAATGGGATGGCCCCGGCGCGGCGCCGGAAGATATCGGCGGCATTATCGCTGCCGATCTGCGCAACAGCGGCAAGTTTAATCCGCTGGATCGTTCTCGTCTGCCGCAGCAGCCGACCAGCGCGGCGGAAGTGCAGCCGGCAGCCTGGACGGCGCTGGGCATCGATGCCGTCGTCGTGGGGCAGATTCAGCCCGGCGCTGACGGCAGCTATACCATCTCTTATCAGCTGGTTGATACTTCCGGTTCGCCGGGCACCGTGCTGGCGCAAAATCAGTATAAGGTCACGAAGCAGTGGCTGCGCTATGCGGCGCATACCGCCAGCGATGAAACTTTCGAGAAGCTGACCGGTATTAAAGGCGCTTTCCGTACCCGCATCGCTTATGTAGTGCAGACCAACGGCGGTCAGTTCCCTTACGAGCTGCGCGTTTCCGATTATGACGGCTATAACCAGTTTGTGGTGCACCGTTCGCCGCAGCCGCTGATGTCGCCGGCCTGGTCGCCGGACGGCAGCAAGCTGGCCTATGTTACTTTTGAAAGCGGCAAATCGGCGCTGGTTATTCAAACGCTGGCGAATGGCGCCATTCGTCAGGTGGCATCGTTCCCGCGTCATAACGGCGCGCCGGCCTTCTCGCCGGATGGCTCGAAGCTGGCGTTTGTACTCTCTAAAACCGGTAGCCTTAACCTGTACGTCATGGATCTTGGCTCCGGACAGATTCGCCAGGTAACCGACGGCCGCTATAACAGCACCGAACCGACCTGGTTCCCGGACAGCCAGAGTCTGGCCTTTACTTCAGACCAGGCGGGACGTCCGCAAATTTATAAAATTAACGTCAATGGCGGCACTGCGCAGCGCATTACCTGGGAAGGTTCACAAAACCAGAATGCTGGCGTTGCCACCGACGGCAAATCTATGGTGATGATCAGCACCAACGGCGGCGCGCAACACGTCGCCAGACAGGATCTGGAAACGGGAGCCGTGCAGCAATTAACGGACACGTTCCTGGATGAGACGCCAAGTCTCGCACCTAACGGCACGATGGTAATCTATAGCTCTACTCAGGGGATGGGTTCCGTGTTGCAGTTGGTTTCGACAGACGGGCGTTTCAAAGCGCGTCTTCCGGCTACCGATGGACAGGTCAAATTCCCTGCCTGGTCGCCGTATCTGTGATGCATGTGTAAATATGTATAGCAACTTATAACAGGATTTAGAAATGCAACTGAACAAAGTGCTGAAGGGTTTAATGCTGGCTCTGCCGGTAATTGCTGTGGCTGCATGTAGCTCGCACAAAGACAACAACAACGACCAGACCAACGGTATGGGCGCTGATGGTGCTTACGGCAGCGGTAGCGGCAACGGCATGAACGGCGGCAACATGTCCTCTGAAGAGCAGGCGCGTCTGCAGATGCAGCAGCTGCAGCAGAACAACATCGTTTACTTCGATCTCGATAAGTATGACATCCGTTCTGATTTCGCTCAGATGCTGGATGCGCACGCGACTTTCCTGCGTAGCAACCCCTCTTACAAAGTGACTGTCGAAGGTCATGCGGATGAGCGCGGCACGCCGGAATACAATATCGCGCTGGGCGAACGTCGTGCTAACGCGGTTAAAATGTATCTGCAGGGCAAAGGCGTGTCTGCCGATCAGATCTCTATCGTTTCTTACGGTAAAGAGAAGCCGGCTGTTCTTGGTCATGACGAAGCGGCGTACTCCAAAAACCGTCGTGCCGTGCTGGTATACTAAGAGAATCACATGATTAGTAGCTTCAGAACTCATCTGTTGAGTCTGTCGTTACTGACTGGCATAGCGGCCCCCTGGGCCGCTATTGCTCAGGCTTCAATCAGTAACGTCGGCTCCGGCTCGGTAGAAGATCGGGTCATCTCTCTTGAGCGCATCTCCAATTCGCAGGCTCAGCTTCTTCAACAGCTACAGCAGCAGCTTAACGCAACGCAAAGCGATATCGATTCGCTGCGCGGTCAGATTCAGGAAAACAGCTACCAGCTAAACCAGGTGGTTGAGCGGCAAAAACAGATCTATCAACAGATAGACAGTCTGAGCAGCGGCGCTTCAGCCAGCGCGGGCGGCGCAGCGGCTTCAGGCGACAGCGGCGCGGCAGATAGCGCGGCGAGCGCCTCGGCGGCGTCGGTACAAAGCGGCGATGCGAATAGCGATTACAACAGCGCAGTGGCGCTGGTGCTGGAAAAGAAACAGTACGATCAGGCGATTACTGCTTTTCAGGCCTTTGTGAAAAAATATCCTGACTCTACCTATCAGCCAAATGCGAATTACTGGCTGGGTCAGCTAAATTACAACAAAGGCAAAAAAGATGATGCGGCCTATTATTTCGCTACCGTGGTGAAGAATTATCCTAAATCGCCAAAAAGCGCGGAAGCGCTGTATAAGGTTGGCGTGATCATGCAGGATAAGGGCGACAACGCGAAGGCGAAGGCGGTCTATCAGCAGGTAATTAAACAGTACCCGAATACCGAAGCGGCGAAGCAGGCGCAAAAACGCGCTGCGGGGCTGTAATTGCGTTAAGTTGACCAGATTTCGCTGGATTTCTGGTCTTAACGCCTGAAAGGTAAGCAGTTGAGCCGTCTCAGGGAAAATAGTGGTTGCGCTGAAAATGTAAATCGGTAATATATGCCGCCGTTGACGGGGCATAAGCGATTATGTTTCGGCAGGCAAAAAAGTGGGTCGTTAGCTCAGTTGGTAGAGCAGTTGACTTTTAATCAATTGGTCGCAGGTTCGAATCCTGCACGACCCACCAATTTAATGCCATATCCGGTGTAAGCCGGCAGGATAAGAAGCTGCAGC
>NZ_VHQI01000008.1 GCF_006517625.1 Mixta tenebrionis | reverse complement strand
TCGAGTCCCGTCCGTTCCGCCACTTTATTAGCAATAGCCCTGACAGTAATGTCAGGGCTTTTTGCTTTGGCAGTTTTGTAACTCAGTAGCACTTCACCTGCCCGCCAGGGTTCTTCTGCATAAGCGCAGTCAAAGCCTCTGGTGTCGTTAAGCGGTTTTTTATCACTCTTGTCTGAAGCAGGCTAAAACCAGACTCAGCGTAAGTGACGTTTGCTAATCCATTCGCTAAGAAAATCGATAAAGGCCCGGACGCGGTTGCTGACGGCGCGATCGCTGTAGTAAACGGCGCTAAATGGCATCGCTACCGGCAGGCGTCTGTCAGCCAGTACCTCTACCAGCGATCCCTCGTTGAGTTCTTTATCGATCATATAATCTGACAGGCAGGCAATGCCGTTCCCCGCCAGAGCAAGCTGCTTTAGCGTTTCTCCGCTGTTTGCCGATAACGCGGGCTGGATAGTGTAGAGTTCGCCGTCGGGCTGGGCTATCGGCCAGCGGTTAAGCGCCGGCGTTTCGACGAAACCGAGGCAGTCATGGCGCGCCAGATCTTCAACGCTGGCAGGCATGCCCTGACGCGCCAGCCAGCAGGGCGAAGCGACCATTTTACGGTAGCTGGTAAACAGAGGGCGTGCCCGCAGGCTGGAGTCAGTCAGGTTACCGGCGCGGATGGCCACATCTACTTTGCGCTCGATAAGGTTGATAAAGGTTTCGGAAGATATCAGAGACAGTGTCATTTCCGGATAGCGCTGCCGGAAAGAGGCCATCATCGGCGTCAGCAAATGAAGCACTACCGGCGTAGCGGCATCAACCCGCAATAAACCACGTGGCACCTGGCGACTTTCCATGAGCTCGCTTTCTGCCGCCGCCATTTCCTGTAACAGTTTCTGAACCTTGCGAAAGTAGCTTTCGCCTTCCTGCGTCAGGCTAAGCTGGCGCGTCGTTCGCGTCAGCAGCTCAACGCCCAGCTTGGCCTCAAGCTTTTTCACGGCGCGGCTGACGGCGGAGGTTGCCAGCTCAAGCTGTCTGGCCGCACGGCTGAAGCTGCCGCTCTCTACCACCGTAACAAATATCTTCAGTTCATCTGAGGATGCTTTCACTTTTTCTCCCCTGCATGTATCTTTCTGTAGCCTGGCGATAGGGTAGCGGCTACGGCCAGAAACCAAATTTGTTACTATCGTAACATTTGCTTGCCTGTCCGGAGGGTAAATTGCGCCGCATTGATTGAAAGTCGCCGCTGCAGCCCCTATAACTGAAGGCAGTATCTGTTGTAGTCACTTCGAAAACGGGCGGTATTGTGCGCAAAAAAACCTATGCCATGAGATATGTAGCTGGCCAGCCGGTGGAAAGGATCTTTCCACCCAACGGTATGCTGCATGTCGGCCAGGCGCGTCCGCCCGGCGCGCCGATTACGCCGGGCGCCTCGCTGCGCGTGCTGGTATGGAATATCTTCAAGCAACAGCGCGCTGACTGGATGTCGGTTTTGCAAACCTTCGGCAAGGAAGCGCAGCTGGTACTGCTGCAGGAGGCGCAAACGACTCCGGAGCTGATTCGTTTTGCTACCTCCAACTATCTTGCCGCCGATCAGGTTCCGGCTTTTGTGCTGCCTCAGCACCCTTCAGGGGTGATGACGCTGGCTGCCGCGCATCCGGTCTACTGTTGCCCGTTACGCGAGCGCGAGCCGCTGCTGCGTCTCGCTAAATCCGCTTTGATTACCGCCTATCCGTTACCTGATGGC
Source organism: Mixta tenebrionis (assembly GCF_006517625.1). Taxonomy (GTDB): domain Bacteria; phylum Pseudomonadota; class Gammaproteobacteria; order Enterobacterales; family Enterobacteriaceae; genus Mixta; species Mixta tenebrionis. The sequence continues at coordinate 206,925 of NZ_VHQI01000008.1, read as the reverse complement.
AGGATGTTAATGGTGGTAAACATCCACGCGGTCAATTTTAGTCTGGGCATTGATGTTTACAGCAAACAGCTGGGCCCGATAGGGGAGCAGCTGGTTCATCATACCGGACCGGTAATTATGGCCGGGGATTTCAACGCCTGGAGCCGCCAGCGCATGAATGCCCTGTACCGCTTTGCGCGTGAGATGGGATTACGTGAAGTGCGCTTCACTGACGATCATCGCCGTAAAGCGTTCGGGCGTCCGCTGGATTTTGTTTTTTATCGTGGCCTGCAGGTTGGCGAAGCCACCGTGCTGGTAACGCGCGCTTCAGACCATAACCCTTTGCTGGTCGAGTTTGCCGCCGCTCCTGCAGCGCAGGCATAAAAAAAGCCGATCTTTCGATCGGCTTTCTTCATAACACGCTTAACTGTCTGGCGTCGCGCTGTTATTCACAAACAGCGTGAGCTTATCGCCCGGCTGAATCGAACTGCTGTCATTCAGCACGCTGTTCCAGCGCTTGACGTCCTGGATATCTACACCATGTCGACGTGCAATACTGGCAAGAGAATCACCTTTACGAACTTTATAGGTGATGCTGTTGCCGTTATCGGCCAGTTCACTACCCGTCGCCGCGCTGCCAAATGTTAGCGTCTGTCCCGGCTTAATGGTGTTGCCGCGCAGATTATTGGCGCGCTGCAGCTCTTTCACTGAAACGCCCACCCGGCTGGCGATGCCTGACAGCGTATCGCCGCTACGTACCTTATAGCTGCCCGCGCTGTTGGCGGCGAGGCGCGTCGGCTGCACCGCTGCAATATCGCCAGAAGCGAGCGAATTACGCAGCTGAGCGACATTCGCCTTCGGCACCATAATATAGTGCGGGCCGTTAGGCGCGGTCGAACCACGCTTATAGCCGGTGTTATAGTTTTTCAGCTTGGCGATGGGCAAGCCGGCCATTTCCGCCGCCTGCGCCAGCTTGATCTGCTGTCCAACCTCAACACGCGCCAGCGCGCGGCTTTCGTCCGGCGTGGGTAAACGTACGCCGTAACGTTTGTTATTCTTCAGGATATCCTGCAATGCCAGCATTTTCGGTACATACAGCGTGGTTTCACGCGGTAATGAAAGATGCCAGAAATCGGTCGGTTTGCCGCGCGCTTTATTCTGTTTAATCGCTTTCAGCACTCGCCCTTCGCCGCTGTTATAAGCCGCGATGGTCAGTAACCAGTCCCCGTCGAACATCGCATTCAGACGTTCCATCATATCCAAAACCGCGCGGGTAGAAGCGACAATATCGCGTCGTCCGTCATACCACTGGTTCTGTTTTAAACCGTAATTACGCCCTGTGCTTGGCACAATCTGCCAGATGCCTGCGGCATTGGCTGAAGATGTGGCACGGGGGTTAAAAGCGCTCTCCACTATGGGTAGCAGTACCAGTTCCATCGGCATCTTACGTTGCTTAATCTGCTCGACTATCCAGTACATATACGGCTCTGCCCGTAAAGTTACATCGTGGAGATAGCTCTTGTGTTTCAGGTACTTTTGTTTCTGCTCTCGGATCCGGGCGTTCTCCGGAACCTCCATCTTCAGCCCGTCGCGAATGTAATTCCACAAATCCTGGTCCTGAGTCAGGGCCGTTCCATCATCCTGCCAACGCGGGGATAACATACGATCTGTAAATTTTGCATTCTCATTTTGACCAGCTGAAGACAGGCTCTGTGCATGCTGTTCGGGTGCGTCGGCTTCATCGCGTGACGCCTGGCAACCCGTTATCAGCAAGACCGAGGCGAGAAGAATAATCGCTCTAGTCTTCATGTGTGTGTCAATGGTTGCTTAAAAGACGAGCAATCATACGTGCTGACGAACAACAACACAACCAGAAAAATCAAAAATCGTCTTTCTTCTGGCGTAGCAGGGCAAATACGTCCCATGCGTGCTGTGGCGGCATATTCAAACCAAGCGCCCTTTTTAAATCAGCATCTTGCGTGCGAAGAAATAAATTTATTCGCCGTTCGCAGCCCAGTTTTGACGGCAGACTACTGTGATTTTTGGCGCGTAACTCTTTAATTTTCTGATAATAGCGCTGAATTTCTAAGTCTTGCGGCAGGATAGCGTTAGCAAATTTTAAGTTTGAAAGCGTATATTCATGGGCGCAGCAAATCAGCGTATCATCGGGTAACTCAGCAAGTTTCTGAAATGATTGGTACATCTGCTCAGCAGTGCCTTCAAAGAGACGTCCGCAGCCACCCGAAAACAGAGTGTCGCCGCAGAAAAGATAAGGATAACTGTAATATAAGACATGTCCCAGCGTATGACCGGGGGTAAAAATTACGCTAAATTCGCAGCCCAAAACAGGTACGATATCGCCATCGCTGATAATGTGGGTGGCACCCTTATCTTGTGTCTCCTGGGGGCCATACACCACAAGATTAGGCCATTTATTTAACAGTTTTTTTACACCGCCAACGTGATCGTGATGATGATGCGTCAGCAAAATCGCCGCCGGCGTCCACTGATGCTGTTCCATCGCCGCGATAACCGGCGCGGCTTCGCCTGGATCAACGATCAGACATTGACCTGCATTATCGTCTAATGTCCAGATGTAGTTATCCCCCAATGCCGGGATACTGTTAAGATTCATACACACCTCTCGCAAGTCGTGAAGGAACGCTAATGGTAAAAAATGAAGCCTGCTAAAACACGTAAATCTCTGGCCGTGCCGCTTTCATGGCGCGATATGCCGTGGGGAGAATCGTTTCGCGACGCCTTATCCCACCATTTACAGCCTTGCCTTGGCAAGCTGTATGGCTTTCATCTGCTAAAAATCGGCAATCTGAGCGCGGAAATCGATACGCAAAACTGCGCGATATCCCATCAGGTTAGCGTAGGCGAAACGGGGCAGGAGGTGCAGGTTATCGCCGATCCGCTGCATCTGCCTTTTGAGGCGAAATCGGTGGATGCCTGTTTGCTGGCGCATACGCTAAGCTGGAGCCACGATCCGCACCGTATTTTGCGGGAGGTGGATCGCGTTCTGATTGATGACGGCTGGATGATTCTTACCGGTTTTAATCCGCTGAGCCTGCTGGGCATGGGGAAACTGATTCCCGGCCTGCATCGGCGTGCGCCCTGGAACGGCAGAATGTTCAGCCAGATGCGTCTGCTGGACTGGCTGAGCCTGCTGAATTATGAAGTGGTTTACCGCAGCCGCTTTCAGGTGGTGCCCTGGAATCGCCAGGGTGGAAAGGTGATCAGCACGCATGTTCCGGCGCTGGGCTGTATTAACATCATGGTAGCGCGCAAGCGTACCCTGCCGCTGACCATGACGCCCGCGAAAAAGCGCGCCGGGCAGGTAAAGCTACGCGCTACGGTCAACGCCACCAGGCAGCTACGCAAGCTGGAGGATCAGGATTCCGGCTGATAACCGATATCCTCAAAGGCGGGATTGCCGGCGGCGGATCGCGCCAGCTCGTCGCAGCGCTCGTTTTCCGCGTGGCCGGCATGGCCCTTGACCCACTCCCAGTTAATTTGATGGTGGCTCAGCGCCGCATCCAGCCGCTGCCATAAGTCGACATTTTTTACCGGTTTTTTATCGGCGGTCTTCCAGCCGCGCTTTTTCCAGTTATGGATCCAGCTGGTAATACCCTGGCGCAGATACTGGCTGTCGGTGCTAAGCGTCACCTCACAGGGCTGCGTCAGCGCTTCCAGCGCGACGATCGCCGCCATCATCTCCATGCGATTATTGGTGGTGCGATAAAAACCGGCGCTAAAGGTTTTCTCATGCTGGCGATAGCGTAAAATAGCGCCATAGCCGCCAGGGCCGGGGTTACCGAGGCAGGAGCCATCGGTGAAAATTTCTACCTGTTTGCGCATCTCTGGTAGACTTCCTCCTGATAAAACGCCAAGTCTGACATAAACGAGCCTTATGAGCACAGCAATTACACGCCAGATCGTTCTCGATACAGAAACCACCGGTATGAACATGGTGGGAGTGCATTATGAAGGCCACCGCATTATTGAAATCGGTGCGGTGGAGATCGTCAATCGCCGTTTGACCGGCAATAATTTCCATATGTACCTGAAGCCCGATCGGCTGGTCGACCCGGAAGCCTTCGGCGTACACGGTATCGCCGATGAGTTTTTGGCGGATAAACCCACTTTCAGCGATATCGCCGACGAGTTTCTGGAATACATTCGCGGCGCCGAGCTGGTGATCCATAACGCGGCGTTCGATATCGGCTTTATGGACTATGAGTTCGGTAAGCTAAAGCGCGGCATCGGTAAAACGGAAACCTTCTGCCGGATTACCGACAGCCTGCAGATGGCGCGTAAGCTGTTTCCCGGCAAGCGTAACAGCCTTGATGCGCTCTGCTCGCGCTACGAGATTGATAACAGCAAACGTACCCTGCACGGCGCATTGCTCGATGCCGAGATCCTCGCTGAAGTCTTCCTGACCATGACCGGCGGGCAAACCTCGCTGGCGTTCTCCATGGAAGGGGAACAGCAGCAGGATGCCAGCGGCGAAACCATCCAGCGCGTAGCGCGCACCTCAGGGCTGCGCGTGGTGGCCGCCAGCGATGAGGAGATTATGGCGCATGAGCAGCGCCTGGATCTGGTGATGAAGAAGGGCGGCAGCTGCCTGTGGCGAGCGTAAAACCATCATTTCGCTGCTAAAAAAAGCGGATAGATGAAAAAGCAGGCAAACGATCGCGCGGATAAGAAAAAGCGTTGACGCCCGCGGCAACTCCCCTTAATATGCGCCTCGTTCCCGACGGGGAACACAGCGCGGTGCGGTAGTTCAGTCGGTTAGAATACCTGCCTGTCACGCAGGGGGTCGCGGGTTCGAGTCCCGTCCGCACCGCCAACTATTCAGAAAGGCCGATTCAGCAATGAATCGGCCTTTTGCTTTTTGTTTTCCGTGCGAAATCCGCAAATTTATCCTTCCTGTGCCATCTTTCCTTGAGGCTGCATTTTTTTGTCAGCGGCAAACCACCACAGCAACATAATCCTGCCACAGCACAAACATGACTAGCTTCTTCCGCCTGCGCCCGTGACAACATGAGATCTCTTTTCTGGCCGGGGCTTCTCTCCGGCAGTCAGCTTCAGGGGATAAGGTTGTTAAGCGATGGCGAGCTATTTTTTTTCCATTCCTAAAATCTTTTTTGGCGAGGAAGCGATCGGGGCGCTGCGTCGGCTGAACCATAAAAAAGTCGGGATAGTTACCGACAGCTTTATGGCGTCCTCAGGTAAAACACGCTATTTAATCAACCAGATGCCGTTAGCGTCCGTCTCTATCTTCAGCGAGGTGAAGCCCGATCCCGACATCAACATTCTGCATGCCGGCGCCGCGCAGTTTAAATCTTTTCGGCCTGAGGTGATTATCGCTCTCGGCGGCGGCTCATCGCTGGATGCCGCTAAAGGCATCAAAGTCACGCTGGAAGAATATTTTACCGATACGGCGATTGAGCTGATCGCCATCCCTACCACCAGCGGTTCCGGTTCTGAAGTCACCTCCTACGCCATTATTTCCGATCCGCAAAACGGACGGAAATATCCGCTCATCGCGGATGAGCTGGTGCCCGACTGCGCCATCCTCGATCCGCAGCTGGTGTTATCGGTGCCGCGTCAGGTGGCGGTGGATACCGGTATGGACGTGCTGACGCACGCGATTGAAGCGCTGGTCTCAACCGGCGCCAGTGATTTCAGCGATGCGCTGGCGGAAAAAGCGATTGCGCTGACCTGGCAATATCTGCCGCAGGTATTCCGCGACGAGCAGGATATTCAGGCACGCACCCATATGCATAACGCCTCCTGCATGGCGGGCATGGCGTTCAACGCGGCGGGGCTGGGGCTGGTGCACGGTATGGCGCACGCCATCGGCGGCATGCTGCATATCCCGCACGGCAAAATCAACGCCATGCTGCTGCCGTTGATTATCGAATTCAACGCAGAGCGCTCGGCCGGCGCGCGGGAACGCTATCTTAAATGCGCCGCCATTATGGGGATGCGGGAACACTCGCCGCAGCAAACCTTACAGCAGCTGATCGCCAGCATCCGCGATATCAATCGCCACTTTGGTATTCCCGCCACGCTGGCGGAACTGGGCACAGATCTCTCCGGTTTCGCCGCGTTACGCCCGCAGCTGATTGCCGCCGCGCTGGCGGACGGGTGCACCGCATCCAATCCCTGCCAGCCCGTTGCCGCAGAGGTTGACGGATTACTGACGCGTATCGCCGGATAAATTGGTGCTGGCGGCGCGCTGCGCCAGCTTCGCTAGCAACCTGTCAGGCTGGCGCGCTTTCTCATTACTTTTCAGGTCGTTGACGTTATGAATTACAACCAGCAGCAAGCCGAATGGATTACGCAACAAATTTTGCAGGAGCTGGCAGCAAGCGGCTCATGGGCGATGGCTAAACAGCCCGCCGCGCCGCAAACGCTGGCGATCCCGATCGGCATCTCCAATCGTCATGTTCATCTCAGCCGCGCGGATATGGATGCCCTGTTTGGCTACGGCGCCGAGCTGACCCCGATGAAGGCGGTAAAACAGCCGGGCCAGTATGCCGCCGAACAAACGGTAACCCTGCGCGGGCCGAAGGGCGAATTAAACAAAGTGCGGGTGCTTGGTCCATTGCGCAGCAGTACCCAGGTTGAAATCTCGGTTTCCGATGGCTTTGCGCTCGGTGTAAAAGCGCCGGTGCGGATGTCGGGCGATTTACAGGGATCGCCGGGGATCGAAATTATCGGCCCGTGCGGGCGAGTGGTGAAAACTGACGGCGTTATCGTCGCCTGGCGACATATCCATATCTCTCCCGCCGATGCGCAGCGCTTTGGCCTGCGTGACGGAATGGAAATCGACGTGCGCACGCAGGGGCAGCGCGGCGGCGTGCTGAGCCGCGTGGTGGTGCGCGTTAGCGCCGATGCGGTGCTGGAGATGCATATCGACGTGGAAGAGGCGAACGCCTTCGGCTTGCGCAACGGCGACTGCGTCAGCCGCGTAATGACGGAAACGTGCAATGGCTGAATGCCCGCCACGCCGGCGGCAGCTGAAGCGCCGTCGCCGCCTTCAGCGTTAAGGAGCGACACCATGGATCAACATGCACTCTCGCGCCTGCTGGACCAGATTATTGCAGAGCTTCTGGCGCAGAAAAAGCAGCGGCGCACCCATAACCGGATAATGAAGGTGGTCATCAGCGGCGAGGATCTCGTCACGCTGCCCGCCACGCTGGATGCGCTTAGCGCGCTGGATCGCAGCGGCTATGGCCTGTCGCTGGCGTTTTCCTGCAGCGCATCCCACTCATCGTTGCGTGCGGCCTGCCTGAACGGGCTGGCACAGCGGGGGGTTGCGGCGTGGCAGGATGACAGCGAGCCGACAGCGAGCGATACCGCCTTTCACGGCCTCTATCTGCCGGCGCTCTCCAGCAACAGCCTGAGCAAAATCGCGCTGGGCATTCGCGACAACCTGGTTTGCCGTTGGGCCTTTCATGCGCTGGGCCTGAATAAGCAGGTTATCGTCACGCCGAATGCGGAATACCGCAGCGATACCTCCTGCGCCTTCTCCGCCGCGCTGCGCGCGCGCCTGTCCAGCTATGCCGCCACGCTGGTGGCGTATGGCGTCACGCTGATCGGTCAGAGCGTCGACGCTGAGGATACCCAGGCGGCCGCCGGCGCCCGGCAGCTTATTACGCTCAGCGATGTGCGCCAGCAGCGTGCCGGGCAGGCGCTGAACGTCGGTAACCGCACGCTGATTACGCCCGCCGCGCGCGATGAAATCCAGCGGCGCGGCATCAACATTGTTCACAGCTAACAGGGGGAACTATGTATCTGGCAAAGGTTACCGGGGCGCTGGTTTCAACCACCAAACACGCCTCGCTCTATGGCGCAAAGCTGCTGATGGTCGTTCCCCTTAATGAACGGCATCAGCCCAGCGGAACCGCGCAGGTAGCCGTCGATTTTGTCGGCGCCGGCAACGGCGAAACGGTGATTGTGACCACCGGCAGCTCGGCGCGCATGAGCGCCGCTCAGGAAAACTCGGTTATTGATGCCGCCGTGGTCGGCATTGTCGACGCGCTCGATTGCTTCTCGTTAACCGCAAAGCAGGAGGAAAAATTATGAAGCAGGCTCTTCCCGGCGATATCGCGCGGCGTATCAACGAGGCGGTCGATCGCCATCTGGCGGCGGCGCGGCGCGCCTTTAGCCTGGACGATGCGGCGCTGCTGGCCAGCTATGCCCGCGAAGCGGCGGAAAGCAGCCGGGTGCCGATTGTTTTCAGCCTGGTGGATGCCGCAGGGCGGCAACGTTACTTTTTCAGCATGGATAACGCGCTGCTGGTAAGCCATACGCTGGCCGGGCAAAAAGCCTGGACGGCGGCGGCGATGAAAATGGCGACTCACCAGCTGGCCGATAAGGTGCAGCCGGGCGGCCCGCTTGCTGGTTTGCAGCATACGCCGGGCGTTTGCTGTCTCGGCGGCGGGCTGCCCTGCTGGTCGCAGGGCGCGCTGTTGGGCGCTATCGGCGTCAGCGGCGGCAGCGTTGAAGAAGATATCGCCATCGCCAGCGCCGCTCTGGCGCGCTTCAGCCGTGAACATTTCCCCCTTACGCCATCGGTCTGATGGCTTTGATGATGTACAGACAGAGGTCGTCATGTCTTTAGCTTCACTGGTTTTGGTTATTAACTGCGGATCGTCTTCCCTTAAATTTTCTCTGATCCCACTTAACGACGATGCGCCGCTGCTCTCCGGGCTGGCGGAAAAAATCGGCCTGCCGGAGGCCTGCATCACCTTTAAAGAGGCGGAGGGAAAAACCACTCAGCCGCTTAATGAATCCAGCCACGGCAGCGCGCTGAAGGCGCTGTTCGCCAGGCTCGATCGTCTGGGACTGCTGCCGCAGGTCGGCGCCATTGGTCACCGCGTCGCCCATGGCGGCAGCGATTTTAAACAGTCCGTGCTGCTGGACGATGCGGTGATTGCGCGCATTCGCGAGCTGGCCGTGCTGGCGCCGCTGCACAATCCGGCCAATCTGATCGGCATTGAAGCCGCTATGGCGCTGCTGCCGAGCCTGCCGCAGGTGGCGGTATTCGATACCGCCTTTCACCAGACGCTGCCGCCTGAAGCCTATACCTATGCCATTCCGCTGGAGTATCAACAGCAGCATCAGGTGAGACGTTACGGCTTTCATGGCACTTCGCACCGTTTTATCGCGGCGGAGGCGGTGGCGCGCCTGGGGCTGGACCCCAGCGATTACGGCATTCTTATCGCCCACCTCGGCAACGGCTCGTCGGTTTGCGCGGTGAAAAACGGCGCAAGCGTCGATACCTCAATGGGCATGACGCCGCTGGAAGGGCTGGTTATGGGCACCCGCTGCGGCGATCTCGACGTTGGCGCGGCGGTTTATATCGCGCGCCGCACCGGCCAGACGCTGGAATCGCTCTACAAAATGGTCAACAGCGAAGCGGGCCTGCTGGGCCTGTCCGGTATTTCCAGCGATTGCCGCACCCTGCAAGAGGCGCGTAGCGCCGGGAACAGCCGCGCCGCGCTGGCGTTTGACGTGATGGTTCATCGTCTGGCCCGTCACCTCGGCGCGCATCTGGCCTCGCTGCATCGCTTTGACGCACTAATTTTTACCGGCGGCATTGGAGAAAACTCCGCGCTGGTGCGTGAACTGACGGCGCAGCGGCTGGCGGTCTTTGGCGTACGGCTCGACGCGGAGAAAAACGCGCAGGCCGTTGGCGGGGGCGAGGGCGTAATCTCGCAGGCTGGTTCACCCATCGTGGCGGTCATTGCGACCAACGAAGAGAAGATGATTGCGCAGGATGCGGCGCAGCTTGCTGCCGCCTTGTTGAACGTAGCCTGAGGCATGATGTTTCGCCGACGCCAGGGAGGATTTTATTGTCCGGCACCCGTGCGAAAAACAAGAAAGTCTCTCTGGCGGGCAAAACATTTTCTCCTGAGCGCAATAACATCGTAGTGCATGAAATCATGAGTAACCGGATTTAACCCACGGCGGTTATTCCACAAGGCGCTTTTACTTTTACCTGAAATACAGAGGTCGTTATGCAACAAGAAGCATTAGGTATGGTTGAAACAAAAGGTCTGGTTTCCGCAATTGAAGCCGCAGATACCATGGTTAAATCCGCTAACGTCATGCTGGTTGGCTATGAAAAAATTGGTTCCGGTCTGGTAACCGTTATGGTGCGCGGCGACGTCGGCGCGGTTAAAGCGGCCACTGACGCAGGCTCCGCTGCGGCGAATAAAGTTGGCGAACTGGTTTCCGTACACGTTATTCCGCGCCCGCATATTGAAGTAGAAAAAATTCTGCCGAAAGCCGTCGGTTAATAACGCCAGAGGGTACTGACCATGCGAGATAATCTTGTTGAACAGATTATATCTGAAGTAATGAATAAGCAGACCGATGCGCGCGCAAATAACAAAACGGCCGCTGATTTTACCGGCTGCGGCCTGACGGAATTTGTCGGTACGGCCCTGGGGCATACCATTGGGCTGGTTATTGCCAATGTCGATCATCAGTTACATGAAGTCATGAATATCGATAAGAAATATCGCTCAATCGGTATCCTTGGCGCCCGTACCGGGGCAGGGCCGCATATTTTCGCGGCGGATGAGGCGATTAAAGCCACCAACAGCGAAATTCTCTCTATTGAGCTGGCGCGCGATACCGAAGGCGGCGGCGGGCATGGCTGTCTGATTATTTTTGGCGCGACCGACGTGTCCGACGTCCGCCGTGCGGTTGAAGTCGCGCTCTCTGAAATCGAACGCACCATGGGCGATGTTTACGGCTCTCCGGCGGGCCATCTGGAATTCCAGTATACCGCCCGCGCCAGCTACGCCCTCAACAAGGCGCTCGGCGCGCCGCTGGGCAAATCTTTCGGCATGACCTGCGCCTCGCCGGCGGCGATTGGCGTGGTGGTGGCGGATGCCGCAGCGAAAGCCGCCATTATCGATCCGGTTGGCTACGCCAGCCCGGCGAAAGGCACCAGCTTCAGTAACGAAGTCATCTTTACCTTCTCCGGTGATTCCGGTGCGGTACGCCAGGCGGTCATTGCGGCAAGAGAAGTTGGCAAGCAGCTGCTGTCAACGCTAGATCCGACGCCGCTTACCTCCACTACCACACCCTATATTTGATGGCGAGCGGCAACGCGCATAAGCGTTGTGAAGTAAGGAAGGTTTAGTATGAACGATGATGAAATTACTCAGGCCGTCTCTCGCGTGCTGAGTAAATATACCAAAACCACGCCGGAAGCGCCGGTACAAAACCTGGCTGCGCCCGCTGCTCAGCCGGATCGCGCCAGCATCGAGGCGATTGTCGCCAGCGTGCTGGCCAGCCGCACGGCGGCGCCCGCGCCTGCGCCGGTAAGCGCGCCCGCACCGGTAGCCGGCGACGGCGCCTTCGCTACGATGGATGAAGCCATCGCGGCGGCGCAGCAGGCGCAGATCCATTATCGCCACTGCTCTATGCAGCAACGAGCGCGTTTCGTTGACGGTATCCGTCAGCTTTTCCTGCAGGAAGAGATTTTACAACAGCTCGCCAGCATGGCGGTGGAAGAAACCGGCATGGGCAACTATGCCGACAAGCTGCTGAAAAACCGCGTGGCGGCGCAAAAAACGCCGGGCGTGGAAGATTTGATCACCGGCGCGATGAGCGGCGACAACGGCCTGACCATTACCGAATATTCCGCCTACGGCGTTATTGGTTCTATTACGCCGACCACCAACCCGACGGAAACCATTATCAATAACAGCATTGGGATGCTGGCGGCGGGCAACGCGGTGGTATTCAGCCCGCATCCGCGCTCACGTAATGTTTCACTCTACGCCGTGGCGCTGATTAATCAGCAGCTGGCTCGTCTGGGCGCGCCCGCCAACCTGGTGGTTACGGTAACGCAGCCGTCGCTGGATAACACTAACGCGCTGATTAAAGATCCGCGCGTCAATATGCTGGTGGCAACCGGCGGCCCGGCGATTGTCAGAACCGTGATGTCATCCGGCAAGAAGGCGATCGGCGCCGGCGCGGGCAATCCGCCAGCGGTGGTCGATGAAACGGCGAATATCGAAAAAGCGGCTCAGGACATCATTAACGGCTGTAGCTTCGATAACAATCTGCCGTGCGTAGCGGAAAAAGAGGTGATCGTCGTTAACGAGGTGGCGGATTACCTGATCCACTGTATGAAAAAAAGCGGCGCCTGGCTGCTGTGCGATAAGCAGCATATCCAGCAGCTGCAAGCGCTGGTGATGAATGAAAAAGGCACTGGCCCGAATACCGCCTTCGTGGGTAAAGATGCCCGCTACATTCTGCAACGGATCGGTATCAGCGTGCCGCAAGAGATCAAAGTGATCCTGCTCGAAACCGAAAGCGATCATCCGTTTGTGGTACATGAGCTGATGATGCCGATCCTGCCGGTGGTGCGGGTGGCAAACGTGGATGATGCCATCGATCTGGCGGTAAAAGTAGAGCATGGCAATCGCCATACCGCCATCATGCACTCTACTAACGTCGCCAAACTTACCAAAATGGCGCAGCTGATTCAGACCACCATTTTCGTCAAAAACGGCCCTTCCTATGCCGGGCTTGGCGTAGGCGGCGAAGGCCATACCACCTTTACTATCGCTGGGCCAACCGGCGAAGGGCTGACTTCGGCGCGCCATTTCGCCCGTAGCCGCCGGTGCGTCATGGTTGAAGCGCTGAATATTCGCTGATAAAGCAGGATGGGTAGCCGATGACGAAAATACGCATTATCAACGCGCCAACGCCGGATACGCTGGCGATGCTGAAACGGCGCATGCCTGCGGAGGCGCGTAGCCGCCTGGAGCGGGTGCGCATCGACGCTATCGGGCTATTTATGCTGCCGGTGCCGGATTTGTACTACTACGCCGATCGGGCCAGTAAAAGCGCGAATGTCGCGGTGGCGGAAATTTTCGGCAGCTGCCCGCAGCACATTACCACGCTGGCGGTATTTGGCGAGGTGGGCGCCGTTAATGAGGCCGTGCGTATTATTGAAGAGGACGCCAGCGCCTTTTAACGCGTCGATATCGCTTTACCCCAGGGCTGAACGTTATTTATTAACGGCGTTATTTTATCACTCACTGTCGCAGCGCGTTATTTAGTTCAAGGCTGCGATCGGCGAATTATACGAGGAAACTGACGGGCTATTAATAAGCCGCGATGGCCCGGCAATAAGGTTATTATTAGCGCCAGCATAATCATACGGCGCATATTAATTATGCCGGGCGAAAAGAGAAACTACTGGCTTATTTATTGGCTTAAGCGACGCGGGTATTAAAACTATCTCGCGCCGTCGTCAGCGGAAACCATTCTGGCGTGGCGCCAACCTGCCATGCCTGTCTCATTTCAGGAGTTATGCTATGTTAGAGAAAGGCTTTACTCAACCAACCGATCGTGTCGTAAGACTCAAAAATATGATCCTGCAGGCGAAACCTTACGTTGAGTCTGAACGCGCGCTGCTGGCAACGGCGGCATATAAAGAGAATGAGCATCTGCCGGCAATTATGCGCCGCGCCAAAGTTGTTGAGAAAATATTTAACGAGCTGCCTGTTACTATTCGCCCGGATGAGCTTATTGTCGGCGCGGTGACTATTAATCCGCGCTCCACGGAAATTTGTCCTGAATTCTCGTATGAATGGGTGGAAAAAGAGTTCGACACTATGGAACACCGTGTCGCCGACCCGTTTATTATCCCGAAAAAAACCGCTGACGAACTGCGCGAAGCCTTCCGCTACTGGCCGGGTAAAACCACCAGCTCCCTCGCCGCTTCCTATATGTCTGAAGAGACGAAAGAGAGTATCGCCAGCGGCGTCTTTACCGTCGGCAACTATTTCTACGGCGGCGTGGGTCACGTAAGCGTCGACTACGGCAAAATCCTGAAAATCGGTTTTCGCGGCGTCATCGCTGAGGTAACCCGCGCGCTGGAAAATCTCGATCGCAGCTCGCCGGATTACATTAAGAAAGAGCAGTTCTATCAGGCGGTGATCCTGAGCTATCAGGCGGCGATTAACTTTGCGCATCGTTACGCGCAGGAGGCGAGCCGTCTGGCGCAGCAGGAAAGCAACCCGATCCGCCAGCGCGAGCTGGAGCAAATTGCGCGCAACTGTACGCGCGTACCGGAACATGGCGCAACCACCTTCTGGGAAGCGTGCCAGACCTTCTGGTTTATTCAGAGCATGCTGCAAATTGAATCCAGCGGCCACTCTATCTCTCCGGGACGCTTCGACCAGTATATGTACCCCTACCTGGCGGCGGATAAAAACATTACGCCGGAGTTTGCGCAGGAGCTGGTGGACTGCTGCTGGATTAAGCTCAACGACATCAACAAAACGCGCGATGAAATTTCCGCACAGGCCTTTGCAGGCTATGCGGTATTTCAGAACCTGTGCGTAGGCGGTCAGACCGAAGATGGTCTTGACGCCACCAATGCGCTCACCTGGATGTGTATGGAAGCGACAGCGCATGTGCGCCTGCCGCAGCCGTCATTCTCAATTCGCGTCTGGCAGGGCTCGCCGGATGAGTTCCTCTATCGCGCCTGTGAACTGGTGCGTCTGGGGCTTGGCGTGCCGGCGATGTATAACGATGAAGTTATTATCCCGGCGCTGCAAAACCGTGGCGTATCGCTGCGCGATGCCCGCGACTACTGCATCATCGGCTGCGTAGAGCCGCAGGCGCCGCACCGTACCGAAGGCTGGCACGATGCCGCATTCTTCAACGTGGCGAAAGTGCTGGAAATCACCCTGAATAACGGACGCGTCGGCAACAAACAGCTGGGCCCGATAACCGGTGAAATGACGCAATATGCCAGCATGGATGATTTCTACGCCGCCTTTAAAAAACAGATGGCGCATTTCGTTCATCAGCTGGTGGAAGCCTGTAACAGCGTGGATATCGCTCACGGCGAACGCTGCCCGCTGCCGTTTCTCTCCGCGCTGGTGGATGACTGTATCGGGCGCGGCAAATCACTGCAGGAGGGCGGCGCCATCTATAACTTTACCGGCCCGCAGGCGTTTGGCGTAGCGGATACCGGCGACTCGGTGTATGCCATTCAGAAGCAGGTATTTGAAGATCGTAAGCTGACGCTGCAGGAACTGAAGAGCGCGCTGGAGGCTAACTTCGGCTACCCGATCGGCGGCAGTCCGAACGGCGCCCAGGCTAAATCATCCCTGAGTGAGCAGGATATCTACCAGGTCGTTAAGCGCATTATGGAACAGCACGGATCGCTCAACCCGGCGGCGATTAAAGATGAAGTTTATCGTCAGCTCTCCAGCGGCAGCGCAGCGCCCGCCGCCAGCGGCTCACGCTACGAAGAGATTCGCCGCATTCTGGAGAACACGCCGTGCTTCGGTAACGATATCGACGAAGTGGATATGGTGGCGCGTAACTGCGCGCTGATCTACTGCCAGGAAGTGGAGAAGTACACTAACCCGCGCGGCGGTCGCTTCCAGGCCGGTATCTATCCGGTTTCCGCCAACGTGCTGTTTGGTAAAGATGTCAGCGCGCTGCCGGATGGCCGTCTGGCGAAAGAGCCGCTGGCGGACGGCGTCTCTCCTCGTCAGGGTAAAGATACCCTTGGCCCGACGGCAGCCGCTAACTCCGTGGCGAAACTCGATCACTTTATCGCCTCAAACGGTACGCTCTACAACCAGAAATTCCTGCCGTCTTCGCTGGCCGGTGAGAAAGGTTTGCGTAACTTTGGCGGCATGGTGCGTAACTACTTTGATAAGAAAGGGATGCACGTGCAGTTCAACGTGATCGACCGCGATACGCTGCTGGCCGCGCAGCAGAATCCGCAGCAGTATCAGGATCTGGTGGTGCGCGTCGCCGGCTACAGCGCCCAGTTTGTGGTGCTGGCGAAAGAGGTGCAGGACGACATTATCAGCCGTACCGAACAGCAGTTCTGATTTACCTGCCTCCGGGGTCATGCGCCAGGCATGGCCCCTCGCAAGCTTTCTGGCGTCAGGCCTGGCTGGAGGCTGAAAGCCATTTTATGACGAGTAATGTTATGAACAGAGTCGATTATGAAACGGAAGGCGTACTATTCAATATACAGCGCTATTCCCTGCACGATGGCCCCGGCATCCGTACTATTCCTTTTTTTAAAGGCTGCCCGCTCTCCTGCCGCTGGTGCAGTAATCCGGAATCACAGCATCCGCAGCCGGAACTGATCTATAAAAAGAACGATTGCATCCAGTGTGGCAAATGTATCGACGTCTGCAAACAGCATGCGCTCTCGCCGGCAAATGCGTATTTCATCGACCGTGAACGCTGCAACCAGTGCGGCGACTGTACCCAGGTTTGCCCGACACAGGCGCTGGAGATGAAAGGCAAGCGGATGACGGTTGCTGAGGTGATGCGCGAGCTGCAAAAAGAGGAAAACCTGTTTCGTCGCTCAGGCGGCGGCGTCACGCTCTCCGGCGGCGAACCGCTGGCGCAGCCGGCTTTTGCCCGCGAGCTGTTAAAGGCCTGTAAGGTGAAAGGTTGGCATACCGCTATTGAAACCACCGGCTTTACCACTAAAGAAGTGGTGGAGGAGGTCTTTCCGTGGATAGACCTGGCGCTGACCGATATCAAAGCGGTTAACCCCGCCGTACATGAGCAAAATACCGGCGTAAATAATCGCCGCATCCTGGAAAACCTGATCCGCATTTCCTTTATTACTAAGGTGATTGTGCGTATTCCGGTTATTCCCGGCGTGAACGATAACCCCGATGAAATTCGCAGCATCGGCGAATTCGCCAGATTAATGTCCGGCGTTGATACCATCCATCTGCTGCCTTATCACACTTTCGGCGAAAATAAATATTCCCTGCTGGGAAGAATATATCCGATGGGCGATGCGCATGCGGAAAATAATATTAACCAGCTGAAAGGCGTGGTGGAATCAATGGGCTTTCGCTGCCATATAGGCGGTTAACCTGGCTCAGAATAAAAATAATATCCGTCTGCAGTAAAGCGACAGCATAATAGCGGCACGGCGCTTCCCCGGCGGCTCAGCCAGCAGGCGGCCGGGGGGCTGCCTGCATGGCTGCGGCCTGACGCTAACGGCTTCGGAACTATTAACGCTTAATAAAATAATAATAAATGGAGCGCTTTCTCACCTGCACGCTATCCCGTTTTATTTCATGCCTTATTGCTACCCTATATTAACAAGGTAATATTTATGAATGGTTATGAGCTGTTAATCGCCTTTGGCGGCGGCATATTTGGCGCCGCCATCGGCGCGCTTGCCGCATTTGAATTTGTTGGGTTACTGGTTATTGCGATGACCGTCGCGCAGATTGTCAGCGGGGCGCCTTCAGGATTTATCGATTTCCCTTTCGGCATGTTTGGTCCCCATACGGGGGGCTTTGCGGCCGGCGTCGCCGCCACGGCATGGGCGGCCAAAACGGGCAAGCTCTCTTCGGGACGGGCCATCACCGCCGGGCTGTGCGGGCTGGGCGCGTGGGATGTGCTGCTGGTGGGCGGCATCTTCGGGGCGTTGGGCTACGTGATTACCTGGCTGCTGAACCAGTTACCGGCGCTGCCTTCAGGAGGCGCATGGACGGATACCGTGGCGTTAACGGTGGTTATCTCCGGCATCATTGCGCGGCTGGCCTTTGGCAAAACGGGCCTGTTCGGCAAACCGGCGGCGGGCGTACGCCGGTTTAACCCGCCACAGGAAACCTGCTGGGTGCCTTACCACAGCCGTTCTCCTCAGCTGACGCTGTTGGGCCTGGGGATTGGCCTGATGGCAGGCTACCTTGGTCTTACCTTCGGCGGCGACGGGGCGCTGCTGGCGTTTGGTATCTCCGCTTTTTCGTTGATTTTTCTGCATTTTAATACCCAGGTGCCCGTTTCGCATCATATTGCGCTGCCGGCGGCGCTGGCGGCGGTCGCCTCGCACAGCTTGCTCTGGGCAGCGCTGGTGGGGCTTGCCTGCGCGCTTATCGGCGAGTGGGCGTCGCGCCTGTTTCTGGTTCATGGCGACACGCACATCGATCCTCCGGCCTTCACTATCGCCCTGATGACCAGCGTGATAAATGTGCTGGCTATGGCCGGAATTTTTGCGCTGGTGCCGCTGTTTTAACCGTTTCCGGCAGGTTCACCCTTTCGGCAAAATAAAAGCCACCCTCAGGTGGCTGTTTTGTTATATGGCGCGTTGTGAAAACGACAGAGGTTAACGGAGGCTATTTACGCGCGCTCTTCGCCTTTGCGCGTAAAGGTTTGCCACCGTCGGGCGTGGCGAGCCTGGCGGGCTTTACTCCAGCCGCCGGAGCGGCTTCATCCCGGCTTGTCTCATCTTTTTCCGCCGCCTGTGCGGCTTTCTCCGCCGGGGTATCCGCAGGTATGCCGGCTATGATATCTGCACAGCTGGATAAAGCGGGAGCGGGATCGAGATTCACCAGCGGAATCTGAGGCGTGCATTGTGCAACGGCAGCCGGCGCGGCTTCTGGTGTCGGCGCGACGTTTTCCGGCCCGGCAACGCCGCAGGTTTCTTTTGATGCGATCAGCTTATCAAGGCCGGAGGCGGTACGGGCAATCACCTTCCACGCGTAGACGCTGCCAATCTTGCTGGCTGCGGCTACCCCTGCCGTCACGGCAGCATTCATCGCGCCGACTTCTCCTGCGAATTTCAGCGTTACCAAACCGCCGCCTTTGGTCAGCTCGTAGCCGATCAGTTGTACATTGGCGGACTTCATTGCGGCATCGGCGGCTTCCATCGCCACCGTTAAGCCAACGGCTTCAATCAAGCCTAAACTCTGCCCCGACATAACCTTCTCCTGTGATGAAAATTTAATTGAGGCGCGCATGGAATTGTGCGTCGCTCTGACACGCCGCATCGTCACGCAGCCGTGCCGCTTTATCGGTAAGCTCCCATGGAAACTGTTCCCGACCAAAATGGCCGTAGCATGCCGTCTGGCGGTAGCGCGGCGCCAGTAAATCAAGCTGCCCGATGATGCCGTAAATGCTCAGATCAAAATGGCGGGTTACCAGCCGCGTCAGGCGTTGCGGCGCAAGGCGGGCGGTGCCGAAGGTATTAATACTCAGCGATAGCGGGTGGCTCAGGCCGCCGGCCCAGGCCAGCTGCACCGCGCAGCGCTTTGCCAGCCCCGCTGCGACAATATTTTTAGCGATATAGCGTGCCGCGTAGGCTCCGGCACGGCCGACCTGCGCCGGATCTTTACCACAGAGCGCGCCTCCGCCATGGCATATCGCTCCGCCATAGGTATCCACGCTGGTTTTTCGTCCCGTTGCGCCGCAGCTAACGGCAGGCCCGCCGTTAAGCTGCGGGCCGGCTGGGTTAATTAACAAGCGCGTTGCTGAAGTTAGCCAGCGCGCCGGAATCACTGGCCCGATCAGCTCGTCTGTCAGCATCTCCCGCAGCGCAGGCAAAGAAAGGTCGCAGCAATGCTGTACGGAAATGGTCAGCGCATTGACGCCGGTAACCTCGCCGTCCCGATAGCGCAGCGTAAGCTGACATTTGCCGTCCGGCAGCAGCCGCCGCTGCGTTTTGCGCAGCGCGGCATAACGCTCCATTAAGCGATGCGCGTACCATAGCGGCGTGGGCATAAGCTGTGGCGTCTCGTCACAGGCATAGCCGGCGACCACGCACTGAGCGTCTGCCACCAGGGCATCCGCTTTGCGTATGCGAGCGACGGGCTCCCTGCTGAGCAGATTAATCACGGCGCAGGTAGCGGCGTCAAAGCCTCTGGTTGAGCAGTTGTAGCCGCTGGCGGCTATTGTGGCGCGCGCCACCCGTGCGATATCGATATTGGCGCGTGAGGAGAGCTGCCCGGCAAGAATTACCGCGCCTGTTTTAACTAAACATTCACAGCTTACGCTGGCCCAGGGATCCTGCAGCAGGCAGGCATCAACAATGGCGTCAGCAATGCGATCCGCTATTTTGTCAGGATGCCCTTCGGCAACCGATTCTGAGGTAAGAAGATAGTCGTCCACGGCGCGGTCACATTATCAAGAGAGAGTCTCATCTTAGCGACCAGACCCCGCCGGGCGGGTAAACTATCTTGCCGGGATGGCGGACTTTTTTGCGCTCGCGCCATGCGAAGCGCAAAAAATCCCTGATTGATTAGCGCGCCTCCGCCGAGACGATTCTGCGGTAGTCGGAGGGGGCAATGCCCGTCTCTTTTTTGAAAATCCGGCAAAAATAGTTGGCATCATGCCAGGAAAGCTCCAGCGCGATGGTATTCACTTTTAAGTCGCTGAATTGCAAGAGCGATTTCGCCATGCTGATTTTGCGATGGGTAATATAGCTGGAAAAACCGGTGCCGGTAGTTTTCTTAAATGCCCGGCTTAAATAGCAGGGGCTGACAAAAGCTTTGGCGGCAATATCATCAAGCGTCAGGCTGCTGATGATATTTTTCTCGATATGAAACTGCGCGCGCGCCACAAAGTCCATTCCGGCGCTGGCGTTTCTGAAAGCCACATCGAAGATAGCTTCGCTTAGCGTTAGCAGCCAGCACATAACCTGCCAGTAGCTGGTGGAGGAGAGCTCCTGTTGGCGAATATGCTGAATAACCGCAGCGATTTTAGCGCGGCAGTCGATATATTTATCTCCCAGGCTGGCAAGGTGCTGCTGCGTTAATTGCAGCACGTCAATCACCGCTTTGGCTCCATTGCGCCCCAGCTCCCGTTCCGCGCAGGCCGCATTGAGCGTAGCGAACAGAAAATCATGCCAGCCGGGGAGATCGCAGCGGTTAAGCAGATCGTTTACCCGCTGGCGCAGCTGGCGGGCCGCGGCCGCGGCGGCTTCATCCACCTGAAGCGCTTTGCCGATGGTCTCACGCAGAATGCTCTGCTTCACCGGTTTCAGCAGATAATCCTCTACCTTCAGGCTTAACATATTGCGCACGATGTCAAAATCATCGTTCGCCGTGGTGACGATAACCCGCGTATCCTGGTTTTTCTGCTTCAGATATTCAATAACCTGGTTGCCGTTGGGCAGTGGAATATTAATATCAACAAACATCATATCGATCTGACTGAGCTGCTCGATCAGCTGAATAGCTTTTCTTCCGGTGGTGGCTTCATGAATGACGGCGTTCTCTACACATTGCGATATAATGCGCTTCAGAGATTCCAGCTCAATATGTTCATCTTCAACAATCACTATATTATACATATTCATCTTCCAGCGTCAGGCTAACACCATCGGGAATCGTAATTTTATGGTGGTGCCAAGCATGGGTTTATAGGGGCTGCTAATCTGTAAGCCGTAACTTTCGCCAAATAATAACTGCATGCGCTTTTTAATGTTAATAATGCCGATGCCGCCTTTTTGCCGGTTCTGTTTGCCGGAAAGAATATGTTCTATCGCTTGCGGAGAAATACCGTCGCCGTTGTCGGTGATTTCTATAATAACGTCTTTGCCATCATCGGTAGCCCGAATAATAATATGGCTTTTCATTTCGCGCGGCTCTACAACATAGTTAAAAAAGTTTTCTACCAGCGGCTGTAAGGTCAGAAAAGGACAGACAACATCATTATATTTGGATGGAATATCACACTGATATTCGAAGCGATCGTGCATCCTGACTTTTTGAATAGACATATAACAATTGACGTAATTTATCTCCTGACCAAGCGTAATCAGGCCGTTATTATTTTTACGCAGCAGATAACGCATCATATCTGAAAAGTCATGTACCATGGTTTCTGTCCGGCTGGCTTCTTCCAGAAAAGCCAGCCGGCCGATGGTGTTTAATACGTTAAATAAAAAGTGCGGGTTGATCTGATAAGAGAGCGCCTTAAATTCCGCCTCATGCAGCGAGCGTTCAATCTCAACGCGCTTGTGCAGCTCATTATTCAGTTCCAGATCTTTCTGCCGCAGCTCGCGCTGAATATTATTGGCATGCGCCTGTTCGACAAGGTAAGACGCTACATGGAGCAGAGTATCTGCGGTTGATTCAAAACGTTCATAGGGCATCGGACGCGTCCGATCGTGCAGCTCGGTGAGCCACTGGTTCTCCTGATAAAGAAGATTATCCTGCAAAATAAAGGGGATGCTTTGCTCTTTTTCCTCTTCCACCTTCACCTGTCCGGAAATAAAGGCGCCGAGGTAGTGATTATTAATCATGATGGGGACGGCGAACTCCACAAAGCCGCAGTAGCAACGGTAAACTACCGGCTTTCCGGCGCGCATGGCGGCCTCGCCGCCGGCGCGGTCGCTGTCGTAGCAGTGCTGGGCCAGCGTTTCATTCATTCTGGAGCGCGCGCAGAAATCTGAAAAGCCGCTGGGACGGGTGACCGGCACGCCTTCCCGATCGACAATCACCAGCGCGATCATCATCGATTTACTGAAGTTATCCTGAAGCGTTTGCAGGCGGTTAACATCAAGAAACTCATGCAGTTTATATTTATTGTTCATGATATTTACTCGCTTACCCAGCATAATATTAAACCATAACTTATTTATCAGAATTAAATAATGAATTAGCTCACAAATAAACAATCCAATTGTAGGAAAAGTGTTATCTTATTGGGTTTAATGTTTTGCTAATTATGATGTTTATCGGTTTTTTTATCTTTTTTGACGGGCAGGGTTATCCAGGATAAATCGTATGCTGTTTTAACTACGTGTAGATCAAAAAAGGAAGCGCGCCCAACTTTTCCGCAGCGGCTGATAAAAAAATAAAAATCGGTTTGCTCACGCCTGTTGTTTCTGTTCGCCGGGAATGGGCGATTTTATCCGCCTGATGAAGCAGGATTAAAAATAAACCGGCAACGCTGAAGCCGCTATAACCAGCCAGGAAAAACGGCGAAAAATAGCCCGGGCTGAGGTTAAAGTTTTTCTGTTTCCGGCGGGTTTGTTCGGCGCAGGTTTTCTGTTTATCGATACCTTAAATAAAAGTTATTTATTATTTCCCTGCTGGTGCCGTTGTCACTCACTAACGGGTGTGGATAATTATTTACCCGTACTTGTCTGACAGGCGATATTTATTAACCGACAGGATGGCGAATTTTATTGACTATTTCCGGTTGCCGCCCTGACGGCTGATGTTGCCGCTAAAACAGAATGGTTCCTGGCTTCACTACTTCTCGCTTTTGCCTGCCGCCGCCGCTTTTCGGCAAAAAACCGCAACTATCGTGCATGGATATAATGATATGACCGATCGCATTACCATACAGCTTTGTGTCGCGGGGCTGCGTTTCTGGAAGCTCAGCGGGAATGAAGCGCTAAGCAAGCCGTTCACTTTTACCGTCAGCCTGTTGGCTACCGATGCCCGTATCGATCGTGCCGGTCTGCTTGGCCAGCCGCTTACCGTTATTCTGCCGACCCGCAGCCTGCTTCCTCGCTACCTTAACGGAAAAATTACCCGAGTGGCGGTAAATGCCACGGAGCTTTCCGGCGTGCGCTATGCGGAATACATTCTGACGCTGGAATCCGATATCTGGCCCATGCAGCGCGATCGTAACTTGCGCATCTTCCAACAGCAAAACGTGCCGCAGATTATTAAAACGCTGTTAAGCGAATATCAGGTAGAGGTAGAGGATAAGCTGTGCGGTAAATATCGCGAGTGGGAATACTGCGTTCAGTATCAGGAAAGCAGCTTTAACTTTATCAGCCGGCTGATGGAGCTGGAGGGCATCGGTTATCACTTCCGCCATGAGCGGGAGCGCCATGTGATGGTGCTTACCGACGATGCCAGCGCTTACCAGCCGCTTACCGGTTATGAGGTTATTCGCTACCTGCCCACCGCGACTGGCGGCAGTACCAATGAAGATGGCATCAGCCAGTGGGCGCCGGAAGATAGCGTGACGCCGGGCCTCTACAGTCTCGACGATTATGATTTTCGCAAACCCAACGCCTGGATGTTCCAGGCTCGCCAGAATCCTGCCTCGCCCACGCCTGGCAATATTAATGTTTACGACTGGCCGGGACATTTTATTGAACACAGCCATGCCGAGTTTTATGCGCAAATCCGTCAACAGCGCTGGCAGGTAGAACATCACCAGACCGCGGCCACAAGTCCTTCGCGCGGTATCGCGCCGGGCCATACCTTTATGCTGACCCATGCGCCTTTTACTGGCGACAACGGCGAATACCTGATCACTTCAGCGAAATATGACTTTCAGGAAAACCGCTATGCCAGCGGTGATGAAGGCAGCCATTGCCTGACTGAATTTACCGTTATTCCCGCTGACGTGACCTGGCGTCCGCCGCAGGCGACGCGCTGGCCGCGAACCTACGGCCCGCAAACGGCGCGGGTAGTGGGGCCGCAAGGGGAAAGCATCTGGACCGACCGCTATGGACGGGTAAAGGTGCAGTTCCACTGGGATCGTGAAGCCAGAGGCGATGAAACCAGCTCGTGCTGGATCCGCGTATCCAGCGCCTGGGCAGGACAGGGATTCGGCGGCGTGCAGATTCCCCGCGTCGGAGACGAAGTGGTAATCGATTTCATCAACGGCGATCCCGATCGCCCCATCATCACCGGGCGCGTCTATAACGAGGCAAGCATGCCGCCGTGGGCGTTACCGGCGGCGGCGACACAGATGGGCTTTTTAAGCCGCACCAAAGATGGTACGCCCGCTAACGCCAACGCGCTGCGCTTTGAAGATAAGGCAGGCAGCGAGCAGCTATGGCTACAGGCCGAGCGCAATATGGATACCAACGTCAAGCAAGATGAAACCCATACGGTTGGTAAGAATCTCACGAAAACTATTGGTGCCAATATCACGAAAAGCGTCGGGGCAGACGAAACCATCAATGTAAAGAAAAATCGTCGTACCCACATACATATCAATAACGATCTGGCGGTAAAAGAGGATCACAGTACCGTCGTTGGCGGTAAGACCGATCTCTGGAGTCAGGGCTCGGTGGTTATCGCCTCTGCTACCAGCATCCGTCTGGTATGCAACGGAGCGGCAATCGAGCTGGACAGCGCCGGCAATATCAACATGGTGTGTAATAACTTCAATATCTACGCGCAAAAAGAGGGGCAAATCGCCACCGGCAATATGCTGGATTTAAATATGGATGGCGCGAAAGCTGGCACCGGAACCGCTCCGGAGCCGGGTGAGATTAGCGCGAAGGTAGCCGGCGAATTTCCGGTTAAACCGGAGAAGCCGAAAAAGTAATAAGGCTGTTAAATCCGAAAACGCAAATAAACCCTCTAAGCCTGATAAGTAAACAAAGGACGCAATAATGAACGGATATCGTTTTAATGAAGGGCGCCTGAGCCTGCCGTCAGATGTTGAAGACAGCACCATGAATATCTTTCGCCTGAAGGCATTGCAGGCGACCCTGGTTATCAGCCGGGAACAGCTGGCTGCAGATCTGAAGCCGGATGATTACTTCCAGCAGCAGATGCAGCTGTTACGCAAATCGATGAAAAATTTTCTGCCTGGAGAAAAGCGGCCGGTCACGCTAACCCAGTCGCCAGCAATTCCCTGTTATGAGTTCAGCTGTCAGTTTCAACAGCAGGGAAAAAGCATCTACCAGCAGTTACTGATGGCAGTTAACGATCGTCAGGTATTGGTGTTTGCCTTTACCCGCCATTCCCCCTTTGATGCCGAAAGCATCGCCTGCTGGCAAAGCATCAAGGAAAGCATCTGCCTGACGCAAACGTCGCCGGACGAGGCCGTTTAATAAAGCAACCGCAGGGAGCAACACGCGATGGGAAGTGACTACCTGGCTGCCAAACTCGACGATCCGCTGGTGCATTCCTCGTGGTTCGCCGATTTTATGGGCGGCGTGGTCAAAGGGGCGATCTATGCGGCCGTCGGGATAGGTATGGTGGCGCTGCTTGGGCCTGTAGGGGGCTTCCTGGCGGTAATGGCGTTTGGTTTTATTTTTGGCGAGGCGGTGGATGCCCTTGCCGATCTCGGAAGTGATATAAGTGACGCGATCCTGGATTTCCTCGGCTTAAAAGGTCCGCCGGACGGCATTATCACCAGCGGCTCGCCGGATGTCAGAACCAAAGGCAAACCGGCGGCGCGCGCTGCGGGAAAAATTCCGGCGGAAGTGATAAGGGCTGAGCTGGAGGCTGAGCGAGAGAACCCTTCGCCACAGTACCCTAAACCGTTGGCAATTGCCGGACGTACGCTGGAGCGCGCGGCGTCGCTCGCCAGTTTAGTGACGGGCATAACGGCGGGAAAAGCCATTGCCGGCTGGCTGATGGGAGATAAGGAAAAAGAACCACCGGCAGATCCGGATGCGCCGAAGCCGATCCCTTCGCCAAAAAGCCCGCTCTGGCAGAGCGTTATTTCTCCGGTGGTGGCCGCGAAGCATCCTTACGCCAGCCCGGAAGATCACGATACCATCGCATGCAAGAAGGGCCATGTTTTCTCCGGCAATGGACTTTATCTGGCCGAAGGCTCGAAAAAGGTATTTATCAACAGCCAGCCCGCCTGCCGCAACGATGACCGCAGCACCTGCGAGGCGAAAATAAAACATGAGCAGCAGGGGGCCAGAGTGCGTATCGGCGGGCCGACGGTCACGGTACGCGATATTCACAGCGGCAAAAACCCGCTGGCCGCCTTTATGGGGGAAATTGTCGGGTCGCTGGGCGTGGCGATGGTTGCTTCCGGCGGGCGCATGTGTACGCGTTCGCTCGCCTGCGCGTTGGCCGGAGAGGTGGGCAGCGCGCTGCTGGGCTACGCCGCCGGGATGCTGGGCGAGGGGGCCGCGCGGATATTCAGCGAGGCGACCTCGCGCGGCCATCCGGTGCATATCCCCACAGGGGCAAAAATCCTGGCGGGCGAGGAGGAGTGCGATTTCACCCTCGACGGCCGGCTGCCGCTGATCTGGCAGCGCCTCTACAACAGCCGCAACGACGCCGCCGGGGCGCTGGGCCGGGGCTGGGCGCTACCGCACGAGTATTTCCTGACGCTGGCGCCGGTGGCGGACGAGCCGTCGGCCATGGAGGCGACCTTCACCGACCGCAGCGGACGCGCCCTGGGGCTGGGCGCGCTGGCGCGCGGCCAGGGCGTGCACTACCCCGACGAGGGCTTCCGGCTCTGGCGCAGCCTGCAGGACGTCTACATGCTGGAGGACGACGGCGGGCTTTACTCGGTGTTTGAGCCTGACCCGCAGGCGGCAGGGCGGCTGCGGCTGGCGCAGCAGCTTGACCGTCACGGTTACGCGCTGCTCTACCGC
The DNA here is from genome assembly GCF_006517625.1 of Mixta tenebrionis. Taxonomy (GTDB): domain Bacteria; phylum Pseudomonadota; class Gammaproteobacteria; order Enterobacterales; family Enterobacteriaceae; genus Mixta; species Mixta tenebrionis. The sequence goes on along the minus strand of NZ_VHQI01000008.1, from coordinate 179,840 downwards.
TACAACCACGCCGGCCAGCTCACCGCCATCCACGACGACGCTTACGAGGTCAGCCTGCGGCTGCACTGGCATCCGACGCTGAACCGGCTGACGGAAGTGTGGCAGCTGACCGACAGCGGCGAGCGGCAGCTGGTGAGCTACGGTTATGATGCAGCGGGCAACCTGGCGGCAGTCACCGACGCTGATGGATATGTCATCCGCCGCTTTGACTACCATCCGGCGCACGGCTGCATGACCGCCCATCGCTATGCGGGCGGGCTGAGCGCGCATTACCGCTGGCGACGGCTGCCGGTGTTTAACGCGCAGGTACAGGGGGAAGAAGAGGCGTGGTACGTCACGCAGCACTGGCTGGAAGAGAGCGGGCGGGCGCTGGAGTATTATGAATTTGACTACTGCCCGCAGGAGTACCGCGCCAGCGTGACGCGCCGCGACCATGGCACCACCCACCACTGCTGGGACCGGCTGGGCCAGGTCACCGACTATACGGATGAGACCGGCAGCCGCTGGCGCTTTGACCGGGATGATGCATCCAACCTGATTTCCCTCATCACGCCGACGGGCGACGAATTCCGCCTGAAGTATGATGAACGCAGCAACCCGATCGCCTGGATTAATCCGCTGGGGGAAAAAGAGACGCAGACCTGGGTAGAGGATCTGTCGCTGCCGGTGCTGCACACCTTTGCCGACGGCACCCAGGAGTACCGCGAGTATAACGAACAGGGCGATCTGACGGCGCTGCGCGACCGCGAGGGCGGGCTGACCCGCTTTTGTTATGACGGCCAGGGAAACCTTGTCCGCATCCTGGACGCGGCGGGCAATGAAACCCGACTGGAGTACAACAGCCGCGGGCAGGTTATCAAACGCTTTGACTGCTCCGGCTACCTGACGCGCATTTTCTATGATGAGCTGGGACGGGTGGAGCGTATCAGCGACGCGGCAGGCCGCGACCTGTCGTGGCAGCGCAGCGCCGCCGGCCGGCTGCTGGCGGAAACGCTGCCGGGCGGCGGGCGCCGCGAGTACGGCCGGGATGCCGCAGGGCGGCTGAGCCAGGTGCGCGATGAAGGCGGGCGGATAAGCCGCTTTACCCGCAACGGGCGCGGCCAGGTGACGGAACTGGTCAGGCCGGACGGCACGCGGCTGCGCTGTGACTATGACGACGCGGGACTGCCTGCGGTGCTGTTTAATGAAAAGGGCGCAGCATGGTACTTTCGCCACGACGTGCGCGGGCGCCTGACGGAGGAGACGGACTGGTCGGGGCAGCGCCGCACCTGGCGCTATGATGCGCAGGGCAGGCCGGTGGAAACGGTGCATTACCCTTATCCGGGCGCAGAGGATGAGCCGCCGCTGACCACCCGGCTGACGTGGGATGCGCTGGACCGGCTGACGGGCAAAACCACGGCGCGGCACCATACCCGCTATGACCATCAGAGCGGCACGGTGACGGTGGAGCGCTTTGCGCTGACGGAGTGGCAGCAGGCGCAGCGGGAAGGGCGCGCCGCACGGTCGCAGGAGCGGCTGGCGTTTACCTACAGCCCGCAAGGCCGGATGACGGCGGAGGAGGGGCGGGGCGGGCGCATTCGGCACCGTTATGACGTATTGGGTAATCTGCTGGAGACGCAACTGCCCGACGGCGAGCGGCTGGCATATCATTATTACGGCAGCGGTCACCTGCAGCAGCTGGACCTGCTGGCGGCGGGAGAACGGCACGTTATCGCGGAGTACGGGCGTGACCGGCTGCACCGCGAAACCGCGCGCTCGCAGGGGGAGCTGTGGCAGCACGTGGTTTACGATGCTGTGGGGCGCGTCACTGAAAAGCGGATGAGCGCGAATGAGTCAGCCAGCAGCACCGCTCTGGCGGAAATGCGCTTCGGCTGGGATGCGGCGGGCAACCTGCTGCAGCGTCGCTGGCAGGCGCGCAGCGGGGCGGCGGGACATTATACGGATCAGCGTGAAGCGCAGTACCGCTACGACCGGCGCGATCATCTGCTGAGCGCGCAGGATGAAGAGGGCACCCGGCGGTGGCACTACGACGCGGCGGGAAGTCTGCTGGCGCAGGCGGACGAGAACATTCTGCACAACCGTCCCGGCCACAGCGGCACGGCGCGCTGCCGTTATGACGGCTTCGGACGGCTGGCGGAGAGAAGGGATAAGCGGCAAGGGCGGNGACGTGGATCGATCCGCTGGGATTGAATAATTGTAATATTGTCAAAAGAGCAGTGACTCCTGAACAAATGGAGAGTATTCGTGCCGGTAATGGTATAATCAGACCAACGCCTTATCACAGAACAACGCCGACCCAACATGTTGCAGATGCTCCGCATACACGTGACCCTTGGATTTCTACTACCAGAAGCCAGGCGTCAGCAGAGTATTTCGCTACTCATGGTGGGACTCGTTATAGAAATTGATTTATCTAAAATACCGCAAGATAGAATATTGGATGTTTCAACAATCCAAAAAGCTACTGAAAGTTTACAAACGCCGTTTGCTCGGAATGCTGCCGCAGCACATCGGGAAGTTTTGATATTTGGGGAGATTTCTCATGAAGCCATCATATTTAAGTAGGTGAATTATNAGCAGAGTATTTCGCTACTCATGGCGGGACTCGTCCGGCGAACCCTATTATAAAAATTGATTTAACTAAAATACCGCAAGATATAATGTGGATGTTTCAACAATCCATAAAACTACTGAAAATTTACAAACGCCGTTTACTCTGAAAGCTGCCGCAGCACATCAGGAACTTTTGATATTTGGGGAGATACCTCATGAAACTATCATATTTAAGTAGGTGAATTAANTTCGCTACTCATGGTGGGACTCGTTATAGAAATTGATTTATCTAAAATACCGCAAGATAGAATATTGGATGTTTCAACAATCCAAAAAGCTACTGAAAGTTTACAAACGCCGTTTGCTCGGAATGCTGCCGCAGCACATCGGGAAGTTTTGATATTTGGGGAGATTTCTCATGAAGCCATCATATTTAAGTAGGTGAATTATGTTGAATGAAGTAAAGAAAAAAATAATTGATAATGGTTTCGTTAATGAAGTTAGAGTTAGTATGGATTTTAATGNAGTTTTGTTGATGAAGTTAGAGTTAGTATGAATTTTAATATCAATGAGTATAATAAATTGATATCTGGCCTGAAAACTCTTTCCAGCCTTTTGAAAAATGAGAGATTTATAGATAAGGAGTTAGCTTTATATTTATACGAAATGCCACAGATGATAAGAAATGCATATGCTAGTTTTGATAAGTGTGAAAACAAAACAGAGCTAGCATTAAGTTTAGAAGAGGCATGGATCGAACTGGATTCATTAGTGATTGACTGTTTGAGCTGAATAAATCAAAGGCCGGAAAGATTGTTAAAACTTCCCGGTCTTTTGTTATTTAGTTTTCGTTCAATCTACTAAAAAATTGTCCAGGCCACAGCGGCACGGAGCGCTTTTATTACGACGACGAGCACCGGCTGGTGCGGGTGGCGTTCAGCGGGCACCCCGACTACCGTGAGGCGCNAAAACAAACCAGAGCTAGCATTAAGTTTAGAAGAAGCATGGATCGAACTGGATTCATTAGTGATTGACTGTTTGAGCTGAATAAATCAAAGGCCGGAAAGATTGTTAAAACTTCCCGGTCTTTTGTTATTTAGTTTTCGTTCAATCTACTAAAAAATTGTCCAGGCCACAGCGGCACGGAGCGCTTTTATTACGACGACGAGCACCGGCTGGTGCGGGTGGCGTTCAGCGGGCACCCGGCGTACCGGGAGGCGCGCTACCGCTACGACGCGCTGGGGCGGCGCACCGCCAAGACGCTGACGCGCCACGACGGGCGGGAGGAGGAGACCGAATTTCTGTGGTGCGGNCGGGTGGCGTTCAGCGGGCACCCGGCGTACCAGGAGGCGAGCTACCGCTATGATGCGCTGGGGCGGCGCACCGCCAAGACGCTGACGCGCCACGACGGGCGGGAGGAAGAGACCGGATTTCTGTGGTGCGGGCTGCGGCTGTACGGCGAGCGGAACGGGGACGCGACGGAGAGCGGCACGCTCTATATTTATAACGAAGGCGGCCACGAGCCCGTCGCCAGGGCGGAGCGGCAGAAAGGCGGCTACCGGCTGTACTGGTACCGTACGGCGCTGAACGGGCTGCCGGAATCGCTGCACGATAAAGCGGGCCGCGCGGTGTGGCGGGGGCGCTGCGACGAGTGGGGCGCGCTGAAGCAGGAGAGCTATACCGGAGAAGGGGAAAAGCTGCGGCAGAATCTGCGCTTTGCCGGCCAGTATTTTGACCATGAAACGGGGCTGCACTACACTACCTTCCGCTACTACGATCCGGAGAACGGGCACTTTACCCAGCCGGACCCGATCGGGCTGGCGGGCGGGCTGAACCAGTATGCGTATGCGCCGAATGCGCTGACGTGGATCGATCCGTTAGGGTTGGCAAGTACAAATAACCCTGGCGTATATGATGTTCATGGCGAAGCTCACTTACCAAGCGATATGTATCGTATGAGTGATGGGAAACATTTCCAGGAAGCTAATAGACAGCTTTATTATCAAATGAAAAATGATCCTCAATTTAAAGCTACTCTTGAAGGTAAATATCCGGGAATTTTTGAGAAAGTATCACCTGGTAAACGCGGTGCGTTCCCAAGGAAAGCTCCAACTGGAATTGGTTGGGAAACTACGTGGCATCATCATGAGCGAGTTGCTGGATTGTTGCAGTTAGTTGACGGTCCAGATCATAACTAAAGACATTTGGATTATCACCCTAAAGGCTATGGCGGAAGGAAGACATGTGGCGGTGGTTCTGGTTGTAGGTGATTTGTGAGGATACAATGAATAGCTATAAATCTATAGATGAGTTAATAACAAGCCTTTCTCTTTTAGACCAAGGAGAATGGATTTATGTAAATTTAAATTCATGGAATAGTTATCCGGAAAATACAGAATTTTATTACATCCCGTGGGACTACATCCAAAATTTAAATGATAATGAAATATATCTTGATGAAGAAGATATGGAAATGCCTCTTGTTGTTAAAGAATTAAATTTGAGAGGATGGATGCTAGTCAGTTCACTGACTTATATAGCTCAAAATAAGACGAGTGGTGGGTATGATAATAAATGGTTTATTGATGAGGTAAATTATTATCGAGAATATGATACATTTAGAACATAGTCTTATTATTGGGAGGGGTTTTTCTCCCAATTTTTTGTTCACCTTTCGTTTAATCCACTAAACAAGCACGCCCTTAATTCCTTTAACCACCTGTATAGCCTGATCAAGCTGCTCGCTCGGTACTTGCAGCTCGTTATTATCCGCTATCAGCACAATGCAGCTCTCCGATATCGTCGCCGTTACATCATCCGGACGCAAACTTTTCACCAGACTGGCTTTTCAGGAATTTGCCGTTGCGCATAACGCTCCGATAAAATCCCCGTTTTACGGTTGTTAAGAATCTTACTCCCCTTAGCAAAACGGAAAACGGAGCAGCCTTATCCTGCGCGATTAAAATTTCCACATCTGAAGATTTAACCTCACCCAAGAAAAAATCCTGTCTCACGCCTTTCTGCACCTAAACTAACGGGAGCCATTTGCTCAAGTGAGGAGCCAGACCATGAGTGAATCCCCTGAGAAAAAAGAGTACAGCTTTAATAAAAATTATCCGCGCGATCTGCGTGGGTATGCAGGCAAGCCGCCGCACGCCGCCTGGCCCGGCGAGGCGCGTATTGCGGTACAGTTTGTTCTTAACTATGAAGAAGGCGCTGAAAATAACGTCTTACATGGTGATGCCGGTTCCGAGCAGTTTCTCTCTGATATTATCGGCGCGGCCAGCTATTCCGATCGGCACATGTCGATGGATTCACTGTATGAATATGGTTCGCGCGCTGGCTTCTGGCGCATCCATAACGAATTTCAAAAACGCGGCCTGCCGCTGACGGTATTTGGCGTGGCGATGGCGCTGGCGCGTCATCCGGAGGTAGTGCAGGCTATCGCCGCAGCGAAATATGATGTGGTCAGCCACGGTTGGCGCTGGATCCACTATCAGGCCATGGATGCGAAAACCGAGCGTCAGCATATTCAGCAGGCGGTGGATGTGCTGATGGATCTTTTTGGCCGTGCGCCCACCGGCTGGTATACCGGACGCGATAGCCCGAATACGCGTCGTCTGGTGGTGGAGCAGGGCGGCTTCAGCTACGACAGCGATAACTACGGCGACGATCTGCCGTTCTGGACACAGGTAACCTGTCAGGATGGTACGGTAAAACCACACCTGATCGTTCCTTATTCGCTGGAAACCAACGACATGCGTTTTGCGATGCCGCAGGGGTTTAACACCGCCGAGCAGTTCTATACCTATCTTAAAGACAGCTTCGATGTGCTGTATGAAGAGGGCGAGAGCGCGCCAAAAATGATGTCGGTAGGAATGCACTGCCGCCTGCTGGGGCGCCCCGGACGCTTCCGCGCGCTGACGCGCTTTCTGGATTATATCCAGCAGCATGAGCGCGTCTGGGTCTGTACGCGTCAGCAGATTGCCGAACACTGGATAAAACATCATCCGGCAGCGGCAGGCTGACGCAAGCCCAACACCGGCGCTGATTTATTACCCACCACGCTTTCCGGCGGCTCGCCCATAAGCCGCCGGTTCTGTCTCCCCATCTCTCTTCAGGCCTGCTACTCTGCGTAAGCTGCTTTTGTATATCGGCGCGGCCAGGAGCCGGCGTTTACTATCAGTGCTTATTGCGGTGGGCATAATATCGGCAGCTTACTTTTGTTACCGCTCAGATATCGGAGCGATGGTAAAAAATAATTTGATAAGGAATGACCGATGGATATCTCCCGCTTCGCACAAATCAATCCACCGCCGCGCCTGCTGATGGGGCCTGGGCCGATTAACGCCGATCCGCGCGTGCTGCGCGCGATGTCGACGCAGCTGATCGGGCAGTACGATCCGGCGATGACCCACTACATGAATGAGGTGATGGCGCTCTATCGCGGCGTATTCTGTACGGAAAACCGCTGGACGCTGCTGGTGGACGGCACTTCGCGCGCCGGTATCGAAGCCATCCTGCTTTCGGCGATTCGTCCGGGCGACAAAGTACTGGTGCCGGTTTTCGGCCGTTTTGGCCATCTGTTGTGTGAAATAGCCCGCCGCTGCCGGGCGCAAGTCCACACCATTGAGGTGCCCTGGGGCGAAGTTTTTACGCCGGACCAGATTGAGGATGCGATTAAGCAAGTGCGCCCGCGCCTGCTGCTGACGGTGCAGGGCGATACTTCTACTACCATGCTGCAACCGCTGGCCGAGCTGGGCGCGATCTGCCGACGCTATGAGGTGCTGTTTTATACCGATGCCACCGCCTCGCTGGGCGGCAACGTGCTGGAAACCGATGCCTGGGAGCTGGATGCGGTATCGGCCGGCATGCAGAAATGTCTGGGCGGTCCGTCAGGTACTTCTCCCATCACGCTTGGCCCGCGTATGGAAGCGGCGATCCGTCAGCGTCGGCGCGTAGAGCAGGGCATCCGCACCGCCGCGCATCAGGACGGCGAAGATGAGATGATCTGGTCCAACTATTTCGATCTTGGCATGATCATGGATTACTGGGGGCCGGAGCGCCTGAACCATCACACCGAAGCCACGACCGCATTATTCGGCGCACGCGAGTGCGCGCGCCTGCTGTTACAGGAGGGGATGGATAACGCTATCGCCCGCCATCAGCTGCATGGCGAAGCGCTGCTGTGCGGCATTCAGGCAATGGGGTTGGAAATCTTCGGCGATCGGCGTCACCGTATGAATAACGTGCTGGGAGTAATGATTCCGCCGGGTATTGACGGCGAGCAGGTGCGCAAGCTGATGCTGGAAGATTTCGCCATCGAGATCGGCACCGCGTTCGGCCCGCTAATTGGCAAGATCTGGCGTATCGGCACCATGGGCTATAACGCCCGCAAAGATTGCGTGATGCAGACGCTTGGCGCGCTGGAGGCGGTGCTGAACCGACTCGGTTTCCGTACCCTTCAGGGCGCAGCGCTACAGGCCGCCTGGGATCGCTATTCCCAATAGCGGCATCGCGCTTTAGATCGCTTACCGTTCGTCAATCCTGGCGGCATCGCGTTTGATGCCGCTTAATATCCATTAATCCTGGCGGCATTGTGTTTGATACCGCTTAATATCCATTAATCTCGTCGGCATCGCGCCACGCAGGAAAGCTGGCGCGATAATCATTAAGCGCGGTCAGCGAAAGCCCGACGTTTAGCACCTCAGGCTGATGCGCCGCGCCGCGCGCCAGAATTTCTCCCTGCGGCGAAATAATCAGGCTGTCGCCGCTGTAGCGCAGCCCGTTATTATCTTCGCCCACGCGATTGCAGCCCGCCACCCACGCCTGATTTTCAATAGCGCGCGCCATCAGCAGCGTCTGCCAGTGATGGCTGCGCGCCTCCGGCCAGTTCGCTACGTAGATCGCCAGATCGTAATCATTGCGGCTGCGTGAGAAGACTGGAAAGCGCAGGTCATAACAGATCTGCGGCAAAATACGCCAGCCGCGCCAGTGGATAATCTCGCGTCGCTCGCCGGCAATATAGTGATGATGTTCATCGCCCATGCGGAACAGATGACGCTTGTCGTAGCTGTGCAGGCGCCCATTCGGCTCCACCAGTAAAAAGCGATTCACTGCGCCCCTCTCCGTTTGCAACGCGGCGCTGCCGCCGATAGCTGCATTAAGCCTGCGGGCATGCCCGCTCAGCCACGCGACCACCTGCTCCTGCGGCAGCGACTGCTTTGCCGCCTCCATGGCGAAACCGGTAGTAAACATCTCCGGCAGCACGATTAAATCGCGCCCGTAAAGCGTCTCCAGCAGGCGATCGAAATGGGCCAGGTTCGCCGCGCCGTCCATCCACGCTAGCGGCTGTTGCAACAGGGAAATCGTTAAATTTGACACAGGCGCTCCGCGGCAGCGATTAGGGTTGTTTCCTGTTTGGCGAAACAGAGGCGGATCAGGCGATGCGGGAAGCTTTCCGCACAGAACACCGATAGCGGGATCGCCGCTACGCCCACTTTTTCGGTCAGCCAGCGGCAGAAACTGACATCGTCCAGATCGGAAATGGCGCTGTAGTCCGCCAGTAAAAAATAGGTGCCTGTGCAGGGCAGGATGTTAAAGCGACTGTTGCTTAACGCCTGCACCAGGCAATCACGCCGCGCGCGGTAAAAGGCGGGCAGTTCACGGTAATGCTGCGGCTCGGCGCGCAGCATATCCGCCAGCGCCAGCTGCGCCGGCGTATTCACTGAAAAGGTGAGGTATTGATGCACCTTACGGATTTCAGCGCTGAGCGCGGGCGGCGCGACGCAATAGCCTACCTTCCAGCCGGTCATATGAAAGGTTTTGCCGAAAGAAGAAACCGCGATGGCGCGTTCGCGCAGCTGCGGCTGGGCCAGCACGCTGTGATGGCCTTCGTCGGTAAAGCAGATATGCTCGTAAACTTCATCGCTCAGCACATAAATTTCTTTATCAGCGATCGCCTGCCACAGCGCGGCGAAATCGCTCTGCTGCCAGACGGTGGCGGAAGGATTATGCGGCGTATTGAGGATCACTAACCGGGTGCGCGGCGACAGTAGCTGATGAAATTCCTGCCAGTCAACGCGAAACGCTGGCGGCTGGAGCGTCTGGCGCTTCATTACGCCGCCAGCCAGCGTAACGGCAGGCGCATAGCTGTCGTAGCTGGGATCGAAGCAGATAACTTCATCACCGGGCCGCACCAGCGCGGTAATCGCGGCATACAGCGCCTCGGTAGCGCCGGCGGTGACGGTAATTTCTTCGTTGCTGTCAGGGAGATAGCCGTACAGCGCTGCGGTTTTATCCGCGATGGCTTCGCGCAGCGCCGCCGCGCCGGTCATCGGCGCATACTGGTTAGCGCCCTGACTGACGTGATACGCCAGCCGCTGTTGCAGATAGCGCGGACCATCAAAGTCGGGAAAGCCCTGCGAGAGATTAATGGCATTGTGCTGCTGCGCCAGCGCGCTCATCTGGGTGAAAATCGTGGTGCCCAGCGCGGGCAGTTTACTTGCGGGAATCAGAGAATGGCTCATATAACACTTACCTTCCATGCGGTTAGCCGCGCAGGGCTGCGGTTGAATGAGCTACTATAATCATGATGCCAGTTTTTGGCAATCAAGACGGTTAGACGTCTAAATCTGTAGCGTTGATAGCCTCTGCAGTACGGAGAGCTGTTTATTTTTTACTTTTTAAATGGTTCTTTTTGTTAATTGTTAAGTCAGATAGAGAGAAAAATTTAGCTCAATACAAGGCGTAATTATTATTTAAACAGGGCTTTATACATGCAAAGCCATACAGGCAGTTTACTAATAATTCGGCGCCTGCTTATTTACCGGCATAAGGTTCGCTATCATGATTTAATAAACTCGCTTCAACGGCTTTTTGTATTGTTCATAAGAAATAACTTTGTTTTGGCCGGATGAGCCCTGGTATTTGAAAATGGCTGGTTGTTCAACGAAGCGGGCATGCGAGAGAATTTTATTATATTCAGAAAATTTACAGGTTTAAAAACATAACCGGCAGCTGTTCCGGTAGATAGCGCTGGGGGAGAAAATGAGTTACCCATAATATTAATTCTTTCCTGCAGCAAAATAAATTAAATAAACAGCAAGCATCCGTCCCGGCGGATGTTTTTTGTCCAGAGATAAATCCTTTCTGGCTAACACGACAGACCTCCTCTGATGCGGCAGGCAGCAAAAAATATAATACCCGATAAGCCCAATGGAAAAGGCAGAACAATATGCCGTTAACCGCCGCTTTACAGGAACCGGCCAGTCGCCGGCACCACAGCGGGCATCTCGCCGACGCTGGCGCAAAGTGAAGGTTTGCACCAGCTGAAGCGCTTGATATTATGCTGGTTTTCATGGCAAACGGTGGCATAACCGACAGGGCAGGGTGAAGCGTGAATATTTTGCTGGTATCGCAATGCAATAAACGCGCCCTTGCGGAAACCTGCCGCATTCTCGATCGGTTTGCCGAACGTAAAGGCGCCCGCCGCTGGCAAGCAACCATCACCCGTGAAGCGTTAACCGTCTTATATACGCAGCTGCGTAAAACGGCTCGTCGTAATACCGCGGTTGCCTGCTATCGGATTAAAAGCGCCGGGCAAACTGAACTGTTATGGGTAGCAGGCAACCTGCGCCGTTTTGATGCTGGCGGAGCGGTGCCGTCTGACACAGCCAGCAGTGAGAGCCTGCGTCAGGGCGATGAAAATAGCTGGCGCAGCGGTACGACGATTTGCCTGCTGGCGGCCCTGGCGGCGTTATTTCATGATTTTGGTAAGGCGAATCAGCTCTTTCAACTGCTGCTGCGGCAGAAAGTAAAGGGCGGCCAGTCCTGGCGCCATGAATGGGTTTCGCTGCGCCTGTTTTGCGCGTTTGTTGCCGGCCGCAGCGATGTTGAGTGGCTGACTGCGTTAAGCCAGCTGCAGGAGCAGGATGAAGTTGAACTACTGGCCCGCCTGCAGCGTGATGATACAGATCCATATGCCAATCCGTTTCTGCCGCTGCCGCCGCTGGCGCGCACCCTTGCCTGGCTGATTCTCTCGCATCACCATTTGCCCGGTAACAGAGGTGAAACCGGGCCTGAACCGCCGCTGGAATATATTGATTGCTGGTTAACCCACCAGCTAACCTCCTCCTGGAATTCCCGCTTTAAGCCGCAGGATAAAGAAAACGCCCTGAACTGGACATTTCCCGCTGGTACGCCGCTGCGTAGCGCGGTGTGGCGCCAGAAAGCGCGTAAGTTTGCCATGCGGGCGCTGCAACATGCGCCGCTGGAGCAGTATGCGCATCTCGATCAGCGGTTTACCGCGCATATGGCGCGCCTCTGTTTGATGCTGGCGGATCACTACTACTCCGCGCAGCCGCCGCAGGCGGGCTGGCACGATAAAAGTTATCCGCCGCATGCTAATAGCGATAGTCAAAGCAAACGCCTTAAGCAGCGGCTGGACGAGCATCTGACCGGCGTGGCGCACCACGCCTGGCTGCTGGGGCGGCATCTGCCGCATATCCGCAAAAACCTGCCCGCTATCGTCCGCCATCGCAGCTTTAAGCAGAGCAGCAGCGAAGAGCGTTTCCGCTGGCAGGATAAAGCCTATGAAACCGCCAGGGCGCTGGCGCCGCGCGCCGCGCGTCAGGGGTTCTTTGGCGTCAATATGGCCTCAACCGGCTGTGGAAAAACCCTGGCGAATGCCCGCATCATGTACGCGCTGGCCGATGAAAAACAGGGTTGTCGTTTTACCGTCGCGCTGGGGCTGAGAACGCTGACGTTACAAACCGGCAGCGCGCTGCAGGCCAGGCTGAAGCTGAATAGCGGCGATTTGGCGGTGCTAACCGGATCGCCTGCGATACAGCAGCTTTACGGGCTGGCGCAATCCGGAGCGGATAACAGCGATAGCGAAGCGCCAGCGGGCAGCGCCGCAGCGGAGGAGCTTTACGCCGAACCTCATCATATCCGCTATGAAGGCAGCCTGAATACGGTGCGGCTTAGCCAGTGGCTAACTAAAGATGACAAAATAAATAAGCTGCTTAACGCGCCGGTACTGGTAACCACTATCGATCATATTATTCCGGCCACCGAAGGGGTACGCGGCAGTAAGCAGATTGCGCCGATGCTGCGGCTGCTCACCGCCGATTTAGTGCTGGATGAGCCGGATGATTTTGACGGTAACGATCGGCATGCGCTCTGCCGGCTGGTTAACTGGGCGGGAATGCTGGGCTGTCGCGTACTGCTGTCATCCGCCACTTTTACGCCGGCGCAGGTGCAGGCGCTGTTCGCCGCCTACCGCAGCGGGCGGGCTTATTATCAGCAGGCCTGCGGCGCTGCCGATACGCCGCCGGCAATCTGCTGCGCCTGGTTTGATGAAAAGGCGCCGGTTCAGACGCAGGATATCGCCGACGGTAAAACTTTCAGCGTCGCCCATGCGGCTTTTGTCAGCCGACGCGTTCAGCATCTGCAGCGCAATACCATCAAAAGGTACGGTGAATTAATAGCCGTTACGCCAGCCGATCGCACTATCGAGGCGGTTACCCGAGCCATGGCGCAGCGCCTGCACCTTTCACTACTGCAGCTGCACGCTGAGCATCATCAAACGCACCGCGCTGCCGGCAGAGAGCTTTCCGTTGGTCTGATCCGCATGGCAAATATCAATCCGCTGGCGGCGGTGGCGCAGCAGCTGTTTACGCTTGGCGCACCGGAAAATACCCGCATCCACTATTGCGTTTATCACGGCCAGCACCCGCTGGCGGGGCGCTCCAGTATTGAAAGCAGCCTCGATCGCGTGCTGATGCGTCATCAGCCGGAAGCGATCTGGCAGATGCCGGAAATCGCCGGGCGGCTGGAAAGCTATACGGAGCAGAAACATATTTTTGTCGTCCTGGCGACTGCCGTTGCTGAGGTTGGACGCGATCACGACTATGACTGGGCGATTATCGAACCCAGCTCGGTACGATCGATAGTGCAGCTGGCGGGGCGCGTACGGCGGCATCGCCCCTGTGCGGTCAGGCCCGCTACGGCAAATATTCATCTGCTGCGTAAAAACTATCGCGCCCTGCGCGGCAAAACCTTTGCCTGCTGTCGTCCCGGTTTCGAAGATCGACATTTCAGGCTGCATAGTCACGATCTGCAGGATCTGCTGCCGGAAGAATTTATGGCGCGGATCGATGCGATCCCATCTATTCAGCAGCCGCAGCTAAGCAAAGGAACGCTATTCAGCGACTTGCGCGTGCTGGAACACGCGCGTATCCGGGCTGAGCTGGGCGGAACGCCTGGAAAGCCAGCCGGTTTCTGCGCGGCGCTCTGGTGGCGCAGCGAAGCGACATGGAGCTGTGAGCTACAGCGCCGTACGCCGTTTCGCTATTCGGAGCCGGATACGCAATATTATCTGCGGCTGACAGAAGAAAATAAGCTGCAATGGGCGGTGCCGGATGAGGGCGACGCGGGCTGGAAAGCGATCGCTTTTCAACGGGCGCGCTACGCGTTTGCCGCCGGCTGCGGCCCCTGGCTGGAGCTGCGCTACGATCGGCTCTATCAGCGCCTGGCGGAGGAGATGAATATGACGCTTGCCGAGGTAAGCCAGACGTTTGGCGAAATATCTCTGCCGCTCAGACAAGATGAAGGCTGGTACTTTGATCCGTTTTTAGGAGTGTTCGGCGCGCCCGGCTGAACGAACCGCCGGCGCGCCTGCCCTGTTTTGCCAGCGCGGCGATCGGCCCGCGGGCAGCATCTTTTCCCTGTGACTTTTCCTGCCTGCGCGGCAGCGAACCAAAATCGGCAATAGCTACGCGCAAAATACCCTGCGGGACAACCGGTACGGCGATAAATCGTCGCGACGGTCTGCGGGCGCTGCTAAATATTTCCAGGCTGCCTGTACGGCAGTATACGTTTTACTATTTCTGAGCTGCCTGACGGCAGTTACCCTATTCTAATAGTATCTGGCAGAAAATGTAATTAAGGCAGGGTTTATTTTCTCTCCGCGACAGGCGGATTTTATGCGCGGGCGCCAAAGGATCGCTGTCAGGATCTTTATCAGCAGCGCCGGAAAGATTAAATTTCTGGAAACAGATCTTTGCACATTCCCCTAGTTTTACTAGGCGTAAATCTATTGCGGGGAAAATGCTGTGATTTTATTATGGCCGGCATTAAGAGTTCATGTAGTAAGAGGCTATGCCGAGAATGCTTAATAAATTACATAATATGTCGATTTTATTAACCCGTTTCCTTATTTTTATTCATAGCCCTGTAGGCTGGTTTATCAACGCTGCAAACTAATAGTTAATCACTTTTTCCCTGTTAATAATCAATTTAATTGCCACAGACTGAAATGCTGTAGAGGAGCAGGCTATGGATGAAAGTAGTCTCGCCTGGTTTATTCAACATTATATTAACCAGCGCAGGCGGGCCAGGCTGGAAATAGTGGAAAGGGAAGCCGCTAAAAAAATCGCCAGCTTGAAATCAGAGGCGGAAATAGAGCGACAGCGTTTAAAGCTGATGGAAGAGCAGGCGGATATTGCGGAACGCTATCAGCCTCAGGCGTGGTTAACCGATGCGGCACGCCGTGCGGCGCAGATCGCGCTGGTAACGCATGCGATAAAATTTACCCACAGCGATGCCAAAGGCAGCAATATTTATTATGAACCGGATGAACAGGCGATGCTGACGGGCTATCTTTCTACGGCATCTTTAACGCGGCGTAATATAGATATTTCCGGTAATGCGGCCGCGCTGGATGTGGCGAAACTGTTACAAACGGAACATTGCGGCGATTCGCTCATCGCCGCGCTTCAGCGCAATGACGACAGCGCGCTCCGCTTTTTTGCCCGCGACGATCGGCAGTGCGCCAGCTGGGCGCAGGGTTTTAAAAGCGTGCTGGAAAATAGCGCGCCGGCCAGCCATAAACGTGCCAAACAGGTTTATTTTCCCGTGGGTGAAAAACGCTGGCACCTGTTAAGCCCGCTGTTCGCGACGTCGCTGGCGCATGCCGTCCAGCAGCGCATTAGCGATGCCCGTTTTAGCGAAGAAAGTAAGGCGATAAGAGAAGCGCTCAAGGCAAAAAAATGGCACGAGAAGCCGCGCATCTTTTTTAATGATACGGCAGTCGTTAATTTTGGCGGAACCAAACCCCAGAATATTTCCTTTTTAAACAGCGTGCGCGGCGGCAAAGCTTTTTTATTAAGCTGCGCTTCGCCGCGCTGGCAATCTTCCCGCCGGCTGCCGTTAAAGCAGGCCTCTATTTTTAACCGTAAAGGCGATATTACCTATTTAACAAAAACGCCGGTCGCGCAGTTAAAGAATTACTTGCTGACGGTTAAAACCAATACCGCACGGGATCGCCAGCAAATTAATCTCTATATCGACACCATTATCGATATTATTTTTAACTATGTGGTGATCCTGCAAAACGATGAGGAGATTGCCGGCTGGACCCGGCGGGAAGATTGCTGCTTAAAGCGCGCCTGTCAGTTATGGCTCGATCCGCGCCGGGCGTTAAGCGATGAGGCGTTTCGTCAGGAGCGGGAAGCGAAAGCGTGGAAGGATAGCATCGCCTGGGATTTTGCCTACTGGCTGAACGCACAGTTAAAGGATGAGCAATTAACCGTCGGCGAAGCGGAACATCGTGAATGGCGCACCAAACCGCTGTTTAAAGCCCGCATGCGCGAATGCGAGAAAATGCTCAGGGAGGTGCTGGCATGAGCTCGTTGATTATTTTACGGCGCGTGCGGGTGGAAAATGCCAACGCTATCGCCGGGCTGACCTGGGGCTTTCCGGCCGTTACGCACTTTCTCGGCTTTACTCATGCGCTGTCGCTCAGGCTGACGGCGGAAAAACTGGCGCTGACGGGCTGCGGCATTATCTGCCATGACTATCAGATTCACGCCTGCCGCACGTCGCGCGACTATCAGTTCGCCCTGACGCGCAATCCCCTCACCAGAGAAGCGAAAACCGCGCCCTTTAATGAAGAGGGGCGGATGCATATGACGGTTTCGCTGGTAATCGAGTGCGAAGGCATGATCGCCGACGGCGAACATGGCGTTAACCGCCTGTGTGAAAAACTTCAGCAGATCTGCCCGACGCTGCGGCTGGCGGCTGGCAGCATCACCGATATTGCGCGTATATCGGTGGCGACGCGCCCGGAAACGGAAAGCGCCTTTAAAAGGCTATTGTGGCCGCTGATGCCCGGCTTTGCTCTGCTCGATCGCGCTCCGTTGCTGGAGCGGCATTTCAAAGAGCTACAGCAGCAGCAACCGCAGGCAGAAATGCTGGATGCCTGGCTCGATTTCGCCACGCTGAAAATGGTGGCGCAGCCGGAAAAGAACGGCGTTGCCGCCTGGCGCGTAGCGCCAAAGCCGGCGGCGGGCTTTCTGGTGCCGCTGATGACCGGCTGGCAGGGGATCTCGCCGCTGTATGCGCCGGGCGAGGTGAAAAACGCGCGCGATCCTGCCCAGCCGTTTCGTTTTGTTGAGGCCGTCTACGGCGTTGGCGAGTGGCGCGGCGTGCATCGCATCAATGATGTAGATGAGCTGCTGTGGCGCTACCACTATCAGGATGGGCACTACCTGTGTCAGAGCAAGCGCCAGGTTGAAGAGCTGGACTACAACGATATCGATTTTGATTAAAAGCCTTTTCAAGGACATTTTCATGGTGAAAAAAACAGTAAAAACGGCTTCCGTATTGGCCTTTGAGCGCAAGCTGTCAAATTCCGATGCGATTATGCTGGCCGGCAACTGGCGGCAGGATAGCTGGCAGCCCATCCGGATTCAGGAAAAGGCGGTGCGCGGCACCATTTCCAATCGCTTAAAAAACGCCCTGAACACCGATCCCACCAAGCTGGATGCGGATATACAAAAGGCGAATCTACAGCGGGTTGACGTGGCCGCGCTGCCGTTTGACGCCGATACGCTGAAAGTCAGCTTTACCCTGCGCGTGCTGGGCAACCTTGCGGTGCCGTCGGTATGTAACGATCAGGATTACCAGGCGGCGCTGGGCGGCATTATTCATGGCTATATCAAACAGCACGGCCTGGCCGAGCTGGCGGGGCGCTATGCGCAAAATCTGGCGAACGCGCGTTTTCTGTGGCGTAACCGCGTCGGCGCTGAAGAGATTCAGGTGTGCATTAAAGGCAAAAGTCGACGCTGGATATTTAATGCCTGGGATTACGGGCTGCGTGAATTCAGGACGCCGACCGGCGATCTGGCCGAGCTGGCCGGGGAAATTGAGCAGGGGCTGAGCGGTGAAAGCTTCGCCTTCTTTGAGATCGATGCCTTTGCGCGCCTGGGCCGGGGTCAGGAGGTTTTCCCTTCACAGGAGCTGCTGCTGGATAAGAAAAGCGAAAAGAGCAAGGTGCTGTATCAGGTGAACGGTATTGCGGCGATGCACTCGCAAAAAATCGGCAATGCGCTGCGTACTGTCGACGACTGGTATCCCGATGCCGCAGAGCACGAACTGGGGCCGATAGCGGTTGAACCTTACGGCTCCGTTACCAGCCGTGGTAAAGCCTACCGTCAGCCAAAGGCAAAAATGGATTTTTACACGCTGCTTGATGGCTGGGTAACAAAAGGCGAGCAGCCGGCGGCAGAGCAGCAGCACTACGTGATGGCGACGCTGATTCGCGGCGGCGTGTTTGGCGAGAAAGGAGAATGATAAGCCATATGGATCACTATCAGGATATTCGCCTGCTGCCCGATGCGGAGTTTTCGCTTCAGCAACTGATGTCGGCGCTGTTTGCCAAGCTGCACCGGGCGCTGGTGCAGATTAACAGCCAGCGGGTGGGCGTCAGCTTCCCGCAGGTGAAGGGCGATTTGGGCAATACGCTGCGCCTGCATGGTTCAGCGCACGATCTGGCGCTTCTGCAGCAGCAGCCGTGGCTGAAAGGAATGCGCGACCATATCGAACTGGGTGAAATTTGTCCGGTTCCGCCTTCGGTGCGCTATCGGACCGTCAGGCGCGTGCAGGTTAAAAGCAGCGCTGAGCGGCTGCGGCGGCGCTCGGTTAAAAAAGGCTGGCTGAGCGAGGAGCAGGCGCGCCGGCAGATTAGCGTTTCAGCCGAGCAGCGCAGCCAGCTGCCTTACGTGCAGCTGAAAAGCGCCTCAACCGGTCAGGCTTTTCCGCTGTTTATTGCGCACGGTCCGCTACGCGATAGCGCCAGCGAAGGTGATTTTAGCGCCTATGGCCTGAGCGCGCAGGCTACGGTTCCCTGGTTTTAACCGCTGCGGCGGGCTTTTTTCGCCATAGCGATAAGCGACTGAATTTCGGCCGTGTCAGCTGAAGCAAAAGAAAGGGGATTTTTACTGAAGTAAGACAGTAAATTATTGAAAATCTGGCAGAATACCGATATTTTCAACAGTTCACTGCCGTACAGGCAGCCGGAAAGATAAACGAATCGTCGATAACATTCAGCGCAGGGTTTACTGCCTGACAGGCAGCTCAGAAACGTGATGGTCAGTATCATCGCGGGCGGCTGGATGTTCACTGCCGTACAGGCAGCTTAGAAGCGAACACGATGCAGATGGCTATGAAATATCTGCTCCACTGCCGAACAGGCAGCTAAAAAAGGGCCTGAGCAATTGCCCAGGCCCGGTTAGCGCTTTGCTGTTCGCCACGAACGGTCAAAACGCGATGTGTGGCGCTCTGTCTTATTATCAGGCCGCTTCACTCTTGCGCAGCGGCGCCTGCTGCGGCTTTACCGGCTGGGTTGCCAGCGCATCCGCCGCAAACTCATCGACGTTAATCGAGCGCAAACGGCTCTCCTCGGCCTGTTTCAGCACTCCGGCTTCCTGCGCGCTAATCCAACCTTCCTGTAAAGCGCGCTGCGCCAGCTCATCAAGGCGGGTAAACGGCAGATGCTTTTTCAGCTGCTTGCTCAGACGCTCGTGAATCGCCTCTGCCGCTATAATATCCTGCAACGCGGCCTCCAGCTGCCCCACTGGGTTATGCTCGCCCGGCGTTAAATACTGACCGCGCCCCAGCCGCGAGCGCGTGGCGGAGGGCGTCTGCAGCAGCTTCGCCAGCTGATGATCGAGACGGTCGGACGGCGCGCGGCAGTGGCGTCCCGCCGGGAAAATCATCAGGCGCAGTATGGCGGCGGCTGCGGCGTGAGGGAAGTTGCGCAGCAGATCGTCAATCGCATCCTCCGCCTGATTCAGCGCATCCTGCACGCCCCAGTGCAGCAGCGGCAGATCCGCCTGCTGGCGCCCTTCGTCGTCATAGCGCTTCAGCGCCGCCGAGGCGAGATAGAGCTGGCTCAGCACGTCGCCCAGACGCGCGGAGACGCGCTCGCGGCGTTTCAGGCTGCCGCCCAGCACCGACATCGAAACATCCGCCAGCAGGGCAAGGTTAGCGCTGATGCGGTTCAGATGCTGATAGTAGCGGCGCGTGGCGTCGCGCGTCGGCGAGGCGCTGCTGCGTCCGGCGGTAATGCCGAGCCACAGGCTGCGCACCGCATTGCTGCCTACGTGGCCGATATGGCTGAACAGCGCCCGGTCGAAGCTGGCAAGATCGTTGCGTTCGGCGGCGGCCATCTCCTGCAACACATAGGGATGGCAGCGGATAGCGCCCTGACCGAAGATGATCATGCTGCGCGTCAGAATATTGGCCCCTTCCACGGTAATGGCGATCGGCGCGCCCTGATAAGCCCGCGCCAGGAAGTTGCTTTTACCGAGCATAATGCCTTTACCGCCGGCGATATCCATCGCGTCGATGATGGCGCGCTGACCGCGATGGGTGCAGTGATATTTTACAATCGCTGAGAGCACCGCTGGTTTTTCGCCGAGCATAATGCCGCAGGTAATCAGCGAGGCCGCGGCGTCCATTACGTAAGCGTTACCGGCGATACGCGCCAGCGGCTCTTCAATGCCTTCCATTTTACCAATAGAGACTTTGAACTGGCGGCGGATACGCGCATAGGCGCCGGTCGCCAGCGCCAGGCTTTTCAGGCTGCCGGTGGAGTTAGAGGGCAGGGTAATGCCGCGGCCTACCGACAGACACTCAACCAGCATCCGCCAGCCCTGACCCGCCATTTTCGGGCCGCCGATAATGTAATCAATCGGTACGAAAATATCCGTGCCGCGCGTCGGGCCGTTCTGGAACGGCACGTTGAGCGGGAAGTGGCGTTTGCCAATCTCAACGCCCGGCGTCTGCGTCGGGATCAGGGCGCAGGTGATGCCCAGCTCTTCGCTGTCGCCCAGCAGATGGTCGGGATCGTACAGCTTAAAGGCCAGGCCAAGCACGGTAGCGATCGGCGCCAGAGTAATGTAGCGCTTGTTCCAGGTGAGGCGCATACCCAACACCTGTTGCCCCTGCCATTCTCCCATGCAAACCACGCCGGTATCGGGAATGGCGCCCGCATCGGAGCCTGCTTCCGGGCTGGTGAGCGCAAAGCAGGGGATCTCTTCGCCGCGCGCCAGGCCCGGCAGGTAGCGATCTTTCTGTTCGTCGGTGCCGTAATGCTGCAGCAGTTCGCCAGGACCGAGCGAGTTCGGTACGCCGACGGTGATAGCCAGGATACCGGAGACGCCTGCCAGCTTTTGCAGCACGCGTGACTGCGCGTAAGCGGAGAATTGCAGGCCGCCATACTCTTTTTTGATAATCATGGCGAAGAAGCGATGCTCTTTCAGGTATGCCCACAGCTCCGGCGGCAGATCGGCCATCTCATGGGTGATCTGGAAATCGTTCGCCATGCGGCAGGCTTCTTCCACCGGGCCGTCGAGAAACGCCTGCTCTTCGGCGGTCAGACGCGGTTGCGGATAGCTATGCAGTTTCTTCCAGTCCGGGTTGCCGCGAAACAGGTCGCCTTCCCACCAGGTGGTGCCCGCCTCGATCGCCTCTTTTTCGGTGCGGGACATCGGCGGCATCACTTTACGGAAGGTGCGCAGCACCGGCGCGGAGAACAGCGAACGGCGCAGCCCCGGCAGGTTGAAAGGCAGCAGTACGATAGCCAGCGGCAACAGCAGCCAGGGCGTCCAGAGATCGAGCAGCGCCATCGCCGCCGTCCACAGCAGCAGAATCGCGCTGCTGGCGGGCAGCGAAACCCGATGCCAGAAAAGCACGCCGATCAGCGCCAGCGTCGCAAGAACAGAAAGAACCATCATAATGAACCGCTCCGTATCAAGTAAGAGGTCTGACCTGTTGGTCTGAGTACAGATCTAGAGCAGATATTATTTTTTAGCAATCATATAACATAATAATTACAACCTGGTTCACACTCCGCTGCTAACTTTAGGTAAATCGCACACTTCGCCGCGTAGCGCTTTGCGGGTTATTACCATTTCGGTAAACTTGCGCTGACTCTTTCTCATCCAAAGGACATCCCTATGTACCAGGATATTATTCGTTCAGAACTTAACGAAGCAGCGGATACGCTAAATAAATTCCTGAGCGAAGACGCAAATATTCACGCGATTCAGCGTGCCGCGGTGCTGCTGGCCGACAGCTTTAAGGCGGGCGGCAAGGTGCTTTCCTGCGGCAACGGCGGTTCGCACTGCGATGCGATGCACTTTGCCGAGGAGCTGACCGGCCGCTATCGCGAAAACCGTCCCGGCTATCCGGCTATCGCCATCTCCGACGTCAGCCATCTCTCCTGCGTCAGCAACGATTTCGGCTACGATTACGTCTTCTCGCGCTACGTTGAGGCGGTGGGGCGCGCGGGCGACGTGCTGCTGGGCATCTCGACCTCAGGCAACTCCGCGAATGTGATCAAGGCGATTGAAGCGGCGCGCGCGCAGGGCATGAAGGTCATTACCCTGACCGGCAAAGACGGCGGCAAAATGGCCGGCAGCGCCGATATTGAAATCCGCGTGCCCCATTTCGGCTATGCCGACCGCATCCAGGAGATCCATATCAAGGTGATCCATATCCTGATGCTGCTGATTGAAAAAGAGATGGAAAAAAAATAACGGCGCGTTCGTCGTAAAGGCTGCCGCGTCATCCCCGGCGCGGCCCGTTTCTGCCGCCTCTCCGTTCGCTTTCATCGCTGCGTATTCCTCTGCTGTTTGGTTATAATCGACGCTAAATCGCGCCGGAGGCTCCGACTATGTGTGAACTGCTCGGTATGAGCGCTAATGTCCCAACTGATATCTGCTTTAGCTTCACCGGGCTGGTGCAGCGCGGCGGCGGCACCGGGCCGCATAAAGATGGCTGGGGCATCACCTTTTATGAAAATAAAGGCTGCCGCACCTTTAAGGATCCGCAGCCCAGCTATGGTTCGCCGATTGCGCGGCTGGTGCAGGAATACCCGATAAAATCCTGTTCGGTAGTGGCGCATATTCGTCAAGCCAACCGCGGGCAGGTGTCGCTGGAGAATACCCATCCCTTTACCCGCGAACTCTGGGGCCGCCACTGGACCTACGCTCATAACGGTCAGCTTAACGGCTATCGCCGGCTGGAAACCGGCAATTTTCGCCCGGTAGGCGAAACCGACAGCGAAAAGGCGTTCTGCTGGCTATTGCATAAGCTGGCGACGCGCTATCCGCGCACGCCCGGCAACTGGCCAGCGGTGTTCCGCTATATTGCTGAACTGGCCGGGGAGCTGCGGCAGAAAGGGGTATTTAATATGCTGCTGTCGGACGGGCGTTATCTGATGGCCTACTGCTCGACCAATCTGTTCTGGATAACGCGGCGCGCGCCTTTCGGCAAAGCCAAGCTGCTGGATCAGGATGTGGAGATCGATTTTCAGAAGCAGACCACGCCGAATGACGTGGTCACGGTGATTGCGACGCAGCCGTTAACCGGCAATGAAACCTGGCACCGCATTGCGCCAGGCGAATGGCAGCTATTTTGTCTGGGTGAGCGCCAGGAATGACTGGGAGGCGGCAGGCGTGCCGCTGACCGGCGTCGCGTTCAGCACATATTTGCCGTTGTTGACCACCATCGTCGGCGGCTGGCGATGCTCAACGAAGTACGCGTAGCCCGGCTGCAGCTCCTGCCAGAAGCTGGCGTAATAGGAGTTGCGGTGGTTATACAGATTGCTTTTGGTCATGCGGAAGGGATAGATGCTGACGGCGACTTCCGGCTGACCATTGCGCAGGGCGGCGTCCACGTAGCTGAAAATCTCATCCATATAGGCGTTAGTCATCGCATAGCAGCCGATGGAGACGCAGGCGCCGTGAATCATCAAATATTTACCGTCATAGCCGCGCTCGCGATCGTACTGGTTGGGAAAACCAATATTAATGGCGCGATAGAAGCGACTGTCCGGCTTCAGCTGGCTCAGCTTCACGCTGTAAAAACCTTCCGGGCTTTTAAAATCGCCCTGACGGCGCTTTGGCCCCAGACCGCCGGAAAAATTACAGATGCGATAGCTGTCGAGCAGACGATATTCGTTGCCGATTTTGCCGTACAGCTCCAGCGTGCGTTCTTCTTTAAAGATCTGAATATAGACCGGCGTGCCCAACAGCTGTTTCTTTAACTCTTTGCTGACCGGCGCCAGTGGCTGCGCAGGTTCAGGCGTGCTTGCCATGCTGAGGGCCGGCAAAAGAATCATCGCAAACAAAAGTGCGATTTTGCCCATTCTTTTTCCCTTGATAATGAGGGGGTTAAACTGCAACGCCCGACGGCGCTTGTGACTTGCATAATCGGAGAATTCCGCTATCGCTGCGCAACATTATCACTGTCTGTTTTTTTATCAAGATGCGCGTGAATAAATTGCGTTGATTTCAGCGCCGCCCGGAACGGGGCGCGAATATTCCTGGCGCCACGCCATTGAATCCTTGCAGGTTGACTGTATACTTATCCAGTGCTGGCGGAGGGGGTATGCGCAAAATCATTCATGTCGATATGGACTGCTTTTACGCTGCGGTGGAGATGCGCGATAATCCCGCCCTGCGCGATATTCCGCTGGCGATCGGCGGCAACCGTACCCAGCGCGGCGTGATCAGCACCGCGAACTATCCGGCGCGTAAGTATGGCGTGCGCAGCGCGATGTCTACGGCGATGGCGTTGAAGCTCTGCCCGCATCTGACGCTGCTGCCGGGGCGCTTTGACGCCTATAAAGAAGCCTCCGCCCATATCCGCGAGATTTTTTCACGCTACACCTCCCTGGTGGAGCCGCTGTCGCTGGATGAGGCCTATCTGGATGTCAGCAACAGCCCGCACTGCCACGGCTCGGCAACGCTGATCGCCCGGCAAATCCGTCAGACCATAGCCGACGAACTTAACCTCACCGCCTCGGCGGGCGTCGCGCCGGTTAAGTTTCTCGCCAAAATCGCCTCTGATTTAAATAAGCCGAACGGACAGTTTGTGATTACCCCGGACCAGATGCCGACGTTTTTGCTGACGCTGCCGCTGGCGAAAATTCCCGGCGTCGGCAAGGTGACGGCGAAAAAGCTGGAGGATCTGGGGTTGCGCAGCTGCGCCGACGTACAGAACAGCGATCTGGCGCTGCTGCTGAAGCGCTTTGGCAAATTTGGCCGGGTGATTTGGGAACGCAGCCACGGTATCGACGAACGCGAAGTGGTGGCCGATCGCGAACGTAAATCGCTCGGCGTGGAGCGCACGCTGTCGGAAGATATTCACCACTGGCATCAGTGCATTGAGGTTATCGATCGCCTGTATGAAGAGCTGGATCGGCGGCTGACCAAAATCAAGCCGGATCGTCATATCGCCCGACAGGGGGTAAAGCTGAAGTTCAGCGATTTTCAACAAACCACCCAGGAACATGTCTGGCCGATGCTGAACAAAGAGGATCTGCTGGCGGTAGCGAAAGAGGCCTGGGATGCGCGACGCGGCGGGCGCGGCGTGCGGCTGGTGGGCCTGCACGTTACGCTGCTTAATCCGCAGCTGGAGCGTCAGCTGCTGCTGGGGCTGTAAGGCTGGCGCGATAAATCAGAGGCTGGCGCGATAAAAAAGCCAGACCGGCGTCTGGCTTTTAAGCGTGGTGATGCGGCGGCTTACTTCGCCGGAATCGCCTTCAGCAGCTCGGTCAGCAGCTGCCAGTAAAGGCCGACGCTGCCAATGTGTACCTGCTCATCCGGCGAGTGCGGGCCGGTAATGGTCGGGCCGATGGAAACCATATCCATATCCGGGTAGGGCTTTTTAAACAATCCGCACTCCAGACCGGCGTGGATCACCTGAATGTTCGGCGTTTTATTGAACAGGCGGTGATAGGTTTCCCGCACCAGCGCCATCACCGGCGAGCTGGCGTCCGGCTGCCAGCCAGGATAGCTGCCTTTGGCTTCGGTCTGCGCGCCGGCCAGTTCGCCCAGCGACGCAAGCATCGCGACCACGGACTCTTTGCCGCTGTCGATCAGCGAGCGGATCAGGCAGTTAATTTTCGCTTCCTGTTCGCTCATGGCGACCACGCCGATATTCAGGGAGGTTTCCACCACGCCTTTCGCCACGTCGGAGTTGCGGATCACGCCGTTCGGCGTGCTGTTCAGCAGGGCGATAAAGCGATCGCGGCTCTGCGCCGTCAGCGCCTGCGCGTCGCCCGCTACCGGCTCGGTTTGCAGCGCGATATTTTTCTCAACCGCGCCCAGCTCGTTTTGCAGCGTGGCGAGATAGCCCATCGCCGCCGATTTCAGCGCGTCGATGTTGGCCGTCGGCAGGGCAAAGGTGGCGAAGGCTTCGCGCGGAATTGCATTGCGCAGCGTACCGCCGGCGAAATCAATCAGGCGCAGATCGAAATCACGCGCGTGGTCGGCGAGGAAACGTACCAGCAGCTTGTTGGCGTTGCCGAGGCCGAGGTGAATATCCGCGCCGGAGTGGCCGCCCTTCAGCCCTTTCAGCGTCAGACGCAGATGCTCGTAGCCGGCCGGAACCGCTTCACGCTGCAGCGGCAGGGTTGAGGTGACGTCGATGCCGCCGGCGCAGCCCATATAGATTTCACCTTCTTCTTCCGAATCGGTGTTAATCAGAATTTCTGACTGCAGCCAGTTGGGTTGCAGGCCAAAGGCGCCATCCATGCCGGTCTCTTCCGTCATGGTCAGCAGCACTTCCAGCGGGCCGTGCTCTACGCTCTCATCCGCCAGCACCGCCAGCGCGGAAGCCATGCCGATGCCGTTATCGGCGCCCAGCGTGGTGCCGCGCGCTTTTACCCATTCGCCATCGATCCACGGCTGAATCGGATCTTTCGTAAAGTCGTGTACGGTGTCGTTGTTCTTCTGCGGCACCATGTCCAGATGCGCCTGCAGCGCGACCGGCTTACGGTTTTCCATGCCCGGCGTCGCCGGTTTGCGAATCAAAATATTGCCGACCTGGTCGCGTTCGCACCAGAAGCCTTTCTCCTGCGCCCAGGAGAGGATGTGCTGCGCCAGCGCTTCTTCATGAAAAGAAGGATGCGGGATGGAACAAATTTTAGCGAAAATATCCCACAGCGGCTGGGGGGAGAGTTGAGACAATTCAGACACGACAGGTCTCCTGTGTCATCGGTGCGCGGCTGCGCATCGTTACAAAATTTCTGGTAATCGATCGCCGTCAGCGAATCTGACGTGATGTGGTGAGAATAACATTCTTTCCCGTCCGCTGTGCAGTCAGACGCGTTAAAATGCGCCAACTGCGCAATCCGGTGCTGGTTTTTAGCACGCCAGATCCTTATAATGCCGCGCAACCTTTTCCCATTGCATATTTTTTAAGCCAAGTCGATTGGCCGGGATTCCTTTTATGAGCGAAAAATACGTCGTCACCTGGGACATGTTGCAGATTCATGCCCGCAAACTGGCCCAGCGCCTGCTTCCTGTCGAACAGTGGAAAGGCATTATCGCGGTAAGCCGCGGTGGCCTGGTTCCTGCCGCGCTGCTGGCGCGCGAACTCTCCATCCGCTATGTCGATACGGTCTGCATCTCCAGCTATGACCACGATCACCAGCGCGAAATGAACGTGCTGAAGCGCGCGGAAGGCGACGGCGAAGGCTTTATCGTTATTGATGATCTGGTGGATACCGGCGGTACCGCGCAGGCGATCCGTGAAATGTATCCGAAGGCCCGTTTCGTCACCATTTTCGCCAAGCCGGCCGGCGCGCCGCTGGTGGACGACTACGTGGTGGATATTCCGCAGAACACCTGGATTGAGCAGCCGTGGGATATGGGCGTGGCCTTTATTCCGCCAATCGTCAACCGCTGATTGACCTGTATCAAACTAGCGCCCGGTTCGTCCGGGCGTTATTGTTTCTGCGGGTCGCGCGCCCCTGAAGGGTGAAGTAAACTCTGGTCTCGTTATTGCGCCGCGGGAGGAGGGTTACGCTATGTCTGCAAAAAATCTCAGCGAAGAGCTGTTTAAACCTCGATTCAAACATCCTGAAACCTCGTCACTGGTACGCCAGCGGCATCATCAGACCTCAAGCTTACAGTCCGCGCTGGATGGCGAAAGCTGTTCGGGCTGGTATCGGATGGTTAACCGCCTGCAGTGGAGCTGGCGCGGACTGCCGGCGCAGGAGATCATCGAAGTGCTGGCGCGCATTTCCGCCAGCCAGGCGGAGCGCACCAACGAGGCGCTGCTTGATACGGTGATTGGCTATCGCAGCGGCAACTGGATCTATGAGTGGAGCAAGCAGGCGGCGCTGTGGCAGCAGAAGGCGCTCGACGCGGGCGATACGCCAGAGGCGGGCCAGCACTGGCTGCATGCGGTCAACCTCTACAGCCTGGCGGCCTGGCCGCATATTAAGGGCGATGAGCTGGCGGAGCAGGCGCAGACGCTGGCTAACCGCGCCTATGAGGAGGCGACGCGGCGTCTGCCTGGCGAGCTGCGCGAACTCTCTTTCCCCATTCAGGGCGGCAGCCCGATTAGCGGCTTTTTGCATATGCCGCCAAACGTTAGCGCGCCTTATCCTACCGTGCTGCTGTGCGGCAACCTCGATAATCTGCAAATCGATCACTATCGCCTGTTTCATGACTATCTGGCGCCGCGCGGTATGGCGATGCTGACCATCGATATGCCTTCGGTCGGTTTCTCCGCCAAATGGAAGCTGACGCAGGATACCAGCTTCCTGCATCAGCAGGTGCTGCGCGGGCTGGAAAACGTACCCTGGGTAGATCATACGCGCGTGGCGGCGCTGGGCTATCGCTTTGGCGCGAATGTGGCGGTGCGGCTGGCCTATCTGGAGGCGCAGCGTCTGCGCGGCGTCGCCTGTCTCGGCCCGATCGTTCACTCGCTGCTGGCGAACTCCGCACAGCAGGCGAGCGTGCCGGATATGTTTATCGACGTGCTGGCAAGCCGGCTGGATATGCCGCAGGCGACGGATGAAACGCTGCGCATCGAGCTAAACCGCTATTCGCTGAAAACCCAGGGGCTGCTGGGGCGCCGTACGCCAACGCCGATGCTTTCAGGGTTCTGGCAGAACGATCCCTGGAGCCCGGAAGAGGATTCGCGCCTGATCGTCAACTCCTCCGCTCGCGGCAAGCTGCTGCCGATTAACTTTTCACCGGTATTGCAAAATTTCGATCGCGCTCTGCAAACGATTTGCGACTGGCTGGCGCAACAGTTGAAGTGATGAGTTGCTATTTTGCATTAGTTTGCTAAAACTGTTAGCTCATTTAAGGAGGTGGAAACCATGGCTTTACCGAGTGGACATCCCCGAAGCCGGTTAATTAAACGTTTCACCGCGCTGGGGCCCTATATTCGCGAAAACAAATGCGAGAATGAGCGTTTCTTTTTTGACTGTCTTGCCGTTTGCGTCAATGTTAAGCCTGCACCGGAAAATCGTGAGTTTTGGGGATGGTGGCTGGAGCTGGATGCGCAGCCCGATCACTTTACCTATCAGTACTACTATGGCCTGCATGATAAAGACGGCAACTGGAAACCGTGCGTTATCAAAGGCAAAGAAAACGAAGACCGTCTGGAAGAGACGCTGCGTAATTTCCATGAGCGTCTGAAAGCGACGCTGGCTGAGCTGGAGCTGGGCCTGCTGCCCGCCGCTGGCGTGGATGAACAGCCGGTAAAACTGACCGCCTGATTAAAGCTTAACCGAGTATCGCCGCTAATCAGGGGCAGGCGCGCAGCCTGCCCCTTGTTACAGGCTAAGTCAGAGAAAAGGTGCTGCCTTTGCCGGCGCGTCGGGCCGGGTTTGGACGCCGCGCATCAGAACTGGTAGGTCACGCCGAGCGCCACGATATCATCGGTGTTGCGATGCAGCGTGTTGTTGTCATCCAGCAGGTTGATTTTGTAATCAACGAAGGCCGACATGTTTTTGTTGAAGTAATATGTCGCGCCTACATCAGCAAATTTGTAGTAATCCGCATCGCCCACGCCGCCTTCAATATCCTTCACTTTGGTCTGTACGTAAGCCAGCGACGGACGCAGGCCGAAATCAAACTGATACTGCGCCACCAGCTCGATATTTTGCAGACGGTTAGCGTAACCGCTTACGACAACATCATTGCCGCCAACCTGCGCGGTGCCGCCGATCGGGTTCATATTGCGCGTTTCGGCGTAGGTGGCCGCCAGATAGACGCCGCGGTTGTCATACTTAATGCCGGTAGCCCAGGCTTCTGCTTTCTCACCGCCGCCGAAGGCGCTGTTTTTCTGATCCAGCGTGCGGTTAGAAGAGGATACCGCGCCCTTAACGCTCAGGCCCTCGATAAGGGTATAGGAGAGGGACGCCGCCATGCCGTCGCCGTTGGAAACGCCGTCGTTGCGTGTGGAGCTTTCGTTTTTACCCTGATATTGCAGCGCGAAATCCAGCCCGTCCACCAGTCCGAAGAAGTTGCTGTTGCGCCAGGTTGCCACGCCGTTGGTGCGCGTCAGCATATAGACGTCGGCGGAGGTGTAGGCGGTGGCGCCGAACTCCGGCATCATATCGGTGATCGCTTCCACATCGTAAATCAGGCCATAGTTGCGGCCATAATCGATCGAGCCGTAGTCGCCCACCTTAATTCCGGCAAAGCCGAGACGGGTCTTGTTGCCTGCGTTTGAGTCGCTTTCCGGGTTATTGAGGTTGTACTGATATTCCCACTGGCCGTAGCCGGTCATCAGTTCGTTAATCTGCGTCTGGCCTTTAAAGCCGATACGCACGTAGGATTTATCAGCATTGTTGCCGGGGTTGGTTTCCGCGTCGCTGATATAACGCATGGCTTTCACTTTGCCGTAGAAATCCAGCTTGTTGCCATCTTTATTGTATACCTCGGCTGCCTGTGCGGCGGAGTTCAGCGCCAGTGCGGAAACTAACAGTGCCAGTGCGTTCTTTTTCATTTATTCGCCATCCCGATGAGTAAAAATAACCGCGTTTGTGAAGCATTTTGTAAAAAACAGAAACGTTTTTACCGGGATCGTGTGAATGTTTTATGAAGCTTTTTCGCCTTTCCCGTGAAGGGCGAACTTTTGCTCTGGGCCGCTGTCGCGCATTTTCTGCGCTTTTCCCTCGGCGGCTGTTGGCTTCCTGCGCCACTCCTGATAAAACGTCCCTTCACAGACATTTTTATTACGGCAGGAAAACATGAGCGGCAGTCAGACCTTAGTGGTCAAACTGGGAACCAGCGTGCTGACCGGCGGATCGCGTCGGTTAAATCGGGCACATATCGTAGAGTTAGTTCGTCAGTGCGCACAGCAGCACGCGGCGGGCCATCGCATTGTGATCGTCACTTCCGGCGCGATGGCCGCCGGGCGCGAACACCTGGGCTACCCGGAATTGCCGCCTACCATCGCCTCAAAGCAGCTGCTGGCTGCGGTGGGGCAGAGCCGTCTGATCCAGCTGTGGGAACAGCTGTTCTCCATCTATGGCATTCATATCGGGCAGATGCTGCTGACGCGGGCGGATATGGAAGATCGCGAGCGCTTCCTCAATGCACGCGATACGCTGCGCGCGCTGCTGGATAACAATATCGTGCCGGTGATAAATGAGAACGATGCGGTAGCTACCGCAGAGATTAAGGTGGGCGATAACGATAATCTGTCGGCGCTGGCGGCGATGCTGGCGGGCGCCGATAAGCTGCTGCTGCTGACCGATCAGCAGGGGTTATTTACCGCCGATCCGCGCAGCAATCCGCAGGCGGAGCTGATCAGCGACGTGCACGGCATCGACGATGCGCTGCGCACCATCGCCGGAGACAGCGTTTCCGGGCTGGGCACCGGCGGCATGACCACTAAACTTCAGGCGGCGGACGTTGCCTGCCGCGCCGGTATCGAGGTGATTATCGCGGCGGGCAGCCGTCCGGGCGTGATTGGCGACGTGATTGAAGGCAGGCCGGTCGGCACCCGTTTCCACGCGCAGCAGACGCCGCTGGAAACGCGCAAGCGCTGGATTTTCGGCGCGCCGCCAGCCGGAGAAATCATGATTGACGACGGCGCGCTGTCGGCGGTGCTGGAACGCGGCAGCTCGCTGCTGCCTAAAGGGATTCGCGAAGTGAGCGGCAACTTTTCTCGTGGCGAAGTGATTCGGATCCGCAGCCTGCAGGGGCGCGACATCGCCCACGGCGTTTCACGCTATAACAGCGATGCGCTGCGCATGATTGCCGGCCATCACAGCCAGGAGATCGGTGATATCCTGGGATATGAATATGGACCGGTCGCGATGCATCGCGACGATATGATTGTCAGCTGAGGAGGCACTGATGCTGGAACAAATGGGCAAGGCGGCGAAGGCGGCCTCTTATCAGCTTGCCACGCTGACCAGCGCGGAGAAAAACCGCGTACTGATGACTATCGCTGACCAGCTTGACGCGCAGAGCGCGACAATTCTGGCGGCAAATGAGCAGGATCTGGCGGATGCGCGCCGTAACGGCATGAGCGCAGCGCTGCTGGATCGTCTTACCCTTAATCCGACGCGTCTGCAGGAGATCGCCAACGACGTGCGCCAGGTATGCCGTCTGGCCGATCCGGTCGGGCAGCTGATCGACGGCGGCCAGCTGGATAGCGGATTGCGTATCGAGCGCCGCCGCGTGCCGCTTGGCGTAGTGGGCGTGATTTATGAAGCGCGTCCGAACGTCACGGTAGATGTCGCCTCGCTCTGCCTGAAAACCGGCAATGCGGCGATCCTGCGCGGCGGCAAAGAGACCTGGCGCACCAATAGCGCGACGGTGCGCGTGATTCAGTCCGCGCTGCAACAGCATGGCCTGCCGGCGGGCGCGGTACAGGCGATTGAAAGCCCGGATCGCGAGCTGGTTAATCAGCTGCTGAAGCTGGATCGCTATGTTGATATGCTGATCCCGCGCGGCGGCGCCGGGCTGCACAAGCTGTGCCGCGAGCAGTCAACCATTCCGGTGATTACCGGCGGTATCGGCGTCTGCCATATTTATATCGATGCCAGCTATGATGCGGACGCGGCGCTTAAGGTTATCGTTAACGCCAAGAAACAGCGTCCCAGCGCCTGTAACTCGGTGGAAACGCTGCTGGTAAACCAGGCCATTGCCGATGATTTCCTGCCCGCGCTGAGCCAGCGTATGGCGCAGGAGGGCATCAAACTGCACGCTGACGCGCTTTCGCTGCCGCTGTTGCAGCAGGGGCCAGCAGAAGTAGAGGCGGTAAAGAGGGAAGAGTACAACGATGAATGGCTGTCGCTCGATTTAAATGTGCGTATCGTCAGTGATATGGATGAGGCGATTGCGCATATTCGTGAGCATGGCACCCAGCACTCCGACGCGATTCTGACGCGCGACACGCGCGCCGCCGAGCGTTTTATCCGGCAGGTGGATTCTTCTGCGGTTTATGTGAACGCCAGCACGCGCTTCACTGACGGCGGCCAGTTCGGCCTTGGCGCCGAGGTGGCGGTGAGCACTCAGAAGCTGCACGCCCGCGGCCCGATGGGCCTGGAAGCGCTGACCACCTACAAATGGGTCGGCTATGGCGATGATACGATAAGGATGTAGGGCTAATCAGCGCCATCTGGCGACAAAAGCAGCATCCGACACGGCGCCTCTTGACTCCGGCGCCGCTTTTTTTTAACGTTACAGCCCGTAGCACCTCTCCTCAACGCCGATATAGCTCAGTTGGTAGAGCAGCGCATTCGTAATGCGAAGGTCGTAGGTTCGACTCCTATTATCGGCACCATTTCAAACTCTTCCCAAGTCTACCGAAATCAACTTAAAGCCCGTATACTGCGGTTTCTGGCCCGTATTTTATCTCCTGTTATCAACTGGACTCAACCGGAATCAAGTCACAGTTGGGGGCATAAGTGGGGGCATTCTGTGTTCGGTCCAGGGAGATGCCCCCAATGAAGCTAAATGCGCGACAGGTAGATGCAGCTAAACCCAGAGAGAAAGCCTATAAGCTGGCAGATGGTGCTGGTTTGTATCTTGAAGTCGTTCCCTCTGGTTCTCGATACTGGCGAATGAAATATCGCTTCAATGGAAAAGAGAAGCGTATGGCTTTTGGTGTTTATCCAGCAGTGTCTCTCGCACAAGCGAGGGCACTACGTGATGAAGCCAAGAAAAAGCTGGCCGAGGGTATCGATCCATCTTTTGCCAAGAAAGAAGAAAAGCTGGTTCGCGATGTGCAGCTCAATAATACTTTCCAGTCTGTGGCGCTTGAGTGGCACGGTACGAAGGTGAGCAGATGGTCAGAAGGGTATGCCTCCGATATCATCGAAGCATTCAATAAAGATATTTTTCCCTATATTGGCCAGCAGCCGGTAAATGAAATTAAACCGCTGGTTCTGCTGAATGTGCTGCGTCGAATGGAAAGCCGTGGCGCGACAGAGAAGGCCAAAAAAGTTCGCCAGCGCTGTAGTGAAGTCTTTCGTTACGCCATAGTTACCGGCCGTGCGGAATACAATCCTGCAGCGGATCTAACCAGCGCTATGTCAGGGCATGAATCGAAGCATTATCCCTTCCTTACTGTTGAGGAGTTGCCAGATTTCTTTAAAGCTCTCTCGGGTTATACAGGAAGTCCGCTGGTTGTTCTTGCCGCACGTTTGCTGATCCTTACGGGAGTTCGCACCGGTGAGCTCCGGGGTGCTTTCTGGAGTGAGTTTGAACTTGAAAAAGCGGTGTGGGAAATACCTGCCGAGCGTATGAAGATGAAACGGCCCCATCTTGTCCCCCTTTCTACACAAGCGCTGGAAATCGTACAGCAGCTCAAAGTGATGAGTGGGCAATATCCTCTGGTGTTTCCTGGGAGGAATGATCCCCGCAAAACGATGAGCGAAGCGAGTATTAATCAGGTGTTCAAGCGGATTGGATATACGGGGAAGGTAACGGGGCATGGTTTCCGCCACACGATGAGTACGATTTTGCATGAGGAAGGGTTCAATACGGCGTGGATTGAGACGCAGCTGGCTCACGTTGATAAGAATGCGATGCGTGGAACATACAACCATGCTCAGTACCTTGAAGGGCGTAGGGAGATGCCTGCGCCGCTTTAGTCACGCCTTTACGGCCGCCGGAAACGCCTCAGCAAGCCATTCAATAAATACGCGCAGCCGGGGAGGAACGTGCCGGCTCTGCGCATAGATAAGGTGAAAAGGATAGGAAGCCGGGCGCCATTTGCTCAGTATTTCCACTAAAGCCCCGGATGCCAGCTCATTTCTCACCGAGTAGGTGAAAGTCTGCACAATGCCCAGGCCCGCCTCTCCTGCGGCAATATGCGCGTTACTCTCATTTATACCCAGATGATGCTGCGTTTTGATCTCAGTAGCGATGCCGTTGTGCTCAAACCGGAACGGAAAAGCTCTTCCGCTGGCGGGGGAGAGATAGCTGATAAGACGGTGCCCGTTCTGCAGTTCGTCAGGAGTGGCGGGAATGCCGTAGCGCCTGAGATAGTCGGGCGTGGCGCAGGTAATCAGCGCCGCTTCGCCAATTTTACGGGCTATCAGCGTGGAGTCATCCATCGACCCTCCGCGGACGGCGCAGTCGATATTGCTGCTGATAAGGTCTGCGGGCTTATCCGCTACCGCCAGATCAATGCGGATCTCCGGATAGCTGGTCATAAAATCAGCCAGCAGCGGTATCAGAACGTCGCGCGCGGTGGATCCGCCGATGGCGATACGCAGATGGCCTTTGGGCTTATTGCGCACGCTCTTAAAAGATGCGTCGATTTCCTCCAGATCCTTAAGAATGCGCAGCGCTTTTTCATAGTACTCCCGCCCTTCAGGCGTCACGGTGATACGTCGCGTGGTACGCTGCAGCAGGCAAACGCCCAGATGAGATTCCAGCTGTTGAATCGTCTTACTGATGGTGGCATTGGGCATGTTCAGCGAGTCAGCGGCACGGGTAAAACTATTGGCTTCGACAACGCGCGTAAAAACCTTGAGAGCTGAAAATCGATCCATTATTCGCTTTTTCCTGAGAGCAGTTCGCCATTATTCACACGGGTGAAGAGTGTTTTTCACATTCCTGCGTTTTTCTGCACTGATTAATAACGCTACAGTGCTTACTGAACTCAGCGGCCTGCTTATCGCCGTAAATCGATGACTCAACTGGCATATTCATACTTTAATTAAGGAAATGCACTATGAGTAAAAATCTTGCGGAAAAAATAGCGTTAGTAACGGGCGGCAGCTCAGGTATTGGCCTTGCGTCAGCACAGGAGCTGGCGAGGCGGGGCGCGAAAGTGTACATCACCGGCCGCCGCCAGCAGGAGCTGGATGCGGCGGTAGCCTTAATCGGGCCGGCGGCAACGGGCATCCGCGCCGATGCCTCGGTGTTAAGCGATCTCGATAATGTTTTTGCGACGATCGCCAGCGAATCAGGAAGGCTGGATGTGCTGTTCGCCAATTCCGGCGGCGGCGATATGTTGCCGCTGGGCGCCATAACCGAAGAGCACTTCGATCGTATTTTCGGTACAAACGTGCGCGGCGTGCTGTTTACCGTACAGAAGGCGCTGCCGCTGCTGACCGATAACGCCTCGGTGATTCTTACCGGCTCAACGGCTGCGGTGAAAGGCACGGCCAACTTTAGCGTTTACAGCGCAAGTAAAGCCGCAGTGCGTAACCTGGCGCGCTCCTGGGCGCTTGATCTGAAAGATCGCGGTATCCGCGTTAATGTGGTGAGCCCAGGTCCGATCCGTACCGCCGGCCTTGGCGGGCTTGTGCCGGAAGAGCAGCGACAGGGGCTGTTTGATTCGCTTGCCGCCGGGGTGCCGCTGGGGCGCCTTGGCGAACCAGAAGAAATTGGCAAAACCGTCGCCTTCCTCGCGTCTGATGATGCAGGTTTTATTAACGCATCCGAAATATATGTTGACGGCGGTCTGGCACAAATTTAACTGACAGAGTCGCCTGCCGGCAGGCATGTTTATTAATGCTGTGAGTCGATTATCCATGCCGGTCGGCGGTATTGCTGCGTGCTGCTTATATTAACGCCTGTTATCGCTGTTCTGAAGGGCCTTCTTGCCCAGCCGTTTCACTTATTACATTTCACTTTTAATCAGCGCCCGCTGAAACGGTAACAAATTACCGCCTCTCGCAGACGCGCCGCATGCTGGTGGAGACGGATGACAGCATTGGACGCATTGCGGTGCCGGGGCTATCCCGATCAATTCCCCTTTTCCCGTGGTTCTCATCGCTCGATCGGCGTTTCTTCCTGCGAATTTCGTCAGCGGGAGCGCACAGATAATATCCATATTTCTCATTTATAGAGGGCGCCCGGCCGGCGTTTACGTCAGGTAGATAGCCTGACGCAGCGCCCGTGACAGCGGTTTGATGCTTAGGGGGCCTGATGCGCTGTTTCCCCCTATAAAAAAGATCGGGAAGAAGTATGAGCGTCGGTGAGGAGGCCGCTGTCGCCAGCCTGAAGCCGGCAAGAAAATTCCTGGGCTGCAAAAAGGCAGAAAATTTTTCTGACATAGTGTGATTTTTGTCATTTCATTTTTTGATTTTTTATTCATTTTCAAATGCTTACATTTATGCGTGCTAATGATAATCATTTATCATTGGAAGATATTTCTCTTTACTGTAAAAAATAGTCATAAAATAACCAAAAATTTCTATAAATTGCTGATTATATTATTGGCCAGTCATCCGGTTTTATTTACCGGAAATAATATTTATCAACCCATCGCTGGCAGATAAATAAAGCGAATAACGCTATGGCATTTAACCCCTGGCATCCTGCGCGGTTAACGGCGTTATCTGCGTTGATAGCGCATATATCTCTGCGTACAGGTTAAGCCCATATCGGTGGATAACGGCAGCATCAACCAGCGATGGGTTAATAGCGCGTTGCCGATGGGTTAGCTGGCCGGTAATGACGAGAAGATGGCTGATTAAATTATTTTAAATATTGCGCTCAAGGGAGAGGGAAAATAATGGCTAATATCGAAAGGCTACAAAAAAATATTGAGGATCTCAAAGCCATTAGTGAGCCATGTAATGGCGGCGTTACGCGCATCGGTTTTACTCCTGAATACAGAGCGGGGGTAGAATATATAAAAAAAGAGATGCATGAAGCGGGCCTGCAGGTTTATGAAGATGATATCGGCAATCTGTATGGCCGCCTGCAGGGCAGCAATTCTCAGCTGCCGTCAATTATTAGCGGTTCTCATCTGGATAGCGTGCGCAATGCTGGCGCATTTGATGGTATTGCCGGCGTGGTGGCCGCGCTGGAGGTCGCCAGAATGCTGCAGGAGAAGGGCATTCAGCTGCAACATACCTATGAAGTCGCAGCCTTTATTGAAGAAGAAGGTACGCAGTTTGGCAGGGTGCTGCTGGGCAGCCGCTTTATCAGCGGCGAATTGTGCGATGAGGATCGCGACAGAATCAGCAATGACAGCGGTGAAACACTACGCGATCGCTGGCGGGCCTATGCCGGCGATCGGCCTGTGGTGCCGGCACGAAGGTTGCCCGGCAGCATTAAGGCTTTTATTGAACTGCACGATGAGCAGGGCCCGCTGCTGGAAAATACCCAAACGGATATAGGTATTGTGGATAGCATCGTCGCTATTGGTCAGATGGCGGTTAGCGTGCAGGGCGTCGCCGGACATGCGGGAACCGTTCCGATGCTAATGCGCCAGGATGCGGGCGCGGCAGGTAATTTACTGGCGACGCGGTTAACGCAATATGTTATCGAGCATTATCCGGAAACTGCAACGCTGACTATCGGCAAGTTTCATCTTGAGCCGGGATCCGCCAATACTATTCCAGGCGCCTGCCGTTTTACCGTCGATATTCGCTCAGGCAGCGCCGCCGTAGTAGACGATATTACAGGCTACGCAGAACGTGAAAGCCGCGCGGTGGCTAAACAATATTCTGTTTGCATTGACGCCGGGCAAACCTCCTTTAAACCAGCGGTGGCGATGAATGGCAGGCTTAAAGATATTATTAAAGCCGCCTGTGAGGAACTTAATCTGACATACCGCCCGATGAACAGCGGCGCAGGTCATGATGCCATGAGCATGGCTGATATCTGTCATTCCGCAATGCTATTTGTTCCCTGCGTAAAAGGCATTACGCATAACCCTGCCGAGTGCGTCCCCTGGGAATTTATGGCTAAAGGAACGGATGTACTTTATAAGGCCATACAAAAAATAGATCGTCTTTAAAACCATACCCTTAACTACAGGAAGATAGCGATGAACGATAATAATAAGGTTAGTAATAAAATTGCCGATGACTTACAGCCGGTTTCTATGTATCAG
Organism: Mixta tenebrionis; assembly: GCF_006517625.1. GTDB lineage: Bacteria > Pseudomonadota > Gammaproteobacteria > Enterobacterales > Enterobacteriaceae > Mixta > Mixta tenebrionis. The sequence goes on along the minus strand of NZ_VHQI01000008.1, from coordinate 140,864 downwards.
ATGTTCGCCAGAATGTTTGCCCACCTGGCAAAAGAGGCGGTTGATGAATTTGGCGATAAGGGCGCCGAGGCCATTAAGCGCGGCGTATGGAACTTTGGCGTAGAACGGGGGAAAGGGATCGCTAAACGCGCTTTTGCCCGTGGCAAACCTAATGACAGTGATAATTATCTTATTAGTTATGATATGGATCGCAGCGATGAGTTTGAAAGCACTGATAGCTATTATGAAGGCTATGTTGAGCAGGTGTTTTCACGCTGCGTATTCGCCAGTGAGTTTCAAAAAATGGGTATGGAGCAATATGGCATCTTATATTGCGAGATGATCGATCCGGCTATTGCTTATGGTTACAATCCAGACCTTAAATGCAGGCATGATAAACACTTTTTTACGGATAATAAGTGCACGTTCTGCTTTAAATTAGAGAAAGAAAAGGGGGCTGCTGATGAATGAGCAATATTATGAGGTTGCGAACAGCCCGCTATTATGGGCGGCGGCAGCGCCTGCGCTATGTTTTGTTTTCCTGCAGGCATGGTTATTTTTTCGTAAGAGCGTGAAAACAGCGGCCGAAATCGGTATTCCCGCTACGGCAGTACGTAGCGCTATCCGGGGGGCATCTATTGCCTCCATCGGCCCCTGTTTTATGATGCTTTCCGGCATACTTACCCTGATGCTCTACGTTGGCGCGCCAATGGCCTGGATGCGCGTTGATTTTATCGGCTCCGTCGCTGATGCGCTGATGGAGGCCGCCTTTACCGCTGATGGAATGGGAATTAAGCTTGGCCAGGATGCCCTGACGGTTGATTATCTGTGCGCTGCCGCGATAGTAATGACCACCTGCGGGCTGCCTTTTCTGCTGTTTGTTTCTTTTTTTGCTGACCGAATGGATAAAGTTAATCACTTTATGTCGGGAGGCAATATACACCTGATCCCGATAATCGGCAGTGGCGCGATGATTGGTAGTTTTGGCGCCTTAACAATGAACTTCGCCTGTCCGTTAGGCGCAAATACCATCGCCATACTTGCTGCTGCGGCTTCGATGGCGGCGATTGTTCTGTATAACCGCAAAGCGGGCGTACAGTGGCTGAAAGAGTGGGGGTTAACTATTTGTATGGTGATTGGCATGGGCGCATCTGTACTGGTTAAATAAGGAGTCATTATGGAACAAACAACGGATACTATATTCAAAGAAGACTATATTCCCTATATCGTAAACCGCGGAAAGTGGTGTACGCGTTTAGTTCTGCTGGTTGCTTATTTACCCGTGCTGGTTCTGCTGTTCTATTTCGATGCCCAGCCAACAACTAACAGTATCTTTACGGGAATGGTTTCAATGCTTTCCATACTATTACCCTGGTATGTTGTTGACCCTATATCCCTGCAATCTATTTTTGGTACGCCGGGTATGTATCTGTCGTATATGGCGGGTAATACAAAAGAGGTGCGTGTTCCGGCTTCCACCCAGGCGCTTAACGCCTCCGGTTATCAGCTGGGCACGCAGGAAGGTACGGTTATTTCCGCGATCGGTATTGCCGTTTCGACTTTTATCAGCTTAAGCTTGATGACGTTGCTGGCGGTTGCCGGGCAGGTGATTATGGAGTTTTTACCGCAAGTGGTACTGGATGCGCTGCGTTTCCTGCTGCCGTCACTGTTTGGCGCGTTGTTTATGGAACGGCTTCTCAGCAGTCCGATGAAATTATCGCTTAGCTCGCTGCCGGTAATTTTTATTGTCAAAGCGTTGGCGGTAATGGGCGTCTTTACTGTCTTACCCTTTGGCGGAGGATATGCCTCAATTATCATTTGCGTTATCAGCTGTATGCTGCTGGCGAAATTTACCAGTAGCCCTGCACAACAACCAGCAGGCACAGCGGTATAATTTACAGGCTTATACGCCCTGAGATGTTGCGCAGGGCGTATTTGCTCAGTCGCTAAAAGATATGGCGCAGCAATCAATGTTAATGATATAGCCCGGTATTGTTGTTTCCTGCCGTCTGCCGTCTGCCGTCTGCCGTCTGCCGTCTGCCGCCTGCTGTTTCCCACCATACAGCAGTCGACGCTATGTAACGCCGGGGAAATATTCGCCTTTGATCCCGATGAGCATAAGCTGGCTAACGCCAGCAGGATCGGGGCGGATTATGTTTTTGCCATTCAGAATGTCATAACTTTCGCGGCTTACTGCGTTAACGGCAGATTTCGGCGTTGATATTGTTTGCGTCTCCGGACAATGCCGGCGCGCCGATAGCATCTTATAGATCAAATTATCCGCCCGGATAGCGCAATCTAAGATGGAATTGAAAATAGTGGTTACAGATGAATCTGTTTTTGGTTTCGTATAAAGATTTATTCAATTAATAGCATGGCTCCAGTTAGCATGATTACTTGTCTGTTTTTTTGTAAATAAGCAGAAGCCGTAAATACAATCAGGATGTTATTTTAATTTTTTAAGAAAAATCACAGCTGAAATTCAATCGACGTACCTTTCGTTTGCCAACGAGCCGGTCTTACCTGTCACAAAATGTGTCAATCATCACACATTATGAAACGATGTTTTGATAAATTAATGAAATTATTTTAAAAAGGAGCGGTGCGTATCTTTGCTTCTGAAAACTAAAAAGAAAAAAGCCTTTATCTCTGGGAGAATGTATGAATGTCTTTGGGAAGGACTCTTTTTACATTTGTGGAGTGAAAGCGATAATGCGCGAGATAGCGAAGCGTCACCGTAGCTATTCTCCGCCGTTAAATCTGTGTATTTACGTGACCGCCGGAATGGACCTTGCGGAGATGTTTTCATACCTGACGCAGCATCCTCCTCATAACTACGCCATTTTTATCTCTCCGGATCGTTACTTCTCTATCCTGAAGCGCCTGTATCCCGATCTGACCATACTGTGCCTCTCCGAACGGTTAGCGGTTAGCGAGCTGCGCCAGGCGCTGACGGTAATGGAGACGCTGCAGGCGCAAAACGCAGCGGTAAGCGATACGCAGAATCTGTTTAAGTTTACTCGCGCAGAACAGCAGATAATGCGCTTAACGCTACGCGGCTATTCCATTGATGAGATTGCCAGCATGCGTAGCGTCAGTCCCAGCACCGTAAGCGTGCAGCGCAGCGGATTAATGAAGCGAACCGGGACAAAAAGCATTCAGGAGCTGTGCGTGCTGTACAGTAGCGGCGCGCTGAATAGCGCTACCTGAGCGAAGAAGCGCTCTCTCGCCGGCAGCGGATAACGCGTGGAAATAAGCGAAGAAGCGCGCCCCGCCGGCAGCGGATAATGCGTGGAAATAAGCGAAGAAGCGCGCCCCGCCGGCAGCGGATAATGCGTGGAAATAAGCGAAGAAGCGCGCCCCGCCGGCAGCGGATAATGCGTGGAAATAAGCGAAGAAGCGCATTTTCGCCGGCAGCGGGTAACGTGTGGAAATCATCCAGGGCAGGCGCTTCTGTTAACCGCGCATATAAAAAAGGCAGGATGCGATCATCCTGCCTTTTTGCTGCGAAAAATTAACGTTTACCGTTAGGCTTAAGCATTTCGCCAGGCTTTAATTTGAACAGCTCATCATCGCGGGTGGAATAGCGAATGCTGCCATCCTGCAGACGATAGGCGCCTTCCGTAAAGCCGGCGCCGTTAAGGAAGGGCGCCACGGCATCGGGCTTGTTCTGCCAGGCGGCTTCAAGCGCCAGCAGCGCATATGGCGCAATATGATCGATATTGGCATAGATATATTGCGGATCGTCGATAAAGAAACCGTTAATGCGCTGGGTTGAGATGATGTTCTGAGCGATTTTATCCGCCAGTTCCAGATAGCCTTTCTGACCGCTTGATTGCCAGAGGTCAATCAGCGCAAAAATCGCATAGGGCTCTTTATTACTGGTCGCCATGTTCAGCTTGCTGTTGGCGCCGCCGGGTTCGCCGATATCACCAAGATCCTGTCCTTTGGCGATACCGCGCGCCACCTTCCACAGCTGCGGGTTAGCATCAAGCGTCCAGGCCCTGGCGTAGGAGAGCAGAAACTCATTGCCGGCGGGGTAGGGCGTCAGCACTTTCCCTTTTTTGCCATAGTAGCCGTCGCGTTTCAGGACATAGCCGGAAAGATCGCTGCCGTTGGCCAGCATAGGACGGAACGTATTGCTGTCTTCATCGTATGCCCAGTTGGCAAAGGCGATCAAACCATCAAGCGTCCATTTTTTAATGTCTTCCCCATCTTTACCCAGCGATTTAGCCAGCGCCAGCTGCATCAGGGCATTTTCCGAGTACAGCGTACTCGTTCTGCCTTTCAGCATCATATTGCCTTCCAGCGCGTCAGGGCCGAATTCAGGGCCGAACTGTCGCTGGGCGCGATCGCCATATTTTGAATGGGTATCGCCGTCGTCGGTGGTTTCAGCCCGTTTCAGCGCCTGGGTAAACTGGTAAACGCCGAGGCCGGTTTTCTTATCTCTTGGCAGAACATACTGTTCCGCAAGGCGTTTAGCCCAAACCAGCGCCCCGTCTTCATGGTTGTACTTATATAACATCGAGGCGGAATAGATCAGGTCATTGCCGGCGTTAAGGAAGCTCAGCCCTTTCGTCGCGAAAAACGGCGGCTGTTGCTCAAATGCGTTGTCCCACAGCTTCCCTTGCGCTTTGCCATATTCGCCGTGGCGGCTGGTTTCAAGAATTTTCCAGTCGTAAACGTGCGCATTCCAGAACGCGCGGATAAATTTCACCGTGGCCTGCTTATCCACTGAGAACATCAGATCGTACCAGGGATAAGCGTTTTTTAGCTCATGAACCTGCTCTTTTTCGCTGGGGCCTTCCGGCTGCAGCGTATTCAGATCGACGAACCGGTGGCCGCCCCATAACAACAGGCCGCTTTCATCCTGGTAGTGATTGAAATAGTAGCGAACGTTATCTTCGGCCAGCTGTTTATATTTTTCATCGCCGGTCAGGTTGCTTAAACCTACCAGCACGCGCATAAAGTTTTGCTGCGCAGAGAAATTTGACAGTACCGCGACTTTGCCGTCAGGAAAAATCCACTCCATCTGCTTGCCGGTTCGTGGATCGATGCCATCGGCAAGCAGCGGAGCCTGCGGATGGACGTTACTTTTTCCTTTACTGATTACCGCGTCTGCGAATTCCTTAACGCTGTTAAGGCGCAAACTCTCCTGTGCCTGTGAATAGTGCGGGAAGATGCTAAATAAACTCACTATCACCGCTAAACCAGATAGTTTCATCATTTACCTCATACGTAACAGGAAAAGCCGAGCCGTTTTTTACGCTCAGCTTTTTGACAGGTGGTTGATTAGAAAGAGTATTTCACGCCGACGCGGTAGCGGGTCTGCCTTTCATCGGTCAGCTTGTTACCTGAAACGTTACCGATGGCCGCATAAGGCGCCCAGTTTTTATCGAGCTTATAGGTTAATTTGAAATCGTGGGTCCAGTCTTCGTTCTTATTGTTGGCAATGATCACGCCGTCAGAGGTTGCTTTTTTATAATCAATTTCATAATCAAGCTGATAGTTTTGCAGGAATTTATAGGATAAAACCATGGTCAGGTTATAACCTTTCTCGGTAGTATCCTTTTTAGTGCCGATGTTAGCGGTGTTGCGCTTATAGTAAGGGCGGTAGCGCAGCGAGGTGCTGAAATCGCTGGTAATATTCGCTTTACCACGCAGATAAGGGCGATAGTTATTGGATGAAGAGCCGCTGCCCAGCGAGAAGCCCGGCTCGATCTGGAAAGTGGGATCGATCTTATGAACGTAGCTGGCAACCACTTCGGTGCCGTTACTGGCGGTTTCATGATAGGCTTTATCTTTGTTCTGCGTGCCTTTCCATTTCCCTTCCAGTGAAAGTCCGAATCCATTGGCGAAACGGTGAGACAACAACAGTCTGTCTTTATGATTATTACCTCCGCTGTCATTCATTTCATGACGGTAATCAATCGTAACCGCCTGCGCGGCAAAACTCATTACAGGGATAGTAATCAATAACAGTGAGCGCAACATATAAACCTCTTATTATAGAGTTCAAGTGTAAAATGTTTTCCCGGCTTTGCTGCAGAGAATGTTTATTTGTTTATAAAAATAAGAACTGATTTTTAATTTCTTTTAAGGAACCGAATAACGCCGGGCAGGCTGCCGCCGTTTGCTTATCAGGCAGACAGTAATAACTTTTCTGGTTACGGCTGGCGGCGCGCTGCGCAGCAGCAGTAAGGCTGGTTATCTGAACCCTGTAGCGTTATTATGCTGGAACCTTCCCATTAGGTATTGTCACCCTGGTTTATGGTAAAGTTTTCGCTCTGTAAATCTTGGAAAGGAATTTTACACAAAATGAAATGCTGTTTTGAGTTGCAGATCTCAAATTTTTATTTCGCCGTTTAAATAAGTTATGTGCCCGCCATAAAGATAGTCTTATCCAAATATTTTCTTTTAAATCATAAGGTTAACTGGATTTCTTTATTCTGTTTGCTGATTAAGTCGAAAGCTTTTTTAGTTTGATGTAAGGATTGTCCTGGTTAGTGATCCATGCCATAGCTATCGGGGGATAAATAAACTACCGTTAAACTTGCTGGCAGGTTCAACCGCCTGTTGTTATAAGCCCGGCTTTACTGTTTGTCGGGCAGCAGGTCATAGATTCATTATGGTAAACTATTAATCTTCAGTCGCCCCGCCTGGCGATGAGCAATTTTACTGAAGCGGATTCCCGGCAGGGTTTTATCTATCAGGGAAAACGATGCCATTAACGCTATTATTTCCGGCGATAAATTTACCGCTGCGGTCTACATCAGCAAACACTGCCAGCCGGTACGGCTAAATAACCGGCGTCGATGCGCATTTACCGGCATAAGTTTTGTCCGATGGGGCATTTTTTTTATCTTTCTGTTAATAGAAGCGACGTTCGGCAGCAATAAATCCGGCGCTCTCAGCGCGGGGAAACACTTTTTTATTGCCTCGCTTTTTGCGCCGGACTCAATAGTCCGGTAGCAAAAATGCCGCCCCCCTCATATTTTTGAAACAGCGTTTCGACGTGGATCACACTTCTGTCATGATTTGAATGACGTGGAAACAAATAGCAATAAAATAAAATTAAAACGACGTTTTATAAATTAATGCCAAAGCGACAAAAAATATGAAACGGAATCTGAGTTAGATGGGATCCGCATCATTTCGCTTTTTGTTTCAACACGTTATGGGGAATCGCCGCATGGCAAGCCGCCACCAGATACCGTAGCTCTCCGCTGTGACCGTACGGAGCTGCTTCATTACCGAATCCATTAACAAACTTGTTTGCCAGGTAGGTATGTATGAATGAAAACAAACTCCTGGGGCTAGCCTGGATATCACCCTATATTATTGGGTTGATTCTCTTTACGGCTTTCCCTTTCGTTTCATCGTTCTTCCTCAGTTTTACTGATTACGATCTGATGAGTCCGCCGCAATTTAACGGCATTGAAAACTATCGCTACATGCTGGCCGAAGATGCGCTCTTCTGGAAATCGATGGGCGTAACCTTTGCCTATGTATTCCTGACGATTCCGCTGAAGCTGGCCTTCGCGCTGGGTATTGCTTTCGTCCTGAACTTTAAACTGCGCGGCATCGGCTTTTTCCGTACCGCTTACTACATTCCTTCCATCCTCGGCAGCTCTGTAGCTATCGCCGTGCTGTGGCGTGCGCTGTTTGCTATCGATGGTTTGCTGAACAACTTTATCGGCGTGCTGGGTTTTGATCCGGTCAACTGGCTGGGCGAGCCGTCGCTGGCGCTGATGTCCGTTACCCTGCTGCGCGTATGGCAGTTTGGCTCTGCGATGGTGATCTTCCTCGCCGCGCTGCAAAACGTGCCGCAGTCTCAGTATGAAGCGGCAATGATTGACGGCGCCTCTAAGTGGCAGATGTTCCTGAAAGTGACCGTACCGCTGATTACGCCGGTGATCTTCTTCAACTTTATTATGCAGACCACCCAGGCGTTCCAGGAGTTTACCGGTCCGTACGTCATTACCGGCGGCGGCCCGACTTACTCAACTTACCTGTTCTCGCTCTACATCTACGATACCGCGTTCAAGTACTTCGACATGGGCTACGGCGCTGCGCTGGCCTGGGTGTTGTTCCTGGTTGTCGCCGTGTTTGCCGCTATTTCCTTTAAATCATCGAAATACTGGGTGTTCTACTCCGCAGATAAGGGAGGCAAAAATGGCTGATATCCAGCAAAGTCAACTGTCGACAGCAATGGAAGTAGCGGAACGTGAAGTTGCCCGTACCATGCGTCGTGAAAAAATTAGCCGGACCATTCGTTACATCGTGCTGTTGATCGTCGGTCTGCTGATGCTTTACCCGCTGGCATGGATGTTCTCGGCATCGTTCAAGCCGAACCATGAGATCTTCTCCACCATGAGCCTGTGGCCGGCCCACGCTACCTGGGAAGGGTTTATTAACGGCTGGAAAACCGGCACCGAATACAACTTCGGGCATTACATGCTGAATACCTTCAAGTATGTGATTCCCAAAGTGATCCTGACCATTATCTCCTCCACCATCGTGGCGTACGGCTTCGCCCGCTTCGAGATTCCGTGGAAGAAATTCTGGTTCGCGACGCTGATCACCACCATGCTGCTGCCGAGCACCGTACTGCTGATTCCTCAGTACCTGATGTTCCGTGAAATGGGCATGCTGGACAGCTATCTGCCGCTCTATCTGCCGCTGGCCTTCGCCACGCAAGGGTTCTTCGTCTTCATGCTGATCCAGTTCCTGCGCGGCGTACCGCGTGATATGGAAGAGGCGGCGCAGATTGACGGCTGTAACTCTTTTCAGGTGCTCTGGTACGTGGTGGTGCCGATTCTGAAACCAGCCATCATCTCTGTCGCGCTGTTCCAGTTCATGTGGTCAATGAACGACTTTATCGGCCCGCTGATCTATGTCTACAGCGTGGATAAGTACCCGATTGCACTGGCTCTTAAAATGTCCATCGACGTCACCGAAGGTGCGCCGTGGAACGAAATTCTGGCAATGGCGAGCATCTCCATTCTGCCATCCATCATCGTGTTCTTCCTGGCGCAGCGTCACTTCGTACAGGGCGTTACCAGCAGCGGAATTAAAGGTTAAGAGGGAAATATCATGGCTGAAGTTATTTTCAACAAACTGGAAAAAGTTTACTCCAACGGCTTCAAAGCGGTACATGGTATCGACCTGAAAATCGCAGAAGGTGAGTTTATGGTCATCGTCGGCCCGTCCGGCTGCGCCAAATCCACCACTCTGCGTATGCTGGCCGGTCTGGAAACCATCAGCGGCGGTGAAGTACGCATCGGCGATAAGATCGTTAACAACCTGGCGCCGAAAGAGCGCGGCATTGCGATGGTGTTCCAGAACTATGCGCTCTACCCGCATATGACCGTACGGGAAAACCTGGCCTTCGGCCTCAAGCTGAGCAAGCTGCCGAAAGATCAGATTGAACAGCAGGTTAACGAAGCGGCCAAAATCCTTGAGCTGGAAGAGCTGATGGATCGTCTGCCGCGCCAGCTCTCCGGCGGTCAGGCGCAGCGCGTCGCGGTAGGCCGCGCCATCGTGAAGAAACCGGACGTGTTCCTGTTCGACGAACCGCTCTCTAACCTTGACGCCAAACTGCGCGCCTCGATGCGTATCCGCATCTCCGATCTGCATAAGCAGCTGAAGAAATCCGGTAAGCCTGCGACCACCGTTTATGTTACCCACGATCAGACCGAAGCGATGACCATGGGCGACAGAATCTGCGTAATGAAGCTGGGCCACATCATGCAGGTGGATACCCCGGACAATCTGTATCACAAGCCGAAAAATATGTTCGTGGCGGGCTTTATCGGCGCGCCGGAAATGAACATCCGCACCTCAAAACTGGTGGAGCATGACGGGCGTCTGCATCTGACTATCGGCAACGAAACGATGCCGCTGTCAGCCAGCAAGCAGGAGAAAGTGCTCGATCATAAAGGACAGGACGTATTTTACGGCGTGCGCCCGGAATTCGTTTCGGTAGCGGATGAGCCTTTTGCTGAAGGCGGCTGCAGCGGCGAGATGGTCCGCGTGGAAAACATGGGCCATGAGTTCTTTATCTACCTGAAAGTGGCGGACTATGAACTGACGGCGCGAATTCCGTCAGATGAAGCTAAGCCTATGATTGCTAAAGGGCTTAATCGTCGGGTCTATTTCAGATTTGATATGAATAAATGTCATATCTTTGACGCGAAAACCGAGCAGAACATCTCTCTGTAACCTACTGGAGTATTATTATGAAAAAAGTGCTTTTAAGCGCCGCAATCTCCGCCACTTTGGGACTTACCGCGCTGCCGTCTATGGCAAAGAATGTTGATTTACGCATGTCATGGTGGGGCGGCAACAGCCGCCATCAGGTCACGCTGAAAGCGATTGAAGAGTTCCACAAACAGAACCCGGATATCAACGTGAAGGCCGAATATACCGGCTGGGATGGTCACCTTTCCCGTCTGACTACTCAGATCGCCGGCGGGACTGAGCCGGACGTAATGCAAACCAACTGGAACTGGCTGCCGATCTTCTCTAAAAACGGCGACGGCTTTTACGATCTGAACAAAATGAAAGACGTGATCGATTTAAGCCAGTTCGATGCGACCGAGCTGCAGACCACCACGGTTAACGGCAAACTGAACGGTATCCCCGTTTCCGTCACCGCGCGCGTGTTCTACTTCAACGATGAAGTCTGGAAAAAGGCTGGCGTTGAATATCCGCAAACCTGGGAAGCGCTGATGGAGGCCGGCAAAACGTTTGAAAGCAAGCTCGGCAAGCAGTATTACCCGGTAGTGCTGGAGCACCAGGATACTCTGGCGCTGCTGAACTCCTATATGGTGCAGAAATATAATATTCCGGCCATTGACGAACAGGCGAAGAAATTCAGCTACAGCAAAGAGCAGTGGGTTGAATTCTTCCAGATGTATAAAAAGCTGATCGACAGCCACGTGATGCCGGACACCAAATATTATGCCTCATTTGGCAAGAGCAACATGTATGAGATGAAGCCGTGGATTCAGGGCGAGTGGGGCGGCACCTATATGTGGAACTCCACCATCAAGAAATATTCCGATAACCTGAAGCCGCCGGCCAAACTGGAGCTGGGTAGCTATCCGATGCTGGATGGCGCGACGGATGCCGGGCTGTTCTTCAAGCCTGCGCTGATGCTCTCTATCGGTAAATCCACTAAGCAGCCGGAAGCGGCCGCGAAACTGCTCAACTTCCTGCTTAACAACAAAGATGGCGTGGAAGCGCTGGGTCTGGAGCGCGGCGTACCGCTGAGCAAGGCGGCCAGGGGCTACCTGACCGAAACGGGCGCCGTCAGCGAGAGCGATCCGGCGGTAGCGGGCCTGCGTTTAGCCCAGTCCCTGCCGACCAAACTCGCCGTATCGCCTTACTTTGACGATCCGCAGATTGTCGCCCAGTTTGGTACCGCGCTGCAGTACATCGACTACGGGCAGAAAACGGTAGAAGAAGCCGCTGCTGACTTCCAGCGTCAGGCCGAGCGCATACTGCGTCGCGCCATGCGCTAATCCCTCTGTCAGAACCTACCCCGCCAGCTGTGGCGGGGTATTTTTTTATATGGAGTATGCGATATGAAAGGCAAAATCATCCCGCTGGATTTCGATCGTCAGACGGACAGCGAGACCGGTCACGAGGTGATCCGGATGACGCCTCCCCACATTATTTGTCACCGTAACTACTTTTATCAGAAGTGCTTTACCCGCGACGGGCAAAAGCTGATTTTTGGCGGCGCGTTCGAGGGGCACTGGAACTATTATCTGTTGGATCTCAATAGCCGGCAGGCCACGCAGCTTACCGAAGGCGCGGGCGATAATACCTTCGGCGGCTTTCTGTCGGCGGACGATCGGAGCCTGTGGTATGTGAAGAACCAGCGCCAGCTCCGTCAGGTTTGCCTGCACAGCTTTGAAGAACGCGTGGTGTATGAAGTGGATGCTGAGTGGGTAGCGTACGGTACCTGGGTGGCCAACAGCGACTGCACCAGGCTGGTGGGCATAGAGATTAAGGCCAGCGACTGGCAGCCGCTGACCGACTGGCGTAAATTCCGCGATTTCTACTTCACCAACCCGGAATGCCGGTTAATCAGCATCGATTTGGTCACCGGCGAGCAGCGTACCCTGTTGCAGGAAAAGCGCTGGCTGGGCCACCCGATCTATCGTCCGTTTGATGACAGCACCGTCGCCTTCTGTCATGAAGGCCCGCGTGACGCTATCGACGCGCGCATGTGGCTGATTAACGACGACGGCACGCAGATGCGTAAAGTGCGCCAGCATCAGCCGGGGGAGAGTTTTACCCACGAATTCTGGGTGCCGGACGGCTCTGCGCTTTACTATGTGGCGCATCAGGAAAACGACCCGCACCGTTATCTGTTTAGCGCCGATCCGCAAACGCTGGCTAACCGGCAGCTGATGGCGATTCCGCCCTGTTCGCATCTGATGAGCAACCATGACGGCACGCTGATCGTTGGCGATGGCGCGCCGCATAACACCGGCGATATCAGCCTCAACGATCCCTTTATCTGGGTCTTCAATATTCGGGAAGGCAGCCAGACCGCCATCTGTCGGCACGATACCAGCTGGAAAGTGCTGGACGGCGATCGTCAGGTCACCCATCCGCATCCGTCATTCTCCCCGGACAACCAGTGGGTGCTGTTCACCTCCGACAAAGAAGGGATGCCCGCGCTCTATCTGGCGCGCGTGTAATACGGCCATAAAAAAGCCCCCGCTGGCCAGCGGGGGCGATTCAAATCAGAAGAGCAGGGCAGGTATTAGCGCGCCAGCCAGCCGCCGTCAACGGCAATGGTGTAGCCGTTGATGTAGTCAGATGCGCTGGAGGCCAGGAACACGATCGGGCCCATCAGATCGCTCGGCAGACCCCAACGTCCCGCCGGGATACGATCGAGGATTTCTGCGCTGCGCTGTTCATCGGCACGCAGCTGCTGGGTGTTGTTGGTAGCCATATAGCCCGGCGCGATGGCGTTAACGTTGATGCCGTGTTTCGCCCATTCGTTCGCCAGCAGACGGGTAACGCCCATTACGCCGCTTTTGGAAGCGGTGTAAGAAGGCACGCGGATACCGCCCTGGAAGGAAAGCATAGAGGCGATATTGATGATTTTGCCGCCGTTGCCCTGTTTGATAAAGTGTTTCGCTGCCGCCTGAGACATGAAGAACACCGCTTTGATGTTCAGGTTCATCACGTCGTCCCAGTCTTTTTCGCTGAATTCGATCGCATCCTGACGACGGATCAGACCCGCATTGTTAACCAGAATATCGATATGGCCGAATTCAGCCACCGCCTGATCCAGCAGCGCCGGGATACAATCAATCTGACGCAGGTCAGCGGTCAGGTTGAGAAAGCGGCGACCCAGCGCGGTAACGCGCTCGATGGTTTCAGTCGGCTCAACGATATTGATGCCTACGATATCACAGCCCGCTTCCGCCAGGCCCAGCGCCATGCCCTGGCCTAAACCGGTATCACAACCTGATACCACCGCAACTTTACCTGCAAGAGAAAATGTATCGAGAATCATAATCTTTTCCTTTATCTTTCAGCGCCTGTTTTGGACAGGCAGGGGTCTGTTTATGCTCGCCCGCGACTCACGCAGATCCTCAATGGCGCGGGAGTACCCGGCATTAAAGACCTGATTTCACCCTCCCGCCTGTAAATAAAGGCGGGGCGTAGGTGCTAACGCTCAAGTGAATAGTTCAACCTGGCGACATCACGGCCTGCTCGTTATGCATCACAGTGTGATGCGTTTCCTGCGGTTTCCCCAGCATGTGAAACGCACAGGCGTCTTCATCCATATTGAAGCAGAAGGAGACTTCCGTCCGGCGTTCATGGGGATGGCAGGTTTCGTGAACATCCGGGACGAACTCGTTGTCGCAACGGCCAAGCCGTCGTGCTTTTCCTGATGCGTTAATCTTATCCTTACCGAAACAGCTTTTCAATTATATTTAAAACAGCGTTTCATTTTTCCTGCGTGATTATATCAAAATTGCAAATCAGATCACGGTTAATCAGAAAATAATAACCAGGCTTCGCAAATAACCCACTGATAAATAGGTTATTTAAAAAAGCTTACTCTTGTTAAGGTCAACGATTAAAGAAAGCACGCGCCAACCAAAGCTGCTCAGGTAGCCGCAGCTTAACGCACTAAATCCACGGCCTGTCACAAAGTGCGTTAGTCATCACAAACAATGAAACGTTGTTTTGATAAAATCGCACTATATTTTTAAAACCATCGAAAACGGAGCGGTTCGCCTCTCCGGACAGTTAGCATAAGGAGTGCAACATGGCTAAAGGCATGCGGGTTAAGCTTCAGTACGAGGTCAGCCGCGATCCGGATACCGGAGCGGAAATTACTCGCCTGACGCCGCCAGAGGTGACCTGTCATCGTAACTACTTCTATCAGAAGTGTTTTTTTAATGATGGCAGCCATCTGCTGTTTGCCGGCGAGTTTGACGGTAACTGGAACTACTATTTGCTGGACGTCGCCAACGCTGAGGCTATCCAGCTGACGGAAGGCGCAGGGGATAACACCTTCGGCGGTTTCCTCTCTCCCGATGACAAATCCTTCTACTATGTAAAGAACGATCGCACCCTGCTGGAAGTGGACCTGAAAACGCTGGTTGAGCGCGAAGTCTACCGCGTGGCTGACGACTGGGTCGGCTACGGCACCTGGGTTGCCAACAGCGACTGCACCAAGCTGGTGGGAATTGAGATCGCCAAAAGCGACTGGACGCCGCTTAACGACTGGAAAATCTTCCACGACTTTTTCCACAAAGGCCCGCACTGCCGCCTGCTGCGCGTAGATCTGAAAACCGGCGCCAGCGCGGTTATCCATGAAGATCGTAAATGGCTGGGCCATCCGATCTATCGCCCCTTTGACGACAATACCGTCGCCTTCTGCCATGAAGGCCCGCACGATCTGGTAGATGCGCGGATGTGGATGGTTAATGAAGACGGCAGCAACGTGCGTAAGGTGAAAGAGCATGCGGCAGGCGAAAGCTGCACCCACGAGTTCTGGGTGCCGAACGGATCGGCGCTGGTCTATGTCTCCTACCTGAAAGGGCAGCAGGGACGTACCATCTACAGCTACAACCCTGACAACGGCAGCAACGAAGCGGTAATGCAGATGCCGGCGTGCTCGCATTTGATGAGCAACTTTGACGGCACGCTGCTGGTGGGCGATGGCTCCGGTACGCCGGTGGATGTGAAAGACACCAGCGGTTATACCATCGATAACGATCCTTATCTCTATGTGTTTGACGTGGCGAAAAAAGCCTATTTCCGCGTGGCGCGCCATGATACTTCCTGGGCTACCGTGGCTAACAGCCGCCAGGTGACCCATCCGCACCCCTCCTTTACGCCGGACGATCGCGCCGTGCTGTTCAGCTCTGATAAAGATGGCAAGCCGGCCCTTTATATTGCGAAGCTGCCGCAGCAGCGTGATTATCTGCAAGCCTGAGTCAGGTCTTTTTTCCCGCTTTCGCGCCAGCCCTCTTCGGAGGGCTTTTTTATGGCTGGCGATCGGTAATTATTATAAATTAAACTAAAGCGTGCATATTACGTACAATCACCACGCCTGTTTATAACGATCGATTAAAACGATCGTTTTATTGTTATTGATCGCTTATATCAATTATCGCCATGCGATGAATGCGGTTATTATGCTGCCTGCCAACACCAGGGCACGCTAAAAGCGTAATAGCTATTTTTACTATTATAAATTGCGTGACATCAGGTTTTTCAGTTTTATTTTTATAGCGCTGGCAGCCTGATAGTTTAACGCTAAAAGCAGACAGGCCCTGACAGGAAACCGCCGTCAGGGCCTGTTATTATTTTATACGAGCCGCTTAATTTTCCATCGCGCCGGCCTGAAATAGCGGTGCGAATTATGCAGGGCAATAAAAATGCGTTAAATAACCGCTTGATAAATGATATTTGCGCAAAGCCGCCATAATAAAACCGCGGTTACCTGCTTAATGTGCTGCCGCCAGCCGGGAATAGCTATCAAGCCTGGCGGCACGCTGAGCCGCACGACGCGGCTAGCCTATGCCGATAGCCCTCATCCACAGGCCGCCAGCTGCCAGCCAGATCGCCACGGAGATAAAAGAGGCCAGCAGGCTAACGCCCCACCACTGGCCGGTTGAATTATAACCGGAACCGAACAGCGCCGGGCCGGGGCCGCCAGAATATTGGGTTAATCCCATCGACAAATTAGAGGCGTATCCCAGCGTTAAGGCCGCCAGCAGCGGGGGAACGCCGACCGAAACTGAAACCGCCAGAAAAGCGAGATACATTGCCGAGATATGGGCCATGGCCGAAGCGAAGAAATAGCGCGTATAAAAGTAAACCAGTATCAACCCCAGGAAAACCATCAGCCAGTCAAAATGACCGATATAAACGACAATCTCCTGGGAAATCCAGCTAATCATGCCATATTTATTCAGTGCGTTCGCCATCATTACCAGCACGGCAAACCAGAACATCGTATCCCAGGCGCTTTTTTCGGCAACGATATTTTCCCACGACATAATATCAGACAGCAGCAAAATGGTCAGGCCGATCAGCGCGGAAAGCGTGGCGGGAATATGGAAAAAAATATCGCCAGCGGTCCACAGTCCAATTAATAAAATAAAATCGCCGGCAAGAATTTTTTCGGCTGGCGACATCGGCCCCATTTTACGTAGTTCTTCACGGGCGATACCGGGAATCTCCGGCGTTTTCTTTAGCTCAGGCGGATAAAGAAAATAGAGGCAGAGAGGAATAATAATAAGCGCCAGCAGGCCGGGAACGATAGCGCCCAGACACCATGTCACCCAGTTAATCACAATACCCTGGCTGAGGGCCAGCTCAGCAATCAGCGGATTTCCCGCCATAGCCGTCAGAAACATCGCGCAGATAATGGCGTCAATCTGCGAGACGCAGATCATTAAAAATGCGCCGGCCCTTCTCGCCGTCGGCCCCGGTTCCGAGCGGTAGGCCGAAGCGATTGAGCGGGTAATCGGGTACATAATGCCGCCGCCGCGCGCTGAGGCTGACGGGATGCCTGGACCCAGCACCATATCGGCTAACGCCAGCCCGTAGGCGACGCCTAACATACTGTAGCCGCACCTGGAGATAAACCACAGCGCAATGCGCCGTCCCAGCCCGGTTTTAATTACCGCGCGTGAAATAAACATGGCAATGCCGATCAGCCAGATTGTGCCGTTAGCAAAGCCTGACAGCGCGGCGACTTGTCCTGGAGCGGCGCCGGTAAGGGGCGTGAGGCCCGTCATGGCTGAAATAACCAGCGCCACCATTGTCACCGCGCCCATCGGCATCACTTTGAGAATGATGGCAAGAATGGTAGCGGCAAACAGGGCGAACATATGCCAGGCGTTTGCATCAAGCCCGGCTGGCGGTGGGGTAAACCAGATGAAAAAACCGCTACACAGCGTAATTGCGGCTTTCCATAAGGGAAATGCCAGCTTTACCTCTACTTGCTCATCCATATTTTGTTCTCTGTTAATTATCCCTGGCCTTTTTAAAACCTAAGTTCGCGTTTATATTTGAGTGATATCAATTTCTCCCGTTATTTATAAAGTGAAGTTTGCGAAAAGAAATTTAGTGTGTTGGTTTTATTGATGCTGGTAGAGTTGTAGATAACGCATCGAATAAAATTTTTCACTGAATGTGACGGGATCGTCGGGGAAAGCAGGCCCCTTAAGGGAGATCTTAGCTCTTAATGCAGTATGGACGTTTTCGGAGTCGATGACTGGGCAGTTAAATAACAGGAGCAAATTATGATTAATTTGAAAGAAATTGAAGATCTCATCATTACCTGGGAAGCGGAGGCAGAAGGAAACGTAAACCTGAGCGGCGTCAGAGGCTCAAGCGAATGGAAGTATGAGACTGACGAGTACATTCGAAAACATCACGGTGATGAGGCGAATCGACTCATTCGACGTTTAAACGAAGAGTATGACACCCTGGGAACCGATCATGATGAGTTAACCGCCGACAGCGAAAGGGAAGATGTTGAACACACCCGAAAGGCTATTGAGGCGCTGTGTGACCGCCTTATGGAATACAAGAATTAGATAGCGCGCCAGCGCTGAAAATCCTTGCTCGGTTACGCGTCTTATTAACTGCGTATTTTGTGAATAACGCCGCAGCATGCCCTGTGATTGTCTGTATGGTGAGGTTTTCCGCCGTGCGGTAAAGCGGCGGCGATGCGTTTTTATTTAACAGGACAGTGACCATGAAGCATGAAGTAGCCTGGCGGCAGCTTGCCCAACAAATAGCGGGCTGGCGCGCCGCAATTCATCGTTATCCGGAGCTATCGCACGAAGAATATGTCACCACCGACTATATTGTTCAGCAGCTATCCGCTTTCCCTCAGTTACAAATTAGCCGTCCGGCGGCGACCGGAGCGGTGGTACGGCTAAAAGGGGCATTGCCGGGGCGAACCATTGCGTTCCGCTGCGATATTGATGCGCTGCCGGTGGAGGAAAAAACGGCGCTGCCTTTTGCTTCCGCGCGGCCTGGATTAATGCACGCCTGCGGTCACGATTTTCATAGCGCGATGTTGATGGGCGCCGCCAGCGTGCTGGCCGAATGGCAGCCGCGCATTAAAGGCGAAATCGTCTTTATCTTCCAGCGCGGCGAAGAGATGTCGCCCGGCGGGGCGAAAGAGCTGATTGATGCCGGCGTACTAAGCGACGTAGAGATGTTTTTCGCGCTGCACGTGCTGCCGGCGTTGCCGTGCGGCGCCATCGCCCTGAAGCGCGGCATCGCCACCGCCAATCGCGATACCTTTAATATCTGGCTGCATGGCAAAGGCGGCCACAGCTCAATGCCGCATTTAACCGTCGATCCCTGTATCGCGGCGGCAGAAGTGGTGCAGGCGCTGCAAACTATCGTGGCGCGTGAGATCAACCCGCGCGAGTCGGCGGTTATTTCCGTATGCAGCCTGATCTGCGGCGATGGCACCACCGCGGCAATACCTAACGACGCCCATATTTGCGGCACCAACCGAACCTTTACGCCTGAGGTGCGCGCGCAGGTAAAAGAGGCGATGACGCGCATCGTGCAGGCGGTAGCGCAGGCGCATCGTTGTGAAGGGGAGATTGTATTTGATCGCTGGGATTATTCCGCCATCGTCAACGATGAAGCGCTATGCGATATCGCAGCCAGAGTGGCGCAGACGCTGGCGCCGGAAATCTGTTTTCGCGCCGAGAGCGATCCGATGTTCGTAGGGGAAGATTTCTCGGAATATCAGGCGCAGGCGCCGGTCTGTTTCGCCTGGCTGGGCGTCGGCAACGGTCAGCAGGAAGCGCCGCTGCACAACTCCTTTTTCAACCCTGACGAGCGCGCGCTGACGCTGGGGGTAAAATATTATCTGGGGCTGGCGCAGGAGCTGGTGATGTAGGCCGCCGGCGGCAAAACGCGCGTTGCGCGCCTGTCGGCCGGGGCGCCGCCGGTCAACCGACGGTTTTCTCTTTTACCAGATGTACCGCGATATTCTGCGCCGCCAGCTTCTGGCGATAGCTCTCCTCCAGCCCATCGTCGGTAATCACGTGGCGGAATGGCCTGTCGGTAGCGATAGGATAGGGATGAAACTGACCAAACTTGGAGGAGTCGGTTAGCGCATAGGTTTCAATATCCTTTGCCATAACGGCATTGACGATATCGCTGCGCAGCATATTTCTGCCGGTAAAGCCGGTATCCGGGTGCCAGCCGTCAATGCCGATAAAAGCTTTCTGGAAATGAACCTGCTGAATACCGCTGCGGGTGAGCGGGCCGACGACCGATTCACTGCTTTTTTGATACAGGCCGCCGAGCACAATCACTTCGCAGCGCGACTCTTTCAGCAGCCCGGCGATATAGTGGCTGACGGTAACGATGGTGATGGAGTCATTATTCGCCAGGCGCCGGGCCAGCAGCGCATTGGTGCTGCCCCCTTCAATAAACACCGACTCTCCGGCATTGATCTGCGAGGCGGCATATTCCGCCAGGCTCTGCTTCAGCGGAAAACGCGCCTGCATACGTGCCTCAACGTTATCGCTTTCGACAGAGATCGCCGAGCCGTGAACGCGCTTCAGGTAGCGTCCTTTTTCCAGCAAGGTTAAATCCTGCCTTATGGTGACTTCGGAAACGCGTGTCAGGCGGGAGAGCTCGCTAACGCTAACGCTGCCTCTCTCATTGACTAACTGAATAATTTGTTGTTGCCTTGCATTCATTTCGCGTCTCACCATCTTTCCGGGGCAGGGGAGTATAACAAACCCGCGCCGAAATCGTATAGCGGCCGCGGCGGACGAAGAGACCCGGTCGCCTTCAGGCCAACGTCGAGCCTCTGCGCCGCATCGGGTTAGCGCGCGGACATCCCCAGCCCGCGGCGCCCATTATTATTCAGCTCGCCCGGCTGAAACCTTCCCTGCCACGTCTGCTCATAGTTTTCCCGTGGGAAATCCGCCGGCGAGGCGCCGGTTTCCAGCGCGGCGCGCACGGCCTGCGCGCAGGCGAGATTTTTGGCGCAGGCCGGCGCGGCGGGAATATACATAACGTTGCCCCAGCCTTGCTGATTCTCAACCGGCGCCACGGAGTGAATCACATCGCAGTGCCACCAGACGGAATCACCCGCCTGTAACGCGGGGATGCTGCACAGTCCCGCTATCAGATGAGGATGCCATTGCTGCGAAACCGGCAGCACCCGGCCCGGCGCCACGCCGCACAGCTCATCTTCCGGCACATCGTTCAGCAGCGGGCGCAGCAGCACGTAGGCCATCGCTTCCGGCACCGGCACCACGTGCAGCAGCCCTTGCCCTGACGCCATATCAGAGAGCGCCGTCCAGCCCTGAAAAGTGCGAAACGCCGAGCAGCGGGTGGTGTTATCCACCTCATACTCGTTAACTTCCGGGCGCCAGGCGGCATCCCAGGGATCGTACTGCTCGAACTGGTTATTAAAAATTTTGCTGAACACCTGTTGGTAAGCGGGCAGCAGCCAGCGCTCCAGCGCGCCGGAATCGGTATGGGCGCCCAGCCCTTTCGAGGTGGCGCCCGGCAGGCGGCGGCGGATACGATCGGGATAGATAATATTGACGTCCGGGTTGAACCACTCTCCGCCGTCATGCTGGAATTTCCACAGGCGATTGAGGAAGGATTGCACGCTGGCAATTTCATTGCTCTGGCGGGCTTCCATCTGCGCTTTTGACCAGTAGATGGGGTAGATTTCAGGACGCGAGGCGGTCAGTGAGCCGAAAAAATTATCGCCGGGGCCGCAGTAAATCTCGTCGAACTGATTATCATCCAGGTAGTTCAGCATCGACCGATCCATTTCCAGCGCCTGTTCCCGGTCAAAGGTTTGCCGGACTACCAGGCAGCCGCGCCGTTTAATCCAGGCGATCTGCTCATCGGTTATTTTTCCTGCCGCCAGATCCTGCTGCTGGACAATCGGCCAGGCGGTGCCGTTTTTGCTCTCTTCTGCGCGCGCCGCCGCCAGTTCAGTTTCGATTTTTTGACAAACCTGACGAAATAGCCCCTCCACATCGCCAATCTGCGCGCGCATGGCACGCTTCATGGCGACGATATTTTTTTTGTAGTCAGTGGGTAGCGTTAAGGAGGTGAAGTCGCTGCTCATACAAATCTCCGCCTGTCAGGAGCACATTGCTGGATGAATGAAGGTTTCTGTACTTTCATTCGTAAGTAAACCGGCAGGGTAGCAAAGATTCTGCGTTTATTATTTGAAAGTGATCACGCTATTTACATTTTTTTAACTAAGACGGAGTGGATTAACCGAAACGGTAACAAAGTAGCTCCCGGTCCGTGGGAAAAAAGAAAGCGCCGTTCCACAGGGAAGCGGCGCTGAGTCGGGACAGGCGGCATACGTCGGCCAGGGGCAGCTTACAGCCCGGAAGTGCCGAAGGCGTTCAGCCAGTCCTGCTCAAATTTTTCTACGGCGGCGTTTACCGCAGGCGTAGTAATGATTTGCTGCGCTACGTCAAGCGGCAGCGTGATGGATTCACAGCCTGCCAGCAGGCACGCCAGCGCCTGACGCGGGGTTTTAAAGCTGGCGGCCAGCACCTTCGCGCCCGGCGTATGCAGTTTCAGCAGCTGCTGTAAATCCTTCACCGTCTGGATGCCGTCTCCGCCCTGAGCGTCGAGCCGGTTAACGTAGGGCGCCACATAGTCCGCGCCGGCCAGCGCCGCCAGCAATCCCTGGGAGGCGCCATAAACCGCCGTCCCCAGCGTGGGAATGCCCATCGTTTTAAGCTGTTTAATCGCCGCCAGACCTTCTGCCGTTACCGGAACCTTTACCACCAGATCGTCAACCATCGCGCGCAGTTTTTGCGCCTCCTCCACCATCTGCTCCGCCTGCGGCGCCATCACCTGCGCAAACAGTCGCCCTTTATTACCCAGCGCCTCTTTCAGAGCAGGCAGCACCTCGTTCACCGGCGTTTTGCCGCTGGCAACGATGCTGGGATTGGTGGTCACGCCAGCTAACGGAAGCACACGCGCCAGGCGTTTTACCGCCTGGACGTCCGCGGTATCAAGATAAAGTTCCATACAGAGCTCCTGAAAATAGGTGAGGTTCAGCAAGATTCGTTGATTATATCGTCAGATTGTTGTTTTTTATTGACCGATATCAACATCACTTTCTTTCGAAAGTTATTAAATCTTCGAACGTAACAGGAGGAGAGGGTGATGATTTTTAATATCCAGCGCTATTCCACGCATGATGGTCCCGGCATCCGCACCGTGGTGTTTCTTAAAGGCTGCGCGCTGGGATGCCGCTGGTGTCAAAACCCTGAAAGCCGCTCCCGCCATAAAGATCTTCTTTATGACCACCGGCTCTGTCTTGAGGGGTGCGATCTCTGCCAGCAGGCGCTGCCGCAAGTCATTACCAGGACGTTAAACGGGTTAACTATCGATCGTCCGAAGCTTCAGCCGGAACATTTTATCGCGCTGGAAAACTGTTGCCCTACGCTGGCGCTGACGGTGTGCGGCGCAGAAAAGCAGGTGGCGGAGATTATGGCCGAGGTCAGGCGCGACAAGGCATTTTACGATCGCAGCGCGGGCGGCGTTACGCTCTCCGGCGGCGAGCCTTTTATGAATCCTGAGCTGGCGGCGGCGCTGCTGCGCCAGTGTCATCAGGAGGGCTTTCATACCGCGGTGGAAACCTGTCTGCATGTGCCGTGGCGTTACGTTGAGCCAGCGCTGCCGTGGATCGATCTGTTTCTTGCCGATCTTAAGCACGTAGATGAAGCGCGCTTTGCGGCCTGGACCGACGGTTCGGCTAAACGGGTGATGAAAAATCTGCGCCGCGTGGCGGAGGCGGGCAAACAGATGGTGATCCGCGTTCCGCTGATACCGCAATTCAACGCAGACGAGTCCTCAATTACGGATATCGTTAATTTTGCCGCCGACGAGCTCGGCGTTAAAGAGATTCATTTTCTGCCTTACCACACGCTGGGCATGAACAAGTATGCCCTGCTTCATCAGCCCTACCTTGCGCCGGATAAGCCGCTGGATGCTCCGGCACTGCTCGATTTCGCGCATGCTTACGCAAAACAAAAAGGCCTGACGGCGACTCTGAGAGGATAAGAATATGACTACCCTGAAACTTGACCTGTTAAGCGAACGTATCAAAGCCCATAAAAACGCGCTGGTGCATATTGTCAAACCGCCCATCTGTACCGAGCGTGCCGAGCATTATACGAAGATCTATCAGGAAAATATGGCGAAGCCGGTGCCGGTACGCCGGGCGCTGGCGCTGGCTTATCATCTGGCGAATCGTACCATCTGGATTAAGCACGACGAGCTGATTGTCGGCAACCAGGCGAGCGAAGTGCGCGCCGCGCCGATTTTTCCGGAATATACCGTTAGCTGGATTGAGAAAGAGATCGACGATCTGGCCGATCGCCCAGGGGCTGGTTTTTCCGTCTCAGAAGAGAATAAGCGCGTGCTGCATGAAGTGTGTCCGTGGTGGCGTGGTCAAACGGTGCAGGATCGCTGTTACGGTATGTTTACCGATGAGCAGCAGGCGCTGCTGGCTACCGGCATTATCAAGGCGGAAGGCAATATGACCTCCGGCGATGCGCACCTGGCGGTAAATTATCCGCTGCTGCTGGAGAAAGGGCTGGACGGCCTGCGTGAAAAAGTGGCGGAGCGCCGTAGCCGCATTAACCTGACGGTGCTGGAGGATCTGCACGGCGATCAGTTTCTGAAAGCGATTGCTATTGTGCTGGAGGCGGTCAGCGATCATATCAAGCGCTTCGCCGATCTGGCGCGGCAGATGGCGGCGCAGGAAGATCGTGAAGCGCGTAAAGCGGAGCTGCTGACGATCGCGGAGAACTGCGACCTTATCGCGCATCAGCCGCCGCAAACGTTCTGGCAGGCGCTGCAGCTTTGCTATTTTATTCAGCTGATGTTGCAAATTGAATCTAACGGTCACTCCGTTTCGTTTGGCCGTATGGACCAGTATCTTTATCCGTTCTATCGTCGCGACGTCGAGCTGCAGCAGACGCTGGATCGCGAGCAGGCGATTGAGCTGCTGAACAGCTGCTGGCTGAAGCTGCTGGAGGTGAATAAAATCCGCTCCGGCTCGCACTCTAAGGCCTCTGCGGGCAGCCCGCTTTATCAGAATGTGACCATCGGCGGGCAGAATTTGCTCGACGGCAAGGGCGTTGACGCGGTGAACCCGCTTTCCTACGTGATTCTTGAATCCTGCGGTCGCCTGCGTTCGACGCAGCCTAACCTGAGCGTGCGTTATCATGCCGGGATGAGCGACGATTTCCTTGACGCCTGCGTGCAGGTTATTCGCTGCGGCTTTGGTATGCCCGCCTTTAACAACGATGAGATCGTTATTCCGGCCTTTATTAAACTGGGTATCGAGCCTGAAGACGCTTATCAGTATGCCGCGATCGGCTGTATTGAAACTGCGGTTGGCGGTAAGTGGGGCTATCGCTGTACCGGTATGAGTTTCATCAACTTTGCCCGCGTAATGCTGGCGTCGCTGGAAGGCGGCCGCGACGCCACCAGCGGCAAGGTGTTTCTGCCGCAGGATCTGGCGCTGTCAAAGGGTAATTTCACTCATTTTGACGAAGTGCTGGCGTGCTGGGATCGTCAAATTCGTTATTACACCCGTAAGTCGATTGAGATTGAATATGTGGTGGATACCGTGCTGGAAGAGAATGCGCACGATATTCTCTGTTCGGCGCTGGTGGATGACTGTATCGAAAGGGCGAAGAGTATCAAGCAGGGCGGAGCGAAATATGACTGGGTGTCCGGTCTGCAGGTAGGTATCGCCAATCTCGGCAATAGTCTGGCGGCGGTGAAGAAGCTGGTGTTCGATCAGGGGCTGATTGCACAGCAGCAGCTGGCGGATGCGCTGGCGACCGATTTCGCCGGGTTAAGCCATGAACAGCTGCGTCAGCGGCTGGTGAACGCGGCGCCGAAGTATGGCAATGATGATGACAGCGTGGATGCGCTGTTGGTGCGTGCCTATCAGACCTATATCGATGAGATTAAAAATTACCACAATCCGCGTTATGGTCGTGGCCCGATCGGCGGCGACTATTACGCGGGTACTTCATCGATTTCCGCCAACGTGCCGTTCGGCGCGCAGACGATGGCTACGCCGGACGGGCGCAAGGCGAGAACGCCGCTGGCGGAAGGGGCCAGCCCCTCTTCCGGCACCGATCATCTGGGGCCGACGGCGGTGATTAGTTCGGTAGGCAAGCTGCCGACCAATGCCATTCTCGGCGGCGTGCTGCTGAATCAGAAGCTGAGCCCGGCAACGCTGGATAATCAGAGCGATCGGCAGAAGCTGATGATGCTGTTGCGCACTTTTTTCGAGGTGCATCAGGGCTGGCATATTCAGTACAATATTGTTTCACGTGAGACGCTGCTGGAAGCGAAAAAACACCCCGATCGTTACCGCGATTTGGTGGTGCGCGTGGCGGGCTATTCGGCCTTTTTCACCGCGCTTTCGCCGGATGCGCAGGATGATATTATTGCGCGTACCGAGCATACTCTTGCTTAGTTAGCGGCGCGGTAAGTTTTCGCGTTGTTTACGTTTGCATTTGGCGGCGGCCAGCGGGCGGCTGGCGGGTAGCGCAGCGGCCTGGGCTGCCCTTTATTTTGGCGGTGGGGTGCGGTCTGGCAAGAGGAGGCCGGCTGGCGGGCGCGGTTCGGCAGGTGATGCTGGCTGATAAACGTAGCCTGGCGGATGGTCGGCGCCTGCGCGGCAAGTGCAGGCCGATCGTAAAGACGCCAGTTCGTCATCCATGACGGCTCGGCCCGCGCCTTCCCTGGCGCGGGACGCTTTACTCTTCGGCCTGCACTCGCCGCACCTTGAGTCGGGCGGCACGGCGTTGGTAGCCGATGGGCTGGCTTTGCTTTTGTTGGTCAGTTTGCTTTTTACGCCTCTTTTCCTGAGCCGGGCGGCACGGCGTTGGTAGCCGATGGGCTGGCTTTGCTTTTGTTGGTCAGTTTGCTTTTTACGCCTCTTTTCCTGAGCCGGGCGGCACGGCGTTGGTAGCCGATGGGCTGGCTTTGCTTTTGTTGGTCAGTTTGCTTTTTACGCCTCTTTTCCTGAGCCGGGCGGCACGGCGTTGGTAGCCGATGGGCTGGCTTTGCTTTTGTTGGTCAGTTTGCTTTTTACGCCTCTTTTCCTGAGCCGGGCGGCACGGCGTTGGTAGCCGATGGGCTGGCTTTGCTTTTGTTGGTCAGTTTGCTTTTTACGCCTCTTTTCCTGAGCCGGGCGGCACGGCGTTGGTAGCCGATGGGCTGACTTTGCTTTTGTTGATCAGTTTGCTTTTTACGCCTCTTTTCCTGAGCCGGGCGGCACGGCATTGGTAGCCGATGGGCTGGCTTTGCTTTTGTTGATCAGTTTGCTTTTTACGCCTCTTTTCCTGAGCCGGGCGGCACGGCATTGGTAGCCGATGGGCTGGCTTTACTTTTGTTGGTCAGTTTTATCTCTCCTTGAGTTGGCGGTACGGCGTGGATGGTTAGCGGCCTGGCTCCGCCATTGCAGGAAGCCGGGCCGCCGTGCGCGCGTCGCTGGTTGGCGCTGAAAATCGTTATAGCCAGCGGGCGCATTTTAAGCGCCAGTAGAGCGCGCCGCAGGCCAGCAGAGTGCCGCCGATGGCGGCCGGATAGCCCCAGGGCGAGTGAATTTCCGGCATGCTTTCGAAGTTCATGCCGTACATGCTGAAAATTACCGTCGGGATCACCAGTATGGCCCCCCAGCCCGCCAGTTTTTTTACTACTTCGTTCTGCTGTACCGTCACCAGCGCCAGGTTGACGTGCATGGCGTTGGTGAGAATTTCACGCATATCGTCGGTGTCGGTTACTACATGGTGGGCGTGATCCTGTACGTCGCGCAGGTAGACGCGCAGCGGCCGCGAGATGATATCTTCATGCAGGCGGATAAGCTGATTGCAGATTTCATCAACCGGCATGGCTGCGTTGCGCAGCGCCAGCAGCTGTCGCCGCAGCGTATAGACATGCTGTACCGCTTTGCGATCGAATTCGGTACGGAACATCGCGCGTTCCATTTCGTTGATGCGTTCGCCGAGCGTGGCGGTGATGTCGCTGTAGTTATCCACAATAAAATCGAACAGGCAGTAGAGCGGAAAACCGACGCCTTTGCTCAGCATATCCGGGCGTTCTTCGGTGCGCTTGCGTAGCGGTGCATAGCTGTCGGAGGCGCCGTGGCGTACGGTAATCAGAAATTTCTTACTGACGAAGAAGTGCGTTTCGCCGAATTCAATATGGTTGTGCTCGTTCAGATGGGCGGTTTTCAGCACGATAAACAGTGATTCCCCATACTGCTCCAGCTTCGGACGCTGGTGGGCGGTCAGCGCGTCTTCAATCGCCAGTTCGTGCAGGCCAAACTCTTCCTGCATCTTTTTCATAAAAGGGGGATCGGGTTGATACAGCCCCAGCCAGATAAAGGCATCCGGGTCTTCCATTATTTCACGGCTGATGTTTTCAGGATCGATCACTTCTTCACGCGCGCCGTCGCGATACACAATGCTGTTGATAACCATAACTCTACTGCTCCCTTGGCCGGGTGGTTTTTATCCTCAGCTAAAGGGTAGTCCTTAACGCAGCGGAAAGAGAAGTTGTAATGCCGCGCGCGCCGCGCAATAAGGTTTCCGTCTGTAACTGCCTGATGGCGTTGCTAACTTATGAAGCCGATAAAGAAAATCTGGAAAAGGGCGAAGCGGGAGCCGCTCGCTGGGCATCCTCCTTAGCGTTGAATTAACATGATTTACCGTGTCGCTGTTCGGCGTTAGCGGATATCTATTGATGACTTATGGGGTTATGTATGGCTGGAATAACAGAAAGTGCGCCGTCGCCGTTTTTTTCAGCGGAGGAGCTGGCGCGTATCGGGCAATGGTCCATGCTGCTGCGCGAGCTGCTGAAGGGAAAAGGCGATCTGTGGAATGCGGCGGATGAGGCGCTTTTCGCTCGTCTGCAACATGCGCTACATGCGGCGAAATGAGGACGCGCCGAATAATCGCAACGCCTCGCCGCCGTTAAAAGGCGGCGTTGGCCTTAATGGTTCAGCGCCAGAATCGCCTCGATTTCTACCGACAGATCGGGCGAAAAGAGCTGGCTGACCTGAACCAGCGAGCAGGCGGGCAGATGGTCGCCAAAGTTGCGAAACAGTACCGCGCGCAGCGCATCTATTTCGCGCAGCGAGGTAACGAAGATAGTGACCTTCAGCAGCGCATGCAGTGAGGTGCCTTCAGCGCTGGCGATAAGTTTAAACTGACGGAAAATCTCTTCGGCCTGGGCGGCGATGCCTGCTTTTTGCGCTTCGCTGCCGAAAGCGGTCAGTCCCGAAACATACAGCGTTTCACCGTGACGCACGGCATGGACGTAAGGACCTTTGATTTCGCCCAGCTGCGGGTAATTTTTGCGTTCAGCAATGCCCATAGGGTTTCCTTATTGGTGACGGTAAATATCTTTCGTTTAACAGCATAAACGCTCCTTGCGTGCAGGAATACCGGTTACCGCAGAAACCAGATCGGCGTCAGGAAAATGCGCAGCGTTAACCCAGCGAGAGGCGGCGCGCCGCCGGCCCGCTGCGGTTTATCGCCCGGCTGGCGGACAGCGGCAGGCCGGTATTAAATCAACCCTGGCAGCAAGCCAAAAAAAAGCCGCGTCCCGATAAGGTTCGCGGCTGGGTAGCTGGCGCAGACGCCTGTTTCAGCAAATAACGCGCTAGCTGGCGCAGGCGTTTACTTCAGTAAAATAGCGCGGCAGCTTTTTCCTTTAATCTTGCCCTGTTTCAGCTTAATCAGCGCCTCTTTCGCACTGGCGGCGGCGATGGCGACATAGGCGTGGGTGGGCGTCAGATCGATTTTGCCGATCAGATCGGCGCTGAGGCCCGCTTCGCCGGTCAGCGCGCCGAGAATATCGCCCGGACGGATTTTCGCCTTGCGGCCGCCATCAATGCAGAGCGTCATCATCGCGGCGGGCAGCGCCTGTAGCGGCTGATTTTTTAACGCGGCGCTGGATATCCACGTTAGCGGCTGCTGTAAATAATCCTCCAGCGCGTGAGCGCGCACCATCTCTTCCGGCGCGACAAAGCTCACCGCCGCGCCCTGTTCGCCGGCGCGTGCGGTACGGCCAATGCGGTGCACGTGTACTTCAGGATCGTAGGAGAGCTGATAGTTCACCACCAGCGCCAGCGCCTTAATATCCAGGCCGCGCGCGGCGACGTCAGTTGCTACCAGTACCCGGCAGCTGCCGTTGGCAAAGCGAATCAGTACCCGATCGCGATCGCGCTGTTCCAGATCGCCATGCAGCGCCAGCGTGCTGATATTGCTGTTTTCCAGCGCGGCGGCGATATCGTCGCATTCGCGTTTGGTATTGCAGAATACCACGCAGGAGGCGGGCTGCTGCTGGCTCAGCAGGCCGATCAGCAGGTTCAGCTTTTCGCGGCTGCCGGCCTCATAAAAGTGCTGTTCAATAGCCGGCAGCTCGGTGACATCTTCCGTGGCGATCGCCAGCGCATCGCGCTGAAAGCGATTGCTGATGGCGATAATATCCTGCGGCCAGGTGGCGGAAAAGAGCAGCGTCTGGCGCTGCGACGGCGCGCGGCTGACGATGGTTTCTATATCTTCCAGAAAGCCCATTTCCAGCATGCGGTCAGCTTCATCCAGCACCAGCGAGCGCAGCTGCGAGAGATCCAGCGTTTCGCGCTTCAGGTGATCGAGAATGCGTCCCGGCGTGCCCACCACAATATGCGGCGCATGGACCAGCGAGTCCCGCTGGGCGCCGAGCGGCTGGCCGCCGCACAGCGTTAAGATTTTGATATTGCGCGTAAAGCGCGCCAGGCGGCGCAGTTCGTTGCTGACCTGATCGGCCAGCTCGCGCGTTGGGCAGAGCACCAGCGACTGCGTCTGATACTGCGCGGTGTCGATATGTTGCAGCAGGCCAAGCCCAAACGCCGCGGTTTTGCCGCTGCCGGTTTTCGCCTGGGCGCGTACGTCGCGGCCTTCAAGAATAGCAGGCAGGGCGGCGGCCTGAATCGGCGTCATGGCTTCGAAGCCCATCTCGCGCAGGTTATCGAGCTGGCTGGCGGGCAGTTGCGTCAGGGTGGAAAAAGCGGTCACGGGAAAGTCTCTAATCGGGCGGGTTTGCAGCGCTCAGTTTAACAGAATCTTTTGCCAGCGGCAGTAAAAGGCGCGACGTTGCGCTATAAACAAAGAAGGCCGTATTCAGGCATACCGGTAGCGTGCGGCGGTATTGTGCCCCCGACAACAGATCGTCAAACCGACAATTTTTAACCGCGTCATATTAACAATCCCCGCTGACGTTAGAAATATAATTAACTGAATAATAAGTAAATTAAAAGCTGGCACGCCAGTTGCAATATCTAAAACAGATAACGACGATATGAAAAACCTGAGGAGATCGCCATGGCTCATCAAATTCCTAAACACTTTGTACATACCCGCTCTACGCCATTCTGGGATAAAACCAGCGTGCCGCGCGCGCTGCTAACCCATCACAACACCAAAAAGGGCGTGTATGGCCGCCTGTCGGTGATGCAGGGCGCGGTGAAATATTACGGTCACCCTGACGAACATGACGAGAAGGCGGAAATTGAAGTGGTAATTGAAGCCGGGCATTTCGGCATCAGCCCGCCGCAATACTGGCACCATATTGAACTGCTGACAGACGATACCTACTTTAATATCGATTTCTTTGCCGACCCCGAAGAGCAGCTGGAAGGCAAAGGCATGGGGCAGGTGGTTAACGCCCGCAAAGGCGAGTAAGCCCCTCCCTCCGCGCCCTATCCGCAGCGCGGAGAATGACGCGCCCTGGCTATTGCGGATGGAGAATGGCATCAACCTGTTCATCGCTCAGGTTGATGCCAAAGAAATCGTGATAGAAACGGCGCGTCTCCTGCGCTATATCAATGTCCTCAAAGCGTTGCGGATAAAGGGTTTTCGCCAGCCATAAAAACTGCAGCGCTTCTTCGCTGGTTTCGCGACACCACCAGAACATTCCCTGCGGGTTAACGTATACCCGCTGCTGCT
The DNA here is from genome assembly GCF_006517625.1 of Mixta tenebrionis. Lineage (GTDB taxonomy): Bacteria > Pseudomonadota > Gammaproteobacteria > Enterobacterales > Enterobacteriaceae > Mixta > Mixta tenebrionis. Next base: position 109,320 of record NZ_VHQI01000008.1, on the reverse strand, counting down.
GTACGGCGCGCACCCCCTGCCACTGGGGCGAGCTGCGCATCAGTGCGGCATCGCGCTGATTCATGGCGACAATCACGTCCGGGTTGGCCTGCGCAATCTTTTCCAGCGACACCTCACCTCTACTGTTGGGTTTTCCCTGAAACCAGTGCTCCGCCACGTTGACGGCCCCGGCCAGATCCATCCAGTCCTGGTTGAGCGAGGGGCGTCCGGTGGTGGTTAGGCTGCCGCCCATGCTGTGATACACCTTCAGCCGCTGCTCAGCGGGCAGATCCTGTAACCGCGCGCGCACCAGATCAACATTACGCTGGAAATAGCGTTGATAGCGGCTGGCGACCCGTTCCGCATCCGGCCCCAGCGCCTTGCCGCTGAGGGTGACGCGTTCACGCAGCGCCTGCATGGAATTAGCCCGCAGCGTCAGCACCTGCACGCCCGCCTGCTGCAACAGGCGGGACTGCGGCGTTTCCATACTTTCCGGCAGGAACAGCAGCTGAGTGCCGAGAGCGATCACCTGCTCCGGGTTGATTTCATGGCCGCTGGTTACGCTGATAACCGGCACCTTGGCAATGGCGGGATAAACCTGCTGAAACAGCGGAATACGCTGGGCTGTCGCTGAGGTGCCGACGATATTTTGCCCGTAACCGAGCATGGCGATAATGGCGTTTTGCGCCGGCCATGGGGTGGCGACGCGAATGGCCCGATGTTCAGGCACGGCCAGCGCCAGCGCCGGCAGCAGGCTGGCTAGCAGAGCAAAAAAACGGATGGTTTTCATCAGCTATCGGCGCGCCCGTCAGACGCGCCGCTCCGGTTAAAAATCAAAGGTAACCGAGGCGCGAATTTCACGTCCGGCGCCTGCGAAAGCGCTGGCGGAACCGCCGGTGCCGTCGGTGCTGGAGGCGAAAATCGAACCCCAGTAGTGCTCGTTAGTGAGGTTATTCACCGCCACGCGGAAGGTAGTTGGTACGCGATCGATTTTCGCGCGGTAGCGTGCGCCCAGATCGAGCGTGGCGTAGCTGCCTGCCCAGCTGGTGTTGGTATCGTTGGCGGCGCGTTTGCCGGTGTAGTGCAGGTTGGCGCTCCACACCAGCTGCTGCAACGCGGGCAGGCTGTACTCCACCAGCAGGTTAGCCTGCGTTTTTGGCACGCCGACCACCCGTTTGTCGCTGGTGCTGGCGCTTTGGGTTTTCTTCAGTTTTGGATCGAGGAACGTTATGCCGCTGTAGATATTCAGCCCCTGCCACAGTTTACCGCTGGCGGTCAGCTCCAGGCCGTTATTAACCTGTTCGCCCTGTTCCTTGTAAACCCTGTCGCCGGGATCGACCCAGGCGAAGGGGCGTTTCAGGCGAAACAGCGCTGCGCCCAGGTTCATCGTGCCAGAATCCGCTTTCAGCCCCATTTCATACTGTTTGCTGCGGTAAGGGGAGAGCGACTGACCGGCATTTTTTACTGCATCATCTATTGGCGCGGTGCCGCCCTGTTCCAGCGAGTCGGCGTAGCTGATATAGGCCATTACTGCCGGGGTGATTTTATACATCAGCGCGGCGTTGGGGCTGAGGCCATCCTGATTATCCTGGCTGGTTTTATGGTGCTGTTTATCGAAGCTGCGCGTTTCCAGCCAGCTCTGGCTCAGGTAGAACATTGCCGACCACTGCGGGTTAAAGGTCACCGTATCGCCGATGGTCAGGCTTTGCTGGGTGTTGACGCCTGATTTATAGCGTGCGCCGTGAGTATTGATTTTGCCATCGCCCGGCTCTTGTGGGCGTGAAGGATCGTAGAAGGACGTGCTGCCAGGATCGTAGGAACGGCTGCTGCCTTTTGCGCCGTAAATTGACCAGACGTAGCCGGCGGTAGCCAGCGACAGATCGTGTCCGATGCTGCCGGTATCAACATGCCCATTCAGCGTCAGGCTGTTGCTCAGCACGCGGAAGCGGCCTGCGGCGCTGGAATCGCTGATGCTGCGCTTTAACGTGCCCTGGTTATCAATCAGCGTGCTGGAAACCGATCGCATTCCCCGATCCGCCTGCTGGTAGCCCATGCCCGCGGTTAAATACCAGTCCGGGTTGAAATAGTGAATCAGGCGGGTGCTGAGGGTATCGCTGGTGAGATCGTTGCCTGCCGTCGGCAGGGTAAAGTTTTTATTTTTACTGTCCGGCGCCGTTGGCAGCTGGACGCCCCGCTGATAGCTGAATCCGCCAACGTAACCTTTCTGCACAAAGTTATAGTGGCTGGCGTTAAATTGCAGTTGCGTACCCGGCTGAATATTCCAGTCCAGCGCCAGCGCGATCAGCTTGCGGCGGCGCGTGCTGTCATCCACGCTGCCTTCGCCATCCTCATTCAGCAGGTTAAGGCGATAGCCGAAGCGGTTATCGGCATCCAAATGACCGCCGAGATCGATATGGCCGCTCCAGGCGTTGCCGCTTTGATAGCCGAGCGTGACGCGCCGCAGCGTCTGTTCCGTCGGGCGTTTGGCGATAAAGTTAAACTGTCCGGCCGGGCTGGCAGGGCCGTAGAGCGCGCCGGTCAGGCTGTTCAGCACGTCGAGCCGCTCCAGCATCTCCACTGGAAAAGCGGTAGTGGCGACCATATTCAGCCCGTCAAGGCGGCTGTTAGCGACCACGCTGCCCTGCATACCGCGGCTTTGCGGCCTGCCGACATCCATGCCGCCGCGCGCCTGCATCTGCGTATCGGGCAGGTACTTCAGCAGTTCGCTGACGCTTTTCGCCTGCTGGTTCTCAATCATCGGCTGGGTAACGGTGGTGGTGGAGTAGGGCGTATCGATCCACGCCTTGTTGCCTGACGGACCAATCTCCAGATCGCTGGTAACGAAGCCGGCGCCCGCCTTGTGTTGGTCGGCGACGGGCGCGGCGCTGGCGTCAACCACCATCGTTTCCTGCTCTGCGTTGCTTTTATTCGCCGAAGCGGAGGCGTTAACGGCAATGGCGAACGGAGAGATCCCTGGTAAGGTCAGCAGCAGCGCTGCTAAAGGTTTTTTGTGCATTTTGTATCCAGCGTCATATAGTTAGTTATATTACGCTGGCGGAAGTTAACACTTTCCGTCTGGCGCCACACGTTATTTTTTTTGACAAAAAACTGTCTGGCGAGTGTAAGGCCGCGCTATCACTCATTTCTGAGCGATAGCGGGAAGGCGCTAAGGGGTAACAGATGGCGCGATGCTGACCATGCGGTATTTCAATCAGCAGGGGCGCTAACGGTAATAGATGGCGATATGTTGACCATGCAGTATTTCAATCTGCACTTTGGTATCAAAAATCTCTTCAATCACCTCCGGACGCATAATCTCCTGCGGCGCGCCGCGATAGAGCACCTGGCCCTGTTTCATGGCGATAATATGGTCGGAATAGGCTGAGGCGAAATTGATATCATGAATCACCAGGATAATGGTCTTATGCAGCTCGTCGGCGGCACGGCGCAGCTGCTTCATCATCGCCACGCTGTGTTTCATATCCAGATTATTCAGCGGCTCGTCCAGCAGCACGTAGTCGGTATCCTGACAGAGCACCATCGCCACGCAGGCGCGCTGGCGCTGGCCGCCGGAGAGCTGATCCAGATAGCGCGTTCGCAACGGCAGCAGATCGAGAAACGTCATCGCCGTCTCCATATGCTGCTTATCCTGCTGGGTTAAGCGTCCTTTCGACCAGGGATAGCGCCCGAAACCGACCAGATCTTCCACCGTCAGGCGGCTGGTAAAGTGGTTCTCCTGGCGCAATACCGCCAGCACTTTCGCCATCTGTTCATCGGGCGTTTTCGCTACTTCCAGCCCGCTAACCCACACGCTGCCGCTGTCGGCGGTCAACAGGCGGCTAATTACCGACAGCAGCGTCGATTTACCCGCGCCGTTAGCGCCGATTATCGAGGTAATGCCGCCCGCCGGAATCGATTCGGTAACGCGATCCAGCACCGTTGTGTTCTGATAGCTTTTACAAATCTCTTTTACTTCAATCACACCGCAGCCTTTTTAATCAAAAACCAGAGGAACAGCGCGCCGCCGACGAACTCAATCACCACCGAGAGCGTACCCGCCATATTCAGCCCGCGCTCCAGAATAACCTGTCCGCCTACCAGCGTAATGATGCCGGTCAGCACTACGCCGGGCAGCAGATATTGATGGCGATGCGAGCCGATCAGCGGATAGGTGAGGTTGGCTACCAGCAGGCCAAAAAAGGTCAGCGGCCCCACCAGCGCGGTAGAGAGCGCCACCAGCAGCGAAACCAGCAGCAGGATCAGCGTTACGCGCCGCCGCCAGCTGACGCCGAGGCCCATCGCCAGCTCGCGTCCCAGCGCAATTACATCCAGGCTGTAGCGCATACGCCAGATCGCCACCGCCGTCGCCAGCACCGCCAGCGCCGACAGCGCGATAATTTCCGGCGCCGCGCGGGTAAAGGTGGCAAAAATGCGGCTCTGTAAAATAGCGAACTCCCCCGGCTCCAGCAGACGCTGCAGCAGGCCGGAGATGCTGCGGAACAGCGTGCCGCATACCAGCCCTACCAGCAGCACCATATGCAGATTGACGCCCACCCGCCCCAGCAGCCAGCGGTAGAGGAAGGTGGAAAACAGCACCAGCAGCAGCGCTTCGCAGATAAACTGGCCGCTGGCGCCGAGCAGCGCCAGCCCGTTAGCGTCGATAAAGAAGATCAGCAGCGTCTGGATCAGAATAAACAGCGCCTCCAGCCCCATTACCGACGGCGTCAGGATGCGGTTATTAGTAACCGTCTGAAACAGCAGCGTCGCCACGCCGGAGGAGAAGGCGACCAGCACCATGGTGGCGAGCATCAGCCCGCGATGCGTCAGGATATAGCTGATATTGCCGCTGAGGTTGATGGTCATAAACAGCACCATACAGGCCAGCGCCAGTACGCTTAATCCCGCCAGCCGCCGGGCCGGAGTATGAAAACGCAGCCGTAAAGCGCGCCCTGAAGGCGGTTGTACCGAACTGTCAGCCTGCATAGCGGCGGCTCCTTAAAATCAACAGCAGGAATATCGCAGCGCCCAGGCAGCCGAGAATGACGCTGACCGGGATCTCCCACGGGAAGCTAATCAATCGTCCGATGATATCGCACAGCACCACCAGCCCGCCGCCGCACAGCGCCACCCAGGGAATGGTGCGGCGCAGGTTATCGCCCATCGTGATGCTTACCAGGTTCGGCACGATCAGGCCAAGGAAGGGCAGCACGCCGACCACCACGATTACCACGCCGCTGATCAGCGCGATAATCGCCATGCCGATAAACACCACGCGGCGATAGTTCAGCCCGACGTTAACGGCGAACTCCCGCCCCATTCCGGCGACGGTAAAGCGATCGGCGGTAAAGCAGGCCAGCAGCGTCAGCAGGCCGGTCAGCCACAGCAGCTCATAGCGGCCCTGCAGCACGCCGGAGAAATCCCCCGACTCCCAGCTGCCCAGCGACTGCAGCAGATCGAACTCCATTGCCAGAAAGGTGGTGACCGCGCTGAAAATGGCGCCGAGCATGATGCCGGTCAGCGGCACCATCAGCGGCGTTTTCAGCCGCATCCGCTGCAGCACCAGCAAAAACAGCCCGGTGCCGATCAGCGCAAACAGCGTGGCGACGATCATTTTCACCATGACCGGCGCGGCGGGATTGACGATCATCACCAGCAGCAGGCCGAGGCTGGCAGACTGCGTGGTGCCGGCGATAGAGGGCTCGACAAAGCGGTTCTGCGTCAGCATCTGCATAATCAGCCCGGCGACGCTGACCGCGCTGCCCGCCAGCAGCAGCGCCAGGGTGCGCGGCACGCGGCTGAGAAAGAAGACGTCGCGTACTTCCGCATCGCTCCACAGGCGGGTCAGCGTGACCTGGCTGACGCCGACGAACAGGCTCCAGATCATCAGGCCCAGCAGCAACGCCAGGCCCGCGATAAAGCTAAAACTCTTCATAAGCCGATTTATTGTCCGGCTGGGGTGTTATCCAGCGCGTCGCTGATGCTGTCCATCAGACCGCTGTAGCTCTGAATACCGCCAGCGATATAGAGCGAAGCGGAATCGAGGTAGATGATATGTTTGTTCTGCCAGGCTTTGGTTTTATGAATCAGCGCGTTATCCAGTACCTGACGGGCGGATTCGCCTTCGGCGCGGCCGATAGCGCTGTCGCGATCGAGAACGAACAGCCAGTCGGGATCGACATCCATAATAAATTCAGAGGTGACTACGTTGCCGTGCTTGCCCGCCTGGCTGAAGGTGGCGGCGGGGGCGAATCCCAGCTCGTCAAAGATAAATCCGAAGCGCGAGCCGGGGGCATAGGCGGACATCTTGCCGCCGCTGACCATAATCACCATCGCCTTGCCGGCGTGCTGGCTCTTATCGCGCAGCGCGGCGATTTTAGCGGCGAAGCTATCGGTCAGCGCTTTCGCCTCATCCTGCTTGCCGAAAATTTCGCCCAGCTGTTGTACGCGCTGGGTCAGGCTCTGGGTGAAATGTTTGGTATCCACTTCCAGCGAGATGGTCGGCGCTATGGCGCTGAGCTTGTCGTAAGCGTCGTGCGCGCGTCCGCCTGCAATGATCAGATCGGGACGCGCGTTGCTGATGGCTTCGTAATCGGGTTCAAACAGCGTGCCGGTATTCAGATAAGCGTCGCCCTCGTACTTCGCCAGAAACGCCGGCAAATGCGTGCTGTTTTTCGGTACGCCCGCCACCGGGATCTGTAGCGCATCGGCGTTATCCAGCGTGGAAGGGTTAAGAATAATCACCTTTTGCGGCGGCTGCGGCACAGTGGTGGTGCCCTGCGCATGTTCAACCTGCAGCGTATGCGCCGATGTGGTCTGCGCGGTGGTATCGTCACACCCGGTCAGGGCGACGGCGGCGGCAAGCAGCGTAGCGGTAAAAGCGGAAGGTAGACGCATTTTCTCTCCTGAAAATGTTAACAGACAGATAGCAATCGTTAATGCATATGATTCGCATTCTTGATGAGGCGAGCAAATCATACCTTTGTCGCGGCGGCTTGAACAGTGCTGCATGCGCCACTTTATGCATCGCTAAAAAGCAGGTTTGGGCTATCCGTTTAATTACCTCTGTCGGGGTGCTTTATTTATCTGATTGTTTTGGAAAAAGTTTTGGCATCAGCGGGGCAGTGCGGCCTTTTCCAATAGCGGCAATTATGGAGATTTTATGGAGATTGCTCCGCCGGCAGTGTAATAGTAATAATAATCGTTATCATATCGCCCTGAAATAATCGTACACATCTATCAGGGATTAGTAGCATGATTTATACAAAGTCTTTCAAAATGCGTCCTTGCGCGCTGCTGCTGTTGATCGGCTGTCCCGGCGTTGCGCTGGCGGTGGATAATATACCGCCGGAAGATGGCGTTATGACGGTGCGCGCTACGGCAGAAGAAGTGCTTAAACAGCAGCCGGGCGTCTCTGTCATCACTGCGGAAGACATTGAAAAAAGCCCGCCGGTAAACGATCTCTCTGACATCATTCGTAAAATGCCCGGCGTTAACCTGACCGGCAACAGCGCCTCCGGCAGCCGCGGCAATAACCGCCAAATCGATATTCGCGGCATGGGTCCGGAAAATACCCTGATCCTGATTGATGGCGTGCCTGCCACTTCGCGTAACTCGGTGCGCTACAGCTGGCGCGGCGAACGCGATACCCGCGGCGATACCAACTGGGTGCCGCCGGAAATGGTGGAGCGTATTGAAGTGCTGCGCGGCCCGGCGGCGGCGCGCTACGGTTCCGGCGCGGCGGGCGGGGTGATTAATATCATTACCAAACGTCCGACCAACGACTGGCACGGCAGCCTGTCGCTGTTCACCAACCAGCCGGAAGATGAGAAAGAAGGGGCGACCAAACGCGCCAACTTTAGCCTGAGCGGCCCGCTGGCGGGCGAAGCGCTGACCATGCGCCTGTATGGCAATATTAATAAAACGCAGGCCGACGCCTGGGATATCAACAACGCGCAGAACGGCTCTTACGCCGCCGGGCACGAAGGGGTGCGTAACAAGGATATAAACGGCCAGCTCTCCTGGAAACTCTCGCCGTCGCAGATTATTGATTTCGATTACGGCTACAGCCGCCAGGGCAATATCTACGCCGGCGATACGCAGTACAGCAACAGCAACGTCAGTCCGGGCAACCTCATCGCCGATCTGTACGGCCATGAAACGAACCGCATGTATCGTCAGAACTGGGGCGTGACCCATAACGGCATTTGGGACTGGGGACAGTCGAAGCTGGGCTTCTACTATGAGAAAACCAACAACACCCGGCTGGGCGAAGGCGCAGGCGGCAAAGTTGAAGGGATGATTAACAGCGACAAATATAATACCAGCCGCCTGCAAAACTACCGCGCCACCGGCGAGCTGAACCTGCCGCTGACGTTGCTGGTGGATCAAAACGTGACGCTGGGCGCAGAGTGGAGCCGCGAGAAGCTGAACGATCCGGCATCCATGACGATGGCCAACATCAGCGATTTTGACTACGACGGCATTTCCGGCGATCCGGCTACGCGCAGCGGTAAAAACCACGCCGATTTAACCGCGGTGTATTTCGAAGATAATATCGAAGCGCTGCCCGGCACCACGCTGATCCCTGGCCTGCGTCTGGATCACCACAGCGAGTTCGGCAATAACTGGAGCCCCAGCCTGAATATTTCCCAGGAGCTGGGCGATTACTTTAAGCTGAAGGCGGGGATTGCGCGCGTCTTTAAGGCGCCGAACCTTTATCAGGCCAGCGCAGGCTACCTGCTTTCCACCAAAGGCAACGGCTGCCCGATCGGCGTTGTCGGCCAGTGTTATCTGATGGGGAATAAAGATCTCGATCCTGAAGTCAGCGTCAATAAAGAGTTGGGTATTGAATTTACCCATGACGGCTATGACGCGGGCATTACCTGGTTCCGTAATGACTACAAAAATAAAATCGTTTCCGGCAATAGCGTTATTGCCGAAACCAGCGCGGGCAATAATATCCTGCGCTGGGAAAACGGCGGTAAGGCGGTAGTCGAAGGGCTGGAAGGGAACCTGGTGATTCCGCTGGTGGAAGATACGCTGAACTGGCGCACCAACGTTACCTATATGATTACTTCGGAAGATAAGCGAACCGGCAATCCGCTGTCGATTATCCCGAAATACACCATCAACAACATGCTGGATTATCAGGCGACCGATAAGCTTTCCGCCAACGTTAACTGGACGCTGTATGGCCGTCAGAAGCCGCGTAATCATGTAGAAAACAATAAAGAAAACAAGGAAGGGCTGTCAGATAAAGAGGTGGCCGCTTATTCGGTCGTGGGGCTAAACGTTAATTACGATTTGCTGAAAAATCTGCGTGTTAACGCCGGCATCAACAACCTGCTGGATAAGCGCGTATATCGTGAAAATGAAAGCGCATCAACCTATAACGAACCGGGGCGCGCTTACTATGCTGGCGTAACCATGACTTTCTGAGTCCTCTCTTCACTAAAAGCCTGCGTAACGCAGGCTTTTTTTTGGTCCGTCACCGTCGCGTTAAGCCGGCTTGCGCGCCAGCAGCGTGGCGAAGCGCAGCTTAATGCGGTTGCCCTGCGCGTCGGTTTTATGCAGCGCGCCGGGATTTTCGTTGTACTTCAGAATATCCCAGCCGTCGTAATAACCGAGCAGTTCGCTGCGGCTAAAGGTGAACGGGAACGGCATCGGACAGGGGTAGTCCGGCGTGCTCATCGCCGCCACAATCAGATTGTGGCCGCCCGGCGCCGTTGCCTGCTGCATCTGACCAATCAGCCCAGGAATGGTTTCCGGCTGCAAAAACATCATGACCACGGTTGAGAGAATAAAATCGTACTGCTTCTCAATCGTTACCTGATTTAAATCACACTGCCGCAGCTGAACGCTCGCCAGTTCTTCCGTGTTGATTATCTGCTGCAGGCTGTTCAGGCTGTCGCTGTTTCTGTCCCAGCCCTCAACGCTAAAGCCCTGCTGCTGCAGATAGAGCACGTTGCGGCCGTTGCCGCAGCCGAGATCCAGCGCCCGCCCAGGCGGAATGCGGCCTGCCGCTTCCAGCACTTCGGAGTGCGTCGGCGTCAGCTGATAGCGCTTGTGGTAGTAATCCTCCGGCTTGCAGTAGAGCGCCAGCTGGCACTCCATGTCCGGGCTAAAGGAAACCACCCGATGCCACTGCTGCGGCGTCAGGCGCGGCGGTTGTGACGCTGAATTCAGGGTCAGCGTTTCTACCACTTCGCCGCGTTCGGTGAGCAGGGCAAGATCCAGCGTACCTTTGTACAGCTTGAGCTGCGCCCAGCTTCCCGGCTCGGTGTGGTAGGGCTGCAGCCAGATCGGCGGCAGCGTGGTGCTATCCCAAAGCGGCAGCGTTTGATAACAAATCAGATCGGTCATGTTTTACTCCGTTATTAACGGGTTAACTGTTTCAGCAAGGGAAGCGCCTGCTTCATATGATCTTCACTGACCACGAACGCTTTCAGCTGTCCGGCGGCGTCCAGCCCTTTCGCTACAATGCCGGCTTTGCTGAACTGCATTTCCCAGTTCAGATCCGCATCGCCAGCGTTGCCCGCCAGGTGCAGCGGCAGATCGGGCGTTTTAATTTTGACCAGCATCGCCGGCAGGCTCAGGCTGGCGCTATTGCCGGTCAGGTTTTTCGCCAGCGTCATTGCCGCCAGCTGAGCGGGCTGCAGGTAAGGCATCAGCCGGCCCTGAATTTCCGCGCAGTCGCCCAGCGCAAAAATATCGGGGTTGCTGGTGGTAAGACGATCGTCCACCACGATGCCGCGTCCGGTTTTCAGGCCCGCCTGCTGCGCCAGCGCCACGTTGGGACGCAGGCCGATGGCGCATACCACCGCATCACAGGTGAGCTGCTGGCCGTTGTTCAGCGTTGCCACCAGGGTATCGTGATGACGCGCCAGCGAAGAGAGTTCGCAGTTAAAGCGCATCTCGACGCCTGACTGCACCAGACGATGCTGCAGGCGGCCGCTGATTTCCGGCGGCATCAGCGCGGAGAGCAGGCTGCCGCTACGGTCCACCAGCGTCACCGCTTTACCGGCGCGATTCAGATCCATCGCCAGTTCGGTGCCGATCAGGCCGCCGCCGATAAGCAGCACGCGTTTCGCGCTTTGCAGGCTCTCTTCACAGCGGCGATATTCCTGCTGGCTGTTGAGGGTGTACATCAGCTCGCTGCCGCTGACCGGCGGCACCAGCGCCTCGGCCCCGGTGGCAAGCACCAGTTTGCCATAGGAGAAGTCGCCTGCCGTGGTTTCGATGCGGTGTGCGGCGGCGTCGATACGGGTTACCCGTGTATGCGGGTGCAGCGTCACGTTGTTTTTTTCCGCGTAGTCGGCGGCGGTGACGCGGGTCAAATCATCGGCCCGCTGCGCCAGAGAGAAGACGTGGCTCAGCTCTGGCTTGTGATATTCGTCGCAGCTGTCGGCGGCGATCAGACGGATCGGCACCTCCTTATTCTGCTGACGCAGGTTTTTAATCAACTGTCGGGCGGCAAAGCCGGAACCGATAACAATGATATCTGATGACATAGTATTAGCCCTCGTAGGGGTCAAAGACGTCTTTACCCATGCCGCATTCCGGGCAGAGGAAATCTTCCGGTACGTCAGACCAGGCGGTGCCCGGCGCTACGTCCTGAGAATCTTCGCCGGTGGCCGGGTCGTAGACCCACAGGCAGACGCTGCAAATCATTTTCTGACCGGCATCTGTCGCGGCGGCGTTGTCGGCGCTTTCCGGCGCGGCGTTAACAGCTACCTCCAGCGCGGCGGCGGGTTGCGCGGCGGCCTGCGGCTGTGCGGCTTTTTCCGGCAGCGGCGACAGCGCCCACTGGCGGGCAATGTTGCGGCCATGTTCGCGGCACTCTTCCAGCGCTTTACCATCCGGGCGCCATTTTGTTTTCAGGCTCAGGGACATCTCGAAGCCGGCGTCCTGCAGACGGGTGGAAAGACGATCTACCGCGCCGCCGCTCCAGCCGTGTGAACCGAAGGCGCTGGCGCGTTTGTTGCGGAAGCGCAGACCGGTCATCTCTTCTACCAGGCCGGCGATTTTCGGCATCATCACGTTGTTCATGGTGGAAGTGCCCACCAGCACGCCTTTGGAGCGGAACACGTTAGTCAGGATTTCATTTTTGTCGCTGCGCGCCACGTTAAAGATTTTTACCGCTACGCGTGGATCAACTTCGTTAATACCCTGGGCGATAGCGTCGGCCATCATGCGGGTGTTGTTGGACATGGTGTCGTAGAAGATAGTGATGCGATCTTCCTGATAGTCAGCGGCCCATTTCAGATACAGCTCGACAATCTGCGTCGGGTTATCGCGCCATACCACGCCGTGGGAGGTGGCGATCATGCTCACCGGCAGATTGAAGCCGAGGATTTCAGTGATTTTCGGCGTTACCAGACGGCTGAACGGCGTCAGGATATTGGCGTAGTAGCGCTGGCACTGTTCAAACAGTTCAGTCTGATCCACTTCATCGTTGAACAGGTGTTCGTCGCAGTAGTGCTGGCCGAAGGCGTCGTTGCTGAACAGCACCGCATCTTCAGTCATATAGGTCATCATGCTGTCCGGCCAGTGCAGCATCGGCGTTTCAACGAAGATCAGTTTTTTGCCGTTACCGATATCCAGAGAGTCGCCGGTTTTCACCACGTTGAAGTTCCATTCCGGGTGATGGTGATGACCGTTAATGGAGTCAATGGCGTTTTCGGTGCAGTAGATCGGCGTATGCGGAATACGTGACATCAGCTCGGTCAGGGCGCCGGCGTGGTCCTCTTCCGCATGGTTAATCACGATGTAATCGATCTTGTCGAGGTCGATCTCCTGCATCAGATTGTTGACGAATTCACGGCTGAATTTGTGGTCGACGGTGTCGATCAGGACATTTTTCTCTTCTTTGATCAGGTAGCTGTTATAGCTGCTGCCCCGCAGCGTTTTATATTCGGTACCATGAAAATCACGTACTTCCCAGTCGCGTTGGCCTACCCAGGTAATATTGTTTTTAACGTGAATGCTCATCTTGGTTCCTCAACAGGTTCATAAAGTTTCCCTGTTATTGCACTTCGCGTGCCAACTTTTTATCTCATTGATTTATAAAGATTTGAAATTTAAAGGTTGTTAAAATGACAGTATTCATCTATTGTTTTTTTGACAACAGCATTGTGGAAACGACAGCATGACGATTTCAGTAGAAAGCCTGGCCGCGCTGGCGGTGGAGATTCAGAACGGTCTTTCCCGTTCCGACCGTTTTAAGCACATGATTAACAGTATTCATTATCTGTTGCAGTGCGACGCCACCGCGCTGCTGCGCTACGAGGCGCAGCATTTTCGTCCGCTGGCGACGGCGGGACTGGCGCCGGATGTGATGGGCCGGCGCTTTAAAATCGAGGCGCATCCGCGCCTGGAGGCGATTGCCCGTGCCGGCGACGTGGTGCGTTTTCCCGCCGACAGCAGCCTGCCCGATCCCTATGACGGGCTGATCCCCGATCGGCATGAGCTGCACGTCCACGCCTGCGTTGGGCTGCCGCTGTTTTCCGGTCAAAACCTGATCGGCGCGCTGACGCTGGACGGCATGAACGCCAGCCAGTTTGACGACTACAGCGACGAGGAGCTGCGCGTGGTGGCGAGCCTGGTGGGCAGCGCGCTAAATAATGCGCTGCTGCTGGAGCAGCTGGAGCAGCCCGGCAACGCCTTTACGCCCGATCATGCGCGCCGCGGCGGAACGGAAGAGAGCGAAATGATCGGCAATTCCGTACCGATGCAGCAGCTAAAAAAAGAGATCGCGGTGGTGGCGCCAACCGATCTGAATGTGCTGATTACCGGTGAAACCGGCGTCGGCAAGGAGCTGGTGGCGCAGGCGCTGCACCGTCAGTCGGCGCGAGCCGCCAGCCCGCTGATCTACCTGAACTGCGCGGCGCTGCCGGAGACGGTGGCGGAGAGCGAGCTGTTCGGCCATGTGAAGGGGGCCTTTACCGGCGCGGTGCACGATCGTACCGGCAAGTTTGAAATGGCCGACGGCGGCACGCTGTTTCTTGATGAGATCGGCGAGCTGCCGTTGACGCTACAGGCGAAGCTGCTGCGCGTACTGCAATATGGCGACCTGCAACGCGTGGGCGAAGATCGCCATCTGAAGGTGGATGTGCGCATTCTGGCGGCGACTAACCTGGAACTGCGCCAGGCGGTGGCCGACGGCACTTTCCGCGCCGATCTCTATCATCGCCTCAGCGTATTCCCGTTACAGGTGCCGGCGCTGCGCGAGCGCGGCGAGGATATCATCCTGCTGGCCGGTTATTTCTGCGAGAAGTGTCGGGCAAAGTTTGGCCTGCAGCATATCGCGCTCAGCGCGGCGGCGCGCGCGATGCTGAGCGCCTACCGCTGGCCGGGCAATATACGCGAGCTGGAGCACGCCATCTATCGCGCCACTATCGTTGCGCAGGCGGATGCGCGCAACGGCGATATTCTGCTGATGCCGCACCATTTTTCTCTGGATAACGGTGCGGAAGTGATGGAAGCGCCGCCGCCTGCCGCCGAGCTGCCGCAGCAAAATTTACAGGACGCCACGCGTGATTTTCAGCGTCAGTATATTCTGCGTGCGCTGCAGGCCAGCGACAATAACTGGGCCGCCTGCGCCCGGCGGCTGGAGATGGATGCGGGCAACCTGCATCGCCTGGCGCGCCGGCTGGAATTAAAGTAGCGGGTAATTAAGTATGGCTGCTGCGGATATGGCCGGATTTGCATACCGCAGCAATATTTAGCAACGGCATAAAGCAAATTAAAAAAAAGGTTGCGGCATATTGTGCGATAATAAAAAAATAGAGTTATTACTATAACTATTTCATTGTGTTTAATCACTAAAAAACTCAGGATTAATAACCTGAGTTTTTTTTGCGGCTTAATTTTTGTTTAACTTGTTTCATTTTATTTCCCGTAAGCCGGCGTTGAAGTTAAATAAAGAGTAAACGGCAAAAAAAAAGCGCAGTAATAATTAGGGTGAAAATATCTTTTTGATTTCTTTATTGTAAAACATTCCAATAAGGTTTTTTTCTTTTTGTTACTTTTTAGTTATGCCGCTCTCTTGTTTAAGAGCGGTATTTAAAATAATTATCTTGCGTCGGGAAGTTATTTAATAAGGAGGGACGATGCAATTAACACCGCGAGAAATAGATAAGCTCATGGTTTATACCCTGGCCGATGTCGCTGCCCGGAGAAAAGCACGAGGATTAAAACTTAATTACCCGGAAGCGGTAGCCATTATTACGGTGGCTGCGCTGGAAGGCGCGCGGGATGGTAAAACCCTGGAGGAGGTTATGTCGGACGCAAGGCAGGCGCTGAGTAGGGATGATGTTATGGAAGGCGTTGCGGAGCTTATTCCTTATGTACAGGTAGAAGCTATTTTTACTGACGGCAGCCGCTTAATTACGGTACACGATCCTGTTCAGTAAAGTGATTATTGAAAATGAGTTAATTTACATTTTTCTGTATCAGGAGTTTTGGTTGAAAATACATGGAGAGTGCTGTGAGTTATTTGGATGAGGAAAACGAGACCGAAGTTGGTGGTTATATTCTGAAAAAAAGCCCGATTGAATTTAATACAGGCAAACCAGAAACCCGAATCAAGGTACGTAATACTGGCGACCGCGCTATACAGGTTGGGTCCCATTTTCATTTCTTCGAGGTGAATAAAGCCCTGCAGTTTGATCGAAAGCAGGCCTACGGTAAACGATTAAATATCGCCGCCACTACCGCTATTCGTTTTGAGCCGGGTGATGAAATCGAGGTTGGGTTAATAGCGGTGGGTGGAAAGCAAACGCTGTATGGCTTTAATAATCTGGTGGATGGCTGGGCTGGAGAAAGCCCGGTAGCGCAGGGCGAACGCGCTGAAAAAATTCAGGCGGTTAAACACGCTATCGCACTGGGTTATCAAAACCGGGATAAATCAACAAGCCGCTAACCTTTAAGGAGTTTGTTATGCCTGTAATTTCACGCCAGGAATATGCTGGCCTGTTCGGCCCAACGACGGGAGATAAAATTCGCCTTGGCGATACCAACCTGTTTATCGAAATTGAACGAGATTTACGCGGCTACGGCGATGAATCCGTCTATGGCGGCGGTAAATCATTGCGCGACGGCATGGGCGCGGACAACCGTATGCTTAGCGCAGAAGTGCTGGATCTGGTGATTACTAACGTTACCGTACTGGATGCCCGGCAGGGCGTGGTCAAAGCGGACGTAGGTATTAAAAACGGTCTGATTGCGGGTATAGGCAAGTGTGGTAATCCCGGCATGATGGATGGCGTAACGCCGGGTATGGTGGTCGGCGTGAGCACCGATGTTATTTCGGGTGAGCACCTTATTTTAACCGCCGCCGGCATTGATACCCATATTCACTTTATTTCGCCGCAGCAGGCGGAACATGCGCTTTCTAACGGGGTGACGACCTTTTTCGGCGGCGGCGTTGGGCCAACCGACGGTTCTAACGGTACGACGGTGACCGCCGGGCCCTGGCATATTGAGCGCATGCTGCGCGCCGTTGAAGATCTTCCGGTGAATATTGGGCTGCTGGGGAAAGGACACGCCTCCTGCGCCGGCCCTCTGCGGGAGCAAATTTGCGCCGGCGTCGCCGGACTTAAAGTACACGAGGATTGGGGCGCGACCGGTTCAGCGCTGCGCCATGCGTTACGCGTAGCGGATGAGATGGATATCCAGGTAGCGGTACATACCGACAGCCTGAATGAGGGCGGCTACGTAGAAGACACCATCGATGCGTTTGAAGGCCGCACCATCCATACCTTCCATACCGAAGGCGCCGGCGGCGGCCATGCGCCCGATATTATTAAAGTCGCGGCGCAGATGAACGTTTTGCCCAGTTCAACCAACCCCACGCTGCCGTTTGGCATTAACAGCCAGGCGGAGCTGTTCGACATGATCATGGTTTGCCATAACCTCAATCCTGATGTGCCGGCGGATGTCGCTTTTTCCGAAAGCCGCGTTCGTCCGGAAACCATCGCCGCAGAAAATGTCCTGCACGATATGGGCGTCCTGTCGATGTTCTCCAGTGACTCACAGGCGATGGGGCGCGTGGGTGAAAACTGGCTGCGGGTAATGCAAACCGCCCATGCGATGAAACAGGCGCGCGGCAAGCTGCCGGAGGATGCGGCGGAAAATGATAATTTTCGCGTACTGCGCTACGTGGCAAAAATTACCATTAATCCCGCTATCGCCCAGGGCATCAGCCACGTACTCGGCTCGGTTGAGACAGGAAAAATGGCTGACCTGGTGCTGTGGGAGCCTCGCTTCTTCGGCGCCAAACCTAAGCTGGTTATCAAAGGCGGCATGATTAACTGGGCGGTGATGGGCGATCCCAACGCTTCCCTCCCTACGCCGCAGCCTACCTGGTATCGCCCGATGTTTGGCGCGCAGGGCAAAACGTTGCGCGACACCTGCGTCACCTTCGTTTCGCGCGCGGCGCTGGAAGCCGACGTGAAAGAGAAACTGGGGCTGGAACGTCAGGTTATGGCCGTCAGCCAGTGCCGAGCTATTTCCAAGCGCGATATGGTGCGCAACGCCGAAACGCCGCACATTGAGGTGGATCCTGAAACCTTCGCCGTTCGCGTCAATGGCGAACATGCCACCGTCGAGCCGGTGACCTCAGCGGTACTTAACCAGCGTTACTTCTTTAGTTAGGAGAAAGCATGATTATCGTGGAAAAGGTGCTGGGCAATATCAAACGGGATGCGCTGTGGCAGGCAAGAGCGGCCGCTAACCCGGCGGATATGCTGGAGTTAACGCAGTGGGAAGCGCAAAAAAGCCGCTGTCGTAAAAGGACGCGCGCCGGCCTGGAGCTGGGGATTGCGCTGCCGCGTCAGCAGCTGCTGCAGGATGGCGATGTGGTGCTGTGGGATGAGCAACAGGCGCGTGCGGTAGTGGTGAAAATCCAGCTGCGCGCGGTGATGGTGATTCATCTGGAAAGCCTGCTGGCTCAGGAGCGGCACAGCCTGATGCGCATCAGTTTCGAGCTGGGCCATGCGCTGGGCAATCAGCACTGGAAAGCGGTGCTTAAGGATACGCGGATCTATATTCCGCTTACCGTGGCGACGCATGTAATGGAGGCGGTGATGAAAACGCACGGGTTCCATTACCTGCCTTATTCCTTTGTTCCGGGCGAGAGCGTGCTGCCGGCGCTGACGCAGGCGGAAGCGCGCCTGCTGTTTGGCGGCGCCGAAGATGCCGCCACGCATGTACATGTCGCCCATGCAGCGGACCAGCAGGTGACTCAGGAAAAATGAACGCATTACGTCTGATTCGCATCATGCAGTTTGGCGATTCGGTACTGCCGGTAGGCGCGTTCGCCTTTTCCAACGGCATGGAATCTGCCGTTCAGCATGGTCTGGTACACAATGCGGCAACGCTGGCGGAGTTTACCCGCAGCGCTTTGCTGCAGGCGGCTACCGGCGACGCGCGCGCCGTCGCCTCCTGCTGTCGCTGTTTGCAACAGCGGGATCTGGCGGCGGCGCCGCTCCATGACCGCAAGCTGTTTAATCGCAAACTGAACGAAGAGAGCCGGATGATGATCGCCCGCATGGGGAAAAAGCTGGCGGAAATGGCCGCCGCTGTTACCGATCATCCCGATATAGCCTGGTGGCTGGAGAAGATTGTATCGGGCGAAACGCCGGGCACTTATCCCATTACTCAGGCGCTGCTGCTGAACGCGCTTGGCGCGACGCCGCGTGAAGCGGTGGTGGTTCATCTGTATGGCGTAGCAATGACGCTGCTCAGCGCGGCCATGCGTCTGATGCGCATCACGCATCTGGAAACCCAGCGCATCTTATTCGAGCTTAACGAAACGATTGAGACGCTATGCGATCTGGCCGAACAGGGCGATGTGGACCAGATGGCCAGCTATGCGCCGCTAAATGATGTGCTGGCTGCGCTGCATGTCGGGGCCTTTACTCGTCTGTTCAGCAATTAACGCTAACTCCCCTAAGGAAATATTGTGAAAAAAATTACCCGTATAGGTATTGGCGGGCCGGTTGGCTCAGGAAAAACCGCCATTATTGAGGTCATTACGCCGTTGCTGATACAAAAAGGCGTCAGGCCGTTGATTATCACTAACGATATCGTCACCACCGAAGATGCGAAGCAGGTTAAGCGCACCTTAAAGGGCGTTCTGGACGAGGAGAAAATTCTGGGCGTCGAGACGGGAGCCTGCCCCCATACCGCAGTGCGAGAGGATCCCAGTATGAACATCGCTGCCGTTGAGGAGATGGAGGCGCGTTTCCCGGACAGCGACGTGGTATTGATCGAGAGCGGCGGCGATAACCTGACGCTGACGTTTAGCCCGGCGCTGGCCGATTTCTATATCTACGTTATTGATGTTGCCGAGGGGGAAAAGATCCCGCGCAAAAATGGCCCCGGCCTGGTACAGGCCGATATTCTGGTGATTAATAAAATCGATCTCGCCCCTTACGTGGGCGCCAGCCTTGCCGTAATGGAACAGGATACCCGCACCGTGCGCGGCGAGCGCCCCTATATTCTCACCAACTGTAAAACGGGAGAGGGCGTTGAAGCGCTGGTCGGGATGATTATGCGTGATTTTCTTTTCACCCACGGCGGGCAGGTGGTTTCATGAGAAGAGGTATGGCGCTCAGGGAAATAGCGCATATTGGACGAGAGGCGCCTGAGCTGGCGGCCTATCAACAGGAGCCGCCGCAAATGGCCAGCGGCAGCCCCGGCAAATGCGGCTATCTGCGGCTGGATTTCGCCCGCCGCAGTCGGCGTAGCGTGCTGGCGCATATGGAGCGCCGCGCTCCCAGCCTGGTACAGCGGGCGCTGTACTGGGATGAGGCGATGCCGCATATGCCCTGCGTTTTTATGATTTCCACTTCAGGTTGTCTGCTCCAGGGCGATCGTCAGGCGCTGGATATTTATATGGCGGCAGGCGCCTGCGGCCATGTTACCACCCAGGCGGCGACAAAAATTCATGCCATGAGCCATAACTATGCCGCCCAGTGCCAGCACATCACGCTGGAAGAAGAGAGTTACCTGGAGCTGATGCCCGATCCGGTTATCCCGCACGACAACTCGCGCTTTTTCAGCACTACGCAGATCGCTATCCACCCGACGGCCACGCTGCTTTATGGCGAAATTGTGACGTCGGGGCGCAAATATCATGCCGCCGATGGGGGATTTAACTTCGATCTCTACTCCTCTTCTGTTACCGCCAGTACCAGCGACGGCGCCGAGCTGTTTAGCGAGCGCTATCTGCTGACGCCAAAAACGCAGCCGCTGAATAACGTGGGGGTAATGGGAGAATTCTCCGTCTTTGGCAATCTCGTACTGCTTACGCCGGCGCGCCACCACGCCGCCATTTTACAGCAAAGCCAGCCGATCTATGACGCCGCCGCCGGGATCGCCAGCGGAGCCAGCCTGCTGCCGAACCAGTGCGGAGTGATATTTAAAGCGCTGGGCTATGAAGCGCATCAGGTAAAAAGCGCGATGCGCGCTTTCTGGCAGGTGGCGCGGCAAGAAATAACCGGCGCGTCTTTAATGCCCGCATTTCTCTGGCGCTGAGGCCGGAAGGGAGAGAAAAATGCGAAACCGTTGTTTCAGGTGGTGCTGCGCCCTGAGGCAGGGCGTAGTCTGGGTGCTGCGCGGCTGCGCGCAGGTTATGTTTCAGGATAGCGCGCTGTGCGGGCTGCTGTTTTTTATTGCCATCTTTATTGCCGCCGGTCAGGCGCACGAGCTGACCATCGCTGTTGGCTGCCTGCTGGGAACGGCGATTGCAACCGCGGCGGCGGCGCTATTCTTGCCGGCGGAGCGGGAGAAAACGGCGCAGGGGCTGTACGGCTATAACGGCTGTTTAATCGGCACGGCGCTGCCTTTTTTTCTGGCGGCGACGCCGCTGATGTGGGGCGTACTGGTCGTCTGTTGCCTGCTGTCTGTCATGCTGACGGCGGCGATGGAACGGGCGTTTGCTGCTCGCCAGCTGCCGGTGCTGACGGCGCCTTTCGTGCTGATCAGCTGGATGGCGCTGTTAGCCAGCTACCATTTCGCTGCGCTACATCCGGGACCTTTGCCCGTACCGGTTTTACCGCATGTAACCAACCCGCAGGCGTTGCCCCTGCTGCTGCCGCAGGCCATTTTATCAGGCGTTTCCCAGGTTTTTCTGCTGCAAAGCAGCCTGGCGGGCGTGTTGATGCTGGCGGGGTTAGCGTGCAGCTCGCGGCGGGCTATGTTCTGCGCTCTGGGCGGTTCGGCTGTGGCCCTGGGTTTTGCCTGGCTTATGAGCGCGGATGCGCAAGCGCTTAATGACGGGCTCTATTCCTTTAGTGCGATATTGACCGCTGTCGCTTTAGGGGCCGCTTTTCCCTGCGCTGACTGGCGAGACGCGATCGGCGGCGCTATAGGGGTACTGGCCGCCGTTTTAGTGCAGAGCGCTTTAAATACGCTGCTTATGCCGCTGGGCATGCCGGCGTTTACGATGCCGTTTGTGCTGGTTACCTGGTGTTGTCTGCTGGCCAGGCCAGAAAAGCGGTCTGATAACAGCTGTCTGTTTAACAGGGAGGAAGTAAATGAAGGATAACATTGCGTCTGAACGCCATAGCGTGCTGCGGTGGCATGCCGCGGGATTACTGACGCTTATCGTACTGGCTAATATCGCCGTCTGGCTGCTGGTTTTCGCCGTTTTCGGGCATAACGCCGCCCTGATGAGCATGGCCGTTCTCGCTTATAGCTTTGGGTTACGGCATGCCGTGGATGCCGATCATATTGCGGCGATTGATAACGTTACGCGCAAGATGATGCAGCAGGGCAAAAAGCCTATCGGCATTGGCGCATTTTTTTCACTGGGCCATTCAACGATTGTCATCCTGGCGACGGCGATGGTCGCTGCCGCTACCATGCTGCTACGCGATCGGCTTGAAGAGTGGCATCAGATCGGCAGCGTAATAGGGACCTCCGTATCCGCTGTCTTTTTAATGGTTGTAGCGCTGCTTAATCTGGTGATTCTGCTGGACGTATGGAAAAAGTTTCGTCAGGTAAAACAGGGGGTGCCGTTACCGGCCCAGCAGCCTGATGAGCAACAGCCGGGAGGCGGATGGCTTAGCCGCCTGTGTCGCCCGCTGTTTGGTCTGGTCAGCTGCAACTGGCATATGTATCTGGTCGGTTTCCTGTTCGGCCTGGGTTTTGATACCGCCACCGAAATCGGACTGCTGTCAATTTCTGCTACCGGCGCCGGGCAGGGGATGCAATTTTGGCATCTGATGCTGTTTCCTGCCGCCTTTGCCGCCGGCATGATTCTGATTGATACCCTGGATAACTATGTGATGATAGGCGCCTACGGCTGGGCCTTTTCACGTCCGGTACGCAAGCTCTATTACAATCTGACGATTACCGGCGCGTCAGTAGTAGTGGCCCTGTTTATCGGTGGTCTGGAGGCGCTGGGGTTGATTATTGATAAGCTGGAATTGCAGGGCGGCCTGTGGGACAGAATTGCGGCGCTGAATGATAACCTCGGCACCCTGGGTTTTTGGATAGTGGGCCTGTTCATCTGCTGCTGGCTGCTATCGATGGCCTGGTATTATCTGTGCGGCTACGACAAATTGCAGGTAAATACGTCTGGCTAAAAGCGAACAGGAAAAAACGGCGCGCCCTGCCGAGCGTTGACGCTATGCCGGGCGCGTGTCGTCGCTGTTCGCCGCAGGCATCAGGGCGCGTTGGTATCAGGCGTCCTGATGCCCGGCGGCTCAGGCGATCAGCTCTGCCAGGAAGTCGCCCAGCGCTTTGCGCGGGTTATCCTCTTCCGACACGATCATTTCGATGCCCCACTGGCCCAGCACCTCTTTGGCTACCGGGTTGGTGCGGTTGGTAAACAGATAGGAGGTTGGGCGGGCGGAAGACAGGCCGGTGCGTCCCCATATCTTGGTCAGGCGGTAGAACAGCAGGCGGATATTAAAGTCGCTGATGCTGTAGCCGATAAACAGCACGGAATTGCCCATTACGTCATGCGTTAGCTTAATATCCAGCGGCGAATCAAAATAGAGCCGCTCAAAGTAGCTGCTCTCATCCAGCACGATCGAGGTATCATCGTCAAAATCGCCGTGCAGCTTGATGATATGCCGACGATTTTCCGTCAGTGAAACCAGATCGGCGGCGTTAGCCACCTTATAGTAAGGTACGTTGTGCGCGTCGTGCGCCATCTCCAGCCAGCGATCGTAGTTAGTGGTGTAGATGCGTGAGAAATCGCCCTGAGTGATCATGGTATGGATTTCCGACGATCGCACGTCGATATCAGGCCGGTGCCATTCGCGATCCATCCAGCTGCGCAGCGGTCCCAGCGATCCCTTCTTTTGCTTATAGTATTCCGCCAGCGACAGGTGGGTGCCGTAAGCGTTAAAAATTTGCGGGTCGTAGCCCAGCTCGTGAGCGAGATGCGTAATCAGCTCATGCCATTCCGGCAGGCCGAGGTTGCGTGATACGCCGGCGCCGGCGAACAGGATCAGCTTCCCGGAATCGTAGGCGCGCTTGAGTTCAGGTTTCATGGCAGGCTCCTGGCGGTTTTCAGAAAAGCGGCAAAACGATCCAGCGCCAGACGCCGCATGGAGATCTCATGCTTCAGATCGCCCATTTCGGCGAAAGTTTGCGTATGGCCTTCCGGCACGAAAATGCAGTCCCAGATAAACTCGCGCGGACCGGCCGGCTCGGCGATGATCTTACCGCGCACCTCGCCGGAAAACTGATACATTTTGCGCCCGTCGCAGTAACCGAGCACCGTTTTGGCGGTGGCGTTCTGGCTATCCAGCGCCTGTACCAGCGCGGTAAAACGCTCCGCCTTCAGGCGATTCCAGAAGATGCGCGTCAGCCCGGCGGGCAGGCCGTTGAGACCATCCAGATAGAGGCCGGTATGTTCGACGAACAGCGGACGCCCGATCAGGGCAAAGGCTTTGGTGAGCTTATCGCGCACCAGCGCGACTTCATTTTCCGTCTGTATTTCTTCAATATGGCAGCTTACCGGCAGAACCTGCACGCCAACCGGCTCCAGAATTCTGCATACTTCGTCCAGCTTTAGCTCATTGCTGGACAGAAAACGTATTTTCATACTTCACCCACTCTTATTGCCGCCGGTATGGTTATGATTATTTGCGCAGGAAGCGCTCGCCGGCGTCACCTATTGTAGACCAGACGGGCAGCGGCGATCAGCCTGAGATGCGGATGATGAGAGAAAGATCGGCATCAGATAACCACCTGATGCCGCAGAACATCAGTAGCGGGTTTCCTGGGTTCCAGGCGCGGCGTTGCGGGCCTGCACGAATTCAGCCGCGCGCTTGCCGGCAAGGAAGGCGTGATCGGAGTTGTAATATTCCCATTCGCTGTAGCGGCCCGCCAGCAGAATATCCTGCTGTAGCAGCCAGTCGCGAATCAGCGCGATATTGGCGCTGCGCGCGTGATCGTAAACCACGTAGGCGTAGGGAATATCCACCTGGTTGGCGGTCACGATCGGATCGTCGGCGTTGATCATGCCGACGGCGATGCACTCTTCAATGCAGCGCTGGATCAGCGCATCGCCATCCACCGGCAGCGGTTTATCCGGCGAATAACTGATTTCGCAGGTCAGGCCGCAGCCGCCCGGCGGGTTACAGAACGGGCTGGCGTTGCCCTGCACGAAAATGCGGTGGAACAGCGTTGCGCCGGGGTAATAAATCCAGTGCTTTTCGGTCAGGTTGGCGCGCCCCACGCCGATATTGACGCAGCGAATAGAAACGTGGCGCAGTTTCGCGGCCGCCTGATGAACGGCCGCAGGCGCTTCGCTGCCGATCAGGTTAATCAGCTGCGGCAGCGGCATAGTGCTGATCAGCTGTTCATAGCGATAGCGACGGCCATCGGTCAGCACCGCGATATGCTGTTCAGGATGCAGCGCCGCCAGGGTGCTGTTGGTTTCCAGATCGCAGGCCATATGCGGCAGAAAACCGTGCATCAGCGCCTGAAAACCGCCTTGCAACGGATAGCCGAAGCGGGCGTTCGGCCCCAGCGGTTTTTCCAGCGGCGCCAGCGCGCCGGCAACAATTTGATCCAGATCCGGCAGCGGCACGCGTCCGCCCAGCCATGAAGTTTCCATTTCGGACAGCGGTAGCGTCCAGAGCTTTTTGTTATAGGGCAGGGCGAAATATTTAGCGATGCCGCGCCCCCAGGTTTTGTAGATAAACTGCTCGAAGTTCTCCGTCTGGCCGGTTGCCGTTTGCTGCACGCAGGCCTCGCCATCCGGCACCACGCCGTCGGCGCAGCAGTCGCGCGCTGCGGCGGGGGCTGCCGCCGCGTTCGCCGCCTCGCCGTAGCGCGCCTCAATCGCGCCGAGAATACACTCTTTAATTACTTCGGCAGGCAGGCCGTGCAGCGCGCCCTGGAATGGATAGCGCGTGTATGCTCCGCCCTCGTTATAGATCCAGGCCTCGCGCATCTGCCAGTGCAGGTTATCGCCAAGCAGCATTTCATACATTTGCAGCACATAGGGGTCCTGCGAAAACATAATGTGCCCGGCATAGTCGAAGGTGAAGCCTTTGTCGTTCAGCGAGCGGCACCAGCCGCCCGGCGCGGCGTTTTTCTCCAGCACCACGGCCCCTTTGCCGTAGTGATAGCCGGCGCTGAGGCCGGTAGGGCCGGCGCCGATAATCAGGCAGGGCACCACCGAAAGCTGTTCGGCTGCCGGGTTCAGCCGCCGCGTAACCTGTTGCACCTCATCGGCAATCACCGGCGTGATATCCGGCGCTGGAGCGCGCGCCGCCGCCGCGCCTTTTTCCATCAGGCTATACATCTGCTGCGCCGTGGCGTCCCAGGAGGTGGCGGCGACTACCGCCTGCATCTGCTGCGCCAGCCGGGCGCGATCTGCCGCCGCCATCGTCAGCGCGCGTTCGCAAGCGTGAATAAACTCCTGCGTGGAGTAAGCGATCGCTACCAGCTCGGCATAGTGGCGCGCTACATCGGCGATCGCCGTGCTGACAATCGGCAGCCGGGCGGCCATATACTCCAGTACCTTGGTCGGGCTGATAAAGCGGGTAGAGGCGTTCAGGGCGAAGGGCATCAGGCAGACATCCCAGCCGGCCAGCAGCTGCGGCAGCGCCTCGTAGGGCTGCTGGCCCAGCCAGTGAATATTGGCGCGCTGCGGCAGGGTAGCCGGATCGATTTTCACCACCGGGCCAACCATTACCAGCTGCCATTCAGGATGGGCATCGGCCAGCGCCGCTACCAGCGCCAGATCGAGACGTTCATCGATCACGCCGTAGTAGCCGAGCCGCGTCGCCGGCAGCGCCTGCTGAAGCGGATGGCCGTTGCTACGATCCAATGCCTGTTCAAAGTGCGCCGCGTCGACGCTGCTGGGAAAACAGTGCACGGCGTGATGCCGGTGCTTTTTCGCCTCATACAGGCTGGAACCGCCGGTAAACACCAGATCGGCGCGCGTCATCAGCGCCGATTCACGCTGCTGAAGCTGGCGCGGCGCCTGATTAAAGGCAGAAAGCTCATCCATACAGTCGTAGATCACCAGCGACGGGGTAAAAGGCGTCAGCAGCGGCAGCGCCATCGGCGTATAGAACCACACAACCGGCTGCTGCTGCTCATCAACCAGCTCCGCCAGCAGCAGCTGTAGGGCGGCGATCTGATCGTCGTGGAAGCCGGGGGCGGCTATCGGCGTATGGGGCTGGATTACGGTGATGTTTGGCGCGGGCGTGGAATAGTGAAGCGATGCCGGCTGCGCATCGTAAATCGGCTCTTCAATAAACAGCACGCGATAGTGCTGCGCCAGGCGCGACAGCAAATGCTGCGGACGCTGAAAAACAAAGCCCCAGCGCAGGTGGCTAAACACGATCAAAGTTTTTTGCTGCATACCATTTTCCTTATTCTCCGCTGCCGGAGGAGTGAACGACTGAAAGTTAACAAGCGTTTTTTGCGCTTCGCGCAACGCCGTCGCGTAAGGCTTACTGATTAAGCGAAGAAAAGGATCGGGGCCGTCGCGGTCGAGATCCCACAGGCCGCTGCGCGGCCAGAAGGTGAGATCTTCCCATTTGGGCCGGTCAAGGATGGGATAAAGGCAGACGCCGCGCAGATCCACGCCCGCCAGCTGCGCCTGAGCCAGCTGCGCGGCGACGTCGCGAATCCAGGCGCCGCGTCCGCTGCCGACGTGGCTGGTTTCCGCCAGCAGCAGCGGGCGCCGGTAGCGCTGGTGCAGATCTGCCAGCATCTGGTGCAGCGGGCGGCGACGGCGGTCGCCAAGATGCCAGTACAGGCGCGCCATTGAAGGCAACTCCCACTGGTTATCGTGGTAGTAATTCGCGCCGATCAGATCGAGATAGCGCGGCGCGCCGCCCAGCTCCGGCGCCAGCCTGCCGCTCAGCATGTCCCATGCCTGATACTGCGCGTTACTGTGTGAGCGGGCGTCCTGCATCGCCTCCGGCGTCTGTTCGCTGGCGATAATATGGATAATGGGATCGCTGTGCAGAATGCGCGCCCGGCTGTCGGCCTGCCAGATGGCGTCGCAGGCGGCCAGCGTAGCCTGCACCAGCCGGCGCTTACAGGCGTCGGCGGGATCGGGCTGCGGCAGGTTGCGGCAGGCGAAAAGGCCGACGGCTAGGCCCCAGCTCAGAAAAGAGATTTCATTAATCGGCGAGTAGATCGGCGGCTGTGCGGACCAGGGGGCGAGGTAACGGGCCGCGGCGGCGCAAAACGCGGCGAAGCGCGGAATAAAATCGGCGGAAAACAGATCGAGATCGTCCGGCCAGCCGTAGTGGCACAGGGTCCAGATGATTTGGATATTGTGCTTCTGCGCCGCCTGCAGCCGGCTGTCGAGTGAGGAAAAGTCATATTCGCCGCCGCGATCCGTCAGGCGCCAGCCGACGCTTTCCCGCACCGTTGCAATATTAAATGCTGCCAGCGCGGCGTAATCCTCGCCGGCGCGCGCCAGGTGAGCATTGGTTTCGTTCATCGCCAGCGGCTCGCCGTGCGGGTTGATATGATCTGCGCCTTCGTAACCTGCCTGCCAGAATGATGCGAAAGGTATCATTACCGTTCTCCTGCGCTCCGCCCGTCAGAGTAGCGGCCAGCGAGCGCAACTGTTAAAGCCAAATAAAAAAGCAGGAAAAGCGGCATGGAGCCTGTGCGCTGCTTCGTATGCGGCTAACATTTTTTGGCAAAATGTCGGCGGGTAATGCCGTACATGCTGTGAAAGATAAGGGCGATAATGAGAGGGCAGAGCGGCGCGGCAGTCGCCAGAACGGTTTGGCGGCTTCGCTTGTTATATTTATTATATTAAATAATTTAGTTAAGTAATCTATTAACTGAAGTATAGAGCAGGCGCTGTTATGCGCAATTTTCGGGGCTTTTAGCCGGATCTTTTAAGGCTATTGCTGTTTTTTGTCTGTTTATTGATTAGTTTTGTTTAGTGTTTTGCTATGGTCAGCGCAGCGGCAACAGGGCCAGGCCGTTAGCGCGATGGCTGCGGGAAAATGCTGTTAAGCCGTTGAGCCAGCAGCAGGGCGCTGCGGTACTGGCAGACAATTTTTTGCCTGTCGCTGGTTGCAATTGCGACCAGCGTACAACCTGCTGCGCTAAACAGATGTGTAGCGGCAAATCACCTGGCGCAGCAGGGCATTATGGGTTGCGTTGGCGTTAAACGCGCACTGACGAAACAGCGACGGGAAAATCGTACAATTCGCTATGTACAATCTTATTCAATTTTTATGAATGTTTTTAGCAAATCCTTCCGCTTTTTAATCCTCTCTTTCCCGCCTACTATTGCTTCATCGAGGCAAATCGCCTCAAAAAATTTTAAATACACGGGAAAGACCTTATGAAAAACATCAAATTTTTTGCTGCCGCTGTAGTGCTCTCTACGCTTTCATTCGCCAGCCTGGCGGAGAGCGTGACCGCCAGCGCGCTGACGCTGGATGC
Source organism: Mixta tenebrionis (assembly GCF_006517625.1). Taxonomy (GTDB): domain Bacteria; phylum Pseudomonadota; class Gammaproteobacteria; order Enterobacterales; family Enterobacteriaceae; genus Mixta; species Mixta tenebrionis. The sequence goes on along the minus strand of NZ_VHQI01000008.1, from coordinate 80,436 downwards.
AGCGGAGGCGAAAATTGCAGCGCAGGCGCAGCAGCAGGGCGCCGGCTACAAAATTACCGAAGCGAACTTCAATAACGGCGTGCATATGACCGCCGAGCTGACGAAATAACCCGGCGCCGCAGAGCCTTGATACATGGCGCCTGCGGGCGTCATGGTTGTTCGGCGGCGTCAGCCGCGCCATAGCGAAGGGGGAAATAATGAATATCATGCGTGCCAGCCCGATACAGCTGTTTGAATATGGCCCTTTTACCATCAGACGCATGCGCCCCGGTGAGGCAGATGCGGCGAGTAACGCCAGCGCCTTCGGACCGCTGGCCATCGTCGACCATATGCAGCTGAAAAGCGGCGCGCGGATCGCCATGCATCAGCACGTAAATGATGAAATTCTGCATTACGTCTGGCGCGGTTCGTTGTTCCATGAAGATCGGCACGGCGAGCGCACGCCGCTCTCCGCGAAAAAAATAATGCTGATTAGCGCCGGCGAAGGTGTAGAGCATGAAGAATCCGCTCCGATTGTGGATACGGAAATGCTGCAAATCTTTATCCGGCCGCAACAGGCTGGTGGAGAAGGGCGCGTGCAGTTTATGGCGCGGCCGCAAGGCATAGTTGAAGGCGCGTGGACGCTGCTGGCTGGGCCGCAGGGTGAAGCGGCGCCGCTGACGCTGCGGCAACGGGTTTGGGCCTGGGATATTCGTCTGGCGAAACAGGCGGTAACCGAGGCGCCCTGCCGCCCTGGGCTGGCGCAATGGCTTTACGTGGCGGAGGGGACGATTAGCGTTGGCGGCGAACGGCTTGGCAAAGGCGATGCGCTAAGCGATGGTTTAAACCGGCTGCCGCCGATTGAAGCCAGTCGTGACGCTATCCTGCTCTGCTTGCTGGTAGATCTGCAGGCGCCGGCGACGCTGGCGGGCCAGATTAGCGGCCATTAATTATGGCATCGTTGGGGCGGCCATAATGGCGCCCCTGTCGGCGGGCCGGATTAGCGGCCATTAATTATGTCACTGTTGGGGCGGCCATAATGGCGCCCCTGCCGGCGGGCCGGATTAGCGGCTATTAATTATGGCATCGTTGGGGCGGCCATAATGGCGCTCCTGCCGACAGACGGTGTTCTTTATACCTACTGGCGGATGATGATATTCGTCCTGAATTATTTCTCTGCGAGTCGCCTGAATGCGCAGGCATAGCTGGTTTGCCGATCGATTTTTAATTGACAGGACAGGCAGTAAATCATCTGGAAATAACCTGGAAAATCAATTTTGCAAAAAGTCATTTTCCGGGGAAAGAGGGGAAATTAGTAAAAATACGATATCGTTGTAAAGCTAACGTTATAGTATCCCTTCGGTTGTCGTTTAAAAATGTTAAGTCAGATGTTAACTGACGAGTAAGAATAAACAGGACGAGTTGAAAAGGAGTTTATTATGCGTGAACTGACTTTTGCTGAAGTTGAGCAAGTAGCCGGGTCTGGGTTAATTGGCGATGGTCTGGCGCTGGTTGGTAACGGTATTATTTTCGGCGTGAAGCTGTTTAATGATTTTTTGAATACCCCATTAATTTCTTCTGTGGGTACCGTTTTTGATGCGGTGGGCATTGGTATTATCCACGTTGCCGCTGACTTGATCGGCTTTACCATTATGAAAGCCATTGCTTCCGTAGGGATTATCCTCGGCGGCGACGATAGCTGGGTAAACTATCACTGGAATGCGCAGTGGTGGAAATAACGCCAGCTGGTTAAAAAAGGCCTGTTAAACAGGCCTTTTTGCTGAAAGCAGGTGGGTGAGGCCGCCTGCTTTCGTGATTGATGGCAATGATGATTGCCGGGCGTTAGCGTTTAACCAACAGCTTGCGCATAAAGGGCGACGTAAAGATCTTATGCGGATCGTTTTTGTCAAAAATGTCGATAGTTTTGTTCCAGTCCGGATAGCAGGAAGGAACGACGCTGGTCAACATTTTTTCACTGGTCCAGGCGCCTTTTTCGCCGTAGCCCCAGCCTTTACTCCACTCAACACGTACGGTTGAATCCGGCGTGTTGTAGTGGTTAAACACCCACTCTTCCATTTCGATATAGAACTGCAGCGCGTCCGGCGTATCGGGCATGGTCAGGTTATCGATCCAGATAGCCACGTCACGTTCCGGATGGCCTTCAACCGGGCGAGCGGCGGAGAGCGCAGGCGTAACGGCGCCGGGCACTACTGAATCCTCAGGTTTGTCCAACCCGGTAACCCTGATTTCAATGGCGCAGCTCATCGGGTAAGAGTTACGGGCTTTATATTCATCCACCATCTTCAGATACTGCTGGATAAAGTCATGGATGGCGCGCTGAGCTTTGGCGCGGCTGGTGATAATTGCGTAGCCGTTGGCGGTAACGCGCAGCGTGTCGGGACGAACATAGAGCAGCAGGTTTTTACTCCAGCCCCAGAGATCGCTGGTCAGCGTTTCGCGCAGACCAAACTTCACCAGCTCCATTTCCATGTTACCCAACGCCGGCGTAAGGTCAGCCTTATTGTTGGTGATGGACTTGATCAGATCGGAGATCTGCACCGGCACCTGATCGGAGAACGAATAGTTAAAGGGCGAGTTGACCTGCTTCACGTTGCGCGGACGCTTCGGTGATATTGTCCAGGTTTTCATCCACGGATATTCAGTAAACGGGAACCAGATGGCTTCGGCGCGCCCGCAGGTATTGAGATAATACTCCATGGTACGCATGCCCGGCTTGGTTTCGGGAGCGAACAGCTCATCGATATGAATATCCACGATGCTTTCGCAGCGCATTTTATCGTTTACCGGCACCTGCATGGTGACATCGTAAACCAGCGTGCGGCCGAGAGCGGTCAGATAAGGCGCGATTTCCGGATCGTTACGCTGCAGGGTTTTCAGCTCGTAGGACTGTTTCTGCTCATTCCAGGCCATGATAGTCATCGCCATAATCGCGTTACTGACGGTGCCGTAGGTGCCGCCAGGCTTTTTCGTTTCGCCATTGGCCGGAGTACAGGTACCGTGTCCATCGATAGTCAGGATGCCGCCCAGCGTCAGGTCGCCCGGCGCCGGCGTGGAATAGAAGCCGTAGCCTTTTTTCTCCAGCTTGGTTAACAGGGTTTCCATATCAATACCGGCCTGAGCGGTAAAATAACCGTAGCTCTCGCCTTTAGTAATGGTGACCTTATTCAGGTGGCGGGTTAAGTCGACCAGAATCACTTTTTCATTCTGATTACCGTTAGCGATAGTAAGCGGCGACCAGTTATGTTTGAAGCCGACGGCGCGTACCGTATAGCCATTTTTATAGGCCCAGTTTGCCAGGGTAACTAACTCATCGGCATTACGCGGCGCGCAGCAGACGAGATCTTTACCGGTCACTTCTTTCGACCAGTTTTCGAAGTCAATATAGGTTTTTGAAAGCGGAAGTGAAGCGAGTGCTTTATTAGTCACAGTCATGCGTTATTCCTTAACGTGAAATTTGAAAATACTTTTCCAGACTACTTTAGTACGTACTACTGTATATATATACATGATGAATTTTAAGCTGTTGCTGAATTTTGTCAATAGCCTAATTTCAGGCGGCTATTTAATTAGTGAGGAAATACTTTCTTTTAGAATTAAAATTAAATAAATAATTGTGATTTTGAGGTATTTATTTGCCGGGCGCCGATAAGGTCTGCATAACAGAAGAGTGCCAAACGTTACCTGTAATTTTTTGTAAAACAGCGCTTTTTTTCTCAGGCTAATTGGACGAAATAGCGCTAAAAAAAATTGCTTTTGGCGTAATTGATGAGAGGCGTTTGCGGAATTCAGCCATTGATAATGAGGAAGTTGTTGGTTAAATGTTTTATTTTTGTTATTGTTATGTTTGTTCTGGCGCTGCTGTCAGCGTTGGTTAACGTCGTGCGGTAAATATCAGTCTTTTCTGAGTTGCGCCATAGCGCAGCAATAACCGGCCGGATTTTCTGGCAATGGCTGGAATGATATCGCCGGGCGTTACCGGAAAACGTAAATAAATCGCCCGGCGTGCGCTATGCTGCCGGGAAAGATACCGGCTCTCGCGCCGGCGCGGCGTACAGCAGGAAAGCTTATGGTTTACCGCGGCATCGTTCTGCGCGCGGTTCTTTGCCGCTGCGTGCGACGCTACAGGTTATGATGGCGGGCCAGCCGCCACTGGCTACAGGAGAATGAAATGACCCAGCCGGCCAGCCAAAGCGAAACGGCTTTTCAGCAGCTGATGCAGCGCACGGCGGCAGAGAAAGCGATGGTGCTGGATGAGTGGCAGCAACGGCTGATAATCCAGCTGGAAACGCTGATTGCGCCGCTGCTGACGGGAACAGCGCGCGGCGCCTGCGGCGACGGGCTGTACGTCTGGGGGCCGCCGGGACGGGGGAAGACGTTTATCGTTGACGCCTTTTTCCATTGGGCGCCGCTGCAGCAAAAAAAGCGCGTGCATTTTCACCTTTTCTTTCGTGAACTGCATCAGATGATTGCCGGCGGCCGCAGCGTGGAAGCGGCGATTGCCGCTAGCATCGGTGATTGTCAGCTGCTCTGTTTTGATGAGTTTCATCTGCACGATATCGGCGATGCGATGCTGATCAAGCCGCTGCTGGCGCAGCTTTTTCGCTGCGGCGTACTGCTGGTGGCCACCTCCAACCATCCGCCGGAGAATCTGCTGGCGAATCCCCTTTATCATCAGCGCTTTGTGCCCTGTATCGAACTGATGCGGCAGCATATGACGCTGGTGGCGCTGACGGGCGAAAATGATTACCGCAGGCGCCGACGTCAGCCGCATGAAGCCTTCAGCGCCGGCGCGATGCTGCCTCCCGGCGCGGGCGCGTGGCGTCAGCGGCTGGCGCTTCCCGTTCCCGCCGCCGCGCCGCTGGCGCTAACGGTCGGCTATCGCACGCTGCAGGTGCTTTCGCCCGCGCAGGAAGTGCTGCATTTCTCTTTTCACGCGCTATGCGAGGCGCCAACGGCGGTGATGGATTATCTGACGCTCAGCGAGCGTTACCGCCGCTGGCTGCTTGAAGATGTGCCGCCGCTGGGCGGCGTCTCTCCCGCCGCGCAGCAGCGATTTATTAATCTTATCGATGTGCTTTACGATCGCTCATGCCAGCTATTTATCACTACCGCCTGTTCACCGTCTGAGCTAACCCAGGACGTAGCGCTGGATGATATTCAGCGCACCGCCAGCCGGCTGGCTCTGCTGCCGCGCTACCCGCAGCCGGCCTGAAAACGGGCGCGGCTGAATATCTGCCTTGCTACCCGGCGGGCGTCCGCCGTCGTAATTTAACAGGCGCGCATCGCCAACGGGCGTAAGGCGCCCGCCGCCGTAACGTAGCAACCGCGCTTCAGCCGCCCTGGCGCTTGCCCGCATCCGCCGCTGCGCTTGCAATATGAGGCCGTCAACTATACTGAAACGGTATTCAGTTATTCCGCCAGTACCGTTTTAATCTGCGTTATTGACTGAATAATAAGATGATCCTGCATTGTCATTACGGCGTCCGGCGCCGCTAACCTGAAGGAGAAGCGATTATTATGACCAGTCGACCACAACCGCCGCAGCCAGAGCAGCAGCAGGATGTACCGGGTTCTATTTTTGATATGCAGCCCGCGCCCGATCATGGCGAAGAGAGCTATCGCGGCTCCGGCCGCCTGACAGGCAAGAAAGCGATTATCACCGGCGGCGATTCCGGCATAGGCCGCGCCGTAGCGATCGCCTTTGCGCGCGAAGGAGCAGATGTACTGATTTCCTATCAGGACGAACATGAGGATGCGAAAGATACCGCACGTTTGATCGAGGCGGCAGGACGCAAAGCAGTGCTGGTGCCGGGCGATATTACCGAGTCGGAACACTGTCGCCATATCGTGCAGCAGGCGGTCAACAACTTTGGCCAGATTGATATCCTGGTGAATAACGCGGCGTTTCAGATGACGCGCGAATCGCTGGATGAAATCAGCGATGATGAGTTTGACCGCACGATCAAAACCAATATCTACGCCATGTTTTATCTCTGCAAGGCGGCGGTGCCGCATATGCCAGCCGGGGCATCGATTATCAGCACCGCTTCGGTGAATGCCGATCGGCCTAAGCCGAAACTGATCGCCTATTCCGCGACCAAGGCGGCGATCGTGAATTTCTCCGGCAGCCTGGCGGCGCTGCTGGCGGATAAAGGCATCCGCTCCAACGTAGTGGCGCCGGGGCCGATCTGGACACCGCTGATCCCGGCCACTATGCCGCCGGAACAAGTGAAGAGTTTTGGCGAAGAAGTGCCTCTTCAGCGTATGGGGCAGCCCGCTGAGCTGGCGCCCGCCTATGTAATGCTTGCCAGCGATGAGGCCAGTTATATTTCCGGCGCGACCATCGCGGTGACCGGCGGCGTCGCCGTTATTTGACGATATCCTGCCGACGGCAGCAACGCGGCTGCCGTCGCCGGGCGCGTCAGTTAAACGGATATTCTCTGGCCAGCACGCGGGAAATAACGTTGAGCGCGCCTTCTTCATCGTTGCTTTCGGTACGGTAGCGCGCCGTCGCCAGCACCGCTTCTACCGCGTTAGCCATTGCAAAGCTGTAGCCCGCCTGGCGCAGCATCTCAATATCATTGCCGCTGTCGCCGATCGCCACCACTTCGCAATCGTCAATGCCCCAACGCTGCTGCAGCAGGCTGATGCCGTGCGCCTTATGCAGACCGGGAATGATCAAATCGATAAAGCCGAAGCCGCTGGAAACCGGATGCATAATCTCGCCCGCCGCCTGAAGTTCTACGGTGAGGCGCTCTATCAGCGGCGCAACCCCTTCCGGCGGCAGATTAAGCGAGAACTTGAAGATGGTATCGTCGACGGCGCTCAGATCGGCGCACTTTTCCAGCCGCCGGTAGTGGTTTGACAGCCGCGCCACTATCTCATCCGGCATCGAAGGATCGATCCAGGCGCTGCGCTTGCCGCACACCACGGTATGAATATCCGGCTCTTTCGCCAGAATCGCCAGCACCTGTTTTACTTTTTCGGCGCTGAGCTTGCCGCAGAACACTTCCTCATTACGATCGCTGATCCATGCGCCGTTTTCCGCCACGAATGCGATCTCATCGGCGATTTCAGGAAAATAGCTTTGCAGCTGATAGTACTGATTGCCGCTGGCGACCACGAAACGAATATTACGCTCCTGCAAGCGGGCATACTGACGCAGAAAGCGCGCCTTGTTATAACCTTTAACGGAATCCAGGAAGGTTCCGTCCATATCAACCGCAATTAATTTTACCGCCACCGGGTACTCCTTCGCATAAGAGGCCGCTCGCTGAACGTCAGGGAGCGGCCTTAAAATTAACAGGAACAGCGCCTGCACGGCCGCGCTATCCCAGTCATCAAATAATTAAGCGGATCATCATATCGCTTATCAGATCGGGTTTCAGTACGGCGCGGAACAGATGGCGCGTTATCAGACAAAGGATGGCGCTGATTATGCATTCAGCGGACGGCTCGCCCGTGCCGCCGCCGTCAGCGCCGCTTTGTTTTGCAGCCCCGGCTGATGTCGGCTCAACAGGTCCGGCAAATTTTCAGCCCAGCGGGGGCAGTGGATATTCCAGCTTCGGCGGGATCACAGTATAGACGTGGCGCGGCGCCAGCCGGCGCTGTTCCGCCTTATGCAGGGAATGAATCAGCATTTTCTTAGGCTGGCGACAGGGGGAAAGCATGGGCCGCGTCGCCGGGGCGGGCGCCGCGGTTGCCGGCTAGCTGCGGTTGCGCCAGACGGTCTGTATATTGCAGAACTCATGCAGGCCGAAGCGCGACAGCTCGCGGCCAAAGCCGCTTTTCTTCACGCCGCCGAAGGCGACGCGGGCATCGCTGGCGCTGTAGCCGTTAATAAAGACGCCGCCGCACTCCAGGCGCGCCGCCATCTCCGTCGCCAGCGCGTCATCGCCGCTATAAATCGTCGCCATCAGGCCAAAATCGCTGTCGTTAGCCAGCTGCAGAGCGTGCTGCGCGTTTTCCGCCACGCTGATAGCCGCTACCGGGCCGAATAGCTCCTGACGAAACGCCGTCATGGATGGCGTAACGTTAGCCAGCACCGTCGGCAGATAGTAGTTGCCGGCGCCGGCCAGCTTATCGCCCCCGGCCAGCAGCGTGGCGCCTTCGTTCAGCGTCGCCATCACCTGCTGATGCAGTTCATCGCGCAGATCGTAGCGCGCCATCGGGCCGATATCGTTTTCTTCATTACGCGGATCGCCCATTTTCAGCTGCTGCACCGCCGCGACGAATTTTTCACTAAAGGCGTCCACGATTTCACGCTCAATAATAAAGCGTTTGGCGGCGGCGCAGACCTGCCCGGTATTCTGATAGCGTCCGGCAACGGCGGCTTTTACCGCCGCATCCAGATCGGCATCTTTCAGTACGATAAAGGGATCGGAACCGCCCAGTTCCAGCACGCATTTTTTCAGCGCCGCGCCGGCCTGAGCCCCGATCGCCGCGCCGGCGCGAACGCTGCCGGTGACCGTTACGCCGGCGATGCGCGCGTCGTTAATCGCCCGGCTTACGCCCGCGTTAGTGGCATTGATCACGCTGAACAGCCGTGGTGGAAAACCAGCATCGTTAAACAGCGTCTCGATCAGTTGGGCGCAGCCCATCACTCCCGGCGCATGCTTCAGCAGATAGCTGTTGCCCGCCAGCAGGATCGGCGCCGCGCCGCGCAGCACCTGCCACAGCGGGAAGTTCCACGGCATTACCGCCAGAATCGGGCCGAGCGGGCGATACTCGATTACCGCCTGATTATTTTCGACCTGGGTTGGCTCGGTTGCCAGCATCGCCGGACCGTGGTCGGCATACCACTCACAGAGTCTGGCCGATTTTTCAACCTCGCCGCGCGCCTGCAGAACAGGCTTGCCCATTTCGGCGGTAATAATTTGCGCCATCTCTTCGCTGCGGCGGCGTATGGCGCCGGCCAGATCGCGTAGCTTTTGCGCCCGCGCCGCAACGGGCTGCCGGCGCCACTGCTGAAAGGCCTGATGGCTGGCGGCAATCGCGGCGTCAATCTGCTGCTCGCTGATATAGGGCAGGGCGGAAAGGATCGCGCCGCTGGCCGGGTTGCGTGAAATCGCGTGCGTTTCTGGTGAAAATGACATAGCCGTTCCTTTTAATCGTTGCCGGTATTCTGCATGCGGTTACCTTAACGTGACGCTTTGATTATGAAAACTGAATAATGATAAGCGAGTTGCTGTTAAAAAAAGAAAGACAGGCTGAGCGCTGCGGCGGGGTAAAAGCCAGCCTGGCGCCATATGAAGCTGAAACCGGCGCCAGGCGACATACCCCGCATGATTACCCGCTTAATGCTGCCTGTTATTAATGGAGGGGGTTCCTGCGACAGCGGCTGATGAGATATTTCAGCCGGCGGTAAACAAAAACGCAGCGGGAGGATGCAGCCGCGCGTGACAAAAAGCCTCGCTTGATCGATCGGCCGTTTGCCCGCAGCTGAAGAGCGAGAGGATCAATAAATTTCAGGAAAAATCTTAATCCGCCGGCGGGCGAAAAATTTGCCTGATATCGCCATAGCCAATAAAAATAGTGGGCAGGCAGAAAATAAAGTCTGATTTGTCGGCATGGAGGATAAGTAACAGGGAAAGAAATATTCCGGCCCGCCGTTAACGACGCAAACTGCCGTCGCTACCACCAGCCAGGCGGCGTGCCTGGCCGTCGCCGCTTCAGGCCGCTTCCGCCCAGCGTTGCCGTCTGGCGCTTCGGTTGCCGGAGCCGGGCACGCGCCAGGCCTTCGCCGGATCGCCTACCACAAACTCCAGCGTCGGCGAGAAGTAGAACGGCAGCCAGCCGCCGTAGCCGCTCTCCCATTCCCAACGCACCGGGCAGGGCCAGAGAATACCATCATGCAGGATGTAATAAATCCACCGTCCGTTAGGACGACGGGGTTTCCGTATTTTCATGGGATTCACAACGATATTAGTTAGTGCGAAAACAGCTCATATTTTGTCCTCTTTGCTGCCGAATAGCAAACGACTAAGCGGCAGAAAAAGGCATCTTTACGTTCACTTACCGATGTACTTCACCGCAAAGCAGTACCGCGTTGGGCCGCCGCTGCTGGATGCGCCAGGCCATATGCTCACATGAGACCCGCGTTGGATAGATATGTTCCGTAACCGGCAGGGCATCGCAGACGTCGTGACCGCAGGCGCTGACTAAAAGCACAAACCCAATCAACATTCTCAGCTCCTTTCGCACGCCTTATTTATTCGGGGTACTATTATTTCAAAATGTAAGTATAGCCGATAAGCCCGTACGGCGGTTTGTCCGCCGGAGCTGAGCGCTACGCTCGTTTTCACCCGGTAGCGCCGCAGGCGAGGCTTCTGCCTGCTGTGCCGCCAGCCTCGCATCAGGCTGCGAACGGCAGCAGCTCCATCGCCCGCCGGTAATAGCGCATGGCCGGTAACCACATCGTGGAAAGGATGATAAGAGCGGGGAGTATTACCTTAGCCTTCGTGCGTCTCAAGTAAAATTTCCGGCTGACAGGATTCGCCAGCTTTGACGGTACGAAACTCCGCTTTTCCCTGATAAACGTAAATACAGGCGCGTCCCTGAGCGCCGCCGTCCTGCTCCTGCGAAAGCGAAACGGCAACGGTTTCCGCCCCGGCCCTGGCCGCCAGCCCGAAAAACAGCAACAGCGGAACACACTTAGTGAAATATTTCATACGCTATATACCGAGGTTTATTGGAGGCGTGGACCATCGCTAACCGTGATGCTAAAGCTATTATTGGCGCTAAAAAAATAAAGGGAAGATGGATTTATCTGATTCAAATGCGCGCGTGAAGCTGAACGGCTATTTGTTCTGATTTCTTAGCACGCGTCGCTAGTGAAAAATGTGAAGCTGCCCCGGAAAATAATTTGCCCGCTATCTTTTTGATGTGAAAACGTGATGGTCTCGCTTATTTTATTATCGTCGTCATATTTATTGACCTTGCCCGGAGGGCAGGTTCTTGTCTGGTTAAAAATAACCTCAACCTGACTCACGAGGATCGCAGATGAAAACATTATTCGCAGCAATCATTTTTTCCCTGCTGGCGTCATCGTCCGGCGCCTGGGCCGCGGAAGAAACACATCAGCATCAGGCGCTCAGCCCGGCGCAGCAAAGCTATCAGCAGGGCATGACGGAAATGCACGATCGGATGATGCAGGGGCTGAAGGCGCAGGATGCCGATGTGGCCTTTGCGCAGGGGATGATCGCGCATCACCAGGGAGCGATCGCGATGGCGAAAACCGAGCTGCAGTATGGCAAAGACCCAGCGATGCGCAAACTGGCCGAGCAGATCATTGCGGCGCAGCAGCCGGAGATCGATCGTATGCAGGCCTGGCTGAAACAGCAGCAGCCATAAGGCGGCGAAACGCGGCTTTTTCCGGCGCTTTAGGCTAAACTCTGCCGTTTCAACCATCAATGACAGGAATGTTTTATGTCGAATGAAATTGCCCACCCTTCCAGCAGTCCGAAGCAGGCGGCGCTGCAGCTGGTTATCGAGCTGGTGCGCGCGGGCAAGCTGAGCCCGATGCAGGGCGACGCCAGCAATATGATCGCTATCTATGAGCAGTTCAAAACGCACTTTGAATCGGAAAAGAAAAAAGATGCGTCGGGTTCCGTGATCGCCTGAGCGACAGACCTGTCAGTAAGTTATATCCAGGCGTCCCCTGACGGGACGCTTCGCTTACCTTATTCTTTCCGCTTTAGCTAGCGATAGCCTGCGGCGGCCCGCCGGCCGCCTTTAGCTACGGCATCAGGCGCTGCGGGCGGCGACGATGCGTCCTGCCGCCATCTGCACCGCGCGATCGCACATATGATCGATCACTTCCGCATCGTGGCTGACCAGCACCATAGTTAAACCATCCTGCTGTTTGAGTTGATTCAGCAAGTTGAGGATCTCCGCCTGCACCGACATATCCAGCGCCGAGGTCGGCTCATCCAGCAGCAGCACCTCAGGCTCCAGCAACAGCGCGCGCACGATGGCGACGCGCTGGCGCTGACCGCCGGAAAGCTGATGCGGATAGCGATCGGCCAGCGCCGGATCGAGGCCGACATGGCGCAAACCCGCGTTGATGCGATCGTTAATATGGTCCCGCTTCAGCAGCTTCAGCGGTTCCGCCAGCGTGCGGCGCAGGCGATGACGCGGATGCAGCGAGGCGTAAGGATCCTGAAATACCATCTGCACTTCGCGCCGCAGATCGCCGGTAAAGGCTTTTCCCGGCTGCGCCTGATGGCCGGCGAGGCGCATCTTGCCCTGCCAGTGCGGATTCAGGCCCGCCATTGCCCACAGCAGCGATGATTTACCGCAGCCGGAAGGGCCGACCAGGCCGAAACATTCGCCGGGCGCTACCGCCAGCGAAACGTCATGCACCACGGTGCGCAGATCGTAGCCGTGACGATGGGCGACGCTGAGATGCTGTAACTCAATCATGCGCAAGCTCCCGTTCCAGCGCGGCGCGGTCCAGCACCGGCAGCAGCCGGCCGTGCGTCGCCTTGCTGGGGCGACAGGCCCACAGCGTGCGGGTATAGGAATGGGTAGCGTACGGCAGCTCCGCCGCCGGCAGGCTGTCGAGCAGCTGACCTTTATACATCACCATCACGCGCTCGCAGTGTTCTGCTACCTGCTGCAGATCGTGGCTGATCAGCAGCAGGCCCATGTTACGTTCCTCTACCAGCCGGCGGATCAGCGCCAGCACCCGATCGCGCATCTCATGATCGAGCGCCGAGGTTGGCTCGTCGGCGATTAACATCTGCGGATCGGCGATCAGGGCGATCGCCAGCATTACGCGCTGGCCCATGCCGCCGGAGAGCTGGTGCGGATAGCGCGTCATTAGCTGAACGGGCTGCGGCAGGCCGACCGCCGCCAGCGTCTCCGCCACCTTTTCCCGCCGTTCGGCGCGGCTCAGCTTATGGTGCAGTCTGAGCGGCTCTTCTACCTGCCAGCCGATGGTGCGCGTTGGATTAAGGGCATACTTCGGATCCTGCATGACCATCGCCAGTTCGCTGCCGCGCAGCTGGCTCCAGCGTTTCTCATTGAGCGTCAGCGCATCGCGCCCAACCACCTGCAGCTGACGCGCCTGCAGATGCAGCCCCGGCGCCAGCAGCCCCATCAGCGCACGGGCGGTAAGCGATTTGCCGGAGCCTGATTCTCCCACCAGCGCCACGCGTTCGCGCCCCAGCGTAAAGCCGATCGGTTTGACCAGCGGCGTAGCGCCGCTGTAAATGGTTAAATCTTCGGCAACGATTAAAGTTTCAGCCGTCATGACGGGTATCCAGTCGGTCGCGCAGGCCGTCGCCTGTCAGGTTAAAGGCCAGGCTGGCGAACAGGATCGCGCCGCCCGGCGCGGCCGCTACCCACCACTGATCGAAAATCACTTTGCTGCCTTCCGCCACCATCGATCCCCATTCCGCGGTCGGCGGCTGCACGCCCATGCCGAGAAAGCCGAGGCCGGCAGCGGAAAGGATAATGCCGCCGAGGCTGAGCGCCGCCCGCACCACCGCGGTCGGCAAACAGAGCGGCAGAATATGGCCGAATATCAGGCGCAGCCCGCCGATGCCCTGCATGCGCGCGGCGGCAAGATAGTCGCTGCGACGCAGCGCCAGCGTTTCCGCCCGCGCCTGGCGCGCAAAAGGCGGCCAGCTGGTCAGGGCAAGCGCCAGCGCGCCGTTCAGCAGGCCGGGGCCGAGCACCGCAACCAGCGCCAGCGCGATTACCAGATTCGGCAGGGAAAGAAAGATATCGGTAATGCGCATCAGCACGCGCTCGCTCCAGCCGCCGAGGTAGCCCGCTAACATACCCACCAGCAGACCAACGGGAATGGTCAGCACCAGGATTAGCGATACCAGCAGCAGCGTAGGACGCGCGCCGTAAATCACGCGCGACAGCAGATCGCGCCCGAAGCCGTCGGTGCCGAACCAGTGGGCGGCGGAGGGCGGCAGCAGGCGGGCGGAGATGGTTTGCGCATCGGGATCGAAGGGCGCCAGCAGCGGCGCCAGCAGGGCGGTCAGCACCAGCATCGCCACCAGCGTCGCGCCGATGGTCAGCGTACTCAGCCGGCGACGGCGGCGCGGCGAGAGCGGCGTCATTTCCGCAGCGGATAAATGTTGTGTCATCGGGTTCTCGGATCGGTTAACCAGGTTAGCGCATCAACCAGCGCGTTTAACAGGATAAAGCAGCCGCCGATCAGCAGCGTGACGCCAAGGATAGCAGGCACGTCGGAGCCGAACAGCGCGGTGGTGAGATAGCGGCCCACGCCGGGCCAGGCGAAGACGGTTTCCGTCAGCACCGAGCCTTCCAGCAGCGTGGCGTAGGAGAGGCCGAGCACGGTAATCAGCGTGCCGCGTACGTTAGGCAGCAGGTGGCACAGCAAAATGCGTCCGCGGCTGGCCCCTTTGGCGCGCGCCAGGGTGACATACTCTTTGCCGTTCTCCTCCAGCAGCGCGGCGCGCAGCAGGCGGGTAATCGCCGCCATCGACAGCATCCCCAGCACCGCCACCGGCAGCCAGAGGTGGGCAATTGCGTTGCGAAACATCTCGCTGTCGCCCGACAGCCAGCTGTCAATCAGCACAAAGCCGGTTTTCGGCTCCAGGGTATAGATCCAGATATCATCCAGCCGCCCCGGCCCGGCGGACCAGTGCAGCACCGCATAAAACAGCAGCAGGCCAAGCAGACCGAGCCAGAACACCGGCACCGAATAGCCAAGCAGAGAGATCAGCCGCGCCAGGTTATCCAGCAGGCTGCCCGGTTTCCAGGCCGCCAGCAGCGCCAGCGCGATACCGAAAAATGCGCCGAACAGCATCGCGCAGGTCGCCAGCTCCAGCGTCGCCGGAAAGGTGCGCGCCAGATCGCTGAGCACCGGCTGGCCGGTAATATTGGCGGCGCCCAAATCGCCCTGCGCCAGATGGGTCAGGTAGCGCCAGAACTGCAGCGGCAGCGGCTTATCCAGCCCTAAATCGTGGCGCACCTGCTGGTAGGTGGATTCGCTGGCGTGATCGCCCGCCACCTGCAATACCGGATCGACCGGCGACAGATGCGACAGCATAAAGGTAAAGGCAAGCAGGCCGAGCAGCGTGACCAACAGGGAAAGCAGGCCGGTGATAAAGCGGCTGACAGGCCGCCAGAACCGCCGGGCAAGCCCGGCATCTGTTGCAGATAAACGCATTACTTACTGACCTGGCTGTAATAAACCATATCCGGGTTGATGCCCTGCACGTAGCCCTTCAGGTTAGCGCGTACGGCGATCAGATTACGCGCCTGCAGGCCGATTACGTAGGGCGAGTTTTTCATTACTTCGCGCTGCATCGCCTGATAAAGCTTAATGCGCTGCGCCGGATCGCTTTCCGCCGTGGCGGCCAGCGTCTGCTTGCTCAGCTCAGGAATATGCCAGTTGGAACGCCACGCCAGCGTTTTGCTGCCGTCTTCCGGGTTATAGGCGAAGGCGGCGGCGTTAGTATTCGGATCGAAATAGTCTGCTCCCCAGGCGTTCAGCGTGGCTTCATACTTATGCGCTTTTACATTGGTCGCCACTTCGGTGCTCAGGCCGGGCAGCAGCTCAACTTTAATGCCGCCTTTGGCAAAGCTGGCCTGCAACGCCTGAGCGATATCCAGATAGGGCGGCTGATTGCTGACCGACAGCTTAAAGCTGATATTTTTCAGGCCCGCCTGCGCCAGAATCGCTTTCGCTTTTTCCGGATCGTAGCGGTAAGGATTGTCATTCAGCGCGCCGGGGAAGCCTTCCGGCAGGAAAGACTGATGAACCTGGAACTGGCCCTTCAGCAGATCGTCAGCGATGCCGTGGTAATCAAACAGGTAGCGTGCGGCCTCCCACAGCGCCGGATTTTTCAGCGCCGGTTGCGCATCGATATTGAACTGAATGTAGTAGAGCGACGCCATCGGGATCGCCAGCGGCTTCACGCCCGGCTTGTTTTTCAGCGCCGCCATCTGATCGACGCCTAAATTACGGGCGATATCGGCATCGCCCTGCTCCAGCAGCAGGCGACGGGTAGCGGCTTCCGGCACGTTCTTGATCAGAATATTTTTCAGCTTCGGCGTATCGCCCGGCGAGCTGGGGTTGGCGCTCAGCAGCACCACCTCATGCGGTACAAAGCGGCGAATCTGGAACGGGCCGCTGCCGGCAGAATGGGTTGCCAGCCATTTGTTGCCCAAATCGTTATTCCGCTGGTTAGCCAGCACGGTTTTCGCATCGACAATGGAAGCAACCGGCGCCGCCAGCAGGCTGAGCACATAGGCCGGGCTGACGTCAGCCGTCCAGCTAATCGCTACGCGTTGGTCGTCGATCTTTTTTAGCTGGCGGTCAACGTTATCTTTGCTCCAGCCGAGCTGGGTAAGAATAAATGAGGGATCGAGATTCAGCTTTACCACGCGCGACAGCGAGAAGATGACATCTTCCGGGCGCAGCGGGTTGCCGGAGGCGAAGGTAGCGCCATCGCGCAGCGTCACGATCAGGCTGCGATTATCTTTTCCCGCCTGCCAGCTGCTGGCCAGCGTCGGCTTCAGCTCGCCGGGATTTTGCGGATCGGACTGCAGCAGACGCTGATAAATATTGGTAAAGCCCTGTACGGAAGTCAGCTCAAAACCTTCGGCAGGATCGAAGCTGCCGGCGTCATCAATCGACTGTGCGATCACCAGCGTATCGGGCGGCGTAGCCGCGTTGGCGGCAAAGCTGGCGGCGAAGGCCAGCGTCAGGACGGCGGGAGCTAAACTTTTCATCTTATTTCCTTACCACTTTTTCGCGAGTGTAAGGGAACAACAGAAAGGTCTGATAGTAGATTATTCGCTATGCTTATGCATTAAAGTTATAACACAACTGAAACGGTTATAAAACAACTCGCCATTATCTTACACATACCAGAGCGACGGCAGTAGCGCGATCAGGTTATTCAGCATATGCAGCGCGACGGGCAGCAGCAGTCCGTCGGCGCGCAGGCGCGCATAGCAAAGCAGGATGGAAAACAGCGTCAGCACCACGATAGTTTGCCAGTGGATATATTGCGTATGCATGGCGGCAAACAGCAGCGACGTCAGCAGAATGGCGGCGAAGCGGCTGCGTGGCGCCCACAGCAGAAATACCTGCAGTAAAAAGCCGCGAAACAGAATCTCTTCAAACACCGGCGCCAGCAGCACGGCGGAAAAAAGCAGCACCCAGAGCGTAAACGCCGTCTGATGCGCCTGATCTTCCAGCCAGCGCTCCGGCTGCAAAAACAGCGTCTGTGCCGCCATCAGCCCCAGCAGCAGGACGATAAACAGCAGCGCCGGCTTTAGCCGCAGCCGCCCCAGCGGAATATCATCGCGGTGCGTCTGATAAAAACGGTAAAGCGGCCACAGCACGGCAAACTCAAACAGACAGAGCACCGGCACCAGTAATCCCTGCTGGCGTAGCGCCGCATAATCAGGAAACCAGGTAATCGCCAGCGTGATGAAATAGTAAATAACAAAACTGCCGAGACAGAACAGGGTTACAGCGACTTTGCCGGATTGCATTTTCATAGGCGGCTTTAGCGGCGAAGGGGGAAGGGAGTGTAACAACCGACATAATTCCTGTCGAGATGGGTAAGTTGCCGCGCGTTTTCGCTAAACCCTTTCCGGCGTAGGCCGATAACCAACTCAAGCGTGAGACAGGCGGGGCTTTACGCCGTGTCGCAACGAGCGCGGCGTGCTTCAGCAGAGCTTATCCAGCGCATTCTTATCAGGGTTTTCGCAGATGAATTTACCGACCTTATTACCGTTCAATCTTCGCCCGGCGGACGCCCAGGCGACATTCTTTACGCGGCGCACCCTGCTGATACTTGGCGGTATGCTGGCCGTCGTGCTGTTAACTACCGCCATAACCATCGTGGCTATTGCCGTACGGCAGAACGGCGCGGCGCTGGCGCAGGAAAAGTTTTTGCTGCGTAACGCCTGGCAGGCGCGGCAAAAATCGATCCTGACCGATATTCGCGACTACGCCTTCTGGGGCGAGGCATGGAATCACCTGCATCTGCAGGTAGATAAGCGGTGGGCTTTCGACCAGCAAAACCTGGGGCCGGGGCTTTACAGCGAATATCACTATGACGGCGTGTTCGTGGTAGACGGCAGCGGGCGCACGCGCTATGCGGTGATCGACGGAAAACTGAGCGCGATGCAGCTTGAACACTGGCTCGGCAAGGCGAGCGCGGAGATGATACGCCAGGCGCGCACCTTTCTGCCGGAGGAAAATGCGCTGGTAAGAAACGCCACCATCGCAGGAGCGCCGGCGATAGTCGCCGCCGCGCCGATTACCACCGGCAAAGTGCCGGGACTGGGCCACACCGCCGGCCCGCCGTCGATTATGGTGTTTGTCGATCGCTATACGCCGCAGAAGCTGCTGGCGCTGGGGCAAAGCGTGGGCGTTAGCCAGCTGCGCTCCATTGCCGGGCAGGCGCCGCCCGTTATTCTGGCAAGCCTGACGCTCTCGGTCGGGCAGGATGCTCCTTTGCAGCTGGGCTGGAAAAGCAGCGAGCCGGGACATCATCTGCTGGTGATTATGATACCGCTGATGGCGCTGACAATGCTGATGCTGGGAATGGTTGCGCGCCGGGTGGTGCGCCACGCGATGCATAACGCGCGCCTTTCCGACTGGCGTTTTGAACAGCTCAGGCAGAGCCAGCGCGAGCTGGGCGACAGCGAGGCGCGCTTTCGCGATGTGGCGGAGGCCGCCTCCGACTGGATCTGGGAAACCGATGCGCGCGGCGTTCTGACCTATCTCTCGTCGCGCTTTACGGCGGTGACCGGCTATGACGTGGCGGTGCAGTTGGGCAAGCCGATCGACTGCCTGCTGCTCAGCAACGGCCTGCCGGTATCGCAGTGGATGCTGCGCCAGGGCGCCGGCGGCGATCGGCGCACGCTGCGCTGCCATTATCATTCGGCGCAGGGCGAGGAGCGTATTTGCAGCCTGGTGGCGAAGCCGGTGGCGCTGCAGGACGGGCCGACCGGATTTCGCGGCACGGTATCGGATATTACGCTGGAGGTTGAAGCGCAGGCGCGCATTCAGTATCTGTCGCAGCACGATACGCTGACCGGCCTGCCGAACCGCCATCGCATGAATGAATTCCTTAACGGCAAACTGCAGGCGCAGCCGACCGCAGCGCAGCCGCTGGTCATGTTCAGCCTCGATCTCGACCACTTTAAGCCGATTAACGATCTCTATGGTCATGCAGCGGGCGACAGCGTATTAAATGAGGTTTCGCAGCGGCTGCGCGGCTGCCTGCAACCGGACGATCTGCTGTCGCGCCAGGGCGGCGATGAGTTTATTTTGCTGCTCAGCGGCCTGAACAGCCGGGAGGCGATCGAGGCGCGCTGCCGCTGTCTGATGCAGGAGATTCATAAGCCGTTTAGCGTGGCGGGCCAGACGGTGCATATCGGCGCCTCTGTCGGCATCGCCCGCGCGCCGCAGGATGCGCTACAGCCGGAAGAGCTGCTGCGCATGGCCGATATTGCGCTTTACCAGTCAAAAAATCTGGGGCGCGATCGCTGGGTTTTCTATTCGCCGGAGATGTCGGAACAGCTGGTGCGTCGCCGTGAAATGGAGCGCGCCTTGAGCCACGCCGTCGCGCGCGACGAGCTGCGTCTGTTTTACCAGCCGCGCTATTCATTGCACAGCGGCAGAATGGACGGCGCCGAAGCGTTGCTGCGCTGGCAGCCATCGCCGCCCGCGCTGGTGATGCCCGACAGCTTTATTCCGCTGGCGGAAGAGACCGGGCTGATTCTGCCCATCAGCGACTGGGTGCTGCAGCGCGCCTGCCGCGATGCGCTCAGCTGGCCCGGCGCTTTCTACGTTTCGGTTAATATCTCGCCGGTAGAGTTTTGCCGCGGCGATCTGGCGGGACGCGTGGCCAGCGTACTGCAGCTGACCGGTCTGCCAGCCGAACGGCTGGAGCTGGAGATTACGGAAAACGTCACGCTGGAAAATCCCGACAACACGCTGAAAGTGATGCAGAGCCTGAAGCGGCTGGGGGTGAAATTAACGGTGGATGATTTCGGCTCCGGCTACGCTTCGCTGGGCTACCTGAAAACTTTCCCGTTTGACGGCCTGAAAATGGATCGCTCCTATATGAAGGATTTTCCACATTCGCAGCAGGCGCACTCTATCGTCAACGGCATTATTGGCCTGGGTAAAGCTTTTGCGCTGGCGATTACCGCTGAAGGCATTGAGAACGCCGAGCAGTTTGCTGAGCTGCAGGCTATCGCCTGTGATGAAGGGCAGGGATATTTTCTCGGCAGACCGATGCCGGCAGGGGATTTTGCATCTTTGCTGCATGGGATGGATAAGGGCGAAAGCGGGAAAGCAACGGGCCAGCCAGGCTGACCCGTTAAGGCGCTTAACGGACGCGAACCGCTACGCAGGTCATCAGCGCCGCAAAGCCGATAAAAATAGCCAGTTCCATAACGCACCTCCTAAGATTAATCTTAGACGATTATACGCAGCAGGTGCGCATAATTTGCGCTATTTGTGCCACTTTTGCCGCTGGGCCTGTGGCAGGCGATGCTAAAACGGGCGGCATTCTTTCGACGATCTGTTACGCTTTAAAGCCGATGTGCGAAACACAGATGCAAAAGGAGAATCACGTTGAAAGGTTATGGCAAAGCGGCGCTGGTGATGGCGCTTTTTACACTGGCGGCCTGTCAGCATGCGCAAAAGGGCGCCGATACGGCGGCGGTTGATGTAGAGAATAACCGCTGCGGCGCCGCCGATTATCAAAACTATGTCGGCAAACCGTTAACCGCCGTAAACGGCCTGCATATCAACGGCCCGGTGCGCGTGATCCCCTGGCACTCTGCGGTTACGATGGATTTTAACCTCAATCGCCTGAATTTCCTTGGCGATAAAGATGATGTCATTACCAGCGTTTACTGCGGCTGAACCGGGCGACGGCTGTCATGCCGCCGTCATCTGTCGCGGGTAGGGTGAAGGGGAGTTGTGTGATTTCCCTGTCTATAACAATACCGTGCCCGTCTTTAATTTATCCCGCCGCGTGCGGGATTTTTTTTATAGCGCAGCGGGTTCATCGGCGGCTACGTAGGGAAAAACAGCGGCTATTATTGGTCGAACGGGCTGCGGAAGCGATGGGGGCGGGGAATGCAGGAAAAGAAAACGCTAGCGGTAGAGGAAGCTACGCCGACGCTGTTGCAGGCGCTTCAGGCGCTGGATTACCGGTTTATCGTGACGCAGGAGCTGGATGCGGCATTCGATCGCCCGGTTGGCGCCGGCCTGCGGGCGGTAGCGCCGCGTGAAAAAAATTATTTTAACGATCCGCAGCAGTTTGCCGACTATCTTAACAGCCGCGACGGCGCTTTTTTCGTGGCGCTGGTTGATCGACAGCCGGCGGGTTACCTGGCTATCAGCCGGCGCTGGAACGGACTGGCGCTGGTGGAAGATATCGCCGTTGACGTCGCGTTTCGGCGCAGCGGCTGCGCCAGCGCGCTGCTGGCGCAGGGCGCGATCTGGGCGCAGCAGCAGCAGCTGGCCGGCGTTACGCTGGAGACGCAGAATACGAACGTCGCCGCCTGCCTGCTGTATGAGAAGTTGGGGTTTGAGCTGGGCGGCATCGATCGTCATCTTTACCGCGCTCTGCATGCGCATCCGGCGGAAGTCGCGCTGTTCTGGTATTTGTGGTTTAAGCCGGGCGGTTAGCCTCGGTTGAGGCCCTTCATCAGCTGCGCCAGCACGTTGCGATAGCCCTGCAGCACGTGCTCTTCTCTTTCCAGATCGAGTTTTTTAATCACGCTGGCGATCAGCGCTTTGTCGGTGGTGGGTTTGCCCGCCTGCATCAGCTCCATCATGACGATGGCCAGCAGCTCCGCCTCTTTAGGCGCGTGCCATGCCGGACTGTTAAAATAGTCGGTGATTTCGCGCCCGGCGCTGGTGGATTGTGTTCTCATGTTCGACCTCCGAAAACGCAACGTCAGCGCGTCAGCCTGCGCCGCTCAGAAGCGATGGCCGCTTACCGGACGGGCGCGGGAAACACGCCTTTTACCGCCATGGCGCAAGCCGCTGGCGATTTTTTAAACATAGATCCGCCAGGAAGAAATGCCAGTAACAAAATGAAATATTTTTGTCGTCTGACGCGAAGCGGCAGCGTTTTTAGCGAGAAAGTATTGAAATCCTGCTTGCATTCCCCGCGCCTTTATGAGTAAATACGCCGTCGGTTTGTTAAAACAGAACCGGGTATGCGAGCAGTTTTAGTAAAGCAGTCTGCAGTGTAAGAGTTATCTCTGATATCCCTTCTTCAGTATCGCCTTCCTGAGTGCCTCATAACATCTGTACACAAACCTGTTGCCCACAGGGCGTTAATTGACTGAAGGATAGACAAATGTCTGCAAAACTGACTGGTTTAGTAAAATGGTTCAACGCTGAGAAAGGTTTCGGCTTTATTTCTCCGGCCGACGGCAGCAAAGATGTGTTCGTACACTTCTCTGCTATCCAGAACCAGGGTTTCAAAACGCTGGAAGAAGGCCAGAACGTTGAGTTCACCATTGAAAACGGTCCGAAAGGTCCGGCTGCTGCTAACGTCACCGTACGCTAAGCAACCAGAATAAAAGAAACCCGCCAGCTGGCGGGTTTTTTATTGCCGTAAATCGCGCGGCACGCTGATTCGCCAGCATCCGGCTGATGCCTCAGCGGATTTATCTCCGGCTGGCGACCTGCGATGTTAGCGGTCATCGTTAAAGCGATCGGACTTAAAATCGATCAGGACTTACGGCCGCCGTGGCTGTTTTGTCCTCCTTTCTTGCCCGCTTCGGATGCTTTTTCACGGTCATTTTTGAAGTTGCCGCCGCTCTGCTTTCCGCCTTTTTTACCGGCCTCAGAGGCTTTTTCACGGTCTTCCGCGAAGTTGCCTGAACCACCACGATGTTCTGCCATAATCCTCTCCTGATTACCGTTGCGTTTGGTGAGCATCAAGAATATGAATTACCTGAGCAAGGCATATTCTGCATTGTAACGCTATCAAGTGTAGGCGTGGCAGCCTGTTTTTCCAGGCGGCTCTTTTGACGCCGTCCTGGCGTAATAGTTTGAAAAATAGTGTTATTTATTTAATGTTATAACAGAGGGTTTTATAAGATGCTGATGAAGCAGCATAAATAAAAAACGTTTAAGCTTATTTAAACTGCTATCCAGGATGATTCTGCCGTCAGCCGTTACCGGCCCGCGCTACGGTTGTTTTAGCGCCTCGCTTTGCTTAAGCGATAAATCGTAATGCCCATAACACATATGCTGGCAGTTAATAGTCTGCGTCGTAAAAAGACAGAATTAGCTGGCGATTAAGCAGGGCGAATTAATAAAATTTTTGCCGCGCCACGGTTAAATGAAGCGCAGCGGAAAAGTGTTAAAGTTTATTGTCTTGCGGCGATATTGACAATAAAGCGCCGGCGGTTCAAATTAGCGTCAGACACCGGTTATCTGTTATTAATGATTTTCCCGAGCTGGTATGCTCTGCGTCTCCCTGAAAAGCGCTAAACTACCCGTAAACTCCGCTACTCCCTGCTGCTCCCTGCGCGGGGTTTTCGTTTTTGGGGCGAAGAAAGATCCGCATTTTATTATTGTTCCGCCGTCGGTAATATTACTTTTAACGCTATCTGAAAACGAAAAAATAATCGTTTTTTACTTTTTTATATCGGCGTTAATTATTTTTGCTTAGCTCAGTAACTAAGGCAGATATAAAAGTAAAAGGGCGCTTTGTGGTCGACGGGCTTGCAGGCGGCGTTGTTTATCGCGGCCGGCACGATGTGCGAAAAGCGCGGCGGTTATCCAGGCCCGCTATGAGGCACATCACGCTTTCATTACGCGGCGGGAAAACAGCTCAAACAGCAGTCACATCCGCTATTATTTTGTTAATTGAAGTGATAGTGTCTGCCTTTGCATTGTTACCGGAATGATGTAATGAAATATCTTATTGCAGAGCTACTGGATAAGCTGGCGGAGAAAGAGACCGAGTCAAAAGAGCTGGTCGCCCAGGTAGAAGCGCTGGAAATTGTCGTTACGGCGCTGCTGCGCAAATTGGGCGATGAGCAGCGACAGGAACTGAGCCAGGGGATCGGCCAGGCTTTAGCGACGGCGACGGCGGTGGACGGCGCCAGCGCGGAAGACGCCTCTTTGCTGCGCGGCTATATCGATAAATTGTTGAATCATCCGCGCTATTAACGGCTCTCCGGCGTTTTAGTCGCTCTTGTCGGGTAGGGATTGACGCGACGCAGGCGGTGAATAACTTACTTTAGCCGCCTGCGTTCTGCGGAGTGAAAGCGCGCAGTTTAGCTTTTGCTCAGCGCCTGAGAGCGATCCATACACTGTTCCATTGCGGCGATAACCGCCGAGCGGAAGCCTTTCTCCTCCAGCACCTTAACCGCTTCAATGGTAGTGCCGCCCGGCGAACAGACCATATCCTTCAGCTCGCCGGGATGCTTGCCGGTTTCCAGCACCATCTGCGCGGCGCCTTTTACCGCCTGCGCGGCAAACTGATAGGCCTGCGCGCGCGGCATGCCGCCCAGCACTGCGGCATCGGCCATCGCTTCAATAAACATAAATACGTAGGCGGGCGCCGAGCCGCTGACGCCAACCACGGCGTGAATCAGGTATTCCGGCACCAGGGCAGCTTTGCCGAAGCTGTTGAAAATGGCCAACACCTCATCGCTCTCCTCCGAGGTAACCAGCGCGTTCGGCGTAACGGATGTCATCCCCTCATTTACCAGCGCTGGCGTATTCGGCATTACGCGTACGATTTTGCGATCGTGGCCCAGCGCCATCGCCAGCGCATCAAGCGTGACGCCTGCGGCGATGGAAACCACCAGCGTCTCTTTATTCAGCGCGCCGGCGATCTCCTTCAGCACCTTGAGAATCACGTTTGGCTTCACCGCGCCGAACAGGATATCCGCCTCGCGCGCCGCCTCTTCAGCGCTCTGCGCGGCGTTAATACCATACTGTTGCGCCATAGCCTGATTGGTTTCTGGCTTATGGTCATAGACCCAGATTTGAGCGGCGTTAATCTGGCCGCTCGCCACCAGCCCGCCAATAATCGCTTTCGACATATTACCGCAGCCAATGAAGCCGATTTTCTTTTCCAGCATGGTTCCTCCATCTGCTTAGCTGTTTCGCGTAGTGCACCAGCTTACGTCATTCTGCCGCTTTATCCAGCTTCAGCTAAACTCAAAGCGTCACTGGAGGAGAAAAAATGGCCCCGTTTCAGCAAGATGAAGGACGGAACCGCCGCTACCCGGTTCAGGAGCATATGCGCTGGCAGCGTATTGAGTGGCGGATACAGCAGATTGGCTACGCGGTACTGATCGCTATTGTAACTGGCGGCGCCTGCGGGCTGTTTTCTAAAGGCTTCCTGAGCGATCGCCGCGCCGTCGCGCCGCAGGGCGATCTGCAGGTGGAGTATGAGCGCTTTGCGCGCCAGCAGAGCGACGCGGCGATGACCATCCGTCTGCGGCCGCCGCATTCTGGATCCTATCGCCTCACTCTTAGCGGCGACGGCGTGGATAATTTTCAGCTACAGAGTATTCAGCCGCAGCCGCTGCGCGCCGAAAGCGGCGAGCATTCCCTGACGCTCTGGTATCAGGCGTCAAATACTGCGCGCGCCTCCATCTGGCTGGGCGGGCAGCCGCAGTCGCCGGGGCGTTACCGGTTTAACGTCGCCGACAGTAGCGGCGCGCAGCTGCAGTTTACCCAGTGGGTTTATCCATAGGAGAAAAGTATGGAAACGGTATTGCGCGCGATAAGTATGTACTTTCTGCTGATGGTGGTGCTGAAAATCGCCGGACGACGTACCCTGCTGGAGATGACCAGCTTCGATTTTATTCTGTTGCTGATTATCAGCGAGGCGACGCAGCAGGCGCTGTTGGGCAACGATTTCTCCGTAACCGGCGCGGCGCTGACCATCATTACCCTGATCGTAATGGATATCCTGCTCGGCAAGTTTAAAGACTGGTTTCCGCGCCTGGAGCTGCTGATCGACGGCGCTTCGCTGATTCTGGTGGAGGATGGCAAGCTGCTGACGCAGCGGGCGAAAAGAGCAGGAATTACCGAAGAGGATATTCTGGCCTCGGCGCGCAGTTCGCAGGGACTGGAACGGCTTGAACAGATAAAATTTGCCATTCTGGAGAAGAACGGCAAAATCAGCATTATTCCCCACGCCTGATCAGGAAAGCCGATGTCAATTTGGGTGGATGCCGATGCGTGTCCAAAAGTGATTAAAGATATTCTCTATCGTGCGGCGGAGCGCAGCCAGATCGATCTGATACTGGTAGCTAACCAGCCGCTTAGCGTACCGCCCTCACGTTTTATTCGTACGCTGCGCGTGGCGGCGGGCTTTGACGTGGCGGATAATGAAATCGTCCAGCGCGTCAGCGCGACGGATTTGGTGATCACCGCCGATATTCCGCTGGCGGCGGAAGTGCTGGAGAAAGGGGCGGCGGCGCTGAATCCGCGCGGCGAGCGCTACAGCGCCGCCACCATTCGTGAACGCCTGACGATGCGCGATTTTATGGATACGCTGCGCGCCAGCGGCATTCAGACCGGCGGACCCGCCTCGCTCAGCCAGCGCGATCGTCAGCAGTTTGCCGCGGAACTGGATAAGTGGCTGCTGGCGCAGCAGCGCGGCTGAATAAACTGCCGCGGCTGACCGCGCGAGCCTGCTGCTTAAATAAAGCTGTCGTCGTCGCTGAAATCATCGTTGCCGAAGTTGTCGTTGTCGAAAGCGGCGTTATCATCCGGCTGCCAGCCGGCATCCTGCAAAAACGCCCGGTCATCGCCGTTGTTGAAGGTATCCAGGCTGGTATCCAGCGGCTCCGCATCGGGCAGCGCTGGCTCATTAATAATATTTACAATCTCTTCCGGCTGCGAGTGATGGAACATGCTGGTAAGCATATCCGCCATTACCACGCCGCCCGCCACGCCGACCGCCGTTTGCAAAGCGCCGCCGAGGAAGCCGCTGCCGCGCGGCGCGGGCGCGCTGTAGGGCTGTTGAGGGGCGTTATACGATGGCTGACCATATGACTGCTGCGGCGCGCTGTCGCTCCTGGCGGGCTGCTGCGGCGTCTGGCGCTGGCCGCCGCCAAACAGGCTGGAAAGAAAACCGCCGCTGCTTTGGCGGGCAGGCGGCTGCTGTTGCGCCTGCGCCAGTCTATTTTCCAGTTCGGCGACCTGAGCGTTCAGTTTTTTCATCGCCGCTTCCTGAATCAGGATCGCCTGCGCCATATAGTAGGGCGCAGCGGGCTGCTGGCGCAGCTGCTGTTCAATCAGGCGCTCGGCGCCCTGGTCGCGCGGCGCGGACTGGCTTTCGGCCTGCTTCAGCCGGCTAAACAGACTTTCTATCAAACGTTGTTCTTCGCTCTGCATGGTTACCTCTGTCAACCCGCTCTTTTTATTTATTCTGGACGCTATATGGCGAAAGTAAATCGGCTCTGCGTAAGTAAATATTGCCAGCTGACAGTAAGACAGCGAGCCGGATACTTTTCCTTGTGGCGCGCGCTTTCAGGTGGAGCAGGTCCTTGCTTCAATCGACATGCGTAAAAACAACGTTACAGCTAGCGGCAGAATTTTTTTGTCGGTATGATGCCCGACATGCTTAGATCAAACAGCCATCTGCGGCGTAACGCAGCGCTGGCGGAGGGTAGCCAGTTATGACCTCACCCGTTTTTTTAATCGGCGCGCGCGGCTGCGGGAAAACCACCGTCGGCGCCGCGCTGGCGCAGGCGTTGGGCTATGAATTTCGCGATACCGATCATCATCTGCAGCAGGTTACCGGCAAAACGGTAGCGGATATCGTGGCGGCGGAAGGCTGGGAAGGGTTTCGCCGGCGGGAAAGCGCATCGCTGATGGCGGTTAGCGCGCCGCAGACCGTTATCGCTACCGGCGGCGGCATGGTGCTGGCGGAGAGGAATCGCCGCTTTATGCGCGAGCAGGGGGCGGTTATCTGGCTGCAGGCGAACGCTGCGGTGTTGGCTACGCGCCTCTCCGCCTATCCGCAAAGCGCGCAGCGCCCCACGCTGACCGGTCGCCCCATTACGGAAGAGATGTCGGAGGTGCTTCATCAGCGCGAGGCGCTTTACCGGGATGCGGCCCACCATATTATCGATGCGATGCAGGCGCCTGAACGGGTCGCGGCGCAGATCCTGACGGCGCTGGCGCGCGACGACGGGCGCAAGGGCGTCAGCCTCACCGGTTAACAATCCGCCTGTTTTTGTTACCTTTCTGTTCTGCGTCGCTGGCGCGACGGCGGGATTGGCTATACTTGCTCTACGGATGCCGACAGGCGGACGCAGAGAGCGGATACCACTTTCACCACCGGAGGGAAGACCCTATGCCGACCAGACCACCTTACCCACGTGAAGCCCGGATTGTGCCGGTTGATAAAGGCGCTGCCGGACAGGGCGTTACGCGCTATGAGCTGCGTGCCGATCACCCTAAGCCTGACTCGCTGATTAGCGAACATGAAAGCGAGCAGGAAGCGCTGGATGCGAAAGAGCGCTACGAAAACAGCGACAAAGAATAGCCCGGCGGGCATGGATGCCTGTAAAACCTCCGTCAGCGTAGCGATCCGTAATTAAAGCATTCTTCCGTTCTTCCGGTTGTTCATTTCTCTAATGGATTACATGTTTCTGTAACGGAAATTATTTGTTTGTTATTCCATAAGGTTAAAAAATTGCTGTCTGAAATTTTTTGCTAACCGGATAGCTCTGAAAAAAAGATTTTATACTTGACCTCGGAACTTTCAGCTTTTATTTTCCTTTGCGTTATAAGGCGTAATGCAGGATGAAAAGTTTCTCAATCATCAGGTTGAAAGAGGTGTAAATCACTGAGGAAAGGAGCAATTAATGGTTAACGGCGCGAAAATGTTATTCTCTGCTTTTTTCTATCGTCAGAAATAGGCCCTTAACCTGTCTGTAATCACAAATTTCCCGCGTGGTTTTTATTCATCTGCTGTGCCAGGATGTTATTAATCGCTGGTGAGCGTTTAAGCCAAAATAATAGTTTGCCGCGATCGTCGAGCCGGTGATTAACCGTCAGCCTGAGCGCCCGTCATCGGGTGCGTTACAGCGCAACGGCGTCGCGGAGCGCGCTACAGGCGAAGCGCGCAGGTTGCTGCGTCCTGTTGGATCCGGGCGGCGGTTGCGGGCGCGGTCGATTATATTAGCCGTTAGGTTAGCCGACGATTAAATCGTCAAAGCCGTCGGCGGTATTAAGTTCGCAGCCGGAGAGCGGCGAGCCGTTTATTTTTAACCAGGCGGCAGAATAATGTCCCGGTTAAACAGATGGAATTTAGTGATTAACGTCAGGCGCGACGTTAACTTTATTTTCCATTGCGGCGCGTGATGGGTTTAGCGCCAGCTGTTCTACCTTTTGCCCGCGGCAGGTTAACGCCGAAAAAAAGGGCGCTAATTCGCCAGGTACAGAGAAGACAGAACTTTTTTATCTCAGGCATTAGTGCGGCGCGCGCGTCAAAATAATGCCGTCGATATTTTGCCATCGGGAATTAAATCGCGTCGTGGCGGTAAACGGCCGGACGTTTTCTTAATCCTCGGGTTAGCTGGTGACCCGTCTCAGATGAAAAGCCTATGAAACAGACACTGGTTATACTAACGATAGCGCAATCCCCCTGTAGCGATATGACCCCGCTGTTGCTGGAACATTTGCCGGAAGAACAGATCCTGCGTATCGGTTTGCTGGATGGCCTGTCGGCGGCGGAAGCGCAGGAAAAGTATGCGCCGGCGCAGGGCGACGGCGTGGTTAACGTGCCGCTGGCCGATGGCGTATCGATAACGCTGGCGGCGGAGAAAGTGCAGCAGGCGTTGCAGCAGCTGATCTGGCAGCTGGAGGCGCGCGGCGCGGAAACTATTCTGCTGGTAAACCTTCACGGCCTGCGTGGGTTACAGGCGCGCAACGCCGTACTGCTGGAGCCGGATCGCATTGTGCCGCCGCTGGTAAAGGCGATAGTGGAAGGTCATCAGGTGGGGATTGTGGTGCCGCCGGAAGATGCGCTGCGCCGCCAGGCGGTGAAATGGCGCAACCTGAGCTGTCCCGCCCGTTTTGCCGTCGCCAGGCCGGGAATGACCGATAACGAACGGCTGATCGATGCGGCGCTGCAGCTGCAGGAGCAGGGCGCCGACGTGGTGCTGCTTGATGGTCCCGGCTACCATCCGCGCCAGCGCGATATTTTGCAGCAGCTGCTCGGCATCCCGGTTCTGCTGCCGAATATGCTGCTGGCTAAAATGGCGGCGGAGCTGCTGGTTTAAGCGACGATTTAAGGTGACAAGCGGCGCGCTTAGCCCCTACACTGCCGGTTCATCTGGTTGATTTTGGGGACGTGGTATGCTGAATGTAAGCGAGTACTTTGAAGGGAAAGTGAAATCGATCGGTTTTTCCAGCGCCAGTACCGGACGCGCCAGCGTCGGCGTGATGGTGGAGGGCGAATACGCCTTCAGCACCGCGCAGCCGGAAGAGATGACGGTGATCAGCGGCGCGCTGAACGTTCTGTTGCCTGGCGAAACCGAATGGAAAGCTTATGAAGCGGGCAGCGTGTTCCACGTACCCGGCCACAGCGAATTCCATTTGCAGGTAGCGGAACCTACCTCTTATCTCTGCCGCTATCTTTAAACGCGGTGAAGGTGCGCCGCCAGCGGCGCACTTTTTTGCTTAACGCTGCGCTTCGCCGCCCAGCGCCGTCGTCAGTTCGCTAATCAACGCGGTCAGTTCGCCGGTCATCAGCAGGAAATCGGCGTCAAAGCGCTGCGCGAAATCCTCACGATCGATGTCATCATTCTGTTCGCGCAGGGTATCGGCGAACTTCAGACGTTTTACCGAACCGTCGCTGGCCAGCATTAGCTGAACGCGCTGCTGCCAGTCCAGCGCCAGCTGCGTTACCTGCTTGCCGGCCTCAATATGGTTGGCGATTTCATCGCAAACCAGATCCTGCTTTTTGCAGCGGATCACGCCGCCATCTTCGAGGATCGCCTTCAGCTCAGCCTCATCCATCAGCGCAAAACCCGCAGGCAGATCGCCGGATCGTACCCATTCGGTTAACGTCAGCTCGATAGGTTTCTCCATCGCCAGCGGCACTACCGGCAGCGATCCGATGCTTTTACGCAGCAGCGCCAGGATATCTTCCGCTTTTTTCGCGCTGGCGCAGTCGACCATGATCAGGTTATTGACGCTGTCGATCCAGAGGAAAGTCTGGCTGAAACGGCTGAAGGCGCGCGGCAGCAGGCTGTGCAGCACTTCATCCTTCAGTGAATCCTTTTCGGTTTTCTTCAGCTTGCGCTGCTGTTCCGCTTCCAGCTTCTCGATCTTCGCTTCCAGCGCCTGTTTAACTACCGGCGACGGCAGGATCTTCTCTTCTTTGCGTGCGCAAATCAGCGTCTGGCCGTTATTGACGTGGATCAGCGCGTCGCTACGCGCTCCCATTGGCGCAACCCAGCCGGTTTTCGCCATATCCTGACTGCCGCACGGGGAAAAGGAAAACGCAGCAAGTTGTTTTTCCAGGTCGTCTGCAGAGAGCGAAATGTCGCTGTTCAGACGATAAATCATCAAATTTTTAAACCACACCATAGGGTTTTCCTTTGCCGGAGGTGCCAGAGGCACGGGTCATAAACGGTGCGCGCATGATAACGAAACATCGGCGACGGGTCATTGCCTTTCCTGGCCCCGCCTTCTAAGGTAAACAGCATTCGCATAACCGACGAGGAAAAAGCTGTGCGCATTGGCATCGATTTAGGCGGAACCAAAACGGAAGTGATTGCACTTTCGGACGTGGGCGAGACGCTGTTTCGCCACCGCGTGCCGACGCCGCGTAATGACTATCCGCAGACGCTGCAAACCATTGTCGATCTGGTTCGCCTGGCGGAAGAGCAAACCGGCGCGCGGGGCAGCGTCGGCCTCGGCATTCCCGGCACGCTGTCGCCGTTTAGCCAGCGGGTGAAAAACGCCAACTCGACCTGGCTGAACGGGCAGCCGCTGGATCGCGATCTGGCGCGGCTGCTGGATCGCGAAGTGCGCATCGCCAATGACGCTAACTGCCTGGCGGTGTCGGAGGCGGTGGACGGCGCGGCGGCAGGCAGGGCGCTGGTATTTGCGGTCATTATCGGCACCGGCTCCGGGGCGGGCATCGCCATTAACGGCGTCTCCCATCGCGGCGGCAACGGCAATGCCGGAGAATGGGGACACAATCCGCTGCCGTGGATGGATGAGGATGAGCTGCGCTACCGTGAAGAGGTGCCCTGCTACTGCGGGCAGCAGGGCTGTATCGAAACCTTTGTTTCCGGCACCGGCTTCGCCACCGACTATCAGCGGCTGAGCGGAAAGGCGCTCAACGGCGCGGAGATCGTAGCGTTGCTGGCGCAGCAGGACGCGCTGGCTGAGCTGGCCATGAGCCGTTACGAGCTGCGGCTGGCGAAATCGCTGGCGCAGGTGGTTAATCTGCTCGATCCCGATATCATCGTGCTTGGCGGCGGCATGAGCAATGTCGAACGGCTCTACCAGACGCTGCCGCAGCTGATAAAGCCCTGGGTGTTCGGGCGTGAATGCGAAACGCCGATCGTCAGGGCGCGACACGGCGACTCCAGCGGCGTACGCGGCGCTGCCTGGCTCTGGCCGCTGGCCTCTCAGCAGGCTACTGCGGATGGAATGACAAAATAAACTGCGCGGGCGCCTCTGGCGGCGGCGGCGGCAGCGTCGCCGTAGCGCCGAAGGTTTGCCACGCCTGCAGGCAGAGCGGCTCATCGCCTTCGCTGCGCAGTACCTGATAGCCGCGCTGCGCATCGTAGCCGATGGTCAGATCGCAGTGTTGACCAGCGTAACGCGTCGCCCGATCGAAACGGCTGCCGACTTGCTGTTGAATATCGCTGAGCCAGCTGCAGATGCGCTGCTGCGCTCCGCTACAGCGGAGGGCGATATCGGGCGCAGGCTGTTGCGCGCGCTGACAGGCGCTGAGCAGCAGCGCGGCCGCAGCCAGAGAAGCGAGGCGGAAAGCCAACATGGTTTATCCTTAATCACGAACGGTCAATGCCGCGCACGGTAACATGCGCGGCGCGACGAAAACAGGCGCATCAGACTGAAAATTGCCGATCCAGCCGGCTGTAGCCGAGGCCGTTTACCTTCCTGACCTTAATCTGCACCGGAATACGCTCCTTCATCGCCTCAACGTGACTGATAACGCCGATAGTTTTCCCGCTGGCGTTGAGCGCATCCAGCGCGTCCAGCGCGGTATCGAGCGTATCCGCATCCAGCGTGCCGAAGCCCTCATCCAGAAACAGCGATTCGATACGGGTTTTATCGCTGACCAGATCGGAGAGCGCCAGCGCCAGCGCCAGGCTGACCAGGAAGCTTTCGCCGCCGGAGAGGGTGCGCGTATCGCGCTGCGCGTCGGCCTGCCAGGTATCCATAACCTGTAGCTCCAGGGTATCGGCAGCTTTGCGCTGCAGCAGATAACGACCATGCAGGCGTTCAAGCTGCTGGTTCGCCAGCCAGACCAGATGATCCAGCGTCAGGCCCTGGGCGAAGCGGCGGAACTTATCGCCGCTGCTGGAGCCGATCAGCTGATTAAGGTAGCCCCAGTCCTCTACCTGCTGCGCGTTATCTTCAATCCGCCGCAGCAGGCTTTGCTGCTGCTGACGTTGCGTATCGTCGCTCTCCAGCTGCTGGCGCAGCTGACCCTGCTGGCGCGCGTTGGCCTGCAGCTCATGCTCCAGCGTTGCCAGCTCGCGCTCCAGTTCGGGCAGCGTGGCGCTAATATCGGCGGGCCGCGCCTGCTGATGCTGCGCCAGCCGCGCCTGCGCCTGCTGCGCCAGCGCCTCCGCCTGCTGACGGCGCGCCTCCGCCTGCTGGCTTGTTGCGCGCAGCTGTTGCGCCTCCTGTTCATCCAGCAGCGCGGCATGAAAGGCGGCTTCATCGCTGAAGTCGCTCTGCGTCAGCGCCTGAATAAACTGGGTTTCACATGCGATATAGCGCTTTTCAGCGGCGTCTTGCTGTTTAATTAGTGAATTATGCTGTCCGGTCAGGTTATTTAAGCCATCCTGCCCCTGCTGCCAGCGCTGTTGCCGTTCGCGGTAGCGCGCTTCGGCCTGCTGCAGACGCTGCTGCCACTGCTGGCGCACCTCCGCTACGCGCTCATCGCCCAGCAGCTGATGGCGCTGCTGGCGCAATTCAAGCAGCTGCTGCTGTTGCGACTGCGCCAGTTTGTCGGCACGCTGGCGCTGTTCCGCCAGCTGCGCCAGCTCATCGTTAACGCTGCGTAACGCGGTTTCGCACGCCGCCAGCCGCGCCGACAGATCGGCAAGCAGCTGCTCACTTTCCTGCCAGCGCCGCCATTCGTTTTGACGCGCGTCCAGCCAGCGCTGCAACGCCTCCGGCTCCGGCAGCGTTAGCTGGTGCTGCGTCAGCTCCTGTTCCAGCGCGGCGCTAAGCTGCTGCTGTTCCTGCCGCAGCTGCTGATGCTGCTGCTCTTGTTCCTGCAGCTGTTGCTGCAGATGGCTCAGCTGCTGTTGCGCCAGCTGTTGCGCCTGCTGCTGCTGCTGCCAGCGCTGCCGGCAGGCCGCCAGCTGCTCTTTCGCCTGTTGCAGCCTGCGGGCGGCATGCTCCTGCTGTTGCAGCTGCTGCTGCAGCTCCGCCTCCTGCGCCTCCTGCTGAGCGATCCAGTCGTTGAGGCCGTTTTCCTCTTCCGGCGCCAGCGTCAGGCCGGCGGCGGCCAGCAACGTTTGCCACTCGTCCAGCTGACGCGTTAGCTCGGCGCTTAGCGTCTGCTGCTGCCCGCTCAGCCGTTGCTGCTGTTGCTGCAACGCTTTCAGCTGTTCGCTGCAGGTCACGCCGGCGAGACGCAGCCGATCTTCATGCTGGCGTATCGCCTCCAGCCGCTGCTGGTTTTCCGTCAGCGTCAGGGTTTGATAATGTTCTACCGCCGGATGCTCGGTCGCGCCGCACAGCGGGCAGGGCTCGCCGGCAATCAGCCTGGCCCGTTCCTGCTCCAGGCTGATAATGCGCTGCTCCAGCTCCAGGCGCTTTTCCAGGTCGAGGCGGTGCTGATGTTTTTCCCGCCAGGCCTGGCGCTGCTGCTCCAGCTGCTGCGTTTGATGCCGGATTTGTTCGTCCAGCGCCTGCAGCTCCAGCTGCTGTTGGGCGTGGCGCTGGCGCAGCGGACGCAGAGTGGAAAAGCAAATCGCCAGCTTTTGCCGCAGCGGACGCTGCTGCTGCTGGCGCTCCAGCTGCTGTCGCAGCGCCGCTTCCGGCTGCCGCTGCTGTAAGACAGTAAGCGTTTGCTCAGCCTGAGTAACCTGCTGATGCGCGCGCTCCAGCTCGTTTTCCTGCGGAGCGGATTGCGCCTTCAGCGCCGCCAGCTGGCGCTGCTGCTCATCCTGTAGCCGCTGTTGCTGGCGCTGTTTTTCCTCCAGCGCCTGCAGGTGATGCTGCGACTGCTGTTGCCGCTGTAATCGTTCGCGCCAGCCGCCCAGCCGTTCGCCCCAGTCGGCTACCTGAGCGTTATCGCTGCGCCAGCGCTGTTCCTGCGCCTGCTGCGCCAACAGCGCCTGCTGCTGCTGGCTGAGCTGGCGCTGGCGTTGCTGACGCTGCTGCTGCGCCTGCTGATTCTCATCCAGGCTCTGCTGCTGCAGGGCAACCTGCTGCGCCAGCGTATCGATCTGATGGTCGAGCGGAATAACCCGTTCATTAATCAGATTCTCCTGCTGACGCCACGCCTCATGCAGCCGCTGATTTTCCTGTTCCGCCTGCGATTGCTGGTGTTGCAAGGTGTGTAGCTGCTCACTATCCTGCTGCAGCGAGGCGGAAAGCTGCTGCGCCTGCTGCTGTAGCTGTTGCAGATCCTGCCGTAGCTGCTGGCGCTGCTGCCAGAGCGGGCGTAGTTTTTCCGCCGGCTCCGCCCGTTTCAGCCGCTGCCGCGTCGGCTCCGCCTGCTGCCACTCGCTCTCTGCCTGACGTTGCGCCGCCTCCGCCTGCTGTTTTTCCTGCTCCAGCCGCTGCTGCTGGCTGAGCCACTGCTGCTGCTGGCGAGTAAGCGCTAACCGCAGCTGCAGCGCCTGCTCCTGCTGCGTCAGCGCCTGAAGCGATTCCTCCAGCTGCTGACGCGCCGGAGCTTCCAGCAGCGCCATGCCAGCCGCGCGCGCCCGCAGCCGATCCAGCTCAATGCGCGCCAGCTTATGCTGCTCAAAAATACGCGCCGAAAGCTGTCCGTAAATCTCCGTGCCGGTCAGCTCCTCCAGCAGTTCGGCGCGATCGTTGGCAGCGGCATTCAGAAAGGCGGCGAACTCTCCCTGCGAGAGCAGCATCGATTTGGTAAAGCGGGCAAAATCAAGCCCGGTCAGCTGGGTAATCATCTCCAGCTTATCTTTCACTTTGTCGGCCACGATGACGTTGTCTTTACAGCGCGCCAGCTCAACGCGCGGCGCCTGCAAATTGCCGTCCACCGCGCCACGCGCGCGGTTCTGGCTCCAGAAGGCGCGCCAGGCTTCGCCCCTGACTTCAAACTCCACTTCCGCCAGGCACTCTGCTGTATCGCGGCTGATCAGTTCGTTTTGCGTCTGGGAGATTTTCCCCAGCCGCGAGGTTTCGTGGTAGAGCGCCAGGCAGATAGCGTCGAGCAGGGTGGTTTTCCCGGCGCCGGTCGGGCCGGTTATGGCGAACAGACCGTTGCTGGCGAACGGCTCGCGCGTAAAGTCGATTTTCCACTCGCCGCGCAGCGAATTAATGTTTTTAAAGCGCAGGGATAAAATCTTCACGGCTGGATCTCCTCGCCCTGCTGTAGCTGTTCCAGGGTGGCGCTGAACAGGTGCCGCACGCGCTGCAGTCGCGCCTCGTCCGTTTCCGCTTCCTGCTCCAGTCGCCGCTCAAAGACCTCTGCCACTTTCAGCTCGCTCAGCGTTTCATTTTGCAGGCGCGCCAGCGCCCGCTCGCGCTGTTCACGGCTGCGGCGCATTAACAGCACTTCAACCGGCAGCTCTGCGGTCAGCGCCTGAATATGCTGCTGCATATTATGCAGATACTCCTGAGTGGTGATTTCGATATCGAGCCAGACCGGCTGCGCGCGGCTGAGATCGGCGAAAGGCCGCAGCTGCGCTTCGATCTCCGCCAGCGTGCCTCTGATGGTTTGCATCGGCTGGAAGCAGGGCACCGGCAGCGCCTCAACCTGTTCCAGCCGGCCTGCGGCAAAGCTCACCAGAAATACGCTTTTTTCGCTGCCCAGCTCGTCAAAGCTGAGCGGCAGCGGCGATCCGCTGTAGCGAATATGCTCGCTGTTGGCGATGCGCTGCGGCCGATGAATATGGCCCAGCGCGATATAATCGGCGGGCGGAAACGCCTGCGCCGGAAAGGCGTCCAGCGTGCCGATATAGATATCGCGCACCGCATCGCTTTTGCTGACGCCGACGGTGGTCAGATGGCCGGTGGCGATCACCGGCAGCGGCTGCTCCGCCTGACGGCTCAGGGCGCGCGCGTGGTGATAGCTCTGCTGATAGTAATCGGTAATGGCGTTCAGCAGCGTCAGCTGTTTTTGCCTGCCGGACTGGCCCGCCTGGCTGCGCATTATATCGCGCGGGCGCAGAAACGGGATGGCGCAGAGAATGGCGCCCGGCTCGCCCTGGCGCGTGGTCAGCGTCAGCACCTGCTGTTGCGGATCGCCGCTGGCGGCGGCGATCACCTGAGCATTGAGGCAGGCAAGCAGCGCGCGCGTTTCATTCAGCGTGGCGACGGAATCATGATTGCCGCCCAGCACAATCAGCTGGCAGCCGGTGCGCTGTAAATCCACCACGAAACGGTGGTAAAGTTCGCGCGCATAGCTGGGCGGCGAGCCGGTATCAAAAATGTCGCCCGCCACGATGACCGCATCCACCTGATAGTCTTCCACGCGATCGATTAGCCAGCGAAAAAAGGCCTGGTGTTCAGCCGCCCGGCTGCGGGTATAAAAAAACTGACCGAGGTGCCAGTCCGAAGTATGGATAATGCGCATAGAACTCCCAGCTAAAAGCAGAACGCCGCGGGCGATTATAACCACAGCCCGTGCGCAGACCACGG
Source organism: Mixta tenebrionis (assembly GCF_006517625.1). GTDB lineage: Bacteria > Pseudomonadota > Gammaproteobacteria > Enterobacterales > Enterobacteriaceae > Mixta > Mixta tenebrionis. Next base: position 42,401 of record NZ_VHQI01000008.1, on the reverse strand, counting down.
AAAATGCGCGCTGGCAGTGTTACAAAAAGGTTATTTTCAGCGCGGTCAGGCCGTGCATTTTTCATAAATCTGTCATAAAACTGACGCATAATGACGCCGCACATTCCCGTGACAGCGCGTCACATTCGCAGGAGCAATAATGGCTAAGCGCATTCTGGTTGTCGAAGATGAGGCCCCTATCAGAGAGATGTTATGTTTCGTGCTGGAACAGAACGATTATCAACCGATCGAGGCGGATGATTACGACAGCGCCGTCAACCTGCTTATCGAACCCTGGCCCGATCTGATCCTGCTGGACTGGATGCTGCCGGGCGGCAGCGGCATTCAGTTTATTAAGCATCTTAAACGCGAGGCGATGACGCGCGATATTCCGGTGATGATGCTGACGGCGCGCGGCGAAGAGGAAGATCGCGTACGCGGCCTGGAAGTGGGCGCCGACGATTACATCACCAAACCTTTTTCCCCCAAAGAGCTGGTAGCGCGGATTAAAGCGGTGATGCGCCGCATTTCGCCGATGGCGGTGGAAGAGGTGATTGAGATTCAGGGGCTGAGCCTCGATCCTTCTTCGCATCGCGTGATGTCTGCTACCACGCCGCTGGAAATGGGGCCGACCGAATATAAGCTGCTGCACTTCTTTATGACCCACCCGGAGCGCGTTTACAGTCGTGAACAGCTGCTGAATAACGTCTGGGGCACCAACGTCTATGTGGAAGATCGGACGGTGGACGTGCATATTCGCCGCCTGCGCAAGGCGCTGGAGCTGACCGGACACGATCGAATGGTGCAAACCGTGCGCGGAACGGGGTATCGTTTCTCCGCTCGTTACTGATCGGAGTCTGCCTCGTGCTGGAACGCCTCTCCTGGAAGAGACTGTTGCTGGAACTGCTGCTGGTTTGCCTGCCGGCGCTGCTGCTCGGCCTGCTGGCCGGCGGGCTGCCCTGGTTTCTGCTGGCCGCGGTGCTGCTGCTGCTGGGCTGGCATTTCTGGAATCTGCTGCGCCTGTCGCACTGGCTGTGGATCGACCGCACCATGACGCCGCCCACCGGCCAGGCGAGCTGGGAGCCGCTGTTTTACGGGCTCTATCAGATGCAGCTGCGTAACCGTCGGCGTCGTCGCGAGCTGGGCAACCTGATTAAGCGCTTTCGCAGCGGCGCGGAGTCGCTGCCCGACGCGGTAGTGCTGACCACCGATGAAGGGACGATTTTCTGGTGTAACGGTCTGGCGCAGCAGCATCTGGGGCTGCGCTGGCCGGAAGATAACGGCCAGAATATCCTCAATCTGCTGCGCTACCCGGAATTCTCACGCTACCTGCGCCGGCAGGATTTTGCCCGTCCGCTGACGCTGGTAATGAATAACCAGCTGCATATGGAGTTTCGCGTGATGCCCTACAGCGAAGGCCAGTGGCTGCTGGTGGCGCGCGACGTGACGCAGATGCATCAGCTGGAAGGGGCGCGGCGCAACTTTTTTGCCAATGTCAGCCATGAGCTACGTACGCCGCTGACGGTGTTGCAGGGCTATCTGGAGATGATGAGCGACGCGGTGCTGGAGGGCAAAGCGCGTGAAAAGGCGCTGCAAACCATGCAGGAGCAGACGCGGCGCATGGATGGCCTGGTGAAGCAGCTGCTGACGCTGTCGCGCATCGAGGCCGCGCCCGCTATCGATCTGGCGGAGAAGGTGGATGTGCCGATGATGCTGCGTCTGCTGCAGCGCGAGGCGGAAACCCTCAGCAACGGCCGCCATCAAATCGCTTTCCATAGCGACCCGCATCTGCAGGTGTTTGGCAACGAGGAGCAGCTGCGCAGCGCCATCTCCAATCTGGTTTATAACGCGGTGAATCATACGCCGCAAGGGACGCGGATTGAGGTTAGCTGGCTGCATAATAAACAGGGCGCGCTGTTTGCGGTGAAGGATAACGGGCCGGGCATCGCGCCAGAACACTTGCCGCGCCTGACCGAGCGTTTTTACCGCGTCGATAAGGCGCGATCGCGATCCACCGGCGGCAGCGGGCTGGGGCTGGCGATTGTAAAGCATGCGCTGAGCCATCATGGCGCGCGTCTGAACATCGCCAGCGAGCCGCATAAAGAAACCTGCTTTAGCTTTATTCTGCCGCCGAGGTTGATTGTCAGCCAGCATCTGCCGGACAATGCGGCGCGTAAACCCTGATGGACGCCAGGCATGAAAAACATCCTTATCGCAGCGCTGCTGCTTTTTTCCGGCGCGTTGCAGGCTAAGCCCGCGATTCTGGCGGGCAACCTCAGCAGCGTCGGTTCCGATACCCTGGGCAATCTGATGGCGCTGTGGGGCGAAAGCTTTAACCGGCAATATCCCGGCGTTAATGTGCAGGTACAGGCGGCAGGCTCCTCGACGGCGCCAATCGCGCTGGCCGCCGGGGCCGCGCAGCTGGGCGCTATGAGCCGCCCGATGCAGCCTTCGGAGCGTCAGCTGTTTGAGCATCACTACGGCTATCCGCCGCTGGCGGTGCCGGTGGCGCTGGATGCGCTGGTGGTGGTGGTCAATCAGGATAATCCGCTGACCCAGCTTAACGCGCAGCAGCTTGACGCCATTTTTTCCGTGACGCGCCGCTGCGGAGCCGCCGCCGCGCCGCATAGCTGGGGCGATTTACAGCTCACCCAGCCGGGCTGGCGGCAGCGTCCGTTGCAGCGGCTGGGCAGGAACTCCGCTTCCGGCACCTGGGGCTACTTTAAACAGCAGGCGCTGTGCAGCGGCGATTTTCGCAACGACGTTGGCGAGTATCCCGGTTCGGCGGCGGTGGTACAGGCGGTAGCGGGCAACCTGAACGCTATCGGCTACGCCAGCTTCGGTTTTCATATCAGCGGCGTCAAAATGCTGGCGCTGGCGAAACAGGGCGCGGCGGTAATGCCCGATGCGGCGTCTATTCGCAGCGGCCGCTATCCCTATGCGCGCCCGCTCTATATCTATATCAATAAAGCGCCGGGCAAGGCGCCGGAGCCGCTGACCGCCGCGTTTCTGCGTCAGGTGCTGTCGCCGGAGGGCCAGGCGCTGGTCAGTCAGGCGGGCTATCTGCCGCTTTCCGATCAGCAGATCGCCGAGGCGAGGGCGCTGCTCTCGCTCTGAGCCAGGGCGCAGTTGATTTTATTTGGCGCCCGGCGGCGCGCCGTTGAAGTGGTCAACGCTTTTACTGGTGATTAAGCTGCTACAGGGCGGAGGGTAAATTTTTGCGCCGGCGTGATTCGTTTTGTCTACGGGTATACGGTTTGCGGCACGGTTAGCATCACGCGTGTTAACTATAATTTGCTAAGCGCAGCCGGCGCTGATAGCGCCCCTGTTCTGCTTAACCTCGATGATGAAAAAATTTCAAGTAAGATGAAATTTCCTCCCTTGCCGTCTGATGCAAGTCGTGCGACGCTGGTTTCAGACATATAGACATCCAGAAGTCTTAAAATAATAAGCTGAAACTATTTCACTGCTAAAGCAACGGGGCGGGATCGCCTCGTAACAGGAGTTGAACAACATGCAAAGAACAACCGCCCCTTTTCGCGCCGACGTGGTTGGCAGCTTTTTACGTCCTGCCGCCGTTAAACGCGCGCGTGAGCAGTTTGCCGCTGGTGAAATCGACGCCGCCGCGCTGCGTCGTGTCGAAGATGAAGAGATTCGTCATGTCGTTGAACAGCAGCGCGCCGCCGGATTACAGGTTGTCACCGATGGTGAATTTCGCCGCGCCTGGTGGCACTTCGATTTTTTCGATGGCCTGCAGGGCGTGGAGCGTTACGAAGCGGAGCAGGGCATCCAGTTTAACGGTATTCAGACGAAAGCGCGCGGCGTGCGCGTTACCGGCAAGCTCGGTTTTGGCGATCATCCGATGCTGGAAGATTTTCGTTTCCTGAACAGCATCAGCGGCGATGCGGTAGCGAAAATGACTATCCCCAGCCCCAGCGTGCTGCATTTTCGCGGCGGGCGCAAAATGATCGATGCTGAGGTTTATCCCGATCTGGCGGACTATTTTGACGATCTGGCGCAAACCTATCGCGATGCGATTAAGGCGTTTTACGACGCCGGCTGCCGCTATTTACAGCTGGATGATACCGTCTGGGCCTATCTCTGCTCGGAAGATCAGAAGCAGCAGATTCGCGCGCGCGGCGACAACCCTGAGGAGCTGGCGCATATCTATGCCCGCGTGCTGAATAAAGCGCTGCAGGGTAAGCCTGCCGATCTTACCGTGGGCCTGCACGTCTGCCGCGGCAACTTCCGCTCTACCTGGATCTCTGAAGGCGGCTATGAGCCGGTGGCGGAAATTCTTTTCGGCGGGGTAAATGTCGATGCGTTCTTCCTGGAGTACGATAACGAACGTTCCGGCGGCTTCGAACCGCTGCGCTTTATCAGGCCGGGCCATCAGCAGGTAGTGCTGGGGCTGATTACCACCAAGCAGGGCGAGCTGGAAGATGCGCAGAGCGTCAAAGCGCGTATTAAAGAAGCCACGCAGTATGTGGATATTAACCAAATTTGCCTGAGTCCGCAGTGCGGTTTCGCTTCAACGGAAGAGGGAAATAACCTCAGCGAGGCGCAGCAGTGGGAAAAACTGCGTTTGGTGGTGGATATCGCGAAAAACGTCTGGTAACTGGCGTAAATTTGTGCAGTCAGGCGCGTGAAAGCGCGCCTTTTGTGCATTTTCGCGCGGATAAACGCAGGAATTTACCCCGCGTTGCTGAAAAGAAAGTCATATCATGTAATGTGCTTGCGGCATACTTTGAAGCGATTATCTACCCTGGCACTTATATTCACTATATCGTTCTGCTTTTCCAAACCTGTATTGCCTTTCGCCGCTATAAACGTTTTACTTATTCTCCTTATCGCGGTTTCCCTCTGTGAAAAGAATAAAGCAGCTCAAAACCACTGCGCCCCACGTCGTGACGATGCATAAACTCCGGTTATTGTTTGAATCGATCATTTTAGCGCAGAGAGGGTGCGATAAGACTTAACACCACATCCACCGCAACATCAGTAGCAGGCAATACAGTTCTATGACACATCGTTTAACGTCGAAAGACATCATTGCGCTGGGCTTTATGACTTTTGCCCTGTTTGTTGGCGCAGGCAATATTATTTTTCCTCCGATGGTTGGTTTGCAGTCAGGCGAGCACGTCTGGACTGCGGCGCTCGGTTTCCTGGTTACCGCCGTCGGGCTTCCGGTTATGACGGTTATCGCGCTGGCGCGCGTAGGCGGCGGTATCGATGCGCTCAGCACGCCGATCGGCAAAGCGGCGGGCATTCTGCTGGCGACGGTCTGTTACCTTGCCGTAGGGCCGCTGTTCGCCACGCCGCGTACCGCCACCGTTTCCTTTGAAATCGGCATTGCGCCGTTAACCGGCGACGGCCCGCTGCCGCTGCTTATCTACAGCCTGATCTATTTCGCGCTGGTCATTGGCGTATCGCTCTATCCCGGTAAGCTGCTGGATACGGTGGGCCATATCCTCGCGCCGCTGAAAATCGTCGCGCTGGTGATTCTGGGCGTCGCCGCGCTGCTGTGGCCGGCGGGAGTCTCGATTACGGCAACCGACGCGTATCAAAACGCGGCGTTTTCCAGCGGCTTCGTTAACGGCTATCTCACGATGGATACGCTGGGCGCGCTGGTGTTCGGCATCGTTATCGTTAACGCCGCGCGTTCCCGCGGCGTGGAAGAGGCGAGCCTGCTGACGCGTTACACTATTCTGGCGGGCATTATCGCAGGCGTCGGCCTGACGCTGGTCTATCTCAGCCTGTTTAAGCTGGGCGCCGGCAGCGGTTCGCTGGCGGATCAGAATGCCAACGGCGCTGCGATCCTGCACGCTTACGTGCAGCATACCTTCGGCGGCATGGGCAGCTTCTTCCTGGCGGCGCTGATCTTTATCGCCTGTATGGTGACGGCGGTGGGCCTGACCTGCGCCTGTGCGGAGTTCTTTGCTCAGTACCTGCCGTTCTCCTATAAGACGCTGGTATTTATTCTCGGCCTGTTCTCAATGGTGGTGTCAAATCTTGGCCTGAGCCATTTGATTCAGATCTCCATCCCGGTGCTGACGGCGATCTATCCGCCCTGCATCGTGCTGATTGTGCTGAGCTTTACCCTGAGCTGGTGGAATAAAAACTCACGCATCGTGGCGCCGACCATGCTTGTCAGCCTGGTATTTGGTATCATCGACGCGATTAAAAGCACTGGCTTTAAAGATGCGCTGCCTGCCATTAGTCAGCATCTGCCGCTGGCCGAACAGGGGCTGGCCTGGCTGCCGCCTTCACTGGCGATGCTGGCTATCGTGGTGGTCGCCGATCGCCTGATGGGGCCGCAGCCGGTCAGCGCGCATCATTAATCCTGATACATTTCGGTATAACCACGGGCCCGCCCGTGGTTTTTCATTTCCACAGGTAAGATGTCACTATGCAAGAAACCAATAAGCTCAAACGGGGACTGAGCACGCGCCATATCCGTTTTATGGCGCTGGGTTCGGCGATTGGTACCGGGCTGTTCTACGGTTCTGCCGATGCCATTAAAATGGCCGGGCCGAGCGTTCTGCTGGCCTATATCATCGGCGGCGTGGTCGCTTATATCATCATGCGCGCGCTGGGCGAAATGTCCGTTAATAACCCGCAGTCCAGCTCATTTTCGCGCTACGCGCAGGATTACCTTGGGCCAATGGCCGGCTATATCACCGGCTGGACCTACTGCTTTGAGATCCTGATCGTCGCTATTGCCGACGTTACCGCTTTTGGCATCTATATGGGCGTCTGGTTTCCGGAGGTGCCGCACTGGATCTGGGTGCTGAGCGTGGTGCTGATTATCGGCGGCGTTAACCTGATGAGCGTCAAGGTATTCGGCGAGGTTGAGTTTTGGTTCTCCTTCTTTAAGGTGGCCACCATCATTATTATGATCGTGGCGGGCTTCGGGATGATTATCTGGGGAATCGGCAATGGCGGTCAGCCTACCGGCATCAGCAATCTCTGGACCAACGGCGGCTTCTTCGCTCATGGCGTGGTGGGCATGCTGCTATCGCTGCAGATGGTGATGTTCGCCTACGGCGGCATTGAAATTATCGGCATCACCGCCGGCGAGGCGGAAGATCCGGAGAAATCGATACCGCGCGCTATTAACTCGGTGCCGTGGCGTATTTTGGTTTTTTATGTCGGTACGCTGTTTGTCATTATGTCGATCTACCCCTGGAATCAGGTCGGCACCCAGGGCAGCCCCTTTGTTTTAACCTTCCAGCATCTGGGCATTGCCGCGGCGGCGTCGATTCTGAACTTCGTGGTGCTTACCGCGTCGCTGTCGGCCATTAACAGCGATGTGTTCGGCGTGGGACGTATGCTGCACGGCATGGCGCAGCAGGGCCACGCGCCGAAAGTGTTTATGAAGGTCTCCGGGCGCGGCATTCCGTGGGTTACGGTGGTGGTAATGATGCTGGCGATGCTGATCGCGGTTTATCTTAACTACCTGATGCCGGAAAAAGTGTTCCTGGTGATCGCTTCGCTGGCAACCTTTGCTACCGTCTGGGTATGGATCATGATTCTCTGCTCGCAGATTGCTTTCCGTCGCACCCTGAGCAGGCAGCAGGCGCAGGCGCTGAAGTTCGCGTTGCCCGGCGGCAGCTATACCGCGGCCTTCGGCGTGCTGTTTCTGATATTTATTATCGGCATGATCGGCTATTTCCCGGATACGCGCGTATCGCTTTATGTGGGCGCTGTCTGGATAGTGCTGCTGCTGGCGGGCTATAAGCTGGTGAAAAAAGCGTAACCAATAAATAAGCCGCAGCGATGCGGCTTATTTTTTTCTCTGTTTTGATGCGCTGACGGCGTTATTTTACTACCGAAGCGCTGAGCAGCTGCATATCGTGACCGGTTGGGGTCTGATGCACGCGCAGGCCAAAGGCTGGCAGAACGGCGTAAATATGATCGAAAATATCGGACTGGATACGCTCATATTCAAGCCAGACGGTCGTGTTAGTAAAAGCGTACACTTCCAGCGGCAGGCCATCAGAACCGGGCGCCAGCTGGCGCACCATCAGCGTCATATTTTGATGGATTTCCGGGTGATTACGCAGCCAGGCTTCGAGCCAGGCGCGGAAGGTGCCGACGTTGGTTAAATGGCGCCCGTTCAGCGGCGTGCTCAGGTCGCAGCTTAGTTCAGCGTTATGCCGGGAAACCTCAGCGATTTTTTGATCGATATAGGGCGCTAACAGCTGCGCGCGCTGCAACGCCGCCAGTTCATCTTCGCTAAGAAAATGGATGCTGGTGGTATCAATATTCAGGCTGCGTTTAATACGGCGTCCGCCCGACTCTGACATACCGCGCCAGTTTTTAAATGAATCGGCAATCAGCGCATAGGTGGGAATCGTGGTAATAGTATTATCCCAGTTGCGCACTTTTACCGTCGTCAGGCCAATATCGATAACCGCGCCGTCCGCGCCATATTTGGGCATATCCAGCCAGTCGTTAAGCTTCAGCATATCGTTAGCGGAAAGCTGAATTCCTGCCACCAGCCCCAGAATGGGATCTTTAAATACCAGCATCAGCACCGCGGTCATCGCACCCAGCCCGGTAATCAGCACCAGCGGCGATTTACCCAACAGCAGCGAGATGATCATGATGGCGAACAGAATCGCCGCTACCAGCTTAATACTCTGGAAAATGCCGCGCAGCGGCAGCTGATGGGCGATAGCGCTGTCGGCTGACAGTTCCAGCAGGATATCCAGCAGCGAAAAGAGCACCAGCAGCGTGAACAGCATCATCCAGACCTGGGAGATGACCAGCAAAATGGCATACAGCGGTTCGCCGTCATGTAAAAACAGGCTGGCCTGAATATTCAGCAGTACGCCCTGTAATAGCAGGGCAAAGCGGTTGAACAGAAGGTTATCGATTAATGATTTCGGCCACTGATAGCTGGAGGCGTAAGCGCGGCGCTTCAGCAGCGGCAGCAGTACGCGGTGCAGCAATAGGTGCACGATCAGCGAAATTAGCAGGATAATCGCCACGACTGCGGCTAGCGAAAGCGGTGTTGCGTAAGGCACGCCGAAGTGATTAAGCCAGTAAAGGATCTGGTGCTGCATATTTTCTCCCTGAGAAAGACTTGTCCTGGTTATTTAACAACGCGGCGCAACGGCGAGCATTCTCCGTCGGCGGCGGGCAAACAGGCCGCCTCGCCTGCGTTAAGCAGGGCGAGTCTACCAAAGCCTGGCGCGAAGGGATATCGTAAACTGACCGGCTCAGCCGGCGCGGTTAAAGTTGCTGCGCCGCGGCGCGCGCCATCAGACGCGGATAAAACTGCCAGAACAGCGTCTCCAGCGCGGAGTAATTAGCGTGAAAATCATGCCAGGAATCGCTAAGCGCCGCCAGCCGCGGCCGCCGCGACGCCATGCCGCGCAATACCTGCTGCAGGTAGGCGGCTTCGGCATAATGCTCCATCCAGCGCTCGCGCCACAGATATTGATTAAGGCGCTGAAAGCCTTCAGGCGATTGAGGCAGTATCGGCTCGATTTGTCTCTGCGCCTGAGCGAGAAACAGCGGCAGCGGCTGGTCAGGTACGAGACGCTGCCAGTAGCGTGAAAGAAAATGATCCCAGACGACATCCAGCGTGATCGGCGCTACCCGGCGCGTGCTGTCGCGGAACAGACGTTTAGCGCTGCGTACCTCCGGCAGGGCGTCGGTCAGGGCGTCGAGACGCCGATGCAGGGCGATGCCGGCGGCGATATCGGCAGGCCAGTGCGGCAGCGGATCGCCACGCACATAATCCGCTATCAGATTGCCCGCCAGCGAGCTGTTGGCCAGCGAGGCCAGATGAAGATGCGCAAGAAAGTTCATCCACGCAGTATACGCTAACAGAATGGATGCCGGGTAACAGTTCAGAATTTGCCGCTTTTCCGCTAGACTATGCCGCCTGTTTGTTATCCGTAAGACACTATGTATGCGCGTTGCCGATTTTTCTTTTGCATTACCAGAGTCGTTGATTGCCCATTATCCGCAGCCCCAACGCAGCGGATGTCGGCTACTGTCGCTGAACGGCCCCGATGGCGCGCTGAGCCATGGCGTGTTCACCGACGTGCTTGATAAGCTGAACCCCGGCGATCTGCTGGTATTTAATAATACCCGCGTTATTCCGGCCCGTGTTTACGGGCGCAAAGCCAGCGGCGGCAAGATAGAAATGCTGGTGGAGCGTATGCTGGATGACAAGCGCGTACTGGCGCACGTGCGCGCCTCTAAAGCGCCGAAACCGGGCGCAGAGCTGCTGTTCGGCGATGATGAAAGCGTGCGCGCCACCATGGTGGCGCGTCATGGCGCGCTGTTTGAAATCGAATTTGCCGACGCGCGCAGCGTGCTTGATATCCTGAACGCCATCGGCCATATGCCGCTGCCGCCCTATATCGATCGCCCTGATGAAGAAGCGGACCGCGAGCTTTATCAAACGGTCTACAGCGCGAAGCCGGGCGCGGTTGCCGCGCCAACCGCCGGTCTGCATTTTGACGAACCGCTGCTGGCGGCGCTGCGTGAAAAGGGCGTGGAGATGGCGTTTGTCACCCTGCACGTCGGCGCCGGCACCTTCCAGCCGGTGCGCGTGGATAGTATCGAAGACCATATCATGCACTCCGAATATGCCGAAGTGCCGCAGGAGGTAGTGGATGCGGTGTTGGCCTGCAAAGCGCGCGGCAATCGCGTGGTGGCGGTCGGCACGACTTCGGTTCGTTCGCTGGAGAGCGCGGCTCAGGCCGCCGGGGACGCGCTTATCGCGCCGTTCTTTGATGATACGCAGATCTTTATCTATCCTGGCTACCGTTATCAGCTCATCGATGCGCTGATCACCAATTTCCATCTGCCGGAATCGACGCTGATTATGCTGGTTTCCGCCTTTGCGGGCTATCGCCATACGATGAACGCCTATCGTGAAGCGGTGGCGCAGCAATATCGTTTTTTCAGCTACGGCGATGCGATGTTTATCACCCGTAATCCCCAGGCGCCCGACGAGAAGGTCGGCGCCTGACTAACCGGCGCCGCCGCGGCGGCGTCGTTGTGTTAATTATGCATCAGACTGTTTCTCTGGTGGAGGCAACGTGAAGTTTGAACTTGATACTAAAGATGGCCGCGCGCGTCGTGGCCGTTTGATTTTTGAGCGCGGCGTAGTGGAAACTCCGGCCTTTATGCCGGTAGGCACCTACGGCACGGTAAAAGGCATGACGCCGGAAGAGGTAAAAGAGACCGGCGCGCAGATTCTGCTGGGCAACACTTTCCACCTCTGGCTGCGTCCTGGCCAGGAAATTATGAAACTGCACGGCGATCTGCATGACTTTATGCAGTGGCAGGGGCCGATACTTACCGATTCCGGCGGCTTTCAGGTATTCAGCCTCGGCGATATTCGTAAAATTACCGAAGCCGGGGTGCATTTCCGCAACCCGATTAACGGCGATGCGATTTTCCTCGATCCGGAGAAATCGATGGAGATCCAGTACGATCTCGGCTCCGATATCGTCATGATCTTTGATGAATGTACGCCTTACCCGGCGGACTGGGATTACGCAAAGCGCTCTATGGAGATGTCGCTGCGCTGGGCGAAACGCAGCCGCGAACACTTTGATAAGCTCGGCAATAAAAATGCGCTGTTCGGTATTATTCAGGGCAGCGTTTACGAAGATTTACGTGATGTCTCCGTCAAAGGGCTGGTGGAGATTGGTTTTGATGGTTACGCTGTGGGCGGCCTGGCGGTTGGCGAGCCGAAAGAAGATATGCACCGTATTCTGGAGCATGTCTGCCCGCAGATTCCGGAAGATAAGCCGCGTTATCTGATGGGCGTCGGCAAGCCGGAAGATCTGGTGGAAGGCGTAAGGCGCGGCATCGATATGTTCGACTGCGTAATGCCGACGCGCAACGCGCGCAACGGCCACCTGTTCGTTACCGATGGCGTGGTAAAAATTCGTAACGCTAAGCATAAAGATGATACTTCGCCGCTGGATGCAGAGTGTGATTGCTACACCTGTCGCAATTACAGCCGCGCCTACTTGCACCATCTCGATCGCTGTAACGAAATACTGGGTGCCCGTTTGAATACCATTCATAATTTGCGTTACTACCAGCGCGTGATGGCGGGTTTACGCAAGGCCATTGAAGAAGGTAAATTAGAGCACTTCGTCAGTGACTTCTACACGCGGAAGGGCAAAGCGGTTCCGCCATTAAACGATTGATAATTAAACAATGAGGGAAATTTGATGAGTTTTTTCATTTCTGACGCAGTGGCAGCAACAGGCGCACCTTCTCAGGGAAGTCCATATTCTCTGGTGATTATGCTGGCCGTGTTCGGCCTGATTTTCTACTTCATGATCCTGCGTCCGCAGCAAAAACGTGCCAAAGAGCACAAAAAACTGATGGATTCCATTTCAAAGGGTGAGGAAGTGCTGACGACCGGCGGTCTGGTAGGGCGCGTTACCAAAGTAGCGGAAACTGGCTATATCACTATTGCGTTGAATGATAACAATGAAGTAATTATTAAACGTGATTTCGTGGCTGCCGTTCTGCCGAAAGGTACGATGAAGGCGCTTAATTGATAGTTTTCCTAAGGGAACTGCCGTGTTAAACCGTTATCCTTTATGGAAATACATTATGCTGATCGTGGTTATCGCCGTCGGTCTGCTGTATGCACTTCCTAACCTGTATGGAGAGGATCCGGCCGTTCAGATCACTGGTGCGCGCGGAAGCGCCGCCAGTGAGCAAACGCTGGACCAGATCCAAAACGTATTAAAACAAGAAAATATTCAGAGCAAATCCATTGCGCTGGAGCAGGGCGCCATCCTGGCGCGTTTCGCCAATACGGATGTGCAGCTGCGCGCCCGTGAAGCGCTGCTGAGCGCGCTGGGCGAAGATTATGTTGTCGCGCTTAACCTGGCGCCCGCCACGCCGAAATGGCTGGAAATGGTGGCGGCGCAGCCGATGAAGCTGGGTCTGGACCTGCGCGGCGGCGTGCACTTCCTGATGGAAGTGGATATGGATACCGCGCTCGGTAAGCTGCAGGAGCAGAATACCGACGGCCTGCGCAGCGATCTGCGCGAGAAGGGCATTCCTTATAGCAACGTGCGCAAAATTGATAACTACGGCGTAGAAATTCGTTTCCGCGACAACGCTGCGCGGGATGACGCCGTAAGCTACCTCTCCGGCCGCCATCGCGATCTGGTGATCAACAGCCGCGGCGATAACACGCTGCGCGCGGTAATGAGCGATGAACGCCTGCGTGAAGCGCGTGAATATGCCGTGCAGCAGAACATCAATATCCTGCGTAACCGCGTTAATCAACTGGGCGTTGCCGAACCGCTGGTACAGCGTCAGGGGGCCGACCGCATTGTGGTTGAGCTGCCGGGTATTCAGGATACCGCGCGCGCGAAAGAGATTCTTGGCGCTACGGCGACGCTGGAATTCCGTCTGGTTAATACCATGGTGGATGCGAATGCCGCTGCTAAAGGCCGCGTGCCGGGCGATTCCGAAGTGAAGCAGACGCGCGAAGGGCAGCCGGTGGTGCTGTACAAACGCGTTATCCTTACCGGCGATCATATTACCGATTCCACCTCCAGCACCGACGAATATAACCAACCGCAGGTTAATATTTCGCTCGATAGCGCGGGCGGCAATATGATGTCGAACTTTACCAAAGATAATATCGGTAAACCGATGGCGACGCTGTTTGTCGAGTATAAAGACAGCGGTAAGAAAGACGCTAACGGACGCGCGATTCTGGTTAAGCAGGAAGAAGTGATCAACGTGGCGAATATTCAGTCGCGTCTGGGCAACAGCTTCCGTATTACCGGCATCAACAACCCGAACGAAGCGCGCCAGCTTTCGCTGCTGCTGCGTGCCGGCGCGCTGATTGCGCCGATTCAGATTGTTGAAGAGCGTACTATCGGGCCGACAATGGGGCAGCAAAACATTACCCAGGGTCTGGAAGCCTGCCTGTGGGGCCTGATCGCATCGATTCTCTTTATGGTGGTTTACTATAAAAAGTTCGGCGTTATCGCCACCACCGCGCTGGTCGCCAACCTGGTGCTGATCGTCGGTATTATGTCGCTGCTGCCGGGCGCGACCTTAACGATGCCCGGCATCGCCGGTATCGTGTTGACGCTGGCGGTTGCCGTTGATGCCAACGTACTGATAAATGAGCGTATCAAAGAAGAGCTGAAGAACGGGCGTACCGTTCAGCAGGCGATTCACGAGGGCTATAAAGGCGCGTTCTCCAGTATTATTGACGCCAACGTTACCACGCTGATTACCGCCATTATTCTGTATGCGGTCGGCACCGGCTCCATTAAGGGCTTCGCCATTACCACCGCGATCGGCGTGGGCACCTCGATGTTCACCGCCATTGTTGGTACGCGTGCCATTGTTAACCTGTTGTATGGCGGCAAACGCATCAACAAGCTGTCTATCTGAGGAGTAGGTTGTGGCACAGCAATATAGTGTTGAACAATTAAACTATGGCCGTAAAGTTCATGACTTTATGCGCTGGGATACGCTGGCCTTTACCCTGTCCGGGCTGCTGCTGATCGCGTCGGTTATCATCATGGGCGTGCGCGGTTTTAACTGGGGGCTGGATTTCACTGGCGGTACCGTCATTGAAATCAACCTGGAAAAACCGGCCGAACTGGATACGCTGCGCGGCGCGCTGGAAAAAGCGGGCTTCGTGGAACCCCAGGTGCAGAACTTCGGCAGCAGCCGCGACGTTATGGTGCGCCTGTCGCCGAACGCGGGTAATGCGGGTCAGGAACTGGGCAACAAGGTTGTTACGGTAATTAATCAGGCTGCCGGTCAAAACGCGGCGGTTAAGCGTATTGAGTTCGTCGGACCCAGCGTGGGCAGCGATCTGGCGCAGGCGGGCGGCATGGCGCTGCTGGTGGCGCTGATCTGTATCCTGATATATGTCGGCTTTCGTTTCGAATGGCGTCTGGCGCTTGGCGCGGTACTGGCGCTGGCGCACGACGTGATCATTACGCTTGGTATCCTGTCGCTGTTTCATATCGAGATCGATCTCACCATCATTGCTTCTCTGATGTCGGTGATTGGCTACTCGCTGAACGACAGCATCGTGGTATCGGACCGTATTCGTGAAAACTTCCGTAAAATCCGTCGCGGTACGCCTTATGAGATCTTCAACGTTTCTCTGACGCAGACGCTAAGCCGTACTATCATGACTTCCGCCACGACGCTGGTGGTGGTACTGATGCTGTTTATCTTTGGCGGCGCGCTGCTGGAAGGCTTCTCGCTGACCATGCTGATCGGGGTTTCCATCGGTACGGTTTCCTCTATCTACGTCGCTTCGGCGCTGGCGCTGAAAATGGGTATGAAGCGCGAGCATATGCTGCAGCAGAAAGTAGAAAAAGAGGGCGCGGATCAGCCTTCGATTCTGCCGTAAGCACGGTAATATCAGTGATTAAAAGGCCGCTAATGCGGCCTTTTTTACATCACCAGATTGAATGGATAACGCCCGGTTCGCTGCTGGCCGGGCGCGGCGCCACACAATGCTGAAGGGCAGCGCCGGGCAGGTCTGAAGTAAAGCTTCCGCGTCATGGATGACGCGGCAGAGCCTCCAGGAGGATTTACGGCGTCTTTACGTAACGGCCTGGCCGCCGCTGGCCGGGCGCGGCGCCGGCACAATGCTGAAGGGCAGCGCCGGGCATAACTTAGTGGAGCGGCTCCACGCCATGCACCCGTACGTAGCCTAATCGATCCGGCGTCAGGCCGCTCAGGCGCAGCGGCACCGGCTGCCATGCTGCTGGCAACAGCGTGTTGCGCACCTCAATAGTTTGCGACAGCGCGCTGCCGCTCAGCGGCTGCCCGGTGGCGGCATCCAGCTCGCCCCATTCAACCTGCATGCGCAGATTTTGCAGCGGAGCATCGCCGGCGGAGCGAAGCGTAAGCAGCGCCCGCGTCCCGCTTGCCTCCGGCTCAATGCGCGTCAGCGACAGCATCAACGGCCCGGCAAGGCTTGCCAGCTCCACGCGACTACTGGCCGCAGGCAACAGCCATGCGCCCTGAGCCGACTGACTGTTAAGCTTATTCTGCAATTCCAGCGCGCTGGCCTGACGGGACAGCTGCAAAACCTGCTGATTCAGCTTAATCACCTGCCGATCCAGCGCCTCAGTCTTCGCTGGCGGCGCGGCGCAGCCGCTAAGCAACACGATGCCCAGTAGCGGCAGCAAAAGAAGCCCTGTTCTCATTTTTACTCTCCTCCTAACGCTTTCACTTACATAAGCTTAGGTGAAAGCGTCGGAGAGAGCGAAAAAGCGCGCTGCCTGTGCCATGTCGCACAGAAAAATGCCTTGCCAGCCCCCAGAGGCTTTGGTTGTCATGGGCTTCGGGGTACACTAAGGTTTAATTTTGTGAACCATCAGGATATGTCATGCATTGCCCATTTTGTTCCGCTGTGGATACCAAAGTGATTGATTCCCGTCTGGTTGGCGAAGGTACTTCGGTACGCCGTCGCCGCCAGTGCCTGGACTGTCATGAACGCTTTACCACTTTTGAAGTGGCGGAACTGGTGATGCCGCGCGTCATCAAAAGTAACGATGTTCGCGAACCCTTTAACGAAGATAAACTGCGCAGCGGCATGGTAAAAGCGCTGGAAAAACGTCCGGTCAGCTCGGATGCGGTGGAAAATGCTATCAGCCATATCAAAACGCAGCTGCGCGCTACCGGCGAACGTGAAATACCCAGTAAAATGATCGGCAACCTGGTGATGGATGAGCTGAAAAAGCTGGATAAAGTAGCCTATATCCGCTTTGCCTCGGTTTACCGCAGCTTTGAAGACATTCGCGAATTCGGCGAAGAGATCGCCCGCTTACAGGATTAAGCCATGCGTGATGAAAAATATATGGCGCGTGCGCTGATGCTGGCGTGGCGCGGAAAATTTACTACCACCCCTAACCCTAATGTCGGCTGCGTCATTGTACGCGATGGGGAGATCGTCGGCGAAGGCTGGCACCAGCGGGCCGGTGAGCCGCATGCGGAAGTACATGCGCTGCGTATGGCGGGCGAGCGCGCCAAAGGCGCTACCGCTTACGTCACGCTGGAGCCGTGCAGCCATCACGGACGCACGCCGCCCTGCTGCGATGCGCTGATTGCCGCCGGCGTAAGCCGCGTAGTGGCGGCGATGCAGGACCCTAACCCGGAAGTGGCGGGGCGCGGGCTGTATCGCCTGCAGCAGGCGGGCGTTGAGGTCAGTCATGGCCTGATGATGGCGGAGGCGGAAGCGCTGAACCGCGGCTTCTTAAAGCGTATGCGTACCGGATTTCCGTTTGTGCAGCTCAAGCTTGGCGCGTCGCTGGATGGCCGGACGGCAATGGCCAGCGGTGAAAGCCAGTGGATCACCTCGCCGCAGGCGCGGCAGGATGTGCAGCGCCTGCGTGCGCAGTGCTCGGCAATCCTGAGCAGCAGCGCTACCGTGCTGGCGGACGATCCGGCATTAACGGTACGCTGGCAGGAGCTGGGCGCGGATATTCAGGCTGACTATCCGGTAGAAAATCTGCGTCAGCCGGTACGGGTAATTGTCGACAGCCGCAACCGGGTCACGCCGCAGCATCGTCTGGCGCAGCAGCCGGGAGAAACCTGGCTGGCCCGCCTGCAGAGCGATGAAAATCAGGCATGGCCGCCCGGCGTGCGTCAGCTGCAGGTTCCGGCGCTTAATCAGCGCATCGATCTGGTCGCGCTGATGATGCTGCTGGGCAAACAGCAAATCAACCATATTTGGGTAGAAGCTGGCGCGCAGCTCGCTGGCGCGCTGCTGCGTGCCGGCGTAGTTGATGAGCTTATCGTCTATCTGGCGCCTAAACTATTAGGCGACAGCGCGCGCGGTCTTTGTACCCTGCCGGGGCTGGAGCGGCTGCATGATGCGCCCGCCTTCAGCTTTAGCGAAGTGGCGCAGGTCGGTCCCGATCTGCGTCTGACACTCCGCCCGGTTTAACGCCCTGCGGAAAAGCGGAAGCAGAGTGCGAAAGAGTGTGATAGAATCCGCCCCCCTGCGGGGCTAATAAGAACCCTGAAAGGAAAACTATGAAAATTATCGAAGCTGCTGTTGCCACGCCGGAAGCGAAAGTCGCCATCATTATCGCGCGTTTTAACAACTTTATTAACGACAGTCTGCTGGAAGGCGCGATCGATGCGCTAAAACGCATCGGCCAGGTGAAAGATGAAAACATCACCGTGGTCTGGGTGCCGGGCGCCTATGAACTGCCGATAACGGCGCGCGCCGTCGCCAAAGCGGGCAAGCATGATGCCGTTATTGCGCTGGGCACCGTCATTCGCGGCGGCACCGCGCACTTCGAATTTGTTGCCGGTGAAGCCAGCTCTGGTCTTGCCAGCGTCGCTATGAACAGCGACATCCCGGTCGCCTTTGGCGTCCTGACCACGGAAAATATCGAGCAGGCGATTGAACGCGCCGGAACCAAAGCGGGCAATAAAGGTGCGGAAGCCGCACTGACCGCGCTCGAAATGATTAACGTATTGAAAGCCATCAAAGCCTGATTTTTGTAAGGGGATTTTTGTGAAACCTGCTGCTCGTCGCCGCGCCCGTGAGTGTGCTGTCCAGGCGCTTTACTCCTGGCAGTTGTCCCATAATGACATTGCTGATATTGAATATCAGTTTCTCGCGGAACAGGATGTCAAAGATGTTGATATCAACTACTTCCGCGAGCTGCTGGCTGGCGTTGCGACCAACAGCGCGTACCTTGATGGTCTGATGAAGCCTTATCTGTCGCGCCAGCTGGAAGAGCTGGGCCAGGTGGAAAAAGCCATCCTGCGCGTTTCTCTCTATGAACTGAGCAAGCGTAGCGATGTGCCGTATAAAGTGGCGATCAACGAAGGTATTGAGCTGGCGAAAGTATTCGGTGCTGAAGACAGCCATAAGTTTGTTAACGGTGTACTGGATAAAGCTGCTCCACAAATCCGCCCCAACAAGAAATAATCTTCTGAGGCCGGAGCATCTCCGGCCTTTTCTTTTCAGGTTCAGCGGAATTTCATTATGTCATGTGGCGAATTTGAACTGATCGCGCGTTATTTTAATCGCGTGACAAGCTCACGTCGCGATGTGGAAAAGGGTATCGGCGACGACTGCGCGTTATTGAACGTGCCGGAAAAGCAGACCCTTGCCATCAGTACCGATACGCTGGTGGAAGGCATCCACTTCCTGCGCGATATCCATCCAGCCGATCTCGGCTATAAAGCACTGGCGGTTAACTTAAGCGATCTGGCGGCGATGGGCGCCGATCCCGCGTGGCTGACGCTGGCGCTGACGCTGCCGGAGGTAGACGAAGAGTGGCTAAAAGCGTTTAGCGACAGCCTGTTCGAACTGCTGGACTACTATGATATGCAGCTGATCGGCGGCGATACCACACGCGGTCCGCGCAGCCTGACGCTGGGCATTCATGGACTGGTGCCTGCCGGAAAGGCGCTGCGGCGCAGCGGAGCGCGCCCTGGCGACTGGATCTACGTTACCGGCACGCTGGGCGACAGCGCGGCGGGGCTGGCGCTGCTGCAGCATCGCGAGCGTATTACCGATCCGGCAGCTCATGAGGCGCTAATCAAGCGTCATCTGCGTCCGATGCCGCGTATTTTGCAGGGCCAGGCGCTGCGTAACCTGGCCAGCGCGGCGATCGATCTCTCCGATGGGCTGATTTCCGATCTCGGTCATATCCTGAAGGCCAGCGAATGCGGCGCGCGCGTGAATCTCGATGCGCTGCCGATCTCTGCCGTACTGCGCGACCATTTTCCGCTGGAGCAGGCGCAGCGCTGGGCGTTAAGCGGCGGCGAAGATTATGAGCTCTGCTTTACCGTGCCGGAAATTAACCGCGGCGCGCTGGACGTGGCGCTGGGTAATCTCGGCGTGCCCTGGACCTGTATTGGCCAGCTGGGGCCGGAATCGGAAGGCCTGGTGCTGTTGCAGGATGGCAAGCCGGCAACGCTGAAACTGAAAGGATTTGACCATTTTGACGCGCGATAAGGATCTGGCGAAAAGCCGCCTGCGGCTGAGTAACCCCTGGCATCTGCTGGCTACCGGTTTTGGCAGCGGCCTGAGCCCTTACGTGCCGGGCACCATGGGATCGCTGGCGGCGATTCCGTTCTGGTGGCTGATGAACTTCTTGCCGCAGGATATCTACTCGCTGCTGGTGATGTTCGGCATTTGTATCGGCGTGTACCTTTGTCACCGCACCGCAAAGGATATGGGCGTTCACGATCACGGCAGTATCGTCTGGGACGAGTTTATCGGTATGTGGATCACGCTGATGGCGATTCCAACGGTGAGCTGGCAGTGGGTGCTGGCCGGCTTCGTGATTTTCCGCGTGCTCGATATGTGGAAGCCCTGGCCGATCCGCTGGTTTGACCGTAACGTGCACGGCGGCATGGGCATTATGGTAGACGATATCATCGCCGGCATCATCGCCGCAGGCATCCTCTATTACGCCAGCCTGCATCTGCCGCTGTAGGCCGGAAAATGTACGGCGTCGCTGAGGCGCCGTTCAGGCCGCCATTCGCTCTCGATGCCGTTTGCCGGCTATCCTGTGGAAGGTTTATGGTTATCGATAAAAGAAAAGCTCAGGGAAAGATCCGCTGAGCTTTTTTTATCGCTGCAGGGTAATTACTGCGCCAGCCAGCCAGCGATCTGCTGCTGAATACCTTCGGCATCCAGCTGGTAGTCGTGACGGATCTCATCCTGCGTGCCCTGCGGAATAAACTCATCCGGCAGGCCGAGATTCAGTACCGGCGCCAGCACGCGGCGCGCCATCAGCAGTTCGTTAACCCCGCTGCCCGCGCCGCCTTTAATTGCGCCTTCCTCCAGCGTTACCAGCGCTTCATGGCTGGCGGCCAGCTCCAGCACCAGCTCTTCATCCAGCGGTTTCACAAAGCGCATATCCACCAGCGTGGCATTCAGCGCTTCCGCGGCGGCGGCAGCCTGCGGCAGCAGGGTGCCGAAGTTCAGAATCGCCAGTTTTTCACCGTTGCGTTTTACCACGCCTTTGCCTAACGGCAGGGCAGAGAGCGGCTGCAGCGTAGCGCCGGTGCCGGTGCCGCGCGGATAGCGTACCGCGCTGGGGCCCTGCTGATAGTGATAGCCGGTATAGAGCATCTGGCGACATTCGTTCTCATCGCTCGGCGTCATAATCACCATGCCAGGGATGCAGCGCAGGAACGCCAGATCGAAGGCGCCCTGGTGCGTTTGCCCGTCGGCGCCGACGATGCCGCCGCGATCGATAGCGAACAGTACCGGCAGCTGCTGAATAGCGACATCGTGAATCAGCTGATCGTAGGCGCGTTGCAGAAAGGTAGAGTAGATCGCCACCACCGGCTTATAGCCGCCAATCGCCAGTCCGGCGGCAAAGGTTACCGCATGCTGTTCGGCGATGGCGACATCGAAATATTGCCCCGGATACTGGCGCGAAAAGCTGACCATGCCTGAGCCTTCGCGCATTGCCGGGGTGATCGCCATCAGCCTGTCGTCGTCCGCGGCGGTTTCACACAGCCAGTTGCCGAAGATGGTAGAGTAGCTCGGCAGCCCGTCGGCGCTTTTAGGCAGCGCGCCGCTGGCCGGATCGAATTTAGGCACGGCGTGCCAGGCGATAGGATCGTTTTCCGCCGGCGCGTAGCCTTTGCCCTTTTTGGTCATAATATGCAGGAACTGCGGGCCTTTCAGATCGCGCATGTTGCTCAGCGTATGCACCAGCGTCAGCACGTCATGCCCGTCCACCGGGCCGATATAGTTAAAGCCCAGCTCTTCAAACAGCGTGCCCGGCACCACCATGCCTTTCAGGTGCTCTTCGGTGCGCCTGACCAGCTCTTTAATCGGCGGCAGGCCGGTTAAAACTTTTTTGCCGCCCTCGCGCAGGCGCGCATAGGTTTTCCCGGAGAGGATCTGCGCCAGACGGTTGTTGAGCGCGCCGACGTTTTCAGAAATCGACATTTCGTTGTCGTTAAGGATCACCAGCAGATCGGCTTTGATATCGCCGGCATGGTTCATCGCTTCAAACGCCATGCCGGCGGTGATCGCGCCGTCGCCGATAATGCAGGCGGTGCGGCGGCCTTTGCCCTCTTTGCCTGCGGCGACAGCCATGCCAAGGCCCGCGCTGATCGACGTGGAGGAGTGGCCGACGCTCAGCACGTCAAATTCACTTTCCGCGCGCCACGGAAAAGGATGCAGGCCATTTTTCTGGCGGATGGTACCAATGCGATCGCGGCGCCCGGTCAGAATTTTATGCGGATAGGCCTGGTGACCCACGTCCCATACCAGATGATCGAACGGCGTGTTATAGACGTAATGTAGCGCGACGGTCAGCTCAACCACGCCGAGGCCGGAAGCGAAATGGCCGCTGGAGCGGCTTACGCTGTCCAGCAGGTATTGACGCAGCTCGTCACACAGGGCGGGGAGTTTCTCTTTAGGCAGCTGGCGTAGCGCCTGCACGGTATCGGCAAGCGCCAGCGTTGGGTATTTTGCAGTATCAAAACTCATCAGTGACTCATCGTGGAAGTTATTTATCGCGTTCGATTACGAAGCCTGCCAGCGCACGCAGCGTGCTGGTATCCAGCGAGAGCGCGGCCAGCCGATCCAGTGCGTCCAGCGCCTCCTGATAAAGGTCGTGCGCTTTGCGCCGGGCGTTTTCCAGCCCCATTAGCGCCGGATAGGTGCTCTTGCCGAGCTGCTGATCGGCTCCCTGCTGCTTGCCGGTTATGGCGGTATCGCCTACCACGTCCAGAATGTCATCCTGTACCTGAAAAGCCAGTCCGATCGCATTGGCATAGCGATCGAGATGCGGCAGCGCTTCGCGTGCGCCTGCCGCCAGTGCGCCCAGGCGTATCGAGGCGCGGATCAGCGCGCCGGTCTTGTGACGATGAATGGTTTCCAGCGCCGTTAAATCGGTCTGCCGCCCCTCCGCCGCTAAATCAAGCGCCTGACCGCCGCACATGCCGGCGACGCCGCTGGCCTGCGCCAGTTCGGAAATCATCGCAAGGCGATCGCGCGGCTCTACCTGCTGCATCGGCGCATCGACAAGAATGGAAAAGGCCAGCGTTTGCAACGCATCGCCTGCGAGGATAGCGGTATCCTCGCCGAATTTAATATGGCAGGTGGGCTGCCCGCGTCGCAAACTGTCATTATCCATAGCGGGCAAATCGTCATGGATTAATGAATAAGCGTGAATACATTCAACGGCGGCGGCGGGAGCATCAAGGCTGTCGGCGTCAACGCGCAGCATGTCGCCAACTGCATAGACTAAAAACGGGCGTAATCGTTTACCGCCTAATAATGCGCCATATTGCATCGCATTGACCAGAGGAGAACTCTGAAAGGGCAGCGGATCGATAAAGCGCGACAGCGCCGCATTCACCCGCTGCTGATAATGCGCGAGGAGTTGAGCAAAATCCATTATTCAGCGTCCGGCGTAAAGGGCGATAACGCCGCATCTTTATCATCGCTAAGCAGGATCTGCACGCGCTGTTCCGCCTGCTGCAGGGTTTTCTGTCCGGTTTTTGCCAGCTGTACGCCGCGCTCAAATTCGTTCAGCGCCTCTTCCAGCGGTAAATCGCCGCTTTCCAGGCGGGTGACGATCTGTTCCAGCTGCTGCAACGATGTTTCAAAACTGATGGGCTGTTCGGCTTTTTTTGGCATAGTAATGGTTGCTCACAGGTTTTTATCTTTAGCAATCGGACATGGTAGCCGACTGGAAATGATTAGCAAAATAATCATAGAGCATGGCAGTAAAACAGGCAGCTCGCCGGCAAAGGTGATATACTGTCGCGCCTCGGAAGCAGAGGGCTCAGGTTCCTTTGCAATTCATTGATTTTATCAGTTAAGTGCCGCCATTTTTAGCACTTAATTGCCTCAGAGCTGCGCGGTCATGAAGTTTATCATTAAATTGTTTCCTGAAATCACCATCAAAAGCCAGTCGGTGCGCTTGCGCTTCATTAAAATTCTTACCGGCAATATCCGTAATGTCCTGAAAGATCTGGACGAAACGCTGGCGGTGGTGCGTCACTGGGATCATATTGAAGTCCGCTCTAAAGATGATAGCCTGCGCGCGGCCTTTATCGATGAGCTGACGCGGATTCCCGGCATTCATCACGTGCTGGCGGTGGAAGATCGCAGCTGGACCGATATGCACGATATCTTTGAGCAGACGCTGGCGATCAACCGCGAGCGTCTGGAAGGCAAGACCTTCTGCGTGCGCGTGAAGCGCCGCGGCCAGCACCCGTTCAGCTCGCAGGACGTGGAACGCTATGTCGGCGGCGGGCTGAACCAGCATATTGAAAGCGCGCAGGTTAAGCTCTCTCACCCGCAGGTAACGGTGAATCTGGAAATTGAAAACGATCGTTTGCTGTTGATCACCGGGCGCTATGAAGGGCTGGGCGGTTTCCCTATCGGCACCCAGGAAGATGTGCTGTCGCTGATTTCCGGCGGTTTCGACTCCGGCGTTTCCAGCTATATGTTGATGCGTCGCGGCTGCCGCGTGCACTACTGCTTTTTTAACCTCGGCGGCGCGGCCCATGAGATCGGCGTGCGTCAGGTGGCCCACTACCTGTGGAACCGCTTTGGGCGCTCACATCGCGTGCGCTTCGTGGCGATTAACTTTGAGCCGGTAGTGGCAGAAATTCTGGAAAAAGTGGACGACGGCCAGATGGGCGTGGTGCTGAAGCGAATGATGGTGCGCGCCGCCTCGCAGATTGCCGAACGCTATGGCGTGCAGGCGCTGGTTACCGGCGAAGCGCTGGGCCAGGTTTCCAGCCAGACGCTGACCAACCTGCGTCTGATTGATAACGCGTCAGATACGCTGATTCTGCGTCCGCTGATCTCGCATGATAAAGAACACATCATCAATCTCGCCCGCCAGATCGGTACGGAAGATTTTGCCCGCACCATGCCGGAATATTGCGGCGTGATCTCAAAAAGCCCGACGGTAAAGGCGGTGAAGGCGCGTATTGAGGCGGAAGAGGAAAACTTCGATTTCGCCGTGCTGGATCGCGTGGTGCAGGAAGCGACCAATGTCGATATCCGCACCATTGCCGAGCAGACGCAGGAAAACGTTACTGAAGTAGAGACCGTGGCCTCTTTCTCCGCTAACGACGCCCTGCTGGATATTCGCTCGCTGGATGAGCAGGAAGTTAAGCCGCTGAAAGTAGAAGGCATTGAGGTGAAATCGCTGCCATTCTATAAGCTGGGCACCCAGTTTGGCGATCTCGATCAGAGTAAAACCTGGCTGCTCTACTGCGAGCGCGGCGTAATGAGCCGCCTGCAGGCGCTCTATCTGCACGAGCAGGGCTTTAAGAACGTGAAGGTTTACCGCCCCTGAAACAGCGCTGTCCGTTATCCTGACCGATACGGACAGCGATCTTTTCCCGGCTGGCGCATCCGCATGATGCCGGCGAGGCTGGCAGTAGCCGCCTTCGTCCCGGTGAGCATTAGTTAAGCCTGCCGGGCAGAAGGCTGGCCTGTCGACGCCATTCAATCAGCCTGTCGATGCGTCCCGCACAGATTTTTAAGCTATGCTGCAACTGCAGGCTGTAGCTGACGGCGTCTCCCCAGCTTTTACCCATAAATAGCGGCTGTTCGCAAGGCTGAAATAGCGTTTCAGGAGGAAGCCGCAGCAGCGGTACGCTGGGCGGACGCTGCGCGCAGGAGGTTAATAACAGAATCAGGCACAGGCTGAGCAGCGCAAGGACTGGTTTTGATCGCATGGTGATATTCCCGTTGCATCGCGTTATGTTGCTGAGCGGCGGCTTTTTCCTGTTGTAATTGTTTAGCCGCCAGCCTGCGGTTAAGTTGTTCATACTGACGCAGGTCTTCAATTAAATGTTGTTGCTGAATAAGCTGATCCATTAACGCTATTTTTTCCTGCTCCTTTTGCCTGAGGCTATTACGCTGCTGCTGATTAATAGTAAATTGCAATAACAGCATCACAATTAGCACGGCAATTATGGCGCTCCAGCGAATAAATCTCATAACGTTACCCTTTCTTTTATCCAGCCATAAATAAAAGCCTGGTTTTGTGGACGGGATTCGGTTATTTGCAAATAGCGTGCGCCCTGGCTGCAGTTAAGCGCTTTGAGCATCACCCGTTCGCCTTCTGCGCCGCGCTGAGTGAGAAAAATATCCAGCGCGCTAAGCGTGAGCGGGCCGATATTGCCATCGGCGATAAGGCGGCCGTAAAGTTTTTGCTGCTGGCTGAACGCGTTTAACCAGCGCTGAAGCCAGCTAATCGCTGGCACCGGCCCCATATTAACGCCGGTATCGCACAGCTTAACGGCGATGGCCTGAGAAACCTGCGCCAGCCGATCCAGCCTGGGGCCGCTCCAGTAGTCGTTATACAGAATGGTTAATGCCGTAGCCTGCGGCAGCTCGGCCATTGCGCCAGCGTAGCCGTGCGCTCTGGCTACCTGTTCCGTTATGCCCCAGCGGGTGGCTCCGCCTTTATCAGCGGGAAGATTAATATAATCGCCTTCTTTTTCAATTATCGCATTAAATATATCCGTTTCCGTCATCGTCAGCCTCGCAATCTGCTATTTTTTTATCGGGTTGCGCTACACTATAAACTTCTGTTGTTGGACGGTAACTTTTTTACCCGTTAATTAATAAGCGCCGGAAAATAAAAAATGATAGCGGAACGGTTGGTGGATATTATATTTCCGCCGCAGCGAACAGGCGTTGGTGAGCGGAATTAGTAAGCGATGCGTTGCTGGGGCTGGCTGATAACCCGGTGAAGCCGGTATGACATATGACATGGCGACTATTTTTTATTGCCGTAGCGATAATTTTTATCGCTTAATTTTTAGCGTAGCCTGGCTCAGGCGGGCACGTATATATCCAGCGGCGCCGGCCTGGCGCGCTGGCAGAGCGGGAAAAGGAATAAGAATTTACTGACCATTGCTGAACAATATTTCGTCAGCAATGGCTTATCTGCATTAGTCCTGATAGGCGTAAATGCCTGCCGCCAGTACCAGCTGCTCTGCGACTTCACGCGCCTTTTCTTTTCCCACCAGCAGATCGATAAGCTTCAGGGCGAAATCCATCGCCGTACCTGGCCCCTGGCTGGTAAGCAGGTTAACGCGCGGATCCCATACCACACGTTTCTCCACCCACTTTTCTTCAGGAATTTTATCTTTCAGGCCGGGAAAGCCGGTCATATTGCCGACGGGAAACAGATTGTGCGGTACCAGAACCGTACCCGCCGCAGCGCAGATCGCCGCTACAATGCGCCCGGAAAGGTGGAACTGCTGCACCGTTTCTACCAGCAGCGGGCTATCGTGAAAAGCCTGCGCGCCTTTCAGGCCGCCTGGCAGTACGATGGCGTCAAAATGACCATCCGCCACCTCTACCAGCCTGCTGTCCGCCAGCAGCCTGACGCCGCGTGAGCAAAGGATTTGCCGATCGCCATCGCCATTCACGCTGGCGGTAGTAACCCTGATGCCCGCGCGCGCCAGCAGATCGATCGCCGTGACCGCTTCGATCTCTTCAGTGCCATGTGCCAGGCAGACCAGCACCGATACGTTCGCGCTCATAATTTTGCTCCTTTCGCTTGATCATTTCATACAGACGGCTGTTTTCCGGCGTGGCGATGCCTTGCGCCCGCGCCCGCAGCAGCAGGTAACCGGTAATATAATCTATCTCAGTACGCCGCTGCGCCCGCACGTCCTGTAGCATAGAAGAGACATTCAGCGCGGTATTGGCTATCACCGAGTACACATAATCCTGCAGCTGCTGCGCGCTGGTGTGAACGCCTTCTCTTTCCATAACCGCCGCCGCCTCTGCGCACAGCAGGGCGATCTGCTCAGGCCAGGCGAGCAGTGCTCCGTTGAGACAATCGTTGACCACGCTGAGCGGATTTATTACACAGTTAACCGCCAGTTTTTGCCAGCAGGCGGCGGTGACATCATTATGCCAGGCCACGTCCGGCAGCGCCTGATGCAGCGTCTCCGCCAGCTCGCTCAGCGACGCGCTTTCGGGCGAAGCGGGGCCAATATGGGTAATACCGCTGGCGACGTGCACAATTACCGTATTGTCACGTTTTGCTGCATGGGTAGTAATGCCGCGCAGCAGCGGCTGCGTGACTCCGCGCAGCTCTTCCAGCGTACCCATGCCGTTGTGCAGCAGCAGAATCGGGCAATCGGGCGGCAACAGCGCCTGAATATTTTTTACCGCGCCGGAAACCTGCCACGCCTTTAGCGTGACCAGCAGCAGATCGCTGCTGCTGAGAAACAGCGGATCGTTGGCGATAAAGGTGTTATTGCTGGCGACGCCGTTTGTGCCGATAACGTTGACCGAGCAATAGGGCTGCGGTACGCGCAGCCAACCCTGAACCTCATGGCCCTGACGATTAAGTGCGGTCAGCCAGAGCTGACCCAGGGCGCCGCAGCCGAGTACCGTAATTTTCATGCTTCCTCCCGCAGGCGAAGTTTCAAGGCCTTAACGGCGAGTTAATTGATAATCACTGTGCGCACAGGCTGTTTTCTTTGCCCGGCGCAAGCAGGTATTATGCATGTCACTTTAGAGTCTGGAGACAAAATAATGCCATCTTTCGATATCGTTTCTGAAATCGACATGCAGGAAGTGCGTAACGCCGTTGAAAACGCCAACCGTGAACTCTCAACCCGCTTCGATTTTCGCAACGTCAGCGCCAGCATCGAGCTGAATGAAAAAGCGCAGACCATTAAAGTGACCACCGAATCTGATTTTCAGGTGAAACAGCTGGTCGATATTCTACGCGAGAAGCTGCTGAAGCGGGGAATTGAGGGTGCGGCGCTGGAAGTGCCGGATCAGATTGAGCACAGCGGCAAAAACTGGAGTCTCGATCTCAAGCTGAAGCAGGGCATTGAGAGCGATATGGCGAAAAAAATCGTTAAGCTGATTAAAGACAGCAAAATCAAAGTGCAGCCGCAGATTCAGGGCGAAGAAGTGCGCGTTAACGGTAAATCACGCGACGATCTGCAAAGCGCTATCGCACTGGTGCGCGGCGGCAACCTGGGGCAGCCGTTCCAGTTTAAAAACTTCCGCGATTAATCAAGGTACGGCTGCGCTATTGTGAGGCGCAGCCGCTACTTAAGACAGAGAGGCCTGGCTGCGCATCGCGATAACCCGTTCCTGGGTTAATTAATTGTTTTGCCTGCTGACGGCCGACGCCGGACTTAAGGCGGAAATGGCGCGATACGCGCTTTTGCGTTAATTAACCGCTTTACCTGCTGACAATTAACAACGGACTTAAGACGAAAACGTCGCGATAACCCGTTCCAGGGTTAATTAATCGTTTTGCCTGCTGACAGTCAACGCCGGACTTAAGGCGAAAATGGCGCGATACGCGCTTTTGCGTTAATTAACCGCTTTACCTGCTGACAATTAACAACGGACTTAAGACGNCGCAGCCGCTACTTAAGACAGAGAGGCCTGGCTGCGCATCGCGATAACCCGTTCCTGGGTTAATTAATTGTTTTGCCTGCTGACGGCCGACGCCGGACTTAAGGCGAAAATGGCGCGATACGCGCTTTTGCGTTAATTAACCGCTTTACCTGCTGACAATTAACAACGGACTTAAGACGAAAACGTCGCGATAACCCGTTCCTGGGTTAATTAATCGTTTTGCCTGCTGACGGCCGACGCCGGACTTAAGGCGAAAATGGCGCGATACGCGCTTTTGCGTTAATTAACCGCTTTACCTGCTGACAATTAACAACGGACTTAAGACGAAAACGTCGCGATAACCCGTTCCTGGGTTAATTAATCGTTTTGCCTGCTGACGGCCGACGCCGGACTTAAGGCGAAAATGGCGCGATACGCGCTTTTGCGTTAATTAACCGCTTTACCTGCTGACAATTAACAACGGACTTAAGACGAAAACGTCGCGATAACCCGTTCCTGGGTTAATTAATCGTTTTGCCTGCTGACGGCCGACGCCGGACTTAAGGCGAAAATGGCGCGATACGCGCTTTTGCGTTAATTAAC
Source organism: Mixta tenebrionis (assembly GCF_006517625.1). Classification (GTDB taxonomy): domain Bacteria; phylum Pseudomonadota; class Gammaproteobacteria; order Enterobacterales; family Enterobacteriaceae; genus Mixta; species Mixta tenebrionis. The sequence continues at coordinate 12,466 of NZ_VHQI01000008.1, read as the reverse complement.
CGCTTTACCTGCTGACAATTAACAACAGACTTAACACGAAAACATCGCGATACGCGCTTTTGCTTTAATTAATCGCTTCACCTGCTGACAGCCGACGCCGGACTTAAGGCGCAGGGAGGCCAGATCGAAGAGTAAAGCGTCCCGCGCCAGGGAAGGCGCGGGCCGAGCGGTCAGGGATGACATTTAGCGTCTTTACGATCGAACTGGCCTTCCTGTGCAGGCGCCGTCCAGCATGCAAAGAGTATTAAAGATATAAACAAGGCCGCACTGTGCGGCCTTTACCATACAATAACCTGCAACCTGCAACCTGCAACCTGCAACCTGCAACCTGCAACCTGCAACCTGCAACCTGCAACCTGCAACCTTACGCGCTGGCGAGCAGCGCCTCCAGCTCAACCCGGCTGGTCACCTTGCTGTCAATTTTTACATAGGCGCTGCGCTCTTCCGGTACGATAAACACTGAAGAGACGCCGGGCTGCGCCCGTAACTTCTGTTCCAGACGCGCATCATTCAACGCATGCTCGCTCAAAACAATACGCAGACTGCTCACATAGGGCGGTTCCTGCATCGTCGTGCTTAACAACAGCCACAGCGTAGCCACTATCGCCCCCAACAGAAACACCGTCTGGGCATCAAAATTCTGGAACACCCAACCGCCGAGACTGCCGCCGATCGCCACGCCGAGAAACTGGCTGGTGGAATAAATTCCCATCGCGGTGCCCTTATAACCTGCCGGCGACTCTTTACTGATCAGCGAAGGCAGAATCGCCTCCATCAAATTAAACGCCACGAAAAAAAGCTGTACGCCGGTCACCAGCGTCCAGAAATGACCGCCGGCGCCCCACAGCACAATCTCCGCGACCAGAATCAGCGCCACGCAGCAGATAAACACCCGCTTCATGCGGCGCTTTACTTCGGCGTAAATAATAAAGGGCACCACGGCGACGAAGGCAATCAGCATCGTCACCAGATAAACCTTCCAGTGCTGCTGCGCCGGAAATCCCGCCTGTTCAAACTGGCCGGGCAGGGCGACAAAGCTTGACATCAGCAACACATGCAGACAAAGAATGCCGACGTTCAGCTTCAGCAGGCGCGGCTGCATTAACACTTCACGTATACTGCCTTTCACCATGCCCGATTCGCGATTCAGCACATGATGCGGCGCATTCGGCACCACCAGCAGCGTAATCACAATGCCGAGGCTGGCGAGTATCGCAATCATCCAGAACAGCGCATGCAAACCGAAAGCGTGAGTAACAATCGGGCCCAGCACCATGGCGATAGCGAACGTAATGCCGAAGCTAATGCCGATAAACGCCATCGCCTTGGTACGATTTTGCTCGCGCGTCAGATCGGAAAGCAGCGCCATCACGGCGGCGGCGATGGCGCCGGAGCCTTGCAAAGCGCGTCCCAGGATCACGCCCCAGATAGATACGGTACTGGCGGCGATAACGCTGCCGGCGACAAACACCAGCAGCCCGCCGACGATCAGCGGCTTACGGCCGATACGATCGGAAAGCAGGCCAAAGGGTATCTGAAAAATAGCCTGCGCCAGACCATAAATACCGATCGCCAGGCCAATCAATGCTTCGCTGGCGCCCTGTAACGCCATGCCGTAAGTGGTCAGCACGGGCAACACCATAAACATGCCCAGCATACGTAAAGAAAAAACGGCGCCTAAACCCCAGGTTGCCCGCAGTTCAACCGGTGTCATTTTATTATCGTTCATTACAACCTCAGTATTATTGCCGACAACATTTTAAGCAGCAGGGCAGGGCGGGTAAAACAGAAGTGTTTAAGCAGTCGTAACAAAAAGAAAGGGCGCAGATGCGCCCTGAGAGATGTTGCTTGCGATTAGCGTACCCAGGTCAGCAGATCGTGAGAAGCCGGAGCCATAAAATCTACCGACATCATCACGCTCAGCGCGGTGATGGCAACGATGGAAAATACGAACAGCTTACGCGCCCAAACGCGATCGTTAGAGGTTTTATAACCCGAAAGCGCCATTCCCAGCCACCACACGCTAACTGCCGCCGCAACTACCAGATATTTGTAGCCAGCGTAGCCGCCCAGCGACAGCATCAGCGTGGCGATCATAAACGCCAGAATATAGAGCGTGATATGGTTTTTCGCCACGGAAATGCCTTTCACCACCGGCAGAACCGGTATGTTCGCTGCCTGGTAATCTTTAAAGCGGAAAATGGCAATCGCATAGGAATGCGGCATCTGCCACAGGCTAAAGATCGCCAGCAGGATCAGCGCGCCAGCATCAAACTCATTGGTCACCGCGCAGTAGCCGATCACCGGCGGCGCGGCGCCGGAGAGGCTGCCAATCAGCGTACCGTAAACCGAGTTACGCTTCATATAAAGGCTATAGATGCCGACGTACACCACGAAGCCCATCACCGCCAGCCACATGGCCAGCGGGTTTGCTCCGAAATACAGCAACGCAAAGCCAGCAATACCTAATACGGTTGCATAAACCAGGGTTACTTTCGGAGAGATGAGGCCTTTAACCAGCACTCGATTCTTGGTTCTCTCCATTTTTCTGTCGATGTCGCGGTCGATAAAGTTGTTGTAAACACAACCTGATGCGACCACCAGCGAAACACCAACGAGGGCGGTGAGAAACAGGGTGTAATCAATACTGCCTTTGGCAGCCAGCAGAAAACCCCCGATAACAGAAATTAAATTCCCGAAAATAATTCCTGGTTTTGTTACTTGCAGGTATTGCTTAATCATCACGAGCGACTCTTTAGTGGGACATCATCATGTTGTAATTGAGATTCCACATGATCCACAGCGAGCCAACGACGACTATCAGAATAATGATGGCGGAGAAAACAATCGCCACAAAGTTCCAGCCGCCTTCAGATTTGGTATCCAGATGCAGGAAGAAAACCAGATGAACCAGCACCTGGACTACCGCACACACCAGAACCACGCTGAGAATTGTGCCATGCGAAGCGCCGCCATCCATTACCATCCAGAACGGAATCGCCGTCAGGATGACAGAGAGGATGAAGCCGATCATATATGACTTCACGCTGCCGTGAGAGGCGCCATGTTCGTTAACAGAATGACTCATTACATGGCCCCCATCAGATAGACAACGGTAAATACGCAGATCCACACCACGTCAAGGAAGTGCCAGAACAGGCTCAGACACATGATACGGGCGCGGTTGGTATCGGTCAGACCGCGTTTCGCGATCTGGAACATTAGCACCAGCATCCAGATCAAGCCGGAAGTCACGTGCAGACCGTGGGTGCCGACCAGCGTGAAGAAGCCGGACAGGAAGCCGCTGCGATCCGGGCCGAAGCCTTCCTCGATCAGATGATGGAACTCGTAGATCTCCATCGCGATAAAGCCCAGACCGAACAGGAAAGTCAGCGCCAGCCAGCGGTTAACCGCGCCTTTGCTGCCGTTGTTCATGCCGATCACGGCCATACCGTAGGTAATGGAGCTCAGCAGCAGCAGGGCGGTTTCGACCAGCACGAACGGCAGTTCGAAAATATCTTTACCCGCCGGTCCGCCCGCCGTGTTGTTAACCATAACCGCATAGGTTGCAAACAGGGTTGCAAAGATAATGCAGTCGCTCATCAGATAGATCCAGAAGCCAAAGACCTTGTTGGCTCCCGCATCATGATGCCCATGCTCCGCATGGGCGACGTGCTGTTTAGACAGTGTTTGTGCCATTATTTCCGACCTGCTTTGCTGATATCTTTGAAGTGCTGATTCTCAATTGCTTCGATCTCTTTGACCGGAACATAGTAATCAACGTCTTCGTCGAAGCTCTTAATGACCCAGCTCGCAATCATCGCGATAAAGGAGAGACCCATCAGCCACCAGATATGCCAGATGGCGGCGAAACCAAAGACCGTCGCGAACAGGGCGATAATCAGTCCTGCGCCGCTGTTTTTCGGCATATGAATCTCTTCGTAATGAGCAGGCTGTTTGTACGCTTCGCCTTTTTCTTTCATTTCCCAGAAGGCGTCACGCTCATTGATGTGCGGCACCACTGCGAAGTTATAGAACGGCGGCGGAGAGGAGGTTGACCACTCCAGCGTACGTCCGCCCCAGGGATCGCCGGTCAGATCGCGGTTTTCGTGACGATCGCGCACCGAAACCCAGAACATAATCAGCTGGCAAAGAATGCCCAGCGCGATCAGGCCTACGCCAACGGCAGCTACCACCAGCAGCGGATGGAACTGCGGATCGATATCCTGGCTCAGACGACGGGTCATCCCCATAAAGCCCAGCGCGTACAGCGGCATAAAGGCAACGAAGAAGCCGATAATCCAGAACCAGAAGGCGCGTTTACCCCAGGTCTCGTTCAGGGTGAAGCCGAAGGCTTTCGGGAACCAGTAGGTTACGCCGGCCATACAGCCGAACACCACGCCGCCGATGATCACGTTATGGAAGTGCGCAATCAGGAACAGGCTGTTGTGCAGTACGAAGTCTGCGCCCGGCACCGCCAGCAGCACGCCGGTCATACCACCCACGGAGAAGGTGACCAGGAAGCCTACGGTCCACAGCATGGCGGAGTGCATTTGAATGCGCCCCTGATACATGGTGAACAGCCAGTTAAAGATCTTCACGCCGGTCGGAATGGCGATAATCATCGTCATGATGCCGAAGAAGGCGTTAACGTTCGCGCCTGCGCCCATGGTGAAGAAGTGGTGCAGCCAAACGATAAAGGACAAAATGGTAATAACCACGGTCGCCCACACCAGCGAGGTGTAGCCGAACAGGCGTTTTTTCGAGAAAGTCGCAACCACTTCAGAGAACACGCCGAACACCGGCAGAACCAGAATATAAACTTCCGGATGGCCCCATACCCAGATTAGGTTGACATACATCATCATGTTGCCGCCCATATCGTTGGTAAAGAAATGGAAGCCCAGATAACGGTCGAGGGTCAGCAGCGCCAGAGTGACGGTCAGTACCGGGAATGCCGCGATAATCAGTACGTTAGTACAGAGCGAAGCCCAGGTGAACACCGGCATTTTAAACATGGTCATGCCAGGAGCACGCATTTTCAGGATAGTAACAAAGAAGTTAATACCCGTTAATGTCGTACCGATACCGGAAAGCTGCAGGCTCCAGATCCAGTAATCTACCCCGACGCCCGGACTGTACTCCGCCCCCGACAGCGGCGGATAGGCCAGCCAGCCGGTCTGCGCGAACTCGCCAACGCCCAGCGACAGGTTAACCAGAATCACGCCAACGGCGGTAAACCAGAAGCTCAGGTTGTTCAGGAAAGGGAAGGCTACGTCGCGCGCGCCGATCTGCAGAGGAACAGCAATGTTCATCAAACCGACCACGAACGGCATCGCCACGAAGAAGATCATGATAACGCCATGGGCGGTAAAGATCTGATCGTAGTGATGAGGCGGCAGGAAGCCAGCCTCCCCGGCCGAGGCCAGCATCTGCTGGCCGCGCATCATAATGGCGTCCGCAAAGCCACGCAGCAGCATGACGAAGGCGAGGATCACATACATGATACCCAGTTTTTTGTGATCGACGGAGGTCAGCCATTCCGTCCACAAATATTTCCACTTGCCGAAATAAGTTAAGGCAGCGACAAGGGCCAGACCACCAAGAATAATGGCGGCCACCGTAATCATGATAATCGGCTCATGATACGGCACTGCATCCAGTGTTAGTTTTCCGAACATCGTATTATTCCTCGGCTCCCGCGTGAGAGGCTTCACTCATGTCCATGCCTTCATGACCTGACATGTCCATCTCTCCGTGGCTCATCTTGAATTTTTCAATAACCTGCCTGAACAACTCAGGATTAGCTTTGGAGAAGTACTCAACCGGATGATTCTCGCTTGGCGCCGCCAGCTTCTCGAACTCATCCATGGTGGTTAAGGTATCCGGTGCCTGTTTCGCCTGCGCTACCCAACGATCGAAGCCAGCCCGATCGGGAGTCGCGATAGCTTTAAATTTCATTCCTGAGAATCCGCGGCCGCTAAAGTTAGACGAGATGCCGTTAAAGGTGCCGGCCTCGTTGGCGATCAGGTGCAGTTTGGTCTGCATGCCCGCCATGGCGTAGATCTGGCTGCCGAGGGTCGGAATGAAGAAGGAGTTCATGACGGAGTTTGAGGTAATCCTGAAATTCACCGGCGTATTTACCGGAAATGCGATTTCATTGATCGTGGCAATACCCTGCTCCGGATAGATAAACAGCCATTTCCAGTCCAGCGCAACTACATCGATCTCAACCGGCTTCACGTCGGAAACCAGCGGCTTACCCGGCTCCAGCGCGTGGGTTGATTTCCAGGTCAACACGGCCAGGAAAAGAATGATCAGGATCGGAACGGTCCAGACCACCGCTTCCACTTTATTAGAGTGGGACCAGTTAGGGCTGTATTTTGCATTAGTGTTAGACGCACGATATTTCCAGGCAAACACCACAGCCATCAGAATTGCGGGTATTACGACGATCAACATCAAGCCAAAGGCCGTCAGTATCAGCGAACGCTGCTCCATTGCAATCTGTCCTTTGGGATTTAACAACGCACTATCGCAGCCACTTAACAATAAAGTACCTGCAGTTAATGACAAAATCCCCAAACTTTTATTGTATTTCCTGAGTCTCATTTAACGACCTCAATGACAAGGGCTCTATTGTCGTTTAAGTGTGGCGGCATTTTACGGGAAGGTTTATGCAGTGTAAACCAGCTTAAGAACGTGTCAGGACTGTGTTGACACCTTTTGCTAAGGGTGTCACATCTGTTACACAAAGTGACATAATATGAACAGGGTCAGGCAGTTGAGTTAATATAACGAAAAAAGACGTCCTTACCCGCTCATAGGAAGGGATGAATCTAAACAACGTAATCGAGCCTCAATAGTTTAACAAATTTGCATCATTTAAGTGATAATTATTAAACATGAATAATTACGCACCGTTTTTTAATATTAGACGGCGGTAGTTAAAACGGCGGGTTAAATTTTTGCGGGGAAAGTCGGACAATATTATTTACAGCTGGCGCTTATTTTTCTGAGCCAGCTGCATGGTAATTAAACGCGGCGTTTTTATTTCGTGACAGGCGGTTTGCGCAGCGCCAGATAGTCAAGCAGCGTACCGGTAAATATGCCGATTAGCGCCAGCAGACAACCGGTATTGAATAAAATCAGCGGCGATACCGACGCAGCCAGAAGGTTGCTCGCTTCCAGCGCCAGCAGCAGCAGCCAGAGCGCCAGCAGCGCGCTGCCGCCGGCCAGCAAACGTAGCGCCCAGCGGTAGGCCGCCGGCCAGCAGCGACGGACGCTGAACTGCTCGCTTTGCTGCGCCCGCAGCAGGCTGTTTTTACTGGCGGCCAGCAGCAGCAGCCCCGGCAGGGCGGCCGCGATGGAAAAAGCGTAAAAGGTCGGCCATCCCCACAGCTCAACCAGCCATCCTGCCGCCGGGCCGACATAGACGCGGCCGACGGCGGAAAACGCCGAGAGCAGCGCGAACTGGGTGGCGGAAAAAGAGCGGTTGCAAAGGCTCATCAGCAGCGCCACAAAGGCTGAGGTGCCCATGCCGCCGCACAGGTTTTCCACGAAGACCGCGCAGGCCATGCTCCACAGGTGCGGCGAGGTCACCGACAGCAGCCAGTAGGCCAGGTTGGAGAGCGCCTGCAGTATGCCAAACAGCATTAACGCCCGGAACAGGCTCAGCCGCTGCATCAGCATGCCGCCGTACAGCGCGCCGATAATAGTGGCCAGCAGGCCGAGAGATTTGTTCACCAGCCCGACGTCGCCGGCGGAAAAACCGACGCCGCGAATCAGGAAGGTGGTGGTCAGGCTGGCGGCGAAGGCATCGCCAAGCTTATAAAGCACAATCAGGGAGAGCATCAGCCAGGCGTTATCGCGATTAAAGAAATCGCGCAGCGGCGCGATAACCGCCTCTTCCAGCGAATGCGGGCGAACAATTGCGCCGTCAGGCTCGCGCGCCAGCAGCGTGGCGATCGCGCCGGGCACCATCATCAGCGCCATAAGCCAGTAGGTCGCCTGCCAGCCGAGATAGCGATCCGCCAGCCAGAGCGCCAGCCCGCCGGAAACCAGCATCGCCAGGCGATAGCCTAATACGGTAATCGCCGCGCCGTTGCCGCGCTCTTCCGGCGGCAGCACGTCGGTTTTCCAGGCGTCGAAGACAATATCCTGCGAGGCGGAGCAAAAGGCGATCAGTACCGCCAGCGCCGCCAGCATCGTCAGATGCCGCGCCGGCTCCATAAAGCCCATCAGGACGATGCCGCCGATCAGCAGCAGCTGGGAGATCAGCAGCCAGCCGCGGCGCCGTCCTAAAAAGGGCGGCGTATAGCGATCCATGAGCGGCGACCAAAGAAACTTAAAAACATAGGCCTGCCCAACCAGCGAGAAAAAGCCGATAGTTTTAAGATCCACGCCCTCGACGGTCATCCACGCCTGCAGCGTGCTGGAGGTTAGCGCCAGAGGGAGCCCGGAAGCGAAGCCCAGCAGCAGCAGCACCGCAGCGTTGCGCTGGGTGAAAATACGTAACAGTTGATTAGCCACAACGATCTTTCCCTGCAAAACGGCCCGGCGTTCCTGCCGGGCCGTAATAAATCATTAACGTGCGTTTTGTTTGATAAAATCGTTGACGCTGGTGTCCTGAGCCATATCGCTGATAACGTCGCTCAGCGTTGAGTTGACGGCTTTGGTGATTTTTTCGTTGGTGGCGTTGAATGCGCCTTCGACGCTGTAGGTCTGGCGGTAGTTTTTCACCTGCTTATTGCCGTTTTTCGCATTGGCGATAATAGAAATATCCGCTTTAGTGGTAATGCTGTAGCGCAGATTGCCCTGCGTTACGTCGGCGTAAAGGTTATTGACCACGATTTGCAGATCCACCGCGCCGTTAGGACCAACCATATAGCCGCGCGCGGTCATCTGTTTCTCCAGCACTTCCTGCAGCAGGAAACGCAGATCGCGCCCCGGCGTCAGGGTAACCAGCTGGCCGTCGCGGTTGACTTTCGCCAGCGCCTGATCGGCACGCTGGTCAGCGCCGTTAATGCTAATGGTTACGCCCATCAGGCTGGGATCCTGTTGGGGCAGCTGAATAACGGGCTGCACGTCAAGCGTATTGCTGTTGCTGGCGCAGCCAGCCAAAATAAAGGCGGCCAGCAGCGGAAGAAGGAGTCGTTTTAACATGCTTATGTTCTCATATGTCTGAATGATATTGCCGATAAAACAGCAGCCATCATATCATTGCCTTTCCGTGAAAAAAGCCCCGGCGGCGCGTAAATTCATCATCCTGCTTGTTTTTTCTCCAGCGCGACGATCGCTGTTACGCGCGCGCGCCCGCCGGCAATGAAACAACCGGGACAGTTTTTTTCTCCTTGCCTGCGGAAAAGGAAGAAAAGCGACTAATATTTAAAGAGATGGGGCGTAGCTCACTGCCGTAGAGGAGTGTAAGTCATGATTCGCGAACAAATAGAAGAAAAGTTAAGAACGGCGTTTCAACCGGCTCATCTGGAAGTTCATGATGAGAGTTATCGTCATAATGTACCGGCTGGCTCAGAAAGCCACTTTAAAGTGGTGATCGTCAGCGACAGCTTTGCCAACCAGCGTTTTCTGCTGCGCCATCGCGCCATTTACGGCACGCTAAGCGATGAGCTGGCGGGCGGCGTGCACGCGCTGGCGTTGCACACCTATACGCTGAAAGAGTGGGAGGGGTTGCAGGATACCGTACTGGCTTCGCCTAACTGTCGCGGCGCCGGGACGCTGGCCTGATTTCAGCGCGATGTTTTTTCTGAACGGCCCGCGGGCCGTTTTCTTTTGTCTGAATTTTGCGCGCTTCATTCGGCGTTTTTTATTATTTTTCGCTTAATTTCCGCCAAACTGCGAAGCCGCGGGCGGTTTGCGTTCTCGACGCGGTAAAACGATGCCGCTATAATGCGGCGTCTATTTTTCCGGAATTGCTTCGGGACGCTTCTGGTAACAGGGAATTGGGTTCTTCATCAGAGGCCGTCCCGGTTGTTGGATAGCGTGGGTTACGGTAATCCGCGCTGTCTGAAGTTGACCGAGCTCGTGATTTTTTGAGGTAACAAGATGCAAGTTTCAGTAGAAACCACTCAGGGCCTGGGCCGTCGCGTTACGATTACTGTCGCTGCTGACAGCATCGAGAGCGCTGTGAAAAAAGAGCTGGTCGAGGTAGCGAAGAAAGTCCGTATCGACGGTTTCCGTAAGGGTAAAGTACCGATGAGCGTGGTCGCGCAGCGTTACGGCGCCTCCGTTCGTCAGGATGTGCTGGGCGATCTGATGCAGCGCAACTTTGTTGAGGCGATCATCAAAGAAAAAATCAATCCGGCTGGCGCGCCGAACTACGTACCGGGGCAGTACAAGCAGGGTGAAGATTTCACCTACTCGGTTGAGTTTGAAGTCTATCCGGAAGTTGAGCTGAAAGGTCTGGATGCAATCGAAGTAGAAAAACCGATTGTCGAAGTGACCGATGAAGACGTGGATGCCATGCTGGAAACCCTGCGCAAGCAGCAGGCGACCTGGTCAGAAAAAGAAGGTGAAGCGGCTGCCGAAGATCGCGTAACCATCGACTTTACCGGTTCCGTAGACGGCGAAGAATTTGAAGGCGGCAAAGCGTCGGATTTCGTACTGGCGATGGGCCAGGGCCGGATGATCCCAGGCTTTGAAGAAGGCGTTGTCGGCCACAAAGCCGGCGACGAATTCACCATCGAAGTAAAATTCCCGGAAGATTACCACGCTGAAAACCTGAAAGGGAAAGATGCGAAGTTCGCCATCGTGCTGAAAAAAGTTGAAGAGCGCGAACTGCCGGAGCTGACCGAAGAATTTATCAAACGTTTCGGCGTTGAAGATGGTTCTGTCGCTGGCCTGCGCGCCGAAGTGCGTAAAAACATGGAACGCGAGCTGAAAGGCGCGGTGCGTAACCGCGTTAAAACCCAGGCGATCGACGGCCTGATCAAAGCGAATGAAATCGACGTGCCTTCAGCGCTGGTCGACGGTGAAATCGACGTGCTGCGTCGCCAGGCTGCGCAGCGCTTCGGCGGCAATGAAAAACAGGCGCTGGAGCTGCCGCGCGAACTGTTTGAAGAGCAGGCGAAACGCCGCGTAATGGTTGGTCTGCTGCTGGGCGAAGTGATTCGCGCCAACGAGCTGAAAGCTGACGAAGATCGCGTAAAAGCGCTGATTGAAGAAATGGCGTCCGCCTACGAAGATCCGCAGGAAGTGATCGAGTTCTACAGCAAAAATAATGAGCTGATGAACAATATGCGCAACGTCGCGCTGGAAGAGCAGGCGGTTGAAGCGGTACTGGAAAAAGCCAAAGTGACTGAAAAAGCCACTAAATTCCAGGAACTGATGAATCAGACCACCATGGCCTGATTTTCGCTGCTTTAACAGCTGAAAGCCCGCTGCCGCAAGGTGCGGGCTTTTTGTTTATTTGCTTCTGAAATCGCCTTTTATGCGCCTTATTGGCTAATTAAGCGCCAGGTTATTCAGTATGATGGTAATCCGGTTTAGCGATTGAAGAAAAGGTTGTTATGCTTGAAACAGCGGGGCAGCGCCCCCAGATCGTTTCTCGCGTAGATTGAGAAATGTAAGGCTGACTGATTGACCGTCCGGATAGCGTCGGAGAGTGGCTGCGTGAAGCGTGGTTTTCATGTGCTCACTTGAGTAGAATCGGTACAGAGTGTTGCCAATGAAATTTATCCAGGAGACGGTAATGTCATACAATGGCGAACGTGAATTTTCCGCGCCTCACATGGCGCTGGTGCCTATGGTGGTCGAACAAACCTCGCGCGGCGAGCGTTCTTACGACATTTTTTCCCGCCTGTTAAAAGAGCGCGTCATTTTCCTTACCGGTCAGGTTGAAGATCAGATGGCGAACCTGATTGTGGCCCAGATGCTGTTTCTGGAAGCGGAAAACCCGGAAAAAGATATCTACCTCTATATTAACTCGCCGGGCGGAGTGATTACCGCAGGCATGTCTATTTATGACACTATGCAGTTTATCAAGCCGGACGTCAGCACTATCTGTATGGGACAGGCCTGCTCTATGGGTTCCTTCCTGCTGACCGCAGGCGCCAAAGGCAAGCGTTTCTGTCTGCCGCACGCCCGCGTCATGATTCACCAGCCGCTGGGCGGCTTCCAGGGGCAGGCTTCTGATATTGAGATCCATGCGCGTGAAATCGTGAAGACCAAACAGCTGATGAACGAGCTGATGGCGAAACATACGGGTCAGAGCATAGAAACTATTGAACGTGATACGCAACGCGATCGTTTCCTTTCCGCCAGCGAGGCCGTTGAGTACGGTCTGGTTGACTCTGTGCTTACCCAGCGTACCTGATTACATACGATATTGTACCAGTCTGTCTGTATCATGTCGGAAACGAAAAAGGACGGACAGCCCGCTTCCGCGTTGCGGAAAGGGTGTGCAATAAATAGGGGGTAAATGAATGACAGATAAGCGCAAAGATGG
>NZ_VHQI01000073.1 GCF_006517625.1 Mixta tenebrionis | reverse complement strand
TATCCAGAAGCATTTGGGTGAATGACCGGGAGACAGGCAGCACATAGCCGCCCTGCAATATTGCGGGTGATGACATAGTGAATATCCTGATTTTGGATTAACGGAACACAGAAAAAGTGAGGATTAGTCCTGACTGAGCGCAGCAAGCTGCGTCATACGATGTTGCCAGTCGGCATAACAACGGTGCATAAAGAGTCTGCTGCT
>NZ_VHQI01000072.1 GCF_006517625.1 Mixta tenebrionis | reverse complement strand
TGGCGCGCTAAAAACGGCAAGCCGGGTTTTAAGGTCAGCTAACCTACAGCGCCATAACGCTATGTAATAGCATGGCGTTATTTATCAGGCTTATAAAGAGTAACATATAATAATCAATCTTATTCTTAGCTAATATTCCCATTAAACTGTACTTTCATTGCGCGTTTAATAATTTAAGCTTCCGGAGTTACCAAAACCATTTAAAGAACAAACTATGAGCAATATCACGAAATCTCCTGGAATAATATATCTAATATTTATTTGGAATTAATAAATATCTGTATCCGGATGCCAAAACGGCAAATCTGCCCATA
>NZ_VHQI01000071.1 GCF_006517625.1 Mixta tenebrionis | reverse complement strand
CCTTTAGTCCTGATGGCATCGTCTTTGATGTCATCGGTAATGATGCTGTCATCAAGTGCTGCATAATGTATGCTCTCATCCCCTGCTTCCATGTAGCTGGAAAAATTCTCACTGATGAAGCGGTAGAAAAGTGCACCGAGTACATACTGTTTAAAATCCCATCCGTCTACGGAGCCTCTGACATCATTGGCAATGGCCCAGATTTGACGGTGTAGCTCGGCACGCTGCTGAAGGCTTGTCATTTTGTATCCTGTTGTATGATTCTTAAGTACTGTTATTGGCCCGATTTTATCGCAATTTCATATTGATGACAGGC
>NZ_VHQI01000070.1 GCF_006517625.1 Mixta tenebrionis | reverse complement strand
GCACATGGCTGAATAAAGCGGAGCGACGGCGCGCCAGTAAAAACGCCCTCACAGGGAGGGCGCTGAATACCGCGTAATAAAGGATTAACGCAGCAGGGAAAGCATGGTCTGCGGAACCTGGTTCGCCTGCGCCAGCACCGAGCTGCCGGCCTGCTGCAGGATCTGCGCGCGCGACATGTTGGAAACTTCCGTCGCGTAGTCAGAATCCTGAATACGGCTGCGGGCAGCTGACAGGTTGGTCACCGTATTGTTCAGGTTGGTCACGGTAGATTCGAAACGGTTCTGTGATGCGCCCAGGGTGCTGCGCTGGGTATCAACGTTCTTGATCGCCGCATC
>NZ_VHQI01000007.1 GCF_006517625.1 Mixta tenebrionis | reverse complement strand
CAGTACAAAACGAAAAAGCAGACCGTATTCCAAAAAATTGGTGCCTTTATAGATAAATTCAAAGGTGTAGGCGGAAACATTTAGCATGGGCTAATTTGAGATAGTGATATGAAAAAACCAACTTACAATAAAAGTGATCGACTGCCAGTACGCAAAAATAATCCCCATACGCCTGAAGCAAGGGAGCGGGTGATTGATGGGCTGCGAGCCTCTGCTAAAGCTGATTTCGTTTTTATTGTTCGTTGGTTAACTACTGGAAAATCTAACGGTGAACCAATACCACTGGCAAGATGCGACAATCTTCGTAACATCATCAGCAATCTTGAGACGCTAAAAGCCGGTATCCAACCCGACTGGCGTAAAGCGCTTACATTGATGTCTCGAGAAGTACATTCAAGACACAAGGTTACTAATACAGCAAAACCGCCATCAAAAATCGCAGTTGGGGTAATCAGCAATTTGAATGAAATTAGCCAGAAAATTGCATCAGGGAAAGCCACGCATGACATGCCTGCCAGACTCAATTACATGCTACAACTTACTACGAGTCTGGAAGGCGGCGACGAACTGGCCGATAGTATCAGAGAAGTTACAAAAAGTGCCGAAATGGCTTTACGTGGTTATTCCAAATCACCGCAGAAACAAAAAATATTAAAACACATCCAGCTCCCAAAAGTACTACGTGACGATAAAGCTTTCCGGGATGAATGTGCACATCTGGCAGGTATCAGCGATATTATTGTCGTAGCAAATTGTCTTATTGCTATGTCAGCACGGCTAGGGGTTTCTCCTGTCAACCTTGCAAACAGAGCCGCAGCCTTAAAAAATGTTATCAAGCCGGAGATACTCCCCGAACTTCTGGATTTGCTTCAGCAGGATGTTGATATAACTGCCTTAGTCCCCCCTCCAAAAGTCAAAGATGATAATAGTCGCAGCGATGGCGGAAAACTTGTAGGACTAACGGGAATAGTTGAAGGAGGCGCATCTATTGGCGTTGAAGCTCAGCGGATTATCACAGCAGAACTGAAGAAACACATCCCCCTCACTGCTGTTCAACGAATTGCTCTCGATACTGCGCGTACGAGCCTTGCACTGGAATGTGACGCATTCAACGTTATCGAAGAAATCAAACGCATCTCAGCTAACTTAAACTTGAGGCCTCTGGCTGTTGCTACCTATGTGGCTCATAAATCACCGGGAATCAGATCAGATATTGCTGGTGATGTAATTACCTTGCTTGCTCAGGATGAGGTTCTTTCATCTAATGAAACATAGGTATCAGACCTCCGAAGCTACACTGTAATAAGCCATACGTACTCAATGGTAGATATCTGGTAGCTTCGAAACGCCTCATTTGGACCTCATTTAAGGCTTATAGCACCCAACTGCAACATTTTTCTTAAGGTAAACCAGTAAAAGGCTGTCAGTTCTAATAGATCGTTTGGTCTTTTTTTAAGGGATTGAAAATCCCCGTGTCCTTGGNTAAGGCTTATAGCACCCAACTGCAACATTTTTCTTAAGGTAAACCAGTAAAAGGCTGTCAGTTCTAATAGATCGTTTGGTCTTTTTTTAAGGGATTGAAAATCCCCGTGTCCTTGGTTCGATTCCGAGTCCGGGCACCACTTTCACTTCTATGTACGTCTCCCAAACTCCACAAAACTCAAGTATAATCACTGCCATACACCATTTTCGAACATTCCGAACTCCACTGACCTCAACCCAACTCTACCTTAATCAAGTTGCATCTGGGGGCTTTTCAGGGGGCTCTTCTTGTTCAATGAAATTTGAGGCCCCCATATGGCACTGACAGCCCGGCAGGTAGAGACCGCCAAGCCTAAAGAGAAGGACTATAAACTCTCTGACGAACGTGGCCTTTTTCTCCTGGTAACCACCACCGGAAAACGATACTGGCGCATGAAATACCGTATCGCCGGCAAAGAGAAAAAGTTATCTATTGGTGTTTATCCTGAGATTTCCCTGGCTGACGCGCGTGTAAAACGCGACGAAGCGAGAAAGGTGATTGCAGACGGAGGTGACCCAAGTGAGAAAAAGCAGCTCGAAAAACTCGCAAAAAAAATATCCGTCGTTAATACCTTCAGGGCGCTCGCCATGGAGTGGCATAAGCACAAGTGTATCTCATGGTCGGAAAGCTATGCAGAAAGCGTTCTGGAGGCGCTGGAGAAGGATATCTTCCCGCATGTGGGCAAGCGCCCTGTCGCGGAGATCCTTCCTCTGGAGATGCTGGAGGTTTTACGTCTGATTGAAAAACGTGGTTCGCTGGAAAAATTACGTAAGGTCAGGCAGTACTGCAATCAGATTTTTCGCTACGCCATCGCAACAGGACGTGCGACGATTAATCCAGCAGCAGAGCTGACCGGCACATTAACCGCGCCAAAGACTGAGCATTTCCCTCACCTTCAGTCATCTGAATTACCCGCGTTTCTTTCCAGTCTGGCTGATTACCACGGCAGTTGCATTACGCGTATGGCAACCAGTCTGCTGCTGCTCACGGGGGTACGTACTATCGAATTGCGCGCAGCAGAGTGGCACGAGTTCGATCTGGAGAATGCGTTATGGACGATCCCTGAAAGCCGCATGAAGAAGCGCCGTAAGCATCTGGTGCCTTTGTCAGACCAGGTTCTGGCGATCCTGCAGGAGCTCCGCACTTATACCGGTCAGTATCAACTCGTGTTTCCAGGGCGTTGCAACATCAACAAACCGATGAGTGAAGCCAGTATTAACATGGTGATCAAACGTATCGGTTACGATGGTAAAGCTACCGGCCACGGCTTTCGGCACACCATGAGCACCATTCTGCATGAGCAGGGGTTTAATACAGCCTGGATCGAGATGCAGTTGGCCCACGTGGATAAGAACAGCATTCGTGGCACGTACAACCATGCGCAATATCTGGAAAATCGCCGCGAGATGATGCAGTGGTATGCTGATTATATTGATGGGCTGGAAGGTACAAATACCGCAGCATAAAAGCTCAGCCCATAAAGGGCTGAGCTTTAGCGTGTTATTCTTTTTTTTAGTAATTAGCGCACACTCTTCCTTATGTAATCGCCACCGAATAATTTTTCCATTTTATCCTTAATACTTTTCAAACGTTTATCAATATAGGTGCTATGAGCGGCTTTTAAACCAGACAATCTCATCAACGCCTGCGTAGTTAAGAATTGTTCTTTATTACTATCACAGACATATATTAGAAGTTCCATATTGGATTCTTTTAAAAACGCACTAACTTCCTCATTATATTTCACTATCAACTGTGCATATTCATCCTTCAGACCAAGTCGCTTAACATGTTTTTTGAGCTTCGGTGTTTTTATATCAGCTAAATCATCAGGCCTGACCGTGGCGAATGAGTTGTAAAATTTCCTGAGATCTGTCACGTTATCTAAAAGACGTTTTAAATCCATTGATGGAGAGATGGCACTAATTTTTCCCAGTTTACTTTTAATCCAGCTCTCCTGGGGGAATGATTCTCCATTTTCATCTTTAACTGTTTTGAATTTTTGCACATCAACAAACACATCCCAGTTATTTGTTCTCTGAGCATCGTAGAGAAAACTCAAAACATCATTGGGGAAGGTATTATAAATTTCGCTTAGTTTACCTTCAACCTCTTTGACTGTTTTTTCAAGGTCCACAATATAACTCGCCGTTTCCAGCTTTTTTTCGAGTAATAATGACATTTTCTCAAGCGCTTCTTTCCGGTCAAGTTCATCATTAACACGATTCTTTTCCCGGATGAAGTCATCATGGGCTGAAAAATAGTTTACCGCACAATCACAACCAATCAGTGCTTCAACGCCTTCCAGAGAAACACCCAGCCAACCATTATTGTGTTTCTGACGACAAATACCTTTATTTGTACGTACCTGACAAATATGCCTTTCCTTAAAGGAGTATTTACCAATGAGTTTATGAAAATTATCAGGGCTGATCTCATAATTTTGATCAAAAGCAGGGCGTTTACAAATATCATCGTAGCTTAAAAAACGCTCAGAGCATGTGGCCATTAGTTCTCCTGCCCTGGATTAAACTCTGACACTGGGGTCGCATACAGCACTGGTTAAATATACACTTGGTGGGCGATAAAAACAACACTAGGTCTGATAACGCAATGAAGAGCACAGGAGATATTCAGGGTAAGCGCTAAAAGTCAGGTGATAACCCGAAAGGCGCGGATACGGGCACCACGTTGGCTGCGGCGAGAATAGATGCATAAACTGACGGCTGGTAATGAATCGTTTTGTTATCGGATTCGGTGATTGCCTGAGCGCTCACTTCCAATATGGCGGCAATGACACAGAATGAATTACAGGTTCACAACAGATGATTAGCCGCCGCCTAACAGCTCATAACCTTCATTTTCGTTCAGATGCTTTTTCGGAAATGTTGTCGGAAACGACATGATCCGTATGAATAAGTGCTCCCCTGACGCTATCCTCTTTAACATCCCCGGACCAAATAGCGTAAAGCTCACTGACTTTTTCATCCCCCTGTTCGTAGGCGAAAAATGTGGAACCAATCGCACGTGGTTTTATTCGCCATTCCACTTTTTCATTATCAGGTTGTCCGTAGAATTGTCTTACTGAAGGTTTAATATAGCGCTTATCAATATCCTTCTCGATGGCTGGATGATTCGATAGCAGGTGTACACCGTTATGGTATGGAAATGCCACAGCCGCTAATGCGTTATCTTTTGCAATCTGGATAGCCACATCGAAAAAGGCATCAACAATAGACGAACTCGTGTGTGTGGCCAGCATCTCGTCAGTTGGGTTAATGGCCCGAATGATGAGGCAGTTTTTATCTGAATGCAATGCCTTAATCGGTTCAATGTAGATTAGCGCCATCCCCGCCACACATCGTTGCTTTTGGTTAAAAACTACCAAATGGGCATGCCGGGGCTCTTCCCACATTAGAGTATTGTTACGAGTACACAGACCGACTGTCTGTTTAGCAAAGAAGGCAGCAGGATGTTTGGATAAAAAGGCAGACAACATTGTTGTAAGCTCCCCGGATTTATCCTGCACGAATTTGCTTTTCTCTCTGATTATCCAGCGCTGACATACTGTCAAAACTGTCTCCTGAGCCAGCCGGAATCCTTCAAGCAACTGTTCTGCTCCACCACCCGCTGAACATACTCTATTTCCGGCAAGCCTCTCTGCAAGAAATGCAGCGTCTGAGTCGTCGAACTGCCGGAGAAATCTGGCAGAATGTTCACTGAGGGCATCAGGCAGGCTACTGTAAAAAAGCTTCTCCAGTTGCTCAATCCGTTCGAACGTTTGCTCCCCTTCTTCGGCCATATGAGCAACAATCTCCAGATCTCTGGAAATCCATTCAGCGACTACAGAATCAGCTTGCGCGGCTGAAAGTAACACTCCCAGATGGGCCGCCAGAGCCCATGGGTCACTGGCGGCATGATATAATCTTCTTGCTCTCAGGTGCTTACATGCCACAAAAATATCACCATATTCCTCGTTTCTGAACTTCGTGCTGTACGCCGCAGCTGCAGCCATCGCAAGTAAGCTTTTTCGTTCAAGCGAATTTTTCAACTGACGGACTGAACCCTGCCACACCATCGGATAATGGCTGCGAAGTCTCATCCCTGCCAGGTGAGTCTCATATCCAAACAGTTTTGCCCAGTGCATGCCAACCGATTCAATGGAAGAACGGTACAATAGCGCTATTGCATCCACCTCAAGCGCATCCAGTACGGGTGATGAAGGCCCCTTACCACAAAGTAAGTCATTAATCAGAGGAGTCAGCGCAGTCAGTTTAGCATTGAGTATCTCAGGAGCATCCCATGCACTACCCACAACGCTCTTCAGGAGAATACCGCCTGTCTGTTGCAGCACCAGCGGTAAAACGGGAAGCAATGCCTGTAACTCACTTGCAGACTGTGCCTCATAGGCTTTGTCGTACGATGCCTTCGTTTCTTCATCGGCGCGGTAAGGTCGGCTCCCCAAAACGCCTCTGACGCGGGTAGTGACAGCATCATCAATACAATGTCGGTTGCCCTTGACGAAGCTGAAATTGTTTCGATTAAAAGCATCTTCAAGAAGCAGATAATAGACATCATCAACTCGCCACCAACGATCGAGCCCGTGAATACCACGTGCATGGAAGTACCAGTTTCTGATCGCCTGAACACTGCATAAACCACAATTCTCAACGAGAAAAGTCAACATACTGGGTCCGAGGGTAACAACAGGTGATATCTGCTGTAATTGCTTAAAATCGGAAACAGGAACCGCACCTAATAAATATATGTATCCTGCTGAATGTCCCCCTCTCTGGGTCTTTGCCACCCAATCGGCTATAACTTCAAACTCCTGACCTTTTCCTCGACCACCTAATATACTTAACCATACATCCAGCAAGTCACCTGATGAGTTTTTATAGCAAACCTGGAAGGCAAGTACGGCGGAGGCAGCCCCATATCCATATTTAGTCAGTACAGTCAGAAAGTCCGATAATTTTTCTGGCTCAGAGAGATAATCAACGCATAGCGAGATCTGCTCAATACTCATCAAATGTGGTTCTGCCGCAAGCATGTTAAGTTGTTCTACAGGAATTAGACAATTTTCCTGACCGCTAACAGTCAGAATCAGTGACTGGCATTGAGCCAACCCACTAATATCAGCGCCAAGTTTTTTTAATTCTTCTGCAAAATATACAGAAAGCGTACGATGAGAATTGAGTAACCTTCTGAATTTCATAACGTCTGTTGCTGATACGGCACCCAGTATATTCAGAACAAAGAACCAACTTTCTGGTGATGTACGCCAGAACATATCTCCAGCCTCATCAAATAAAGCGCTTATATCAACCTGACCATTTTTATGCATGATGCTCAGATTTGTAATAAGTTGAGATGGGTTAAAGGAAGTTAACGGATAACGAAACACACCTGCAATATGTTTCCTCTCAATACCGCGGCTGAGCAATAATTGAATTACATTCTTTGCCCGAGGATAAATTTCCATATCGTCAATATAGTATCGACAATGATCGTCCCCCTTGTAATTTAGCCATTCAAGCTCTTCCCGGGTAGCCACAATTTTCTCTTTGACGAGTATCCGGGCAAAATAACCCCTCAACTTAAAGTGACCATATTGACCATAGGGTACTATGTCGCTGATATTGCGGATCCCTACATCATAAGTCGCCTTTATCCAGTCAGGATCGAGACGCTGTAGCGCCTGAAATTCTTCCCATGTAGAAGGGAGATCTAAACGCCTTAAGGCGAAATCAATGCCAGCGGTGAATCTCACAGGGTCCAGAGGGAACATCCGCGCAAAATATTTATTGAATATATATTCCCGCCCATCATAAGTGCGCACCTGAAGCAAAATTGAGTGCATCTGGCACATAGTGAAACGTAGCGGGACAAATATTTGCGCGATATGTCTTAGCAGTGACCAACGTTTTGGGCACAGAGAAATAGATAGCGGGATCCCCAAAGCACGTCGAACATGATGCTCATACCCTATTTCGCCAGGGTTTCTCAGGTAGCGAAAAGAAACCTGCTCGCGAAATTCAATAATCAGCTTTCGAAGTCTTCTGTAAGGATGAGGAGGTATAGTTCCATCAAATGAAACCTGATGGCCACAACTTGTTGTATTCAATTTACAATGTCTCAGGAGACGAGTCCGGAAATCACGATAAGTTTCCTGCGCTTCGTTAGCGTCTATCAATGTATATCCCGCTTATATTCAATACAGATAAATAAAAATAAAGACCTGTGTAAGGTAAGAAATTACATTACCCATTCAACCTTAATTATCTGATACTTTTCCACCATAGTTATGTTCCTGTCAGAAAGCATCTTCTCTCGTTCGGTTACACTCAGAGACGTGTTTTTTATTCCCACGCTACATTACTCCCGCGCAATATCTAATAAATGAAAAAAATCAGTATTCAAGATACTCATTTAATATAGAAACCATTTTCTCCGACTCTCCCTTCAGCGCCATATTCAGCAATTTTCTGTAATCCATGCTGCGAACATTCAGAGACTGATTTGGCTCATAGTTGATGCAACGGCCATTATCCAGTGCGTGGCAGGAGCGACTAGTCCGATGAGATATCAGATAATACCAGGCACAATGCCCGATAACGGCAAATAACCGGTATGCCGGATCATCAATCCCCGATTTCGGCCTTACTTCAAAAGACTGGTATTGATCGCCACCATTAGTAATATGTTCCCATAACGAAATGGTATCAGCTACACCAGCTTTCGACAGATCATAGACAATATTCCCTGTTGGATCGCCCGTATCCAGTCCCACCAGTCCGAAGAGTACATCCTGTTCAGCCCTGCTGAGGGGCAATAGTGTCCGGTATTTATTCTTTTTAATCTGATTTAAAATGACAGAATAATGATTACCTTTAAATTGACGGGTTAGTCCCCGTGCCAGCCGGTCAAACTGTGACTCAAGGCAACGTAACGCAATCAGCATTTCCTTCTGCCAGACGCCGGAGACAGGATCATCATCCGGTACCTCAATGTTATTAACCGCATACCCGTATTCAAAACCATAAGCCGTTTGCCTGGCAGGACGCCAGCCAGCAGAGTTGAGTGCGACGTCATTAGAGGATGCCACGCAGAGACAAGTTTCGTTTATCTGGAAATCATCAGGAATCGGCTGGCTTAGCGGCCATTCAGGTCGATATCCTGTCGGATATAACCTCGCAATAGCCTCCCGGATCGCGGGTGACATATTATCGCTAAGGCGGGTCCGTTTTTCGTCCTGAGCATTCAGCCTTTCTAGCGAAAGTGGCCAGGGCTCCCTCACTCCGCCCACCAGTTCCGGAACGCCTTCCCCATGAGCAAAAATATGCGGATAACTCTGATGATGCCTTACCGTTGAGGTAAATTTTTTATCTCCCCCGGCGGGATATTGATACGCAATATCTTCCCTTTCCAGCCAGTCGAAAAATGCAGCATCCAGACATACTTCAAGTCGCCGATCAATAATCAGTACATCCGGCTTCCCGGTTATTTCCTTTACATACTTGTTTGAATAACTGCGGGACCAGAAATCGCAAAGAAACCCGGTAGCTGAAAACATGCTTTCCGGAATGAAGAAATGGCGATAATGAAGGGGTAAATTTTCAAACGAAATGCCGGCAACATACACAACTTCAAAACCATACTCATCTGCGTTTGCAATCATGTCATCAAACCGCACGATTCCGTACTCAGGGTGTCGGAAAACACGTTTGCATGTCTGAACAGTAAAATAGTGAACTCGCTGATACAACGACATTATGACTCACCTGTATTGAAGTTGACGGACATATCGATATGCCAGACGGCTTTATATTTTCATGCGATAAAACATGAATAATGAACACCTTTCTTTGCGACTGATAATGAAAGACGCCATACTGGTGACGTTGCTATCAGTACCCGTCACCGTGCGCCATGCCTCGCTGAGTATCCCGCTCATCCTCATACCACCTGACCTTCACCGGACGGCGGAGACCAAGAGCATAACTCTGGTTTACAACAGCAGATTTCGTCCGTCCGGTCAGTCTTCTGGCAACACGAGGGCCTTCATTCACGTAATATTTCTACTGGATACGGTTTTCGTCCTCATGTCAGCGTCGACGGTAAAGATCCAGATAGACAAATTCTATCCTCACTACGAGGGCTGTCAGAAGATCTTTGTAGCGACGCCAGGCTCTACCAGGTGGTCATGTGTCGCATTTACAAAGCTTCTTTCGCCAAAAGCTGCATGTTGAGCGAACTTGTTGCCAAACCTGCTCTGTCGAACCGGTAGCGCATATAAGCTGAAATATCGTCCTCGTGGGAGGAGACAACCAACTGACAATGCTTGAGCTCACAACGGAGTAGATCGGTCAGGGATGCAACGTTGACTTCATCCAGGGATTGAGACGGGTCATCAATCAGGATTAGAGGCACCTGTGAATAGACTTTGTTGAGCGAGAGGAAGAAGGCAAGGCTGAGGGCGGACACTTGCCCAGAACTCATGGACATCACTGCATCGTGCTCAGACTTCTCGGCAGTCAGGAACCTTAATTGCGTACCTTCTCGGCTCTCGATAAACAGGCCCAGGCCACGCTGGTAGTTTTGGATCAGACGGCCACTGTAGATGTGGAATATGAACTCAATAGCCGAAATTGTCTGGTCGGTATAACTTTGCTCTGTCTTCTTCAGTGTACTGCGGAGCTTTTCGATTTTATCTTGTGCTTTTTGGGCTGCCTTAGTTTCCTTTTCGATAACTTTAAGCTCGGTAATACAGGTTTGGAGCCTGGAATTTTGAGCCTCATTAGCTTTAATCGATATGAACTTCTCTTTGTCCTTCAGATCTTCAACCGTGACTATATAGAAGTCCTGTAAGTCTTTGAAAGCGCGATTTATGGTTTCTCGCCAGTCCTCCGGCAGCGCTAAGGCATCAGCTTCAACCTGTTTTTTGTTTCTTAGAATTTCCTTAAGCTTTTCAAATCGTTCATCTACTACGTCATCAATTTCCGTGAATGCATAAGTAAATTGAATCTTTTCGCTTTGCAGCTTCTCCAGTAGCTGGATAATTGCCGGGAGCCGAAGCTTAATTCTGCTCAGCGCCACATGAAGATTTGGTTCAAAGGTAGGCGTAAGAAGTTTCAGGCGGTCTTGTATATGGGTGTTGATGAGTTTCAGCTCAGCGTCCATAGCAGCGATAAGGATAACTAAGTCTTTACCGTCCTGCCCTAGCGAATCAGAGATCTGCTTAGTTTTTGCTTCAATGGCATCAACCATTGATTTGTGATCTTCCCAGTCAGCGCCACAGAGGGGGCACATCTTATCGTCGGGATAGGACTTTTTATGTTCCTCAAGCAGTTGCTTTTTCAGATGTTCCAGTTCGGCTACGACATTCGCGTTGGTGCTGCTTTTTTCCGCTAGTCTGTTTCGGGATTCAATTTGTAACTCAAACCACTCAAGGCGCCCATCTTTCCAGTTTGGTAGTGATCGGGCTTCTTCGACCTTGATGACCTTAGCACCACGTTTGATGATGTTTGCTGAGCGCTCTAATTCATCAATCTCCTGCTTGATAGCTTCAAGCCCATCAAGCTTGCCAAGGTCTTTACCGAACCTAGCCAGGCTTCTCATTGATTCCTCATTACGCTCGATGGCAGCATCGATTGTCTCGTTGTGAATCCTGGTTTTTATCGTGGCTTTGAGTGGCAGAAGGGCAATAAGCTTACGAACTGATTCCAGGTAGGCAGCATGGTCTACCGCAGAATACGATGAGAACAGTATCTCTTTGTCCCACCCAGGTGGGACATCAGTCGTCGAGAGCTTCTTGTACTCAATAATCCCAGCCTCTGCCTGCAAAGTGTCTCTTAGGGTGGCTATCTCTTCTTTAAGTGATACAGCTTTTGCCGTGCGTTCTGGATTGTTGATGTACCTTGTAAGTTTAGTGTATACAGTGTTGCAGCTTTCGATCTCGGCTTCGATATCGCTGATGTTAAAGAGGTTTCCAAGTTTCTCCTTACGATCGTCTACCCGAGTGTGTAAAAGACGGTTTTGGCCTTGCTCGAGATAGTTAAGAAAAGAGAAGTTTTCCCTGAAATTTTTTCCGAAAATTTCGTCAAGGAAGCTATTATCGCGGAAATTATTCTTAGTGAATTCAGATGATTCGAATTCTGGTAGCTCGTAAAGCTTGAAGTTTCCATATTTGTCTGCACGATTGTTTGCTGGTTTTTTGAATATCTCTGCAGGGCAATGTCTGGCTAAAACAAGTTTTCGACCATCATTAATGAATTCAATCTTGATGCAGAGATCGTTATATCCAGAACGACTGTTCCAGAAAAGATTGTCTGCATAGTCTCTCTTGTTTCTGGTTAATAATGTATTGAATAGGTTTTGTATTCGATTGATCTGGCCAGTAAGCAGTAGCTCGATGGCATCGAAAATACTTGTTTTGCCATAACCATTTGGGCCATCAAGAGTTAGTAATGACGCCCCGCCAAGATCCAGCAAAATATGTTTGAATGCTTTGAAACTAGAGACTTCAATCCTGGATATTTGCCATTTCATTACGAATCATTTCCTTGATAAAATCGTCAGCATTTTTATCTGTGAATTGCTGGATAGTCGAATATATAT
Organism: Mixta tenebrionis; assembly: GCF_006517625.1. GTDB lineage: Bacteria > Pseudomonadota > Gammaproteobacteria > Enterobacterales > Enterobacteriaceae > Mixta > Mixta tenebrionis. The sequence continues at coordinate 293,259 of NZ_VHQI01000007.1, read as the reverse complement.
CGTTTAGGTCGGCTTCGGCTACAGCTTCAGTTGCCTGCAACCTCAAGGACACAAGGTTCCCTTGATGACTAGGTAGCTCTAAGAATGGAAGCTTGATAAAGGTCTTCGCAGCAAAACTGTATTGTGTTGCAACAAGAGGGTTTTCTTTATATTCAAGAAATTCCTTTTTGTCAGAAATCACAGATACCAGTTTGTCGTAGGTGAAATTGGTGAGTGCGCTTTCCTCCGCAGTACTGTAATAGAGGACATATTTTTTATAGAAGTGCGGATCTTCCTCAATTGCAAAAATTTCTTCTTCGTGATCCTTAAACTTGGCCAGAACATCAAGGCGATGAATACAAATCAAATCGCAGTTTTTCTTAAAGCTTGGGTTTCTGAGAAACTCGTCAGGAGCAAGATGATTGATTCTGTTATTCAGTTCGGCCGGATCAGGGAGATCATCAAGATTATGTAGGACTGCGAACCTGATAGCAGATCCAGACTCGCGAATATAAAAACTTGTGTTGTCCCGGTCGAGTTTACAGACAAAGTTATGGGCCACAAGTGCTTCATTAATGAGTTGTTTTATCATTCAGCCGTTCCTCCGCGTCGTCTTTTGTTATGACACTAATGCATAGCGACTTAGTGATATTGCTCTCAAATTTTTCAGAAGTCTGCTTGTTGTCGAAGTTATCCGAGTTCGTGAATTTTGTATTAAAGGTGAATGAAGCTTCCGCTTTACTGGCGATTAAATGGTTGTACTCAAAAAGCAGTCTCAGCAGATCCCCGTTGTTTTTCATTTCATGGATCATATCAAATTCACACTCTTCGTTTTCATCCACGTCAAGAGCGGTAGGTACGTAGAACCGATTTTCGTTGTCAAGATAGTGCGGAAGATGGTTGAATATAGGTTCCATCGAAAAAGCCTGTATCAGCTTGGTGTATCGCCTGATGTCGTTCTTCTGAACGTCTTGAAACCGCTCGGATGGTTTTATCATCTGGCATAGGTTTTTTAATTCGTTGAAGTGCGTTTTGCAAATATACTCACTCAGAAGTCTGGCTCTCTCATAAGTCGCATCGCTCATTGTTGGTAACTCCTGATCCAATCTTTCTTCTAAATGAGTTTGGAGCCTGGCCTTTAATTCAACTGCATAGTAATCCCTATTCTGATAGGGGTTTTCAGCCAGCAGTTCCTCTAAAATACTCCTGGCCATGATACGACCTTCGTATGCGGCTTTGTCTTCAGAGATCCCGTCAACTTGATTTAATTTATGGTTGTGTATTGCCTTAGAACTAATTTTTTCTGACAGTAGGCAGTAGTTAAAATTGATAAGGTTATCACTGACAGTGATGGACTGTTTCTCACATAATTTTTTTATGAGTTCTTTAGTCAGTCCTTCAATTTCACCCAGGCCACAATGGTAGTTGTCTCCATAGCGGTAGAATTTTACTGTTTCTCCGTTAGTGCCTCTGTAATCGCCAGTCTCATCTAGTGGGACAGATACATGGAAGTAACGCGTTGTCCCCTTGATTTTGTCGTGTTCGATTAATGTAGACTGTTCCAGCGCTTTGGTGTAACCACTTCGATATTTACTTATCTTAGCTTTGACTTGATGGGCGGTATGTAGTTTTTCGTTTTTATAAATAGCGAAGTCGTCACTACTATCCAGTTGAAGCTCGAAGTCCAGGTCGCCATCATGAATCAGTTTAAGGGAATGATATAGTGCAATTTTCCCTTGATAAACGAAGCCGCTCCACGAGGAGATGGCGCTGGCAGGATACTTCTCATCATCTTCTTGGCTCACATGATCTCCTTTTATCGTTAGCGAGCAGCCAGTTAGCATAATGATATTACTGCTTTTCAAGACGTATGCGTATTTCTAACATCAGACCGTTTATTGACCCCTTCTGGCTGACTCAGTCCTATCCGCTCCTGAGTAGTCTTTGCAGCCCTCGCGATTTCCATCACATCCAGTTTCTCCGGGGAGTTGATGGGCTTCGCGCAGGAAAAACAATATTTTCTGTGCTGACGTATCCGGTCACGTTGCTGATCCGTCAGCCCATGGTGCTGCATCACATCAAGCCAGCGACTGGCAGCCCTGCGCCAGAGACCAGCAGCCTCCAGCTTTTGTGCAACCTCATCCTCCACCATCATGTCTTACCCTTGATACCCGTTTTTTCCTTTTGAAGGACCTCAGCCCCAGACTGGTTACCCTGTGTTTTATCGCCGGGATCGTCCTGTGGGGAAGCTTCTCCTTTACCCCACGGGCACCAGACTCAGGATATATGGCTCTTAACAGGCTGTCTTCATCAGGCAGCCAAAGCCGGGCCTCTGTCAGCCCCATTTTTCCGGCCTGGGCAAAAATGGCCTCCCGGGTACGGGCTGGCAGCAACGCTTTTATTTTATCAATCCCTTTACTGTAATGTGCCTGCATCAACATCAGCTCGCTTTCCGTCCAGGGTCTGTTTTTCCATGTTCCAAGGCCAAATTTGACCACTGCAGCCCTCACCGCACTGACGCTTCTGCCCAGTCTGGCGGCAATTTCTTTTGTTGGCAGATTGCCGTAATGCTTTTCCAGAAAGGACTTATCTTCAAGGCTCCAGCTACTGCGACCAGTGAGCCCGGCAAGGGATGCCTGCTGGCAGATAGCCTTGCGTGAACGCCCGGGTAACAATGACATTACATACTCTATACCTTCTGTATAGTGGGTCCGGAGCAATGCCAGCTCCTCTTCCGACCAGGGTGGAGTCACGCCACGGGACAGACCTGAAAGCTGAACAATCCGGGCCACCCCATTGGTAGACCTGCCAAGCCGTTCCCCGATTTCACGGGCAGACAGCTGACCATAGTGTTGTTCCACAAACGTAATTTCGGCAACCGACCACGGTGTCCAGTGATTACGGTGACGCTGCGTTTTATCCACCATGTCAGACCTCCCTAGTATCAGTCGCGTTGTTTTTCCTGCGCCAGCGTAGAGATTTGAGCCCGGAGGTGCTGCTCAGCCTGTTGGACCTGCTGCTGACGCTGCAGCGAATCTTCAGGGAGTAGCTTCAACTGCCGAAGCTGTTCTTCCACCGGCACGGTCTGCCGGAAGCTTGTCAGCATGCCAAAGACCTGCGATTTAAGTTCACTGACGGTAATGTATTTTCCTCTCTGACCATCTAGCGCATTCAGTTTATCGGCAAGTGCCTGAAGCTGTGTCATCCCTTCATGCCAGCCGTTAATTGTATCGACAGGAAGTACTGAGATATTAATCTGTTGCTGCCACTGCTTTGCCAGAGGTTTAGCCTGTTCCGGCCACAGCGCCTGAGCCTGTTCTGTGAGTTTTCGGCTGTAAGCAAGATTCCAGTCAGGAGGAAGCTTGTCCAGTCGGGCAATCTTCTGTTGTGTCTGTGCTATCACAGTTTGTGCTGACGGAGATTGCTGGCGCAACATATCCAGTTGTTCAGGAGTGAGAGGTACAGGTAATGGTGCCAGTGAGGCTGCAAGATGGGTCAGTAGTGGATCAGTACGGTGAAGATACTGCCAGCCCCACACTGCGGCAGCGCTTATCACCAGCATGGTACACATCCCGGCAGCGAAAGATTTCCATTTTTTAACCGGCGCAGGCATTACTGCCAGCACCTCCACGTTCGGCTGCGGTTCCGGCTGCGCAACGTACACCCACTTCACTGCGCTCTCTGGCGTATCTTCAGCAGGGCTACCAGTAAGGTCTCTCGCGGATGCTGTAGCCTCATTCATCACGGTGGCAGGCAACACAATACCGGGTTGAATGCTCGACCCGGTACTGGTTATGCCATCGCTGTTTTCCAGCCGGACAGCACTGTTGTGCATGAGAGTACGCAGGGCATCGAGCTGGCTGAGATGTTTAAGCTCCAGGCGCTGTAGCACCTCTCCCAGACCGGTAAGCAGTTGCTCCGCCCGGTACAACTGGCTGAGGTCACTGTAATTGAGCGGGAGCGAGCGCATCCGTTGCTGCAGGCGCTGACTCAGACTGCTGAGGATTTCCATGCGAGCATGAACTGGCTGCGGCCACAGCGCCCCCCACTGATGGCTTATCAGTGCCTCGAGTATCGTAAGCCCTTCATTGAGCCCGAATAAGCCGGCCAGCTGCGTACGGGCCAGCGTATACCAGGCTGCCGTTTGTAATTCCACGCCGTTCTGCTCAAACAGTGAGAGACAGAGTTTTTCCGCATAGCGCCACTTCACATCCGGGCGAGCTGGATGTGTCAGCTTGCTCAGTTCATCACGCAGGGCGGCATAATCCGGCAGCGCCCTGGGGTCGCCACCGGTTTTGATTCTTCGTGGGTTGATGTCATTCATAACCAGTTGTCCATTTGGCGTATCAGGAACTATTGAAGGTTATCGTTTAGCAGCTTCGCTTTCTGCATATTCAGGGAGACTGGTACTGCAATACCCGCAACTATGGCAAAAGCGCCAGGATCAAACTAAAAAATGTACTTTCATCAAAACACTGCCTAGGGCGGGATAATGTACCAGGAGGAGTAAAGGTCCAGTTATTCACGGTACCTGACCGCATGAATAAACGCCCCAGTGGAGTCATGCGTTCTCTATCATGGAAAGTCGCCTCCACGCACCCAGTCACGCCCTGACCGTACAAAAATACCGGCACAAACTTTACGGCCCGGTCGTCGACACGCAGGACGATACCGGCAATCTCAAAAGCCCCGCCCTCCACCAGCAGATCCGTAACGGATACCGCGAACGCCTCCACATTCAGTCCGGTATCCACCAGCCACGAGTCCATCTGCTCCTGAAGCTGCATTATTCGCAGGCGAAATTCCTCAATATCGGCCTGAGTCTTGCTGGCAAGCGAGACCGGGGCAGACTGTCTGGCCTGCAGTTTTTTGAGGAACTGTGATTTTACTGACATGGTGTTCTCTGGCCTTACAGACGGGTTGTTGTGTCAAGATACTGCTGTTGCTTAAGATGTCGCAGGAGAACCCGCCCTTCCGGCATAAACTCGGTTCCATAACGCACGAGGCCAATGCCCTTCAGCTCAGCATCAATGGCATAACGCAGTTCCCCGGGGATGTGCTGATCGAGCAGTACGACATCAATGGATTTCAGGCGAGGCTCATATTTCAGCAGGACAGCAGACAGCGTCGACATCAGCTTATGTGCGGTGCCTGGAAGCCCTTGTAAAATGGTGGTCATATCTGGCAGGCCGTAGTCCGTTAGATGCGCCAGTGTGCCGGCACGGCAGTTAAGGATCCGTTGCATATTATCCAGCACCGACAGGATGACCTGATTTTCTTCACTGATATGCTGAAGGTCGAGATCGCCAACAAAATTACCGTAAAGCATCTCGCATAATGAGGGCGAATTGCGCGACATGCTCAATTACTCTCTTCCGGAGTTATGGCAAACACGTTGCCGCCATCATCCCTCTCCAGTAGAGACCATCGGGCCCGGTGCTTCTGGCCATGCTTATCGTCAAATTCCGGCATAATCTGCCCGACGCGGGTTTGAGCGTACTGTGTCATCCCGTTAACAATAGTGGCCCATCGACCATCAAACGGGGATTTTTCACCACTCCAGCAGGTGATCCTGACCGGTTCCCAGGACTTACTTTCATCTTCTTTATCCAGCGCAGCACTGGCTTCATCAAAGCGTCTGTACCACTTCATTGTGGATTCTTTATCAAACTGGAAGTTTTCATGTTCAGAGTAGAAATGCAGAGAGCGAGAACCGTTAAATCGGACAGGCTTAATTATCTGATTTACTTTCACCAGTAATGGCGGTAATTCTTCAGTTTGCGTCTCCCCCAGACCAGGCGGTAGCGCTCCAGCCTTGAGAATAAGGCCACCATTATAAGGCAGCAGTTCAATCTCTGATGTGTTATTCAGTCGATGAGCCAGTTTCTCTTCACCGCCAAGTTTTTCCAGCCAGGGATTGCCCAGAATAGTGTACCAACAAGCCCCTTTCAGGCTGATTGCAGCCCCTCCCCCTTCAAGCGTGCCGATAGAATCCACCATCACACCCGGAAAGCGCTGCGCCAATTTGTATTCGTAAGGGAACATGCGTTCGAACGCATAGGGCAGAATAAACGATAGACCCGCATAACCACTTTCAACACTGAAGGTATCACACAGCCACATCAACCAGGCTTGATAACGCTCTTTCCCATCTGGCTCTTTCAGCAGGGATAACGGGAAAGTGAGTTTGATAACAGAACGATCATTATTATTATGGAATATTCGTTTTCCCATAATGAGAATGCTGTAATCAGGCGCAAGATAAGTTTCCATCCCTGAACTCAGTACCCAACTGAATATTTCTTCCGGGGAAGAATCCAGAATCTCCTGGCGTAGTTTTGCGTAGTTCTTTTCCGTTATCGCAGTCCATTTTTTTACGGGTAGCGTTTTTTTCAGGTGCGATTTAAACTCCCCGTAGTAGCGATCCACGCACTCCACCATCTTCTGGCGGACTTCCGGTGTATGGCCCTCTTTAAAAAATACAGTAATTATCAGCCCAAGATTTACCGCCTGACGACCGTCCTTGTACTTCACAGAAGCCTCCGGTAGCCACTTCTCGATATAATTCAGGTCTAAATTATTCAGTTCCATTCTCATTCCTTATTGGGTTGCCAGTGCGCCGACGGTTCCGGCTCCCAGTACTGCTGCCAGTGCCTCCCAGGCAGTGATCGCCAGACGAATAATCAGTAAAAACGCGGCCAGCAGCGCTTCCGGGACACCTAGCGTCACCACCAACACCCCTACACCGACGGAGACCAACACAACGCCAACCGTGACAGCAACATCCGTCAGTACCTGAACCCAGTCGACCTGTTTCAGCATATCCAGTGTCATATCGGTGGCTTTCTGGATTTTCAGCCACGCAGCCCGAAGCTGTTCATCCGTCCATGACGCTACTGCATGTCCTGTCTGACTGACCCACTGCCATGCCTGATACCCCTGAGAGTATACCCACTCTCCACTGTCGTTCAGCCAGCCTGCAGCCTGACTGAGCTTTTGCTGCATCTCTTCTGACAGCGCATGCCAGCCGGCGGCGATATTGTTGACAGCCCCTTCGCTAAGGTCAGCAACGACTTTCCCGGCATATGTCCAGGGTTCAATTTTCGCAGGCACTGGGGTGGCAGGTGGACGCGGGGTGAAAATTGGCGGGTAAAGGAACAACGGCCAGTATTTCGCCCCACTGGCCTTCCAGGCTTTCATCGTGACATTGACCACCTGATCGCTCCACTGTTGTTCCTCAGGTCGACAGTCATGGATCTCCAGAATGGTCATGCGTTCTTCGTTACCAACCCCTCCAACGATAGTCATATACTCGTTGTACTGGTCATACTTTAATTCATCCCCCGGAAACTTCACCTCTACCAGGCGCTCCAGATTATCAGCGTGCATCTGACCTTCCGTGTCCGGCCCCGCGAGCCCCGGCCAGCGGTCATTCATATTTTTGACAATAATGACATCCGGACGGCGGTAAATTCCCTTGCCCGGCACCGGGAAAGGATTGGTGGTGTGCCGCCTGCCAGCGCCTTCGCCCAGTAACGCGCTGCTGAGAAACGGACGTGGCGGAGTGGTGCGCATATCAAACGGGACTTCGGCTTTATACCACCACCGGTAATCGCGTTTGATCTCATCCACGCGAATAAGTCCACTGAGCATCAGTTGCTTCAGGCTCATTTGATAGCTTTTGCCGTTGCGACGGATTTCTGCAGACAACCGTGGAAAACGCATCGCGTACTCCACCTTGATGTGCAGGTATTGCCGGTTATCGCTCGTCGGCAAACGCGACTGTTTCTCCACCATCTCAACGCCGGTTGTCGTACAGTCCCACGGCTGATTATTGGTCCCGGTGGGAATGTCAACGCCCGGGGTATCGGGTAAATCGGGCAGTTCCATTACACATCCTCCCTGTATTCGGTTGTCAGTTGCTGTTGGTCTCCATCACCGATAAACCACATGGATTCTTCCGGCTGCGGCTTGTCCGGTACGACATGAAGGTCTACAGCTTCCTGCTCACGGGTATATATCGCTACGGTCCGGCCCTCTGCATCACTGAATCCGCTTGCTTCCTGTCCGGAAGGGGTCTTCAGGTGATAGGGCCTTCCTGCAAGGAGCCTGCCCTGCTCATCCTGCAACTGGTAAACAGCAGAATAAGCATGTGAAATGCCCATCTCAGGGAAAACAAGTGGCCGGCTGCTTCCCCCTTCCGTGTCCAGCCGGCTGGCCTTGCGGGTATAGGTACCTGCAGTCTCGTACTTGATTTGCCCCTGCTCGATGAGGATGGAGCTCCCGCCGCCCACCAGACGTATTCGCTTCTTCCCGGCCAGCAGCATCTCTCTGGCAGAGATAAGGGTCAGTTTCTGCTCGGCGCTCAGGTGCATCACGCCGTGCTGCGCCTGAAACTGTACCGGCCCCTGAGCCGAAATCAGGCTCAGCTTGCCGTGTTGAGCAAACATTCCCACGCTATCGCCCGCCAGTCCGGTGATATGCCCCTGGGTCCCGATACTGATATCACCACCGGCATTCAGGGCAATATTGTCAGTGGCCACCAGCTGCAGATGCTCTGCGCTGGTAAAAGCCATCCCCTCGGGTGCTGAAAAGTGGATCATCTCATTGAGGGTTTTCAGGCGTGCGGCGAACATTGCCTGCTGGCTGGCGATATCAGCTTCGAGGGCTTTCGCCTGTCGGGTTGCTGTGGCCAGTCCCTCGATTTGCGTGCGGAGGGTCTCAATCTCTCTGAGAGCCACGTCCATATCCAGCACATCGCCTTCGCCGTGCACTTTGCCATCGGCGGTGACCAGCAACCCCTTCGCCACACGGATGACTCCGAACTCATCGGTGCGCAGCTCAAAGCCGGTGCCCCGTAGCGCGTTCTCCGCGTCCACGATGTGGCCCTGGTTAAGGGCAGTGGCCCCGAACGGCGTAGTGAGTGCGATATGTTCACTCTTGCGCTGGTCTTCCATCCGCAGCTCGTTCTGACCCGCGGTGCGCAGGATGTTCTGGCTGCGGTTGTCCCGGGTGACCACGTCCGGATGTTCAGAGTCATGAAACGCATGGGCGATATACGGCCGGTCCGGGTCACCGCCGTCAAAGGCAATCCCTACCTCGGTGCCATCAATCAGCGGCGTGTGCCAGCCACAGGTTTCCCCGGCATAGGGTTTGGCCTGCCGAACCCACAGGTAGTTGTAGCCCTGCTCCGCATCTTCACGGCTGAAATCCAGTTTCACCCGGTAACGCCCCGTTTCATCGAGATGGGCATACAGTGCATTTTTCTCATCGCTCTCGACGCGGGCCGTCAGCGTGCCGGCAATAAGCGGGCGCGGTGCAGGCTCAGGTCTGAAGCAAAACTGCTCGCTGTAGGGCATGCCCCACACGGAAACGTGCAGACGGGTGTCCCGGGCCGCACGGAAGGTGGTGAGCGTGATGACCATCCCCTCTTTCAGTTCCGGCACATCACTGTCGCCGGTCTCCAGTACCATCCCCGGCGTCAGGTGACTGGCATTACTGAACAGGTGCAGGCGGACAGCATTATTGAGGGCGTGTTCATGCTGAATGCGGGCGTAAAAAGCCCCGCTTTCGGTTTCCGACTCAGAGGTGGTGTCATCGCCCGCTTCACGGTACGAGGCCGCATAGCGATAGTGTTCGCCGGTGGTGGCCGCCTCGTTTCTGACACTGACGGTCGCATCCATCGGCGTGCTGGCGGTGCGGTAGTTATAATCCCGGGTGGCCACACTGCCGGTCACCGTGTGGTGCCACACTCTGGCATCCCACACAGCTTCCACCGCTCCATCATGGAGGGCAGAAGGCTCTCGGTACGGCAGGTTCACATCAAACTGATACTGCAACTGGCTGTCGCCAAAGGTCACCGTGTCCAGCCCGGTGGTGATATTGACGCCGGTGTGGAACCAGATGCCATCTTCGGCCAGTATTCGCTGAATAAACTGCAGGTCAGTCTCTCGCCACTGGGTGATCAGCTCGCGGACCGGGTAGGTCCGTTCCAGCCGGAATTCAAAATCGGCCCCTTCCAGCCCGTGGCTGCGCAGGATCTGCTCCACCAGTTCCGGTACCGAGACATTCTGGTACACCGCACAGCGACAGGTATGGGCGAGCAGCGCCAGGCGTGAGGAGAGCGTCACGGCAAAATGCGTCTGGTCTGCGCTTTCGTTGAGGTGTTCAAAGTCTGTGATAATGCCCTGCACCACACGGCCTGAGAGCATGCTGAGGGTGGCATACTTCAGCATCACATCCTTGCGACTGATGCCTCTCTGCGGCGTGGTGAACTCAATGCGCCATTTGAACGGTTCATTCAGCGCTTCGCGTCCGTGGAAGTTCAGCACATCCGGCTTCAGGGTACTGTCGTTAATCTCCAGGCTGTAGCGGGTCTGCCCGTCAAACAGCGCCAGCCAGTTATCGAGGGTGGTGTCCATGAGCTTACTCCTTCACCGGAACCAGTGTCAGCCCGGTGCTGTTGAGCTGGATAGTGCGCGGCTTGTCCGGGTCGAGGTCGTCGAGACTCAGCACCAGCTTCCAGGTGTTGTTCCTGATATCCGGGCGGTTGAACAGCCCTACCACTGCCACGAATTTCGCCTCCTCGTTCATCGGCATATTGAGGGTCACGCTGCCTTTTGGCATCACCAGCAGTGACTTGCTGGCCACAATGTCTTCTTTCAGGGTGTTATCTGCATCACGCAGCAGCTTCTGGTAGTCCGCCGCATCCACCTTCTGGCGGTCTTTCAGCTGGTAAATCTGCACCATGGTGGCCAGTGGCGCCTGCGCCTCATCGGCGTTGATGGCCGAACGCGGTTCAAAATCCAGATACAGCACTTTTATTTTTTTGTAGAAGATGGCTTTGGTGGCACTGACCGTGCCGTCCGACACGGCCTGGGTCAGGCCACATGCGGTCAACAGGGAACAGAGCAGCATCAGTGCGGCACTGCGCGACAGGGAAGCGAAAGTCATTCGGGGAGTCCTTTTCAGCGTTCAGAAACAGGGGCGTGTTGAATGTGTTGTGAGTCGAAATATCAGTCGAACCGGTAGCCGCCGGGCTGTGCCGGCAGCAGGGTTTCGCAGGTCAGGCCTTCATAAGTGCCAAGGCTCACGGTCAGATGAGTGCGCGTCGCAGGATGGTCACGCTTCAGACCCAGCACGCCAGTGCGACCCAGCTGTACCCGGTGGGTCTTACCCAGACGGGGTTCAGGCAGACAACTGACCGGCACCGTGAGGCGAAGGCGTACATCAGAGCGGTAACCCATGTATACCCGCAGCAGCACCATCAGGTCGGTGTGCAGCTGACCGCCGGGCAGCCAGCCCTGCGCCTCTTCCGGGTTGTCGGTTGCCAGCATCAGCAGGATACGACTGCAGGCCTCTTTGCCGGTTTTGCCGAGTGTGGCACGCTGTGAGAGCGACACGCGGTTGGCTTTGCCCAGTCCACTGCGGTTCTCCACGGGGACTTTTACCGGGTCCGGGCTGATAACAGTGGCCCGGGTCTCCGGGGCCAGCAGGCTCACCAGCTGGCGTATCCCTTCGGCATTGCGGGTCGGCAGCCGCATGGTGCCAAGCAGTGCCAGGAAACGGGAAACCGGGGTAGCCACCTGCTCTGCCGTGCCCGGGATACCCAGGCCAACCAACCCCAGCAGGCACTGGGAGGTGTTATCCACCCCGCCAGCTTCGAAGGTCGCCGGGTAGGCGTACTTACGCCAGATACGGTAGTACTGGGTGTGGATACGGTGGCTAAAGATATCGAGAAACGCGGTGGTAGCTTCATGCCCTTCCCGACGCTGAGCAATATCATCGAGATACGCTGTCGGCAGTGGCGAGTCCACGCCGTACATTCCGAGGAAGGTGGTGCGCACCGTCGGCGACAGGTCAGGGTAATCTTCATCGGTTTCAACCGCTTTCAGTTCGCTGACCGGGAAGCCCATTCCCGGCCACGGACGAAAGCGCACCGGGTCGGCAGACAGTTTCTCGGTACTGCCAAGTTTCGGCGCGTCCGGGTTCTCCTGCTCCAGCAACTGGCAGAATCGGTAGAAATTAACCCGCCAGATGTCGCCGCGAAGCGCTTCTGTCAGCCCGGAATGTGCTGGCTGTGATTCTCTTTCCATCGCAGTCGTTTCCCTGTGGGTTGCAGTACCAGTGTGAGCTGATTGAAAAGGTGGACATCGGCATACAGTGCAAAGAAGCGGTGCAGCATTTCACCGAACAGGGTGACATCCCCTTCCCCGGCAAAATTATCGGCATTAAGAGTGATTTCAATGTCCACCCCGCGCAGCATAAAGCCCTTCTCGAAGCGACGAATAAGGGTGTGCTTCACCGCCACGATAGCGTCCAGGCGACGGCGGTTCATCTCATCATCCGTCCAGTCATACAACGCCAGTGTGCCGCGCAGTACCTCCGGGTTATCCATCATGCTTAAGAAACTGGAGCCCAGGTGGCTCATTACCCGCCAGTGGAAGCGGTCGTTCGCCGGTGGATACAGCGGCAGGGTCGGCACTTTCAGGTTCAGGACCCTGACCGGGACCTTGCCCGCTTTCACCACCCGGTCAAGCAGGGTACTTTCCAGTGAGCGGCGCGGCAGCTGACCGTTGGTGCCAGTGATACGGATGGAGAGCGACTCCGGAGCCTGCGACAGTTGCTCCAGCTCGAACGACTTGCCGCCGAGGATAAGCCAGGTGTCATATAGTCCCGACGGACCACGCTTCACGCGGGTATGGAAGTAACGCTCCGGTGCATCGTGGCGCATCATGCCCCCACGGTGACGGAAGCTGGTGAACGGCACATACGGGTGTTTGCCGTTTTTCACCGCCCCGTGAATGGAATCCACGCTGTAGATTTCAGTATGCCCGTCCTGAACACGCATCGGGCGCAGCAGGTATTCGTTCTGCAGCGGATCAGGCGTCAGCGGGTCGGCTTCCAGTGAGAACAGGTTAATGACCGGCGCGCAATGCAGACGGAAGTTGTCGGTCTCAAACGGCATGTCAGAGGGCCAGCCACCGTCGAGCACGATATCAGTTTCGAACCAGGTGGTTTTCTGACTCAGCCCGGCAAGCTCCAGACCTTTAAGCTCCACGAACATAAACTTCTCGCGGAAGCTGAAATACTCCAGCAGCAGCTGGTAGCCGCTGAATGCAGAATCCCCTTTCGGCCACAGGCGGTCAGTGTCATCAAAGCCCATAGGCTTGAACCAGCCGTCAAAGCGGACCCGATCAGTACGGGTTTCGCTGTGGCGAACATACATCGCCTGAACCCGGCGGGTCAGTGCCAGATGCAGGGCAGAAGCTACCGGGCTGTCGGCATCGAGATAAATGGCGACCTTATCAATTCCGGCTTTCGACCAGTCCACCTTGTCCGGGCACTCAAAGCGCAGACGAATGGCGGCGCGACCATCCGGCTCGGTCTGCAGACGGGCTTCTGCCAGATGCAGTGGTTGCAGAGACACCTCGCGAGTGGTGCGGTACTGGCAGACGGTGTTATCAGGTCCGACCGGGCGCGACAGCACGGAGAAGCCGTTTTCCAGCACTTCCATTTTACGCAGTTGCCGCCAGTCCGGCGTAAACGCCACTACAGAGAGTGACGGGATGGTGCGCATATAATGCGGCCACAGCAGACTCACCAGCCCTTCGGTCAGCTCCGGCAGGTCATCATCGAGCTTTTCACGCAGGCGACCCATCAGGAAAGCGAAGCCCTCGAAAAGGCGCTCAACATACGGGTCACGCGCCCCGGATTTATCCAGGTTGAGCATGGCCGCACGGTCGGGATGGGCGCGGGCAAACTCTTTACCGGCCTCGCGCAGGTAGCGCATTTCGGCTTCGTAATAGCGAAGGGTTAAATCATCCATGTACGGAGATCCTGAGTGTAGAAAATATCAAAAAGAAAACAGACGGCGCCATCGGAGGTGATGACCCGTAATGTCAGGGGATGCTTAACCGCACAGCACCATCGCTCGTGCCGGATCGAGAGCAATCAGCCCGGCCAGCAGGCTGTCCATTTCAGGGGCGAAACGGGCTCTGTCGCTTTCACAGCGACCGGCTTTCATGCGCAGCAGACGAAGACGGCGGGCCTGTACATCGAACAGCAGTCCAGGCTCCCACTCGCTGAGGGTCAGCTGCGGGGCGCTGTCGGTCAGTTCACCCAGCAAATGGAGGGCGAGTTCATTACGTCCGTACTGCTCTGCCACCTTTGCCATCAGCAGACGGAGCAGCCAGCGGCTGCGGGGTGAGGCCATGTCCGGGCGATTCTGCAGCCAGCTAAGTGCCGCCTCCGGGCCCTCACTGTCGCCCTTCTCCATCGCCTCCGCTTCCAGTGCCAGAATGTCATCTGCCTGAGCGGCGGTGGTCACTGCCGGCTCGTCACTGAAGCCGGGCATGTCATCGTTGACCTTTTCGGCAATCCAGTTCAGCGTCACCTCATCGGCCAGTGGCGTACCGTCATTCCAGGCAAGTGTCTCCAGGCCGGGAAGACGTTTGAGCATCAGCTTCAGGTCGCTCAGAATATAGTCGGCCCATTGCTCCCAGGGAGCGCCGGCACGGCTCAGCCCCTGCCACAGATACCACTGCAAATCGAGCCAGAAACGATTCCCGCCCTCGGTGAACATCACGTCCACCTGCTCCACCAGTTCGGTCCAGCTTTGTTGCAGATACAGGCGTTTAAGCTGGGCGCGGTAGTCAGCTTTTGGTGGCAGCAGGCGTGTCCGGCCGCTCGCATCGAGCGCCGGCAGTTGCGTCACCAGGTCCCAGCGGGCGGCTTTCATCATCCGGTGGGCGGCAAGCCAGCCCTGAGGCTGATCGACCACCCAGCCGGACAGTACGCGCAGTTGACGGACCAGCTCCACTTCCGATTTGACGGCCGCGGTTTCCGGCACTGCGGTAACCGACGTCGGTGTGCTGTGTGTGCCTTCACCTGTGCAGTCCGGGCCGGATGAAGCCACCGGCGTATCCAGCCCACCACTACCGGCAAGGCGGGTTTCCAGTGTGCGCAGCAGACCGCTAAACGAAGGGCGTTCAGTCTCCGGCAATTTTTCCAGCGCGGGCTCCAGCAGGCACAGGGCCGCCGCCGTTCTGGCGGTCTCTTCCCGCGTCACGTCCGGCCAGCGTGAGAATGCATCCAGCACTTTCTCACTGTTCAGCCAGTCGAGTGCTGCCAGCCTGGCGGTACTGCGCTGCGGATGGCTGTGTTGCCCCGCCTGCTCCAGCATGGC
Organism: Mixta tenebrionis; assembly: GCF_006517625.1. GTDB lineage: Bacteria > Pseudomonadota > Gammaproteobacteria > Enterobacterales > Enterobacteriaceae > Mixta > Mixta tenebrionis. The sequence goes on along the minus strand of NZ_VHQI01000007.1, from coordinate 278,093 downwards.
CGTCAGCAGCAGGACGCCATCGGTCAGACCCGCATCGCCGTCACGCTGCAGGCGGGCCCATGCATACCAGGTCACCACCCGGATATCGCGGGCATGTCGGGTCAGAATGCTTTCCGCCAGGCAGCAGAGTACGTCGGTATCAGTGCCGGAAAGCTTGTTGATCTCCTCGCGCATCAGCTGGAAATCATCCTCATAGGTCGGGTCGTCCCCGGCTCCATTACCGGTCGGGAGTGGTGTCAGCCACGGCGACCACAGAGAGAGGCTTTCCCGGCTCTTAGCGAGCAGTGCGGTACGCTGGTCCACATCCGGAAGACACAGGGTCAGGAGCGTTTCTGCCGTCGCCATTTATTCGTCTCCGGCAAGGGTCAGTGAGCCGTCAGTCGCGCCCACGGAAAAAATGGTCTGCGGCAGGCTGAAGCCCTGCAGTTTAAGTAACGCCAGTGGCCCGTCACCGAGTTCGCTGCGCATAATGAATTTCAGCGGATTACCGTCCGGGGTGATCCACACCAGCTGGGTGCGGCTGCTGTCGAGCGGAGTGAGCAGCGCCTTATCCAGCAGGCGGATAAAGCCCCAGTTCCCCTGGTTGCTTTCATACAGGCGCATTTCGGTGTTCACTGAACGCCAGCTCAGGTCCACACCGGGGTAATACGTATTACCCGGCCAGGTGAAACTCTGCCAGCTTTCCATCTGGTTGAAGTAATCCAGTTTCTGACCATCCAGCGTCAGCTGGGTGCGGGCCACATCGCGCGACGGGCGGGCCATCAGCTCGAAATGCACACCGGCATCGCCCTGGGCAAAGACGATATCCGAGATATCGGCCAGCTTATTGATAGCGGCAAGAAATGCGGGGCTGATACTCATTCCCTGACTGGCAGCCGGATCCACCACCCAGTGGCTGCCTTCCTGATGGAGGATGCCGCCAAGGTTAGTTTTGATAAATGCTGCGATACGCCCGGAGTCGCTGCGCAGGAACTGGGCCAGCAGTGGCAGAGAAGCATCGCTGCCGGTGGCCTTGAACGGATAGCGTCCGGCAAAGGCGGTATTCCACTGTGAAACAATGGTGCTCTGCCAGCGGGCGTTGAGGCTGCCTGCAACTGGCGCCAGCACCTGACGCCAGGCCAGATCGAGTGGCTGCACAAACAGCGCCTGCCCGAAGCCGTTCCATTCCTGGCCAAGACTTGCCGCCACCAGACTGCCGTAGTCACGGGTGTCGGTCAGATCGATAGCTTTACCCTGGAAGACGGTCTGGGCCAGCATCTGCGCCATCGCCTGCGGATCGGGGGCACTGGTCACCTGCTGGAGTTTGAGCCGCACCTGAGTCACGCGGGCCAGCCACGACTGGAAGCTGAGGTTACCGTTACGCCCGGTGCCGTCCTTACCGGCCATCAGGCTGGTCAGGGGGCCAAACACACCGTCCAGCGGACCTTTAGGCCCCTGAGCCTGCTCAATAAACTGTTTTGCACTCTTCTGACGAACGACCAGTTTTTTCGCCGAGTCCACCAGGGTGTCAGCCAGGGCTTCTCCTTTGGCACCCGTCTGCCCCTGCCAGGCAAGGGTATTCATCAGCGCCACCAGAGGTGACTGGCGCACATCCGCCAGCAGGTTCAACTGGGCAATCGCTTCGGAGAGCGAGGCGGCTTCATGCCACTGGATACTGTTGGCCATGTTGAGCCAGGCGTTACCAAAATCGGTGAAATAGCGTTCCGTCAGACGCAGTTTAAGCGCTTCCGGTGACACATCACTGCCCGGCTGATGGGTTTTATCAGTAAGCACCCAGTCGATTTCATCGCGGCGGGTTTTCACCACCTCATCAATCGCATCCTGCACCTGTTCTTCCCAGGCCTGGCGGGTGAACATCCCCGGCACCACTTCTTCCGAGGAGAACAGAGATGAGGCGTCCGTATCGCCGGTCATGTCCGCGAGGGTTAAATCCGGCCAGTTGCGCGCAATGCGCCCGAGCATCTCCTGATACAGACCGGATTCGGCATTACGCTGACCAATCTGCTTGAGCAAAATCTGGCGCACCGTACCCACCAGTTTGCGGTCGGGGGTAGTTTTCCACTCCGGGTGTGCCGGTAAGTTCTGCGCCCAAAAGCCGAGCAGTTTCGGGGCCTGTGTCTGCCACACGCTGTCCGGCACACCGCTGCGGTGCGGCCAGGCTTTCAGCATATTGCCGGCCAGCCAGTTCGCATCTGCTTTATCGGGACGGGCCAGCATCAGGTAGCCTTTCAGCAGGTTATAGGTTTTTTGGGTCGCAGACGTACGCGCATCGCTTGCCGGCGGCAGTTGCACAAAGGCATTGAGCTGGCGGTGAAGCTCTTCGGCCAGCGCATCACGCATCAGCGTCTGGTTGTTACGGGCGTACAGTGGCCAGAGCATCTTCAGCGTGTCGCTGTCCTGGTTCAGGCCAAAGCGGGTGTACCACGGCGCACCGTGCACTTCGCGGTTCTGCAGGCGGGCAATAGTCTGTTGAAGCGCAAGCTGGTTACGCAGGCGCTCCGGCAGAGGCTGTTTTGTGTCAGCGGCAACCCGGGCCGTATCCTGCGCCAGCCAGATTTGGGTGCGGTTAACGGACAGGGACAGCAGCGTACCTGCGCCCCAGAGCAGAACCAGCCCCAGCAGCACCAGGCGCAGCACTTTCTGCCAGTGGAAACCGATTTTACGGGTATGCACCTGCAGGCTGTCATTCTCAAGTTCCTGCCAGACTGCCGGTGACAGGCGCGCATGCGGTACTGTTTCGGTTCCCGGCAATGCCGGGCTGAACATCACCCCACGCAGACGGTAAGGGGCCGGCCCCGACATAAGCGTGGCCAGCAGCGGGACCAGGGAGCGCCATAGCGAGCCACGCAGGGCTTTTGACAGACTCAGCAGCCAGTGATGCTGTGAATTCTCCAGCAATGCTGCCACGCCGGGCGTCTGCAATTCTGACGACAGTGTGGTGAGTGTCTCGCGGGTCTCTTCCGTTGTTGCGCCCGGACCAAACAACGCGCCGGTTGGGGGCACACCTTCCCCGTCATGGGCCCAGGTATCTTCCCGGATAAGCCACAGCCAGACCGGCAGCTGCCAGCCCAACAACGTATCGGTTTTCTGACGTACACGCACCAGCGTGTCCTGCTTCGCCGTATCGGGCAGTGCAGCCGTGTTCATTACCTGCACCACGCCATCCAGCGGACGCTGTGGTCGCACTGCTTTCAGCACGGACAGGAACTCATCATCCGGCACGCTTTCCGCCAGACCGCCGTAAATAAGCACCACCCCGTCACTTTCCTGCCAGTGATCGCGCTTAAGACCCGGTACCACCTTTTCGATATCGCTGTCGGTACCCTGTACCAGCAGCAGACGCACTTTCGCTTTCCAGCGGCGACGGTAGCGCAGACGCAGGTGATCGACCAGAGTCTCTGCCACAAACCGGGAGGTGTCCGCGTCGGTATGTTTTGCTTCAGGCTGGGATGCAGCAGCCTGCTGTCCGAAGGCGACCACATCCAGCTTTCCCTGTTTCTCACCATTCCTGGTGAATACGGTTTCAAGCACCCAGCCGATAATCAATGCTGTCAGCATCTGCAGCAGGCTGATAATCACTATGCCGGTCGTACTGAACGGCCCGATGTTGAAGGTGTCCCTGACCCACTCCGGCCAGAACCAGAGTACGCCGCCAATAAGGCAGACAGATAACACGCCCAGGAGCAGCGTAAGGAGAAAAGTGGATGCGATTTTCATAACGGAGGAGAGCAATCCCTTGAGAGTTATTCCGGGGTGACAATACAGAGTTGTCGGTTGTCTTCTGAAAGTTCGGTGACAATTAGCTGAGCTTCGCTGTCGCTCAAACACTGACGGGTCGCCAGCTGTAACGCCTGCCAGGGAGCGGCAACACCCGCAAACCCGACAACCGTATCAATATGGGTAATTTTATCGGCTTTAAGCCCCGGGGCATGTGCCTCCCGGGCCTTGCTGAAGATATCGCCGGAGGCCATCTGACCGCCGCTGGTCCAGGCCCGCTTCAGACTGGTTTTATCAAGCCCTGACCACATCATGACGCGCTCAAATGCCAGATTCAGATTGCCATCGCGACATATCTGCGGCCGGTGAACTTTGACTGACACGTCCGGGATATCCTTCAGACGGCAGTTGGTCAGCAGTAACACGGAAATGGCCTCGCCACTGTCCTCTGGCGGGTGTTCGTAAAGCTGAGCGCTGACCACCAGTAACGCAGCAGCACGGTCATAATGGCAGTCCAGCCAGTAGTCGAGGATTTCCAGCCCCGTCAGGTCGCGAATGCGCACCAGTGGATGAGTAACGCTTTTTTGCAGGAGCGACGGCAGTGTCGAAAACTGTTCACCGGTATCCACCGCCAGATAGCAGGTCAGCGTCGGAGGGAGCAACGCCACCAGATTCCGGACATGGGCGATTACCTCCTGAAAATAATGCGCTTCCCGGTCAGTCATCTCTCCGGTAGCGGCCAGCGCCCGGTGACGAACCGGGTTGCCACCATTAACGGGTTCGCAGGGCATCATCAGGGGCTTTTTGGCTAACACAGCCTCATGCGTCATCAGACTGGCAGACCCCAACCCGTTAATCAGGCCTTCACCGATAAGCCAGGCAAAGCGCTGCCCGCGCTCAACGTCTGCGCGGTACCGGGCAGCGGTTGTGGCGTTTTTTCTTTCACAACGGTCACGAAGGAGCACGTAGCCAAAATAGCGCCCGACAACCAGTAAGCCCCACAACACGACAGGCAATCCTGTTGCCAGCCCCCAAAAAGCTGCACCAGCGCGCTCGCTTTTCCATAAAGGGAAGGTGGCCGCAGTCCCTGCCAGCAGCATCACAATACCCAGGAGCAGCCAGCGTTTAAAACGCGGACGGGGCGGCAGTTTCTCCTGCGCGGGAATGCGCTCAAGTTCAACCGGCACGTTTAGCCCACCAGGGCATTGGGCAGTGAGCTGATAAGCGTGCAGCCACAGCCACACTTGTGGCCGTGGAACGCCACAGGGACACCCCGATCGCGATAATTTGGGTGACCTTCGACGATTGTGGTGTCGCCATGCTCAGGGCAGGAAACACGATCACCTTTGCGAGCTACGCCGATATCACCGAAGAACATGGTTGTTGAGCAGGACAGCACTGCACCACCGTGAGTGGTTTTATCGCCTAACCGGATTATTCCTTGCATATACTTCCCTTGATATTATTTATAGTCAATAAGACTCAAACATGGATTTTGAAACTTCACTACCATTTTCAGAATGACCTTTATCGTTTGAATAATCAAAAGACATATCATTAATTTTAACAAGCTTGTCATTGTCGAATGAGTAAATAGCTTTGCTATACTTCTCGCAGCAATCATCCTTTGAATCAAACACTATATTTTTAGTGAATGGTCTGTATGTCAACGTACCATTTACGCCGCTTAATAACTTCTGCTCCACAAAGCCTTTATTGGTTGAAATATACACACTCTGACTCCCATTATTTGGCCTGTGATCAGTCCTGGCAATTACGTCATAAAAACCATCACCACTAACATCTATAAAATCGATGGTAGGAGTGTCAATAGATTCCGGCAAGGATATATTTTCAACTTTACCATTGAATTCCAACTTCAGTTCGGAACCACCATTCTCAGAATCAGATATTTTTACACCACTCAACAGACCGTCTTTAAATGAATCATGAGTTAAAAGGGTTATAGGAAGACATTTTTTCCCACACCACTGACCTTTGTATCCATCTACTGTAGGTTTGAGCGTTATCACTGCTGTACTTTCACCTACTTTCTCATTCAATACAACCGAGTCGGCAGAGGACGTTCCGTTTAGCAATATGTTTTTCTTGAATTTATTATAAATATAAACACCAGAATACGTCCCGCTGGATGCAGTAAGGCTCATTGTGATGTTACTTTTCCCTATTGTGCCGTTATATAAGGAAGTTATAGTATATTCAGCATTAACTTCTTCGGATGCATTGCAAAAAAAAGAAAACACACAAACAGACAATAATAGTATTTTTTTCATTTCAATCACTCCAGACCAAATGCATTCTTAGCTATCGATAGTTTTGCCACTCGATCATCCATGTGGTTCGGTTCTTTAGCTTTGTCAGGATAATAAGGTTTCTTTTGTACAGCCCAGCCATTAACATAAACTGACACCCAGTATATGTCATCTTTATCAGCCGAACTGTTTAACTTAGGTTTTATGTATCTCCAAAAGTAACCAGATGCTAATGCCGCATACCTTGGGTTGTTTGAAAGGTGGCTAGCCTTAGCTGTTGTTGATGTTATATCGAATGAGTTGTCGTTAAGTTTGGTTCTTAGATACCGCTGACATTTTGTATAATTATCACGGCCTGTAATTTGTAATAACCCCCTCCCTTTAAACAAGGGACCATCTCCAGCTTGATTGTTACCTAAATCACTACGACCTTCGTAGGCTTTTCCTGATGCAGTTTCTTCAGTATATTTAAAGAAGCCAGTTTCATGAAGGATCTGCGCCATAAAATGCGCTTTTCTCAAAGGGGTATTTATTTCAAACAGCTTCATTGTTTCATTTAGAGGTTCAAGATAAATCTGTACATATTTTTCTTTGTCGGCAGGAAGCATTGCTTTTAATTGCTCGTAGGTGATCATTTCCTCGCCATCAGAAAGCGCATTCAAAAAAATCACCGGATGCATATGCCAGACAGGTTCCCCACTGCTGAATCCCTCCACCTTGCTCATCCATTCCATGTCGTCAAACCACTGTCTGACATAGCTGACACAGAGGGGATCCAACTGTTTTAAAAACGTTCTCCATCGATGATGGCTGCTGCCACCGAACCATTCACTGTCGTGTCTGACCACCATTCGCGCCGCAATATCCCTGACATCCAGCTCCGCGTAATTAACCGCATGACGCAGTTCTTCGCCGGAAAGGTCGCCACTGTTATCGCTGTCCATTTTCCGCAGCAGGGCTTTGTAGTAGTCAGAGACCTGTTTTTCCCGGATACCACGCTCAGGGCGTACCCACTCTGCAATTCTGGTAAACCCGTCTTTAATCCAGCCTTCATGCAGGGATTTCGTCATATCGGATGTGGACGGCTCTTCAAATGCTTTAAAGCCCAGTTTATCCAGGTCGTACTGGCCGATATCCGCATCGACATCGTCTTCGCTGAGCCAGGCCCCGTCCCCGATATCAAACCAGCGCTTGCCACTGCTGTCTTTGAACGGATGGCATTTATCCTGCACCATAATTTTGTGAATATCTTTCTTCACCTGTCCTTTGGTTTGGGTGAAGTTATCGCCGGAACGGCTATAAATGAAACTTTCCGGGTGGATATAAACGTATTTCGGGCCGCTCTTCACCTGTGCCTTATTGCTGAGAAAGTCGATCATCCGGCTGTCGGTGCTGAGCACTTCAATGTGTACGAACGCACTTTTCTCCACACCGTGTAAGTCGCAGGGGGCAATGTCTTCCGCAAGGTAGCCCACAGCATCACCTGCTGCAACCTCCAGTCTGGTTGCAGGTTTAACAACGGTATCAAATGTGCCCTGTGCAACCGCCTGCTGCATCCAGGCTGGCAAGTGCGCTCTCTGCTCACCTGCGGGGGTCACATATTGCGGGTCAAGCGCCATCCAGAACGCCCCGCCGATCATTTCGGATTTGCTGTTCAGCATCCGGGCAAGCCCGAACGTCTGTGTCTGCCCCTTCAGATCGAAAGTGATCTCACGCAGCACAATGACGCAGTCGCCCGTTTTCAGTTTATTCTTCGCAACCGGTGCCTTATCTCCGTCTTTTTCCTGGCCGGTGTATTCACGCTGACTCAGCCCGTCCCCCTTGTCAGTAACCTGATACAGCTTGTGCTCCGGAAAGGCAGACAGCGGAGCAAGCCCGATATACAGCGCGTAAAAATCGAGGCTGTTGTCCTTCTTTTCGGGATCGGGGGTACAGGTCGATTTGACCAGCACAAACGTACTGGAATACTGCAGCGGGTTATTGATGTATTTACCGGTCAGATAGTCCTGATTAATACGCCAGGCCACCACTTCACCGCCCGCCATAAACTGAAGCGGTACCGCCGTGTCTGCCGTCTCGCTTGTCAGCACGGAACCCGGGGCGCTCTTGCTGGTGATGTGGATCCCGCCGTGCCACATGTTATTTGTTCCGGCCAGCCAGGAGCCATGCGGCTCCTGACAGAGCGGCTGCATCATGTCATCCACTGTGGTGTACTGCTCACCATTCGCTTTTCGGGCAGGAAAACAGATCTTCATTTCGGTTATCCTTAACGTGAAGGGATATTACGTGTTTTGGGCGGCGTCACGCTGGCGTTTGTCTGGCTAAACTTAGGCGGCGTAATGTCCATGCTGCCACCCGCCATCGGTGAGCGATAATGCGCAGATTTGACCAGGTAATCCCCCGGGGTTTCTTCCAGAATGCCGCCGTTGTCCAGCGTGATACTGGAGCCGCCGCCGTTAAGTCGCAGTTTAGGCGCACTGATGAGCAGTTCATCCTTGTTACTGCTGATGGTAAACAGCAGCTCCGATGTCATCTCCATCGAACTCGCCTCTGCGCGGATTTCAACATCACCCTGATTAGCAATCATCTTCGCCCCGGACTGATGAGCAAAAAGCCCGACAGACTCGCTGGCGGACAGCGTGATGTTCTTCATCGCCCCCATATCGAGATGCTGACCCGCACTCAGGATGGTGTTATGTTTACTCGTCATCTGAAGGTGCTCACCCGATGTGAAAGCAACGCCCTGCGGCGCACTCCCCAACAGTGCAGCTGACTGGAGGTCTCTCAGACGGTTTTCCAGCAGGCTGTTCTGGGTTTCCAGGTCACAGGTGAGCGCCTGAGCCTGCTGCGCGAGAAGATTGAGCCGCTTCATTTCTGCTGCTGACTGGTTCAGGCGTTCAATAGCCGGTGCCATGTCCAGCACTTTTCCCTGCGCTGCCGGCTGTGCATCTGCGGTCAGGAACATTCCCCGTCCTGCACGCAGCGCCCCGAATTCATCGGTACGCAGCTCAAAACCGGTCCCGCGCTGCTCACGCTGGTTGTCCACGACGTGACCACCATTTAATTGGGTCTTACCAAACGGGGTGGCGAGCTTGAAATGCTCTTCCTGACGCTTATCTTCCAGGCGAAGTTTGTTATCCCCCGCCGTGCGCCAGACGTTTCGCGTGTAATTGTCGCGGGTGACGTGATCCGGGTGTTCAGAATCATGCTGGGCGTGGGCGATGTAGGGCCTGTCCGGATCACCGCTGTCAAACATCACGGAGACTTCAGTCCCATCGAGCAGCGGTGAGTGAAAGCCGTAGGTGTCTCCGGCATAGGGTTTGGCCATTCGCAGCCAGAGGTAGGCGTATCCCTGCTCCGTCTCACTGCGGTCAAAATCAAGACGAACCCGGTAACGGCCCTGGTTGTCCAGATACGCATAAGTGTCGCCCTTCTCGTCGCTTTCCACCCGGGCAGGTAACGTACCGGCGACAACCGGACGCTTCAACAGTGCCGGGCGATAGCAGACGGTTTCGCTGTAAGGGATCCCCGTGAAGCGCAGCTGAAAACCTTTATCGCGTGCCCCGGAGGTATGAACACCGGTGATGACAATGCCATCTTTCAGCGATTCAGGGACATTGCCCTGGGCTTCCAGCACTTCGCCGGGGGCCAGAACCGGACTACTGGAACGCCCGGTGACAAGCTGTTGTGCGTTGAGTGCGCGCTCATGACGGAGACGGGCAAACCAGGCACCGCCTTCCGGGGTGTCTGCATCCCCTTCACTCAAAAACGGCTCCGCGTAGTGGTAGGTCTCGCCGGTGGTGGCCCCGCCTTCCTGGCGGACGGTCGCCGAACTGTCCTGCGGCGTCAGCGCTTCACGGTAGTTATAGTCGCGGTTCGCCACACTTCCGGTGACCACATGGTCTTCCGGGCTGATATCCCAGACGCTCTCCTGACCGTTATCACTGGTGCGTGAGGGCGGGATCACCGGGAGTTTTACGCCAAACTGATACTGCATCTGGCTGTCCTGGAAAATCACCACATCCTGTTCAATGCGGCTGTCCATCTCAAAACGCCAGAAAATGCCCACTTCCGCCAGCAGGCGCTGGATAAATTCGAGATCCGTCTCGCGCCACTGGGTGATCAGTTCACGGACCGGATAATGCTGCAACTGGCGAAACTCAAAGTCCGCCCCTTCGAGACCATGGGAGCGGAGAATTTGCTCCACCACTTCCGGCACCGACTGATTCAGATACACTTCGCTGCGATGAGTGTGCTGCATCAGGGCTATACGCGGCACGATGCGCAGGGCATAGGTGATTTCATCCCCTGACATCGAGATCCGACGGAATGTATCCACCACGCCGTATACTGTGCGTACCGGCACCGCTGGCGTACCATCAAACAAAGGTGTCTGGAAGGTGAAGGATGCCGGTTTCAACATGACTTCACTGCTGGCAATACTTGCCGCACAGGTAACGGTGACCTCGTAACGCCACGGCTGGCTGAGTGATTCGCTGGCCCGAAAGCGCAGCACGTCCAGGAAATGCGGACACTCATGCACATCCACCCGGTAGCGTGACAGACCCAGGGCTTCATCAGTCGCCTTCTGCGCCAGGCTGCTTAAGCGTTCAGTCATCGTTCACCTCCTGTTGGGTATTCTGCTCGGCATCAAACTCCAGCACGATGCCCTCTTCCTCATCCCAGCCAAGCGTCAGACTGTGCGGTTTTTGCTTCGCAGCCATGTGAGTGAGCAGCTGCTGACTCAGTACCGGCAGGATTTGCTGGTTGAGCAGGCTGTCAACATTACGTGCCCCGGTATCCGGCAGCAGACAGGCAGCGGTTAGCGTATCGTAGAGACTGTCACCGATGTGTGTTGTCAAGCCGTAGTGACGCTGTAAGCGCTTGCTCACCTGGTCGAGTTTCATTTCCACAATGGTGCGCATCGCCGCTTCCGCCAGCGGGCGGTAAATCACGGTCTGGAAACGGGCCAGCAGCGCGGGCTGGAAGTGATCGCGCAGGATCGGGCGCAGCAGTTCATGGAGATCACCTTCGCTGGCGTCCGGCTGTTCATCCAGCAGCTGCATAATGTGGTCGCTGCCGAGGTTGGAGGTCATCAGAATGACGGTATTGCGGAAGTCGATTTCACGTCCTTCGCCGTCGCGCATAAAGCCGCGGTCGAAAACCTGATAGAACAGGTTCATCACGTCGCGGTGCGCTTTTTCCACCTCATCAAGCAGCACCACGCTGTACGGACGTTTTCGTACCGCCTCGGTCAGAATACCGCCCTGGCCGTAACCCACATACCCCGGCGGGGAACCTTTCAGTTGGGAAACGGTATGTGGCTCCTGGTATTCGGAGAGGTTGATGGTGATAAGGGATTTTTCACCGCCGTACAGCACATCCGCCAGCGCCAGCGCACTCTCGGTTTTACCCACGCCGCTTGGGCCGACCAGCAGGAACACGCCCTGAGGACCGTTCTCAGACGTCAGGCCGGTTTTGGCCGCACGCAGACGCCGGGCAATAGCATTCAGCGCCGCTTCCTGACCGACCACGCGCTTACCGATTTCAGCTTCCAGGGTCAGCAGTTCGGTCTGTTCGTCCTTCATCAGCGAGGAGAGCGGCACGCCGGTCCAGTCGGCAATCACGTTCGCCACGGTTCGGGTGTCCACATCCATAGAGAGCAGCGGTGAGTTGCCCTGCAGCGCCGACAGCTGGTTTTGCAGAGTGGTGATATCGGCCTGGCGGCTGATGTCCTGGCGCACTTCGAGCAGCTGTTCCGTCAGGCTCAGCTCGCGACCATACTGACTCTCCAGAATATCGAGTTCGACAATCAGGTCGTTCTGCTGCTGTTCAATCGCCGCCAGACGTTCGCCGTGCTGGTTGCTGCCCAGCGCGATGTCTTCCAGCAGGGCCTGCTTTTCGATTTCAAGCGAGGTGAGCTGCGCACGGTACTGGGTCAGTGCCTCCGGTACCGTGTCGAGGCTCATCCTCACGCGGGCACTGGCGGTATCCAGCAGATCAACGGCTTTGTCCGGCAATTGGCGGCCCGTCAGATAGCGGCGTGAAAGCGTAACGGCGGCGCGTACTGCATCGTCAGTGATGTGCACGCCGTGGTGTTCGGCGTAGCGGGATTTCAGGCCGCGCAGCATCAGGCAGGCGGTATCATCGTCCGGCTCGTCCACCTTCACCATCTGGAAGCGACGCTCCAGCGCAGCATCACGCTCGAAGTACTGCTTGTATTCAGACCAGGTGGTGGCGGCAATGGTACGCAGTTCACCACGTGCAAGAGCAGGTTTCAGCAGGTTGGCCGCATCTGCGCCGCCCGCCTGGTTGCCCGCCCCGATAATGGTGTGCGCTTCGTCGATAAACAGCAAAATCGGCACAGGTGACTGCTGCACGGCATCAATCACGTTTTTAAAGCGCTGTTCGAACTCACCTTTTACGCCCGCGCCCGCCTGCAGCAGACCGAGGTCCAGAGTTCGCAGCATAACGGTTTTCAGGCTTTCCGGCACGTTGCCTTCTGAGATGCGTAGCGCCAGTCCTTCCACCAGGGCGGTTTTACCGACGCCCGGCTCACCGACCAGGATCGGGTTGTTTTTGCGGCGGCGGGAGAGAATATCCACCATCTGGCGGATTTCGGTGTCGCGACCAAACACCGGGTCAATCTTGCCCTCTCTGGCTTTGGCGGTGACGTCGAGGGTGAACTTATCCAGCGCGTTCTGCAGTGCCGGTGACAGTTCACCGTCCTTTATGGTTGTGTTATCACTGGCACCGACCGGACGGCCGACCATTTCCACATCGTCACCCGTGTTGGCCAGTTCCGCTTCCTGCTGCACTTCCGGACGTTCGTCCGACTGCGCATCCAGCAGTGGACGCAGACGCTCCAGCTGACTTTGTGCCAGGGTCAGCATCGGCCACAGACCGTCACAACGCAGCAGTTTCGGTTTACCGGTCAGGGCCATCAGCAGATGAATGCCGCGAATGTGCTCTTCACCATTGAGAGAGGCCAGCAACCAGGCTTCCTGCATCAGCATCTGAATGTTTTCCGAGAGCTGTGGGCGGTGGCGCACCGAGCGCGGTTGATTATCCAGCCAGCCGAGCAAATCCTGCCACAGCGCATCCATATCCCACTCGTAGCGACGGGCGAGCACCGTCAGGTCACCTTCACCCTGCTCAAGCAGCTTCAGCAGCCAGTGCTCAGGCAGGATTTCCGCATGCGCACGGGTCTGGCAGAGCGAGGCCGCCCCTTCCATCGCACGGGCACAGTAAGGATTCAGGCGGCGTAACAGAACGGCTGGATTTTCCATGGATTTCATTCCCTCTCTTTTTGACACGCTACCGCCCCTGGCCGTTACCCGATGCCCATAAGGTCAGTGCTGATAAAATGTATGGCTGCTTTGCAGAACGTCCGCGAGGCAGGCGTTATGCAAAACAAAAAAGCGGACAGAGAGACTCCGTCCGCTCGTGACTTACGCGGTGGCGCGTTCGTTCCAGGAATCGGAATGAATAATGTTGCCGTCTTTGTAGGTCCAGGTGATTTTTTCGTAGCGCAGCTCGATCTGCTCAAGGTGGTTGTGCTTCTCGTAAGAAGGATCCTTGATGTCATGCATGACCGGATTCACTTTCACCACTTTCACGTTTTCTAACTTCGTGTTGAAGTACTCGACTTCCTGACCTGCGTCGTTGATTTTGTACCACTTGAATTCCGCAGACTTCAGGGTCTGACCGGTGGTCACCGCCTTGTAAAGGTACGGGCTGGAGGAGTCGATTTCTTTGGTGAATTTGAACGGCGTGTGGATACGCGTACCGGTCAGCTTGCCGGTGTTGTTATCGGTCGGGATATACAGGTTATGCTCCTGCGCCACCACTTCGATGCTGCCATCACGATCCTGAACGTCAACAGACCCTTTAATGTCCGCGCCGCCATCGTCTTTCAGCCAGAGATAAACAGGAATTGCCATGGAATTACTCTCCATTGTGTTGTGATGCGTCATCATCCTGCGATGACGCTGAGGGTTTGCCCGGTATCTGGCAGGCGTCGGCCTGCGGTACCAGACTGATTTCGACACGACGGTTGAGCGTACGCCCTTCCGGGGTGTCATTGGTTGCGACGGGACGGCTTTCGCCATAGCCCTGCACCGCAAAACAGCTTTCCGGCACATCACCGGTATCCCGCATCCAGTTACGTACCGACTCAGCACGCTTCAGAGACAGCGTCTGATTCAGTTCCGGGTTACCGGTGTTGTCGGTGTAACCACTGACCACAATCAGCCAACCCGGTTTGGCCTTGATCCCCACCAGGGAATTGACCAGCATTTTGGTCGAACCGCTCTTCAACACGGACTTGCCGGAATCGAACAGCGACATGCTGTCGAGACGAATAATCTTCGGTACCGGTCTGGGTTTCGGCTTCGGTGGCAGCGGCGGTGGCACATACGTATCAATCGTCTGCTGAACCGCGAGCCACAGGCGTTCGCCCGGATACAGCCCCAGACCATAGCGTTGCGGAACCCCCTGACGCTGCCAGCGCTCCAGTAGCAATGCATCCTGCTGCAGGGCGTGCAGCGACCGGGCTTTCGGCGCGTAGTGATCCATCGGAATGGCCTGCCAGCGGTGCAGATCGGCAGCCACCCGGCGGATGAGGGTCTGGTTATGCATAACAGACAGCGCGAGGGCACCGAGTGCGCACAGCATCAGGACCACCACCACCCGACGTCCGGTTTTACCGCCCTGTAACGGTGTGGTGTACGGTATCAGCAGCGGCAACACCGGATCGGCAAAATGCCAGCGCTGCTCATGCGCACAGACACGGATCGCAGGAGAAATGCGGGTCAGGCGGAACAGCCACTGCGACCACAGAGCGCTGGCAGCAGTCTGTATCAGCCCCAGACGCAGTGTGACGGCAAACGGGCGTATCGCCGGACACAGTCGGTCGGATTTGCCCAGTTCATCCAGCATGACCGAGTGAAGCATCGCGGTGGCCTGGGTGAGAAACGGCTGAACGGTGGCAGTCTGTGCCGTACGCTGCCACTCACTGAGCGTCATCGCCGGTTCGTCTTCCGGGCACACCAGAGACGTCGTACCCCGTACCACTATCCACGGCGTCTCCGGGCCACTGAATTCTGCATTCAGCACCACCGGAACGTCATACCCGGTCAGTCCGCGAAGCTGCTTCACCTGCAGGCGCAGTGCTTTCAGGGACGCCCGCAGCTGCGCCTCGTCGTCATGGCTGTCCGGCAGGCAGCGGTACATCACCGACAGCTGACCAGCCATTACCGGGGAGCGAGCCAGCAAACGGGTGGCCAGCGTCATCAGCTCAGTCAGCTCTGCCACCCGGAGGTACCAGCCCTGGGTCGTGCGTCGGAAAGGTCCCGGCGCGAACATGTTGTCATCCACATCCCCGCAGACCAGCACCACCGGTCCGGTATGATCTTCCGGTGGAAAGTCACCGGCATTCTCCACCTGCTGAGCCGGCTGCAGGTGACGGTAACGTCGGAGGATTATCCACCCGCAAACCAGCAGCGCCGCCAGCGTCAGCAGTGATTTACCTGTTCCCCCCCAGGCCAGAAAGCCCCATACCAGCCACAGCACGGCAGCCAGACAAACCAGCACCGGTAACGCCGCACGGGCAAGCGTTCGTCCTCCCATCAGCGCAGCTCCGGCAGTTGCTGGTGCAGCAGGTCCTGCAGCCAGAGATGACCACCCAGCCACACCGCACCGGTCAGCACGACGGCCAGCACAATCCAGAACCAGACCGAGCGCAGCAGGTTGTAGCGACGTCGTCCGGTTTTGTGCACCACCAGGGAGGCAGCAATTTCCAGCGCCGGGACGCGTTCATTAAGTGCAGCGATCACCTCATCACGACGGGATTGCCCCACCCCGGACAGGCTGTACTGCCCCTGGAATCCCAGCGCCAGTACCCGCTGGTAGCACGTCAGCACCGCAGGCTCCGGAGCTGGCTGGCGCAACACTTCTGCGATACGGTCGTACAGCGCACCACCGGCACGCAGGGTGCCGAAGTAGACGGTCTGTAACGGCGCTGAACGCCAGGCTTTCTGGGCCGCATCCAGCGTGACGACCGGAGTGGTGTCTGCTTCTTCAGCCACTGGCGACGGCAGCTTACCGGCCCCGAATGCAGGCGACTTATCTACAGGCTTGCGGTTCAGGACGGTTTCATCCAGCAGGGCGCACTGGGCATAGGTGATGTGATCAATGCTTTCACTGTCATACCCAGCACGCTCCAGCGCTTCCCGCACGCTGTCCACCTGCCCTTTACAGGCAGCGTAAAGCGCCGGGCCATCGGTGACCTCACCACCGTGACGCAACTGCGCCACGGTGAGCCAGGTTTCAGCCATCAGGGCATCAATATCGGTGTCTTTTTTCATGAGCGCAGCACCGCAAACAGTTCCAGCTCCAGCTCACCAAGCACGGACGGAACGTAGAACACACAAACCCCCTGATCGAGCATTTCACGCGCGGCATCGCTCTCCATATCCAGCACAAAATACTGATTCTCCAGACGTACCGGCAGTGCAGCTGGTACGCGGCTGAGCGCAATCAGGCCGATCCCTTCCACGGCCACGCCCGAGACCTCACCTACATTTGCCGGGGCTCCGGCAATACAGACTTCCGCAAAACGTTCGGCAATCTGCCAGGCAGGCTGGTTAGAACGAACAGACAGATAGAAATCGGCTTCATCACGCAGACGGATATCGTGCAGTACCGCTTTCCAGGTTTCCGGATCCATCCGGTCCATTCTGACTGCCACCACGCGTGACGGCAGGCTTGCTTCCAGCAGTTCGCTGATGAGATCAAACAATGGCGGGAAGGTGTTTTCAGGCAGGCGGTGGTTATACCCCGGAATGGCATCCAGGTCATGCTCCAGCGAGAAGGTCAGCATACTGCCGGCAAGACGCGCCAGCTCCGCCCAGACCTGCTCAGGATGTCGGTCCGGGAAGCGCTCATATTCCGAGAGCACACGGGCATGAGAGTTCAGGGCATTGAGCAGCCAGAACAGCGACACGTCGGCGACCGCAAAATCGGCCATCCGGTCATTACTCTCGCGGCGCATGGACATCAGACGCTGACGGCGTGAGCGCAGCTGACGGTTTAACAGCGCCAGTCGCTCACACAATCCACGGCTGGCCGAGAACAGCGCCATTGGCGGGATAAAATCCGGATCCTGACGCCAGCCCCCCTGCCCGTCCCGTAACAGACGGGCAACGGCGCAGGTATCCCATGCACCGTTGTCTTCATGTCCGAAACGAAAGGCCAGATTAAAGCGGGCCACCGCCATCGACTCTTCTTCCTGGCCGAAACGATCGGCGATCGTCTCCCAGGCTTCCCGATAGCGCAGCGGACGCTCTGCCGGCACCGTGTCAGACTGCACATTCACGATCCCGGCCTGCATAACCGGCAACGCCACATACACCGTCACCGGGCCATTACCGGCAGAAGCCGGAGCCTCGATTTCCCGCGGCTCCGGTGGCAGGTCGCTGAACCGGGTATCAACCAGCGTGTCATCCGGAAGCCACAGACGCAGCGACTGCGCCTGGACCCGACCGGAGGCCAGCATCGCCTCATCCAGCTCTATCTGACCGACGCCCCAGGGGAACGCACTGCCACGGGCGGCAACACCGGCCCGGGAAAGTGCGTCCCACTCAGACTGCTGCTGGAACTGCTGCGGGGCCAGTAGGGCCCCTTCGTTCCATAACGGACGATGAATTTTCATCCCTGATTTCCCCTCGCCTTACGATTTGGCTTTCGGCATCTGGGAAACCAGTGACAGGTTGACGTCCATCCCTTCCACCTGGAAGTGCGGCACGGCATACAGCTTCACGCGGAAGAAACCCGGGTTGTCTTCGATGTCTTCCACCACCACTTTCGCATCGCGCAGCGGGTGGGAAGCCTGAAGCTCGTCGCCAGGGTCGGTCATTTCGGTCACCAGGCTGCGCACCCAAGTGTTGAGCTCGAGCTCCAGCAGACGGCGGTCTTTGGTGGTGCCAATATTTTCGCGCTGGATAAGCTTCAGGTAATGCGCAATACGGGACAGCAGGAAAATGTACGGCAGACGGGCGTTGATACGGCTGTTGGCCGTGGCATCCGCGGTGTCATACAGTGCCGGCTTCTGGGTAGAGTTAGCGCTGAAGAAGCAGCTGTAATCGCGATTCTTGTAGTAGGACAGCGGAATGAAACCGAGGTTGGCAAATTCAAATTCGCGGGTTTCCGGGATCATCACTTCTGACGGGATCTTGACCTGATTGCCGGTGCCCAGGTCATACAGATGGATTGGTAAGTCCTGGACGGCACCACCCGCCTGCGGGCCACGAATTTGTACACACCAGCCGTTATTAATAAAGCTGCGAACCATGTTGGATGCAAAGGCAAACGAGGCGTTGGTCCACAGGTATTTGTCATGATCCGGACCCTTCACTTCTTCAACGTAGTTGAAGCTGCGCACCGGCACGGTGTCCGGGCCATACGGCAGGCGACCCAGCACGCGCGGCATCACGAGGCCGATATAGCGGGCATCGTCCGTCTCGCGGAAGGATTTCCACTTGATGTACTCCGCACGGTCGAAGTAGTTACCAATATCTTTGATGGCTGCCACTTCCTCCATGCTGTCTTTCAGGAAGAATTTCGGGCCAGCGGAGCCGATAAACGGCATGTGGGCAGCGGCGGAAACTTTTGAAATATTGCGCAGCAGGGCAACATCCTGCGCAGACGCATCAAATTCGTAGGCAGAAATCAGTGCGGCAATCGGCTCACCACCCGGGGTATCATACTCATCAATATATGTATGTTTATACAGTCCGCTCTGGATGATTTCCGGGCTGTCTTCGAAGTCCTGACGCAGGTCTTCTTTGGACATATCCAGCAGCTCCACCTTTACGTTCTGGCGAAAATCCGCTTTATCAATCAATGATTTAACGCCGCGCCACAGGCTCTCTACCGCCTGGAACTCTTCGCTGTGCATGACCGCATCCAGCTGACGGCTAATCTGGTAGTCCAGCTCCGCGATATGGTGGTCAATCAGGTTTTTGTCGAGTTTTTCAACTTTTGAGCCCGATTTGGTCAGGCACTCCAAGAACACCTGCATCCCCGCGGTTAAACGTTCATCCGCCGTTGCATCCGACATCGCCTGCGCGTCCTGCCAGATATCCAGCGCGCTCAGCTCGGACACCGGGTTCAGGTTGATTTTTTCAAACAGGGACGCATAAACCCCGCCCGCAGCAGGACGTTCCAGCACCACGCTTTCGCCACCAGCCGCATTCTCATTTTTTACAGACATCAGCATCTTCCTTATTAATCCGTTAAATCATCGTGACCGTTATGGCTGTTTCGGTGCCAGAGCAGACAGCTCTGAGCGAAGTTCTGCGCTTAACGCCGGATCGAGCAGAATTTTTTCCAGCTCTTTACGGAAAGCCTGGTTGTCCAGCAGGTTCGCTTTTAAATCGCGAAGCAGATTGCGCATGGACAGCATCGCCTTCAGCTGAGGGATTTGCCGGGAGACCTGCTCTGGGGTAAAATCTTTCATGCTCCGGAAGGTGAGACTTATGTTGTCTTCGCTGCCGTCATCAGCAAGCGTGTTTTTAACGGTCAGACTGACGTTTGGGGAATATTCGGACAACACTGAATCGAAATTATTTTTATTCAAATCAACTTTTTTGCGCTCAGACAGGGGCGCAGACTCCTGACCATTACTGAAGTCGCCCGCCACCAGCAATTTCAGGGGGAGCTCCGTTTTCTTGCTCGCGCCACCTGTGTGCAAATCAAGTTTTAAATTAATACGCGCTTTAGGGATTTCGGACTGAAAGGAAGAGTTAGACATGGCTGTCCCTGTTCTATGGAGTAATAGAAACGGTCAATGCCAGTGAGAAATAAAATAAGAAAAAATTACCCTGCCAGAACAACTTTCCGGTTCGCGTCATCCGACGTAAATAAAAATACCGGAACTAAAAAGCGGGCGCCATTCCATCCACCAGCATGCCGACACTGTATTTTTGAGCATTTGTCTGAAATGAAAAATTTCGGATAAGACCCAATAGCCGGAGTGTAGGAACGTTCCCTGCCAGATCGGAAATGAAAAAATGTAACAAAACTTTACATTTATAAGCTTTAACAATAAAAGATCATCTTTCTGATTTATAAGGATTTTCTTGCATAACCCCTTCAGGCCTTATGGGATAAGGGTGTGCAGCAAATGATCAATTTAGCTTAGGGGAAGGTTTTGTACAAAATACCACCAATCACGTAAAATATCTGATTTTGTACTTTTATCAAAAATGAGAAGCAGACGTGACTGAGCAAGTGAAAAATTGACGACATTTTCAGGTTTTCATCATTTCTTATTATTCATTTAAACGGGGCTTCTTTGTTTTCGACAGAAGAAAGGAAATTTCACGACAGCCCTTAACACATCCCTTAATACCAGGAGGTGAGCACGATCTGGATACCTGCCATTCAGGGAATTTCAGATTACCTGATGCGTTGAGAATATTTGTCCTATTGCTCAGGTTGTAATGCGATCCGGTTCGATGCCATCATGACAGACGGGAGGAGATGGGTCTGAAAAACCTCTGTACATGCTGACAGGTTGCCCGTCACCAGAAACTCAACCGGCGCAACCAGTTTGCCCTCATCCGAAAATCCACAGGTCAGAGCCGACTTCCTTACCAGCAGTGCATTCGTATCGCTGTATTCCTAGACCAGAAGCGCTTCACTGCCCCAGTCTTTGTCACTTACCACGGCATTGATCCAGCCCTGAGATTTAAGCTGTTCAATTGCGTACGTCAGTCGATACAGATCCGATTGAGCGGAAACAGAACCTGTGCAGGAACGCCACAGATATTCAAGGCGATTAAGCAAACTGGCAGCCAGGCCGTTGTTGCGCCCCAGTGCCAGTAACCCTTCAATATCGGATGCAATGGCTCGTGGAAACCGTTTTTGCTTATACGCCACCGCTAACCAGCGTAGCAAAAATGTATGCGTGCTGAGTGGCGACAATGCCTTGCCATCCTGCTGCACGGTACGTAATGCGACAAGGGCGCACCAGGCAAAATGTGCAAGTTCAGCGACGGTTTGTTCCGGAGGTAGAGTATCGTGAGTTCTTTTCATCAGGGAATTATATCGGTGCTGAGGGTACCGGAAAAGACCAAAAAGTGATCGTGTGGGGTCAGACGGAACATCATCACGGTAACCAGTACGCTCACGGGCAAATAACACCCGTTCTGGCCGTAATCACGGGAGGTACCATGTTATCCATTCCGGCCTTCAACCGGCCAAACGGCACGGTAAAAGCGTTCTTATCTGAAAGATGACATGCTGGTAACGTTATTATCAGTGTGTATCACCGCACACCATGCCTCTCTGAGTATCCTGCTCATGTCTTGCTGTACGACCCCATCGCGCAAGGCCCCCAGCGTATCAAGATTCATCAGCAGCAGTATTTTGCGCTCTGGTGCACTGGCAGACTCCCACATCCATCGCAGGATCGTTGGCGGTGAACTCTGGCGCGCCTGCTGACGCTGGCGCGAATATTCGCCGGTGCGCTGCCAGACTTCAGTATGAAAACGCAGAATCAATGACCGGTATTCGCTCATGGTTTCTCGATACGGCAATTTCAGCGTAAAGCTGAATGCCGCCAGTCGCGGGTAATGGTCAACGGCCTGTTGCAGAAATGCACGCGTACTGACGGCATCCGCGCTGACAGCATCAGAAGCCCGTGTGTAAGAATGATTCACAATGCAGACTCTCTTTGGGTTAAATCAGGGAAGACCCCGCCAGTGCGGCGGTATCTGGTTCATAAAGGCGAGGGAGGACTATCCGGTACTGCAGCAGTAGTTTCTCTGCCAGTTCACTTCTTCGATGCTGTAGATACCGGTCTGGCATCGGTAACAGTGCTTCACGCCCTGATAATGGTCGCCGCACCACACACAGTACCAGGACAGCGTCATCACCGTAGCATCCAGTCCGTTGAGCATATTGCGCAGCTTCCTGTGCCGGGCCCCGGCTTTCACTTCCGGGTCGAGATGGGCACAGTTCATCAGCACATCCCGGGCCACGGTCCGCGTATCGTGTTCAAACCACGCCGGGTCGCTGAAGGTGCCAGCATGCAGCACCAGGCGACAACCACAGGATACACAAGTCCATACCTGCCCCGGTGCGCTCATAGCCTCGTCAGCCGTCATAAAATGACCTTCGCGGTTATTTGCCAGGTAACATTTCAGCATACGCATGTCGTCACCTCCGTAGTCCGCTTTTCAGCTTCAGCAGGCAACCGACTGTACTCACCGGTCCGGCAAGTCTGGCAGTAACGTTCACCGTGGTACTCACTGTCACAACCACTGCAGTGCCAGTCAGCAGGGAAAATCAGTGGACGGGCATCCGGTACATAAAATTGCAGTTGCCGGGTATGTCGGATTTCTTTCAGTTCAGGATTAACATACGGGCAGTGCTGTCGCCCGTTCTCCGTCAGTGTGTCATGCCGGTGTTCAAACCACGGGCGTTCGGTCTGGTATTCAGGATGGTATTGCAGCGCACTGCCGCAGAGGTGGCAGGTATAGCGGTCGTAAGGGGCAGTCTGCGCAGTACGGGCTCCGGTCAGGCGACCATTACCGTCAAGGGCCATGAAAGATTTTGCGTACATAGTATTGTTCCTTACCGCCAGACGACACGCAGGCGTCAGCCGTCCCGGTCCGGGCAGCGTGGTCTGGGTGTGAATGGCGGGTTTGTTAAGAATTGTCAGTAGGGGAAGTAAGTCTGCGTTAGCAGTCGTTTCTGTCCGGTGGTTGTCACACTAAGGCGTTGTGACGTAAAAAACTCTCAGAGATTGCGTCGTGGCCGACCTGTCGGTGGGCGGGGTGGAACTTCGTTGCAACCAAACAACGGCATCCCCTCTTTTTGTTGAATTTTGGTCATATACGCCAGTACCTGACGGATGTTGGTGATACTGTCCGGGTCGCTGTAACGTACCGGAATGTTGATGTTGGCTTCGTAATGCTCTTTAAACTCACACCGGTGATACCAGCCATCCCGGTCAGTGATATCACTCCAGTACAAACCGACCTGCTGCGCCCAGGGATAGGTATTCTGAGTTTTACTACCATCCAGCCAGAACACGACATGGGCATGATAGTGATGGTCTTCTGTCCATTCGATAACCCAGAAGAAACCGACCATCGCTTCGAGTTGCATCACATGGTTCATCAGCTTTCGGATATCCCATTCGAGCTGCTGGTGATCCCGCAGGAAATACTTAGCGGTATGATCCTGGTAAAACAGATCTATTCGGAATGCCCGCAGGCAGGAATAGCGCTCTACCAGTTTGTCGATATGGTTGTTCAGGAGTGACTGTAGAAACCAGTCTGGCTCCCATCGTTGATTATTTTGCATAGGATGAGTTTCTTTAGTGCTGGCGAGGGCCAGCCAGTGGAATACACCAGGCCTTCAGGAAGGGCCATGGCTGGGGGAACTGCATGGATTGAGGGATGGTTGTAAAAAGGGAGTGCCTATTAATTATATTAATTAACCTAAATTAATTTTCACTCCCCAATAACCCTCAAATCCCTTGCAGGACTATGGATGAAGCCTAACTCAGTGGTTCAGCTGTCGTCCGCCATGCAAAGCAGACATACTCGTCCATCAGACTGGTCAGCGCAGGGTTTTCAGCCTGCCGGTCATTGATCCAGATATCCATTTCTTTGTCTTTTTTGAACCTGAGGTTGTCGGTCCAGTCATCAAGGCAATTCCCCAGCATCAAATCGTACCAGCACAGCCAGACCAGCTTCAGACGCAACTCATTACCGCTGAATTGCCGGAACAAACTGATGAGCTTATTTGCCAGAGGGCGTTGTTTTAAACGCACGCACTCAGACAGCAAAATCCCCTCCAGCATGGGATGGTGAGCCAGCAGATGCTCCTGGGTAAATAAACTGACGCTCAGGTCATCATTAACCGTCAGTGGGGCTGCAGCTCTGCCATAAATAATCCGGTGCAGGCATTGAGGGACAATAGCAATAACCTCTTCCTCTCCCGGAAACTTAAGGCTGCCAACCGTCAGGGTATGATGGTGGTAGATATTCTGGTGGCACATACCCGATCTGACCGTCAGCTTCGTAAAATCGGCCAACCAGATCTGGTAATATTTATAAAGTTCTTCGTAACGCGGTTTGTAATCTTTCATGGTGCATATTCCTTCTGGCTTAAATGACAGGCAGCAGAAAACCTCCGGAGCAACCGGATAATCATTTTTATGCTGCGGGTTTAGTTAACGCGGGTAAGGTGAATTACATGCGGGACTGGTTAATACGTTCCTGAAGCCATGCTTCCACTTCGCTTTTTAACCAGCGGGAACTGCGTCCCAGTTTAATAGGTTTGGGAAAAGAGCCATCCTTAATGAGCTTATATATCCACTTGTCTGTCATCTGGAGCAGACTGGTGATAAAGGCCATGTCAACGAACTGGTCTTCGGTAAGAGAGGGGCGGGTAATCATGATTGTTTTCTCCGGTGATAAAAGGTAAGCCGGATTAGTGATGTTTGATAACGACCACTGCTCCGACATACTTACCGGACTAATACGTAAAAAAAGAGAGATATGTTTACCTCAGTTCCCTTCCCCACCTCCATACTGGTATACCGCGATCGGAAAAAACAAAATGTATCGTTTCCATCGCTTCTTACCTCTCTCAGCAAAGGAATAATTGCCTGAGTACCTGTCATTACGTATAGTAGAAACAAGAGTGAGCAGACAAAATAATAAATATCAGAGGGCGAAAGCCCCCTCCGCCCGATGCCTTCATCATTGTCAGGTAATCATCTCTCTTTCAGGGTGATGATATGAATGTCAATCGGTAAAAGATATTTACGCGCGGCAAATCACAAAACCTCCATTCCCCCCTAAATTATGCACATGAAACAGGTTGATATCCCTGCTGAAACCATGCTAAAAAGACCCAAAGTCACACAAATTCACTTAGTGATGAAAAGCGATGAGGTAAGAGCATGGTCAAATTAGTGTCGAACGGCAGAGGCAAAATCAGCTATCTGGAAAAGCGTCTTTCTGATAAAAATTATCATTTGCCATCCAGTTCAGCGGATAAAGATTATCATACCTATCAGCAACGGGTTCTGCGTTCACTGATTTCAGCAGGTGCCGCAGAACAGGCGGTAATTACATTCTTTGCTGAGACGGAACAGTTATACGCAGAAACCTTTCCATCCGAAAATGAACTTGAATGGTATCACCGGGATCCACGTGCCAGTTTATGGTTGGTTTGCGAGTTATATGAGGAACTGAAAAGCTACAGGACTGAAAATAGCGCCAGCTACTTATCACCAACCTCATTACAACCAGCTCATAACGTCAGAGTGGATGCCATTCGACGCTGTATTGACGACTGGCCATTAATGCTGTTTACGCCTGCGTACTATATGAAAGAAAAAAGTATAGAATGGGCTGAATTAATGGATAAGCATAATTTATTCAAGGATGTTTATGCTAAACAGGTCGATGTCTGTTCATGGCTAAAAAAACACCTCCAGGAAAACACAATTATTTCCTCAAACCGTATTTGCGGTGACTCGCCTGAAGAAATCATGGCCTGGTGTTATACCAGTTATTTTATCTGGAGAAAAAACAATCTGCATTCACCTGATACAGTAGAACTATTTATCAGGAAGTTTAAGAGTGCCTGGTCGACGCAGAAGAACAGAATTAAAAACAAGGTTGAGAAAAATCTCAAACCTCTGAATGTGAATATTTCGCAAAAAGCCCATGATATCCTGAGGTACATCGCCACAGAAGAAACAATATCGAATGATCGGGTAATTGAAAGCGCACTGGATATGCTTTACAAAAGCAAAGCAGGAAAATAAAACAGCATTCAAAATAATTTCAGACAGATATTATCTTCGTGAATCCCCCGCATCCTTTACCGGATAGCGGGGATTTTTAATTTCTTCACGGAGTTTGTATGTATAAACCTGACGGCCTGCAGGCCATTGAAAAAACACTGTCTTCACTACCTGTCGCTATTAGCGGGCAAATCCTTAAGCACATCCACAAGCTGGCACACCACGAACCGGTAATTGGCATTATGGGGAAAACGGGCGCAGGCAAATCTTCACTGTGCAACGAACTGTTCCGGGGCGAAATGTCTCCGGTCAGCGATGTGAATGCCTGTACCCGCGATGCGTTACGCTTTCGCCTGCACAGCGGCGACCGCAGTCTCGTTATCGTGGATTTGCCGGGTGTGGGGGAAAGCGGGCAACGGGATCATGAATATACTGCGCTGTACCGCCGTATTCTGCCGGAGATGGATCTGGTGCTGTGGGTTATCAAAGCCGACGATCGCGCATTATCCGTGGACGAACAGTTCTGGCATCGGGTGATGAAAAATCACCGACAGCAGGTTCTGTTCGTCATCAACCAGGCGGACAAAATGGCACCTAGCCATGAATGGGATACCGTTACAAATTCACCTTCCTTGCAGCAACGGGTAAATCTCAGGGAAAAGCAGGCGGCTATCGTGGCACAGTTTGACCCACATCATCCGGTCTGCATGGTGTCAGCACTGGCCGGATGGGGCATTGGGGAGATGGTAGAAACCATGATGCGCAGTTTACCTGACCGGGCAACCAGCCCTTTGGCAACCCAGTTGCATGGCAGGCTCTGCACCGGGCCGGTAAAAAAGCAGGCCAGGGACAGCTTCAGCCATGCGGTGGGAAAGGTGTTTGATGGCGTTGAGTCATCCCCTCTGCTTCCGGCACCGGTTCGGGCGGTCATTCGTACCGTGCGGGAAACCGTTATGTCAGTCGCGCGGGCCGTCTGGGACTGGATCTTCTTCTGAATGAATAAATCATCCTCAGGTCGGTAGTGGATTGTTTCGTTTATTCGATGCTGAACCGATGATTTTCATTCATCAGACACAACCTGTCCTCACCAACAGCAGATACCACCAGACATAAGTACATCATTTCTGTCTGCAGTGCATCAGCGCTGCCTTTTTGCGCCAGGTATTGCACCACGCGCTGCGGACACAACCTGTCAATACCCTCATTTACAGTAATACCTTCTTTATTAATCACTTACCCAATACGGAGATAATACATGTCTCAGGCTGAGCGTCGTTATGATCGGCTGTCTGTCCGACTGTCGCTAATTATCAGCCGTCTGCTCGCGGGGGAAACGCTGAATGTGCGTCATCTGGCGGCAGAGTTCGGTGTTTCAGAACGCACCCTGCACCGTGATTTTCGGGAGCGGCTGATTTACCTCGACCTTGAATACCGGGATGGCTGCTGTCGCCTGCTGACCGGGGGGCGCCATGAAATCAGGGAAGGGGCAGCAATGCTGTTTGCCCGCCAGTCGGGGATTAGCGCCCTGTTTCCGGATATAGACAGCCATCTGGTCAGTTCACTCCTGAGCGGCCAGGGGGGATCACCGTGCCTTATCTGGCATCAGGATATGCCCGTGCCTTCTTCCCATCCGGGGATCTTCACGCGCCTGGTCAGGGCGGTTTCAGAACAGCGGCGGGTCACCCTGCTGGCCGATGGCTGTCGCTGTGGCAGCCTTGCGCCCTACCGGCTGATTTTCAGTTCCGGTGAGTGGTTCCTGGCAGGTGAACATCATGGGCAGATAACCGTTTTTCCTCTGCGTACCATTCACTCCGTTACCTTTCACCCGGAAACATTCACACCCGACGGACATTTCACCCACATGCTGGCACGCCCGGAGGTCCTCAGGGCTCTTCCCCATTTTCACGTTTTTCACTCACTGCTCGCCAGAAGCGGCGGCGGTCTTTTACCTCAGAAGGAATCATGATGAAGAAATTACTGACCACAACGGCGCTGGCCGTCAGTCTCTGCACTGGCGCTGTCTTTCCTGCGTCTGCCGAAACTGTCGTGGGTACCGTCAAATTCTGGCAGTACATGCAGGCGGATGGCTGGAGATCTGCCGATGGCATGGACAACGACACGCTGAACAATATGCTCTACCAGGCCAGTGTCATTGGAAATTATCCCTGGACCAGGCAGTTCCTGCTACGCCAGCGTGGTGGCGGTGCCTATTTTCTCGCTGACAAGAAAACGCATACCGTGCGCAAGCTGAATCTGAAACCTGCCAGCGGTTATTACTCCGATCTGACATCGGTCTATCAGGGCGAAGACCAGGGGAAAGGATGTTACTTCACTGTCATTGATACCCAGTATCAGCTGAAGCTGGCTGATGAGCCTCACAGTAATCAGGTGCTTGCTGCATTCCCGGAAAACTGTGTCAACAAACAGCAGCAGGCCGCGCTAGCGGCAAAGCGTTCGGAATCAGACCGGGAACTGCAGCAATGGGTGGCTCAACAGAGTCTGGCCGAACTGTGCCGACGCACCGGTAACTGCTGAAGCAATGGTACGGACGATTAATAAGGGAGCTGCGCCATGAAGAAATTTTATCGACCTGTTCTCACCGTTTTGATGATTATCGGTGCCATGGGGGTCTCTGGCTGTGACAGTAAGGAAGATGCGGGGGTTAAAGCGATAGCCAAATTTAAGGACCTGACCCCGCCGCCGTTCAGCAAGGTGGTGTCGCATAAACCCGATATTGCCCAGGAGTGGGTAAAAAAAGATGCCTTTGGTACACCGCAGTACACGGTCATGAAAACCCATGAGTCACCGGAAGGCTGTGAGTCAGGCAATTATTACTATATTGCTGATATGCGGCAGAAAACGGTGCAGCCGCTGATGGCTGCCCTGTGCCTCGCTGACAATATTACTCTGAGCTTCCGGATTGAGACCGACAGCTACACGGGTGAGAAATCGGTGGTGTATTCGCATGATGGCAAGGAAATGGGGAAGCTCTATCTGCCGAATAATCATGAGAACAATCCATGAGCCATAAGCTGAAAGGTGTTGTCTCTGCTGCAGCCCTGAGTCTGTATTTGCTGACACCGGCCCATGCTGATGTCTTTGGCGGTTTTCAAGGTGCCATCAAAGGCGGCATTCCGGCCTACACCCGCGATATGAAGCACAACAAACCCTTCTGGTGTAACCAGTACAAACTGGTGAGAAAGATGTGTGAAGTGGTCTCGCAAACGGAAAACGGGCGCGTCGCCATCGTCAGAATGGTCCCCACCGACTGGAAATGCCCCAACGGTATCTGGGGTGTGGTTGACCGTTCTAATGGTGACGCTATGGAGTTGATCCCGGCGGCGAAAATGTCCCTTGAGCAGTACTGCAGCAAGGCATTCAGTGCTGGTTTTGTCAAACCACAGAACAGAAAATCACTGGCCGACGTCGTGATGTACTACAACGGCAAACCGATCGATTCTTTCGAATACCTTGAAGAATAAACTACCCCAGCCTCCGGGATAAGCTTCCCGCACTCATTTAACACAGTAAAAAATAAGGAAAAAAATGAACTGGCATTATGAGAAAAATGGCGTGCGTCATGACAATGTGACCGAAGCCGACATAACCGAACGCATTCAACGCGGAGAGCTGAATGCATCAACGCTGGTATGGCAACAGGGAATGACAGAGTGGCAGCCGCTGTCAGCCACATCGCTGGTTGACGTCCTGAAACAAAGTGCGGTTCCCCCTGCGCTCCCCGGCAATCGTATCCCTAGTAGCGTGGTCTGGACGCTGGCCTTTGCCCCCCTGATTGGGTATGCCCTGGAGATGTGGACAGCCGGGCTGAGCGGAATGGAATTTGAGGAGGCGTATGCCGCAGTAAGTGAAGGGCAATACTGGTTTATCACGCTGATACTGAATATTGCGCTGGGATATCTGGATGAACGGCGGCTCCGTAAATCCGGTGTCGATACCGCTGCCTTTGGCTGGCTGGCCTGGCTGGTTCCGTTTTATCTGTGGCGCAGGGCAAAAGCCCTCGGTCAGAAACAGGCTTACTTCTGGGTCTGGCTGGTCACGCTGATACTGGTACTGCTGGCCGCCTGATGATTCTTCGGCGGGAAGAAAGCTGAGTATCAGCTCGTTTAATTTCAACCATTATTATCAACATATTAACAGTATTCATTACTTTAAGGACAATATCATGAGACTGCCTCACTGTATTCTCACAGCAGCCATACTGGTTTTCGCGTCAACGGCCCATGCCCTGCCAAATATGTGGACCAGCGGCTTTGGTCAGGGCGTGACCGAATATCTCATCACCAGCCCGGAGAAAGTCGTTTTTAATCTGAACTGCACCGGTAACCCGGATGAGCAGAATATTCTGCAACACAGCGTCTATCTCACCCTGCCTGATGGCACATCCGTCAATTCCAGCAATGACGGAACAGAGATAACGGTGGTTATTGATAACAGTCAGTATCAGCTACCATCATTCCTTGGCTGGCGAAACGGTGATAACGCCTGGGTGTCATTTATTAACGCGCTGGCTCAGGCCGCGACGTTTGATGTGTACGTCAACGATAATAAGGTAGGCACCTTCAGTCCGGGCCTGAAGAATACGCAAAAAGAGTTGTCTGACCTCAGTGGCTGCCGGACCATACACTACAGCGATTAATTTCTCACATTTCTGGCTCTCCAGCCAGTAAGCCATCTACACCTGATTACAAAAAGGCCATGCTCCTTCGGGAGCATGGCCTTTTTGTTTTTATTTCACTATCGATACAAGGAGTTAATCATGCGATTAGCCAGCCGCTTTGGCCACATTAACCAGATACGACACGATCGTCCGTTAACCCGTGAAGAACTGATGCAGGTCGTCCCCAGCGTCTTCGGGGAAAACAAACACGCATCCAGAAGCGAAAAATATACTTACATCCCGACCATTACCCTGCTGGAGAACCTGCAGCGTGAAGGGTTTCAGCCGTTTTTTGCCTGCCAGTCGCGCGTCCGCGATCCGGGCCGCCGGGAGCATACCAAGCACATGCTCCGGCTGCGTCGCGCCGGTCAGATAAACAGTCTGCAGGTGCCGGAAATCATCATCCTGAATTCGCACGGTGGTGAGTCCAGTTTTCAGTTACTTCCAGGCATATTTCGAAGCGTGTGCACGAATTCGCTCGTCTGCGGACAGTCGTTTGGCGAGATCAGAGTTCCGCACCGGGGGAATGTGGTGGAGAAGGTTATCGAAGGCGCTTACGAAGTCCTTGGCGTCTTTGACCAGGTGGAAGAGAAACGTGACGCCATGCAGTCACTGCATCTCCCGCCCCCGGCACAACAGGCGCTGGCACAGGCGGCACTGACATACCGTTTTGGCGAAGAGCACCAACCGGTAACGGCATCCCAGATATTGATCCCACGACGCTATGAAGACCGCCAGGATGACCTGTGGACGACCTACCAGAGGCTGCAGGAAAATCTGCTGAAAGGCGGTCTGCCCGGCCGCACCGCGAAGGGCAAACGCAGCCACACCCGCGCGGTCAATAGTATTGACGGCGATATTAAACTCAACCGGGCACTGTGGGTCATGGCGGAAAGCCTGCTGGAGACCCTGTGTTAATGCCGCGCATCCCTGAAGGCGCTAATCCGATTCCACCGTACCTGTTCACCCTGCAGCCCCTCCCGGGCTGTCGCTCCATCTCTGATGACGACCTGTGCGCCTGGTGCGCACATCTGCTTTACCGCCCCGGCGAGCTCAGTCTCTGCCGGTTAAGTCTCGCTGATGGCCACTGGCCCTCCCACTGTGATGAGGATGGCTATGCGCAGTCCTGTCCGTCACTCCGGCTGAATCTGCATCCCCAACCCGATAAATAAACGAGGAAAAACTAACATGACCGACATTATCAACCTCAACGACGCTCTACCGTTACCGTTACAACCTGCAGGTACCGCTTCTGCACCCGCGTTGACCGCTACCCTCGTACAGGACGAGCAGCGCGTGGGGTTCTGGCCGCAGCACTTCGGCAGCATACCGCAGTGGATAATCCTCGAACCGACCGTCTTCGCCTGGATGGACCGCTTCTGCGCTGACTACAGCGGCGGCATCTGGCAGTTTTACACGCTGAACAACGGCGGCGCGTTTATGGCCCCGGAATCGGAGAACAATGAACCCTGGACGCTGTTCAACACCCTGAACGGTAACGGCGGTGCACTCAGCGCTGAAGCTGCCGGGATAGCAGTTTGTCTGATGGCATACAGCCACCACGCCTGCCGCACTGAATGCGACGCCATGACGGAACACTATTATCGCCTGCGGGACTACGCGCTCAACCATGCGGAATGCAGCGCTATCATGCACATCATCGACTGAGGTCAGCTGCTATGGAACAACAGTTACCACTGTTTGCCCGTGAATTAGCCCCTGCCGACCAGCAGACGGTCAGGGAAGCCTTAACCCTGCTGGAGGGCCAGCTACGTGAACCCGGCGCGTCATTTACTTCCAGCCATGCCGTCCGCGACTGGCTGCGTCTGCAGCTTGCTTCACTGGAGCGGGAAGAGTTTACCGCGCTCTTTCTCGATAACCAGCATCGCCTGATAGCCCATGAAACACTTTTCACCGGCACCATCAACCATACGCAGGTCCATCCCCGCGAAGTGGTGAAGGCCGGTCTGAAGCATAACTGCGCCGCTGTCATCGTGGCACATAGCCATCCCTCCGGGGAGGCGGAACCCAGCAAGGCCGATCATCAGGTCACTACGCGTATTCAGCAGGCGCTGGAACTGGTTGATATTCGTCTGCTGGATCACCTGGTGGTCGGCGGTATGGAGATCGTCTCGTTTTCTGAGAGAGGCTGGCTTTAAGGAGGAAAATAGCGATGAAGATTATCAGTAAACGCCAGGCAATGGCGATATACCGCCAGCATCCGCAGTCTCGGTTGTTTCGCTTCTGTACCGGCAAATATAAG
Source organism: Mixta tenebrionis (assembly GCF_006517625.1). Taxonomy (GTDB): domain Bacteria; phylum Pseudomonadota; class Gammaproteobacteria; order Enterobacterales; family Enterobacteriaceae; genus Mixta; species Mixta tenebrionis. The sequence continues at coordinate 245,325 of NZ_VHQI01000007.1, read as the reverse complement.
TGGTCCGGCAGTGTCTGCCACTATGCCGGTCGCGAGGTGGAAGATATCAGAGGGGTACTGGCCGTATTCGCAGAGCGTCGCCAGGACCGCAATGGCCCTTATGTCGTATTACGCAGCGTCACGCTGAATTAACACACGTTTAAGGAAGGCTAAAATTGTCGAATAAAATACCGGCAGAAAACCACGATATCACTGACCCCTGGTGGGGGCTTAAACGCAGTATCACGCCCTGTTTTGGCGCTCGCCTGGTGCAGGAGGGCAACCGGCTGCACTATCTCGCTGACCGTGCCAGTATCACTGGGCAGTTCCGCGACGCGGATTTACGCCATCTCGACCAGGCATTTCCGGTACTGCTCAAACAACTGGAGTTAATGCTGGTTTCCGGTGAGCTCAGTCCCCGCCATCAGCACTGTGTCACGTTATACGCAAAAGGGCTGACCTGCGAGGCGGACAGCCTCGGCTCGCATGGATACATGTACGTAGCGATTTACCCGACACCATCTGAAGCAACCGCGTAAACTTTCGCACTACTTTCCCTCGTTTTAACCCATCAACAAAAAGATCCCACTATGCAAACCCAACCACTATCCTCCACGCAGGAGGCTTCGCCACGTCCGACGCCCGTTGAAATCTGGCAGCAACTTCTTATATATCTGCTGGAACAGCATTACGGCCTTTCACTTAACGACACTCCGTTTGGCACCGATGGTGTCATTCCGGAACATATTGACGCAGGTATTTCACTGTGCGACGCGGTGAATTTCATCGTCGAAAAGTACGATCTTGTCCGTATCGATCGTCGCAGTGTCAGTGCAGAAACACAGTCCACGCTCATCAGCAGTATTGATATCCTCCGCGCCCGTAAGGCCTGTGGATTGATGACGCGCAACGGCTACAGAATGGTAACCGATATCACCACCGGCAAATACAGCGGAGCGACTCAATGAAGCTGTCTCTGACCGTGAAGGCTGATGCCGTCAATATACTGGCCCTCAATATGGGCCGGGTCGCTGTTGATATCGACGGAATTGAACTGGCCGAACTGATTGATATGGTCTGTGATAATGGCTACTCGCTTCGTGTTGCTGATGCCCCGGGGAAACTGGTTGTTGAAGATCCGCTTCCGCCCGTCGCCCGCGTTAACGGCATTCAGTGCAGTACCGCGCATATCACGGAGGAAGACAATGCTCTGCTGTTTACTCTTTCACACCAGCATGAAGACTTTGGTGAGTCTGAATGGATTTTGTACACCGGCTCGGGTTATCTGCTCCACCTGGGCGCGTGGTCGTTTCCGGTCTTACGCCTCAAGCGCCTCGGGGTGTCAAAATCCTGCCGTCAGTTAGTGGTGACGCTTATCCGTCACTACTCCGCTGGCATCATTCATCTGGATGCCTTTGGCGAAGTGCTGCCGGGCTTCGCTACGTTTGACTGGTAGCGCAACCTCAATCTCCATAAGGTTTTCACATGCCGGAATTAACCACTGAAGCGGCTCTCAACATCCTGACTGGCTGGCTGCAGGACAACATCGATTGTGGCAGCGAGATTATCTTCGACAACGACGAAGACAACACCGATTCAGCAAAGTTGTTGCCCCGAGTTGAACAGGCATTACAGAACGTTCGCGATCTCCACCATCTTCAGCTTTTGCAACAGGCCAGTACAGATTAACCACCGAACCGTACTCATCACTTACTCATAAGCGCCAGCCCTCACCGGCTGGCGTTTTGCTTTATATAAGGAAAAAAATGATGTCAGACCTTACCCTCACCGAACCCGAAGTCATCACCGGCCACACCGATGTGATTTGCTCCACCAGCATTGAACGCATCGTCACCGGACGTAATACCGCGCTGGTGCAGATTGAAACGCTGATACAACAACTTGACGATATCTCTGCCCTGACAAGCAGTGTCGGCGGAGGTAAATCGAATGAATGGGGAGTACGGCAATACCGTTACGACTGCTGGTTGATGGAAAAACCAGAAACAGCGATAAAAGCCATCACCCGAAATATCGATCGCAGCATCTGGAAAGACCTGATGAATAAGTCGGGAATGCTGGCGCTCATGGACGCTCAGGCGCGTGACCAGTGGTACAACAGTCTGGAAATAGACGATATTCCGGCTATCAGCGAAGAGAATATTCTCAACACATTCGAGCAGCTGCATCTTAGTAAAGGTGACGTATTTGAACGTGGGGCGATAAATGTGTTTAAAGGTCTGAGCTGGGACTACAAGAGTAACAGCCCGTGTAAGTTTGGGAAAAAGATCATCGTGACAGGGCTGGTGAAATATGATCGTTGGGGATTTGGGCTTAACTGGGGATGGCAACGTGATCGTCTGGCGGATCTTGAACGCATGCTGATGATCCTGGACGGAAAGCCTGTTCCTGACAACCGAGCTGATGTTACCCGTCGTCTCGGCGATCATATCCATGAAAACAGGCACAGTAATCACTATGAGGATGAAATGTTTGCAATCAAATATTTTCAGAAGGGAACAGCGCACATCGTATTCAAGAGACCTGAACTGGTCGATAAACTGAACGATATCATCGCCCGACACTATCCAGGGGCGTTGCCCACTAAACACTAAGGAGCCAGGTTATGGTATCATTTTCAAACGCTGATGGTGCTCACTACGATTCCGTAAACAGCCAGGGCACCGTGCAATCCAAAACACTTCAGATGGGCGTAAAAATTCCCGTTCAACCGTCAAATTTTGACGCCCTGCAGATGGGGGCCTTACTGGGGGCCTCAATATTTATAAAACACAATAAAAACCATATATATCAATACAAATACGCAACTAAATCAATTCCGAGTCCGGGCACCACTATTCAGAAATACTTGTCGATGTATCAGAACGAAAGTTCGACAGGTACGAAATGAGTCCGAACAGGCAATAACCAGGAGTTAAATGGTAGATCTATACAGCAATACCATTGTCCGGTTGTTGAGTAAATGGCTCTTGAAAAGCCCGCTTGTTACCGCAAGCGGGCTTTTTCATATTCGGTTTCTACAGTTTCTGACTGAAAATATCAAATTATGTCGAGGGTGTATTATTATGCTCTGACATCTCGTCTTACCAGCTCCTGTTTCAGAATTTAGCTCTGTGAATCAATTACTTCATCGATGTACACCAACGTAGAGCGCAAACTGAAATAGCCCAGCAAACGCTTAACCGCCTGAATATTCCTGTCCGGGGACTTCATCAGATTAGTCGCTATTGTATGCCGGAGGCGGTGGGACTGACGGCAAAGCGGCACTCTCTGGAAATGCGCCGCAAGAAAGACCCGATCGGGTAAATGACATTGACCCACAAACAGGGCTGTGATTTTCTGTGCAGGATGGAGTCACAACAGGAAAGGGACAGGAAGGCATGGCATCAATACCACTTGTCGGTCCGGACCCGCAGATAATCAGGAACAATATGGCCGAAGCCAGGCAACACAGCTATGGCAGGAATATGACGCCGCCGCAGACATATATCTGGTTCTATCAGAAGGTGAGAAACCGAGGGCCATGGGATTACAAACAATTCAATCCATACTGGGCTGAGTTTGGAAATTTCAACTATGGCGCCACTGGCACCGCAGCGGGCATTCCGGAAAACATTCTGTTAATGGGTGCTGGAGCCGCTCAGCTGCGAGCAAAAACTTCACATCCTCAGTGGGGTTACCCGTGGCAGAAGCCGCCCTATGGCGATGATCCGAAGGATCAGGCCGCTATCAGAGAGGGGATCGCGTATGCCCGCCAGTGCGGTTTTTAAAGTTTTGCATGCCTTGGTGACAGTAGCTCTGCTGGTCGTTGTTATCGGGTTCGTCTGGCTGACTGGCGGGGATGCAAAGGCTGATGACGTATATCAGGGGAGTCACCAGGTTAGCCCGGATCTATGGCTTTACACAACGAAAAACAGCAGTGGCAATGCAACCGTTCCGATCGTTTATCGATACTATCTCTCGCAGCAGCTCTCTGGCTCGCCGGATCAGATCACAAAAGTGTTGCATGACCAGATGCCGTTCCTGACCGGAACAGGCAGCATTTCGGCGATTACACGTGATGGCGATAGGGTTGCTGTGGCATACAGTGGCCGGGTATACAGTCTCGATCCTACGGCGACTTATGAAAATGCAGGAAAACCAGTAACCGTGCAGCTTACCTATAACATACAGTAACTGGCGGTTATCTTTATCGGTTCTGGCTGGCATTTTTAACGGTGGTTTAATTATGTCATGGCTGAACTGTTGTTTTTACGACTACCAAGCTTCCGGTAGCCTGTGAGGATCGCCTTCGGGAGGCGATATAAAGTCTCCCGTCCCCTGGTTTTACCGCCCACGTTTCTGATGTAATGGCGCTTCCACTAATCAGGCCAGGGAGACTGGCCCCTTCAATCGCCGTCTGAGCATAAGAGTAGCTTATGCACTTTCCGCCCTTGATCCGCTCTCTGATTTTTGGGAACAACTCAGGAACTAGCTCAACAAAGAATTCATCTGAAAGTGCCAGCTAAGCTTGTAAAGTTAAGTGAGGCATGTCAGGCAACAACCGGTAACGGCGCGGCAACGATACCTGGCGCAGGGTTGTTACCGGCCGGTAAGGTTGCTGCGCCGCCAGCCAGCCAGCATTCGCTCTGGTGCAGCGATAGCTGTCAGATATAGTAAAAATCTCCGCCGTGCAGGGCTAAAAACCGCTGCCAGTGATGATGTATTTTTATCAGGCAGGAAGTTGAGTGTAAGTTTAACTTCCTCAAAATATTATATTTATGATTACTGATACTGCGGGTCTTCATGCCAAGCGATTCTGCAATCTGTTTGTTTGATTGATGAACCAGCAAGTAGTAAAGTACGCGCCTTTCTGATTTGGTAAGTAACGGCTTGTGGGTTTTATTATCCATGTGGTTCATGGAAAAAACCATCATGGCCAGCCTGATATCGTTAAGCGAATCTTTCTTACTTATCGTAAAGAAGGGGTATGATATAAACTCCAGAAAAGCATATTGATTTTTAAGTATTTTTGATATCGCCGACGGTGAGGTAAGAATAATATTCCCGTCCCCTCTGTCAAATAAAATAAAAGAGGGGGCGTTAGGATGATAGATTTTTTTGCTCAATTCCATGACCCCAGTTTTAAAATAAAAGTCATTAGAAATAATTTCCATGATGCTGTCGCTCTGGTTAGAGTAAAGTAACAAAAGCGCAAAAGCACGCTTGTGGTTTAACGTATTTTATATTTTTAGTTGAGGCTGCTATTAATCATATTCAAACCAGGCGATAACGGTTCCTGTTACCGTTCCCGGCTTAAACTTTTTTTCATCATAAAGTTTATATCTGGCGCCCAGTAAAAACTGCTCATCGCCGGTAATAGCGCTGTTCTGCTCTTTACGCCAGATAACGGTTGCGTTGCGATCTTCGCTGCTGCTAAAGATAAGCGGATCGTTTTTATCATTGAACAGCTGAAAGCCAACGCCTGCAGAAGTAGAGCTTTGATTGCGGATAATGTAGCTGCCGCCATCGATTAAATCATTACTGTAAAGCCGGGCGGTAACGCTGCGGGTGGTTTTTTCTAAAATAACCCCCTGGCAATTTACCGCAACCGGATAGACGCTGCTGGCTGTCTCCCCTCGCTGCAGCCGCCCCAGCGTAATAGCGGGTAAAACAAAGGTCTGATTATCGATAGTACATGTTGTCGCGTCGGGATCGTATGTTACGTCAAGCAGCGCGTAGCCTTTAACGCCGGTATCTTTGTTGTAATAGCTGCGTAACCATGCGGGCGTATGTTTATCGTAATCGCTTAAAGCCACCGTCAGTAGCTGATAACGGTTGCCGTTGGCCTGGGTAAAATCTTCCCCGCTTTTCCCCAGCTTCGCCGTCAATCTGTAGTCAATATTTTTGCCGGAAAAGACATGCGTTCCGGGAGAGTTGACGACGCTGCTCTGCTGCGGCGTCGCGATAAATGTAATCCACTGATCGAGCCCTTTGCTTTTATCGATAAACTCAACCGCAAAACCACTGCCGGTTGCCGAGTGATAATAGAGCGTAACGGGGAATATCCCTGAGCACAGCAAACTAAAATCTGACGCCCAGTTAGTATTTAATTGCGTAGTGTACTCGGCGCTGGAGATAAACGCTTTTTTCAGATTCAGATAGCTGACGGAGTTGGCAATATAATCATTACTAACGCCATTCCTTAAGGTCGTACAGGAAGCCTGGGTTCTGACTGCCCAGACTGAAATCATCAGCAAAAAAGCAAGCTTAAGTGAAGTATCAGCTTTCATTTAATCTCTCCCCGTTGCTCCATTGCAGGCTGACAGAGATTGGCAGCAGCAGCGTCAGGCGTATTAACGGTACAGATAGCGGCAGGATAGGATGCCGATAAAACTACGCTAAACGTTTCAGGAGCCTTATCGGCTTTAAGATAGATAAGGCTGTCCTGGGCAACATAACCAATCACCTTGCCGTCGCGGTTGATAACATCGGCGCCGAAAGGCAGCGGCCTGTTTTGCGGTAATCTGGCACGGTAGGTATAAGTTTTTCTGCGATCGGTTTTATATTTTACGTAAGAGATACTGCCATCCCAGGGCGCGGTACGGGCAATATTATTAATAAGCTCGGCGCCGCCGCTTTCTTTTTCTTCGCCCTCTAATCTGAAGGTATTTATTCGCCAGGCTGCGGCAGAAGGTATCAGTATACGGCCTTTAGCGTTGGTTTTAAGGGTGGGGTCGCTGTTTACGCGGGCATTTTTCAGCCCCGGCGCTTCAAGAATGACAAAGGTATTGCCAGTCTTGTTAGAGGCCAGAACGCCTCCTTTCCACGCCAGCAAGGCCCCGGATGCGCCAGCGCCCAGCTGACGGTAGTGCTCCGACTCCGTATAGTTAGCGGTAAGGGTGCTGTAGTCAGAATGCCAGGTGTCAAAGGTATTAACAGAGTGATATCCACGCTCGCGATCGCCCGTCAGATTAAGACTATAGTCAAACACCTGGTTGGAGCCGTTGACTCCGGCAGAGTAACCGCTCAGCCTGTTATTACTGGCGACCATCGATGTGTTGACGCTGCCGTAACCGTTAAACAGCGTGACGGGGATGCTAATGGTAAGTTCAATGCGATTTTCATTATTTCGCCTGCTGCCGTAAAACAGCTCATCAAACGCGTTCGCGCTTTGGTTGCGGCCATATTCATATTGCGTGCGGCTTGCCGCCAGGCCGTAAGATATTCCATACAGCGTATCCGACCACGACAGCCGGTACTGGCGCGTACGTTCGGGCGAGCGCCAGTATCTTTGCCAGTAGCCGTTCAGCGTTATTCTGCCCCAGCCCTCAGGCAGAGGCTGATCGATGGTAAAGCTCAGGGTGCTTTTATTTCTCAGATAACGGCTGGCGCTTTGCTGGTGCTGCAGCAGATTATTCAACATGACATGGTCATACAGCGACAGATAATTTTCCGTCGAATAATAGTAAGTCGCCAGTGAAATATTGGTTCTGGTTGGCAAATAGCGGCTCCAGGCGATTTTGTATCGGTTGCCGCTATAGGTGCGTTGGTTAAATAACTGCGCGTCAGAACGTTCCGTGTTGAAAGATATTGAGCCAAACCAGGGTGCGGAGATAGCTGTACCCGCCAGAAATGAGCGATACTTCTGGCTTATATTGGCCCCGCCGAACAGAGTGAAGTAGTTGTTCAGGCCATAGGCGTAGCCTGCCTGTATATAGTTGGGCTGATAGCTGCTGCCGTCCAGCTGCATCTCTCCGGCGCTAAGCTGCCAGTCAGAAGAACCGGCTCGCAGCATATCCGGCACCGTAGAATAGGGGACGATAAAAGATTCGCGTCGTCCTGATGCCTCTTCAAGCTCTACCTTAAGATCGCTTCTGGATCCTGTCGGCATCAGATCGCGGATCGCATAGGGGCCGGCTGGAATAGTTATCTCAGAAAGGGTATTTCCATCCTGATACACCCTCACTACCGAGTTTGAAGCGGCGGTGCCGCGGATAACCGGCATATAGGTGCTATAGATATCGGGATACATCCGGTTTTCTTTCTTTAGCGCTACGCCTCTGAACTTAACGCTATCAAACCATAGTGATTCCGAAAAAGTGTCGCCCAGCTTTAGCGTGGCATGAAAATCCGGCAGCGCTCTTTCCAGGTAACGCTCGCTGGTTTTCCACCTTCCTGAGCCGTTACGCGATTTCTGATAGGTGGAACGATCCTTCATATGCCAGGCTCCGAGGTTAAACCCGCTGCGTAAGGATAAGTAGAGATTATCTGCATTCTGCATATCGCCCTTATGCCAGGTGTGATAGTAATTAAAATTATAATTAGCATAGAGACCGTTAATCCCTTTATCCCACTGCCCAGCCGTTATCCAGCGATTATCCTGGCTCAGCACCCAGGCCTGAGGAATCGCCAGTTCCAGTCTCATCTGCGCAGGGCTAAGCTGGCTGGTGCCGCCGTGTAAAAAAAACTCGACGGGAATCCAGCCTTTTTTATTATTGATAATTTCCCTGATATCGCTTAAGGCCAGCTGACCAGCTGATTCAGCATCGATATAAATAATGTCCTGTGCGTCTACTTTTATCCGGTACTTTCCCTGCCATTTGTTGTTAATGAATAAATCAAAGTCATATATCCCCGGCGATATGACTTTTTTTACATCATTCCAGCTGTTGTTCGCTGCCTCTCCTAACAGAAAGCTGCTGTTAAAACTTTCAGCCAGTGCAGGAGTAGCCGTAATGAAACATACCACCATTGGCAAAGAACAGACGTAGCGCACGACTATCGCTTTTTTATTAGTATTCATAACAGCCACAAGTAAATGATGAGTTTATTGTGTTATTTAGTAGAGGAATGTAAAGTTAACTTTGGCTCCGTCATCGTTTATATAGGTAGCGCGATATTCGCCCCTGATAATTTTCTTAGCTTTTATAAAGTCCGCGCTGCATGAGTAGGGCGGAATAAAAGCCGTATGGGTCAACAGATTTTCCTGCTCGGATTTTTGCCCGCCGATGAAGAGATGCGTCAGCGTCAGATAATAAGGCGTTTCATTATTCAGACAGATTTTCCCCGCGCGCGTATATGAAAAGCCAACGTGAGCAGGAATCTTTTCCGGCGGCATAGCAAGCTTTTTCGGACGCCACAGCAGCTTAATACGATGGCGAAGCGCCACCTGAAGGTAATGTTTCCCGGCAGGTTTGACCTCAGGCTCCGGAGGAACGTCCAGAACATTTAACCAGTACGCCTGCTCCTGGTTTGCTGGCAAAGAAGCTATTTTTTCATTAGGTATAATTTTTAGCATCTGGCCTTCATGAGCATTTATTTTAACCACCGGAGGAGAGACAAAAAACGGCACGCTCATATTCTCAGGTTTAATTTCAGGACGCCCATCATCAATCCAGCTTTGCACCAGATGAGTGGTACGCGATTTATTATAGAGTTGTATTGCAACGGATGGATTCTCCTGAGGGAAAATCACTCGCGTTTGTTCAATGATTACGCCCGCAAAAGTTGTATGCTGAACACCAAGCAGCAGGAGAATAGCGATTCTTTTTTTCATAAACGCGCTTTATCCAATGAGTAGCGGGCAGCAGCGGCCCGCCCTGGGTTACTCATAGCTAAAGGAGTAGGTCGCTGTGGTGATAACAGAACCTGTAGTAACAGACGCGCCGCCGTAATTATAGTAATTAGCAAACCAGGTAATATCACCTTCGGGCGCGGTGTCATAATTCGTTTCGCCGCTTTTGGTGGTGGCTAAACCAGTCTGTACCGCGCGATTAAGCGGTACCAGCGTATTGCCGCCATCTCTGGTTATGGTAATACCGACGCCGCGCGCGCTGCCCAGATCGTTTTTCAGATATTTTTCATCGTCGGATATATTGGCGCCGCTGAAGGTAATATCAAGCTGCTGCGCTGAGGTGGAGTCATTGCGGTAACCGGTGCAGCCTGCTACATGCAAAGTAAATTGTGCCGCCTGCGCCGTTACGACGCCGATATCAGTGCCTAAATCTTCGGTGCTGATAGGGTTTAAATTTACCGTGAAATCGTTGCCGTCGTTGGTAGTAATATTACAGGTGGTATCAGTTACCGAGCCACTGAAGGTAATAATACCGCCGCTAACATTATTTGCCGTAGTGGCGAAAGTATTGGGGGAAAACAAAACGCCGCTCACCGCTGCCGTAAGCAACAGCTTACGCAAAGTTTTTATCTTTTTCATTGTGGATCCTGATCTTATTAGTGCCGAAAAGGGCTAAATGGTTATTGCTGTAGACGGAAATATTTGTGACGGCAATTTTATACATAAGGCGACGAGCATGAAAAATGAGAAAGCGGCTATTAAAAATACAGCATTGATAGGAAATTGAAATAAGCATACAAACCATATGGCCTTTATGCGGCGCATGGCTACGCGCGTTTGCGGTTATTTGTTTGATTTTTAAAGCTATTATCTCAATTTGACTTAAGGATTTAATTCTGACAATTAAGTGCTTGTAAGGATAAAATAAAAGGCATTCGTTCGGTATGGAATTTAATGTAATATTTTGTTACAAATATAGCGGCCTTTTTTCGCGGCTTAAATATCCCTGTCAACAAACCGGGCGTAGAAAGCAACTCGACAATCTGGCAACAGCTTCTGCGCAGATTCTTTCATTATTGCTGAACCCCGTTACCCGACGGTTTAAAGACGCGAGCCGCGCGGCTTAGGGTAAAATCTGGTTATTCAGCATGCGCCGGAAATTTATCGCCAGAGGAATAATTCATATAGCAGACGCGGCGCAAATGAGAATAACATCATCGGTAAAGCCGCGATTGTCCGTTTGGCGCTTATTAATTTTCCCGCTGTTAAATTTATCGGTGGTTTTGTCAGATTCATTAATGTTTAGCCTGGCGATAGCCATTGCGCAGCCGCAGTCGGGCGATGTCAAAGATAAAAACCCTGTTATCAGCAGGGATTCGGGCGAGGCCAAAGTTAAAAACCCTGTTATCAGCAAGGAGATGGCGCGCCATTCATCACGGCGGCGTCAGATTCGTCTGCGGCAAATAAGAAAAGTCTGTTGATCAGGATTAAAGTCCGCAGCGGCGATTTGCTATAAAAAGCAGCCTGGTCGACGGCCGCTTTGATTGAGGGTCGCCGTTATTAGATCATTTATGTTGTAGGCATATCGTGATGTCAGGAAAGCGTATTCAGCGAGAAAAGCGCACCATTGAGAAAATGATCGCGCTGTATCAGTCCGGCTGTCCCCAGGCGATGCCTGAACCTGAACGTTATCAAAAGCTGTATCAGTATGCGGTAAAGCGTCTCGATCGCTGCGCTTACGGCGAAGATAAACCCGCCTGTAAACAGTGCCCGATTCACTGCTATCAACCTGCGCCGCGCGAAGAGATGAAACAGATTATGCGTTGGGCTGGGCCACGAATGCTGCTGTATCATCCGATTCTGGCGATCCGCCATCTGATCGACGATAAACGTCCCGTTCCGCCGCTGCCGGAAAAATATCAGCCGAAAAAAAAATCTTAGGCGTTTTCCGTCGGCACGCCTTTATCTCCTGCTAACCTGCGCGCCGCCCCTGTTTTTACGCCTCCGTTACCAACGGGAAGTCATTTTTTCGCGCCGGCGAAAGCGGGTTTCCTCGTTTTACCTGCTGATTTTTTTGCGTATTTGCGGCATCGGTTGGGTAAGCGTTTGCTTCGCTTGAAATGCGCTGCGCTACGCGGGGCGGCGATCGGCATTCTGCTGCTTAACGCTGGGCGGATTGCCGCAAACGGCGCGCTGCGGCAGATGCTGAACGCGCCTGAACTGCGCGAGCTTTGTCAGGCGGATATAAAGGTTTCACTCACCCGGCAAGCAACTTACGCTGTTAACCCTGCGTCGCTAAGGCGCGGCGCCGGCAATTACCAGCCGGTTTGCGCCAGCAGGCTGGCTGCCAGGCGATCCACATCGGCAAAATCTTTCTCCACCGGCCAGCTAATCAGCCGGGCCGGGTACTGGCGCACCAGCTGCGGCAGGCAGGCGTCGTGAAAGCGTTTTAAATCGAAGAAGTAGTCCAGCGGGTAGTCGGTCTCGCCGGGGCGGGCGCGCCGCATGCAGCTGTCAAAACAGGCCTGCGGATCGCGATCGATATAGAGCACCACATCGATCGGCGGATAATCGGCAAAGCAGGCTTTAATGGTGTAGTAGTAATCCATGTAGCTGGCGTCCGGGCGCTCCGTTTGCAGGAAATTGGCGTGGCAAAACACCATATCGCTGTAAAGCGAACGTTCAATCACGTAGTTGCCTTCCGGCAGGTTCTGCAACAGACGCTGGCGCATACGGGTAATGTAGAGCTGAAAACGGATACGGATATTGGCGTCGCCGGGATGCGCGGTGAAATCCTTCAGCAGCGCCAGAAACTGCGCATCGGCATCCACCGGTTCCACCATCAGCTGCCATTTCTCGCCCGTCAGCGCCGTCAGTTTTTCCGCCAGCGGCCCGATAAGCGTACTTTTACCGGCGGCGATGTTGGCTTCAACTGCAATAATTTTCATAAAAAGAGTTCTCAGTGTAGCGGGAAGGGGGCTTTGTGTGCGGCGCGGCCGTACCCTGGCTATAAGCGTAATAAATAGCGGCGTAAGCGGCTTACAAGCGTCCGGCGTGCGCAAGGGAGATAACGCCGATCTTCATTTTGGTTAATCATCGCCTCCACGCCGATATCCGCCAGCATCTCGCTCATTAACGGATTCGGTGCATGACAGATGCATTTTTCTACCTGACATTGTAAATCATCATACCAGGACATACGGGCTCCTTAACGGTGAGCTTAACAACGCATAAAGCGACTCTGTGCTCCAACTGCAAAGGCCATGCCAGAAGTAACTTATTGAAATAGCAGGAAGCGCTGCGGGAACGCTGTCTTTTTGATGCGGTCATAGCAAGTGAAAATGACAATCATTTGTATTTTTGACAATGCCCGCCGCGTAGCCGGCGGTAAAAGCCAGCAGGGTTAAGTTTGTTGAAATGCGGCTGCTACACTCGATAGCAGCACCATCCACATTGCCTGATTACCTGAGAGGACATCATGTCAGAGAAAAATTATCAGCCGCCGAAGGTCTGGAAGTGGGACAGAGAAGGGGCCGGCAGCTGGGCGAAAATTAATCGCCCGATCGCCGGAGCGACCCATGACGCTCAGCTGCCGGTCGGCAAGCATCCGCTGCAGCTCTATTCGATGGGCACGCCCAACGGTCAGAAAGTGACGATCCTGCTGGAAGAGCTGCTGGCGCTGGGAGAAAGCGGCGCGGAATATGATGCGCATCTGATTCGCATCGGTGAGGGCGATCAGTTCTCCAGCGGCTTTGTGGCGGTGAATCCCAACTCAAAAATACCGGCGCTGCTCGATCGTTCGGAAACGCCAGCGGTGCGGGTATTTGAATCGGGAGCGATCCTGCTTTATCTGGCGGAAAAATTTGGTCGCTTCCTGCCGCAGGAGCGCGCCGCACGCACGGAAACGCTGAACTGGCTGTTCTGGCTACAGGGATCGGCGCCCTATCTGGGCGGCGGCTTTGGTCATTTCTATCACTACGCGCCGGAAAAAATCGAGTACGCCATTAACCGTTTCTCGATGGAAGCGAAGCGCCAGCTTGACGTGCTGGAACGCCAGCTGGCGCAGCAGCGCTATATCGCCGGCGAAGAGTATACCATCGCCGATATCGCTATCTGGCCCTGGTATGGCGCGCTGGCGCAGGGCGAGCTGTATGAGGCTGCGGAGTTCCTCGATGTTGCTTCTTATCCCCAACTGCAACGCTGGGCGCAGGACATCGCCGATCGTCCGGCGGTGCGGCGTGGGCGCATCGTTAACCGCACCTCAGGCGCGCCCGATCGGCAGCTGCGCGAGCGGCATGACGCTTCCGATTTCGATCTGCGCACTGAAGATAAGCTGAGTTAAGCAGAAACGGCGGCAGACTATAGGTCTGCCGTTATTATATTTTGTCAGCGAAAGGGTGAAACGAATACAGTCCGCATACTTTTCTTAATTAACGGCATTATTAATTGTTTTATCCGTCGCTTTAAATCTAATTTTTATTAAGGGTAAAAGTTTATTTTTCGCCGCAGATGAAGAATATTGCGACGGGAATGGCGTGAGCGGCGATATATTTACAGGGTATTCAGGCGGGATTTAAACATTAACCAGAACGGATAATATAATAATTCTTATCGTTAACGGCCTGTTTGCTTTTTTCTATATTATGTGAAAACGAGCGCATTTTAATTAGTGCGGAGCGCGTAAATATAGCGAGTGATTTTGCCTTATTTTCATCTTCGGACAGGAAACAGGAAAAATAATGAAAGAATTATATCAACATATCGTTAATAGCCAGGCGCAGTTTATCGCGCTGCGTCACGATCTGCATCAGCATCCTGAGATTGGCCTGGAAGAAACGCGTACCAGCGACATCGTTGCCGATAAACTGCAACAGTGGGGCTATCAGATAAACCGGGGCATGGCGAAAACGGGCGTGGTGGGGACGCTGAAGGTGGGCGACGGCGGCAAAACGCTGGGGCTGCGCGCGGATATGGATGCGCTGCCGATGGCGGAAAGCGGCAATCCCGCCTGGCGCAGCACCGTTGCAGGAAAGTTTCACGGCTGCGGCCATGACGGCCATACCGCGACGCTGCTGTGCGCCGCCGAATATCTGGCCGCCACCCGCCGTTTTAACGGCACGCTGCATCTTATTTTCCAGCCGGGCGAAGAGCTGCTGTATGGCGGCAGGCTGATGCTGGAGGATGGGCTGTTTCAACAGTTTCCCTGCGATGCCATCTATGCGCTGCACAATATGCCGGGCCTGAAAAAAGGGCATTTTCATTTTAAAACCGGCGCGATGATGGCCTCCTCCGATACGCTGCATATTGAGGTAATCGGCAAGGGCGGGCACGGCGCGATACCGGAAAAAACCACCGATGCGACGCTGGTGGCCTGCCATATTGTGCTGGCGCTGCAATCTATCGTTTCACGCAACGTCTCGCCTTTTGACCAGGCGGTGGTCACCGTAGGCAGCTTCTGTTCAGGCGAAGCGCCCAATATTATTAATGCCAGCGCGCTGCTGAAGCTAAGCGTGCGCGCGCTGGATAATGATGTGCGTCAGCTGCTGTTGAAACGTATTAAAGAGATCGCTCATGGTCAGGCGCAAAGCCTTGGCGCCGAGGTGAAAATTACCCACGTTAACGGCAGCCCGGTGCTGATTAACGATGCCGCCGCTACGGCCTTTGCCGTTGATGTGGCGCGGCGAATCGTCAGTGAAGAGATGATCTGCACCGATACCGCGGCGGTGATGGGCAGCGAGGATTTCGCCTTTATGCTGGAGGAGAATCCTAACGGCAGTTATCTGTTTATTGGCGCGGGCGATGAGCCGGACAGGTGTATGGTGCATAACCCAGGTTACGATTTTAATGATGATTTAATTGTGCCGGGCGCGCTGTTTTTTAGCCATCTGACCGAGCAGTTTTTGCAATAGTACGATTAGCGTAGCTCATATCAACGCTGTAAATATTCTGCTGCCGATGCCGCAGTGGAAAATAAACCGTGAAGGGAGTCTTTATGTCAGTTACCGAGACGCATAATGCCGCGCCTGCCGCTTTTCAGGGAAGCGGACGGCTTATCGTCGGAATTATTTTCGGCGTCCTTACCTTCTGGCTTTTCGCTCAGTCGGTGGTTAATCTTGTCCCGGCGATCCAGCAGGAAGTGGCTATTCCGCTGGAGTCGCTAAACCTGGCGATCAGCCTGACCGGATTATTTTCCGGCTGCTTTATTGTGGCGGCAGGCGATCTTGCCGATCGCTTCGGCAGAGTAAAACTCACCCAGGCAGGATTCGCCTTAAGTATTCTCGGCTGCTTTTGCCTTGTTGTGGCGCAAAATACCCTGTTGTTTGCCGTCGGACGTATTATTCAGGGGTTTTCAGCCGCCTGTATTATGCCCGCGACGCTGTCGCTGATTAAAGCTTACTATCAGGATGAGGCGCGGCAGCGGGCGTTGAGCTTTTGGTCTATCGGCTCCTGGGGCGGCTCCGGCCTCTGCTCGCTGGCGGGCGGGGCGATCGCGACCTACTTTGGCTGGCGCTGGGTGTTTATTCTGTCGATCTGCTGCGCGCTGGCCGGGATGTTGCTGATTCGCGGCACGCCGGAAAGTAAGGCGGCGAGCGCCGCGACTCATCGCTTCGACTACTTCGGGCTGCTGACCTTCGTGGTTATGCTGATCTGTCTGAACTGGACTATCACCAAAGGCAACGCGCTCGGCTGGCTGAACAGCGTTATCGTTATCCCCGCGGCGGTTTTTGCGCTGGCGGCGCTGCTGTTTTTTATTAACGCCCGCCGTAAAAAAAGCGCCAGCTTTATCGACTTTGCGCTGTTTAAACACCGCGCCTATAGCGGCGCGGTGCTCTCCAACTTTTTCCTTAACTGCGTAGCCGGTACGCTGATTGTCGCCAGCGTTTACGTCCAGCAGGGACGCGGTTTTAACGCTTTCCAGGCCGGAATGTTGACCATCGGCTACCTGGTTATGGTGCTGGGGATGATCCGGGTAGGGGAAAAGCTGCTGCAAAAAGTCGGGGCGCGTAAGCCGATGCTGCTGGGCACCGCAACCGCCGGCGTCGGCGTGGCGCTGCTCGCCTTAACGCATTTATCTGACGCCGCCTATATTGTCGTGGCGTGCATCGGCTATATTTTGCTGGGCCTGGGGCTGGGTTTTTACGCCACGCCCTCTGCGGATACCGCTATTTCCAGCGCCCCGGAGGAGCGCATCGGCGTGGCCTCCGGCATCTATAAAATGGCCAGCTCGCTGGGCGGCGCGTTTGGCATCGCTATTTCCGCCTCCGTCTATGCAATGATGCTGCCGATGGGGGCAGCCGTGGCCGCCACCTCCGGGCTGCTGGTCAATATACTTTTCTGTATGCTCTCTTTCCTGGTGGTTGCGATAATGGTGCCGCGCCAGAAATAGCCGTTAAAAGCGGCGCGCCGGTGCTGGCCTGGCCCGGCGCGCCAGTTCTTCTTGAGCCTCTCCTGTTGCCCCGCTGTCGCGCGTCGCTGCATTGCCGAGCCGTTCAGCGTACGCCCGTTAAGTTATCCGCTGCGCTTTGGCGCCAACTGCCATTTCCCTGTGTGATCTTTATCACGTAATCAGGCGACTTCAGCGAAGTCTGTCTAAACTTAGCTTTACCTTTAGTCAGTTTGGCTGGAGAAACCTGTTTTAAATCAATTAGCAGCGCCTGCAGCGACCTTTACAAAACCGATAACAGGGAGTGGTATGACCGATTTTCCATCTGAACAACCTGCTGAAGCAGCGCAAACCAAAGACACCGTTCGGCAACGTATCTTTATGGTGGTGCTGGTCGCCACCATGGGCGCGCTCGCCTTTGGCTATGACACCGGCATTATTTCCGGCTCGCTGCCTTTTATGTCCACCGCGCCGTCGCAGGGCGGACTGGGGCTAACCTCCTTTACCGAAGGGCTGGTAACTTCTGCGCTGATTTTTGGCGCGGCGATTGGCTCTTTTTTGAGCGGCTTTTTTTCCGATCGCTTCGGGCGCCGTATGACGCTGCGCAGCCTGGCGCTACTGTTTGTCGCCGGCGCGCTCGGCACCGCCGTTGCCCCAACGGTGCCTGCGATGGTGGCGATGCGCTTTGTGCTGGGCATTGCCGTCGGCGGCGGCTCCTCTACCGTGCCGGTATTTATTGCCGAGATTGCCGGGCCGAAGCGGCGCGCGCCGCTGGTAAGCCGCAATGAGCTGATGATCGTCAGCGGCCAGCTGCTGGCCTACGTGGTCAGCACCATTATGAGCTATACGCTGCACGATCCGCATGTCTGGCGCTATATGCTGGCGCTGGCGATGGTGCCGGGCATTTTACTGTTTTTCGGCACCTTTTTTGTACCTGCCTCTCCACACTGGCTGGTATCGGAGGGACGCTTTGCCGAGGCGCTGCGGGTGCTAAAGAAATTCAGGGATACGCCGCGCGAGGTACGCAAAGAGATGACGGAGATGCGCAAGCAGGAGCGGCTGGCGCGTCAGGGGCCGTCGGTACGGGCGCTGCTGCAGGAGCGTTGGGTGATCCGTCTGTTGCTGACCGGCTGCGGACTGGGATTTGTAGCGCAGTTTACCGGCGTAAACGCCTTTATGTACTACACGCCGATTATCCTGAAAACCACCGGCATGGGCACCAATGCCGCTATCGCCGCAACTATCGGCAACGGCATCGTTTCAGTGATCGCCGTGCTGGTGGGGATCTGGGCGGTAAGCCGTTTCAGCCGCCGCCGCATGTTGATGACCGGCCTCGCGGTCGTGATTCTGGCGCAGGTGGCGCTGGGACTGACCCTGACTTTGCTGCCGCAGAACCTGACGCAGAGCTATCTGGCGCTGGCCTGCATCCTGGTGTTCCTGTTCTTTATGCAGATGTGCGTGGCGCCGGTTTACTGGCTGCTGATGTCCGAACTGTTCCCGATGAAGATCCGCGGCGCGCTGGCCGGTATCGCCGTCTCTTTCCAGTGGATTTGCAACGCTATCGTGGCTTTTGCTTTCCCGCTTACGCTGAGCCTGATCGGTAACCAAACCTTCTTTGTTTTCGTGCTGCTGAATATCGGCTCGTTTGTTTTCGTTTACTTCCTGCTGCCGGAGACGCGCGGCAAAAGCCTGGAAGAGATCGAAAATATGATGCGTAGCAAGTACGGTGAAGTTTAACGCGGGAGGAGCGACTATTATCGCTTCGCTTGCGCCCTGAAGGCTGGCTCAGACGGCTATTCAGGGCGCTTAAATTTCTCTTTCTGAACGCAAGAGGTAACAATGTCAGCTTTATTTTCACCCTTTACCTTAAAGGACGTGACGCTGCGTAACCGCATCGCCGTACCGCCGATGTGCCAGTACACCGCTACCGACGGTATGAGCAATGACTGGCATCGCGTTCATTACAGCAGCCTGGCGCGCGGCGGTGCCGGTCTGGTTATCGTTGAGGCCACCGCGGTGGCGCCGGAAGGACGCATTACTCCTGGCTGTCTCGGTATCTGGAGCGATGCGCAGGCGGAAAAACTGGCGCAGATCGCCCGTGATATCAAAGCCGCCGGCGCGGTGCCGGGCATTCAAATCGCGCACGCCGGCCGCAAAGCCAGCGCTAACCGGCCATGGGAAGGCGATGACCATATCGCCGCCGATGACGGGCGCGGTTGGGAAACTATCGCGCCTTCCGCCGTTGCCTTCGGCGCTAACCTGCCGCAGGTGCCGAAAGCGATGACGCTGGATGATATCGCCCGCGTGCGGGAAGATTTCGCTACTGCCGCACGACGCGCGCGCGATGCCGGCTTTGAATGGCTGGAGCTGCATTTCGCGCACGGCTATCTGGCGCAGAGCTTCTTCTCCGTACAGGCTAACCAGCGTCAGGACGCTTACGGCGGCGATCTCGCCGGCCGCAGCCGCTTTATGCTGGAAACGCTGGAGGCGGTGCGTCACGTCTGGCCGGAAAATCTGCCGCTGACCGCGCGTTTCGGCGTGATTGAATATGATGGCCGCGATGAGCAAACGCTGCAGGAATCGATTGAAGTAACGCGTCAGATGCGCGCCGGCGGTCTGGATCTGCTGAGCGTCAGCGTTGGCTTCTCCACGCCGGATGCCAATATTCCGTGGGGCCCGGCGTTCCTCGCGCCCATTGCCGAGCGCGTGCGGCGCGAAGCGCAAATTCCGGTGGCTTCCGCCTGGGGTATCGATGCGCCGGCGATCGCTAACCGTACCGTTGCAGAGCAGCAGTTGGATCTGGTGATGGTAGGGCGCGCGCACCTGGCGAACCCGCACTGGCCGTATCAGGCCGCGCTGGCGCTGCAGGAAGAGAAGGCTGCATGGGTGCTGCCGGCGCCTTACGCTCACTGGCTGGAGCGCTATCGCGTCAGCGAATAATCCACAAGGCGCCGTCCGGCGCCTTGCAACCTGTTGCTAATGAAATCTCCTGCGTTTCAGTTGATTTCGTGCGCGTTAGCTGCGTTCGATTTTTTTCGCCGCTTCATCCAGCACGTCAACAATCGCATACAGCGTCTGCTGAGAGATCTGCTGGTCGGCAAGGCGGGTATTCAGCGCCATTTTCATATTATGAATGGCGCGCTGCACGTCCGGCAAACTGCGGTTATGCGCCAGCACCGCCAGCGACGCCAGGCGCGTCATGACCTGCTCCAGCTGCGTCTGCTGCCGGGTAAGAAAGGCCTCGCCTTCGGCGGTGATCAGATGGTTTTTGCGGGCGCTCTCTTCCGCAGCCGCTGTGATGTAGCCCATCTCCTCCATCAGCGCCAGATTGGGGTAAATCAGACTGGGGCTGGGCGTATATTCGCCCTGCGATAATTCTTCGATCGCCTTAATGATCTCATAGCCGTGTGCGGCTCGCGTCCTGAGAATACTCAGGATCAGCAGGCGTACTTCGGTGGCGTCCAGCAGCCGATCTTTACGTTTCCGGTGGGCGAAAAAGGCAGAATCTTTTTTTTCTCTCATCACATTATCCTTGTTTAGAACGAGAAAAGCGTGCCGACAGATATCGGCTAATGCGCTTATTTACTGTGCCAGTAAGCAACGCCGCGCAGGTAGCTGTCGTTAACCTGGCGCTGTTCGGTCAGATAATCGATTAAGCTTTTTACCCGTGCGCCTTCGCCGGTCAGCCACAGGAAATAGCCCTGCGCCGGAATCGTCAGCTGCTCCAGCGCGGCGCGCGCGGCGTCGGCCTCAGCGGGCAGGAAATGGTAGTTAACCTGCGCTAACGCGGGCAGATACGCTTTGCTTTGCGCTTCGTCGGCCATTATCAGCAGATGAATTTCGGCATCGCTCTGCGCCGCCTGTAGTTCCGTCAGGCGACGGTTGAGCGCCGGCAGGCCGGTTTCATCGCACAGGTAGAGCTGGAAAGCGTACTCCAGCGGCATACAGAAGGAGCCGCGCGGTCCGCCGACGATCAGCGGATCGTTAATCTGCGCCTGTTGCGCCCACCCGCTGGCCAGACCGCCGGGATGCATAAAGAAATCGATAGTCAGGGTTCTGGCTGCCGCATCCCAGGCAAGCGGGGTGTAATCGCGAGACGGCGGACGCTGTCCTTCCGGCCAGACTACGCCCTGCTCGCCAACCTGCGGCAGGCGCAGCTCGCCGTTTTCCGCCTCAGGAAAAAAAAGTTTGATGTGATCGTCAAAGCTGTGGGAGTTGAAGCCCTGCAAATCTTCGCCGCCCAGCACGATACGCCAGAAGCGCCCGATTTGGGTTTTGCTCTGTACGCGCAGCTGGCGCAGGCGCAGCTCATTTTTTTTACGGGTGGGAAGCGGCCACGCCGGGGTAGCAATCTCTGCACTCATTATAAGGTCCTTGTCGCGATCTAAAGTCAGAAACATATCCAAGATATATCTTTGCCACAAGAGCCTTTCGTGCTGCGCGCAGGGAAAACGACGTTTTTTTAGCGAATTACCGCGCGAAAAGCTTTACGTTTACTAATCTTTTTCAGGATAGCGATACGGTAAAGCGTGCGTTGTCGCCGGTCATATGTCTATTATTTCAGGAGCCAGCTAATGAATCCCAATGCGACCAGACGCAACTCGGCGCTTGCTGTGGCGCTGTATGAGTGCTTTAACCCCGTGCCGCTCGGCTTTTTCGCCGCCGCGTGGATCTTTGACATCATCTATCTGCAAAGCTACAACCCGATGTGGACGAAAAGCGCCAGCTGGCTGATCGCCTTTGGGCTGATTATCGCCATTATTCCCCGGCTGATTAACCTTGCGCAGGTGTGGGTGGGCGCCAGCTGGCGGCAAACCTCGGCGGTAAAAGTTGATTTCTGGGCCAACCTGCTGGCGATGGTGCTGGCAATTTTCAACGCCTTTGTTCACAGCCGCGATGCTTATGCGGTGGCGCCGGCGGGCGTGATCCTCTCAACGCTGGTGGTGCTGTTGATCTGCTTCGCCAATGTCCAGCTTGCCCTGCGTCTGCGTAATGCTGAAGGAGCCGCACGATGAAAAAATCTCTGTTGCTGATGGCGATGACTTCCGCGCTGCTGCTGAGCGGCTGTGATGAACAGGCCACGGTCGATCCTGAAAGCCAGGTTGGCGCAAATCCGGTATTGCCGCCGGCGCAGGATTTCCTGCTGCCGCCGATGCAGGTGCCGAAAGGCGTGGCGTGGAAAGCGGGGGAGACGCCCAGCGTCGCCAGCGGCCTGCGCATTAGCAAAGTGGCTGACGGCCTGATGCATCCGCGCCAGCTCTATGTACTGCCGAATAACGACGTGCTGGTGGTGGAGGCTAACAGCCCCGGCACTGAACCGATCAGTATGCCGAAACAGCTGGTAATGGGCATGGTGCAGAAATCGTCCGGCAAAGGCGGCAAGGGCGGCAACCGTATTACGCTGCTGCGCAACGCCAGCGGCGACGGCGTTAGCTGGGAAAAGCATATTTTTCTTGAGAACCTGCATTCACCCTTTGGCGTGCAGCTGGTGGGCGATACGCTCTATGTCGCCAACGCCGACAGCATCATGCGCTATCGCTATCAGACGGGCGCAACGCGCATTAACGATCCCGGTACGGAGCTGACCGATCTGCCGGGCGGGCCGCTTAATCATCACTGGACTAAATCACTGCTGGCCAGCCCGGACGGCAGCAAGCTTTATGTTGGCGTCGGCTCCAACAGTAATATCGTAGAGAACGGCATTGGGGCGGAGTATCGCCGTGCGGCGGTGCTGGAAGTGGATATTGCTGGCGGCGGCAGCCGCATCTACGCCAGCGGCCTGCGCAATCCCACCGGCCTGCAGTGGGAGCCGCAAAGCGGCAAACTCTGGGCGATAGTAAACGAACGCGACGAAATCGGCGCCGATCTGGTGCCGGATTATCTGACTTCGGTGCAGGAGGGCGGCTTTTACGGCTGGCCCTACAGCTATTATGGTCAGCATATCGATCATCGCGTCATGCCGCAGCGTCCCGATCTGGTGGAAAAGGCGATTAAGCCGGACTATGCGCTTAGTTCGCACGTTGCGCCGCTGGGGCTGCTGTTCTATACCGGCAACGCGCTGCCGGCTCAGTATCACGGCGGCGCTTTTATCAGCGAGCATGGCAGCTGGGATCGCTCGCCGCTCAACGGCTATCGCGTGTCGTTCGTCGCCTTTAAGGATGGCAGGCCGACAGGCAAGCCGCAGCCGGTAGTTACCGGTTTTCTGACGGAAGATCAGCAAGAAGTTCGCGGGCTGCCGGTAGGGTTGGCGATGGATCGGCAGGGCGGGGTGCTGATTGCCGATGATGCAGGCAATACCGTCTGGCGCGTGACCGCAGCCGGTACGCCATAAGTAAACGCCGGCGCGTCGGGGCGCGCCGGAAAACGCTTATTCCGTCAGGAAAGGGTAATCGGTGTAGCCGCGTTCATAGGGCGGCTCCATGCGATAAATCGTCTCGCTGTCGAGCGTATTGAGCGGTGCCTGGCGCTGGAAGCGCTCCGTTAAATCGGGATTGGCAATATAGAGCTTGCCGAAGCTCACCGCGTCCGCTTTGCCTTCCTCAATAAGCCTTTCTGCCTCTTCACGATTAATCCCTTCGTTCATGATAAAGGCGCCGCTGAACTTCTTCCGCACCAGCGGAGCAAGCGGCTCTGCCATGGTGAGAGCCTCACGGGCGAAAATAAAGGCCAGGCGGCGCGCATCAAGCTGCTCCGCAACATAGCCAAACAGCGCCGGCGGATTGGAATCGGACATCGAATAGCTGTTCGACATCAGGTTAAGATGCACGCCGACGCGATCCGCTGACCAGATTTCCAGCACCGCATCAACCACCTCCAGCAGGAAGCGGGCGCGGTTTTCAATCGGGCCGCCGTAGCGATCGCTGCGCTTATTGGAGCCGTCGTGCAGGAACTGATCGATCAGATAGCCGTTTGCGGCATGAATTTCCACGCCGTCAAAACCGGCCTGCCGGGCGTTTTCCGCCGCGCGGCGATAGTCCGCCACAATGCCGGGGATCTCATCAGTTTCCAGCGCGCGCGGCGTAACATAAGGGCGCTGCGGGCGAACCAGCGTTACGTGCCCTTCCGGAGCGATGGCGCTGGGCGCGACCGGCAGTTCGCCGTTCAGGTGAATGGGATCGGAAACGCGGCCCACGTGCCAGAGCTGAAGCACAATTTTACCGTCGGCCTGATGCACCGCGTCGGTAATTTTTCGCCAGCCGGCGATCTGCTCCTCGCTCCAGATGCCGGGCGTATTGGGATAGCCGACGCCCTGCGGCGAAATCGAGGTGGCCTCGGTCAGAATCAGACCGGCGCTGGCCCGCTGCACATAGTGCCTGAGCATAATTTCATTAGGCGTACGCGCCTCAACCGCGCGCATACGCGTAAGCGGAGCCATGACGATTCGGTTTTTCAGTTCCAGCGCGCCGATTTTTACCGGCTGATACAGGCTTGCCATAGTTACCCCATCCGTTAGATATGTGCACTGCGAAAAATCATCATGCGCAGTGGTGAGCCAGGCGTCAATGCAGCGGCGCGTTTGCGCCGGGTTTACCGCATGCAGTGTTAAAAAGCGCGGTGGTTTACATATCGCCCATGCGCGGGAAAAGCGGCGAGCGCTATTTATCAGACCTTTCTCTATGGCGGAGAATAACCGCCGCCAACAGACGCCAGGCCTTTATTCATAACGACGGCGGGCGGGCGGCGCTCGCGCTGTCGTTGCAGATTCGCTTAACCAGCAGGGGACAGACTGAAAATGATCCTTCAAATTGAAACGGTTATATAGATATACCATTACATGATGAGGGTTTATCTTGACGTAACAGCGTTAACTGTATGATAATTTTCGGATAAATTTTCCCTGGTGTTGGCCAAATGGCAACCTGACCTTCTATGGTCAGGTTTTTTTTTGCCTGAGATTTAACCTTTGTTTTCTCCTGGCGAACACTTTACGATGTAGGGCAGGTTGTTTTAAGTTAAACTTAACCCCAGGGCCGTGTAGTCGCGGATAGATTAGGGAAAATGTAACGTTATTTTGAGGTTAAGGATGTCACTATTTTTTTCAGAAAATCAGGCGATCATCGAAACCGCTCAGTATTACTTCGACAGGAAATTAAAGCAATACGGCAACTTAAAATATGCTTATATGGTGCTAAATAAAAAAAATCCTGCCGATATGCTGGTGATTTCTAATTATCCGAAAGAGTGGGTAGATATATATAAAGAAAACAACTATCAGCAGATCGATCCGGTCGTTATTGCATCCTTCACGCGTATCGCGCCTTTCTCGTGGGATGAAAGCATCACCATTAATGCCGAAGTTAACTTCTCCAAAATATTCAACCTGTCCAAAAATTATAAGATAGCCAACGGGCATTCTTTTATTTTACATGATTATTACAATAACCTTGCATTGCTCTCCATCCTGATGAATGAAGAGCATGTTAATGAAGCAGAGGCGATCGTTGCAGAGCAGGAAGATAAGCTGCAAATGCTGCTAATCAGGGTGCACGAGAAGATTATCTCCCTGTATAAAGAGCTGGAAAATAGCACAACGAGTAAGAAACAGATCAGCAAGGATATTTTTTCACCCCGTGAAAACGAGATCCTTTACTGGGCCAGCGTAGGTAAAACCTATCAGGAGATTGCGCTTATCCTGGGTATTAAAGTGAGCACGGTAAAATTTCATATTGGCAACGTTGTAAAAAAATTAGGTGTTATGAATGCCAAACACGCCATCAGAATGGGTGTTGAATTACAGTTAATTAAACCCGCGGTGGGTTAGGCTGAAAATTAAGCGGCCAACTTTCTAACTCTTTGTGGCTGAACAGATTATCTGGATTAGCTCTTGCTATCAGCGTGTCGCGGCTACGATCGTCAACCGGAAGAAAAACGATATAAATTTTCTCTTTTTTCTCTGAAAGCGTTTGGTTCACTACGGATATTTGCCAGCCTGAGCGTTTTAATATCCGCAGCATGGCATGGCTCACCAGGGTATAGATCCCTTCGTAGCCATAGTTACGTGCGTAATTAACCATCGCTAAAAATAACATATTGCTAACGGGATATTGATGGAGCTCGCTGTTGCGGGCGCGTTCTTTGTCAACAAAGAAGCGGCTGGATTCAATATAGTTGCCTGACGGCAGCTCAACCTTGTCAAACCAGGGCGCGAAGGTATGAGTGATCATATTTGGGTAGCGGGTTTCAATAAACCTTACGCTACATAATACGTTATCATTATGGATGCCAAAAACGTAGGTGGTATGCTCATTGTCATATTCATCAAACTCCATGCCGTTAATGCAGTTAACGGCCCAGTCCAGACGATCCTTGAAAGTTTCCTTTCTCAGGATAAACAGTTCACTTGATCTCTGTTCTGATAATTTTTGGTAGTTAATATCAAGAAAATTTATCATGCTGGCTCCATTTCGATGAAATTGTTTTGCATCTGAATTACAAAACCTGCGCCGGAAGGGGATGGCTATTCCGGTAAATCCTGGCCCAATTTTCGCTTTTTCCGGCGCGCTTGTACAGCAGGCAAAAGTATATGACGATAATGAGAAATATCGTTTAAGAAAAATAGTAGCCCATCTGCGCTTTTATTGGCGGCCTGGCTATTTTGTGTACAGGAAAACAGGCAGGGAAACGGGGAAAAAGAGCCGGCTAAGCGGCGGGCGGGAGCGTCAGCAGCCGCCGGCGCCGGAGGCTGGAAACTTCTGAGTTCCGCAACCTCCGCTGGCCAGAAGGGCGATTAGCGCCCTGAACGCGCATCCTCACGAGCCTGACGCACAATCGCTTTCGCTATCCAGCGGGCGACATCCTGCAAGGTATCATCATCGCAGCCCCAGATATCCTTCATTACCATAAAGATTTCTGAACCATAAACTAACGATAGCGCATACATCACTTTTTGTAACAGTACGGGCGGCAGCTCGGCGCGCAGAGGTTCCAGCACCCGCTGTAGCGTTTGTTTACGGTTGCCGCGAATCAGCTTCTCTTTGATCAGCGGCAGATGATCGGAACGCGACTGCGCCCACTGCGTCAGCGATAAGTGCAGCGCCGCGCGCAGCGTACCTTCATGCTGCAGCATGCGTGGAAAGGCAAACGCCAGCAGCTCATCGATCCGGTCGCCGACATCATGCCGGGTGGGCTGGAAATTTTTCATTGGGCTTAGCGTTTCGGTCACTATTGCTGAAACCAGCGCGCTCTGCGTGGGAAAGTAGCGATAGGCCGTTGCGCGGGAGAGCTGAGCCGCCTGTGCCACTTCGGTAATAGAAGGAAAGCTCCCACTATCGAACATTTTCATTGCCGTTTCGATTAATAACCGGCGCGTACGGGCGCGCGTGGACGTCATCGGCATGCTTGCCTGGGGATCCCTTTCTATCACTTTAACCTCTTGTTTTTTCTGTTGCGGCCTGATTGCCCGCCTTACTGCATAACATATTGGCACTATATCAGAACTGACGATTTTAACAGGGAACAATTCGTTATGGTTAATAATCAGTTTTTTCTCATAATTGATGAGACGCACATTTCATTTACTTGATTTAACATTATAGACGGTGATACTGTTGTCTCGTGCAGGCGCCTTGTCATCTGTCTGCGGAAAGCATTTTGGTTTTTATTTCAGTATTATCAGCCTTTTATTGGATATAATGACAGGAATGTTTAACAAAAATGAAAAAAGAAACCGATTACGTTTACATAGTTGCTACGGCGGATACTAAAGGAAGAGAGTTACTTTACGTCCGCGATTTGATTAATAAAACTGGTCTGCAGACGAAGACGATCGATCTCTCTACCCAGGCGCTTAATCATGCTTTTGTTACCGATGTAAAGCCGAGTGACGTAGCTGCTTTTCATCCACAAGGCGCCGAAGCGGTATTTTGCGACGATCGCGGCAACGCTATCGCTGCGATGACGCTGGCTTTTGAAAACTACCTTAAGTCGCGCCAGGACGTGGCGGGGATTCTTGGCTTAGGCGGCTCAGGCGGTACGGCGTTGATTACGCCCGCGATGCAGGCGTTGCCGGTAGGCGTACCGAAAGTGATGGTCTCAACTATGGCCTCCGGCGATATCTCCGGCTATATCGGCGCCAGCGATATCAGTATGCTCTACTCCGTTACCGATGTCGCCGGCATTAACCGCATCTCACGTCAGGTGCTGGGCAATGCGGCGCATCAGATCGCCGGCGCGGTGCTGTTCCGGCCGGAAGCCAGCCCTGATGATAAACCGGCGCTCGGCCTGACGATGTTTGGCGTAACCACGCCATGTATTCAGGCGGTGAGCCAGCAGCTGGAAGCGGATTACGACTGTCTGGTTTTTCATGCTACCGGCAGCGGCGGCATGGCGATGGAGAAGCTGGCGGATAGCGGTATGCTGGCCGGCGCGCTCGATCTGACCACCACGGAAGTTTGCGATCTGCTGGCCGGCGGCGTGCTGGCGTGCGGCGATACGCGCTTTGATGCCATCGCCCATTCACAAATACCTTATGTTGTTTCCTGCGGCGCGCTGGATATGGTTAATTTTGGCCATCCTGCGAGCGTGCCGGAAAAATATGCGGACCGGCTGTTTTATTACCATAACGCTCAGGTCACGCTAATGCGCACCACACCAGGGGAAAATCGCGCGATGGCGCAATGGATTGCCGCTAAATTAAATCGCTGCGAAGGGGAAGTGCGGTTTCTGATTCCTGAAGGCGGATTTTCCGCGCTTGATGCGCCGGGTATGCCATTTTGGGCGCCCGAAGCGAATGAAGCCTTCATTACCACGCTGGAAGCGGAACTGCAGCAGACCCAAAAAAGAAAAATTATACGATTACCTTATAACATTAATGATCCAAAATTCGCTGACGTAGCTGTTCAGACGTTTCGCTCTATCAACACCAGGGAGTTTTAATCATGCCTGCTTTTAACCGACAGGAGCTGTTGAAAAAATTCCGCGCCATGATCGCCCGGCGCGAGCCTATCATCGGCGGCGGCGCCGGTACCGGCCTTTCTGCGAAATGCGAAGAGGCGGGCGGTATCGATCTGATCGTTATCTATAACTCAGGCCGCTATCGTATGGCGGGACGCGGTTCGCTGGCGGGGCTGCTGGCCTATGGCAACGCTAACGAAATCGTGGTCGACATGGCGAAGGAGGTGTTGCCGGTAGTGCAGCAAACGCCGGTACTGGCGGGCGTTAACGGCACCGATCCTTTCTGCCATTTCGATAAATTTTTGGACGATTTGAAAGCGCTCGGTTTTTCCGGCGTGCAGAATTTCCCTACCGTTGGCCTGATCGACGGCAACTTCCGCGCGAACCTGGAAGAGACCGGCATGGGTTACGCTCTGGAAGTGGAAATGATTCGCCTGGCGCATCAGAAAGATATGCTGACCACGCCCTACGTATTTAGCGCGCAGGATGCGGTAGCGATGACCGAAGCGGGCGCCGATATTATCGTGCCGCATATGGGCCTTACTACCGGCGGCAATATCGGCGCTGAGACGGCGCTGAAGCTGGCAGACTGCGTCCCTTTAATCAACGAGTGGGCGCGGGCGGCGAAAGCGGTGCGCGAGGATGTGATCGTGCTGTGTCACGGCGGTCCGATCTCTACGCCGGAAGATGCGCAGTTTATTATGGAAAACTGTCCGCAGTGCGACGGTTTCTATGGCGCCAGCTCGATGGAGCGGCTGCCGACGGAAGTGGCTTTAACCAATACTACAAAGCAGTTTAAAAATATTAAGCGCTAATATTTCGCGCCAACATCAGGGTCTTAACCATGCCCGCCTGGCTTTGCGCCGCTGGCGGGCCGTAATCAACAGGCCGTCGCCGTGATTTTATCGCTGCGGCGGCCTGTTTTTTTACCATGTCCACCGTGCCGAGAAACCAAGCGTGATGCGATCGGTAGGGAAGTTCTCAGGCTTATAGATCGGCGCGCCCGCGAACAGATCGTAGCCGAAGCTCCAGAGCTCGCCACGCACTCCGATAACCCCGCCTGCCATATGTTTACCCGCTTCGCTGTTATCCGCCCTGCTGACAATCTGCCCGTAATCAACGCCGGCGTACAGCTGCTGCTGCCAGCGCGGCAGATCAAGGTTGACGGTATTACTCAGGAACCAGCCGCTGTTGCCGGTCAGGCTGGCTTCGCCGTCAAAGCCGCGTACGCTCCAGCGGCTGCCGATGCTGAATTGATCCTGAGTTATCAGTTTGTCAGGCGACGCCTGTAGCAGGAAACGCGGCTGATAGCTCATCCGGGCGCCGGCCAGCTGAAAAGGGAGCCATGCCTGCAAGTCAAACGTCATCAGACGACCGGCGCGGTGATAACCGTTGTACAGCATTTCTGTGGTAGGGCGGTTGCCGAACCAGGATACATTGCGTTGCAGGCTGATTGTGGCATCAAGCACGTTGTCCTGTATATAGCGGCGATGGGCCAACGTCAGTTGCAGGTTGGTTATCTCTTTTTGCTGTAGTTCCAGTTCCGTATCGCTGAGAAAATAGCGGTAGCGGCGCTTGTTGATCTGGGCGCTTAGCGTGGTTTTCTGGCTTGCATCGCGATGCAGCAGACGGCTGAGCTGGACGCTGAGATTATGGCTTTTACCGCTATAGTAATAGCCTGCCAGTTCATCCGTCAGCGGCTGGTTGTAACGGTTTTCGCTGGCGTAGAAATCGAGCAGCCAGTAGCCGTAGGGCACTGAATACCAGACGGCGTAGTTGCGGCTGCCGCGTTCTTTTTTATATTTCAGCGTCCTGCCGAGGGAGAAATAAAACAGATCGTTAAGCGTCGTGGGGTTGTCGAGATAAAATGCCGCGCCGCCCTGATAGCGGCCGGTATAACGACTGCCGGCATCATCCAGCCAGAACGCGGTGCGCCAGCCCCGGCTCTGCTGACGTTTAATCGTTATATCGCTGCTACCGGGTTGTATGCCGGGCGCCAGCCGGATCGCGACGTCGGTATGGGGAACGCGCTGCATATTCTCCAGTCCCTGTTCGACGGCGCGCAGATCCAGCAGATCGCCACTACGCAGTGGGAAGGCGGCGTTGAGATAAATATTATCGCTGCTGCCTGCGGAGAGCGCGAGCTGGCCCACACGCCCGGCGTCAATGCGCAATCTGAGCGTGCCGCTGCCCGCCTGCTGCTCGGGTACGCTGATTCTGGAGGTGATATAGCCCGCTTTCATAACGCGGTTTTCCAGCAGCCTGACTAAATGACGCACGTTCGCGGTATTAAGGCAGTGATTAATTCCCCGATCGGCAATGCGTTGTAAAGGGAGCCAGAAGGGTAAATCGCTTCTGTTCTCAAGCTGGATCGCTTTTATTTTCAGGCAGCCTTCGGTATCGATAAATTCACCCGTATTATTATCGGTAACCGTGACGCTCCCCTGTACCGCCTTGCCGCTGGTAGCAAGGCTTTTCTGACGCGCCTTTTGCTGCTCCTGCTGATGTAGGTTCTGTTGTTCGATAATGGCGCTGTTGATATGGGAAAAAGCAGTGGCGGGCAGGATCAATAATGCCAGTGATAGCATCCGATAAAACATATCGCTTCCCTGAGAAAATAAAACCGTGCCGTCAGAGACGGCACGGTAAGCAGAACATTATTTAATTACGATGATTCATGCCTGATTTACATTTTAACCACGATAAAACTGAGAAATTTGAGAAAACTGATTCATGAAAGCGTCGTGATCGTAATCATAAGGGTTAGTTCCGTAAACGATTTCACCAGCAGGTTTTACTTCATCGATAAGCTTAAAGTTGCCATCGAGTTCGCCAGAGTTACGGAAAGAAGGGGCATAAACCCGCGACTCATAGTACGGAGAGTTAAAAGATTTTAACTTGCCGCTGTTGTTTACGACGGGAGCGCTTAACACCATGGTGCGATCGGAAGCGATAATACCTTCGTTAGTCAGCGAGGTGGCTGCTTCTGCATTTATCTTGTTAGCTGAATACAGCTGGCCTGAGTTGGTGATTTCATTTGCTGAAATAGTCAGGTCACGCGTACCGGTAATATTACCTTTATTGACCAGGTGATTATCGACATTGATAGTGAGGTTGCCGTTTTTAAGATCCTGACCATAGGGGAATCCGCCATAAGCAGATATCGTTCCGTTATTTTCCAGATCCCCAGCGTTAACGGTTGTATTACGTCCCGTTATACCACCATCGTTGCGTAATGTTTTCTCCAGGTTAATGTTGACAGTAGCTTTACTGCCGCCAATTGAACTGCTGTTGACCAAATCTTTTGCTTCAACGCTGAGTGAAGCATCAGCGTTAATATAGGCATTCTTCTTGTTTACAATTTGATTCTCGCTTTTTAATACTATATCCCCGTGAGAGATCATTTGACCATAGCGATTATTGCTGATATCCCCCTGCGCGTTGATATTCAGGGTATCATTTGCGACTATCAGACCCGAATTACGTACCCCAACGCCTGCGTCATTGGCAACCAGTGTAATTTTATCCGCATACATGCCGCCCAGTGCGCTCACATCGATCAGCACATTATTTTCGGCCTGAGCGTCTTTAATTTTGTTCTGGGTAGTTACCCCGGTATCAGTTATTTCAACCAGATCGTTACGTCCGGCAACGACCGTCAGATTTTTAGCATGTACATTGCCATTAATAGCCACATAGCGTCCGATCAGATCGGTATATTCGCTAAGATTATCCATCATGCCGTACCAGCCCCATTTGTCAACGGTGATGGTTCCTTTTTCCACAGAGAAGCCCTTCAGCTCATCACCCTCAAATACCGGTTTACCGGTCGTTAGCGTATTGCGGCTGGTGTTAATAAAACCACAGCCGTGACAGGTAATGCCGTTGGGGTTGGCGACAATAACGTGCGCTTTATTGCCGGCAACTTCCAGATAACCTTCCAGTTTGCTGGCGTTAGAGGAGGTGACCTCATTCAAAATTACGCGAGCCGGCCCACTTTTGTTCAGGTTACGGTTACCAGCAACCTTACCGGCAACTGAGGTGAATGAATCGGCTTGGCTGTTATTAAGCACCAGGCCATTTTCATTAACATCAAAGCGCGAATATTTATTATGGGAAATGCCATTGGCGGAGGGGGCGTTAATGTTCACAGTCTGCGAACCGTTGGCATTATTTGAAACGTTAATTTTACTGCCTGGAATGTTTTGTGCGGTAACTGCTGCCCCTGCTGTTGCAATACTGCCGGTAAAAAGCATAACTGTCAGGCAGACCTGACTAAATTTAAAGTTTTTTGACATCATCCTAATCCCTTAAAATATTTCTATAGGTGAGTTATTGAAAGTCTATGGTGCTGTGTAAATATTACCAACGCCACTAATCAGGATGAAAAAAATAGTTTTCTTGATCTAGTAAAAATAAGTAAAATAATTATTAAAAACGCCTGGCTGCTGCGGATATATTGCCTCAGCGGCGGACGATAATTATCGGTAGCCGCGACGTTCCCCTGTGCCGATTTGCTGGTGCTGGTAAGACGTTGTGGCGTACCTTTTGCTGTTTTTGTTGATGCGCATTTAGCTGTTAAATAATGGCGGTGCTGGGGATGGAAATGCGGAATCATGCTGATTAATAAAGCCAGTAATAACAACCAGTAAAGCATGTCGCTTTACTGAAAAAATAAAGCCGTGCCGCCAGTGACGAAGCGGTAAGCAGAACGATTATTTAACTACGATAATTTATGCCATATTTACATTTTGACTGCGATAAAACGGGTTCATGAAAGCGTCGTGAGCGTAATCTTAAAGGTTGGTTGCGTAAGCAATTTTACCAGCGGCTTTTATTTTATCAATAAGTTTAATTTTGCCATGGAGCTCGCCGTTTCTGCACTTATCTTGCTGGCTTTGAAATGTTCATTGACCAGCTGTTTTGCATCGAGGCCAGGTGATGACGATACAGCTCTGCTGGATTAAAATTTTATTGCCGGTTTTTAATACCGCATCCCCACGAGAGACTAACCGATGTTGCCTGGTATTGCTGATATCACCCTGTGCGCTGATGTTCAGGGTATCATTTACGACTATCAGACCCGAATTATGTACCCCAACGCCAGCGCCATTGTATACCGCCCATCATGCTGGCATCGATCGATACGTTATTTTTGCCCTTAGCGCCTTCAGGATTTTAACCATGCCCGCCCGGCTTTACGCCGCTGGCGGACCGTAAGCCAACAGGCCGTCGCCGTGATTTTATCGCTGCGGCGGCCTGTTTTTTACCATGCCCACTGTGCCGAGAAGCCAAGCGTGATGCGATCGGTAGGGAAGTTCTCAGGCTTATAGATCGGCGCGCCCGCGAACAGATCGTAGCCGAAGCTCCAGAGTTCGCCACGCACTCCGATAACCCCGCCTGCCATATGTTTACCCGCTTCGCTGTTATCCGCCCTGTTGACAATCTGCCCGTAATCAACGCCGGCGTACAGCTGCTGCTGCCAGCGCGGCAGATCAAGGTTGACGGTATTACTCAGGAACCAGCCGCTGTTGCCGGTCAGGCTGGCTTCGCCGTCAAAGCCGCGTACGCTCCAGCGGTTACCGATGCTGAATTGATCCTGAGAAATAAGCTTATCAGGCGAATATTGCAAAAAATAGTGCGGCGTATAGCTCAGCGACAGCGTCCCCAGCTGAAAGGGGATCCAGGCCTGCAGATCAAGCTGGAGAATGCGGCTGTCGGGGCGATAGCCGTTGTAGAGCATCTCCGCGGTCGGCTCATTGCCCGCGATAGAAACGTTACGCTGCGCGCTCAGGGTGGCGTCCAGTACACTGTTTTCCAGATAACGGCGATGAGAAAGCGCAAGGCGCAGGTTGGTCAGATCTTTCTTTTGCAGTTCCAGCTCAACATCGCTGAGAAAATAGCGATAGCTGCGCTTAGTCAGCTGAGCGCTTAAGGTGGTTTTCTGCCGGGCGTCGCGGAACAGCAGGCGGCTCAGCTCGATGCTGGTGTTGCGGCTTTCGCCGTGATAATAGAAGTCGGCCAGTTCGTCTGACAGCGGCTGGCTATAGCTGTTTTCGCTGGCATAGAAATTGAGCGCCCAGTAGCCATAAGGAATGGAGTACCAGAAAGCATGGTTGCGGCTGCCGCGTTCTTTTTTATATTCCAGCGTTCTGCCAACGGAAAAATAAAACAGATCGTTAAGCGAAGTCGGATTATCAAGATAGAAGGCCGCGCCGGCCTGATAGCGGCCTGTGTAACGGCTGCCCGCATCGTCCAGCCAGAACGCAGTGCGCCACATTTTATGCTGTTGGCGGGTAATATCTATATTACTGGTGCCGGGCGTATCGCCGGGGGAGAGGCGGATAGCGACATCGGTATTGGGAATACGCTGCATATTTTCCAGCCCCTGTTCCAGCGCGCGTAAATTCAGCAGTTCGCCTGAGCCGAGAGGAAAAGTATTGCCGATATGAATATAATCGCTGCTGCCTTCGGTCAGGGCGATATTGCCCACGCGGCCCGCGTCGATTTGTAAGGTGAGTTTACCTGTGCCGGCCTGTTGCTCAGGAACGGAAACGTGAGAGGTAATATAGCCTGCTTTCATCATGCGATTTTCCAGCATGGAAACCAGATGGCGCAGGTTAGCTATATTCAGACAGTGACCAACGCTTTGATTAGCCGTGCGCTGCAAACGCAGCCAGCGCGGCACCGTCTCTAATTTTTCCAGCTTCACTTCAGCGATAGCCAGACAGCCTGGCGTATCTGAAAATTCCCCGTCGTTATTATTTAGGGTGGATTCTTTTCCCTGTACATCTTTGCCGCTGGTAGCCAGATTTTTCTGTCGTGCTTTTTCCTGCGCCTGTTGATGAATGTTTTGCTGTTTTATTTCTGGTACAGATGAACTGGAAAAAGAGACCGTGGGTAAAAATAACAGTATAAAAACGAGCGGTCGATAAGACATGTTTCTTCCCTGAACAAGCCTGAATAAAATAAAAAAACGTGCCGCCGCAGCGGCACGTGAAGAGAATTATTATTCTCCTATAACAATGGTGCGCGCTACTTTCGTATTCTCACCAGAGTTTTCAACTTCTACCTCTTCAACGTTCGGCTGGTTAGTTTCTGGCTGCTCAGGCTTCAGATGACCGACAACGGAGAAGCTGCCTTTGATGTCGCCGGTGTTTTTATAAACAGGCGCATAAATGGTGGTCTGGGCACCGCTAATCACACCAGTATTGGCTACCTGAGGAGCGTTAAGCTCGATGTTCTGGAGGCTCACCAGGGCGCCGCCATTGCCGAAGGCAGTTTTGGCATCAACATCAATAGATGCTAATCCAAGAACCTGCCCGTAATTGACGATCTGATCGCCTGTCAGAGAAACGTTTAACCCGGTGAGATTGGCAAAGTTATCAAAATCACCCTGCGCTTCGACGGCTAATTTATTGCCGGCCGTCAGGACATTATAGTTATCGGTGGCGTTTTTCACCTTATAGGTAAGATTACCGGCCGCCTGAACTTCACCTGTATAGTTATCGGTAGAACTGAACAGTCCCCAGAACCACGAGGTGGTTTCAGCATTGCTTACGCTGCCGGCATCAATATCAACGTTGCCCAGCCGAGAGGCTATAAAGGCATCGGCGGTAGATAATTTACCGGGGGTTTTAATGTCAATGTTGCCATAGGCGATAGTATTGCTGTGTTTGGCATCAATGGCATCCGCTTCCAGGCTCATATCGCCACCGGCGAAGATAGTGCCGTGGTTTACCAGCTGGTCTGCCGTAATGGTCATTTTAGCGCCGCTTGCCAGCCCTTTATCTACGCTGGTGATATTATGATCGATGGCTTGCGACTGAGTATTAGAAACGCGATTGGCATCAATGGTTAAATTATTATCTGCGCTGATAAAACCATTATTATTTTCGAAGTCGACGGCGTTAATCAGCATATTACCCTGTGCATTAACAATATTCTGGTTATAGAATTTACTGTCAGCATTAAGGGTAGCGTTGTTTGCCTTGATGGTACCGCTGTTAGAGATGTTTTTTGCGGCTACATCAAGTGAGGAACCGTGAATAAGGCCTTTGCCGTTATTGGTAATATCACCCACGGCTTTTAATTTCAGCAGGTTGTCTGCCATCATGGTACGTTCGTTGGTGATATGGCCCATTGAGTCAATGGTTAAATCGCCCAGCGATTTGATTTCACCGGCATTACGCACGCCAACGCCATCATAGTTGGCAACCATGGTGATCTTATTCGCATACATTCCGCCCAGGTTGGTTACGTCGATACCGACGCCTGGGTTAGAAGTATTGGTTTTACCCTTGGCCACCACTACATTGTTTTCAATAGCGATATGATCGTTGGTCGCCGCCATCACCGTCAGGTTGTTGGCTTCTAACGGGCCGTTAACTTTAATCGCGCGCGCAATCAGGTCAGTATAACCGCTGTAGTTATCTTTCATGCCCTGACCGGTAACAGTAATCGTGCCGCCCTGCACCGAGAAACCTTTCAGATCGTCATACTGCATGATCGGTTTACCGGTGGTCAGCGTATTACGGGTGGTATTAATAAAGTCACAGCCGTTACAGGTGATACCGTTGGGGTTAGCGATAATAACGTGCGCGCTCTGGCCCGCAACTTCCAGATTACCCTGCAGGCTACTGGCGCGGTTTGAGGTAACTTCGTTCAGGATAACGCGTGCCGGGCCGCTTTCTTCAAGGTTACGGTTGCCAGCAACCTGACCAGCGACAGAGGTCAGTGAACTCTGGCTGCTGTTATTAAGCACCAGACCTTTATTGTTTACGTCAAAGCGGGAGTATTTATTATGAGAAACGCCGCTGGCGGATGGTGCATTAATATGAACCATTTCAGAGCCGTTAGAGTTGGTCACAACATTAATTTTTTGACGCACGCTGCTGTCAGCGGTAACTGCCGCCTGAACGCTGGCTACGCTGCCCGTTAATAACATGATGCTGAGGCAAAGCGGATTGAGTTTAAAGTTATCAAAAACCATAATTTTTCCCTTGAATAATATTATTTGATTCCCTGAAGGCATCGATTAACTAATAAATTTATCCCCATAAGGCCAGGCTTGTTATGTTCCTCTATAGGGCGTCAGGAAGAATAGATAATTTGAGGAGAGAGAAAAATCGTATTCTAGCCAAATTATTGGCTGAGGGATGAAAAAACCAGCCTGCAAGCAAGCAGGCAGGCTGGTATGGCAAGCGTATCAGAAACGATGGTAGCTACGCTGCGCGTTGCTCACCTTATAGAGGTAACGGCGCGATTCGGCGGAAGGGTGCCGTTTCGTCAGCGTTTGATAAACCTCATCAGGCGACAGCGCGTTAATCTGGGCGAAAGCGCGATCTTTATCGCTGGAGAAAACGCGCAGCACGCTGCCCGCGCCGCCGTTATAGGCGGTAATAACCGCATAGCGGCGCGATACCGGATTAACGATACCCGCCAGGTAGTTATCCTGCAGGATCGATAAATAGGCAGTACCGGTATCGATATTGTTCTCCGGATCGAACAGGTAGCTGCGGCTCGGTTTGCCCCATTTGCCCTTCATGCGGAACACGTCAAGGCCCGCCGAGTGCTGTACCACCTGCATCAGCCCCAGCGCGTCGGCGTGGCTTACCGCATAGGGGTTGAAGCTGGATTCGATCTGCATAATCGCCAGGATTAGCGAAGCATCAACGTTATATTTCTCCGCCGCCTTGCGCACCATCGGCAGATATTTATGCGCGCGCTTATCGAGGTGGTTAGGCACCATCGGAATAGTTACTGACCAAATTACATGCAGCCCGGAAACGCGACGCTGTAATTTGTTCTGAATCAGGTAGTCGGCGAAGCTTGCCGCGCGTCCCTGCCAGCGAATCGGCTGTCCGGTGTTATCCAGCACCTGGCCGTAGAGCAGCGGCTCTTTACTGAGCTGAACATCGTTGGCGTCGGAATAGAGATCGACATTGCCCGGATCTTCGCCGATCAGCAGAGTGGTGACGATCGCCTGACGCAGACTGGCGGTCGGATCGGTGCCGGAGATAGTCTCGATGGTGATCGAGCCTTTCTCAAAGTTGATATGGCTGCGGGTGTAGTAGTTATCGCTGTACTTTACATAGTCTTTCGGGCCAGCGATCAATACCTCGTTGATACCCCAGATATTCTCGATGTTATGGGCAAACTGACCCATTAAAATGTCGAAGCCGTTGGTGTCTTTTACCCATTCTTCATGGAACACTTCTTTTTTGCTTCCCGAACAGGAAACCAGCAGCGGTGCTATCACTAGCAGGGCAATAAATTTTTTTTTCATCGTGTCTGCGCTGAACCCAAAACAGGGGCCTCAACTGAGGCCCAAATGTTATTTTTCTGGTGGGGTATAACCTTCGATGTGCACCTCTTTGCCTTCGAACAGGAAATTAACCATCTCCTTCTCCAGCACCTTGCGATCTTCCGGGTTCATCATGTTGAGTTTCTTTTCGTTGATCAACATGGTCTGCTTCGACATCCACTGTGCCCAGGCCTCTTTCGAGATTTCATTGTAGATGCGTTTACCCAGCTCGCCAGGATAGAGCTGAAAGTCCTGACCTTCAGCGTCGCGTTGCAGGAATGTACAAAAAATGGTGCGGCTCATTACTCTTCCTCTTCGGTAACGCGCATATGCAGCGCTATTTGCTGCGGATGGCGCAATTCTTGCAGCAGACGTTCAACCGGTGCGGCCAGGCCTACTGCCGGTGGCTGCGCTAAGTTATACCAGAGACCCGCGCCTTCATCCATCGCCGCGCCCGCAGATGGCAGCCTGAGCCACATTGGCACGATATCGAGATGAAAGTGGCTAAAGGTATGGCGAAATGCCGTTAGCTGCTGAAGCGCGCCGTCATTGATGCCGCGCGCCTTCAGCCAGGCGCGCAGCTCCGTCTCCAGGCTAAACTGGGGAAAGCAAAACAGGCCGCCCCATAGCCCGACGGGCGGGCGCTGCTCCAGCCAGACGCCGTCGTCGCGCTGCATCAGCAGCAGATAGCCGGTGCGTTCCGGCAGCGTCTGCTTCGGTTTTTTGCCGGGATAGCTGGCCCAGCTGCTCTGCGCATAAGCGATGCAGCCGTTATTCAGCGGGCAGATTTCGCATTTCGGCTTTGAGCGGGTGCAGACCAGCGCGCCGAGATCCATCATCGCCTGATTAAACCGATCGACGCCGGCGGCGGGCGTGACCTGTTCAGCGAGCTGCCACAGCCGCTTCTCTACCTCTTTTTTCCCCGGCCAGCCGTCGACCGCGTAGCAGCGCGCCAGCACGCGCTTCACGTTGCCGTCGAGAATCGCGTAGTGCTGGCCAAGCGCCAGCGACAGCACCGCGCCGGCGGTGGAGCGCCCAACGCCGGGCAGGGCGGCGACCTCGTCAAAGGTTTCCGGAAAGCGGCCCTGATGGCGCCCGGCGACGGTCTGCGCCGCCTTATGCAAATTGCGCGCGCGGGCATAGTAGCCCAGCCCGGTCCACAGATGGAGCACCTCATCCAGCGGTGCGGCGGCCAGATCGTTAACCGTCGGAAAGCGCGCCATAAAGCGTTCAAAGTAGGGGATGACGGTGGTAACCTGGGTTTGTTGCAGCATGACTTCGGAGAGCCAGACCTTATACGGCGTTTTAGCCTGTTGCCACGGCAGGGTTTTACGTCCGAAGCGCTGATACCAGTCCAGCACCTGCTGCGCGAACTGTTGCGCTTGCATCATGAGAAGGAAATTTTCCGTTATTGCTCTACACTCAGGCAGGCATTGCAGCATAGAGATAGCGCCGAGTAAACCGGAACTTTGCAAGTGCTTGCTTCTGTCCGGTAACTTTGCATAATGCCCGTTTTCCTGAATATGCAGACAGGCAGGCAACGACATGATTAATGACGTCATCACACCGGAATTTGATGAAAACGGCCGCCCTTTGCGGCGTATCCGCAGCTTCGTGCGCCGTCAGGGTCGTTTGACCAAAGGCCAGCAGCAGGCGCTTGATACCCTGTGGCCGGTTATGGGCGTGGAGTTTCAGGCGGAGCCGGTGGATCTGGCGGCGTTATTCGGGCGTGAAGCGCCGGTGGTGCTGGAGATCGGCTTTGGTATGGGCGCGTCGCTGGTAGCGATGGCCAGCGCTAATCCTCAACAAAACTTTCTCGGCATTGAAGTACATGCGCCCGGCGTCGGCGCCTGTCTGGGAGCGGCGCAGGAGGCGGGCGTCGAAAACCTGCGCGTAATGTGTCACGATGCGGTCGAGGTGCTGGAGAAGATGATCCCGGATAACTCGCTGCGCATGGTGCAGCTGTTTTTCCCCGATCCGTGGCACAAGGCGCGTCATAACAAACGTCGTATCGTACAGGCGCCGTTTGCCGAGCTGGTCTTGCGCAAGCTGAAGCCGGGCGGCGTTTTCCATATGGCGACTGACTGGCAGGCCTATGCCGAACATATGCTGGAAGTGATGAACGGCGTGGATGGCTATAAAAACCAGTCGGACACCAACGACTATGTGCCGCGTCCTGAAACGCGTCCATTAACCAAATTTGAGCAGCGCGGGCAGCGTCTGGGCCACGGCGTATGGGATTTGATGTTTGAGAGGATGAAATAATGGCAACACAGCGTAGCCGCCGTTTACGTAAAAAACTGCATATTGATGAATTCCAGGAGCTGGGCTTTTCCGTCGCCTGGAATTTCCCGCAGGGTACGTCGCCAGAAGAGATTGACGCAACCGTAGACGCCTTGATCAACGAGGTGGTCGAACCTAACGGGCTGGCGTTTGACGGCAGCGGTTATCTGCAGTGGGAAGGGCTGATTTGCCTGCAAAAAATCGGTAAATGCACCGATGAGCATCGCGAGCTGGTGCGCCAGTGGCTGGAGGCGCGCCGAATGGAGAGCGTAACGGTGACTGAACTCTTTGACGTCTGGTGGGACTAAACCGCAGGGGCGGAGGTTCAATACCAGCCTGGCGGCAGCGAAGTTTCTGCCGCTGAGCAGGGCGGGGCTGAGGCGCCGCTTCTTTCTTCAGACAGGCGAAAGGACATGATGTCCTTAATACAAACCAGGAGTGTTTATGATGCGTAAAGCGTTAACGGGCGCACTTTTACTGGCGGCGGCGCAGGCGCATGCGGCCTGGGAATGCCCGGTAAAACCGCAGGATGATATTGTTATCACGCCGCAGTCGGTTCAGATAGTCGGCGCCAGCGGCAATCTCACTATCTCGCCGCTGGGCGATATCCAGTTCAACGGCAAGCAGCTGCAGCCGGATAACGCAACGCGGCAGAAGGCGCTTGATTATCAGAGCGCGCTGCGCCGCGATCTGCCCTGGATCGATCAGGGCGCAACGCAGCGTCTGGAGAAAGGCCGCGTCGCGCTGGATAACGTCGTGGTAGAGAAGCTCGGCAGCGACAGCAACGTGCGCAACCGTCTGAGCACGCTGGATAAGCAGCTGAAGCAGCAGATGAACCGCGTTATTGAACATCGCAGCGACGGCTTAACCTTC
This sequence comes from Mixta tenebrionis, assembly GCF_006517625.1. Lineage (GTDB taxonomy): Bacteria > Pseudomonadota > Gammaproteobacteria > Enterobacterales > Enterobacteriaceae > Mixta > Mixta tenebrionis. The sequence goes on along the minus strand of NZ_VHQI01000007.1, from coordinate 203,031 downwards.
CATCATCAGGCTATCGATCGGGTGCGCGCCGATAGCGAGCGTCTGGTGCGCAGCAGCCTGGGCGGCGTAGTGCAGGACAGTCTGAATGAGATGGGCATGAAGCAGGCCGGGCAGGGCGGTAATCCTCTGCAGGCGGTGATGGGCAACCTCGGCGGCCTGCAGCAGTCGATTCAGGCCGAGTGGCGCAGCCAGGAGCAGGATTTCCAGAACTTTGGCCGCGAAGTGTGCAACCGCGTCACTACGCTGGAAAACCAGCGCAAGGCGCTGCTGGCGGGTCTCAAGTAACCCATAACCTGAGGCTGAGCGATAAAAAAGGCGCGCGGCGATTAGCCGACGCGCCTTTTGCCATTCTGACAGCGGCTATTCCGCGAGGAACAGCTCCAGCAGCGAATTAAGGAACAGCTTGCCCTTCTCCGTCACCTGCCAGAATTGCGCCGTTTCCGTCAGGTAACCGCTCTCCAGCGCGCGATCCAGCGGCGCGCGGATCGCCTTCTCGCTCAGGCCGGTATAGCGGCTGAAATCAACGCGCGGCGCCGGTTCCAGCAGGCGGAAGCGGTTCATAAAGAATTCGAAAGGCTTCTCGTCATCCGCCACGTCATACTGCCTGTCCAGATAGTTGCCCGCCATAAAGCCGCGCGGATGGCGCGTTTTCACCGTGCGCACGATGCGGCCATCCGGCTGAGTCAGCTTGCCGTGGGCGCCGCAGCCGATGCCGAGATAATCGCCGAAGCGCCAGTAATTCAGATTATGCTCGCAGCGATAGCCGGGCTGCGCGTAGGCGGAGGTTTCATACTGCTGATAGCCGGCGGCGGTCAGCAGCCGATCTCCCTGTTCGAAAATATCCCACAGCGCGTCATCATCCGGCAGCCGCGGCGGGCGTGAGGCAAACAGCGTATTCGGTTCGATAGTCAGCTGATACCAGGAGAGATGCGGCGGATTGAGTGCGATCGCCTGGCGCAAATCGTCCAGCGCTTCGCTTAACGACTGATCGGGCAGGCCGTGCATCAAATCGAGATTAAAGCTGCGCAGGCCCAGCCCGGCGGCCAGCTGCGCGGCGCGCTTCGCCTCTTCCGGCCCGTGAATGCGGCCAAGGCGCGCCAGTTTTTGCGGGCTGAAACTCTGGACGCCGACAGAAATGCGGTTAACGCCGGCCGCCTGGTAGGCGCTGAAGCGATCGGCCTCCACCGTACCGGGATTCGCCTCCATCGTAATCTCCGCCGCGGCGGCCAGCGGCAGACGCGCCCTTACGCCGTCCAGCAGCTGCTGCATAGCGCGGCTGCTCAACAGGCTGGGCGTGCCGCCGCCGATAAAGATAGTTTTCACCTCACGGCCGCTGGTCAGCGGCAGATCGCGTTCCAGATCGGCCAGCAGATGATTAACGTATTCCTCATGCGGCACCTCGCCTTTCAGCGCGTGCGAATTGAAATCACAGTAGGGGCATTTTTGTACGCACCACGGAATATGAATATAGAGGCTGAGCGGCGGAAGGTTAGCCATTGCGCATCGCTTCCAGCAGCTGTTTCAGCGCCTGTCCGCGATGGGAAATCGCACGTTTTTCCGCCTTGCTCAGCTCTGCGGCGGTTTTACCCAGCGCCGGGACGAAGAAGATGGGATCGTAGCCGAAGCCGCCGCTGCCCGCCGGCGCCTGAGCGATTTCTCCTGCCCAGCTGCCGTGGCACACCAGCGGCGTGGGGGCGGCGGCATGGCGCAGGTAAACCAGTACGCAGTGAAAGCGCGCCTGGCGCTGCCCTTGCGGCACCGCCCGCATCGCTGTCAGCAGCTTCTCCAGATTCTGACGGTCGCTGGCCTCTTCACCGGCATAGCGGGCGGAATAAATCCCCGGCGCGCCGCCGAGCGCGTCTACCGTCAGCCCGGAATCATCGGCGATAGCGGGCAGGCCGGTAATCTGAGCCGCGTGGCGCGCCTTCAGAATGGCGTTCTCAATAAACGTCAGGCCGGTCTCCTCAGCGGAGACGACGCCCAGCTCGGTTTGCGCCACGATATCAAGACCAAAATCAGCCAGCAGATCGGCCAGTTCACGCACTTTGCCAGCATTGCCGGTGGCGAGGACAACTTTTTGCATATCAGTTCCAGAAACCTTTACTGCGAAAAAACATTACAGCTGCGCCCAGCCGGGGATGAAATCCATACCCAGGAAGTTCAGCATATAGAGAATCAAAATCACGATCATGGCGGAAAAATCGATGCCGCCCATCGCCGGCAGAAAACGACGAATCGGCGCCATCAGCGGTTCGGTCAGCTGAATCAGCACGTAGTCCACCGGGTTGCGCCCCTGGCTTACCCAGCTCATTAGCGAACGCACGATAACCACCCAGAACACCAGCACGCCCGCCGCCTTTACCAGCGACACCAGGCCGAAGTAAAGGAACACCGGATCGAAGATAAAAATGCGGCTTTGCAAGGCGAACACCAGGGTAAACATCAGCACGCTCAGTACATAAGCCAGCAGCAGCGAGGCGGTATCCACCGGGCCGATGGAGGGCAGCGCGCGCCGCAGCGGCTTCAGTACCGGCTGGGTAATTTTTACGACAAACTGCGAAAACGGATTATAAAAATCGCATCTTGCCCACTGCATCCAGATGCGCAGCAACAACACCTTCACGTACAGATTAATCAGCGTCGTTACCAGGAAAGTCAACGTCAGCATGAGGTTCCTCAATTATTGTTGTGGGTGGTGGCCGTAATCGCGGGCGCCAAAAATCGCCGTACCGATACGAACCATGGTACTGCCTGCCGCAATTGCGGCTTCCATATCGTCGCTCATTCCCAGAGAAAGCGTATCGACGGATGGAAAATGCTTTTTCAGCGAGTCCAGCGCGTCCGCCATGCGCTGACAGACCGCCAGCTGGCGCTGATACTCTTTCTCCGGCGCCGGAATCGCCATTAGCCCGCGCAGACGCAGGCGAGGCAACGCCGCTACCGCCTGCGCCAGCTCCGGCAGCGCCTCCAGCATAATGCCAGATTTACTGTTTTCGTCACTGATGTTTACCTGGATCAGCACGTTTAGCGGCGGCAGATGCGCCGGACGCTGATCGTTCAGCCGCGTGGCGATGCGCAGCCGATCGATGGTATGACACCAGGCAAAGTGTTCCGCGACCAGGCGGCTCTTATTGGATTGCAGCGGGCCGATAAAGTGCCATTCCGGTCGTAACGCATCGCCCAGCGCCAGCATCTTATCCACGCCTTCCTGCACGTAGTTCTCGCCGAAGGCGCGCTGTCCCGCTGCTAACGCTTCTGCGACAGCGCTCGCAGGTTTGGTTTTGCTGACGGCAAGCAGCGTAATTTCTTTTGGATCGCGCCCGCAGCGCGCCGCCGCCGCCGCGATGCGCTGACGAACTTGCTGTAAGTTGTGCTGGATAGAAGTCATAGTCAGGAGAATGTCATGGATGTGGAGAAAATCGTGGCCCTTAGTGTAAAGCATAATGCCGCCGATCTGCACCTTTGTAGCGGACATTTGCCGTACTGGCGCCGCGACGGCGTACTGCAGCCGATTCCCAACCAAACGCCGCTGTCGACGACGCAGCTGGAGGCGCTGTGCCGCCGCTGGCTCGATGCCCGCCAGCGCCGCCGCCTGGAGATTGACGGGCACGTTGATTTCGCCATCGCCACCGCCAGCGGACAGCGGCTGCGCGCTAACCTGTTTCATCAACGCCATGGCCTCTCGCTGGCGCTGCGCGCCATTGCCGGCCGCAGCCCGACGCTGGAGGCGCTGCGGCTTCCCGACAGCGTCGCCGCGCTGCTGGCGCAGCAGGATGGCCTGATCCTGATTACCGGCGCTACCGGCAGCGGTAAATCCACCACCCTTGCCGCAATGGTTGACGCTATTAACCGGCAGCGCGCGCAGCATATCATTACGCTTGAAGATCCCATTGAGTTTATTCATGCCAGCGGTGAATCGTTGATCCAGCAGCGGCAGATCGGTCAGCACTGCCGCAGCTTCCAGCAGGGGCTGCGCGCGGCGCTGCGCGAAGATCCCGACGTGATTTTGCTGGGCGAGCTGCGCGATCTGGAAACCATCGGCCTCGCGCTAACGGCGGCGGAGACGGGCCATCTGGTGCTGGCGACGCTGCATACGCGCGGCGCGGCGCAGGCTATCGATCGATTAATCGATGTCTTCCCGTCCGAGCAGAAAAATCTGGTGCGCAGCCAGCTGGCGGGCAGCCTGAAGGCGGTGGTTGCTCAACGGCTGGTGGCGGCGCGGGAGGGCGGGCGCATCGGGTTGTATGAGGTGCTGATCAATACGCCAGCCATTGCTAACCTGATTCGCGAGGGAAAAACGCATCAGATTGGCGGGCTGCTGCAAACCGGTATGCAGTCCGGCATGCAAACTTTTGAGCAGAGCCTGCGGCAGAGACAGCAGCAGGGGCTGGTCGCTATGCCGGCAGGTTCTCAAACCAGCTTTCCAGGATAATGACCGCTGAGAGCGAATCCACGCTGCCTTTGGTCAGCGCTTTATAGCCGCCGCGGGCAAACAGATCGGCGCGCGCTTCAACCGTGCTCAGGCGCTCGTCATGCAGCACAACCTGTACGCCGAAACGGCCATGCAGACGGTTGGCAAATTTGCGCGCTCTGGCGGTCAGCGGCTGTTCGCTGCCGTCCATATTCAGCGGCAGGCCAACAATGACACGCGCTGGCTGCCACTCCTGCAGCAGGCGTTCGATCTGCTCCCAGTTTGGGATGCCGTCCTGCGCCTTCAGCGCGTTCAGCGGGCGCGCGGTGCCGGTTAGCTGCTGGCCGACCGCCACGCCGATGCTTTTGGTGCCGAAATCGAATGCCAGAAGAGTCATGCTGCTCATCAGGCGTGTCCCGCTTCGCTGGTCATGTTGTGGATATCGACGCCGATGCTTTTCGCCGCTTCGCGCCAGCGTTCGGCTATCGGCGTCTGGAACAGAATATTGCTGTTGGCGGGCGTGGTCAGCCAGGCGTTCTCCAGCAGTTCGCCTTCCAGCTGATCTTTCTCCCAGGCGCAGTAGCCCAGCGCGACCAGCACCTGATCCGGCTGCTCTGCGGTGCCGATCGATTCCAGCACGTCGCGCGAAGTGGTGATCACCGTGGTATCGGAGATGCGAATGCTGGAGGAGAAGGTGCGCTGGGCGGAATGCAGAATAAAGCCGCGATCCTCCGCCAGCGGGCCGCCGGAAAACACCGGCTTATCCAGCTTGATCTGCGGATCGCGCGGCGCAGGCGTAATTTTTAATTTAGTCAGGATGCCTTCAATCGTCAGGTTCTCTATCGGCTTATTAACGATAATACCCATCGCGCCCTCTGGATTATGCTCGCAGATATAGACCACCGAGCGTTTAAAGAGCGGATCCTGAAGAGCGGGCATCGCAATCAAAAAATGGTGCTGTAAATTCATTCTCACTCGTCTGAATACGGGTTAACGGCTTAACGGCAGCGTGCTGCAGAGGCGGTTAACAGGTTTAAGACGGGGCAAACGCCCCGTTCAGCGTCACGCCAGGCGCTTCTCGATCGCATCCATCAGCATACCGGTGATGGATACCGGGAAGGCGGCTTCGATTTCACGAATACAGGTCGGGCTGGTCACGTTAATTTCGGTCAGCTTATCGCCGATAATATCCAGGCCGACAAAGATCAGGCCTTTCGCTTTCAGCGCCGGGCCGACGCGCCGTGCAATTTCCCAGTCGCTTTCGCTCAGCGGGCGCGCTTCGCCGCGTCCGCCGGCGGCCAGGTTGCCGCGCGTCTCTCCTGATTGCGGAATACGCGCCAGACAGTAAGGCACCGGTTCGCCATCCACTACCAGCACGCGTTTATCGCCCTCTTTGATGGCCGGCAGATAGTTCTGCGCCATGCAGAAGAAATGTCCGTGGTTGGTTAGCGCTTCGATAATTACCGCCACGTTCGGGTCGTCCTGCTTCACGCGGAAAATAGAGGAGCCGCCCATGCCGTCCAGCGGCTTGAGGATGATATCGCCATGCTGGCCCCAGAATTCGCGGATACGTTTCGCATCGCGGGTGACCAGCGTATCGGGCGTCAGTTCAGCGAACCAGGCGGTGAAAAGCTTCTCGTTACAGTCGCGCAGGCTCTGCGGTTTATTGACGATCAGCACGCCCTGTTCTTCGGCACGCTCCAGCATATAGGTTGCGTAGATAAATTCTGTGTCGAAAGGCGGATCTTTACGCATCAGAATGACCTGCAGATCAGACAGCGGAATATCCTGTTCGCTGCCGAATTCAAACCACTTATCGTAATTCTGCTCAACGCTCAGCGTGCGGGTACGGGCTCTGGCAACGCCGCCGCGCAGATAAAGATCGTTCATCTCCATATAATGGATTTCGTAACCGCGGCGCTGTGCTTCCAGCAGCATTGCGAAGCTGGAGTCTTTTTTAATATTGATCGTCGTAATCGGATCCATGACGATGCCAAGCTTAATCATTCTGTTCTCCTCGATCGGGCGGTCAGTATGCCGCTTGCCGCAGGTTGGCATAAATTCTTTTTATCGGCTTAACGCAATGGGCCGCTTATGCAAGCTTAACCCAGATCGCCAAACCTGACCTGAAGCGCGGTAATTACGGTTAACGCGGTAGTTTCAGTTCGTAACACGCGCGGGCCCAGCAGAATATCGGTGAAACCGTAGCGTCCGGTCATGGCGATCTCTTCCGCCGAAAGCCCGCCTTCCGGGCCAATCAGCAGGCGAACCCGCTCCACCGGCTGCGGCAGCGTGTTGATGCTGTGCTGCGCGCGCGGGTGCAGATTCAGCTTCAGCGCGCTATCCTGCTCGGCGCACCAGGCTTCCAGCGTCATCGCCTCGCGAATTTCCGGCACCAGGTTGCGCCCGCACTGTTCACAGGCGCCGACGGCGATTTTGCGCCACTGTTGAATCTTTTTCGCCTGCCGTTCCGCGTCCAGCTTTACGCCGCAGCGCTCAGAAAACAAGGGGGTAATAACATTTACCCCCAGTTCAATCGATTTTTGGATAGTAAATTCCATTTTTTCACCGCGCGACATGACCTGGCCGAGATGCAGATGTAGCGGTGATTCGCGGCTTTCCGCGCGGCTTTGCAGAATTTTAACCGTTACGCTGCGCTTATCGACGCGTAAAATCTCTGCGTCAAAAACCAGATTACTGCCATCGAACAATTCCAGCGCCTGGCCGCTGCCCATGCGCAATACGCGGCCAACGTGGCCGGCGGCGTCCTCGCTCAGGGCGATCTGCTGGCCTGGCGTTAAGGTTTCGGGATGATAAATGCGGGGTTTTCGCATGACGTTCCTGATAATAGCTGGCCGCGCAGGCGCACGGCGTAAAAAGCGGGGACGGCAGGCGTTAACAGCCCGCCGCCCGGATTTTTTTAGTTTAGGGCAGCGCTTTTAGCGCTGGCAAGCGCGCTGTACCCAGGGATTATGATTGCCCTGAATTTTCGCGATGCGCTTATCCCTTTCGCACTCCCACGCGCTTACCGGATATTGTTTATCCCAGACTTCCAGCAGCTGTGTTTGCTGACGGGAAAGGCGCAGCTGGTAGCGGTCACGCATATAGAAATAAGTGCGGGCGATAGCGCCGCGTGCGCGCGCCGGCGGTTCTGCCAGTTTGTTTTTGAAATCGATCTTCATCCCGCACTGGCCGTACTGGTGTTCGCCGCCGTTCCACTGGCTGAACAGGAAGTTGCCGCGATCGCCGTTCACTTCGCCGATGGCCGGTTGCAGGTTATGCAGATCGGATTCTATCTGGCGATAGCCTTCATCTTTGCTGCAATTTTTACGTCCGCCTTCCTGCCAGCACTGGCGCTGGTGACCAAATTGCCAGGCGGGAACCACATGCTCCCATTCAATACGGTTAGCGCGGTTAGCGTTCTTACGCACCTGATAGCCGCAGGAGGCGAGATCGGGAATGCCCTTTTTTTCCTGCCAGGTGATTTTACAACCGCAGTAAAAAGATCCCGGCGCATCGGCGTTGATCTGGGCGGAGACGATTTTCGCCTGCTGAAAATTGTTTTGATGATACGTTTTGACGCTCATGCTGTGAGCGGCCAGCGGAGCGAGCAGGGCGCTAAATGCGATGCTAAAGAGAAATTTGCGCGACATATTCCATTTCTGTAACTGATAAAAAAGAGCGCGCAGCGTATCAGATTGCAGCGGCCGTCGGAATGGTAAAAGGTTGCGGAAGCTGCAGGAAAGGGCGGCCAGTTCCTACTGCGTCTCGCCGGAATAGTCGCCCGGCTGCAGCAGTTCGCCGCAGCGAACGCAGCGATATTCGCTTTCGCCGCGCAGCACGCGGTTATGGCGGCGCACGGTCAGATGGTGCTGCTGGCAGCGGCAGCGGTAGGGGAAAACCTTGCCGCGCACCGAGGCGATGGCAAACTGGTGGGTACGGCGCGCAGGCGTCTCCAGTATGGTTTCCATCATCCATTTCCACTCTTTGCCGTGCGGCGCAACGCGGCCAAAATGGCGCCATACCAGCAGATGCGCCAGCTCGTGCGGCACAACTTCATCAATAAAAGCCTGCTGATTTTCCAGCAGCAAAACCGGGTTAAGGCGGATTTCCCAGCTCTCCAGCCAGGCGGTGCCGGCGGCGGTGCCGCGCTGCTGCCAGACGAGCCGCGGCTCCGGGTAATGACGATTGAGACGCTGATTAGCCTGCTGCAGTTTTTCGCGCAGTGAACGCAACAGCGCCTGTTGCAGAGCGACAGGAAGGCGAACGGGTTTCATAGCGGGCAAGCATACGGTGCGCTAGCGGAGAAAACAATGGGCGAGAAGTGCGGAACTATATATCGTTGAAAACAGGAGAGTTAACCGGGAACCTGACGCCTGCGCCAGGGCGCAAAGCACGGCATCCCTGCCGGTTCGGCCTGCGCATTCCCTTGCGCGTTGGTTTATAGCGTGCGCTGGTTAATCGTGAGAGCCGATATCGCGCAGTTTTTTGCCTGACATCAGGTTACGTTCAATGTGCTCCAGCGAGACGTTTTTCGTCTCCGGGATCAGCATGACGGTAAAGATGATAAACAGAATATTCAGGCCGGCGTAAACCCAGAAGGTGTTAGCGTTGCCCAGCGTAGTCAGCATCGTCAGGAAGGTGGCGCCGACGATCATGTTGGCGATCCAGTTCGTGGTGGTGGACACGGTAATCCCGAAGTCACGTCCTTTCAGCGGCTGAATTTCCGAGCAGAGTACCCAAATCAGCGGGCCGGCGCTCATGGCGAAACCGACGATAAACATCAGCAGCATGGCGATAGCGAAATATTGCGCGCCTGGCGATTCGATGCCCATATGCAGCATGGTGCCCAGAATGCCCATCCCGGCGGCCATCACCAGGAAGCCCAGCGTCAGGGTCGGCTTACGTCCCCAGCGATCTACCAGACCGATGGCGATAAAGGTTGCCAGCACGTTAATCAGGCCGACGATGACCGTCCCCCACATCTGCTCCCTGGTGTCGCTGAATCCGGCGATTTCAAAGATTTTCGGCGCGTAGTACATGATGACGTTCATACCGGTAAACTGCTGCATCACCTGCAGCAGCACGCCGAGGAACACCGCGCGGCGGAAATTGCTGTTGTCGCGGAACAGGCTCCAGCCGCTCTGTTTGATCTTCAGACTTTCGCGAATTTCATCCAGCTCACGCTTCGCCTGCTCGCTGGTATCGCGCAGGCGATCCAGCACGCGCTGCGCGTCGCGAAAGTGGCCTTTTGCCGCCAGCCAGCGCGGGCTGTTCGGCAGGAAAAACACGCCAACCAGCAGCAGCACGGCGGGAAGGGTAATCACGCCCAGCATCCAGCGCCAGTTGCCGGTATAGCTGAAGGCGGTATCGGAAAGGTAGGCGCCAAGGATCCCGATGGTAATCATCAGCTGATAGAGCGAGATCATACTGCCGCGGATTTTTTCCGGCGCGATTTCCGACAGGTAAAGCGGCGCGGTATAGGAGGCGACGCCAACGGCGAGGCCCAGCACCACGCGGGCGGCGATCAGCATTTCCGGGTTCGGCGCCATCGCCGACCAGAGCGAGCCGATTACGAACAGGATCGCGCCGGCCATCAGGCTTTTTTTACGTCCCAGACGCGAAGACATCCAGCCGCTGCCGATCGCGCCGATCGCCGCGCCGAACATCATCGAGCTGACGATCCACTCCTGCTGATGGCTGGTAACGTTAAAGTCCTTCGCGATAAAGGGCAGAGCACCGGCGATAACGCCGATATCCAGGCCAAACAGCAGGCCGGCAAGTGCAGCAAGAAAGCAGACAAATAAGGTCATGACCTTGTTTGACGTTCTGCCTTTGTGGGTATTACCAGGCATATCGCCTCCGAATAGTATCCATCATTGTAATTATCAATGTTAAGTAACCGGCGAGGCGCGAAAAGTGAGACGGATCACAGAGGTGTAATCGGTTACACTTGCCGGGACCCTGAAATCCAGCATTTATCGCCTGAACGCGGCTAAATAACCAGTAAGGTATAGCACCTGTTAATATTCTGACATACCTGTGTTAATCAGGTATCAGACGACGCTGAAAATAACGCATTTTCCGACAAAATACATCCGCGATTAAATCCTAAATCGCAGATATATAAGGCCTTTCATTTTGTAAGCGTTATCATAGCGCTGCTATATACAGGCAACCAAAAGTGTAGCTGGTGAAATGAAAACTGCGGGGATAAAAAAGGGGCAGCGCCTGCCCCTTGAGTTGAAGCTACCGCCGCTGGAAAGGGCGGTGAAAAACGTTTACAGACCGGCCGCGTCGCGCAGCTGCTGCGCTTTGTCGGTTTTTTCCCACGGGAAGTGTTCGCGCCCGAAATGGCCGTAGGCCGCGGTTTCGCGATAGATCGGCTGCAGCAGATCCAGCATTTGAATCAGGCCGTAGGGACGCAGATCGAAGAACTCGCGCACCAGCAGCGTCAGCTGCTCGGTGGCGATTTTTTCGGTGCCGAAGGTTTCCACCATGATGGAGGTCGGTTCCGCAACGCCAATGGCGTAAGAGACCTGGATTTCGCAACGATCGGCCAGGCCAGCCGCTACGATGTTTTTCGCCACGTAACGTGCCGCGTACGCCGCTGAACGGTCAACTTTAGATGGATCTTTACCGGAGAACGCGCCGCCGCCGTGACGAGCCATACCGCCGTAGGTATCGACGATGATTTTACGTCCGGTCAGGCCGCAGTCGCCCATGGGGCCGCCGATAACAAAGCGTCCGGTTGGGTTGATGAAATATTTGGTACTGGCGTTCAGCCATGCGGTCGGCAGCACCGGCTTGATGATATCTTCCATTACCGCTTCTTTCAGCGTTTCCTGCGTAACCTCTTCGGAATGCTGGGTAGAAAGCACCACGGCATCGATACCAACGATTTTGCCGTCGTCATACTGGAAGGTTACCTGACTTTTCGCATCCGGACGCAGCCACGGCAGCGCGCCGTTTTTACGCACTTCAGACTGACGCTGCACCAGACGATGCGCGTAGGTAACCGGCGCCGGCATCAGCACGTCGGTTTCGTTGGTGGCATAGCCGAACATCAAGCCCTGATCGCCCGCGCCCTGCTCCAGCGGATCGGTGCGGTCAACGCCCTGATTGATATCCGGAGACTGTTTGCCGATGGCGCTCAGTACGGCGCAGGAGTTAGCGTCAAAGCCCATATCGGAGTGAACATAGCCGATGTCGCGCACGGTCTGGCGGGTGATCTCTTCGATATCAACCCAGGCGCTGGTAGTGATTTCACCGCCAACCAGCACCATGCCTGTTTTCACATAGGTTTCGCAGGCTACGCGCGCTTTGGGATCCTGAGCGAGGATCGCATCAAGCACCGCGTCTGAAATCTGGTCGGCGATTTTATCAGGATGTCCCTCTGATACGGACTCGGAGGTAAAAAGGTGTTTAGCCATTTTATTCGTTACCTTACTAAAACGGTTTAATAAGTCACTGCCTGGTGCAGGAGAAAGGCTTAACCTGACCCGACGCCCCTTCAGGCAAAGCCGTGAGCAGTACAGAAGTTAATCAGTTTAGACGGATTAACATCTGGACGTCCATTTTAGGTTACACCTTCAGCGAATTACCAGTCCTTTTTCTTTCTTGCCGCGCATTTTCTGATTCATCAACCCTGGCAAAATTTCCTGACAGCGATTCCAGAATGCACAATTTGTTTTTGCATTTTAGCGCGTTGAACGGTATAAAACGCGGCTGCTGTTTTCAGCGAAAAAGATAACGCTCGCGCGTTTCACTCATCAGATTGCGATCTGATTTCACCTCAGGCCTTTTTTCCACATGCCCGGCATGTGTGGAGATGATACGAGTAATGAACCAGGCTTTTATCCTTTCTTCCGGTTCGCTCCGCAGCACAGCTGATGTGCGCAGGTCTTTTTCCATTTGTTCTTCCGCCAGCCTTTTTTACCGAAGTTTTTTGTGTTTCGGTAATCATCACGACACGAGCGCAGGTTAACTTGCTACAGTTTTAACTGGCTGCTTTCAGCCCCGCTGAAGGCCGGCTGCGCTTTATTTGTCCCGTAACCTGGAGTTCGGCGACGTGTTTTACACTGAATCTGTACGGCAGAGGCTTAAAGCGGTAAATCAGCATTTTATGCTGGCAACCGCGCCGGGCGGCGGCTTGTTATGGTCGCGCCAAACTGCGATAGTTGTTAATTATTCTGCAACACTGGTTAACGTTGAGGTTCGCGATGTCTGACGACATGAAGAATATCAAGGGTTCGTCAGCAGGCGAACAGGGTGGACTGCGCTCGATGCAGGAGGTGGCGATGAGCGATCAAGATGCCAGCAGAATGCTGCGCACCTATAACATTGCCTGGTGGGGCAACAACTATTACGACGTCAACGAACTGGGGCATATCAGCGTCTGCCCCGATCCGGATATGCCGGAAGTGCGCGTCGATCTCGCCCGCCTGGTAAAAGAACGCGAGGCTGACGGCCAGCGTTTACCGGCGCTGTTCTGCTTCCCGCAGATTCTGCAGCACCGCCTGCGTTCAATTAACGCCGCCTTCAAGCGCGCGCGTGAATCCTACGGCTATCAGGGCGATTACTTCCTGGTTTACCCCATCAAGGTTAACCAGCATAAGCGCGTGATTGAATCGCTGATCAACTCCGGCGAACCGCTGGGGCTGGAGGCGGGTTCGAAAGCTGAGCTGATGGCGGTGCTGGCGCACGCGGGCAAAACGCGTACGGTCATCGTCTGTAACGGCTATAAAGATCGTGAATATATCCGTCTGGCGCTGATCGGCGAGAAGATGGGCCACAAGGTTTACCTGGTGATTGAAAAAATGACCGAGGTAAAACTGGTGCTGGAAGAGGCGGAGCGCCTGAACGTGGTGCCGCGTCTCGGCATCCGCGCGCGTCTGGCTTCGCAAGGCTCCGGCAAGTGGCAGTCGAGCGGCGGCGAGAAATCGAAATTCGGCCTTTCCGCCTCGCAGGTATTGCAGCTGGTGGAAATTATGCGCAACGCCGGACGTCTCGACAGCCTGCAGCTGCTGCACTTTCACCTCGGTTCGCAGATGGCGAATATTCGCGATATCGCGACCGGCGTGCGTGAATCGGCGCGCTTCTATGTCGAACTGGCGAAGCTGGGCGTACATATTCACTGCTTCGACGTCGGCGGCGGCCTCGGCGTGGACTATGAGGGCACGCGTTCGCAGTCCGACTGCTCGGTAAACTACGGCCTGAACGAATATGCCAACAACGTTATCTGGGCGATTGGCGACGCCTGCGAGGAGCACGGCCTGCCGCATCCGACGGTAATAACCGAATCGGGCCGCGCGGTGACCGCGCACCATACGGTGCTGGTTTCTAATATTATCGGCGTGGAGCGTAACGAGTTCAGCACGCCCAGCGCGCCAGAAGAGGATGCGCCGCGCCCGCTGCTCAGCATGTGGGAAACCTGGCAGGAGATGCATGAGCCGAACACGCGCCGTTCGCTGCGCGAGTGGCTGCACGACAGCCAGATGGATCTGCACGATATTCATACCGGCTATTCGCAGGGCACCTACGATCTCGGCCAGCGCGCCTGGGCGGAGCAGCTCTATCTGAGCATCTGCCACTATATCCAGCAGCATCTGGATCCCAGCAACCGCGCCCATCGGCCGATTATCGATGAGCTGCAGGAGCGCATGGCGGATAAAATTTACGTCAACTTCTCGCTGTTCCAGTCGATGCCGGATGCCTGGGGCATCGATCAGCTGTTTCCGGTGCTGCCGCTGGAAGGGCTGAACAAAAAGCCGGAACGTCGCGCGGTGCTGCTGGATATCACCTGCGACTCCGACGGCACCATCGATCATTACGTGGACGGCGACGGCATCGCCACCACCATGCCGATGCCGCAGTACGACGCGGATAATCCGCCGATGCTCGGCTTCTTTATGGTTGGCGCCTATCAGGAAATTCTCGGCAACATGCATAACCTGTTCGGCGATACCGAGGCGGTGGACGTCTACGCCTTCCAGGACGGCAGCGTGGAAGTGCAGCTTTCCGACGAAGGGGATACGGTGGCCGATATGCTGGAGTATGTGCAGCTGAATCCGCAGGAGCTGCTGGATCTGTTCCGCACTCAGGTTAAACAGACCGAGCTTGACGAAGAGCTGCGCGCGCAGTTCCTCGAAGAGTTCGAGGCGGGCCTCTACGGCTATACCTATTTAGAAGACGAATAAGCGACGATGCGGCGGCGGGCGTCAAAAAATGCCGTTGCCGCCGCGCCGCCGCGCAGCGATAATCGCCGCAGAATACCCATCAATCCCTTCCTCGTCGGGTTTAACGACGCGGAGGGGATTTTTTTTCATCTGAACAGCATGTCGGCCTCGCCGCCATAAACAGAGGGAGTTGCTATGAATAACACCAACGCCTTAGGCCATCAGTACGATAACTCGCTGGTTTCCAACGCCTTCGGCTTCCTGCGTCTGCCCGTCAATTTCCAGCCTTACGACAGCGATGCTGAGTGGGTCATTACCGGCGTTCCTTTTGACGCTGCCACCTCAGGACGTCCGGGCAGCCGTATGGGGCCGGGAGCGATTCGTCAGATCTCCACCAACCTGGCGTGGGAAGGCTGTCGCTGGCCGTGGGATTTCGATCTGCGCCAGCGTCTGAACATCATTGACTGCGGCGATCTGGTTTACGCCTTCGGCGATTCGCAGGATTTGAGCGATAAGCTGCAGGCGCACGCGGAAAAATTGCTGGCCAGCGGCAAGCGGATGCTGACCTTCGGCGGCGATCACTACATCACGCTGCCGCTGCTGCGCGCCCACGCGAAGCACTTCGGCAAGATGGCGCTGGTGCATTTCGATGCCCACACCGACACCTACTCCAACGGCCCGACCTTCGACCACGGCACCATGTTCCATCATGCGCCGCAGGAAGGATTGATTGCGCCGGAACGTTCGGTACAGATCGGCATTCGCACCGAATTTGATAAAAATCTCGGCTATCAGGTGCTGGATGCGGCGCAGGTTAACGATCGCGGCGTGGATGATATCCTGGCGCAGGTAAAACAGATCGTCGGCGATATGCCGGTTTACCTGACTTTCGATATCGACTGCCTCGATCCGGCGCATGCGCCAGGCACCGGCACGCCGGTTATCGGCGGTCTGACTACCGACAAGGCGCTGAAGCTGATCCGCGGCCTGCAGGGGTTAGATATTGTCGGCATGGATCTGGTTGAGGTGGCGCCGGGCTACGATCAGTCCGATCTTACCTCGCTAGCGGCAGCGACCATCGCGCTGGATATGCTGCACGTACAGGCGGTGAATAAGGCGAATAAAGGCTAATTTCTGGCGCCGCTGCCTGCTGCCGTGCGGCGGCGCCCGGTTATTTCACTGCGATTATTCTGAGGATTATCTTAATTTACCGCCTTAACCTGTGCCGCGCCGCCTGATATTAAAAGGCATATTAATATTGCTGTCGGCGGCATAAGGCGCAACCAGAACTTTATATCCTCCGCTCTTTTCCCCAGAGCAATAACCGGCTGTCGCTGCCGCTTTGGTAATATCGTCTCTCTTTTTCCCATGCCGCCGGTTTTATTTTTCTCGCCGTTCTCGCTTTTTATTATTTAACCCTCATTGCTAATAGTTACTAGTGTAAATTGGTTAACAGGTGAAACTCTCTGTTTTATAAGTAAAAATTTATTTTTCGTTTCACCAGTGAAACCTTATTTCACCGCGCTGATTATTCCGTTGCGGAATTTTACTGCGCCGGGATATTTATTTTTTCCGCCGCTTTTCGTGATCGTCACCACAATCGGTTAATTAAAAGTAATCGTTTTAACAAAATATTTACTTTAACCCTTGACGAAACCTTCACCGCTTTTATATTGGCCGTATTAAATAAGAAACAAAGTTTCATATATGAAACAAAAGCCTGGAGGATCGCGATGAGCTGGATAGGCGTATGTAATACAGAACAGGTGCAGGAAGATTTTCCCTGGGGCGGCGTAGTGGCCGGTAAAGAGATCGGCATTTATCTGGTGGACGGCGAATATTACGCGCTTGAAGATATTTGCCCTCATGCCTACGCGCTGCTGAGCCAGGGATTCGTCGAGGATGGCAAAGTCGAATGTCCGCTGCATGAGGCGGTGTTCGATCTGAAAACCGGGCAGTGCCTGCACGGGCCGGGCGGGCGTAGCCTGCAGCGCTATCCGCTGCGCATCGACGGGGAGCAAATCCAGATCGCCTTTATTGAGGAGAGCGTTTCATGAGCACAGCCCTGGAGTTCAACCCGGCGCTGCCGGAAAGCCGCCAGTTCACGCCGCCGAAAGAGGGCGGCAACGGCACCATTCACAAGCCGGGCGCCTATCAGAACCTGATTTGGCAAACGCGCAGCCGCGCGCCGGAGAGCTGGGAGCTGGCGCTAATCGCGCAGCTGGAAGAGCTGTTCGAGCAGGGCGCGGAAACGCTGCCGGCGCTGGTAAGCGGCTTAAACGCGCACAAAATGTATGACCAGCAGGGCGAAGCGTGGAGCGAAGCCAGCTTTCAGGCATTTTTACAGGCTAACGGCTACTGAGGAGGAAGGCGATGACGACGGCAGTTCAACACTATCTCGATAAGGGCTTGCGCGGTCTGTGGTATCCGGTGCTGGCGAGCTGGGAAGTTCAGTCGGCGCCGGTTGGCATCACCCGTCTCGGTGAGCAGATCGTGGTATGGCGCAATCAGGATGGTCAGGTGCAGGCGCTGGAAGATCGCTGCCCGCATCGCGGCGCCCGCCTGTCGATGGGCTGGAACCTCGGCGATCGCATCGCCTGCTGGTATCACGGCGTAGAAGTCGCCGGCGACGGCGAGGTAAAAAGCGTGCCCGCGGTGGATCGCTGCCCGCTGGTGGGGCAGCAGTGCGTGCGCAGCTATCAGGTGCAGGAAGCGCACGGCGCAATATTCCTCTGGTTTGGCGTCACTGCAGAACATCAGCCGGATGCGCTGAGCTTTCCGCAGGAGCTGGCGGATAGCGAAAGCTACAGCCATTTCCTCTGTACCGCCGCCTGGCAGTGCAACTACCAGTACGCGCTGGAAAACGTTATGGACCCGATGCACGGCACCTATTTGCACTCCTCCTCGCACTCGATGGCGGAAGGCGATCGCCAGGCGGAAATGGTGCTGCAGCCGACGCAAACCGGTTTCATCTTCGAGAAAAAAGGGCAGAGCGGCGTCAACTTCGACTGGGTGGAGCTGGGCATCAGCGGCGCCTGCTGGATGCGCCTCTCTATCCCTTACAAAAAGCGCTTTGGGCCGGGCGGTCACTTCTGGATCGTCGGCATGGTGGTGCCGGAAGATAACGATCGCTGCCGGGTGTTTTTCTGGCGTATCCGCCGCGTGCAGGGCTGGCAGCGCGATCTCTGGCGCTTTATCTACCGCAACCGACTGGAAAAACTGCACTGGGAGGTGCTGGAGCAGGACCGCGTGGTGCTGGAAAACCTCGCGCCGGAGGCGCGTGAACATGAATATCTTTATCAGCACGATGTCGGCCTGTCGCGCCTGCGCCGCATGATGCAGAAGGCGGCGAAAGAGCAGCTGGCGCAACGCGAAGCGCAGCAGGGAGCCGCCTGATGAGCGGCCTGCTGCAGGATAAACGTATCGTGATTACCGGCGCCGCGCGCGGGCTGGGCTACGCCTTCGCTGCGGCGTGCGCAGAGCAGGGCGCGCGCGTGGTGATGTGCGACATCCTGAAAGGCGAGCTGGCGGAAAGCGCCCAGCGTCTGCGCCAGGCGGGGCATCCTGTAGAGACGTACCAGATCGATCTGGCCGACGGGCGCCAGATTGAACGCGCCTTTGCTGCGATTGGCGCGCAGGGCGCGATTGATGGCCTGGTGAATAACGCGGCGCTGGCGACCGGCGTCGGCGGCGAAGATATGTTTGATTATGACCCGGCGCTGTGGGATCGGGTGATGACGGTAAACGTTAAGGGCACCTGGCTGGTGACGCGCGCCGCCGTACCGCTGATGCCGCCCGGCTCCGGCATTGTTAACCTGGCGTCCGACACCGCGCTGTGGGGCGCGCCGCGCCTGATGGCCTATGTCGCCAGCAAGGGCGCGGTGATCGCCATGACGCGCTCGATGGCGCGTGAGCTGGGGGCAAAACGCATCCGTATCAACGCCATCGCGCCGGGCCTGACCCGCGTTGAAGCGACGGAATATGTGCCGGCGGAGCGCCACCAGCTGTATGAAAACGGGCGCGCGCTGAGCGGCGCGCAGCTGCCGGAGGATGTCACCGGCAGCGCGCTGTGGCTGCTGAGCGATCTGGCGCGTTTTGTTACCGGGCAGCTGATTCCGGTCAACGGCGGCTTCGTCTTTAACTGACTATTGCGGAGGCGCTATGGCGAATCAGCAGGAGATTAAATATCTGGTGCCGGGCCTGGAGCGCGGCCTGCAGCTGCTGCTGGCGTTTGGCGGACAGCACCGCGAACTGACCTTCGCCGAGCTGCACCGGCTGGTGGATATGCCGAAGGCGACGGCGTACCGCGTGGTGCAGACGCTGGAGTATATGGGCTTTCTGCAGCGTAACCCGCGCACCAGCACCTTTGCGCTGGGGATGAACGTGCTGCGGCTGGGGTTTGAATATATCGCCTCGCTGGATGTGGCGCAGGTGGGACAGCCGGTTATCGAACAGCTGCGCGACAGCAGCGAGTGCAGCAGCCATCTGGCGATCCGCGACGGGCGCGACATCATCTATATCGCCCGCGTCAGCGCCGCCGGTTCGCGCATCAACCAGGTCAGCATCGGCACCCGTCTGCCGGCACATTGCACTTCGCTGGGGCGCATGCTGTTGACCGATGTGACGCGCGCCGAGTTCGAACAGCTCTTTCCGCAGGAGCGGCTGCCGGGCAACGCGCCCGATCGGCTGGATAACCGTGAAACGCTCTGGCAGATGGTGCAGCAGGATAAAGCGCGCGGCTATGTGATTGGCGAATCCTTTTTCCGCCACGGCATCTCCTCCATTGTCTATCCGGTATTTAACCGCAGCGGAGGCGTGGCGGCGGTAGTGAGCATTCTGGTGCCGTCGGGAGAGGTGCCGCACAGCGCGCGCGAGCGGCTGCAAAATGAGGTGCGCCTCGCGGCGGATAAAATCTCTGGCTTGCTGGGTTATTTGTCAAAAGCCAGTTAATTCAATCGGTTAAAAACAGGCGCTTCACTGCGTCGGGCAATCTCTACGCCCAAATCCGGGCGACTGAACGGTAAAGAGGCAACCAATGCGTGTAACGGGAATTGAAAAGCTGGAGTTTGGCGTTGATAACCTGAGCCACTGCGCCAAATTTATGGGTGATTTCGGCCTGACCAGAGATGCCAGCGGGCATCAATTTACCACGCTCAGCGGGGCGCGCCTGGAGCTTAGCCCCATTGACAGCCCCGATCTGCCCCCGGCGTTTGAGCCGGGCAACACGCTGCGCCGTATGACCTGGGGCGTGGCCGATCGTGCGGCGCTGGAGGCGCTGCGGCCAAAGCTGGCGCAGCAGCCCGGCTTTCGCGCCACGGAAGAGGTGCTGGAGTGCCGCGATCCTAACGGTATGACGCTGCGTATCCAGGTGACGCAGCAGACGGCGGTACAGCTTAACGTCGAGCCGATTAACCAGTGGGGCGATATGCGCCGCGTGGACAGGCCCAGTCCGGTTTACGACCGCGCCGAGCCGATTAATATCGGACACGTAGTGTTTTTTGTAGAGGAGCTGGCGGCGGTAGAGGCGTTCTATCGCGATATCCTCGGCTTTCAGGTTTCCGATCGCTACGTTAACCGCGCCGTTTTTCTGCGCACTCAGGCGCGCGGCGGCCATCATAATCTGTTTCTGCTCCAGCTGCCGAATCGTAAGCGCGGGCTGAACCACGTCGCCTTTACCGTGCGCGATATACATGAGGTGATCGGCGGCGGCATTGCGATGAACAAAAACCACTGGAGCACCTTTATCGGGCCGGGCCGCCATCCGGTCTCCTCCGCCTACTTTTGGTACGTCAACAGCCCCACCGGCGGCGCGTTCGAATACTACACCAACGACGATTATCTGACGGAGAACTGGCGCGCGCGCGAGCTGGAGCATTCGCTGGTCTCCTTTACCGAATGGGCGGTGGAGGGCGGCATCGATCACGATACCCGCCGCCAGCAGAAAAAGCCGGAGGCGGTATGACGGCGCGCATCGTGATTATCGGCGGCGGCCAGGCGGGCGGCTGGGCGGCGAAAACCCTGCGCGACGAAGGCTTTCGCGGCGAGATCGCGGTAGTGGCCGATGAACCCTGGGATTTCTATGAGCGCCCGCCGCTCTCCAAGCGCGCGCTGCTGGAGCCGGATGCCGCGCTGCCGCGCCTGTTCAGCGTCGAAGCGCAGCAGGCGCTCGATCTGCGCTGGTATCGTCCGCTGCGCGCGGAAGCGATCGATCGCGTTGCGAAAAGCGTGCTGCTGAGCAACGGCGAGCGGCTGGCCTATGACCAGCTACTGATCGCCACCGGCGGTCAGGCGCGGCTGCCGGACGCCGCCTGGCGACAGCATCCGCAGGTCTACACGCTGCGTCACTGGCAGGATGCGCAGCGGCTGAAAGCCTGCCTTGCCCGTACGCAGCGGCTGGCTATCGTCGGCGGCGGCTGGATCGGGCTGGAGATCGCCGCCTCGGCGCGCCGCAGCGGCGTGGCGGTCAGCCTGTTTGAGCAGCAGCCGGCGCTCTGCATGCGCTCGGTAAACGCTGAGGTTTCGGCGGCGCTGCATCAGCTGCACCGCGCGCAGGGCGTGGATATCCGCTGCGGCTGCGGCGCGCTGGAGCTGGAGGATGAGGGCGGCAGGCCGGTAATACAGTGCGACGGGCAGCGTGAGCCGTTTGATGCGGTGGTGGTGGGTATCGGCGTCGAGCTGAATCTGGCGCTGGCGCAGCAGGCCGGGCTGGCTATCGGACGCGGCATCGTGGTTGACGCGCAGGGCCGAACGTCCGATGCGGCTATTTTCGCCGCCGGCGACGTGGCGCAGCATCCGCGCTATGGCATCTCGCTGCAGTCATGGGCGTTTGCGCAGAATCAGGCTATCGCTGCCGCCAGAGCGATGCTGAACGCGGCGGCGCCCGGCTATGACGATATTCCGTGGCTCTGGTCAGATCAATATCAGCACAACATCCAGATTCTCGGCGTTCCGCAGCCCGGCAGCCTTAGTCGGGTGCGCCAGACGCCGCAGGGCAATCTCTACTTTTCCCTCGGCGCCGACGGCGTGCTGAACCAGCTGGTGGCGTTTAACGATGCGCGCGCCGTCAGGCTGGCGAAACGCTGGATGGCCGCCGGGCGCGATCTGTCGCAGGCGCCGCTGGAGGATCCCGCGTTTTCGCTGATGTCGCTGCGTTGAAGATGGCTTAACCCGCAGGGGGAAATATGACCACATTTGAGACAAACACCGCGTCCACAGCGACCGGCGGTGAGGATAGCTGCACGCCGGAAAAACCGATTCGCTGGGCAATCCCGCTGGCGCTGCTGGCCTGCGTGCTGCTGGCCTTCTTCGATAAGATCAGCATCGCCGCGCTCTTTTCCGATGCGCGTTTCCAGCAGGCGATGGGCATCGATTTCGATACCACGCGCCTCGGCATCCTGATGAGCGCCTTTCTGCTGAGCTACGGTTTTTCCTCGGTGTTGCTAAGCGGCCTGGGCGACCGCATTGCGCCGCTGCGCCTGCTGAGCGGCATGATGGCGGCGTGGTGCGTACTGATGGTGCTGATGGGGTTAACCCATAACTATGCGGTGATGGTAACGCTGCGCATCCTGCTGGGCGTGGCGGAAGGGCCGCTGTTTCCGCTGGCGTTCGCTATCGTGCGCCACACCTTTCCGCAGCGGCTGCAGGCGCGCGCCACCATGCTCTGGCTGCTCGGCACGCCGGTGGGCGCCGCTATCGGTTTCCCGCTGTCGCTGTGGCTGCTGAACACCTTCGGCTGGCAGAGCACCTTTTTTGCTATGGCGCTGTTAACCCTGCCGGTGCTGGCGCTGGTACGCAGCGGCCTGCGCGGTATTCGCCTGTCGCCCGCCGACCGGGCCGCCATTCCGCCACCGGCGCGCCGCGCCGCGCGTCGTCAGCTGCTGGTCAGCGCCCATTTCTGGATGATCTGCATTTTCAATATCGCTTTCCTGACCTACCTGTGGGGCATCAACGGCTGGCTGCCCGGCTACCTGATTAAGGGCAAAGGCATTCATCTTGAACATGCGGGCTGGCTCTCTTCCATGCCCTTTATCGCCATGCTGATCGGCGAGGTGCTGGGCGCCTGGCTGTCGGATCGCGTTAACCGGCGCGCCGCCGCCTGCTTTATCGCGCTGGCGGGCGCGGCGCTGGGGCTGGCGGCGGTGATGCAGCTCAGCACGCCGCTGGCGGTAATCGCCGCGATGAGCTTCAGCACCTTTATGTGGGGCACCGGCGCGCCAAATATCTTCGCGCTGCTGGCGAAAGCGACCCATCCGCACGTCAGCGCGACGGCGGGCGGCATCTTTAACGGGCTGGGCAACTTTGCCGGCGCGCTGTCGCCGGCGGTGATGGGGGCGTTGATCGCCGCTACGCAAAACATGGATTCCGGCCTGATCTTTCTGACCATTATGGCGGCGCTGGGCTGCGTTCTGCTGCTGCCGCTGCTGACACGTTACTGAGGAGATAATCATGAGTGATACCACCCTGAATCCAGGCATCAAACCGGCGCACCTGACCATGGAAGAGTGGGTCGAATCGCGCATCGCCCGCTTCGAGGGGCGCAAATATGACTGGAACGCGCTGAAGTTTCAGGCCGATTACGATGCCAAATACCGCCGCGCCCAGATGCGCTATATCGGCACCGGGGCGACCGGCGTAGCCAGCGACAGCAACACCGTGCCGGCGGAGCATTTCACCTTCTCCACCATGGTGCTGCCGGCGAAGTGCGAAGGGCCGCTGCATCTGCATGACGATGTGGAAGAAGTGTTCTTTATGCTGAAAGGCACCATCACGCTGATGATCAAGGATGGCGATAACTACCTGGAAACCATCCTGCGCGAGCGCGATTTGATCTCCGTGCCGGCGGGCATCTACCGCGGGCTGTTCAACCACGGCGAAGAAGAGGCGCTGATGTGCGTCATGCTCGGCACGCAGAAGCCGCACATTCCTACCTACCCGCAAGATCATCCGCTGGCCAGCGTTAAACGTAGCTAAGGAGGCGCGATGACCGACTGGCTTGAGCAGGGGAGCGGCGCGGCGCTGACGCTGTTGCACGGCATCAGCTCCGGCGCTGCCGCCTGGCATAAACAGCTGGCGCTGCCGGGTTGCCGCGTAGTGGCCTGGGAGATGCCCGGCTATGGCGTCAGCCCGCCGCTGACGCAGGAAAAGGCGCTGGCGGGCGACTATGCGCAGGCGCTGGCGGCGCTGTTGGATCGTCAGGGCGTGCAGCGAACGGTGCTGGTTGGGCATTCGCTCGGCGCGCTGGTTGCCGCCGCCTTTGCCGCGCGCTTTCCAGAACGCGTTATCGCGCTGGTGCTGGCCGATCCGGCGCAGGGCTACGGCGCGGCGGATGCGGAGCGGCGCGAGCAGGTGTGGCGCAGCAGAGAGCAGCAGATAGCGCTGGGCGGCGAGACGCTGGCGCAGACGCGCGCCGCCAGGCTGCTGCGGCCCGATGCCAGTGCGGAGGATATCGCCACCGTCGCCAGCGGCATGCGGCGGCTGCGCGCCGAAGGATTCCTGGCCGCCGCCTGGATGCTGGCCCATGACGATATCCATCGCTGGCTGAGCCGCTGGAACAAGCCGTTTGAAGTCTGGTGCGGCGCGCAGGACAGCATTACGCCGCCTGCCCAGGCCAGGGCGCTGGCGCAACGCTACGGCATGCGCTGCCGGCTGATTCCTGACGCTGGTCACGCCAGCTATCTCGATAACGCGGCGCAATTTAATCAACAGCTGTTAAGGGTAATGGAAGAGGTGCGGAATGAAGGCACAGATTGAAGAGCGCGTGGCGGTGGTCACCGGCGGTTCATCGGGCATCGGCTTTGAAACGCTGCGCCTGTTGCTGGGCGAGGGGGCGAAGGTGGCCTTTTGCGGACGCGATCGGGATCGGCTGGCCAGCGCGCAGGCGGCGCTGCTGAACGAATATCCGCAGGGCGATATCTTCGCCTGCTGCTGCGACGTATTGCAGGAAGATCAGGTGGCGGCGTTCGCTGAGGCGGTACAGGCGCGCTTTGGCGCCGCCGATATGCTGATTAACAACGCCGGCCAGGGCTATGTGGCGCACTTTGCCGCTACGCCGCGCAGCGCCTGGCTGCATGAGGCGGAGCTGAAGCTGTTTGGCGTAATCAATCCGGTTCAGGCTTTCTTGCCGCTGCTGGAACGCTCCGATATCGCCTCCATTACCTGCGTCAACTCGCTGCTGGCGCTGCAGCCGGAGGAGCACATGATCGCCACCTCGGCGGCGCGCGCCGCGCTGCTCAATATGACGCTGACGTTATCTAAAGAGCTGGTGGGCAAAGGGATCCGTGTTAATTCCATTCTGCTGGGCATGGTGGAGTCGGGGCAGTGGCGGCGGCGCTTTGCAGACCGCAGCGATAAGCAGCAGAGCTGGGGCGAGTGGACGGCGGATATCGCTCGCCGGCGCGGTATTCCGATGCAGCGGCTGGGGAAACCGCAGGAGCCGGCGCAGGCGCTGCTGTTTCTCGCCTCGCCGCTCGCCTCGTTTACCACCGGCGCGGCGCTGGACGTTTCCGGCGGCTTCTGCCGCCATCTGTAAGGAATCACGATGAAAAAGATCATGCTGATCGGCTATGGCGCGATGGCGCAGGCGGTGCTCGAACGCTTGCCTCCGCAGGTCTCTGTCGGCTGGATCGTGGCGCGGGCGCATCATCATGCGGCGATCCGCGCGCGCTTCGGCAACCATGTGCAGCCGCTGCTGCTGCCGCAGGATTGCGCGCAGGCGCCCGATCTGGTGCTGGAGTGCGCCAGCCAGCAGGCGGTGGCGCAGTATGGCGAGGCGATTCTGCATCGCGGCTGGCATCTGGCGATTGTCTCAACCGGCGCGCTGGCGGATGCTGCGCTGCAGCAGCGCCTTGAGCACGCCGGAGGCAGGCTGTCGCTGCTTGCCGGCGCGGTGGCGGGTATTGACGGGCTGGCGGCGGCGAAAGAGGGCGGCCTGCAGCAGGTCACCTATCGGGCGCGTAAAAACCCGCTCAGCTGGCGCGGCAGCTACGCGGAACAGCTTATCGATCTGCACGCCGTCAGCGAGGCGCAGATCTTTTTTGAGGGCAGCGCCCGTGAAGCGGCGCGGCTGTTTCCCGCCAACGCCAACGTGGCGGCGACTATCGCGCTCGGCGGCATCGGCATGGATGACACCCGCGTCCAGCTGATGGCCGATCCGGCCACGCGGCGCAATACCCACACGCTCTATGCGCAGGGGCTGTTTGGCGAGTTTCACCTTGAGCTGAGCGGATTGCCGCTGGCAAACAATCCCAAAACCTCCACTCTGGCGGCGCTTAGCGCGGTACGCGCCTGCCGCGAACTGACGCAGCGCTGAAGGGGAATGCGATGAAAGAACAACAGATTTTTATCGGCGGCGTATGGCGATGCGGCGGCGGCGCGCCGATGCAGAGCCATTTTCCGGCGGACGGCACGCTTAACGCCGCCCTGAATGCCGCCAGCCTGAGCGATCTCGAAGAGGCGGTGGCCAGCGGCGAACGCGCCTGGCGCCACCCTGACTGGCGCAACAGGCTGCCGCACCAGCGCGCGCAGATCCTGCATCGCGTCGCCGATCTGATCGAGGCGCGACTGGATGAGCTGGCGCAGCTGCAAAGCCGCGATAACGGCAAGCCGCTGGCGGAAACCCGCGCTCTGGTGATGAGCGCGGCGGGCACGGCGCGCTATTTCGCCGCCGCCTGCGAACTGCTGGAAGGGGAACTGCCGACGCCGCGCCAGCCGGAGCTGCTGACCTTCAGCCGCTACGAGTCGTTGGGCGTGGTGGCGGCGATTACGCCGTGGAATTCGCCCATCGCCAGCGAAATGCAGAAGGTGGCGCCCGCCATCGCCGCCGGCAACGCGGTGATCCTGAAACCGGCGGAGGCCACGCCATTGATGGCGCTGGAGCTGGCGCGTCTGTTTGAGCAGGCGGGACTGCCCGCCGGGCTGCTGAGCGTACTGCCGGGCAAAGGCTCGCTTATTGGCGATGCGCTGGCGCGCCATCCGCTGGTGCGCAAAATCTCCTTTACCGGCGGCACCGCCACCGGACGCTATCTGGCGCACGTGGCGGCGGAAAAGCTGATTCCCGCCTCGCTGGAGCTGGGCGGCAAATCTCCCACCATCGTGCTGGAGGATGCCGACATCGAGCAGGCGGCGCGCGGCATCTGCTACGGCATTTTCAGCTCCGGCGGCCAGGCCTGCATCGCCGGTTCGCGCCTGTTTATTCAGCAGCGGATCTATCCGGCGCTGATGGCGCGCCTGCTGGAGCTGACGCGCGCGCTGCGCGTCGGCCACCCCTTTGCCGCCGGTACGCATATCGGTCCGCTGATTAGCGCGCAGCATCGTCAGAGCGTAATGGAGTATGTGCAGCTGGCGCAGCGGGAGGGCGGCACGCTGCTGTGCGGCGGCGAGATCCCGGCCGATCCGGCACTGGCGGCGGGCAGCTATTTTCAGCCGACCATTATTGCAGGTCTGGATAACCGCGCCCGCGTCTGTCAGGAGGAGATCTTCGGCCCGGTGCTGGTGGCGATGCCGTTCAGCGATGAAGCGGATCTGATCCGCCAGGCGAACGATTCGATCTACGGGCTGGCGGCGGGGATCTGGACGCGCGATACCGGGCGCGCCCTGCGCCTGAGCGAGCAGCTTGAGGCGGGAACGATCTGGATCAACACCTATAAAGTCTTTGCCGTCTCCACGCCGTTTGGCGGTTTTAAACAGAGCGGGCTGGGCCGCGAAAAAGGCATTCAGGGCCTGAAAGCCTGGATGCAGCAAAAAAGCGTTTATCTGGCGACAGGTAATGGCGTGAACCACTGGTGCGACTAACAGGAAAGGTGAGCAATGAGCGAAATGATTACCGTGGGCGAAGCCATCGCCAGGACTCTTGAGCAGTATCAGGTTGACGCCCTGTATGGCGTGATTTCCATCCACAATCTGCCGATCGCCGACGCTATCGGCCAGCGTGAACGGATCCGCTTCGTTCCGGCGCGCGGCGAGGCGGGCGCGGTCACCATGGCGGACGCCCACGGGCGCTTTTCCGGCCTCGGCGTGGCGCTGACCAGCACCGGCGCCGGCGCGGGCAACGCGGTGGGCGCGCTGGTAGAGGCGATGAACGCGGGCACGCCGCTGCTGCATCTGACCGGGCAGGTGGAGAAGGCCTGGCTGGATGCCGATAGCGGCTTTATTCATGAAACCCGCGATCAGCTGGGCTTTCTGCGGGCCGCCTCGAAGCGCGCCTGGCGCGTCAGCAGCGCCGGTCAGGCGGTGGCGATCCTGCATAAAGCGATTCAGGAAGCGCAGACGCCGCCCTGCGGCCCGGTTTCCGTGGAGATACCGATCGATATTCAGAGCAGCCTGATTCCTGCCGCGCTGGTTACCGCGCCGCTGGCGCCGCTGTCCGGCGCGGCGCCGGATGCGGCCCAGGTAGAGGCGCTGTGGCGTCAGCTGAAAGCGGCAAAACAGCCGCTGCTGTGGCTGGGCGGCGGCGCGCTGCACGCCGGCGAGGCGGTGCGGAAGCTGGCGGATGCCGGGATAACGGTGATCTCCAGCACCCACGGGCGCGGCATCCTGCCCGATGCGCATCCCGCCAGCCTGCGCGCCTTCCATAATTCGCCCTCGACGGAGGCGCTGATCGC
This sequence comes from Mixta tenebrionis, assembly GCF_006517625.1. Classification (GTDB taxonomy): domain Bacteria; phylum Pseudomonadota; class Gammaproteobacteria; order Enterobacterales; family Enterobacteriaceae; genus Mixta; species Mixta tenebrionis. Next base: position 174,844 of record NZ_VHQI01000007.1, on the reverse strand, counting down.
CCGCTGCGATCTGACGCTGGTAGCGGGATCGCGCCTGCGCAGCAACGAAACCCGTTCCTGGACGCTGGAACTGCCGACGCCGCGTATCCAGATCGATATCGATGCGGCGGCGGCCAGCCGCAACTATCTGATGGACGCTACGCTGATCGCCGACTGCGCCGCGCTGCTGGGCGCGCTGGCGGAAAAAGCGCAGGGGCGCGAATGGGGCGACGCGCGCTGGGATACTCAGGTGCGGCAGGCGGTGGCGCAGGCGGAGCAGGAGCTGCGCCAACAGTGCGGCGTCTACGCGCAGCTTAGCGACGCCATCGATCGGGCGTTGCCGGCGGACGGCATTCTGGTGCGGGATATCACCGTGTCGGGCAGCCTGTGGGGCAGCCGCTTATTCCGCGCTCACGGCCCGCTGTTGAATATTCATTCGCTGGCGGGAGCGATTGGCATGGGGCTGCCGATGGCGATCGGCGCCGCGCTCGCTAATCCGCAGCGCAAGGTGGTAGGGCTGGTGGGCGACGGCGGCCTAAGCCTCAACCTCGGCGAGCTGGCGACGCTGGCGCAGGAGCGGGCCAACGTTACGCTGCTGGTGATGAACGATGGCGGCTACGGCGTAATGCGCGGCATTCAGGATAAATATTTTGGCGGCCGGCAGTATTACAACGAACTGCATACGCCCGACTTTACCCGGCTGGCGCAGGCGGTCGGCCTGCAGGCGTGGCGGGTAGAGGCGGCGGCGGAGTTTCAGGCGGCGATGACCGAAGCGCTGGCGACCTGCGGGCCGTCGGTGGTGGAAATCCGTATGGATAAAATCGGCGCGCTGCGTTTTGCCGGACCGCCGCAAAAAACGCTGTACTGACTGGTGCAGGGCAGGGAGAGCGGCAGCGTGCGGAAAATAATTGACCTGCCGGCGGCTGAAGGGAGCATTGGCTGGCTGGCTGGCTGGCGGATTCAGGGAGGCGGGCAGCCTCCCTGAACGCTTATTTATCAGCGGCGATGCGCGCTTTGATATGCTCGGCGCGTGATTCCGAAGAGGGATGTGAATCAAACATGCTGCTCTGCTGGCTGCCTTCCAGCTTCGCCAGTTTTTCAAAGCTGGTGACCAGGCCATTCGGATCGATGTTGCGTTTTTTCAACAGATCGTAGGAGTAGTCATCCGCCTGCGACTCCTGGGTTTGGGAGAACTGCGCGTTGATCAGCTTCTCGCCGAGATCGCCCAGCTGGGACTGCGACAGCGTTGCGGCAATGCCGCCCACCGAGGCTGCGGCGGTGCGCGCGGCGGTAGTGGCATAGGCCAGCTGCATCGCCTTACGCGAGTGGCCCAGCGCGACGTGGCCCATTTCATGGCCCAGCACCGCTTCGACTTCATTATCGCTCATCATATCCATCAGCCCGCTATAGACGCGGATACAGCCGTTCGCCATCGCCCAGGCGTTAACGTCTTTAGTGACGTAAACCTTGTAGTTAGCCGGCGTGCCGTTGATGTTGTTGCCCAGCGCCGCGGCGATTTTATCCAGGCGTTGCTGATATTTGCTGCCGGCCTGGGCAATCTGCGCTTCGCTATCCATCTGCTGACAGGATTGCTCACTCAGGGTTTTCACCTGCTCGTCGCTAAGGGTTGCGGCCTGGAAGGCCTGCGCGCCGGACTGCATCAGCGCGGCGCTGTCGAAATTCTGGCAGCCGGAGAGTAACGTCGCGACGGAAAGCGCGGCAAAACAAGTGCGGATTTTCATTCCTTTCTTATCCTTTAAAACAGTAACAGGGCGGTAAAAAAACAGTAACCTGATAAAAATGCGCGCGGCGATTTTTTCAGTAGCACCCTTTATAACGCTTTCGCTAAATAAAGCCCAGCGGGCAAGGGAGAATGCCCTGTCAGCCCCCGATAATTTGCTGTTTACACCATGTACTTTTACCCCGCTTTTCATGTACATTGTGGGCGACTTTCCTTTGGCTTTGCCTGATAACTCATTCATTACAATAGGTTAAGGACGGCGAAGCATCATAATCCGACCTGGAGTAAAACATGTCTTCTCGTAAAGAGCTTGCCAACGCTATTCGCGCTTTAAGTATGGATGCTGTGCAGAAAGCGAAATCTGGTCATCCGGGCGCTCCAATGGGTATGGCGGATATCGCTGAAGTACTGTGGCGTGATTATATGAACCATAATCCGTCCAACCCGCAGTGGGCAGATCGCGATCGCTTCGTCCTCTCCAACGGCCACGGTTCTATGCTGATCTATAGCCTGCTGCACCTCACCGGCTACGATCTGCCGATGTCCGAGCTGGAAAACTTCCGTCAGCTGCACTCCAAAACGCCGGGCCACCCGGAATACGGCTATACCGCCGGCGTGGAAACCACTACCGGCCCGCTGGGGCAGGGCATTGCTAACGCAGTAGGCATGGCGATCGCTGAGCGTACGCTGGCCGCGCAGTTTAACCGTCCCGGTCATGATATCGTCGATCACCATACTTATGTCTTTATGGGCGACGGCTGCATGATGGAAGGCATCTCACATGAGGTGTGCTCGCTGGCCGGTACGCTGAAGCTCGGCAAGCTGATGGCGTTTTATGATGACAACGGCATCTCCATCGACGGTCATGTGGAAGAGTGGTTCAGCGACGATACCGGCGCCCGCTTCGAAGCTTACGGCTGGCACGTGGTGCGTAACGTAGACGGTCATGATGCGCAGGCGATTAAGCAAGCGATCGAAGAAGCGAAAGCGGTAACCGATAAGCCTTCCCTGTTGATGTGCAAAACGGTGATCGGCTTTGGTTCGCCAAATAAGGCGGGGACGCACGATTCGCACGGCGCGCCGCTGGGTGAAAAGGAAGTCGAGCTGACCCGCAAACAGCTGGGCTGGGAATATGCGCCGTTCGTTATTCCGCAGGAAATTTACGCCGCGTGGGATGCGAAGGAAGCCGGGCAGGCGAAAGAGGCGGCATGGCAGGATAAATTCAACGCTTACGCCCAGGCTTATCCGGAGCTGGCGGCTGAGTTCACCCGCCGCATGAGCAATGAATTGCCGGCGAACTGGCAGCAAGAGTCGCAGAAATTTATCGAGCAGCTGCAGGCGAATCCGAACAAAATCGCCAGCCGTAAAGCTTCGCAAAACGCTATTGAAGCCTTCGGCAAGCTGCTGCCGGAGTACCTGGGCGGCTCCGCTGACCTGGCGCCGAGCAACCTGACGATGTGGTCCGGTTCAAAAGGCATCAACCAGGATGCGGCGGGCAACTACATCCACTACGGCGTGCGCGAATTCGGCATGACCGCTATCGCTAACGGTATCGCGCTGCACGGCGGCTTCCTGCCTTACACCGCTACCTTCCTGATGTTTGTGGAATATGCGCGTAACGCGGTGCGGATGGCGGCACTGATGAAAATTCGCCAGATAATGGTCTATACCCATGACTCCATCGGCCTGGGCGAAGATGGCCCGACGCATCAGCCGGTTGAGCAGATGGCCAGCCTGCGCGTTACGCCGAATATGAGCACCTGGCGTCCGTGCGATCAGGTTGAGTCCGCCGTGGCGTGGAAATACGCTATCGAGCGTAAAGATGGCCCGACCGCGCTGATCTTCTCCCGTCAGAATCTGGAGCAGCAGCCGCGTACCGCCGGCCAGCTGGCAAACGTTGCGCGCGGCGGCTACGTATTAAAAGATTGCGCAGGCCAGCCGCAGCTGATCCTGATCGCTACCGGTTCTGAAGTTGAGCTGGCGGTAGCGGCCTGGGAACGCCTCAGCGCGGAAGGCTATCGCGTGCGCGTGGTTTCCATGCCGTCCACCGACGTGTTTGACAAACAGGATGAAGCTTACCGTGAAGCGGTGCTGCCGAAAGCGGTAAGCGCGCGCGTGGCGATCGAAGCGGGCATTGCCGATTACTGGTACAAATATACCGGCCTGAACGGCGCCATTATCGGCATGACCACCTTTGGCGAATCAGCGCCTGCCGACCAGCTGTTCAAGCTGTTTGGCTTCACCGTGGATAACGTAGTGGCTAAAGCGAAATCCATTCTGTAACGGCGTGGGATTCGTCGGGTTGCCCGATGAATCCCCGATGCGTTAATGGCGCCCTGCCTGTTATTTGCGGCAGGCGCCATTAGTAAGGTATTTATTAACTAATACGATGTGAATTAATATCCTGGCGGGATAGCTAATTACTCCAAATTACATTTTGTCCTGTACGTTATCTAATACCTGCTGGATCATGGTTAATTTTTCTGCGCCGCTCTCTTTGTTAACCGTTTTATGCTCCGCCATCTCTTTTTTAGCCCCGGCGGGTTTCGATACCCCATAAAAACGCCCGTTTTTATTAATTGAAAGATCGTCGCTTTCAATGGTGCCGTCCATCAGGCCGTTGGCATTGATTTCTACAACGGCGCTGGCGCACAGGCCTTTAACCTTGCCATCCACCACTACTTTAGCCGCAAAGATTTCGCCCTCTACCACTCCCTGTCCCAGCACGTATACCGTTTTTTCCGCCATAATTTTGCCGTCGACAGAACCGTTAATTTTCATATCGCCGGAGGCTTTTATTTCGCCGTTAATATGGCAGCTGGATGGAATAATCGTCGCCTCGCGATCGACTACTATAGCTGCAGAAACTGATTCTTTATTCGTTGGTGCCGGCGGTGGTTCCGGATAAATAATGCTTTCCGGTTTTTCAGGTTCATAATTACTTTCCGGGAAATTATCTTTTCGTTTAAACATAGTCAGTCCTTTGTCTGATTTCAGGGTGCGAATTAAAAATAATGTAATGAAAAAGGCAATAACCGTTAGCGCTATTATTGCCAGCCAGGTTAATAGCTCCCACGCATTCGCCCACTCAAGGCAATAGGCCAGCAGCGCCACAGCCCAGGACAACCAGATGCCCCAAAGCAGGTTGTAGTTCATAACGTCCTTTTAAAAGAACCAGGAAAGGTCAATATCAAGCCGTCCAGGCTTTTCTTTTCAACCTGTAGATAACGACCGCCTCCAGGCATTCTGTCGCCTTTGCATGGCGCGACAGGCTGACGCCGACGGCGGAACGGCGCAGCCTTTTGTATTCTACGCCGCAAGCTAAAGGTAAAAAAGAATCCATAAAGGCAAATTACCTTACAATGACGCCGCTCTGCAACTGTGCCAACCACGCTAACTTTTATGCAAAATTGTGATCTATGTCAGAATTTTGTTTTAAGGGTTGATCGCTGTCATTTTAATTATTCCTTGTAACGAATATTCTCGCTGAAGCGTTTCAGTAAAACGATTTCCTCTGCGACTTGTGCAGAGCGGCAGCGGATTTTTCCTCTGTACAAATCGCAGCGGCTGGCTCAGGCTATTGGCACGTTTTTATCAGGTTGTGACGCAGGAGAATTATGGCCCTTCGCGTAGCGATTAACGGCTTTGGACGCATTGGACGCAGCGTATTACGCGCGCTGTATGAAACCGGGCGCCGGGCAGAAATGAACGTCGTCGCCATTAATGAGCTGGCGGAGTCCGCCGGTATGGCGCACTTATTGAAATATGACACCAGCCATGGCCGTTTCGCCTGGGAGGTGCGTCAGGAACGCGATCTGCTGTGGGTAGGCGAAGACACTATTCGTTTGCTGCATCAGAAAAATATCGCCGATCTGCCGTGGCGTGAGCTGAATGTCGATCTGGTGCTGGACTGTACCGGCATCTGGGGCAGCCGGGCCGATGGCGAAGCGCATCTGCAGGCGGGCGCGAAAAAAGTGCTGTTTTCTCATCCCGGCGGCAACGATCTCGACGCCACCATCGTCTACGGTGTGAACGAAAGTACGCTTAAGCAGGCCGATCGCCTGGTTTCCAACGCCTCCTGCACTACAAACTGTATTATTCCGATTATCAAGCTGCTGGATGACGCGTTTGGCATTGAATCCGGCGCCATCACTACCATCCATTCCGCGATGCACGATCAGCAGGTTATTGACGCCTATCACCGCGATCTGCGCCGTACGCGCGCCGCCAGCCAGTCTATTATTCCGGTAGATACGCGGCTGGCGGCGGGCATCGGCCGCATTCTGCCGCAGTTTGCCGATCGTTTCGAAGCGATCGCCGTGCGCGTGCCGACGATTAACGTGACGGCGATGGATCTGAGCGTAAGCGTACGCGCGGCGGTGACGGCCGGCGAGGTGAACGCCGTGCTGCAAAATGCCTCAGCGGGGGCTTTTAGTGGTATAGTTGACTATACGGAAATACCGTTAGTCTCGATCGATTTTAATCACGATCCGCATAGTGCCATAGTGGACGGCACGCAAACGCGGGTCAGCGGTCAACACCTGATTAAGACTTTGGTCTGGTGTGACAACGAGTGGGGCTTCGCTAACCGGATGCTTGATACTTCCTTAGCGATGGCCGCATGCGGTTTCAGGTAAGACGCGGATGCGTCTGACAAAACTTATGAGAATCAACGAGAGGGTTCACCATGTCTGTAATTAAGATGACCGATCTGGATCTTGCTGGTAAACGCGTTCTGATCCGCGCCGATCTTAACGTGCCGGTAAAAGAAGGGAAAGTGACGTCAGATGCGCGTATCCGCGCTTCCCTGCCGACCATCGAAGCCGCCCTGAAACAGGGTGCGAAAGTGATGGTGACGTCGCACCTGGGACGTCCGACCGAAGGCGAATACAACGAAGAATTTTCGCTGCTGCCGGTGGTTAATTACCTGAAAGATAAACTGAACGGCACCAGCGTAACGCTGGCGAAAGATTATCTCGACGGCGTGGAAGTGGGCGCCGGCGAACTGGTTGTGCTGGAAAACGTCCGTTTCAACAAGGGCGAAAAGAAAGACGACGAAACCCTCTCTAAAAAATATGCCGCGCTGTGCGACGTTTTCGTTATGGACGCCTTCGGCACCGCGCACCGCGCGCAGGCTTCTACCCACGGCGTGGGCAAATTTGCTCCAGTCGCCTGTGCCGGCCCGCTGCTTTCCGCCGAGCTGGAAGCGCTGGGTAAAGTGATGAACAATCCGGCCCGTCCGCTGGTAGCGGTGGTTGGCGGCTCTAAAGTTTCCACCAAGTTCGACGTGCTTAACTCGCTGGTGAAAATTGCCGACACCGTGATCGTCGGCGGCGGTATCGCTAACACCTTTGTTGCTATCGACAATAACGTAGGTAAATCGCTCTACGAACCAGACTTCGTTGAAGCGGCGAAAGGGCTGCGCGATCAGTTCGGTATTCCGGTACCGACCGACTCCCGCGTCGGCACGGAATTTTCTGAAACTGCTGTCGCCACGGTGAAAAAAGTTAACGAAGTCGCCGATAACGAAGAGATTATGGACTTCGGTGACGAAACGGCGCAGGCGATGGCGAAAATGCTGAAAGAAGCGAAAACCATCCTGTGGAACGGCCCGGTAGGCGTGTTCGAGTTCCCGAACTTCCGTAAAGGCACTGAAATCATCGCTAACGCCATCGCTGATAGCGAAGCGTTCTCTGTAGCTGGCGGCGGCGATACGCTGGCGGCGATCGATCTGTTCGGCATTGAAGATAAAATTTCCTATATTTCAACCGGCGGCGGCGCATTCCTGGAATTCGTCGAAGGCAAAAAACTGCCGGCGGTTGCTATGCTGGAAGAGCGCGCTAAACAGTAAGTTTTAAGGCAGGGCGTATGCCCTGCCAGAACGTTTGCCCAGCTTACGACATGGGCGAGAATCCGTAACACGGCCGACGAAACAGGACAAAACAGATGTCTAAAATTTTTGATTTCGTAAAACCAGGCGTTGTCACCGGTGATGACGTACAGAAAGTATTCCAGGTAGCGAAAGAAAACAAATTCGCGCTGCCGGCAGTTAACTGCGTGGGCACCGATTCCATCAACGCTGTACTGGAAGCGGCCGCAAAAGTTAAAGCGCCGGTTATCGTTCAGTTCTCCAACGGCGGCGCCGCGTTTATCGCCGGTAAAGGTTTTAAATCCGATGAGCCGCAGGCCGCTGCGATCGCCGGCGCCATCGCTGGCGCGCATCATGTGCACCTGATGGCGGAAAAATATGGCGTGCCGGTTATTCTGCACACCGACCACTGCGCGAAAAAACTGCTGCCGTGGATCGACGGCCTGCTGGACGCGGGTGAAAAACATTTCGCCCAGACCGGTAAGCCGCTGTTCTCTTCCCATATGATCGACCTTTCCGAAGAGTCTCTGGAAGAAAACATCGAACTCAGCAGCAAATATCTGGCGCGCATGGCGAAAATGGGCATGACGCTGGAAATCGAACTGGGCGTAACCGGCGGTGAAGAAGATGGCGTAGATAACTCCCATCTCGACAGCTCCGCGCTGTATACCCAGCCGGAAGATGTTGATTACGCTTACACCAAACTGAGCGAAGTCAGCCATCGCTTTACCATCGCTGCTTCTTTCGGCAACGTTCATGGCGTTTACAAGCCGGGTAACGTGGTACTGACGCCGAAAATCCTGAAAAACTCACAGGAATATGTTTGCCAGAAACATAACCTGCCGCACAACGCGCTGAACTTCGTGTTCCACGGCGGTTCCGGTTCTTCTGCTGAAGAGATCAAAGAGTCTATCGACTACGGCGTGGTCAAAATGAATATCGATACCGATACCCAATGGGCGACCTGGGACGGTATTCTGCAGTATTACAAAAAGAACGAAGGCTACCTGCAGGGGCAGCTGGGCAACCCGGAAGGCGACGACAAGCCGAACAAGAAATTCTACGATCCGCGCGTCTGGCTGCGTGCTGCTCAGACCTCTATGGTGACGCGCTTAGAGCAGGCGTTCAAAGAGCTGAACAACATCAACACGCTGTAATCAGCACACGGTAGTAAAAAGGCCCTGCGGGGCCTTTTTTTATGCCGTTTTGATATGAAAATGTAACCTTTATTGCCGCTTCTTTGGCGAAGCGCGAAAACATTGCTTACCCTTTGTTAATGGTTCGTCAGCTCCTACTGGCGGTTTGGCTTACTTTATTGGGGAACCAACAAAGGGTGGATCGATGCAAGATTTGAATGTGGTTAACGGTATTAACAGCGCGGGCGGCTGGCTGGTGCATAACCAGGCGCTGCTGCTGAGCTATGCGGTCAATATTGTCGCCGCCATTGCCATCATTATTGTCGGGATGATTATTGCGCGCGTGGTGGCTAACGGCATTAATCGACTGCTGCGGACGCGGCATATTGACGCTACCGTGGCCGATTTTCTGTCGGCGCTGGTGCGTTACGGTATTATCGCCTTTACGCTGATCGCCGCGCTGGGGCGCGTCGGGGTACAGACCGCTTCGGTTATCGCGGTGCTGGGCGCCGCGGGTCTGGCCGTCGGCCTGGCGCTGCAGGGCTCGCTCTCCAACCTGGCGGCGGGCGTACTGCTGGTAACTTTCCGCCCGTTCCGCACCGGCGAGTTTGTCGATCTTGGCGGCGTAATGGGTACGGTTCTGCACGTACAGATTTTCTCTACCACGCTGCGTACCGGCGATGGCAAAATCGTCGTGGTGCCGAACGGTAAAATCATCGCGGGCAATATTGTTAACTTCTCGCGTGAGCCGGTGCGGCGCAACGAGTTTGTGATTGGCGTCGCCTATGATGCCGATGTCGATAGGGTTATCGCCCTGCTGCGTGAAGTCGTGGATGCCGATGCGCGCGTATTGCAGGATCGCGGCGTACAGATCGGCCTGAACGAGCTGGCGGCCTCGTCGCTGAACTTTGTCGTGCGCTGCTGGAGCAACAGCAGCGATCTGCAGGATGTTTACTGGGATCTGATGAAGAACTTTAAGCGCACGCTGGACGCGCATGGCATCGGCATTCCCTATCCGCAGATGGATGTCCATCTGCATCAGGTCGATGCTGCGCGCGCGCCGGACGCAAGCGCGGCGACGCCGGCCAGAGCCGAATAAGCCTGAGCGGGCGAGGAAGGCCTCGCCCTGCTTTATTAGCGCTGCTGATGATCCATTAATTCTTTCCATTTCACCCCCTGTTGCCGCCGCTATACACTTCTCCACCATTATCTTTACGGAGAAAAATTGATGTTATCCGTCTATTTTCAGGGCTTTGCTCTGGGTGTTGCGCTGATATTGCCGCTGGGGCCGCAGAACGCGTTTGTACTGAACCAGGGAATTCGGCGTCAGTATCATTTAATGACCGCCGCTATCTGCACGCTCAGCGATATTGTATTGATCTGCGCCGGCGTGTTTGGCGGCAGCGCGCTGCTTAACCAGTCGCCGCTGCTGCTGAATCTGGTAACCTGGGGCGGCGTCGCCTTTCTGCTCTGGTATGGCTGGGGAGCGCTGCGCGCCGCCTTCAGCGCCAATATCGAACTGACCAGCGCCGCGATTAAACAGCAAAGCCGCTGGCGCATTCTCGCCACGCTGGCCGCCGTGACCTGGCTGAATCCGCACGTTTATCTCGATACCTTTGTGGTGCTGGGCAGCCTGGGGGGCCAGCTGCCGCAGGAGGCGCGCCGCTGGTTTGCGCTGGGCACCGCCAGCGCCTCGCTGTTCTGGTTCTTTAGCCTGGCGCTGCTGGCGGCCTGGCTGTCGCCGCGGCTAAGCACCCAGGGCGCGCAGCGCGTAATTAATCTGCTGGTCGGCCTGGTGATGTGGGGCATCGCGCTGAAGCTGGCCTTGCAGGCGGTTGCCGGTTTCCAGTGACGGCAACAGAAGGTAAACGGGGCGGCAAAAAAAGAAACTTTTGCCAGAATAAAAACTCAGAGCAACACGCATGTCATCGGGCGCGAACTTATGTCAGGCTGACATATTGTCAGGGCAATGGTTTAACGGCGCCCCGTTTATTTGTTTTGTCTCCAAGGAGGACCCTCCGTGAAACTGAAAGCACTGGCTCTGGCCGCAATGATGGGTTTAGGTTCGGCCCCTTTAATGGCGCAGGCTGATGAGCTGCCCAACGGGCCGCATGTCGTCACTTCCGGTCAGGCCAGCGTCGACGCGCGGCCCGATATCGCCACGCTGGCGATCGAAGTCAACGTCTCGTCGAAAGATGCCGCCGAAGCGAAAAAACAGGCGGATACGCGCGTCGCGCAATATTTCGATTTTCTGAATAAAAACGGGATTGAGAAAAAAGATATCGATGCGGCTAATCTGCGTACCCAGCCGGAATATGACTACACCAAAGAAGGGAAGGCGGTGCTGAAAGGATACCGCGCGGTGCGCCAGGTGCAGGTCACTCTGCGTCAGCTTGATAAGCTAAACGATCTGCTGGACGGCGCGCTGAAATCGGGCCTGAATGAAATCCGCTCCGTTGAGCTGGGCGTAGCCAATCCTGACAGCTATAAGGCGAAGGCGCGTCAGGCGGCGATTGAAAACGCTACCCAGCAGGCAACGGCGCTGGCGCAGGGATTTAACGCCAAGCTGGGGCCGGTTTACAGCGTGCGTTATCACGTCGCCAACTATCAGCCGATGCCGATGGCGCGTATGTATAAGGCGGCAGACGCCGCGCCGATGGCCTCTGCGGCGCAAACCTATGAACAGCAGAGCATTCACTTCGACGATCAGGTGGATGTGGTGTTTGAACTTCAGCGCAACTAAAGACGTCGCCGGACGCGGGGAGTTTAGCTTGCCGCGTCCGGCGGCTTAGGTTGCGGTTTCAGGCGACGCGAGTCGCCTTTTTTAGCGGCGCGCTTTCAGCAGGGCAGTTTCTTCTTCCTGACGCAGCACGCGATGACCGTGCGCCAGCAGCGCGTCGGTGACGCGCCGCATCAGGCGGCTTTCCGGCGCAAAGCGGTGCCAGTAGAGCATACGCCGCTGATAAAGGCCGGGCGTCAGATCGATCAGCTCGCCGCTGGCAAGCTCCTTCTCAATCTGCAGGTGCGGGATCATACAACAGGTCGATCCCTGTCGCGCCAGCTGCACAAAGGCTTCGGAAGAGTTAACGATATGGCAGGGCACGCTGCCCGGCGAGAGATCGAAATTCTGCTGCAGAAAAGCCTGATGCATATCGTCCAGGTGATCGAACGCCACCGCAGGCGCCTTCAGCAGCGCGGAGCGGGTGACGCCGTTGGGAAAGTAGCGCGCGGCGAACTCGCGCGAGCCGACGAACAGATAGTCCAGCGCGCCAAGCCGATCCACCAGACAGCTGGGCAGCGGCTGCGGCTGAATACTCACCGCGCCTACCACTTCGCCCCGGCGTAAGCGCTCCTGGGTGCGGGTCTCATCCTCTACCTGCAGGTTCAGGCGCACTGGCGAATCGGCCAGCACATCCTTCAGCGCGGGCAGCAGCCAGGTCGCCAGACTGTCGGCGTTCACCGCCAGCGACAGCAGAAGCGGCGTGGTGGCGCCGTTTTCATCGCCGAGCCATTCATCTTCCAGCAGCTCGACCTGATGCAGCAGGGCGAGCAGCTTTTGCCCCTGTTCGGTAGGACGCGGCGGTATGGTGCGCACCAGCAGCGGCTGACCAAACATATTTTCCAGCTGCTTGATGCGTTGTGAAACCGCCGACTGGGTAATGCATAATTTTTGCGCCGCGCGCTCAAAGCCGCGTTCGCGGATCACAGCATCCAGGGCCTGAAGCGTTCGATAATCGGGTCTTTTCATTGTTATGTTGCTCTCATCCAGGAATGCCCAGGGCACTATGCCATAAAATCATCGCCTTGCCCCTGATGTTGCGCTTGCTAATCTGTGGGGCGCTTTGCAAAGCCATTAATCGTCACGTAGCGAATGCGCACTTTCTCCGGTGCTTGTTTTATACTACGCGCACACTACTAGCACAGGTTTTAAACATACCATGACGCAGGATGAACTGAAAAAAGCAGTAGGCTGGGCCGCGCTGGACTATGTCAAGCCGGGAACCATTGTCGGCGTGGGTACGGGCTCCACCGCCGCCCACTTTATTGATGCGCTCGGCTCCATCAAACATCAGATTGAGGGCGCGGTTTCCAGCTCGGAAGCTTCCACGCAGAAGTTAAAGAGCCTGGGCATTCATGTCTTCGATCTCAATGAAGTGGATTCGCTGGCGATCTACGTTGACGGCGCGGATGAAATCAATCCGCAGATGCAGATGATTAAGGGCGGCGGCGCGGCGCTGACGCGCGAAAAAATCGTCGCGGCGGTGGCGGATAAGTTTATCTGTATCGCCGACGCTTCCAAGCAGGTGGATGTGCTGGGCCGTTTCCCGTTGCCGGTTGAGGTGATCCCGATGGCGCGCTCTTACGTAGCGCGCGAGCTGGTGAAGCTGGGCGGTCTGCCGGAGTATCGGCAAAACGTCGTTACCGATAACGGCAACATTATTCTCGACGTGCATAATCTCAGCATCGTTAACCCCAGCGAACTGGAGCGCGCCATCAACGCGCTGCCCGGCGTGGTAACCGTTGGCCTGTTTGCCGCGCGCGGCGCCGATGTGGCGCTGATCGGCGGCGCGGACGGCGTTAAAACCATCACCCGGTGATCTTTCTGGCGCGCCGGACGCGCCAGTTATTTCTCAGTGAAAATCATCTTTTCTCCGCAGACGACAATTTAGTGACTTATGTCACATAATTATTCCCTGTCGCGCTATCATACTGCCTGCTTTTATATTCGCGCCATAATCTGTTGTATCCGTCCCGCTCGCCATACAGCCATGCTGATGCGCAGGCAATCGGTTGTATTGCCGCCCGCGTAGATTTTGTTATTTTGACAGAAGGCTGGCTTATTACAGCCCCATCTGAAGTCCGCAAAATAGGGTCGGGAAATGGCAAAAGTATCACTGGAGAAAGACAAGATTAAGTTTCTGCTGGTGGAAGGCGTCCACCAGAGCGCGCTGGATAACCTGCGCGCGGCAGGCTACAGCAATATTGAATATCATAAAGGCGCGCTTGACAGCGATGCGCTGAAAGAGGCGGTGCGCGATGCGCATTTTATCGGTATTCGATCCCGTACTCAGCTGACCGAAGAAATTTTTGCCGCGGCAGAGAAGCTGGCGGCGGTAGGCTGCTTCTGCATCGGCACTAATCAGGTGGATCTCGACGCGGCGGCCAAACGCGGCGTGCCGGTGTTTAACGCTCCTTTTTCCAATACCCGCTCGGTGGCGGAGCTGGTGATCGGCGAGCTGCTGCTGCTGATGCGCGGCGTGCCGGAAGCGAACGCCAAAGCGCATCGCGGCGTCTGGAATAAACAGGCGGCGGGCAGCTATGAAGCGCGCGGCAAACGGCTGGGCATTATCGGCTATGGCCATATCGGCATGCAGCTGGGCGTGCTGGCGGAAAGCCTGGGGATGCACGTTTTCTTCTACGATATTGAAAACAAGCTGCCGCTGGGCAACGCGACGCAGGTGGCGCATCTCTCCGATCTGCTGAACATGAGCGACGTGGTTAGCCTGCACGTGCCGGAAACCCCCGCCACGCAGAATATGATGGGCGCCGAACAGCTGGCGCTGATGAAGCCCGGCTCGCTGCTGATTAACGCCTCGCGCGGCACCGTGGTGGATATTCCGGCGCTCTGCCAGGCGCTGGGCAGCAAACACCTTGCCGGCGCGGCGATCGACGTCTTCCCGGAAGAGCCTGCAACCAACAGCGATCCCTTTACTTCTCCGCTCTGCGAGTTTGATAACGTGCTGCTGACGCCGCATATCGGCGGTTCGACGCAGGAAGCGCAGGAGAATATCGGTATCGAGGTGGCGGGAAAACTGGCGAAGTATTCCGATAACGGTTCCACGCTGTCGGCGGTCAACTTCCCGGAAGTGTCGCTGCCGATGCATGGCGAACAGGTAAGCCGCCTGCTGCACATCCATGAAAACCGTCCCGGCGTGCTGACGGCGATTAACCTGATTTTTGCCGAGCAGGGCATCAACATTGCCGCACAGTATCTGCAAACCACGCCGGTTATGGGCTATGTGGTGATCGATATTGATGCGGAGAAAGATGTGGCGCACCGGGCGCTGACGTTGATGAAAGCGATTCCGGGCACGATTCGGGCGCGTTTGCTCTACTGATTAACGGAAAACAGCGTGAGCCGGCACGCCGTCCCGTCTGCGGGGCGGCGTTTTACATTTCCCACTGCCAGAAGTGCGAAGGCGTCAGGATAGCCGGCAGCGGAATATCCCAGTCGGCTGCCGGCAGCTTTTCTACCCGCTGGCAGTCATGCGCCAGCCCGATCGGTAAGAAGCGGTGCTGCCGCCAGTTTTGCAGGGTGCGATCGTAAAAGCCGCCGCCCATGCCGAGCCGCTGCCCCTGGCGATCGAACGCCACCAGCGGAACGAACATCACGTCCAGCCCGTCGAGCGGAATAATGTGTCTGACGTCCAGCGGCGGTTCCGGGATGCGTACTCTGTTCGGCGCCAGAATGGTTTCCGGCGTGTAGCGAACAAAGATTAGGTTGCCTGGCGAGAAGGGGTGCAGAACGGGCAGATAGACCTGTTTTTGCTGCTGCCAGAGCCGGGCAATCAGCGGGCGGGTATTGAGCTCGCCGTCAACGGAGAGAAACAGCGCAATATGCTGCGCCCGATCTACCGGCTCAATATGCAACGCGTGTTCGGCAATGCTGTCTGCCGCCAGCGTTTGCTGAGCAGCGCTCAAACCGCGTCGTAGACGGCGCACGTGGGTACGAATTTCCTGACGGTCGATCTGAGATAAAGCCATGGGGGTTCCTGCGCCTGCGGATATGGTGCGACTATAACACACCAGGGGCGAGGGTTTTCAAGACGCCGAACGGGCCGGCAATGAGAAAACAGATATTAACTTAAGGATAAAGAAAGGAATCTCCGAGATGCCGCCGTAGGCTGTAACCCTTGAACCCTTGGTTCAAGGTGAATGTGTCGTCGTAACCATCAGGCTTCCCGGACGGGCCGGGCATGCTCACAGGTTGCGGAGCGCCACATTCTGTGGTTTTGAAATATCGGCTCAGGGGACTGGCCCACTTGCAAACATCTCAGAGAAATTGTACTTCACCGCCACTGTATCTGTATCACAGCAGGCCGTAAAGCTTTATTCGAACTTTGCGCCCTGGCGCTCAGTTATGCGACCTTGTTCAAGCAGCGCTTGCTCAATAGTCTGCTGCAGCATACGAATGCGTTGTTCCATGTTAGCAGCGTAGTCGCGGGTTTTCACCTTTTCCTGCGCCAGCTCATGACAAATATTCAACGCAGCGATAAACACCAGCTGCTCTGTATTTGTGACTCTAGTGCGAACTTTCAGATCTTGCAACCGCTGATTAAGATCTTCTGCAGCTGCGTTCAGAGCATCTTGCTGTTCAGGTGGACAATTCACGCGCAGTGAACGTCCAAAAATCTGAATATCTACCGGTTGTGCAGACATGCCACCTTCCTGACTGATTACTGCGCCCGCATCGCTCTGAACCTGCTCCGGCTCAGAAGGGGCGCCACTATATCTACCCTTGTGTGAAGAAACAAGCCCTTTCTGGAAACCTCAAGGCACCTGGTGGTAGCATAACACGAACTTAATCCGCCAACGATGATGAATGCGTATGTCTACAGATAACACACGGCCGGGCTATCAGGCGCTGGCATCCGCTCTGAACCAGCAGGGCGTAGGAATGACACCGGCTGAAATGCACGGCCTGATCAGCGGCATTGTCTGCGGTGGCAATAAAGATCACAGCTGGAAAACGCTGGTGCATGATTTAACCAACGAGGGGCTGGCTTTTTCTCAGTCGCTGGCGCAGCCGCTGCAGGCGCTGCACGCGCATATCCAGGATACGCTGGAGGAGGAGGGCTTTCTGTTCCAGCTGCTGCTGCCTGACGAGGATGAAAGCAGCGTTTTTGATCGTGCCGATGCGCTGGCCGGCTGGGTGAACCATTTCCTGCTGGGGCTGGGCGTAACGCAGCCGAAGCTCGATAAGGTGAAAGGCGAGGCGGGCGAAGCGATCGACGACCTGCGCACCATCGCCCAGCTTGGCTATGATAAAGAGGACGATCGGGATGAGCTGGAGCAGTCGCTGGAGGAGGTGGTGGAATATGTTCGCGTTGCCGCGCTGCTGTGCTACGAAACATTCAACCCGCCGGTGATGCCCACCGCGCCGGAAGTGAAAAAGCCGACGCTGCACTGATCGTTTTGCTGGCGCCGCGTAACGGCCTCACTCAGGGAGAAGATACGAATGATAACGCTGGATACTTTTTTGCAGCGCCGCCAGGCGCTGCTGGCGCGTATGGCCTCAGGCAGCGCGGCGTTGATTTTCGCCGCGCCGGAGGTGACGCGCAGCGCGGATACGGAATATCCCTTCCGCCAGAACAGTGATTTCTGGTACTTCACCGGCTTCAACGAGCCGGAAGCGCTGCTGATCCTGATAAAAAGCGATGAAACGCATAACCACAGCGTGCTGTTTAACCGCGTGCGCGATAAACAGGCGGAAACCTGGTTCGGCCGGCGTCTTGGACAGGAAGCGGCGCCGGAAAAGCTGGGCGTCGATCGGGCGCTGCCGTGGGATGCGCTCGACGAGCAGCTGCATCAGCTGCTGAACGGTCTGGCGGTGGTTTACCATGCGCAGGGCGAATATGATTTTGCCGATCGTATCCTGTTCAGCGCGCTGGATAAGCTGCGTCGCGGCTTCCGGCAAAACCTGCAGGCGCCGGATACGCTTACCGACTGGCGCCCCTGGGTGCATGAAATGCGGCTGTTTAAGAGCGCAGAGGAGCAGGAGATTCTGCGTCGCGCCGGAAAAATCAGCGCTATGGCGCATACGCGCGCTATGCAGGTCTGCCGCCCCGGCATGTTTGAATATCAGCTGGCCGGAGAGATTCATCATGAATTTACCCGTCACGGCGCGCGCCATCCCTCCTATAACACTATCGTCGGCGGCGGCGAAAACGGCTGCATTCTTCACTACACCGAAAATGAAAGCGAGCTGCGCGACGGCGAGCTGGTGCTGATTGACGCAGGCTGCGAACTGGACGGCTATGCGGGCGATATCACCCGTACTTTCCCGGTAAACGGTAAATTTACCGCGCCGCAGCGTGCGATTTACGACATTGTGCTGGCTTCGCTGTACAAGGCGCTGGAGCTGTTTCGCCCCGGCACCAGTATTCGCGACGTTAATGAAGAGGTGGTACGGATTATGGTCACCGGCCTGGTTGAGCTGGGCGTTCTGCAGGGCGACGTAGAGCTGTTAATCGCGGAGAACGCGCACCGGCAGTTTTATATGCATGGCCTGAGCCACTGGCTGGGGCTGGACGTGCATGACGTCGGACACTACGGTACGCCGGATCGGGGCCGCATTCTCGAACCTGGCATGGCGTTGACCGTTGAACCAGGCCTTTATATCGCGCCGGATGCTGAGGTGCCGGCGGAATATCGCGGCATCGGCATTCGTATCGAAGATGACATTCTGATCACCGAGCAGGGCAACGAAAACCTTACCGATAGCGTGGTAAAAGATGCCGACGCGATCGAAGCGCTGATGGCGGCAGCGCATCAGGCATGAGCGTGATCGTTGCCGGCGGCGGCATGGCTGGCGCAACCCTGGCGCTGGCGATTTCACATCTGACTCAGGGAGCCTTGCCGGTCACGGTTATCGAGGCGGTGGCGCCGGGCGATCGGGCGCATCCCGGCTATGACGGGCGGGCGATCGCGCTGGCGGAAGGCACCTGCCGGCAGCTGGCGGCAATAAACCTGTGGCCTGCGCTGGCGCAGTGCGCTACGCCGATTACCCACGTACATGTCAGCGATCGCGGCCATGCCGGCTTCGTTAATATTGATGCCGCCGACTATGGCGTCAGCGCGCTGGGCAATGTGGTTGAGCTGCATGAAGTGGGCAATCGTCTTTATCAGCTGCTGCGTCAGGCGCCGGGCGTGTCCCTGCGCTGCCCTGAAAGCGTCAGCCTGGTGGAACGGCGCCCGGATGGCGTAAGCGTGACCCTGGGCAGCGGCGAACGGCTGGAGGGGCAGCTGCTGGTAGCGGCGGACGGCTCACGTTCGCGCAGCGCCGCGGCGTGCGGTATCCAGTGGCGCAGCGAGGATTATCAACAGATGGCGGTTATCGCCAACGTCACCACGCAGATCGCGCATCAGGGACGGGCGTTCGAACGCTTTACCCCGCACGGCCCGCTGGCGCTGCTGCCGATGTCAAACGGCCGCAGTTCGCTGGTCTGGTGTCATCCGCCGCAGGAAAAAGCGCGTATTGACGCCTGGAGCGACGCGGAGTTTTTAGCCGCGCTACAGCAGGCGTTCGGCTGGCGTCTGGGACGCTTTACCCAGGTGGGGCAGCGTCACAGCTATCCCCTGATGCTGCAAACGGCTGAACAAACCGTAGCGCACCGGCTGGCGCTGGTGGGCAACGCGGCGCAGACGCTGCATCCCATCGCCGGACAGGGGTTTAATCTCGGTATGCGTGATGTGATGTCGCTGGCTGAAACCCTGGCATCCGCCTGGCGTCAGCAGCAGGATCCCGGCAGTTTCGCCGTGCTGCAACGCTATAACCAACGGCGAATGCCGGATCGCAACGCCACCGTCGGTATTACCGATGGGCTGGTGCGGATTTTCGCTAATCGCTATCTGCCGCTGGTGGTTGGACGCAATCTTGGCCTGATGACAATGGACAATTTACCCTGGCTGCGCAACCGCCTGGCGGAGCGAACGCTTGGCTGGGTAGCGCGCTGAAAAGAGGATTTCAATGCAAACTTATGACGTGGTAATCGCTGGCGGCGGTATGGTAGGGCTGGCCGTTGCCTGCGGATTGCAGGGCTGCGGGCTGCGTATCGCGGTGCTGGAAAAATCGGCCCCTGAAGCCTTTAACCCCGGCCAGCCGCACGGCCTGCGCGTTTCCGCAATCAACGCCGCCAGCGAGCGTTTGCTGCAGCACCTGGAGGTCTGGCCGTCGATTCTGGCGCTGCGCGCCAGCAGCTATCACGGCATGGAAGTGTGGGATCGCGACAGCTTTGGGCGCATTGAATTCGATGAACCGCAGGGCGTCAGCCACTTAGGCTATATCATCGAAAATCAGGTGATTCATCAGGCGCTGTGGCAGCGCGCGCAGCAGCTGAGCGATATCACCCTGCTGGCGCCCGCTGAGCTACAGCAGGTCGCCTTTGGCGATAACGAAGCCTTTATTACCCTGCAGGATGGCGGCATGATGAGCGCGCGCCTGCTGATCGGCGCAGACGGCGCCCGCTCCTGGCTGCGTAACAAGGCGGATATTCCGTTAACCTTCTGGGATTATGAGCACCACGCGCTGGTAGCGAATATTCGCACCGCGCAGCCGCATCAGGCGGTAGCGCGTCAGGTTTTTCACGGTGAAGGGATCCTGGCTTTCCTGCCGCTCAGCGATCCGCATCTCTGTTCTATTGTCTGGTCAGTAGCGCCGCAGGAGGCTGCCCGCCTGCGCGATATGCCCGCCGCGTTGTTTAATCAGCAGCTTTCGGTTGCCTTTGATATGCGTCTTGGTCTGTGCGAGCTGGAAAGCGAACGACAGACTTTTCCGCTGACGGCGCGCTATGCCCGCCAGTTTGCCGCTCACCGGCTGGCGCTGGTTGGCGATGCGGCGCATACCATTCATCCGCTGGCCGGGCAGGGGGTAAACCTGGGCTTTATGGATGCCGCCGAACTGGCTGGAGAGATCCGCCGCCTGCATCAGCAGGGTAAAGATATTGGTCAGCACCTCTATCTGCGTCGCTACGAACGCAGCCGCAAGCAGAGCGCCGCAGTGATGCTGGCCGGCATGCAGGGGTTTCGCGAGCTGTTTGCTGGCAACAATCCCGCTAAAAAACTGCTGCGCGACCTGGGACTGCGGCTAGCTGATACCTTGCCCGGCGTTAAGCCGCGCCTGTTAAAACAGGCGATGGGGCTGCACGATCTGCCGGAATGGCTGCGATAAAAGATGATTTAAAGGGCCGAAAGGCCCTTTTTTAATGGCGCAGGTGGCCCGCCGACAGGCGCAAAACGCCGCTTTCCGTCAGGCGTGATCGCGCCAGCAGCGGGTATCGGCGTTGACCATCTGCGCCGATCGAACGGCCTTGCGCCTGCAATGGTCTTATCGCTATCTCAGCGGTTCTCATTTAGCCGGTTAAAAGCGGATATCGGTGCGGCGATCACAAAATATTCGATTTTTCCGGGTTATAACAAAGCCATATCGGGCCTGTTTAAAAAGGCGATTTTATCGGCTCTTCTGCCGCGGCTGGCTATTTATCAAGGCCGTCGCCAGAGAGTCGCGATGCTGGCGCCCATGTCGCTTCAATTAGCGGAACAATAAAAAGGAAATAATTTTTATAAAAAATGGCAACCGCAGGAGTAAGGATATGAACGGTTTAGATATAGAAGAAGAGTTAGTTAAAAACGGATTTACCAGTAAGGATCTTGCCGTTATGCGTGAATATTTACGGCGCGACGGCACCACCTATCTGATACTTCTGCATAAACTCAGAAGCAAATTTTTAGTGATGCTTATTATCATTCTGTTAATAATGGCAGGGATTGTTTATACCATAAATTTTGAGAGCGGCGAGATGATTTATAGTTATATCGCCGCGCTGTGCGTCGCTGTGCCGATAGTTTGTTTGGTTAAGTCAGTGAGGCTTGGCTACAAGGCCTTTATTTATAAAATAAAGGAGTAGCAGAAAGCCATTTCCTGCAACTAAACGCCGGCTCATTTCTGGTTATTCAACAGATAATTGTTCAGATAATGCGCAGCGAAAAAAGCTGCTTTTGGCGTAAAGCCGTCAAAGAGTCTGCTTTATTCAGCTGTCAAGATGGTAAAGCGTTTTCTTTATTGACGCATGCCGGGAAGATGATAACGATTTTCTTGATGGCACAGCGAGAATTATATTGTTAGTGCATCAAGGCTGGTCTCAAAACTTCTGAATAATAAAAAATAAACTCTTTTAATTGCGGATATATTGTTGGCTGGCATGACTTTACCGCCTGTTTCGTCGCTGATTATTGTTAAAAATAATACAGTTTCCGTTCTGATTCCCGGCGGTAGCTGGGGGAGAAAGTTTGATTATTGTTGCCTGCGTGGAGGGCGCACGCGGGCAGCGGTTTTTATGATGATAACTCTTGCGGCGATAACTTAAGTCAGAACTTATATCTGTCGGCAAGTCGGCAAGTCGGCAAGTCGGCAAGTCGGCAAGCGGGTAAGCCGGTAAGGTAAGCCGACGCCTGCATATTGGTATACCGACGCTAACATGCCGACGCCTGCATACCGGTATACCGACGCCAATACGCTAACAGCCTTCATTACACAAAGCGCATCTTTTATTCCGCTGTCCGCTGTTGCACCGTTACGATGCGTCTGTCTCTTTTTTAGCCGCTCGTTTGAAATATTCTAATTTTACTCCCGGCTTCGCATTAGTTTTAGTCATGCAAAGGAAAATTCTCAACCGGGCAAGTTTTGCGTTATTCAGGGATTGGCTGGTGTTTAACCTGTGTTGTTACGTTTCTGTTGCTTGTTATGTGCCTTACTGCGCATTTTTTTAGTGAAAAGTTCTGCACAATCCGTTGAACCCGGCAGGCGCCCGCGCATGATTCACCTTCGTTTAGCTTATGGTTAATCCTGCCGTTCGGTGGTAACGTCAGAGCAAAGACAACGTTTGCGTCGGACGTTTTAGCCACATTTAGCGTCTACTCAACCCGTTAACGTACAGGAATGTTATGAAGCAGACTCCTTTGTATGAACAGCATCAGGCCTGCGGTGCCCGCATGGTCGATTTCCACGGCTGGATGATGCCGCTGCATTATGGATCGCAGATGGATGAGCACCACGCGGTACGTAACGATGCCGGCATGTTCGATGTCTCCCATATGACCATCGTCGATCTGCGCGGCGAGCGCACCCGCGAGTTCCTCCGCGTGCTGCTGGCTAACGACGTCGCACGCCTGACGCAGCCGGGCAAGGCGCTTTACAGCGCGATGCTGAACGCCTCCGGCGGCGTAATTGACGACCTGATCGTTTACTTCATGAGCGAGAACTGGTTCCGTCTGGTGGTTAACTCCGCTACGCGCGATAAGGATCTGGCATGGATTAACGAACATGCGCGTCCCTTTAACGTTTCGTTGCAGGAACGTGACGATCTGGCGCTGATTGCCGTACAGGGTCCGGCGGCGCAGCAAAAGGCGCAGACGGCGTTTAGCGAGGCGCAGCGACAGGCCGTTAGCGGCATGAAGCCATTCTTTGGCGTTGAGGCCGACGGCTGGTTTATCGCCACCACCGGTTATACCGGCGAAAGCGGTTATGAAATCGCCTTACCCAACGAACAGGCCGCCGGGCTGTGGCAGCGCCTGCTGGCGGCAGGCGTGAAACCGGCCGGGCTGGGGGCGCGCGATACGCTGCGGCTGGAATCGGGGATGAATCTTTATGGGCAGGAGATGGATGAAGGCGTTTCGCCGCTGGCGGCGAATATGGGCTGGACTATCTGCTGGGAACCCAACGATCGTCAGTTTATCGGCCGCGAGGCGCTGGAGCTGCAGCGTGAAAAAGGCACCGATAAGCTGGTTGGCCTGATCATGACGGAAAAAGGCGTGCTGCGTAATGAGCTGCCGGTCGCCTTTACCGATGCGCAGGGCAACCTGCAGCAGGGCGTGATCACCAGCGGCTCCTTCTCGCCGACGCTGGGCTGCAGCATCGCGCTGGCGCGCGTTCCGGCCAGTATTGGCGATCGCGCTATCGTGCAGATCCGCAACCGGGAAGTGCCGGTTAAAGTCACCAAACCTATTTTCGTTCGCGCCGGTAAGCCGGTCGCTCAGTAACTATCAGGAGATTGTGGCGATGAGCAATGTGCCAAATGATTTAAAATATCGTGAAAGTCATGAATGGGTGCGCAAGGAAGCTGACGGTACCTGGACCGTAGGCATTACTGAGCATGCGCAGGAGCTGCTGGGCGATATGGTATTCGTTGACCTGCCTGAAGTAGGCGCCAGCGTGACCGCAGGCGACGACTGCGCGGTGGCGGAATCCGTAAAGGCGGCTTCGGATATCTATGCGCCGCTGAGCGGCGAAATCGTGGCGGTGAATGAAGAGCTGGAAGGCGCGCCGGAGCTGGTTAACAGCGACTCCTATGGCGCTGGCTGGCTGTTCCGCATTAAAGCCAGCGATGAATCCGAACTGGATCAGATGCTGGATGCGGCAGGTTATCAGGCCGCCATCGACGAATAATCTCAATCGGCTATCTGCGCTGCCGTCGCGCGTGGATAGCTCTCTGGCGAGGCCAGCCGCGTCTGGCCCATTATCTCCATGTTGACCGCTGTAGCCAGCCTCTCAGGATTAACGATTCATGACTCAGACTCTCAGCCAGCTTGAACATACTGGCGCCTTTATCGAACGCCATATCGGTCCTTCTCCAGAGCAGCAGGAAAGCATGCTGCAAACCATCGGCGCCGCTTCGCTAAATGAACTCATCGCCAGCATCGTGCCGGCGGATATCCAGCTGCCGGGGCCGCCCGCTATCGGCGATGCGCTGCCGGAACATCAGGCGCTGGCGGAGCTAAAAGCGATCGCCAGCCGCAACCAGCGCTTTAAATCTTATATCGGCATGGGCTATACGCCGGTGCTGATGCCGCCGGTCATTCTGCGCAACCTGCTGGAAAATCCCGGCTGGTATACCGCCTATACCCCTTATCAGCCGGAAGTGTCGCAGGGCCGCCTGGAGGCGCTGCTTAACTTTCAGCAGCTGACGCTGGATTTAACCGGCCTGGATATCGCTTCCGCCTCGCTGCTGGATGAAGCAACGGCGGCGGCGGAAGCGATGTCGATGGCGAAGCGCGTAACGAAGCTGAAAAACGCCAATAAGTTTTTTGTCGCCGACGATGTGCATCCGCAAACGCTGGACGTGGTGAAAACCCGCGCCGAAACCTTCGGCTTTGAACTGCTGATTGATAAAGCGGAACGGGCGCTGGATCACGAAGGCGTGTTCGGCGTACTGCTGCAGCAGGCAGGCACCACCGGCGAGCTTCATGACTACAGCGCGCTGATCGCTGAACTGAAAGCGCGTAAGGCGATTGTCAGCGTGGCGGCTGATTTTATGGCGCTGGTGCTGCTGACAGCGCCGGGTAAACAGGGCGCGGATATCGTCTTTGGCTCAGCCCAGCGTTTCGGCGTGCCGATGGGCTACGGCGGCCCGCATGCCGCCTTCTTCGCCGCCCGCGATGAGCATAAGCGCTCAATGCCGGGGCGTATTATCGGCGTATCGCGCGATGCGGCGGGCAATACCGCGCTGCGCATGGCGATGCAAACGCGCGAGCAGCATATCCGCCGTGAAAAAGCGAACTCCAACATCTGTACGTCGCAGGTGCTGCTGGCGAATATCGCCGGCTTCTATGCGGTATATCACGGCCCGGCCGGGCTGAAGCGCATCGCCGGCCGTATCCATCGTCTTACCGATATTCTGGCGGCGGGACTGCAGCAGGGCGGCCTGACGCTGCGCCACCAAAGCTGGTTCGATACCCTGACGGTTGAGGTCAGTGATAAAGCGGCGGTGCTGGCGCGCGCACTGAGCTTCGGCGTTAATCTGCGCACCGATATTCATCAGGCGGTGGGCATCACGCTGGATGAAACCACCAGTCGCGAGGATGTCGCCACGCTGTTCGCTATTTTGCTCGGTGACGATCACGGTCTGGATATCGATACGCTGGATAACCGCGTGGCAAGCAACAGCACTTCGGTGCCGCCTGCGCTGCTGCGCCAGCAGCCGATCCTGACGCATCCGGTGTTTAATCGCTATCACAGCGAAACCGAGATGATGCGTTATATGCACAGCCTGGAGAAAAAAGATCTGGCGCTGAACCAGGCGATGATCCCGCTTGGCTCCTGCACTATGAAGCTGAACGCCGCCGCAGAGATGATCCCGATTACCTGGCCGGAGTTTGCCGAGCTGCATCCGTTCTGTCCGGCAGAGCAGGCGGCGGGCTACCTGCAAATGATCGGCCAGCTGTCGCAGTGGCTGGTGCAGCTCACCGGCTATGACGCGCTCTGTATGCAGCCCAACTCCGGCGCGCAGGGAGAGTACGCCGGGCTGCTGGCGATTCGTCGTTACCATGAGAGCCGCAACGAGGGCGAGCGCAATATCTGCCTGATCCCCAGCTCCGCTCACGGGACTAATCCGGCTTCAGCGCAGATGGCGGGCATGGCGGTAGTGGTGGTGGCCTGTGATAAGCAGGGCAATATCGATCTGCACGATCTGCGCCAGAAAGCGGAGCAGGCGGGCAGCGCGCTTTCCTGCATTATGGTGACCTATCCTTCCACGCACGGCGTGTATGAAGAGACCATCCGTGAAGTTTGCCAGATCGTGCATCAGTACGGCGGTCAGGTTTATCTGGATGGCGCGAATATGAATGCGCAGGTCGGCATCACTACGCCAGGCTATATCGGCGCCGATGTCTCGCATCTCAACCTGCATAAAACCTTCTGCATTCCGCACGGCGGCGGCGGGCCGGGCATGGGGCCGATCGGCGTGAAAGCGCATCTGGCGCCCTTTGTGCCGGGCCATAGCGTGGTGCAAATTGACGGCGTTCTGACGCAGCAGGGCGCCGTTTCCGCCGCGCCTTTCGGCAGCGCCTCGATACTGCCGATCAGCTGGATGTATATCCGCATGATGGGCGCGCAAGGGCTGAAGCAGGCCAGCGCCGTGGCTATTCTGAATGCGAACTATATCGCCAGTCGTCTGCAGTCGGCTTATCCGGTGCTCTATACCGGGCGCGATAACCGCGTGGCGCATGAATGTATTCTCGATCTGCGTCCGCTGAAGGAGCAGACCGGCATCAGCGAGCTGGATATCGCCAAACGCCTGATCGATTACGGTTTCCATGCGCCGACGATGTCGTTCCCGGTAGCGGGCACGCTGATGGTTGAACCGACGGAATCGGAAAGCAAGGTGGAGCTGGATCGCTTTATCGAGGCGATGCTGGCGATTCGCGCCGAGATCGATCGCGTCGCCAGCGGCGAATGGCCGCTGGAAGATAACCCGCTGGTGAACGCGCCGCATACGCAGCAAGAGCTGGCAGGTGAATGGGCGCATCCCTACAGCCGTGAGCTGGCGGTATTCCCGGCCGGCAGCGGGAATAAATACTGGCCGACGGTGAAGCGTCTGGATGACGTTTATGGCGATCGCAATCTGTTCTGTTCCTGCGTGCCGCTGAGCGACTATCAGTAGCCGCGCTGCGAGAAACAGGCGTAGCCGGATAACATACGGCAGGTACAAATAAAAAGGGTTTGGTAACAAACCCTTTTTTCGTTAGCGCTTTTTTACTGTTCCTGCAATTCCAGTTCAGCGACTACGGGTAAGTGATCGCTGGCAGCTGCCCAGTTAAAGTCATTTGTTACAGAGGGAACGGTAAGGTTTTTAACCTTCCATTTTTGACCTTTAAAGGTAAAAATGTGGTCAAGATCAAGAGCTGGATTAACGGCAGGCCAGGTGCGGGTATCTGCGCCATTTTTAATCACCGGGTTCCAGAAGTAATTAATTTCTTTAATTGGCTGTTCTTCGGCTGTGGAATTAAAGTCGCCAGCAAGTATTTTTATCGCAGAAGCGATATTAGTGAAATCAGAAGGCGCATCACCAATACTCAGATCGAGTAAATAGCGTGCCTGATTAATACGTACCTCTGGGTTTTTTTGCCAGTCCAGGTGCGTCGTCATAACAATAATCGGCGAATCGAAGCCGGGTTTAGTGATTTGCGACAGAAGGGCCACGCGCTGTTCTGCTGTTCCCGAAGGTAGATTAATCACCTGGGATTTATCGATTTTATATTTCGACAGTAATCCGACGCCATATTCTCCGCCATCGAAATCCAGTGCCTTACCAAAGGCATAAAACAAGTGGTTTGCTTCTGCAATTTTGGCGAGTTGATTAATATTTCCACTGCGATGTGTCTGATTATCAATCTCCGTTACGGCTATCACATCGGCATCTATTTTCTTTATTGCCTGATTCAGCTGTGTCAAATTCGTAACGTCGTCTGACGCTTCGTTTTTGCCGATATTATAAGCGGCAACCTTTAGCGTTGGTTGATTATGCGTATATATTTTGTTCGCTGTGCCGCCTTTATTAACCGCAAGTATCTCCGATCCGGTAAGCGGTGTGCTGGCGTAAAGAGGAGAGGAAGTGATAATACAGCAAGCGAACAATAGCGGTGAACTTTTCAATTTCATATTTTTTGCCGGTTAAAAAACAAAGGATTTCATGTGGATCTTGTCATATTGGCAAAAAGATTTTGTGATATAGCTTACAAACTTAATTTTAATGGTTAAAAAAGTAGGTGAGCGTAGAAAGAACAGAGAGCTATGACGGGTTAATTATTGAATTTAAGCAATCTGTAAAACAATAATTAATTGATGGTTAGCCTTTTATTTAATTACGAGGTGAGATAGGTTATTTTATTGTAAGTTGATAAGGGCGTACTTATTAATAAAGGCCGGATTGCGCCGGCCTGTCCGTTTACAGCTGCTCGCCGTTGCTGGCGATAACCTGCTGATACCAGCCAAAGCTTTTCTTCTTCGAGCGCGCCATAGTCCCGCTGCCGTCATCGTTTTTATCAACGTGAATAAAGCCGTAGCGCTTGTCGTACTGGCCGGTAGTGAAAGAGACGCAGTCAATACAGCCCCACGGCGTATAGCCCATCAGATCCACGCCATCCTCCAGCACCGCTTTTTTCATCTGCTCGATATGCGCGCGCAGATAATCGATGCGGTAGTCGTCCTCGATCAGGCCGTCAGCGTTCGGCTTATCGATAGCGCCAAAGCCATTTTCCACGATAAACAGCGGTTTCTGGTAGCGCTCATAGAGCGCGTTCATTGAGTAGCGCAGGCCAACCGGATCGATCTGCCAGCCCCAGTCGGAAGCTTTGACGTGCGGATTCGGCACGCTGCCTTCAAAGCCGGTAATTGAAGCGCCTTCGCCTTCAGCATTTGCCTGCACCGCGTTGCTCATGTAATAGCTGAAGCCGATATAGTCGCAGCAGCCGTTGCGCAGCGCCTCTTCATCGCCCGCTTCCATCTCGATCTGGTAGCCTTTACGCGCCCATTCCTGCAATACGTAGGCAGGATAGTAGCCGCGCATTTGCACGTCGCTGAAGACATAGCGACGATGCATCGCTTCCTGGGCGAACATCACATCGTCAGGATGGCAGGAGAAGGGATAAACCGGCACCATCGCAATCATGCAGCCAATCTGAAAATCGGGATTAATGCGGCGCCCCAGCGCCACTACCTGCGCGCTGGCGACAAACTGATGATGCATCACCTGATACATCGTCTGCTCAGGATTATCATGCTCGGTGAAGATCACGCCGGAGCAGCAGTAGCCGAACAGCGGATAGTTCCAGGTGCGCTGGTTATTAATCTCGTTAAAGGTCATCCAGTATTTCACTTTGTGCTGGTAGCGGCGCATCACCACTTCGCTGAAGCGCACAAAGAAATCGACCACTTTACGGTTCAGCCAGCCGCCATACTGTTTTACCAGGTGCCACGGCATCTCAAAGTGCGAGAGGGTGATTACCGGCTCAATGCCGTGCTTCAGCAGCTCATCAAACAGATCGTCATAAAACTGCAGGCCCGCCTCGTTTGGCTCCAGCTCATCGCCCTGAGGAAAAATACGCGTCCAGGCGATAGAGGTGCGGAAACATTTGAAGCCCATCTCGGCAAACAGTGCGATATCCTCTTTATAGCGATGATAGAAATCGACCGCTTCATGATTGGGATAGTTATAGCCGGGCTGCACGCCGTCGGTAATCACGCGATCGACGCCGTGCGCGCCGCCGGAAAGCACGTCACAAATGCTGATGCCTTTGCCGCCCCGATCCCAGCCGCCTTCGACCTGATGCGCGGCCACCGCGCCGCCCCACAGAAAATCTTTCGGTAACTGCTGCTGTTTTGACATAAAGCGATCCTTACTGATGCGGTAAAAAAACGGTGCTGTCGCCATGCCTTAACGGCGGCGAAAATAAATTCGCCGGCACGTCGGCAGGCGTGAAATTATAGCGTTTCAACTAGCAAGATTGAGCGGAGTGTAGCAAAGCGCGGCGGAATGTCACGTTATAACAAAAGGCAGCCGTAGTGATTTGTTACCTGTAAAAAACAGGCTGTTTTATTTGGCTAAGCGGCTGGCCAGTTTGCGGCCGATACTTTCAATAATATAGATAGTCGGCACCTGGGTTGTAATATCCAGCCCGCCATGCATGCGAATTAACGGCATATGATAAGAGATATTAAAATCGGCCAGCTTCGCCAGCGAGCTGTTCTCGCTGTTGGTAATGGTGATGATTTTGCAGCGATGCAGGCTGAACTGGCTGGCCAGCCGCAGGATCTCTTCGGTTTCGCCGGAAACGGAAAGAATAATCGCCACCGCATCCTTATACATATCGCTGCTGACCGGATAATAGGGATCGTCAATATGGTTGCTGAATTTGCCAACGTTAGAAAAAAAGCGGGCGCCATATTTGCCTAAGGTGCCGGAGGTGCCGGCGCCGACAAAAATTATCCGCTGTGCGGCGACAATATGCTCTACCGCCTGGCTAATTAAATGCTCAAACTCATCGTTATTAATGCTTTTAAAAAAGCTGACCATTTCGTTCACGCCGTAATTAATCGGGCGCTGCTGTTCCTGCTCTAAATATAATTTAAAACGGATGCGGAATTCAGAATAGCCGTCGCACTGCATTTTGCGGCAAAAACGCAGCACTGAGGTGGTGGAGACGCCCGCAGCGTCGGCCAGCTCGCGAATGGTCATATACATCACTTTATCGCCGCTTTTGATCACGGCGTTATAGACCTGCATCTCGGTGTCGTTGAGCGTTGAGATTATACTGTGAGTAAACATACTGTATCCGCATCTGCTGTTACCGCGCCTACCTTAGCAGATTTTACTTTTCCCGCCGATGGCTACGCGCCGCTTACCGATCGACATAATTTTATTTCAGCTTACATGTGTACACTGAAATGGTTCTCAGCTACGCTGTGGATGCGTTGAATTCGACGCGCCTGGCGACAGAATTCCTTTCTTGCACAAGGCATTACGCAGTTTCGGGAGTATGAAGATGGCACAGAAAAACGGTTTAGCGCAGGGATATACGCTGGCGGAGGAGATTGCGAACAGCATCAGCCACGGCGTAGGCTGCATTTTCGGCATTGTTGGCCTGGTACTGCTGCTGAGCCAGGCGATTACCGCTAACGCCGGCGCGCTGGCGATCGTTAGCTACAGTTTATATGGCGGCAGCATGATTTTGCTGTTTCTCGCCTCGACGCTCTATCACGCCATTCCCGGTGCGCGGGCGAAATTCTGGCTGAAAAAGCTGGATCACTGCGCGATCTATTTACTTATTGCCGGCACCTATACGCCATTTTTGCTGGTGGGTCTTGATTCGCCGCTGGCGCACGGGCTGATGATAGTGATCTGGAGCCTGGCGCTGGCAGGCATTATTTTCAAACTGGCGTTTGCTCATCGCTTTAAGGCGCTCTCGCTGATCACCTATCTGCTGATGGGCTGGCTCTCGCTGATTGTGATTTACCAGCTGGCGATGAAGCTGGATACGGGCGGCGTCTGGCTGCTGGCTGCGGGCGGGTTGATCTATACGCTGGGCGTAATTTTCTACGTGGCGAAGCGGATCCCCTATAACCACGCTATCTGGCACGGTTTCGTGCTGGGCGGCAGCGCTTGCCATTTTCTGGCAATCTACCTGTACGTGCTGTAAAAAAGGCGGCTTAGCGCCGCCTGAGAGAGTTTATTCCGCCAGTGAGTAGGGCAGCGGCTGTATCGCCAGCTGACCGCCGGCGTCGCCCTGCACGCGTAGCACGCTCTCCGGCTCCAGATCGTTATTCAGCACCGCCTGCACCCAGACGTCGCCTGACTCCAGCTGCACGGCGGCCAGAATGGTGCCGGTGCGTCGCCAGTTATCGCCCATTTTTAGCTCCAGCGCGTCGCCGGCTTCAGGCGTCCGGCTCGCTTTGCCAGCCAGCCAGTAAAGCGCGCGCTTGTTGGCGCCGCGAAATTTAGCCCGCGCCACCATCTCCTGGCCGGTATAGCAGCCTTTCTTAAAGCTGATCGCCTCCAGCGCCTGCAGGTTGGCGGCCTGGGGAATCAGCTGCGCGCTGGTTTTTTCATCCAGCACCGGCAGGCCCGCTTCAATATCCAGCGCCAGCCACTGCTGGCTGCCGGTAAGCTGAGCGTCATCCGCCAGCGCCTGCTTCAGTTCCGCCGCTTTTTCCGCAGTGGTAATAAGCAGAAAGCGCTCGGCGGGAGAATCAAACCACAGCAGCGTCGATGCGCCATCCTGCACCACCGGCGCCTGCGCATCGGGCAGGGCGGCGAAGCGGTTGGTCAGCGCGGCTCTGGCCTGAAAGCCCGCCACGCCCAGCAGAACCGCCTTATCATCGGCGGCAATGGCGACCTTAGAGAAAACGGCATATTTTTTCAGTTCATTAATCTGCGTATCGCGCAGACTGCGGCGCACCA
Organism: Mixta tenebrionis; assembly: GCF_006517625.1. Lineage (GTDB taxonomy): Bacteria > Pseudomonadota > Gammaproteobacteria > Enterobacterales > Enterobacteriaceae > Mixta > Mixta tenebrionis. The sequence goes on along the minus strand of NZ_VHQI01000007.1, from coordinate 142,609 downwards.
GATAGGCATAGCCTGCGCCGCGATGGAACAGACGCAGGTTGCTCCACATTTTTCCTTTGGCGTCGCAGTGCGCGCAGGGAAGATGTTTCTCTGCCGGCAGCGCCGTCACATCCAGCGTGAGCTGGCCTTGCAGATAAGTTGTGCTGTCCGCACCTTCAACCGCAACCAGCGCCCAGTCTTCCAGCGAAATTAACGTCAGCGGCAGCCGTGAAGAGGCGACGGGCTGACGCGGTGGGAAAATAAAGTCAGGCATAGAGCGATCCTGAATAGTCAGTTGAAAAAGTGACTTCATATTAAAAGAGCCGACTGGCTTTGCAACCAGTTTCCCGAAGCCGAGGCACAAAACGCGCGCTAAAGTTGCAGGCCGCCGCCGCGTCCTGCGTGCGGGCGCGCAGGATAAGGAATTGCTTGCAACAGGCCGCAAAAAAAGCGCTACACTAGCCATCATGTTTGAGCCAACCGATGACAGAACATATGGATATCAACGATAAATCCCGTATTCACTGGGCCTGCCGCCGCGGTATGTTAGAGCTGGATATCGCCATCATGCCTTTCTTTAAATATGAATATGATTCGCTCAGCGATGAAGATAAAGCGCTGTTTATTCGTTTGCTGAAAAGCGACGATCCCGATCTGTTTAACTGGCTGATGAACCACGGCGAGCCGGCTGACGCCGGACTGAAACGCATGGTGCAGCTGATTCAGACGCGTAATCAGCAGCGTGGCCCGGAACGTGGCGCGGTGGCGATCTGATCTCTCTCCTTCGGGGCAGGCGCGGCAGATAACGCTGCTGCTGTATGGCTCGCTGTTTGTCGGGCTGCTGCCGTTTTGCTTTGGGGAAATGAAGCCGTTCGCCGCGCTGTTGCTGCTGTTGCTGGCGGCAGAGCTGTGGCGTCGTTTACGCCGGCAACGCCGCTTCGGCGGTATTCTGACGGCAGAGGAAAGCCGGCGCTGGCGCTGGCAGGGGCGGGATTACTGGATTGCGCGTTCACCCTTTATTTTGCCGTTTGGCGTGCTGCTTGCGCTGCGGGCGGAGCAGGGAAGGGGCCTTTCGCTATGGCTGATGCGGGACAGTATGTCGGAAGCGAACTGGCGCGCGCTACGCCGTTTGCTGGCGGGCTATCAGTAGCGGCGCATTGCTTATTACTAAACTGACTGGCCGTAAGGTTAACCGAGCGCCCGTCGTGCGGCGCGATAACCTACGGCGCAGCCCGCCGCCGGGCATGAGCGGCGTCAGCCGTTGCGGAGTCTGGTTTACAGCAGCGCGGCGGTTTCGGTCAGTATCTGTTCGCACCATTGGGCGATGCGCTCATCGCTTACTTCAAACTGGTTGACGTCGTCCAGCGCCAGGCCGACAAACTGTTTGCCATCGGCGGTAAGCGGTTTCGGGCTGGTAAATTCGTAGCCTTCGACTGGCCAGTAGCCGACAAACTGCACGCCCATCGGCGCCAGCAGCTCATGCAGCATACCGAGCGCGTCAAGGAACCACTCGCCGTAACCCAGCTGATCGCCCATGCCATACAGCGCAACCACTTTGCCGCGCAGGTTAAGATCAGGAATATCCTGCCAGACGCTCTCCCAATCCTCCTGAAGCTCGCCAAAATCCCAGGTAGGGATACCGAGGATCAGCATATCGTACTGCTCCATCAGCTTTGGTGAATCGTCTTTCAGGTTATGCAGCGTAACCAGATCCTCGCCGATAAAATCGCGAATTTTCTCGGCGGCCATCTCGGTATAACAGGTGCTGGAACCGTAAAAAAGGCCAATCTTCATACGGAACATCTACTCATTTGAATCGACAGATGGGCGCAATTGTATCAGAAGGCGATGGCTTTCAGGCATAATGCGCATAAATTGACACCCCTGCGCGAAGAGGGAAAGGTGCCGGATAACGAACTTATTGAACAGTTTCTTGATGCGCTGTGGATCGAACGTAACCTGGCGCAAAATACGTTGACCTCATATCGTCAGGATTTGCAGTCGCTGGCCGGCTGGCTGGCGCATCATCAACGTTCTCTGCTACAGGCCGGGGCGGCGGATTTACAGGCTTTTCTTGCCGATCGCGTCGAGGGCGGTTATAAAGCCACCAGCTCGGCACGTCTGCTAAGCGCGATGCGGCGGCTTTTTCAGTATCTCTATCGGGAAAAACTACGCGCTGACGATCCCAGCGCGCAGCTCTCCTCGCCTAAACTGCCGCAGCGGTTGCCGAAAGATCTGTCGGAAGCTCAGGTGGAGCGTCTGTTGCAGGCGCCCAGCGTTGAACAGCCGGTGGAGCTGCGTGATAAGGCGATGCTGGAGCTGCTGTATGCTACCGGCCTGCGCGTATCGGAGCTGGTAGGCCTGACGGTCAGCGACGTCAGCCTGCGTCAGGGCGTTGTACGCGTTATTGGTAAGGGCAATAAAGAGCGACTGGTGCCGCTGGGCGAAGAGGCGATACACTGGCTGGAGCACTATATGGAGCATGGGCGCCCGTGGTTGCTGAACGGCAAGGTCATCGACGTACTGTTCCCCAGCAGCCGGGCGCAGCAGATGACGCGGCAAACTTTCTGGCACCGTATTAAGCATTACGCCGTGCTGGCGGGTATCGATAGCGAAAAGCTCTCTCCGCACGTGCTGCGACACGCCTTTGCGACGCATCTGTTGAACCACGGCGCGGATTTACGTGTCGTACAGATGCTGCTGGGACACAGCGATCTTTCCACCACGCAGATTTATACGCATGTCGCCACCGAGCGCCTGCGTCAGTTACATCAACAGCATCACCCGCGCGCCTGAAGGCGGCGGAGTAAAAAGGGAACAGGATGAAAAAAACTTTTGCCATCGTCGCCATGCTGGCTGCCTCTTTCGCGGGCGCGGCCCAGGCGGATGACGCTGCGATTCAGCAATCTTTACGTAAGCTGGGCATCGATAAGACTGAAATTTACCCCTCGCCGCTGCCGGGAATGAAGACCGTACTTTCTGACAGCGGCGTGCTTTACGTCAGCGAAGATGGAAAGCACTTTATTCAGGGGCCGCTCTATGATGTCGGCGGCGCGCGTCCGGTTAACGTGACGAATCAGCTGCTGCAGAAAAAAGTCGATGCGTTAAGCAAGGATATGATCGTTTATAAGGCGCCGAAAGAGCAGCATGTGATTACCGTCTTTACCGATACCACCTGTGGCTACTGCCGCAAGCTGCATCAGGAGATGTCAGATTATAATGCGCTGGGGATTACCGTGCGCTATCTGGCCTTCCCGCGTGAAGGGCTGAATGGAAAGGTAGCGAAAGAGATGAAGTCTATCTGGTGCGCGAAGGATCGTAATAAAGCCTTTGATGCGGCGATGAAAGGCAGCGCGGTAGCTCCCGCCGACTGTAAAACCGATCTTGCGCAGCATTATCAGCTGGGCATTCTGTTCGGCATTCAGGGCACCCCGGCCATTCTACTGGAAAATGGTCTGATGATTCCGGGTTATCAGGGGCCGCAGGAGATGAAGCAGCTTCTTGATAAACAAAAAAGCGGTAGCTAATTAGCAGTGAATAAACCGATGCAACTTCGCCGCCGGGAGGCGGTAAACGATCCGGCGCTGCCGCCGGATCTTCATCCGCTGCTGCGTCGTCTTTACGCCCAGCGTGGCATAACCGACGGACGCGAGCTGGAGCGCGGCGCGAAATATCTTCATCCATGGCAGGGGCTAAGCGGTATGCAGCAGGCAGTCGAGCTGCTGCATCAGGCGCTGCGCGATGAAAAGCAGATTATGATCGTCGGCGATTTTGATGCTGACGGGGCTACCAGTACCGCGCTGACCGTGCTGGCGTTACGCAGCATGGGCGGACGCAAGGTGCAGTATCTGGTGCCAAATCGTTTTGATGATGGTTATGGCCTTAGCCCGGAAGTGGTGGAGCAGGCGGCGGCGCGCGGCGCGGAGCTTATTCTGACAGTGGATAACGGTATCTCTTCCCATGCGGGCGTTGAGCGCGCGCATCAAAAAGGGATTCCGGTGCTGGTGACCGATCACCATCTGCCAGGCGAGACGCTGCCGGCGGCGGAAGCCATTGTTAACCCTAATCTTAATGACAGCACTTTTCCTTCACGCGCGCTGGCGGGCGTGGGCGTCGCTTTCTATCTGATGCTGGCGCTGCGCGCGCATTTGCGCGCGCTGGGCTGGTTTGATAACGGGCTGGCGATCCCTAACCTGGCCGAGCTGCTTGATTTAGTGGCGTTGGGTACGGTGGCCGATGTGGTGCCGCTGGACGCTAATAACCGCATTTTGGTCTGGCAGGGGATGGGACGGATTCGCGCCGGGAAGTGTCGTCCGGGCATTCGCGCGCTGCTGGAGGTGGCTAACCGCGATGCGCGTCAGCTGGCCGCCAGCGACCTTGGTTTTGCGCTGGGGCCGCGGCTGAACGCCGCCGGGCGTCTGGATGATATGTCGGTGGGCGTGGCGTTATTGCTGACGGACGATCTGGCGCAGGCGCGCATGTTAGCCAGCGAGCTGGATGCCCTGAACCAGACGCGCAAAGAGATTGAGCAGGGGATGCAGGCGGAAGCGCTCACGCTCTGTAATCAGCTGGAACGCAGTAGCGATACGCTGCCGCTGGGCCTGGCGTTTTATCATCCTGAGTGGCATCAGGGAGTGGTAGGTATTCTGGCTTCGCGCCTGAAGGAGCGTTTTCATCGTCCGGTTATCGCTTTCGCTCCGGCGGGCGACGGTACGCTGAAAGGCTCAGGGCGTTCGGTAGCGGGGCTGCATTTACGGGATGCGCTTGAGCGGCTTGATACGTTGAATCCAGGGCTGATAATTAAGTTTGGCGGCCACGCGATGGCGGCTGGCCTGTCGCTGGAAGAAGATAAGTTCGAACGATTTAGTACGTTGTTCAGCGCTCTGGTTGGCGAGTGGCTGGACGCGGATGCCTTGCAGGGCGTGATCTGGTCTGATGGCGAACTGACGGCGCCTGATTTGACGCTGCCGGTGGCTGAGATGCTACGTGATGGTGGGCCCTGGGGGCAGGCGTTTCCTGAGCCGGTGTTTGACGGCAAGTTTAAGCTGTTGCAGCAGAGGCTGGTGGGCGATCGTCATCTGAAGGTGATGGTTGAGCCGGCAGGCGGCGGTCCTTTGCTGGATGGGATTGCTTTTAACGTTGATACGCGCCTGTGGCCTGACGCCAGCATCCGTCACGTTGAGCTGGCTTATAAGCTGGACGTAAATGAGTTTCGCGGTAACCGTAGCGTGCAGTTGCTGATTGAGCATATCTGGCCGCTGTAGGGTTGTCTGGTTATAAAGCGCAGCGGATAACCGTTGCTCCGCAACCGTTGGTTGCAGGCGGTGCTTTTGAGAGTTTTATCCGCTGCCGGTCGCAAGAGGGGCTGTCCGTTCGGCGGGACGGCATAAACCCGTCCATGGGGCCTCCGCCCGCGCCGTCCATGGCGCGGGAGGCCCGCCTCATCGTCCAGCCCCTCTTGCTCCCCTTGCTATTGCGCTCGCGTAACCTGACCTTTTCGGAAAATCCGGGAAAACGTTCTTAATCATGTCAGGAAAGTGACAGTATTTGCTGATGTTGGGAAGGTATTTGCACGGTGTTGGGAAGCGGGAAAGTATTCGCCTGATGTCGGGGAGGCGGAAAAGTATTTGCACGGTGTTGGGAAGCGGGAAAGTATTCGCCTGATGTCGGGGAGGCGGAAAAGTATTTGCACGGTGTTGGGAAGCGGGAAAGTATTCGCCTGATGTCGGGGAGGCGGAAAAGTATTTGCACGGTGTTGGGAAGCGGGAAAGTATTCGCCTGATGTCGGGGAGGCGGAAAAGTATTTGCACGGTGTTGGGAAGCGGGAAAGTATTCGCCTGATGTCGGGGAGGCGGAAAAGTATTTGCACGGTGTTGGGAAGCGGGAAAGTATTCGCCTGATGTCGGGGAGGCGGAAAAGTATTTGCACGGTGTTGGGAAGCGGGAAAGTATTCGCCTGATGTCGGGGCGGTGGGAAGGTATTTGCGCGGTGTTGGGAAGTGGGAAAGTACTTGCACGGTGTCAGGGAAGCGAGGAAGTATGTGCACGCTGCCAGGGAGGAGGCGGGCGGAACGCGGAGTAAAGCCTCCGCGTCATGGATGACGCGGCGGAGTCTCCAGGGATGGATTGACGACGTCTTTACGTAGCGTCCGCCCGCCTCCTCCCGTTCCCAAACGCCAAACTCGCTTCCCGGAACCGCCCACCCAACCCGCTTCGTACCCAAACGCCAAACTCGCTTCCCGGAGCCGCCCACCAACCCGCTTCGTACCCAAACGCCAAACTCGTTTCCCGGAGCCGCCCACCAACCCGCTTCGTTCCCAAACGCCAAACTCGCTTCCCGGAACCGCCTCCCAACCCGCTTCGTTCCCAAACGCCAAACTCGCTTCCCGGAACCGCCCACCCAACCCGCTTCGTACCCAAACGCCAAACTCGCTTCCCGGAACCGCCCACCCAACCCGCTTCGTACCCAAACACCAAACTCGCCTCCCGGAACCGCCCCCAACCCGCTTCGTTCCCGAACGCCAAACTCGTTTCCCGGAACCGCCCCCCAACCCGCTTCGTACCCGAACGCCAAACTCGCTTCCCGGAACCGCCCACCAACCTGCTTTCCGCCCCGAACCTCCAGCCCGCCTCGCAAAAGCGCGCCCCAAAACACAACTCCGCCGCACACAAAGCATCCGACAGAACTACAATCTCGTTGCCTTTTCAGTTAAACTGCCCGGTCATATCCATTGACACTTCCTAAAAAGATTCGAAAGCCATGTTTGAAATTAATCCGGTGAAAAACCGTATTCAGGACCTCACTGAGCGCAGCGACGTTCTTAGGGGGTATCTTTGACTACGATGCCAAGAAAGAACGCCTTGAAGAAGTAAACGCCGAGCTGGAACAGCCCGACGTATGGAACGAACCGGAACGCGCCCAGGCGCTGGGTAAAGAGCGATCGGCGCTCGAAGCTGTCGTTGACACGCTCGATCAGATGTCTCAGGGCCTCGAAGATGTGGCGGGCCTGCTGGAACTGGCCGTTGAAGCGGACGACGAAGAAACTTTCAACGAAGCCGTCGCCGAACTGGACGTCTTAGAAAAAAAACTGGGCGAACTGGAATTTCGCCGCATGTTCTCCGGCGAATATGACAGCGCCGACTGCTACATCGATCTCCAGGCGGGATCGGGCGGCACCGAAGCTCAGGACTGGGCCAGCATGCTGCTGCGTATGTACCTGCGCTGGGCGGAAGACAAAGGCTTCAAAACCGAAGTCATTGAAGTCTCCGATGGCGAAGTGGCGGGTATCAAATCCGCGACCATCCGCATCGCGGGCGATTACGCTTTCGGCTGGCTGCGTACCGAAACCGGCGTCCATCGCCTGGTACGAAAAAGCCCGTTTGACTCCGGCGGCCGTCGCCACACCTCCTTCAGTTCTGCTTTCGTCTACCCGGAAGTGGATGATGACATTGATATCGAAATCAACCCGGCAGACCTGCGCATTGACGTCTATCGCGCATCCGGCGCCGGCGGCCAGCACGTAAACCGTACCGAATCGGCGGTGCGTATTACCCATATTCCGACCGGCACCGTCACCCAGTGCCAGAATGACCGCTCCCAGCACAAAAACAAAGACCAGGCCATGAAGCAGATGAAAGCCAAGCTTTATGAACTGGAAATGCAAAAGAAAAACGCTGAAAAACAGGCGCTGGAAGACAACAAATCCGATATTGGCTGGGGCAGCCAGATCCGCTCTTACGTACTGGATGATTCACGCATCAAAGATCTGCGCACCGGCGTAGAAACGCGTAACACCCAGGCAGTGCTGGATGGCGATCTGGATCGTTTCATTGAAGCAAGTTTGAAAGCAGGACTATAAACCATGTCTGAACAACAACCGCAGGGCGCTGATGCCGCGCTTGAACTGAACAACGAACTAAAAGCGCGTCGTGAAAAGCTCAGCGCGCTGCGTGAACATGGCGTGGCGTTTCCGAACGATTTCCGCCGCGACAGCATCTCTGAACAGCTGCATGCGCAGTACGACGACAAAGAAAACGAAGAGCTGGAAGCGCTGAACATTGAAGTCAGCGTGGCGGGGCGTATGATGACGCGCCGCATCATGGGCAAAGCCTCATTTGTAACGCTTCAGGACGTAGGCGGCCGCATCCAGCTGTACGTGGCGCGTGACGACCTGGCGGAAGGCGTCTACAACGAACAGTTCAAAAAATGGGACCTGGGCGATATCCTCGGCGCGCGCGGTAAACTGTTCAAAACCAAAACCGGCGAGCTCTCCATTCACTGCACCGAACTGCGCCTGCTGACCAAAGCGCTGCGCCCGCTGCCGGACAAATTTCATGGCCTGGCCGATCAGGAAACCCGCTATCGCCAGCGCTATCTTGATCTGATCGCCAACGAAGAATCGCGTAAAACCTTCCGCATTCGCTCGCAAATCATGGCAGGCATCCGTCAGTTCATGGTGGGCCGCGACTTTATGGAAGTAGAAACTCCAATGATGCAGGTGATTCCCGGCGGCGCCTCCGCGCGTCCGTTTATCACCCATCATAACGCGCTGGATATCGACATGTACCTGCGCATCGCGCCGGAACTCTACCTCAAGCGCCTGGTAGTAGGCGGTTTCGATCGCGTTTTCGAAATCAACCGCAACTTCCGTAACGAAGGGATCTCGCCGCGCCATAATCCTGAGTTCACCATGATGGAACTCTATATGGCCTACGCCGATTACAAAGATCTTATCGAGCTGACCGAAAGCCTGTTCCGCACCCTGGCGCAGCAGGTGCTGGGCACCACCGAAGTGCCTTACGGCGACCATGTCTTCGATTTCGGTAAGCCGTTCGCTAAGCTGACGATGAAAGAAGCGATCCAGAAATATCGCCCGGAAACCAATCTGGCCGATCTGGATGATTTCGATAAGGCAGTGGCGATAGCGCAATCTGTCGGCATCAAAGTAGAGAAGAGCTGGGGTCTTGGCCGCGTTGTGACTGAAATCTTTGAGGAAACGGCAGAAAGCCACCTGATTCAGCCGACGTTCATCACCGAATACCCGGCGGAAGTCTCTCCGCTGGCGCGTCGTAACGACATTAACCCGGAAATCACCGACCGCTTTGAATTCTTTATCGGTGGACGTGAAATCGGCAACGGCTTCTCCGAGCTGAATGATGCGGAAGATCAGGCCGATCGTTTCCGTCAGCAGGTAGAAGCGAAAGATGCCGGTGACGACGAAGCGATGTTCTTCGATGAAGATTACGTCACCGCGCTGGAGCACGGCCTGCCGCCGACCGCTGGCCTGGGCATCGGTATCGACCGCATGGTAATGCTGTTCACCAACAGCCACACTATTCGCGATGTCATCCTGTTCCCGGCGCTGCGCCCGTCCGGCAAGTAATTTCTGCTGTTGCGAAAGGGGCGCGCCGGCGCCCCTTTTTTATTGCTGAAATACCAGCTGCTTGCTGAGATACCCCTTGCCGGCGCTCTTCCGGCGCCAAATTTATCTACGCAGGTGAAATTAATCGCCAGCGATTATTGCGCCTGTCGCAAAATTCCCTTGCTGTAGCCGGGGTGTTTGCCGACATAACACTATGCTCTAATAGCCGCCGCGACGCGATTCATTAAACAGAACGACATAACGCGTCGTCCAGGCCGCTATGCGACCGCGGCCTGTTCCGGAGTCTGCAATCATCGTTTTTGGAGAGTGTTATGCCTGTTTCACTGCTGGCGCTGGCGTTGAGCGCCTTTGCTATCGGCACCACCGAGTTTGTTATTATGGGTTTACTGCCGGAGGTGGCGGGCGATCTGCATGTTTCCATCCCTTCTGCCGGCTGGTTGATTAGCGGCTACGCGCTCGGCGTGGCGATTGGCGCGCCGGTAATGGCGCTGCTGACGGCGAAGCTGCCACGCAAACGCACGCTGATTCTGCTGATGACTATCTTTATCATCGGCAACATCCTGTGTGCGCTGGCTTACAGCTATAACCTGCTGATGCTGGCGCGCGTGGTCACCGCGCTCTGTCACGGCGCTTTCTTCGGTATCGGATCGGTAGTGGCCGCCAGCCTGGTGGCGCCGAATCGTCAGGCTTCCGCCGTTGCGCTGATGTTTACCGGCCTGACGCTGGCGAACGTGCTGGGCGTGCCGCTCGGCACCTGGTTCGGTCAGCTGTTTGGCTGGCGCGCTACCTTCTGGGGAGTGGCGATCATCGGCGTGCTGGCCTTTATCGCGCTAATCGTCAGCCTGCCGACCAATAAAGATGAAAAGCCGGTGCATCTTGCCAGCGAAATCAGCGCGCTGGCGAACGGCAAGCTGTGGCTTTCGCTGCTGATGACCGTCTGCTTCGCGGCGGCGATGTTTGCGCTGTTCAGCTATATTGCGCCGCTGCTGCTGCAGGTTACCGGCGTCAGCAATCGCGGCGTCAGCTGGACGCTGTTTCTGATCGGCGCTGGTTTAACCGTCGGCAATATCATCGGCGGCAGGCTGGCGGACTGGAAAGTCTCCTTCAGTCTGATCCTCAGCTTCGCGCTGATCGCTATTTTTTCGCTGGCGTTTAGCTGGACCAGCCACGGCCTCTGGCTGGCGGAAATCACGCTGTTTCTGTGGGCGATGGCGACCTTCGCTACCGTGCCGGGCCTGCAAATCAATGTGGTGCGTCACGGTAAAGAGGCGCCGAACCTGGTCTCGACGCTCAACATCTCCGCGTTTAACGTCGGCAATGCGCTCGGCGCCTGGGTTGGCGGCGCGGTTATCAAGGGCGGCTACGGCCTGGCCGCGGTGCCGGCGGCCGCTGCGCTACTGGCCGTGCTGGGGCTGATGGTCTGCCTGATCGCCTTCCGCCGCGCCGGCGGCCAGACGCAGCCGGCGCGCGCCTAAGCGAGCAGAGCGTTGAGGCGTGTCGCGAACTGCGCCGCCTCGCGCCGCAAATGCTGGCTGAACGCGCTGACCAGCGAGGAGGCCGGACGATGCAGCGGGCGGATCAGGCTGACGGTAAAAGGCACCTCAACGCTAAAACGGCGTATCACCACGCCGCTGGCGGCGTAATCCAGCGCCGTCAGCGGATTCACCACCGAGATCCCCACGCCTGCCCGCACCATCGCGCAGACCGACGCTGCGCTGTGCGTCTCCATTACCATGCGGCGCTGCACGCCCTGCTCATGAAACAGCGCGTCCAGCAGCTGACGATAGCTGTCGGCGCGCGAGAGGCTGATATAGTTTTCCCCGGCGAAATCCTGCGGCGTCAGCTGCTGTCGCGCCGTTAGCGGATGCCGGGCGGGCAAAACGCACACTTCATTTAACGTCAGTAGTTCAATGCGCTCGGTTCCGGCTGGCGTACTGTGGGTTTCGGTCAGACCGAGATCGTGACGCTGCGCCGACAGCCACTCTTCCAGCAGCGGCGACTCCTGCGGGATGATATTCAGGCTGAGATCGGGATAACGTTGCAAAAACGGCTGGCAGAGCGGCGGCAGCAGCGACTGGGAAAACACCGGCAGGCAGGCGATGGAAAGCTCGCCCTGACGAAACTGCCGCAGCCCTTCCGCCGTGCTGATAATGCGATCGAGACCGTACCAGGAGCGCTGCACCTCTTCAAACAGGCTCAGGCCCTGTACGGTAGGGTAGAGGCGCCCACGCACCCGTTCGAACAGCTGCAGGCCGGTCAGTTTCTCAAAGCGCGCCAGTTCGCGGCTGACGGTTGGCTGCGAGGTGTGCAGCAGCGCGGCGGCGGCGGTCAGGTTGCCGCTGGTCATCACCGCATGGAATATCTCAATCTGCCGATGAGTAATCTGCGCCATCGCTTTCTCCGGTTGCGAAAGCTATATCATATTTGCATAGACTCCGCAGAAACAGATATTTTTCAGCGAAAAAAGGCTGTGGCGTAATAGGGCAAAGATTAAGGAGAACCATCATGCCGCGTCCGCTGAATACCCCTGATAGCGCCCTGAATAGCGCTAATCTTCTCTCGCTTGCCGCACGTTACGACGGGCCGTTTTGGGCCTACGATGCCGATATTATTCGCCAGCGTATCGCCCAGCTGCGACAGTTTGACGTGGTGCGCTTTGCGCAAAAGGCCTGTTCCAATATTCATATTCTGCGCCTGATGCGCGCCGCGGGCGTTAAGGTGGATTCCGTTTCGCTGGGCGAAATCGAACGCGCGCTGGCGGCTGGCTATCAGGCGGGCGGGGATGAGATCGTTTTTACCGCCGATCTGCTCGATCGGCCGACGCTGGCGCGCGTTGCCGAACTGCGGATTCCGGTTAATGCCGGCTCGGTGGATATGCTGCATCAGCTGGGCGCCTGCTCGCCCGGCCATCCGGTCTGGCTGCGGGTCAATCCCGGCTTCGGTCACGGCCACAGCCAGAAAACCAACACCGGCGGCGAGAACAGCAAGCATGGCATCTGGCACCAGGAGCTGCCGCAGGCGGTGCAGGCGATTCAGCAGCACGGGCTGAAGCTGGTGGGCATCCATATGCATATCGGCTCCGGCGTGGACTATGCGCACCTGGAGCAGGTATGCGAAGCGATGGTGGAACGCGTTATCGCGCTCGATCAGGATATCAGCGCTATTTCCGCCGGCGGCGGGCTTTCTGTTCCCTATCGCTACGGGGAAGAGGCGATTGATACCCAACACTACTACAGCCTGTGGCACCGCGCCCGCGAGCGTATCGCCGCGCATCTTGGTCATCCGCTAAAGCTGGAGATCGAGCCGGGGCGTTTTTTAGCGGCGGAAGCGGGCGTGCTGGTTACTCAGGTGCGGGCGGTAAAGGATATGGGCAGCCGCCACTTTGTGCTGGTGGATGCGGGCTTCAGCGACTTAATGCGTCCGGCGATGTATGGCAGCTATCACCATATCTCCCTGCTGGCTGAGGATGCCGGACAGCGCGAGCTGCGTGAAACGGTGCTGGCGGGGCCGCTGTGCGAATCGGGCGATGTCTTTACCCAGCTGGAGGGCGGCAAGGTGGAAACGCGCCAGCTGCCCGCCGTCAGCCCAGGCGATTATCTGGTGCTGCACGATACCGGCGCCTATGGCGCCTCGATGTCCTCCAACTATAACAGCCGCCCGCTGATCCCGGAGGTGCTGTTCGACGGCGGCGAGGCGCGGGAAATTCGTCGACGGCAGACCATTCAGGAGCTGCTGGCGCTGGAGCTGTAATCTTCGTGCGTGATTCACCTCTGCGGCGCGGCTGGCCGCAGAGCGTTATAAATTTTCCGCGTCTGGTTAACGCCATTCTTTGTTACGCCGCTTTTCTTTCTGACGCCAGTTCCTGACGCCGCAACTTTATCTCTGCCCGGCACGTTCAGCGTGTTGTATCAGCCGTCAGCGGGCAAGGGGCGCTGTAAGCAATCAATTCGCCTGAATATTATTTAGCCCAGCCACTGCTGGTTTAGTGGTGAAAACATAACTTTATTCATTACGGGTTTATCTAATTAAAGGAATTAATTATGAGTCGCTTCAGGAAAGTATTACTGTTCCCCTTACTGTTTTTGTTTACTCCGCTAAGCCATGCGGTGGTCGCGGGCGGCATCGTTTCGATACAGCATACGTGGCCTGCCGGTTCAGCCTTTAATAAGCTCACTTTCTTTCAGCAGGTTAATAATGATGGCGGCCCGAACTCTCATTATTACTGGGCGAACCAGTTTTATTTCAAACAGGGAGACGGTGGCTATATTGGTTTACAGAATCGGAGTAACGGCGTACACGCTTTTAATTTCTCCATCTGGAAAGCAAAAGGCTGGAAAAGCAGCACATGCCAGTATTTCGATCACGAAGGCTCCGGCGTACAGTGCCAGATCGTCGTCCCCTGGAAAACCGGGCACGTCTACCAGTTAGATGTGACGAAAAGCGGCAACCTGGTGACCGGCGTCGTCACCGATATGATGGATGGCACCGCCACCACGGTGGGCGTTATTGAGGTGCCGGATAGTTTTGGCAAGCTATATTCATCTTCCGGTTTTGTTGAGGAGTATTCGCAGGGGAACGGTCAGCTGACTTCTTGCTATGCCATGGGCGCGCAAAGCTCCACTTTTATGAACCCAACAGGCGATGACCGCGTAAAAGCGAAACAGAGCAGCTCTACCTACGGCAACTGTAATGATGCTTATGTGGTGCAAGCCGCCTGTAATAATAATGCCTGCTCTAATACCATCAACAATCTGGGCTCCATCGCCTCGCCGAATGCCCCGAAAGTATCGATAGTTAACGGCAGCGAACTGCAACAGCAAACCATTTCCGCTGCGCTGAGCAAGGTTAATCTGGTGGCTATTCGTTCGCAGGATGGGGTCTGGTCGCCGCGGATTTATTTTCCGCAGCCCGCCGCGCTGAAGTGGAAATCGATCTTTATCGATCATCGCGCCAGCTATGACTCGTCTGTTTATGTCAACGGCGGCGTCACCAGGGTAAGCAAGGGGCAGCAGCTGATGTATATGTCTGACGGCAGCCGCTGGAAACTGATTGAACAATAATAACTGTCTCAGTTAGCCAGTCATCTTCTGATACCGTCAACGCCGTCGCGTTAAGCGATGGGTTGACGGTATTACTGTATACAGGCTTATCCACGCGCGAAAACCGCACGCTTATTTCTGCTGCATGCATCATCTTGCGCAGGGGAAGCACGCCGGCGATCCGCCGTCTGCCTCATCGATGGGAATCAGCGCGGCGCCGATGTTCCCGGATGCGCTACTGCGCGGTATAGCCGCCTTCGGCCAGGTGAAAGCTGCCGGTAATAAATGAGGCTTCATCGGATAACAGGAACAGCACCAGCGCCGCCACCTCATCGGCACGCCCAAGCCTGCCTATCGGGTGTTGGCTGACCAGACCGCGATACTGCGCTTTCTCCAGCGGTGAAATCAGCGGCGTATCGATATAGCCCGGCCCGACGGCGTTGATACGTATGCCCTGAGCGGCATATTCCAGCGCTGCGGATTTAGTCAGCCCGATAACCCCGTGCTTGGCGGCGACGTAGCCTGAAAAATTGGGGCGGCTGACGGTACCGAGAATCGAGGATACGTTAACGACAGAACCGCCGCCTGAACGCAGCAGCGCCGGAATCTGATATTTCAGGCTGTAGAATACGCCGTTAAGGTTAACGCCGATCACGCTGTGCCACTCCTCCAGGCTGTAATTCGCCAGCGGCGCGTTGCCGCCGCCGATGCCGGCGTTGTTAACCGCGTGGTGCAGCGCGCCAAACCGCTCCAGCGTAAAGGCGACCGACGCGGCGACCGACTGCGCGTCGCTGACGTCCTGGCGTACCGCGACGGCAATGCCGCCGGCCTGGGTGATTTCTGCGGCTACCCTGGCGACGCTCTGCTCATTTATATCCGCCGCGACTACGCGGGCGCCTTCCGCTCCCAGCTGGCGCGCAATCGCCGCGCCGATGCCGGAGCCGGCGCCGGTCACCATCGCGACTCTATTCTCAAATCTCCTGGTCATAAATCGATTCCCCATTACGGTTGGCTTGCCGGGCGCCATCCCGCGCGCCTGGGTTTATGATACTTGAAGCAAAATTTCAACGTCCAGAACGGCCAACCGTAATATAACCTCTTGCCGCCGTTCGCCCGGCGCATGGGCAATAACGGCAGCGCTCCTGCCGCCAGCGCGCTGCGGGCGCGCAACTTAACGGCGCTGCTTATCCCGGCGCGCTAACGGAATGCCGGCGCACCAGCGTTGGGCTAAAAGTATTGGTTACTTCCGGCAGCGGCTGATTGTTCGCCAGCGCCAGCGCCAGCTGCGCCGCCTGCTGCGCCATGGTTACAATCGGATAGCGCACGGTGGTCAGGCGTGGCCGCACATAGCGCGACACCAGCACGTCATCGAAACCGATAAGCGACATCTCTTCCGGCACGCGGATACCGTTATCGCTCAGCACCGCCAGCGCGCCCGCCGCCATCGAATCGTTGTAGCAGGCCACCGCGGTAAAATTCTTGCCGCGCCCTAACAGCTCGGTCATCGCCTGCTCGCCGCCGACCTCATCCGGTTCGCCAAAGGCGACCAGGCGATCGTTGCACGGCAGATTATGTTCACGCAGCGCGTCGTAGTAGCCCTGCAGGCGTTCTTCCGCATCGGAAATGGTATGGGTGGAGCTAATCCAGGCAATCTGGCTATGACCCTGCTGAATTAGATGGCGCGTCGCCAGCCAGGCGCCGTAGCGATCGTCCAGCGCGATACAGCGCTGCTGCCAGTCGGGCAGCGAGCGGTTAATCAGCACCATGCCCGGCATCTGCTGCATCAGTTTCGCCAGCTCGTCGTCGGGGATCTTCTTGGCATGCACCACCAGCGCCGCGCAGCGATGGCGCATCAGCTGCTCGATCGCCTGCCGCTCTTTTTCTTCATTATGGTAACCGTTGCCGATCAGCAGGAAGTTGCCGGTTTGCCCGGCGATTTCATCCACCGCCTTTACCATCGCGCCAAAAAAGGGATCGGAGACGTCGCCCACAACCAGGCCAAGCGTCTCCGTTGACTGCTGCGCCAGCGCCCGTGCGTTAGCGTTGGGGTGATACTGCAGCGCCTCCATCGCGCTAAAAACCGCCTGACGGGACGTCTCACTGGCTTTCGGAGAGTGATTGATAACGCGTGAAACGGTAGCAACAGACACACCCGCCAGTCTGGCGACATCCTTTATCGTAGCCATGAGTAGAGCACCTTCCGGGGTAAACGTTTACATATAGGCAAAGTGTTGCGGAAAAGCCCTGCGACTTCAACCAGACAGAATGCCATACCGGTCGCAAAGCGCGCTGAATATTGCGCTTTTCATCGTTGTTCGCGGCACGTTACCATAGCCGTCCGTGCTTCACTACCTGCCTGAGCTGCGCCATGACCCTGAAAAAAGTACCGCACCTTGCCCACTGGGGCGCCTTTACCGCCGTGACGGAGCGGGGGCGCCTGATCGACTGCGAACCTTTCTTTGCCGACAGTAACCCTTCGCCGATGCTGCAAAGTATTCCCCAGCTGGTCTACTCCGCTAAGCGCATTCGACAGCCGATGGTGCGCCGGTCATGGCTGAAAAAGCGGGAGAACAGCGATGGCAGCCTGCGCGGACGGGAAGATTTCGTCGCCGTCCCCTGGGATACCGCGCTCGATTTGATAGCAGACGAGAACCGGCGCGTGCGCGATCGCTACGGCGCCAGCGGCATTTTCACCGGCTCCTATGGCTGGTCATCGGCGGGGCGCGTCAATCACGCCCGCAGCCTGGTGCGGCGTTTCTACTTCAGCGGCGGCGGCGGCGTGGATCAGCAGGGCAACTACAGCTGGGGCGCGGCGCAGTTCTTTCTGCCCTACGTGATCGGTAGCTATATGCCGCTGACCGGGCGCGTAACCGACTGGCCAGGCGTGATCGCCCACGCGGAAGTCGTGCTGGCCTTCGGCGGCCTGGCGCTGAAAAATGCGCAGGTAGCCTCCGGCGGGGCAGGCGAGCATACGCTTCAGCCGGCGCTAAAGCAGCTGGCGGCGAAAGGGACGCGGGTAATTAACGTCAGCCCAATGCGTGACGACTGTCCCGATTTCCTGCACGCCGAGTGGATCGCCATTCGTCCCAATACTGATGTGGCGCTGATGCTGGCGCTGGGCTATGAGATCGAACGGCTGGGCGCGGCGGACAGCGATTTTCTGCACAGTCACTGCGTCGGCTATCCGCAGCTGCGCGCTTATCTGCTGGGGGAAAGCGACGGCGTGGCGAAAACGCCCGCCTGGGCCAGCGCGATCGCTGGCGTTCCGGCGGCGCGCATCGCGGAGCTGGCGCGCCAGCTGATCGGCAAACGCAGCTTTATCACCTGCTCTTATGCGGTACAGCGCGCCCATCGCGGCGAACAGCCCTACTGGATGATGATTGCGCTCTCCGCCATGCTGGGACAACCCGGCCTGCCGGGCGCGGGCTTCTCGTTTGGGCATGGCTCGATGAACGGCGTCGGCAATCCGCGCATCGATACTCCCGCGCCGCAGCTGCCGACCGGCGCCAACCCAGCCGGGCTGGCGATTCCGGTGGCGCGCATCTGCGATATGCTGTTGCACCCCGGAGCGGAATACCGCTTTCAGGGAGAGACGCAGCGCTACCCGGAAATTCACCTGATGCACTGGGCGGGCGGCAATCCTTTTCATCACCATCAGCAGCTTAATCGCCTGGCTGAAGGCTGGCAGCGCCCGGATACGGTGATTGTGCAGGATATCGTCTGGACGCCGGCAGCGCAGATGGCGGATATCGTGCTGCCGGTCACCACCACGCTGGAGCGCAACGATATTGGCGGCTCTTCGCGCGATCGCTTTGTCTTTGCCATGCATCAGGCGATTGCGCCGCAGCATCAGGCGCGCAACGATTTTGATATTTTCGCCGACCTGGCGGAACGTCTTGGCTATCGCCATCGCTTTACCGAAAACCGCAACGAGATGCAGTGGATCGCCCACCTTTATCAACAGTGCGCCGCCGCGCAGCAAAGCAAAGGGGTGGAATGGCCTGATTTTGAAACTTTCTGGCAGCGGGGCTATGTCGAAGTGCCTGCCGGCGATAGTGATTACGTTTACATGGCTGATTTCCGCGCCGACGCGCAGGCCAATCCGATCGCCACCGCCAGCGGAAAAATCGAGCTGTTCAGCCAGACCATAGCCGATTATCAGCTGGAGGACATGGCCGGGCACCCTGAATGGCGTGCGCCGCAGGAGTGGCTGGGCAGCGAACTGGCGCGTCAGTTTCCGCTGCATCTGATTAGCATCCAGCCCGCCGATCGCCTGCACAGCCAGCTGGATGCCACGGAAAACGTACAAAACCGCAAAACCGCCGGTCATGAGACGCTGTGGATGCATCCTGATGACGCCGCCGCGCGCGGCATCCGTCACGGCGATGAAATAGAAGTGTATAACCAGCGCGGCAGGATGCTTTCTGGCGTGCAGCTTAACGATGGTCTGACGCCGGGCGTGGTAGTGACCTCCACCGGCGCCTGGTTCGATCCCGGCTTCGGTGAGCCGTGGCAGCCGAGGGATCGCGCCGGCAACCCCAATGTCCTGACGCTGGATATCGGCACCTCCTCGTTAACCCAGGGGCCGAACGCCATGTCCTGTCTGGTAGAGGTAAGAGCGTGGCAATCATTGCAAAATGACCGATAAATCACATAGCTGGTTACATTTTGCGGGTAACTGTTGCGAATGTTTGATGGCGGCGCGGCAATGCCCCTTGCTACATTCTTAGTCCCAGAGGTATTGATGGGTGAGCATCAACAGATTTATTGATTACACCAACCTGCGCAGATGCGCAGGTTTTTTTTGCCTGACGTAAGGTCATGGAGATGCCCCGCATACAGAAGTTTCCTGGTAAAGACCAGATAAAAGCGCCTTTTAACCCGTTTCGTTTTCGACTGATTTGCCTGGGCGTACTGGGCTGTCTGGGCGTTCTGCTGGCGCGCGTCGCCGATCTGCAGCTGATTAATCATCCCATGCTGGAGCGTGAGGCGGATCAGCGATCGCTGCGTACGGTAACTATTCCCACCAACCGCGGCACCCTGCTGGATCGTAACGGCGAAACCCTGGCGCTCAGCGTGCCTTCCCGCGATATTGTTGCCGACCCGCAGCGCGTGCTGGAGTCGAACCCGGATTTTACCAGCGCTAAATGGGAATATCTCGCCAACGCGCTGAACGAACGTCCGGAACAGATAGCGCAGCAGATTAGCGCCAACCCGCACCGGCGCTTTCTCTACCTGGGGCGCAAAATCGAGCTGGGCATCGCCAAAGATATCAGCCAGCTGCATCTGAAGGGCATCAGCACGGTCTATAACGACAGCCGCTTCTATCCGATGGGCGAGGCGGCGGCGCCGCTGCTCGGTATCGTCGGCGCTGACAACACCGGCCTGAACGGACTGGAAAAAGGCTACGACAAGGTGCTGCAGGGGCAGCCGGGCATCGAAAAATATCGCCAGGATCGTGAAGGCAACATTATCGCCATGATCGACTATCAGCCGCCGAAGCAGCCGCCAACGGTGCAGCTCAGCATCGATAAGTTCGATCAGTACACGCTCTACAGCAAACTGCGCGACGGCGTGCTGCTGAATAAGGCGGACTCCGGCGCGGCGGTACTGGTAAAAATCGATACCGGGGAGATCCTCGCGATGGCCTCTTATCCCTCGTTCAACCCGAATAATTACGCTGACGTCGCGCCCGCGCAGATGCGCAACGTGGCGATTAACGACAGCTTTGAGCCAGGCTCGACGGTGAAGCCGCTGGTGGTAATGGAAGGGCTGGAGCGCGGGCTGGTGCGTCCTGATTCGGTGCTGGATACTACGCCTTATCGCGTCAATGGCCACCTGATCCGCGACGTCGGCCACTGGCCGCGCCTGACCATTACCGGCATCCTGCAAAAATCGAGCGATATCGGCGTATCCCATATCGCGCTGGCGATGCCGGCGGAGGCGCTGGTTAACGCCTATCACGCCTTTGGTCTGGGCAAAGCTACCGGCCTGGGGCTGACCGGCGAAAGCGTCGGTTATTTTCCGCTGCACCGCCAGCGCTGGGCGGATATTGAACGCGCCACCTTCTCCTTTGGCTACGGGCTGCGCGTTACGCCGCTACAGATTGCGCGTGAATACGCCACCCTGGGCAGCTTCGGCGTCTATCGCCCGCTCTCTATTACTAAGGTTACGCCGCCGGTAATGGGTAAGCAGGTGGCGAACCCGGAAACGGTTAAGACGGTGGTGCACATGCTGGAAAGCGATGTGCTGCCGGGCGGCACCGGGATTCGCGCGGCGGTGCCCGGCTATCGACTGGCGACCAAAACCGGCACGGCGGAGAAGATGGGCAGCAGCGGCAAATATGATGGCGGCTACGTCAACTATACGGCAGGCATCGCGCCGGCCAGCGATCCGCAGGTGGCGCTGGTGGTGATGATCAACCATCCAACCGCGGGCGATCACTTCGGCGGCTCGGTGGCGGCGCCCATCTTCGGCAATATTATGGGGCCGGTGCTGAAGCATATGAATATTGCGCCCGATGCGCTGGTTAACGGCGCGCATTAAATTGCCGGCGGCGCGTTAAAAGCGCGCCATGCCGTTCTGTCGCCGCGCGGCTAATTATTTTTTCCAGCGGTTAAGGCTGCCGCCTTATGCGGCGATATTGCCTGGCGGCGCTTTTTATTCACCTCGATTATTTATATACAGTGCGCCGGGCGGCGCCCCGTTATGCTTAAACCGCGGCTATTTACTCCCGATCGGGTTTATTAAATCAGACTTATTAAGAACCAGAATGATTGTCGGCTTAGCCAATAAAAGGCCCTGCGCGGCGACGGGCGGCCTGATAAATAAATTTTTCGCCGCTTAACGTTGAGTTCAACTTCTCTTTGCTGCATGGTTATAGCCAATTTTCCTGGCTAAGGAGTTGGCATGCTTTTCAATCTGTTTCGTTTTCTGTTCCGCTTACTGTGGCGCGTGCGGCTACGCGGCGATCTTTCCGGGCTGCATAAAGAAAAAGTATTAATTACGCCTAACCACGCTTCCTTTCTCGATGGCATGCTGCTGGCGCTGTTCCTGCCGGTCAGGCCGGTATTCGCCGTTTATTCCGACATCAGCGATAAATGGTTTATGCGCCTGATTAAGCCGCTGGTGGATTTTGTACCGCTCGATCCTACCCGGCCGATGTCGATTAAATATCTGGTGCGCATTCTTAATGAAGGGCGTCCGGTCGTTATTTTCCCGGAAGGGCGCATTACTATTACCGGCTCGTTGATGAAAATCTATAGCGGGGCCGGATTCGTGGCGGCAAAATCGCAGGCGACGGTGGTGCCGATGCGTATTGACGGCGCGGAGTTTACCCCGTTTGGACGCCTCGGCGGCGTGTTTAAACGTCGTCTGTTCCCGCGTATTACCCTGACGGTGCTGCCGCCGACGCGTATTCCGATGCCCGACGCGCCGCGCGCCCGCGATCGCCGCGAGCTGGCCGGCGAGCATCTGCACCATATTATGATGGAAGCGCGTATGGCGGTGCGCCCGCGCGAAACGTTGTTTGAAGCGCTGATTAACGCCCGTACGCGCTACGGCTGGTTTAAACCCTGTATTGAAGATGTCAGCTTTGCGCCCGACAGTTACACCGGGCTGCTGAAAAAAACGCTGGGCGTGGGACGTATTCTGGAGCGTCATACGCAGCGCGGCGAATATGTCGGCCTGCTGCTGCCCAATACCACGGTAACCGCCGCCGCGATTTTCGGCGCAACCCTGCGCGCGCGCGTTCCGGCGATGCTGAACTACACCGCGGGCGTCAGCGGCCTGACCAGCGCGGTTACCGCCGCTCGGATTAAAACCGTATTCACTTCGCGACAGTTTCTTGATAAAGGCAATCTCTGGCACCTGCCGCAGGGGATGCCGCAGGTGCAGTGGATCTATCTGGAAGATCTGAAAGATAGCCTGGATGCGCGGGATAAGCTGTGGATTCTGGCGCATCTGTTGGCGCCGCGTCGAGCGATGCTGCCGCAGCAGGCGGAGGATGCGGCGATGGTGCTGTTTACCTCCGGCTCCGAAGGCAACCCCAAAGGGGTGGTGCACTCTCATAAAAGCCTGCTGGCGAACGTTGAGCAGATCCGCACGGTAGCGGATTTCACGCCGCGCGATCGCTTTATGGCTTCGCTGCCGCTGTTTCACGCCTTCGGCCTGACGGTGGGGCTGTTCACGCCGTTAATCACCGGCGCGCAGGTCTTTCTTTACCCCAGCCCGCTGCATTACCGCATCGTGCCGGAGCTGGTGTATGACCGCAACTGTACCGTGCTGTTCGGCACCTCCACCTTCCTTGGCAACTACGCCCGCTTCGCCAACCCCTACGATTTCGCTCGCCTGCGCTACGTGGTAGCCGGAGCGGAAAAATTGCAGGAAGGGGTACGGCAAATCTATCAGGATCGCTTCGGCATCCGCGTGCTGGAAGGGTACGGCGTAACCGAATGCGCGCCGGTAGTGGCGATCAACGTGCCGATGGCAGCGAGGCCGCATACCGTTGGGCGGCTGCTGCCGGGAATGGATTCGCGTCTGATGTCGGTGCCTGGTATTGAGCAGGGCGGCCGCCTGCAGCTGCGCGGGCCCAATATTATGAAAGGCTATCTGCGCGTGGAGCGTCCCGGCGAGCTGGAGCCGCCGGCGGCGGATAACGGCGAGGGCGTGCTGGAGCCAGGCTGGTATGATACCGGCGATATCGTCAGCTTCGATGACGGCGGCTTCTGCCAGATCCAGGGGCGGGCGAAGCGCTTCGCTAAAATCGCCGGGGAGATGGTTTCGCTGGAGGTGGTAGAGCAGATCGCGCTGAAGGCGTCGCCGGAGAAACAGCACGCCGCCGTAATCAGGCCGGACGGCAACCGCGGCGAAGCGCTGGTGCTGTTTACTACCGATAGCGAGCTGCAGCGTGAACATTTACAGCAGGCGGCGCGCGATCTGGGCGCGGCGGAGCTGGCGGTGCCGCGCGATATCCGTTTCCTGAAACAGCTGCCGCTGCTGGGCAGCGGCAAGCCCGATTTCGTCACGCTGAAAAAAATGGTGGATGAATGAATAGTTCCGGTAACGGTTCACCTCTGATGTCGCGCGGTATGGTAGCGGTTATCGTCGCCCAGTTCTTCTCCGCCTTTGGCGACAACGCGCTGCTGTTCGCCACGCTGGCGGTGCTGAAAAATCAGCTCTATCCCGACTGGAGTCAGCCGGTATTGCAGATGGTTTTCGTCGCCACCTATATCCTGCTGGCGCCTTTTGTCGGGCAGATGGCCGATAGTTTCGCCAAAGGGCGCGTTATGATGCTGGCCAACGGTCTGAAGCTGCTGGGCGCCCTGGCCATCTGCGTCGGGCTCGATCCCTTTGTTGGCTATGCGCTGGTGGGGATTGGCGCCGCCGCCTATTCGCCGGCGAAGTATGGCATTCTCGGCGAGATCGCCGATGGCGAGCAGCTGGTGAAGGCTAACGGCCTGATGGAGGCGTCCACTATCGCCGCTATTCTGCTCGGCTCGGTAGCGGGCGGCGTACTGGCCGACTGGAGCCTGCTGGCGGCGCTCGGCGCCTGCGTTGTCACCTATGCGCTGGCGGTGATCGCCAATATTTCTATTCCGAAACTGACGGCGGCGCGTCCGGGGCAGAGCTGGCGCCCGCGGGCGATGGTGCGCAGCTTTTTCCATGCCGCGCTGCTGCTGTGGCGCAACGGCGAAACCCGCTTTTCACTGGTTGGCACCAGCCTGTTCTGGGGCGCCGGCGTAACGCTGCGCTTCCTGCTGGTGCTGTGGGTGCCGGTGGCGCTGGGCATAACCGACAATAAAACGCCGACGCTGCTGAATGCGATGGTGGCGGTTGGGATTGTGATTGGCGCGGCGGCGGCGGCTAAGCTGGTGACGCTGAAAACCGTTGGGCGCTGTATGCCTGCCGGGGTGCTGATCGGCATCGTGGTGGCGATCTTTGCCCTGCAACATGCGCAGTTGAATGCTTATATACTGCTGGTGGCGATTGGCGTGCTGGGCGGTTTCTTTGTGGTGCCGCTCAATGCGCTGTTGCAGGAGCGCGGCAAGCAGACGGTGGGCGCCGGTAACGCGATCGCCGTGCAGAATCTGGGCGAAAACAGCGCCATGCTGCTGATGCTGGGTCTCTATTCGCTGGCGATTAAGCTGGGCGCGCCGCCGGTAGCGACGGGCGTGGGCTTCGGCGTGCTGTTTGCGCTGGCGATTGCCGCTCTCTGGGGCTGGCAGCTGATGCAAAAACGCCGCTAAGAACAGGGATAACTCAGCGCGGGTGTTATGCCCGCGCGCTATGCCTGCCGCCGCCAGCTTCTGGCGGCGGTTCTGTTTTAAGGCGCCGGATAAGTATAGCGGCGATGAATCGCTTCCAGCTTTTCCAGCAGCTCGCCGCTTAGCGTCAGCTGATAGCTGTCGATATTGCTCTGCAGCTGCTCAAGCGTGGTCGCGCCCAGCAGGGTGCTGGCGACGAAAGGCTGCTGGCGTACAAAGGCCAGCGCCATCTGCGCCGGATCGAGTCCGTGCTGCCGCGCCAGATCGACATACTCAGCGATCGCCTGCTGCGCCTGCTCGCCGCTGTAGCGGGTAAAGCGGCTGAACAGCGTATTGCGGGCGTTGGCGGGGCGCGCGCCGTTGAGATATTTACCGCTCAGCGTGCCGAAAGCGAGACTGGAATAGGCCAGCAGCTCGACGCCCTCGTGCTGGCTGATTTCCGCCAGCCCTACCTCAAAGCTGCGGTTCAGCAAGCTGTAGGGATTCTGAATTGAGACGATGCGCGGCAGCTCATGTTTTTCCGCCAGCTGCAGATAGCGCATTACGCCCCATGGAGTTTCATTCGAAACGCCGATATAGCGGATCTTGCCGGCGCGCACCTGCTCCGTCAGCGCCTCCAGCGTCTCCAGCAGCGTGACCGGCACGCTGGCGTCGCTATACTGATAGCCCAGTTTGCCGAAGCAGTTGGTCTGGCGCTGCGGCCAGTGAATCTGATAGAGATCGATATAGTCGGTGTTCAGGCGCTTCAGGCTCTCTTCCACGGCGCTGCGGATATTTTTGCGATCCAACGCCTGCGCGGGACGAATACTGGAATCGCCGCCGCGCGACGGCCCGGCGATTTTAGTCGCCAGTATGATTTTATCGCGGCTGCCGCGCGCTTTTAACCAGCTGCCGATATAGCGCTCGGTTAATCCCTGCGTTTGCGGCTGCGGCGGCACAGGATACACCTCCGCGGTATCGATAAAATTGATACCGCAATCAACGGCCAGATCCAGCTGTGCATGGGCGTCGGCTTCGCTATTTTGTTCACCAAACGTCATGGTTCCCAGACCCAGCTGGCTGACTTCCAGCGTACTATGGGGGATACGGTGATAGTGCATTTGCCGGCTTCCTTTTATCGTTATGAAAGAATCTTGGCGGCGCCGTCGGCACAAAAAAGCGCGGCGCGCTGTTGCGACTATAGCGGGCGCCGAAGAGCGGGGAAAGCGCGGAATGATGCGATAAGGACGATAAGCGCCGCGTTGGGCGCTTACGGAGAGTTAACGCTCAATGATCGAAGAGATCTCATCGCCGTTAATCTGCAATTCATTGCCGGCCTGGTCGGTATATTTAACCAGTCCGGTTTCTTTATCGATTTGCGGTTTGCCGTCGGTCATGATCATATGACCATCTTTGGTCGCCATCACATAATTGCTGCTGCAACCGCTTAACAACACCACCATGGTCGCGATAGCCGCGCCCGTTATCCATTTCATTGCCAGTTTTCTCCCGCCTGTTTAACCCAACTAAACAGTGTAGTAATAAAACATTGGCAGCCTGCTATTAATCGCACAATTCCGAAAAGTAAAAGATTAAATAACTATCCGGCCGGCGCCGGATAGTCAGGGAGGGTTACTGCGCGGATTTCTTGCCGCGCATCAGATTGAGGCACTCTACCGCCATAGAGAAGAACATGGCGAAATAGATGTAGCCTTTTGGCACATGAATATCGAAGCTCTCCAGGATCAGCGTAAAGCCCACCAGGATCAGGAAAGAGAGCGCCAGCATTTTTACCGAAGGGTGGCGGTCAACAAATTCGCCGATGGTCTTCGCCGCAAACATCATTACGCCCACGGCGATCACCACCGCCGCCATCATAATAATCAGGTGATCGGAGAGGCCCACGGCGGTAATGACCGAATCGAGGCTGAAAATAATATCCAGCACCATGATCTGCACAATGGCGCCGAAGAAAGAGTGCACGTTGGTTTTATGCTCCTCTTCATTGCCCTCAATGCTTTCGTGGATCTCAAGGCTCGATTTCCACAGCAGGAACAGCCCGCCGCTCAGCAGAATTAGATCGCGGGCGGAAAACGGATGATCGAGCAGGGTGAATAGCGGTTGAGTCAGCTTAACTATCCAGGCGATAGAGGCCAGCAGGGCAAGACGCATCAGCATTGCGCCCATCAGGCCGAGACGACGCGCGCTGCTTTGCTGCTGCTTCGGCAGTTTAGCCACCACCAGCGAAAGAAAAATAATATTATCGATGCCCAGCACAACTTCCAGAATGGTAAGGGTGCCAAGAGCCAGCCAGGCGTTGGGATCTGCAATCCAGTCGAGCATGGTGTAACGTTGCATCCTAAACGAAAAGTAAACGGTGATTATACGCACCGTCTTTCGCCTGGGAAAATGTTAAAGCAAAAAATGACGCGCCAGCAGCGGCGCGGTAAAGCTCTTCTTCAGATAAAAGCCGCGCGGCAGCGTCATGATCGGCTCGCCGCGCTCACCGATGCCTTCGGTCAGCGCTTTGCTGTTGGCCGCCTTTGGCCGGATTTGCAGCACTTCGCCGTGGCGGGCGGTAATGCGTTCCACCTGTCCCAGCACGATCATATCCATCAGCTCTTCCCAGTCGCGCCGCAGCAGATCCTCTTCTTCCGGCGACGGGCTCCAGAGCAGCGGGGCGCCGACGCGACGCGACGCCAGCGGCAGCGCGCGATCTCCCTCTACCGGCATCCACAGCACCCTGGCTAATTTATGGCGCACGTGGCTGTTCTGCCAGGTTACGCCGCTGTTGCCGGTTAGCGGCGCGACGCAGACAAAGGTGGTTTCCAGCGGACGTCCCTGAGCGTCGACCGGAATGGTTTTTAACTCCACGCCAAGATGGGCAAAATCACGCTCCGGCTTGCTGCCGGCGCTGGCGCCGAGATGCATCTCCAGCAGCATGCCCACCCAGCCCTTATCACGTCGTAAATCGGTGGGCGTGACGATGCCGGCCTGCTGCGCCAGTTCGCCCAGCGTATATCCCGCCAGCGACTGCGCCCGCGTCAGCAGGGTCGCTTCATCCGGCGGCGGCGCGACTAAAAATCGAGGCTCCATTCAGCTACCTTTAAATTGCTCAAAAAATAACCACGTCCGCCGGAGGTATTCGCCGCAGCGGCGCAGCGGAAAACGCGCGGAAATAATAGCATGATTAGCCTTGGTTTTTTATCAGGCGCGCCCCGGCGCGCGCTGGCCTGCTTCACCCTTTTACCCACATTGTCACCGGCAATGAACAGGATCTTACCGGTAGTTATCCACAGAAATATGGGATAACTCATCTTTTTTACCACTACTGGTTTCATTTACAGCCTTGACGGCGCCGTTTTTTACTGGGCCGGCGCATTTTGTGCGTAACTTTATGGCATAATCTGTGGATAAAAACGCCGCTGCTTGATCTTTCGCCAGCAAAGGATCTTTTGCCTGAAGACGATCGACTTACGGCGCGATACAGAGCCGTTATCATGGGCTATAACCTTTATAAACAAGTAATTATGCTATTAAACTTTGAACCCGGTCACAGATGTTTTAACGCTTTTTCCCGCTGGTTTACCATGTTCTGCACAAAGCTATCCACAGAAAAAGTGAATAAAATCGGCCGTTTTATCCAGTTCCTGTTTATAACTATGATGAAATCTGTGAGTTATCCCAATGTTATGCGTTATGCACAGCCACAAGCAGTGGTTTACCGCCTGTAAGGAGTATGAAACAATCAGACAATCTGAATTTCAGTTTGAGGTAGTCCCGTGATCGACGATGATGGCTACCGCCCAAATGTTGGTATCGTAATTTGTAACAGGCAGGGACAGGTATTGTGGGCCCGGCGCTTTGGACAGCACTCCTGGCAGTTTCCACAGGGAGGCATCAACCCTGGCGAAACCGCGGAGCAGGCGATGTACCGCGAGCTGTTTGAAGAAGTGGGGCTGCACCGTAAAGATGTTCGCCTGCTTGCCTCTACCCGTAACTGGTTACGCTATAAGTTACCAAAACGTTTGGTGCGTTGGGACACGAAGCCGGTGTGTATCGGCCAGAAACAGAAGTGGTTTCTTCTGCAGTTGATGAGCAGTGATGCCGATATCAATATGCAAACCAGCAGTACGCCGGAATTCGATGGCTGGCGCTGGGTCAGCTTTTGGTATCCGGTTCGCCAGGTGGTTTCTTTCAAGCGCGACGTTTACCGCCGCGTGATGAAGGAGTTCGCCAGCGTCGTGATGCCCTTGCAGGAGAGTGCAACGCAGCGCAATACGCCTGCTTATCGACGAAAGAGAGGTTAAGCCACGCTGATGATGTTGACTCAGTTGCGTGAGATTGTAGAGAAAGTGGCTGGCGCGCCGCGCCTTGATGAGGCGCTGGAAATCCTGGTGAATGAGATCTGTTTCGCCATGGAAACCGAAGTATGCTCCATCTATCTCGCCGATCACGAGCGTCGTTGCTACTACCTGATGGCGACGCGCGGGCTGAAAAAGCCGCGCGGCAAAATCGTCACGCTGGCCTTCGATCAGGGCGTCGTCGGGCTGGTGGGGCGGCTGGCGGAACCGATTAACCTTGCCGACGCCCAGAGTCATCCTAGCTTCAAATATATCCCCGCGGTAAAAGAGGAGCGCTTCCGCTCCTTCCTCGGCGTGCCTATTATTACGCGTCGTCAGCTGCTTGGCGTGCTGGTAGTGCAGCAGCGCGAACATCGCCAGTTTGACGAAAGCGAAGAATCCTTCCTGGTTACCCTCGCCACGCAAATGGCGACGCTGATTACCCAGTCGCAGCTGAGCCAGCTGTTCGGGCAGTTTCGCCAGAAGCGCGTGCGGGCGCTGGCGGCCGCTCCCGGCGTGGCGGTGGCGCCCGGCTGGGTGGATAACTCCCAGCCTTCGCTTGAGCATGTGTTTGCCGCCTCGACGCTCGACGTCGGACGCGAGCGCGAACGGCTGTCGCTGGCGATGGACGAGGCGAGCAACGAGTTCCGCCGCTTCAGTAAACGCTTCAGCGCCAGCGTGCAGAAAGAGAGCGCCGCGATCTTCGATCTCTATTCTCATCTGTTAAGCGACGCGCGCCTCAAGCAGGATCTGTTTGCTGAGATCGAGAGCGGATCGGTGGCGGAATGGGCGGTAAAGAAAGTGATCGAAAAATTCGCCGCCCAGTTCGCCAGCCTGCAGGACAGCTACCTGCGCGAGCGCGCCGGCGATCTGCGCGTGCTTGGGCAGCGGCTGCTGTTTCACCTTGACGATACGCTGCAGGGCACCAACGCCTGGCCGCAGCGCTTTGTGCTGGTAGCCGACGAGCTGACCGCCACCACTCTGGCGGAGCTGCCGCAGGAGCGTCTGGCGGGCGTGGTGGTGCGCGACGGCGCGGCGAACTCGCACGCGGCGATCCTGGTGCGGGCGATGGGGATCCCGACGGTGATGGGCGCCGATATCCTGCCGGATCTGCTTAATAAACGGCTGCTGATCGTCGACGGCTATCGCGGCGAGCTGCTGATCGATCCTGAACCGGTATTGATCCAGGAATATCAGCGGCTGGTCAGCGAAGAGAACGCGCTGAGCCGGCTGGCGGAAGATGACGTGGAACAGCCCGCCGAGCTGAAAAGCGGCGAACGCATTCAGGTAATGCTTAACGCCGGCCTTAGCGCCGAGCACGAACGGGCGATGGATAGCTGGGTGGACGGCATCGGCCTCTACCGCACCGAAATCCCGTTTATGCTGCAAAACGGCTTTCCGTCGGAAGAGGAGCAGGTGGCGCAGTATCAGGGTATGCTGCAGCTGTTTCTTAATAAGCCGGTTACGCTGCGCACCCTCGATATCGGCGCGGATAAGCAGCTGCCCTATATGCCGATCAGCGAAGAGAACCCCTGCCTGGGCTGGCGCGGCATTCGCCTGACGCTCGATCAGCCGGAGATCTTTCTGGTGCAGGTGCGCGCCATGCTGCGCGCCAACGCCGCCAGCGGCAACCTCGGCATTCTGCTGCCGATGATCACCAGCATTGACGAAGTTGACGAGGCGCGCCGCCTGATCGATCGCGCGGCGCAGGAAGTGGAAGAGATGCTCGGTTACGCCATTCCCAGACCGCGCATCGGCATTATGATAGAAGTGCCGTCGATGCTGTTTATGATCCCGCACCTCGCTTCACGCGTCGATTTTATCTCAGTCGGCACCAACGATCTTACTCAGTATCTGCTGGCGGTGGATCGCAACAACACGCGCGTGGCGAACCTGTATGATTCGCTGCATCCGGCGATGTTACAGGCGCTGAAAGCGATTGCCGAAGCGGCGCGCGCGGCGCATATCGATCTCTGTCTGTGCGGCGAAATGGCGGGCGATCCGATGTGCGTAGTGGTGCTGGTCGGGCTGGGCTACCACCATCTCAGCATGAACGGTAAAAACGTGCCGCGCGTGAAGTACCTGCTGCGCCATATCGACAGCGCAGAGGCGCAGGCGCTGAGCGCCCGTAGTCTACAGGCGCAAACCGCCGCCGAGGTGCGCAACCACATCGCCGCCTTTATGGAGCGTCGCGGTTTAGGCGGGCTGATTCGCGGCGGTCTCTGAAGCGGTTTATCCGCGTTTACATTTCCATAAACCTGTCAGAAAACGGCTATGCTATCATGCCCGGCCGGTTTTCCCGGTTGAGTAGCGCTGCGCTGTACGCGGCGCGCATGGAGTGAACTATCCAGCGTCCAGCCCGTGGACGGATGACTTAAATGGTGAAAGATGAATAGCTACCTGGCTTTCCCCCAATTCGATCCGGTGATCTTCTCCATCGGCCCCATCTCCCTGCACTGGTACGGTTTGATGTATCTGGTTGGGTTCGTATTTGCGATGTGGCTGGCGGTGCGCCGCGCCAATAAGCCCGGCAGCGGCTGGAAAAAAGAGGAGGTGGAGAACCTGCTCTACGCCGGCTTTCTCGGCGTCTTTCTCGGCGGTCGCATCGGCTACGTGCTGTTTTATAACCTGCCGCTGTTTCTGGATAATCCGCTCTATCTGTTTAAGGTCTGGGACGGCGGCATGTCGTTCCACGGCGGCCTGATCGGCGTTATCGTGGTGATGCTGGTATTTGCGCGCCGCACCAAACGCCATTTTTTCCAGGTGGCGGATTTTATCGCGCCGCTGATCCCGTTTGGGCTGGGCGCCGGGCGTCTCGGCAACTTTATTAACGGCGAGCTGTGGGGCCGCGTGGCGCCGAATTTCTCCTGGGCGATGCTGTTTCCCGGCTCGCGCAGCGAAGACGCGGCGCTGGTGGCGACGCACCCTGAATGGCAGTCGCTGCTGGCGACTTACGGCGTCCTGCCGCGTCATCCTTCGCAGCTGTATGAGCTGCTGCTGGAAGGCGTAGTGCTGTTCGCTATCCTGAACCTCTTTATCCGCAAACCGCGTCCAATGGGCAGCGTTTCCGGTCTGTTTTTAATCGGCTACGGCGCGTTCCGCATTATCGTGGAGTTCTTCCGTCAGCCCGATGCTCAGCTGGGCCTGTTTGGCGGCATCAGCATGGGGCAAATTTTGTCGGTTCCGATGATTCTGGCCGGCGTAATTATGATGATTTGGGCGTATCGTCGTCGTCCGCAGCAACAGGCAGGTGAACAAAAATGAAGCAGTATCTGGCATTAATGGAAAAAGTGCTGAACGAGGGCGCGCCGAAAAACGATCGTACCGGCACCGGCACGCTGTCGATTTTTGGTCACCAGATGCGCTTCAATTTGCAAGATGGTTTTCCGCTGGTCACCACCAAGCGCTGCCATTTACGCTCCATCATCCATGAGCTGCTGTGGTTCCTGAAAGGTGATACGAACATCGCCTATCTTAAGGAAAACAACGTCTCGATTTGGGATGAGTGGGCCGATGAAAATGGCGATCTGGGGCCGGTATATGGCAAACAGTGGCGCAGCTGGGGGGCGGCGGACGGGCGTCAGATCGACCAGCTGGCGCAGGTGCTGGAGCAGCTGAAAAACGATCCTGACTCGCGCCGCATCATCGTTTCCGCCTGGAACGTCGGCGAGCTGGATCGGATGGCGCTGGCGCCGTGCCACGCTTTCTTCCAGTTCTACGTGGCGGACGGCAGGCTCTCCTGCCAGCTCTATCAGCGCTCCTGCGATGTGTTCCTCGGCCTGCCGTTCAACATCGCCAGCTACGCGCTGCTGGTGCATATGATGGCGCAGCAGTGCGATCTGCAGCCGGGCGATTTTGTCTGGACCGGCGGCGATACGCACCTCTACAGCAACCATCTGGAACAGGCGCGCTTACAGCTGACGCGTGAGCCGCGCCCGCAGCCGAAGCTGGTGATCAAACGCAGGCCCGCCTCGCTGTTTGATTACCGCTTCGAGGATTTTGAGATTGAGGGTTACGATCCGCATCCGGCGATTAAGGCGCCGGTGGCGGTATAACCCCGGCATGCCAGCAGCGCGCCCCGCGCCGCTGGCCGCCGGATCAAGCCGGAAAGCCCATTCTTTTTGAGCGTCAGAGGCCTGCCAGCCCTGCGCCGGATCTCCTTCCACCTCGGTAGAGCCTTTGCCGTCGGCGGTTTTATACCGCACCAGACGCTGACAGGCGGGCCAGGTTAGCGTCCAGTCATTATTATCGAAAATTTTTCATGGCGATCTGCTGGTTAAATCGGCTGGACGGTTGTGGTTGCCGGCAGGGAAGCACAGCTAAAACGGTCGCGGAGCAGCGGATAGCGCACGGCGTCGGGCAGTTCAAAATGCCACCATTCGCTGTGGATGCCGACAAAGCCGCCGCCGTGCATTATGGCGTTCAGCAGCAGGCG
Organism: Mixta tenebrionis; assembly: GCF_006517625.1. Classification (GTDB taxonomy): domain Bacteria; phylum Pseudomonadota; class Gammaproteobacteria; order Enterobacterales; family Enterobacteriaceae; genus Mixta; species Mixta tenebrionis. The sequence goes on along the minus strand of NZ_VHQI01000007.1, from coordinate 109,187 downwards.
GTTGCGCTGCGCCGCCGCAGCCACCTCCGGACTCCAGAGGCGCGAGCGCGGATGCATCTCATCAAACGCCGCGCCCATATCCAGCAGCTGACCCGCCTCATCGCGCAACGTAACGTCGATTGCCGTACCGCGGCTGTGGTTGGAGCCCAGCGTTACCGCCACCACATATTGCGGATCGGGGCAGGCGAGCCAGAGATGCTGCTGCGCCAGCTGCGGCCGATAGGCGTCGTACACCACCAGCGCCAGCCCCGCCAGGCGGGCGATTTCCACGCTGCGCGCCAGCGCCTTTGCCGCATCGGGATGCAACAGACAGCGTGCGTCTTGATAGATGGCGTAGCCGGTAAGGTTATCCGCCGTGGCATATTTCAGGTCGATCTCCAGCTGCGGAAAGCGCGCGGTCAGATCCACCAGTTCAACCTCTTGCGTCATCTGTTATTCCTCTGGTTAATGTTCAAATTGCCCAAACCCCAGCTGTAGCCGGCGATTAACCGCCAGTCTCTCCGCCAGCCGCGCGCCCACGAACGCCAGATATCGGTAACCAGCGCCAGCGGGATCTGGCGCCCGCAGGCGAAGCGGCAGAACTGGCGCGCAATGGTGGAATAAGCGCCGGCTGGCCGCCAGCTGATGCGCTGGAATATTTCGCTCCGCGTCAGGTGGCAAACCTGAGTAATGGCCTGCAGCTCCAGAGTTAATGAACGCGCATCGCGATCGGCCGGACGGCGCTGCTGTTGCCAGCTGGCGATGCGTTTGCCGCCGGGCGTCTGTTCGGCAAAGGTGCTTTCGATATGGGCGATCGGCGAAGCAGTTATCATCTGGCGGCCTCTGTGTTAACCGGCTGTCAGCAAAGCGCAGGTTGTTAGCTGATTAATAAAGCAGTAGTTATGCCAGGTTTAAGCGGCGTGCGCAGCCGCCTGCAGGGGGCAGAACTGCGGCGTTGTGGTCATTATGTATTAACAAAAATCCAACGATTGTGCAGCATCGCCCATTTTTAGTGCGGCCTTCGCCGATTGATCCGCAACGGTGTAACGGCTCTGCGAGTTTTATCACATCAGCTGGCGCAGGTAATGCAAGCGCGTAAAAAGTACGGGAAGCCGTCGCGCAACAGCAGCCGGTAGCGGTGGCGCGACGGGTTCTGTTCGCCACAATGTCACGATGAAAAGCTTAAAGAGTCAGGGATTTACCTTGCCGGAATTACTGATAACGCTGACCATTGTCAGCCTGTTAAGTCTGGCGGCGTTTAGCGGCTGGCAGCAGTGGCAACGGCACCAGCGTATGCGTGAGACGGCACTGCAGCTGCAGCAGTTTTTGCACAACGTGCGCGCCTGGGCCGGCTGGCATAACCGCGATCGTCAGCTGTGGCTGCTGGAGGGCGATCGCTGGTGCCTTGGCAGCGGGCCGCCGCCGCCGTCAGGCTGCCGCGCCGGGCAGCGCATGCAGCTGCTGGCGCCGTATCCGCAGGTGCGTATCTTCGCTATCGAAGGCAACCCCGGCTTTTATGGCCGGCGTAACGTCGCCAGAGCGGGGCACATCATCTTTGGCGAAGGCGCGCTGCGCTGGCGCATCATTATTTCCGCGCGCGGCCGTATCCGGCTCTGTGAGGTGAGCCTGTGCCGCTAAAAAACGCTGGATTTAGCCTGGCTGAAACGCTGGTAGCGCTGGCGCTGAGCGGCGTAGTGATGCTGGGCGCGCTGCGCCTGCTGCCGCAGCTGCAGCGGCAAAATTTACAGCTGCAAAGCCAGCTGCGCCTGCAGGAAGAGCTTCAGCAGATGCTGAACGTGCTGGAAAAAGCCGTGCGCCGTGCGGGTTACTGTCACGGCGTCTGCGCCGGCCCGTCGCTGATCGTTGGTCAGCGCTGTCTGCTGGTCAGGTGGGATGAAAACAGCAACGGCCGCTGGGAAGGGCCGGAAAAGGAGGAAAGCGAATGGTACGGCTACCGCTTGCGCAGTCAGCGGCTGGAAATGCAGCGCGGCGTCGCCAGCTGCGAGGGCGGCGGCTGGGAGAGCCTCTCCGATCCGACCATGCTGAGCGTTCATACATTCACTATTACCCGCCGCGCTTCACAGGTGGCGCTGTCTCTTGGCGGCGCATCGCTGGCGTTTCCGCATGCATCCGTTACGCTGCACAGCCTGGTCAGCGCCCGCAATCAGCGCTGAGCCAGCGCGGCGGCATGGCGATAGCGATGGTACTGCTGGTGCTGCTGCTGGGTTCGGCGCTGCTGCACGCCACGCGCCAGCAGCTTGCCGCGGCGCTGTCGCTGGTAGCCGATGAGCGTCGCTACCTGATCGATTATCATCAGGCGCTGTCGGCGCTGGCCTGGGGAGAACGCCTCGACTGGCCGCCCGGCAGCGGCTGGCGCTGCCGGCAGCAGACGCGCTTCGGCTGGCAGGCGTGCCTGTTGCCGCTGGATAATGACGAAGCGTTGCTGCGCGGCGCGGCGCTGGCAGAAACGCAGGAGGCGCTGGCGCTGTGGCAGCGGTTGCGGCGCAGCGGGAACGGGCGCTGGCTGCCGGCCGCACACGGCTGGCTTGATTTCTGCCCGCTCTCCGTCGCCGGGGACTGTACGCCCGATGCGCGCTGAGCGGGGCTTTAGCATCGTGGAAACCCTGCTGGCGCTGCTGCTGTTAGCCATCAGTTTAACCACGCTGCTGCACTATCAGCAGCGGCTGGCGGAAGGGTTTTACCGGCAGTGGCAGCTGCGGGAAGCGTGGCGCGCCGCCGCGCTGCGTCTGCAGGGGGAAGCGCCGGCGGGCTGGCAAACCAGCCTGCAGCGTCTGCCCGGCCCGGCAGGATGTCAGCTGTGGCAGGTGACGGTCTCCGGCCCTGCGCAGCCCGCCGTAACGCTAAGCCAGCTGCGCTGTAATGAGTGATTCTGCCGCTTTTTAAGCGCCGCGGTTGCATTAGTCGATGTAAGGGGTAGAGTGTCCCCGCGCTGACGCGCAGTAGCAGCACTGAACAGGAGCCAACATGTTTACGGTTTATCACTCCAACCAGCTCGATATTCTGAAGTCGCTGGCGGCGTATCTGATTGAGAACGAACCGTTACGCGATCCTTTTCAGTCTGAAGTGGTGCTGGTGCAAAGTCCCGGCATGGCGCAGTGGCTGCAAATGCAGCTGGCGCAGCAGTTCGGCATCGCCGCCAACATCGCCTTCCCGCTGCCGGCCACTTTTATCTGGGATATGTTTGTGCGCGTGCTGCCCGGCATCCCGAAAGAGAGCGCCTTTAATAAAGCCAGCATGAGCTGGAAGCTGATGACGCTGCTGCCGGGCCTGCTGCGTGAAGAGGCCTTCCGCCCGCTGCAGCACTATCTCAACGACGACGACGACAAGCGCAAGCTGTTTCAGCTCGCCTCGCGCATCGCCGATCTTTATGACCAGTATCTGGTCTACCGCCCGGAGTGGCTGAACAGCTGGCAGCAGGGAAAACGTATTGAAGGGCTGGGCGAAGCGCAGCAGTGGCAGGCGCCGCTCTGGGCCAGGCTGGTGGAGTATACCCGCGAACTGGGGCAGCCGGAGTGGCATCGCGCCAATCTTTACGCCCGCTTTATTCAGCAGCTGGAAAACAGCAGCGCGCGCCCGGCGGGCCTGCCCGATCGCCTCTTTATCTGCGGCATTTCAGCGCTGCCGCCGGTTTATCTGCAGGCGCTGCAGGCGCTGGGTAAACATATCGATATACACCTGCTGTTTACTAATCCCTGCCGCCACTACTGGGGCGATATTCAGGATTACGCTTTTCTGGCGAAGCTGCAGAGCCGTCGTCGCCGTCATCATCAACAGCAGCAGGAGATCGCGCTGTTCCGCGATCCGGAGCAGGCTTCCTCGCTGTTTAACGACGCGGGCGAACAGCAGCTGACTAATCCGCTGCTCGCTTCCTGGGGCAAGCTGGGGCGCGATAACCTCTACCTGCTGGCGCAGATGGAGGCGCGGGAAATCGACGCCTTCGTTGAGGTGCCGGACGATACGTTGCTGCATGCGATGCAGCGCGACCTGCTGGAGCTGGAAGATAACGCGGTTATCGGCCTGAACGCCGAAGAGCTGAACAGCAGCGATAAGAAGCGGCGCCTCGATCCGCAGGATCGCTCTATTGTAGTGCATGTCTGTCACAGCCCGCAGCGCGAGGTCGAGGTGCTGCAGGACCGGCTGCTGGCGATGATGGAGGCGGATGCGACCCTGACGCCGCGCGATATTATCGTGATGGTGGCCGATATCGACGCCTATACGCCCTATATCCAGGCGGTATTTGGCAATGCGCCGGCGGATCGCTATCTGCCTTTTGCGATTTCGGATCGGCGCGCCAGCTTTGCCCATCCGGCGATTATGGCGTTTATCAACCTGCTTGGTCTGCCGGAAAGCCGCTTCGCCTGTGAGGAGGTGCTGGCGCTGCTGGAGGTGCCGGCGCTGGCGGCGCGCTTTGCTATTGATGAAGAGGGGCTGCGTCGCCTGCGCATGTGGGTTGAAGAGTCGGGCATTCGCTGGGGGCTGGATGATGACAACGTACGCGAGCTGGAGCTGCCGCCTACCGGCCAGCATACCTGGCGCTTCGGCATTACCCGCATGCTGCTCGGCTACGCGCTGGAGAGCGAACACGGCCACTGGGACGGCATCCTGCCCTATGATGAGTCAAGCGGCCTGATCGCCGAACTGGCCGGTAATCTGGCGGAGCTGCTGATGCAGCTTAACCACTGGCGCCAGATACTGGCCCAGCCGCGCGCGCTTACTGACTGGCAGCCGCTGTGCCGGGAAATGCTGCAGGCGTTCTTTGCCGTTGACGTTAATACCGATGCCGCGCTGATGTTAATTGAAGAGCAGTGGCAGCAGGTTATGGCCTATGGGCTGCAGGCGCGCTACGACGATGCCGTGCCGGCGGCGCTGCTGCGCGATGAGCTGGCCGCCCGGCTCGATCAGCAGCGGATCAGCCAGCGTTTTCTGGCGGGGCCGGTTAACTTCTGTACCCTGATGCCGATGCGTTCGGTGCCGTTTCGCGTGGTGTGCCTGTTAGGGATGAATGACGGCGTCTATCCGCGCGTCCTGCCGCCGCTGGGTTTTGATCTGATGGCGCAGCAGCCGCAAAAAGGCGATCGCAGCCGCCGCGACGACGACCGATTTCTGTTTCTGGAAGCGCTGCTGTCGGCGCAGCAGCGCCTCTATATCAGCTATATCGGACGCTCGATTCAGGATAATACGGAACGATATCCCTCTGTGCTGGTCACTGAACTGGTGGATTACATTGCGCAAAGTTTTCATCTGCCGGGCGATGAGCAGCTGGATGTGGACAGCAGCGCCCGGCGGGTGCTGACGCATCTGCACTGTCTGCACAGCCGTATGCCGTTCGATCCGCGAAACTTTGCGCCGCAGGCTGAGCACCGCAGCTTCGCCCAGGAGTGGCTTCCGGCGGCACGCGGCAGCGGCGAGCCGCATCCGCCGTTTATGCAGCCGCTGCCGCCGCCGGCCCTTAATGAGCTGAGCTTCGAGCAGCTGCTGCGCTTCTGGCGCCATCCGGTGCGCGCCTTTTTTACCCTGCGTCTTGGCGTCAGCTTTGCGCTGGAGCAGACCGAGCTGCCGGATGCCGAGCCGTTCGTGCTGGATGCGCTCGATCGCTACCAAATCAACGCGCAGCTGCTGAACGCGCTGATCGAAGAAGAGGATACGCAGCGGTTATTTCATCATCATCGGGCGGCGGGCGTCTTGCCCTATGGCGCCTTCGGCGAGCTGTTCTGGCAAACGCAGCAGGAGGAGATGGCGCCGCTGGCCGAACAGGTCAGGGAGCTACGCGCCGAAAGCCGCAGCGTAGAGATCGATCTGACGGCGGCAGGGGTGCGGCTGAACGGCTGGCTGCCGCAGGTGCAGCAGAGCGGATTGCTGCGCTGGCGGCCGGGCGTGCTGAATTTTGCCGATGGTCTGGCGCTATGGCTGGAGCATCTGGCATGGTGCGCTATGGGCGGCCAGGGAAAGAGCCATATGCTGGGGCGTAAAGAGAGCCGCTGGAGCTTTGACGCTATTGAGCCGGAGCAGGCGCAAAACTGGCTGGCCCGCTATGTCGAAGGCTACCGCGACGGCATGTGCGCGCCGCTGCTGCTGCTGCCGAAAAGCGGCGGCGCCTGGCTGGAGGCGAGCTACGACGCCAAAAACGATCTGATGCTGATGGATGAGGCGACCCAGGCTAAAGCAAAAGCGAAGCTGCTTACCGCCTGGCAGGGCAACTATCAGCTGGAAGGCGAGGGCAGCGATCCTTATCTGCAGCGGCTGTTCCGCACGCTGGAGGCGCCTCAGCTTGACGCCATTTGCGCCGCCGCCGAGCAGTGGCTGCTGCCGCTGCTGCGCTTTAACCGCAGCGATATGCAGGAAAATGAGTAGTAGCCGGGCCGCTGCCGAGGGAAGGTAATAACCGCGGTCCGGTCATTGTGAGCGTTCATCCGTTAATTGGTGATAGTTGCTTTGGCCAGCGAAGTGCGCGTTGGAAAAGGAAAGGATAAAACTCAAGGGGTATACATGCGAAAGTACGCTGTCTGGACAGCCAGTTTGTTATTGATGTTCACGCTTTCCGGCCAGGCCGTCAGGGCCGAACAGGGCTGGCAGCCGATCGAACAAAGGATCAATAAAAGCGATAAAGATCCGCGTCACTATCAGGCCATCCGGCTGGATAACGCCATGACGGTATTACTGGTTTCCGATCCGCAGGCCACTAAATCGCTGGCGGCGCTGACGCTGCCCATCGGCTCGCTGGACGATCCCGATCGGCAGCTGGGGCTGGCTCACTACCTTGAACATATGGTGCTGATGGGATCAAAACGCTATCCCCAGCCTGATAATCTGGCGGAGTTCCTGAAAAAGCACGGCGGCAGCCACAATGCCAGCACCGCCTCTTATCGCACCGCCTATTATCTGGAAGTGGAAAATGACGCGCTGGCGCCGGCGGTCGATCGCCTTGCGGACGCGATAGCGGAACCGCTGCTCGATCCGCTTAATGCCGATCGGGAGCGCAACGCGGTTAATGCGGAAATGACCATGGCGCGCTCGCGCGACGGCCACCGCATCGGGCAGGTGGGGGCAGAAACCCTGAATCCGGCTCATCCCGCCGCCCGCTTTTCCGGCGGCAACCTGGAAACGCTGAGCGATAAGCCCGACAGCAAGCTGCACGGCGCGCTGGTTGCGTTTTATCAGCAGCACTACTCGGCGAACCTGATGAAGGCGGTGATTTACAGTAACAAACCGCTGCCTGAGCTGGCGGCTATCGCCGCGCAAACCTTTGGGCGGGTAAAAAACCATCAGGCCAGCGTACCGGTTATCAATGTGCCGGCGGTTACCGATAAGCAGAAGGGCATCATTATTCATTATGTGCCGGCGCAGCCGCGCAAACAGCTGCGGATAGAGTTTCGTATCGATAACAATAGCGATCGGTTCCGCAGTAAAACCGATACCCTTATCAGCTATCTTATCGGCAACCGCAGCAAAAATACGCTTTCCGACTGGCTGCAAAGTCAGGGGCTGGCTGATTCGGTCGATGCCGGCGCCGATCCGATGATTGTACGCAACGGCGGCGTGTTCGCGATAAACGTCTCGTTGACGGATAAAGGTCTGGCCCAGCGCGATCGCGTGGTAGCGGCAATTTTCAGCTATCTCGATCTGCTGCGTCAGCAGGGCATTGATAAGCGCTATTTCGATGAAATGGCGCACGTGCTGGATATCGATTACCGCTATCCCTCTATTACCCGCGATATGGACTATATCGAATGGCTGGTGGACACCATGCTGCGCGTGCCGGTAGAGCATACGCTGGATGCGCCTTATCTGGCCGATCGCTACGATCCGGCGGAAATTCGCGCGCGGCTGGCCGGCATGACGCCGCAGAATGCGCGTATCTGGTATATCAGTCCTGACGAGCCGCATAACAAGACGGCCTATTTTGTCGATGCGCCTTACCAGGTGGATAAAATCAGCGCCGGGCTGTTTCAGCGCTGGCAGCAGATGGCCGCGACCGTTTCGCTGTCGCTGCCGACGCTGAACCCCTATATTCCCGACGATTTCAGCCTGATCCCGCCGTCAGATAAGCCGGCGACTCATCCGCAGCAGCTGGTGAACGAGCCGGGCCTGCGCGTGTTTTATATGCCGAGCCGCTACTACGCCAGCGAGCCGAAAGCCAGTATTACGCTGGCGCTGCGCAACAAGGCGGCGATGAACAGCGCGCGCAATCAGGTGCTGTTCGCTCTGAATGATTATCTGGCGGGCGTGGCGCTGGATGAACTTAGCTCGCAGGCGGCGGTTGGCGGCATTAGTTTCTCCACCAGCGAAAATGACGGCGTTACCCTCACCGCCAGCGGCTTTACTCAGCGTCTGCCGAAGCTGCTGACGACGCTGCTGGACGGCTACGCCAGCTATACGCCGACGGAGGATCTGCTGGCGCAGGCGAAATCCTGGTATAAAGAGCGGCTTGACGCGGCGGAAAAAGGCAAAGCCTTCGAGCTGGCGATTCAGCCGGTGCAGATGCTGTCGCAGCTGCCCTATACCGAGCGCAGCGAGCGGCGTAAACTGCTGGCCTCCATTAGCCTGCAGGAGTTAATCGACTATCGCCGCATGCTGCTGGAGCAGGCGACGCCGGAGATGCTGGTGGTAGGCAATATGACGCCGCAGCAGGTGGAAACGCTGGCGCGCGAGGTCAAACGGCAGCTTAACTGCCAGGGAGATAGCTGGTGGCATAGCGAATACGTTACGATTAGCCAGCCGCTGCGCGCGAATCTGCAAAAGGCGGGCAGCAGCAGCGATTCCGCGCTGGCCGCGGTGTATGTGCCGACCGGCTACAGCGAGCATCAAAGCATTGCCAACAGCGTGCTGTTAAGCCAGATTATCCAGCCCTGGTTCTATAACCAGCTGCGTACACAGGAACAGCTCGGCTACGCCCTGTTTACTTTCCAGATCCCGGTAGGGCGTCAGTGGGGCATCGGTTTTCTGCTGCAGAGCAACAGCAAACAGCCTGCGCTGCTGCTGCAGCGCTATGAAGCCTTTTATCCTGACGCCGAGCGGCGTCTGCGCGCCATGAGCCAGCAGGATTTCGCTCAGTACCAGGCGGCGTTGATTAATGAGCTGCAGCAGCGTCCGCAAACGCTGAATGAAGAGGCGGGGCGCTACAGCAAAGATTTTGACCGGGAAAATTACGCCTTTGATTCGCGTGACAAGGTTATTGAACAGATTAAAGCGCTGACGCCGCAGAGCCTGGCGGATTATTTCCACCGGGCGGTGATTGCTAAGCAGGGCCTGGCGATGCTGTCACAGGTTTCCGGCAGCCAGCATGATAAAGCTGACTACGCAACACCGCAGGGCTGGAAAACCTGGCCGAACGTCAGCAGCCTGCAACAATCGTTGCCGGTGACAAGCGAGAAGAAATGAGTGATACCAACCCGCAGCGGCTCGATCCGCTGACGCTGCCGCTCCGTCAGGAGCGGCTCATCGAGGCATCAGCAGGAACGGGGAAAACCTTTACTATCGGCATTCTTTATCTGAGGCTGTTGCTTGGTCTTGGGCAGGATAACGCCTTTCATCGCCCGCTCTCGGTTGAAGAAATCCTGGTGGTAACCTTTACCGAAGCGGCAACCGCGGAACTGCGCGGGCGTATTCGGCAGAATATTCATGAGCTACGGCTGGCCTGCGTACGCGGCGGCAGCGGTAACCCGGTGCTGGCGGCGCTGCTGAACGAAATTAGCGATCCTGCCGACGCCGCCGCGCTGCTGCTGGCGGCTGAACGTCAGATGGATGAGGCGGCGATTTTTACTATCCACGGCTTCTGCCAACGCATGCTGAATCTGAACGCCTTCGAATCGGGCATGCTGTTTGAACAGCAGCTGATTGAAGACGAATCGGCGCTGCGCCGTCAGGCCGCCGCCGATTTCTGGCGGCGCCACTGTTATCCGCTGCCGCTGGCGATTGCGAAAGTTATCGCCCAGGAGTGGACCGGGCCGGAGCAGCTGCTGGCGACCCTGACGCCCTGGCTGCACGGCGAGTCGCCGGCGTTAAAATATGCGCCCGATGGCGAAGAGACGCTGGCGCAGCGCCATGAAAAAATCGTGGCGCGTATTGAGGCGCTGAAAGCGCAGTGGCGGGCAGCGGCCGGCGAGCTGCGCGAGCTGATTGAAAAATCAGGCGTGGACAAGCGTAGTTACAGTAGCAAGCACTTACCTAACTGGCTGGATAACATTGCCGTCTGGGTGGCCGAAGAGACGCAGGGCTACGGGGTGCCAAAAGATCTGGCGCGCTTTCGCCAGAGCGTGCTGCTGGAGAAAACCAAAAAGGGCGAGCCGCCGCGTCATGCGCTGTTTGACGCGGTGGAGGCCTTTCTCTCAGAGCCGCTGTCGCTGCGCGATCTGGTGATTGCCCGCGCGCTGGAGGAGATCCGCCTGGCAACGCGCCGTGAGAAAAAACTGCGCGCGCTGCTGGGCTTTGACGATTTGCTGAGCCGCCTTGATGAAGCGCTGCATCAGCCGGGCGGCGATCTGCTGGCAGAGGCGATTCGCGCCCGCTATCCGGTTGCGCTGATTGATGAATTTCAGGATACCGATCCGCAGCAGTACCGGATTTTCCGGCGCCTCTACGTGGGGCAGCCGGAAAACGCCCTGCTGTTGATTGGCGATCCCAAACAGGCGATATATGCATTTCGCGGCGCTGATATCTTTACCTATATGCGCGCCCGAAGTGAAGTTAGCGCCCACTACACACTGGATACCAACTGGCGCTCATCGCCGGCAATGGTAGCCAGCGTAAACCAGCTTTTTTCCCGGCTGGATAATCCCTTTTTGTTTACGCAAATACCCTTTATCGAGGTGAATGCCGCGCCGCCTAATGAAACGCGCGCCTTTCAGCTTGCAGGGGCGCAACAGCCTGCGCTGCGCTTCTGGCTTCAGCCTGGCGACGGCGTAGGGGTTAGTGAGTACCAACAATGGATGGCGAGCCAATGCGCCGCCAACATTCTGCACTGGCTACAGGCGGGCCTGCGCGGCGAGGCGCTGATTGGCAAGCAGGGCGAGCGCAGGCCGGTCAGCGCCGCCGATATTACCGTGCTGGTACGCAGCCGCAATGAGGCGGCGGTTATACGCGATGCGCTGAACCGACTCAATATTCCTTCGGTTTACCTTTCCAACCGCGACAGCGTTTTTACCACTCCTGAAGCGCGCGAGCTGCTGTGGCTGCTGCAGGCGGTTCTGGCGCCGGAGCTGGAACGCACGCTGCGCAGCGCGTTGGCGACCAGTATTCTGGGGCTGGATGCCGCCGCCATTGACGCCATGAGCCAGGATGAAGAGCGCTGGGATGCGCTGGTGGAAGAGTTCGCAGCCTACCGCCTGCGCTGGCAGCAGCGCGGCGTACTGCCGATGCTGCGCGAGCTGATGAAACAGCGGTATATCGCGGAAAACCTGCTGGCCTCGGAGAGCGGCGAACGGCGGCTGACCGATCTGCTGCATCTGGGCGAACTGTTGCAGGAGGCGTCGGCGCAGCTGGACAGCGAGCATGCGCTGGTGCGCTGGCTGGCGCAGCAAATCGCGCAGCCTAACCATCAGGCGGCCAGCCAGCAGCTGCGTCTGGAGAGCGATCGTCATCTGGTGCAAATCGTGACGATACATAAAGCCAAAGGGCTGGAGTATCCGCTGGTGTGGCTGCCCTTTGCCGCTAACTTCCGCGAGGCGGCGCAGGGGCTTTATCATGACCGTAAAACTTTCCAGGCGCTGCTGGATCTCAGCGACGATGAAGAGAGCCTTGAATTAGCCGAGCAGGAGCGGCTGGCGGAGGATTTGCGTCTGCTGTACGTCGCGCTGACCCGCTCCGTTTATCATTGCAGCATCGGTATCGCGCCGCTGATTAAGGGCAACCGCAAAAAAGAGGGCAACAGCGATTTGCATAAAAGCGCCGTCGGCTATCTGATTCAGCGCGGCGAGGCGCTAAACGCCAGCGCATTACAGCAGGCGCTGCATGAGCTAACTAATGACGCGGTAGCGGTAACCGTGCCGCAAGCGGTGGAGGAAGGCAGCTGGCAGCCGGAGGGAGAAGGCCTGCCGGAGCTGACCTGTCCGGCGATTTCGCGCCAGTTACAGGACCACTGGCGCGTAACCAGCTACTCCGGGCTGCAGCAGCACGGGCCTTCGGTGGCGCTCGATTTAACGCCGCGCTTTGATATTGATGCCGCGGGCGAGACGGCAGAGGTGGTCGCGCCTGCGCTCACGCCGCATGCCTTTCCACGCGGCGCCTCGCCCGGTACTTTCCTGCACGGCCTGTTTGAGACGCTCGATTTTAGCCAGCCGCCGGATGAGGCGTGGCTGGCGCAGCAGCTACAGCTGGCGGGCTTTGGCGAACAGTGGCTGCCGATGCTGCGCGACTGGATCCAGCGCGTGCTGCAAACGCCGCTGCATCAGAACGGCGTCAGCCTCGCGCAGCTGACGCCGGGGCGCTATCTGGTCGAGCTGGAGTTTTGGCTGCCGATGCATCAGCTGCTGACCGCGCCAGCGCTCGATGCGGTCATGCGCCAGCACGATGCGCTGTCGGCTCGCGCGCCGGAGCTGAACTTTCAGCAGGTACAGGGCATGCTCAAGGGCTTTATCGATTTGGTCTTCTGCTGGCAGGATAAATATTATCTGCTCGATTATAAATCGAACTGGCTGGGCGAAGAGAGCGCGGCCTACACGCCGCAGGCGATGGCTGAAGCGATGATTAGCCACCGCTACGATTTGCAGTATCAGCTCTATACGCTGGCGCTGCATCGCTATTTGCGCCATCGTGTTGCAGATTACGACTATCAACGCCACTTTGGCGGCGTGTTTTATCTGTTTTTACGTGGGATGGACGGCAGCGCCAGTGAAAACGGCGTGTTTCACCACCGTCCTTCCGCCGATTTTGTCATGGCGCTGGATAGCCTGTTTAGCGGAGACAAGGTGGAAGCGAAATGAGAAAAATGAGCGAGCTGCTGCGCGAGGCGGTAGAAAAACGATTGATACGCGCGCTGGATTTACAGTTTGCCCATATGCTGGCGGACGATACGCAGCCGGCCTTAATGCTGGCGGCGGCCTGCGTCAGCGCCGAAGCGGGCGAAGGGCATGTCTGCCTGCCGCTCGATCACTTACGCGCGGGGCAGCTGTTTGACGGACGCCAGCCGGAACTGGCGGCGGAAATCTGGCAGGCGGCGGGTGAGCCGGAAGAGTGGGAGAGTTTGTTGCAGCGGAGCCATGCGGTAAGCGACGGCTCCAGGCCGACGCCGCTGGTTGTGGCGCAGCAGCGTCTCTACCTGCACCGCATGTGGCGCGGCGAAGGCAGCGTGGCACGCTTTATCGCTGCCGAACAGCCTGCGCCCGCCTTCGAGTACGCTGATTTACAGCGGGTATTGAACGAGCTGTTCGGCGATCGCCCCGACGACTGGCAGAAAATCGCCGCCGCCGTGGCGATTACGCGTCATATTTCCGTTATTTCCGGCGGGCCGGGCACCGGGAAAACCACTACCGTCGCTAAGCTGCTGGCGGCGCTGATTCGTCTTTCGCAGCAAAAAATGCGTATCCGGCTGGCCGCGCCTACCGGCAAAGCGGCGGCGCGACTGACCGAGTCGCTGGGCAAAGCGTTACAGAGCCTGCCGCTAAGCGAGACGGAACGCGCCGCTTTTCCTGAAGAGGCGACCACGCTGCACCGCCTGCTGGGCGCGCAGCCGAACAGCCAGCGTCTGCGTTACCATGCCGGTAATCCGCTGCATCTGGACGTGCTGGTGGTGGATGAAGCCTCAATGGTGGATCTGCCGATGATGGCTAATCTGATCGCCGCGCTGCCGCCGCATGCGCGCGTTATTTTTCTTGGCGATCGCGACCAGCTGGCCTCGGTAGAGGCGGGCGCGGTGCTGGGCGATATTTGCCGCTGCGCCGAAGCGGGCTACAGCGTGGCGCGGGCCAGGCAGCTGCGTCAGCTTACCGGCTGCGAGCTGGACGGCGCGGACGGCGCGGGAATGCCCGGCGTGCGCGACAGCATTTGTCTGCTGCGAAAGAGCTATCGCTTCGATGCCCGTTCCGGCATTGGGCAGCTGGCGCAGGCGGTCAACGCCGGAGATGCGCAGGCGGCGGATAAGGTGTTTCGCGCCGGCTTTGACGATATTCGCCGCAGCGAGCTGAGCAGCGCGGAGCATTATCAGCAGCTGCTGGAGCAGGGCGTGGCGGGTTATGAAGAGTATCTTACTTTGCTACAGCGCGGCGCGGCGCCGGAAGAGGTGCTGGCCGCCTTCTCCCGCTACCGGCTGCTGTGCGCGCTGCGTGAGGGGCCGTTTGGCGTAGCGGGGCTCAATGAGCGTATCGAACGGCTATTACTGAAGCTGCGGCGAATCCGTCGTCCGCTGGCGCAGAGCCGCTGGTATATCGGGCGCCCGGTAATGATTGCGCGCAACGACAGCGCGCTGGGGCTGTTTAACGGCGACATCGGCGTGGCGATGAATGACGCCGGGAATACGTTAAAAGTCTATTTTCCGCTGCCGGACGGCTCGATCAAGGCGGTGCAGCCAAGCCGCCTGCCGCCGCACGATACCGCCTGGGCGATGACGGTGCATAAATCGCAGGGCTCTGAATTTGACCATACCGCGCTGGTGCTGCCGAATCACTACCTGCCGGTGCTGACGCGCGAGCTGGTGTATACCGCCATTACGCGCGCGCGCCGTCAGCTGACGCTCTATACCGATCGGCAGATCTTTGCCCGCGCGGTAGCGGTGCGTACCCAGCGGCGCAGCGGTTTAGTGGAACGGCTAAGCGCGCCCGATCTCTGATTTCTTCGCGGCTCTGGCGCGTAGCGCCAGAGCGTCAGGTCAGATCGGCCATCAGCACTTTCGAACGGCGCTGATAGTTATACATCTGCTTTTTGCTCTCCGGCAGCAGTTCAATATCCACCGGCGTAAAGCCGCGCTCCTGAAACCAGTGAATGCTGCGGGTAGTCAGCACAAACAGCTTTTTCAGCCCCAGCTGTCGCGCCTGTAATGCGATACGCTGCAGCAATATTTCGCCGCGTGATGAGCTGCGATAGTCGGGATGTACCGCCACGCAGGCCATTTCGCCGATCTGCTCGTCAGGAAAGGGATAAAGCGCCGCGCAGGCGATGGTCAGATTGTCGCGTTCGATAATGGTGAACTTGTCGATCTCCATCTCCAGCTGCTCGCGTGAGCGGCGTACCAGGATGCCCTGCTGCTCCAGCGGGCGAATCAGCTCCAGAATGCCGCCGATATCGTTGATGGTAGCGCGGCGAATCTGCTCGGCGGACTCCATCACGATCTGGGTGCCGATGCCGTCGCGCGAGAACAGCTCCTGCAACAGCGCGCCATCCTCCTGATAGCTGATCAGGTGGCTGCGTCGTACGCCGCTGCGACAGGCTTTTACCGCGCCGCGCAGAAAGCGTACCGTGCCGGAAAGATAATCGCCCCGCTGCTCCAGCGTTTCAATACGCGCCTGGGCGTCGTTGGGAAAAAGCTCGGAAATAATATTGCCGGCATCATCGGTTGCGCCCTGTTCGGAGCAGAAGCCGATCATTTTCTCCGCCTTTAGCTTAATCGCCAGCTGCGTCGCCACCTCTTCCGAGGTCAGGTTGAAGCTCTCGCCGGTCACCGAGACCGCCACCGGCCCGATAAGCACGATCGCGTTATTATCCAGCTGACGGTGGATCGCTTCTTCATCGATGCGGCGAATGCGCCCGCTGTGACAATAATCGATGCCGTCATCCACGCCCAGCGGCTGTGAAATAACAAAATTGCCGCTAACGACATTAATATGCGCGCCCTGCAGCGGCGTATTGCTCAGGCTCATGGAGAGACGAGCGGTAATATCAAGCTGCAGCTGGCCGGCGGCCTGCTTCACCAGTTCCAGCGATTGCGCATCGGTGACGCGCGTATGCTTGTGATAAACCGGCTCCAGCTGATGCTCCGCCAGGCTGGCATCAATCTGCGGGCGGGCGCCGTAAACCACCACCAGCCGGATGCCCAGGCTGTGCAGCAGCCCGATATCGTTCACGATGCTGGAGAAATTTTCGTGCTCAATGGCTTCGCCGCCCAGCATAATGACAAATGTCTTCCCCCGGTGGGCGTTGATCCAGGGAACGGAATGGCGAAAACCCTGAACCAGTGCAGTGCTACGTTCCTTCACGGCAGACCCTCTTTTGCATGAATATTCGGTTTTTTTGTATTTTTATTCTTTTGCAGCGAAGAGTGCAAGCGGCTTTTACCGCAATTTAACACCTTATACAATCTGCCGATAAGGTTAACAGGCTGCATTTTATGGCTTTTTCCGGGTGACAGTGTAAAAGTGAATAGGTTAAAGTTTTCGCCACATTTTTTTTCCTGGCTTTTTTTATACAGAACACAGTATCTGGAGCGGCATGTCCGAAACAAATCCCGTTATCAGCCGTCGTCGGCTGCTGCAGGGCGCTGGAGCGATGTGGTTACTGAGCGTCAGTCGGGTAGGGCTGGCGGCCAACAGTCATATTGTGGCGGTGCGCATCTGGCCTTCTTCCAGCTATTCTCGCCTGACGATTGAATCCAGCGTAGCCCTGAAATATAAGCAGTTCGCTCTCAGCCATCCTGAGCGGCTGGTTATTGATATTGAGCATCTGCAGCTGAATCACGTACTGAAAGGCGTTGGGCAGCTGGTGCAGAAGAACGATCCCTTTATTAAAACGGCGCGTGTCGGGCAGTTCGATCGTGATACGGTACGCATCGTGCTGGAACTGAAGCAGAACGTGGCGCCGCGCCTGTTTACCCTCTCTCCGGTCGCCGGTTTTAAGCACCGTCTGGTGGTCGATCTCTATGCGGCCTACGACAGCCAGGACGATCCGCTGCTGGCGCTGCTGAAGGATTATAACCAGGGCGATTTGGGGCGCACGCAGCCTGCGGAAGCGCCGCTGCCCGGCCGGGCAGGGCGCGATCGCCCTATCGTCATCATGATCGATCCGGGGCATGGCGGCGAGGATCCCGGCGCGCACGGCCTGCATAAAACCAAAGAGAAGGATATCGTGCTGAAAATCGGCCGTCGCCTGAAGGCGCTGATCGATAAAGAGCCGAATATGCGCGCTTATATGACGCGTAATGAAGATGTCTTTATTCCGCTTAAGGTGCGCGTGGCGAAGGCGCGTAAGCAGCGGGCAGATCTGTTCGTCTCCATCCATGCTGACGCTTTTACCAGCCGCGCGGCGCGCGGCTCATCGGTTTTTGCGCTTTCCACCAAAGGCGCCACCTCGACAGCGGCGCGTTTTCTCGCCCAGACGCAGAACGAATCCGATTTAATCGGCGGCGTCAGCAAAAGCGGCGATCGCTATCTTGACCATACGATGTTCGATATGGTGCAGCGGCGAACCATTAGCGACAGCCTGAAATTCGGCAAAGAGGTGCTGACGCGCATCGGTAAAATTAACCATTTGCACAAAAACAGCGTCGATCAGGCGGGATTTGCGGTGCTGAAGGCGCCAGATATCCCTTCGATTCTGGTAGAGACCGCGTTTATCAGCAACCCGGCAGAAGAGCGCAAGCTGCGCACCGCTCGCTATCAGCAACAGGTAGCGGAGGCGATTTTAAACGGGATTAAGGCTTATTTCTCAAAAGGGGCGGCGCTGGCGCAGCATAAATAGCTGGCGGGCCGGGGTGGATGCTTGTCATTTGCTCTGGTCCGCTTTAATAAACGCCAGATACAAAAAAACACCCTTGAGGGTGTTTTAATGTTGGTTGCGGGAGCCGGATTTGAACCGACGACCTTCGGGTTATGAGCCCGACGAGCTACCAGGCTGCTCCATCCCGCGTCAGGATGTTGTCGCTTCCGTCACGACAAGCTTGCTTTGTACTGCTTAATTGGTTGCGGGAGCCGGATTTGAACCGACGACCTTCGGGTTATGAGCCCGACGAGCTACCAGGCTGCTCCATCCCGCGTCCGTGGATGCGCACTATACTCTTACCGATTTATGATGCAACCCTTTTTTGCATATTAACCAGGAAGATTCTACTATCTGTCGAATAATTCCACTATCAGCCGTTTTCTTACCCGATATCGATGACTCTTTTTCCGGCAACGCATTTCATTCTCATTACCCCTTTGCTATCTTGCCCGGCAGGCAGCTGAGGTGAGATGAGAATGAAAGGACGTTGGGCAAAGTATGTAGCGGCCGGCGCGCTGTTAGCGCTGCTGGCGGGATGTTCCTCCAGGCCGACCGATCGCGGTCAGCAATATATAGATGGCAAAATCGATAGCCCGCTGACGCTGGTGAATCAGCCGAACGCCAAAGGGCGTCCGGTAAACGGCAAAGATTTTGGCGATCAGGTAAGTGAAATCCGCTTCGCCTCTTCTTCTTTATATCGCAAGCAAAGTGATACCTACAGCGCGATTGAAAACTGGCTGCTCTCCGGCGGAGATACGCGCCAGCTGCAGCTGTTTGGGCTGGATGCCTATCAGATGGAAGGGGTGGATAACTATGGTAACGTGCAGTTTACCGGGTATTACACGCCGGTGATTCAGGCGCGCTATACGCGCCAGGGCGAATTCCAGTACCCGCTTTATCGTATGCCGCCGCGCAGTAAAGGACGCAAGCTGCCGAGCCGGGCGCAAATCTACCGCGGCGCGCTGGACGATCGCTATATCATCGGCTACAGCAATTCGCTGATGGATAACTTTATTATGGACGTGCAGGGCAGCGGCTACGTTGACTACGGCGACGGGCGCCCGCTGATGTTCTTCGGCTATGCGGGCAAAAACGGCTGGGCCTACCACAGCGTGGGCAAAGAGCTGATCGATCGCGGTGAAGTGAAGCGGGAAGATATGTCGATGCAGGCGATCCGCGCCTGGGCTGACAGACACAGCCCGCAGGAAGTGCGCGCGCTGCTGGAAACCAATAACTCTTTCGTTTTCTTCAAACCGGAAAACTTTACGCCGGTGCGCGGCGCCAGCGCGGTGCCGCTGATTGCCAAAGCATCGGTAGCGGCGGATCGCGCGCTGATCCCGCCGGGAACGGCGCTGCTGGCGGAGGTGCCGCTGCTGAATCAGGACGGTAAATTTACCGGCAAGTATGAGATGCGTCTGATGGTGGCGCTGGATGTCGGCGGCGCGATTAAGGGGCAGCACTTCGATATCTATCAGGGCATCGGCCCGGAGGCGGGCCATATGGCGGGCTTCTTTAATCACTACGGGCGCGTTTGGGTCCTGCGCGCCGCGCCGGGCACGGGCGGTACGCTGTTCAGCAAGGCGCAAAACGGCCATAATAGTGCAATGCTGGTTAACGCCAGCCGGTAAACTTTTCGTCGCGGGCCGTTCTGGCCCGCCGACAGCAAATCAACAAAGGTTAATTGATGAGAGTTCTCTCTGACGCCTGGCGGCAGCGCTTTGGCGGCACGGCGCGTCTCTATGGTCAGGAGGCATTACAGCTTTTTGCCGACGCGCATATTTGCGTTATTGGTATTGGCGGCGTTGGCTCATGGGCGGCGGAAGCGCTGGCGCGTACCGGCATCGGCGCCATTACGCTGATCGATATGGACGATGTCTGCATCACTAACACCAACCGGCAGGTTCATGCGTTGCAGGGCAACGTCGGCAAGGCGAAGACGGAAGTGATGGCGCAGCGCATTCTGGCGATCAACCCGGAATGCACGGTGCACTGCGTGGATGATTTTATTACGCCCGATAATACCGCCGGGCTAATGAGCGCCGGCTACAGCTATGTGATCGACGCCATTGACAGCGTGCGGCCTAAGGCGGCGCTGCTCGCCTGGTGTCGGCGTAATAAGATCCCGGTAGTGACCACCGGCGGCGCGGGCGGACAGATCGATCCGGGACAGATTCAGGTGGCCGATCTGGCGAAGACCATTCAGGATCCGCTGGCGGCCAAACTGCGCGAACGCCTGAAGCAGGATTTTGGCGTAGTAAAGAACAGCAAAGGCAAACTGGGTATCGACTGCGTGTTCTCTACCGAAGCGCTGGTTTATCCGCAGCCGGACGGCAGCGTGTGCGCTTCGCGCAGCACGGCAGAAGGGCCGAAGCGCATGGACTGCGCCTCCGGCTTCGGGGCCGCTACCATGGTAACGGCCACTTTCGGCTTTATGGCGGTGTCGCACGCGCTTAAGAAGATGATGGCGAAGGCGGCGCGTCAGCGCTAGCCGCTGCGCGCACCGCCTGCGCCAGCGCATCCAGCCCGCTGCTGCGTGAGGCGCTGAGCTGCTCGCGCAGCCCCAGTTCGTCAAACAGCCGCAGCGGATCCTGCGCCAGCAGTACATCAGCGGGCTGTCGCTCCACCGCGGTAAGCAGCACCGCCAGCAGGCCGCGTACGATGCGGCCTTCGCTGTCGCCATAGAAGTGCAGCGTGCCGTCAGCCAGACGCTGATGTCCAAGCCAGACGCGGTTTTCGCAGCCGCTCAGCTCAATTTCCGCGCTTTTTAGCGCCTCCGGCAGCGGCGGCAGCTGTTTCCCCAGCAAAATTAACTGGCGATAGCGCTCTTCCCAGCCGTGACAGGCGGCAAACTTCTCTTTCAACGACGTTACGGTAATCAGTTCTGCAAAGGGATGCGGGGCGATAAGCGTCATAATAGTTACTCGGTCAATAGGGTAAAGGCGTGCTGGATGGCGCGTACCAGCGCATTGACATCCTGCCTGGTATTATAGGGCGCGAAAGAGGCGCGCAGCGTGCCGCTGACGCCCAGCGCCGCCATTAGCGGCTGAGCGCAGTGCTGACCGGCGCGCACCGCCACGCCGCTTTCCGCCAGCAGCGTGACGATATCGCTGTGGTGCAAGCCGGCGATATCAAAAGAGAGCAGACTGGATGCGCCGCAGCGGAAGCTGCGAAAGCCGGGAATCTGCTGCAGCTGCTCCTCAGCCAGCCCCGCAAGGTCGCTGCTCCAGCGTTCCGCCGCCTGCATATCGATCTGTTCCAGCCACTCCAGCGCCGCGCTCAGGCCGATAACGCCCGCCACGTTCGGCGTGCCCGCCTCGAAGCGCCAGGGAACCGGCTG
Organism: Mixta tenebrionis; assembly: GCF_006517625.1. Lineage (GTDB taxonomy): Bacteria > Pseudomonadota > Gammaproteobacteria > Enterobacterales > Enterobacteriaceae > Mixta > Mixta tenebrionis. Next base: position 88,231 of record NZ_VHQI01000007.1, on the reverse strand, counting down.
TGGCGTAAAGCCGGAGAAATCGACCTGACTCAGCATCTTGCCGCCGCCCTGCCAGGGAGACATCGCCGCCAGCAGCTCCGCTTTGCCATACAGCGCGCCAATGCCCATCGGGCCGTAAAGTTTATGGCCGGAGAAAGCGTAAAAATCGATATCCAGCGCCTGTACGTCAGGCGGGCAGTGCACCACGCCCTGCGCGCCGTCCACCATCACTTTTGCGCCCGCCGCATGAGCAAGGCGGATCGCCTGCGCCAGATCGGGCTGGCCGCCGGTAACGTTGGACATCTGCCCCAGCGCCAGCAGGCGGGTTTTTTCATTCAGCAGGGCGGGCAGCTGCGCCATATCGGGCAGCCGATCCGCGCCCAGCGGCCATTTCACCACGCGCGCGCCGCTCTGCTGCGCCACCATCAGCCAGGGCACCAGGTTGGCATGATGCTCCGCCTCGCTGACCAGAATCTCATCGCCCGGCCGCAGCAGAGGAAGCAGCGCGCTTTGCGCCACCAGGTTGATCGCTTCGGTGGTGCCGCGCGTCCAGATGATGCTGCGCGCGTCAGGCGCGTTGATCAGACGGGCAACCTGCGCCCGCGCGCTTTCGTAACGTTCGGTAAGCTTACGCGCGGCGGCATGCTGGCTGCGGTGGACGGTACCGGCGCTCAGGCTGTAGTAGTGCTGCGTTGCGTCGATTACCGCCTGCGGCTTTAGCGCAGTGGCGGCGCTGTCCAGATAGACGCCGGCATCGGCCAGCGCCGGGAATTGCTGGCGAAAATACGCAGGATTAAATAAGGTCATGCTGTTCTCATTCGGTAAGTGTATGGCTTTGACGGCCCAGGAGCAGGATGAAATTCGGCTAAGCTGCTGGCGATACAGCAAAAACCCGTTATGCTCAATAGGCAAGGTTTAAACTGTTTACTCTCCGTCGCGTCGCGCAGGCAGCGGCCAGAGGCGCGCTGCGGTCGCTGGCGGAGGGGCTATCGCATTTGATCTGCAAGGAGATGAAAAATGAAAAAACTCGCCGCAGTACTGGCCGCTTGCGCCATGACTTTTACCTTAGCAGCCTGCTCCAGCAATTACGTGATGCACACCAATGACGGTCGCACCATTGTTGCCGATGGTAAGCCTATGGTAGATGATGATACCGGTATGATCAGCTATAAAGACGCCTATGGCAATGAGCAGCAAATTAACCGTGCCGATGTGAAAGAAATGGTTGAGATGGGGCAGTAAACCGCAGCCAAAAAAAAGCACCGCAGTTTGCGGTGCTGTTAAAATCACTATGGACAGACAGGGTAAATCTACAGGAATAAATGGTAGCTACGCTACCCGATCCGAAAAGCGTCAGATCAAATTGCAAACACAACATCACGACCACAAGCCAAAAGCCCTCCGACATCAGCAGTTCCCTGCTTATTCTGAAAACTTTTCGTTCCGGCTCAGGAAGTGCGGCAACTATAGGTATTTGCTGGAGCTTACTCAACGGACAATTTATAATGGCTCGGATAAAAAAATCTAATACGTAAACCGTCCTTAAGCGGTTGCGTCAAACTATTTCAGCCAAGACCTGGATACCATGTCAAAACGTCTTCCACCACTTAATGCTTTGCGCGTTTTTGATGCTGCAGCGCGTCATCTCAGCTTTACCAAAGCGGCTGAGGAGCTGTTTGTTACGCAGGCCGCGGTCAGCCATCAAATTAAATCTCTGGAAGATTTTCTTGGTCTGAAGCTGTTTCGGCGGCGTAATCGTTCGCTGCTGTTGACCGAGGAAGGTCAAAGCTACTATCTGGATATTAAAGAGATTTTCTCCGCGCTCAATGACGCCACGCGCAAGCTACAGGCGCGCAGCGCGAAAGGGGCGTTGACCGTAAGCCTGCTGCCGAGCTTCGCTATTCAGTGGCTGGTGCCGCGCCTTTCCAGCTTTAACTCAGCTTATCCGGGGATCGATGTGCGTATCCAGGCGGTGGATCGAGAGGAAGAGAAGCTGGCTGACGACGTGGACGTGGCGATCTTCTACGGGCGCGGCAACTGGCCGGGACTGCGCGTAGAAAAACTGTACGCCGAGTATTTGCTGCCGGTCTGCTCTCCGCAGCTGCTGATCGGAGATAAGCCATTGAAAACGCCCGCCGATCTTGAGCATGTTACTCTGCTGCATGATGCGTCGCGGCGCGACTGGCAATCCTATACTCGTCAGCTAGGCTTGCAGCACATTAACGTTCAGCAGGGGCCGATTTTCAGCCACAGCGCTATGGTATTACAGGCGGCGATCCATGGTCAGGGCGTGGCGCTGGCAAACAACGTAATGGCGCAAAGCGAAATCGAAGCGGGGCGCCTGGTTTGCCCGTTTAATGATGTGTTGGTCAGTAAAAACGCTTTTTATCTGGTTTGTCATGACAGCCAGGCAGAACTGGGTAAAATAGCCGCCTTTCGGCAGTGGATCCTGGCGAAAGCCGCAAGCGAGCAAGAAAAATTCCGCTTCCGCTACGCCAGCTAACCTATTTTTCCGCGACGGAGTGACCCGGCGCGTTATGTTAACGAGGATCGTTCGATGTCCAGTCGTGCAATGTTGATTTTTTCAGCCATCAGCGGTTTTTTCTTTGTCGCTTTTGGCGCATTTGGTGCGCACGTACTTAGTCAGTCTCTTGGTCCGACCGAAATGGCCTGGATTCATACCGGACTGGATTACCAGGCCTGGCATACGCTGGCGATTATCGGCCTGGCCGCCGCGATGCTGCGCCGTGCGAATATCTGGTTTTACTGGAGCAGCGCCTTTCTTGCCCTGGGCGTGGTGCTGTTCAGCGGCAGCCTTTTTTGCCTGGCGCTTTCCCACCTGAAAATGTGGGTATTTATTACGCCGATCGGCGGCACCTGCTTTCTGATCGGCTGGATTTTAATGTTAATTGGCGCGCTGCGTCTGAAGAGAAAGGCCGATCGCCATGAATAAAGTGTTGTTGTATTGCCGTTCCGGGTTTGAGAAAGAGTGTGCGGCGGAAATTACCGATAAGGCGGCGCAGCGCGAGATTTATGGTTTTGCCAGGGTAAAAGAGAATGCGGGCTACGTGCTGTTTGAGTGCTACGAGGCGACCGATGCCGATAAGCTGGCGCGCGAGCTGCCTTTCAGCGAACTGATTTTCGCCCGTCAAATGTTGGTGGTTGGCGAGCTGCTGCGCGATCTGCCGCCTGAAGACCGCATTGCGCCCATCGTTGCGATGCTGAACGGCGCGGTAGAGAAGGGCGGCGAGCTGCGGGTTGAGGTGCCGGACACCAACGAAGCGAAAGAGCTGCTGAAATTTTGTCGTAAGTTCACCGTTCCGCTGCGTGCGGCGCTGCGTCAGCAAAATATCCTGCTGAACTATGAGAGCGCGAAGCGGCCCGTGGTGCACGTGTTCTTTATCGCTTCCGGCCACTGCTACGTTGGTTACTCTTTTCCCGGTAACAATTCGCCGTTCTTTATGGGTATCCCGCGGCTTAAATTCCCGTCTGACGCGCCAAGCCGCTCCACGCTGAAGCTGGAGGAGGCGTTTCACGTCTTTATTCCCGCCGACGAGTGGGACGAACGCCTGGCGAGCGGCATGTATGCGGTCGATCTGGGCGCCTGTCCCGGCGGCTGGACCTACCAGCTGGTGAAACGCAGCATGATGGTGCATGCGGTGGACAATGGTCCGATGGCGCCGAGCCTGATGGAGACCGGGCAGGTGACGCACCACCGTGAGGACGGCTTTAAGTTTCGCCCGACGCGCAGCAATATCAGCTGGCTGGTATGCGATATGGTGGAAAAACCGGTGCGCGTCGCCAGCCTGATGGCGGAGTGGCTGATTAACGGCTGGTGCCGTGAGGCGATCTTTAACCTGAAGCTGCCAATGAAAAAACGCTACGAAGAGGTAACGCAGAATCTGGCGATGGTGCAGGAAAAGCTGCAGGAAAACGGTATTAACGCCCAGATTCAGGCGCGTCAGCTTTATCACGATCGTGAAGAGGTAACGGTACATATACGCCGTATTTGGGGCGCGCAGCCGGGGCGCCGTGACGAGCGCTGAATGCGCGATATTATTTTATCGGCGCGGGCGGATAACGCGGCGCCGTAAATTAATTGGTTAGCGATGAAATTATATTTTGACTAACCTGTTTCCTCTGCGTCAGTTATTTTCCTCGCTTCATTCCAGCTTATACAATTAATTTTTCTGTACAATAATCCGGCTATATTAGCCGGCTTTTTGTGATATTAAGCATGGCGGATAAATTTTATGTTGCCCCGTGCCATATTTATCAGCTTATTGAGTTGACACCTTTTCCGGTTTGTTGTTTTATTACCAGCGCTGGCACTTTACGTGTCATCTTTCTGTTTTTGATGGAATTGTCTTCCAAAAAAGGAACTCATAATGAATAAGGCTATTAAAATTGCTGTCCTGGCAGCCGTGGTTGCTACCCTGAGCGGCTGCACCGGCAGCGTCTATAATAAAGAGAAAAACTGTGACTATGATTACTTATTGCATCCGGCCATCTCTATTTCTAAGGTAATTGGCGGCTGCGGTCCTACCTCTAAGTAATCGTCCCATATACTCCTGATAATTTAAGCTGCGTCAGGCGCTGGCATCTCTTGCCGAATTATTATCCTTCAGGATAAGTATTCGAAGTTTCAGGATATAGCCGCTTAATGCAATGCGAATTATGTCGAGTATATTCTCCATATAGCCTGATGCTGGTCACGCGACCAGCATTTTTTTTTGCGCTTATTTAATATCGTAGCACGTAACCGATTATATTCCGTTCTGCGCCATTCAGAAATGCGGCTTATTTGCTGCCATATAGCGTAAATCTTTCAGGTTGCCGTTGAGATGCAGATCGGTACGTAGCGTAGCGACCTGCTGGCTGATAAAGGCGATATCGCGCTGTTCCGTCAGCTTTTTACGCCACTTTTCCGGTACGGCATCCAGCTGTTGATAAATCGCCTTAAGCGAGCCGAACTGCTGGAGCAGCTGGCTGGCGCTTTTAGGACCGATGCCCGCAACGCCTGGAATTTTGCTGCTGCTGATGCCGGCCAGGCCCCAGTAATCGGTCAGCTGAGCCGGCGAGACGCCAAATTCGCTATCGATAAACGGCTGATCGAGCCAGCGCTTCTGAAAATAGTCACGGATACGAATTTCCGGCGCCAGCAGCTGACAGTATCCCTTATCGGTGGAAACGATAGTAGCCTGATGCCCGCTTTGCGCCACTTTTACCGCCAGCGTGGCGGCCAGATCGTCGGCCTCATCGCCTTCTGCGGCCCGGCAGGCGACGCCAGCCTGACGAAACGCCTCCTGAAGGGCCGGCAACTCCTGCTGGAGATCCTCCGGCATCGGCGGGCGGCCCGCTTTATAATCGGGCAGCAGCTGATGTCGCCAGCCTTCACGGCGTAGTTCATCGTCGAAAACCGCAACGGCATGGCTGGGGCGCGTATGGGCCAGCAGCTGATGCAGCGCGGCAACGCAGCGTTCCCGGCACGGGCTGCCCTGCACGGCGTGGATGCGGCGGATGAGGTTTAGCGCGTCAACAATCAGTAAGTGAATAGTCATAATAAAAGACGGGCCGCGTCATGCCGCCCGTACCGTGATTATTTGATAATTTCGTAGCAGGGGATATAGGCGGTGCCCGGCAGTTTCATGCGGTGCTGAGCGACAAAGCCCTGCAGCAAATCATCCATGCGGCGCATTATCGCCGGATCGCCGTGCAGCTTATAGCGGCCTTTCTGCCTGATTTCCCGAATCCCCACCTCTTTCACATTGCCCGCCACGATGCCGGAAAACGCGCGCCGCAGCGCGGCGGCCAGTTTTTCCGGCGACTGGTGGGGATAAAGGTTCAGGTTCGCCATATTTTCATGGGTCGGCAGGAAGGGCACCTGTAAATCGGGCTCGATGCGCAGCGACCAGTTAAAACTGTAGGCGTCGCCGCTTTCGCGCCGGTTTTCTTTTACCTGCGGCATCGCTTTTTTCATCTGGCGCGCCACTTCCGGCGCATCGTCAATAATGATGCGGTAATAGCGGCGAGCCTGTTCGCCAACGGTATTGACGATAAATTCATCCAGCACGCGGAAGTAGTCGGCGCTCTCTTTCGGCCCGGTAAGAATCAGCGGCAGTACCTGATCGCTGTTCTCCGGGTTCATCAGAATGCCCAACAGATAAAGCAGCTCTTCCGCCGTACCGACGCCGCCGGGGAAAATAATGATGCCGTGCGCGATACGCACAAAGGCTTCCAGACGTTTTTCAATGTCCGGCATGATAATCAGTTCGTTCACCAGCGGATTAGGCGGCTCCGCCGCGATGATTGAGGGTTCGGTCAGGCCGATAAAACGCCCTTCGCGGTAGCGCTGTTGCGCATGACCCACGGCGGCGCCTTTCATCGGCGCTTCCATTACCCCCGGCCCGCAGCCGGTACAAATATTCAGCTCACGCAGGCCGAGCTGGGTACCGACGTTACGGCAGTACTGGTATTCGGCGGCGTTAATGGAGTGACCGCCCCAGCAGACCACCATATTAGGATCTTCGCCGATATGCAGCGCGCGCGCGTTGCGCAGAATAGAAAAGACCAGGTTGGTGATGTGCGCTGATTTTTCCAGATTGAGCTGGTGAAAGCGGCCGGCGGTGGAAAGCTGGCCGTTGACGAACAGAATATCGCGCAGCACGGCAAACAGGTTGGCCTGCAGGGAGCGGATAATGCGTCCATCGACAAACGCCTCTTCCGGCGGATTAATCAGTTCCAGCTTAACGCCGCGCTCGCGGCGCAGCACGTTGATATCGAAGTTTTCGAAACGGGAGAGCAGTTCATGGCTGCTGTCGGTTTGACTGCCGGAATTAAGTACCGCGAGAGAACAGTTACGAAACAGCTGGTAGAGGTCACTGCTGGCCGTACGCTTCAGCATGTCGACTTCCAGCTGCGAGAGCAAATCCATCGAGCCGAGTGGGCTGATATGTGTAATCAAGTGAGCTCCTTTACACCCGCCGGGGTGATAAGTGACACCGTGCCGCCGGCAATGCCGCACGGTGACGAGAAAATCCCTGAGCGGTGGCGCGCTGCCGCCGCTGTCCGTCAGAGTAGCCTTCTCCTGCGTAGTTTCTCAACTGATTCCTGTCACAAAAGAGCGTCCTGCGAGCCGCGCCGCAGTTTACTGGCGCACCAGACGGGTATGGCCCGGCTGGAAATCGGTATTGCTGCGCCACGGATTGATATCCAGCCCGCCGCGGCGCGTATAGCGCGCGTAAACCGTCAGCGTCTGCGGACGGCAGAAGCGCAGCAGATCGTTAAAAATGCGCTCGACGCACTGCTCGTGAAATTCATTATGGTGGCGGAACGAGACCAGATAGCGCAGCAGCGCCTCGCGGTTAATGCGCGGGCCGCGGTAGCGAATCTGTACCGAGCCCCAGTCCGGCTGATGGGTAATCAGGCAGTTGGACTTCAGCAAATGGCTGGTCAGCGTCTCTTCCACTATCTCTGCGCCTGCAGCGTCGGCAAGGTAATCGACGTTGAACTGATAATCGTCAATGCTGATATCCTGTTCGTCGATGCAGATGCCGTCGAACTGGCTTATCGGCTGGCCTTCGATCTCCTGCAGGCGAAACAGCGCTACGCTGACCTCGCCCTGAGCGCAGGCGCTAAGATCGCGCTGCAGCGTCTGGCGCACCTCGCCCCAGTCGGCGAAGCGCGTCTGATTAAAGCTGTTAAGATATAGCTTGAAACTCTTCGACTCGATTAGGTTAAGGCTGTCAGCCCGCAGCGAGATTTCGCCGATGGCGACCTGCGGCACGCCTTTCGCGTTCAGCCAGGAGAGCTCATACAATGTCCAGATATCTGCGCCATGAAAAGGCAGATTATCGGGATAAAGCCCCAGCGGCTCGCGGTTAAGCGAACGGGGAACCCCCTGCAGCAGGTCTGGCTGATAGCGATCCTGATAGGCGGTGGGTTTTCCCAGAGTCAGGCCGGCAAGCGCCTGATGTTGTTCGTAGCAAGACATAGCGTAACCTCAAATCCACCCGGAAAGGCGCATGCGTCTTTCCTGTAACAAGAAACGGAAAATAAAGGCTGTAAGTGTAACCCAGACGGCCTGGAGTAAAAAAATGAATGATCAGACCGCTATTGCGCTCAGGGCGTTTACCCAGCGTTACTGCCAGCAGTGGCAACAGCAGCGTGGGCATCTTCCTTTCAGCAAGGAGCTTTACGGTATTCCTTCCCCCTGCGTGGTAGAGCAGCGCGACGATGGCGTAATATGGCAGCCGCGGCCTTTTGACGGCGAGCCGCATCTGGCCGCAGTGGAGCGGGCGCTGGATCTGCAGCTGCAGCCCGCGCTGGTGAGTTATTATACAACGCAATATGCGGGCGATATGCCAGCGATGCTGGATCGGCAACCCATCACGCTACTTCAGATCTGGAGTGAGGACGATTTTGTGCGTGTTCAGGAAAACCTGATTGGGCATTTAGTGATGAAAAGGCGTCTGAAACAAACTCCGACGCTTTTCATTGCAACCACTGAATCTGATCTGGATGTGATTTCTCTGTGTAATCTAAACGGAGAAGTTATTCTTGAAACGTTGGGAACGCCAAAACGCCAAATTCTGGCAGCGAATATTCAGACATTTCTCAATAATTTACAACCGTTTAGTGACCGTTTTTAAGAGATTGCCTTGTGGGTTTGTGAGATATGTCTCACAACGACTGTAAGAGATCGCCAGGACAAAAAGCAGAAAATCAGAAGTTCTTTTTGTGAAGATAATGTAAATCATAAACTTAGTGATGCCAGGGTTTTCAGACTTATACCAGGAGTTGTTGTTAAAGGAAAAGGTAGCTTGTTTCCTGGGCCGGCTAAGGCAAAATGAGCTTCATCGGAAAGGGAATCCGTGGATTGGAAAACGTCATGGAAGGCGTTCATCAGGATGATGGTTCCGCAAAGGATGTTGCGTTAAAAGGATAGCTTCAGGATGAAGCGGTAAGTTCCAGGATGGGACGACAGGGACACCTCCAGGATGGAGAATGGGAGCCGGTCAGGATGACAGGCGGGCCAGGAAAGCCAAAGGATCATCGCCAGGAAGGCGATATGTCAGGAAGACAAAAGGGAAAAGTTTTCAAGGAAGAGCAGGGAGCGTCGAAGTAGCAGGATAGCTGCAAACGAACCGGGAGCACTGTAAAACAGTGCTCCCTTTTTTTGTGCCGCGCATTTTCCCCGCCGCCCGCCGATGCTATGCTTGCCGCCCCGAAAATTTCCCCCGTTGTGAGGATGCCCATGCAGCGAGAACATCAGGTTCGCCAGGGTTTACTGGCGGTTGAAGCCTTACTGAAAGCGCAGGCGCTGTGGCAGAGCGATGCGCCCGCCGCCGCCGCTTTTGCCAGCACGCAGCCCTTTTTTCTCGATACCATGCAGCCGCTGGAGTGGCTGCAGTGGGTGTTGATCCCGCGGATGCATGCGCTGCTGGACGCCGGCGCGGCGCTGCCGCAGAACTTCGCTATCGCGCCCTATTATGAGATGTCGCTGACGGCGGATATAGCGTGCCGCGAGGAGCTGCTGGGGCATCTTAACGCGCTCGATGCGCTGTTTGTCGCCGCAGGTCGCTAATGCCGGAAATTATCTATCAGGATGAGTGGCTGGTAGCGGTGAATAAGCCTGCTGGCTGGCTGGTGCACCGTAGCTGGCTGGACCGCAAAGAAAAAGTCGTGGTAATGCAAACGGTGCGCGATCGGATCGGTCAGCACGTTTTTACCGCTCACCGTCTCGATCGTCCTACTTCCGGCGTGCTGCTGATGGGGCTTTCCAGCGAGGTGGGGCGCCTGCTGGCGCAGCAGTTTGAACAGCACCGGATGGTGAAAACCTATCACGCCGTAGTGCGCGGCTGGCTGGAGGGCGCCGATCGGCTCGATTATCCGCTTACCGAGGAACTGGATAAGATTGGCGATAAGTACGCCGCGCCGGATAAGGGGCCGCAGCAGGCCGTTACCGACTGGCGCGGGCTGGCGATTACGGAACAGCCGGTCGCTATCGGACGCTACGCGACGGCGCGCTACAGCCTGATTGAGCTGCAGCCCGCTACCGGACGCAAGCATCAGCTACGGCGTCATCTTGCCCATCTGCGCCATCCGATTATTGGCGATACCACCCACGGCGATTTGCGGCAAAATCGCGGCGCGGCGCAGCATTTCGGCTGTGGCCGCCTGATGCTGCACGCCAGCAGCCTGGCGCTTAATCATCCGGTAACCGGCGAGCCGTTAGTGATTCGCGCCGGGCTGGACGCCGTCTGGCAGCGGCTGATGCAGCAGTTTGGCTGGCAGCACTGTCTCCCCGATCTTCCCAGGGTTGAGTTTGATCCACAGCCAGGTCAGGATAGGACACCACAATAAGGGAGAAGGTTATGGCGCAGATAGGTATTTTCGTCGGCACGGTTTACGGCAACGCGCTGCTGGTAGCGGAAGAGGCTGAGCCCATTCTGCGCGAGCAGGGGCATGAGGTAACGATTTTTGAGGACGCCAGCCTCGACGACTGGCGGCAGTACAGCGATAAAGCCGCGCTGATTGTTACTTCCACCACCGGACAGGGCGATTTCCCGGACAGCATCGCCGGCCTGTACCATGCGGTTAAAGAGAAGCTGGGCCATCAGCCTCAGCTGCGCTACGGCGTAATTGCGCTGGGCGACAGCAGCTATGAAAACTTCTGCGGCGCGGGAAAAACCTTCGATGCGCAGCTGCAGGAGCAGGGCGCAACGCGGATTGGCGAGCTGCTGCTGGTTGATGCGATGGAAACGCCGGAGCCGGAAAGCGTCACCTCGCCCTGGGTGGAAAACTGGGGCAAGCTGCTCTGATACTTTCCGCTCCGCTATTCGGCCTCAGGTTACCGGGGCCGGGTTAAATACTGCCAGCGCGTTGCGAATACCCCAGCGGTCGGACCAGGTTTGCTGCCGCCCGCTGGCGATATCCAGAATCATTTCAAACAGACGCCAGCCCACCTGCTCAATGGTTTCCTCGCCCGTGGCGATAGTTCCCGCATTGATATCCATCAGATCGTGCCAGCGCGTCGCCAGCGCGGTGCGCGTCGCCATTTTTATTACCGGAATCGCCGCCAGGCCGTAAGGCGTGCCGCGTCCGGTGGTAAATACCTGCAGCGTGATGCCGGAGGCCATCTGCTGCGTGCCGCAGACGAAATCGCTGGCGGGCGTCGCCGCATAAATCAGGCCGCGTTTGGTCGGGCGCTGGCCCGGCGATAACACTTCGACAATGGCGCTGCGTCCCGATTTGGCGATGGAGCCGAGCGCTTTTTCCACCACGTTCGCCAGGCCGCCTTTTTTGTTGCCCGGCGAGGGGTTGGCGCTGCGATCGGTTTTCCCCTGGCTCAGGTATTCATCATACCAGGCCATCTCCTCCAGCAGCCGTTTTCCGGTCGCTACGTCTGCCGCGCGCGGCGTCAGCAGGTGGATCGCATCGCGAACTTCGGTGACTTCAGAGAACATTACCGTCGCGCCGCAGCGCACCAGCAGATCGGAGGCGAAGCCGACCGCCGGATTAGCGGTAACCCCGGAGAAGGCGTCGCTGCCGCCGCACTGCATGCCGACAATCAGCTCGGAGGCCGGGCAGGTTTCGCGCTGGCGCTGGTTCAGCCGCTGCAGGTGGCGATCGGCCACGCGCAGGATCTCCTGCACCATCGCTTCAAAGCCGACATGACGTTCATCCTGCAAACGCACAATATCCTCTTCGCCTATCGATATTGCCTGCACGTCGTCGCCGCTGGCGGCCAGCAGTTTTTCCGGCTGCAGCTTCTCGCAGCCGAGGCTGACCACCATCACTTCGCCGCCGAAGTTGGCGTTCAGCGCCAGGTTATGAATAGTGCGGATCGGCACTACCGCCGCAGGCGCGTTAATCGCCACGCCGCAGCCGTACAGATGATTGAGGGCGACCACGCCATCGACGTTCGGGTAACGCGGCAGCAGTTCGCGCTCGATAATATTAACCACATAGTCCACCACGCCCGCCACGCAGTGAACGCTGGTGGTGATGCCCAGCAGGTTGCGGGTGCCGACGCTGCCGTCGGCGTTGCGGTAGCCTTCGAAGGTGTAGCCTTCCAGCGGCGGCAGCGGTTCCGGAACGCGCGTCGCCAGCGGCAGGCTCTCCAGCGGCGGCGCTTCCGGCAATGCCACCAGCGATTCTTCAATCCAGCTGCCCTGCGGGATATCGCGCAGCGCATAGCCGATGATTTCGCCGTAGCGACGTATCGCCGCGCCGCGGGCGATAGGCGTCAGCGCCACTTTGTGCCCCTGCGGTATATGCTCTGTCAGTTGCAGCCCGCATGGGAAAACGGCGCCCGCAGCGAGGCCGTTGTCATTTACCACGATCGCAACATTATCATCGGCGTGCACCCGAATATAACGCGGTGTTTCTTCACGAATCGTTTTCATTGTTTCGGTTTCCAGTAAACGGAAAAGTCAAAAGGGGAAACGGCGCAGGCGCATACGGTATTACTGTTTTTGCTGTCAGCCAGTATAAGGAGGGAAAACCCAGCCAGCATTATGCAAATGAACGATTTTATCCGCCTGTTACGCCTTCTTTTCTGGCGACGCTACAAGTGCAAGTGAAGATGGTCACAAACCCAACCCGCAGCCGCTCTGGCTTCCTGTTGATGCCCCTGAAAAAGATGAATTCGTGAGCAATGCCGCAGTCGATTAGGCAACTGCATTAATTTAAACGTATTAAGGCGCTAAATGTGGGGCGTTCGTCCAGTGAATTGGCGAGGTGCGCTCCATATACTTTTCCCCAAGCTCGACGACAGGTGGATCAGCTGCGCTGTATATAACCGTTTTTGCTAACGAATAATAATCACCGTGTTTAACCCAACCTCATTCTGATACTCAACATGTTGTGTATGCAGTCAGAGTGGAAAGTAGCGTACCGCTATATTTCAGGAGTGCATCATGAATTCATACAGCCAGGCGGAAAGTGCCGTAGAAAAAAGGACTAACGCACGATACTGGATCGTGGTGATGCTGTTTATCGTCACCTCATTCAACTATGGCGACCGCGCCACCTTATCCATTGCCGGTTCTCAAATGGCGAAGGATATCGGACTCGATCCGGTCGGCATGGGCTATATCTTCTCTGCGTTCTCATGGGCTTACGTTATCGGGCAAATCCCCGGTGGCTGGTTGCTCGATCGTTTTGGTTCGAAACGCGTTTATTTCTGGAGCATCTTTATCTGGTCGCTGTTTACCCTGTTACAGGGATTCGTCGATATTTTTGAAGGCTTCAGCGTGATTATCGCGCTCTTTACGCTGCGCTTCCTGGTGGGGCTGGCCGAGGCGCCATCCTTCCCCGGCAACAGCCGCATCGTCGCCGCCTGGTTCCCCGCGCATGAACGCGGCACCGCCGTGGCGATTTTTAACTCGGCGCAATATTTCGCCACCGTTATCTTCGCGCCGATCATGGGCTGGCTGACCGCGCAGGTGGGCTGGGCGCATGTGTTCTGGTTTATGGGCGGTCTTGGCATCATCATCAGCTTTATCTGGCTGAAAGTCATTCACGATCCGAACGATCATCCGAGCGTTAACCGCGCCGAACTGGAGTATATGGAAAAAGGCGGCGCGCTGATCAATATGGATGCGAAGAAAGAGCAAACGAAACTGAGCCGGGGCGAGAAGTGGGCGCAGATTCGCCAGCTGATCACCTCGCGCATGATGCTCGGTATCTATCTTGGCCAGTACTGTATCAACGCCCTGACCTACTTCTTTATTACCTGGTTCCCGGTCTATCTGGTGCAGGCGCGCGGCATGTCGATTCTGAAAGCGGGCTTTATCGCCTCCATCCCGGCCATCTGCGGCTTTATGGGCGGTGTGCTCGGCGGCGTAATTTCCGACTGGCTGATGCGTAAAACCGGCTCGCTGAATATCGCCCGTAAGACGCCGATCGTGCTGGGTATGCTGCTCTCCATCTCTATGGTGACCTGTAACTACGTCGAAACCGAGTGGGTGGTGGTGTTCTTTATGGCGACCGCCTTCTTCGGCAAAGGCATCGGCGCGCTGGGCTGGGCGGTGATGGCGGATACCGCGCCGAAAGAGATCAGCGGCCTGAGCGGCGGTCTGTTCAATATGTTCGGTAATATCTCCGGCATCGTTACGCCAGTGGCTATCGGCTACATCATCGCCTCAACGGGCTCCTATAACGGCGCGCTGATTTATGTCGGCATCCATGCGCTGGTAGCGGTGCTTAGCTATCTGGTGCTGGTAGGCGATATCAAACGTATCGAACTGAAAAAAACAGCCTGAGGAACGATGATGAGTACGCAAAGCACGCCCGTCATTACTGATATGAAGGTAGTACCGGTCGCTGGTTACGACAGTATGTTGCTCAATATCGGCGGCGCCCACAGCGCCTTCTTTACCCGCAATATCGTGGTGCTGACCGACAGCGCCGGCCATACCGGGCTGGGCGAGGCGCCAGGCGGAGAAACCATTTATCAGACGCTGACCGACGCCATCCCGCAGGTGGTTGGTCATGAAGTGGGCCGTATGAACCGGCTGGTGCAGCAGGTGCACAAAGGCAACCAGCACGCCGATTTCGATACTTTCGGTAAAGGCGCCTGGACTTTTGAACTGCGCGTCAATGCGGTGGCCGCGCTGGAAGCGGCGCTGCTCGACCTGCTCGGCCAGTTCCTTAAGGTGCCGGTAGCGGAACTGCTCGGCCCCGGCCAGCAGCGCGACGAAGTAACGGTGCTGGGCTATCTGTTCTATATCGGCGACCGGCGCAAAACCGATCTGCCCTATCTCAGCGGCGAGCAGGCGACGCATCAGTGGTATCACCTGCGTCATCAGGAAGCGCTGAATAGCGATGCGGTAGTGCGGCTGGCCGAGGCGGCGCAGGATCGCTACGGCTTTAAAGATTTCAAGCTGAAGGGCGGCGTACTGCCGGGCGAGCAGGAAATTGAGACGGCGCGCGCGCTGAAAAAACGTTTCCCGGAGGCGCGCATCACCGTCGATCCCAACGGCGCCTGGCTGCTTGATGAGGCGATTGAACTCTGCAAAGGCACGCAGGATATTCTCACCTATGCGGAAGATCCCTGCGGCGCCGAACAGGGTTATTCCGGGCGCGAGGTGATGGCGGAGTTTCGCCGCGCCACCGGCCTGCCGGTCGCCACCAATATGATCGCCACCAACTGGCGCGAAATGCAGCATGCGGTCATGCTGAACGCCGTCGATATCCCGCTCGCCGATCCGCATTTCTGGACGCTGAGCGGCGCGGTGCGCGTGGCGCAGCTCTGCGACGAGTGGGGCCTGACCTGGGGCTGCCACTCCAATAACCACTTCGATATTTCGCTGGCGATGTTTACCCACGTCGGCGCGGCTGCGCCGGGTAAACCTACCGCCATTGATACGCACTGGATCTGGCAGGAGGGCGATCAGCGCCTGACTAAAGCGCCGTTGCAGATTCGTCAGGGCAAGATTGCCGTACCTGAGAAGCCCGGCCTCGGCATTGAGCTGGACTGGGAGCGCCTGCAGCAGGCGCATGAACTCTATAAAAAATTGCCGGGTGGCGCACGCAATGACGCGACCGCGATGCAGTACCTTATCCCCGGCTGGAAATTTGATCGCAAGCGCCCGGTGTTCGGGCGTAAGTAAGCACAAGGAATCGACCATGAGCCAACAGAACGCTACGCCAAAAATTACTGAAATGCAGGTAATCCCGGTTGCCGGTCACGACAGTATGCTACTCAACCTGAGCGGCGCCCACGCGCCGTTCTTTACCCGCAACATCGTGATTATCAAAGATAACGCAGGCCATACCGGCGTAGGTGAAATCCCCGGCGGCGAAAAAATTCGCCAGACGCTGGAAGAAGCCGCGGCGCTGATTATCGGTCATACCATCGGTGAATATAAAAACCTGCTCGGCAAAGTGCGCACCACCTTTGCCGATCGCGATGCGGGCGGACGCGGTAATCAGACTTTTGACCTGCGCACCACTATCCATGTGGTAACCGGCATCGAAGCGGCGCTGCTCGATCTGCTGGGGCAGTTCCTTGGCGTTAACGTCGCCAGCCTGCTGGGCGACGGGCAGCAGCGCGACCAGGTTGAAATGCTGGGCTATCTGTTCTACATCGGCGATCGTCGTAAAACCACGCTGCCCTATCAGAGCGAGCCGGACGCCAGCTGCGACTGGTATCGCCTGCGCCATGAAGAGGCGCTGACCCCGGAAACGGTGGTGCGTCTGGCGGAAGCGGCTTACGAAAAATATGGCTTCAACGATTTTAAACTGAAAGGCGGCGTGCTGGCCGGCAGCGAAGAGGCTGAGGCGGTTACCGCGCTGGCGAAACGTTTCCCGGAAGCGCGCATTACCCTCGATCCTAACGGCGCCTGGTCGCTGGAAGAGGCGATTCGCCTCGGCAAGCAGCTGCGCAACGTGCTGGCCTATGCGGAAGATCCGTGCGGCGCCGAACAGGGTTACTCCGGGCGTGAAGTGATGGCGGAATTCCGTCGCGCCACCGGGCTGCCGACCGCCACCAATATGATCGCTACCGACTGGCGTCAGATGGGGCATACGCTATCGCTGCAGTCGGTCGATATCCCGCTGGCCGATCCGCACTTCTGGACCATGCAGGGTTCGGTGCGCGTGGCGCAGATGTGCCATGAGTTCGGCCTGACCTGGGGCTCGCACTCCAACAACCATTTCGATATTTCGCTGGCGATGTTTACCCACGTTGCCGCCGCCGCGCCTGGCGCCATTACGGCGATCGATACCCACTGGATCTGGCAGGAAGGCAACCAGCGCCTGACCAAACAGCCGCTGGAAATCAAAGGCGGCCTGGTGCAGGTGCCGCAGAAACCGGGCCTGGGCGTTGAGCTGGATATGGATCAGGTAATGAAAGCGAACGAGCTGTATAAGCAGCACGGTCTGGGCGCGCGCGACGATGCGCAGGCGATGCAGTTCCTGATTCCGAACTGGACCTTTAACAATAAACAGCCATGCCTGGTGCGCTAAGCGCGCCTAACTGAGAGGTAACAGAATGAGTCACTCATCCTATCCCAACCGTTTTCGCCAGCGCCTGCTGAGCGGTGAAACGTTGATCGGCAGCTGGTGTGCGCTGGCTAATCCCATTACAACGGAAGTGTTGGGCCTGGCGGGTTTTGACTGGCTGGTGCTGGATGGCGAGCACGCGCCGAATGACGTCACCACTTTCGTGCCGCAGCTGATGGCGCTGAAAGGCAGCAGCAGCGCGGCCGTGGTCAGGCCGCCCTGCAATGAGCCGGTGATTATTAAGCGTCTGCTGGATATCGGTTTCTATAACTTCCTGATTCCGTTTGTGGAAAGCGAAGAAGAAGCGCGCCGGGCGGTGGCCTCTACGCGTTATCCGCCCGCCGGCATCCGCGGCGTATCGGTAGCGCACCGCAGCAATATGTACGGCACCCTGCCGGACTATAACCGCGATATCAACAGCAATATCAGCGTGCTGGTGCAGATTGAAAGCCAGCAGGGCGTGGATAACCTCGACAGCATTATTGCCGTTGACGGCGTGGACGGCATTTTCGTCGGTCCGGGCGATCTTTCCGCCGCGCTCGGTTATCTGGGACAGCCGTCCCATCCTGAAGTACAGAAAGTGATTCAGCATATTTTTGCACGCGCCAAAGCTGGCGGTAAGCCGAGCGGCATTCTGGCGCCGGTGGAGGCGGATGCGCGCCGCTACCTGGAGTGGGGCGCGACCTTTGTCGCCGTAGGCAGCGATCTGGGCGTCTTCCGCGCTGCGACGCAGGCGCTTTGCGATCGTTTCAAAAAATAATTTACGAGGAGAATGATGATGAAAGTTGGATTTATTGGCCTGGGCATCATGGGCAAACCGATGAGTAAAAACCTGCTGAAGGCGGGCTATTCACTGGTGGTACGCGACTTCAGCGCGGAAAACGAAGCTGAGCTGGTTAAGCTGGGCGCGACCGCAGCGAAAACGCCGAAAGAAGTCGCTGAACAGTGTGAGGTCATCATTACCATGCTGCCGAACTCGCCCCATGTGAAGGAAGTGGCGCTGGGCGAAAACGGCATCATCGACGGTGCGAAAGCCGGTACGGTGCTGATCGATATGAGCTCCATCGCGCCGCTGGCCAGCCGCGAAATCTCTGAAGCGCTGGCGAAAAAAGGCATCAAAATGCTGGATGCGCCGGTCAGCGGCGGCGAGCCGAAAGCGATCGACGGTACGCTTTCCGTGATGGTCGGCGGCGATAAAGCGGTGTTCGACGCCCATTACGATCTGATGAAGGCGATGGCTGGCTCCGTGGTGCATACCGGCGAAATCGGCGCGGGCAACGTGACCAAGCTGGCTAACCAGGTGATCGTGGCGCTGAATATTGCGGCGATGTCCGAAGCGTTAACGCTGGCGACCAAAGCGGGCGTGAACCCGGATCTGGTTTATCAGGCCATCCGCGGTGGTCTTGCAGGCAGTACGGTGCTGGACGCTAAAGCGCCGATGGTGATGGATCGCAACTTTAAGCCGGGTTTCCGTATCGATCTGCATATTAAAGATCTCAGCAACGCCCTGGATACCTCGCACGGCGTGGGCGCTCAGCTGCCGTTGACCGCCGCGGTAATGGAAATGATGCAGGCGCTGAAGGCTGATGGCATGGGCACTTCCGACCACAGCGCGCTGGCCTGCTATTATGAAAAATTAGCGAAGGTTGAAGTTTCACGCTAGTCAGCCGCCCGGTTATGTCGCCGGTCAGATTGACCGGCTTCGTTCTCTGGCTGCGGCCAGCTCAACAGCGCTCGGACTATTTATGAAAATCGTTATTGCACCGGATTCGTATAAAGAAAGTTTATCCGCCCTGCAGGTCGCTTCGGAGATTGAAAACGGCTTTCGTGCGATCTTCCCCGATGCCCAGTACGTCAAGCTGCCGGTGGCAGATGGCGGCGAGGGGACCGTGGAGGCGATGGTGGCGGCGACGCAGGGAAAAATCGTCAGGCTGTCCGTCACCGGGCCGCTGGGCGAACCGGTAGAGGCGTTTTACGGCCTGTCCGGCGATGAGAGCTGCGCGTTTATTGAAATGGCGGCGGCCAGCGGGCTGGAGCTGGTGCCCTCCGCGCAGCGCGATCCGCTGGTAACCACCTCGTGGGGAACCGGCGAGCTGATCCGCAACGCGCTGGATCGCGGCGTTCAACGTTTTATTATCGGCATTGGCGGCAGCGCCACCAACGACGGCGGCGCCGGCATGATGCAGGCTTTAGGCGCGCAGCTGCTCAATGAAAAAGATGAGCAGATCTGCTATGGCGGCGGCGCGCTGGCGCAGCTGGCGCGTATTGATATCAGTACCCTGGATGCGCGTTTACAACAGTGCCGCTTTGAAGTGGCCTGCGATGTCACCAACCCGCTTACCGGGAAAGAGGGCGCCTCCGCCGTTTTCGGCCCGCAGAAAGGGGCGACGCCTGAGCTGGTGGCGCGGCTGGATGCGGCGCTGGAGCACTACGCGGCGGTTATCCAGCGCGACCTGGATATTGACGTGCTGCGCGTTCCCGGCGGCGGCGCGGCGGGCGGCATGGGCGCGGCGCTGCACGCTTTCTGCCGCGCGGAGCTGCGGCGCGGCATTGAAATCGTTACCGAGGCGCTGGGTCTGGACGCGCTGGTGCGGGATGCCGCGCTGGTGATTACCGGCGAAGGGCGTATCGATAGCCAAACCGTGCATGGCAAGGTGCCGATCGGCGTGGCGAAGGTAGCGAAGCGCTACAACAAACCGGTAATCGGCATTGCCGGCAGCCTGACCGCCGACGTCGGCATTGTGCATCAGCACGGGCTGGATGCGGTTTACAGCGTTATCTACTCCATCTGTACGCTGGAAGAGGCGCTGGATAACGCCGCGCAAAACGTACGTATGACGGCGCGTAATATCGCCGCCACCCTGAAAATCGGCCGGATGCTCGATCAGGCCTGACTCAATATGTGGCGCGCCTCCCGCGCCACATTCTCCATCTCATCCAGCAGTTCTAACAGCTCTGGCTCCAGCGAGGCGACGTCGCCGCTGAGCCGCAGGCTGTGTTCTATTTGTCGACACAGCTGCTTCATACGCGGCACGCCGCTGTAGCTGGCGCTGCCGTGCAGCTTATGAATGATTTCCTGTAGCCCGTGCAGGCGATTTTCCGCCAGGCACTGTTCAACCTGTTCGCGCACTTCCGGCAGGAAATCGAGCAGCATCTGCAGCAGATCGCGCGCCAGATCGGGCTTGTTAGCGGCCTGATGCAGCGCCAGCTGCCAGTCGAGAGAGGGCGAAATGACCGGCGCCTCCAGCGCTGGCTGCTGCAGCGAGGAGGAGTAACGCGCCAGCAGATGGCTTAGTTTTATCTCATCTATCGGTTTGGCGAGGTAGTCATTCATGCCGGCTTTAATCAGATGCCCGCGCTCGCCGTCAATAGCGTGAGCGGTAACGGCGATAATCGGCGTGCTGGCATGCTGGGGCAGTTCGCGAATCAGCTCGCTGGCGCGAATACCGTCGATTTCCGGCATCTGAATATCCATCAGGATAATATCCAGTTCCTGCTGCTGCGCCAGCGCAATGGCTTTTTCGCCGCTGTCGCACAGCACGATATGCTCCACCTGCTCTTCCAGCAAAGCGCCGATCAGCTTCAGGTTGGCCGGATTATCATCCACCGCCATCACCGTCAGCGGCAGCAGGGCGCGCGCGGGCAGGTCATAGCGTTTGCGCGCGTGCAGATCGAGCATAATCGGTATCAGCCGCGTGCGGGTAACCGGCTTGCACAGGCAGGCGTCGATGCCGTTGCTTTTCAACTGTTCCGCCTGCAACAGCATCTGGCTGGGCAGCGCCATGATGACGCAGTCGGCGCGTGCCGTCAGGCTGTTGATAAACGCCTGCGAGGTGATGCTTTCGGCGCGCTGGCTGATGGGCAGCCCCACCAGCAGCATGTCATAGTGCGATTCCGTCAATCCTTCCAGCGTCAGGCTGTAGCTGATTTGCAGCGGCGTGGTGCTCAGCATATCCAGCGCCGCCTGCGCCGCCGCCGGATTCGCTTCGACATAGGCGAGCCGCTTGCCGCGCAGATCGTCCAGCGCGCGCGGATCGCTGGCGGCGTTGGGGTTTAACGCCAGGCTGACGTGAAACCAGAAGGTGGATCCCTGATTCAGCCGGCTGTGAAAGGCGATTTCGCCGCCCATCTCGTTAACCAGCTTTTGCGTAATCACCAGGCCGAGCCCGGTGCCGCCGTGGCGGCGCGAAA
The DNA here is from genome assembly GCF_006517625.1 of Mixta tenebrionis. Lineage (GTDB taxonomy): Bacteria > Pseudomonadota > Gammaproteobacteria > Enterobacterales > Enterobacteriaceae > Mixta > Mixta tenebrionis. The sequence goes on along the minus strand of NZ_VHQI01000007.1, from coordinate 67,048 downwards.
TGCTGGCGTCGGCCTGACGGAACGCCTGGAACAGCTGCGACTGCTGCCGTTCCGCAATGCCGATGCCGCTGTCATGCACCTGAACTTCCAGCTCGACGCTGTTGTTGCTCAGGCCGCGCTTCTCAACGCGAATATCGATATTGCCGCGCTCGGTAAACTTCACCGCGTTGCCGATCAGGTTGGTCAGAATTTGCTGTAAACGCAGCGGATCGCCAATCACATTATCCGGCACCTCGCTCTGGACGTTGATGGTCAGCTCCAGCCCTTTATCGTGGGCCGAAGGCGCCAGCAGCACCAGGGTTTCATCCAGCGTGGCGCGCAGCGGGAAAGGAATCGACTCCAGCACCAGCTTGCCCGCCTCCAGCTTGGAGAAATCGAGCACGTCGTTAATGATGCTGAGCAGGTTATTGGCCGAGCGTTCAATGGTGTGCAGGTAGTCGCGCTGGGTAGAGGTGAGCGGCGTTTTCAGCGTTTGCCGCGTAAAGCCGATCACGCCGTTAAGCGGCGTGCGCAGTTCGTGCGACATATTGGCGAGGAATTCGGATTTGATACGCGCCGCTTCCTGCGCGCGTCGCTTCGCCAGATCCAGCTCGACGTTTTGAATCTCCATCTGCTCCAGCGTTTCGCGCAGATCGGAAGTCGCCTGATCGATATTCTGCTGCATCTCTTCGTGGTAGGCGGTTAACGACATCGCCATGGCGTTGATGCCGTTTTTCAGCATATCCAGCTCGCCCAGCATATAGCCCTCAACCCGACTATCGAGCTGGCCGCGGCGAATACGGTCTACGGTGCTGACCATATTGCGTATCGGCCCGGTTACGTCGCGCATCAGCCGATAGGCGAACATCATGGCGATGCAGAGGCAAAACAGCAGCAGCAGGGTGGAAACAAAGATTTCTTTATACTGCTGTAGCCTGACCGACTGTAAATCCAGCTCGATCGCCACATAGCCCAGCGGATTGCCGGTCGGCTTGGCGTCCCGTCCCGGCGACTCATCGGGGTAGTAGCTCTCAGAGACTACCGGCGTGCGCAGCACCATCGCGTTGCCGTGGCGCTCAATCATCGTCAGGCTTGGCAGGCTGGCGCCGCTGGGCAGGCGCAGCTGGTTCTGATTGAGGTGATAATTGGAGGTGACGAAAATCTGATTTTTATCGTCAAACACTGTGATGGCGCGCACGATATCAGAGTGGCGACGGTGCAGCAGGCTGACCAGCTGACGCACCGATTCGCGGCTGTGAAACGTCATGCCATACTCACTGGAAACCGCCAGCGGCTCGATAATATTGGCGCCGGCATCAACCAGCTGCCGCTGTAGTTCATTGTAGCGATGCACCACAAAAAATGTACTGAGCAGCAGACCAATCATCAGGGTCGGCGCCAGTATTAAAATCATCATCCTTGCCCGCAGGCTGTATTTGGTCATGATAGTCCGGTATGAGACAATTCCCTACGGGCAGTGATGCGGCAAAGCAGGCATCACTTCGCGTAGCAATTATTCAGAGATCCTATTCCACTATGGCGCAATTCTACTCCGCAAAACGGCGTGTGACGACCCGGCAAACAATAACCGTCACTATTCACGAACTCGATGCTTTCGGGCAGGGCGTGGCGCGTCATCAGGGTAAAACGCTGTTTGTCAGCGGCGCGCTGCCGGGCGAGCAGGTAGAGGTGGCGCTGCTGGAGGATAAACGCCACTACGCCCGCGGACGAGCGCAGCGTATTTTGCAGCCCAGCCCGGAGCGGGTCGCGCCGCGCTGCCGCTGGTTCGGCACCTGCGGCGGCTGCCAGCAGCAGCACGCCTCCCAGACGCTGCAGCAGCAGAGCAAGGCCGACGCGCTGGCTCATCTTTTGACGCGCGAGACCGGGCGACAGACGACGGTGGATGAGATTATCGGCGACGCGGCCTACGGCTATCGCCGCCGCGCCCGCCTTGGCCTGCAGTATCAGGCCAAAACGCAGACCCTGCAGATGGGCTTTCGCAAGGTCGCTTCCAGTGAGCTGGTTTCGATCGACTGTTGCCCCATTTTGCAGCCTGAACTGGAAAGCCTGTTGCTGCCGCTAAGAGAATGTCTGGCATCGCTACAGGCGGTGCGGCGGCTGGGGCACGTTGAGCTGGTGCGGGCGGACAACGGCCCGCTGATGGTGCTGCGCCATCTCGATCCGCTAAGCGCCGCGGATCGGCAAAAGCTGGAACGGTTTTCGTATCAGCACGGGCTGGCGCTGTTTCTGGCGGCGGATAGCGAACAGACGGAGCAGGTAAGCGGCGATTGGCCCTGTTATCAGTCTCATCAGCTGAGGTTAACTTTTAACCCGCGCGATTTTATTCAGGTGAACGACGCGGTAAATCAAAAAATGGTGGCGAAGGCGCTGGCATGGCTCGATTTGCAGCCGCAGGATCGCCTGCTGGATCTGTTTTGCGGCATGGGAAATTTCACAATTCCAGCCGCAAAAATTGCAGGAAATGTCGTGGGTGTGGAGGGTGTAGCAGCTTTAACGGCGCGAGGTGCGTATAATGCCAGGCTGAATGGTCTGGAAAACATCACTTTTTTTCATGAGAACCTGGAAGAAGATGTAACGCGTCAGCCCTGGGCGGCGCACGGTTTTGATAAGGTGTTACTGGACCCCGCGCGTGCCGGTGCGGGCGGCGTAATGCAGCATATCGCTAAACTCGCGCCGCAACGCGTGGTTTATGTTTCCTGTAACCCAACTACACTTGCCCGGGACAGCCAGGTGCTGCTGTCGGCCGGTTATCGCCTGGAAAGGGTGGCGATGCTCGATATGTTCCCGCAGACGAGCCACCTTGAATCCATGGTGTTATTCAGTAAAACGTAAGTATCTTTACAGGTTGCCAGGAGAGGTTATGGTTGCGGTAAGAAGCGCACATTTGAATACGGCTGGCGAGTTCGCGCTCGATCAATGGATCACCAGCCTGGGGATCGTTAATCCGCAATCAAGTGAACGTCTGGCCGATACCTGGCGCTACTGCGAGGCCGCCACGCAGGCGCATCCCGAACAGTCGCTGCTGCTGTGGCGCGGCATTGAGATGGTGGAAATTCTCTCGATGCTCAGCATGGATAACGATACCCTGCGCGCTGCGCTGGTGTTCCCGCTGGCGGATGCCAACGTAGTTTCCGAGGAGACGCTGGAGGAAACCTTCGGCAAAGCGATCGTTTCGCTGGTGCACGGCGTGCGCGATATGGACGCCATTCGCCAGCTGAAAGCCATCCATAACGATTCGATGGCCTCAGAGCAGGTAGATAACGTGCGCCGGATGCTGCTGGCGATGGTAGAGGATTTCCGCTGCGTGGTAATTAAGCTGGCGGAACGTATCGCCCATCTGCGTGAAATGAAGGATGCGCCGGAAGATGAGCGCGTGCTGGCGGCCAAGGAGTGTACCAATATCTATGCGCCGCTGGCTAACCGCCTCGGCATCGGCCAGCTGAAGTGGGAGCTGGAGGATTTTTGCTTCCGTTATCTCCATCCCGATGAATATAAGCGCATCGCCCGGCTGCTGCACGAGCGCCGCATCGATCGCGAGCAGTATATTGAATCCTTTGTCGAGAACCTGCGCGCGGAGATGGCGCGCGAGGGGGTGAAGGCGGAGGTTTACGGGCGTCCGAAGCATATCTACAGCATCTGGCGCAAGATGCAGAAAAAGTCGCTGGCGTTTGATGAGCTGTTTGACGTGCGCGCGGTGCGTATTGTTGCCGAACGTCTGCAGGACTGCTACGGCGCGCTGGGCATTGTACACACGCTCTATCGCCATCTGCCGGATGAGTTTGATGATTACGTAGCGAATCCGAAGCCAAACGGCTATCAGTCGATCCACACCGTGGTGTTGGGGCCGGGCGGCAAAACGGTAGAGATTCAGATCCGTACGCGACAGATGCATGAAGATGCGGAACTGGGCGTTGCCGCGCACTGGAAGTATAAAGAGGGAGCCGGCGGCCAGACGCGCGGCGCGCAGGGCCATGAGGAGCGGATAGCCTGGCTGCGTAAGCTGATCGCCTGGCAGGAAGAGATGGCGGACACCGGCGAGCTGCTGGAAGAGGTGCGCAGCCAGGTGTTTGACGATCGCGTTTATGTGTTTACGCCGAAAGGCGACGTGGTCGATCTGCCGGCTGGCTCTACGCCGCTTGATTTTGCCTACCATATCCACAGCGATATCGGCCACCGCTGTATCGGCGCTAAAATCGGCGGACGCATCGTGCCCTTTACCTATCAGCTGCAGATGGGCGATCAGATTGAAATCATTACCCAGAAGCAGCCGAATCCCAGCCGCGACTGGCTGAATCCCAATCTCGGCTATGTGACTACCAGCCGCGGGCGCTCGAAAATTCATGCCTGGTTCCGTAAACAGGATCGCGATAAGAATATTGCGGCGGGGCGGCAGATTCTCGATAACGAGCTGAGCCATCTGGATATCAGTCTGAAAGAGGCGGAGAAGCTGCTGCTGCCGCGCTATAACGTCACCACGCTTGATGAGCTGCTGGCGGCGATTGGCGGCGGCGATATTCGTCTTAATCAGATGGTGAATTTTCTGCAGGCGAAGCTGAATAAGCCGAGCGCCGAGGAGGAAGATCGCGAAGCGCTGCGCCAGCTGACGCAAAAATCTCATACGCCGCCGCGCTCCGGTAAAGAGAGCGGGCGCGTGGTGGTCGAGGGCGTAGGCAATCTGATGCACCATATTGCCCGCTGCTGTCAGCCGATTCCGGGCGACGATATCGTGGGCTTTATTACCCAGGGGCGCGGTATTTCCATTCATCGTGCCGATTGCGATCAGCTGGCGGAGCTGATGTCCCACGCGCCGGAGCGTATAGTTGACGCGGTATGGGGCGAGAGCTACTCCAGCGGCTATTCGCTGGTGGTGCGCGTAACGGCTAACGATCGTAGCGGGCTGCTGCGCGACATTACCACTATTCTCGCCAATGAGAAGGTTAATGTGCTGGGCGTATCGAGCCGCAGCGATACGCGTAAGCAGCTGGCAACTATTGATATGGATATTGAGATTTACAATCAGCAGGTACTGGGGCGCGTGCTGGCGCGCCTGAATCAGGTGCCTGATATCATCGACGCCCGACGTCTGCATTAATTGACCGGCATGAACGCGCCTGTTACGTTCATGCCGGTATCCGCTTATTACCTAAGGTTTTATTATGACTGCTCTTGATCGTCTGCTGGCTATTATGCAGACCCTGCGCGATCCGCAACACGGCTGCCCCTGGGATCGTCAGCAAACTTACGCCACCATTGCTCCCTATACGCTGGAAGAGACCTATGAGGTGCTGGATGCTATTCAGCGCGAGGATTATGAAGATCTGCGCGCTGAGTTAGGCGATCTGCTGTTTCAGGTGGTGTTCTATGCGCAGTTGGCGCAGGAAGAAGGGCGTTTTAGCTTTGAGGATATCTGTCGCGGCATCGCCGATAAGCTGGAGCGGCGTCATCCACATATTTTTGCCGATGCGCAGGTGGCGGGAAGCGAGGAGGCGTTGCGTAACTGGGAGCAGATTAAGCAGCAGGAGCGGGCGAAGAAGGAGCAGCATTCGGCGCTGGACGATATTCCGCAGGCGCTGCCCGCGCTGATGCGCGCCCAGAAGATCCAGAAGCGCTGTCATAATGTCGGTTTCGACTGGACGTCGCTGGGGCCGGTGGTGGATAAGGTGCATGAAGAGATTGATGAGGTGATGCACGAGGCGCAGCAGGCAGTGGTGGATGAAGCGAAGCTGGAGGAGGAAGTCGGCGATTTGCTGTTCGCCACTGTAAATCTGGCGCGGCATTTGGGCACGAAGGCGGAGACGGCTTTGCAGAAGGCGAACGTGAAGTTTGAGCGTCGTTTTCGTCAGGTTGAGCAAATTATAGCCGCGCAGGGGATGGTGATGAGCGAGGCGTCGCTGGATCAGATGGAGGCCGCCTGGCAGCAGGTGAAAGCCGGTGAGAAGGCGTCCAGCCGGTAGAGGCGGTGGGTTTTAAAAACCGCTCCGCAGCCGTCAGCGGGAGAAAGGCCGCGACGTAAAGACGTCGTCAATCCATCCCTGGAGTCTTCGCCGCGTCATCCCTGACGCGGAGGCTTTACTTTGCGGCCTTTCCCCGCTTCCCAGACTTCAGGCGATGGATTGTTGAGTTTTGCCCGTGATGGAATTCGCGCGTTTATGTCATCCGTCGGGAGATCTTTTGATACTCATTAAAACCGCTCCGCAGCCGTCAGCGGGAGAAAGGCCGCGACGTAAAGACGTCGTCAATCCATCCCTGGAGACTCCGCCGCGTCATCCCTGACGCGGAGGCTTTACTTTGCGGCCTTTCCCCGCTTCCCTGACTTCAGGTGATAATTTGCCGGAGCTAAACAAAGATAGATGTTGAAGGTTTGTCTGCACAGGGAGCTAGTTATAACCATTTTATGATGTTTTCCTGAGGTCAGGTTTCGCTAGTCCGATCTTAAGGGAGGGCGAAGCGCGGGACATAAGGCGGACCTCCCGCGCCATGGACGGCGCGGGCGGAGGCTCCAGGATGGATTCATGCCGTTCCGCCGCTGGCCCGCTCTTCGCCTGACCGGCTCCGGGTGGTTTTTAACACTATCTATTCTGCCGTTGGCCCGCGCTTTGCCTGACCGACTCCGGGCGGTTTTTAACATTATCTATTCTGCCGTTGGCCCGCGCTTTGCCTGACCGGCTCCGGGCGGTTTTTAACACCATCTATCCCGCCGTGACCCGCGCTTTGCCTGACCGGCCCCGGTTAGTTTTTAACACCATCCATTCTGTCGCTGAACCGCTCTTTGTCTAATCCGCTCAGGATAGTTTTTAATGCCATCAGCTCGCCCGGCCCCGACTGACCGCTAACCTGAGTTAATCCCCCGATTTGCCAGCATAAAATACTGCATCAGCCTGGCAAAACAGCTTTTCGCTTACTCGTTTCAGCTTTTGGTGGAAAATGCGTATCGCTCATGACGCAAATCAACCCTTTTTGCGATCGGCTTCGTTAAGGTATGCCGTCACGAGCAGTCGCGGCGGCGGAGAATGATCAATTGTAGGGGGGAGGTGAATCCGGTATACTGTTTTCCCGTCCTGGTTATTCCACCGTCTTTAAACCTCAACTCTCAGGTTCAGCATGACAACGAACTATATTTTTGTGACCGGCGGGGTCGTATCCTCTCTGGGTAAAGGCATTGCCGCAGCCTCCCTCGCAGCCATTCTTGAGGCGCGTGGCCTGAACGTGACCATCATGAAGCTGGACCCGTACATCAACGTCGATCCGGGTACCATGAGCCCCACTCAGCACGGTGAAGTATTCGTCACCGATGATGGCGCTGAAACCGATCTCGATTTAGGCCACTACGAACGCTTCATTCGCACCAAAATGACGCGTCGCAATAACTTTACCACTGGCCGCATCTATTCTGAGGTGTTGCGCAAAGAACGCCGCGGCGACTACCTTGGCGCTACCATTCAGGTCATTCCGCATATCACCAATGCCATCAAAGAACGCATCATTGAAGGCGGCGAAGGCCATGACGTGGTGCTGGTAGAAATCGGCGGTACCGTCGGTGATATCGAATCGCTGCCGTTCCTTGAGGCTATCCGCCAGATGGCGGTTGATGTAGGACGCGAACACACCCTTTATCTGCACCTGACGCTGGTCCCCTACATGGCCGCGGCGGGCGAAGTAAAAACCAAGCCTACTCAGCACTCGGTAAAAGAGCTGCTCTCTATCGGTATCCAGCCGGATGTGCTGATTTGCCGCTCCGATCGCGCCGTACCGGCCAACGAACGCGCCAAAATCGCGCTGTTCTGTAACGTACCGGAAAAAGCGGTTATCTCGCTGAAAGATGTTGATTCCATCTATAAAATTCCTGCCCTGTTGAAATCACAGGGGCTGGACGATTATATTTGTAAACGATTCAGCCTGAACGTGCCGGAAGCGAATCTCGCTGAATGGGAACAGGTCGTCTACGAAGAGGCCAATCCTGGCGGCGAAGTCACCATCGGTATGGTGGGCAAATATGTTGAACTGCCGGATGCGTATAAATCGGTCATCGAAGCGCTGAAACATGGCGGCCTGAAAAATCGCGTTACGGTAAACATCAAGCTAATCGACTCGCAGGATGTAGAATCTCGCGGTGTGGAAGTATTGAAAGGCCTGGATGCGATCCTGGTGCCTGGCGGCTTCGGCCCGCGCGGTATTGAAGGCAAAATTTTGACTGCCCAGTATGCGCGTGAAAACAACATTCCCTATCTGGGCATCTGCCTGGGCATGCAGGTGGCGCTGATGGAGTTCGCTCGTAACGTCGTCGGTATGGCGGACGCCAACTCCACTGAATTTGTGCCAGACTGTAAATATCCGGTGGTGGCGTTAATCACCGAATGGCGTGACGAAAACGGCAATGTGGAAGTACGCAGCGAACAGAGCGATCTGGGCGGCACCATGCGTCTCGGCAGCCAGCAGTGCCAGCTGACGGAAAACAGCCTGGTGCGCCAGCTTTACGGCTCCGAAACCATTGTTGAACGTCATCGTCATCGTTATGAAGTCAACAACATGCTGCTGAAACCTATTGAAGCGGCCGGCCTGCGTATCGCAGGGCGCTCTGGCGATAACCAGCTGGTTGAAATTATTGAAAATCCGAACCACCCGTGGTTTGTTGCGTGTCAGTTCCACCCGGAATTCACCTCAACGCCGCGCGATGGTCACCCGCTCTTTGCCGGCTTTGTGAAGGCGGCAAGCGAGTACCAGAAGCATCAAGTGAAGTAAGAGTTTCATAACGGCGCGCGCAGGTTCGCGCGCTGTTTGTCTGAGTTTTAGCTTAACTTGTACTGAGGAAAAACTAATGTCCAAAATCGTTAAAGTCATCGGTCGCGAAATCATCGACTCACGTGGTAACCCGACTGTTGAAGCTGAAGTTCATCTGGAAGGCGGTTTTGTCGGTATGGCTGCCGCGCCGTCAGGCGCTTCTACCGGTTCTCGCGAAGCGCTGGAACTGCGTGACGGCGACAAATCACGCTTCCTGGGCAAAGGCGTCACTAAAGCAGTTGCGGCAGTAAACGGTCCGATCGCTGAAGCCATTCTGGGCAAAGATGCCAAAGATCAGGCGAACATCGATAAAATCATGATCGACCTGGACGGTACTGAAAACAAATCTAACTTCGGTGCTAACGCGATTCTGGCGGTTTCCCTGGCTAACGCCAAAGCTGCAGCCGCAGCAAAAGGCATGCCGCTGTATGAGCACATTGCTGAACTGAACGGTACGCCGGGCAAATTCTCTATGCCGCTGCCGATGATGAACATCATCAACGGTGGTGAACATGCCGACAACAACGTCGACATCCAGGAATTCATGATCCAGCCGGTTGGCGCTTCCAGCGTTAAAGAAGCTATCCGTATGGGTTCTGAAGTCTTCCATCACCTGGCAAAAGTGCTGAAAGGCAAAGGCATGAACACCGCTGTTGGCGACGAAGGCGGCTACGCGCCGAACCTGGGTTCCAACGCCGAAGCGCTGGCGGTTATCGCTGAAGCGGTAAAAGCAGCAGGCTACGAGCTGGGCAAAGACATTACCCTGGCGATGGACTGCGCGGCTTCTGAGTTCTACAAAGATGGTAAATACGTGCTGGCTGGCGAAGGCAACAAAGCGTTCACCTCTGAAGAGTTCACTCACTTCCTGGAAGATCTGACCAAACAGTATCCGATCGTTTCCATCGAAGATGGCCTGGACGAATCTGACTGGGAAGGCTTCGCTTACCAGACCAAAGTGCTGGGCGACAAAATCCAGCTGGTGGGCGACGACCTGTTCGTAACCAACACCAAAATCCTGAAAGAAGGTATCGAAAAAGGTATCGCTAACTCCATTCTGATTAAATTCAACCAGATTGGCTCCCTGAGCGAAACCCTGGCTGCCATCAAAATGGCGAAAGATGCCGGCTACACCGCCGTTATCTCTCACCGTTCAGGCGAAACCGAAGACGCTACCATCGCTGACCTGGCGGTAGGTACTGCGGCTGGCCAGATCAAAACCGGTTCTATGAGCCGTTCTGACCGCGTTGCTAAATACAACCAGCTGATTCGTATCGAAGAAGCGCTGGGTGCGAAAGCGCCGTTCAACGGTCTTAAAGAAATCAAAGGTCAGTAATTGACCCGCTAAGCGGTGAAGAGATTCGCCGCTGTGCCTGCAGGCCCCGTTTTGACGGGGCTTTTTTGTTTTCAGTTTGTGTCTTTTTGGTCAATGGCGTTTGGCGTCCCTCCTTTCATCTGCCATAATCTGCGGCCTTATTGTCCAGCGCGAGGCCATCATGCAGTACCCGATTAATGAAATGTTCCAGACGTTGCAGGGCGAAGGTTATTACACCGGCGTTCCGGCAATCTTTATCCGCCTGCAGGGCTGCCCGGTGGGCTGCAGCTGGTGCGATACCAAACATACCTGGGACAAACTGGCCGATCGGGAAACTTCGCTGGGCGATATTCTGATTAAAACCGTGGAAAGCGATGCCTGGGGCGCCGCCGATGCCGATGCGCTGCTGCGAACCATCGCTGAGCAGCAGTGGACCGCCCGCCACGTGGTAATTACCGGCGGCGAACCCTGCATTCACGATCTCACCCCGCTGACCGAAGCGCTACAGCAGGCGGGCTTCAGCTGCCAGATTGAAACCAGCGGCACCCATCCGGTGCGCTGCACGTCGCAAACCTGGGTCACTGTCTCGCCTAAAGTGAATATGCGCGGCGGCTACGACGTGCTGGAGCAGGCGCTGCTGCGCGCCGATGAGATTAAACATCCGGTTGCCCGCCAGCGCGATATCGATGCGCTGGATGCGCTGCTGGCCGGTTTGTCGGACAGTAAGACGCGTATCGTCGCGCTGCAGCCGATCAGCCAGAAAGAGGATGCCACGCGGCTTTGTATTGCTACCTGTATCGCCCGCAACTGGCGCCTCTCAATGCAAACGCATAAATACCTTAATATCGCCTGATTAACGCCCCTGCCTGCGGGTGGTACACTCCAGTTCTGGAGTAACCTCACCAAAGGAAGGGCTATGAACGCGATACCGCTTAATCAGAATATATCCGGCTGGCTGAGCCAGCATCCGCAGCCTGCGCTGTTTCCTGCACTGACTACCGCGGTTGACGCCGACTGGGTGGTTATCGGCGCGGGTTTTGCCGGCCTGGCTTTTGCCCGGCGGCTGGCAACGCTGCATCCTGAAAAGAAAATCGTAGTACTGGAGGCCGGTACGGCCTATGAAGGCGCCTCCGGCAGGAACTCCGGCTTTATCATCGGCCTTCCGCACAATATCGGCAGCTCAACCGCAGAACTGCAAAAGGCGCACGCCTGGCGCAAGCTGCTGCAGGCGGGCAAGGCGCGCCTGAAAAAGCTGGTGGATGAGCACCATATCGCCTGTGACTGGGAAGAGGCCGGTAAATATCATTGCCAGGCGGCAAGCGGGCAGGAGCGGATACTGCAGGACTACTGCGCCAGCCTGGAGCAGATGGGCGAAAGCTATCAGCGGCTGGATGCGCAGGCGCTGCGCGATCGGCTGGGAACGCAATTCTATCAGCAGGGCATCTTTACTCCGGATACGGTGCTGGTGAATCCAGCGCTGCTGGTAGCGGGCCTGGCGCAGACGCTGCCGGAAAACGTCAGTCTTTACTACCACAGCCCGGCGCTGGATATCAGCTACGATCGTCTCGCCACGGTTTATACGCCAACGGGACTGGTGCGGGCGCCGAAGATAATGCTGGCGACCAATGCGCTCTCGGCGAACCTGCTGCCCGGCATCAGACGCCAGGCGGCGATGGCGACCTTCGCCAGCCTGACGCCGCCGCTTAGCGAGCAGCAGCTGGCCCGGCTGCCGCAAATGGAAAGCTGGGGCCTGACGCCGGTTAACGCCATCGCGGGCGCTACGCTGAGGTTTACTGCGGATCGCCGCTTCCTGCTGCGTCAGCATGTGGTTCCCGCCCTGCGCGGGCGCGTAACCGCTGCTCAAACCGAGCGCGCCATCCGTTCACATCGCCAGTTTTTCGCTAAAGTCTATCCGCAGCTAAGTGACGTCAGCTTCAGCCACTGCTGGTCCGGCACCATTAGCGTCACCCGCAACGGCGCGCCGCTATGGGGCAAGATAAATAATTTTCTTTATACGGCGGGCGGCTGTAACGGCGCGGGCATTACCAAGCAGACCATTGCCGGAGAGCTGCTGGCGGATTCCGTTTCCGGCGAGGATAACCCGCTGCTGGCTGAGATGCAGTCGCTGGGCAAAGCCAACTGGCTTCCCCCTTCGCCGGTACTGGATATCGCCATTGAAGCCGCGCTGCAAAAAGAGCGCTGGCTTGGCCGCAAGGAGTGTTAACGGCCGGGCGAATAAGGGACTATTCGCCGCGATACACGCAGCCGGCAGTGCAGGTTTCTTTGACCGTTACCGCGCTTAGCAGCGGCACAACCGGCTTCATTTGCTGCCAGATCCACGCCGCCAGCACTTCGCTGGTGGGGTTTTCCAGCCCCGGAATATCGTTCAGATAGTAGTGATCGAGGCGATCGTACACCGGTTTGAAGGCGGCCTTCAGCTCGGCGAAATCCATAATCCAGCCGGTATGGGGATCGACATCGCCGGTAATTTCAAGACGCACCAGAAAGGAGTGCCCGTGTAAACGTCCACATTTGTGGCCCTCAGGTACGTGCGGCAGATGGTGTGCGGCTTCGAACTGGAAATCTTTAAAAAGCGTGGTGGCCATGATCGCGGTCTCAACTGTAGCAAAAACCGGCGAAGTCTACCGGAAAATGAGTTTTTTCGCATCCGTTTCGCCCTCTTTAACCGCCTTCAGCAACCGTTAGATCCGCCAGCTTAGCTAATGTGTTGATAACTATGATCATTTAAAAACGGTTAAAACAGTAAGCTATATCGCTAAAAGTGTTTAGTCATTTTTGTTATTTATTATTGCCAACCTTTATTTACCGCTTATCAGGTGACTCGGTAACCTGTCTTCTCTCCCGTCTTGGAACGGTTTGGAACCTTTGATACTGGAAATTTCAAAGCAATGACGACTCAGGCCCCCCCAGGTTCTTTGCTCCCGCTGAATGCGGAGCAGCTCGCCCGCTTGCAGGCGGCGACCAATGATTTATCAACTACGCAGCTGGCATGGATTTCCGGCTATTTCTGGGGGCGGGTCAACCAGACCCCTGAAGCCGCCGCGGCTTCCGCTCAGCCAGCCGCCGTTCCTGCTGAAGCGCCCGCCATTACGCTGCTTTCCGCCTCGCAAACCGGTAATGCCCGGCGGGTGGCGGAACAGCTGCGCGACGATCTGCTGGCGGCGAAGCTTAACGTGAAGCTGGTTAACGCCGGCGACTACAAATTCAAGCAGATTGCGCAGGAAAAGCTGCTGCTGATCGTCACCTCGACGCAGGGCGAAGGCGATCCGCCGGAAGAGGCGGTAGCGCTGCATAAGTACCTGATGTCGAAAAAAGCGCCGCAGCTGAGCGATACGGCGTTTGCGGTATTTGGTCTTGGCGATACCTCCTATGAATTTTTCAGCAAGGCGGGCAAAGATTTCGACCGCCGCCTCGGCGAGCTGGGCGGCGAGCGCCTGCTGGATCGCGTTGATGCGGATGTGGAGTACGCCGCCGATGCAGCGCAGTGGCGCCAGGCGGTAGTCGCGCTGCTGCAGCAGCGTCTGCCGGCACAAACCCCTGCGCAGGCGGCGGCAACGGCAAGCGGCAGCGTTAACGACGTATTTTCTACGCCCTACACCCGTGACGAGCCGCTGGTCGCCACGCTGGCGGTCAATCAGAAAATTACCGGGCGCCACTCCGATAAAGATGTTCGCCATATTGAAATCGATCTGGGCGCTGCCGGGCTGCGCTATCAGCCGGGCGATGCGCTTGGCGTCTGGTATGAAAACGATCCGGCGCTGGTCAAAGAGCTGACCGGGCTGCTCTGGCTGCGCGGCGACGAGAGCGTTGAGGTGAAAGGGCAGACGCTGCCCCTGGCGCTGGCGCTGCAGCAGCATTTTGAACTGACGGTCAATACGCCGCAGATTGTCGAGCAGTACGCGAAGCTGGTACGTAATGAGGCGCTGCTGGCGCTGGCGGCGGATAAAGCGCAGCTACAGCACTATGCGCAGACGATGCCGATCGTCGACATGGTGCGCCACGCGCCCGGCGAGCTGAACCCGGAGCAGCTGCTGTCGCTGCTGCGCCCGCTGACGCCGCGCCTTTATTCCATCGCCTCGTCGCAGGCGGAAACGGAAAACGAGGTGCATATTACCGTCGGCGCGGTGCGCTATGACATTGACGGACGCCCGCGCGCCGGCGGCGCTTCCAGCTATCTGGCCGATCGGCTGGCGGAAGAGGGCGAAGTGCGCGTTTTTATCGAGCATAACGATAACTTCCGCCTGCCCGCCGATCCCAGCGCGCCGCTAATAATGATTGGGCCGGGCACCGGCATCGCGCCGTTTCGCGCCTTTATGCAGCAGCGCGAAAACGACGGCGCCAGCGGCAAAAACTGGCTGTTTTTCGGCAACCCGCACTTTACCGAAGATTTTCTCTATCAGGTGGAGTGGCAGAAGTATGTCAAAGATGGCCTGCTGACCAACATCGATCTGGCCTGGTCACGCGATCAGCAGCATAAAGTCTACGTACAGGACAAGATTCGCGAAAAAGGCGCGGAACTCTGGCGCTGGCTGCAGGAGGGCGCCCATATTTATGTGTGCGGCGACGCCGCCCGCATGGCGAAAGATGTCGAGCAGGCGCTGCTGGAGGTGGTGGCGGAGCAGGGCGGTATGGATCCTGAATCCGCCGATGAATTTTTAAGTGAGCTGCGCATTGAGCGCCGTTATCAGCGAGACGTCTACTAATGAGCGAAAAATATCCTGGGCCGCTGGTCGTCGAAGGAAAACTCTCCGATGCGGAGCGCATGAAAAAAGAGAGCCGTTTTCTGCGCGGCACCATTGCGGAAGATTTACAGAATGGCCTGACCGGCGGCTTTAGCGGCGATAACTTTCTGCTGATCCGCTTTCACGGCATGTATCAGCAGGATGACCGCGATATACGCGCCGAGCGCGCCGCGCAGAAGCTGGAGCCGCGTCATGCCATGATGCTGCGCTGCCGCCTGCCGGGCGGCATCATCACGCCGCAGCAGTGGCTGGCGATTGAAAAGTTCGCCACGGAAAATACGCTGTACGGCAGCGTGCGTCTGACCAATCGCCAGACCTTCCAGTTCCACGGCATCCTGAAGAAAAACGTTAAGCCGGCGCACCAGATGCTGCATGAGGCAGGGCTGGACGCCATCGGCACCGCTAACGATATGAATCGTAACGTACTGTGCAGCTCGAACCCGATCGAGTCGGCGCTGCATCAGGAAGCCTGGGAATGGGCGAAGAAAATTTCCGAGCATCTGCTGCCGCGCACCCGCGCCTATGCGGAAATCTGGCTGGATGAAGAGAAGGTTGCGACTACCGAAGAGGAGCCGATCCTCGGCGCCACCTATCTGCCGCGCAAGTTTAAAACCACGGTGGTGGTGCCGCCGCATAACGATGTCGATCTGCACGCCAATGACATGAACTTCATCGCCATTGCGGAAAATGGTCGGCTGATCGGCTTTAACCTGCTGGTCGGCGGCGGGCTTTCCGTTGAGCACGGCAATAAAGAGACTTACGCCCGCACCGCCAGCGAATTCGGCTTCCTGCCGCTGGATAAAACCCTGGCGGTAGCGGAAGCGGTGCTGACTACCCAGCGCGACTGGGGCAACCGCACCAACCGTAAAAACGCCAAAACCAAATATACCCTGGAGCGCGTCGGCGTTGAGACCTTTAAGGCGGAAGTGGAGAGGCGCGCCGGCATCACTTTCGGCCCGATTCGACCTTATGAGTTCACCACGCGCGGCGACCGCTTCGGCTGGGTCAAAGGCATCGACAATAAATGGCACCTGACGCTGTTTATTGAGAACGGACGCCTGCTTGATTATCCGGGCCGTCCGCTGAAGAGCGGCGTCGCTGAAATAGCGAAGGTGCACCAGGGCGATTTCCGCCTTACCGCCAACCAGAATCTGATCGTGGCGGGCGTGCCGGAAAGTGAAAAAGCACGCATTGAAGAGATTGCCCGTGCGCACGCGCTGATGGAAACCGTTACTGCGCAGCGTGAAAATTCCATGGCCTGCGTGGCGTTTCCTACCTGTCCGCTGGCGATGGCGGAGGCGGAGCGTTTTCTGCCCGCCTTTGTTACCCGCGTGGAGGCGATTATGGCGCGACACGGCGTCGGCGATGAGCATATCGTCCTGCGCGTCACCGGCTGTCCGAACGGCTGCGGGCGTGCGATGCTGGCGGAGCTGGGGCTGGTGGGCAAGGCGCCGGGGCGGTACAACCTGCACCTCGGCGGCGACCGCATCGGCACGCGTATTCCGCGCATGTATCGCGAAAATATTACCGAAGAGGAGATCCTGGCGCATATTGATGAGCTGGTCGGACGCTGGGCGCTGGAGCGCGCGCCGGGGGAAGGCTTCGGTGATTTCACTATTCGTGCCGGCATCATCAAACCGATTGTCGATCCGGCGCGGGATTTCTGGGAATAAACGGAGGAGACGATGTCTGAACTCGATCTTGCAGCCTTGAATGCGTTGCCGAAGCCGGAACGTATCATGGCGTTAGCCGCAGTGAACACGCAGCTGGAAGCGCTCTGCGCCGAAGATCGCGTGGCCTGGGCGCTGGAAAATTTGCCGGGTGAGTTTGTGCTCTCCTCCAGCTTCGGCATTCAGGCGGCGGTATCGCTACATCTGGTTACGCGCCAGCGGCCAGATATTCCGGTTATTTTGACCGATACCGGCTATCTGTTTCCGGAAACCTACCGCTTTATCGACGAGCTGACGGAAAAGCTGGGCCTGAATTTGCAGGTATTCCGCGCCGTGCAGTCGCCGGCGTGGCAGGAAGCGCGCTATGGAAAACTGTGGGAGCAGGGCGTGGAAGGCATTGAGCGCTATAACGAGATCAACAAGGTGGAGCCGATGAACCGGGCGCTGCAAACGCTGGGCGCGCAGAGCTGGTTCGCCGGCCTGCGGCGCGAGCAGTCCGGCAGCCGCGCTCATCTGCCGGTGCTGGCGGTACAGCGCGGGGTGTTTAAGATCCTGCCGATAATCGACTGGGATAACCGGCAGGTTTACCGCTATCTGCAACAGCACGGCCTGCACTATCATCCGCTGTGGGAAGAGGGCTACCTTTCCGTTGGCGATACCCACACCACGCGCAAGTGGGAGCCGGGTATGGCGGAAGAAGAGACGCGCTTCTTCGGCCTGAAGCGTGAATGCGGCCTGCATGAATAAGCGTTTTACGGCTTTGACAACAGTAATAAGCGGCAGCGATGCCGCTTTTTTTATGCCGCGCTTCAGCTATCCCTGAGCGCCTGCAACGCCTCTGCGGTGAGGGTGATATTGACTTTCGTCACCTCATAATGCGCGACCGCGACAAAGGGATCTTCGCCCAGAATGGTATCCAGCCGGGCGCGATCGATATCTTTCGCCATGATCACGCCGCCGCTGCGCGGATCTTTACGGCCGGCGGCGATAAACACCTCCGCGGCGAAATAACGCTTCAGCCACGCAATATGCGCATCGTGCAGCGCTTCAACTTCTTCGATCGGACGATGGTAGCTCAGACTGATAATGTACATCAGGTTTCCTTTTTGGCCTGGGGGGGATTAGCCAGCTCGCTAAGCAAGGGCAGCAGAATGCGCACGCTGTCGCGGGTACGCGCGGTAATGCGTCCCGGCAGCCATCGATCAAGATAGTCCAGATTATCCAGTTCGGTTTGATGATGGCTGGTGCCCTGCGGGAAGTGCGGCGATACGGCGCGCTGCTGACTGCCATCTTTCTTTCCCAGCGCCCAGTTGGCGGCCTCCACCGTCAACAGTGGAAAATCCGCCCGATCGAAGGCGTTCGGCTCAGGCCCGACGGCGCTGCGCGCCGGACGCGTGGCGGCGTTAATCCCGGCGCGCCAGGCGATATTCAGCGCCCGATCGCGGGTCTGTTTGATGACCGCGGAAGCGGTATGTTCGCCGCTGTTGAAATAGAGCTTATCGCCGACGATCAGGCTATTGAGATCGATCACCAGCAGCGTATTTTTGCGCTCGGCAGGTTTCATGCGCGCGATATAATCTTCGCTGCCGTGCAGCTCGTGCTGCGAGGCGCTCAGCGCAACAAAACGCACGCCATAATGCAGCGGCCGCTTGCTTAACTGCTGCGCCAACTCCAGCATTACGCCGAGGCCGGAAGCGTTATCGTCCGCGCCCTGCAGGCGCAGACCGCCGAGGTTGTTTTCAGCTTCGGCTTCGCTAAGCGGGCGCCAGGTATCAAGATGAGCAACAACCAGAATTTCCTGCGGCGCCTTACCGGCGCGCGCGGCAATAACGGAGGTGGCGGTCAGGTTGCGCCATTGCATCTGGCCATCATTGCCGCGCCAGGGCGCTTTGGTTTTGAAATCGCGCTTATCGCTTTTGTAACCCAGGGCGAGAAACTGCTGCTGAAGATAATCGGCGGTGAGCAGTTCCGCCGGGCTGCCTGCCATACGGCCGGGGAATAAAACGGCGATGTGGCGTAACTGCTGTTCGGCGAACTGTCCGGGGGCCGGCGAATGGGCAGCGGCCGGCAGGCTGATACCGCAGCTGAGCAGCGTGGCAAGCGCAGTCAGGCGGAGTAGGGAAAACATACCAGTATCCTTAAACGTCATCCGATGACGCTGAAGAGAAAAAAATTTTGCCCCGCTAGTATGAAATTGTGATGCGTATTAGACAATTTCATTCGTTCTTAAATGCCCGGAATCTCGTTGTTTAAGCATCTTTTGTGCGAAGCTTTGCCGCGGCGTTATTCCATTCAGTAACTACTCATTCCAATTCGTAATTTCATCTGCCTGAAGCAGCAGTCGTATAGTCGCGTTAACTTTTTGTTATTCAATGTAAGGCCGACGTGGACTATCTCCCTATATTTGCCGATCTCAACGCGAAACCGGTGCTGGTGGTGGGCGGCGGCGACGTGGCGGCGCGCAAAATTGAGCTGCTGCGGCGCGCCGGCGCCGAAGTGCGCATCGCCGCGCTCGAACTCTGCGCTGAGCTGCAGGCGCTGGCGGAGAATCAGCAGGTCGCCTGGCTGGCGCGGCAGTTTGACGTTTCGCAGCTTGATGGCGTCTACCTGGCGATCGCCGCTACCGACGACAGTGAACTGAACGCCCGCATCTTTGAAGCCGCACAGCAGCGTAGGCTGCTGGTCAACGTGGTGGATGACCAGCCGAAATGCACCTTTATCTTCCCGTCGATCGTCGATCGTTCGCCGCTGGTGGTGGCGATCTCCTCCAGCGGCACCGCGCCGGTGCTGGCGCGCCTGCTGCGTGAAAAGCTGGAGGCGTTGCTGCCCGCTAATCTGGGGCAGATGGCGCAGGTAGCGGGAGCGTGGCGCGATAAGGTTAAACAGCGCTTCAGCAAGATGTCCGATCGCCGTCGCTTCTGGGAGCGCGCCTTTAACGGCCTGTTCGCCAGCCAGATGGCGGCGGGCAACGTGCAGGGCGCTAAACAAACGCTGGATGCGCAGCTAACGGAAACGGCGACGCAGCAGGGCGAAATTATTCTGGTGGGCGCCGGACCGGGCGACGCCGGGCTGCTGACGCTGCGCGCGCTACAGGTAATGCAGCAGGCGGATGTGGTGCTGTATGACCATCTGGTAAGCGACGAGATTCTCGATCTGGTTCGGCGCGACGCCGATCGCCTGTGCGTCGGCAAGCGTGCCGGCGCCCATTCGGTGGCGCAGGAAGAGACCAATCGCCTGCTGGTTGAGCTGGCGCAGCAGGGAAAACGCGTGGTGCGTCTGAAAGGAGGCGATCCCTTTATCTTCGGGCGCGGCGGCGAAGAGCTACAGGCGGCGCAGGAGGCGGGCATCTCCTTTCAGGTGGTGCCGGGCGTGACCGCCGCCGCCGGCGCCACCGCCTATGCCGGCATTCCGCTCACCCACCGCGATTACGCGCAGAGCGTGCTGTTTATTACCGGCCACTGCCGCGCCGACGGCGACGCCATTGACTGGGCCTCGCTGGCGCGCGCGCGTCAGACGCTGGCGATCTATATGGGAACGGTCAAGGCGGCGGAAATCGCTCAGCAGCTGATCGCCCACGGACGGGCGGCAACCACCCCGGCGGCGGTAATCGGGCGCGGCACGCGCCAGGATCAGCAGGTGCTGACCGGTACGCTGGCCGAACTGGAGCGGCTGGCGCAGCAGGCGCCGACGCCCGCGCTGCTGGTGATTGGCGAGGTGGTAAACCTCCACGCGCAGCTGGCCTGGTTTCAACATTCAGCGCAGCAGGCGGGACGTGACGCCGCCGTTGTGAATTTGGCTTAAGGAACAATTATGGATCAAAAACGACTGACTCACCTGCGTCAACTGGAGGCGGAAAGCATCCATATTATCCGCGAAGTGGCGGCTGAATTCAGCAACCCGGTAATGATGTACTCCATCGGCAAAGATTCCTCAGTGATGCTGCATCTGGCGCGTAAGGCGTTCTGGCCCGGCACGCTGCCGTTTCCGCTGCTGCATGTGGATACCGGCTGGAAATTCAAAGAGATGTATGCGTTCCGCGACCGCACGGTAAAAGAGATCGGCGCCGAGCTGATCGTGCACCGCAATCCGGAAGGGGTGGCGATGGGCATTAACCCCTTTGTGCACGGCAGCGCCAAACATACCGATATCATGAAAACCGAGGGGCTGAAACAGGCGCTGAATAAATATGGCTTTGACGCTGCCTTTGGCGGCGCGCGGCGCGACGAAGAGAAGTCACGCGCGAAAGAGCGTATTTACTCCTTTCGCGATCGCTTTCACCGCTGGGACCCGAAAAACCAGCGTCCTGAGCTGTGGCACAACTACAACGGCCAGATTAATAAAGGCGAAAGCATTCGCGTTTTTCCGCTCTCCAACTGGACCGAGCTCGATATCTGGCAGTACATCTTCCTGGAAAATATCGACATCGTGCCGCTTTATCTGGCGGCGGAGCGTCCGGTGCTGGAGCGCGACGGCATGCTGATGATGATCGATGATGAGCGTATCGATCTGCAGCCGGGCGAAGAGGTGGCGCCGCGCATGGTGCGCTTCCGCACCCTGGGCTGCTGGCCGCTGACCGGCGCGGTGGAATCCTCGGCGCGGACGCTGCCGGAAATTATTGAAGAGATGCTGGTTTCCACCACCAGCGAGCGACAGGGGCGCGTTATTGACCGCGACCAGGCTGGCTCAATGGAGCTGAAAAAACGTCAGGGTTATTTCTGAGGAGAGGCCGGATGAATACCGTTATTGCACAACAGATCGCCGATCAGGGCGGGGTAGAAGCCTGGCTGCATGCGCAGCAGCACAAAAGCCTGCTGCGTTTTCTTACCTGCGGCAGCGTGGACGACGGCAAAAGTACGCTGATCGGGCGATTATTGCACGATACGCGTCAGATCTATGAAGATCAGCTCTTCTCGCTGCATAATGACAGCAAGCGTCACGGCACCCAGGGCGAGAAGCTCGATCTGGCGCTGCTGGTGGATGGCCTGCAGGCGGAGCGCGAGCAGGGCATCACCATCGATGTCGCCTATCGCTACTTCTCTACCGAAAAGCGCAAATTTATTATCGCCGACACGCCGGGACATGAACAGTACACGCGCAATATGGCGACCGGCGCCTCAACCTGCGATCTGGCGATCCTGCTGATTGATGCGCGCAAGGGCGTGCTGGATCAGACGCGCCGCCACAGCTTTATCTCCACGCTGCTGGGGATTAAACATCTGGTGGTGGCGATCAATAAGATGGATCTGGTGGCGTACAGCCAGCAGCGCTTTGAGCAGATTAAGCAGGACTATTTCGATTTTGCCGCGCAGCTGCCGGGCGATCTGGATATCCGCTTTGTACCGATGTCGGCGCTGGAAGGCGACAACGTGGCGACGCAGAGCGCGGCGATGAGCTGGTACAGCGGCCCAACATTGCTGGACGTGCTGGAAACGGTAGAGGTGAACCGCGTGGTGGCAAGCCAGCCGATGCGCTTTCCGGTACAGTACGTTAACCGTCCTAATCTCGATTTTCGCGGCTATGCGGGCACGCTGGCTTCCGGCCTCCTGCGCGTCGGACAGCGCGTAAAGGCGCTGCCGTCTGGCGTGGAATCGACCGTGGCGCGTATCGTGACTTTCGATGGCGATCTGCCGGAAGCGGGAGCGGGCGAAGCGATAACCATCGTACTGAGCGATGAGATCGATATCAGCCGCGGCGATCTGCTGGTGGCGGCGGAAGAGACGCTGACCGCCGTGCAGGGCGCCTCGCTGGATGTGGTCTGGATGGCGGAGCAGGCGCTGACGCCAGGGCAGAGCTTTGACGTGAAAATCGCCGGCAAGAAAACGCGCGCGCGCGTTGAGAGCATCGACTACCAGGTCGATATCAACAACCTGACCCATAACCGTGAAGTTGAAGCGCTGCCGCTGAACGGCATCGGGCTGGTCAATATAACCTTTGATGAACCCTTAGCGATCGATCCCTATCAGCAACATCCGGTGACCGGCGGGCTGATCTTTATCGATCGTCTGACCAACGTTACCGTCGGCGCGGGCATGATCCGCCAGCCGCGGCAGGATATTGCCGGCAGCGGACGCGGTGATTTCTCCGCCTTTGAGCTGGAGCTGAACGCCCTGATCCGTCGTCACTTCCCGCACTGGGAAGCGCGCGATCTGCGTAGTCTGGAGAAATAAGATGGCGGGGCATGATGAAAATGTGGTCTGGCACGCCCATGCGGTAGCGCAGGCCGATCGCGAGCGGCAGCACGGTCACCAGGGCGCGGTGCTCTGGTTTACCGGGCTTTCCGGCTCCGGCAAATCGACGGTAGCGGGGGCGCTGGAGCAGGCGCTGCATCAGCTGGGCGTCAGCACCTACCTGCTCGACGGCGACAATGTGCGCCACGGGCTTTGCCGTGATTTAGGCTTTAGCGACGCCGATCGTCGGGAGAATATCCGCCGCGTCGGCGAGGTAGCGCGGCTGATGGTAGATGCCGGGCTGGTAGTGCTGACCGCTTTTATCTCGCCCCATCGCGCCGAGCGCCAGATGGTGCGCGAGCTGCTGGCGCCGGGCCAGTTTATCGAGGTATTTGTTGATACGCCGCTGGCCGTTTGCGAGGCGCGCGATCCCAAAGGACTGTATAAAAAAGCGCGTGCCGGCGAGCTGCCTGATTTTACCGGTATCGATGCGGATTACGAAGCGCCGGCGCGGCCGGAAATTCAGCTTGACGGCGAACAATTGGTAACAATATTAACGGCGCAACTGTTAGATCTGCTACGCGGGCGCGATATTATCAAAGCCTGAGATTGCAGCGGCGAACCGCCTGATAGCGGGCCGCTACGCGCAACAACAGGATACCTATGCATAATGTTACGCCCCTGCTGGCCGGTAAAAATGAACACCACCAGGACGATCGCGCCTGGTCGTTGCCCGGCGGCGTTATCGGTTTCGTTTCTTACTGGTGCGCCCTGGCTATTCCCTTCGTAATGTACGGTTCCAACACGCTGTTTTTTCTGCTCTATACCTGGCCTTTCTTCCTGGCGCTGCTGCCGGTTGCGGTGCTGACGGGCATCGCCTATGGGCTGCTGCTGCGCGGCCAGCTCATCTGGACGCTGCTGTTAACGCTGGCGACTGTGGTTTGTTTATTCTGGATGCTTTTCTCCTGGCTTACCGGCTGGTAACGTCCGTCATGGTTTTCTGGCGTGCGCTGCCGCTGCGCGATCGACGGCGGCTAAGCGGCGTCAACCGATGATCAAACGCGACCGCGCGTTACAAAATTTTACCCGCTGCGGCTTTTTCAGGCACCCTGGAGAGAAAGCGGCGCAATTTCGCCTGCACAGTGGAGTCCGGCGAAAAGTTATGGGATGATTGAGCCGTTTTTCAGGGGGCGGGGATGGGAAAACTGACGCTGCTGTTACTTGCATTGCTGGTCTGGCTACAGTATTCGCTGTGGCTGGGCAAGAATGGGATTCATGATTACACCCGCGTCAGCGATGACGTTGCGGTACAACAGGCGAGTAATGCCAAATTAAAAGCGCGCAACGATCAATTGTTTGCTGAAATCGACGATCTTAACGGCGGTTCCGAAGCGATTGAAGAGCGCGCGCGCAATGAGCTGGGAATGATTAGGCCCGGCGAGACTTTCTATCGCCTGGTGTCGGATCAAAATAAACGTAACGGGCAGCGGATCCTGCCGAACCAACAACGATAGCAATGACCACACTAACTGACGCCTGGCCGGATATTATCGCCGTGGTGCCCGCTGCCGGCATCGGCAGCCGTATGCAGTCCGGGCGCCCCAAGCAGTACCTGACTATTGGTCACGCCACCATTCTGGAACACAGCATCGCCAGCCTGCTGGCGCATCCGGCGATTAACCGGGTGATAGTGGCGCTCGGCCCGGATGACGACTATTTTCAACAGCTGCCGCTCGCCAGCGATAGCCGTATTGAGACGGTTACCGGCGGTAAACAGCGCGCCGATTCGGTGCTGGCTGGCCTGGCGGCGGCTGGCAACGCGGCGTGGGCGCTGGTGCATGATGCGGCCCGTCCCTGCCTGGCGGCGGAGGATTTAAACCGCCTGCTGGCCATCTGCCGACACAGCCGCGTCGGCGGCATTCTCGCCGCGCCGGTGCGCGATACCATGAAGCGCAGCGAACCGGGCAAAGATGCGATAGCCCATACCGTTGAACGCGAAGCGCTCTGGCATGCGCTGACGCCGCAGCTGTTTCCGCTGGCGCTGTTGCGCCAGTGTCTGACGCGCGCGCTGCACGAGGGCGCCACCGTTACCGATGAGGCCTCGGCGCTGGAATATTGCGGCTATCATCCCGAACTGGTAGCCGGCCGCAGCGATAATATTAAGGTCACTCGCCCGGAGGATCTGGCGCTGGCGGCGTTTTATCTCACTCAATTAAATAACAAGGAGTACGCATGATGCGTATTGGTCACGGTTTTGACGTCCATGCGTTCGGTGGCGAAGGCCCGTTGATTATTGGCGGCGTGCGGATTCCGTTCGATAAAGGTTTTATCGCCCACTCAGACGGCGACGTGGCGCTGCATGCGCTGACGGATGCGCTGTTGGGCGCTGCCGCGATGGGCGATATCGGCAAGCTGTTTCCCGATAGCGATCCCGCCTTTAAGGGCGCGGACAGCCGCGGACTGCTGCGTGAGGCGTGGCGCCGTATTCAGGCGAAAGGCTATCGCATCGGCAATGTCGACGTCACCATCATTGCCCAGGCGCCGAAGATGCTGCCGCACGTGCCGCAGATGCGCATCCATATCGCTGAAGATTTAGGCTGCCATATGGACGAGGTCAATGTAAAAGCGACTACCACGGAAAAGCTGGGCTTTACCGGGCGCGGCGAAGGCATCGCCTGCGAGGCGGTGGCGCTGCTGATTAAGGCGGAGGCGTAATGACTCTACCAGAATGGCAGTGGCTGTACGGCAGGCCGGCAATCCAGGGGCAGCTTAAGGCCAGTCCGGAAGATTTCGTGGTGATCGAAGATTTAGGCTACCAGGCCGATGGCGAAGGCGAACATCTGCTGGTGCGCCTGCGTAAAACCGGCTGCAATACCCGTTTTGTCGCGGATGCGCTGGCGAAATTCGCCGCTATTCCGCCGCGCGAGGTGAGCTTTGCCGGGATGAAAGATCGTCACGCGGTAACCGAGCAGACGTTCTGCCTGCGCCTGCCGGGCAAAGAGACGCCCGACTTCTCTACTTTTTCGCTCGCAGGCTGTGAAATTTTGCAGCAGGCGCGCCACAAGCGTAAGCTGCGCACCGGCGCGCTGGCAGGCAACGCTTTCCAGCTGGTGCTGCGTCATATCAGCGATCGCGCCGCGCTGGAAGAGCGTTTGCAACGTATTGCCAGCGGCGGCGTGCCGAACTATTTCGGCCAGCAACGCTTTGGTATTCAGGGCAACAACCTCGATCAGGCCAAACGCTGGGCGAGCGATGCCATCCGCATTCGTGAACGCAGCAAGCGCAGTTTTCTGCTCTCCGCCGCGCGCAGCGCGCTGTTCAATCAGGTGGTTAGCGATCGGCTGGCGCAGCAGGGTAGCCTGACGCAGGCGCTGCCCGGCGATGCCCTACAGCTTACCGGGCGCGGCAGCTGGTTTGTAGCGGTAGCAGAAGAACTGCCGCAGCTACAGCAGCGCATCGATAATAATGAGCTGCGCATTACCGCGCCGCTGCCTGGACGCGGGGAGTGGGGAAGCCGGGATGCGGCGCTGGAGCTGGAACAGCAGAGCCTGGCCGACGATGCGGATTTAATCGCCCTGCTGGAGCGCGAGCGCGTTGAGGCTGCCCGGCGGGCAATGTTGGTGATCCCGCGCGATATGCGCTGGAGCTGGCGTGATGACGCCACGCTGGAACTGAGCTTCTGGCTACCGGCAGGCAGCTTCGCCACCAGCATCGTGCGGGAACTTTTCGAACAGGAAGGTAACGATGCGGATATTGCTGAGTAACGATGACGGAATCCATGCGCCGGGTATTCAGGCGCTGGCGAAAGCGCTGCGCGAATTTGCCGACGTGCAGATCGTGGCGCCCGACCGTAACCGAAGCGGCGCCTCTAATTCCCTGACGCTGGAAACGCCGCTGCGCACCTTTGCCTATCCCAACGGGGACATTGCGGTCCAGATGGGCACGCCGACCGACTGTGTTTATCTCGGTGTGAATGCGCTTATGCGTCCGGGACCAGATATCGTGGTTTCAGGCATTAATGCCGGCCCTAACCTTGGCGATGACGTTATCTACTCCGGAACGGTAGCGGCGGCGATGGAAGGGCGTCATCTCGGTCTGCCGGCGCTGGCGGTATCTCTCGATGGTCAGCAGCATTATGACACCGCCGCGGCGGTGACCTGCGCCATACTGCGCGGGCTGCAGCGTGAACCGCTGCGTACCGGACGCATACTCAATATTAATGTTCCCGATCTGCCGCTTGAGCAGATTAAGGGAATTCGCGTGACCCGCTGCGGCAGCCGCCATCCCGCCGATAAAGTGATCCCGCAGCAGGACCCGCGCGGCAACACCCTTTACTGGATCGGCCCGCCGGGAGAAAAACATGACGCCGGACCGGATACCGATTTTGCCGCGGTTGATGAAGGCTACGTTTCCGTTACCGCTCTGCATGTTGACCTGACCGCGCATCCGGCGCAGGAGGTAGTCGCCGGTTGGTTAGTGAAAGCCGGAGTCGAGGCGCTATGGTAAGCAAACGCATCGAAGCTCTGTTGGAGCAGCTGCGTCAGCAGGGCATTGAGGATGAGCTGTTGCTCAAAGCGATCGGCGAGGTGCCGCGCGAGCGCTTTGTTGATGAGGCGCTGGAGCATAAGGCGTGGGAGAATATGTCGCTGCCTATCGGTTCAGGGCAGACCATTTCGCAGCCCTATATGGTGGCGAAAATGACCGCCCTGCTGGAGTTGAAGCCCGCGTCACGCGTGCTGGAGATCGGCACCGGTTCCGGCTATCAGACCGCTATTCTGGCGCATCTGGTCGATCATGTCTGTTCCGTTGAGCGTATTAAAGGGCTGCAGTGGCAGGCGAAGCGCCGCCTGAAGCAGCTTGATCTGCACAACGTTTCCACACGTCACGGCGATGGCTGGGAGGGATGGCCTGCACGCGCGCCGTTTGACGCTATTATTGTTACCGCGGCGCCGCCGGAGATCCCAACCGCCCTGATGTCGCAGCTGGATGAGGGCGGCATCATGGTGCTGCCGGTAGGAGAAGAGCTGCAGCAGCTGAAGCGTATTCGGCGTAAGGGCGGCGAATTTGTCGTCGATACCATTGAGCCGGTACGTTTTGTGCCGCTGGTAAAAGGCGATTTAGCCTGAGGCCGGCCGCGGCGAACTACGCACTTCTTCACAACTGACGCATGGCACCGCGCTTAGGTTGTTGTTAGTATCAGCCTTTTCAGCGGCCAGCAGCAGATGGTCGGGCGCAGCAGGCTGCGTCCGGAGTTTCAGAGCTCGTCACAGGTTTGTTATCACGGGGGATAAATGAGCACGGGAAGCCCACTTTTTACATTAAGCCGCATTGCGGCCGTTTCACTGGTTGGATTTTGGCTGGCGGGCTGTACTTCTGATGATAACACTCAAGCCCCGATTAGCACCGTCGGCAGCCGTGCGCCGGCAGGCAGCGGCGCCGTGCCTTCCGGCGGAATGCCGAATGGTTCAGTACCAGCCAGACCTGTATTTGCCTCAGGCGCTAACAGCAATAATGCTAATGTAATTACGCAAAACGGTCGCATTATATATAACCGCAGTTATGAGAATATTCCCAAAGGTAGCTATAGCGGTGATACTTATACAGTAAAACGCGGCGATACGCTGTTTTATATTGCCTGGATTACCGGCAATGATTTCCGCGATCTGGCGCAGCGAAATAGTATCGCAGCGCCTTATAGCCTTAACGTAGGTCAGACTTTACAAGTTGGCAACGGTTCCGGCTCGCCAATTACCGGCGGCAATGCGATTACCGTAGCCGATGCTACCCAGGGCGGCGTTCCGAATTCTCCTGGTTCTTCACAAATAAAATCTCCTACAGTTGCGCAGCAACCTGTTATTACGTATTCTGATGATTCAGGAAAATCAGGCGGGGGCAAAATGCTGCCTTCAACGGGGACAACAACTGTTGCAACGACGACAGCCCCGGTTACCGCGCCGCCGACGGTAAGCAGTACGACATCCAGTTCCACTCCGGTGGCGGGCTGGCGTTGGCCTACCGACGGTAAGATTATTGATAACTTCTCTGCCGCTGAAGGCGGTAATAAAGGTATTGATATCGCCGGTTCACGTGGACAACCTGTGGTTTCCACGGCTTCCGGACGCGTAGTGTATGCAGGTAATGCGCTGCGTGGTTACGGTAACCTGATTATCATCAAACATAATGATGACTACCTGAGCGCCTACGCCCATAACGACACGATGCTGGTCCGGGAACAACAAGAAGTTAAGGCGGGGCAGAAGATAGCTACTATGGGTAGCACCGGAACCAGTTCAGTTAGATTGCATTTTGAAATTCGTTACAAGGGGAAATCCGTCAACCCGTTGCGTTATTTACCGCAGCGATAAACGGGCAGAGCCTTGAAGTTCTGCCCAGGGATCACGGGTAGGAGCCGCTTATGAGCCAGAATACGCTGAAAGTTAACGAGTTACACGAAGACGCGGAATTCGACGAGAACGGAGCTGAGATTTTTGACGAGAAGGCTCTTGTTGAAAATGAACCTGGTGATAATGAACTGGCTGAAGAAGAGTTGTTGTCACAGGGTGCGACGCAACGCGTTTTAGATGCGACGCAGCTGTATCTCGGCGAGATTGGTTATTCACCACTGTTAACGGCAGAGGAAGAGGTGTTCTTCGCTCGCCGTGCGCTGAAAGGAGATGTACCTTCTCGCCGCCGTATGATCGAAAGTAACTTGCGACTGGTGGTGAAGATTGCTCGTCGTTACAGCAATCGTGGTCTGGCGCTATTGGACCTGATTGAAGAGGGCAACCTTGGCTTAATACGTGCCGTTGAGAAATTCGATCCGGAACGCGGGTTCCGTTTTTCAACATACGCCACGTGGTGGATTCGTCAGACGATTGAACGGGCAATTATGAACCAAACCCGTACCATTCGCCTGCCGATTCACATTGTTAAGGAGCTGAATGTTTATCTGCGCACCGCGCGTGAACTGTCGCACAAGCTCGATCATGAGCCGAGTGCGGAAGAGATCGCCGAGCAGCTGGATAAACCGGTTGATGACGTAAGCCGTATGTTGCGTCTCAACGAACGCATTACCTCAGTTGATACGCCGCTGGGCGGTGATTCTGAGAAAGCGCTGCTGGATATCTTGGCCGATGAGAAAGACAACGGTCCGGAAGACACCACCCAGGACGATGATATGAAACAGAGCATCGTCAAGTGGCTGTTTGAACTGAACGCCAAGCAGCGTGAAGTGCTGGCGCGTCGTTTCGGCCTGCTGGGCTATGAAGCGGCGACGCTTGAGGATGTGGGCCGCGAAATCGGTCTGACCCGCGAGCGTGTACGCCAGATTCAGGTTGAAGGCCTGCGTCGTCTGCGTGAAATTCTGCAGGCGCAGGGTCTGAGCATTGAAGCACTGTTCCGCGAGTAATGGTGTGAAGCCCTAAGGTGATGCGAAAAGCGGTGGCGATAAGCCACCGCTTTTTTATTGCCTGTCGATCATGGCCGCGCCGGCAAAGCTGCGCCCGAAAAGCGAAGATTCAACAAACTATCTGCTGCGCCATACGCTACTCCCTCGCTAATCCGCCGCTCAAACCACGACGCCAGGTTCGCCGGAGAAGCCGGTCATGGTTTAAACAGGCCCGCTATAGCTCGCTATTCTGCGCGGCTACAGCGGGCTGCCTACGCCAGCAGTAGTCGCCGCTCAGAGCAGCGATTTCAGCCGGTAGATCCACTCCAGCGCCTGGCGCGGCGAAAGCGTATCGGGGTCCAGCGCCTCCAGCGCTTCAACCGCCGGCGAGGTTTCCTCTACCAGCAGCGGCAGCTGCGGGCCGTCGGCATTGCCGGCCGCCGCGCTGCCGGAGAGCGCTTCCAGCTCTTTAAGTTTCTGACGCGCGCGTTTAATTACTTCCTTTGGCACTCCGGCCAGCGCGGCGACCGCCAGACCGTAACTTTTACTGGCCGCTCCTTCCTGTACGCTGTGCATAAAGGCGATGGTATCGCCGTGCTCCACCGCGTCCAGGTGCACGTTAGCGACGCCTTCCATTTTTTCCGCCAGCGTGGTCAGCTCAAAGTAGTGCGTGGCGAACAGAGTCATCGCTTTAATGCGGCTGGCGAGGCTTTCGGCGCAGGCCCAGGCCAGCGACAGGCCATCGTAGGTGGAGGTGCCGCGTCCGATCTCATCCATCAGCACCAGGCTCTGTTCGGTGGCGTTATGCAGGATATTAGCGGTTTCGGTCATTTCCACCATAAAGGTAGAGCGTCCGGAGGCGAGGTCGTCCGCCGCGCCGACGCGGGTAAAGATGCGATCGACCGGCCCGATGGTCGCCTGCTCGGCGGGCACAAAGCTGCCGATGCAGGCCAGCAGCACAATCAGCGCCGTCTGACGCATATAGGTGCTTTTACCGCCCATATTAGGCCCGGTTATTACCAGCATCCGGCGCTGCGGCGACAGCGACAGCGGATTGGCGATAAACGGCTCCTTTAATACCTGTTCAACCACCGGATGACGCCCGCCGATCAACTTCACGCCGGGCTTATCGCTTAAGGCTGGACGCGTATAGTTTAAGGTCCAGGCGCGCTCCGCCAGGTTGGTTAATACATCCAGCTCCGCCAGCGCTGCAGCGCTTTGCAGCAGCGCCTCCAGATGCGGCAGCAGCAGATCGAACAGCTCATCGTAGAGCGCCTTCTCCAGCGCCAGCGCTTTGCCCTTAGAGGTGAGCACCTTATCTTCATACTCTTTCAGCTCAGGGATAATATAGCGTTCGGCGTTCTTCAGCGTCTGGCGACGCACGTAGTGCATCGGCACCAGGTGGCTCTGCCCGCGGCTGACCTGAATGTAATAGCCATGCACCGCGTTAAAGCCAACCTTCAGCGTATCCAGCCCCAGCTTTTCACGTTCACGAATCTCCAGCCGATCGAGATAGTCGGTTGCGCCATCGGCCAGCGCGCGCCACTCATCCAGTTCGGCGTTATAACCCGGCGCGATTACGCCGCCGTCGCGTACCAGCACCGGCGGCGCCTCAATCACCGCGCGCTCCAGCAGATCGCGCAGCTCGTCAAATCGGCCCATCTGCTCGCGCAGTACGGGCAGATGTCCGGCATCGCTGTTTTCCAGCAGCGCGTGCAGTGCGGGAAGCTGCTGGAAAGCGTGACGCATACGCGCCAGATCGCGCGGGCGGGCGGTACGCAGCGCCAGACGCGCGAGAATACGCTCCAGATCGCCGACCTGACGCAGTACCGGCTGCAGCTCGCCGCTTAACTCCTGTAGCGCGGCGATGCTTTCCTGTCGCTGGGTTATTACCTTGCGATCTCTGACCGGCGTATGCAGCCAGCGTTTCAGCATGCGGCTGCCCATCGGCGTGACCGTTTTATCCAGCACTGCCGCCAGGGTGTTATCGACGCCGCCCGCCAGATTCTGGGTGATCTCCAGGTTGCGGCGTGTAGCCGCATCCATAATGATGCTGTCCTGCTGGCGCTCCATCGTCAGGGAACGGATATGGGGCAGGGAGGTACGCTGGGTATCTTTAACATATTGCAGCAGGCAGCCGGCGGCGCGCAGCGCCAGCTGCGCATTCTCAACGCCGAAGCCGTTCAGATCGCGCGTGCCGAACTGCAGGTTAAGCTGCTGGCGCGCGGTATCCAGTTCATATTCCCATAGCGGACGCCGTCGCATGCCGCGACGATTTTCAATCAGCTCCGGCGCGGCGAAATCTTCAGGATAGAGCAGTTCGGCGGGGTTGGTGCGCTGCAGCTCGGCCGCCATCGCCTCGCGATCGGCCGGCTCGGTGAGGCGGAAGCGTCCGGAGCTGATATCCAGCGTGGCGTAGCCGAAGCCGCGCGCATCCTGCCAGATGGCCGCCAGCAGGTTATCCTGCCGCTCGTTGAGCAGCGCTTCGTCGCTGATAGTGCCGGGCGTTACGATGCGTACCACTTTGCGCTCCACCGGGCCTTTGCTCTGCGCCGGATCGCCGATCTGTTCGCAGATCGCCACCGATTCGCCCAGCTGCACCAGCTTTGCCAGATAGTTTTCTACCGCATGGTAGGGCACGCCCGCCATCGGAATCGGCTCGCCGGCAGATGCGCCGCGTTTGGTGAGGGATATATCCAGCAGCTGCGAGGCGCGTTTCGCATCGTCGTAGAACAGCTCGTAGAAATCGCCCATGCGATAGAACAGCAGGATGTCAGGATGCTGCGCCTTCAGACGCAGATACTGCTGCATCATCGGCGTATGTGAATCCAGATTTTTATTCTCAATTGTCGACATAGTGTAATTAATCCATTGAATTTAAAAAATATTGTGATTTTAGTTATGTTTATTAAGTATCACATTGCCTGAGATTCAATCATTGCCTTTCGTCGCCGGCGAAACCTGAATGGCCGCTGTGGGTAAACTATCCTGCCCGCCGCCGTTGCTGAAAGCCGCCGGTTTACCCTGCCTGCTGAGTCGGAATGCCGATCCTGACGGCTGGTTAAACCAGCAGGCGAATCCGGGTGATGCGAAGCGGCCGCAATCATGGCAGCCAGCGAGCAAGATTAAAAGACGATGCTGATGAAAACCGGGGAGTTTACGGTTAACCGGCGGCGCTGCGGATATCAGAATCTTTTTCAGCGCTATACTAGCCCAGCGACTAACGGGCTGTCACAGGTAAAATCTGGAGGCCTGCCGCAAAGTTTATCTGTTGTGTGATCCTGTGGCCTGAAAGCATTTTCAGCAGATTTTCTGCTATGACGCCCGGCGGCGATGCGGACAGGAGCGGGAAAATCAAACAGGCAGCCGGCGCCAGCCGGCAAAGAAACGACAGACGCAGCCGGCGCTACGTCTGTCTGAGACAGGGACGGATGATTAATGCGCCAGACCAAAAGTATATTTAATGATAGCGGAGAGGAAGGTGAAGTCCTGGTCAGCGAAGGTCACGCCGTTAACGCCCAGATGGCTGAACAGCGGCAGCACCAGCGCCGGGAGAATACAGAGCAGCAGGCCATTAACGAAGCTGGCGATTAACGCGCCGCGCAGGCCGCCCGTCGCGTTGCCGAAGATGGCCGCGCTGCCGCCGGTAATAAAACTGGCCATAATGCCCGGAACAATGATCGGCAGACCGATAAACGGGAAGAGTGCGACGCAAAACAGCTCGGCGACAAAGCTGACGATAAAGCCGATCAGCAC
This sequence comes from Mixta tenebrionis, assembly GCF_006517625.1. Lineage (GTDB taxonomy): Bacteria > Pseudomonadota > Gammaproteobacteria > Enterobacterales > Enterobacteriaceae > Mixta > Mixta tenebrionis. The sequence goes on along the minus strand of NZ_VHQI01000007.1, from coordinate 33,215 downwards.
AGCGTTCGGAGATTTGTCAAACAGAACCATTGGATCTACCGCCGGAACAGAGCCGGGAGCCACCGCCTGCGAGAAGCCTTTGAACGCCGGTACGATCTCTTCGGTAAACATAACCACGCCTTTTTTGGCGATATACAGCCCGCCCGCGAAAGTGGCTGATTTTTCCAGCAGCCAGACGATATAAGGCTTATTCGCCAGCACCTTATTAAGAAATTCCGGTTCAGCGAAAATGGAAGAGACGCCCAGCAGGAAAAACATGGTAATAAAAGTCGCTACGTCAGGGTTTTTCAGAAAACTGAGTTTGCCGCTAACTTTTACTTCTTCTACGTTGATGGCGCGATTGCCGAACCATTTCCCCAGGTATGAACCAATAATATAGGAACTGGAGGCGGCATGAGCGATACAGTAATCATTATGGCCAATAATATTACGGCTAAAGCGTGACAGGATGGTCGGGAAAACCGCCATATATGCGCCGATAACTACCGAACCAAAAATGATGGCGAACTGTTCGCTGTAGCCCAGCCCGACCAGCGCCGCGGTAACGGAGAAAGACATAAAAACAATCAGGTGCAGTGAGAGATAAATGGATTTGAAGCGGGTGAAGCGCGCCAACAGTACGTTTATTACCATGGCGAAGAACAGAATAAACGCGGCCGGCCTGCCCAGGGTATCAATGGTTAATGCCATAATGGCTTCGTTGCTGGGCACCACGCCCTGCAGGCCGAAAGCATTAGTGAATATATCGCTGAACATGGTCAACACGCCGCCAAGAATGCCGCCGCCGGTTTTAATTAATACAAAACCGATAAAGGCAAGCAGCGTGCCTTTAATAATATCGGTAAGCGAACTTTTTTGCAGAACCAAACCCAGAAAAGCAATTAAAGCGATAATAATCGCCGGCGTACCTAATAAGTTGATAATATGATCCATATTTGCTCCCTGTTAAATTATTAATTTTATATTTAATGAAAATAAAAGGCTGCTATCGTGCCGCCTCGTTTTTATGCGGCATCAGGCACAACGATACCTGCAGCCAATAAGGCAACAGACTAATTATTCTGTTTTCACTTAAGTTATTTACTTAGTCGCTGTTATTTAAGATATGCCATACGAATGACATCCCTGGTTTGTTCTGAGGCGTTCAATATTAACAAAGGGATCTGCGTAAAATTGTGATGTAAGTAGATAAAACATGGTTTTATTTAATTTGAAATTAGTTATCTTTTTTAACAAATATTGCCGTTTTGTATTAACATAGCGCTGATTAATGGAGATTTTTTAAGTAAGGCAATGAAAAATAATATTTTTACAGGCGCGCTTTATTATCGTGACGGAAATAATTTCCCCTGTTATCAGCCAGCTGGCTGTCGTATTGTGATATGCGCTTGCTGGACCGTTAAAAGCGGCGGAGCGCCTCAACAGTAATAAAAACTACCCCCAGCAAAGATAAGGTTATAGAATAGCCGCCTTTTTTTGTTTACCCGTCCGGGTACTGACTTTATGAGGTTGTAATGCAGACTTTACCTTCTTGTCCTGAATGCCACTCTGAATATACCTGGCAGGATGGCGATGCCCTGAACTGTCCCGAATGTGGGCATATCTGGTCGCAGCAGGCGCTGGATGCGGCGCAGGATGATGGGCTGATTGTGCGCGATGCGAACGGTACGCTGCTGGCGGATGGCGACAGCGTTACGGTGATTAAAGATCTTAAGGTGAAAGGCAGCTCATCAGCGTTGAAGATCGGTACGAAAGTGAAAGGAATTCGTCTGGTTGAGGGCGATCATAATATCGACTGTAAGATCGACGGCTTTGGCGCAATGAAGCTTAAATCTGAGTTTGTGAAAAAGATCTAAGCTATTAGCCGGTGAGAGCGGGCGCTGCGTTGACAGCAAGCATGGCCCGCCTCGCTGCCTGCTGCGTTATCAGCTAAACAGCATGTCGATGGCCTCGCACTGCGCGTTATTGAGCGCGCCGCCGCTATTGCGCGAAAGCGGCGTCATATAACCGAACTTACGCGCCACTGCGGTTTTAATGGTGGTAACAAAATCGTCGCCTACGGTGTAAATAGCCATCAGCTTGCCGATACGCTGCTGGAATTGGGTAAGCGCAGCAAGATCGCCTGCCTGCCATGCGCGCATCGCCCCAGCAAACATCGCCGGCACCAGATTGTTCAGGCCGCTGATGACGCCCGCCCCGCCGGCCAGCAGGTTAGGCAGCAGGTATTCATCATAGCCGGAGAGCACCGCGAAATCCGATCGCACCTTTTTCGTTTCTTCTATTAATGCGCGATTGTGGGAGAGGCAATCCGTCGTATCCTTTATCCCAATGAACTGCGGCAGTTCGGCGGCCAGCTCGCTAATCAGCGCCGCATCTAAATCGCAGCCGGTGCGCGCCGGAAAATTATAGGCGAACCATTTGCCGCCCAGTTCGGCATCCAGCTGGCGATAGTAGCTCAGCAGCTGCTGACGGGTTTGCCCGTAATACCACGGCGGCAGCACCATAACGGCGTCGTAGCCGCACTCCCAGGCCAGGCGCGCCAGCTCCAGCATATCGGCGCGGCAGAGGCTGGATACATTCGCCACCATGCGCAGCCGCGACATAGCGCGCGCTTCTTTCAACAGTAGCCTGCGCTCCGCCTGGGTTAATGAGGCGAATTCACCGATGCTGCCCATCAGCAAAATGGTATCGATGCCGGAGGCGTCCAGCCGGGCAAAATGGGCGCCCAGCGCCGCTAAATCCAGCTGATTGTCGCGGGTAAAAGGCGTAACCGAAGGGCACCAGACGCCTGAGAATTGAGGCTGTGACTCCATATGTTTCTCCACCTTATAAAATGAAACGATGTTTTAACCTAAACTTTATGGCTAAAAAGTGTCACAGCGGACAGCACAATAATCGAACCACGATCGCAATTTTCGTTTTTAGCTGAATGCGCGACGGAGAATAGCGCAGCGCCGATTCGACCGCGGGCTGCGCTACAAGGCGGCCGCCGGCTTGATAATATTTTTTAGCGCCTTGTTAACCCGCTTTTAGCCCCTATATAACGCAGGAAGCTGTCTCGCAAAATTGCGCTTCCGGCTGCGCTAAAATAGAAAAACGGTACGCCTGACGTCCGGTTTATTGCTAACGTTGAGAGAGTGCCAGAACGGATAAAACTATGAATGACGATCGGCTAAAGCAGTTAAGTATTCTTACCGGCCAGCGGCTACGGCAGCGCGGAGCGACGGTAACTACCGCCGAATCCTGTACCGGCGGCTGGATTGCAAAAGTATTAACCGACGTGGCGGGCAGCTCCGCCTGGTTCGAACGCGCCTTTATTACCTACAGTAATGATGCGAAGCAGCAGATGGTAGGCGTTACGGCAGCCAGCCTGCAACAGTGGGGCGCGGTAAGCGAGCAGGTGGTAAAAGAGATGGCCGCCGGCGCGCTGAAAGAGGCCAGTGCCGACTTCGCTGTCGCGGTGAGCGGCATCGCCGGGCCGGACGGCGGCAGCGCTGAAAAACCGGTGGGCACCGTCTGGTTCGGCTTCGCCAGCGCTGCCGGCCAGGTAGTGGCAAAACGCCATATATTTCAGGGGGATCGTGACGCGGTTCGCCGCCAGGCCGTGGCGATGGCGTTACAAATATTACATGACGATTTTCTTAAAATTTGACTTGATACTGTATGATTATACAGTATAATTACTGTCCAACGAACGAGAGCATTGTCCACCATCGTGGCGTGCTTTACCCCAGCATGATTAGGAGTAGAAATGGCTATTGACGAAAACAAGCAAAAGGCTCTGGCTGCAGCGCTGGGCCAAATTGAGAAACAATTTGGTAAAGGCTCCATCATGCGCCTGGGTGAAGACCGCACCATGGATGTGGAAACCATCTCTACCGGTTCGCTTTCGCTTGATATCGCCCTTGGCGCAGGCGGCCTGCCGATGGGCCGTATTGTTGAAATTTATGGTCCGGAATCTTCCGGTAAAACCACGCTGACGCTGCAGGTGATCGCCGCCGCACAGCGTAAGGGCAAAACCTGCGCCTTTATCGATGCTGAACATGCGCTGGATCCGGTTTACGCTAAAAAACTGGGCGTGGATATCGATAACCTGCTCTGTTCGCAGCCGGATACCGGCGAGCAGGCGCTGGAAATCTGTGATGCGCTGGCGCGTTCCGGCGCGGTCGACGTTATCATCGTCGACTCCGTTGCGGCACTGACGCCGAAAGCGGAGATCGAAGGCGAAATCGGTGATTCGCACATGGGTCTGGCCGCTCGTATGATGAGCCAGGCGATGCGTAAGCTGGCCGGTAACCTGAAGCAGTCCAATACGCTGCTGATCTTTATCAACCAGATCCGTATGAAGATTGGCGTGATGTTCGGTAACCCGGAAACCACTACCGGCGGTAACGCGCTGAAGTTCTACGCCTCCGTTCGTCTTGATATCCGCCGCATTGGCGCTATCAAAGAGGGCGATAATGTGGTGGGTAGCGAAACCCGCGTGAAGGTTGTGAAGAACAAAATCGCAGCGCCGTTCAGGCAGGCGGAATTCCAGATCATGTATGGTGAAGGGATTAACGTCTACGGTGAGCTGGTGGATCTGGGCGTGAAGCACAAGCTGATCGAAAAAGCGGGCGCCTGGTATAGCTACAATGGCGACAAGATTGGTCAGGGTAAAGCGAATGCCAGCAACTACCTGAAAGAGAACAGCGCCGTGGCGAATGAAATCGAGCAGAAGCTGCGCGAAATGCTGCTGAACAACCCTGATGAAGGGAAAGCGGATTTCTCTGCGGACGATCGTGAAGACGCCGCCGAAACTAACGAAGATTTCTAATCACAACCCCGGTCAGCGCAAACTGACCGGGGTTTTTTCTCTTATCCTTTGTATCCCGCTTCAATTCTCGTTACCCTCACTCGTTACCTCTCATCCTGAATTTCAGACCTGACGGAAGCATCATGACTGAGAAACCCGCACCTCCGGTTACTTTCGCTCGCCTGCTGGACCGCGCCACGCGTATTCTGGCGCAGCGCGATCACAGCGAAGCGGAGTTTCGTCGTAAAATTACGCAGTCTGTGGCGCGCGCGGCAGCCTTCCGCCCCGGCGAGCAGGATGAAGAAATTCCTGCGGAGCTGCTGGAGCAGGTTATCGCCTGGTGTTATGAACATCAGTGGCTCGACGATGCGCGCTTCGCCCAACGTTTTGTCGCCAGCCGCAGCCGCAAAGGCTATGGGCCGCAGCGTATCCGAATGGAGCTGGCGCAGAAAGGCATCGGGCGTGAGCTGGCAGCGAGCGCGCTGGCCGAAGCGGAAATTGACTGGGCCGCACAGGCTTTCGAGGTGGCCGAACGTAAGTTCGGTTTGCCGCTGCCGCAGGAATGGAAGGAAAAGGCTAAAGTACAACGTTATTTGCAGGCTAAGGGCTTCTTCATGGAAGATATTCAGGCAATTTTTCGAAATTATAGCGATTGAGTCGAGATGGGATTTTACTTCCCACGGAAGAAAATTTATCTTATTCCCACTTTTTGTTGGTAACTCTTCACGCTGCCGTGTGGAACGAACGCCCGCCCGGTGCAAAGGGAAGAACCTTCGTTAGCGTATTCCAGGATATTTATGAGCAAGAGTACTGCTGAGATCCGTCAAACGTTTCTCGATTTTTTCCATAGCAAGGGACACCAGGTTGTTGCCAGCAGCTCCCTCGTACCTAATAACGACCCGACGTTGCTGTTTACCAACGCCGGGATGAACCAGTTTAAAGACGTTTTCCTTGGTCAGGATAAGCGCAGCTACTCGCGCGCCACCACTTCGCAGCGCTGCGTGCGCGCCGGTGGTAAGCATAACGATCTGGAAAACGTAGGTTATACCGCTCGTCATCACACCTTCTTTGAAATGCTGGGCAACTTTAGCTTCGGCGACTATTTCAAAAAAGAGGCCATCAACTTTGCATGGGAACTGCTGACCTCTGCGTCCTGGTTCAACCTGCCGAAAGAGCGCCTGTGGGTAACCGTATATGCAACCGATGACGAAGCTTATGATATCTGGGCTAAAGAAATCGGCGTGCCGCCGGAGCGTATTATCCGTATCGGCGATAATAAGGGCAGCGCTTACGCGTCAGATAACTTCTGGCAGATGGGCGATACCGGCCCGTGCGGTCCCTGCACTGAGATTTTTTACGATCACGGCGATCATATTCAGGGCGGCCCTCCAGGCAGCCCTGAAGAGGATGGCGATCGCTATATTGAGATCTGGAACATCGTCTTTATGCAGTTTAACCGTCAGCCTGACGGCACTATGCTGCCGCTGCCGAAGCCTTCGGTTGATACCGGCATGGGGCTGGAGCGTATCGCCGCGGTTCTGCAGCATGTGAACTCCAACTACGAAATCGATCTGTTCCAGACGCTGATTAAGGCCGTTGCCGACGTGACTGGCGCTACCGATCTCAGCAATAAATCGCTGCGCGTTATCGCTGACCATATTCGCTCCTGCGCCTTTCTGGTTGCCGACGGCGTTATCCCGTCTAACGAAAACCGCGGCTACGTGCTGCGCCGCATCATCCGTCGCGCAGTGCGCCACGGCAACATGCTGGGCGCGAAAGGCAGCTTTTTCTATAAGCTGGTAGGACCGCTGATCGAAGTGATGGGCAGCGCCAGCGAAGATCTGCAACGTCAGCAGGCGCACGTTGAGCAAATTCTGAAAAGCGAAGAAGAGCAGTTTGCCCGAACGCTTGAGCGCGGCCTGGCGCTGCTGGATGAAGAACTGGCGAACCTGCAGGGCGATACGCTGAGCGGCGAAACCGTATTCCGTCTGTATGATACCTTTGGTTTCCCGGCGGATTTAACCGCTGACGTTTGCCGTGAACGCAACCTGAAGATCGATGAGCAGGGCTTTGAAGCCGCGATGGAGCAGCAGCGCCAGCGCGCTCGCGAAGCCAGCGGCTTCGGCGTTGATTACAGCAATGTTATCAGCATCGACGCGGCCTCTGCGTTTAAAGGCTATGACAGCCTGGCGCTGAAGGCGGCGATTACCGCGATCTACGTTAACGGTCAGCCCGCTGAAGAGATTGCCGCCGGTCAGGAAGGGGTGATTGTGCTGGATGAGACGCCCTTTTACGGCGAGTCCGGCGGTCAGGTTGGCGACACCGGCTGGTTAAAAGGTCATAATGCCGAGTTCAGCGTCAGCGATACGCAGAAATATGGTCAGGCTATCGGGCATATCGGCAGGCTGACCTCTGGTCATCTGCGTATCGGCGATCGCCTTGATGCGCAGGTTGACGAGGCGCGTCGCGCCCGCATTCGCCTTAACCACTCTGCTACGCACCTGTTGCATGCGGCGCTGCGTCAGGTTTTGGGCGATCATGTCGCGCAGAAAGGTTCGCTGGTGAACGATAAATACCTGCGATTTGATTTCTCGCATACCGAAGCGATGAAAGCGCAGGAAATTCGTCAGGTTGAGGATATCGTCAACGCGCAGATTCGCCGCAACCTTCCCGTTGAAACCAGCATCATGGATCTGGAGGCGGCGAAAGCGAAGGGCGCGATGGCGCTGTTTGGCGAGAAATATGATGCGCGCGTGCGCGTGCTCAGCATGGGCGATTTCTCTACCGAGCTTTGCGGCGGTACGCATGCCAGCCGCACCGGCGACATCGGCCTGTTCCGTATCACTTCTGAATCCGGTACCGCGGCAGGCGTGCGCCGTATCGAAGCGATAACCGGCGAGGCGGCGCTGGCGCAGGTTCACGCGCAGGCGGAACAATTGCAGGATATTGCCCAGCTGGTGAAGGCTAACAGCAGCAATCTGAACGAGAAAGTGCGGGCGACGATTGAACATGCGCGCGCGCTGGAAAAAGAACTGCAGCAGTTAAAAGATCAGCAGGCGGTGCAGGAAAGCGCTTCGCTGAGCAGTAAAGCACGCGATATTAACGGCGTTAAGCTGCTGGTTAGCGAGCTGAGCAACGTTGAACCGAAACTGTTGCGTACCATGGTTGATGATTTGAAAAACCAGCTGGGCTCAGCGGTGATTGTGCTGGCCACGGTGGCGGAGGGGAAAGTCTCTCTGATTGCCGGGGTGACGAAGGATCTTACCGATCGCGTGAAAGCGGGTGAGCTGATTGGCTCCGTAGCTCAGCAGGTCGGCGGCAAGGGCGGCGGACGCCCGGATATGGCGCAGGCGGGCGGTACCGATGCGCAGGCGCTGCCTGCAGCATTAGCCAGCGTTGAATCCTGGGTCAGCGCCAGGCTATAAGCAATAAAAAAGCAGTACGGAAGCGCCGTGGACCCGTTCCGCTGGCGCTTTTTAATGCAATCCGTACTCTGTAATAACAAAGTCAGGATGAGGGTTATGATTTCGGCTAAACTAACTATCAGCAGAATGTACTGGCGTGACAGGATGCTTTGATCTGTTTGTCATCATCTACGTTTAGCGCTATATGATGGATAATGCCGGGGACCCGACAGGCCCGACTCTTTTAATCTTTCAAGGAGCAAAGAATGCTTATTCTAACTCGTCGAGTTGGTGAAACCCTCATGATTGGTGATGAGGTGACGGTAACGGTACTGGGCGTTAAAGGTAACCAGGTGCGCATCGGTGTGAATGCGCCGAAAGAAGTTTCCGTACACCGCGAAGAGATCTATCAGCGCATACAAGCTGAAAAGAGCCAGCCGCAATAAAGCCAGCCATAGCGAATCGCGCGCCTCACTCCCGCATGGGCAGTGAGGCGCAATGTCACTTTGCCCCTCCTGTTTTTTCTTCCCCGTTTATCTTTGTTTGTTGAATTTTTCCTTGTTTCGCTGTTGATAAATCACCCCTTTTGTCGGCAAAATATGCGAATTGCGTGGCTTTTGTGCAAACAAACATTTGTTGGGAAAAATTGTTTGACTTATAAGTCCGGGAAAGTAATATGTGCGCCACGCAGTGCCGATGAGCGGAAACAAAGTTCAGCAGCACAGTTCGCAAGAACGCGTTAGGTGAGATGGCCGAGAGGCTGAAGGCGCTCCCCTGCTAAGGGAGTATGCGGTCAAAAGCTGCATCGAGGGTTCGAATCCCTCTCTCACCGCCATTTAATGATGCATCCGTAGCTCAGCTGGATAGAGTACTCGGCTACGAACCGAGCGGTCGGAGGTTCGAATCCTCCCGGATGCACCATCTCAAGGTTGTGGTAGTATCAGATACAGTATTAGCAGCCTGTATCACGGTGAGTTGTTAGCACCCTGCGTTATACAAGAATTTGTGATGCATCCGTAGCTCAGCTGGATAGAGTACTCGGCTACGAACCGAGCGGTCGGAGGTTCGAATCCTCCCGGATGCACCATCTTCTCAGAAGAACGGATTATCTTCTCGCGTATTTCCTCAGGTAGTTGCAGTTCCCTCTTGTTTTTCCGATGCATCCGTAGCTCAGCTGGATAGAGTACTCGGCTACGAACCGAGCGGTCGGAGGTTCGAATCCTCCCGGATGCACCATCTTCCCTGTTAACCACGCTATCCTCTGAAATTCTCCTGCTGTTTTTCTCTTTTCCTGTAGCGTTTCCTCAGCTACTGATTTATTAATTTATTCTCTTCAGACTGCCGTTTTCCTGATCGCCATGTTCCCGTTTGTGCTTTATTCAGGCCCGCTAACCCTCTGACCTTTTTCTGATTTCTGAATTTCTCAATAGATTCAAAGCATTTGCTGTTCATAGCTACCGGCGACAACCTGCGGACTTTGCGTTAAAGTATTGGAGCACTAATCCATTGCGGGAGAGGGTATGTACGATTGCTATGACGGACTGATTTTCGATATGGACGGTACTATCCTGGATACCGAACAGACGCATCGACAGGCCTGGGCGCATGTGCTGGCTGGCTATGGCCTGTCCTTTGACGAAAACGTCGTTATCGGCTTAAACGGCTCGCCAACGTGGCGCGTGGCGCAGTTTATTATCGACAGCCATCAGGCGGATCTTGATCCTTACCAGCTGGCGGCGGAAAAAACCGCGGCGGTGGAGATTATGCTGTTTGACAGCGTACGCCCGCTGCCGTTGATTGAGGTGGTTAAGGCGTATCACGGCCGTAAACCGATGGCGGTGGGGACCGGCAGCGAACATAAGATGGCGGATGCGTTACTAAAGCATCTGAACCTGCATCACTATTTTGCCGCTATCGTCGGCGCGGATGACGTTCAGCGCCACAAGCCTGAACCTGATACCTTTTTGCGCTGCGCCGCGTTGCTGAACGTGGCGCCGGAAAAATGCGTAGTATTCGAGGATGCCGATTTTGGTTTGCAGGCCGCGCAGGCCGCCGGTATGGATGCGGTAGACGTGCGCCTGCTGTGAACGAGATGCTGAGCTACGGCTCGTTATTCGCCAGCAGCTTTTTGAGCGCTACGCTGCTTCCGGGCAGCTCTGAGCTGCTGCTGGCAACCCTGTTACTGAATGGAACAACCCCGGTATCAGGGCTGGTTTTTGCCGCAGCCGTAGGGAACACGCTCGGCGGATTAACAAACGTGATTCTTGGACGCCTGCTGCCGTTACGGCGTGGGCGATGGCATGACACGGCAATAGCGTGGTTGCGTCGGTTGGGTCCTGCAGCGCTGCTCTTCAGCTGGTTACCGCTGATTGGCGATCTGCTGTGCGTTCTGGCGGGATGGTTGCGTTTCTCATGGCTGCCGGTAGTGCTGTTTCTGGCTATCGGGAAAACCCTGCGTTACGTGGTGGTTGCGACCGCAACTTTACAGGGCATGGCGTGGTGGCATTGATTCACTCGAAATCGGGGCTACGGTTAAACATTATGCTGAACAAAAATAAATTATTCTCTGAGCGGGAGGTCATTTTGATCCCGGACGTATCACAGGCGCTTTCCTGGCTGGAAGCTCACCCTGACGCCCTGAAAGGTATTGGCCGCGGCATTGAGCGTGAAACGCTGCGTGTCAGGCCAGACGGTAAACTTGCCACAACGGGCCACCCGGCGCATCTTGGCGCAGCGCTGACCCACAAATGGATTACCACAGACTTCGCTGAATCGCTGCTGGAATTCATCACCCCGGTCGATCGGGATATCGATCACCTGCTGGCTTTCCTGCGCGATATCCATCGTCACGTGGCGCGTGAGCTGGGCGAGGAGCGCATGTGGCCTTTCAGTATGCCCTGCATTATCGAAAACAGCGATGATATCCAGCTGGCGCAATATGGCAGCTCCAATATTGGGCGGATGAAAACGCTGTATCGCGAAGGCCTGAAAAATCGCTATGGCGCGCTGATGCAGACTATCTCCGGCGTGCACTATAACTTCTCACTGCCGCTCTCTTTCTGGCAGGCCTGGGCTGGCGTGCAGGATGAGGAAAGCGGCAGGGCGGTGATTTCCGCCGGCTATTTACGCCTGATCCGCAACTATTACCGCTTTGGCTGGGTGATCCCCTATCTGTTCGGCGCCTCGCCTGCCATCTGTTCTACCTTTCTGCAGGGCAAAGAGAGCAATCTGCCCTTTGAGCGCAACGAGCGCGGCATGCTTTGGCTGCCCTATGCCACTTCGCTGCGCTTAAGCGATCTCGGCTATACCAACAAGTCGCAAAGCGGTCTGGGCATTACTTTTAATACGCTGGAAGGCTATGTCGATGCGCTGAAAAAGGCGATCAAAACCCCTTCTGAAGAGTATGCGCGCCTGGGCGTGAAGGATGAAGAGGGTAACTGGCTGCAGCTTAATACCAACGTGCTGCAAATCGAAAATGAGCTTTATGCGCCAATTCGCCCTAAACGCGTGACCCGCGCGGGTGAAGCGCCCTCTGATGCGCTGGCGCGCGGCGGCATTGAATATATCGAAGTACGTTCGCTTGATATCAACCCGTTTTCACCGGTCGGCGTGGATGAAACCCAGGTGCGCTTCCTCGATCTCTTCCTGATTTGGTGTACCCTTGCTGATGCGCCGGAAATGAGCAGCGCCGAGCTGCTGTGCACGCGTAAAAACTGGAATCGCGTGATTCTGGAAGGACGCAAGCCGGGACAGACAATCGGCATAGGCTGCGAAGACGCGCGCCAGCCGCTAACGGAAGTGGGCAAGGCGCTGTTTGCCGATCTCAGCCGCGTGGCGGAAGTGCTCGATCGTCAGTCCGATACGCCGGAGTATCAGCAGGTTTGCGATCGGCTGGCGGCCTCTTTTGACGATCCTTCGCTAACCTATTCCGCTCGTATTCTGCAGGCAATGCTGGATAACGGCATCAGCGGCACCGGACTGGCGCTTTCCGAGCAGTATCGTCAGATGCTGAAGGAAGAACCGCTGGAAGTGCTGAAGCCGGAAGATTTTACCCAGGAGGCGTTGCGTTCGCGCAGTGCGCAACAGCAGCTGGAAGCGGCGGATACGTTAAGCTTTGAGGCGTTCCTGGCGGGGAAAAAAGGGTAGAAAAGAAAAAGGCCACATCGCTGTGGCCAAATTAACATCTCTGTTGTCAGGGATGATGATAACAAATGCGCGTCTTTCATATATTCAGACGCACGCCGAATGGAAAAGTTTCATCGTTCATAAAAAATTTTTTAGCTGAGGTAACAATATGCCATTGCTGGACAGTTTTACCGTCGACCATACGCGCATGGCCGCACCGGCGGTACGCGTTGCGAAAACTATGAATACGCCCCATGGCGATGCCATCACCGTTTTCGATCTGCGCTTCTGCGTGCCGAATAAAGAGGTGATGCCGGAGCGTGGCATCCATACGCTGGAACATCTGTTTGCTGGCTTTATGCGTAATCACCTGAACGGCGATGGCGTGGAAATTATCGATATTTCCCCGATGGGCTGCCGCACCGGTTTCTATATGAGCCTGATTGGCACCCCAGCCGAGCAGCGCGTCGCTGACGCCTGGAAAGCGGCGATGAATGACGTGCTCAAGGTGCAGGATCAAAATCAGATCCCGGAACTGAATGAATATCAGTGCGGCACTTATCAGATGCACTCGCTGGACGAGGCGAAAGATATCGCCCGGCATATCATTGAGCATGACGTGCGCGTTAACCACAATGACGAGCTGGCGCTGGCGCAGGATAAGCTGAAAGAGCTGGAAATTCACTGATGCTGATGCAGCAGAAAAAAGGCCGCTGACGCGGCCTTTTCCTTCAGGAGCCGATGGTGGATTTCAGCGGCTGCTGCGGCGTAACCCGCACCTGCTTCACCATATTGTCCTGCACGTCGAGAATATCAATATCGTAGTTTTCTATCTGAACTCGGGTGCCGGGCTGCGGGATCTCCTCCAGCTCTTCCAGCAGCATGCCGTTAACGGTGCGCGCTTCTTCCTGCGGCAGCCGCCAGTTAAAGGCCTTATTGATTTCCCGCACGTTAGCGCTGCCCTCAATAAGCACCGAGCCGTCGCTCTGCGGCATCACCTCTTCCGCCAGTGACGGAGACATGGAGGTAGTAAAGTCGCCGACGATCTCTTCGAGAATATCCTCGATAGTCACCAGGCCTTTAATATCGCCATATTCATCTACCACCAGGCCCACTTTCTTCTTGTTGCGCTGGAATTTCACCAGCTGCACGTTAAGCGGCGTCCCTTCCGGCACGTAATAGATCTCATCGGCGGCGCGCAGCAGGTTCTCTTTGGTGAACTCGCGCTTTTCCGTCATCATGCGCCAGGCTTCACGTACCCGCAGCATGGCGACGGCATCATCCAGCGAATCGCGAAACAGTACGATGCGGCCATGCGGTGAATGGGATACCTGCCGTTCGATCGATTTCCAGTCATCATTGATATTGATGCCGACAATCTCATTGCGCGGCACCATGATATCGTCAACGTTGACTTTCTCCAGATCGAGCACTGACAGCAGCATATCCTGGTGGCGGCGCGACATCAGCGAACGCGATTCATAGACGATGGTACGCAGCTCATCTTTACTTAGCGCGGCGCTGATCGAGCCGTCGGCCTTGATGCCCATCAGGCGCATCAGCAGACGGGTAATGGTATTCAACAGCCATACCAGCGGCATCATAACGACCTGCAGCGGCCCCAGCAGCAGGCTGCTTGGCCAGGCCACTTTTTCCGGATAGAGCGCCGCGATCGTTTTCGGCAGCACCTCAGCGAAAATCAGTACCGCAAAGGTCAGTATGCCGGTGGCGATAGCCACGCCTGCATCGCCGTACAGGCGCATGCCGACGATGGTAGCCAGCGCAGAGGCGAGAATGTTCACCAGGTTGTTGCCGATAAGTACAAGACTTATTAGCCGATCGGGGCGGCGCAGCAGTTTTTCGACGCGCCGCGCGCCGCGATTGCCGCTGCGGGCCTTATGGCGTAGCCGATAGCGATTCAGGGTCATCATGCCGGTTTCGGAAGCGGAAAAGTAGGCAGAGACCAGAATCATCACAACCAGGGTAATAATCAGAGTAGTGGTTGAAATGTGCTCCAACGCGGGATCCTTGTAATTGCCAGTCAGTGGGTAAGCAGATGCTGTAATACGCGGCTGCCGAAATAGGACATGGTTAACAGCAGCGCGCCGCCGCAGTTAAACCAGACGACGCGACGACCGCGCCAGCCTTCATGATAGTGTCCCCACAGCAGAACCACATAAACAAACCAGGCGATAATCGACAGCACCGCCTTATCGACGTTTTCCGGCGCGAACAGTTTATCCATATAAAACAGGCCGGTACAAAGCACCAGCGTCAGCAGCACCACGCCAACCTGGGTGATATGAAACATTTTTCGTTCAATGGTCATCAGCGGCGGCATATCGTTACTGAAGGCCAGGCGCTTATTTTTCAGCTGGTAGTCGATCCACGCCAGCTGTAGCGCATAGAGCGCGGCGATCATCAGCGTGGCATAGGCAAACAGCGCCAGACCGATGTGAATCATCATGCCCGGCGTGGCTTCCAGATGGGTAATAAAGGCGTTGGGCACAAAGGTGGCGAACGCCAGATTGATCAGCGCGAAGCTGTACACAATCGGCAGCAGCAGCCAGCCGCGATTGCGCGCCGCCACGATGGTCATAATGATGCCGATCAGCAGGCTGACCAGCGAGCCGATGTTAAGCAGGCTGAGGTTCTGACCGCCATTAACGAAGATGCGCTGCTGCAGCGCTACCGCGTGGGCGATCAGCGCCAGCGTCGCGCACAGCACGGCCATGCGTCGCCAGGCGCCGTTATTCCTCAGCAGGCTGGGCACAATCAGCGCGAGGCTAAATGAGTAGGCAAAAAGCGCCAGAATCGCAAAAGCAGACATAGAATGTGGTCAAATATCGGGAAGATGAAGAAAAAAGCAGTATAGCGCCAGCCGGAGTTTGCTCCAAACGTTCTCATTGTCGATAGCAGAGATCGGCAAGGCTTCGTGTTATAATCCGCCGCATTCTATGTCGCCCAGGCGGCTCTGTTTTATCGTGAGCGAGAGACAATGTTTGATAACTTAACCGATCGATTGTCGCAAACCCTGCGCAATATCAGCGGCCGCGGAAGGCTGACCGAAGAAAACATCAAAGAAACCCTGCGTGAAGTGCGCATGGCGCTGCTGGAAGCGGATGTGGCGCTGCCGGTAGTTCGCGACTTTATTAATCGCGTGAAAGAGAGCGCGGTTGGGCATGAGGTGAACAAGAGCCTGACGCCGGGCCAGGAGTTCGTTAAGATCGTGCGTAACGAGCTGGTTGAGGCGATGGGTTCGGAAAATCACGCGCTGAACCTTGCCGCTCAGCCGCCGGCGGTAGTGCTGATGGCTGGTCTGCAGGGCGCCGGTAAAACCACCAGCGTCGGCAAGCTCGGCAAATTTTTGCGCGAAAAGCATAAGAAAAAAGTGCTGGTGGTGTCGGCGGACGTCTATCGCCCGGCGGCGATTAAACAGCTGGAGACGCTGGCGCAGCAGGTAGGCGTTGATTTCTGCCCGTCCGACGTCAGCCAGAAGCCGGTCGATATCGTTAACCATGCGCTGAAAGAAGCGAAACTGAAGTTTTATGACGTGCTGCTGGTGGATACCGCCGGTCGTCTGCACGTTGATGAAGCGATGATGGACGAAATCAAACAGGTACACGCCGCGATTAACCCGGTGGAAACTCTGTTTGTCGTCGATGCCATGACCGGTCAGGATGCGGCGAATACCGCTAAAGCGTTTAATGAAGCGCTGCCGTTAACCGGCGTGATTCTGACCAAGGTCGACGGCGATGCCCGCGGCGGCGCGGCGCTCTCGATTCGTCATATCACCGGCAAGCCGATTAAGTTTATGGGCGTGGGCGAGAAAACCGAAGCGCTGGAGCCGTTTTATCCGGACCGTCTTGCTTCGCGTATTCTCGGCATGGGCGACGTACTGTCGCTGATTGAGGATATCGAGAGCAAAGTCGATCGCGCGCAGGCTGAGAAGCTGGCGAACAAGCTGAAGAAAGGCGACGGCTTCGATCTGAACGATTTCCTTGAGCAGCTAAAGCAGATGCGCAACATGGGCGGTATGGCCAGCCTGATGGGCAAGCTGCCCGGCATGGGTCAGCTGCCGGACAACGTAAAGTCGCAGATGGATGACAAGGTGCTGGTGCGCATGGAGGCGATGATTAACTCCATGACGCGCAAAGAGCGTGAAAAACCGGAAATTATCAAAGGCTCGCGCAAGCGCCGTATCGCCGCCGGCTCCGGCATGCAGGTGCAGGATGTAAACCGTTTGCTGAAGCAGTTCGATGATATGCAGCGCATGATGAAAAAAATGAAAAAGGGCGGCATGGCGAAAATGCTGCGCGGTATGAAGGGGATGATGCCGCCAGGCTTCCCTGGGCGTTAAGGCGCTTTACAGAAAAGTCCGCAAGCTTGCTCAGTTTAGATTGCTTTTTGCGCCAAAATGAGTAAAATTTTCGGGCTTTTTATATACGACACCCGGGCCCCGTTCCTCGATGGGGCCCGGTTGTTTTATTAACTGAAGAGGATGTTATGGTAACAATTCGTTTGGCACGTCACGGCGCGAAAAAGCGTCCGTTCTATCAGGTTGTCGTTACTGACAGCCGCAACGCACGCAATGGTCGTTTCATTGAGCGCGTAGGCTTCTTCAACCCGATCGCATCTGGTCAGGCTGAAGCGCTGCGTCTGGACCTGGACCGCATTGAGCACTGGGTTGGCCAGGGCGCAACGCTGTCAGATCGCGTTAACGCGCTGATCAAAGAAGCTAAAAAAGCAGCTTAATCTGTCACGGTGGTTAGCATGAGCAAACAACTCGCCACACAGCCTCCCGTTAATCCAGTTACGCTGGGTAAGATGGGAGCCGCATACGGCATCCGGGGTTGGCTCAAAGTGTTTTCTTCCACCGAAGATGCCGACAGCATCTTTGACTACCAGCCGTGGTTTATTCAGCGCGCCGGAAAATGGCAGCAGATTGAACTGGAAGGCTGGAAGCACCACAATCAGGACATGATCATCAAAGTCAAAGGCGTTGACGATCGTGATGCGGCGGCTCAGTTGACCAATTGTGAAATTCTGGTCGACTCCTCGCAGTTGCCGGCGCTGGAAGAGGGTGATTACTACTGGAAAGACCTTATGGGTTGCCAGGTAGTTACCATCGACGGCTACGAAATGGGTAAAGTCATTGATTTGATGGAAACCGGCTCGAACGACGTACTGGTCGTTAAGGCAAACCTGAAAGATGCGTTCGGTGTGAAAGAGCGGTTAATTCCGTTTCTTGATGAACAGGTTATCAAGAAAGTCGATCTCACTACCGGCACCATTGAAGTAGATTGGGATCCTGGTTTTTGACCTCCGAACAAAACGGTAATGCAACGGCGAGCGCTATGTGGATCGGTGTTATCAGCCTTTTTCCAGAGATGTTTCGCGCGATTACCGATTACGGGGTAACTGGCCGGGCAGTAAAAAATGGCCTGCTCAGCATTCAGAGCTGGAGTCCACGTGACTTCACTTATGACCGGCACCGTACCGTAGACGATCGTCCTTACGGCGGCGGACCGGGAATGCTGATGATGGTGCAACCCTTACGGGACGCCATCCACGCAGCGAAAGCGGCGGCGGGAGAGGGCGCTAAGGTGATTTATCTGTCACCTCAGGGGCGCAAACTCGATCAGAATGGGGTTTGCGAACTGGCGACGCAGCAGAAGTTAATTCTGGTATGCGGACGCTATGAAGGGATCGATGAGCGCGTGATCCAAACCGAGATCGATGAAGAATGGTCGATTGGGGATTACGTTCTCAGCGGTGGCGAACTGCCAGCAATGACGTTGATTGATTCGGTCGCCCGGTTTATACCCGGCGTGCTGGGCAAGCAGGCGTCAGCCGATGAAGATTCGTTTTCTGATGGTTTGCTGGATTGTCCGCACTATACCCGCCCTGAAGTGTTGGAAGGGCTGGAGGTTCCGTCAGTATTGCTGTCGGGCAACCATGCTGAAATTCGCCGCTGGCGCCTGAAACAGTCGCTTGGCCGTACCTGGCTTAGAAGACCTGAACTTCTGGAAAACCTGGCTCTGACTGAAGAGCAAGCAAAGTTGCTCAGCGAATTCCAGCGGGAATTCAACGCGCAACAAAACGATGATGCGGAAGGTTAATCTTCCGGTACGATCAGTTTACCCAGGATAAGAGATTTAATTATGAGCAACATTATCAAGCAACTTGAACAAGAGCAGATGAAGCAGGACGTACCTTCTTTCCGTCCGGGTGACTCGGTGGAAGTGAAAGTATGGGTCGTTGAAGGTTCTAAAAAGCGTCTGCAGGCATTCGAGGGCGTGGTTATCGCTATTCGTAACCGCGGTCTGCACTCTGCATTCACTGTTCGCAAAATTTCCAACGGCGAAGGCGTTGAGCGTGTATTCCAGACTCACTCTCCGGTCGTTGACAGCATCACCGTGAAACGTCGTGGTGCCGTGCGTAAAGCGAAACTGTACTATCTGCGTGAGCGTACTGGTAAAGCAGCTCGTATCAAAGAGCGTCTTAACTAAGGGCTCGCGTAAGCGACATCTTAAAGTTAATAGCAAACAAGGGGTTGGCGTGATGCCAGCCCCTTTTTTATGGGTAATGGGGATGGTTCAGAAACTATAGGTCGAATGAGAAAAAGAAAATCTTATGGTCAAAACCAGTCGTCGTAGTATCAGAAGCGGTGCGAGAAGGGGGACTATTACTTGCACCACTGCCGTACAGAACGCTTACTGTCAGCGCTACATCAAGCCGCTTAGGAGAAAATTTTATTCATTATTAGAGGGTGATCTAGCCCGAAAAAATCTTTTTGCAATAAATAAGGTTAAAATAGCCAGCAAAATTGAAATACATATCATAAAAATTGTTACTGACATAAGTGGATTTAGCACCCCTCCTAAACTTATTATATGGCTCAGCCATAAAATATAATCCGATTTAATCGTGCGAATAATAAATTCTGGTATTATTAGAATATAAATAATGATTATTAATGAGTAAATTAATATTTTCTTTCTTTTTGCCATGATGATACTTGCCCTTTAATCCTGTAATGATAAATTATTGAACAATACTAATTTTTCGGAAGGCAGTGAATATGCCACAAACCTACCTTCAGTTACAAATGCAAGCCAAGAAACGCTTTGCTTTAGCTTTAACAAGAGGAATGGCACAAGTCAATAAAAATCTGATATCTACAATTAACAATGTAAAAATGGGAGGAGAGAGAGTCATTAATTATGGGTCATGCCTTATACCTGATGAAGACTATCGTAATGTTTGCCAGAACATGGGAAAGGAAGACTATCGCTTGCTTCTTTCGGTAATGGAAATTTATCGGCGTGAAGATGTTGTACTAGATATGGTGCAGATTTATTTTCAAAAAACCTTGAAAAGAATTGATACCAATAATGCTAACAAATTGGTGGCTTTTATTCAGGAAACATTTGGATTAGCCGCTCACACTGCAGCGAATAAAATCAGTAAGATGGCTCTGGCAGCTACTATTGCAAAGCTGATAGTGAATTCTGCCGAATTCAAAGCTTCTCATGTTGCAAGAGTAAATAAATTTTCATCGTGGTTTGTTACCAGTCTTAGCTACTACGGCAAAGCTCAGCTGGCCTCGCTGGCAGTAAACAAGCTTAAGTACCAGGATAGTGAATATTACCATTTGCTATATGAAGAGGGTATTGAAATGTTATACTTTCTCATTGAGCCATCCATGACTAAAATCATTTATCAGATAAGATCTGGTGATAATAACCCAGATGTGGTTTCAGATGCTTTATATGAGATATTGAAAAAGTGAAGCGACTGGTGTTATGGCTATTACAGTCTTTCTTCTATCTGGTTCCTGTTATAATTACTATAGCAGGAATATATATTATCATTCTTCTTACCCCATTTTATACTGTGTTTTTTGTTATACTTTGGATTTTGGTTGTTGCCTATGTTTATATAAAATATAGTAAATGGATTTGAACAGATATTCAAATAATGGTTTGTAGTGTGTTATTTTAAGTATCCAATAAATATAATAAATATCAATGGGAACAAATCGCCATATTGGTTGACCCTTATTCTGTTATGTGCAGTTCAATTTTTATGCTGTTTGCTTTATCTCAGGCTATTCGCTGCTGATAAATGGGATCGGGAAATAGAAATCTTTCTGGCAGTGATAATTTTTATTTTAACCAGCTGGTGGCTGCGCTCGAAAATGTAATTAAGTCCCTCCGTTTTGAGCGGAGGGATTTAGTCGCCGGGCATATCTTCGCGGCGTAAGTGATAGATAGCGGTCATCACCGGCCCATCCGCCAGCACGATCAGCCCATAGCGCATTTCGCTTAAATGGGCGCCGCAGCTGCGCGCTACGGCGCGGCTGGCAACATTGTTTTCCGCCACAAGAATTTCAATCGTATTGATATCGGGGTGACGGAAACCTTCCTGAGCCAGCAGCAATACCGCGTTACGCGCCACGCCTTTACGCTGTTCTTTCGCTCGTACCCAGTAACCAATAGCGCTCAGCTCCACGTCATCGTGCGCGTAGCGAATACCTGCAGCGCCAAGCAAGCGGTTATCCTCCACAGAAAAAATACCCATCTCGTTTGCTTCGCCTTTTTCGCGCTGTCGATCGAGCCAGCTGAACCACGCTGCCGCTTCCTGCGCCGAATAATCTTTATGCGCCCACGCCATCCACGACTGCAGCTGCGGCAAGGTTTCATGTACGGCATCGGCATACTCCTGCGCGTCGGAAGCCAGCAGAGGGCGCAGATAAATATTCATAGTTTCTCCAGCGGACATGGGGCGGCAATGGCTGCTGCCGCATGATAAATGAGTAAAGGCTAGTGTCGCTTATTTTTGCCGGCATGGTTGCGAGGCCGGTCATGCTTATCGCGCTTTACAGCCTGGTGTAATTTTTAGTTTACATTACGCCTGTGTGGCGGTGGTGTTTGGTTTTATATTTTATAAATAAAATCAATAAATTATATTGAATATGCTTTTTTGGAAAATTTTACTGGTAAAAAATATGTACGATATGGTGTCTGGCTGTACTTTACATGTTACATTAGTCGACACATCGCTATGACGAACATGCCCAGGATGAGATGAGGATCGTAAAATGCAGAAAGACGCGCTGAACAATGTGCATATCGCAGAAGAACAGGTTTTGATTACGCCGGCGCAGCTGAAAGAAAAATTTCCGCTTAACGCGCAGCTTGAAGCGCAGGTCTCCGCCGCGCGGCAAACCATTGCCGACATTATTGCCGGCAGAGATCCTCGCCTGCTAATTGTTTGCGGCCCCTGTTCTATTCACGATCCGGAAGCGGCCCTTGTTTATGCCCGTCAACTGAAAGATCTCTCTGAACAGCTGAAGGATCAGCTCTATATCGTCATGCGCGTCTATTTTGAAAAACCCCGCACCACCGTCGGCTGGAAAGGGCTAATCAACGATCCTTATATGGATAACTCATTTGATGTGGAAGCCGGTCTGCATATCGCGCGTCAGCTGCTGGTGAGCCTGGTGGAAATGGGGCTGCCGTTAGCGACGGAAGCGCTCGATCCTAATACCCCGCAGTATCTGGGCGATCTGTTTAGCTGGGCCGCCATTGGCGCCCGCACCACCGAATCGCAGACCCATCGCGAAATGGCATCGGGCCTTTCCATGCCGGTAGGATTCAAAAACGGCACCGACGGCAGCCTTGGTACGGCGATTAATGCAATGCGCGCCGCCGCCATGCCGCACCGTTTTGTCGGCATTAATCAGGGCGGCCAGGTCTGTCTGTTACAGACGCAGGGCAACCCTAACGGACATGTGATTTTACGCGGCGGTAAAGCGCCTAACTACAGTCCGGAAGATGTGGCGCAGTGCGAAAAAGAGATGGCGAAAGCGGGACTCCGTCCGGCGCTGATGATAGATTGCAGCCATGGTAATTCAAACAAAGATTACCGCCGTCAGCCCGGCGTGGCTGAATCCGCCGTGGCGCAAATCAGGGACGGCAACCGCTCTATTATCGGGCTGATGCTGGAGAGCCATCTGCATGAGGGCAACCAGTCTTCCGAGCAGCCGCGCAGCGAAATGCGCTACGGCGTGTCGGTAACCGATGCCTGTATTAACTGGGAGAGCACCGGGCAGCTGCTGCGTCGGATACATCAGGATTTAAGCGGCGTGCTGACGGCGCGTTTGTCACAGGAGAAGTAACCCCGATGGTGGCTGAATTAACCGCGCTGCGCGATAAAATTGATGAAGTCGATAAGGCGCTGCTGGATCTGCTGGCGCAGCGGCTGGCGCTGGTCGCTGAGGTTGGCGAAGTAAAAAGCCGCTATGGCCTGCCGATTTATGTGCCGGAGCGCGAAGCGTCGATGCTGGCTTCGCGGCGCCAGGAGGCAGAGGCGCTGGGCGTACCGCCCGATTTGATTGAGGATATATTGCGTCGCGTGATGCGCGAATCCTACTCCAGCGAAAATGATAAAGGCTTTAAAACGCTCTGCCCGGAAATGCGCCCGATTGTAATCGTCGGCGGTAAAGGGCGCATGGGGCAGCTGTTTGCCAGGATGCTGACGCTCTCCGGCTATCAGGTGAAAATTCTCGATAAAGAGGAGTGGGCGCAGGCGCCGGCGCTGCTGGCGGATGCCGGAATGGTGATTGTCAGCGTGCCGATACATCTTACCGAGCAGGTGATCGCGCAGCTGCCGCCGCTGCCTGAAGAATGTATTCTGGTTGATATCGCCTCGGTGAAAAATCGTCCGCTACAGGCGATGCTGGCAGCGCATTCCGGCCCGGTATTAGGCCTGCATCCAATGTTTGGTCCGGATAGCGGTAGCCTGGCGAAGCAGGTTGTAGTCTGGTGCGATGGCCGTCAGCCGGAAGCCTATCAATGGTTTCTGGAACAGATACAGGTATGGGGCGCCCGCCTGCATCGTATCAGCGCCGTTGAGCACGATCAGAATATGGCGTTTATTCAGGCGCTGCGCCATTTCGCTACCTTTGCTTATGGCCTGCATCTGGCGGAGGAAAATGTGCAGCTTGAGCAGCTGCTGGCGCTGTCGTCGCCGATCTATCGCCTGGAGCTGGCGATGGTAGGACGGCTGTTTGCTCAGGATCCACAGCTGTATGCCGATATTATTATGTCTTCTGAAAGCAATCTGGCGCTGATTAAGCGTTACTATCAGCGCTTTGGCGAGGCGATAGCTCTGCTGGAGCAAAACGATAAGCCGGGATTTATTGAAAGCTTCCGCAAAGTTGAACGCTGGTTTGGCGATTACGCGCCGCGCTTTATGCGCGAGAGCCGTTCGCTGCTGCGTTCCGCCAACGATAACCGGGTTTGAGGTGAAGGATGGCCCGCCACAGGGCGGGCCGTTTGCTGTCAGGCCTGCGGCGGCTGTCCGTTCGAGGCGGTGATGCCGCCGTCAACCGGCAGATTGACGCCGGTAATATAGCGGGCATCGTCGCTGGCGAGAAAGGCGATCGCCGCTGCAACTTCTTCCGCTGCGCCCATTCTTCCCAGCGCGATGCGCTCATTAAATTTTGCCATCAGCCGATCGTTTTGCTTCATCTCTTCCGTCATGTCGGTAAGCGTCAGCCCCGGACAAATAGCGTTCACCCGCACGCCGTCCTTACCGTAATCCAGCGCCAGCGCGCGGGTAAAGTTAGTGATGGCGCCTTTGGCAGCATTGTAAATACTCATGCCCCAGTCGCCGCCAAGCCCGGAAACGGAAGAGATATTTACAATGTTGCCGCCGTTTTGCAGCAGGGCCGGCAAAAAGGCGCGCGTGCAATAAAACACGCCATCCAGATCGGTGGACATCACCTTTTTCCAGTCTTCGTCACTGGCCTGATGAATTTTCCCTGAGGTATTCACTCCGGCATTATTAAGCAGCACGTCAACACGCCCGTAGTGCTGTTCTACCTGGCCGGCCAGCGCTTCAACCTCTTCGCGTTTAGAGACATCGGCTACCACAACCAGATGGTCGCCCGCTTTCAACCGGGAGAAAGTATTGTTCAGTTTCTCCCTGGTACGGCCAACCAGCACTACGCTGGCTCCTTCTTCAGCAAAACGCTGCGCGCTTGCTGCGCCAATACCTGAACCCGCACCGGTAACGATAACCACTTTGTTACTGAAACGTTCCATTTCGCCTCCTTATTGCCGCTCGCTAACCCCGATGATTAGCAGCCCGTTAAGCCTGGCATAACCGTGGCGGAAGGCGGCGGTAAACCGCAGTGCTTAATATAACTTATTGTTTATATGGTGATTTTAAGTTTTAAAAAATATTAATGAGCGCAATGGAACGATAGCGCGACATTAGTTACCGCCGTCATAATGGGTATGATAGAAACGCATATACCAGTTATCTGCCTGCTGCTGCATATCAATATCTTTGAATTTTTTCGGGTAGAGTTTTTTAGCCAGCCAGAGCTCACCGAGGCCGGTTGCTTCAGGCATCGGATAGCCCCAGGCTTTGGCATATTCCGGCATCAGCCATACCCGCTGATGCTGTACCGCATCGATCACGCGCCAGGCGGGCTGTGTCTTAATTTCGTTAATTACCTGCGGATAGCGGTTTTGCACCAGAATAACCTGCGGATTCCATGCGATTATCTGCTCCATTGATACCTGCTTATAGCCGTTCACCGCCGCCGCGACATTAAGCGCGCCCGCATGGGCCATCATCAGGCCGGTATATTTACCGGAACCGTAGGTGGTCAACTCCGGGTTAGCTATGTAAACCCGTACGCGCTGACCGGCTGGAATTGCGCGCAGGCGCGCCTGCACCAGCTGCCGCTGGCTGAAAGCGGCGTTAATCAGCTCCTCTGCCTGTTCAGGACGATTAATAATATTGCCGATCAGCCGGATCCCTTCTTTTAATCCACGATCGTAGGCCTGTTCCTCATCTTCCAGCACCGGATTCAGCTTTGCCAGCTGTTCAGGCCTGCCGCTACGTAGCGAAATGGCGATAACAGGGATGCCCAGACTCTGGATATGTTCGATCATACTGAGAGGCGCATAGTTGGTCACAAACACTACCTGTGGATGAAGCGCGACCAGCGCTTCAGGATCGACATGGGCCAGATCGCCTGGGGCGGGAATACTGGCCAGCGCTGGCGCCAGCCGCTGATAGTTTTCGCCGAGCTGCTGTTTCCAGTTGCTGAGAACGCCGACGATTTTGTCGGTAGCGCCCAGCTGCACCAGCAGATTAAGCGTCTGGTGTTGTAGAACTACCACGCGATCGACGCGATCGGGAATAGTCACCCGGCGGCCCAGCTGATCGACAACCTGTCGCCCGGCATAAACATGCAGAGAAAAAAGTGAAAGGCAGAAAAGCAGAGGAGTAAGTTTGCGCATGGTGAGCCTCATTAAATCGTTATGTTTTTTAGTATATAACGATCGGGCGGCAAAAATAACCCGGCGCAGGTAACTATCGGCGCCAGCCGAAAAAGCTGGCGGATCGGTCTGTTATGGCTCTACCGGCACCACATTCTCGCCGGGATAGCAGCCCAGCACTTTTAGCGAGCGGGTAATAGCGCGTAATTCCTGCAGGGCCTGCTGCATCTGCTGAGTACGCAGATTGCCCTGTACGTCGAGATAGAACATCTCTTCCCAGGGGTTGCCGTTGATAGGTCGCGATTCCAGCTTGCTCATAATCAGATTATGCTGGCGCAGCACCAGCAGCGCCTCTACCAGCGCGCCCGACTGCTGGCCGGTAGCCATGATCAGCGTGGTTTTCGCCGGCACCTGTTCGGAAACGTCAACCGGCTTACGCGCCAGAATAATAAAGCGAGTAATATTCTGCTGCTGGTTCGCCAGGTTACGTTCCAGCACCTGAAGCTGATAGAGCGCGCCGCCTGCTTCGCTGCCCAGCGCCGCCGCTTTTGGCGAGTTAAGCGCCGCGACTTTTTCCATTGCCGCCGCGGTGCTTTCGGTGTAGATAATTTTCCACTGAGGGAAGCGATTAATAAACTGACTGCACTGCTGGAAAGGCTGCGGATGGCTGTAAACCGTCTCGATTTGCTGTAGATCGGTAGCGCCGGCTACCAGCACGCAGTGATCGATGGGCACCGTCATCTCGCCGACGATAGAGAGGCTGGTTTGCTGCAGCAGATCGTAAACTTCATTGATCGAACCGGAACTGGTGTTTTCAATCGGCAACACGGCGTAGTCCGCCTGGCCGCTTTCCACCTCATTAATGATGTCCTGAAACTTCTGACATCCGCTTTCGATAACGTGAGCAAAATGACGGGCGCCATACTTACGCGCCGCCAGATGGGAATACGATCCTTTCGGACCGAGAAAGGCGATGCGCGCCGACTGTTGATCGGTTTGATTAAGGTGTTTTTGCAGCAGCGCCTGCTGCGTCAGGACGGAATCTTCAATAATCAGCTGGAACAGGCGGGTAATAAAATGAGCGTCCAGCTGGTGGGCCTGTCCTAAGGTAATCAGACGTTCCAGCAGATCGCGTTCACGATCGATATCACGCACGGGACGATGGGTAGCCATTTTCGCTTGCGCTACTTCGATAGCCAGCATGCGCCGCTCAGAAAGCAGCCCCAGCAATTTTTCATCAATAGCGCTGATCTTATCGCGCAGGGTCAGTAACGGATTTTCTGGTGTCATAACTTTACCTGTCAGATGTCCATAATAAAAAAGCCTCCCGTCGGGGGAGGCTTTGTAGTTCGTCTTCGCTTTCTTTTTCTACGACGAAACGCCTCCCTGGTCAGGGGAAGGTAAAAAAGAAAGCGAAGAAAAACGTCGGGTTCATAGCGGTGCCTGTTTTGCGCTGATGCGGTTAAAGTAACCGTAGCGTTTTGCCACTGTCAATAAAAAACGCGCCGGCTGGCGCGTCAGTACGGCGGTGACGCCCGTAATAAAACGGGCGCCGGGAATTATTCTTCGCTAAGCGGCGCTAAATCTTTCACGCTGACGGCGGCGCGGCGCGCTTCACCTTTGTGCTGAACTTTATTCAGCTGGCGCTCCAGTTTATTTAGCAGCTCATTAATCGCGGCATACATATCTTCATGTCTGGCGCTGGCGACCAGCGGACCGTTAGGCGTGCTGATAGTCGCATCGACGACATAATCTTTCGGCTCTTTTGACAGAACGATATGGGGATTAATCAGGTGAGTTTGCCACTTTTCTAACTTAGAGAGACGGTCTTCGACATGCTGGCGGATAGCCGGGGTGATTTCCATTTGTTTGCTGGTAATATTCACAATCATCATGTTTACCTCACTGTCATTTCCGTCGTAGTAACTTCAGCATACCTTGAAACTAGCTTATTTTTGTGATCGTTGTCACATTAAATTGTCACTTTTTGTCAAGGAAATGAAATCTGTGAGGGGCCACGGTAAATGTGCTGAATCAGCTTGTCGGATGACGCTTCAGGCGTCACACTCGACAGGTTAACACGGCACGAAAGTGCGAATTTCGTCGATTTTATCATCAAAAAAGCAGCCTGAAGGCTGCTTTTTTAATGTTCAGCCGCAGGGGCTGAGCCGTACTGGATCAGGCCTGATTCGCGGCGATGATCTGCGCTACTTTATCCGCCTGGGCATTCAGCTGCAGTTTGCGGTAGGCATTTTCCATCAGCGGCAGAGCCGTACGCGCGGCCTGTGTATCGGGATAATCTTTCAACATCTGCTCCACACGATTGACGACCGCGACATAAGCTTCACGTTTCGTGTAGAATTGCGCCACGGAGAGTTCATATTTCGCCAGGCGATCTTTCAGATAGACCAGGCGCTTACGCGCATCGGCCGCATACTGGCTGTTTGGATAGTTGCGCAGCAGCTGGGAAAAATCGCGGAAGGCGACACGGGCATGCTCCGGATCGCGATCGGAACGATCGATGCCGAAAAAGCCCTGCAGCGCGGAATCGTCTAACGCCATATCCGTCAGGCCCTTCATATACAGAACGTAATCGATGTTCTGATGGGTTGGGTTCAGGCGCATAAAACGGTCAATGGCGGCCTGCGCCATCGGCAGATCGGCATTTTTATAGTAGGCGTAGATCAGATCCAGCTGAACTTGTTGGGCGTAAGGACCAAATGGATAGCGGTTATCCAGCGCTTCCAGTTGCGTTATTGCGCCTTTAAAGTTACCGTCCTGCAGTTTTTGCTGAGCCGTGGCATAAAGCTCAGAAGGCGGACTGTCAGGCACTTGATCCTTAGAGCTTGAACAACCCGCAAGAGCCAGGCTCAACGTGGCTGCAGCCACCAGATATTTCATACGCGTCATGACGATTTGATTATCCTCAGAGTGTGTTATTGCGAAAGCTGTCCATTAAGCTTCCAATAGTGACCAGGTACGATAGCACATTATATTAAACGGCACCGCCGTGAAAACCCAACGTTAACGAAGAAGCTGTTTATGGCACAACAAGTAAAACTCACCGCAACGGTTTCCGAATCGCAACTCGGACAACGCTTAGATCAGTCTTTAGCGGAATTGTTCCCTGATTATTCGCGTTCGCGCATAAAAGAGTGGATTCTCGACCGCCGGGTGAGCGTCAACGGTAATATCGTTGATAAGCCGAAGGAAAAAGTGTTGGGCGGCGAAGCCGTGGCAATACAGGCTGAGATAGAAGAAGAGATGCGCTGGGAAGCGCAGGATATCCCGCTGAATATCGTCTATGAAGATGCAGACATTCTGGTAATCAACAAGCCGCGCGATCTGGTGGTGCATCCCGGCGCCGGCAATCCCGACGGTACGGTGCTTAACGCGCTGTTGCACCACTATCCGGAAATTGCCGACGTGCCGCGTGCCGGTATTGTGCATCGTCTTGATAAAGACACTACCGGGCTGATGGTGGTGGCGAAAACCGTACCGGCGCAAACCCATCTGGTTGAGTCGCTACAGCTGCGGGAAATCACCCGTGAGTATGAAGCGGTAGCGATCGGCAATATGACCGCCGGCGGTATCGTTGATGAACCGATTAGCCGTCACTCAACCAAGCGTACCCACATGGCCGTCCATCCGATGGGAAAACATGCGGTAACGCACTATCGGGTAATGGAACACTTCCGCGCGCATACCCGCCTGCGTCTGCGTCTGGAAACCGGACGCACCCACCAGATTCGCGTACATATGGCGCATATTAACCATCCGCTGGTGGGCGATCCGCTCTATGGCGGACGTCCGCGTCCGCCGAAGGGCGCCTCCGATGCGTTTATCGCCACGCTGCGCGGTTTCGATCGTCAGGCGCTGCACGCTACCATGCTGCGTCTCTACCATCCGATTACCGGTATTGAGATGGAATGGCACGCGCCGCTGCCGCAGGATATGGTCGATCTGATCGAAGCGCTGAAGGCGGATACCGAAGCCTTTAAAGATCAGCTGGACTGGCTATGAGCGAATTGATTGTTCCTGACTGGCCCGCGCCGGCGTCGGTGCGCGCCTGCAGCACTACACGTCGCGGCGGCGTCAGCGCGGCGCCCTGGGACTCGCTTAATCTGGGCGATCACGTAGGCGATCGGCCCGAAGACGTCGCGGCCAACCGCCAGCGGTTAATCACCCTTGCTGGTTTACCCGCCATGCCTTACTGGCTGGAGCAGGTGCACGGCACTGACGTAGTACGTCTCGATGGGGCGACCTCAACGGAGCGCCGTGCCGATGCCGTCTGGAGCAATCAGGCTGAAACCGTCTGTGCGGTAATGACGGCGGATTGCCTGCCGGTGCTGTTCTGCTCGTTCGATGGCAAACAGGTCGCCGCCGCCCATGCGGGCTGGCGTGGCCTGTGCGCCGGCGTGCTGGAGAATACGCTGCAGCAGTTTTCCGCGCCGCCGCAGGAAATCCATGCCTGGCTGGGGCCGGCGATAGGGCCAGAAGCATTTGAAGTCGGCGCGGAAGTCAGGGCGGCGTTTATCGCCCGCGATCCGGCGGCCGATCTCGCTTTCCGCGACAGCGGAGAGAAGTTTTATGCCGATCTCTGGCTACTGGCGCGTCAGCGTTTGAGCGCGCAGGGCGTTGTCTCGATTAGCGGCGGCGGGCGCTGCACCTGGCGCGATTCCGCGCATTTTTTCTCCTGGCGACGCAGCGGTACTACCGGTCGTATGGCAAGTTTGATTTGGCTGATATAACCTTACGCAACAAGACGATCCAGGGTGCGCTTTTTTTCACCATAATAGAGGTTGAACATCTTGAAATTCTGAGGGCAGACCTCATTTTATCTCCAGTAGCATTTTGACCTGTATTGGGAGGAAACATGCGTCTGGATCGTCTTACTAACAAATTCCAGCTTGCGCTCGCCGATGCTCAATCCCTCGCCCTTGGGCGCGATAACCAGTTCATAGAACCTCTTCACTTGATGAGCGCGCTGCTCGGTCAGGAGGGCGGCACCGTTCGCCCGTTACTGACTACCGCAGGCGTGGATGTTGCAGGATTACGTAACAGCGTAGAGCAGGCTATCAGTCGTCTGCCGCAGGTAGAAGGGGCCGATGGCGACGTCCAGCCTTCCGCCGATTTGGTACGGGTGCTTAACCTGTGCGACAAGCTGGCGCAGAAGCGCGGCGATAACTTTATATCATCTGAATTATTTGTCCTGGCCGCCCTCGACTCGCGCGGTTCGCTGGCCGATTTACTGAAATCCGCCGGCGCGACTAATGACAAGCTGACCAAAGCTATCGAACAAATGCGGGGAGGGGAAAACGTGAACGATCAGGGGGCTGAAGATCAGCGCCAGGCATTGAAAAAATATACCATCGATCTTACCGAGCGCGCCGAACAGGGCAAGCTGGACCCGGTTATCGGGCGTGATGAAGAGATCCGCCGCACCATTCAGGTGCTGCAGCGCCGTACTAAAAATAACCCGGTGCTGATTGGTGAGCCGGGGGTAGGTAAAACTGCGATCGTCGAAGGCCTGGCGCAGCGTATCGTCAACGGCGAAGTACCGGAAGGGCTAAAAGGCCGTCGCGTACTGGCGCTGGATATGGGCGCGCTGGTGGCGGGCGCTAAATATCGCGGCGAGTTTGAAGAACGTCTGAAAGGCGTCCTGACCGATCTGGCCAAACAGGAAGGCAACGTTATCCTGTTTATTGACGAACTGCATACCATGGTCGGCGCGGGTAAAGCCGATGGCGCGATGGATGCCGGCAATATGCTGAAGCCTGCGCTGGCGCGCGGCGAGCTGCACTGCGTTGGCGCAACGACGCTGGATGAATATCGCCAGTACATTGAAAAGGATGCAGCGCTAGAACGTCGTTTCCAGAAAGTGTTCGTCGCAGAGCCGAGCGTAGAGGATACCATCGCTATCCTGCGCGGTTTGAAAGAGCGTTATGAGCTGCATCATCACGTACAGATTACCGATCCGGCCATTGTTGCCGCAGCAACGCTGTCGCATCGTTATATTGCCGATCGTCAGCTGCCGGATAAAGCAATCGACCTGATTGACGAGGCGGCGTCCAGCATTCGTCTGCAGATCGACTCTAAGCCGGAGCCGCTGGATCGCCTGGAGCGGCGCGTTATTCAGCTGAAGCTGGAACAGCAGGCGCTGAAAAAAGAGTCCGACGAAGCCAGCCAGAAACGCCTGGAGATGCTGGAGGATGAACTCAACCAGAAAGAGCGCGAATATGCCGAGCTGGAAGAAGAATGGAAGGCGGAAAAAGCCTCGCTCTCCGGCACTCAGACAATAAAAGCGGAGCTGGAGCAGGCGAAAATCGCGCTGGAGCAGGCGCGGCGCTCCGGCGATCTGGCGCGTATGTCTGAACTGCAATACGGGCAGATTCCTGAGCTGGAGAAACAGCTGGCGGCGGCAACGCAGTCGGAAGGAAAAACCATGCGCCTGCTGCGTAACCGCGTTACCGATGTGGAAATCGCTGATGTGCTGGCGCGCTGGACCGGAATACCAGTCGCGCGCATGATGGAAGGCGAACGTGAGAAACTGCTGCGCATGGAGCAGGATCTGCATCGTCGCGTTATCGGGCAGGATGAAGCGGTCGAAGCGGTTTCCAATGCGATTCGCCGTAGCCGCGCCGGTCTGTCCGATCCGAATCGTCCTATTGGCTCTTTCCTGTTCCTCGGGCCGACCGGCGTCGGTAAAACCGAGCTGTGTAAGGCGCTGGCTAACTTCCTGTTCGACAGCGACGATGCGATGGTGCGTATCGATATGTCGGAATTTATGGAGAAACATTCCGTTTCGCGGCTGGTGGGGGCGCCTCCGGGCTACGTTGGCTATGAAGAGGGCGGCTACCTTACCGAAGCGGTGCGTCGTCGGCCTTATTCCGTCATCCTGCTGGATGAAGTAGAGAAGGCGCACCCGGATGTGTTCAACATTCTGCTACAGGTGCTGGATGATGGACGCCTGACCGATGGGCAGGGACGAACTGTCGATTTTCGCAACAGCGTGGTGATCATGACGTCGAACCTGGGTTCCGATCTGATTCAGGAACGCTTCGGCGAGCTGGATTACGGAGCGATGAAAGATGTGGTTATGACGGTTGTCGGCCATCATTTTCGTCCGGAATTTATCAACCGTATCGATGAAGTCGTGGTGTTCCATCCGTTGGGTGAAAAACATATTGCCTCAATTGCCAATATCCAGCTGCAGCGGTTGTATAAACGGCTGGAAGAACGCGGTTACAGCGTTCATATGTCGGAAGAGGCGCTCACGCTGCTGGGCCAGAATGGCTATGACCCGGTATATGGCGCGCGTCCGTTAAAACGCGCGATTCAGCAGCAGGTGGAAAACCCGCTGGCGCAGCAGATACTCTCCGGCGCCCTGGTGCCGGGCAAAACTATCGAAATCGACGTGCATGATGGGACTATCGTTGCGCACCAGTAAAACGCAGAAAATGGGCCGTAAGGCCCATTTTTTGTTTTAAGGCTGAAAAATGTCTGGTTTATCGTCGTTCAGGCTGAAATTTGAACGGTTGCGTGATTTTTTATAATTAGTGCTTGTCAGGCCCGAATTACTCC
>NZ_VHQI01000069.1 GCF_006517625.1 Mixta tenebrionis | reverse complement strand
GTGGTTTCATTGCCCGCCACGTTTTTAGTGCGGTTAGCCCCTACGCTGTGCGACTCATCATTTTTAACGCTGGTGTCCATATTGCGCTCGGCCTGGATAAACACCTGCTCGGCGCCCGCCTTGTCTTCAAAGCGCAACATATTGGCGTTAGCCGGCGTGCCGTCTTTGGTACGGCTCATAAATCCCATCTGCGTCGCCGCTCCCGGCAATCCCCACGGCGGCATGCTCGCCTCGTTGTAGACGCGTCCGGTGATGATCGGCCGGTCCGGATCGCCGTTGATAAAATCAACGATCACCTCATCGCCCACGCGCGGGATCTGTACGCCGCCGTAGCCCTGGCCGGC
>NZ_VHQI01000068.1 GCF_006517625.1 Mixta tenebrionis | reverse complement strand
AGCAGGTCAATTTCAAACACCACGTCATCCCAGTCTGTGGTTGATTTATCCCTGTCGTTTGATGCTTTTTCGCGTCGCTGCCAGTCCCGGATATCATTGTATGCTGAGCGATAGTCCTGAACTTTACGTTCTGCCGGGAGACGAATGGTTTGTAATTCAGCAAATTTTTCATCATCCACATAGTGCTCTGCTTTAAAGGTTTCTACCGCTTCCGGGTCACTAATATCAACCTTCTGCAGGGCTTTCAGCGTGGCAAATTCATCATAGTTTTGCAGGATGTTTTCTGCCCGCAGATATTCACCAAACAGTTTGACGAAGGCTTTTTTCTCTTTTTCACTGTCGATACT
>NZ_VHQI01000067.1 GCF_006517625.1 Mixta tenebrionis | reverse complement strand
GCAACAACGCCCGCGCCAACGGTACGGCCGCCTTCGCGGATTGCGAAACGCAGACCGTCGTCCATTGCGATCGGGTGGATCAGGGTAACAACCATTTTGATGTTGTCGCCCGGCATTACCATTTCAACGCCTTCCGGCAGTTCGATGGTGCCCGTTACGTCAGTAGTACGGAAGTAGAACTGCGGACGGTAGCCTTTGAAGAACGGAGTGTGACGGCCGCCTTCGTCTTTGGACAGGATGTACACTTCAGATTCGAACTGGGTGTGCGGCTTGATGGAGCCCGGCTTAGCCAGAACCTGGCCACGCTCGATCTCTTCACGTTTGATACCACGCAGCAGAACACCAACGTTCTCACCAGC
>NZ_VHQI01000066.1 GCF_006517625.1 Mixta tenebrionis | reverse complement strand
CAGGCACTCCGCCAGTGTGTTAAACAGAGTGTAATCATTGAATGACGTGTTTTCTTCATTTTCGCTGCTGATGGCGTGAGGAAAACCCTCATAGTACTCGTCTAATTCAGGAAACATACATCACCTTTTATTCGTTGTGGTTCAATCAAAATGGTTATATTCAGGGTTAAAATTCGTTCATCACATTGCATTTCAGAAATGCTTTTGTGACCTGGTAGTAAGATTGCGCCATCATCTTGAGCGGTCTTTTTTTATAGTGCCCCACGCTTTCGCAAAGCAGATAACCTGTACGCTCTAACGGTCTGGCTACATCAACGGTCTTGAGCCCCTTTTCAGAGCAGAGCTTTTCAAACACCGATTC
>NZ_VHQI01000065.1 GCF_006517625.1 Mixta tenebrionis | reverse complement strand
GGGATATAGGTATCCAGGTGACCAGCCAGCTCGATGATTTTTTCTTCCCACTCTGCTTCGCCTTCCAGCGCTTTCAGCGCGGAACCGCGAACGATCGGAGTGTCGTCGCCAGGGAAGTCGTACTGAGACAGCAGATCACGCACTTCCATCTCAACCAGTTCCAGCAGCTCTTCGTCATCAACCATGTCGCATTTGTTCAGGAACACGATGATGTACGGAACGCCTACCTGACGACCCAGCAGGATGTGCTCACGGGTCTGCGGCATCGGGCCGTCAGTCGCAGCAACAACCAGGATAGCGCCGTCCATCTGAGCAGCACCGGTGATCATGTTTTTCACGTAGTCGGCGTGGCCCGGGCAGTCAACGTGCGC
>NZ_VHQI01000064.1 GCF_006517625.1 Mixta tenebrionis | reverse complement strand
AATCAGACCTGCCGCATGCCGGGTCGTCAGCGCCTTTGCATTCTCTGCCAGCCACACACGCGACTGTACGTCGTCACCGATAAGGAAAAGCGCACCAATGCCCGGCAACTGCAGCGGACGATCCTCCACCGCCCCCGGCGTCATCTCCGGCGTGCTGATCGGAAACATCGCTATCGCAGAAACTAGCGGCTGTATGGTTGCTGACAACGCCTCCGACAGGCCGGGTTGTTTATCCTCCCACTGACAAAAACCAAAAAGCAGAGTCATCACGATAAACAGCCCCGACAGAAGCAGGGCCACCCACGGGTTGTCCAGTGCGCTCATCACGGCCGTACCTGTCGGGACAATCCGGTGTCGGTGATCAGCACCGGGTAATG
>NZ_VHQI01000063.1 GCF_006517625.1 Mixta tenebrionis | reverse complement strand
AAAAAAAACCTGCCCGAAAGCAGGTTTCTGTTCACCGGATGGAGGTATAACGCGTCGGGATTACTTTCCGCGCCATTCCTTTTCCACTTTATCCGCAAAGACATCGCACTGCCGGGCATATTCCGGGTTATAGAGCAGCTCCGACTGCGAAAGCTGCATGGCGGTCATGCTGCCGTTACGGGCATTTGATTCGAGCCAGGTTCTGCCATAGGTTTTGTTCATCACCTGAAGTACCCGGTTGAATACCGGTCCGTTGAAGCGGGCATTGAGATTAACGCCTTTTACCTGAAGGCCGCTGTCACTGGTCTGGGTCAGGCGGGTGGAGTACATCGCACAGAAGGTCGAGTTGGTTATCATCTGAGCGTCAGCCTGCTCGTCGGC
>NZ_VHQI01000062.1 GCF_006517625.1 Mixta tenebrionis | reverse complement strand
GCAATAGCCTGGCCGCTGTTGCCGGGAGCGGCCGCGACGACCAGTCTGATAGGCGCCGGTGCGAATGCGGGAGTGGGCTTGCTGATAAATGGTGAGGTTAATCCAAACGATGTCATCCTGGGGTACTGGACAGGTGCATTTACGGCGGGAACCGGGCTGTGGGGGACGATGGGAGTGAATGCAGCCAGTGGAGCCACATCCAGTTACCTGAAAGGAGATGATCCGCTGAAAGGTGGGGTGATCAGTGGAGCGGCTTCGGGTATTGGATATGGAATTGGTAGCAAATTAGTTGAGTTGCCTCTTGATAAGGTTTTAAACCCAATGAAACCGTGGAAAGACTGGATGTGGGTTGATGTCGGAATGGGGATATCGAAGCCTTTACC
>NZ_VHQI01000061.1 GCF_006517625.1 Mixta tenebrionis | reverse complement strand
GTCATCACATACACCGGCTCCACGCCGGTGCCTTTGGCATCGGGCCGCCAGTAGATGAAATCCTGCCATCCGTCGCTGTCCGCCGCTGGCGTGGTGATGACCATCGGGCCTTCCACCACTTCAATATCGGAGCCGGTATGGTTTGGCAGTACCGGTACCGGCTCCTGGTTGCCGGTATTGGATGGCGCCACCGGGGTTATCTGGATGGTATATTCCGGCGTGTTGGCGGTGGCCGGCACCGTAATTTCATCCAGCCCGGTTTCGGGGTTACGTACCGGACGCAGTACCGGAACCTCGTATGAAAGCTCGCTGCTCTCCAGTTGCAGCGAGATATACTCATCATCTGCCGTTAATCTGCCGCGTATGGGCAGATTTGCCGTTTTGG
>NZ_VHQI01000060.1 GCF_006517625.1 Mixta tenebrionis | reverse complement strand
CCGCCCGCCAGCCCCTGCATCGCCGCCGTTACCGCCTGTATCGCCTGCTGCACCCTGCCGCCCGTGCCCTGCCCGTTTTCCCCGTTCGCCTGCTCCGGCGCCGCGATTTTCTCCTGCGTCCGCGCGATATCTGCCGCCTGGCTGCCGATTTCACCGATGAGCTGCGCTTCCTTCAGCCGCTGCTGCTCTTTCTCCCGGTCGAAGATTTGCTCCAGCACCTGATTCGCGTTCTCCGTGTCACGGCTCAGCCCCGCGGTATCCTGCCGCTGCTGCTCAGCGTCACGGACGGTGAGGCTGCCCGCGCTGATGGCCGACTGCGTCACCGAACCGGCGCTGTCGCCGCCCTTCACCCCGCTCAGCAGGCTGTTCGCCATGTTCCCCACAAACTGTTCC
>NZ_VHQI01000006.1 GCF_006517625.1 Mixta tenebrionis | reverse complement strand
TGGCCCGGGCAGTCAACGTGCGCATAGTGACGAGTCGGGGTTTCATACTCAACGTGAGAGGTGTTGATGGTGATACCACGAGCCTTCTCTTCCGGCGCGTTATCGATCTGATCGAACGCACGAGCCTGGCCACCGTAAGTTTTGGACAGAACGGTGGTGATAGCTGCGGTCAGAGTGGTTTTACCGTGGTCAACGTGGCCGATAGTACCGACGTTAACGTGCGTTTTGTTACGCTGAAATTGCTCTTTCGCCATGGCGATATTCCTTACTGTTATGCCCTCATCCGTGATGAGGGCATCTGTTCACTATTCTAAAACCGTAGCTTATTTGCTACGAGCTTCAATAACGGCCTGAGCGACGTTGTTCGGCGCTTCCGCGTACTTCAGGAACTCCATGGAGTAAGAAGCACGGCCCTGGGTCTGAGAACGCAGGTCAGTAGCATAACCAAACATTTCAGACAGCGGTACCTGAGCGCGAACGGTTTTACCGGTTGCGGTGTCATCCATACCTTCGATGATGCCGCGACGACGGTTCAGGTCACCGATTACGTCACCCATGTTCTCTTCCGGCGTTTCAACTTCAACCTTCATGATCGGCTCAAGCAGAACAGGCTTCGCTTTCTTAAAGCCTTCTTTAAACGCCAGAGACGCAGCCAGTTTAAACGCCAGTTCCGAGGAGTCCACATCGTGGTAAGAACCAAAGTGCAGACGAATGCCCAGATCAACTACCGGATAACCAGCCAGCGGACCAGATTTCAGCTGTTCCTGGATACCTTTGTCAACGGCCGGGATGTATTCGCCAGGAATAACACCGCCTTTGATATCGTTGACAAATTCGTAGCCTTTGCCGCCCGGCTCCAGCGGGTACATATCGATCACAACGTGACCATACTGACCGCGACCGCCAGACTGTTTCGCGTGTTTACCTTCGACATCCTTAATGGTGTCGCGGATAGTTTCACGATAAGCAACCTGCGGTTTACCAACGTTAGCTTCGACGTTGAATTCGCGTTTCATACGGTCAACGATGATATCGAGGTGCAGCTCACCCATACCAGCGATGATAGTCTGGTTAGATTCTTCGTCAGTCCATACGCGGAATGACGGGTCTTCTTTCGCCAGACGGCCCAGAGCCAGACCCATTTTTTCCTGGTCAGCTTTGGTTTTCGGCTCAACCGCGATAGAGATAACCGGCTCCGGGAACTCCATACGTTCCAGAATGATCGGGTTGCTCGGATCGCACAGAGTATCACCGGTGATCACATCTTTCAGACCGATCGCCGCAGCGATGTCGCCCGCGCGAACTTCTTTGATCTCTTCACGTTTGTTAGCGTGCATCTGTACGATACGGCCAAAACGCTCACGCTGTGATTTCACAGAGTTCAGTACGGTATCGCCTGAGTTTACCACGCCAGAATAAACGCGGAAGAAGGTCAGGTTACCAACGAACGGGTCGTTCGCGATTTTGAACGCCAGAGCGGCAAACGGCTCGTTGTCGTCAGAGTGACGTTCTGCCGGCGTATCTTTACCGTCATCCAGCATACCTTTGATAGCAGGTACGTCGGTCGGTGCTGGCAGGAATTCAACTACCGCATCCAGCATCGCCTGAACACCTTTGTTCTTAAATGCAGAACCACAGGTAACCAGGATGATTTCGTTGTTCAGCACACGCTGACGCAGTGCTTTTTTGATCTCTTCTTCAGTCAGCTCTTCGCCGCCGAGGTATTTTTCCATCAGCTCTTCAGAAGCTTCAGCTGCGGATTCGATCAGGTTCTGATGCCATTCTTCAGCCAGGTCAACCATGTCAGCCGGGATATCTTCGTATTCGAAGGTTACGCCCTGGTCTGCATCATTCCAGTTGATGGCTTTCATTTTGATCAGGTCAACAATGCCGGTGAACTTCTCTTCTGCGCCGATAGCCAGCTGCAGAGGAACCGGGTTTGCACCCAGACGGGTTTTGATCTGACCAACAACTTTCAGGAAGTTGGCGCCCATGCGGTCCATTTTGTTAACGAACGCGATGCGCGGAACTTTATATTTGTTAGCCTGACGCCATACGGTTTCAGACTGCGGCTGAACACCACCAACCGCACAGTAGACCATGACCGCGCCATCAAGAACACGCATGGAACGTTCTACTTCGATAGTGAAGTCAACGTGTCCGGGGGTGTCGATGATGTTGATGCGGTGCGGCTCAAACTGTTTAGCCATACCAGACCAGAACGCGGTGGTCGCTGCAGAAGTAATGGTGATACCACGCTCCTGCTCCTGCGCCATCCAGTCCATGGTCGCAGCGCCATCATGCACTTCACCGATTTTGTGGTTAACACCGGTGTAGAACAGGATACGCTCGGTGGTCGTGGTCTTACCGGCGTCGATGTGAGCACTGATACCGATGTTACGGTACCGTGAAATGGGTGTTGTACGAGCCATTTGATTCCTCTGATTCTCGGACGTTCAAAATAAGTCAGCCCCAGCGGGTTGGCTAATTGAGCGCCCGCTGGGTTAACAATAACTACGTGGTTATTACCAGCGGTAGTGAGCGAACGCCTTGTTGGCTTCGGCCATACGGTGAACGTCTTCACGTTTCTTCACTGCCGTACCTTTGTTCTCAGCAGCATCAGAAAGTTCGTTCGCCAGGCGCAGAGCCATCGATTTATCACCGCGTTTACGAGCAGCTTCTACGATCCAGCGCATTGCCAGCGCATTACGACGGACCGGACGGACTTCAACTGGTACCTGATAAGTTGAACCGCCAACGCGACGTGACTTAACTTCTACAGTCGGACGTACGTTGTCGAGAGCGACTTCGAAAGCTTCCAGTTCGGTTTTACCAGAACGCTGAGCCAGGGTCTCCAGCGCGGTATACACGATTGCTTCGGCAGTAGATTTTTTACCATCTACCATCAGGATATTTACAAATTTGGCCAGCAGCTCAGATCCGAATTTCGGATCCGGCAGGATTTTACGTTGACCAATGACGCGACGACGTGGCATGGAAATACTCCGTTGATAATTCAGGATTGTCCAAAACTCTACGAGTTTATTTTGACATTTAAGTTAAAACGTTTGGCCTTACTTAACGGAGAACCATTAAGCCTTCGGCTTCTTCACGCCATACTTGGAGCGAGCCTGCTTACGGTCTTTAACACCAGAGCAGTCAAGCGCGCCACGAACGGTGTGGTAACGCACACCCGGCAGGTCTTTAACACGACCGCCACGAATCAGGATTACGGAGTGTTCCTGCAGGTTGTGGCCTTCGCCACCGATGTAGGAGGTCACTTCGAAACCGTTGGTTAAACGCACACGGCAAACTTTACGCAGTGCGGAGTTCGGTTTTTTCGGAGTGGTGGTGTACACACGAGTACAAACACCACGTTTTTGCGGGCAAGCTTCCAGCGCAGGCACGTTGCTTTTAGCAACCTTGCGTACGCGCGGTTTGCGAACCAGCTGGTTAACTGTTGCCATTAAATAGCTCCTGGATTTAGCTTTTGCTTCGTAAACACGTAATAAATCGCCCCGTATTAATACGGGGACGCAGAATTTTAGGGCTGAGCAGAAAGGGTGTCAAGAAATAACCAGCGTCTTATGCTCACCAGGGCATTTGCTGCTTATGATTTAGCGTGAGCGTAACGAAATCATTATAGCCGATTACCGTGATTTCGGCTGCTATTTGCGCAGTTAAGCCGCGGGCGAGCAGATCGTCGCGCAGCGCCCAAAGCCGCGCCGGCGAATCCAGCAGCGGCGTCAGCATGCTACTGCCCTGCAGCCCTGCCAGCACGCCGTCCTGCAGCAGCAGCAGATCGTCTCCCGGCTGCAGCATGCGCAGCAGCAAAGCATAATCGCACTGAAAAGGTGAGCTGGTCAGCGTATGCAGCATGGTAATACCTCAGAACGTCAGGATATGGTCAGCCTCGGCGAGACGGGCGCGCAGCGCGGCGCTCTCTAACACCTCCGCCTCCAGCACCCTTTCGCTTTCTGGCGTTAGCCCGCGCTCCGCCAGCGACTGCGCGCACAGATAGCAGCGCTCGACGTCATACAGCGGCAGCACGCCGAAAGTGGCGATATAATTGCGCGCCAGCACCTGCTCCGGCTGCTGGCCGGCGGTAAGCTGCAGCACGCCGTCGCCGATAAAAAAGAGCGATACCCGCTCGCAGATCGCGGCGGTCGCCAGCGCGGCGTCCAGCCCCTCCCGCCCGCTGCTGCTGCCGTGCGGCGCGCGCGTAAAGACAAAAGCGATCGATTTCATCAGAACTGCACCACCCGGTCACAGCTAAGCGCGGCCTC
The DNA here is from genome assembly GCF_006517625.1 of Mixta tenebrionis. Classification (GTDB taxonomy): domain Bacteria; phylum Pseudomonadota; class Gammaproteobacteria; order Enterobacterales; family Enterobacteriaceae; genus Mixta; species Mixta tenebrionis. The sequence goes on along the minus strand of NZ_VHQI01000006.1, from coordinate 323,681 downwards.
CGCCAGCGCGCCCAACCCCGCCAGCTGAAAACCGGGCTGCAAATTCGAGGCAGGCAGGCCAAGGCTTTCCGCCTCCTGCTTATCGGCCACGCCGCGCCTTAGCGCCGCGGCGACGCAGATATTCAGCGTCGCCCCCTGCTGCTGCAGCGCCTGCCAGGCGCGCACCAGATCGAACTCATCGCTGGCGGGCGCCGTCAGCTGGTTGCCGTTCAGCACCCCTTCACGATAAAAGAAGACGCTGTGCAGCTGATGGCCTGCCGCCAGCAGCGCCTGGGCGAACAGCAGCGCGCTGCTGGCGTGCTGCGTTCCATAAGCGGGGCCGGTAACCAACAGCGTATAGCGCATCAGCGTTCCTGCCCCTGCGTATCTTCGCTCTTAAACTGACGGATATAGAGATAGACCGTGTGCTTAGAAATATTCAGGCGGTCGGCCACCTGATTAATCGCATCTTTGATATCGAAGATGCCTTTCTCATACAGGTTCAGCACGATTTGGCGATTCTTCATATTATTCGCCACGTTGCGATCGGCGCTCACTTCTTCAATGGTGAACTCCAGCGTTTGCGTGACCAAATCTTCCACGGATGAAGCAAAATTGACCGGCGAAGCGACGTCCGGCGTTTCCGGCGGCATAAAGGTCGACATAATCTGTGAAAAAGGCACATCAAGGTTCATATTGATGCACAGCAGGCCAATGACGCGCTGCTGACGATTGCGTATCGCAATGGTCACCGACTTCATCAGCACCCCGCTTTTCGCACGGGTAAAATAGGCGCGTGAAACGTTGCTGTCCGCGCCGGTCATATCGTGCAGCATACGCAGCGCCAGATCGGTAATTGGCGAGCCGACTTTACGCCCGGTATGCTCGCCGTTAGCGATGCGTACCGCGGAACATTTTAAATCTTCCAGCGAATGCAGCACGATTTCACAGTGCGAGCCGATCAGCATCGCCAGACCATCGACTACGGCTTCATAAGATTTCAGAATATCGTAATCGGCCTGCTCAAACGGATGCTGGTCCAGCAAATCAAGCTCGGACAGATCGCCAGGATTGAATGGATTAGACATGAAAGACATTACCCTAATTGGCTGGAGCCTGTCTCAGCGCGGCCAGGGCAGACTCGTCATACAAATTTGCGCAGCGCTAGTCTGGCAAATGTCTGCGGCTTATGCCAGATTTTTGTCCGAACGAGGGCATCTCTCATTAAAATGAGAACCGCCGCGTAAACGCGGCGGCAGAAAATTACTGGGCTTTTTTATCGTCGGCTACCGGAGCCTGGGTTTTCGCGTCCGCTTTCGGCGCTGGTTTGATATCCAGCAGCTCGACATCGAACACCAGCGTAGAGTTCGGCGGGATACCCGGCACGCCGTTTTTACCGTAGGCCAGCTGCGGCGGGATAACTAACTTGATTTTGCCGCCTTTCTTCACGTGCTTCAGGCCTTCGGTCCAACCCGGAATCACGCCGTCGAGACGGAAAGAGAGTGGTTCGCCGCGGTTATAGGAGTTATCAAACTCGGTACCGTCGATCAGCGCGCCTTTGTAGTTAACTACAACCGTATCGCTATCTTTCGGCGCGTCGCCGCTGCCTTCTTTCTCTACCTGATAGAGCAGACCGCTGTCGGTTTTCTTCACGCCTTTCTGCTTAGCGAATTTAGCCGCATAGGCCTGACCTTTATCGGCATTTTCCTTCGCATCTTTTTCCATCTTCGCCTGAGCGGCGCTCTTTACGCGGCCTTCAAACGCCTGCAGCGTCTGCTCAATTTCCTGATCGGAGAGCTTGCTCTTACCGGCAAACGCATCCTGCACACCAGCGATCAGCTGAGTTTTATCCAGCTTAATGCCTAGCTTTTCCTGCTCTTTCAGCGAGTTTTCCATATAGCGGCCGAGCGATGCGCCCAGCGCATAGGCGGACTGCTGATTTTCATCTTTAAAAGCAGCGTTTTTCGTTGCCTGCGGCGCAGCCTGTTCAGCCGGTGCGGAGTCTGCTGCCAATGCCAGCGGCGCGTTAAACGCAGCGGCCAGGGTGGCGGCTAACATTGTAATTTTAAACAGTGATTTCATCCATTATCTCCAAAACCGAAGCCTCTCACCCCGGCGATCGTTGCAGGCCATTAAGCCAGTACTATAACTGTGCGGAACAAATTACCATGCCCGCCCGGCAAACTTAAGTGTACTTCCGACCCTTTTTATGTCGGGAAGTTTCAGCTGATATGACGCCGGGACTGTGCTTTTTCAAGCGCCGCAGGCAAAATCTCCTTGTCAGGGGTAACGGCGTACGCTGTTCCTTACCGGGAAAACCATCCGCGCTGGCGGGCGCACGCAACAGGAGGAACGCTTATGCAGCAAAATATCTTTGAACAGCGCTTAGAGCTGCTGGAAAGCAAGCTGGCTTTTCAGGAACAGACTATTGAAGATTTAAACCAAACGGTTGTGCAGCACGAAATGGAAATGGCCAAAATGCGCGAGCAGATACGTCTGCTGATTGATAAATTAAAGGCGGCGGCTCCGTCGCTGATGGCGCATCCGTCCGAAGAGACGCCGCCGCCGCACTACTGATCAGGCAATAAAAAAGCACCGGCTATCCGGTGCTTTTCTTCGGTAATCATTTCACCCTGCGGTGAGTGATTAGTGCTGGCAGCCGCAGCCGCCGTGACCGCCGCCGCAGCAGCCCTCTTTACCACCGTGGCTGTGACCATGATCGTGATCGTGGTCATGATGGTGATCGTGTTCGCCATGTACGTGGCCGTGCGCCAGCTCTTCCGGCGTCGCTTCACGGATAGCTACCACTTCTACGTGGAAATTCAGGTTCTGTCCCGCCAGCATGTGGTTGCCGTCAACCACCACGTGATCGTCTTCCACTTCGGTGATTTCAACCGGCACCGGACCCTGGTCGGTTTCAGCCAGGAAGCGCATGCCAACCTGCAGTTCGTCCACGCCCATAAAGACATCTTTCGGTACGCGCTGTACCAGATTGTCGTCATACTGACCGTAAGCGTCATTCGCGGCGATATGCACATCAAACTTATCGCCAATTTCATGATCTTCCAGGGCTTTTTCCAGACCAGAAATCAGGGAACCATGACCGTGCAGATAGTCCAACGGCGCACTCACCGGAGACTCGTCGACCAATACACCGTCTTCTGTACGTACCTGATAAGCCAGGCTGACCACCAGGTCTTTTGCTACTTTCATGATAACTCCTAACCGTTGAGAGCTTTGATCCCGACTCATTGGTCTATTTTCGCGTGCAATAACACCAACCAGAAAGATCCAGATGCCGACCCTTTGCGTCCCATTAAAGGTTACGCGCAGGCAATGTTAACAATGCAGATTGTAACGGAATTCACTGCCGCTGTAAGGGTGAGCTGATAAAAAAGCTGAGCTGCGCCACTACTCTGGATGAAAAACGCCGATAACTTGCTCCTGCGCGCGTATTCCATCACGTACCTGCTTATCCGCTTCGCGCATCTGATGGCCGCACTTCACGCACTCGACAACATCGACATTATTCTCACGCCACATCGCCAGCGTGTCTTTTTGCTGGCAGTGCGGGCAGACCGCACCGGCAATAAAACGTTTACGCATTTTTCTTTCCTGTGGTTGCTTTTTCCACCCTGAACGGCGCGGGTTATTCAAACTCATCCCAGCCGTCAAACTGGCGTTTCTCCTGCTGCATTTCCCGCTGGAAGATATCTTCCAGTTCGCGACGCGCTTCGCGCGCGCGCGAGATCTGCGCATTATCCGTTTGGTTTGGCATCAGCTCGCGCAGCATGCGCATATCGAGCCGTCGGAAATGCAGCTGCGCGCGGTGCGCCTGGTGCGGATGCATTCCCAGGGACATCAGCGTTTTCCGCCCCAGCTCCAGCGCGCTGGAGAAGGTTTCACGGGAAAACTGCGTTACGCCCGCCTGCAGCAGTTCATGCGCTTCAACGCGCCCGCGCGCCCTGGCCAGAATTTGCAAATGGGGAAAGTGCTGCTGGCAGAGATGAACGATGTTCATCGTATCTTCCGGTTCATTACAGGTAATCACGATCGATTGCGCGCTGGCGGCGCCGGCGGCGCGCAGCAGCTCCAGCTCCGTCGCATCCCCATAGTATACTTTATAGCCATATTTACGCATTAAACTCACGGCGCTGATATCGCGCTCCAGCACCGTAATGCGCTTTTTGTTCGCCATCAGCAGGCGGCCGATCACCTGGCCGAAGCGGCCAAAGCCGACCACAATCACCTGCGGCCGATCGTCATCGACCCAGGGCTTCTCCGCCTGCTCGCCCGTTTCGTTAAAGCGGCGCACCAGAATACGATCCACGCCCTGCATCAGCAGCGGCGTCGTCATCATGGAGAGCGTCACGGTAACCAACAGCAGCGGCAGCTGATCGCCATGAAACAGCCCCGCAGAAGAGGCGGCGGAAAACAGCACAAAGGCGAACTCGCCGCCCTGGCTCAACACGCCGGCGAACTGCAGGCGTTCCGAACTGCGCAGGCCGTAAATACGCGCCAGCAGGTAGAGCACCAGGATTTTTACCGCCACCAGCGCCAATACGCCCACCAGCACCGCCAGCAGATGCGTATAGAGGACGCCCAGATTCAGCGCCATGCCGACCGAAATAAAGAACAGGCCAAGCAGCAGCCCTTTAAAGGGTTCAATGGCGATTTCCAGCTCGTGGCGATATTCGCTTTCCGCCAGCAGAATGCCGGAGATAAAGGTGCCGAGTGCCATAGAAAGCCCCAGCGCATCCATAAACAGCGCCGAGCTAAGCACCAGCAGCAGCGCAGCGGCAGTAAACACCTCGCGCACCCCGGAAGCGGCGATATAGCGTAAACCAGGCCGCAGCAGCAGCCGGCCGCCGATCAGAATCACGGCAAACGCCAGCACCTTGATGCCGATTTTCATCCAGTCGGTATGGCCGCTATCGCTCCCCGCCAGCAGCGGCACCAGCGCCAGTGCCGGAATCACCGCCAGATCCTGAAACAGCAGCACCGAAAAGCCAAGCTGTCCCGCCTCGTTGCGGTTCATGCCCTTATCGCGCATCAGCTGCAGCGCCAGCGCGGTGGATGACATCGCCAGCCCGATGCCGCCAATGGCGGCCGCCTGCCAGGAGAAATCGGTCAGCAACAGCAGCCCGCCCAGCACCGCGGCGCTAAAAATCACCTGTGCGGCTCCGACGCCGAATATCGATCGCCGCAGCGCCCACAGCTTTGCGGGATTCAGCTCCAGGCCGATCAGGAACATCAGAAACACCACGCCCAGCTCGGAGAAGTGCAGAATCTCCTCCACGTCGCTGATAAAACCCAGCCCCCACGGGCCGATGGCGATGCCCGCCAGCAGATAGCCCAGCACCGCGCCGATCCCCAGCCGGGCGGCGATCGGCACCGCGACCACCGCGGCGAACAGGTAGACTACGCCTGCGGTCAATAACGTTTCGCCTTCCATCTATGCCACTCCTGCCGGTAAAGGAGAAGAGAGCCACGCTTCATAAGCCTGGGCGTAATTTTTCATTATTTCCGGGGGCTGGCGACGCGCCCAGTAGAACACCATCGGCGTCAGCCAGTGCATACGGCACATCTGCGCCGTCAGTTCAAAGGGACGCATTATCTCAGTTATTGGATAGCGGTTAAGGCCATCCTGATGGTAAGCGGCCTCCGGTTCGCCGGTAGTGATCACGCTGCGCCAGTATTTTCCCGCCAGCACGTTGCCATCCGGCCCGCTGGCGAAACCGCGTGACAGCACGCGATCCAGCCACTCTTTCAGCAGCGCCGGACAGCTGTATGTATAAAGGGGATGCTGAAAAACGATAACCTGATGCTCCCGCAATAGCCGCTGTTCATGGTGAATATCGATAAAAAAATCGGGGTAGTGCGCGTACAGGTCATGTACGGTAACGTACGATAATTGCTGCGCCGGCTGCAGCAAGACTCGATTAGCAATCGAATCTTGTGATTCCGGATGGGCATACAGCAGCAAAACCTTAGGCAGCTGCGACATCTCTCCCCTCCAAATCGTCGTCATGATGCAGGATTTCCGCTACCATGCACGACACAACGGAATCGGTGATTCCGAACTGATTATGATGACAATAAATTAACATATTCTGACAATACGGCGCTTATGATTGTATTCTCCTCGTTACAGATCCGACGTGGTACCCGCGTACTGCTGGACAATGCCACCGCCACCATCAACCCAGGGCAGAAAGTTGGCCTGGTTGGTAAAAACGGTTGCGGTAAATCAACGCTGCTGGCGTTGTTAAAAAACGAACTCAGCGCCGATGCCGGCAGCGTCACCTTTCCCGGCAACTGGTCTCTGGCGTGGGTAAACCAGGAAACGCCGGCGCTGCCGGTGGCCGCCATTGAGTATGTTATTGACGGCGATCGTGAGTATCGTCAGCTGGAGTCCGAATTACAGCGCGCCAACGAAAAAAACGACGGTAACGCCATTGCGCTGTTGCACGGCAAGCTGGACGCGATTCAGGCATGGAGCATACAGGCGCGCGCCGCCAGCCTGCTTCACGGTTTGGGCTTTAGTCAGGAGCAGCTGCAGCGTCCGGTCAGCGATTTCTCCGGCGGCTGGCGGATGCGCCTCAACCTGGCGCAGGCGCTGCTCTGCCGCTCCGATCTGCTGTTGCTGGATGAACCCACCAACCACCTCGATCTCGACGCCGTTATCTGGCTGGAACGCTGGCTGAAAAGCTACAGCGGCACGCTAATCCTGATCTCCCACGACCGCGACTTTCTCGATCCGGTGGTGGATAAGATTCTGCATATCGAGCAGCAGGGCCTGTTCGAATATACCGGCAACTACAGCTCCTTCGAGCAGCAGCGCGCCGTCAAACTTTCGCAACAGCAGTCGCAGTACGAGCACCAGCAGCGCAAGGTGGCGCACCTGCAAAGCTATATCGATCGCTTCCGCGCCAAGGCCAGCAAGGCGAAACAGGCGCAGAGCCGCATCAAGATGCTGGAGCGCATGGAGCTGATTTCGCCGGCACATGTCGATAACCCCTTTAGCTTCAGCTTCCGTGAACCGGAAAGCCTGCCGAATCCGCTGCTGAATATGGAAAAGGTCAGCGCGGGCTACGGCGAGCGGGTCATTCTGGATTCCATCAAGCTCAATCTGGTGCCCGGTTCGCGCATCGGCCTGCTGGGCCGCAACGGCGCAGGTAAATCGACGCTGATCAAACTGCTGGCGGGCGAACTGGCGCCGCAAAAAGGTGACATCGGCCTCGCCAAAGGCGTCCAGCTTGGCTATTTCGCCCAGCATCAGCTGGAATACCTGCACGCGGACGAATCGCCGCTGCAGCATCTGGCGCGTCAGGCGCCGAAGCTGCCGGAACAGCAGCTGCGCGATTATCTCGGCGGCTTCGGCTTCCAGGGCGACAAAGTCACCGAACCGACGGTACGCTTCTCCGGCGGCGAGAAAGCGCGTCTGGTGCTGGCGCTGGTGGTCTGGCAGCGCCCTAACCTGCTGCTGCTGGATGAACCGACCAACCACCTCGATCTCGATATGCGTCAGGCGTTAACCGAAGCGCTGATCGATTTCGAAGGCGCGCTGGTGGTGGTTTCGCACGATCGTCACCTGCTGCGCTCCACCACCGACGATCTCTACCTGGTGCACGACGGCAAGGTGGAAGCCTTCGCCGGCGATCTGGATGACTACCAACAGTGGCTCAGCGAGCTGCAAAAACAGCAGGCGCAGCAAAATAGCGAACCGAAACAGGAGAGCGGCAACAGCGCGCAGGCGCGTAAAGATCAGAAGCGGCGCGAAGCGGAGCTGCGGGCGCAAACCCAGCCGCTGCGTAAGCAGATCGAAAAGCTGGAAAAAGAGATGGAAAAACACAATAGCCGGCTGGCGGAGGCGGAGGCGAAGCTGGGCGACCCGGCCATTTACGATGTCGGCCGCAAAGCCGATTTGACCGCCGCGCTCCAGCAGCAGGCCACGGCGAAATCGGCGCTGGAAGATTGTGAAATGGCCTGGCTGGACGCACAGGAACAGCTGGAGGCGATGCTCGCCTCCTGAGATCCCGCGATGCAGCAATACCTGGCGGCGCGCAGCTGGGGCGCCGCTCTTCCCGTCCGCCAACGCGCGCAAATAAGGTTGGTTTTGCAACGCGCGGCCGGGGCGCCGCTGCCGAAACCCGCCATCGAGCGAGCGCGAATAATTTTTTACAGGCCGCCGCTCTCTGCGCGCGATAACGGGCAAAGAGCGCGGCTTTCTCCAGCCGCAGGCCGCGACATGCGCCTTACTGGCTCCCCTACTCCCCCCGGTAAAACGGCCGGTCGCCGAGAATCGTGGCGCGATGCATAATGCGTCGGGTCGGCAGATAATCCGCATTAGCGTAATGCTGCGTTACCCGGTTATCCCAGATCGCCACATCATTCGCCCGCCAGCGCCAGCGCACCTGAAACTCCGGTTTATTAATGTGGGCAAACAGAAAGCTGAGCAGCGCCTCACTCTCTTTCGGCGCGAGATCGACAATGCGCGTGGTAAAACCTTCATTAACAAACAGCGCCTGCTTCCCGCTCACCGGATGGGTACGTACTACCGGATGCAGCAGCGGCGGATGGCTGGCTGCCGCCTGCCGCCAGCGCGCATGCTGTTCCGGCGTATCGCGATGCTTATACTCCGGGAACGATTTAGTAAAGCTATGCTCCGCCTGCAGCCCGCTCAACAGGCGCCGCAGCGGCGGCGACAGCGCGTCAAAAGCGGCGATGCCGCTGGCCCACAGCGTATCCCCGCCCTGTTCCGGCACCTGCTTCGCCGCCAGAATGGCTCCGGCCGGCGGCGTGGCGATAAAGGTGACATCGGTGTGCCAGTTATCGTTATCCGGCGGATTGGCGTTATGGGTATCCAGCACGATAATCTCTTCCACCCCTTCCGCATGGGGATAGACCGGATGGATATGCAGATCGCCGAAGCGCGCCGCCAGCGCCCGCTGCTGCGCAGGCGTCAGCGGCTGCTCGCGCAGAAACAGTACCTGGTGGCGGATCAGCGCATGCCAGAGCTGTTCAAACTGCGCGTCGTTAAGCGGGCGGGAAAGATCGAGGTTATCAATCCGCGCGCCGATATGCGGCCCCAGCGCGGTAATCGTCAGACGTTCGTTCATTGCTGTTCTCCATGCCAGGGCGTCAGCCGACGCTGTAGCGTCCGCAGGCCCAGTTCTAAGCCGAATGCGATTAACGCAATTACCAAAATGCCCGCCAGCACCACGTCCGTGGCAAGAAATTCGCCGGCAGACTGCACCATAAAACCCAGCCCGCGCGTGGCGGCGATCAGCTCTGCCGCCACCAGCGTTGACCAGCCGACGCCAAGGCCGATGCGCAGACCGGTTAAAATATCCGGCAGCGCGCCGGGCAGGATGACAAAACGCAGCAGCTGCCAGCGACTGGCGCCTAACGACTGCGCGGCGCGCAGGCGCACCTGCTGCGCGCTTTTTACCCCCTGCAGCGTAGCGAGAGTGACCGGCGCGAAAATCGCCAGATAGATCAGCAGCACCTTTGAGGTTTCGCCGATGCCGAACCAGATCACCATCAGCGGCAGATAGGCCAGCGGCGGCACCGGGCGATACAGCTCAATCAGCGGATCGAGGATGCCATGGGCGGTTTTACTCAGCCCCATGGCAATGCCGGTCGGCACGCCAATCAACACCGCCGCCAGCAGCGCCAGCAAAATACGCCCCAGACTGGCGGCCAGATGCTGCCACAGCGTGGCATCCATAAAACCCTGCGCGCCGGCGATAACCAGCAGCTGATGCAGTACCTGCTGCGGCGGGGGTAAAAACAGCGGCGCAATCAGATGCAGCGCCGTCACCAGCCACCACAGCGCCAGCACCGTCGCCAGCGTGGTCAGGCTCAGCGTCAGCCGCCGGGAAAGCGGCCAGCGCCAGCGCGCGCGCGGCACGGTTTGTTTATCAACGACCTGTATGCTCATGAAAAAGCCTCGCGCTGTTGGAATACCCGGCTCAGCACATACTCGCGCTGAGCGATAAACAGAGGATCGGATTTAATCGAACGGCACGATTCACCGGCGGCGAAACGGCGGCCAAAATCGAGCTTTAGCCGCTCGCTGATGCGCCCCGGCCCCGGCGTCAGCAGAATCAGCTCGCTGGCCAGAAACACAGCCTCCTCGATATCGTGGGTAATCAGCAGGATCTGCTTGCCGCTGTCGCGCCACAGCCGCAGCAGCAGCTCCTGCATCTGTTCGCGGGTAAAGGCGTCCAGCGCGCCGAACGGCTCATCCAGCAGCAACAGCGCGGGATCGGCGGCCAGCGCGCGGGCGATGCCGACACGCTGCCGCATACCGCCGGAAAGCTGCCAGATAAAACGTTTCTCAGCTCCCTCCAGCCCCACCTGCTTCAGCTTTTTTGCAGCAATGGCGCGGCGCGTAACGCCATCAACGCCCGCCAGCTGCAGGCCGAAGGCGACGTTGTCCAGCACGTTGCGCCAGGGCAGCAGCCCTTCATGCTGAAACACCACGCCGCGTTCGGCGCCGGGGCCGTTAACCGGCTGTCCCGCCAGAGTAATGCTGCCCTCCGTCAGCGGCAGAAAACCGGCGATCAGATTCAGCAGCGTGGTCTTACCGCAGCCGGAAGGGCCGAGCACCACCGCCAGCTCTCCGGCGCCCAGCGTCAGGTTGATATCCTGCAACGCCAGCTGACCGTGATAGCGGGCGCTAAGATGTGCAAGCGCAAGCATGAGCGGCCTCCCTTACTGTTCTGCCAGCGGACGAACAAAGCGATCGGTAACGTAACCGCTGTAGTCCGGCGCTACCTGCGCCACTTTGCCCTGCTGCTGTAAAAACTGCGCCGTATCGCCAATGGCTTTGCTTACCGGCTGGCCCAGCTGAGCCAGCTGCTGCTTAACGCCCAGGTAGGTATTGCCCGCCACCAGCCCAGGCACCTGATCGACTGACGCTCCGCTCAGGCGCGAGAGCGTTTCCAGATGCTGCGGCTGCTGTAGCCACTGCTGCGGATGATCGAGGTAAGCCTGCTGCGCCGCCAGCGCGCTGCGGGCGAAGGCGGTCACGACTTCCGGATGCTGCGCGGCGAAATCTTTACGCACCACCCAGACATCCAGCGTCGGCGCTCCCCATTTACCCACCTGCGCCGAATCGGTCAGCACGCTGCCGGTTTTCGCCAGCTCATTGACCGCCGGCGCCCAGACGTAGGCGCCGTCAATTTCACCGCGCTGCCAGGCGGCAATAATAGCGGGCGGCTGCAGGTTAATAATTTTCAGCTGGTTTGGAGTGATGCCCCAGTGCTTCAGCGCTGCCAGCAGGCTGTAGTGGGTGGTGGAAATAAACGGCACCGCGATACGTTTCCCGATTAAATCCTGCGGCGAGGTAATTTTCTTATTCACCACCAGCGCCTCTGAATTACCCAGCTGTGAAGCCAGCAGAAAAACTTCAATCGGCAATTGCTGGCTGGCGGCCACCGCCAGCGGGCTGGAGCCGATATTGCCAATCTGCACGTCACCGGAGGCGAGCGCGCGTACTACACTGGATCCGCTGTCGAATTTGCGCCATTCAACGTGCGCGCCGCTCTCTTTTGCGAAGGTGTTCTCCGCCTGCGCCACTTTTGCCGGTTCGGCTGAGGTTTGCCAGGCAACGGTAACGTCAACCGCCTGCGCCTGCTGCGTCGCCAGTAATAAAGTGGAAGCCATGATCAAAATTCGCGTAATACCCGTCATTGTTGCGCCCCGCCTGCTGTTATGGTCGTTATGGCTAAGTTGTAACTGAGGCGCGGTCATGACCTGAAGTAATTAAAAATTATGTGTAATCACCAATAAGACTTAGAAAAAATAGCGATATATTTATCCGGGATTCGCAAATAGGGAATTTATGGAATGACAAGGGGTCCTAAATTAATTACTTTTTGCCGCAACGTTTTTCAGGCCGTCGGGTGAGGGTTTGTCAGAGGGTTTTTCATGTCGATTGAGAAAGTAGCCCGTCTTGCGGGTGTTTCTACCGCAACCGTTTCACGCGTGCTGAACGGTTATGCGGGCGTTCGGCCGGCAACCCGCGAGCGCGTACTGGCCGCTATCGCCGCCAGCCAGTACCAGCCTAACCTGCTGGCGCGCCAGCTGCGCACCGCGCAAAGCCGCATGCTGCTGGTGCTGGTCTCCAGTATTATTAATCCCTTTTGTTCGCGCGTGGTGCGCGGCATCGAGGCGGAAGCGGAGGCGCACGGCTACCATATTTTACTTTGCAACTCCGATTCGCAGCCGCAGCGCGAATCGGCCTATCTGGCGTTGCTGAGCGGCAAGATCGTGGACGGCGTGATTACTATGGACGCCATAACCAACCTGCCCGGCCTGCGCCAGATGATCGGCGATTCCCCCTGGGTACAGTGCGCCGAAGGCGATCCCGACGCCGAAGCCTCATCGGTCACGATTGATAATCAACAGGCGGCGCACGAGGCGGTGGCGCATCTGGCGCAGCAGAGGCGGCGACGTATCGCGATGATTAACGGCGATCCACGCTACCTTTATGCGCAGCAGCGCGAAGTCGGCTACCGGGCGGCGCTTAAGGTTCATCATCTCAGCTGGAGCGGCGTAGAGTACGCCAGCGACGTCGAGTGCGAGGCGGGCTACGCGGCAATGGCGCGCCTGCTGGATCGCGCCGATCCGCCGGACGCCATCTTTGCCGTATCGGATGTGCTGGCGGTGGGCGCCATCCACTGCATCCGCCAGCGCCGGCTACGGGTGCCGCAGGATATCGCGGTGCTGGGCTTTGACGGCCTGCCGTGGAGCGCCATGCTGTCGCCGCCGCTCAGCACCCTCGAGCAGCCGATGCAGCAGCTGGGCGTGCGCAGCGTACAGCTGCTGCTGCAGCGCATTCGCGATCCGCGCGCGCCGCATATTCACGAGCAGCTGAGCTGCCGGCTGGTGGCGCGCGCCTCCAGCCAGCTAGTGCCAGATTAACAGCACGCAGGCGGCGGTGAGCGCGCCCATCGCCAGGTTAAAGATTTTCCAGGCGCGTCGGCTGCGTAGCAGGTGCCCGATCAGGGTGCCGAAGCCGAGCCAGATAATGCCCGCCACCAGATTGACCAGCGCCATGCCGATGCTGATCGCCACGACCGATCCCCGATAGGCCTCGCCCGCCAGGCTGAAGCTGGCTATCGCGCCCAGCGCCATCAGCCAGGCTTTGGGATTGACCAGCTGCAGGACGCCGCCCTGCCAGAACGGCATGGGATGCGCAGGCGCCTCGCCCACTTCCAGCTGTTCATAGGCGGCGGTAGCGATTTTCCATGCCAGCCAGAGCAGATAGAGGCTGCCGGCGATTTTCAAAAACAGGTGCAGAGAGGGGTAAAGCAGGATCAGGCTGCCGACGCCAAAGGCGACCAGCAGCAGCATCAGCTGCATCCCAAGCATAATGCCGATCATCAGCGGTATAGAGCGCAAGAAACCAAAATTAGCGCCTGCGGTGGTAAGTAACATATTATTAGGACCGGGCGTAATCGCCGCGACCCACAAAAAGCCCAGCATTGAAAAAAACAGACTCAGTTCCATGTGGCGGGTGCCCCTCACCCTGTAAAATGGTCAACCTGTCGAAGCTAACAGCGTGCCAGGAAAGGTACAAGCCTCTGATGATGAAATTTAATCACGTGCGTGAATATCCTTTTATTCCTATGAAAGGGCTGCGCAATCCTCATCTGCAAACGGTGCTGCCGCGCCTGTTTCGCCGCCGCGTACGGCTGCAGCCGCACTGGCAGCGTCTCGATCTGCCCGACGGCGATTTTCTCGATCTCGCCTGGAGCGAGGATCCGTCCACGGCGCGCCATAAACCGCGCGCGGTGCTGTTTCACGGGCTGGAGGGTAATTTTCACAGCCCCTACGCGCACGGGCTGCTACAGGCCTGGCGGCAACGCGGCTGGCTCGGCGTGGTAATGCATTTTCGCGGCTGCAGCGGCGTGCCTAACCGCATGGGACGCATCTATCACTCCGGCGAAACCGAAGATGCCAGCTACTTCCTGCAGTGGCTGCGCGCCACCTTCGGCCCGGCGCCGACCGCCGCCGTCGGCGTCTCGCTGGGCGGCAATATGCTCGCCTGCCTGATGGGAAAACAGGGCGCGGATTGTCCGCTGGATGCGGGCGTGGTGGTATCCGCGCCGCTGATGCTGGAACCGTGCAGCGCGAAGCTGGAACAGGGTTTTTCCCGCGTCTATCAGCGCTATCTGCTGGGTCAGCTTAAGCTCAACGCCCGGCGCAAGCTGCGCGCCTGGCCTGGCACCCTGCCGATAGACCTGGCGCAGCTTAACGCGCTGAAGCGCCTGCGCGATTTTGACGATGCCATTACCGCCCGCGCGCACGGCTTCGCCGACGCCGGCGACTACTATCGGCGCGCCAGCGCCATGCCGCTGCTGCCCGGCGTAGGCAAACCGCTGCTGATTATCCACGCCAAAGACGATCCCTTTATGACCGAGGAAGTGATTCCCGATATCGCCCGGTTACCTGCTAACATTGAGTATCAACTGACCGAATATGGCGGCCACGTCGGCTTTGTCGCCGGCACGCTGCGTCAGCCGCAAATGTGGCTGGAACAGCGTATCCCGCAATGGCTTTCACCTTATCTGGACAACTAAGCTGTGATAATTCCCTGGCAAGATATCTCCCCGGAAACCTTAGATAACCTGATTGAAGCCTTCGTCCTGCGCGAAGGCACCGACTATGGCGAACAGGAGCGTTCGCTGGCGGAAAAAGTAGAAGACGTGCGGCGCCAGCTTAAAAGCGGCGAGGCGGTGCTGGTCTGGTCTGAGCTGCATGAAACGGTCAATATCATGCCGCGCGGCCAGTTTCGCGCTTAGCCGGCGCGCCGCTCTGTACGCTGCATCACGTTAATACCGCCACGCCCGCTGCGCCTGATGATGACACTTGCGGGCTAAACGTGGTAACAATGCTTATCACCCGATCTCATCCAGAGAGTAGCTATGTCAGCCAGACATCCCATTATCGCGGTGACCGGCTCCAGCGGAGCAGGAACCACTACCACCAGCCTTGCCTTTCGCAAGATCTTTCAGCAGTTGAATCTGCACGCCGCCGAGCTGGAAGGCGACAGTTTTCATCGCTATACGCGCCCGGAAATGGATATGGCGATCCGCAAGGCGCGCGATCTGGGGCGCCACATCAGCTATTTCGGCCCGGAAGCCAACGACTTCGGCCTGCTGGAGCAAACTTTTATCGAATATGGCGCCAGCGGACGCGGTCAGTCGCGCAAATACCTGCATACCTATGATGAGGCGGTGCCGTGGAATCAGGTGCCCGGCACCTTTACGCCGTGGCAGCCGCTGCCGGAGCCGACGGACGTACTGTTTTACGAAGGGCTGCACGGCGGCGTGGTCACCCAGCAGCATAATGTCGCGGAACAGGTGGATCTGCTGGTAGGCGTGGTGCCGATCGTCAACCTGGAGTGGATCCAGAAGCTGGTGCGCGACACCAGCGAACGCGGACATTCACGTGAGGCGGTGATGGATTCGGTGGTGCGCTCGATGGAGGATTACATCAACTACATTACGCCGCAGTTCTCCCGCACCCATATTAACTTCCAGCGCGTGCCGACGGTCGATACTTCGAACCCTTTCGCCGCCCGCGCCATTCCCTCGCTGGATGAAAGCTTTGTCGTTATTCACTTTCGCGGGCTGGAAAATATCGATTTCCCCTATCTGCTGGCGATGCTGCAGGGCTCGTTTATTTCGCATATCAATACGCTGGTGGTGCCTGGCGGCAAGATGGGGCTGGCGATGGAGCTGATTATGCTGCCGCTGGTGCAACGTCTGGTTGAAGGAAAACAGGTCGCTTAGCGGCGTCAGGCGCTTGCCACGCATTCATAGCTGTGGCTGATGGCGACGCTCTTGCCCAGCATAATCGCCACGGAACAATATTTTTCTGCGGAAAGTTCGACGGCGCGCGCCACCGCTTTATCGCTCAGTCCTGTACCGCTGACGATAAAATGCAGATTGATGCGGGTGAAAATGCGCGGTGCTTCATCGTGACGCTCAGAGGTCAGCCGCACTTCGCAGTCGGTGACCGCGTGACGCCCTTTTTGCAGGATCGACACCACGTCCACGGCGCTGCAGCCGCCCGCCGCCATCAGTACCATTTCCATCGGGCTGGGCGCCTTATCGCCGGCGTTGCCATCCATCAGAATCTGATGCCCTGAAGCGGACTCTGCTAAAAAAGTCAGCCCTTCCACCCACTTTACCCGTGCCTGCATATTCGTTCTTCCCAGGATAATGCCGCTTATTATCAGCCTACGCTTTCAACAGCTAAACGGCAATTGTCCGATTCACCTCAAGCTGAAGCGAGACAACAGGAGACACCAGGATAAAGCTGTGCTACAAACAAAGCTGTAATATTTTCGTTCTAAGAAACGAAAACGGGACTCTTTCACGCCTTAGCGCGCCAAAATTGCCCGGATAAATTTCCAACAGGAAACGCTTTACCATTTCAACGCCTGACAGGGAACCGCCCCTGTATTTAGGGCACGATTACAACAGAGGATAACAGCGAATGGTTCTCGGCAAACCGCAAACAGACCCTACTCTCGAATGGTTCCTGTCACATTGCCATATCCACAAATATCCATCAAAAAGCACGTTGATTCACCAGGGAGAAAAGGCTGAAACGCTCTACTACATCGTAAAAGGCGCAGTCGCGGTGCTCATCAAGGATGAAGAAGGTAAAGAGATGATCCTCTCCTATCTTAACCAGGGTGATTTCATCGGCGAACTTGGCCTGTTCGAAGAGGGTCAGGAGCGCAGCGCATGGGTGCGGGCGAAAACCGCTTGTGAAGTGGCTGAGATTTCCTACAAAAAATTTCGCCAGCTGATTCAGGTAAATCCTGACATTCTGATGCGCCTCTCTTCTCAGATGGCGCGTCGCCTGCAGGTTACCTCGGAGAAGGTGGGCAATTTAGCTTTCCTCGACGTTACCGGCCGCATTGCGCAAACTCTGCTCAATCTGGCGAAACAGCCTGACGCCATGACCCATCCGGACGGTATGCAGATCAAAATCACCCGTCAGGAGATTGGTCAGATCGTCGGCTGCTCGCGTGAAACGGTGGGACGCATCCTGAAAATGCTGGAGGATCAAAATCTGATCTCCGCTCACGGCAAAACGATTGTCGTTTACGGCACGCGTTAAGTTTAATCGATCGCGCGGCGTGGTGCCCGGCATCACGCCGTGTTTATTTCTGTGATGTGGTGATGTGGCGGAGAATTATCTACCATCCTGAAGTGAACTATGCGCTGCGTCAGACGCTGGTGCTCTGTTTGCCGGTGGCCATTGGCTGGCTGCTGGGGGATCTGCAAAAGGGATTGCTGTTTTCGCTGGTACCCGCCTGCTGCAATATCGCCGGGCTGGATACGCCGCATAAACGCTTCTTCAAACGGCTGATCGTCGGCGGCTCGCTCTTCGCGCTCAGCAGTTTTCTGATTCAGTGGCTCTCGCTGCACCATCTGCCGCTGCCCGTCACCCTGTTCGCTATGGCCCTGCTGCTGGGCGTCACCGGCGAAATCGGCCCGCTGCATGCCCGCCTGCTTCCCGCTTCGCTGATTGCGGCGATTTTCACCCTCGGCCTGGTGGGGCAAATGCCGATCTGGGCGCCGCCGCTGCTCTATATTGCCGGCACCTTCTGGTACGGGCTGTTCAACTGGTTCTGGTTTCGCCTGTGGAAAGAGCAGCCGCTGCGTGAAACGCTGAGCCTGCTGTATCGTGAACTGGCCGACTACTGTGAAGCAAAATATACCCTGCTGACCCAGCTAACCGATCCGGAAACCGCATTGCCGCCGCTGCTGGCGCGTCAGCAAAAAGCGGTCGATCTGATTAATACCTGTTATCAACAAATGCACATGCTGGCCGCCAACCGCGACCAAAGCCATCAGCGCCTGACGCGCGCTTTTCAGGTGGCGCTCGATCTGCAGGAGCATATTTCCGTCAGCCTGCATCAGCCGACCGAGGTACAGAAACTGGTGGAGCAAAGCCACGCGGAAGCGGTGATTCGCTGGAACGCGCAAACCATCGCCGCCCGGCTGCGCGAGCTGGCGGATGATATGCTCTATCACCGCATGCCGCCGCGCTTCAGCATGGAAAAGCCGCTGCAGGGGCTGGAAAAAATCGCACGCCAGCATCCTGAAAATCCGGTCGGTCATTTCTGCTATTACCACTTTAGCCGCATCGCCCGCGTGCTGCGCACCCAGCGCCCGCTCTACCGACGCGATCTGCTGGCCGACCGGCAACGCCGGCTGCCGCTGTTGCCGGCGTTGCGCAGCTACCTCTCCTTCAAATCCGCCGCGCTGCGTACCGCCGGGCGGTTTGCCGTGATGCTGGTATTCGGCAGCGTGCTGGCGCTGGCGTTTAACGTGCCCAAGCCCTGGTGGATTTTGATGACGATTATGTTTGTCAGCCAGAACGGCTACCGCGCCACGCGCGTACGTATCCAGCACCGCGCCGTCGGCACGCTGGCCGGCCTGGCTATCGCCGCCGCCACGCTGCGCTTTTCAGTGCCGGAAGCGGTGGTGCTGTCGGTCATGCTGGTAATTACCCTGGTCAGCTATCTCTTTATCCGCAAATACTACGGCTGGGCGACCATCGGCTTTACCGTTACCGCGGTTTATTCACTGCAGCTGCTGGCGCTTAACGGCGCGCAGTTTCTGCTGCCGCGCCTGATGGATACGCTGGTAGGCTGCTGTATCGCCTTCGGCGGCATGGTCTGGCTGTGGCCGCAATGGCAGAGCGGGCTACTGCGCCAAAACGCGCACGATGCGCTGGAGGCCGATCAGGAAGCGCTGCGCATGCTGCTGGGCGATGAACATTCGCCGCAAAAGCTTGCCTGGCAGCGCGTACTGGTCAATCAGGCGCACAACGCCCTGTTTAACTCGCTTAATCAGGCGATGCAGGAGCCGGCCTTTAATACCCGCTACCTGAACGATATGAAGCTGTGGGTCACCCACAGCCAGTTTATCGTTGAGCATATCAACGCCATGACCATCCTTGCGCGTGAACACACCATGCTGACGCCGGAGCTGGCGCAGCGTTATCTGCAATCGTGCGAAATTGCCCTGCAGCGCTGTCAGCAGCGGCTGGAGTATGACGGGCCGGGCCAGGAAACCAATATTCTGGAAAGCCAGGAGAGCGGACAGGAGAGCGGCGCCATCACTATTATGGAGCGCCACGTCAGGCGCATCCTTGAGCATCTGTCGGTGATGCATACCATCTCCTCGCTGGCCTGGAGTCAGCGGCCTCAGCACGGCAAATGGCTGGTGCGGCGGCTGCGCAAAGGATAAAAAAAGCGCGCCCCGATGGCGCGCTCTGATTAACCGGCATACAACCTCAGCCGGCGTTCAACGCCTGCTCCGCCGCTCTGGCAAAACGCGCCATGCCGTCGCCGATATCCGCCAGCGGGATAACCAGCGAAGGTGCGAAGCGGATAACATCGCTGCCGGCCGTCAGCACCATTACGCCTTCTGCCGCCGCGGCGTGTAAAATGTCACGCGCTTTCCCCTGATACTGCGGTTTTAGCTGCGCGCCAATCAGCAGCCCCTTGCCCCGGATCTCGCTGAACAGCTCCAGTTTGGCATTGATCGCCTCCAGCGCCTCGATAAAGCGCTGCCGCCGCTGCGCCACGCCTTCCAGTACCTGCGGCGTATTAATAATATCCAGCGCGGCTTCCGCCACGGCGCAGGCCAGCGGATTGCCGCCGTAGGTAGTGCCATGCACGCCCGGCGCCATCACCGAGGCGATCTCCTCCGTGGTCAGCATCGCGCTGACCGGGAAACCGCCGCCCAGCGCTTTCGCCGTAGTAAGAATATCGGGACGAATATCGTAGTGCTCATAGGCGAACAGCTTACCGCTACGTCCCATGCCGCTCTGTACCTCATCCAGCACCAGCAGCGCCTGATGACGATCGCACAGCTGACGCAGCCCCTGCATAAACGCCTCGGTAGCCGGCAGCACGCCGCCCTCGCCCTGAATCGGCTCCACCACCACGGCGCAGGTATGATCGTCTATCACCGCCTTTACCGCCTCAAGATCGTTAAAAGGCACGTGTACGATATCCGCCGGTTTCGGCCCGAAGCCGTCGGAATATTTAGGCTGCCCGCCAACGGAAACGGTAAATAGCGTGCGGCCATGAAAAGCGTTATGGCAGGCGATGATTTTACTTTTATAGGGCGAATGGCGCGTAGCGGCATAATAACGGGCCAGCTTAAAGGCGGCCTCGTTAGCTTCGGCACCGGAATTAGCGAAGAAAACGCGCTCGGCGAAGGTAGCGTTAATCAGCTTGCTGGCCAGGCGCAGCGCCGGTTCGTTGGTAAATACGTTGCTGGTATGCCACAGGGTCTCTCCCTGGGTTTTCAACGCCTCCACCAGCGCCGGATGGCAGTGACCTAACGCCGTTACGGCGATACCGCCGGAAAAATCGATATACTCTTTGCCATCGCGATCCCAGACGCGGCTGCCTTTCCCTCTGACCGGCACAAACTGCGCAGGTGCATAAACCGGCAAAATTACCTTATCAAACGTCGCACGCGTCACCGCTATTTTTTCCGCTGCCATTCGCTACCTCTTCTGCTTAACCGTGAACCCTCAATGAAAAAATAATCAATAAAACTGCATAATAAGTCAAATTAAATTCACTGTCGCCGCCGCGACATGCGGCTGACGCTGCAAAAAGTTGGCCAGCAGCTGGTGCCCCTGCTGGCTGAGAATACTTTCCGGGTGGAACTGTACGCCTTCGACATCCAGCGTTTTATGCCGCAGCCCCATAATTTCATCAGGCTGGCCGTCGCGCAGGCTCCAGGCGGTCACCTCCAGGCAGTCCGGCAACGTTTCTTTTTCCACGATCAGCGAATGGTAGCGGGTAACGGTCAGCGGCTGCGCCAGCCCGGCGAACAGGCCGCGCTGCTGGTGTTGAATAGCAGAGGTTTTACCGTGCATCACCTGACGGGCACGAATAACGCGCGCGCCGTACACCTGCGCCAGCGCCTGATGACCGAGGCACACGCCAAGCACCGGCAGCCGCCCGGCAAAGGCGCGAATCGCCTCAGGAGAGATGCCGGATTCATCGGGCGTGCAGGGACCAGGAGAGATAACAAGATGCGTCAGCGGCAGCGCCTGCATCTCAGCAAGCGTAATATCATCATTGCGCCGTACCAGCACTTCCGCTCCCAGCTCGCAGAAGTACTGGTAGAGATTCCAGGTAAAAGAGTCATAGTTATCGATAAGCAGCAGCATCTTTGCTCCAGGCTGAACCAAAACGCCGCTATTCTACGCGCTTACCTCACCTCGCTCACTACCCTGGCGAAGATATTGGTCAGCCCGCGTAAATCGCCATTCACGCTCTCTTTATTGGCCTTCAGCCACTTTTCACGATCGGTTTTGCTCCAGTCGATATCATATCCGGCATGAATAATCAGCTGTTCAAAAAACAGACGCTGCGCGCGCCCGTTGCCGTCGCGGAACGGATGCAGCATGTTGATCTCGCAGTAGTAGTGCGCCAGCCGCGCGACAAACTGCTCAAAAGGCAGATCGGCCAGGCCGTTCTCCTCCTCCAGCGCCTCCAGCAGCGCGTTGCCCTCTTTTTCAATATATTCAAAATGGCAGAACGGCGTATCGCCGAGATAGAGATCGATTTCGCGAATTTCTCCGGCCCAGTCGTAGAGATCCTGAAACAGCGTGCGATGAATCAGGCAGAGGTAAGGAAAGCCGGGATTACGCGGCCCCAGTTCAATAGTGGCGGCGCGCAGCGAGGTGAAAGCCGCCTCTGCCTTTTGCAGCTGGGCGGCATCGTGAATATCGAGACGGTTACGCAGCACATCGTCATTTTGCCAGTAGTAAGGATCGCGTTCGCTCATTGCGTTAGCCGCCATACTGCCTCCATAACGCCTGCAGGCGCTCCCCGGCCTGTTCAGCATCCAGCGTAACTTCCGCAAACGTTAAGCCTTCCAGTTTGCTGCTGGCCAGAAAGTTGGCGTTGCGCCGCTGTTGCCACAGCGCGGCTTTCTGCTTCTCGGTCAGTTTTGTAGGCATGCTGCCTCCGGTCAGGGAAAAGATGACCTAAGTATAAGCAGCAAAATGCGCCTCTGCTGGCTGAGGCACAGCCGCCGCGGGCGCGGCGGCGCAATAATCAGGGCAGGACTTTAGCGGAAAGAATAACAACCGGCTTGCTGGGAACGTTCTGGTAAGGGCCAATATTTTTGGTCGGCACCTGCGAAATTTTATCCGCGACGTCCATGCCTTTTACCACTTTACCGAAAACGGCATAGCCGAAATCGCGCTGGCCGTGGTCAAGGAAGGCGTTATCGGTCACGTTGATAAAAAACTGGCTGGTGGCGCTGTCTTTTTCCGCAGTGCGCGCCATGGCAATGGTGCCGCGCGTATTACGCAGGCCGTTGTCCGCTTCGTTTTTAATCGGGCTGTTGGTGGGCTTCTGCTGCATATCGCTGGTGAAGCCGCCGCCCTGGATCATAAAGCCGGGGATAACGCGGTGAAAAGTTGTATTGTTGTAAAAACCGTTATTAACGTAATCAACAAAATTCTTAACGGACACCGGCGCTTTTTGATTATTCAGTTCAAGTTCGATATTACCGGCGGAGGTGGTCAGGAGGACGTGCGTATCGCCTTGCGCAGCGAAGCCGGGGAGAGAAAAAGTGGACAGCGCGATGAGTGCCGCAACCGCTGTCAAAGTACGTTTCACCATGAAATATTCCTTACTGTGGCCACAAAATCCAAACGAAATTGATTGTAAAGAGCATGTAGAGTAAGAGCCAGCGTTTTACTTTTATTTACGTAAACAAGGTTGTGGCGCGGAGGTTAATTACCTGGCGATAAAGGTGACTTAAATCACATTATTGGTGAAATCAATCAAGGTTGTTTCATCGCCAGTTTGATCGTGAATAAAATTTCTTTACACTTCCTGACGACAATCCCTGCGCTGACTCAGCCAGGCTCCTTTTGGCTCAAGGTTCCCCAACTATGACAAATCGTAACCGCATTGGACTGACGTGGATCAGTTTCTTTTCCTATGCGCTCACCGGCGCGCTGGTTATCGTCACCGGGATGGTGTTAGGCGATATCGCCAACTATTTCCAGCTTCCGGTTTCTGAAATGAGCAACACCTTTACCTTTCTTAATACCGGTATTCTGGCGGCGGTGTTTCTTAACGCCTGGCTGATGGAGATCGTGCCGCTGAAACGTCAGCTGATCTTCGGTTTTGTGCTGATGGTGCTGGCGGTGCTTGGCCTGATGACCAGTCACAGCCTCGCTATTTTCTCCGCCTGCATGTTCGTGCTGGGGGTGGTCAGCGGGATTACCATGTCGATCGGCACCTTCCTGATCACCCATCTTTACGAAGGGCGTCAGCGCGGATCGCGTTTGCTGTTTACCGACTCTTTCTTCAGTATGGCCGGTACGATCTTTCCGGTCATCGCCGGTATGCTGCTGGCGCGTCATCTGCCCTGGTATTGGGTTTACGTCTGCATCGGCGTCATCTACCTGGCGATCTTCCTGCTGACGCTCGCCGTTGAATTCCCGACGCTGGGCAAAAAGCAGCATGACGCGCAGCCGGTAGCCAAAGAGAAATGGGGCGTTGGCGTACTGCTGCTATCCATTGCCGCGCTCTGCTACATTCTGGGACAGCTCGGCTTCATCTCCTGGGTGCCGGAATACGCCACCAAAACCATGGGCATGGATATCAGCGCCGCCGGGCAGCTGGTAGGGAATTTCTGGACCTCTTATATGATCGGCATGTGGGCGTTCAGCTTTATCCTGCGCTTCTTCGATCTGCAGCGTATCCTGATGGTGCTGGCGGCGCTGGCGACCCTGCTGATGTACTGGTTTGTCAGCAGCCATGACGCCCTGATGCTGAAATGGATTATTATCGGCCTGGGCTTCTTCTCCAGCGCGATCTATACCACCATCATTACCCTCGGCTCGCAGCAAACCAAAGTTTCCTCGCCGAAGCTGGTCAACTTTATCCTGACCTGCGGCACCGTGGGCACCATGCTGACCTTCGTGGTCACTGGGCCTATCGTGGCGAAAGGCGGCGCGCACGCGGCGCTGGCCACCGCTAACGGCCTCTACGCCGTGGTGTTCGTGATGTGTCTGCTGCTGGGCTTCGTTACGAAGCACCGTCAGAACGGCCACGCCGGTCACTGACCCTTGCGGGCGAAGCCTCAGGGTTTCGCCCCCTTCTCTATCGTCGTCCTTTACCGCCCGCTTCCCACGCAATGCCTGCGCCTGCTCGCGCTTTCTCCTTTCAATTACGCCAGCACGCCGCCGGTATCGTTCAGACCCGCGCGCCAGCGCAAATTTTCTCGCTGATTTCCCTCTGTTCGGTCTCTGGCGAAACGGCAGTTAAGCATCGCGCTGACGCCGCCGTCACGCACATTAAGTATTAGCATAGCTAACCATAGCTAACACGATTTAGCAACAAAGCTGCAACCTGAAGCTTTCGCTAAGTATCAGATAATACGAACATTAATAAAATACCCAGCTAATCAACCGCCTACTCACTAAGGGGTATTTTACACCTCAATTGATGTATATCAATAAGCAAGCTAATGGTCGCGTTATTGTGGCACCAATTAGCTTAAAATTGAGGCAAAAATGAGCACTGTCAAACTCGCCATCATTGGTAATGGCATGGTTGGCCACCGCTTCATTGAGGAATTGATCGATAAGGCTGAACCGGGCCAGTTCGATATTACCGTCTTCTGTGAAGAGCCCCGTGTGGCTTACGACCGCGTCCATCTCTCCGCATACTTTTCCCACCATACCGTTGAAGAACTGTCGCTGGTGCGTGAAGGCTATTATGAAAAACATGGCATTCATCTTCTGCTGGGCGAACGTGCGATCACGCTTAACCGTAAGGAAAAAGTAATTCATTCCAGCAGCGGCCGCGCCGTGGTGTATGACAAACTGATCATGGCCACCGGCTCCTATCCCTGGATTCCGCCGATCAAAGGCTCCGATGGCCCGGACTGCTTCGTCTACCGTACCATTGAAGATCTCAACGCCATTGAAGAGTGTTCGCGCCGCAGTAAAAGCGGTGCGGTAATCGGCGGCGGCCTGCTGGGCCTGGAAGCGGCTGGCGCGCTGAAAAACCTGGGAATTGAAACCCATGTGATCGAGTTCGCGCCGGTGCTGATGGCCGAACAGCTCGACGCGATGGGCGGCAGCCAGCTGCGCCGTAAGATCGAGCAGATGGGCGTGCAGGTGCATACCAGCAAAAATACGCAAAACATCGTTCATCACGCCAAAGGCAAAACGCTGGAATTCGCCGACGGCAGCGAACTGGACGTCGATTTTGTCGTGTTCTCTACCGGTATTCGCGCTCAGGATAAGCTGGCGCGCCAGAGCGATCTGCCGGTAGGCGCGCGCGGCGGCATTCTGATTAACGACTTCTGCCAGAGCGCCGACCCTGATATCTACGCCATCGGCGAATGCGCCGCGTGGAATGAAAAAATCTTTGGCCTGGTAGCGCCGGGCTACAAAATGGCGCAGGTCGCCAGCGATCACCTGCTCGGCCGGGAAAACCGCTTTGCCGGCGCCGATATGAGCGCCAAGCTGAAGCTGCTGGGCGTGGACGTCGGCGGCATTGGCGATGCGCACGGCCGTACGCCGGGCGCGCGCAGCTATGTTTATCTCAATGAGAAATCGGGCGTCTATAAGCGTCTGGTGGTAAGTCAGGATAATAAATACCTGTTGGGCGCGGTGCTGGTTGGCGATACCAGCGATTACGGCCAGCTGCTGCAGCTGATGCTGAACCAGGTCGCGCTGCCGGATCATCCCGACGGTCTGATTTTGCCCTCGCACGCGGGCAGCGAAAAACCGGTGCTGGGCGTTGATTCACTACCGGAAAGCGCGCAGATTTGCTCCTGCTTCGACGTATCCAAAGGCGATATTATCAAGGCGGTAGCGCAGGGTTGCCATACCGTCGCCGCCATTAAGGCGGAAACCCGCGCCGGCACCGGCTGCGGCGGCTGTATCCCCTTGATCACTCAGGTCCTGAATGCCGAACTGAGCCGCCAGGGCATCGAGGTCAACAACCACCTGTGCGAGCACTTCGCCTGGTCGCGTCAGGAGCTTTATCACCTGATTCGCGTTGAAGGCATTAAGAGCTTCGATGAGCTGCTGACTAAGTATGGCAAGGGTTACGGCTGTGAAATCTGTAAGCCGACCATCGGCTCGCTGCTCGCTTCCTGCTGGAACGACTATATTCTGCAGCCGCAGCATACGCCGCTGCAGGAGACTAACGACAACTTCCTCGGCAATATCCAGAAGGACGGCACCTATTCGGTGATCCCGCGTTCCGCCGGCGGCGAAATTACGCCGGAAGGGCTGGTCGCCATTGGGCGGATTGCCCGACAGTACAACCTGTACACCAAAATTACCGGCTCCCAGCGTATCGGCCTGTTTGGCGTGCAGAAAGACGATCTGCCCGCTATCTGGAGCCAGCTGATCGACGCCGGCTTTGAAACCGGTCACGCCTACGCCAAAGCGCTGCGCATGGCTAAAACCTGCGTCGGCAGCACCTGGTGCCGCTACGGCGTCGGCGACAGCCTGGGCTTCGGCATCGAACTGGAAAACCGCTACAAAGGCATCCGCACGCCGCATAAAATGAAGTTTGGCGTTTCCGGCTGTACCCGTGAATGCGCCGAAGCGCAGGGGAAAGATGTGGGCATCATCGCCACCGATAAAGGCTGGAACCTCTACGTCTGCGGCAACGGCGGCATGAAACCGCGTCACGCCGATCTGCTGGCGGCCGATCTCGACAGAGAAACGCTGTTACGCTATCTCGATCGCTTTATGATGTTCTACATTCGTACCGCCGATAAGCTGCAGCGCACTTCACTATGGCTGGAAAGCCTCGACGGCGGCATCGACTATCTGCGCAGCATCGTCATTGACGATAAGCTGGGCCTGAATGAACAGCTGGAAGCCGATATGCAGCAGCTGCGCGATCGCGTTATCTGCGAGTGGAAGGCCACCCTTGAACATCCTGAACTGCAGAAACGCTTCGCGCACTTTATCAACAGCCCGCAGCGCGATCCGCTGGTGCAGATGGTGAATATCCGCGAACAGCACCGTCCGGCTCGCCCGCATGAGCGTATTGAGGTGAAACTGCTTGAAGAGGAGGAACGGGCATGAGCAACTGGCAAGCCGTCTGTAAATTAGAAGATATTCTGCCCGCTACCGGCGTTTGCGCGCTGGTGCAGGGCGAGCAGGTAGCCATCTTCCGTCCGCGCGCGGATGAAGAGCTTTACGCTATCAGCAATATCGATCCCTTTGCGCAGGCCAGCGTGCTGTCTCGTGGAATTATCGCCGAGCACCAGCAGGAGCTGTGGGTTGCCAGCCCGCTGAAAAAGCAGCGTTTTCGCCTGCGTGACGGCCTCTGCATGGAAGACGCCGAATATTCGGTGCGCAGCTGGCCGGTACGGGTATGCGAAGGCCGGGTAGAAGTCGCCTGCGATTAAGGCTAACCCGATAAAACGTTGCGATTGTTCCTGCCTGCGGCGCACTCCGTGCGCCGCATCACCTGCAAACCATTACCGTTCATACCGCTACGCCGGAGAATACCATGGATTATCTACCCCTGTTTTGCCAGCTGCGCGGCAAGATTTGTCTGCTGGTCGGCGCGGGCGACGTCGCCGCACGTAAGGCGCGCCTGCTGCTTGATGCCGGCGCGCAGCTTCAGGTTTGCGCGCTGGAGTTCACTGCGCCCTTCTATGACTGGCAGCAAACGGGCGAAGCGACGCTGCTACAGCAGCCCTTCACGCCGGAACTGCTGGATAAATGCTGGCTGGCGATCGCCGCGACCAGCGATGAACAGGTAAACCAGCAGGTCAGCGAGGCGGCGGAGGCGCGCCGTCTGTTCTGCAACGTGGTGGACGCTCCGGCGCAGGCCAGCGCCATCATGCCTTCCATTATCGATCGCTCCCCGTTAACCATCGCCATCTCCTCCGGCGGGCGGGCGCCGGTGCTGGCGCGTCTGCTGCGAGAAAAGCTGGAGGCGCTGCTGCCGCAGCATCTCGGTAAGCTGGCGACGCTGGCGGGCGCCTTGCGTGAGCGGGTAAAACAGCATTATCAGACCGGCGCCGAGCGCCGGCGCTTTTGGGAAAAACTGTTTGTCAGCGATCGTCTCGCCCAGTCGCTGGCGAATAACGACACGCCGCAGGCGCAGGCGCTGACCGACGAGCTGTTTAACCAGCCGCTGGAGAAGCGCGGCGAAGTGGTGCTGGTGGGCGCCGGGCCTGGCGACGCCGGGCTGCTGACGCTGAAAGGGCTACAGCAGATCCAGCAGGCGGATATCGTGGTGTACGACCGTCTGGTATCCGATGAGGTGCTGCAGCTGGCGCGGCGCGATGCGGAAAGGATTTTCGTCGGCAAGCGCGCCGGTCACCACTGCGTGCCGCAGGAGAAGATCAACCAGATCCTGTTACAGCAGGCGCAGCGGGGAAAACGCGTGGTGCGGCTGAAAGGCGGCGATCCCTTTATTTTTGGGCGCGGCGGCGAAGAGCTGGAAACGCTGGCGGGCAGCAATATTCCCTTCTCGGTTGTGCCCGGCATTACCGCCGCATCCGGCTGCTCCGCCTACAGCGGTATCCCGCTGACCCATCGCGATTACGCGCACAGCGTGCGCTTTGTGACTGGCCACCGCAAGCAGGAGTCTTCGCTGGACTGGGCTAACCTGGCGGCGGAGCAGCAAACGCTGGTGTTCTATATGGGGCTGGCGCAGGCGGGGGAAATTCAGCGTCAGCTGCAGGCGCACGGGATGGCGGCCTCGATGCCGGTGGCGCTGGTTGAAAACGGCACCAGCACGCGTCAGCGCGTAGTATGCGGCGAACTGAGCCAGCTGGAAAGCCTGGCGACGCAGGTCACCAGTCCCAGCCTGATTATCGTTGGACGCGTAGTTGCGCTGCGCGATACGCTACGCTGGTTTTAACGCTATCGTCTGCACATAAAAAAGGCGCCTGAGGCGCCTTTTTTATTATCAATCGCGAGATTTCAATCGCGCTCCCTTACGGCAGAGCGACAAAGCCTACCGCTTCGTAAACTTTTTTCAGCGTCTCCTGGGCATGCGCACGCGCTTTCGCGGCGCCTTCACGCATCACCTGATTCAGGAAAGCTTCATCTTCACGGTAGCGCTGATAGCGGGCCTGCAGCTCGCTCAGCATGCCGGAAACCGCTTCGGCCACTTCGCCCTTCAGGTGGCCGTACATCTTGCCTTCGAATTCCTGCTCCAGCTGGCTGATGCTTTTACCGCTGACGGCAGCAAGAATATCCAGCAGGTTGGAAACCCCGGCCTTGTTCTGCACGTCGTAACGCACCACCGGCGGCTCATCGGAATCGGTCACCGCACGCTTGATCTTCTTCACCACCGATTTCGGATCTTCCAGCAGGCCGATCACGTTATTGCGGTTATCGTCCGACTTGGACATCTTTTTCGTCGGCTCCAGCAGCGACATCACGCGCGCGCCCGATTTGGGAATAAACGGCTCCGGCACCTTGAACACATCGCCATAAATGGCGTTAAACCGCTGGGCGATATCGCGGCTCAGCTCCAGATGCTGTTTCTGATCTTCGCCAACCGGCACCTGGTTGGTTTGATACAGCAGAATATCCGCCGCCATCAGCACCGGATAATCAAACAGGCCGGCATTGATATTTTCCGCATAGCGGGCGGACTTATCCTTGAACTGCGTCATACGGCTCAGCTCGCCGAAATAGGTGTAGCAGTTCAGCACCCAGCTCAGCTGCGTATGCTCCGGCACGTGCGACTGAACGAAGATGGTGCTTTTTTGCGGATCGATGCCGCAGGCCAGATAGAGCGCCAGCGTATCCAGCGTCGCTTTGCGCAGCGCGACGGGGTCCTGACGTACGGTAATCGCGTGCAGGTCAACGATACAGTAGATGCAGTGATAATCATCCTGCATCTGGACCCACTGACGCATAGCGCCCATGTAGTTACCAATGGTCAGTTCGCCGGAAGGCTGCGCGCCGCTAAATACGATGGGTTTGCTCATGCTTTTCAATCCTGATTATTACCGCCCCAATGCGGGCATAAGTTCGATGAAATCATCCAGAACGATATCCGGTTCGCTGCTGGCGATCGGCTCGCCGTAGTTGTAGCCGAACGACATGCCGACGCAGGGACATCCTGCCGCCTTTGCCGCCAGAATATCATTGCGCGAATCGCCAACAAATAGTAACTCGTCCGGCAGCAGGCCAAAGGTGCCCAGCACCAAAAACAGCGGGGCCGGATGCGGTTTTTTCGCTGCCACATCATCGCCGCCAATCACTAATGAGAAATATTGGTCGATGCCAAGCGAGCGCAGCAGCGGCGCGATAAAGGGCGTGGGCTTATTGGTTACCAGCGCCAGCGGCAGCCCGGCGGCGGAAAGTTTTTCCAGCGTTTGCGCCACGTGGGGAAACAGCGTGGTGCCCGCCGGCGCCGTCCCGGCGTAATATTTATCAAACAGCGCCCTGGCCTCGCGCAGCTCCTCTGCCGCCGGCTGACGCTGTAGCGCCCAGTGCAGCGCGCGCTCTACCATAATGTCGGCGCCGTTGCCGATCCAGGTCGCCACGCGGGACGCGCCCGCCGCCGGCAGCCGCATCGCCTGCAGCGCCAGATCGACCGCATCTGCCAGTCCAGGCACGCTGTCCACCAGCGTACCGTCAAGATCGAACGCTAACGCGCGGATATTAGTGAAACGCGCCATGACGACTCTTCTCCAGTTCGTTACGCATCGCATCGATAACCTGTTTATAGTCGGGCTGGCCGAAAATAGCCGAGCCGGCGACAAACATATCGGCGCCCGCCGCGGCGATCTCTGCAATATTATCCACCTTCACGCCGCCATCGACTTCCAGACGGATATCGTAACCGCTCTCATCGATACGCTTACGCGCCTCACGCAGCTTATCCAGCGTGCCGGGGATAAATGACTGGCCGCCGAAGCCGGGGTTAACCGACATCAGCAAAATAACGTCCAGCTTATCCATCACGTAATCCAGATAGCTCAGCGGCGTGGCCGGATTAAACACCAGTCCCGCCTTGCAGCCGTGCTCTTTGATCAGCTGCAGGCTACGGTCGATATGCTCGCTGGCTTCAGGATGGAAGGTGATATAGCTGGCGCCCGCTTTAGCGAACTGCGGGATCAGGCTGTCAACGGGCTTGATCATCAAATGCACATCGATCGGCGCGGTGATGCCGTAATCACGCAGCGCTTTCAGCACCATCGGCCCCATCGTCAGATTGGGCACATAATGGTTATCCATTACGTCGAAATGCACCACATCGCCGCCCGCAGCCAGCACTTTCGCCGTGTCTTCACCCAGGCGGGCGAAATCTGCTGAGAGGATTGAAGGGGCCAGCAAAAATCGTTTCATCCGTATCTCCCACTGTATACGCCAGTAAACTTACTGACAGATTGCGCCGATCGCGGGCGAAACCAGCTAGCGAAAAAGCGCCAGCAGCTCGTCAACTTTAGTGCGCCCGTTTATGCTTCTGCTGATCGAGCGGCGCGCTTTAACCACATGCAGCACCGCCTCCTGATACCACTGCCGGGTCAGCTCGGTATCATGGTTGGAAATAAGTACCGGGATACTGTTTTCCTGCGCCAGCTTAACCGCCAGCTCCGCCAGATGCTGCTGCTCGCGCAGGCTGAAACTATTGGTATGGTAGGCGGTAAAATTCGCCGTGGCGGAAAGCGGCGCATAGGGCGGATCGCAGTAAACCACCGATCCCGCCTGCGCCTTATTCAGGGTAACATCGTAGGATTCGCAAACAAAGGTAGCTTTTTGCGCGCGCTCGGCGAAGCCGTAGAGCTCCTCTTCCGGGAAATAGGGCTTACGGTAGCGTCCAAAGGGAACGTTAAATTCGCCGCGCAGGTTATAGCGACACAGGCCGTTATAGCCGTGACGATTCAGATAAAGGAACAGCAGCGCCCGCTGATAGTCATCGCGGCTGGCGTTAAACTCGCTGCGGTGCGCGTAGTAAGCGTCCGCTTCATTGCTGCGCGGGGTAAACAGCTGGCGCGCATCCGCAACGAACTCGCCGGTGCGCCCTTTGACGATATTATAAAGACTGATCAGATCGTTGTTGATATCCGCCAGTACGTAACGCGGATAGTCGGTATTAAGGAATACCGAACCGGCGCCGACGAAAGGCTCGACCAGACAGTCGCCTTGCGGTAAATGGCGGCGAATATCTTCCAGAAGGGGATACTTACCACCCGCCCATTTCAGGAAAGCGCGATGTTTTTTCATGCCGTCGTTTTGTTTACTTCTGTTCATCTGGCTGTGGCTATAGCGACAGCATATCTGCGCTTATGGATTTGTTTTACAGCAAAGATGACAACCTGATGTTGCCACCCTGAAGGCCATAGATTACTGGCTGCGGCAGCGCGCTGCCAGAGTACGCTGCCGCAGGAATATTAGCGGATCGCCTTAGCGTCCCGCCTCTTTCTTCACCTGGCTGACGGGCTTAACCCAGGGCTTCTGCGCCTGGACTTCCGCCGGCAGCGAGGAAACGGCACGTTTGGCATCGGCTGGCGTAGCGTAAGAGCCGCTCACCAGCACATACCATGGCTGCCCGTTACGCGTGGTCTGGTAGACATGGTAATTGTTCAGATTCTGCTTTTTCGCCCACGCGTTCAGCGTATCGGCGCGCGAAGCGCTGCTCAGCTGCAGGGTATAGCTGCCGCCCGGCACGCCTGACGATGCTTTGCCGGCGGCTGACGATGAATGCGTGGCGCTGCCGGCCGGCTTGCTGTTCTGTTTTGCCGCCGGCGCGGCATTTTGCCGGGCGGATGTCTGGCTGGCGGCCGGCTTATGCGTCTGCGCCGGCTTAGCGCTGTTTTGACGCGGCGCCGCGGCGCTACGCCCGACGCTGGCGCTATTATTGACGCCGCTGTTGCCGCTTACCGTTGCTGGCGCAGTCGGCAGCGAGCTGCTGCCGATAGCGCCCTGCGCGGCAGCGTCTACCTGCCCCTGCTGACTGCTCAGCGCGCTGTTAAGATCGCCGGGGAGTTCAACGCGCTGCTGGCCCTGCGGCGCTTCAAGCGGCGCCGCCTGAGTCGGCGTTGATGAGACGGGCGGAACGGAAATCGGCTGAGGCGAGGTGGAGGCCGTCTCGCCGCTGGCGGCGTTGCCTGAAGCGTTGCCGCCCTGCCCGCTCATCGTTGAAGAGCCGGAGAGATCGATATTCTTTTCGTTGCCGCCGCCGCCGGCTGTGGTGCCGCTGGCGGGCTGTCTGGCGGTTTTATCTGCGTCAGGCCCGTTTAATGCCGAGCCGATGCCGATAATCAACAGCAGCAGCACCAACACGCCGATGCCCATCATCATGCGCTGACGCGACGCCGGTGTTTTTGGCGCAGAAGACGTTTTGCGTGGTCGCGTTGGTCGACGATCGCTGGTATCCGGTTTTAACTCGTCTTCCGGTTTGAACTCATCCATTCAACCTCCCGTCTTATGGCAAACGCCGCCAGGCGCTCCGTTTGCGGCTATGTCACCGTCACGCCTTGCGGCACTCTTCAATTGCGGCAAGCACAATATCATGCGCCACGCCGCCGCGCACCTCGGCTTTGCCGATGGCCAGCGGCAGTACCAGACGCAGCTCGCCCGCCAGCACTTTTTTATCGCGCAGCATATGCGGCAGGTAATCCTGCGCCGTCATCTCCTGCGGTCCGGCGACCGGCAGCCCGGCGCGTTTCAGCAGGGCGATAATGCGATCGGTGTCGGCGGCGCTAAATTGCCCCAGCCGTTCGGCGGTACGCGCCGCCATCACCATGCCGGCGGCTACCGCTTCGCCGTGCAGCCAGTTGCCGTAGCCCATATGGGCCTCAATAGCGTGCCCGTAAGTATGTCCTAAATTCAGCAGCGCGCGCAGGCCGGTTTCACGTTCATCTGCAGCGACAACCTCTGCCTTCAGTTCGCAGCAGCGACGGATGCACTGCGCCATCGCTTCGCCATCCAGCGCCATTAGCGCATCCAGGCGGCGCTCCAGCCAGCTAAAGAACGCGCCGTCGAGAATAACGCCATATTTGATCACCTCCGCCATACCGGAAGCCAGCTCGCGGCGAGGCAGGCTGCGCAGACAGTCGAGATCGATAACGACCGACGCCGGCTGATAGAAGGCGCCAATCATATTTTTGCCCAGCGGGTGATTAACGGCGGTTTTTCCGCCGACTGAAGAATCAACCTGCGAAAGCAGCGTGGTGGGAATTTGAATAAAGCGCACGCCGCGCTGATAGCTGGCCGCGGCGAAACCGGTTAAGTCGCCGATAACGCCTCCGCCCAGCGCCAGCAGCGTGGTATCGCGGCCGTGGGGCTTTTTCAGCAGCGCGGTAAACACCTGATCCATTACCGCCAGGGTTTTATACTGTTCGCCATCGGGAAGGATAACCTGATCCACCTTGATCCCCGCCTCTTCCAGCCGCTGCCGCAGCGAAGCCAGCCAGAGCGGGGCCAGAGTTTCATTGGTTACCAGCATAGCCTGGTCGCCTGCTTTCAACGGCCAAAAGGCTGCCGCATCGTTAAACAGACCGGCGGCGATGGTGATCGGGTAGCTACGCTCCCCAAGGGTAACGGTGATCCTCTCCATGACGCTGTATAACCTTTTCGCTATGCCCTCAGGCGATGAATTAGTTCTTTTCCAGTAAATTAATGATCTGATTAGCTACCACTTTCGCACTTTGATCGTCAGTGCGAATGGTGACATCAGCAATCTCTTCATACAGCGGATTGCGTTCGTCCGCCAGCGCTTCCAGCACTTCGCGCGGCGGCGTATCCACCTGTAATAAGGGACGCTTTTTATCGCGTTGCGTACGCGCCAGTTGCTTCTCAATAGTGGTTTCGAGATAGACCACAACACCACGGGCGGAGAGACGATTACGGGTTTCGCGGGATTTTACAGAGCCGCCGCCGGTAGCCAGCACGATGCCCTGTTTCTCTGTGAGTTCATTGATGATTTTTTCTTCACGTTCGCGAAAACCTGCTTCGCCTTCAACGTCAAACACCCAGCCCACATCCGCTCCGGTACGTCGCTCAATTTCCTGATCGGAATCGTAAAATTCCATATTGAGTTGCTGAGCTAACTGACGACCAATAGTGCTTTTGCCGGCACCCATAGGCCCAACCAGAAAGATATTGCGTTTCTCTGCCATTTTTTCGGTATTACTAAGACAATGCGTTGATGATACCCCGTCTGCAACGGCCGGGCCGCTGGCGGGACATGAACTGAAACCTCATGAGCGATAGTGCGAGAGTCAGATTAAAAATTATCTCAACACTCAAGGTCGTTTGGCAACCGAATAAATTGCCCGGCTCAGAACGCGCAGCCAGCGCGCGTCACACAGTTCGCTAAGAGTCAAAACCGCCGCCTTTCAGGCAGCATGCTGTCACGGTATCGTGGCGGCAACACATGCGTTTGCTGCGCCATAAGTCAAAATCGCTAAACCTTGTAAGCTAATTCCGCTCCTGCGTCAAACGCATATGATACCAGGCCGGGAAAAAAACGCTGCTGGCTACTCCTCGCCTACCAGGCGCGGCGTAATAAAAATCACCAGCTCCCGACGCTTTTCATCGTGGATATCGCGGCGAAAAAGCGCTCCCAGCAGCGGTATATCGCCCAGCAGGGGGACTTTATCACGATTACGCGACGATTCCTGTTGAAATATACCGCCCAGGGCCAATGTTTGCCCCTCCCTGAGCGTAACCTGGGTAGTGATTTCCTGCTTATTAATTGTCAGGATTTCCCGGTCGCCGTTGTTGATATTACGTCCGGGCACATTCTGGCTGATATGCAGCGCCAGACGGATTCGCCCGTTGGGCTGCACCGCTGGCGTGACCTCCATTCCCAGCACCGCTTCCTTAAATTCAATGCTGGTAGCGCCGTCGCTGCCGCTGGCTACCTCATAGGGGATTTCCGTCCCCTGCTTAATACTGGCGGGCTGCTGGTGCGAGGCGATTAATCTTGGGCTGGCGATAATCTCAATCTGGTTCTCCTGTTCCAGCGCGCTCAGCTCCAGATTCAGCAGACGGCCATCCAGACGAGCCAGCGTCAGGCCAGCCGTCAGCGACGGCGAACTGACGCCGAAATTCAGATTCAGGGCAGGATTGCGCAGCGCCTGGTTAATCATCTCTTCGCCCGACTGCTGCCAGCTTACGCCCAGCTCGCGCAGATGGCTCTCGCTGATGCTGACAATATGCGCCGTCAGCTCTACCTGCTCCAGCGGCACATCCAGCGCGCGCGCCCATGACGCCACGCCGTTAAGCGCCGCGGGCGTGTCGCGCAGCAACAGCATATTGGCGCGCGTATCTACGGTAACGCTGCCGCGCTCCGTCATTAATTTCCCCCGCTCGGCCTGCAGGCTGGCGTTGACGCTGGCCACGTCCGCATGGCGCAGGGTCAGCGCCAGTTCCCGTAAGGGCTGCTGCTGCGCGCCCTGCTCTTTTTCCGCCTCCTGCCAACCCTGAGGAAATACCAGCAGTACCTTATCCTGCTGTTCAATCGTCAGCCGTCCCATACGCGCCACGAGATGCAGCGCCTGCCGCCAGGGAATATCCTGCAGACGCAACGTTATCTGTCCTTCAACGCCAGGCGCGACCATCAGATTTAACTGCTGATAATCCGCCAGCGCCTGCAAAACCTGCGCTATCGGCGCATCCTGAAAAGCAACAGAGAGCGGCTCATCCCGTCCCTGCGCGACGGCGCTCAGCAGCCACAGCAGCACTATCCCGATCCTCATCATATTTTCCTTTTATTTGCAGCGTGGCGAATGGCGGCAGGCAGCCGGCAGGCGCACGCAGCGTCAGGCGAAACGGCGCCAGCTCTTCGAGCTGCCATTCAGCGAAAGGCAAGGGGCGGCCATGCGCCACGCGCAGCGTTTCCCCCTCGGTTGAACGCAGCCAGCCAACGTAATCATTATCTCGTCCGATAATGCCCAGCAGCCGCCAGTTCGCCAGCGAAGCCGCTGGCTGCCGGCACACCGCCTGCGGCGCGGCGAAAGGATCGCGCCCGGCGGCAGGCAGAGCGAGCAACAGCGCTATTCCGCTAATCCAGCAACGCCTGCCGCTCAAACGCCAGATAGAATGTGGCATACAGACGCGCCTCCTTACGCTGTACGGTAAAAGAATTCAGCAGCGGCGCTGGCTCACAGCCAGCCAGATAGGCAAAAAGCGCCTGTAGCTGCGGCCAGCTTAGCCACAGCCTGAGTTCGCTTTCCCGCTCGCCAGGCAGCCATTGTTCCAGTTCGCTGCCGCTGCGCTGCAGCAGCGTATAGAGCGAAAACGGCCTGCCCGCACGCACCATCTCATCCAGCAGCTGTTGATTACGCGCCTGCAGCTGCTGTAACCCCGCCTGATTTAGCAGCAGCGTCAGGCGCTGACGATATTGCCGCTGTTGCAGCGTGGTTTCCTGCTGTAGCTGGCGTAGCTGCGCCTTTAGCGGCCCAATCCAGAGAGCGTTGACGGCTAACGCCATCGTCAGCAGCACGGCGGGCAGGCTCAGCCAGCGCAGCCTTTCCGCCATCAGCAGCCAGCGCAGCAAAAACTCATTTTCCATCATCTGTTTCTCCCGCCAGCTGCGCCGCCAGCGTAAAGCGATAAAGGCCGTCTGCGTTTTTTTGCAGCGCGCCGGGCTGCCAGTCCGCTAATAACGGCGGCTGCCTGAGCCGCTGGCCCAGCAGCCGGGCGGCATCCGGCTGCTGGCTGGAGCCTTCAAGACAGAGCCTGCGCTGCTGGTGTTTTAAGGAGGAGAGCCAGAGCTTCTCCGGCACGCTGAGCTCAAGCTGCTGCAGGAACGCCGGCCAGTAGGCCAGCCGCTGTCGCCGCTCCTGCCGCCGCGCCGCCTGCTCCCGTAGCTTTTGCTGCTGCGCCCGCAGTTCGCTGTACCGCTGCATTAGCGGTTGCAGCTGCCGGTCCGCCTGGCGCCAGTGCAGCAATATCGCCTGCCGCCGCTCCAGCTTTTTCACCAGGCATTGCCGCCCGGCCAGCAATAATGTCAGCGCCAGCAGCAACAGCCCGCCGCTTAACCAGGCCCAGCGCAACAGCCGTCGCCGCAGCATGCGCTGGCGCCAGTCCAGCAGGTTGACGCCGCTCATCGCCTCTCCTGCGGGTGCAACGCCAGCCCAAGCGCAAGGGTAAACATGCCGTCGCCGGCGGGCAGCGGCGGCTGCATAAAACGCAGCAGGCTGAGCGGCTGCAAAGGCTGCATGCCCGCCGGCCGCTCAGCTGACAGCGCGGCGCTAAACCAGAACCGCCGCGCCGTCGGCAATACCTGCGCCAGCTGCCCGCTTTCCAGCGTCAGAACTCCCGGCGCCCAGCCTGAAACGGCCTCCTCCCTGCCGGGCATAAACCACAGCCAGTGATCGGCAAGCTGGTGGATCAGCGCCGACTCCGCCGGTAGCCGCATCAGCTCGCCGACCGTTTCCAGCGCGCTGCTGGCGGGCGCTATTACCTCCGGCGTTAAATCAGCCAGCGAAAGCGTCAACAGCCACTGTTTAACGATGCTTCGCCGCGCGGCGGTCAGGCAGAGGCGCGTCGACGGCAGCATGCAGTAATCCAGCGCCAGCTCGTTAGCGGTCAGCGGAAAGAGGCGTTCGGCCGCGGCGCTGGCATAGCGCCCCAGCTCCGGTTCGCGCAGCTGGCGTGGAGGAGCGGCCAGATAGCGTTGCAGCACCGCCTGGGCAGGGAAACCGGTACGCAAAGATATATTGCGCGGCAGTAGCTTGCGCCAGCGCTGCAGCAGAGCGATTAACGCGGAAGATTCGATTAATGCGCCATTATTCAATACGTTGTGCGGCAGCGCATGACGCCACCAGTGGCGCAGCTGCCAGCCGTTGCGGCGCCGTTGGATAGCTAAGGCGCAGAGCTGCCCGTTCTGAATGTCCAGCCCCACCTGCCAATTCTGAAAAGCCATTTTTGCGCGATCTCCATATCGTCATACGATAAAAGGACGTATCAAAGCGTCTGGCTTGCCTTTATACTACCGCGCGATTGTTTATAAACTGCCCAAATGACATGAAGTGGGAAATCTCAGGTGAAGTTCGTAAAGTATTTATTGATCCTTGCAGTGTGTTGCATTTTGCTGGGCGTCGGCTCGATTTACGGGTTATACAAGTACATTGAGCCGCAGCTGCCGGATGTAAACACGCTGAAAGATGTTCGTTTGCAGACGCCGATGCAGGTCTACAGCGCCGATGGCGAACTTATCGCCCAGTATGGCGAAAAGCGCCGTATTCCCCTGACTCTGGCGCAAATGCCGCCTGAGCTGGTTAAAGCCTTTATCGCTACCGAAGATAGCCGTTTTTACGAGCATCACGGCGTCGATCCGATCGGCATTTTCCGTGCGGCCAGCGTCGCCCTGCTTTCCGGCCATGCTTCGCAGGGCGCCAGCACCATTACCCAGCAGCTGGCGCGTAACTTCTTTTTGAGCCCGGAACGCACTCTGATGCGTAAGATCAAAGAGGCGTTCCTGGCGATCCGCATTGAACAGCTGCTTAGCAAAGATGAAATCCTTGAGCTTTATCTGAATAAGATTTATCTCGGCTACCGTGCCTACGGCGTCGGCGCGGCTGCTCAGGTCTACTTTGGTAAGAATGTCGATGCGCTGACGCTGAGCGAAATGGCGATGATTGCCGGATTGCCGAAAGCGCCCTCCACGTTCAATCCGCTCTACTCCCACTCGCGCGCGCTGTCGCGCCGTAATGTGGTGCTGGCGCGCATGCTGGATCAGCACTACATCACGCAGCAACAGTACGCGGAAGCGCGCAGCGAACCATTAGAGGCGAGCTATCACGGGCCGGAAATCGCCTTTTCCGCCCCCTATCTTACCGAAATGGTGCGCCAGGAGATGCTGAAGCGCTATGGCGAGAACGCCTACAGCGACGGTTTCAAAGTTTACACCACCGTTACCCGTCGCCTGCAGCAGGCGGCGCAGGAGGCGGTGCGTAATAACGTGCTGGCGTACGATATGCGCCACGGCTATCGCGGCCCGGCCAATATTCTGTGGCGGGTCGGCGAGCCCGCCTGGGAACATAGCCAGATTCTGAAAACGCTGAAGGCGCTGCCGGTGTATGGCCCGCTATGGCCCGCGGTGGTCACCAGCGCCAGCGCCAGCGAAGCGACCGCGCTGATGCGCGACGGCAGCAACGTTTCACTGACGATGGAAGGCGTTCGCTGGGCGCGCCCCTTTAAGTCCGATACGCTACAGGGCGCGGCGCCGCGCAGCGTAACGCAGGTGCTCCAGCCCGGACAGCAAATTTGGGTGCGTAAGGTTGAGAATAGCTGGTGGCTGGCTCAGGTGCCGGACGTAAACTCATCGCTGGTTTCTATTGATCCGCATGACGGCGCGGTACGCGCGCTGGTGGGCGGCTTTGATTTCAACCAGAGCAAATTCAACCGCGTAACGCAGTCGCTGCGTCAGGTCGGCTCGAATATCAAGCCGTTCCTCTACACCGCAGCGATGGATCGCGGTCTGACGCTGGCATCGATTCTCAATGACGTGCCGATCTCACGCTGGGACGCGGGCGCCGGTTCCGACTGGCGTCCGAAAAACTCCCCGGCGACCTACGATGGCCCGATTCGTCTGCGTCAGGGGCTGGGACAGTCGAAAAACGTCGTCATGGTACGCGCTATGCGCGCAATGGGCGTCGACTATGCCGCCGAGTATCTGCAGCGCTTCGGCTTCCCGGCGCAAAACATCGTGCGTACCGAATCGCTGGCGCTTGGCGCCGCCTCCTTTACGCCGCTGCAAATGGCGCGCGGCTATGCGGTGATGGCGAACGGCGGGTTCCTTGTCGATCCCTACTTTATTCGTAAGATCGAAAATGAAAACGGCGAGACGCTGTTCGAGAACCACCCGCGCGTCGCCTGTCCGCAATGCAATTTGCCGGTGATTTACGGCGAAACCAAAAAATCGGTCGCGCTGAGCGAGGAGAGCGTGGAAAACGTCGCGATATCGCAGGAAAATCGTAACGCCGCGGTGCCGCAGCCTGCGCTGCAGCAGGTAGGCGCAACGCAGCCGCCGGAAGCGCAGCAGTACGCGCCGCACGTGATTAACACGCCGCTCTCTTTCCTGATTAAGAGCGCGCTGAACTCCAATATTTTTGGCGAACCCGGCTGGATGGGCACCGGCTGGCGCGCCGGACGCGATCTGAAGCGCAACGATATCGGCGGTAAAACCGGCACGACCAACAGCTCGAAGGATGCCTGGTTCTCCGGCTATGGCCCCGGCGTGGTCACCACCGTCTGGATCGGTTTTGACGATCACCGCCGCGATTTAGGGCGGTCAACCCTCTCCGGCGCGATTAAAGATCAGATTTCCGGCTATGAGGGCGGCGCTAAAAGCGCGCAGCCGGCGTGGGATGATTATATGAAAGCGGCGCTGGAAGGCGTACCGGAGCAGCCGCTGACGCCGCCGCCCGGTATCGTTACGGTAACGATCGATCGCAGCACCGGCAAACTAGCCAACGGCGGCGGCAATACGCGGCAGGAATACTTTATCGAAGGCACGCAGCCTACCGAGTATTCGGTGCACGATGTCGGTACTACGCTGATGGATAACGGCGAGACGCACGAGCTATTCTGATCGTCGCCAGGCGATGTAAAAAGGGGCGATGATTCGCCCCTTTTTTATGTTTCTTGTGTTTAGCGCTTCGTCACGCGGTTTAACCGACAAGGCGCTGCTGTTTTTTTAGCCATTCGCGCACCAAAAACAGCGCGCTAACGTTACGCGCTTCGCTAAAATCAGGCTCATTCAACAGCGCCATTAAATTATCCAGCGGCCAGCGAATGACCGGTAGCGGCTCCGGCTCATCCCCTTCCAGCTTTTCGGGATAGAGATCTTCCGCCACCACGATATTCATTTTGCTGGAAAAATAGGAGGGCGCTAAGGTCAGTTTGCCCAGGGTTTCCATCGCTGTCGCGCCGAATCCCGCCTCTTCTTTCAGTTCACGATTCGCCGCGTCAAATACCGTTTCGCCCGCATCGATCAATCCTTTCGGAAAGCCCAGCTCATAGGTTTCCAGGCCCACCACATATTCCTGAATCAGCACCAGCTGGTTATCGATAATCGGCACAATCATTACGGCTTCGCGCTCGGAAGGACGCATACGTTCATATACGCGCTGCTCGCCGTTGCTGAAAACCAGATCCACCGCCTCAATGGTAAACAGGCGCGAGCGGGCAACAGGCTCAACACTTAAAATTTTGGGTTTCTCTAATTCTCTTGACATGGGGACCCCAGATAGAGCGCGGTTAACAATCGCCGGCCGGTCGTCGACATGACATCAAGATCGGCAAACATATATTGTGCGACAGGCATCACGGGAATCCAATCATCATATGCTTTAATTTACTTTTTTATAACAATCAGCGCTGGCGATGGCAGACCAGGCTTTACGCTAAAGTCAACGGCCGGCTGACAAATAGGATAATACCGATACTTTCCTTTAGCCGTGCCGGGTAACATCTCAATAAGGTTTTCTGTATAGTACATCTAATTTTATGATTTTGTGCGCTATTTTCGTTATCAGGTTGGTTGCCAGCGCTACCTAATCCCGCCAAAATTAGTACACTTCCTGTAACATAGCCTGGAGCGAGCAATAGTGACGGCAGCAGTATGGCTGGAATGAGCATAGCATGAACACAATAATTATTATTCTTGGTGTAATGCTTACCTGCTCTGTTATCGCAGGTATCTGTTTTTGGTACGCTATGCGGCATCGCCCGCCGTTGGCGAAACCGCTGCCGTTTATTAGTCCGCCGCACCGCAACCTGACGCCGGAAGAGCGTGAAGCCGTTGAACGCTATCTCGATTCGCTGGCGAAGAAGCAGCGCACCATCCAGCCCGGCGGGGCCAGCGCCTCGCCCGAAATGCTGTCGTTAAGTTCGCAAAGCAATAAAGTCTATCCCGTTACCCGCGCCATTACCCGCTACGGCCTTTCCACCGACGATCCGCAAAAATGGCGTTACTATCTCGATGCGCTTGAGGTGCATTTGCCGCCGCTGTGGGAGCAGTACATCGCCGAAGAGAATTTTGTCGAGCTGATCAAAACGCACACTATACCGCTGGTGATCTCGCTTAACGGCCACTCTTTACTGAGCTACGCCTGGGAGCAAAGCATGCTGCCTTCGGTGGTGAATCCCAGCGCGGCCAACGCCTCGATCCGTCAGGAACAGAGTGAAAATATCGAGCTGTTGCAGGTGCGTAAGGAGACGCCGGAAGAGCACTGCCTGTCGCGCAGCGACGGCACGCGCGAAGCCACGGTTATCTGCATCGGCCTGCTGCTGCTGTTTGTTAGCCTGGTGACGCCGCTGATTTTTATGCCGTGGCTGGTCTGCGCCAGCCTGGCGCTGATCGCCGTCAGCCTGTGGTTTATGTACCGCCGCCCCGCGGAGAAAGATCTGCGCGAAATTCACTGCCTGCGCGGCGCGCCAAAGCGCTGGGGGCTGTTCAGCGAAGCGAGTCAGGGGCAGATTAACAATATTTCTCTCGGCATTATCGATCTGATCTACCCGCCGCACTGGCAGCCCTACGTCGCTTACGATCTGGGGCAAACAACCGATGTGGATATCTATCTTAATCGCCATGTGGTGCGTCAGGGCCGGTTCCTCTCGCTGCAGGATGAGGTGCGTAATTTCCCCATCCAGCGCTGGCGAAAAAATCTGGTGCTGGCCTGCGGTTCGCTGCTGGTGCTGGCGCTGCTGGTGAGCTGGGTGCCGTTAACCATGCCGCTGAAGTTAAGCCTGGCGTGGCTTACCGGCACCGAACGCATCCAGGTTAACTCGGTGACCGAACTGGAGCAGATGCCGCTGCACGTCGGCGACAGCCTGAAAGTCAGCGGTACCGGCATGTGTTCGGTTCCCGCCAGCTATCAGAGCAACCGCAGCTATGCCTTTATGCCTTTTGACTGCTCGGCCATCTACTGGAATATGGCTTCGCCCTTACCCCTGCCGCAGTCGGAGATTATCGATAAGGCCACGGCGCTGCTGACCTTAACCAATCAGCAGCTGCATCCGCAAAACGGCGCCGACAGCAAGCTGAACCCGCAGCTGGCTACCGCTATTCAGAAATCGGGAATGATCCTGCTGGACGACTTTGCCGATCTGGTGGTGAAAACTCAGGATCTCTGTAATCAGCAGCAGGATTGCGTGCGGCTGAAAAACGCGCTGGTTAACCTCGGCAATGCGAAAGACTGGGAAACGCTGGTGCAGCGGGCGGGTTCAGGCGCGCTG
Organism: Mixta tenebrionis; assembly: GCF_006517625.1. GTDB lineage: Bacteria > Pseudomonadota > Gammaproteobacteria > Enterobacterales > Enterobacteriaceae > Mixta > Mixta tenebrionis. The sequence goes on along the minus strand of NZ_VHQI01000006.1, from coordinate 279,452 downwards.
AACGGCATGAACGTACTGCTGCGCCCGGTCAGCGCCGAAGCGCTGGAAAATCTGGTTAACACCTCAACGTCAACCTTCTTTTATCGCGAAACGCATCGCGCGGCAGAGGCGTTAAACAGCCCGCCGCCCAACGGGTTCCTCATCGTCAGCGATGAAGGACGTCAGCTGGTTAACCATCCGCAGCCCGCCGTCTCGCTGTTTGATTTCAACGCATCCGATCAGTGGCAGGAGCTGCAGCGCCTTGCCGGCATGCTGCTGCACACCTCGTTTAGCGCCGCGGGCATTATTACCAGCATCCATACTGACGCCAACGGCACGCGCCATATCACGCTGCACAGCGAGCCGGATCCGCTGACGCTTTGGCGCTATTTAGGCACCTCGCTGTTGCTGCTGGCGCTCTGCCTGAGCATAGTGGTAAACGGTCTGCTGGCGCTAAAACGCATCCACCGCAACCGCAAGCGTATCGTGGAAATTCAGCACTACTATGATAAGTGCTTTAACCATGCGCTCACGCCGTTGCCGGGCATGCGTCCATTATTCTGACGCCGGCGACTATGCTACCCTGTGGCCCATTTTGACTGGCCCGGAGACGGCATGAAGCTTGAGATTAACTGGCGCGATATTGATACCGTGCTGCTGGATATGGACGGCACGCTGCTCGATCTGGCGTTCGACAACTATTTCTGGCTAACGCTGGTGCCGCACAGGCTAAGCCAGCAGCGCAACATCCCTCTCGCAGAAGCGCAGCGCTTTATTATGGCGAAATACCAGGCGGTGCAGCATACGCTAAACTGGTATTGTCTGGATTACTGGAGCCGGGAGCTGCAGCTGGATATCCGCGCCATGACCTGGGAAATACGCGCCCGCGCCCGGCTGCGCGCCGATACCCTTCCCTTCCTGCACGCGCTGCGCGCCTGCGGCAAGCGCACCATTCTGCTGACTAACGCGCATCCTTTTAATCTTGACGTAAAGCTTCAGCAAACCGGTCTCGATCGGCACCTTGATTTATTGCTATCGACCCATACATTTGGCTTTCCGAAAGAGGATCGGCGTTTATGGCAGGCCGTAGAACGGCATACCGGCTTCGACAGGCATCGCACGCTGTTTATCGATGACAGCGAACCGGTACTGGATGCGGCAAAGCGCTGGGGAATCGCCTGCTGTCTTGGCGTTGGCAATCCCGATTCCGGCCAGCCGGAGAAAACCTTCGCTCGTCACCAGAGCATCAGCGATTACCGTACCCTGCTCGGCGCGCTGAGGCCGGAGGCGCGCTAAACCCGACGGGAGCAGCAATGAAAGAGAAAACCGCAGAGGGCGTCCGGCTCGATAAATGGCTGTGGGCCGCGCGCTTTTATAAAACCCGCGCGCTGGCGCGCGAAATGATTGAAGGCGGCAAGGTTCACTATAACGGACAGCGCAGCAAGCCCAGCAAGCTGGTGGAACTGGATGCCGAACTGACCTTACGGCAGGGCAACGATGAGCGCACCGTTATCATCCGTGCCGTTACCGATCGGCGCGGTCCCGCCAGCGAAGCGCAGCAGCTCTACAGCGAAACGCCGGAGAGCGTGGAAAAACGCGAGAAGATGGCGCAGGCGCGTAAGCTGAACGCCCTGACGATGCCGCACCCCGATCGCCGGCCGGATAAAAAAGAGCGCCGCGATCTGATGAAATTTAAATTTTCTGGCGACGAATAACGCGCCGCCAACACGAGAGAAAAACTATGGCTCATCAAGACCAAATGCACCGTTACCTGTTCGAAAATCACGCGGTTCGCGGCGAACTGGTTAATCTGTCCGATACGTGGCGGGAAATTATCTCCGGCCACGACTATCCGCAGCCGGTCCAGCAGCTGCTGGGCGAACTGCTGGTGGCTACCAGCCTGCTGACCGCCACGCTGAAATTCGAAGGGGACATCACGGTGCAGCTGCAGGGCGACGGCGCGCTGTCGCTGGCGGTCATTAACGGCAACAACCGTCAGGAGATGCGCGGCGTGGCGCGTATGCAGGGCGATATCGTGCCGGGCAGCACGCTGAAAGAGATGGTCGGCAACGGCTATCTGGTTATCACCATCTCTCCGGAGAAAGGCGAACGCTATCAGGGCGTGGTAGGCCTGGAAGGCGAGACGCTGGCGGCCTGCCTGGAAGACTATTTTATGCGTTCCGAACAGCTGCCGACGCGCCTGTTTATTCGCACCGGCGAACATCAAGGTCAGCCGGGCGCCGGCGGTATCCTGCTGCAGGTGCTGCCGGCGCAGAACGCCGATCCGGAAGATTTCAACCACCTGGCGACGCTAACGGAGACCATTAAAACCGAAGAGCTGATCGGCCTGCCGGCCAACGAAGTGCTCTGGCGCCTCTATAACCAGGAAGAAGTGACGGTTTACGATCCGCAAAGCGTCAGCTTTAAGTGCTCCTGCTCGCGCGAGCGCTGCGGCGAAGTGCTGAAAACGCTGCCGCAGGAAGAAGTCGATCAGATTCTGCAGGAGGATGGCCAGATCGATATGCACTGCGACTATTGCGGCAGCCACTATCTCTACGATGCGGTAGATATCGCGGCGATTCGCAACGATTCCAGCGGCGGCAGCGAGCAGATCCATTAAGCATGAGTAAGACGCGGCAGGGCCGTTAACAAACAGATCGTCTGTGTGCGGCTAAGCAAACGCTCAACTCATTTTTAAGGCGGCCCGAAGCCGCCTTTTTGTTAACAACATCATCCGCAACAGGGCTAAACGACGCCCGCCCCTGTTGTGTGAATCCACTGGCTCTGCGCGTTAAAGCAGCATAAAACTATGGCGCGGCGGCGATAAAATGAAATCTTGTTTCACAATAACTCTTCATTAACCATTACTTTTCATCGGATAAAGATGAATTTCCATAAAAAACCGTTTTGTCTCTCATTTCTGTTACTCTCTCCTTCCGCTGTATGGAGACAGTAGTAGACTGCCGCAATTGTAAAGCAGACTGAATCGCTTCGTTCTGTTTTATGGCTGGTCGCAGCAAGTCCTCCCCCTACATTTGTGGCAGTACAAATCGACAAAGGAGCAGTAATATGCGCGCTAATGGCCTGACGCCACAGGATCTCGTCGCTTATGGCATCACCGATACGGTTGAAGTGGTTCATAATCCCGATTATGAAACTTTATTTAAGGAAGAAACCCGACCGGAGCTGACCGGCTATGAGCGTGGCACGCTAACGCAGTCTGGCGCGATTGCCGTCGACACCGGTATCTTTACCGGACGCTCGCCAAAAGATAAATATATTGTGCGCGATGACGCCACGCGCGATACCCTGTGGTGGAACGATCAGGGCAAAGGCAAAAACGACAACCAGCCTTTATCACAGGAAACCTGGCAGGCGCTGAAATCATGCGTAACGCGGCAGCTTTCCGGCAAGCGTCTGTTTGTTATCGACGCCTGGTGCGGCACCAACCCCGATACTCGCCTGAGCGTACGCTTTATCACCGAAGTCGCCTGGCAGGCGCATTTCGTCAAAAATATGTTTATCCGCCCCGATGAGGCGAGCCTCGCCAGCTTTGTACCCGATTTTGTCGTTATGAATGGCGCAAAATGCACCAACCCCGACTGGCAGCAGCAGGGCCTGCATTCAGAAAATTTCGTCGCGTTTAACCTTAGCGAAAATATGCAGCTGATCGGCGGCACCTGGTACGGCGGCGAAATGAAAAAAGGCCTGTTCGCGGTTATGAACTACCTGCTGCCGCTGAAAGGCATCGCCGCGATGCACTGCTCGGCTAACGTGGGCGCCAGGGGCGACGTGGCGATCTTTTTCGGCCTCTCCGGCACCGGTAAAACCACCCTTTCCACCGATCCGCAACGTCAGCTTATCGGCGACGATGAGCACGGCTGGGACGACGACGGCGTATTCAACTTCGAAGGCGGCTGTTACGCAAAAACGATTAACCTGTCAGAGCAGGCGGAGCCGGAGATCTATCACGCCATTCGACGCGACGCGCTGCTGGAGAACGTCGTGGTGCGCAGCGACGGTTCAGTTGATTACAGCGACGCCAGCAAAACGGAGAACACCCGCGTCTCCTACCCGATCTACCATATCGATAATATCGTGAAGCCGGTTTCTAAAGCGGGCCACGCGAAAAAGGTTATTTTTCTTACCGCCGACGCCTTTGGCGTACTGCCGCCGGTTTCGCGTCTGTCGCCCGACCAAACGCAGTATCACTTCCTTTCCGGCTTCACCGCTAAGCTGGCCGGCACTGAACGCGGCGTAACCGAACCCACCCCGACCTTCTCCGCCTGCTTTGGCGCGGCGTTTTTAACGCTGCACCCGACGCAATATGCGGAAGTGTTGGTGAAACGGATGCAGGCGGCGGGCGCGGAGGCTTATCTGGTTAATACCGGCTGGAACGGCACCGGCAAGCGTATTTCGCTGAAGGATACGCGCGCAATCATCAACGCGATCCTCAACGGCGAGCTGTCGAATGCGGAGACCCATACGCTGCCGATCTTTAACCTTGAAGTGCCGGTATCGCTGGCCGGGCTCGATAGCCATATTCTCGATCCGCGCAACACCTGGCAGGATCCCGCGCAGTGGGAGAGTCGGGCGCTGGATCTGGCGCAGCGCTTTATCAACAACTTCGAGAAGTACACCGATACGCCTGCCGGCGCGGCGCTGGTAGCCGCCGGCCCGCAGATTTAACGCCGGGTAACGGAAAAACCCCGCTCTGCGGCGGGGTTAACTCTGCCGGTAACGCCTGACAGCATCACGGCCTTTATTTATTATTAACCCCGCCTTCCGGCGGGGTTTTGCTTTATCGCTTAGCCTGTGGCGGAGGTGGCGGGCAGCGCCGCAGACGGATGCGGCGTATCGGACAACGGCAGCCAGGCGCGAATACACAGGCCGCCACGCTCGCTGACGCCAATATCCAGCGATCCCTGGTGCGCATCGATAATGCGCTGCACAATCGCCAGCCCCAGGCCGGTACCGCTGGTGCTGCGGGCGCTGTCGCCGCGCACGAAAGGCTGGAGCAGGTGCTTGAGCTGTTCCGGCTTGATGCCCGGACCATCATCCTCAACCTGGAACCAGGCGCGCTGCAGCTCCCGCCCGCTGCTAACCTTAATCCAGCCGTTGCCGTAACGCGCCGCGTTCACCACCATATTGGCCGCCGCGCGCTTAATGGAGAGCGGATTGATATCCAGTATCAGCTCTTCCGGCATAACCGCATCTTCAATTTCGCGCTCGTAGCCGCTTTCCGCCGCCACTACCTCATTCAGCACGGCGTTAAGATCGGCGCGTTCGGTCTGCATCTCCTGGCCGGTGCGCAGATAGTCGATAAACTGCTCGATAATAGCGTTGCACTCTTCGATATCTTTATTAATCGATTCCGCCAGGTAGCCATCCTCTGCGCTCATCATCTCCGTGGCTAGACGGATACGGGTCAGCGGCGTGCGCAGATCGTGGCTGACGCCCGCCATCAGTAAGGTGCGATCGTCCGCCAGCTGCTTAACGCCGGAGGCCATCTGATTAAAAGCGCGCGTAACCGAACGCACCTCAGAGGCGCCATACTCACGCAGCGGCGGCGGAATAATGCCTTTCCCCACCTGCAGCGCCGCGCGCTCCAGCTCCACCAGCGGGCGGTTCTGAATGCGAATAAACAGCCAGGCGCCGCCGATCGCCAGCAGCATGATCGCCAGCGTATAGCGGAACAGCGGCGAAAAATCGCCCTGATGAATTTCCGTCAGCGGCACGCGCACCCAGATATCGGGCGACAGCCAGGTTTTCAGCCAGACCACCGGCGAGTTCTTGTTCACTTCAACCCGCACATCGGTAGGGCCGCCAAGCTGACGCGCCATCTGATCGCTTAAAAACTGATAATGCTGAGCCCAGCGTAATCCGCTCTCCTCCGCCGCCGCGTTGGTGTAAAGAGAGATCCCCAGTTCACGGTAGATTTCACGCCGGAAAGCCGGCGGCACCTCCAGCTGGGTGCCATCCTCCAGCTGCAGCCGATCGGTCATCAACATTCGCACTTCATAGGCCAGTACCTTATTAAACTGCTGCAGGCTGGGCAAAATAGCGAAGTTAAGCACCACCAGATAGGTGGTTACCAGGCTGACAAACAGCAGCGTGACGATCAGCAGCAGCGTGCGCGCAAACGAACTGCGGGGAGAAAAGCGGAATCGCTTCATGCTTTAGTGCCGTCCGGTACAAAAACGTAGCCCAGGCCCCAGACGGTCTGGATATAGCGCGGATGCGCCGGATCTTCTTCCACCATACGGCGCAGGCGTGAGATCTGCACATCGATGGAGCGCTCCATGGCGCTGTATTCCCGCCCGCGCGCCAGGTTCATCAGCTTATCGCGCGACAGCGGCTCGCGCGGGTGGCTGACCAGCGCCTTCAACACCGCAAACTCGCCGCTGGTTAACGGCATCGGCTCGTCTTCGCGGAACATCTCGCGCGTACCGAGATTCAGCTTGAATTTACCGAAGGCGATCACCGCTTCCTCCTGCGAGGGCGCGCCCGGCAGCTCGTTGGCCTGGCGGCGCAGCACGGCGCGAATACGCGCCAGCAGCTCACGCGGGTTAAACGGCTTCGGAATATAGTCGTCGGCGCCGATCTCCAGCCCAACGATACGATCGACCTCTTCGCCTTTCGCCGTCACCATAATAATCGGCATAGGATTGCTTTGACTGCGCAGACGACGGCAGATCGACAGCCCATCTTCTCCCGGCAACATCAGATCAAGCACCATCAGGTGGAAGGATTCGCGGGTTAACAGGCGATCCATTTGCTCGGCGTTAGCCACGCTGCGCACCTGAAAACCCTGTTCGGTCAGATAACGTTCCAGCAGCGCACGCAGGCGCATGTCATCGTCAACGACCAGAATTTTGTAGTTTTCTTGCATTTCGATACTCCCAAAGGCGCTATTGCCTGAGCCGATATTGTTAAAAAAGAAGCGTAGCTGTGACAGTCATTATTGGTTTATATTCTAGCCGAAATTGTTACAAAGCATATTAAACAGCAGGTTATCGCGCCTTTAATCACCTTTTACGCCGTCACGCAGGCAACGCCGCCGCGATCCGGCTTTTCTGAAATCGCGCCGCGATCTCTCTCTCAGGCTGGCGCGGATCGTCACGCTTAAATTTTTTGCTTAAAAAATAACGGGTTAAATAGTTACCCCACCCGGCGCCTGCTTTTCTCGCCGCCGCTCTGGCCGCGCGTCGTCAGATTAGCGCGCGTTACCTGCAACTATTAGCAGAAAACGCTGGCGTTTATTTTATTGCCGTTACGCTGAGCCAGGAAAATTCGCAGGCCAACAGTTACCGATCCAGCGATAAATCAACCCGCCCCGGTTGCTGAGAAAACAGCGCTTTTCACCGGGCATCGCTAAAACCTATATTCATCAGGGCACGCGTTCTTTTATTTATCAGCCGGGAATAACGATGAACAAGATAATGCTGATTGGCTCGCTGGTACTGTTTATCAGCGGTTACGTGATGGCGGCAGAGCCTGCCGGCGGCAACGTAACCGATATCGAGGCTGCCGGCGGGGCGAACTTTTCCGCCGACAAACGGGCGCTGGCGGATTTTCTGCCGGCGCCGACCTCAACCGACGCGGCGCTGGCCGGTAACCTCAGCCAGCGCTTCCACTAAAAAGCCTTCGCCTGAGGCCCTGATTTTATCCCGGCCTGGGTCGAACTCTGTTTTTTGCCGTTCTCTTTCGCCACCGGAGAATAAGTACCGCCCCGGCTTGATTAAAAGGCCATTATTCTCCGCTCTTTTTATGCTGCGCCACCCTCATCACGCTGATACTCGATGCGCTTCACAAACCAGATCTTTTCCCCCTCTGGCGTATTAACCTGCACCTCATCATCCACCTCTTTTTTAATCAGCGCGCGCGCCATCGGCGAGTCGATAGAAATATAATCCTTTACCTCGCCGTAAATCTCATCCGGCCCGACGATACGAAAATGCTTTATTTCGCCCTGCTCGTTCTCCACCTCAACCCAGGCGCCGAAAAACACTTTTCCCTCCTGCTGCGGCGAATAATCGACGATTTTCAGCTCCGCCAGGCATTTACGCAGATAGCGCACCCGGCGATCGATTTGACGCAGCAGGCGCTTGTTGTAGGTGTAATCCGCATTTTCCGAGCGATCTCCCAGGCTGGCGGCCCAGGAGACGATTTTAGTAATCTCCGGGCGCTTCTCATGCCATAAATGATCGTGCTCCGCCCTGAGTTTGTTATACCCCTCACGGGTAATCAGTTGAGTCTTCACGCCGCTATCCTGTCTGCTAATCATCATCGGCGGGCCGGCAGCGCCGCCCGTTTGCGCTAATGGTACAACAGAATCGTCAATCGCGAAGCCGCTTGCGGAATCTGGCGCAAAGCGCGCCGCATCGCTGGCAATTTCAGCCGTCAATCCGTATAACTGTCCCCTGTTTCTCAAACTGTGCTAGCAAGATAGTGAACCGATAATGAATGATTCGCTGAACCGCATTATTGCGGGTGAACTTCAGGCGCGGGCTGAACAAGTTGATGCCGCTATCCGCCTGCTGGATGAAGGGAATACCGTGCCGTTTATCGCACGTTATCGTAAGGAAGTAACCGGCGGGCTTGATGATACCCAGCTGCGCCAGCTGGAGACCCGTCTCGGCTATCTGCGCGAGCTGGAAGATCGTCGCCAGGCGATTCTTAAATCCGTCGCCGAACAGGGCAAGCTCAGCGATGAACTCGCCGCCGCGATCAACGCCACCCTGAGCAAAACCGAACTCGAAGATCTCTACCTTCCCTACAAGCCGAAACGCCGCACGCGCGGGCAGATCGCCATCGAAGCGGGGCTGCAGCCGCTGGCCGATACGCTGTGGCAGGATCCGTCGCATCAGCCGGAGCAGCTGGCCGCTGAATTTGTCGATGCCGATAAAGGCGTCGCCGACGTTAAGGCGGCGCTGGACGGCGCGCGCTATATCCTGATGGAGCGCTTTGCGGAGGACGCCGCGCTGCTGGCGAAGGTGCGCGATTATCTGTGGAAAAACGCCCATCTGGTGTCACGCGTGGTGGAAGGGAAAGAGGAAGCGGGCGCCAAGTTTCGCGATTACTTCGATCATCACGAAGCGCTGGCTACCGTGCCTTCCCACCGTGCGCTGGCGATGTTCCGCGGGCGCAACGAAGGCGTGCTGCAGCTCTCGCTCAACGCCGATCCGCAGTTCGACGAGCCGCCGCGCGAAAGCTACGGCGAGCAGCTGATCGCCGACCACCTTAACCTGCGCCTGAATAACGCTCCGGCCGACGCCTGGCGCAAGGCGGTGGTGAGCTGGACGTGGCGCATCAAGGTGCTGCTGCACCTGGAAACCGAGCTGATGGGCAGCGTGCGCGAGCGGGCGGAAGAAGAGGCGATAAACGTTTTCGCCCGCAACCTGCACGATCTGCTGATGGCGGCCCCGGCCGGCATGCGCGCCACGATGGGCCTCGATCCCGGCCTGCGCACCGGCGTTAAGGTTGCCGTGGTGGACGCAACCGGCAAGCTGGTGGCGACCGATACCGTTTATCCGCACACCGGCCAGGCGGCGAAAGCGGCGGCGGCGGTGGCGGCGCTCTGCATCCGCCATCAGGTGGAGCTGGTCGCTATCGGCAACGGCACCGCCTCGCGGGAAACCGAGCGCTTCTTCCTCGACCTGCAAAAACAGTTTCCGCAGGTTACGGCGCAGAAAGTGGTGGTCAGCGAGGCGGGCGCCTCGGTGTACTCCGCCTCCGAACTGGCGGCGCAGGAGTTCCCCGATCTGGATGTTTCGCTGCGCGGCGCGGTCTCTATCGCCCGTCGCCTGCAGGATCCGCTGGCGGAGCTGGTAAAAATCGATCCGAAATCGATCGGCGTCGGTCAATATCAGCATGACGTCAGCCAGTCGATGCTGGCGAAAAAGCTGGATGCGGTAGTGGAAGACTGCGTTAACGCCGTTGGCGTCGATCTCAATACCGCTTCCGTGGCGCTGCTGACGCGCGTAGCCGGCCTGACGCGCATGATGGCGCAGAATATCGTCAGCTGGCGCGATGAGAACGGACGCTTCCAGAATCGCCAGCAGCTGCTGAAAGTCAGCCGCCTCGGCCCGAAAGCCTTTGAGCAGTGCGCCGGCTTTTTACGCATCAACCACGGCGATAACCCGCTTGACGCCTCAACCGTGCATCCGGAAGCCTATCCGGTAGTCGAGCGTATTCTCGAAGCTACCCGCCAGTCGCTGCGCGAACTGATGGGCAACGCTGGCGAGCTGCGCAATCTGAAAGCCGCAGATTTCACCACCGAGCGCTTCGGCGTACCGACGGTCAGCGATATTCTGAAAGAGCTGGAAAAACCGGGCCGCGATCCGCGTCCTGAGTTTAAAACCGCGCAGTTCGCGGAAGGCGTCGAAACCATGAACGATCTGCTGCCGGGCATGGTGCTGGAAGGCGCGGTAACCAACGTGACCAACTTCGGCGCCTTTGTCGATATCGGCGTTCATCAGGATGGTCTGGTACATATCTCTTCACTCTCCGATAAGTTCGTTGAAGATCCGCATACCGTGGTTAAAGCGGGCGATATTGTCAAAGTGAAGGTGCTGGAGGTCGATCTGCAGCGTAAGCGCATCGCGTTGACCATGCGGCTGGACGAGCAGCCGGGCGAAAACGCCTCACGCGGCGCGCCGCGCGCTCAGGGACGCGAGAACAACGGCCGCGCCGCCGCTAAAGCGCGTCCACGCGCCGCCAGCGCCTCAGGCAACAGCGCCATGGGCGACGCGCTGGCCGCCGCCCTCGGCAAAAAACGTTAACCCTTCCGGGCGGCTTTTTGCCGCCCTCTGTTCCGTTTTTGTTCTAAATCAACATTAACGAGAATTATTCTCACTAATATGGAGCCGTTTTGTTATTGTCGCGCAACGCGACGGTCAATGAGGTACCAGCCATGTCTTTGCTTGCCCGTCAGCACTATCAAATAATCGGTTTCTCTTCCGCAGTCAGCCCTGCCTGGCGTCAGAAATTACTCTCCCTGGGCCTGCTGCCCGGTTCCTGCTTTGAGGTGGTTCGTATCGCGCCTTTAGGCGATCCTCTGCAAATACAGGCGGGCCGGGTAAGCCTGATGCTGCGTAAAAAAGACCTGGCGCTGTTGCAGCTACAGCCGGTTACGCAGACGGAGGCGGCATGAAACAGTGCACGATTGGCCTGCTGGGCAATCCGAACGCCGGTAAAACCACGCTGTTTAACCAGCTTACCGGCGCGCGCCAGCGCGTCGGCAACTGGGCGGGCGTTACCGTCGAGCGTAAAGAAGGCTTCTTTACCGCCGGTAATACTCGCGTCAACCTCATCGACCTTCCCGGCACCTACTCCCTGACCACCGTTTCTCAGCAGGCCTCGCTTGATGAACAGATCGCCTGCCACTTCGTGCTGAGCCAGCAGCCGGACCTGCTGATTAACGTCGTCGACGCCTGCAACCTTGAGCGCAACCTCTATCTGACGTTACAGCTGCGCGAGCTGGGCGTGCCCTGCATCGTGGCGCTGAATATGCTGGATATGGCGGAAAGCCAGAATATCACTATTGATATTCCGGCGCTGGAACAGCGTCTCGGCTGTCCGGTAGTGCCGGTGGTTTCAACGCGCGGCAGCGGCCTCGATCGCCTGAAACAGCTGATTGACGCCGGCATCCGCATGGGCGCGCCGATTGAAGTGGCCTACCCGCCCGCGCTGAATGAGGCGGCAGAGCGGCTGGCGGCGGCGATGCCGGTGAGCGAACCGCGTCAGCGGCGGCGCTGGTTGGCGTTCCAGCTGCTGGAGGGCGATATCTACAGTCGCCAGCAGGCGGGCGATCTGGCGTTACAGCGGCTGGCGGAAGCGGAAGTTTCGCTAACGCAGGATGCCGCCGTCGAGATCGCGGCGGCGCGCTATCAGCAGCTTGCCGCAATCTGCGCGGGCGTCAGCAACCAGCAGCAGGCGGCGCCGGACCGTCTGTCGCAGCGCCTCGACCGCATCGTGCTCAACCGCTGGCTGGGCATCCCCGTCTTCCTGCTGATGATGTATCTGATGTTCCTGCTGGCGATCAATATCGGCGGCGCGCTGCAGCCGCTGTTCGACGTCGGCTCGGCGGCGCTGTTTATTCACGGCACCCAGTGGCTTGGTCATACGCTGCATTTCCCGACATGGCTGACGCTGTTCCTCGCACAGGGCATCGGCGGCGGGATTAATACGGTTTTACCGCTGGTGCCGCAGATCGGCCTGATGTATCTGTTCCTCTCCTTTATGGAGGACTCCGGCTATATGGCGCGCGCCGCCTTTGTCGTCGATCGGCTCATGCAGTCGCTCGGCCTGCCGGGTAAATCTTTTGTGCCGCTGATTGTCGGCTTCGGCTGCAACGTTCCTTCAGTGATGGGCGCCCGTACGCTGGACGCGCCGCGCGAGCGGCTGATTACCGTAATGATGGCGCCCTTTATGTCCTGCGGAGCCAGGCTGGCGATATTCGCCGTTTTCTCCGCCGCTTTCTTCGGCTCGCATGGCGCGCTGGTAGTGTTCAGCCTTTATCTGACCGGGATCGTAATGGCGATCTTAACCGGGCTGCTGTTAAAACATACGCTGCTGCGCGGCGAAGCCTCGCCTTTCGTAATGGAGCTGCCGAGCTGGCACGTTCCGCATCTGAAAAGCCTGGCGCTGCAGGCCTGGCAGCGTCTGCGCAGCTTTGTTCTGCGCGCCGGCAAAGTGATCGTGGTCGCCAGTATCCTGATCGGCGGGCTGAACAGTTTTTCATTTAACGGTCAGCCGGTAGACAGCATTAACGACTCAGCGCTGGCCAGCGTCAGCCGGGTGATTACGCCGCTGCTGACGCCCATTGGCGTACATGCCGATAACTGGCAGGCGACGGTTGGCCTGCTGACCGGCGCGATGGCGAAAGAGGTGGTGGTCGGCACGTTGAATACCCTCTATACCGCCGAAGCGCTGCATGAAGAGCCTTTCGATGCCGAAGCGTGGAGCCTGACAGAAGAGCTGAAAGATGCGGTAACGGAAACCTGGGATGGATTAAAAGAGACGCTGAGCCTGAGCGTACTGGCAAACCCGATTGAGGCCAGCAAAGGCGATGGCGAAATGGCCAGCGGCGCCATGGGACAGATGCACCGCCAGTTCGGCAGCGATGCCGCCGCCTTTAGCTATCTGCTGTTCGTACTGCTCTACGTTCCCTGCGTATCGGTAATGGGCGCGATCGCCCGCGAAAGCAGCCGCCGCTGGATGGGCTTTTCAATCCTGTGGGGCTTAAACGTGGCTTATTCGCTGGCGACGCTGTTCTGGCAGTGCTCACGTCTTGGCGAGCAGCCGCTTGCCAGCAGCCTGACTATCTTGCTGGTGCTGCTGTTTAACGGCGCGCTGCTGCTGTTCCTGCGTCGGATGCCGCAGCCGTCGCAGAGTATTGCTATTGAGGTGATGCCCGCTGAACGCTATCAGGCGTTAAAAAGCGAAAGCTGTCATTAGCCACGCAGCCACGGTTGCGAATTCAGCCCGGCGGGCTACAGTAAAATGACCGCCTTTCTGAACGTAGCGCCGTGGCCTGCCGGGTAAAAATGGATATTATCAATAGCCTAATCGATAAGATCTACCAGAACACTTTTCCTGCGGCCGCGCGTGAGCGCCTGCTTTCACACGTGCGCGCCGCGCGCGACGGGATAAAAAAACCACGCAAAGCGCACTGGGATGAAAAAGATGTGGTGCTGATCGCCTATGCCGATCAGTTCCGCGAGCCGGAAGCGCCGACGCTCGCTACCTTTTCGCGCTTTTACCAACAGCATTTCCAGTCCACCTTCAACCTTGTCCACCTGCTGCCCTTTTTTCCCTGGTCTTCCGACGATGGCTTTTCCGTTATCGATTACCATCAGGTAAATCCGGTCTGCGGCGAATGGCGCAACGTGGCGGAGCTGCATACCCATACGCGCCTGATGTTCGATTTTGTCTGCAACCATATCTCCTCGCACAGCGCCTGGTTTAAACACTATCTGGCCTGCGACGCGGGCTGGGACGATTTTTTTATCAGCATGCCGCCGGGCGCCGACTTAAGCGGCGTCACCCGCCCGCGCACCTCGCCGCTGCTGACGCCCTTTCTACGCGCCAATGGCGAAACCCACTATATCTGGACCACCTTTAGCGCCGATCAGATCGATCTTAACTTCGCCAGTCCTGAAGTGTTAATCCGCATGGTGGACGTGCTGCTGGAGTATCTGAAAAAAGGGGCCGACTATGTGCGGCTTGATGCCGTCGGCTATATGTGGAAAACGCCCGGCACGCGCTGTATCCATCTGGAAAATACCCATCTGCTGGTTAAACTGTTTCGCGCTATCGCCGATGTGGTGGCGCCCGGCACGGTCATTATTACTGAAACCAACGTGCCGCATCAGGACAATATCAGCTATTTCGGCAACGGGCGGGATGAGGCGCAGATGGTCTATCAGTTTTCCCTGCCGCCGCTGGTGCTGCACGCCGTTCATAACGGCTCGGCGCGCGCGCTGCGTCAGTGGGCCGCCGGGCTCGATCTGGGCGGCGGCGCCACTACCTTCTTTAATTTTCTCGCCTCCCATGACGGCATCGGCCTTAATCCGGCGCGCGGCATCCTGCCGGAGGTAGAAATCGTTTCGCTGGTGCGCGATTTAGCGCTGGAGGGCGCGCTGGTTTCCTATAAAAACAACCCCGATGGCACCACCAGCCCTTATGAAATCAACGTCACCTGGATGGATGCGCTCAATAAGCAGGATGATGATGACGATACGCGCATCCGCCGCTTTATGCTGACGCACGCCATCCTGCTGGCGTTTCCCGGCGTGCCGGCGATTTATATTCAGAACATACTGGGTTCGCGTAACGATAATGAGGGCGTCAGGGTGGCAGGCCACAACCGCGCGATTAACCGCGAAAAATATGCGCTCTCCGCTATTGAGAAGGCGCTGGCGGGCGGCGACTATCTGCGCCAGCAGATTTTTAACCGCCTTAGCGCGCTGATTCAGCTGCGCACGCGGCAGCCGGCGTTTCATCCCGATAATCCGCTGGAAATTCTCGACGGCGACAGCCGGCTATTGATAATGCGGCGCTACACGCCGGAGAGAGAGAACAGTTTACTGTGTCTGTTTAATTTGAGCGGCAACAGCGTGAAGACCAGCCTGCCGGAGGCTAAAAAATATCGCGATATTGTGGAGCAGCGGCTTATTGACGGCGCCCAGCCCGTTACGCTGCCGCCATGGGGCTATCTGTGGCTGAAAGGACAGCAGGCATAGCCACTATGCCTGCCGACAACTTATTTATATACGTCCGCCGTGGCGCTGAAGCGCCCATGCTCGCGTCCGGCGACGATAACGTAATACTGGCCGCCCTTCTCATCCGCCATTTTTGACAGTTCGCGTTTGGCATCCATCGGCGAAGTGGTTTCCGCTGTGGTATTAACGGTGCCGATTTTTTCCAGATTCATCTTCTGCGCTTCTTCTTTCGTCACCTCTTTCGCCGCCAGCACGGAGAAAGAGAGGCCGCCCAGCAGGCAGGTAACAACAACAGTTTTCATCAGATTCATAGTACACCTTCGCATTAAAGTTGACCGATTATCCCTATGGCCGCCGAATGGATACAATGAGACAGGGTTGAAGCGCCCGACTCCCTGGGTGACTTTCAGAACGTCAAAGTCAGCGGCCTTGCTCAGCATCAAGTATTAACGCCCGGTGACATTTTGCCAGCTAAAGGTATAAAGATTCTTAAACAGAATTGCCAAAGCGCGCCACCGCTTCGCAAAACGCCTGCGGATGAGACACAAAAGGCGCATGCGCCGCCTTCTCTATTATCAACGAGGCGCTTTGCGGCCAGCGCTCATCCAGCAGCGCGGCGACTTTGCGCGGCACCAGACCGTCAAGAGAGCCGTAAATACGCAGCAGCGGCGTTTGCAGGTTATCCATGGCGCTGCGCAGATCGACATAGCGCAAAATATCCAGGCCGCCGGCCAGCACCTCTGGCGCAGGAAACGGTTGGGAGAGCACCACCTCTTTTAGCATACGCGCATCCTGCCGGGCGCTCTGGGCGCCCAGCGTCTGCAACGCCAGAAAGCGCTCAACGGTGCGCTGGTAATTCTCGCTGAGCTGCTGCTGAAAACCGGCCAGCGTATCGGGTTTAATACCCGGCCAGCAATCGCCCTGAGCGGTAAAGCAGGGAGAAGAAGCCACGCTGATCAATCCCTCCACCCGCTGCGGATAGCGCAGCGCCAGCTGGCTGGCGACCAGGCCGCCCAGCGACCAGCCCAGCACCAGCGACTTTTCAGGCAGCTGAGGCAGCAGCGCCGCCGCCATCTCCTCCAGCCTCAGCGCGCCAAAACCCTGGCTGCGGCCAAAGCCCGGCAGATCGACTAAATGCAGGCGAAAATGTGCGCTGAGCGGCTGCGCAATGCAACGCCACACCTCCGCATTCAATCCCCATCCGTGAAGCAGCACAAGATTACGATCGCCGGTGCCGATAGTGTGCCAGTAGAGCTGCGTCATCAGTTATTGTCTCTTTATTGTCCGTCAGGGAGAGCGCTATGCTACCAATGCAGGCTGGCTGTTGGCTATGCCAGACGCCGCTGAAATTACCGCGCCAGGGGCTGTGCAGCTATTGCCTGCGCGCGCTGCCGCCGCTGCCGCCGTGTTGTCCGCGCTGCGGCCTGGCCGCCGCAAATCCGCTGCTCGCCTGTCGCCGCTGTCTGCGCCGTCCGCCGCCCTGGCAACATCTGGTTGCGGTTAGCGCCTATGGCGCGCCGCTCAGTCAGCTTATCGCCCGCCATAAATTCTCACGCGTGACCGCACTCTCTGTGATGCTGGCGCGACTGATTTTGCTAAGCTGGTTGGCAGCCCGACGTCAACGCGGCCTGCAACGCCCCGATCTGCTGTTGACCGTGCCGCTGCATCACAGGCGCGCCTGGCGACGCGGTTTTAACCAGGCCGATCTGCTGGCCCGGCCGCTGGCGCGCTGGCTGGGCTGCGCCTGGCGTCCCGACGGGCTTACGCGCCGCGCCGCCGGTCACATACAGCATCAGCTGAGCGCCAGCGCCCGTAAACGGAACCTGCGCAATGCTTTTCGCCTTGAAATCACCGTGCGCGATCGCCATATCGCATTAATCGATGATGTGGTGACAACCGGCAGTACGGTGGCGGAAATCAGCCGCCTGCTGATGCAGGCCGGCGCCGCCAGCGTCCAGATTTGGTGCCTGTGCCGTACCTTGTAGAGCGTCGGAGATGGGCGTATTATAACCAACTAAATTAGTCAACTATTGAGCAACTGCCATGATCCGAATTACCGATGCCGCCCAGGAGCATTTCGCCAAATTGCTGTCAAATCAGGAAGATGGCACCCAGATTCGCGTGTTCGTCATTAATCCGGGCACGCCATCTGCTGAATGTGGCGTTTCCTACTGCCCGCCCGATGCCGTAGAGCCGTCCGATACCGAGCTGAAGTTCGAGAAGCTTTCCGCCTACGTCGATGAGCTGAGCGCCCCTTACCTGGAAGACGCTGAGATCGATTTTGTAACTGACAACCTCGGTTCTCAGCTGACGCTGAAAGCGCCGAACGCCAAAATGCGTAAGGTTGCAGATGACGCGCCGCTGATTGAACGCGTTGAGTATCTGCTGCAGGCGCAGATTAACCCGCAGCTGGCCGGCCACGGTGGGCGCGTGTCGCTGATGGAAATTACCGATGAAGGCTATGCCATTCTGCAGTTCGGCGGCGGCTGTAACGGTTGTTCTATGGTCGATGTGACGCTGAAAGAAGGGATTGAAAAAGAGCTGCTGGCCGCTTTCCCGGAACTGAAAGGCGTGCGCGATCTGACCGAGCACCAGCGCGGTGAGCACTCTTACTACTGATCAGCCGGTCGGTTTAGCGCTGGTTATTCGCAAAAGCGGCGTTTAGAGCCGCTTTTGTTATATTAGCAGCTCCCTATGCTATCCCGCTGGTCAGATAAAATAATTTATCCCCCTGGCCGACGTCTTTTAATAGCGTGGCGCCTGTGAACATGTTTAACAGGCAGGATTAACCTCGCCGGGAAATAATTAGTCTTTTAGCCATAAATGCCAGGATAAAATTGGCACATAATAAAGACAGCCGCAAAGGCTGCCTTTATTGCAGGCAATCAGATACGCTGCTGTAATTTTATTATTATCGCTTTAGTTAGCCGATAAAATATTTGGCATATTCACAGGAGTAGGTTTGCTGTGGATTACTGCTGGATTCCAGCTCAACCCACTGGGAGTTTGACGGATTATCACGGTTTAACGACCATGAGCCGATAAAGGCGACGTTATGTTCCCTTGCATATACGCCAACTTCACGCGCATTTTCTAATGTGAACATCGACATATCGTCATTTTTACCGATCATCGGCGTTACCGCCACTTTGTTATACAGGTCGCGCAGAGAAAGCGTCGGGTAAAACGCCGCCATCTGATTAGCCATACTGGTGACCGCATCATTAGCCGCTTTCCCCATATGGTCATAATAGGCAGGATTGTAGTAATCCATCGCCATCCCGTTGACGACAAAATCCAGGCCAGCATCAGCGGCTTTACGTACAATACCTAAGCCGGTATTTGTCAGCCCGGCAGGCATAACCGGCAGGGTAAAGCTAAGCGCAACATCCGGATAGTTTTTCTGTACCCTTTTTAACGCCTGGCAAATTTTATCTGCATCGTACAGATCGTTTTCCAGGTCGAAATCCAGCCCTGTAACGCCGAGCAGGGCAATGGTTTTTTCATAGGTTGCCACCAGCTCTTCAACAGTCAGCTTAGCGGAAATATCATAATTAGCCGCGCCGCCAAAAGAGACAATGACTTTTTTACCAAACGCATTTAAATCATCAGCCAGCGGTTTAGCCCATTCCAGCGGCATGGTCGGCTGCGCCGCCCAGCATGCGCTTCGGCTTTTAGGTTCAAATGTCAGAAACGCCAGAATAAGGCCGTCCATTTTCCAGTCAATAACGCGTTGGGTATAGACAGGATTAGGGCGCCCTTGCGGATAGTTCTGCCAGTCGTCCCATTGTGCATTAACGGAAACATCAATATAAGGGGTATAGGTAGTGGTCATTTTATTTGTCCTCATAATTAGGTGTAAGAAATTTCACACCCGTGAGGTAACCCTACGCTGGCTAATGTATGCTGAAAATAGCTGACGCAATCAAAAGAAATTCGCTGGCCACTAAAAAATAAACCTTTTCCCCGTGACGTTAATCAATAAAAAATTACTATATCCGGTGAGATATAGCTCGCTTTCAGAGCTAATAGCTATAGCGGACGCGGCCAACGAAAATATTGTGCTGCTTAGCAGGAAAAACGGTAATAATAAAAGCTTGCTTTAGCCACCTTTATTATTACCTGTCGCGCCTGATTAACCCCGGACCGCCCTATTTTTTACGGCAGCTATCTAAATCTTTAAGCAACCGGCTAATTTGCTCATCGCTGAACATCTCTTCCAGCGTGCGGCTAAGCTTGCGCCGCCAGTTAGGATATTGATCCACCGTGCCCGGCACGTTCACCGGCATATCCATATCCAGCCAGTCTTCCGGCTGTAATCCCAGCAGCGCGCTGGAGCTGGCGGCGATATAACGCTGCATCCCGCGGCTCAGCTCCGGCGACATCGGCAGCTTCGCCGCCCGCTTGCCGAGCTTTTTAGGCACGCAGCCCTGCTGATGCAGCGCGTTGAGCAACGCCTGTTTCTGCTGCTCGCGGTTCGCAAACAGCCCCTTCAGCACCTCTTTATCAGGATAAAGCCCCAGCTTTTCGCCCAGCGTTAAGTCGCCCGCGCTCCAGAAGCCGCGCAGCGTCGGCAGATCGTGGGTGGTGGCGCTGGCCATCGCCTGACGCTGCCACTGCTGCGGCGCACGATAACAATCGGCGCTTTCCTGTTCGAAGAACAGCACCTTCCACGAGTAAATGCCGCTGCTGCGCAGTTTACCGACGATCTCCTGCGGCACCGTGCCTAAATCTTCGCCAATTACCATACAGCGATGACGCTGGCTTTCCAGCGCCAGAATGGACAGCAGATCGTCCACCGGATAAGAGACATAGGCGCCGCGATCGGCCGTCATGCCGTAGGGAATCCACCACAGACGCAGCATCGACATCACATGATCGATACGCAGCGCGCCGCAGCTGGCCATATTCGCCCGCAGCATATCGATAAAGGGCTGATAGGCGCGCTCGACCATCACGTGCGGATCGACCGGCGGCAGTCCCCAGTTCTGCCCTAACGGCCCCAGTATATCGGGCGGGGCGCCTACCGAGGCCTTCAGACAGTAGAGATCGGGATCGCACCAGGTCTCCGCGCCGCCTTCCGCCACGCCGACAGCCAGATCGCGATAGAGGCCAATCGACATGCCGCGCTGCCGGCAGAGCTGCCAGCATTCGTCGAACTGGCGATTCGCCAGCCACTGCAGCCAGAGCCAGAAGCGCACTTCATCTTCATGCTGACGGCAGAACTGCTGTACCGCCTCGCTCTGCGCGTGGCGCCAGGCTTCCGGCCATACCGGCCAGCCCCAGCGCTGCGCATCTTCTTTCAGCATCGCGCCGTGCAGCGCGTCATAGGCCGCCTGGCTGTAGAGGCTCTCGCCGCCGGCGCGAATAAAGGCTTCGAAATGCAGCCGCGTCTCATCCTGCTCATCACGGCTGGCGAACTGCGCCCAGGCGAGTCGCAGCCCCTCAATTTTCAGCTGGCTCACCGCGGTGTAATCCACCCAGTCGGCCTGCCGCGCCGCCGCTACGCGCCGCTGCGTCTCCTTCTTCTTCCACCAGCGCTGCGCCGCCTCGCCGTGCTGGAAATCGGGCACCCGCCCGACATCGATATAGATAACGTTCATCCAGCGCCGCGAAGAGGGGCTGTAGGGGCTGGCGCTTTCAGGGCTGGCGGGATAGAGCGCATGAATGGGGTTAAGGCCGATAAAGTCGCCGCCGCGATCGGCGATCTGCATCAGCATGGCGCTTAAATCGCCGAAATCGCCGATGCCCCAGTTGCGCTCAGAGCGTAGCGTATAAAGCTGTACGCAGGCGCCCCAAAGTTTGCGCCCTTCCAGCAGCGCCTGCGGCTCATAGCAGCGGCGCGGCGCCATAATCACCCGGCACGCCCAGCTCTTTTTCCCCTGCTTCAGCGTCAGCTGATGATAGCCCTGCGGCAAACGCGGCGGCAGCGTTAACGTCTCGCCGCCCTGCACCTCGCCCTGCCAGCTTTTTCCCTGCTCGCTCTGCAGCTGCCACTGAAACGAACCGTTGCCGCCAATAGTGATTACTCGCTTACGTCGTCCGCCGAACACTTTCACCGCCGGCAGCGGCGCATCGCTGGCCGCGCGCGGGAACGCCATCGCCTTCAGCAGCAGCTCTCTGGTTTCTGCGGCTATCGCCTCCGGCTTTCCTTTGGCGTTGATATAGCTGGCAGCAATGCCGGCCGCGCTGGCCTGTTGCTCAAACTGAGTTAAATCCATAACGCTTCCTGAACCCATGATTGACTATAAGCGGCCTGCGCCGCTCTCCTTCAGCGCTGGCTCTGCCAGATACGCTGCTGATAGTCGCGTACAGAGCGATCGGAGCTGAACATGCCGGTACGCGCTGTATTCAGAATAGCTGCCCGCGTCCAGGCTTCCTTATCACGCCACAGCGCCTCCACGCGCTCCTGCGCCGCAATGTAGTCGGCGAAATCCGCCAGCACCAGCCAGGGATCGCCCTGCTTCGTCAGGCTATTCATCAGCAAATCAAAGGCATGCTTATCACCATCGCTAAAATGGCCCTTCTCCAGCTCTTTCAGCAGCCCGTCGAGATGCTTATCTTTCTTACGCAGCTTTTTCGGATCGTAGCCGTTCGCCTTCAGCGCTTTCACTTCATCCACGCGGTTGCCAAAGATAAAAATATTCTCTTCGCCCACCTGCTCAGCAATTTCGACGTTGGCGCCATCCAGCGTGCCGATAGTCAGCGCGCCGTTCAGGGCGAGCTTCATGTTGCCGGTGCCGGAAGCCTCATAGCCGGCGGTAGAGATCTGCTCGGAAAGATCCGCCGCCGGGATCAGCCGCTCTGCGGCGCTGACGCAATAATCGGGAATAAATACCACCTTCAGACGATCGCCGATCAGCGGATCGTTATTGATCGTCTCCGCGACTTTATTGATCGCGTAAATGATATTTTTCGCCAGGTAGTAGCCGGGCGCGGCCTTGGCGCCGAACAGGAAGACGCGCGGCGTTTTATCCAGCTGCGGATTGTCGCGCAGTTGACGATAGCAGTGCAGAATATGCAGCAGCGCGAGATGCTGACGCTTGTACTCGTGCAGCCGTTTGATCTGTACGTCAAACAGCGCGGCGGGGTTGATTTCAATGCCGGCAACCTGCTGCACCCAGGCCGCCAGCCGCTGCTTGTTGTCGAGTTTGATCTGGCGATAGCGCTGGCGAAACGCCTTATCATCGGCATATGGCTCCAGCCCTGTTAACGCATCAAGCTGCGTCACCCAGCGCTGATGGCCTAAGGTTTCGTCGATTAACGCCGACAGGGCCGGGTTACACTGCTTCAGCCAGCGGCGCGGCGTAATGCCGTTGGTGACGTTGAAAAATTTATGCGGCCACAGCTGGTAATACTCCGGGAACAGATCTTTTACCACCAGCTCAGAGTGCAGCGCCGCCACGCCGTTAACCGCAAAGCCGCTTACCACGCACAGGTTCGCCATCCGCACCTGCTTATCGTGCAGCACCGCTACTTTTTCCCATACCGCCTCATCGCCCGGCCACTGCTGCGCCGCCAGCTTTTTAAAGCGCCGGTTAATCTCTTTGATAATCATAAAGTGCCGCGGCAGCAGCGAGCGCACCAGACGTTCGTCCCAGCGCTCCAGCGCCTCCGGCATCAGCGTATGGTTGGTATAGGCGAAAACCCTGCTGCTGATATGCCACGCCTCTTCCCACGACAGCTGATGCTCATCCAGCAGAACGCGCAGCAGCTCGGGTATCGCAATGGTGGGATGGGTATCATTAAGCTGAATTACCTCATAATCGGGCAGCGTCGCCAGCGCGCGTCCGGCCTGATGATGACGGCGCAAAATATCCGCCACCGAGCAGGCGCACTGGAAATATTGCTGCATCAGGCGCAGGCGCTTGCCGGCCTGATGATTGTCGTTGGGATAGAGCACTTTCGTCAGCTTAGCCGCATCGATGCCCGGCTGCTCCGCCTGCAGGAACTCTCCCTCGTTAAACAGCGAGAGATCGAACGGATGAGCGTGAGTCGCCTGCCACAGGCGCAGCGGCTGCGCCAGGCCGTTGCGGTAGCCGATAACCGGCAGGTCCCAGGCCTCGCCGCGCATGAGAAACGCCGGTTCCCAGCGTAGCGAGCCGTCGCCGTTTTTTATCACCCTTCCGCCGATGCCAACCTGCACATCCAGCGCGGCGTTATGGCGAAACCAGGGATAGCGATCGCGCTGCCAGTCATCCGGCGCCTCACGCTGCTGCCCCCCGGCAAACGACTGGCGAAACAGGCCATACTGATAATTCAGGCCGTAGCCGATAGCCGACTGTCCCACCGTCGCCATCGAATCAAGATAGCAGGCCGCCAGACGCCCTAAACCGCCGTTGCCGAGCGCCGGATCGATCTCCTCCTCCAGCAGCGCGCTTAGCTCAACGCCCTGCTCCGCCAGCAGCGTTTTTACCGCGTCATACCAGCCAAGGTTGATCAGGTTATTGCCGGTCAGCCGGCCAATCAGAAACTCCATTGAGAGGTAGTTTACATGGCGCTGCGCCTTGCCCGGCTGCGCTACCGGCTGCGCCGCCAGCAGCTCCGCCAGCGCCGCGCTGACCGCCTGCCACCACTGATGTCGGGTCATTTCACTGGCGCTTGCCAGCCCCAGATATTGCCACTGGCGCGTTAACGCCGCCTCAAAACGTGCCTGATTAAATTTTTGCTGCGACATACAAATCTCTTCCGCTAAGTAAATGGTTTCGCAAAAATGATGCGCACATGCTGACGTTAAGCGCTCAGGAGAGCATCCTCCCGGCATCGGATTCAATGGGGAGGAGCCGCAGGGCGTAGTCGCAACGGTTATTCGCCCGCCCAATTAGTTAAGACGTTATTAAGGAAAAATGCTTACGGCGCGCGGCAATAAATGTAAACAAAATGATAAATTTTGCCGTAATTAGCAGAACAACCCCGCTATCAGCTGAAGACAAAACCCGTTACATTAACCTTTAACTTACATAAACTTCGCACCCGCTAGACATTAATCAAAAAAATGCCAAAAAATGATAAAGAAATGTGATGAGGTGCAACTTAATGAACTGTGCCCGCTCCTTATCCTTGCATTACGCTGTCGGTCGTCAGAAAGTACTGAATAATTACACGCCGTGAATTAATTCTTTTTGTTTCCTTCTATGTCAACACAGTGAAGTGTCGCCATGCTGATACCGTCGAAACTCAGCCGTCCGCTGCGGCTTCAGAACACCATTGTTCGGGAGCGTTTGATAGCCAGGCTTGCGAACATTGCGCACTACCGCTTAGCGTTAATCAGCAGCCCGGCCGGCTACGGCAAAACCACGCTGGTCGCCCAGTGGGCCGCAGACAAAAGCGATCTCGGCTGGTATTCGCTGGATGAAAGCGATAACTATCCGGAGCGCTTCGCCAACTACTTTATGGCGGCGATGCAACAGGCAACCGGCGGACACTGTCTACGCAGCGAAGCGCTGGCGCAGAAGCGGCAATACGCCAGCCTGAGCGCGCTGTTCTCCCAGCTGTTTGTCGAGCTCGCCGAGTGGCAGCGCCCGCTTTTTCTGGTCATTGACGATTATCATCTGATTACCAACGACGCCATTCATCAGGCGATGCGTTTCTTTATCCGCCATCAGCCAGAAAACCTGACGCTGATTATTCTGTCGCGCAACCTGCCCTCGCTCGGTATCGCGAATCTGCGGGTGCGCGAGCAGCTGCTGGAAATCAACAGCCAGTCGCTGGCCTTTACGCCGCAGGAGGCAAGGCAGTTTTTTGACTGCCGTTTGCAGCGCCCGATAAGCGCGGATGATTCGCAGCGTTTGTGCGACGAAGTGGCGGGCTGGGCCACCGCCCTGCAGCTTATCGCCCTGACGGAACGCCAGTCGAATACGCCGACGCATCAGTCCGCTCAGCGTCTGGCCGGCATCAACGCCAGCCACCTCTCGGATTATCTGGTAGATGAAGTGCTGGGCTATGTGGACAGCGCAACGCGTAATTTTCTGCTGCGTAGCTCGGTGCTGCGATCGATGAACGATACGTTAATCGCCCGCCTGACCGGCGAGGAGAACGCGCAGCTGCGCCTTGAGGAAACCGAGCGTCAGGGCCTGTTTCTGCAACGAATGGACGATCGCGGCGGCTGGTTTAATTTCCATCCGCTGTTTGCCAGCTTTCTGCGCCAGCGCAGTCAGTGGGAGTTAGGCGGCGAGCTGCAGCAGCTGCATCGCGCGGCGGCCGAAGGCTGGATGGCGCTCGGCTACGCCGGCGAGGCGATCCATCATGCGCTGGCGGCGGCAGATACCGCGCTGCTGCGCGATATTTTGCTGCATCACGCCTGGTCGCTGTTTAACCACAGCGAGCTGGCGCTGCTGGAGGAAGGGTTGAAAGCGCTGCCGTGGCAGCTGCTGGTCGATAACCCGCGTCTGATTCTGCTGCAGGCCTGGCTGGCGCAGAGTCAGCACCGCTACGGCGAAGTCAATTTGCTGCTGGCGCGGGCGGAAGAAGAGATGACGACGCAGCAAATCGCCATCGATCCGGTGCTGGGCGCCGAATTTGATGCGCTGCGCGCGCAGGTCGCCATCAACGCCGGTAAGCCGGAAGAGGCGGAACGTCTGGCGAATCAGGCGCTGGCTCATCTGCCGCTGGCGCATTACTACAGCCGCATCGTCGCCACATCTGTCAAGGGCGAGGTGCTGCACTGTCAGGGCGAGCTGGAAGCGGCGCTAACGGTTATGCAGCAGACCGAAGAAATGGCGCACCACTATAACAGCTGTCATTACGCGCTCTGGGCGCTGCTGCAGCAGAGCGAGATCCTGCTGGCGCAGGGCTTCTTACAAACCGCGTGGGATATTCAGGAAAAGGCGTTTGCGCTGATCAATGAAGAGGGGCTGGAGCAGCTGCCGATGCATGAATTTCTGCTGCGCATTCGCTCTCAGCTGCTCTGGTCATGGGCGCGTCTCGACGAGGCGGAGGCCACAGCGCGCAAAGGATTGGCGGTACTGGCCAACTTCCAGCCGCAGCAGCAGCTGCAGTGCCTGGCTATGCTGGCGAAATGCGCGCTGGCGCGGGGCGATCTGGACAACGCGCGCCGCCATTTAATTCGCTGCGAAAATCTGCTGGGCAACGGCCAGTATCACAGCGACTGGGTAACCAACGCCGATAAGCCGCGCGTTATCTACTGGCAGATGACCGGCGATAAAGTCGCCGCCGCTAACTGGCTACGGCTGACCGCCAGGCCCGCCAGCGCCGATAACCACTTCTCTCAGGGGCAGTGGCGCAATATCGCCCGCGTCCAGATTCTGCTGGGGCAGTTTGATGAGGCGGAAGTGGTGCTGGATGAGCTAAACGAAAATGCCCGGCGGCTACGTTTAACCAGCGATATGAACCGTAACCTGCTGCTGCTCAACGCGCTTTACTGGCAAACCGAACGGAAAAGCGCCGCGCAACAGGCGCTGATAGAAGCGCTGACGCTGGCGAACCGCACCGGTTTTATCAGCCACTTCGTCATAGAAGGCGAGACGATGGCGCAGCAGCTGCGCCAGCTGCTGCAGCTGCATACGCTGCCGGAGCTGGAGCAGCATCGGGCGCAGCGCATTTTGCGCGATATTAACCAGCATCATCGTCATAAATTCGCCCATTTCGACGAGAGCTTCGTCAGCCGCCTGTTGAATCATCCGCAGGTGCCGGAGCTGATTCGCACCAGTCCGTTAACCCAGCGCGAATGGCAGGTGCTCGGCCTGATCTATTCCGGCTACAGTAACGATCAGATCGCCGGCGAGCTGGCCGTGGCGCAGACCACGATAAAAACCCATATTCGTAATCTGTATCAAAAGCTTGGGGTGATGCATCGCCGGGAGGCGGTGCAGCAGGCGCAGCATTTACTGCACCTGATGGGCATGAGCGTGGCCTGATTTCAGCACAGCTCCAGATGAACCTCGTGCTGCTCGATCACTTTCATCACGCTGGCGGGCGGCGCTTCATTAGTAAAGAGGTAGTCGATCAGGCTCATATTGCCCAGATTCACCATCGCATTGCGGCCGAATTTGGAATGGTCGGTGACCAGCATTACGCAGCGTGAATTCTCAATAATCGCCCGCTTGGTGCGAACCTCGTGATAATCAAACTCCAGCAGCGAACCATCCATATCGATGCCGCTGATGCCGAGAATGCCGTAGTCGAGCCGAAACTGGGAGATAAAATCCAGCGTCGCCTCGCCCATAATGCCGCCGTCGCGCGTGCGCACTTCGCCGCCGGCGATGATCAAACGAAAGTCAGGCTTGGTCATCAGCAGCGTCGCAACATTGAGATTGTTGGTAACAATACGCAGATCGTTATGATGCAGCAGCGCGTGCGCCACCGCCTCCGGCGTGGTGCCGATATCAATAAACAGCGTGGCGCCGTCAGGAATCTGGCTCGCCACCCGCTGGGCGATACGCGCCTTTTCCGCCGACCACATCATCTTACGATCCTGCCAGGCGGTATTTTCTGAGCTGGAAGGCAGCGCCGCGCCGCCGTGATGCCGCTGGATCTTATTCTGCTCCGCCAGATCGTTCAGATCGCGCCGGATGGTTTGCGGACTGACGTCAAAATGCTCCACCAGCTCTTCAGTACTGACATAACCCTGGCGCCGGACCAGATCGATAATCGCGTCATGACGTTGCGTCTGCTTCACATAAATCTCCTGTACAGGTATGGCATCAGGCTGCATCCCGTTTAAGCGGCAGCCTGAGAATAATCAATCGTCAGCGATAGCGCCGGCGGAGCGTATCGACAAAGGCCATCGCCATGCCCGCGGCCAGACAAATAACAAGGGCGACAGCCGACGCGTCAGGAATAGTGATGTAGATAACGGCCAGCCAAAGCGCGATAAAAACCATCAGGCCGCGCGGCAGAAAAATATCGCCGGCGGGATCGCGTTCGCCGCGTAGCCAGGCGTAGCCCATAAGCGCGCAGACCACGCCGGACAAGCCGCTAAAGAAGAGGCCGTCGTACTGCGCCTGCAGCCAGCCGCCCAGCAGCGCTGCAATCAGCGTAATCACCAACAGCTTGCTGCTGCCGAGATGCTTTTCCAGCATGCCGCCGATATACCACCACCACAGCAGATTAAACAGCAAATGCAGCAGCGAGAAATGCAGCAGGATATGGCTAACCCAGCGCCAGGGCTGAGAAAGCTGCCCGCCGTCCATGCGCCAGCTCAGCCAGGCAAGCAGGGTCAGATCGCCGAAAAGCCGCATCGCCACAAAGATAACGCAGCAGAGCAGCGCGAGCGTTATCGTGAGCGGTCCGGCGCGTTGGCGCAGCAGCGTCAGGATGCTTTCTCCCCGCCATAACGCTGTGCTGTCAATACGCTCTCTCCGCCAGCTGGCGGCCTGATAGCGCGGCTGCAGCGGTTCGTCCAGGAACTGTTTAAGTTCGTTTTCGACAATCTCCCGCTGGCTCTCATCTTCCAGCACGACGGTCAGCCGCTCTTCCGGTACGATATATAACCTGATGCCGCGCACCGCCATATAGTCCACAAACAGCTGCGCCATACGCGGGTCAGCAAATCCTGTAAGCCGTATCATATTCCTTCCCTGATTCTGTCGTTCGGCGTAAGGCTTATTCTACCAGCTGCGGATAAGCCGTACGCCAGGCGTCAAAGCCGCCATCTATACTGTAAACCTGTTCAAATCCCTGGTGAATCAGATACTGTGCGGCCCCTTTGCTGCTATTGCCGTGGTAACACATCACCAGCACCGGCGTGGCAAAATCCGCCTGCTGCATAAAGTGGTTCAGGGTGTCGTTTGTCAGATGAAACGCCCCCTTAGCATGTCCTGCGGCAAAACTTTGCGGATCGCGGACATCTACCAGCAACGCCTCGCGCTCTGTCAGATAGTGTTGCGCCATATCGACGCTAATGCATTCAAATTGTTCCATGTTAGTTTCCAGTTCGCCAGTGCCGGGACGCGCGACGGGCAGCCGTAGCAAAACGGCTTAGCGCCGCCGGTCCTCCCTATTGTAGCGCGAAGCGCCGCCACAATAACCAGACCAGCAAAGCGGTTACTGCCGCCGGCCAGCAATAATGTTAACTCAATCACGCAAAGATGTTTTTATTGGGTTAACGCTGGCGTCAATGTTGGTTTACGATTATCATCATGTTCGAAAACGAGCATAGACGAACTATTTCGAACATCGGAGGAGATGACGTGGAAACCAAAGATCTGATCGTTATCGGCGGCGGCATCAACGGTGCCGGTATTGCGGCCGATGCCGCAGGACGCGGTCTGTCAGTGCTGATGCTGGAGGCGCAGGATCTGGCTTGCGCGACTTCTTCCGCCAGCTCAAAGCTGATTCACGGCGGCTTACGCTATCTGGAGCACTATGAGTTCCGCCTGGTCAGTGAAGCGCTGGCCGAGCGTGAAGTGCTGCTGAAAATGGCGCCGCATATTGCCTTTCCCATGCGCTTTCGCCTGCCCCATCGCCCGCACTTACGTCCGGCATGGATGATCCGCGCCGGTCTGTTCCTCTACGATCATCTGGGTAAACGCACCAGCCTGCCGGGCAGCAAGGGCGTGCGCTTTGGCTCAGCGTCGGTACTGAAACCGGAAATTTCGCGCGGTTTCGAATATTCCGACTGCTGGGTCGACGATGCGCGCCTGGTGGTGTTGAACGCGCAGGAAGTGGTAAAGCAGGGCGGCGAAGTGCGCACCCGCACGCGCGTTACCCGCGCCTGGCGCGAAAATAGCCTGTGGATAGTAGAAGCAGAAGATATCGACAGCGGAAAAAAACTGACGTGGCGGGCAAAAGGCCTGGTCAACGCCGCCGGTCCCTGGGTTAAACAGCTGTTCGACGACGGCCTGCAGCTGAAATCGCCTTACGGCATCCGTCTGATTAAAGGCAGCCATATCGTGGTGCCGCGCGTACATAGCGAAAAACAGGCCTATATCCTGCAAAACGAAGATCATCGTATCGTATTCGTTATCCCGTGGATGGATGAGTTTTCCATTATCGGCACCACCGACGTCGAATATAAAGGCGATGCCGGGCAGGTTAAAATCGACGACAGCGAAATCGACTACCTGCTGAAAGTTTATAACGCGCATTTTAACAAGCCGCTGACGCGTCAGGATATCGTCTGGACCTACTCCGGCGTGCGCCCGCTGTGCGATGATGAGTCCGATTCGCCCCAGGCCATTACGCGCGACTATACGCTTGATGTACGTGACGATGCCGGCAAGGCGCCGCTGCTGTCGGTTTTCGGCGGCAAGCTGACCACCTACCGCAAGCTGGCCGAGCATGCGCTGGACAAACTGGCGAAATATTATCCTGACGCCGGCCCGGCATGGACCAAAAATGCCGTACTGCCTGGCGGCGATATCGCCGGAACGCGTGAGGATTACGCCGCCAGCCTGCGCCGCCGCTATCCGTTTATCAGTGAGAGCATGGCGCGCCACTATGCCCGCACCTATGGCGGCAACAGCGAGCTGATCTTACAGAACGCAACCGCGCTGGCGGATCTGGGAGAAGAGTTCGGACACGGTTTTTATGAAGCAGAACTGCGTTACCTGGTGGAAAACGAATGGGTACGCGAGCGGGACGATGCCATCTGGCGTCGCACCAAGCTGGGTATGTGGCTGAACGATGCTCAGAAAGAGCGGGTAGCGCAGTGGCTGGAAGCGCATGGCAAAAAACCCGCGCTTTCTCTCGCCTCGTAAGCGCTTGCTTAATATCAGTAAACAACAAGCCCAGGGCGACGGTTTATCGCCCTGGGCTGCTGCTGTATATAATCGCTTAATTTGAATTTTAAAGCCGCTCGCCTGCGCCGCATTAATCCGTTAGGTCCGCAGGAAACCAGGGCAGAGCTATTCTGCCCTGACGGCAACCGCCGTTAAACGGATGGCGTCACCGTTACCACATAGGTGCCGCTGTACAAACCTAGCGGATAAGTTTCGCTACGCGCCGCCGAGATAAAACGGATTTTAACCCCTTTCAGCTGATCGGGAACATCCTGTAATGTTGGATAAACCGGCTGGTTCTGGAGCGGATACGCCGTGGTTACCTCACCGCCATCCGCGCGCACCCAGGAGGTTTTGATTCTCATCTCATCGTTATTTTCCGAGATTAAATTCTGCCCGGTGGGTTCCTGCAAAGAGATGGAAACCGAACTGGCGTTGCCAATAAAATGTAATACCGGCGTAATACCATCCATATAGCCGTTCTTATCTTTTAGCGTAATCGGCGGTATTGAGCTGTTGGTAACATCTTTTCCTTCAGCAAAAATACGAACGCCCGTACTAATCTCTGCATTAACTTCAATAGTGACCCTGGAGGGCACGCCTGCGGCCTGCGCCTGGTTAAACATTGTAAAAAGCATCAAGACCGGCAAAATTAAATTTTTCATATTGTTCTCCTGTTAACTTTCCGGTGTTATTACTGCGGTAATGGTATCAAGCAAGCGGGTTTTCGCCGCCATGCCCCTAAAGTTATGCCCTGCAAGCTTAAATTCGATATTTAACGTTTGAGACGTTTTTTTACCTGACGGCAGCTGTCCCTGGTAATCGCCTTCCGGTAAAACCTCTTTTCCTTCAACCAGAATTTGATAAGGAACCAGATTATCTCCCGTTGACGGACGCAGGTTATAATGACCATTTTGAATCTGTGAAGATTCAAATTTCACCGTATAGGGAAACGACTCTTCGCTTGCCTGCGTCTTTTTGGTTATCCTCAATTCTCTGGTAATCGAATAATCCTGCATTTCGCTTACCTGTCCGAATGAGGCCGCAGATTTATTAAAAGCCACTTTCAAAACCGGCGCGGTACTCGCCGCCAGCAGAGTGGCATCCAGATAAATAGGGAACTGCTCGCTTTCACCGGCTTCGGTATTAAAACTGACGCTGCCTATCTGTACCCGGCCGCTATATTCCTGCTGCGCAAATAACGCGCGGCTATTTTGTTGTTGATAGTTGGCTTCAACTTTAACCCTGAGCAACCGTTGGCTGGCGTCGCTGTCAAAAAATAACGGTTCTCCGCAGCGTAACTTATGATTACTTTCGACTAAAGTCATCGGTAAACGCAGCGACGACGGCAGCACAATATTACCATCTTTACAGCTGGCCGGGCCTGACGGAATAACGTTTACCGTCAGCGATTTACCTGCCTTCTGTGTAAAGGCCATAACATCCTGTCCACCGCCTCCCGTCGCTCCCTCGGAGAAAATATGTATTTCTCCGTTAAGTTTCGGTTGTATCATTATCGCGCCCTCGGCCAGAGCGCCCAAGGGCAACAGCAAAGTAGATAAGGTTAACCACCGTCGCATGGCGTTACTCCTTACGCTGGCAATTTTCATAGGTGTGCAGCTTACCTTGCAGTTCAAACGCAAGCTGTTTGCTTACCGTCAGCGTACGATCGGTGCCGGGATAGACGTTGTACTGCCCTTTTACTTTACGTCCATCGATAACTAAATTGCGCAGCTCGCTGCGGACGTTGCCGGTTGCATTTAATACCCACTTATCTTTATTACAGCTCAGGGCGATACCCTGAGTACGTTTGCCGCTCGGCAAATAGCGCAGCAGCACGTCATAGCCGATGGCAAAGCGAACTTTTCCTTTATCCAGCGCCTGCTCCGGATAGGCGGGACGAACGCGCAGGCGGTAGACCTGTTCATGGGTAACCGGTTTCAGCGGCATAATTCGAACCTTGCGCTCTTCGCCATAGGGAACGACAAGCTTGGTGGGCGAGAAGACCAGCGTGGGATTTTCCGCGCCCAGCTCTTTAATACGTTCCTCTTTGCCGTCACCGGGGTTAGGGACGTAAAACAGTTCCAGCGTAACGAACTCGTATTGCTGCTGCTTAGCGGTTTTTTTGTCATCCACGCTCTCTTCAGCGCGGAAAACAGATTTAACCGTAATGTAGTTTTCTCGCGGCGTTTCTTCTTTAATTTCCTTCACCACGGGAATAACTTCGATAGCCTTTGCGGCCCCGGTCGCCAACAGAGATGCCATCCCTAACGACCACCATAATCCTTTATTGAATTTCACAATTAACCTCACGAATCTGCATTATGCCCTGGGCCACCCGGACGTTTTGTTCTAACAGTGGACAGATATAAACCTGCCCTTCTTTATTTACCGTCAGCGATTCCAGACGGCTGTCAGTTTTCAAGGTAAAGTCACCGACAAATAAACCCTCTTCATCGGACATGGCGTTACCCCCCACGACGCGAGCATGAGCCATCGGCTGACCGTCATAATAAAGTCGTCCGGTAACCGTCTGGTTTTTCGTGGCGGAGATCTTGACCTGATACACCTGGCCCGGGCGCGCCCAGGTCGTAGTTGATTGCGTAGTCAGGTTATAAAAAGCATCCGTCTTACCGGTAAACATCTGCTCGGCCTTCGGCGTTACTTTCTGATAAGGGGCAATTCCCATCGTTGTTTTCTGGCCGCCCTTAACCACTACCGGCTCGCCGCTAAGGTTACGCACCTCAAAATATTGATCTTCAGGCAGGTCGCGGGCATCGACAATCAGCGCCGAAGTGTTGCCCATTCGCCCAAGAGCGATCTCTCCGTCGCCAATGGCGAATCCGCTACGCTGTGAAAGATAGAGCTGGCTGTAGTTGTTATTACCAAAAGACTTAGTAATGCCTGCCGCACTGTAGCCGTAACGGTTATCTACGGATACGCCGGCGCCGGCGCTATTGCTTTCACCCGGTCCACGATCGTAGCTGGCGTTCAGTGAATATCTTCCGCCGCGATCGAACTCCGGATTATCTAAATCCAGCGTATAGTCGGCGCTATAAAGATTTTTGTCGCTGCCGTCGTCGTTAAAACGCGAACGTAAATAAAGAGACTGATAGTGGTTGTAGCTACGCTCGCGTAATCCCAGCGTCAGCTGAGCAAATATGCGATCTTCCGTAGCGCTGTCGTTGGAATATAAGCTGGTAAATTCATTAACGCCGCGGTGGTAGCCTAAATCGACGCGTAAATTCACCATATTGGACAGCATAAAATCACGGTTTAAAGTAACATCCCAGCTTTCAAATTCTGACTTTTGCTGGCGCCCGTAGTCCTGATAAAGCGTATTAAGCCCGTAGGTTACCCCCAGCCCCACGTTCCAGGGCAAATTGGCGCTCACGCCAAACTGCAGATAGTCAAAATTGTAGGTGGGGACAATACCAAAACGGCGGAACTCGCTCTCCTCGCCGCGGTATCGGTTATCACGATAGCTAACGTTCAGGCCGAACCGATGAATATTTTTCATCAGGCCGACCTGATAGCCGAAGCTATTTTCATCACCGTAAACGGCATCAGCATATAACCGCTGGGCAAACCAGCTGTTAACCGGAATATCCATGCTGGCGTTGCCGTAGACAGTTTCGTTATCCATTAGCACCCCGCCCCCGAAGGAGAAGGCTGACTCGGTGGTATAACCCAGCGACAGATTGGCGAAATAGTTATCGCCAATGCCATGCTTATAGTTATCGCAGCCGCTGTTACAGCTTCCACGGAAGGTACGGGAGGCCAGCGCGCCGCGGCGCTGATCGTAACGTCCCATCTGGGCCAGGTATTCTATGTCACCGGAACGAAACCTGCCGTTGCGTTTAAAAAACGGCTGCACTTTCTCTTCCCGGCTGCCGCTATTCAGCTTGGCTACCAGCGTGACGTCATAACCGCCGCTGGGCCAGGAATCGGTGTTTAAACGCTGCAGGCCGGCAGGAAACTGCTGGAGATCGATCAGGCGTCCGCTGCGGTAAACTTCAACCGTTCCCGCCTGCGGTAAATAGACCGTCACCGGCGTGGCGGCGCCGTTGCCGGGATCGAGATAACCATCCAGCATATAGCCTAATGAAACGCCATCATAGCTGACGGAGTTATAGAAGCTGTAGTTCATGGACGGCGTACTGTCGTCCAGGTTACCGGTTAAGCGCTGACGCCCCGCCTTAAAACGCGTATTGTTGTGCTCAAGGTTTAGCGCCAGCTCGTCAAGGTTAAAATTAATTCCTTCGGCATAGCTCCACGCTCCCTTAATATAACTATTGCCGGTCAGGTTAAGCGTATCTACAGCCGATACGCTCAGGCTGTCGCTATAGCTGTCCGATAAATAGTTAAGGTTATGGCTATGAACAAACCCTGCCTGATTACGATAAGGCACATAGGTGCGTTCATAAGCCTCTTCTTTCGCCTTAAAGTACGAGGCCGGGAAAATCAGGCGCAGCGACGCATCCGATTCATCAAGGCTGGCGACAATCTCTTTTTCGGCGTAGGCCTCTTTGCCTACGCGCATTAAAGGCGCTGACAGTTTCTCTAACAGCGCCTCTTTTGATAGCGTTAACGCTGGCATATCCTCTGCGGTAATCTGCTCAACAATTACCGAGGGCGCCAGCAGCCGAACCTCACGACGATCGAATTCTACGGCAATCGACGCAATAGAGATGTCAGTGTAGATAATATTGAATACGCCATTTTGCCTGGCATCAAAAATATCTTCAAACCCGTCCGGGAGTGCAATATCAGAAGCCAACAACGGGAAGGTGATGCCTCCTGAGCCAGCCCCCAGCAAGCATATTATAAGTTTTATTGTCTTATTCATATTCCCCAGCGTTTCTTAAAAAATTAAAGGATCGGCGAAACCATTAAGGTAAAAGTATTAGCGTATTTACCTTTAGCATAGTCAACAGCCAGATGTTCAGAAACAAAACGGATCTTTACGCCATTCTCAGTGGAGCCCTGAGTTAATTTCTTTATTACCGGCATGCGTAAAGTTTGCGTAGATTCTTTTTCTACTTTCTTAAAAATAAAACTACCAGTGAGTGCTATGCTGTTTTGATCGCCATTGGCGTGTAATAATTTAAATTCTTTATCGGTAAAAATAATATCAGCCTGGTCAACATTCCCTACTAAATGAATTAGTGGTGAAGTATTTTCAAATTTCCTTGATGTGCTGCCAATAGCCAGTGGAAAATCAATATCTTTGCCATCAACAGGCTTACCATCATAATAAATTGTGACTTTGGGTATAGATTCTGCTGAAATCTCTAAATCTACCTGTGAACGAGTAACAGATAATACAGCCTGACTCCATAACAGAATTGCCGCACCCAGTCCGACAATATAGTTATTAGTAATCATATGTTAATAGGGCAGTCCGTAGACTGCCCCAATCCTTTAAAGGAATTATTACGGGTTAGCAACTACGTTAGCGTAAACTACGCCAGTATAGTGACCCTGGCCCAGAGTATCGTAATTATCGATAGAGGTGAACTGGAACGCAACCGGCAGCTCGGCGTGGGTGCCGTTAACTGTCAGGTTGTAGTTATTGCTGTCGCCTGAGTTTACGAACTCCTGCGGACCGCCAGTAGTAGCGGTAGCGATTTTATAAGTCATAGACTTCATCGTGCCGCCATCGGTATTGAACAGGGTGAAAGCTTCGCCCGTAGCCATACCAGCGTCATCCATTACCAGCTGAACAGCGGTATCAGCAACGTTGTTGCTCCACAGTTTCAGATCGCGAACTTCTGCTTCCATTTTACCAGACGGAGCAGCTTCCAGAACTACGTCAACTTCAGTCACCGGACGGCCATCCGGATCGGTGATTTTCACGCTGTCCGGTACGTTTGCGCTAACGTTGAATTTAGTATCGTAGCTGGCAGGGGTAGAAGCCATTGCTGAAGCAGAAACTACCAGACCAGCCAATACAGAGAGCATAAATTTTGTTTTCATTTAAAAATCAATCCTTAATCATAAATGGAACGGGAATAATTAATACGAAAGATTTGCTGGCGTTACAGTTAAAGCAGCCCGTTAAACGCCAGCTAATAATTACTTTCATATCATTGCAACTATCCACGCTTTATTAACAGGCTATGGATAACTACGAAGCGAATGCTAAGCCTTTTGTGAAAGTTAAGCACTTAAATTATCCTTATTTACCCTTATAAAATCTCTCAATAACAGCCTTAGCTGTTATTTTTATGAGAACTATGAACAGGATCGGAAATGACCGACTTCAGACTTTATCAATCTTTCAAAACATTATGTCCTACTTCTTCAAATACCGCCCGACGCAAATCGTCTTCCAGCTCTTTAATATTCTGCGGCAGGTAAAAGTTTTTCTCACCGACGCATCTTTTCCAGTCGAATGTGGGCGCATAGTTAATACCAATAAAGGTGATTTTCCCTACGGATTCCTCGGTGGAAATTACCTCACGGATTCTGTCGCACATGCCGGCGTTAATTAACTTGGGCGTAATTTGCACCGTGTTAGGATCGTCGGTGCCGTCGGAAACAATGACCATCACCTTACGCGACTCGGTGCCTTCAACCAGATAAGGCGTAGCCAGCAACAGGCCAGTACTCACCAGCGTACCGCCGCTGGCCGTCATGCCGTTAATCTGCGCGATTTGGTTATAGTCGCTGGTTAAAGGTACTTTCCAGGAACTACTTTCATTTAAACAGGCGTCCTTTGAGGCCTGCGCTAATGGAATGTAGATCTGATTAACCTTGTTCGGAATCGAGGCGACGGTGCCAGAGATATTAACGTATCTTTCAAGACTGGTAAGCTTATCGTTCGAAGAGATAAGGTTAGGCGGCACCGCACTGTTAACCACAAAGGGTAAATCACAGTTGCCGCCATTTTTGGCGCCCCAACCAAACGGGACAAAGCCAACCTTATTGCTCATATCATAGGCGAAAAGCTCTTCAGAAAGCTGTAATACGATACGCTTCAGCTCCATCAGTTTGGTACTGCTGCCGAAACTCTCATTCATTGAGCCGGAGAAATCCGTAACAAACAGTACATCCATATTGGAGCGATACTTACGCGCCGCGCCGTTATCGCCGATTTTTACTTGTTTATCAAAGCTGGGGAACCACGAGGAGGAGAACCATGAATCCTGCAGCGTCTGACCGCTGACGCGATATTCAACGTAGGAGAGATTGTGGTTAGTCGCTGAGGTTCCGCGCTTCACAATCACGGTGGGCTTGAATACGGATTTATCATGGCGCATGTAGGCGCGAAAATAGTCGCTGGACAACGAATAGTTGCGCGCAGCGCCTTCGCCGTTATCTTCTGCGGTCAAGGCCAGCGCCGCCTGCTCCATAGCGTCAGATAACCTTGCGCGCTCGGTGATATAGCGCGATCCCTCAAAACCAAAAGCTGCTAATGCCAGTAATGAACTGCCGAGCATAGCGAAACTAATCGCAAATGCTCCGCGTCGATCGGCACAAAAACGCGCTGGCGCCGTTAACAAGTTTGTACGCACAGACATAACTGTTCCTTTTTCGCGAAAACTATCCTTAAGCGTTCTTTGTCTTCATCCAGACAGATGAGATAAGGTAAAGAATCCGGGCGATAGCGAGATACGGCCTGCCCGTTGCGATCAAGTTGATAAACCAGATTGCCGGAGAAGGCGACGCCCCGCGGGTTAATGTCAAAAAGCTCAACCTGCAATTTTGAGCGCAGCGTTGGGCTGTAGTAGAGCATCAGGTTAAGCTCTTCCGCTAAAGTCGCCTGCTCCGCCTGCTCCGAATCAATGAAAACCACCGCCCGCGACTGCGCCAGGGAGAGCCCCGGCGCTAACAGCAGCAGCAAAAGTAAAAACGTTATCTTCATTTATCACCGCAGCATCACAATAGCGAAGGAAGAGAGTACCGGCTTCTGCTCCGTTGATGTTAAACGGGTATACAGGCTGTTATTCGGCAGGCAAACGGTCACCTGATATAAAGGCACCCAGCGCCCGTAGCTGCCTTTGGGCGTTAACTGCGTCATCTGGTTTAACGGCTGCGGAGCCCGACAGCCGGTAGCGCTGTTTCCGCCAGCCCAGCTACGGTACAGTTTTACCTGTTTACGCTCGTCATTAAGGCTAATCGGATCCTCAAAGTGCAGCTCTTCCACCTGCATAGCCAGTTTGGAAAGATCGACATTGGTATGCATATCCTTCAGCATACGCTCAGCCAGCTCGACGCCCAGCTCCACATCCTGCTGATTTAACGTTTCGCGGGCGTCAAAAAGCTGAATGCGCTCACGCAAAATACCCGAAACGGAATAGGAAACCCGATCCAGTTTTCCTATTGTTGCCTGCCGGATAATTAAATCGGTTAAAAAAAACGTAAACACGATAAGCGCGATAGAGATCATTACGAACTCTACGGAAACCGCCGCACGCCGATCAGTCCATAAATTTCGAACGTTCATATTCCTGGACAAAGATCACCTCACGATTCAAAAATTGATTCGCCCATGCACCGGGGAAAGGAAAAAACATTGGGTGGTAATGATAAATCACCTGGTAACGGGCGATGGGACGCTTAATATAGTTCGACGTATCGCCGCCGTTATCGATCATATCCCTTATTGAGGTAGCAAAGGCGATATTGATGGAGACGGCATCCTCACGGGTTAAAAAGCTCCAGAACGTCCCACCCTGGGTTAGCAGACGCTGTTCAAAGCGACTACGGTAGCCGCCATTGCTGCCGGCGGGCGCGTTTTTAGCTTCTTTTGCCGCTTCAGATACCGCCAGATCGATAACGGACGAGACGTAAGCCAGCCGGGCGATTTCTACTACAAAAAGGAACATGCAGATAAAAATCACCACCGTTAAGGCGAACTCAATCGTCGCGATCCCCTGTTGATTTTTAAGAAATCTGCTTTGACGAGCTGCTTTCCATCGCCGTCCCATTAGCCTATCTCCTTACCGCCGGGAGTAATTTTTGCCAGGGCGTCAATCAGCTCATCCGGCCTGTCCGAAAGGTTTTCCGTTTCAATAATGCTGCGGGCGTAGCGCCGGTCGCCAACTTTCACCAGCGACAGCACTAAATTATGCAGCAGACGTCCCTGCTTTCTGCCGCGCAGGTACTGCGGCAACAGCAAGCCAACCGCTTCCTGATAACGGCGATCCAGCATCGCCACCATCGCCAGGTTATTAAGCGCAACATCATCGGCGATAAATAAAGAGCGGGATTTTTCGATCGCCTGCTGCCCTTCCTCCAGCTTACCGGAGAGCGCCAGAGCAATACCGCGCAGGTTATAGGCTTCCGCGCTTTGCGCCTCGTGCTGAATCATTTTATCCGTTACCCGAATAGCCTGTTTATAATCGCCCAGCGCGATCATATTTTTTGCCTGCAGGGTATAGATACTGATATCCGGCTTGTTATAAAGCGGCTGTAAAATATAAAGTGAGTTTTTGTAATCTCCCGCCTGGTAATAGTAACCAGCCAGCTTCATCCTTACCTGGGGATCTTCTTTCTTTTTCAGCCAGCTACGGTAAAGCGTAATAAGCCCGCTGTAATTTTTCGCTTTGAGTAAAATATCTTCCTGATAAGTAACGTCTGCAGCATCTTTAGGAGCATGTGCAACGCAGCCCGTTAATAAGGCGGCGCAGATTGCCCAAATTGTGATTTTTTTAGAAAAGTCCATTTTTAATAATCCTTAAAATACCTGGCGCGGCAATCAGTACCGTAATGGGAAACATAACAAACAGAATCAAAGGGACGCTCATCTTAGCGGACAGCTTCCCTATTTTTTCCTCTGAATCAAGAAGTTGTAACTCTCTAATATCTTTAGACAGTTCCATCAAATTATCATACAGCGAGGTGCCGTAGTGTACGCTCTGCTGCAAGGTGCCGCAGAACATACGCATTTCGGTAATATTTATTGAATGATATATCTCCGTTAACGCATCTTCCAGACCGCTGACCTCCGCACGTTTGGTAAGGTAGCGCATCAGGCTGGCCAGATTTTTATCAAGATCGTCAGAGCGCTCGGCAACAAACTTCACCGCACTTTCTACCGTCATTCCTGCCTGGATACATACCGCCGTCAAATCGACAAAGTAAGGCAGCGCATCCATCATTTTCTTAATGCTGTTGGTCACGCCCGGACGAATCAATATGCCCGGCAGAACGATAACGACAACCAGAGCCAGCAACACGCACATCGCCAGCCCCTTCATCTCTATTTCAATAAATCCCAGCCATTTACAAAGTAACAGCAGCAGGGCAATGGCGCCGCAAATGCGAAACTTCAATGACAGGCTTTCATCCATACGCTTCAGGAAACTCAGCCAGCTGCTGTTGGCAATAATGAGCGCTTCATAGTCCAGCAAAGCCTTGGATAAAAGCTTACGCTCTTCATTGTCAGGATCGATAATCTTACGTTTCTGTTTCCATTGCTGCTGTTGACGTAATGCTAAATAAGCTAAAACTATGCCCGTGAAAAATATAATTATAAAAAAGGATGTCATTATGTCGCCTTCCGCATCATCAGCCAGATAATACCTATGCCCACGACTTCACTGGCAATCACGTAATATAAAATTATCCGCCCTATCGGATCCTCGATAATAAAATCAAAGTTCTCCGGACTAAAATATTTCATTCCGCAGAAGAAAAGTAACGGAATGGCGGCAACAATCTTGGCCGACATGCGCGCCTCAGAGGTCATCGCCGCCTTGCGGCGCGCCATGTTCTTACTGTTGGTAATCACCCTCGACAGGCGGCTAATCAGGGCGCGCAGCTGGCCGCCGCGCTGTAAGCTCACCAGCATCACCATCACGAAGAAGTAAAACTCCCGATAGCGATACTCCTGCCAGGCGTCGTTAAACACGCGTTCCGGCTCTTCGCCCAGCGTAAGACGGCGATCGATGCGGTGAAAAAGCAGCCCCAGCTCGCCGTCGATACCTTCCCCGCAGCGATGCAGCGCCTGCTGGATACCGTTACCCGCAGACACGGCGGCGTTAACCACCGACAGCACTTCAGGAAAACGGTTTTCAAACTCGCGCCGGCGCAGGGTTCTGCCGACACGAATTTGTATAATGACCGCGGCGATCAGCACCAGCGGGATAAAAATCAGGTTATCGAAATCAAGCCAGTTAGCATTCAGCAGGAGCAGCAATACAATAGCCGCCAGCGCTATCAGCAACCCCTTCATGGCTTTCCACGAGCCATCGCCAAGGGCATACCTTTTCCATTCCTGCCATAAAGAAAACAGGCTGGAAAGCCGCGACGATCTCTGGCGCGGCGGAGCGCTATGCTCTACCGCCCGCATAAGTTTCCGCCAGCGGAACGCGTTGACAATCAGTACGGCAATCCCGAAAAGCAGGATAAAGTAGGGCATTGCTTACTCCATGCTAAATATCTGTTTTAGCTCATCACTCAGGTTAAACATGATGGCGTTTTGCATAGCAGCAGAACGCACCAGCAGCCCATGGTTGATGAATTCGCCCACTATTTTTCCATTTTCATCCCTTTCAGAATGGCTTTGAAAAGTAAAAATATCCTGCAGAACAACGCGATCGCCTTCAATACCCATAACCTCACTAATGTTCATTATTTTTCGAGAACCATCATTTAATCTTGATACCTGGATAACAATGTTTATCGCAGAGGCAATATTCCTTCTGATAGATTCAATCGGAATATGCATCCCTGCCATCATTACCATATTCTCCAGACGTGAAATGGCATCGCGCGGGCTATTGGCATGAAGCGTCGACATCGATCCGTCGTGACCGGTGTTCATCGCCTGCAGCATTTCAAAAGATTCTTCGCCGCGGCACTCACCAACGATGATCCTGTCAGGCCTCATCCTCAGGGAGTTAATCAGCAGGGCGCGCATGGTAATTTGCCCGGTGTTCTCCACGCCGGCAAGGCGAGTCTCCATACGCAGGACATGCGGCTGCATCAGCCTGAGTTCGGCCGCATCTTCCATGGTGATAATACGTTCGCTGGGATCGATATATTTTGATAACGCATTCAGCAACGTGGTTTTCCCTGAACCGGTACCGCCGGAAATAATGATATTCAGGCGGCAGCGGGCGGCGATAATCAGGAAATTCGCCATCTGCCCGCTCATCGCGCCAAGGCGAATAAGATCCGACAGCTCAATGTTGCTTTTACCAAATTTACGAATAGAGATGGAGGTGCCATCCAGAGCGATCGGCGGAATAGCCACGTTCAGACGGCTCCCGTCCGGCAAACGCGCATCGACCAAGGGCCGCCCTTCATCCAGGCGGCGCCCCACGCGCTGTACCAGGCGTTTGGCGATATCCGTTAACTGCGCATTATTAATAAACCGGCAATTGGTTAATTCCAGTTTACCAAAGCGTTCAACGTAAATCTGGCTGGGCCCGTTTACCAGGATATCGCTAACGGTATCATCTTCCAGCAGCGGACGAAGCGGACCGAAACCGATAATTTCATCAGCCATCATTTCAGCCATGCTATGCTGCGCCTGGCTGTTAAGATAAATGTTTTGCTGTTCAATAACTCTTTCAAGCAGTCGATTCATTTCGACTAATAATAAGGAGCGATCGTTTAAAAGATGCTCAATCTTATTGATTTCAATATTTTTTAGGACGCCGTCGCGCAGCGTCTCTTGTATTTCAATGCTAATATCCATTTAGCGCTTCCCTTTCCTGCCCCCGAACTGGCGTAACAGTGGATTTTTTACCGGTTCAGACTCACCTAATACCTTTAACGTTAAGCTTTCAATCGGCGGTCTTTCACGCTGTAAAAAAGGCAACGCTGAAAGTAAACCTTTCTTACGATAGGGGAAATAGATATCAATCGGGCGGCCGAGCAGTGATTGAATATCTTCCAGACTCAGCATATCCATCGTGACAGGCCGGCTGTCATTCAGGCACAGAATCAAGCGTTTTGGGGCGCGCTGGGAGCGTTTAATGGCGTCAACGATTTCCATAATGTGCCTTACGATACGAATCGAGGCCATAGAACGATCCATTAATGCGATCAGGCAGGAAGATTTTTCAGCAATTTGACGCAATACTTCTTTATCGGCTGAAACAATAGACTCTTCCATGATCAGGAAATTGTATTTATCGAATAGTTCCCTTTCTACTTCAGGAAAACTTTCCTCTTTCCAGCTCATGGCATCCAGGTTTTTATTAACCGGATTAATTTCCTGTACCAGTTTACAGCCAATAAGCAGATCGAGATCCTGCGAACCTGCGCCGCCCTGAATAAAAAGCGTAGGCATTTTGCGCAGCTGGGAAATTCTGTTGGCTAAATCCCAGGAAATGGCGGTATTACCATTACCGCCTTTACACCCTAACACGCTGATAGCGATAGCCTTACGCTGCGTCTTTTTTACTACGCCATTCATCGCTGCCTGGATCAAATCTTCGCTTTGCGCGCTCAGATAGAAATAGAACAGCCCGTGACGGGAAAAAATCTGCGCCAGCACAATAGAATCGCTATCGCCCACCAGGCAACACCAGACATTGCGCGGCACAATCGCCTGTACTGCGGTAATAATATCATCCGTCTGCTCCAGGTTCTCAATATCAATGATAACGCCGTAAGCATGCGGAGAAAGTTCCAGATTGCCGATCTGCCCGATACGCTGATGTCGTGATTCAATCTGGTTGAATCCTGCCAGATGCAGCATCTGGCAGAGACGTTCATTCACATCGGCACGGGCAGAGAGTACATAGAAAGTCTTCTCTGTAAAAGCGGCTTTCTCTTCTTTCTGCGGA
This sequence comes from Mixta tenebrionis, assembly GCF_006517625.1. Taxonomy (GTDB): domain Bacteria; phylum Pseudomonadota; class Gammaproteobacteria; order Enterobacterales; family Enterobacteriaceae; genus Mixta; species Mixta tenebrionis. The sequence continues at coordinate 234,815 of NZ_VHQI01000006.1, read as the reverse complement.
AATAACAACATCTGCGCCGTTCCTTAAAAATTATAGGGATAAGAACTGATAATGGAAGAATTCAGCGTATTATTCAGCGCACATCCCTGCTCATCGCGTAGACGGAAGCGATAGTTCTGCATAGCATAGGTGCATTCAGGCAAACGCAAAGCAAAGCGCTGAATCAACACCTGAATTCCCATAATATTCTGGCTGCGGTAACCGCCGCTTTCCTGCGCCAGCATAACGCGTTCAGGCGACAGTCCTTTATTAATCAGCATATGCCTTAACTGCTTAGCGGTCGCAGACCAGTTATCGCCGGTCCAGATCAGACGCACGTAGCCTGAAAAATCGGGGCGGGTCTGCGTAATAATTTTCCCTGCCATAATCTCCAGCGCAATTTGTCCCTGGTCGCTTAAAACCAGCTGCTGTTCATTTATTTTCGGCAGGCCATAGGTTTCAGCCTGACTGCTGGCGCTAAATCCCAGAAAAAGAGCAAACAGGCTGGATAATAAATATTTAGCTGGCGTCATTTGATAAATCCTCCCTGTTCAACAAAATCCTGAGCTAATTTACGATCGCGGCGATTATTAATGCCGTCAAAGTTCAGGAAACGGGCCCAGGTGGAAGTACGCTGGAAATCGGGTAACACCACGTCACGCATGCCTATCGGCTTCACCAAATTAACGGTAGCGACCACTACCAGTTCACCACGAGTACGCTCCGTTTTCGCGTTGCGGAACAGCGCGCCTAAAATGGGCACATCGCCGATAAAGGGGAGACGAGCTAATTCTTCGCGTTCGTTATTGCTGATCAAGCCACCCAGCAGAAAGCTTTCACCATCGGCCAGTTCAACCGTGGTGCGCGCACGCCGCGTATTAAAGGTGGGAAAACTGTCCCCGCCGCTGGTTTTAAAGGTACTGTCGACATTACTGACCTCTTCGCCCAACATAATGCGAATACGCTTGCTGTTGCTGACCTTGGCGCCAATATTCAGTTTTATGCCAAATTCCTTATACTGCACGCTTACGCCATTATTGGAGCTGGTAATAATGGGAACTTCGCCGCCCACCAGAAATTCGGCGGTTTCGCCAGAAAGCACCGAGAGGTTAGGCTCCGCCAGAACGCGCGCCACGGAATCATTGCTGATAGCGTGAACCAGGCTGGTCAGCGTATTGGCGTCAAACTTGATAAAGCGGAAGGTGCCAGGCGTCGTTGCTGTCCCGCCTGATGTCGTTCCCCAGTCAAGCCCCACATTATCAGTAAAAGATTTAGAGACTTCCGCAATCGACAGCTTAACGTTGACCTGGTTGGTTATCGGCAGCTGCAGCTTGTTGATCACTTCCTGGTAGACGGTCTCTTCCAGCCAGCTGTTGTCGTTACTGTCACTGCTGCTGCCGCTGGAGCTGTCAAGCTCAGCAAGCTCTTTTTTGTACACGGTCCGCTTGGCGCCGACGCCTTCACCCACGATCTGATAAATCATATCGCGTTGTTCTTCATTGGCAGCCGTTCCGCTAATAATGTAGCTTTTGCCCATTTTCTGGATGGAGACCGAACTGTCAGGTGCCACGCGCGAGATTTTTTTCTGTACCGCGCCTAAGATCGGATCGACGATCAGCGAGCTCTTCATAATTTGCTCGCCGCTTTTATCAAATACCAGTAAATCGGTATGGCCAGGTTTTTTGGCATACACCATGATGCTGCGATCGCCGATCACCTCATAATCCGCCACCTCAGAAGAGGAAATAAAGACGGTATCGATGTTTCCCTGCACCTGTACCGACTGAGAATCGCCAGGCTCCATATAAACCTCACGCGCCAGCGAACTGAAACAAAATAAGATGGCGGTGATAAAGATTAAGACCCTTAAAGCGTTAATCCCCTGGCACATCGGTGATATTGCTAAATGTTCACGATACGTCACTTTCCGCCCCTTAATTCCCTGACTGAGCCAAATTGAGGTAAAACCTCATCCATTCTATATTTTTCATAATTCGCAATATTATCATCCGCCGGGAACAGAAGAATATCCCCTGCTTTTTCAACCACTCTCAGCTTAGCCAGCTGTGACTGATTCATGCGTAAAATAATGCTGCCCACCGGCTCGTCCCGGTTATAGCTTTTACGCTGATCCTCTTTCTTTTCCTCTTTCTTAACGTCGAGGATAGTTAAAGCATCTGTTACCTTGCTAAGAGAAAACTTTTTCATCTGTTTTGAGGTGCCGGAATTTCCTTCGGAAACCAGCCCTACCGAGTTTGTTTTATCTTTCTCAATTTCCGCCAGGCGAATATAGATCGACACCTTCTGTCCCCGCGACAGAGAAGATAAAAGGTAATCTTCCTGCTGCATTACAGGATAAGCATAGGTGAGCTCATCGCTTTTAAGGCTACGATAAATAAAGTCCTTACTGTTCGGCGATGCCACCATCTCCGGCAGAATGGCGCTATCTTTTGATAAATTATTGAGCAACAGGAAACCATCAAGGCCGCTTGCGCTTACAGAAGAAATGTCCCGAATATCGTTAGCGTCTTTATTTATTTCGACAGACCTTAACTGATAATCATCAGGCCTTAAAATATCGTGGGCCTGCAGATCCCTTGTTGCCTCTGCTACAACAATAACTTTACTTTTATTTTCTTGCTGTGCTGAGACTACTGTTTTTTTTGTCGGTGCCTGATTCTTTTGCAATACGATACCGGCAATACCAACGCCGATAACAATTATTGAAAGAAAGAAAATCATCCTGTGATTCATGGGTAGTCCTGATAAAGAGAAAAAAATGGAGGTAAGGGATAAACCAGGATATAAGCCAGTGATATAGCTACACCATATGGCACTCCCTGCTCACGAATTTGACGACGGAAAAAAATCAAACCAGTTAACGTTACTATCCCTCCGAGAAAAGCAATCGTATATAGAAATATTATTACTTCACGATGGGGAAGAGAAAGAGAAAGCAGCGAAACAAATTTAACATCGCCACCGCCAATCACGTTGACCATGAATAATACAAAACCCACCAGGAGGATCAAGAGGGCAGCGGAAATATTAGGTGTCTGATGTCGCAACAGTAAAAGAGGAATTAATAACAGCAGGAGAAAAAGAAGATTACGATGAGTAATGGTCCGGCGGACTATGTCTTGCCAGGCAATAACTATTAACAACAGAGAAATAGCAATAAAATTTATGTTTATCAGCCAGACTATTATGTTCACATCCTGAACCATTGTTAATATAACAGAAAGGCTGCAGGAATATAGGCTATTCCTGCAGCAATACAAATTTATTTCACTCTGTATTAAATACTTTAAAACTTATTTATCGATGGTTACGCTCTGGATAGCGTCGGTGATTTTGGTGAAGGTTTCTTTCAGCGCACCGAGGTAACCGCTGTCCTGATCGCCCAGAACAAAGGCTAACAGAGTAGCCATAGCTACACCAATCAGTGCGTACTCAATAGCAGTAACACCCTTCTCATTTTTGCTGAACTGAGCTAAACGAACCTGAGCTGCTACGTATAATTTGGTTAAGCTATTCATCCATTTTTTCCTTAAAATATAGAGAGTAAATTTTGTCTAAAAGCACTCCGGCCTCAGACTGTGCATAGTTAAGCAGCACCGCTCTTAATAGTCCTTAGCGAAACCATTGGTAATTATCAATTACTATCAAAAATCGTTGTTTATCTGAAAAAATAGAAAACGGCCATCAACAGAGTGGTCAACCAACACACGGCGATAACGGCCAGAACGGTAATGAAAAAGTTCCACCGTTTGGAGTTATACCATGGCGCCATATCCTTGCTCTCGCGGGTCTGCGGCGCCTCCTCTGCTGGCAATACCGGCTGATTATCTTCTTCTTCCAGCCGTATGGCATTGACTTCCTGACTCTCTTCCAGCATACAGGCTTTATCAAGCAGGATAGCTTCCCCCGCTACGGCATTCGCCGCGGCGTCCGCGGCCTTCTTTTCTACCTTCCCCATATATTTTACGCCTTTACGGGGAATGGTTTTTATTAGTGAGTTAGGTAAACCCACTAAGCTAAACGCTTTTCTGAGCATGTAAATCTGGCCATAGTAGCTGCTATCGCTAACCGAGCCTCTTTGTTCATGCCAGACCTGTTTAATTATTGCTTGCTTATCCGTTTCGCCATTTAGTATCAGTAATAAAAAGCGGTAACTATTCTCCGATAAGCCAATAACTGTGCCTGATTCATTGACGATGCATCTTTCTCCCGGCAAAAACTTAACTCCTTCCCCCAGGTTAAAGATCATCTCATCATTACAAGCCTCATTCATTTGCTGCAAGCTCCATCTATTTTTTATTTCAATAGAAATCTTTCTATCTTTATTTGTTCAGCTTCCATTGAGAGCATTTATCATTGTTTATGGTCATACATTTTCCAACCCAGTACAACCCTGACGCCTTGCAACATTACCTGCTGAAAACGCTTCAGAGAAACTCACAGAAAATTGAACTATTTTCTTTTAACAAAAAATCTCATTTTTTCTTTGGCCGGGCGCATAATAACTCACAGCCACGCTCAGTAATGCTTTAAAAATCTCACAAAGAAGTTTACAGCTGTCTGTTTACCGAATTTGCTAACCCGTTAGCCTACTGAGATATCTTATTTACGGAAAGTTAATTGCTTATTTTTACAACGCGACTTTATCCGTGTCCCGATGTTTTAGCTTTATCGCCTGAATCTTACGATCAACAGCAATCGCCTTCAAATACAGGACAGCTCTCTGTTAGCCAGCGACAGCGCCTGTTAGTTGATGTGCTTTCAGGCAACACAGGGCGCATCAAAATGAGATAATGCACAGGGCGCCAATATATCGTGAAGGTAGGGGAAGTTACAACAGACTCGTCCTGTATTCTTCATCCGCTTCAGCCAGGATAAATCTCTATTGTCCTGAGGGGAAAAACCAATACATCTGATAAATTACCTGAAGGAAATATTTATTTTCAACCAAATAAATAAAAAATTATTCAAGCTATAGGAGCCTGCAATTCCTCTTATCATTACCTGAGGGTTTTAAAAACCCTTCCGTCTCTCTCATCAGATCGTTTTGATATATTCCAGGAAAGAAAATCTCATCCATCGTCCAGGATAAATCTATAGAAAAAATATAATAAGCAAACGGAAAGAGGCCTGGCGGCCTGAATTAGCTTTTCCGCTAATCGTCTGCCGCATCGACAGGGGAAGCAGGGCTGTCAGCGGATAAAAGCCTTAACAGCCCTGCCCGCGCCGCTACAGGCGAATAGGAGAGATATGCCAGATTTCCTCAGCATACTCCTGGATGGTACGGTCGGAAGAAAAATAGCCCATATTGGCAATGTTTAATGCCGCGCGGCGCTGCCACTCTTCCGGCTGGCGATAAAGCTCGTCTACCCGGTCCTGCGTATCGACATAGCTGCGATAGTCAGCCAGCAGCTGGTAGTGATCGCCCAGTCCCACCAGCGAATCGTAGATATTGCGATAGCGTCCCGGTTCCTGCGGGCTAAATACGCCGGTAGCGATTTGCGTTAACGCCTGCTGCAGCTCTGCATCGCCTTCATAATAATCACGCGAGTTATAGCCGTTGCGGCGCAGCGCCTCAACCTGAGCCGCAGTGTTGCCGAAGATAAAGATATTCTCTTTACCGACGTGCTCACGCATTTCCACATTGGCGCCATCCAGCGTACCGATAGTAAGCGCGCCGTTAACCGCAAACTTCATATTACTGGTGCCTGATGCCTCGGTTCCTGCCAGCGAGATTTGTTCCGAGAGATCGGCGGCCGGGATAATAATCTGCGCGAGGCTAACGCTGTAGTTGGGGATAAACACCACTTTTAGCCGGTTCTTTACCTGCGGATCGCTGTTAATAACGTTCGCCACATCATTAATCAAATGGATAATATGTTTTGCCATGTAGTAGGCGGAAGCGGCCTTGCCGGCAAAGATATTTACCCGCGGCACCCAGTCCGCATCCGGATCGGCTTTGATGCGGTTATAGCGCGTAATGACATGCAGAACATTCAGCAGCTGACGCTTATATTCATGAATACGCTTGATCTGCACATCAAACAGCGCGTGCGGATCGAGCACGATATCCATATTTTTCGCCACCCAACTCGCCAGACGCTGCTTATTGGCCAGCTTGGCATCGGCAATTTTTTCAATAAAAGCGGGATAATCGATCTGCGGCTTGATATCTTCCAGCTGGCTAAGATCGGTACGCCAGTTGCGGCCGATAACTTCATCCAGCACCGCCGACAGCGGCGGATTCGCCAGCGCCAGCCAGCGACGCGGCGTAATGCCGTTGGTTTTATTGCAGAAGCGACCGGGGAAAAGGCGGGCAAAATCGGCGAACAGCGACTGCACCATCAGGTTAGAGTGCAGCTCGGAAACGCCGTTTACTTTATGGCTGACCACCACCGCCAGCCAGGCCATGCGCACCTGACGTCCGTTATTTTCATCAATAATTGAAATACGTGACAGCAGTTCCCAGTCATTGGGATAGTAATCCTGAATAGTTTTCAGGAAGTAGTCATTAATTTCAAAAATGATCTGCAGATGTCGCGGCAAAATCTTGCCGATCATATCCACCGACCAGGTTTCCAGCGCCTCGCTCATCAGCGTATGGTTGGTATAGGAGAAAACCTGGCAAACTACCTCAAAGGCGTCATCCCAGCTGAACTTATGCTCATCGATCAGCAAACGCATCAGCTCCGGGATCGCCAGTACCGGATGCGTATCGTTCAGATGGATAGCGATTTTATCGGCAAGGTTGCTAAAGGTTTTGTGCATCTCCCAGTGACGATTAAGGATATCCTGCACCGTTGCGGAAACCAGGAAATACTCCTGCCGCAGACGCAGTTCGCGCCCTGAATAGGTGGAATCATCCGGGTAAAGCACGCGCGATACGTTTTCCGAGTGGTTTTTATCCTCCACCGCCGCAAAGTAATCGCCCTGATTAAACTTACCGAGGTTGATCTCATTACTCGCCTGGGCGCTCCACAGCCGTAGCGTATTGGTGGCGTCGGTGTCATAGCCGGGAACGATTTGATCGTAGGCCATCGCCAGTACCTCTTCGGTTTCCAGCCAGCGCACCCGGGCGCCCTCATGCTGCAACCGCCCGCCAAAACGCACCTTATAGCGAGTATTGAAACGCTGAAACTCCCAGGGGTTGCCATATTCCAGCCAGTAATCAGGCGATTCCGCCTGACGCCCGTCGACAATATTCTGCTTGAACATGCCGTAATCGTAGCGGATACCGTAGCCGTGACCCGGCAGCCCCAGCGTCGCCAGCGAATCCAGGAAACAGGCCGCCAGCCGTCCCAGTCCGCCGTTGCCCAGCCCCGGATCGTTCTCCTCTTCGATCAGTTCGCCCAGCTCCAGCCCCATCTCCTCCAGCGCGCTGTGCAGATCTTCATAGATCCCCATCGCCAGCAGCGCATTAGAGAGGGTGCGCCCCATCAGAAACTCCATCGACAGGTAATAGACCTGACGCACATCCTGCGAGAGCTGGGCGCGGCTGGAGCGCAGCCAGCGCTCTACCATGCGATCGCGCACCGCCAGCAACGAGGCGTTCAGCCACTCATGTTTATTGGCGGTGGAAGGATCTTTACCCAGCGTAAACATCAGCTTATAGGCAATAGAGTGCTTTAACGCTTCAACCGTCAGCGTGGGTGAGGCATAGGTAAAAGGTGCGTTCATAGCAAGTATCCCAAATCAGGTTACAACAACCGTTGATAAAGATCCCGGTAGGCCTGTGCAGCTACCTGCCAGCTAAAGTCCATCGCCATCGCCTGACGCTGCACATAGCGCCATAGTGAAGGACGAGACCACAGTACAAATGAGCGCCGAATCGCACGCAGCAGCGACCAGGCGTTGCTGTCTTCAAAGCTGAAACCGCTGGCGATGCCGTCCGCCAGGTTTTCCAGCGAGCTGTCATTAACCGTATCCGCCAGGCCGCCGGTGCGCCGTACCAGCGGCAGCGTGCCATATTTCAGGCCGTATAGCTGCGTCAGGCCGCAAGGCTCAAAGCGGCTCGGCACCATGATGATATCCGCCCCGCCCATAATGCGATGGGAGAACGCCTCGTGATAGCCGATCTGCACGCCCACGCTGCCGGGATTCTCCGCCGCCGCCGCAAGGAAGCCCTGCTGCAGCACCGCATCGCCGGCGCCCAGCAGAACCAGCTGCCCGCCCTGCTCTAACAGGCTGGGCAGCGCCTCCAACACCAGATCGAGCCCTTTCTGTTTCGTCAGGCGGCTGACCACGGCGAACACCGGCACGCTGTCATCCACTTTCAGCCCCATGGCGATTTGCAGCTGACGCTTGTTTTCCGCCTTGGCGTCAAGGGTATCGCGGTTATAGCGGGCGTTGAGCAACAGGTCGTGCGCCGGATCCCAAATCAGCGGATCGACGCCGTTAAGAATGCCGCTCAGCCGTCCTTCGCGCATCCGCTCCGCCAGCAGCGATTCCATGCCGTAGCCATATTCCGGCTGCGTAATCTCCCGCGCATAGGTGGGGCTGACCGCGGTAATATGATCGGCATAGAACAGCCCCGCCTTGAGATAGGAGATCTGCCCGAAGAACTCCAGCCCGTGCATATCGAAGAAAGATGGCGGCAGCTGGATCTCATCCATATGATGCGCATAGAACAAACCCTGATAGGCCAGGTTATGCACGGTAAATACTGACTTCGCCGGACGACCGCGCGCCGCCAGATAGGCGCAGGTCAGACCGGCATGCCAGTCATGGGCGTGAACGATATCCGGACGCCAGGCGGTATCCAGCCCGCAGGCCATTTCACACCCTATCCAGCCGAGCAGCGCGAAGCGCAGATAGTTGTCCGGATAAGCGAACTGGTTTTCATCGTGATAGGGGCTGCCGGGCCGATCGTACAGCCCCTCAGCTTCAATCAGATAAATACCAACCCCATTAAAATGGCCAAAATGCAGCCGCACGGGGCCGGCGAAAGTTTGCAGCTCAGCGACGACTTCCGTGTCGGTAATGCCCTTGCGCAGATCCGGAAACGCAGGGATCAAAACGCGCGTATCCACTCCATCTGCAATCTGTGCTGCCGGTAATGCCCCCACCACATCAGCTAGCCCGCCGGTTTTCAGCAGCGGGAAAAGTTCTGAACAGACATGTAAAACCTGCATTCTCGGCTCCTTTAACGGAAATCTGGCGCGATCCTCGCGCAGATTGCGTGTATTACTGTTTCGTCGGTCACACAGCGGCATCGGCCAGCCTGGCCAACATGTCGCGCGTCACCAGCACGATGCCCTCTTCTGAGCGGTAAAAACGGCGACTGTCTTCGTCAGGGTTCTCGCCAATCACCATTCCTTCCGGAATAATGCAGGCGCGATCGATAACGCAGCGGCGCAGACGACAGGATCGTCCAACAACCACGTCAGGCAGCAGCACGGCAGAATCAATGTTGCAAAACGAATTCACGCGCACGCGTGAAAACAGAACGGAGTGCGCCACCACCGAGCCGGAGATGATGCAGCCGCCGGAAACCAGCGAGTTCATCGTCATGCCGTGGCTGCCGGAGCGATCCTGGACAAATTTTGCCGGCGGCAGCGGCTCCATATGGGTATGAATGGGCCATTCGTGATCGTACATATCCAGCTCCGGCATCACCGAAGCGAGATCGAGGTTGGCGCGCCAGTAGGCTTCCAGCGTACCGACATCCCGCCAGTACGGCGGCGTACTGTCATCGCTCTGTACGCAGGAAAGCGTAAAGGAGTGCGCCAGCGCATCGCCGCTGGCGACAATTTTCGGCAGCAGATCCTTGCCGAAATCGTGGCTGGAACCGGAGAGCGTTAAATCTTCCTCCAGCAGCTGATAGAGATAATCCGCGTTAAATACATAGACGCCCATGCTGGCCAGCGCTTTGCTTTCGTCGCCCGGCATGGCGGGCGGCTGCGCCGGTTTTTCGACGAAATCCACTACCCGATTATGTTCATTAACCGCCATCACGCCGAACGCCGTCGCCTCCTGAATCGGCACCGGCAGGCAGGCGATGGTGCAGCGCGCATCGTTATCAACGTGATCCAGCAGCATGCGCGAGTAGTCCATCTTGTAGATGTGATCGCCCGCGAGAATAACGATATATTGCGCGTCGTAGCGGCGAATAATATCGAGGTTCTGGGTTACCGCATCGGCGGTGCCGCGATACCAGTGCTCGGTGGTAAAGCGCTGCTGCGCCGGCAGCAGATCGACAAACTCATTCATCTCTTCATTAAGAAACGACCAGCCGCGCTGAATGTGCTGCACCAGCGAATGCGACTGATACTGGGTAATTACCCCAATACGGCGAATGCCGGAATTAAGGCAGTTCGACAGCGCGAAATCGATGATGCGGAACTTGCCGCCGAAGTGAACGGCAGGCTTGGCGCGCGTGGCGGTCAGATCTTTCAGGCGCGTGCCGCGTCCGCCTGCAAGAATCAAGGCGACCGTTTGCCCAGGGAGCTGTCTTGCCAGCATCAGATGTTCGGTACGTTCTAACTTGACCATGTCTGACTCCTTTATACTTGCTTTTGGAACACACACACGCCGTGCGCGGGCCCATGCCAGACAGCTGTCAGGATTGGATTATCTTCCCCGGCAAAAGGAGGAATGGCGCGCCATTCTCCGTCTGGTAGAGATAGTTCGCTCACGTCTTGCGTGGCATTTATCGTTATTAGCCAGCGTCCGGACAGCAGGATTTGCAGCCGATGCTCGCCCTGCTCCCACTGCTGCGCGCTCAGCGTTCGCCCTTCGCCATTGAGCCACTGAACGTTTCCATCGCCCTCCTCCCACCAGCGATCCTGCGTCAGCGCAGGAATTTTCTGACGCAGACGCACCAGCGCGGCGGTAAAGGCGTACAGCCCTTCATCCCGGTTTTTCCAGTCAAACCAGGTGAGTTCGTTATCCTGACAATAAGCATTATTATTGCCGTGCTGGCTATGGCCATGCTCATCGCCGGCCAGCAGCATCGGCGTGCCCTGCGCCAGCAGCAGCGAAGCGAGCAGCGCATGGATCGATCGACGGCGACGCTCCAGCACGTTAAGCGATACCGTTAAGCCCTCGCTGCCGTGGTTATGGCTGTAGTTATCGTTATGCCCGTCGCGATTATCCTCCCCGTTCGCTTCGTTATGCTTACGCGCAAAGCTCACCACATCACGCAGAGTGAAGCCGTCATGCGCGGTAATCAGGTTTACCGTTGATGACGGCAGACGCTGGTCATGGCGAAAGCGATCGCTGGAGGCGGCAAACCGACGCGCAAAATCGCCGTTGGAAAGCTCGCCGTGCAGCCAGTAACGGCGCATATCGTCGCGAAAGCGATCGTTCCAGTCGGCGAAAGGCGCCGGGAAACGTCCGGTCTGGTAGCCATCCGGCCCGATGTCCCACGGCTCGGCGATCAGCTTGACCTGAGAAAGAATCGGACAGGCTTTTATCGCCGCAAAAAATGGCGCATCGGCGCGGAACTGCGGCGTTCTGCCCAGCACCGGCGCCAGATCGAAACGAAAACCGTCAACGTGGCAGGTAGTGACCCAGTAGCGCAGGCAGTCGAGCGCCCAGTTCATCACCTGCGGATGGCTGAGATTGAGCGTATTGCCGCAGCCGCTCCAGTTGTGATAGCGGCCATCCGCGCTGAGCCAGTAATAGCTGGCGTTGTCCACGCCGCGCAGCGAAAGCGTAGGCCCGAACTCTTCCAGCTCGGCGGTGTGGTTAAGCACGATATCCAGCACCACTTCAATACCGGCGCGATGCAGCGCTTTCACCGCCTGCTGGAATTCCTGCAGCGGACTGACTCCGCCCTCGCCGCAGGCGTAGCGCGGCTCCACCGCCCAGAGCGCGTAAGGGTTATAGCCCCAGTAATTGCGCAGCCCCAGCTGCTGCAGACGCGGCTCATCGGCAAACTGCGCGATGGGCTGCAGCTCCAGGGTGGTGATGCCCAGCTGCTGAAGATAGTTGACGATAGCAGGATGACCCAGCGCCGCATAAGTACCGCGCTGCATTTCCGGAATTTCCGGATGTCGCTGCGTCAGCCCGCGCACGTGGGCTTCATAGATCACCGTGTTGCCCCAGGGCACGCGCGGCGCGGTATCGTCGCCCCAGTTAAAGTTATCCGCTGTCGCCACCACGCTTTTCGGCGCCGCCGCCGCGCTGTCGCTTTCATCGCGCTGCCACTCGCCGCCGTTAAGCAGCGCGCTGTCCGGCACTCCACCCTCGACGGCGCGCGCGCAGGGATCGATCAGCAGCTTCGCAGGATTAAAGCGGTGCCCCTGCTCCGGCGCCCAGGGGCCGTGAACGCGATAGCCATAGCGCTGGCCGGGAGCGAGTTCAGGGAAATAGCCGTGCCAGATATCACCGGTACGCTTCGGCAGGTCATAGCGGCTCTCCTCGCCCTTTGCATTAAACAGGCAGAGCTCCACACGCTGAGCATGCTGTGAAAAAAGCGTAAAGTTGACCCCATCCCCATCCCAGGTTGCGCCCAGGGGAGCTGGTTTTCCGGCACTCAGGTAACTCATCCCGCCTCCCTGACCAGCCAAATCGTCGCCAGCGGCGGTATGGTCAGCGTCAGCGAATGATCGCGGTTATGGCTGGGAACCGGCTCGCTCCAGACGATGCCGCCGTTGCCGCTATTGCTGCCCTTATAGTGAGCGGAATCGGTGTTAATGATTTCGCGCCAGCCGCCCGGCTGATTGATGCCGAAGCGGTAGTGATGGCGCGGCACCGGAGTAAAGTTGCTGGCAACGATGATTTCATTGCCTTCCCGATCGCGGCGCGCGAATACAAACACCGAGTTCTCCTGATCATCCACCACCAGCCATTCAAAGCCGCTGGCGTCAAAATCGCACTGGTGCAGCGGCGTATGGTGACGATAGGTGAGATTAAGATCGCGCACCAGCCGCTGCACGCCGTGATGCCAGTTGTCTTCGCCTTCCAGCAGGTGCCAGTCGAGGCTGCTGTCATGGTTCCACTCTCTGCCCTGGGCGAACTCGCCGCCCATAAACAGCAGCTTTTTGCCGGGGAAGGCCCACATCCAGCCGTAATAGGCGCGCAGGTTGGCGAACTTCTGCCAGGCGTCGCCCGGCATCCGATCAAGAATGGAACGCTTGCCGTGCACCACCTCATCATGCGAGAGCGGCAGCACGAAATTTTCGGTGTGGTTGTAGACCATGCCGAACGTCATCAGGTTGTGATGGTAGCTACGATAGACCGGATCGAGCTTCATATAGTCCAGCGTGTCGTGCATCCAGCCCAGATTCCACTTGTACCAGAAGCCCAGCCCGCCCGATTCCGGCGGGCGCGACACGCCGTAAAAATCGGTCGACTCTTCGGCAATGGTTACCGTACCCGGCGCGTTGTGCCCCAGCATCCGGTTGGTATAACGAATAAAGCTAATCGCTTCGAGGTTCTCGCGGCCGCCGAAGTGGTTCGGCACCCATTCGCCCTGCGGGCGGCTGTAGTCGCGGTAAATCATCGACGCCACCGCATCCACGCGCAGCCCGTCGATACCAAAACGCTCCAGCCAGTAGAGCGCATTGCCGGCAAGATAGTTGCTGACTTCGCGGCGTCCGTAGTTGTAGATCAGCGTATTCCAGTCCTGATGAAAGCCTTCGCGCGGATCTTCATGCTCATACAGCGCGGTGCCGTCAAACTGCGCCAGGCCGAAATCGTCAGAGGGAAAGTGGCCCGGCACCCAGTCAAGCAGCACGTTCAGCCCCGCCGCGTGGGCGGCGGCGACAAAGTGGCGGAATTCGTCACGCGTGCCGAAGCGGCGCGTCGGCGCATACATTCCTACCGGCTGATAGCCCCAGCTGCCGTCAAACGGATGCTCGTTAATCGGCATCAGTTCAATATGGGTAAAGCCCATCTCTTTAACGTAGGGGATCAGCTGTTCTTCCAGCTCTTTGTAGCTCAGCCAGAAATTGTTTTCGCTATGGCGCCGCCAGGAGCCGAGATGCACCTCGTAGATAGAGACTGGCGCATCGAAGGCGTTCGCCGCCTTACGCTCCGGGCGCATCGCCACCTTTTCCGGCAGCCCGCAAATCACCGAGGCGCTGTCCGGACGCATCTGCGATTCAAAAGCGAAGGGATCGGCTTTCAGGCGCAGCTGCCCCTGATTATCGATAATTTCATATTTGTAGAGCTGGCCGGTGCGCGCCGCGGGAACAAACAGCTCCCAGACGCCGATTTCACGACGAAAGCGCATCGGATGGCGTCGGCCGTCCCAGTAGTTAAAATCGCCGACTACCGAGACGCGGCGCGCGTTAGGCGCCCAGACGGAAAAGCGCGTTCCGCTGATGCCGTCAATCACCTCCGCATGCGCGCCCAGCGTTTCATAAGGCCGCAGATGAGTGCCTTCCGCCAGCAGCCAGCTATCCAGCTCCTGCAGCAGCGGGCCGAAGCGATAGGCGTCATCGATCAGATTTTGCTCGCCGTGCCAGGTAACGGCCAGCTGGTAGCGAAACGGATTCTTACGACGCGGGATAACGCCGTAAAAAAAACCGCGGGAATCCAGAGATTTCAGCTGCGCGCATTTACGCCCGGTGCTGGTTTCGATTACCCACACTTCAGACGCATCAGGCAGCAGGGCACGGACCTCAAGGCCGTTACTGGTCTGGTGCATTCCCAGCAGTGAAAAGGGGTCAGCGTAATGACCTTCAATAATCGCATTGATCGCATGGCGATCCGGGAGCTCTGACATGACTTTCTTCCTGTGATTTATGGCAGCCGAAACCATAACGTTAACCAGCACGTTAGCCTGACTACTCTTCAATGAGCCGTGCGCGCGCCGACAGAGCCGCAACCTTTCCATGGAAAAAAGCGTTGCCGCGCGCATCAACTTTTAATATTCGAAACGGAAAAACGAAACAGTCATGCTAAGCATAGACAAGGCGTACAATAAGCCTGCGAACTTTGCATAAAATAATTTTCGTCATGCTAAAAAGAAGAGGCGGATCACCCGGCGGCTGACTTTACGACAGGTAGTTGAAAAAGCAGGGAATGCGCGAAAGCGGGGGTAAAGCGCCCCATTCCACAGGCGGAACGGGGCTGAAACAGATTAATCAACCAGCAGCCGCAGCATACGGCGCAGCGGTTCGGCGGCGCCCCACAGAAGCTGATCGCCGACGGTAAAGGCGGAAAGGTAGTCCGGTCCCATATTCAGCTTGCGCAAGCGCCCTACCGGCGTGCTTAGCGTGCCGGTTACCGCAGCGGGCGACAGCTCGCGCATCGTCAGCTCGCGATCGTTCGGCACCACTTTCACCCACGGGTTGTGCGCCGCCAGCAGCTGCTCAATCTCCGTCAGCGGTACATCTTGCTTCAGCTTCAGCGTAAAAGCCTGGCTGTGGCAGCGCAGCGCGCCAATGCGCACGCAAAGGCCGTCAACCGGGATGGTCTGCTGCGTGCCGAGAATTTTGTTGGTCTCCGCCTGCCCCTTCCACTCTTCGCGGCTCTGGCCGTTCTCCAGCTGCTTATCGATCCACGGAATCAGGCTGCCCGCCAGCGGGACGCCGAAGTTATCGGTCGGCAGCGTGCCGGAGCGGGTCAGCTGCGTCACCTTACGCTCGATATCCAGAATCGCCGACGCCGGGTTTTGCAGCTCTTGCGCCACATGGTTATGCAGCATGCCCATCTGCGTCAGCAGTTCGCGCATATGGCGCGCGCCGCCGCCGGAAGCCGCCTGATAGGTCGCGACCGACGCCCACTCCACCAGATCGTGCGCAAACAGCCCGCCGAGCGACATCAGCATCAGGCTGACGGTGCAGTTGCCGCCGACGAAGGTTTTCATCCCTTTATCCAGCCCCTGACGAATCACCTGATGGTTAACCGGATCGAGGATGATAATCGCCTCATCTTTCATCCGCAGGGTTGAGGCCGCATCGATCCAGTAGCCCTGCCAGCCGCTGGCGCGCAGCTTCGGGTAGATTTCGCTGGTGTAGTCGCCGCCCTGACAGGTGATAATAATATCCAGCGCCTTTAGCGCATCGATATCATAAGCGTCCTGCAGCGTGCCGCTCTGACCGCCGACGGTCGGCGCCGCCTGACCATGCTGAGAAGTGGAGAAAAAAACCGGGCGAATCGCGTCGAAATCACGCTCTTCGTTCATGCGCTGCATCAGCACCGAGCCGACCATGCCGCGCCAGCCAATAAGACCTACATTTTTCATTGAGCACCTGCTACGGGCTACCCGCCGCGCCGGCGCGCCGCACAGGCGGCGACCGCGTTACAAGGTAGCGACAGTCTGAAAAGTGAAACATCGGATCGCCGGAAAGCGAAGCCCGCCAGAGAAAATTTGGTTTACCTGTGACCATCAACTCTACAAAATGCAGCCCTGCTGGCAAGTGAATTAATTCGATTGGATTAATCTTTTCAATAGCATTGCTAATAACGGCGCCGCCGCTTTAACGCTAAAGAGCAAAATAAATGACTGAAATGATCTCTGCGACCATATTATTGTTGTTGATAATGGACCCGCTCGGCAATTTGCCGATTTTTATGTCGGTTTTAAAGCATCTGGAACCTAAACGCCGCCGCCTGGTGCTGATACGCGAAATGTTGATCGCGCTGGGCATTATGCTGCTGTTTTTATTCGCCGGAGAAAAAATTCTCGCCTTCCTTAACCTGCGCACCGAAACCGTCTCCATTTCCGGCGGCGTCATTCTGTTCCTGATTGCCATCAAAATGATTTTCCCTTCCGCCGAGAGCAACAGCAGCGGCCTGCCGGTAGGCGAGGAGCCTTTCCTCGTGCCGCTCGCCATTCCGCTGGTCGCCGGCCCTTCGCTGCTTGCCACCCTGATGCTGCTTTCCCATCAGTATCCTAACCATATGGGCTATCTGGTAGGAGCGCTGCTGTGCGCCTGGGGCGTTACGGTGGTGATCCTGCTGCTCTCCGGCCTGTTTCTGCGGCTGCTGGGCGATAAGGGAGTTAATGCGCTGGAGCGGCTGATGGGGTTGATTCTGATTATGCTGGCGACGCAGATGTTCCTTGACGGTATTCGCGCCTATCTGAAGATTTAACCGCCGGGAAAGACGGACGGATGGCGTTTCGCCTCCGTCCGCGGCGATCAGGAGAGCAGCTGGAAAGCGATCATGCCGATAATCGCCCCGACGGTGCCAAGAATGGTCTCCATCAGCGTCCAGGTTTTCAGCGTCTGCGCTTCGGTGGCGCCGGTAAAGCGGCCAAACAGCCAGAAGCCGGCATCATTCACATGGCTGACCACAATCGACCCGCCGGCGATGCAGATCGACAGTGCCGCCATCTGCGCGCCGCTGTAGTGCAGCGGCTCGATAACCGGCATCACCAGCCCGACCGCCGTTAAGCAGGCCACCGTCGCCGATCCCTGAATAATGCGCACCGCGGCGGCGAGGATAAAGCAGGCCAGCGCAATCGGCAGCCCCGCGCCGGTAAGCGCGTTGCCCAGCGCCGGCCCCACGCCGGAATCGACCAGCACCTGCTTAAACACGCCGCCTGCGCCGATCACCAGCAGAATAATGCCCGCGGGCTGCAGCGCGCTGCCGCACACCTGCATCACCTTCTCTTTATCCATCCCCTGACGCCAGGCCAGACCGTAAATCGCCAGCAGCAGCGCCAGCAGAATGGCGGTAAAGGGATGGCCGATAAACTCCAGCCACTCATAAAGCCGCGATCCTTCAGCGGTGAAGCGCGCGCCGATGGTTTTCAGCCCCACCAGCACCAGCGGAAAGAGAATCAGCGCCAGGCTGAAGGCGAAGGATGGCATCTTGTGCTGCTCGACGTCCGGCTGCGAGCTCTCCTCCGGCAGGTTAAAGCTGACATGGCGGCTGATAAAATTGCCGAACAGCGGCCCGGCGATCAGCATCCCCGGCAGCGCGGCGCAGAGGCCGAGCAGGATCATCCAGCCGAAATCAACGTGCATCTGCGACGCCAGCAGCATCGGCGCCGGCCCCGGCAGCAGAAAGGCCGCCGCCGCCGCGACGCCGGCGAACAGCGGGATCACCAGCTTCACCAGATTATCGCCGGTGCGGCGCGCCACGGCGAAGGCGATGCTGATCAGCAGTACGACCGCCACCTCAAAAAACAGCGGCAGCGCGCAAATTAAGCCGGCGATGCCCATCGCATAGTGCGCGCGACGTTCGCCGAACGATTTCAGCATCCGGATAGCGATTTGATCGACCGCGCCGGTTTCATGCAGGATTTTGCCGAACATCGCGCCCAGCGCCACCACCACGGCAAGAAAGCCGAGCGTGCCGCCCATGCCTTTCTGCATGGTTTCCGCGATTTTATCCAGCGGCATCCCGGAGAACAGGCCGGCGCCGAAAGAGACTAATATCAGGGCGACAAAGGCGTGCATGCGCGCTTTCATTACCAGGAACAGCAGCAGGACAACCGAGCCTGCCGCAGTTAATACCAGGGTTGCGGTACTCATAAGCAACAACTAATCCTTTTTGATCGCATCCTGAATGGCAGCGATGGTAGCGGCAACGACGTCCGGCAGGGGATGATTGATATCAACCGCCAGCACATCGCTTTCATCAGCGGCGGGCTCTTCCAGCGTTTCGAACTGGGAGACCAGCATCTGCGGTTTAAAGAAGTGGCCTTTACGCGCCTTCAGCCGGTTTTCAATGGTGGCAAACTCACCTTTCAGATAGATAAAAGAGAGGTTATCGTTCCCCCGGCGCAGGATATCGCGGTAGCTTTTTTTCAGCGCGGAGCAGACGATAATTGAAACGGCCTGGGTACGCTGCATGGCGAAAGCCGCATCGTTCACCGCCTGCAGCCAGGGCTGACGATCGCTGTCGTTCAGCGGGTGGCCGTGGGCCATTTTTTCAATATTGGCACGCGGATGGAGAAAATCGCCGTCGAGAAACGCGGTTTTCAGCTGGTGCGAGACTTCATAAGCAACGGCGGATTTACCGCTGCCCGAAACGCCCATCAGGATAAAGACGTGATGTGACGGCGACTGAGTTTGCATTGTTGTTGGCTCCGGCAGATGAAAATGCAAATGTTACCGATAACATCGGCGCATCCATTCTCAGTACGTGCGCTGTTCAGCGCAACCCGCCGGGCAGGAAAAGCCTGGAATTGTGAGCAAGTTCAAAAAAACATCCGGTTCAGATGCTTTCCCCTTCCTCAATCGCAAAGCCTACGTCGATGGGCTGATGCACGCTGTTATCGCCGCCGATGCGTGCCAGCAGAAGCGTCGCCGCCTCACGTCCCATGCGCTCACGCGGGGTGAATACCGTCGCCAGTTTTGGCGTCACCACGTGGGCAATATCGTGTCCGTGAAACCCGGCAATCGCCATCTGCTCCGGTACGCGTAATCCCTGGCGCTGACATTCAAACATAGCACCGATTGCCAAATCGTCATTGGTACAGAACAGGCTATCGGTCTGCGGATAGCGGCGCCGCGCCTCGCACAACAGCATGGCGCCCGCGCTAAACGAGGAGGCTTCCTCCATCATTACGCTGCGCGGCTCCAGCCCCGCCTCGCGCATCGCCAGCGCATAGCCCTGCTCTTTTTGCAGCGTGCGCTCATCCAGCCGCGCGCCAAGATAAACGGTATGGCGATGCCCTTTCGCCAGAATCGCGCGCGTCATCTGACGCGCCGCCTCAACGTTATCGAAGCCCACCGCCATATCCAGGCAGGGAGAGACGCTGTCCATCATCTCAATGACCGGGATACCGGCGGTTGCGATCATGCGCAGGCTGGCGGGAGTGTGGGTTCGCTCGGTCAGGATCAGGCCGTCGATATTCCAACCCAGCAGAGAGCGCAGCTGCAGCTCCTCTTTCTCCGCGTTATAGCCGAAATGGCCCACCAGCGTCTGATAGCCGGCCTCATCGGTAACGGCTTCAATACCGCGCAGCACGTCGGCGAAGACCTGGTTGGTCAGCGAGGGCAGCAGCACGCCGATGGCGCGGCTGGTGGCGTTGGATAACATGTCGGGCGCGCGGTTGGGAATGTAGCCCAGCTCATCCAGCGCGACGGCGATTTTCGCCCCCAGCGCGGCGGATACCTGCTGCGGATTGCGCAGGTAGCGGCTGACGGTCATTTTCGTCACGCCGACGCGATCGGCAACGTCCTGCAGCACAGGTCTTTTTTTCTTCATGATGATTCGCCGGGCAGAGAGAGATGAGGCTGAGTTTACAAAAAAAAGCCAGCCGTCACGAGCGGGGAAAACGCGACGATAACGGCGCCTGCCCAGGACCAGCGCCGGCGGCCTGATTTAACCGGGAATTAGCGCAGCCAATAAAAAAGCCGCCGGACAGGATGAACGGCGGCTCAGTACGCGTTAACCTTTTACGGTCAGACCGGCGGCAGATCGAACAGCAGGATTTCCGCATCGCTGCTCGCCTGCAGCTGCAGCGTACTCTCATCCCAGATTGCCAGCGCATCGCTGGTGGCGACCGGCTGGTCATTCACCTGCACATTGCCCTTCACCACCTGAATCCAGATGCGGCGCGCGGCATCCAGCGTCACGCTGTCGCTCTCGCCCGCCTTCAGCACCCAGCGCGACAGCGTCATATCCTGGTAGACCTTCAGCGAACCTTCGCGCGCATCGGGCGAAAGGATCAGCTGGCGGCCCTGCACCACGGCAAAGCGGCGCTGAGCGTAACGCGGTTCGATGCCGGTTTTTTCCGGGATAATCCAGATCTGATACAGATGCAGCGGCTCGCTGCTGCTGGCGTTATATTCTGAGTGGCGCACGCCGGTGCCGGCGCTCATAATCTGGAACTCGCCCGCCGGGATCTGCTCTTTGTTGCCCATGCTGTCCTGATGCTCAACGGTGCCGGAAAGCACGTAGGTCAGAATTTCCATATCTTTATGCGGATGGGTGCCGAAGCCCTGGCCGGCGTCAATCACATCTTCGTTAATTACCCGCAGCGCGGAGAAGCCCATAAAGTTGGCATCGTAATAGTTGGCGAAGGAAAAGGTATGCCAGCTATCCAGCCAGCCGTGGTTGGCGTGACCGCGTTCTTCAGCTTTGCGTAAGTAAATCATGTTCAATGCTCCTCAACGTTTTTTTATAGTCTGGGCCCGGAGCAGGTTGAATGATAGCTGAAAAACTTCACCTCTCTGTTCAAAAAAAATGAATGGTTTTCCCGCTGCCCGACAAAGAGAGGGCAGGCGGATTGATGAAGCATGGAGGAAGCGGCAACAGGGAACATGCCCAGGCCGGCAGCGGGCAAAAAAAAAGCCAGCACCCGGCTGGCTAAGATAATACTGGAAGCAATGTGAGCAATGTCGTGCCTTCGCAGAGAGTCCTTAGCGGGTCTCGCCGGAGTGCATGACAATAATAATCATTATCATTCTCGTCTGTAAACCCTTTTATGATAATTTTCTTGCCGCTGCCGTTCGCTAAGCGCGTTCACCGGGAATAAGCCCGGCAAACGCGGCCTTATGCCAGCCGTTTTTCTGAGCGGTCGCTAATAGCCTGCCGTCAGATCGTCCGGGGTGCGCGGATCGGAAGCGCCGTACAGCGTGCCATCCGGCCCGATCATAATGCTTTGCGTGCTGCCCATCGCCGGCAGCAGCTGGACATTTTGCCCTTTCGCGCTCAGCAGCTTCAGCGTATCGGGACTGAAGCCCTTCTCAACCCGCAGCTGGTCCGGCAGCCACTGGTGATGGAAGCGCGGCGCGCTGGTCGCTTCCGCCACGTTCATCGCGAAATCGATACTGTTAACTACCATCTGCAGCACGGTGGTGATGATGCGGCTGCCGCCGGGGCTGCCGGTAACCAGCCAGGTTTTGCCGTCTTTCACCACAATCGTCGGCGACATTGAGGAGAGCGGGCGCTTGCCGGGCTGAATGGCGTTGGCTTCGCCGCCAATCAAACCATAGACATTGGGCGTGCCGGGGCGGGCGGAAAAGTCATCCATCTGGTTGTTCAGTAAGATGCCGCTTTTTCCGGCGACGATGCCGCTGCCGAAATTGGTATTCAGCGTGTAGGTAACGGCAACCGCGTTGCCCGCTTTATCCACCACCGAGAAATGCGTGGTCTGATTGCTCTCATAGGGCGCCAGCTTGCCGGGTTTAATCTGTTCCGACGGACGCGCTTTGGCGATATCGATCTGCTGCGCCAGCGATTTCGCATAGTCCTTGCTGGTCAGCGCCTGCCATGGCACCTTGACGAAATCGGGATCGCCCAGATATTCCGAACGGTCGGCGTAGGCATATTTCTCCGCCTCCGCCATCACCTGGATCGCATCGGCGCTGCCGAAGCCCATCTTCGCCAGATCGAAGTTTTCGAGGATATTCAGGATCTGAACAATATGGATCCCGCCCGATGAGGGCGGCGGCATCGAAAAGATCTGGTAGCCGCGATAGCTGCCGCCGATCGGTTTACGCTCCAGCGCCCGGTAGCGGGCTAAATCCTGTTTGTCGATCAGCCCGCCATGCTGCGCCATTTCCGCAGCGATCTCATCGGCGATCTCGCCTTTGTAAAAGGCATCCGGCCCCTGCTGAGCAATCAGCGTCAGGCTGCGCGCCAGGTTCGCCTGCACCAGACGCTCGCCTTTTTGATAAGGCGTTCCGTCCGCTTTGAAGAATATCGCCCGGCTGTTGTCATGGCCCAGCAGCACCTCTTTGCCGTAGGTATTCAGATCGTCAGCCAGCGCATCGTTCACCACAATCCCCTCACGCGCCAGCGCTATCGCCGGCTGCAGCAGGCGGCTCAGCGGCAGGGTGCCATACTTATCCGCCGCCAGCGCAAAACCCGCCACCGTGCCGGGCGTGCCGGAAGCTAACGGCGAGGTCAGCGATAGCTTGCTGTCGGCATTGCCCTGTTTATCCAGAAACATATCGCGGCTGGCGCGGGCCGGTGCGACTTCACGAAAATCGATCGCGCTGACCTGACCGGCGGCGGTACGCAACAGCATAAAACCGCCGCCGCCCAGGTTGCCTGCCTGCGGGTGGGTTACCGCCAGCGCAAAACCAACGGCGACGGCGGCATCCACCGCGTTGCCGCCCTGGCGCAGGATATCCACCCCCACCTGCGTAGCCAGCGCATCTACCGACGCCACCATTCCCTGGCGCGCTCTGACCGGATGAAAGGTATCCGCTTCGACGCCATATGAAACCG
Organism: Mixta tenebrionis; assembly: GCF_006517625.1. Taxonomy (GTDB): domain Bacteria; phylum Pseudomonadota; class Gammaproteobacteria; order Enterobacterales; family Enterobacteriaceae; genus Mixta; species Mixta tenebrionis. Next base: position 211,784 of record NZ_VHQI01000006.1, on the reverse strand, counting down.
GCGGCGCGCTCTGCACCAGCGCCAGCGCCGGCGCGCCCCATATTGACGCCAACAGCGCAGCGGCCAGCCCCCATCCCTTCACTCTTTTTTGCATGGTGTTTACCCCTGTTATGGTTTTTTACATTATGTTTGCCCACCATAAACATGCACAAACTAAGCCAAAAAAATGAGATATCGCGCAGGCTAAGCGGAATTAACCGGTCGATGGCGCAGGGTGAGTTAAACTTAAACAGGCTAACGGGCAACGCCGCCGTTCTGGCTTCGCCGCCCCGGAAGGAGGAGTAAAGTGAAAAAATTACTGTGGGTGTTTATCGCGCTGCTGCCGCTGAGCGGCATGGCGGATACGCTGAATAGCAACAACAACAATAATCCAAACCAGCCTGGCTATAACCCCAGCCAGCAGCGGCTGCAAAACCAGATGCAGTCAAATCAGATCCAGCAGCAAAACCGGCTGCGTCAGGATCAGCAATGGCAGACGCAGCAAACCCAGCGCCGTCTGCAGGAACAGCGCAACAGTACGCAGCAGCGCGTACTGCAGTCACAGCCCGGCGACGCGACGCGCTATCCGCCGGTTAATCAGCAGAACGGCCGCTGAGAGTCAAAAGTCGGGACCGATAATATCGATGCGATCGGTGCAGATCGCATCCACGCCCCATTCCAGCAGCAAGCGGGCGCGGGCGGGCTGATTGACGGTATATACCAGAATGCGCAGCCCCGCCTGTTTGATAGCGGCGGTGCGCGCCGCATCCAGCAGGCGATGATTAAGGTGCAGCGAAACGCAATCCAGCTGCTGCGCCATACTCAGCCAGTCATCGTGCCACTCATCCAGCAGCAGGCCGCGCGGCAGCTCCGGCGCCGCCTGCATCGCCGCTTCCAGCGCGACAAAGGAAAATGAAGAGAGCAGCGGCGGCGTTTCGCCGCGCCACAGCTCCCGCGCCGCCAGCGCCGCCGCCCTTCCGGTTGCGGCTTCACAGCCGTCGGTCGGTTTGATTTCAATATTAGCCATCAGCTGATGCTGACGACAGCGGGCCGCCACCTGGGTCAGCAATGGCAGCGGCTCCGCTGTGAACGCCCGGCTGAACCAGCCGCCGGCATCCAGCTGCGCCAGCTTTTCCCACGGCAGTTCGCCCGCAATGCCCCAGCCGTTGCTGGTGCGATCGAGCGTATCGTCATGCAGCAGAAACAGCTGCTCATCGCGCGACAGCTTGACGTCGAACTCAATCATGGCGTGACCATAGCGGGCGCCGACATCAATGGCCGCGAGGGTGTTTTCCGGCGCCAGCTTGCCGCCGCCGCGATGCGCGACAATACGCGGATAGGGCCAGGGATGGGTATTCATTCCAGTCGAGCTCCATCATGGGTGAAGAAGTGCAGCGCCGCGTCAGGCAGATGCAGCCACAGCGTGCTGCCCGGCGCGGGACGCTCAATATGCGGCAAGCGTACCACAACTGACCTTCCGCCCCAGCGCCCGTGCGCCAGATTATCAGCGCCCAGCAGCTCCAGCGTTTCAACGGTTAACGGCACGCCGCCCGCCTGCTGGCTGCTCAGGCTGATATGTTCCGGGCGAATGCCCAGCGTTGCCGTCTGATTCGCCCAGCGCGTTCTCGCCGTCGCCAGCGGCAGCGTCAGGCCGCTTTCCAGCGTAAAGGAGGTGCCGTCATGGCTGAAAACGCCCTCCAGCAGGTTCATCGCAGGCGCGCCGATAAAGCTGGCGACAAAGCGCGTGGCGGGCCGTTCGTAAACCTCAACCGGCGTGCCGATCTGCTCAACGACGCCTTTGTTCATTACCATCACCCGCTGCGCCAGCGTCATCGCCTCAACCTGATCGTGGGTAACATAAAGGCTGGTGGTTTGCAGGCGTCGGTGCAGCTGCTGCAGTTCCAGGCGCATCTGCACCCGCAGGCGCGCATCGAGGTTGGATAACGGCTCATCAAACAGAAACAGCGCCGGCTCGCGCACGATAGCGCGCCCCATCGCCACCCGTTGCCGCTGGCCGCCGGAAAGCTCGCGCGGATGCCGTTGCAGCAGCGCCTCCAGCTCCAGGCTGCGCGCCGTCTCCAGCACCCGCCGGCGGACCTGCTCACGCCCCATGCCGCGAATTTTCAGGCCGTAGCCCATATTCTCCGCCACCGTCATGTGCGGATAGAGCGCATAGTTCTGAAACACCATCGCAATGCCGCGATCTTTCGGCTCCAGTTCGGTAACGCGCTGCCTGTCGATATAGATATCGCCGCTGGTGACGCGCTCCAGCCCGGCCACCATCCGCAGCAGCGTCGATTTGCCGCAGCCGGACGGCCCAACGATCACCATAAATTCGCCGTTGCGGATCGCCACGTCCAGCGGCTGAATAATTTGCTGTTTGCCGTCCCAGGATTTCGTCACGGCCTGAAGGGTTACTGCTGCCATTGTCTATTTCTCGCTTTCAACCAGACCACGTACAAATGCCCGCTGCATTACCATTACCACCGCCACCGGCGGGATCAGCGTCAACAGCATCGCCGCCATCACCAGATTCCACCGGGTGGTGCCTTCGCCGGAAGAGATCATGCTGCGAATCCCGGCCACCGCCGTGCCCATCTGCGCGTCGCTGGTGATCAAAATGGGCCAGAGATACTGATTCCAGCCGTAGATAAAGGTGATCACGAACAGCGCCGCCAGGTTGGTGCGCGACAGCGGCAGCACGATATCGAGGAAGAAGCGCATCGGTCCGGCGCCGTCAATGCGCGCCGCCTCGATCAGCTCATCCGGCAGCGAAAGAAAAAACTGACGAAAAAGAAAGGTGGCGGTCGCCGACGCCATCAGCGGCAGCGTTAAGCCGCTGTAGCTGTCGAGCAGACTGAGATTCGCCACCACCTCGACCGTTGGGAAGATACGCACCTCTACCGGCAGCATCAGGGTAATAAAGATCATCCAGAACACCAGGTTACGCAGCGGAAAGCGAAACCAGACCAGCGCAAAAGCAGACAGGATCGAGACGATGATTTTGCCGCACGTAATGCCCAGCGCCATCAGCGTACTGTTGAACAGCAGCACGCTCATCGGCGCGCTGTTGCTGCTGACGCCATGCAGCCAGATTTCGCGCAGGTTATGCCACAGCTGATTGCCGGGGATCAGCGTCATCGGCACCTGGAAGATCTGCTGGTTATCCAGCGTGGCGGCGACAAACGCCACCCAGAGCGGAAACAGGATGGTCAGAATGCCGAGAATCAGCATCAGATGGCTGAAAATATCCAGCCCGCGTCGGTTTTCAATCATTGATAACGCACCTTACGCTCGACGTAGCGGAACTGAATTACCGTTAAAACGATCACCAAAAACATCAGCACCACCGACTGCGCGGCGGACGAGGAGAGATCCAGCCCGGCAAAGCCTTCGCGATAGATTTTATAAATCAGCGTGGTGGTTGCCTGCACCGGCCCGCCCTGGGTCGCCGCGTCAATCACCGGAAAGGTATCGAAAAAGGCGTAGACCAGATTGACCACCAGCAAAAAGAAACTGACCGGCGCGATCAGCGGCAGCGCCAGATGAAAGAAGCGCCGTACCGGCCCGGCGCCGTCGATGGCGGCGGCCTCCACCAGCGAACGCGGAATCGACTGCAGCGCGGCGAAGAAAAACAGAAAGTTATAGCTGATCTGCTGCCAGACCGAGGCCAGAACCACCAGAAACATCGCCTGGCCGCTGCTCTGCGCATGATTCCAGTTATAGCCCTGCTCATGCAGAAAATGGCTAATCAATCCGATGCCGGGATTAAACAGGAACATCCACAGCACCGCCGCGATCGCCGGCGCTACCGCATAGGGCAACAGCAGCAGCGTCTGGTAGAAGCGGCGCAGGCGCAGCACATAATCCGTCAGCGCGGCGAACAGCAGCGAAATAATCAGCCCGCAGCCGGTAACCAGCGCGCTGAACAGCAGCGTGGTCCAGAAAGAGGCCAGATAATAGCTGTCATCCAGCAGGCGGCGGAAATTTTCCAGGCCGACAAAGGTGCTGGAGAAGCCGAAGGGATCGACGCTTTGCAGCGAATACCAGAGCGCTTCTCCGGCGGGCCAGATAAAGAAGATCAGCGTAATCAGCAGCTGAGGCAGCACCAGCGCCCAGGGCAGCCAGCGCGAATGAAAAACGGGACGAGAGCTGGACATGAGGTCCTTCCATAGCAGGGCGACAGGTAAAACGCGCTTGCAAACGGCAAAACGCCGGGCCGCTCGCGCCGCCCGGCTCAGGGTTATTTCACCTGTTGTTCAAAGCGACGCAGCAGCAGGTTGCCGCGCTGTACGGCGCTATCCAGCGCCGCCTGCGGCGTTTTAGCGCCGCTCCAGACGCTCTCCAGCTCTTCATCGACGATGGTGCGGATTTGCGGCATATTGCCAAGACGCAGCCCCCTGGTGAACGGCAGCGGCGGCTTGTTCAGCATCTGGCGGGTGGCGATATCCGCGCCGGGGTTCTGCTCATAGTAGCCCTGCTGACGGGTTAAATCGTAAGCGGCCTTCGTCACCGGCAGATAGCCGGTTTTCTGATGCCACTCGGCGGCGATTTCCGGCTGGGTCAGAAATTGCAGGAACTCCGCGACGCCTTTATAGCTATTGCTGTCTTTGCCCTGCATCACCCACAGGCTGGCGCCGCCGATAATGGCGTTTTGCGGTGCGCCAGGCACGCTTTCGTCGTAAGGCATCATGCCTACGCCGTAGCTGAATTTGGCGTGTTGACGAATATCCGCCAGCGAACCGGAGGAGGCGGTAGTGATGGCGCAGTCGCCGTTATAGAACTTTTCGGTGGATTCATCCTTGCGGCCAAAATAGGTGAAATCCCCTTTCTTGTTCATCTCTTCCAGCATGGCGATATGACGCACCTGCGCCGGCTGATTAAAAATCAGCTGCGCGCTGGCGCCGCCGAAACCGTTGTTTTCCGTGGCTACCGGCAGGCCGTGCCAGGCGCTGAAGTTTTCAATCTGAATCCAGCCCTGCCAGCCGCTGGCATAGCCGCACTTAATGCCCGCCTGCCGCAGCGCTGCGGTATCTTTCGCCAGCTGCTGCCAGGTTTTTGGCGGCTGTTCAGGATCGAGCCCCGCTTTTTTAAACGCATCTTTGTTGTAGTAAAGCACCGGCGTGGAGCTGTTAAACGGCTGCGACAGCAGATGACCGCTCTTTGCCTCGGTGTAGTAACCCGCTACCGTCGGCACAAACTGGCTTTCATCGAAGCTGATGCCCGCATCGTTAAACACCTGATAGACCGGCTTGATAGCGCGCGAGGCCATCATGGTGGCGGTGCCGACTTCGTAAACCTGTAAAATCGCCGGCGCCTTGCCGGTACGCACCGCAGCGATGCCAGCCGCCAGGCTCTGCTCATAGTTGCCTTTGTAGACCGGAACGATCTTGTAATCGGGATGAGCCTGGTTAAAACGTTCTGCCAGCGAATCCACTTCTTTACCCAATTCGCCTTCCATTGAATGCCAGAACGGAATGTCCGTCGCGGCCAGGGCGTTGCTGCTCAGAGCCAGCCCCAGCAGCACGCTGAGAGCGGTATGACGAAACGTAAGAGAGGACATAGCATTTTCCTGTGCCGTTGTAGGTCTGTACGAAATCACGGTTTTTTGCCGTTCGCGAAGTAACATGACACGGAAAAATGACGGAAAGATAACCGTTCAATGACGCCGAAATGACAGCAAGGTTGCAGGGAGAGGCGGGTAAAGCGGCGCGCAACGGAGCGCGGCTGACGCTCCGCCGCCGGCTGTCAGACGCGTGAAAGCTAAAGCGGCGCTCCGCCGCTGATTGTCAGCCAGGCTAAGGTAAAGCGGCCGCCCGGCGCGCGCCGGACGGCCCGACGACGTTATGCGCCCAGATAGGCGCTGCGCACCGCCTCATTCGCCAACAGCGCGTCGCCGCTGTCCTCCAGCACCACGCGCCCGTTTTCCAGCACGTAGCCGCGATCGGCCAGCTTCAGCGCCTGATTGGCGTTCTGCTCCACCAGGAAGATGGTCATCCCCTCCTGCCGCAGCTGCTCGATGGTATCGAAAATTTGCTGAATGATAATCGGCGCCAGGCCGAGCGACGGCTCGTCCAGCAGCAGCAGGCGCGGCTGGCTCATCAGCGCGCGGCCGATAGCCAGCATCTGCTGTTCGCCGCCGGACATGGTGCCGGCTCGCTGCACTCGCCGCTCCAGCAGACGCGGGAAGAGGTGGTAAACGCGCTCGATACGCTGCTGATACTGCTGGCGGCTGGCGAAGAAGCCGCCCATCGCCAGATTCTCCTCTACCGTCATACGTGAAAACACTCGCCGCCCTTCCGGCACGATGGCGATCGCCTCGCGCATAATGCGCGCCGTTTGCCAGTCGGTAATCGCTTTACCGTCAAAGGTGATGACGCCTTCCGAGGCGCGCGGTTCGCCGCACAGCGTGCCGAGCAGCGTGGTTTTTCCGGCGCCGTTGGCGCCAATCAGCGTAACAATCTCTCCCTGCTGGATATGCAGGCTGACCTGATGCAGCGCCTGAATCTTGCCGTAGTGGGCGCTGACGTTGCTGAGCGTTAAAATCGGCGTCGCCATATTATGCCTCCCCTAAATAGGCGCGGATCACATCCGGGTTGTTGCGTATCTCTTCCGGCGTGCCGTTTGCCAGCGGCGTTCCCTGATTCACTACGTAGATCCGATCGGAAATGCCCATCACCAGCTTCATATCATGCTCAATCAACAATACCGATACCTTATGTTCGCTACGCAGCTCGGCGATCAACGCATCCAGCTCGTGCGTCTCTTTCGGGTTAAGGCCCGCCGCCGGCTCATCCAACATCAGAATTTCCGGGCGCGTCACCATGCAGCGGGCGATCTCCAGCCGTCGCTGCTGCCCATAGGCCAGGTTGCCCGCCTGGCGATTCGCCATTTCCAACAGCCCGACGCGCTGTAGCCAGCTGGCGGCAAAATCGAGCGCTTCGCTTTCGCTGCGGCGAAAAGCCGGGGTTTTCAGCAGACCGGAAAAAAGACCGCTTTTCAGATGCTGATGCTGCGCCACCAGCAGATTTTCAATCACCGTCATTTCACGGAACAGGCGCACATGCTGAAAGGTGCGCACGATCCCCATGCGGGCGATCTGCTGGCCCGGCAGCCCGGCCAGCTGGCGATCGCGCAGCATAATGACGCCGCCGGTCGGCTTATAAAAACCGGTCAGGCAGTTAAAAACCGTGGTTTTTCCGGCGCCGTTCGGGCCAATAAGTGAAACGATCTCCTGCTGGCGCAGCTCAAGCGCCACGTTATTTACCGCCAGCAGGCCGCCGAAGCGCATCATCAGGCCGTTTACGGCCAGCAAAGGCTGGTTCATGCCCGCTCTCCCTGTTGGTTACGCTTCAGCTCCAGGTGCGGACGCTGCATCGGCAACAGTCCCTGCGGACGCCAGATCATCATCAGCACCATTAGCGCGCCCAGCACCAGCATGCTGTACTCATTTAAATCGCGCATCAGCTCGCGGGAGACTACCAGCAGTATCGCCGCCAGGATCACTGCCAGCTGCGATCCCATCCCGCCCAGCACCACTATCGCCAGCACAAACGCCGATTCGGCGAAGGTAAAGGATTCCGGGCTGATAAAGCCCTGGCGCGCGGCAAACAGGCTGCCGGCGAAACCGGCAAAGGCGGCGCTGATGGTAAAGGCGGTCAGCTTGATGCGCGTTGGGCTAAGCCCCAGCGAACGACAGGCGATCTCATCTTCGCGCAGCGCTTCCCAGGCGCGCCCCAGCGGCATACGCAACAGCCGGTTAATGACAAACAGCGTCAGCACTACCAGCAGCAGCGCCACCAGATAGAGGAAAATAATGCGGTCGCTGGGATCGTATTTCAGATCGAAAAAGTGGTGAAAGGTGTCCCAGCCGCCGTCGCGCGGGCTGCGGTTAAACTCCAGACCGAAAAAGGTCGGTTTTGGGATCTGGCTGATACCGTTCGGGCCGCCGGTAAAGGCGGTATTGTTCAGCAGCAGAATACGCACGATCTCGCCGAAGCCGAGCGTCACAATCGCCAGATAGTCGCCGCGCAGGCGCAATACCGGAAATCCCAGCAGCAGGCCAAACAGCGCGGCGACCAGCCCCGCCAGCGGCAAACACTGCCAGAAACCGAGGCCGTAGTAGTGATTCAGCAGCGCAAAAGTATAGGCGCCGATGGCATAGAAACCGCCATAGCCTAATACCAGCAGGCCGGACAGCCCCACCACCACGTTCAGTCCGAGGCCAAGCATCACATATATCAGCGTCAGGGTAGCGATATCCACCGTGCCGCGCGAAACGATAAACGGCCAGATGACCGCCGCGACGATAAACAGCAGCGCCAGCAGTTTCTGCCTGCGCGTGCTGCCGTCGAAACTCGGCAGTACCAGGCCGCTGCCGCCGCTGCGCTTCAGGCTGCGCGCGAACAGCGGGCGCAGCAGCTGGAAAATAAATACCACCGCGCAGCCGACGGCGATCCAGTTCCAGCGCACGCTGCCCGCGTTTTCTACCACCAGCCGCGTGCCGTCGAGGGTAAGCCGCAGCCCCATAAAGAAGGCGGCCAGAATCAGCAGCATCAGCGCCGAAATAAGGGCATTCAACAGGTCGGCGGGCTTCATACTTTTTCTACCTCCGGGCGTCCGAGAATGCCGGTAGGCATTACCAGCAGCACCACAATCAGCAATGCAAAAGAGACCACATCTTTATATTCGGTACTGAGATAGGCGGAGGTCAGCGCTTCGGCGATGCCCAGCACCAGGCCGCCCAGCATGGCGCCGGGAATGCTGCCGATGCCGCCCAGCACCGCCGCGGTAAAGGCTTTCATTCCGGCCATAAAGCCGATATAGGGGTTGATCACGCCGTAAAACTGCCCCAGCAGCACGCCCGCTACCGCCGCCATCACCGCGCCGATCACAAAGGTCAGCGAGATAACGCGATCGGTATTGATGCCGAGCAGGCTGGCCATTTTCAGATCTTCGGCGCAGGCGCGGCAGGCGCGCCCCATACGCGAGTAGCGGATAAACAGCGTCAGCGCCAGCATGGCGCAGAACGTCACCAGCCAGATCACTACCTGCATAGTGCTGATGGTGGCGGCGAAGCCGTTGCTTTCTCCCAGCGTTAGCCGCCCGCTGACCAGTCCCGGCAGCGCCAGATCGCGCGAGCCTTGCGTCAGGCTGACGTAGTTTTGCAGGAAGATCGACATGCCGATGGCGGAGATTAGTGCAATCAGGCGCTTGGATGAGCGCACCGGCTTATAGGCGACGCGTTCGATGCTCCAGCCATAGGCGCTGGCGATAACGATCGCGGCGAGAAAACCTGCGCCGATCAGCAGCCAGCCGGTATCGACGCCGACCATCATCAACGCGGCGATAACGATAAAAGAGACATAGCTGCCGATCATATACACTTCGCCGTGGGCGAAGTTAATCATGCCGATAATGCCGTACACCATGGTGTAGCCGATGGCGATCAGCGCATAGGTGCTGCCTAAGGTCACGCCATTAAGCAACTGCTGTAGAAAATAGAGAAACTGCTCGGACATAACATACACCCCAACAAAGCTGAGCGGCATAGCCCACAGCGAAAAAACGTCCGTCTTTAAGCAAATGCAGAGCGGCCTGGGGCCAGCGCAATCTGACCCCTACCTGCCGCATAATGAACGATCGGTAGCGTAAGTTATTTCACCGCGGTTGAAGTGCCGTCGGCATGCCAGGTAAACACGCCGAACTCAAAGCCTTTCAGATCGCCCTTTTGATCCCAGCTCAGGTTGCCCATTACCGTCGGCACCGGCTGGCCTTCCCTGAGATTTTTCGCGATGTCCGCCGGCTCTTCGCTCTTACTGCGTTCCATGCCGGTAGCCAGCGACTGCAGCGCCGCATAGGTGGTCCAGACGAACGGCCCGGTAGCATCCAGTTTTTTCGCTTTGATCGCCTCGACAATCGGCTGGTTGGCGGCAACCTGGTCATAGCGTTTCGGCAGGGTAACCAGCATGCCTTCAGAAGCGGCGCCCGCAATATTCGAGAGCGAGGCATTGCCTACGCCTTCCGGCCCCATAAACTGGGTCTTCAGGCCGGCCGCGCGGGCCTGACGCACAATCTGCCCCATTTCCGGGTAGTAGCCGCCGAAGTAAACAAAGTCGATATTCTCCTTTTTCAGGCGCGCCACCAGGGTAGAGAAATCTTTATCGCCTGCGGTAACGCCTTCAAACAGGGCGACCGGCGCGTCAGCTTTTTTCAGGCTCGCCTGCACCGAACGCGCCAGCCCTTCGCCATACTGCTGTTTATCATGCACGATAGCGATGCGCTGCGGTTTAATCACCTCAAGAATATATTTGGCCGCGGTTGGCCCCTGATCGGAATCAAGCCCGGTGGTACGCATAATCAGCTGATAGCCGCGCGAAGTCAGATCGGGCGCGGTAGCGGCAGGCGTGATCATCAGAATGCCTTCATCTTCGTAAATATCAGATGCTGGCTGGGTGGAAGAAGAGCAGAGGTGGCCAATTACGTAGCGGATCCCCTCGTTCACCACCTTGTTAGCCACCGCCACTGCCTGTTTAGGATCGCAGGCGTCATCATATTTTACCGCCACCAGCTTATTGCCGTTGACGCCGCCTTTGGCGTTGATATCGGCTATCGCCTGCGTCGCGCCGGTGAACTGCATATCGCCATACTGCGCGACCGGGCCAGACATCGCGCCGACAATCGCCACTTTAATATCCTGCGCCAGCGCCGCATGGCTCATTGCCAAAGCCACACATCCCGCCAGCATTACGCGCCCTTGACTGATCTTCATTCGACTTCCCCATCTGTTGTGTTTGTTGTGTTTATTTTCGCTGGCTATTGAACAAAATTCGTTTGCAGTGAAGGAGTTAGGCTCATTCACCCGTTATTTTGTCAATAACGCTTTATTTTTCAGACCATTAAACAGGAGTTTTCTTCTGTAAATCAACTGAGAAAGGCAAAAACTAACGGTACTGACAGGACAATCCTCTGGTGATTACGGTGGCGTTTCCCCCTCTGTGCCAGCGCGTTATGCTGGCAAGCGGCGCTGTTATAAGTGTTTACGCAGAATATGCGGCTGGCAAAAAACAGATCGCTTTGTTTTCGTACATAACGGCTTACAGGTTCCTTTTGCCGCAGCTTCGCTACAATATCTCTTTTACCGGCTACGGGTTATCTCATGAAACTGACTATCATCAGGCTGCAACAGCTCAGCGAACAGGACCGCATCGATCTTGGCAAAATCTGGCCGGGAGTAGATGGCCGCGCTCTGGAAAGCACGCTGAACGAGAACCACCGGCTCTACGCCGCACGCTTTAACGATCGCCTGCTGGCGGCCGTCGAGCTGACTATTCGCGGTACGCAGGGAAAGCTGGAGAGGCTGGAAGTCCGGGAGGTAACGCGCCGTCGCGGCGTTGGAAGCTATCTGCTGCAAGAGACGATCGCGCAAAACCCGTCGCTGACGCAGCTGTGGATCGCCGATGACGGTCGCGCCGATCAGCGAATTATCGCCGCCTTTATGCAGGCGTGCGGCTTTCGCACCCAGGCGGACGGCTGGGTTTACAGCAGAGAATAGGGAAAGGCGCTCAGGAAAGTCGCCTTCCGGCAACGGCGGCTGGCGAGCGGCGCAGCGCGCAACAAAAAGGGCGGCTCGTTGGCCGCCCGTTTTTACGCTGGCGCGTTATGCTTCTATCGCCAGGCGTAATTTTTTCATAGCGTTCTTTTCCAGCTGGCGCACGCGCTCAGCGGAAACGCCATATTTATCCGCCAGCTCCTGCAGCGTGGTTTTGTTCTCGTCGTCCAGCCAGCGGGCGCGAATAATATGCTGGCTGCGCTCATCCAGCCCCTGCAAGGCATCGCTGAGTTTATCAGCCGCATGGCTTTCCCAGTTATCCTCTTCAATGCCGTCGGCAAAGTCAGAGGTTTTATCCTGCAGATAAAGCACCGGCGCCATGCTTTTGCCTTCGCCTGCTTCGTCATCCGAGGTCAGGTCAAAGGTCATATCCTGCGCGGCCATACGCGATTCCATCTCACGCACGTCTTTACTGCTGACGCCCAGCTCGCGCGCTACCATTTCCACTTCATCCTGGTTAAACCAGCCCAGACGCTGCTTGGTTTTACGCAGGTTAAAGAACAGCTTGCGCTGCGCTTTAGTAGTAGCAACTTTTACGATGCGCCAGTTGCGCAACACGTACTCGTGGATTTCTGCTTTAATCCAGTGCACGGCGAAAGAAACCAGACGCACCCCTACTTCCGGGTTAAAGCGGCGCACCGCCTTCATCAGGCCGATGTTCCCTTCCTGAATTAAATCCGCCTGCGGCAGGCCGTAGCCCGCATAATTACGAGCGATATGAACAACAAAGCGGAGGTGAGACAGGATCAGCGTTTTAGCCGCATCCAGATCGCCCTGGTAATGCAGCCGTTCAGCCAGCGCTTTTTCCTCTTCCGCCGTCAGCATCGGCCAGGCGTTGGCAGCCCGGATGTAGGACTCCAGATTACCAAGAGGAGCAATAGCTAAAGTGTGCATTTCTTTGGTCATTCAAACCCTCTCATAGTTATCATTATTGCCGCACGATTTCCTTCTGCGCGATTCCCCAAAATACAGGAACCCGCCATGAAATCTCAAAGCAATCTGTGCTACTTCGTTAGATAGCGAAGTTATCCACAAGCTCAACTTTATACCGTGAATATTTTATACACAAGATAAGGACGTCAGGCGCTGCCGGGAAAGGAAAATGCGGGGAGCTTCCTCTGCGGCACGGACGTCATGCAGCAGAGGAAGATTATACCAAAAAAACGTTACTGTGGCGTAAAACGACGTAAATGTTGCACGGTGGCTAACCAGGCGGCAATCCAGCCGATCATTGCCGACAGCAGCAGCAGCAGCAGGCTCTCATCCCACGACAGGCCGCTGATGCGGAAGGTGGTGCCAAACACGCTGGCAACCTGCGCCACTACCGATTCCAGCCGCAGTACCAGCGCCTGGGACAGGATCAGCGACAGCACCGCGCCGCTCAGGCCCAGCAGCGCCCCGCCATACAGGAAGGGACGCAGGATAAAGCCATCGGTAGCGCCGATCAGTTTCTGCACGTTAATGGTATCGCGACGGGCGAAGATGCTGAGCCGCACGCTGTTGCCGATAACCAGAAATACCGCCACCACCATCAGAATGCCGATTAGCGTGGCAACCTGTCCTACCAGGCCGGTCAGCGCCGCCAGGCGGGCAAACCAGCTGTCATCCATACGTACATCGTCAACGCCATCGATATGCTGAACGCGCTCGCGCAGCGTTTGCAGCGTCTTCTCATTCTGGAAAGTCAGCTCAGGCGTAACGATCACTACCGCCGGCAGCGGGTTTTGCTCCAGCATATCCAGCGCGCCGCCGAAACCGGACCAGTTGCGAAATTCGCCCAGCGCCTCTTCGCGCGACAGATAGTTGACCTTCGCTACGCCCGGCTCTTTCTTCAGCGCCGCCGCCACATTTTCTGCCGCCGTATCATCCAGCGTTTTCGACAGATAGAGCGTCAGCTGCGGCGTGGGATACCACTGCTCCGCCGCCTGGCTGACGTTTTTCCACACCATGTAGCACACGCTCGGCAGCGTCAGCGAGATGGCGATAACCATCACCGTCAGCAGCGTAGCCAGCGGCTGACGCCACATATCGGAGAGCGTGCCGCGCCAGGCGTAGCGCCACTGCTCCTGCCAGCCGCCCTTCAGCGCCTTGCTTTTCGGCTGCGGCGCCCTGGCTTTCGCCGCCGCCGGCGCGCGCCTGTTGCGTTTATTCGCCATGTTCGCCTCCGTGCAGTCTTCCCTGGCTGAGCCGCATCACGCGATAGCGACGGCGGGCGATCAGCCCCATATCATGGGTTGCCATCAGAACGGTGACTCCGACGCGGTTAAATTCTTCAAACAGGCGCAAAATATCTTCCGACAGCGCCTCATCCAGGTTGCCGGTTGGCTCATCGGCCAGCAGCACCGCCGGTTTGTTTACCACCGCGCGGGCGATGCCAACGCGCTGCTGCTCACCGCCTGACAGCTGAACAGGAAAACTTTTCGCTTTGTCGAGCAGGCCCACTTTATCCAGCGCGGCGGAGACGCGGCGACGAATATCTTCACCGCTGGCGCCAGCGATGATCAGCGGGATCGCCACGTTGTCATAGACCGTGCGATCCATCAGCAGGTGGTGATCCTGAAAGATCATGCCTATCTGACGACGCAGAAAAGGCACCTCGCTATTTTTCAGCCGACTGATATCGTGTCCGCTGAACCAGATCCGGCCCGCGCTGGGGCGTTCAATGCCGCAAATCAGCTTCAACAGGGTGCTTTTCCCTGCGCCGGAATGTCCGGTCAGAAACGCCATTTCGCCAGGTTGCAGATGAAAATCTACGCCCTGCAGCGCTTGCCGACCGCCGAGATAAGCCTTACTGACCTCTTCAAAGCGAATCATCCTGGTTTAATCCTCTCGGGCAAACAATGCCTCAATAAAATCTTCGGCCTTAAATGGCCGTAAATCATCGATGCCCTCTCCGACACCGATAAAGCGAATCGGGATACTGAACTGGTCCGCCACCGAGAAGATCACGCCGCCTTTTGCCGTACCATCCAGCTTGGTCAGGGTGATCCCCGTCAGACCCACCGCTTCGTGGAACAGTTTAGTCTGGCTGACGGCGTTCTGGCCGGTGCTGGCGTCGATAGTTAGCATCACTTCATGCGGCGCCTGCTCGTCGAGCTTTTTCATTACGCGAACGATTTTCTTCAGCTCTTCCATCAGATGCGCTTTATTTTGCAGACGTCCGGCGGTATCAGCGATTAAAACGTCCACGCCGCGCGCCCTGGCCGCCTGAATCGCATCGAAAATTACCGAGGCGGAATCAGCGCCGGTATGCTGGGCGACAACCGGAATATGGTTACGCTCGCCCCATACCTGCAGCTGCTCAACCGCGGCGGCGCGGAAGGTATCGCCGGCCGCCAGCATTACTGATTTGCCCTGCGCCTGATACTGACGCGCCAGCTTGCCGATGGTGGTGGTTTTCCCGACGCCGTTTACGCCGACCATCAGGATGACAAACGGCGTTTTACCGCTTACCTCCAGCGGCGCGTCCACCTGGTGCAGAATACCGGCCATCTCCGCTTTCAGCAGGCCGTACAGCGCCTCAGCATCGCGTAGCTGTTTACGGTTCGCCTGCTGGGTCAGGCTGTTGATAATGCGCTGCGTGGTTTCAACGCCTACGTCTGCGATCAGCAGCTGCTCTTCCAGCTCTTCAAACAGTTCATCGTCGATCTTTTTGCCGCGGAACAGGCTGACAAAGCCGGAGCCAAGGTTTTGCCGCGTTTTCACCAGGCTACGCTTCAGGCGGGCAAAGAAGCCCTCTTTGGTTGGGCGCTCCTGTTCAACGGGCGCGGCGACTAAGGGAGCTTCTTCAGGCGCTTCTTGCGCTAACGCCAGCGCCGTCAGCTCATCATCCGCCAGCGGCACTTCTTCTTCCAGCGCGGCATCCGGCTGATGCGTATCGGAAAGCGCGACGGCAACGGCAACCTCGGCAGCGATAACCGCATCTTTCTCTTCGGCGGCTGTTGGCGCTTCAGCAAGGCGATCGGCCTCAGGCGGCGCGGTGAATTCTGCTGGCTTAGTCGCTTCCGGCAAAACCTCTTCTTCAGCCGGCGCGACGGCTTCGACCGACGCGGTTGCTTCCGGCAGAACCTCTTCTTCAGCCGGCGCGACGGCTTCAACCGACGCGATTGCTTCCGGCAGAACCTCTTCTACAGCCGGCGCGGCGGCTTCGACCGGCGCGGTTGCTTCCGGCAGAACCTCTTCTTCAGCTGGCGCGACGGCTTCAACCGGCGCGGTTGCCTCCGGCAGAACCTCTTCTTCAACCGGCGCGGAACGCGCTTCTTCCTGGCGCGCAACCTCTTCCGTCGTCGCGACAATCTCCTCAGCAAGCTGTTCAGCAGGCGCTGGCGTCGCGGTGGACGCATCGCTTTCAGCGGCGGCTTCCGTTTGCTGCGTTAACGTCTCTTTTTGTTCTTCCGGCTGCGCAGGCGTCTCTTCACGCCCAAATCCCAGCCAGGAAAAAAAGCCACGCTTTTTCTCTTTTGCCATTGTGTGACTACACTCCTCGATGGCTTTCATCCGGGCGTCTGTCGCGCCGGGCTGAAAAAATTCTCTGATAAAGAATTCATTAGTCTAACACTTTCCAGCCAGCGCAACACCAGCACCCTTTTTAACGTTTCCTCAACCGCTTTCGCCCGTTAAACTACGCAACAAATTATGACGAGTTGTGAGCAGCATGAATAAAAAAAACCGCAGCGCCGCCGGCCAAATTCGCATTATCGGCGGCCAGTGGCGTGGACGAAAACTGCCGGTGCCGGACAGCGCCGGCCTGCGTCCAACGACCGATCGCGTACGTGAAACGCTGTTTAACTGGCTGGCGCCTGAAATTCAGCAGGCGCGCTGTCTCGACTGCTTCGCCGGCAGCGGCGCGCTCGGCCTTGAGGCACTCTCGCGCTACGCCGCATCGGCGACGCTGCTGGAGCTGGAAAAAGCGGTTGCGCAGCAGTTAACGCGCAATCTGCAAACCCTGAAGGCCGGCAATGCGCAGGTAGTTCAGACCAATACCCTGAGCTGGCTGGCGCAGCAGGGCGATGCTTATCAGATAGTGTTTATCGATCCGCCGTTTCGTAAAGGCCTGCTGGATGAAACGCTGCGCCTGCTGGAGAGCAACGGCTGGCTGGCTGACGATGCGCTGATCTATGTTGAAAGCGAAGTGGAAAACGGCGCGCCGCCGGTGCCGGTTAACTGGCAGCTGCACCGGGAAAAAGTCGCGGGCCAGGTAGCTTACCGCTTATACCGCCGTACCGGCACAGTACAGGAGCAGGAAGATGTGGCTTAATCTGGGGCGTTTGATGATGGTGTTTGTGTGGGCCTTTCTGTTACTGAATCTGCTGCAGCCGTTTCCGAAGCCGCTGAAATATTTTGTCGATATTGCGCTGATCTTTATGGTGATTATGCATGGTCTGCAGCTGGTGCTGCTGCGGGCGACCCAGCCGAAGGATAGCGCGAAGCTGAGCCGCCTGACGCAGATTAAGATCTTCTTTTTCGGCGTTTTTGAGCTGCTCGCCTGGCAAAAAAAGCATTATCCAAAGCAGTAACGCTTCAGGGCCTGCGCGGCGTAAAAGAGATAAAGCGGGTGCCCTGCACCTGCAGTTCGCCCTCTACGCCCTTATCCAGCTGCTGCCAGGCGGCAGCCGTTACTTTCAGTTTGATCTCTGCGGCGCCGTTGAGCGGCTGAAACCACGCCTCGTAGCGCATCTCCTCCCCGGCGATCGCCTCACGCTGGCGTGAACGGCGGTCCGTTACCGGCGCTGTGCGCTTCTCTTTAACCTCCACCAGCAGCGATCGCAGCGGCGCCGCCTCGTTTTGCGCCGCTTCACGGCGCTGCTTAATGAACTGACGCGAGGCCAGTACCGCAATTATCGCTAATACGATTAAGAAAATTAGTGGGGGCTTGCTCATCTTCGCTGTCAGGCTCCGTTTCCGCTCTTTTTCCACACCTCAGGGATACCGCCAGCGCGCCGCCGTTGTCACATTGCGCCCCGCTAACCTAAACTCTGTGCAGGATTGTTAATAAAATAGCGATGTTAGTTAGCGCCGTGACGATGATGCGCATGCTGACAACGCCCCTTTGTCAAAAAGGAAAACTCCATGATTTGGTCGTTTCTTGCAGTACTTTTTTCCGGCTGGCTGTATGTCGATGCCACTTACCGCGGCCCGCAGTGGCAGCGCTGGCTGTTCAAGCCCGTTACCCTGCTGCTGCTGCTGGCGTGGGCATGGCAGGCGCCGACGCTCAATCCCAGCGACTATTTAATCCTGCTGGGCCTGCTGGCTACCATGGCGGGCGATGCGCTGACCCTGCTGCCGCGCCAGCGCATGATGTATGCCCTCGGCGCCTTCTTTCTGGCGCATCTGCTCTACACCATTAATTTCGCCAGTCATATGACGATGAGCTTTTTCTGGCCCATCCCGTTAATCATGTTGATCGTTGGCGCCGTCTGGATCGCAATTATCTGGTCGCGACTGGAGGAGCTGCGCTGGCCGGTCTGCACCTTTATCGGCATGACGCTGGTAATGAACTGGCTGGCCGCCGAGCTGTACTGGTTCCGTCCAACCGACTACAGCTTTTCTCTGGTAGCGGGCGCTACGTTACTGACGCTGGCGAACCTGGTCTGGTTTATCAGCCACTTCCGCAAACGTTTTACGGCGGATAACGCTATTGTCGCCGCCTGCTATTTTGCCGGGCACTTTATGATCGCCCGCTCGCTCTGGCTCTATTAAAGCTCAGGCAAGCCCCTTGCGCAGCAGATAGCGGTAGGGCTTCTCATCAATCGCCTGCGCCACCAGCGTGTGTTCCATAAAACGGCAGAAGCCGGGAATATCGCGCGTGGTGGCCGGATCGTCGGCAATAATCAACAGCGTTTCCCCTTCCTGCATATGGCGCACCGCTTTGCGCACCATCATCACCGGCTCAGGACAGCGCAGGCCCAGCGCATCCAGGGTTTGATCGGGATTGGCGAATAGATCGTTCATAATTGTCTCAACGTAGCGGTTGGTAAGCGCTATTTTACCCCTGACGTCCGGTGACGCAAGCTGACCGCGCAGGTTAACGTTTGCGTGAAAACTAAGCGTTGCAAACAGCAGATAACGCGGTAAGATGCGCCCGCGACAGGACGGTTACGCCCTTTATCGCTATAGCCTTGCCAGCCGCTAAGCGTTAGCGCTGCGCAAGGCGCTGAATGAAGACTGGGTTCCCTCACCCCAACGTAAAAAAGGTACATTATGATCGCTTTAACGCCGCGCCAGCGGAAGCATGCGCTTATCTGGCTCTCCTTGTTCCACGTACTGGTGATTACCTCCAGCAACTATCTGGTTCAGCTGCCCATTACTCTGTTTGGTTTCCATACCACCTGGGGCGCCTTCAGCTTTCCGTTTATCTTCCTCGCCACCGATCTGACCGTGCGTATTTTCAGCGCTCCGCTGGCCCGCCGTATTATTCTGGCGGTGATGGCGCCCGCGCTGGTGATCTCCTACGTCATCTCCGCGCTGTTCTATAACGGCGCCTGGCAGGGAAGCGAGGCGTTACAGCAGCTGAACCTGTTTGTCGCGCGTATCGCCTGCGCCAGCTTTATGGCCTACGCGCTGGGCCAGATTCTGGACGTACACGTTTTCAACCGCCTGCGTCAGCTGCCGCAGTGGTGGATCGCCCCCGGCTGCGCCATGTTTTTAGGCAATATCAGCGATACGCTGGCCTTTTTCTTTATCGCTTTTTATAAGAGTCCCGATGCGTTTATGGCCCAGCACTGGGTCGAGATCGCGCTGGTTGACTATAGTTTCAAAGTGTTGATCTGCATGGTTTTCTTTTTGCCTGCCTACGGCGTACTGCTGAATGCGGCGCTGAAGCGCCTGGCCGAGCGCTCACGACAACCCCATTATCATTTCGGCTAAACGGCAATAGCGGCAACCGCTCAGCGCGTCTAAGATCGTGGCTTATGATTGGTTGCTTTTACGCGCTGATTCAGTTTGTATTGTGTTCTGTATGATCGGGCAAATAGAGAAAAGGGAACCTGATGCGTCAACTTACGAAATATCTTGGAATAGGTTTACTGGTGGTCGGCCTTGCCGCCTGCGATCAACAATCCGATCGGGCCGCAGCGGACGATAACGGCGCCAGCGCCAGTACCTCGGTGCAGACGGTAACCCTGATGGATGGCAAGCTCAGCTTCAACCTGCCGGCGGGGATGTCGGATAAGAGCGGCAAGGTTGGCACCCAGGCGAACAATATGCACGTTTACGCCGATGAGAGCGGGCAGCGCGCCATTATCGTGATTGAAGGCGACAGCACTAATGAAGGGCTGGAGGTACTCTCCAGACGCCTGGAACAGCAGCAGCGCAACCGCGATCCGCAGCTGCAGGTAGTAACCAATAAGGCGATTACGCTGAAGGGCCAGCCGGCGCAGCAGCTGGATACGGTCATTTCCGCTAATAACCAGTCTTCCTGGTCTTCCGTGGTGCTGGCTAAAGCAGAAAACAAACTGGTGACGCTGCAGATTACGCTGCCGGCGGATAACCAGCAGCAGGCGCAAACTGCGGCTGAGAACGTAATTAATACTATTACGCTGAAATAAGCCGGACGTATTGCGCATTAACAACGCCGCCGGTAATGGCGGCGTTAGTCCGGCAATAAGGCGTTATCGAACACGGGCCGCCAGCGGATGCTAAGGCCGCCATCTCCGCCGCCCCGTTTTTCATCAGGCCGGCCTCTTAGATTCCCGCCGTTTCACGAATATATTTGCGCGCCTTCACCGCATACTCAAAGGGATTGGCCAGCGCCGGATCCTGTTCTGCCTCAACCACCATCCAGCCGCGATAGCCCGCCTCATCCAGCAGCTTAAATACCGGTTTGAAATCGATTACGCCGTCGCCGGGCACGGTAAAGGTGCCGCGTTTTACGCCGTCGAGGAAAGAGAGCTTTTGCTGACGCACCGTGGCTACCACCTCATCACGAACATCTTTCAGATGCACATGATTGATGCGCGGCAGATATTTCTCCAGCACCGCCAGCATCGCCTGCTGACTGTTCTCTGAATAGTAGATATGGCCGGTATCGTACAGCAGATACACATCATCGTTGGTCAGCGCCATAAAGCGGTCAATTTCCGCAGGCGTCTGAATGCCGGTGCCCATATGGTGATGCAGGCAAACCTGCATACCTTTCTGCGCCGCGATTTGCGCCAGCTCGTTATAGCCTTCCGCCGTTAAGCGCCACTCTTCGTCGCTAAAGATCGGCTTCCGATCGAAAACTGGCAGCGAGGTGCCCTGAATGCTTTTGCTCTGCTCGGAGCAGCCGATCACTTTCGCGCCCATGGCATGCAGAAAGTTCATATGGTTAACGAATTCATCGATGGTTTTCGCCTTCTCGCCGTTAGCGAAGAAAGTGCTAAACCAGGCGTTGCAGATTTGGATGCCGCGAATTTCCAGCATCGGCTTCAGCACCGCCGGATCGCGCGGATATTTGCTGCCGACTTCACTACCGCTGAATCCCGCCAGCGCCATTTCGCTTACGGTCTGCTGAAAGGTGTTCTCCTTGCCCAGCTCAGGCATATCGTCATTGGTCCAGCCTATCGGCGCGATCGCCAGCTTCACGTAATCTTTATTCATGGTGAACTCTCTGTTCAGTACGGCGGCTGCGCGCCGCCATGCGCAACGGCTCCGGCCAGCGGAGCCAGCCCTTTTATTTGCCCAACAGCTCGCGCTCGATCATTTCGCGCGTTTCCACCGCCTGATATTTCATTTTTTCCGGGTAGCCGAACAGCGCCGAGGCGATAATCGCATCGCCGCCTACTTTATAAGTGCGGTTAGCGAAATCCATTTCACGCAGGGTTTTGAACAGGGTAGTGAAATCCACTTCCCCTTCTCCCACGCCGACGTGCTGATGAACGGCGGCATCAACGCCCGGCGGATTGACGATATAGCGACAGTGTTTGGTATGGTTCATGGTATCGGCGATCAGCACGTGCGACAGATCCTCGCCTACATACTCCAGCATGCTTTTCACATCGCCTTTGCCTTTGTCGTAAAAGAAGGTGTGCGGCACGCTATAGACATATTTCACATTTTCGCTGCGGAAAGACTTCACGATATCGGCAGTTTCATTGTTCAGCTCGCAGAAATCCCAGGGATGCGACTGAATTTCGATGCGGATCCCTTCACGTTCGACGATCGGCAGCAGCTCCTCCATTGAACGGTAGAACATCTCCTCGCAGATCTCCGGCTCGTTCGGATTGCCGGAAAGCTCGGTGTTAATGACCTGCACGCCCATTTCCACCGCAATTTCAATCATGCGTTTCCAGTTTTTCACCGCCGCCTGACGGCGCAGCTCATCCGGGCCGGACCAGCGGTAAACCACGATAAAGGAGGAAATTTCCACGCCGGTCGCTTTCAGCGCGTTTTTATACTCCGTCATGATCTCCCGGCCCGCTTTCGGGTGCTTATAGAAGGGGTTAATCTGCGGGTGCGGCGACTGCTCAATATATTTGTAGCCCCAGTCAGCGACCTGATGAACCATCTTCGTGATGCCTAAGTCTCTGATGACATCCACATCGAAAGCGATCTTCATAACGTTCTCCCTGATTGCTCAGTGCAAGGTGCGCGCTCCTCCCGCCTGGGCGGGAGGAGGACGGGAATTAAGCTTTATCGTAAAAAGCCGGACGCGGCGGCAGCTCAACCTGCTCAATCGCGCCGCTGTTCTGCGCTTTCAGACAGGCGTCGGCGGCAACCGAAGCGGCATAGCCATCCCAGGCTGACGGGCCGGTCAGCGTGCCCTTGCTGACATCATTAATAAAGGCCTGCAGTTCGACGTCATAGGCGTCGATAAAGCGATCTTTCCAGTCGGTGAGAATAGCGGTAGAGAGCTGGGCGCTCCGGCGCATCTGCACCGCTGAAGGTTCCGGCAGCCTGGCGATGCCCTCTTCGCCTACCACTTCGCACTGGATGTCATAGCCGTAGGCGCAGTTAACAAAGATTTCCACATCAATACGGATGCCCTTTTGCGTTTCAAACAGCACGATCTGCGGATCTTTCAGGCGGGCATGGCTTTTCGACGTGACGCGCGGGAACACCACCTGCACGGTTTTATAATCGTCGTTGGTCAGCCAGCGCAGCACGTCCAGCTCATGAATCAGAGTGCTGGTAATCGCCATATCGGTGGTGTAGCTTTCCGGCACCGCCGGGTTGCGGTGCGCGCAGTGCAGCATCAGCGGTTCGCCGATGGCGCCGTCGGCGATCACCTTTTTCAGCGCGCGATAGCCGCTATCGTAAGGACGCATAAAACCGACCTGAACCAGACGCTTGCCGAATTTTATTTCCGCATCCACCACGCGGCGGCAGCCCGCCGCCGTCATCGCCAGCGGTTTTTCACAGAATACCGGCTTGCCTGCGGCGATCGCCGCCAGGGTGTACTCTTCATGCGTGGGATCCCAGGAGGTGATTAGCAGCGCATCAACGTCGGAAGATTTAATCACCTGATGCCCATCGGCATACACTTCCGCCTGTAAGCCCAGGCGCGACAGCGCGGCTCTGGCGCCTTCAACGTTGATATCGGATACCGCCACGACGGTGGCGCCCTGTAATACTTTAGTGCAGCGACGAATATGTTCCTGGCCGATTGCGCCGGTGCCGATAACGCCAAGTTTCAGAGTCATGATATGTCTCCAGAATTCAGGGTAAGCGCGAACCCGCCAGCACTGCCGACGATGCCCGCTGTCAGGGTAGATGTTCAGATAAAAAAGTTAATAATCAGTACTTTCTTGCCTGGTCGACATGTTCTTTCAGCATTCTGGCGACGGCATCAATGCGTTCAGAGGTCGAAACCTGAGCGCCGCCGACGTGCCACCAGCTGAAATATTTGTGCACCATGGTTTTCGGCAGCACTTTTATATCGATCAGGGTAGATACGCTCTCTTTGCGCGCCGCTTCCAGCGCCTGACTTAACTCTTCCAGCGTGGTAACGCGCCAGGTTTTGCAGCCGTAGCCGGCGGCGATCGCGGCAAAATCAACCGGAATCAAGCCGCCGTCCAGCCTGCCGCTTTCGCGGTCGCGGAAACGGAATTCGGTGGTAAAGCTATCCATGCCGTGCTCCAGCTGCAGGTTATTGATACAGCCATTGGTCATGTTGTCGAACAGCACGACATTGATTTTGACGCCTTCCTGGATGGAGGTGATGAGTTCGGAGTGCAGCATCATAAAAGAGCCATCGCCGAGCAGCGCGTAGACTTCCCGCTGCGGTTCGGCCAGCTTAACGCCGAGCGCGGCGTTAATTTCGTAGCCCATGCAGGAGTAGCCATACTCTACGTGATAGCCGCCGGCGGCTTTGGTGCGCCAGACGCGCTGTAAATCACCCGGCAGGCTGCCGGCGGCGGCGACAATAATCGCATCCTGCGGCAGCTGCTCGTTCAGCCTGCCCAGCACGCTGCTCTGCGTCAGAAAGGAACCGGTCAGGCGATTAAATTCGGCAAACAGCGCGTCGCGATCGATGCTGTCGTCAATTTCCGGTACAAAATTTTCTTCGCTCCAGGCCGCCTGATAGACGCGCTGCGTTTCCTTCAACAGCCTGCTCTGCGCCTGCGCAATTTGATCGCCCCACTCGCTGCGGAATCCCTGACTCGCCAGGCCGGCGCTCAGGGCGTTCAGCGCTTCACGCGCATCGGCTACCAGCTGAACGCCATCCAGCTTGTAGGCATCGAAATTGCTGACGTTGATATTGAGGTAGCTCACGTCCGGATGCTGAAATATCCATTTCGACGCGGTGGTAAAATCGGTATAGCGCGTACCGACGCCGATCACCAGATCGGCCTCTTTCGCCAGCAGATTTGCCGCCAGGCAGCCGGTTTCCCCCACGCCGCCGACGTTCAGCGGATGATCGGAAACCAGTGCGCCTTTGCCCGCCTGGGTTTCGGCAAAAGGAAGCTGGTAGCGCTCGGCGAACTGGCGCAGCGCCTCCGCCGCCCCGGAATATTTCACTCCGCCGCCGCAGACGATAAGCGGCTTACGTTTACGCGCCAGCAGCGCCAGCGCATCCTGCAGCTGCGTCCCGGTAGGCAGACGGCGATCCAGACGATGCACGCGTTTCTGGAAGAAGTAGTCCGGGAAATCCCAGGCTTCGCCCTGCACATCCTGCGGCAGCGACAGCGTGACCGCGCCGGTTTCCGCCGGATCGGTCAGCACGCGCATCGCGCTGATGCAGGCGGTCATCAGCTGTTCAGGACGATTGATGCGATCCCAGTATTTGCTGACGGCGCGAAACGCATCGTTCGTGCTCAGGCTGAGATCGTGACTCTGTTCGATCTGCTGCAGTACAGGATCGGGCTGGCGCGTGGCGAATACGTCGCCCGGCAGCAGCAGTAAAGGAATGCGGTTAGCCGTGGCGGTAGCGGCGGCGGTAATCATATTCGCCGCGCCGGGGCCGACGGAGGAAGTACAGGCGATGATTTCACGGCGCAGTTTCTGCTTAGCGTAGCCGGTGGCGGCGTGCGCCATCCCCTGCTCATTGCGCCCCTGATGCACCACCAGATCGCCGCTATCCTGCTCCAGCGCCTGGCCGAGCCCCAGCACGTTGCCGTGCCCGAAAATAGCGAAGATGCCTTTAACGAATTTCGTTTCCACCCCATCGACAGACAGGTACTGATTATCGAGAAACTTCACCAGCGCCTGCGCCGTGGTTAATCTGATCGTGCCCATTTGCTTATCCTTTACCCGCGGCGTTCCGCTACAGCAGAGGCGCCGCAATTCGCCAGTGTCGGCGGCCCGAAATGCATATCTGCCGACGTTCAGTAAGTGAAACGTGAGGCGATTATAAACAAATAATTTTTTCATAAAATACGGTTACAGAAGAAACATTTCATTTTGCGAGAGAGATCAAATAATCGATTTTAGCGGCGTGGGAAGCGGCCTGGCCGCCAGAACGGGTGGAACAACGGCGCGGGACGGCGATAAAAACAAATATTCTATTTCATTTTTATTACCGCGCTAACTTCTGTAAAAAGCACGGTAAAAAGCGCCTTCTGTGGAGAGCGTCGGCGCAATCCGCCTGAGCCAGACGCGGTTAAAAAGAAATGAGAGTTTTACCCTCCTCACAATTCCGGCTTATTAATTTCATTGTGTATTGTTTTTGGAATATTTATTCCTCATACTGCCAACACAGTTGATCCGGTGCGATCGGATTATCGGGTGCTTCCCGAAAGTTCTCTGGAGACGCTCGTCAGTGTCTGCTTATCACAGAAGGAAACAACAGGTATGAGTACACAACAGAAGCGGCTTGATGTGATTTGTATCGGCCGTATTGCCGTTGATCTCTATGGACAGCAAATCGGTGCGCGTCTGGAAGATACCAGCACCTTTGCCAAATACCTCGGCGGCTCTTCCGGCAATGTCGCTTACGGCACCGCCATTCAGGGATTAAAGTCCGCCATGCTGGCGCGCGTTGGGGATGAGCATAATGGCCGCTTCCTGCGTGAAGAGCTGCAGCGCGTCGGCGTCGATACGCAGTGCCTGATAACCGATAAAAAACGTTTAACGGGCCTGGTGATCCTCGGTATTAAAGATGAAGATACCTTCCCGCTGATCTTTTACCGCGATAACTGCGCGGATATGGGCCTGACGCCGCAGGATATCGATGAAGATTATATCGCCTCCGCCCGCGCGGTAGCGGTCACCGGCACCCATCTTTCCCATCCCGATACGCGCGCGGCGGTGCTGAAGGCGCTGGAGATCGCACGCCGTCACGGCCTGCGCACCGCGCTGGATATCGACTATCGTCCGGTACTCTGGGGGCTGACCTCGCTGGGCGACGGCGAAACCCGTTTTATCGAATCCGATCGGGTGACGCAGCAACTACAGGAAGTGTTGCACTATTTCGATCTGATTGTCGGCACGGAAGAGGAGTTTCATATTGCCGGCGGCAGCACCGATACGCTCAGCGCCTTAAAAACCGTACGCCGCTCCACCAAAGCGACGCTGGTATGCAAACGCGGCCCGTTAGGCTGCGTGGTGTTTGAAGGCGAAATCCCGGACAGCTGGGATAAAACCGAGCTGCAAAGCGGCGTGCGCGTCGACGTGCTTAACGTGCTGGGCGCGGGCGACGCCTTTATGTCCGGCCTGCTGCGCGGCTGGCTCAATGATGAAGGCTGGCGGCAGGCCTGCCGTTACGCCAACGCCTGCGGCGCGCTGGTGGTATCGCGTCATGGCTGCGCGCCGGCGATGCCGACCAAAGCGGAGCTGGATGATTACCTGAGCCGCGATCGTGAAGTACCGCGTCCCGATCGCGACGAGCGCCTTAACCATCTGCACCGCGTCACCACGCGCAAAAAAAGCTGGCAGGAGCTGTGCGTTTTCGCTTTCGACCATCGCAAACAGCTGGTGGATATGGCGCAGGAGGCAGGCGCCGACGTTGCCCGTATTCCCCGGCTGAAAACGCTGCTGTTGCAGGCGGCGGAAGCGGCGGCGGACGAAGCCGGGCTGGTGAACAACAGCGGTATTCTGGCCGATACCACCTACGGGCAGCAGGCGCTGAACGCTATTACCGGCAAAGGCTGGTGGATCGGCCGCCCCATTGAGCTGCCGGGCTCGCGTCCACTGCGCCTTGAACATGGCAATATCGGCTCGCAGCTGATCGACTGGCCGCAGGAACACGTGGTGAAATGTCTGGTGTTTTATCATCCGCACGACAGCACGGAACTGCGCCGGCAGCAGGACGAGCTGATTCTCGACGTCTGGCGCGGCTGTAATAAATCAGGTCATGAACTGCTGCTGGAAATCATTCTGCCGGAGGAGAATCCCGATCGTCAGGAGTCTTACTATATCGATATCATCACGCACTTTTACCGCCTCGGCGTGCGGCCGGACTGGTGGAAACTGCCGCCGCTGTCGCTGACCAGCTGGCAAACTATCGGCGCGTTGATTGAGCAGTACGATCCCTGGTGCCGCGGTATTCTGCTGCTAGGCCTGGATGCGCCGGAAGATAAGCTGAAGGCAGGCTTCCGCGCTGCGGCACAGGCGCCGTGGGTAAAAGGATTTGCCGTTGGCCGCACCATCTTCGGCCAGCCGTCACGCCAGTGGCTGCAGGGAGAATTAAGCGATGAGGCGCTGATCCGGCAGGTTAAGAACAATTACCTGACGCTGATTAACTACTGGCGCGAGGCTCGTCCGCTACAGCAGGCCAGCTAGCGCGCTGAGCTTGCCCGACACGCCGCCGATGCCTGCATATCGGCGGCGTTGCCATTTTTTCACTACCGTTAACGCCCGCTTGTCCTCAGGATTTCGCTGATTTTCGCCGTAGAGAAACGGATTAAACATCACGTTTTGTGAGGTAATTCATGTTGCTATGAAATAAACTCTGCTAACAGGGGTTTCAAATGAAATTTTCCATCCGTCTGATAGAATATCGCTTAGCAAAATACCCATCATTTTTTAGCAGGTCGAAGTAATGACAACTAATAACCCGACACAGCTTTCTTTACTCCAGGACGACATTCGTCGTCGCTACGATACGCTCAGTAAACGTCTGAAGCAGGTTGCGCGCTATATCCTTGATAACAGCAACAGCATCGCCTTTGATACCGTCGCCTCAATAGCCCAGCAGGCCGACGTGCCGCCTTCCACGCTGATCCGCTTCTCGAACGCCTTCGGCTTCAGCGGCTTCAATGAAATGAAACAGGTCTTTCGTCAACATCTGATGGAAGAAACGGTGAACTATACCGAGCGCGCGCGCCTGTTCCGCCAAACCGCAACCGATGAGGCGGCGGCCTCGCCTGAAAACCCAGCCGAAATCCTGAATGTATTTACTATGGTGAACTCCCAGGCTTTACAGCAGCTGGCGATGCAAACCAATCCAGAGCAGCTTAATAAAGCGGTAGAGCTGCTCAGCAAGGCGGAAAATATCTACGTTATCGGCCTGCGCCGCTCTTTCAGCGTCGCCTCCTACCTTACCTACGCCCTGCGCCATCTGGAACGACGCGCGTTTTTGATCGACGGCCTGGGCGGCATGTTTACCGAGCAGCTCAGCATGGTGAACCCCAGGGATGTGGTTATCGCCATCAGCTATTCACCCTATGCGCGCGAAGGGGTAGAACTGGTGGAAATGGGCGCACGCCGCGGCGCGCGGCAAATTGCGATTACGGACAGCCAGGTTAGCCCGCTGGCCGCCTTCAGCGAC
Organism: Mixta tenebrionis; assembly: GCF_006517625.1. Lineage (GTDB taxonomy): Bacteria > Pseudomonadota > Gammaproteobacteria > Enterobacterales > Enterobacteriaceae > Mixta > Mixta tenebrionis. The sequence goes on along the minus strand of NZ_VHQI01000006.1, from coordinate 183,066 downwards.
GTATGCTTTGTAGTGCGCGAGGCTCAGGTTGATGGCTTCCGCTCCCAGGTTGCTTCGCTGTGCCTGGCGCAAACGCTGGCGGTCTCGCTGGCGCTGAATAACGCTAAACAGTAAGCTGGTGGCTGGTGGCTGGTGGCTGGTGGCTGGTGGCTGGTGGCTGGTGGCTGGTGGCTGGTGGCTGGTGGCTGGTGGCTATTTTCACTACAGCTCCATAACAAAAGCAACGTAATCCCAGGAAAATAACGCTAACTATGGCAAAAGTAATGTAATCCCAGGAAAACAGCGCTAACCGCGGAAAAAGTAATGTAATCCCAGGAAAACAGCGCTAACCGCGGCAAAAGCAACGTAATCCCCCGGAAAACAGCGCTAACCGCGGCAAAAACAACGTAATCCCCAGGAAAACAGCGCTAACCGCGGCAAAAGCAACGTATTTACAGCAACACCAGCGCTAATAAAGCTAAAAGGCAGCCTGCGCTGCCTTTTCTCTGGACGCCGGGCGTCGCCGCTATTTTTTCTCTGCGATGGGATAGGCGTCGCTGTTTATCCAGGCGTGATCCTGCTCCCAGGTAAACTTCCACTTACGTACCGGCCCCGCCATCACGTTGAGATAGTAATTGTTGTAGCCTGCAATAGTCGCAACCGGATGGTAGCCGCGCGGCACCATCACCACGTCGTGATTATAGGGCGCCATACACTCATCCAGCTCCCGATCGTCCGTATAGACCCGCTGTAGCGCAAAACCCTGTTCCGGCTGGAAACGGTGATAGTAAGTCTCTTCCAGACAGGTTTCATCCGGCGAATCTTCGCGATCGTGCTTATGGCTGGGATAAGAACTGGTGTCGCCCTCATCCGTATACACTTCAACCACCAGCAGGCTGTCGGCCGGCTTATCATCCGGCAGGATGTTATGCACCAGGCGCCTGTTGCGCCCTTTTCCACGCCGCTCGACGCCAACGTCCTGCGGCGCGATCAGCCGCGCCGGCAGCTCGCCATTTCCGGGCGCGCTGCATACGGCCAGCTCCAGGGCGGAATCAGCCACAACCTCAACGCGATCGTGGTGTGGAACATAAACGGAGAACGGCGGCGTGCGTTCAAAAGGCGACTGGCGCTTGCCGATGCCGGGAAACGCCGCATGGCGGGTTTTCACCGAAGCCAGACCGCTCACCAGCACCAGACAGAGTTCTTTATCCGCGCTATCCAGCGTCAGGGTCTGGCCTTTTTGCAACAGGTAGACTTCAAAACCAACAAAACGCCAGCCGGCGCTTTGCGGCGTAATATGCTGAATCCGCCCGTTCGCGTCAGGCTGCCGACGTTTAGCAAGCAAAGACATCCGCTCCTCCTTTGATGAAATAGCCGCCCGGCGCAGGGTTGCCTGTGCGGTTTTCCCGGCCCTGTCAGGCTTTGCCGCATTCAGACGTCCGCGTCCGGGATGTTATTTCCACCCTATTACAACGGAATAAATTTTTCAAACAGATAGTTTTGAAAAAAGTTTTTTTAGCGGAACAGCTCGCATTTTTCTGCGTAATACGGAGCGCTGTTTCAGCGTCACGCTCCGCTCCAGGCGGCGTGGCGTCACGACCTGACAACATCACTCACCCGCAGCCGTTAACGGTTTCAGGCCTGGCGCTCCGCTTTAAAATGAAATTTTTGCGAGGCAGATCGAAAAACCTAAGTTTCAATCTTCCTTAAATATGAAATAAATGTTCTCTTTATGCCAGCCGCCGAGCGCAACGATGCGATCGGTTCAATTGATATCTTTGCAGGAGCACATCATGGCCATTGATTCCAGCCGTTTCTGTATCAACCGTAAAATCGCCCCGAATCTCGACATCGAAACCTTTTTCAGGCTGGTACAGCGCCTGGGTCTGAATAAGGTGGAGTTACGTAACGACATGCCCAGCGGCAAAGTCACCGACGATCTGAGCCATGAACAGGTCAGGACGCTGGCGAAACGGTACGGCATGGAGATTATTACCATCAATGCGGTTTACCCTTTTAACCATATGGACGACGATCTGCTGAACCGCGCCGAGGGATTGATGAAAGAGGCGCAGGCGATCGGCGCGCACGCTCTGGTGCTCTGCCCGCTCAACGACGGCCAGCCGATTTCCGTTGATAAAACCATCGCCGCGCTGCAAAAACTGGCCCCGCTATTCAAACGCTACGGCATTGAAGGCCTGGTGGAGCCGCTGGGCTTCCCGCAAAGTTCACTGCGATCCGCCGTACAGACGCAGGCGCTGTTGCGCGATGCGCAGGTGCCTTTTAAGGTACTGATCGATACCTTCCATCATCATCTGTATGAGAAAGCCGAGCAGGAGTTCCCCAGCGGCATTATTGATGTCAGCGCGATCGGCCTGGTGCACCTCTCCGGCGTGGAGGATACGCGTCCGAAAGCCCAGCTGACCGATGAAGAGCGCATCATGCTCAGCGAGAAGGACGTGCTGGGAAGCGTGGCGCAGGTGCATCGCCTTGAAAAGATGGGCTATCGCGGCATTTACGCCTTTGAGCCTTTCTCATCAACGCTGGCGAACTGGAGCGAAGCGGATATCGAACGCGAAATCCAGCGCAGTATTCAACTGCTGCAGGCGTAGCCAACAGCAGCCTCAGGTGTTATCTGTGTTTTATGTCATTGCTTTTTCTGGCTCTCGTTGCGGGGGCCTTTTTTATGCGCTGATATATTGCCGCCTGCGCCAGGTTAGCAGCAGCGCCAGACACACCAGCAGGCCGCTCAGCAAATAAATGACCGACACGCCCGCATAGCTCATAATAAATCCGGCCACCGGCCCGGTAATGCCCAGCGAGAGATCCATAAAGGCGGTGAAGGTAGCCAGCGCGCTGCCCTGATTCTGCGGCGGCACCGCTTTCACCGCCGCAACGCCCAGCGCCGGGAACACCAGCGAAAAACCGGCTCCGGTGAGCAAAGCGCCCAGGTTCGCCATCCAGGGCGAAAACGAGAGCCAAACGATAAACAGGCCGAACGCCTCCACGGCAAAGCAGAACAGCGCCACCTGCAGGCCGCCGCGCCGGTTAATGCTGCCGGGAAACAGCAATCGCGTCCCGACAAAAGCCAGGCTGAACAGCGTCAGGGAAAAGGCCGCGCCCGACCAGCCCTTCGCCTGGTAGAACAGGGTAATAAAGGTTGCGATCACGCCAAACCCTGCCGATCCCATCGCCAGCAGCAGGCCGAAAGGCCAGATTTTTCCCAGCACGGCACGGAACGGCAGCGGGCTGCCCTTGCTCCCCTTTACCGCCGGGCGCGGCAGAGCCAGCAGCATCGCCGCCAGCGTAATCAGCATAATCACCGAGGCCAGCAGCATGATGCCGCCAAAATGGTAGATTAGCGCGCCAAGCGGCGCCCCCAACGCCATCGCGCCGTAGGTGCAGATGCCGTTCCAGGAGATAACCCGGCCGATATGTAGCGATCCCACCACCCCGACGCCCCACAGCGTCGAGCCGGTTCCGGCAAAGCTTTGCCCTACGCCCAACGCCAGCCGGCCGGCACAGAGCAGCGCCAGGCTTACCAGCGGCCAGCCTGCGCTGACCGCGGCCAGCGCATAGCAAATGCCGCTTAGCAGGCAGCCGCCCAGGCCGAACACGACCACCTTTTTCGGCCCCCACAGATCGGCGTAGCGCCCGGCATGCGGGCGACTCAACAGCGTAGAGCAGTACTGCAGGCTGATTACCAGTCCCGCCCAAAAGGCGCTGTAGCCCATTACGTCATGCACGTAGCCAGGCAGTACCGCCAGCGGCAAACCGATGGTCAGATAGCTGGCGAAATTGAAAACCACAACGGAAAGTATTTTCTGATTCAGGCGAAAGCTGCTTTGCGGCGCCTCCGGGGCAGGCTGTTCAGACATAGCGCACTCATATCGATCTTTATTAACAGACTAAGCGCTTACTATACGCGGTTTTTTAGCGCAGCAAGAGGCAAAGCATGGCGCGCACGCCGCTAACGATAAAAACGTCCGCGTCACGGGTAAAAGCGCCGCGCCGCCGGCGCTAAACACGGCGTTTGGCGCTCCACCGTAGCAGATAGTTTTGCCGGCGTGGCGGCGCCCGTTACGTACGGCGCTCCTGCGATCTTGTCCAACCTGTTGTACTAATGAAAGAATTTTCTGTGCGGCTGTTCACAATTTTTTCACAACGCACGTCCACTCTGCTGGAATCGCTCCGCGACCGGAGCGGAGTCACAAATTCGCCTACGCAGACCCGCAACACTGATTCCAGTATCTCAGACAGGAGTCCAGCATGTTGGAATCAGGCAAAGTACCGGCGCTGAGTCGGGCAATAGATATCCTTAATTTCATCGCGGCGACCGGGCCGTGCAGCGCGGCAACGCTTATCGACGCCACCGGCATCCCGAAAAGCACCGCCTACCTGCTTCTTGCTGAGCTGAAACGGCAGCGCTTTATTACCCTCGATCATCAGGGGAACTACTGCCTGTGGACCAAGCTGGTCGAGCTGGCGGGCCATGCGCTGAGCCAGCTTAACCTGCGCGAGCTGGCGCGCCCGCGGCTGACAAAGCTGATGGATGAAACCGGCCTGCTGTGCCATCTCGGCATTATCGATCGCGGCAACGCCTACTACATTCTGAAAATTGAATCGCCCTCCACCATCAGCGTGCGCTCGCATGAAGGAAAAAGCCTGTCGCTTAACCGCTCCGGTATCGGCAAATGTCTGCTTGCCTGGCAGCCCGCCGCGATTCGCGAAGAGATCGTCAGCCAGCTGGCATGGGAACAGGCCACGCCCACCTCCATTACCGATCCGCAACGCTTTCAGGATGAGCTGACCCGCATTCGCTTTCAGGGCTGGAGCTACGACAACGGCGAGGACTACTGCGACGTCAGATGCGTCGCCGCGCCGATCTTCAACGCCAGCCAGCAGCTGACCGCCGCTATCTCGGTGGTCGGCACGCGCCTGCAAATCAATGAAGAAAACCGTGATTACCTGGCGGGTAAGGCGATCGCCTGCGCCAGAGATATCTCCCGTCTTCTGGGGTGGAAAAGCCCCGCTGAACAACAAGCCTCATAATAAGGAGAAGACCCATGACCCTACCTAAAATTAAACATGTTCGCGCCTGGTTTATCGGCGGCGCTTCCGCAGAGAAAGGCGCTGGCGGCGGCGATTATCACGATCAGGGAGCCAACCACTGGATTGACGATCATATCGCCACGCCGATGAGCAAATATGCGCAGTATGAGCAGTCGCGCCAGTCTTTCGGCATCAACGTGCTGGGCACGCTGATCGTTGAGGTGGAAGCAGAGAATGGACAAACCGGCTTTGCCGTTTCCACCGCCGGCGAAATGGGCTGCTTTATCGTCGAAAAACACCTCAACCGCTTTATTGAAGGCAAGTGCGTCAGCGATATCAAACTGATTCACGATCAGATGCTTGGCGCGACAATGTTCTACGCCGGCTCCGGCGGGCTGGTGTTGAATACCATCTCCTGCGTCGATCTGGCGCTGTGGGATCTGTTTGGGAAAGTCGTTGGGCTGCCGGTCTATAAGCTGCTGGGCGGCGCGGTACGCGATGAAATCCAGTTCTACGCCACCGGCGCCCGTCCCGATCTGGCGAAAGAGATGGGCTTTATCGGCGGCAAAATGCCCACCCACTGGGGGCCGCACGACGGCGATGCGGGTATTCGCAAAGATGCGGCGATGGTGGCGGAGTACCGTGAGAAGTGCGGACCTGATTTCTGGCTGATGCTCGACTGCTGGATGAGCCAGGATGTGAACTACGCCATCCGTCTGGCGCACGCCTGCGCGCCCTATAACCTGAAATGGATTGAAGAGTGTCTGCCGCCGCAGCAGTATGAAGGCTACCGCCAGCTAAAAGGCAGCGTGCCGCCGGGAATGATGGTTACCAGCGGCGAGCACCACGGCACGCTGCAATCGTTCCGCACCCTTTCCGAAACCGGCATCGATATTATGCAGCCTGACGTTGGCTGGTGCGGCGGGCTGACCACGCTGGTGGAGATCGCCGCCATCGCCAAAGCGCGCGGCCAGCTGGTAGTGCCGCACGGCTCTTCGGTCTACTCGCATCACGCGGTAATCACCTTTACCAACACCCCCTTCAGCGAATTTTTAATGACCAGCCCGGACTGCGCCACGCTGCGTCCGCAGTTCGATCCTATCCTGCTTGACGAACCGGTGCCGGTAAATGGCCGCATCCATAAATCGGTGCTGGATAAACCTGGCTTTGGCGTAGAGCTCAATCGCGACTGCAACCTGCATCGCCCTTACAGCCACTGAGACAGGGCGCTGCGCTACCGGCGCGGCGCTTCCACTGAGGATTTCGCTATGAATAACACCCTGCTTGCCGGCGTGGTGAAGAAAAACCGCGCGCGCTTAATCCCCTTTATGCTGGCGCTCTACGTGCTGGCGTTTCTCGATCGGTCAAATATCGGCTTCGCCAAAGAAACCTATCAGATCGATACCGGCCTGAGCAACGAAGCCTACGCGCTGGGAGCCGGCATCTTTTTCGTGGTTTACGCCATCCTCGGCGTTCCGGCCAACCTGTTGATGCGTAAGCTGGGCGCGCGCCGCTGGATTGGCGGCACCACGCTGCTGTGGGGCTTCCTGTCGGCGGCGATGGCCTGGGCCGATAGCGAGGCGAAGTTCCTGCTGGTCCGTACCCTACTGGGCGCGGCGGAGGCGGGCTTTTTTCCCGGCATGATCTATTTGACCTCGCAATGGTTTCCCCAGCGCAATCGCGCCAGCATTATGGGACTGTTCTATATGGGCGCGCCGCTGGCGCTGACGCTGGGATCGCCGCTTTCCGGCGCGCTGCTGGAAATGCACGGCTTTCTGGGCCATCCCGGCTGGTTCTGGATGTTTATGATCGAAGGCCTGCTGGCGGTGGCTGCCGGCCTGTTTACCTTCTTCTGGCTGGACGATACGCCGCAGCAGGCACGCTTTCTGAGCGCAGAAGAAAAACAGGCGCTTACCGCCCAGCTGGCCAGCGAGGAAGAAACCAAGGTCGCCTCGCGGCTGGCGGATGCGTTGCGTAACGGGCGCGTCTGGCAGCTGGCCATCATCTATATGACGATTCAGGTGGCCGTTTATGGGCTGATTTTCTTCCTGCCGACCCAGGTTGCGGCGCTGCTGGGCAGCAAAGTCGGTTTTACCGCGTCGCTGGTTACCGCCATTCCCTGGGTTGCGGCGCTGTTCGGCACCTGGCTGATTCCGCGCTATTCCGATAAAACCGGCGATCGTCGCAACGTGGCGGCGCTGACGCTGCTGGCGGCAGGCATCGGCATCGGGCTTTCCGGCCTGGTGACGCCTCTGCTGGCGCTGGCGGCGCTCTGTGTCGCCGCGGTCGGCTTTATCGCCGTTCAGCCGGTATTCTGGACTATGCCGACGCAGCTGCTCTCCGGCACCGCGCTGGCCGCCGGGATCGGTTTCGTCAACCTGTTCGGCGCTGTCGGCGGCTTTCTGGCGCCCATCGTGCGCGTGAAGGCGGAAAGCCTGTTTAACAGCGATGCCGCCGGCCTGCTGACGCTGGCCGCCGTCGCGATTATCGGCGCGCTAATCATCTTTACGCTGGGCGTTACCCGTCCGGCAGCCCAATCAGCGGATGTCCGCACTCAATAAAAGGGACAAATAAATGACTACGATAAAACTCGCCGCGAACCCGTTTAAAGCCGCTCTGCGCCGCGGCGAGGCGCAAATCGGCCTGTGGTTAAGCTCCACCACCGCCTATATGGCGGAAATCGCCGCCACCTCCGGCTATGACTGGCTGCTGATCGATGGCGAACACGCGCCGAATACCATCCAGGATCTTTATCATCAGCTGCAGGCGGTGGCGCCCTATGCCGGCCAGCCGGTGATCCGTCCGGTAGAGGGCAACCGCGCCCTGATTAAGCAGGTGCTGGATATCGGCGCGCAGACGCTGCTGATCCCGATGATCGACAGCGCGCAGCAGGCGCGGGAGATGGTTGCCGCCACGCGCTATCCCCCCGCAGGCGTGCGCGGCGTCGGCGCCAGCGTCGCCCGCGCCGCCCGCTGGGGACGTATCGAAAACTATATGGCGCAGGCCAACGACGAGCTGTGCCTGCTGATTCAGATGGAGAGCAAGGCGGCGCTGGACAACCTCGACGCCATCCTGGAGGTGGAAGGCATCGACGGCGTCTTTATCGGCCCGGCGGATCTCTCCGCGTCGCTGGGCTATCCCGATAATGCCGGGCATCCTGAGGTACAGCGCATTATCGAACAGAGCATCCGACGGATTCGCGCCGCGGGCAAGGCGGCCGGGTTTCTGGCGGTTGATCCGGAAATGGCGCGCAAATGTTTGCAGTGGGGCGCCAACTTCGTCGCCGTCGGCGTAGATACCATGCTCTACAGCGAAGCGCTGGATCGACGACTCGCCCTGTTCAAATCCTCTGCGGCGTCTCCGTCGCTGAAGAACAGCTACTAAGCCGCCGGGCCGCTAACGCGCGGCGTCCTGTTAACCGCAGGTTAATGAAAAATATCAGCGCGTTAGCGGCCGTTAGCGACTACACTTGCTGTGGCGAGTTTGCGTCTGAGGACATTATGATTGCACCACAGCAGGAGAAGATGGGCCAGAATATGTTGCTTAAAATGGCAACGCTGGTGGTTATTCTGGCAGGCATCCGCGCCGCCTCTTCGATTATCGTTCCCTTTTTGCTCGCGATTTTTCTCGCTATCGTCCTCAATCCGCTGGTGAATATTTTGATGCGGCGCGGGCTGCGGCGCACCTGGGCGATTACCCTGGTGATGGTGGTGGTGCTGCTGGTAATCACGATGCTGGTGGCGATGCTCGCCAGCTCGGTAAACGAATTTTCCCTGGTTTACCCGCAGATACGCACCATCCTCGAACAGAAGCTGACGGTGATCCAGCACTATGCCGGACGGCTGAATATCCCGGTTTCCACGCGCGCGCTGGCGGAACAGCTCGATCCCAACGCTATCATGAACGTCGCTACCCTGGTGCTGACGCAGTTCTCCGGCGCGATGAGCAATTTTATTCTGCTGATCATGACGGTGGTCTTTATGCTGTTTGAGGTGCGCCATCTGCCCTACAAGCTGCGTAACGCGCTGGTCAATCCGCAGATCCGCATCGCCGGGCTGCATAAGGCGCTGAAAGGCGTAACGCACTATCTGGCGCTAAAAACGCTGATTAGCCTGATCACCGGCATCGCCGTCTGGCTGTCGCTGCTGCTGCTGGACGTGAAGTTCGCCCTGTTCTGGGGCGTGGTCGCCTTTGTGCTGAACTTTATTCCCAATATCGGGCCGATTATTGCTGGCGTGCCGCCCTTTATTCAGGCGCTGGTGCTGAACGATTTTTACGATGCGCTGCTGGTGGCGGCGCTGTTCAGCGCCATTCATATGGTGTTTGGCAACATGCTGGAGCCGCGCGTAATGGGGCGCGGCCTTGGTCTCTCGACGCTGGTGGTTTTTCTGTCGTTGATATTCTGGGGCTGGCTGCTCGGCCCGGTAGGAATGCTGCTTTCGGTGCCGTTAACCAGCGTCTGTAAGATCCTGATGGAAACCACCCCCGGCGGCAGCAAGCTGGCGATTCTGCTCGGCAACGGACGCCCGCCGCTAAAGCGTTAGCTCAGATTCCGGGAACAGATGGTCGTAAACATGCTGTAAGTGCAGCGCCATGCTGTCCCTGGCCAGCGCCGGGTTCTGGTCAATAATCGCCTGGGCGATCAGCTGATGGTCATGGTTCAGCTCGCGCGGAAAATCACGGTCGGCAAAATGGCTCTCCAGCAGAAGGAAGCGCTGGTTTTTACGCAGGTTCCACAGCCAGGCCATCATATCCCGCAGCACCTCATTGCCGCTCATCTCGCTGATAAGCAGATGAAAGCGCCGATCCTGCTCCAGGAACGCAGCGTCATTGATCTCATGCAGCGCCAGGCGCGCGGCGACGGCGCGTAACTCCCGCCGCTGCTCCTCGCTGCCGTAGCGTGCCGCCAGCTCCGCCGTCAGCGCTTCGAAATGCTGACGCGCCTTAATCAGGTCGCGCAGGCTAAAGGTTTCCGTCTGCTCCTGCTGCTGAATCGGCAGCGGATCGGCCACCAGCACGCCGTTGCCGCTACGAATGACGACCCAGCCGGTCACCTCCAGCGCGATCAGCGCCTCTCTTACCGATGAACGACTGACGTTCAGCTGGCGCGCCAGCTCTCTTTCCGGCGGCAGCGGCGTGCCGGGGGCAAAATCGCCGCGCGCTATCGCCGCGCTCAGCAGAGCGGAGATTTGCCGATAGAGCCGTTCGGTTTTTACTGCCGGTAGCGTCATATACCTTCACCTGTCTTGCGTGGCGCCGTCTGGCGCGAAGTTGCCCTATTTTGCCGCAGCAGCGCAGCGGATTTGGCAGCACCTGAAAATATTGTGATAACAGTCACCTTTTTAAGGCTAAAACTGCCCTATTCTGGCCCAGCGGCCTGACCAATGGCCGAACCGATCGGCGGGCTGGCCTTACCTTTTTTCGCCAGCCCGCAGCGAACTCACTAGAGGAGCAGCTATGGAACACACCTGGCGCTGGTATGGCCCGAACGATCCCGTCACGCTGGATGACGCCAGACAGGCAGGCGCAACCGGCATCGTGACGGCTTTGCATCACATCCCGAACGGCGAAATCTGGCCCATTGCAGAAATTCAGGCGCGTCAGGCGCTGCTGGCGGAAAAGGGGCTGTACTGGTCGGTAGTGGAGAGCGTGCCGGTGCATGAGGCGATCAAAACCCAGCGCGGCGAATGGCAGCGCTATATCGCCAACTATCAGCAGTCGCTGCGCAATCTGGCCGCCTGCGGCATCGATACCGTCTGCTACAACTTTATGCCGGTGCTGGACTGGACGCGCACCGATCTCGGCTGGCGGCTGCCGAACGGCGCGCGCGCGCTGCGCTTTGACGCCGTCGCCTTCGCCGCGTTTGAACTGCATATTCTGCAACGCCCCGGCGCTCAGGCCACCTACAGCGAGGAAGAGCAGCGCCAGGCCGCCGACTACTATGCCGCCATGACGCCGGAAGCGATAGAAACCCTGACGCGCAATATTATCGCCGGCCTGCCGGGCGCGGAGGAGGGCTACACGCTGGAGCAGTTCCAGGCGCAGCTGTCGCAGTATGACGGCATCGATGAGGCGCGCCTGCGCGAACATATGGCTACCTTCTTACGCGCCATCGTGCCGGTGGCGGAAGAAGTGGGCATTATGCTGGCGGTGCATCCTGACGATCCGCCGCGTCCGATTCTCGGCCTGCCGCGCATTATCTCTACCCAGCAGGATATGCAGTGGCTGACCGAAACGGTAGACAGCATCCATAACGGCTTTACCTTCTGCACCGGCTCGTATGGCGTGCGCGCCGACAATAATCTGGTGCAGATGGCGGAAACCTACGCCAGCCGCATTCATTTTGTTCACCTGCGCGCCACCCAGCGCGAAGAGAATCCTGCCAGCTTCCACGAGGCGGAGCACCTGGCGGGCGATGTCGACATGGTCGGCGTGATCAAAGCGATTCTGACAGAGGAGCAACGCCGCCGCCGCGCCGGCAACGCGCGCGCCATCCCGATGCGCCCGGATCACGGTCATCAGATGCTGGACGATCTGCACAAAAAAACCAATCCTGGCTATTCCGCTATCGGTCGCCTGAAAGGGCTGGCGGAGCTGCGCGGCGTCGAACTGGCGCTGAAACGCTGTTTTTTCAACAGCTAAGCCTGACGCGCATCTGACAAACGCCGCCGCCCCGGCGGCGTTTTTGCGCGCTTTCAGCATCAATAAATTATGCTAAATAAATGCCCGGCTATCTATCAACAGTGAGATAAATCTTACTATTGTTGAGTTATCCACATTTTCGCTTTTTAAAGCCGCGACGCGGCGGAAAAGCGTTATCTTTACTGCTAAATTTTAACAAACGTCGACCGTCGATCGTCCCAGCAGAGTATGCTGTCCACGCGGTTTCCTTTTGGCGTTTATTGGCCTTCCCCGGACAGAAATAGCGCAGATATGACATTTTCCTCGTTCAGACGATATACTGTGGAATCAGAAAGTAACTGTTGCGTTATGATACTATTGCAAAAGTTTACTAACTGAACAGGCAAGATGCCGTTAATAAAATTTTCTCAACGCCACGATCTGACCCGCGTCAGCTTTCGGTTCGCGCCGTTGAGAATATTAAGATTATATAAATCAGAAAACACAGGGCGAATGATATGAAACTACGTAGGAAGCGTGTTAAACCAATTGCGCTCGATGACGTGACCATCATCGATGATGCTCGTTTACGCAAGGCGATCACCGCGGCCTCGTTAGGCAATGCGATGGAGTGGTTCGATTTCGGCGTGTATGGCTTTGTCGCCTACGCCTTAGGTAAAATTTTCTTTCCCGGCGCCGATCCCAGCGTCCAGATGGTCGCCGCGCTGGCAACCTTCTCCGTTCCCTTTCTTATCCGTCCGCTGGGCGGTCTCTTCTTCGGTATGCTGGGCGATAAGTACGGGCGCCAGAAAATCCTGTCGATCACCATTATTATCATGTCGATCAGCACCTTCTGTATCGGCCTGATCCCCTCTTACGCCTCTATCGGCATCTGGGCGCCGATCCTGCTGCTGCTGGCGAAAATGGCGCAGGGCTTCTCCGTCGGCGGCGAATATACCGGCGCTTCCATCTTCGTCGCGGAGTATTCGCCCGATCGTAAGCGCGGCTTTATGGGCAGCTGGCTCGATTTCGGTTCCATTGCCGGTTTCGTGCTGGGCGCGGGCGTGGTGGTACTGATCTCGACTATCGTCGGCGAGCAGAACTTCCTCTCCTGGGGCTGGCGTCTGCCGTTCTTCCTCGCGCTGCCGCTGGGGATCGTCGGCCTCTACCTGCGTCATGCGCTGGAAGAGACGCCGGCGTTTCAACAGCACGTAGAGAAGCTGGAACAGGGCGACCGCGATGGGCTGCGCGAAGGGCCGAAAGTCTCCTTCCGTGAAATCGCCACTAAGCACTGGAAAAGCCTGCTGGCCTGCGTGGGTCTGGTTATCGCCACCAACGTAACCTACTACATGCTGCTTACCTATATGCCGAGCTACCTGTCGCATAACCTGCACTACTCCGAAGATCACGGCGTGCTGATTATTATCGCCATTATGATCGGTATGCTGTTCGTCCAGCCGATTATCGGCCTGCTGAGCGACCGCATTGGCCGCCGCCCGTTTGTGATTATCGGCAGCACCGCGCTGCTGCTGCTGGCGATTCCGGCCTTTATGCTGATCAACAGCAACGTGCTGGGGCTGATTTTCGCCGGGCTGTTAATCCTGGCAGTGATCCTTAACTCCTTTACCGGCGTGATGGCCTCATCGCTGCCGGCGATGTTCCCCACCCATATTCGCTACAGCGCGCTGGCCAGCGCCTTTAACATCTCCGTGCTGATCGCCGGCCTGACGCCGACGCTCGCCGCCTGGCTGGTCGAAACCACTAACGATCTCTATATGCCCGCCTACTACCTGATGGTTATCGCGGTGGTTGGTCTGATTACCGGCATTACCATGAAGGAAACGGCCAACAAGCCGCTGAAAGGCGCAACGCCCGCCGCTTCCGATATTGAAGAGGCGCGTGAAATCCTGCAGGAGCATCACGACAATATTGAACAAAAAATTGACGATATTGCCGAAGAGATTGCCCGCCTCGAAGAGAAGCGCAACCATTTGATCCAGCAGCACCCGCGCATTAACGAATAGCCGCGCGCCGGCTGAACGGGCGGTAAAGCGGGCCTCTCCCGCCGCGCCGCCGGCATCGCTATCCCGGCCCCTCAGCGAGGGGCTTTTTTGTCCCTTTTCCCCGCCGCGCCGCCGCCATCGCCTCCTCTGCCGCCTGGCTTGCTGGCCCATTAGCGCCCACACTTACTCTTTAACTTTGAGGAGGAAAGCTATGCGGATACACCACCTGAGCTGTGGTTCGATGTGTCCTTTTGGCGGCGCGCTCTATGACGGTTTCAGCAAAGGGCTGCACGCCCACCTGGTATGCCACTGTCTGCTGATTGAAACCGATGCTGACGGGCTGGTGCTGGTGGATACCGGTTTTGGTGAAGAAGATATGGGACATCATTCGCGCATCGCCGCCTTCTTTCGCCGCTTCAATAATATTCAGCGCCGCCCCGAACTTAGCGCGCTGGCGCAGGTTAAGCGCCTCGGCTTTCAGCCGCAGGACGTGCGCCATATCATCCTGACCCATCTCGATTTCGATCACGCCGGCGGGCTAACCGACTTCCCCCATGCTCAGGTGCATCTGATGCAGCAGGAGCTGGACGCCGTTCGTCACCGCGACGGCTGGCTGCAGCAGCGGCGCTATCGCCCCGCGCAGTGGCCCGCCCGAACGAACTGGCAGGCTTACCAGCCGCAGGGAGAAAGCTGGCAGGGCTTCGCCGCCGTCAGCGCCCTGAAAGGGCTGCCGCCGGAGATTTTACTGATCCCGCTGCCGGGACATACGCCGGGCCACGCGGGCGTGGCGATCCAGCAGCGCGACGGCTGGCTATTGCACGGCGGCGACGCCTGGTTTTATCGCGGAGAAATGTATCAGCAAACGCGCCACTGCACGCCGGGGCTGCGTTTTTATCAGTGGATGATGGCGGCCGATAACGCGGCCCGGCGGGAAAACCAGCAGCGGCTGCGCGCGCTGTCGCTCAGCCAGCAGGGGAAGATTACGCTGTTTTGCAGCCACGATGCCAAAGAGCTGGCAAGAATGCAGGCGCTGAGGCCATAAAAAACCCCGGCGCGGGCCGGGGCGTTATTATCAGGCGTTGTGCTCAATTACGCGCTGCTGGCTTTCAATGGCGATTTTGCGCGGTTTCTCGCTCTCCGGGATCTCCTGGTACAGCGCGATTTCCAGCAGGCCGTTCTCCAGTCGGGCGCGTTCCACTTTCACATGCTGCGGCAGCCCGTAACTGACGCTGAAGTTATGCCGGCTGATACCGCGGTGCAGCCAGCCGCTTTTTTCTTCCGGCTGGCTTTGCTCTTCAGTTCGTTTCCCGCTGACGGTCAGCTGGCCGCCGGTAGCGCTGATTTCCAGCTCCTCTTCTTTCCAGCCCGGCACGCTAAGCGTAATCGCGTAGCGGCTCTCATCAAGGCGTTTGATATCGTAAGCGGGCGCGGTGGTCAGGGGCGCATCCCCGGTCAGCTGGCTAAACAGCCGATCGATCCGGTTGAAGCGATCGGAAAACAGGCTGTCGGCAACGTCAGGGAACAAAGAGAGGGATTTGAACGCCATAATTAACCTCCTGAAATCTCGATAACGTTGAGCAATCAAAAGTTTAATTTTGCAGGGGAAGCAGCCTTCCCGTTACCTTATTTATGTTCCGGTTTAGCGTTTTCAAGCGAAGTTAAAAATAATGATTTTTTATATGCACAGCAGGCCTGGCTAACGCTTTGGCATATTAACCGCGGAAGATGTTATCTTCATGTTAAAATCAGGCAACCGGACGGCCAGCATGCCGGAAACAGGCGGCGGGGCCAGCACGGGAAGTTTTACCCGTAAGGAGAAAAGCGCGTACACTAGGCTAATTATTTCACCTGTACAGCAAAAGATTATGTCTGAATTCTCCTTAATTCATCGCCCCAGAAGGCTACGTAAAAGCGCCGCGCTGCGCGATATGTTCCAGGAAACCACCCTGCGCCGCAGCGACCTGGCCCTGCCGATCTTTGTGGAAGAGGGCGTGGATGATTACAAAGCTATCGACGCGATGCCGGGCGTGATGCGCATTCCGGAAAAACGTCTGGCCTGGGAGATCGAACGTATCGCCAGGGCGGGCATTCGCTCGGTGATGACCTTCGGTATTTCCCATCATACTGACGCCACCGGCAGCGACGCCTGGCAGGAAAACGGCCTGGTAGCGCGCATGTCGCGCATCTGTAAGGATGCGGTGCCGGAAATGATCGTCATGTCCGATACCTGCTTTTGCGAATATACCTCGCACGGCCACTGCGGCGTGCTGTGCGAGCACGGCGTGGATAACGATGCGACGCTGATTAACCTTGGCAGGCAGGCCGTGGTAGCCGCGCAGGCGGGCGCCGATTTTATCGCTCCTTCCGCCGCGATGGATGGCCAGGTAGCCGCTATCCGCCGCGCGCTGGATGAAGCGGGCTTTACCGATACCGCCATCATGTCCTACTCCACCAAGTTCGCCTCCTCATTCTACGGCCCGTTCCGCGAAGCCGCCGGCACCGCGCTGAAGGGCGATCGTAAAACCTATCAGATGAACCCGATGAACCGCCGCGAAGCGATCCGCGAATCGCTGCTCGACGCCGCCGAAGGCGCCGATTCGCTGATGGTGAAGCCGGCGGGCGCCTATCTGGACGTGCTGCGTGATATTCGCGAGCGCACCGAGCTGCCGCTGGCCGCCTATCAGGTGAGCGGCGAATACGCAATGATCAAATTTGCCGCCCAGGCGGGAGCGATCAACGAAGACGCGGTGATTCTGGAAAGCCTCGGCGCGATTAAACGCGCCGGCGCGGATGTTATCTTCAGCTACTTCGCGCTCGATCTGGCGGAACGCAACCTGCTGTAATCTTTTCAGCGGCCTGCGGGCCGCGCTAATAGCGGGCGTCGCGCGATGCAGGCGCGACGCCCCGCTTTCTCCGCTATGCCCGAACCGCGGGCTGCCTTCCCGGTTTTCTCTGCAGGTGCGACGCTTCCTGCCGCTACGCGCCGGGGATCAAAACTGATATCGACGCTAAGCCGCGATATTTTGTCCTTAAGTTGCGGCTTTTCTGACCGATACTGTCACGGCACGATACTAATTATAAGTTTGACAGGCCTTTTTATGAAAACACCAGAAATCCCCGCCAACGAGCCGCAGCGCCTGAACGAACTTCACGCGCTGAAGCTGCTCAATACGCCTGCCGAAGAGCGCTTCGATCGACTGACGCGCCTGGCGAAGCGGCTGTTTAACGTCCCGGCATCGGTAGTTAGTCTACTGGATGCCGGGCACCAATGGTTTAAGTCGGGCGACGGCGTCAGCGCGACGCAAACCGCACGCGATATCTCTTTTTGCGGCCATGCGATTTTGCAGGATGACGTCATGATCGTTGAAGATGCGCGCCAGGATGAGCGGTTTTACGATAACCCGCTGGTGACCGGCGAGCCGCAAATTCGCTTTTATGCCGGCTGCCCGCTGCGGGCGCCCAACGGCGCCAAGGTAGGTACGCTGTGCATTCTCGACAGCGTAACGCGCACTTTTAGCGCAGAAGATATTCATGCCCTGCGCGATCTCGCCTCAATGGCGGAATCGGAGCTGGTCAGCTTTCAGGCCGCCACCTCTGACGAACTGACGCAGATCTCTAACCGGCGCGGCTTTATGACGCTGGGCCAGATGCTGCTCCAGGAGTGCGCCCTGCGCCACTGCTTTGCCAGCCTGGCCTTTTTCGATCTCGATCGATTTAAGCAGATTAACGACGATTTCGGCCATCGCGAAGGCGACCGGGCGCTGATGGACTTTGCCGACGCGCTGAAAATCAGCTTCCGCCAGTCGGCGCTGTTCGCTCGCCTCGGCGGCGATGAGTTTGTGGTGCTGTTTATTGATATGAATCAGCAGCTGGCGGAGGCGCGGCTGGCGGCGTTTCGCAGCGAGCTGGAGCGCTATATGCAGCCGCTCGATCGCCGCTATCGCCTCGATTTTTCAGTGGGCACGGTGGGGTTCGATCCGACGCAGCCGCAGCCGCTCGCCGCGCTGCTTAACCACAGCGACGGCGTTATGTACCAGCATAAAAAAGCGCGTCGTTAATCGGCTTCTGCAATGCAGAGCTGCCAGCCTGTCGCATCGCTCAGCCTGCGATGCCAGGCGAGCAGCGCGTCATTGTCGAGCCGCCGCAGCGCCTGCTGCGCCAGCGGCGTGGTTAACGGTGAAAAAGCCAGCCGCTGACGCGCACGCGCCAGCACATCGCCCTGCGGCTGAAGCTGCTGCCAGAGCCGTTCACGGCTCTGCGCCAGCTCTTGCGCGCTCAGCCCGGCGATATCCCTCTCACTCTGCGTCAGAAAGCGTTCAATATGCTGACGCAGCGCCGCCGCCTTCAGCTGCGGCGACTGGAGCGCGAACAGCACGCCGGTACGGTCGGCGGTTTGATGAAAGCTACAGCTCGCTACATAGCCGACCTGTTGCTCCATGCGCAAACGCTGGAAAAACAGCGGCTGAAGGATCTGCGCCAGCAGGCGCCAGGCCAGCTGCGCCTCCAGATCCGGTTGGGCGAGCGGGCAAAACAGCAGCAGCGCGCTGTCGCCCTGCACCGACGTCAGCCGGTACTCGCACCCGGCCAGCGCGTCAAAGCGCAGCCAGCTTTCACCCTGCGCGATGCGCATCGGCATCTGGCTCAGCAGACGCGCCAGCGCTTGCTGCTGCGCCCGGTCGCCGCCCGTCAGCGCCGCCTGCCAGACGCTTTGTTGCAGGTCGTTGCAGAGCGGCTGCGTTGCCGTCAGCCAGCGCGGCAGCTGCCGCAACAGGCGACGTATCGCAATCTCTCCCCGCTCCGGCGGCACGATCTTTTGCTGCGGCAGCGCCGCCAGGCGTGAAGAGACCGCCGCCAGCGCCGTCTGCATCAGCGCCGGCTCGCCGCTCAGCTGTAGCTGCCAGACGCCCTGCCGTTGCTCAGCGCTCAGCTGGCCGCCCTGATGCGCCAGGCTTGCCGCCAGCGCGCGCAGCGCCGCCTGAATCGCCCCGCCCAGCGCATCGCTGACA
Source organism: Mixta tenebrionis (assembly GCF_006517625.1). Classification (GTDB taxonomy): domain Bacteria; phylum Pseudomonadota; class Gammaproteobacteria; order Enterobacterales; family Enterobacteriaceae; genus Mixta; species Mixta tenebrionis. The sequence goes on along the minus strand of NZ_VHQI01000006.1, from coordinate 164,405 downwards.
GGCGTTTCCGGGCGCGGACGCAGGGTTAATACCGCAGGCGCGGCGTCAGCGAAATAGCTGAGCGGCGCCGCCGTATCGGGCAGCGGGACAGGCGTCGACGCCGCCGGAAACGGCCAGAAGCGCAGCGCCAGCGGCGGCTGAGCGGTGGGTAGCGAAGATGGAAAAGGGGCGCAGATAAAGGAAAAGCCCGCCGACGTCTGCGGTTCGCCGGTTACATTATCCGCCAGCCACAGGCGGCTGACGGCGGCGCGGCACAGCTGCGTCAGAAACGCCTGCCAGCGGTGGATATCAACCCGCTGCGGCGGCGCGAAACCGAAGGCCGCCTCACGCAGCCGATCGAGCGGGCTGAGCGCCTCAACATGCTGCCGCGCCAGCTGCAGATAGTGCGTCAGTTGAGCCGCGCTGAGCGCCTGCAGCTGTTGCAGCCACTGGCGCAGCGCCGTCTCCGCCAGCGCCGTCGGCGGCGGGTTTGCCTGCGACATATCAAAGCTGACGCTCAGCAGCGCCGCGCCGCCGCCGCGCCAGCACAGCTCCAGCTGCGCGCCGTCACAGCCGGCATGCGCGCGCAGATGCGCCAGCAGTCCGCCCTCCGCCTCATCGCGCAACAGCGTGCGCAGCAGCGCGCAGTGACCGGTAGCGTTCTCCTGCCAGCGGTTTAATGCAAAGGTCAGCCGTAGCTGCGGCGCGCCGCTGATATTAACCGCCGCGTCGCCTCGCGGCTGTAGCATGGCGGGTTCATTATCCGGCTGCGGCTGCGCCATCGGCAGCGCCGCGCCATAGCGTCGCGCCAGCGTTTCCAGTTCGTTCAACGGCTGCGGCCCCAGCAGCCAGAGCGTCATGTTGCCTGCGTGATAGCGTTGCTGATGGAACTGGCGCAGCGCCCGCAGTAGCGCGGGCAAATCCTCGCCGAAGCTGGCGCGATCGCCCACGTGAAAACGATGCAGCGCGGGCGGGCCGCTGAAAAGATGGCGCTGCGCCGCGCCGCTAAGGGTCAGCGCGTCCGTGCGCAGCAGCTGATACTCTGCGTCAATCACCGCCGCCTCCTGCGCCAGCGCCCCGACGGTCAGCAGCGGAAACGCCAGCATATCCACCAGCCGCGCCAGACCGGCGCCTGACGCGGCGGGCGCCAGAGTGAAAAAGAAGGCGGTGCGATCGGCGTGGGTGGTGGCGTTAAGGCGCCCGCCCTGCGCCGGCACCCAGCTCATCAGCCGCTGCGCGCCGCGAAAGCCGCGGCTGCCGGTAAACAGCATATGTTCCAGCAGGTGCGCCAGGCCGGGCCAGCGCGCCGGTTCGTCATCGCTGCCGCTGGCGACCTGAATCAGCGCGGCGGCCTCGCTCGCCTGCACATCACAGCGCAGCTCTATCCGCAGGCCATTTTCCAGCCGTAGCGAGGCCGCCTGCGACATCAGGCGTTGGCCTTGAAGATCAGCTGTGAGTTAACGCGATTACGGAACTGCAGCTGGCTGATTTGCATCTGCGTGCAGTTGGCCTGCTCACGCGCCGCAAGAATTTTGTCATGGTGCGGCGATTTGGCGCAGACCGGATCGGCATTATCGGCGTTGCCGGTCAGCATAAAGGCCTGACAGCGGCAGCCGCCGAAATCCTGCTGTTTTTCATCGCAGGAGCGACAGGGTTCCGGCATCCAGTCAAAGCCGCGATAGCGGTTGAAGCCGAAAGAGTCATACCAGATATGCTGCAGGCTGTGCTCCAGCACCGAGGGAAACTGCACCGGCAGCTGACGGGCGCTGTGGCACGGCAGCGCGGTGCCCTCCGGCGTCACGCTGAGGAAAATCGCCCCCCAGCCGCCCATACAGCCTTTCGGACGCTCTTCGTAATAGTCGGGCGTGACGAACAGCAGATTGGTCAGGCTGCCGCTGGCGGCGATACGTTCGCGATACTGCTTTACGACCGCCTCGGCGCGCGCGATCTGCTCACGCGTCGGCAGCAGCCCTTCGCGATTAAGCTGCGCCCAGCCGTAAAACTGACAGGTCGCCAGCTCGACATCGTCCGCCTCCAGCTCGATACAGAGCTCGATAATGCGGTCGATCTGATCGATATTGTGGCGATGCAGCACGAAGTTAAGCACCATCGGATAGCCGTGCGCCTTCACCGCCCGCGCCATCGCCAGCTTCTGCCGGAACGCTTTTTCCGATCCCGCCAGCGCGGCGTTCAGGGTTTCATCGCTCGCCTGGAAGCTGATCTGAATATGATCCAGCCCGGCATCGGCAAAGGTTTGCAGCTTTTTCTCGTTCAGCCCGATGCCGGAAGTAATCAGGTTGGTGTAAAAACCGAGGCCGCGCGCGGCGCCAATCAGCTCAGGCAGATCTTTGCGCAGCAGCGGCTCGCCGCCGGAAAAACCGATCTGCACGCTGCCCAGCGCCCGCGCCTGGCGAAAGACCTCAATCCACTGCTCCGTGGTCAGCTCTTTCTCCTGCTGAGCGAAATCGAGCGGGTTAGAGCAATAGGGGCACTGTAGCGGACAGCGATAGGTCAGCTCCGCCAGCAGCCACAGCGGCGGCTTAACCGCCGGTTTCCGTTCAGTCACGGAAGATGATCCACTTCTGTTCATAGGCTTTGCCAAAAAAATCGATAACGTCAGCGTCCAGATCGGGCACGCCGGGGAAGCGGGCGTTCAGCGCGGCGATAATCTCGCCCAGCGTGCGCTTGCCGTCCACCAGCAGCAAAATTTCGGCGGCGCTGCCGTTCAGCCGCGCCATGCCTTCCGGGTAGAGAATCACGTGGCAGTCCTGCGCCTCTTCCCACTGTAAGCGAAAGCCGCGGCGAAACTGCGGCGTCTGTGAAGGGTTAATATCCATTACACCAGCCTCGTTTTATGCCAGGCGAGCTGCGCGGTTACCGTGTGATACGGCGGACGTTTCAAATCGTAGGCCATAGTCATGGCATCCAGCATGCTCCACAGGATATCCAGCTTGAATTGCAGGATTTCCAGCATGCGCTGCTGTTTTTCCACCGTGTCGCAATACTCCAGCGCCAGCTGTAAGCCATGCTCGACGTCGCGGTTCGCCTGGCTGAGACGGCTGCGGAAATAGTCGTAGCCTTCCGCCTCGATCCAGGGATAGTGCTGCGGCCAGCTGTCGAGACGCGCCTGATGGATTTGCGGCGCGAACAGCTCGGTCAGCGAGCTACAGGCCGCTTCCTGCCAGTTGGCGCGGCGGGCGAAATTAACATAGGCGTCAACGGCGAAGCGTACGCCGGGCAGCACCAGCGCTTCAGATTCCACTACCTCGCGCTTCAGGCCGACCGCCTCGCCCAGCCGCAGCCAGGCTTCAATCCCACCTTCGCTGCCGCCGTAGCCATCATGGTCGAGAATGCGCTGTACCCATTTGCGGCGCACCTCCGGGTGCGGGCAGTTCGCCATAATCGCCGCATCCTTCAGTGGAATATTGGTCTGATAGTAGAAGCGGTTCGCCACCCAGCCCTGGATCTGCTCGCGCGTCGCGTTGCCGTTGTGCATCGCGATATGGTACGGATGATGAATATGGTAGTAAGCGCCTTTGGCGCGCAGCGCCTGCTCAAAAGCCTGCGGCGAAAGCGGCTGTGCCTGCGTCATGGTTATACCTCGATCAACATGCCATCCCGGCTGACTTCAATGCCCTGCTGCGTCAGGCTACGACGCTCGGCGGACTCTTCATCGAGGATGGGATTAGTGTTGTTAATATGAATCAGAATTTTGCGCTGCGCCGGCAAGGTCGCCAGCAGCGCGGCCAGTCCCTGCTCTTCCGCCAGCGCCAGGTGGCCCATATCTTTGCCGCTGCTCTTGCCCACGCCGGTCGCCGCCAGCTCGTTGTCACGCCACAGCGTGCCGTCGATCAGCAGGCAGTGCGCCTTTTGCAGCCAGGGCATCAGCGCCTCGTCCGGCTCGCCCAGGCCCGGCGCGTAAAGCAGCCCTTTGCCGCTGCGGGTATCCTCCACAAACAGCGCTACGTTGTGGCCCGGCAGCGGACGATCGCGATACGGCGAGTAAGGCGGCGCGTTGCTCAGCAGGGGAATAGCGGTAAAGCGCAGGCTTTGGCAGACGCTGACGTTAAACGGCTGCTCCGGCACGACGGCATGGTGAATCAGGCCGCCGTTCCAGTGGGAAAGCATGGTAAAGAGCGGAAAGCCGGTGGTGAGATCCTGATGCACCTCTGCGGTACACCAAACCTGATGCGGACAGCCTTCACGCAAATTGAGTAAGCCCGCGCTGTGATCGATCTGGCTGTCGGTCAGGATAATCGCGCCGATACCGGTACCGCGCAGCACGTCGGGGTTATTCAATTCAGGCGAAGCAAGCAGCTGTTGGCAAATATCGGGAGAGACGTTGCAAAGCACCCAATCTTTGCCGTTGTCGCTGATGGCGATAGAGGATTGCGTGCGCCTTGAGGTTTTCATCGTACCGTTACGCACGCCCTGGCAGTTTTTACAGTTACAGTTCCATTGCGGGAACCCTCCGCCAGCCGCGGAGCCAAGCACTTTGATCTGCATGTGTTTACCGGGAAAGGAATGGAACAGGCCCGCGACGGGCGCGGGCGCTGAGATTAACGGTTGGAAATGTACAGCGTTACTTCCAGACCCAGACGTAAATCTTCAAATGCAGGTTTGATCCATACGGACATAAGCTTCTCCTCGCGGTGGTAAAAATGACGGACTGTCGCCATTAATTGCGGCAGGCAACCCGCAACTTGTCAAATATGAAAATTTGGCAGCGCAGATGTTGCTCCAATGTGACAGAGTGCGCAACTTTTCTATTGACCCCACGTGCGCTTTAGCACGCGCAGCCAGTTGCGCCACGCCAGTTTTTCCAGCAATGGCGCATCAAAACCCGCCGTTTCTAACGCCTTAAATAGTTTTGGCATTCCGCTTACGTCGCCCAGCGCGTCCGGGATGCTGACGCCGTCGAAATCAGAGCCGAAGCCGACGCGATCCTCTCCCAGCTTATCGATCAGCCGGCACAAATGTTTAACAATTTCTTCCAGCGCGGTATCGCCGTTACGCTGCCCGTCGGCGCGTAAAAAGGCGTTGCCGAAGTTCACGCCGACCAGGCCGTCGCTGGCGGCAATCGCCGCTAATTGCGCATCGGTCAGATTGCGCGGCTGGGCGCAGAGCGCATGCGCGTTAGAGTGCGTCGCCACCAGCGGCGCATCGCTCAGCTCCGCCGTTTGCCAGAAGGTTTTCTCATTCATATGCGAAAGATCGATCAGCAGCCGCTTCTGGTTGCAGGCGCGGATCAGCGTTTTACCTGCCGCCGTCATCCCCGCGCCGGTATCGGGCGAGCCGGGAAAGCCGCCGTTAACCCCGACGCCGAAGCGGTTGGGCAGGTTCCAGAACGGCCCGATGCTGCGCAAGCCCAGCTGATAAAAGCGATCCAGCAGCGTCAGTTCCGGGTCGAGCATCTCAGCGCCTTCAATATGCAGCACCAGCGCCAGCACATCCTGTTGCAAACACTGTTCAATTTCCGCCGCCGTGCGGCACAGCCGCGCTCGCCCCTCAGACGCATCGGCCAGCTGTTGCAGGATGGCGATCTGCGCCTCGGCGATCGCCAGCGCGTCATGCTGCGCTTCGAGACTGGCAAGCTCCTGTTGTCGTTCGCCCGCCAGCCAGGCGACCGGCGGAACGAAAACCGCAAACAGTCCGCCCGCGAAACCGCCGCGCCGCATGCGGGGGAAATCGAGGTGGCCCTGTTCGCGCCCGGTAAAAAAGGGCTGCGCCGGATTGTCGGCATGGCTGACCCACAGGCGCAGCAGCAGATCGTTGTGGCCATCAAAAAAAGTGCGTGTTGCGATCATTTCAGCGTGGTTAAATCCTTAATCAGCGCCTGATTAAACCTGTCGGGCGCCTCCATTTGCGGCGCGTGCCCCATACCGTCGAATTCTACCAAACGCGCGTCGGGGATACGCTTCGCCGCCGCTTTGCCCAGTACCTTATAATCGCCGAGGCGCGCTTTTACCTGCGGCGGCGCGATATCGCTGCCGATGGCGGTAGTATCGGCGGTGCCGATAAACAGCGTGGTGGGAACCCGCAGATCCGGCAGCTCATACCAGACCGGCTGACTGTAGATCATGTCGTAGATCAGCGCCGAGTTCCACGCTACTTTCTGCTGGCCCGGCCCGCTGTTCAGCCCGGCCAGCATCTCCACCCACCTGTCATATTCCGGCTTCCAGCGGCCTGCGTAGTAGGCTTGCCGCTCATATTTTTTAATCCCCTCCGCCGTTAGCTTCAGCTCACGCTGATACCAGTCATCTACCGAACGCCAGGGCGCGCCCTTCGCTTTCCAGTCCTCCAGACCGATGGGGTTAACCATCACCAGCTTTTCCGTCTGCTGCGGATACATCAGCGCATAGCGCGTGGCTAACATGCCGCCGGTAGAGTGGCCGACGATCGTTGCCTTTTCCACGTTCAGACTTTGCAGCAGCCGGCGGGTATTATCGGCAAGCTGCTGGAAACTGTAGTGATAGTAAGCGGGTTTAGTAGAAGTACAGAAGCCAATCTGATCGGGCGCGATAACCCGATAGCCCTGCTGACTCAGCGCGCGCAGCGTGCTTTCCCAGGTAGCGCCGCAGAAATTCTTGCCGTGCAGCAATACCACCACGTGACCGTTAGCCTTTCCGGCCGGCCTGACGTCCATATAGCCCATGCTGAGCCTTTGCTGCTGCGAGGAAAAGGTGAAGTGTTGTAGCGGATAAGGCATGGGAAAGCCTTCCAGCTGCTCGCCGAAAGAGGCGGCAGCCGTATTTCCCGCCGCCAGCATCAGCGCCGCCGCGCCGGCAAGGGAGGTCAGCCTGTTCATGGTCATGCTCCTGTGAAATGAGCCGCCTGACGCGCGCCCATAAAAGAAACAACTATAGGCGCTGTCAGACGGCCCGGCGGAGCCGTTATGGTAAAAGCAGGTAAAGAAGCCTGCCGGTTAGAAGGTAAAGCGATAACCGCCGCTGAACTGGCGCTGGTCAAACTTATTACCGGTAGAGAGATCGCCTTCCAGATAGACTACGTGCTTGTCAGCAATCTGCGCGCTGACGCCAAGCCCGTTGTTCCACCAGTTGCCTTTGAAGCTGTGCCGCTCCTGCGATCCATTCAACCGATAGCCGGTATCGCCTTTAAATTCACGTACGATGCCGGTTTTCAGATAGACGTTAACATCCATATCCGACTGCTGCACGCGATAGCCTACCAGCCCGCTGGCGCGGCCCAGCAGCGAGTTATAGCTTTCCAGATCGATACGCAGGCCGTTAGAGGCGCGGAAGGTATCCGACTGCTGATGGCTCCAGGCCACCTGCAGCTGCGGCTCAAGGTAGAAGCCCTGACCGGACTGGGACCAGTCAAAGCGTTTGCCGCCCTCCAGCGAGACGCTGTAGTTATCCGCCGCGCCTTCGCCGCTTACCTGCCTGCTCTGCGAATCTTTGACGTTGAAGCTGCTCTTCATGCGCGAATACTTAAACACGCCATCCAGCCATATGCCGTTATTCGCCATGCCGCTGGCGTAGAAACCGGCGTGGCTCGATTTTTGATCGCCGCTGCCGGTGGCGTAGTGAGCGTTGCCGTTGGTTACCCCCATAAAGACGCCCAGCGCGATCGGCAGATCGGGGCTGATTTGCTTATCAACGCCAAACTGTAGCCCGGAGTAACTCATGCTGAAATCGCTCAGCTTGCCGCTGGCGAAATCATCAAAGCGCCCGCCGATCCCTCTGATCCAGCCGTCGCCTACGTGATCCGTCTGCCGCAAATCACCAAAGCGCTGCAGCATGGTTTGCATTTCCGCATAGTTGATCAGATAGCTGATATTGAGGAAGTTAGCCCCGGCGTCGGCCGGACTGGAAATATCCGCATCCGGCCCCGGATCGGGGTTTGGCGCGGGATCGGGATTGGGCGCCGGGTCAGGATTAGGCGCCGGATCGGGCGTTGGGTCTGGCGTTGGATCCGGATCGGGGATCGGCAGCGGCTCCGGAGTCGGTTCCGGCTCTTCCTCTTCCGGATCAACCGGAGCGCTGCCGCTGGCGTAGAGCTGCCAGTCGCCGCCGGCCTGACGCAGATCGTAGAGATAGCCGCCCAGTTCAACTCTGGTAGTGTCCGGCGAGAGCGAGAAATGCGCCTGTCCATCCTGCGTTTCTACCAGCGTCAGCACTTCGCGCCCGGTAGTCTGCATATCGCCGCGGTTTTGTACCCGCAGATAGTGATCGCCCTCGCTGGTGCCGGTCACCACCAGCTTATCGTTACGCTCTGCGACAATATCCGTTTTCAGCGCGAAGGTGCCGCTTCCTGCCAGATCGCCTACCGTCAGCAGCGTGCCCATCTCACCCGATGCGAAGTTAATCGTACTGTTGTTTAACGTCAGGCGATCCACCACCGAGCTGGCGGGCATATCCCACTGGCTCTGATTCATGGTCATATGGAGATAGCCGCCGTTGACGCCATCGCTGGCGGTAGCGCCCACCAGCCGCGAACCGGCGGCCATATTCATGGTGATCTTACCGCCTGTGGCCTGCACGCCGCCGATGATGTCCAGCTTGCCGTCAAGGTTGATGCGGCTGGCCTGGCTGCCGTCATCATGCTGCGTGGCAATCGCTCTTTCTGACGGCGAAGCCATATGGATACGGGTATCGCCGGTTAAATCGATCGAACTGTCCGTCATGGCATAGGCGCCGATAGTATTGCTGTTGCCCATAACCGACAGATTGCTGCCGTTTATCTCCCCGCCGTTTAACGCCCAGATGCCGATAACCTGTTCGGTATTGCTGGTTACGTCAATATCGGTCCAGGAAATATTGATCTGCGATCCGCTGGTCTGCGCCGAGATACCATAGGTGCCGCCGGAGAAAATAGTGTTACGCTGCGTTTCGCTGCCGTTGAAATTAATCCTGGCCGCGTCACCGCTGGCGACCAGCGCGCCGCTGTTGGCGCTGTAGAGCGTACTGCCGGCGCCGATATCCGCTTTACCCTCGCCCTGCACCTTAAGCGCGTTAGCGAGCATGCCGCCTTCGGTTCTGATATGCAGCTCCTGCGCGGTCAGGTTGCCCAGATTCCAGATGCCGATCGAGCTCTCTCCCTGCGTGGTAATACTGCTCTGGCTGCCCAGATCCACTTCAGAGTTGGCCTGAATATTTATGCCATACGCCGCCGAGCCGGCGGTCTCGATGGTCAGCTGATTCGCCTGCAGCCTGGCAGCCGGATCGGCATCATTTGTTGAACGACCGAAAATATAAATCCCCGTCGCCTGGTTATCCTGGGTACGAATAACGGAGTTATTGCCGATGTTGGCAGAAGTGCCGGCATCGGTAATATATAAACCGCTGGCCGTGCCCTGGGTATTAATCGTCAGCGCATCTGCCTGCAGTGAAGCGCCGCGCGTCAGATAAATACCGTTGGAAGCCAGCACGGTTCCGTTTAAATTGACCTGACTGCCGCTGCCCAGATTCAGCCTGTTATTTAAACCTTCTGATTTAATGCCGTAGCGCCCTTCCACTTCCACCAGTAATTGATTTGCCTCTAAGGAAAAATTATTTCCGCTGAGCATCATCCCGCTGGCAAGCGGCCCCTTTATATCGATGCTTACGTTATTCCCCAGCGTCAGCATACTATTATTGGCGGTAACAGGATTACAGATGGCGCAAAGATGTCTTTCATCGCCGGCCACCGTAATACGTTCCCCCTCATTCACAACAACTATGGCCTCATTGTCGACTGTGACAGCGCCGGGATCATCAGCCTGAACGGCGCCGGGCGCGATAAGCAGGGGTAGCGACAGCATGCTGACCAGCGCCATACGCTGTCGAATAAAAAGACTTAGCGGGTTAATTTTGAACAGAGATATGCTGCATGACATGCTTTTCTCCTTAATGCACTCATTCCTTGCCTGTATAAACAGCAGAAAAAAATCCCCGCCGCTATTACTTAACAGGACATAAAACTTATTCGGTTTCTGTCTGGTAAGCAGGCCGCAACCGTTAACAACTTCAGTAAGAAAAATAGCATGCAGGAAAAAAGATATTTTAAATGAGCATTAGGATTTAATTAACTTTGATGACATAAGAGATTTAGCTCTCCTGAAATAAGAACTTCAGAAAAAGTTATCTCTGTTATCAATAGATAACCGTTACGTCTGGCGCGCTAATTGCGCCTGATAAAAGTCTGAATTATTTATCCCCGGCGCTTTATAGCGCTTCTTCTACACTTAACTGACTCAACAGAGTAAGGAGAACGATAATGAATGAAAAATTAAGACAGGCGGCAAACCAGTTGGGAGAACGGCTTACCGCCGTCGGCGTGAAGCTGGCAACGGCGGAATCCTGCACCGGCGGTCTGGTCAGTATGGCGATGTGCTCAGCCAGCAGCAGCGCGGATTACTTCAGCAGCGGCTTCGTGACCTACACCAACGAGGCGAAGATGCGTCTGTTAAAGGTTGATTTGCGTACGCTGGAAAAATTTACCGCCGTCAGTCAGCAAACGGCGCGGGAAATGGCGGCGGGGGCGAAAGCGCAATCGGGGGAGGCGGTCAGCCTGTCGGTTACCGGCTATGCCGGCCCGGATGACGGCCCGGACGGTACGCCGGCGGGCACCATCTGGTTTGGCTGGGGCCTGCCAGACGGCACGATAAAAGCAGAACGCAAACATTTTAGCGGCGACAGCGAATCGGTGATCAATCAGGCGGCGCTGTTTGCGCTCACGCGTCTGCTCTCTCTGCTGTCGTAAGAAGAGCGTTAAGACGGCGGCGGGTTTCAGTGACAGGCTGAACCCCGCCAACAGTCTGTTCCGCTAAGCGTGGCGCTGCGTCTCGTTCAGGCCGGGCACCAGAATTATCTTGCGGCACTCCTCTTCGCGCTTCTCAAAAATCTTATACGCTTCTTCCGCCTGCTCCAGCGGCATATGGTGCGTTACGATCTCTTCCGGGCGGATCAGCCCCTGTTCGATAAGATTCAGCAGCTCCGGCAGATAGGCCTGCACGTGGGTCTGGCCCATTCTGAAGGTTAGCCCTTTATCAAAGGCGTCGCCGAACAGGAAGCCGTGAATAAAGCCGGCGTAAACGCCAGGCACGCTGACAATACCGCCGCGCCGCACGGCGGCGATACACTGACGAAGCGCCTTGCCGCTGCTGCCTTCCAGCTTCAGGTTAGTCATTACGGTTTCCGTCAGGCTGCCTTTCGCCTCAAAGCCTACCGCATCAATTACTGCATCGACGCCGCGATGGTTAGCGGTATTTTCCAGGATAAAGGCGGCGGGATCGTCATTTTCATCAAAGTTGATGGGGATAACGTCGTAGCGCTGTTGCGCAAAGGCAAGACGATAGGGGTGGTGATCTACCATGAAGATCTTTTCCGCTCCCAGCATACGCGCGCAGGCGGCAGTCAACAGACCGACCGGACCGGCGCCGAAAATCGCCAGGCTGCTGCCCTTAGTGACCTGCGCATTTTTAACCGCCTGCCAGGCGGTAGGCAAGATATCGGACAGGAACAGCACCTGATCGTCCGCCAGCACCGGCGGCACCTTAAAGGGGCCGGTATTCGCTTTCGGCACGCGCACATATTCCGCCTGCCCGCCCGGCACGCCGCCGTAGAGGCTGCTGAAGCCGAACAGAGCCGCCGGCGAAGTGATCTGCTTTTTATTCAGGATGGCGCCGCGGCCGGAGTTAGTGGTTTCACAGGCGGCATACTGCTGCAGGCGACAGAAGAAACAGTCGCCGCAGGCAATCACGAAGGGAATTACCACCCGATCGCCTTTCTGCACCGCCGTTACGGCAGCGCCGGCTTCCACTACCTCCCCCATAAATTCATGGCCGAAAATATCCCCGTGAGAAGTGCCGGGAATCTTGCCGCGATACAGGTGCAGATCCGAACCGCAAATCGCCGTCGCGGTAACGCGCAGGATAATATCATCCGGCGCTTCAAGCCCCGGATCGGACACGTTATCGACTTTGACACGATGGGGGCCATGATAAGTCAGTGCTTTCATTGCCTTTCTCCATGTTGGGGATAAATGAGATGACCATCTCCTGCTAAGGGAGGTTTAAAAAAAACCCGCGTCAAGCGGGGTGCGCATCTGCGCCAACACCAGGGAATCTGTTTATTAAAAGTTAGTATCTCTTGAGGATTACGCAAGCCAGCAGGGGCAAAACACCGTCTGAACAGGCTACAGGCAAGTTGGATGCGGCAGGATGTCGCAGGCAATAACGCCCGGTATCATCGGCTTTCTGCGCGGTTAAGGCATAAAGAAGAGGTAAAAAAAAAGGCGGTGCCAAAAAAGGGGCTATGCACCGCCCTCGTTAGAAACATTAATGTTAAGGTGAAGAGGGCTAACGTTGCCTGCCGTCGTAGCGGCGGCAGACGCGGCTAAATATTGTTATCCTGTATACCGGCGTTGCGTTTCAGCGCATCAGTAAACTGCATGGTTAATAAAATGCTGGCTTTTTTTCTGACGAATGTGATCGGAAATCAGCAGCGATTTATAGATAAAGTCGGCAAGGTAGTTCAGCGCCCGCGCGTTCATTTTTTTCAGACCAAAGTTCATCATTACCTTACGCTTGTGCGCGGAGACGGTTTTGACCGAAATATTCATGATGCGGGCGATAACTCCTGGCGTTACGCCGCGAATCAGGTACTGCAATACTTTGCGCTGCTGCAGCGTCAGCAGAAACTCCAGCGGCCTTGCGCCATCCTCGCACTGCTCCAGGCTTTCCAGCAGCGCGTTAAGGCTAATTTTGCGCGGGATAATTCCCTGGAAGGGGCGATGAATTTCGTTACCGTCAAAAAGCTCATCGCTGATGAAAAAGATGCGCAGCGCTCTGCCATGAAGTTTCGAAAAAAGTTGCCGCAGCCGTTTTCTTTCACAGGTATCAACAATAATAACCAGTTCTTCCTGCTGATTATCAGGTAAAGACTTTTCAGGTTGATAAAAGAAATCCCAGGTGTCGTGTCCTTCCGCTGTCAGTAATGAAGTTATTCCCTGCGCGAAAAAGAAGTTATCAGAACACACGATGATTTTCATGTTATTTCAACGTCCTTTTCTGAAAGATTTATATGATCGTGATACTTGTTTGTGTTGTTACGTTATTTGTAATAAAACAGAAAGCGAAAGTTTTCCCTGTCGTTGCTAACTGCTGACTATTTGTGCTGTACGAAATATGTCTTTCCTGCCAGCAAAATAAAATTCATAAGAAACATTACCACACACCCTGGAAGCCTCTTATAAATCTTAATATCAGCCTCAGCCGTTACGCTGCCTTGCCTACTCCTCTCACCACCGCATTAGCTAAATAGTTGTGTTTGCTCTTCGTAACACCATCGATATTAAACAAATCGGAAACGCCGACAATGGAAATCAACTTATATAAGATTCTTAATTTAGTTTAAGATTTACTTATTCTGAAGTTTCAGATAATACAGCGCATTGATATCTATAGAAAAAGTTCTTATATGATCATTTTTCGCGCAATAACTATTAAATTTTACTTCAGCTTAGATGTAACGAAGATTTTTTTAATCGCCATGACAACGACAAAAAATTTAACCTTTCAAGGTTATTGTTTACACCCAGGGCATGCTATCTTACTCATCGCTAAACAGATAAAGCGCGCTGCGTGCTAATAAACAAATTCGCTCTGTACGAAGGCGGAAACACAATTTTATTTTTATTGAACCCGATATAACGACTTTTGCGCACTCTTTTCTGACCTTAAAAAACAGGTTAACAGTCGTTGCCTGAAATAATATAAAAAATGACCGCTTATAGCCGCATTGCTGACGGCATATATAGGCTAAATGACATGCAATCCCTGCCTAAAGCGTGATAATGTTTTAATAATTAAGAGATATGAAGGTGATTAAGCTAATGGGATGTAGCCATGCAACCGCTCTATTTGATTAACAACGTCATTTACTTTTATCCTGAGGTTAACAAACTGATCAGCGTCGCCGAGGAAGAAAAGGAAATAATTCTTACTCAGCCTGCGACAAAATGCCTTGAATTACTGCTAAAAACAGATGGACTGGTTTCACAGAAAGAGCTTTATGATTACGCATGGGGAGAAAATAGCCAGAACGTTGCGCCTAATACGCTGTATCAGAATATCTCTATCATCCGCAGGGCGCTAAAGCGGCTGCACCCGGACGCCCAGCTTTGGCTTATCACCGTCCCCCGGCAGGGTTTTCGATTCGAACACAGCGTTCCTGTTACCCTGGTAAGGGCTGGCAGCCTCTCGCCGCTCAGCGCCATGGCGGAAGAAGTTAATAAAATTTCCTCAGTTATTGGCACAGGAGCGCACGCGCGTTTGCGCCAGCTCAGGCCGATATCGCTGAAAGCGGTATTAATTATTATTGTTATCTGCCTGATTTTTACCCTGGTTGCGCTAATTCTTCCGGTAAACAACGATTTCCATACGCTGGCTGCGAACTATTACCGCATTCAGAACAGCGGGCAGTGCCAGCTCTACCTGCACAAAAATAGCCGAATGCCGGAAAAACACATTATCAATCTGATTAATCAGCGGGTTAACTGTGATCACTATCCGTACGTTTATATTATTCATAACGTGTTGATCAACAAGCTATCGCTACTTTCCTGTCGCAAGCCACTGGCCAATAATGAATTTGCCTGTGCATCATGGTCGCTAAGAGAGAGTCAGTGAAATACAAAATCTGCGCGCTGATTGCGCTACTGATAGCCGCTTACTCAATATTTTACGTTTTTTCCTCTTACCGAAACGAACGCTATTTTTCCTGTCTGGCGCAGCATCATGTACACAACAATAATGTCCGCTCGAACATGCTGATGCGTTTTATCTTTAATGGCGATACCGGGATGGTTTCTTTAGACGGTGAGTTTATTAACGAGCAGGGACACCACAAAATAATTAGCAGGAAAATAATTTTTGACTTTACTATCGATAAGAAAAATTACCTGTTAAATTCGCGAATGATTATCCCCTCCGTGTTTGATGAAATTGATGAACATACTATTCCCCGCCTGCTGGATAATTTCTATACGCAAGAAAGGCGGCCCGCAGTTTACCAAATTCATTACAACGGCAAAGGAGGGTATATTTTTATGAACGATAACGCGCCCTACCTTTTATGCGCCAGTAACTGAACCAACGCCGTTTTCCACGCATTTAGCAATGCGCGCCTGGGCGCCATATTAGCGGGCGGCAACGGCTCCTTTTTCAGGCTCCGCCGCTATTGCGCCCGGCGGGGCCTGTTTTTTACGCTGCGGCGCAGGCTGCGCCAGCAACGCTGGCAACCAGCGGATAGCGCCTGCGCTTTACAGCGCCTGCGCGCAGGCCCAGGCGGAACTCCAGGCCCACTGGAAGTTATAGCCGCCCAGCCAGCCGGTGACATCTACCACCTCGCCGATAAAGTAAAGTCCCGGCGTCTCGCGCGCCTCCATCGTTTTTGATGAGAGCTGCGTGGTATCGACGCCGCCCAGCGTAACTTCGGCGGTACGGTAACCTTCGGTGCCGTTCGGCTGGATACGCCAGCGGTGCAGGCTGTCCGTCAGCGCGCGCTGCTGTTTGCTGTTCAGCTGCTTCAGCGTTAGCTCAGGCACGATGCCCAGCATCTGCAATACCTCCACCAGGCGTTTCGGCAGCGGTTTCGCCAGAGTATTTTTCAGGCTCTGGTTCGGGCGCGCCTGACGCTCTTCATCTATAAAGGCGTTCAGATCCTGCTCAGGCGACAAATTGACGGTGATAAACTCGCCTGGCTGCCAGTAGCTGGAGATTTGCAGCACCGACGGCCCCGACAGGCCGCGATGGGTAAACAGCATCGACTCTTTAAAGCGCGTGCCGTCAGCGGCTTCAATCACCGTCGGCAGCGAAACGCCCGACAGGGTTTGCAGCTGTTCCAGCAGCGGCTTATGCAGCGTAAAGGGCACCAGCGCCGCGCGCGTTGGGTAGACTCGCAGGCCAAACTGTTCCGCCAGGCGGTAGCCGAAAGGGGAAGCGCCCAGCCCCGGCATCGACAGGCCGCCGCTGGCGATCACCAGTTTTTCAGCCTGCGCCTGCGCGCCGTTAAGCTCAACCCTATAGCCGTTTTCGTCGCGGCTTACCGCCGTCACTTCGCTGCGCAGCCGCAGCGTCACGCGGCCTTTTTCGCACTCCGCCAGCAGCAGATCGACAATCTGTTGCGCCGAATCATCGCAAAACAGCTGCCCCAGCGTTTTTTCGTGATACGCAATGCCGTACTGATTGACCAGGGCGATAAAATCCCACTGCGTATAGCGCGCCAGCGCCGATTTACAGAAATGGGGATTATGCGACAGGTAGGCGCCCGGCTCGGTATAGAGGTTGGTGAAGTTGCAGCGCCCGCCGCCGGACATCAGAATTTTACGGCCCGGCTTTTTACCGTTATCAATCAGCAGCACGCGACGGCCGCGCTGCCCGGCCTGCGCTGCGCAAAACAGCCCTGCGGCGCCCGCGCCGATAATGATAACGTCATACTTTTCCACTGCTCACTCCCGCCGCACGGCAAAAGCGCGATTGTAATCGCTTGCCGAAGCGCAAACCAGCGTAACAAGATTTTTCTGTAAGAAACATAATGTAACTAATGGATTTATTGGACTTTTTCCTGCGTGATGCCGGGCGTTTTACACTTTTATGGCAAAAAAAGTCTATATTTTGCTTTCCCCAGGCGCGGTTTGTCGCGGATAATGCGCCGCGTTCATGTCCCCGAAAATGGCGTAACGCTTATGCTACATCTATTTGCTGGTCTCGATTTTCATACCGGCCTGTTATTAGTTCTTGCTCTGTTGTTTGTACTGTTTTATGAAGCCATTAATGGGTTTCACGATACGGCAAACGCAGTAGCTACGGTAATCTATACGCGTGCGATGCGTGCGCAGCTGGCCGTAGTCATGGCCGGTGTTTTTAACTTTTTTGGCGTGCTGTTAGGCGGCCTGAGCGTCGCTTATGCCATTGTTCATCTGCTTCCGACCGATCTGTTGCTTAATGTCGGTTCGGCGCACGGGCTGGCTATGGTTTTCTCCATGCTGCTTGCCGCCATTATCTGGAATCTGGGCACCTGGTATTTTGGCCTGCCTGCCTCCAGCTCCCATACGCTGATCGGCGCTATTATCGGTATCGGCCTGACCAATGCTCTGGTTAGCGGTACATCGGTGGTCGACGCGCTCAATATCCCGAAAATGATCGATATTTTCGCTTCGCTGATTCTGTCGCCGATTATCGGTTTGGTGGTGGCGGGCGGATTGATTTTTCTGCTGCGTCGCTACTGGAGCGGCACCAGAAAACGTCGTCGTATTCATATGACGCCGGCCGATCGTGAAAAAGAAGATGGTAAGAAGAAGCCGCCGTTCTGGACGCGTATCGCGCTGATCGTTTCCGCGATTGGCGTTAGCTATTCGCACGGCGCCAATGACGGACAGAAAGGCATCGGCCTGATTATGCTGGTGCTGATCGGCGTGGCGCCGGCGGGCTTCGTGATTAATATGAACGCCTCCGGCTACGATATTACCCGTACCCGCGATGCGGTGAACCATCTGGAGCAGTATTACCAGCAGCATGGCGATACGCTGCAGCATATTATCCAGCTGGCGCCGCCGGCGCTGCCGACGCCGGAAGAGGTGCCAGGCGAGCCGCATGAGTTCCACTGCGATAGTTCACGCGCGCTGACAGCGATTAACCGTTCACAGCGCATCCTGAATAATCTTTCCGGTTACGATGCGCTGAGCGTGGAAGAGCGCGGTCATCTGCGTCGTCTGCTGTTGTGTATTTCCGATACGGCGGAAAAAGCGGCGAAGATGCCGAATACCAGCGCGGAAGATAAACGCTTCCTCGGCAAGCTGAAAGGCGATCTGCTGAATACCGTTGAGTATGCGCCGATCTGGATTATCGTTGCGGTAGCGCTGGCGTTATCGCTCGGCACCATGGTTGGCTGGCGTCGCGTGGCGACTACAATCGGCGAGAAAATTGGTAAGAAAGGCATGACTTATGGTCAGGGTATGGCGGCTCAGGTTACGGCGGCGGTTTCGATTGGCGTTGCCAGCTATACCGGGATGCCGGTTTCCACCACCCATATCCTTTCTTCATCCGTAGCCGGTACGATGCTGGTAGACGGCGGAGGCGTGCAGAGCCGCACGATTAAGAGTATCGCGCTGGCGTGGGTCTTTACGCTGCCGATTTCCATTCTGCTTTCCGGCTGCCTTTACTGGGTAGCGCTACAGCTTATCTAGTTATTCAGCGGGCCGGTTTACCGGCCCGTTCTGTTTTTTGCTTCCCCCACCCTAGTGCCAAATCGCCAGCCCGATCAGGCTGATGACGACCATGCCGCACAGAGCGCTGGTTAATACGAACTGCCCGCGAACCCGTTCGCAACGTCGAATAAACTCTTCATCATGATGGTCAAGGTAATAGCGTTTCCAGATGTACCTGACCAGCCGTACCTGTTTGCCTGGCTGACCGCGCGCGGTGAAGAATCCTCCGCCATCGACATACTGATAGAGCAGTGGATCGCATCCGCGCAGCACTACCAGCAGCGCACGCAGCGAAGAAAAATAGCGCGCCATGTTAACCAAACAGACGACGCATAAAGCCCAGAAAAGTGCGACGGTGCTAATCATGTTCCCCTCCCGGCTTAAGAACGCAGAAACGGATAGAGCGGGTAAACGCTGAATACGTCCCACAGTAATTTGCCTGGTACCATTGAACCGGCCTGTACGGTTTATAAACTCATAAAGCGAAGCGCGGCACCATACCGGAGTATGGTGGTTATTATTCAGTTTAGGAGATGTAATGAAAATTTTTCCAGCCGCCTTTGCCATTGCGCCTGAAAAGCAGATAAAAGACATCATGATCCGAGTCGCAAAGCGGATGGGCCGAAGCTACATTTGTTAACTGCCGGCGCTATACTGACGCTATGTGACACATGGAAGGAGAACCGTCATGGCTTATAAACACATTTTGATTGCTGTTGATCTCTCACCGGAAAGTAAAGTGCTGGTGGAAAAAGCGGTTTCCCTGGCGCGTCCTTACAATGCCAAAATTTCCCTGATTCATGTCGATGTTAACTATTCCGATCTTTATACCGGCCTGATTGATGTCAATCTCGGCGATATGCAGAAGCGTATTTCCGAGGAGACGCACCATGCGCTGACCGAGCTGTCTGAAGGCGCCGGTTATCCGGTTAGCGAGACGCTGAGCGGCAGCGGCGATCTGGCGCAGGTGCTGGTGGAAGCAATTAAGAAGTACGATGTAGATTTAGTGGTCTGCGGGCACCATCAGGATTTCTGGAGCAAGCTGATGTCGTCAGCGCGCCAGCTGATTAATACGGTGCATATCGATATGATGATTGTGCCGTTGCGCGATGAGGATGAAGAGTAATTTCTGACCCGGTGAGGTTTAGATGAAGAGGGGCGTAGATCGCCCCTTTTGCGATCGCAGGCAGCCGCGTTGGTGTGGTTACGTTAAAGCCGCTGTGGCGGCAGCACCCACGCCGATGGCGGGCCAGGTTAAAACTGCTCCGGCGACTGCACCAACAGCCCGGTCAGGTCGTAAAAACGCCACTGCGTCATCCATGACGGCTCGGCCCGCGCCCTCCCTGGCGCGGGACGCTTTACTCTTCCGTCCGGGCTGTTAGTGCTGCTGGCTGCTGCGTCGTTGATGGGGGAAAAACGTAAACAACGCAGCTTGATAAGCGATTACCGCCATCCAAAAAGTTACGCCTGTTGCTAATCAGATACCAGCGGCGGATAGATATCAAAGCGATGGCTTTTAGTGGTTACCGCCGATTGCGTCGTAATACCCGCCAGCGGCGGCGCATAATCGGGGCGCTTTACCACCACCCGCTTCTTAGCCAGCCGGCGCGCCGGCAGCAGCAGGCCATCGGCGTCCATATCGGCGCCGACCAGCGACTGAAATACCCGCATTTCCTTTTTCACCAATGCGCTTTTTTGCCGGTGCGGATACATCGGATCGAGATAAACCACATCAGGCGCCGGTGCGATATCCTCCAGCGCCGTCAGGCTGGAGGCATGCAGCAGCGTCAGGCGATCGCGCAGCCAGCCGCCAATTTCCGCATCCTGATAGCCGCGCTGTAGGCCATCCTCCAGCAGCGCCGCGACCACCGGATGACGCTCCAGCATTCGTACGCGACAGCCGATCGCCGCCAGCACGAAGGCGTCTCGCCCCAGCCCGGCGGTAGCATCCACCACCTCCGGCAGATAGTCGCCTTTGATGCCGACCGCTTTCGCCACTGCTTCGCCGCGCCCGCCGCCAAACCGCCGCCGATGCGCCATCGCCCCGCCGACGAAATCTACCCAGATACCGCCAAGTTTCGCTTCATCACGCTTGCGCAATTCCAGATGGTCCGGCGTCATCACCAGCGCCATTACCGCCTGCTCGTCCTGCTCCAGCCCCCAGCGGGCGGCCAAAACAGATAAGGCACCGTCGCCGGTGCCTGATTCATCAACTAAGCCAATTTTCACGCCAGGCGTTATCCTTTAATGCCGTAATGTTCCAGCATTGCATCCAGCTGCGGCTCGCGCCCGCGGAAGCGTTTGAACAGTTCCATCGGCTCTTCTGAACCGCCGCGGGTCAGAATGTTATCGAGGAAAGACTGCCCGGTTTCGCGGTTGAAGATACCTTCCTCTTCAAAGCGCGAATAGGCATCCGCCGCCAACACGTCCGCCCACAGATAGCTGTAGTAGCCTGCCGCGTAGCCGCCAGCGAAAATATGGCTGAACGCGTGCGGGAAACGGCCCCATGACGGGCTCGGCACTACCGCCACCAGCTTTTTAACTTCGGCCAGCGTTTCCAGAATCCGGGCGCCCTTAGCCGGATCGAACTCGGTATGCAGGCGGAAATCGAACAGACCGAACTCCAGCTGACGCAGGATAAACAGCGCCGCCTGATAGTTTTTCGCCGCCAGCATTTTATCCAGCAGCTCCTGCGGCAGCGGTTCGCCGGTTTCGTAATGACCGGAGATAAACGCCAGCGCTTCCGGCTCCCAGCACCAGTTTTCCATAAACTGGCTCGGCAGCTCGACCGCATCCCACGGCACCCCGCTGATGCCGGATACGCCGGGAACATCCACGCGCGTCAGCATATGGTGCAGGCCGTGTCCGAATTCGTGGAACAGCGTGGTGACTTCATCATGGGTAAACAGCGCCGGTTTGCCGTTCACCGGGCGATTAAAGTTGCAGGTCAGGTAGGCGACCGGTTTTTGCAGGCTGCCGTCCGCTTTACGCATCATGCCGACGCAGTCATCCATCCAGGCCCCGCCGCGTTTATTTTCACGCGCGTAGAGGTCCAGATAGAAGCTGCCGCGCAGCTCGCCGCTTTCGTCAAACAGATCGAAGAAACGCACGTCGGGATGCCAGACGTCAACGTCTTTACGCTCCTGAGCGCTGATGCCGTAAATGCGTTTTACCACTTCAAACAGGCCGTTAACCGCTCGCTCTTCCGGGAAGTACGGGCGCAGCTGCTCATCGCTGATGGAATAGAGATGCTGTTTCTGTTTTTCACCGTAGTAAGTAAGATCCCACGGCTGTAGCTCTTCAACGCCGTGCTCTTTTTTCGCAAAGGCGCGCAGGCGCTCCAGCTCTTTCTCCGCCTGCGGACGGGCGCGCTGCGCCAGATCGGTCAGGAAGTCGAGCACCTGCGTCGGGCTTTGCGCCATTTTGGTCGCCAGCGATTTATGAGCATAGGAATCGAAGCCCAGCAGCTGCGCCAGTTCATGACGCAGCGCCAGCTCTTCCGCCATAATCGGACCATTGTCCCACTTACCGGCGTTCGGCCCCTGATCGGAGGCGCGGGTTGAGTAGGCGCGGTAGAGTTCTTCACGCAGCGCCTGATTATCGCAGTAGGTCATGACCGGCAGGTAGCTGGGGATGTCCAGCGTCAGCAGCCAGCCCTGTTGCCCTTTCGCTTCCGCCTGGGCTTTCGCCGCCGCCAGCGCGCTTTCCGGCATGCCCGCCAGCTCGCTTTCGTCGGTAATCAGTTTGCTCCAGCCCATGGTGGCGTCGAGCACGTTGTTGCTGTAGGTCGAACCAAGTTCAGAGAGGCGCGCGGCGATTTCGCCATAGCGCTGCTGTTTCTCTTTCGGCAGGCCGATACCCGACAGTTCGAAATCGCGCAGTGAGTTATCCACCGCTTTTTTCTGCGCCTGGCTCAGCTGGGCGTAGTGTTCACTCTCTTTCAGGCTGCGGTAAGCCTGATACAGCCCCTCATGCTGGCCCACCCAGGTGCTGTACTCCGACAGCAGCGGCAGCGTTTGCTCATAGGCCTGGCGCAGCTCCGGGCTGTTTTTCACCGAGTTAAGATGGCTGACCGGTGAAAAGATTCGGCCCAGACGATCGTCAGCTTCCGCCAGCGGCTGGCAGAGGTTGTCCCAGGTGTAGGGCGCGCCCTGAGCCACCACTTTTTCTACCGCGGCGCGGCACGCCTCCAGCGCCTGCTCGACGGCGGGCACTACGTGTTCCGGCTGAATGGCGGAGAAGGGGGGAAGGGTAAACGAGGTCAATAATGGATTGGTCATCGCGCAGTCCTTTAAGTTTGATGTGGGCGCGCAGAGGCGCAATCCTTCTAACATGCGGTTAAGACGAGCGAAAATCAATGGGGGAACTGCGGCATGCATCGCTTTCCTCGTACTGATTTAGCCCTGGCGGTTTGTTATAGTCCTTACCCTGCTGATTTCCAGGGATTTAAGGTAGGTTATATCATGTGGTATTTACTGGCGGCGGCGTTACTGGCGCTGTTTTTTTTCCGTCCGGCAATGAAACCGCTGCTGCTGGCGACGCTGGCGCTGGCGCTTTGGCAACAGGTGCTGTCGTGGCCGGGTTTACTGCTGCTGGCGGGGCTGGCGCTGGTTGCGCAGATGCGTAAACATTACGCGCATCATCAGCGATGGATGCCGCTGCTGGAGGCGGTACTGGTAGCGGGCGCGGCGGCGCTAACGCTTCACGTCGCGCCGGGCTTTCACAACCCGCCGGTAGTGGTCAATACGCAGGCAGGGCCGCTCAGCGCGCCGGCGACCTTCTATTATAATCTGGATAAGGCGCTGGTGCCTTTCGTGTTGTTGGCCTGTTTGCCGGGGCTGGCTGCCGTACCCGCTTCGCCGCCGCGCTGGCGTTTCGCCTGGCCCGCGCTGCTGGCCGCCATTCCGGGGCTGTTGCTGTTGGCGACGTTGGCTGGCGGATTGCGGTTTGAGCCGCATTTTCCCGCCTGGCTGGGCGCCTTTATACTGGCTAATCTGTTTTTTGTTTCGCTGGCGGAAGAGGCGCTGTTTCGCGCCTGGCTGCAGCAGCGTTTGAGCCAGTGGCTCGGTCCGATTCCGGCGTTGTTGATTGCCGCAGCGCTGTTTGGCCTGGCGCACTTTGCCGGCGGCCCTATGCTGATTTTTTTCGCCACGCTGGCGGGGCTGCTGTATGGTCTGGCCTGGCTGTGGAGCGGCAGGCTGTGGGTGGCGACGCTGGTGCATTTCGCCTTTAATTTGACCCATCTGCTGTTGTTTACCTGGCCGGTTCTGCAACGCTAGCGCAAGGATCGAGGTATTTTAACCGGCGTCCGGTTATACTGGCCGCCGTTTACGCCGGAGCGATTTCGCTTCGGTCTCCTTTCATCAGGCATCACCGGATATATTGTAGATATGCTTAGTTACCGTCACAGTTTTCACGCTGGCAACCATGCCGATGTGCTGAAGCACACCGTGCAGAGCCTGATCATTACCGCGCTGAAAGAGAAGGAGAAGCCTTTCCTGTATCTGGATACGCACGCCGGCGCGGGGCGTTATCAGCTGAGCGGCGAGCATGCGGAGCGCACCGGTGAGTATCTGGAAGGCATCGCTCGCGTCTGGCAGCAGAGCGATTTGCCGGAGGAGCTGGCGCCCTATATTAGCTGCGTGAAGGCGCTGAATCATGGCCCGACGCTGCGTTATTATCCTGGTTCGCCGCTGATTGCCCGTCAGCTGTTGCGCGAGGAAGATAAGCTGGAGTTGACGGAGCTGCATCCCAGCGATTTTCCACTGTTGCGCAGCGAGTTTCAGAAGGATAGCCGCGCCCGTTTAGCGCGTGCCGATGGTTTTCAACAGCTGAAGGCTAAGCTGCCGCCGCCGTCACGGCGCGGTCTGATTTTGATCGATCCGCCTTATGAGATGAAGAGTGATTATCAGGCGGTGGTGAAGGGGATTCAGGAAGGCTATCGTCGTTTTAGTACCGGGGTGTTCGCGCTGTGGTATCCGGTGGTGTTGCGTCAGCAGATTAAGCGGATGGTGCACGATTTGGAAGCGACCGGCATTCGTCGTATTCTGCAAATTGAGCTGGCGGTGCGTCCGGATAGCGATCGTTTTGGTATGACGGCTTCCGGTATGATTGTGATTAATCCGCCGTGGAAGCTGGAGCAGCAGATGAATAATGTGTTGCCGTGGCTGCATCGCGTGCTGGTGCCAGCGGGAACCGGGCATACCAGCGTTAGCTGGATTGTTCCAGAGTAAGGAAGATATCGGGCGCGATGTTTGTACTAACGTATATGAATCGCGCTCATGTACCGTGGCGGCTTCGTTTGGTGGCTGTTTAGTTCGGGTCTGTCTGGTTCAGCTTCGGTCTGGTTCGGCTTCGGTCTGATTCGGCTTCGGTCTGATTCGGCTTCGGTCTGATTCGGTCTGATTCGGCTTCTGTCTGGTTCGGCTTCTGTCTGGTTCGGCTTCTGTCTGGTTCGGCTTCTGTCTGATTCGACTTCTGTCTGGTTCGGCTTCTGTCTGATTCGGCTTCTGTCTGGTTCGGCTTCTGTCTGATTCGGCTTCGGTCTGATTCGGCTTCGGTCTGATTCGGCTTCTGCGCAGGAAGCCCTGGCCGATCGTAAAGACGCCAGTTCGTCATCCATGACGGCTCGGCCCGCGCCCTCCATGGCGCGGGACGCTTTACTCCTCTGCCAGGGCTTCCCGCGCCTTCACCGCGTCAGCACAGCGTTTGTGACAAAAAACCGCTTATGTTTTAACTCCGTCAGCACAGCCTTTGTGACAAAAAACTGGCTTATGCTTTAATTTCGTCAGCACAGCGTTTGTGACAAAAAACTGGCTTATGCTTTAACTTCGTCAGCACAGCGTTTGTGACAAAAAACCGCTTATGTTTTAACTCCGTCAGCACAGCCTTTGTGACAAAAAACTGGCTTATGCTTTAATTTCGTCAGCACAGCGTTTGTGACAAAAAACTGGCTTATGCTTTAACTTCGTCAGCACAGCGTTTGTGACAAAAAACCGCTTATGTTTTAACTTCGTCAGCACAGCGTTTGTGACAAAAAACTGGCTTATGCTTTAATTTCGCCAGCACAGCGTTTGTGACAAAAAACCGCTTATGCTTTAACTTCATCAGCACAGCATTTATGACAACAAAACCGTTTATGTTTTAACTTCATCTGCACAGCGTTTATAACGAAAGCTTACTTAAGTTGTGAATTCATCAGTTCAGCATTTATAACGACAAACCAGCTTATGCTTTAAGTCCGGCGCTATCCTTCCCTTATATTTCAAATACCGCCAGATCGCGCGCCAGTTCGGTGGCGGGGAAAATGGCCTGGCACTCCGCCAGCAGGCGCGGCATATCCTCGAAACGGTAGCGTGAGCTAAAGTGCGTGGCGATCAGACGCCTGGCGCGCGCGTCTCTGGCAAGCGTGGCCGTCTGTACGGTGGTGGAGTGGCCGCGCATGTTGGCCTTTTCCTCCAGCGCCGATTCCAGCGTGGCTTCATGCACCATAACATCCACCTCCGCCGCCAGCGCCAGCCCGCATTCCGCCGGTGCGGTATCGCCGAAAATCGCCAGTTTTTTTCCCGGCGTCGAAGGGCCAAGATAGTCACGCCCGTGAATGGTGCGTCCATCTTCCAGCGTGACGCTTTTTCCCTGCTTTAGCTGCTGAAGCCAGGGGCCGCGCGGCACATTATCCGCTTTCAGCTTTTCAGAGTTCAGATAGCCCAGCCGGTCGTACTGCTCAATACGAAAGCCAAAGCAGGGCATTACATGATTAAGCGGATATGCGGTTACCTTCATCACGCCGTCGTCGAAAATCACTCCCGCCTCAATTTCAATCACCTCCAGCGGATAGGTAACGAAAGAGCCGCTCAGGCTAAGCGTGGTTTCAACGAATGCGCGCAGGCCGGGCGGTCCGTAAAGCGTCAGCGGCTCGCTAATGCTGCCCATTGAACGACTGGTCAACAGCCCCGGCAGCCCAAAAATATGATCGCCGTGCAGGTGGGTAATAAAAATGCGTTGCAGCCTGCCCGGTTTTAACATGCTGCGCATAAACTGATGCTGAGTCGCTTCGCCGCAGTCGAACAGCCAGCAATCGCCACGGTGGGAAAGCGTCAGGCCGATAGCGGTAACGTTACGTTGCAGGCTGGGAGTACCGGCGCTGGTCCCCAGAAAAGTAAGATGCATAGATTTCCTCTGTTTGAGGTTTGATGGCCTCCCAGCGCGCTACGAAGCGGGCAACAATGGCGTCCTCGCCCGGCGTTATTCGGCGTTCGCCTCTCTGCTGCTGGCACGATACGGCAAAGCCTCCATTCGCCGCACCCGACAGGCTGGCGGATCGCCGGCCGATCGTCAATAGTGCGGCCCGTAGTTGACGATCGAAGAGATCAATTTTGCGGCACAGGTGCAGCAAAAGTTGTCACCTGTTGCAATTATAGGTGCAGACTTTGCGATAAATCGCAGAGTGACGGTACACTTACGCCAGTTTTCTTTTCTTATTTTTGGAGCTCGCGCAATGACCCGACATTATGATTATCTCGCCATCGGCGGCGGCAGCGGCGGTATCGCCTCCATCAATCGTGCGGCGATGTATGGCCAGAAATGTGCCCTGATTGAAGCGAAAGAGCTGGGCGGTACCTGCGTTAACGTCGGCTGCGTTCCGAAAAAAGTCATGTGGCACGCGGCGCAGGTGGCTGAAGCCATTCATAACTACGGCCCGGACTATGGTTTCGATACCACGGTGAACCAGTTTAGCTGGCAGACGCTGTTGAAAAACCGCAGCGCCTATATCGATCGCATCCACACTTCCTATGAAACCGTGCTGGGTAAAAACAACGTGGAGGTGATTAAAGGCTTCGCCCGCTTTGTCGATGCGCATACCGTTGAGGTTAACGGCGAGAAGATCACTGCCGATCATATTCTGATCGCTACCGGCGGACGTCCGGTACAACCGTCGATTCCCGGCGCGGAATATGGCATCGATTCTGATGGCTTCTTTGAGCTACAGGCGATGCCGAAGCGTACCGCCGTCGTGGGCGCGGGCTATATCGCGGTAGAGCTTGCCGGCGTGCTGAACGCGCTGGGCTCAGAAACCCATCTGTTTGTACGCAAAGAGGCGCCGCTGCGCCAGTTCGATCCGCTGCTCAGCGAAACGCTGGTAGAAGTGATGAACAGCGAAGGCCCGACGCTGCATACCCATTCGGTGCCGAAAGCGGTAGTGAAAAATGCTGACGGCAGCCTGACGCTGCAGCTGGAAAATGGCCAGACGCAAACCGTCGACTGCCTGATTTGGGCGATCGGGCGCGAACCGGCAACCGACAACCTGAACCTCGCCGTAACCGGCGTGGAGCTGAATGAGAAAGGCTATATTCAGGTTGATAAGTTCCAGAATACCAGCGTCGCCGGGATTTATGCCGTTGGCGACAACACCGGCGCGGTAGAGCTGACGCCGGTCGCGGTGGCGGCGGGCCGTCGCCTTTCCGAGCGCCTGTTCAACAACAAGCCGGATGAGCATCTGGATTACAGCAATATTCCAACCGTGGTTTTCAGCCACCCGCCGATCGGCACCGTTGGCCTGACCGAGCCGGAAGCGCGCGCGCGCTACGGCGACGAGGCGGTGAAGGTGTATAAATCGTCCTTTACCGCGATGTATACCGCGGTAACCCAGCATCGTCAGCCGTGCCGCATGAAGCTGGTCTGCGTCGGGAAAGAGGAAAAAATCGTCGGCATTCACGGCATCGGTTTCGGTATGGACGAAATGCTGCAGGGCTTCGCGGTCGCGCTGAAAATGGGCGCCACCAAGCAGGACTTCGACAATACCGTGGCGATTCACCCCACGGCGGCGGAAGAGTTCGTAACTATGCGCTAAAGCGCCCGGCATGCTGGCTAACGGGCCGGCCCAAATATCTGATGGTTAAGTTAAGGCCGGGAGCTTTCCCCGGCCTTTTTTATTGGCGCGGCATCGCTCACATATTTCGCACGTTAATTTTAGTTTTGCCTATTCGCGCCGATAAGAAATGTTATTCAACATCAACATTATAGCCGCAGCAGCTGCTGTAATGCGCAAAACAGGGGAACTGTACGGTTTGCCAACCGTCGGCGCCTTCCCGCCTCTCAGGGACACATATGCAAAACACCAATCAACTGATGCTTAAGCCCGTCTGCGATCTGCTTACGGAGAAATTTTTTATTCCCGCCTATCAGCGTGGCTACCGCTGGACTCCGCGCCAGGTACGGGAGCTGTTAGAAGATATCGCCGAGTTTCAGCAAAGCGCCGAAGAGAATCCGAAAGAGCAGTTCTACTGTTTACAGCCGATAGTGGTTAAGAGGCACGGCGACGAGTGGGAGCTGGTTGACGGGCAGCAGCGGCTGACCACCCTGTATATTATTCTGCTCTACCTGGCGGATATCGCCGCGATGATGGGGCAACCGCGTTACAGCCTGCGTTTTGCAACCCGCCCTGACAGCGAAAAGTTTCTGACGAATATCGATCCCGCCAGAGCAGATGAGAATATCGATTTTTACTATATTTCCCAGGCCTGGGAGACGGTAAAAGCCTGGTTTGAAGAGAAACAGGGAGTCTATAAGTTTACTTTTCTAACCACTCTGCTTAATGACGCAAAGGCCGGCAGAAACGTTAAGTTTATCTGGTATCAGCTGCATGAATCTGCGGAAGCCACCAGCGTATTCTCCCGGCTTAACCGCGGTAAAATTCCGTTAACCAACGCCGAGCTGGTGAAGGCGTTGTTTCTGCACGCGAATAATTTTACCGGAACCGGCACCGAACTCTCTTTCCAGCAGCTGAGGATGGCGCATGAATGGGACGATATTGAACGACGGTTACGGCAGCCGGATTTCTGGTATTTCATCAGCAATGCCAACGATGCCGACCAGCCAGATAACCGTATTGAACTGCTGCTTAAGGTGATTGCCGATACGCTACCGCTATCGGTTTCCGTGCACGATCCTTACTACGTTTTCCTTAAGTTTTCGCACTATCTGCAGAGCAACAAAAGCGATGCGCAGGCGACGGAGCATCTCTGGGCGCGCGTTAAACGGCTGTTTATGACGCTTAACGAATGGTTTGAGAATCAGCAGCTTTATCATCTGGTTGGCTATCTGATCGGCCAGAAAGTCACTATACAAAAGCTGCTTAATCTGCAGCAAAGCAGCGGCAGTAAAAGCGCCTTCCTGGCGCAGCTCCGCCAGGAGATTCTGGCGATTGCGCTGCCGGAAGCGGCGAAAGCCCCCGGTCAAAACCTGCGGAAGAATATTGCCGCGGCGATTGCTGGCGCCGGCTACGGCGATAAAAACTTACGCGCGCTGCTGCTGTTATTTAATATCGCTACTATTTTAGGCAACGACTGTTCCAGCATGCGTTTTCAGTTCCGGCACTACAAGCTGGATACATGGGATATTGAGCATATCAGCTCCGTTAGTTCGCAGATGCCGGAAAGCACTGCCGGGCAGAAAAGCTGGACGAAAAATATTGTTGAGCATTTCAGCCCCGATGAAACGCTCGCGGTTAAAGATGAGCGGGATAACAGCCTGCAAACGAAATTTTACCAGCGCGCCAGTACCTTGCTGGATAACGAAATTTTTAACAATGACGAGTTTGAAAAGCTATTTAACGATGTACAAAAAGCTTTCAATAAAAACCGCAACAAAGATCTGGAGAACAGCATCGGCAACCTGACGCTGCTGGATGCTGAGACCAACCGCAGCTATAAAAACGCCATTTTCCCCATCAAGCGCCAGCGGATTATCGCTGCCGATAAAAATGCCACCTTTGTGCCGGTCGCTACCCGCAACGTCTTTCTTAAATATTACAGCCGTCAGGTTCACGATATGACCTTCTGGCACCCGGAAGACCATCGCCACTATCAAACCGCCATTATTGAAACGCTTACCACCTTCTTTTGTGGAGCCCTGTCATGAGCCAGCAAGAAATCATCACCTTCGCCGGAATCTTTTCACTGGTTGATTTTATTGAAATTCCGGTGATCCAGCGGGACTACGCTCAGGGCCGTCAGTCAGCGCAAGAGATCCGCCAGCAGTTTCTGCATACGCTGGAGCAGGCGCTGCATCAGGATGCGCGCAGCGAACCGCTGGTGCTTGACTTCATCTATGGCAGCATTGTGGAGGAAAACCCTGCCCGGCTTTCCGTACTGGATGGACAGCAGCGCCTGACCACGCTTTTTCTGCTGCACTGGTTTCTTGCTGCGAAGGAAGGAGAACATCAGGCCTTTTGCCAGCGTTTTACGCTTAACGGGAAATCGCGTTTCAGCTATAAAACCCGCACCAGCGCCACGGAATTCTTCGATGCGCTGGTCAGCGCCAGCCCGGAACATTATCAGTTTGCGCCGGACGCCGCGCCCATCGATAAGCAGCTGATCGACAGCCACTGGTTTTATCTCTCCTGGCGTCAGGATCCTACCGTCGCCTCCTGCCTAACCATGCTGCGCGCCATTCAGCAGCGCTTTACTGCCGCGACGGATAACCTGTTCCAACGCCTGTGCAGCGAGGATGATAAGCGCATCGTTTTTCACTATCTCAACCTGCGCTCTTTCGGTTTATCTGACGATCTCTACATTAAAATGAACGCCCGCGGCAAAGCGCTCACCGAGTTTGAGAACTTTAAAGCCTGGCTTTGCGGGCGCATCGGCGGCTGGTCTGAAGCGGAAACCTTTAGCCAAAAGCTTGATGGACGGTGGACCGATCTTTTCTGGCAGCTCAAAGTC
The DNA here is from genome assembly GCF_006517625.1 of Mixta tenebrionis. Taxonomy (GTDB): domain Bacteria; phylum Pseudomonadota; class Gammaproteobacteria; order Enterobacterales; family Enterobacteriaceae; genus Mixta; species Mixta tenebrionis. Next base: position 133,494 of record NZ_VHQI01000006.1, on the reverse strand, counting down.
AAAGAGCTTTCTTTCGATACGCTTTACCTGCGGTTCTTTATGCGTATGGCCTTTCTGCTGGAGTGCGGACGCGGCGATAAATCAGCCAGTACGCTGGAAGAAGGCGATACCGCATGGTTTAGCCTGCTGCGCGACGCGCAGGGCGCCTTTTCTCCGCTGGAGTTCGAACAGCGCCATGCCTTCGCCGTGGAAGATCTGGAGAAGATAAGGCGGGTGCTTGATTATATTTACGTTGCGCAGACCGCTCCCGATGCTGAAGGCGCCGCTTCCGCCGCCAGGGCGCTGCTGATCGACTTTGTGACCAGCAGCGATTATCTGGTACAGGCGCGCTTTTGTGCGTTGGTCTTGTTTATTCTCGCGCAGGCGAAACCGGGCGACGATGCAGCTCTGCACCAGCAGCGCTGGCTGCGCTTTACCGGTAATCTGCTGAATACGCTGGAACTGAACGCGAAAAACTTTATTCGCGCGCTGGCCGCATTAAAGGCGATGGCGCCCCATGCGCATGAGCTGTACGTCTGGCTGGAGCACGCGCCGGTCCCTGCCATCTTTAAAGATCAGTGGCAGGAAGAGCGTCTCAAGGTAGAACTGATTCAGCAGGATCCGGCCTGGGAGGCGGCGCTTATCCGCGCAGAGCGCCACCCCTGCCTGCAGGGGCGTATTCGCGGCCTGCTGAATCTGGCCTGTTCGTCGAAGCATGGCCGCTACAGCCTGAAAGAATTTATCGCGCTGACGGATAAAACCCTCCGCGTACTGGATAAAGCGATTATCGAACATGAAGAGCATCTGCTGGAGCGCGCGCTGCTGACGCTGGGCGACTATCTGGTGCCCGTCGGCTATAACCGTTTCACCTTCTGCCGCTCCGCTAACCACAGCTGGCGCGAGCGTAGTAGAGGCTGGATGAGGGTAGTGGAAAAGCCGATATTCGGTGAGCTGCTGACACATATCGGCAAAAAAGAGGTACTTAAAACGCTGCAAAACCTGATCGACCAGGTCGACTGCGGCGGCTGGCGCGAGCTGATTGTGAAATATCCGCAGGTAATCAGCTACGCTAAAGAGCGGCTGCTGGATAAAGAGGATGAAAAGATCTATCTGTTAAGCAAATCCACGCGGCGTGCTTATTTCTTTGAGCTGCACGGCTACGTGCTGGCGGAGCGTCTTCAGCAACGGCTGGAAAACGGCGATCTCCCCGTCCCGATTAAGGCTGCAGAACACCGATGGACTTATGGCGATGACGAACCCTGGCTTGAGTTAACGCTGGACAAAGAGCAGGTCCGCTACCTTTACTACAGCGAAGGAAAATTTCAATTCTGGAAGTATGAAGATTCCGAAAGTAAAAAGGCGCCTCAGCCGCGCTACTTCCCGGCGCTGCTGGAAGAGCTGATGCCGGAGATCTACGCCGTAGACTAACCGACAGGCAGGCTGAGCGTTCAGCCTGCCTTTGTCGCGTGGCGCTACACCTGATGGCCCGGATTATCCTCCGACAGCGCCTTCGCCGCGCAGACCAGCGACAGGTGGCTTAGTCCCTGCGGCATATTGCCCAGCCAGCTCTGCGTGCGGGTATCAAACATCTCGTTAAAGATCTCAACGTTGCCGTGCTGGCAGAGCTGCTGCAGAATTTCATCCATGGCGCGCCGCGCCTCGTCGCGCTCGCCCAGTTCCGCCAGCGCCTCTACCAGCCAGAAGGCGCAGGCGACAAAGGTCGCTTCTTCTTTCTCTACGTCAGAATAGCGGTAGAGCATCACGCCGCCCTCTCCCAGCTCCTCGCGGATCTGCGTCAGCGTTGACAGCATGCGCTGCGGATTTACTTTGCTGCCGTAATAGTGCGTCAGAGCCACCGCCGCATCCAGCCGCTCCGTCCCGGCGTAAAAGGTGTAAGCCTGACGACGTTCCGACCAGCAGTGGGTTTCCACCCAGTCGCGAATGCGATCGCGTTCGCGCTCCCAGCGCTGCACCCAGGTCGGTTCGATATGGCTGTCGCGCGCCAGCGCCACCGCCTGATCGAGCGCCAGCCAGCAGGCCATTTTCGAATGGGTGTAGTGCTGCTCCTCCGGCAGCTCCCAGATGCCGGAATCCTTCTGCCGCCAGCTGTCGGCGCAGTGATTCGCCAGCTTGCCGAGCAGGCGCGAGGTGGAGAGATCCAGCACGTGACCCGCAGCGATAAACAGCCGCGCGGTCGCCAGCATATCGCCATACATGCTGAGCTGAATCTGATCGCGCGCGTTGTTGCCCACCCGCACCGGCTGCGTTTTACGATAGCCTGCCAGCGGCGGGTTGCGTTCTTCCGGCACCTGGCCGCCTTCCAGCGTATAGCAGGCGCGCAGGCCGCCGTCGTGGCGCCGGATAGTATGCGACAGCCAGGAGAAGGCCGCCTTACAGTCCTCCAGCGAACCCAGATAGACGAAGGCTTTAATTATCAGACAGGCGTCGCGTATCCAGGCGTAGCGGTAATCGTAATTTTTATCGTTGCCCAACTTTTCCGGCAGCGAGGTAGTAGCCGCCGCGGCCAGCGCGCCGGTCGGCGAATACCAGAGAAACTTCAGCGCCAGCGCCGAGCGCCTGACGTGGCTATCGTAAGGCCCGTGCCAGTAAAGCCCGTCGGCCCAGTCACGCCAGGCGGTATGGCTGGTTTCGATACGCTCATCGATCTTCTCCGGCGCCGGAATCGCCAGCGGCTCTCGCTCGGTGGTGACCAGCGCTACCAGGCTACGCGAGCCGGAGGTGGCGGTAAAGGCGGCGGTCAGACGCACATCATCGCACGTCTCGATCTGCACATCATCGCTCAGGCGCAGCATCGCCATCAGCTCGCCGACGTGATACACCGGATGACCGTTAACCCTGTTCAGCCAGGGCGAGCAGGTTTCCGCCCGCGTGCCGGGCTGAAAAATTACCTTCATCGCCACCTCGCCGCGCACTCCCTCAACGCGACGCGCCAGCTCGTTCCACGGCAGACGTCCCGCCAGCGTACTGTTAAGCGACTCCGTTATCAGCACCTCGCCGCCGTCGGTTTGATAGCGCGTTTCCAGCACGTTGCTGTTTTCACGATAGCTGCGCTGCATGCGCCACGGCGCAGCGGGCACTACCTGAAAATAGCCGCCGTAGTCACCATCCAGAATGCGATCGAACAGCGGCGGCGAATCGAGATTAGGCGCGCACCACCAGTCGATAGCGCCATCAGGCGCGATCAGCGCCACGGAACGGCCTTCGCCAATGGCGGCGTAGTCGCCCAGTCCGGCATAGCCTTGATCGCGCGCGGGCGCTTCGTAGGTCATATTTTTCACAGTTAACGGGGTCCTTTAGCTGAACGGCGACGCAGCGCGCGCGGCAAAGTTGCTGCGTCGCGTTACGCTGGCAGGGTTATTTAAAGCGTAGTACACCGGTGATCGTTGTCACACTCTGAACAATCAACGCGCTGCGTCTACCTCAAACCAGGTAGCATGCAGAGAGGCGCGCTAGCGGCGCGCCACGTTCCGCCTGTTCGTTTGAACCCAGGATACGTTGTTATCTCATCAAGGGAGAGACATGTCATGAAAGCAGCAGTTGTAACCAAAGATCATCGTGTTGAGGTTGTGGAAAAAACGCTGCGCGCGCTGGAGTATGGTGAAGCCCGCCTGAAAATGGAGTGTTGCGGCGTATGCCATACCGACCTGCACGTAAAGAACGGCGATTTTGGCGATACCACCGGGATTATTCTTGGTCATGAGGGGATTGGAATTGTCGAAGAGATCGGCCCCGGCGTGACCTCACTCAAGCCAGGCGATCGCGCCAGCGTCGCCTGGTTTTATCAGGGCTGCGGCCACTGTGAATATTGCAACAGCGGCAACGAAACGCTCTGCCGTAACGTCAAAAACGCCGGCTACAGCGTTGACGGCGGCATGGCGGAGGAGTGCATCGTGGTTGCCGACTATGCGGTTAAGGTGCCGGACGGCCTGGATCCGGCAGCGGCCAGCAGCGTCACCTGCGCGGGCGTGACCACCTACAAGGCGGTTAAGGTTTCCGGCATCCGTCCCGGTAAATGGATCGCCATCTACGGTCTCGGCGGGCTGGGCAACCTGGCGTTGCAGTATGCGAAGAACGTTTTCAACGCGAAGGTGATCGCCATCGATATCAATGACGATCAGCTCGCCTTCGCCAGCGAAATGGGCGCCGATATGGTGATCAACTCGCGCAACGAGGACGCGGCGAAAATCATTCAGGAGCGCGTCGGCGGCGTCCATGCCGCGGTGGTTACCGCCGTAGCAAAAGCGGCCTTTAATTCGGCGGTTGACGCCATGCGCGCCGGCGGCCGCATCGTCGCGGTCGGCCTGCCGCCGGAATCAATGAGTCTGAATATTCCACGTCTGGTGCTGGACGGCATCGAAGTGGTCGGCTCGCTGGTCGGCACCCGTGAAGATCTGGCGGAAGCGTTCCAGTTCGCCGCCGAAGGCAAGGTGGTGCCGCACGTTACGCGTCGCGCGATTGGCGACATCAACGATATTTTCCACGAGATGGAAAACGGTAAAATCCGTGGCCGCATGGTGATCGATTTCGCCATGAAGTCATAAGCGCGGGCGGCCCGTACGGGCCGCCCTTGTTCCTACCTCTTTTCCTCGTCGCGTCCGGCATCGGCCGGCGTAGCCGCGTCGTTACGCTGTCGCTCCGCCTCACGCCGCGCCGCCAGTCGGTTTTGGCGTCGGGCCAGCAGCGGCGTCACGGTCATGCCATGAATCACCACGCTGGCGGCGACCAGCGTCAGCGCCATATCTGCCATCGCGTTAGCCTGCGGCCCGTCCATGCCGTGCATCCAGGCATAGGCGATATAGTTAATACTGCCGATGCCGCGAATGCCCAGCCAGCCAAGCAGCCAGCGCCGCCGCGCCGGCGTGCCGGTGCCAATAGTCGCAACCCAGACCGCCAGCGGGCGAATCACAAAAAACAATATTGCCGCCAACAGCAGGCCGGTGCTATTCCAGTGCAGCGCCAGGGTAGCGCCAAGCGCCACCACCATCAGCGCCGCCAGCAGCCGTTCTACCGTATCGCCAAACGACAGCGCGTCGCCCACCACCAGCCCCACCGAGTGCGCCGGGCCGTAATCTTCCTGCATATGCCGCTGATTGGGATTCACCAGCAGCTCCGCGGGCTTCATGCGCGCCTCTTCCGGCAGCTGTTGCGGCGGATGTTTGCGCACCACGTAAACCTCGGCGCGTCGCAGCCCAATACCGGCGGCAAAGGCGGCGAGAAAGCCGGAGGCCTCCACATACTGCGCCAGCGCATAGCTGAGCGCGATCAGCGCCAGCGCCAGGAAATCGTTCGGCGCCGTATCGCTGTGCGCGCTGCGCAGTCGGGTCGCCAGGATGCCGATCAGCCGTCCCGGAAAGTAGCCAATCAGCGTGCCGACGATGAATGCCCACAGCACATCTTTTATCAGCCAGTGGCCGAACATCCCGGCGGAGACAGGTTCGTTTCCCTGCGCCAGCAGCAGCGCCAGCATTAACAGCGGCAGCGCCGAGCCGTCATTCAGCCCCGCCTCGCTGGAGAGCGCCACGCGCAGCGCATCATCGTCGCCCGCATGGTTCACCGAGATCAGGCTCGCCAGCACCGGATCGGTTGGCGCGACGATCGCCGCAAACGCCAGCGACAGCGGCCAGGGAAAGCCGGTAATAAAGTGCACTACCGCCATCGTTCCCAGCACCGTCAGCAGCATGGCGGGAAAGGCCAGCAGCGTACCGATACGCCAGTTGCTGAACTTTAGCGGCAGACGCAGCTTCAGCCCGGTAATAAACAGCGAGGCGGCCATAGTGATTTCGGTGATATGTGCGGTAATGTCCGGGTGGGTCAGTACGTTAAGCCTGACCAGATCCAGCGCCCAGGGGCCGAACAGGATGCCAATCAGTAAAAACAGTCCAAAGGAGGTCACCGGGCCGCGACGAATCCAGCTCGACGCCAGTGACATAACCAGCAATAGCCCGCCGCTGGCGGCGGTCCAGCCAAGGAAATCCATACTACTCCCGTGATAGTCGCCAACTGAATAAATTAAGCCTGGCATATATCCCTGGCTGGCGCGGAGAAATGAGTAGTTACAAGCGGGGAAAAGAAAACCACGCCGCAGGGCGTGGTTCACGGCGCCCGCCCTCAGGCGAGCGGCGGCAGATAACCGGCGCCTTTTGCGCCGCTAGCTAACTTTTTTATCCCGGCGCGACATCGCGTCCAGATAACCCATAACAAACGCCGACAGCACGAAAGTCAGGTGAATAATGACGTACCACATCAGCTTATCGTTGGCGATGCTGCGCGCATCCATAAACACCCGCAGCAGGTGGATCGAGGAGATGGCTACAATCGAGGCCGCTACTTTGTTTTTCAGCGAGCCGGAGTCCATCTTGCCGAGCCAGTTCAGCTTCTCTTTGTGGTCATCAATATCGAGCCGCGAGACAAAATTCTCATAGCCGGAGAGCATCACCATCACCAGCAGGCCGCCGACCAGCGTCATATCCACCAGCGACAGCAGGATCAGGATCAGATCGTTTTCGGCAATCTCCAGGATATGCGGCAACAGATGCAGGATTTCCTGAAAAAACTTAATGGCCAGCGCCAGCAATCCCAGCGACAGCCCGATATAAACCGGCGCCAGCAGCCAGCGTGACGCATACATCAGGTTTTCGGTGAAACGTTCCATAAGATCCAGTTTGTTTACCAATAAAGCGCGTTAGTATAACCGATGCGTTAACAATTTATGACATCTGCTCGCTTTCCGGCAGCGCGGGCGGCTCCGCCTGCGGCAGCGTAATAATAAAGCTTACGCCGCCCGCTGAAGGCGAACGCGCCTCGATTTGGCCGCCGTGGGTTTCGATAATCGCCTTACAGATCGCCAGCCCCAGCCCGACGCCCGGCACGGTAGATTCCTTATCGCCGCGGGAAAACTTATCGAACATCTTCTCCTCCTGCCCGGCGGGAATGCCCGGCCCGCTATCCCATACCTCAATTTGCAGCTTGCCGTTATGCTCTGCGGCGCGGATGCCGCGCGGCGTCTGCGCGCCGGCATATTTCACGCTGTTTTCCAGCAGGTTGATAAAAACGCGCTCCAGCAGCGTGCTGTCGCCGTGCAGCCAGATCAGCCGATCGGGCAACGCCAGCTGCACGCTTTCACCGGGCAAAATCGCCGCCAGCTGCGTTAGCGCGCTGCCGATCAGCTCTTCCAGCAGCAGCCACTCCTGGCGCAGGTTCAGTCCGCCAGACTCGATGCGCGCCATATCCAGCATATTGCTTACCAGCCGAATAGTGCTGAGGGTCTGTTCGCGGATCTGCCCCGCCTGCGCCGCGAACGCCGAATTTTCCCCGGCGAGATCGAGCATCAGCATCTCCGCCTGGCCGAACAGCACCGTCAGCGGCGTACGCAGATCGTGCGACAGGGCCGAGAGCAGCGCATTGCGCAGCTGCTCGCGCTCCGCCGCCAGACGCGATGCCGCCTCGCTGCGCGCCAGCGCGATACGCTCCAGCGCGTTCGCCAGCAGCACGCAGTAGGTTTCCAGCAGCCGCTGCTGCTCCGGGATCATCAGCTGGCGCAGGTTCTCCGGCTCCACCACCAGCAGGCCCCGGATCTGCTGCTGGGTTTTCAGCGCCAGCATCTGCCAGGGCATTGCCGGCAGCGTATCGGTTCCGGCTCCGGCAGGCTGCCCTTTGCCGAAGCTCCAGCGGGCGATAGCGCCATCGGGCGGCAGCGTCAGGCTGCTGTCGCCGGTTACGCGCAGTTCGCCGCGCTCATCGGGCAGCAGCAGCGCGCTGCGCGCCTGCAAGGTGGCGAAAAGGCTGCGCTGGCTGGCGGCGGCGATATCCTCATAGCGTAACGCGCTGCTGAGCGAGCGGGCCATATCATAGAGGTAGCGCGCCCGCTGCTCGCGATAGCGCGCTACCCGCGCCTGATAGCGCACGCCCGCCGTCAGGTTGCCGACAATCACCCCCACCGCCAGCATAACGCCGAAGGTGACCAGATATTGCAGATCGGAAACCGCCACCGTGCCGGTAGGCGCGATAAAAAAGAGATCGAAGGCGATGATATTCATTACCGTCGCCGCCACCGACGGCCAGCGCCCGTAGCGCAGCGCGATAACTACCACGCCGAGCAGATAAATCATCACGCCGTTGGCGGGATCGAAACCGGGCAGCCAGTACTGTCCGGCAAAGGTAATCAGCGCGCACAGCAGCAGCGCCGCCGCCATGCCGCGCAGCTGAGTTGCCCACTTTTCGCTGAAACTGCGCGTATCGTGCAGCGTCGTGGGCGTTTCCCGCGCCGCCTCCTCCAGCGCCACCACCACCAGATCGAGATCCGGCCCCAGCTGGCCGAGACGGGCGGCAAAGCTGTCGCGTCGCCAGCGCCGCGTCGGACGACGGCCGATAACGATTTTGCCCAGATTATGCTGGCGCGCGTAGCGCAATACCGCCTGCGCCTCATCCGCCTCCGCCAGGGTGGCGGTTTCCGCGCCCAGCTCCTGCGCCAGCCGCAGCGTGCGTAACACGGCGCGCCTCCGCGCCTCCGACAGCCGGTAGAGCCGGGGCGTTTCTACATATACCGCATGCCAGACGCTGCCGAGGCGCGAAGCCAGCCGGGCGGCGGTACGCACCAGCTTTTCGCTGCCGGTGTTATCGCCGATGCAGAGCAGGATGGCATCGCGGGTATGCCAGACTTTCTCCCTGCCCTGCACGTCGCGCCAGGCGCGCATCTGATCGTCCACCCGATCGGCGGTACGCCGCAGCGCCAGCTCGCGCAGGGCAAACAGGTTGCCTTTGCGAAAGAAATTTTCAATCGCCCGCTCGGCGCGATCGCCCACGTAAACCTTGCCCTCCTTCAGCCGCTGACGCAGATCGTCCGGCGGCAGATCCACCAGCACCACCTCATCGGCGCGATCAAAAAAGGGATCGGGCACCGTCTCGCGCACCCGGATGCCGGTGATGCCGCCCACCACATCGTTCAGGCTTTCCAGATGCTGCACGTTGACGGTGGTCATCACATCGATGCCCGCCTCCAGCAGCTCATCGATATCCTGCCAGCGCTTTGGATGGCGCGAGCCGGGCGCGTTGCTGTGCGCCAGCTCGTCAATCAGGATCGCCGCCGGACGCCGCGCCAGCGCCGCATCCAGATCGAACTCCTCATAGCTCGCCCGCCTGCCGGCGCGCCGCGGCAGCAGGCTTAGCCCTTCCAGCAGGCTCGCCGTCTCCTGGCGGCCGTGGGTTTCCACCACGCCAACCAGCACGTCCAGCCCCTGCGCGCGCAGCCGTCGCGCCTCCTGCAGCATGGCGTAAGTTTTCCCGACGCCCGCACAGGCGCCAAAGTAGATTTTCAGCTTGCCGCGATGGCTGTCGTGCTGCAGCAGCGCGTCAGGATCGGGGCGGGCTATCTCATCGTTCATCGCGGTTCCTGAAGGTGAAGCGGTTTTTCCAACCGGCGGGGGCAGGCCGTCAGCGCGCTGCCGTCAGCGCATCCAGCGCCATATTCAGTTTCACCACATTCACCCCCGGCTCGCCAAGAAATTTCAGCAGCGGACGATCGCTATTTTCTTCAATCAGCCGCTGCACGGCTTCCAGCGGCAGCCGACGCGCTGCCGCAACCCGCGGCGCCTGCCACTGCGCCGCCGCCGGAGAGATATGCGGATCGAGGCCGCTGCCGGAGGCGGTAACCAGATCGACCGGCACCTGGCGGCTGGCCTGCGGGTTAGCGGCGCGCAGCCGCGCGACGCGTTCGCTCACCGCCTGATCCAGCGCCGGGTTGCTGGCGGCGAGGTTGCTGCCCGATGAGGCGGCGCCGTTATAGGGCGTTTCCGCCGTCGCGGAGGGGCGGCCCCAAAAATAATCCATGCGGCTGAACGCCTGACCGATCAGCGCCGAGCCGCGCGTCGCCTCGTTCACCCGCAGCAGCGAGCCGTTGGCCTGCGTTGGAAACAGCCGCTGCGCCAGCTGAGTGGTCAGCAGCGGATAGAGGCCGCCGGTCAGCAGCGTCAGAATAATCAACAGCGTCAGGGCGGGGCGTAGTGCGTACATCATCTTCTCCTCAGGCCCAGCCCAACAGGGTGAGCGCAATATCAATCAGCTTGATGCCGGCGAAAGGCGCCAGCAGGCCGCCAATACCGTACAGACAGAGGTTACGGCGCAGCAGGGCCGCCGCCGCAAGCGGGCGATAGCTGATGCCCTTCAGCGCCAGCGGAATAAGAAACACAATTATCAGCGCGTTGAAGATCACCGCCGATAAAATCGCCGAGCCGGGCGAATGCAGCTGCATCACGTTCAGCAAATTAAGCTGCGGATAAGTCGCCGCAAAGGCGGCGGGGATGATGGCGAAATATTTCGCCACGTCGTTAGCGATGCTGAAGGTGGTCAGCGAGCCGCGCGTCATCAGCATCTGCTTGCCGATATGCACCACTTCCAGCAGCTTGGTCGGATTGGAATCGAGATCGACCATATTGCCCGCCTCTTTCGCCGCCTGGGTGCCGGAGTTCATCGCTACCGCCACGTCGGCCTGCGCCAGCGCCGGAGCGTCGTTGGTGCCGTCGCCGGTCATCGCCACCAGCCGTCCCTCCGCCTGATACTGACGGATCAGCGCCAGCTTGGCTTCCGGCGTCGCCTCGGAGAGAAAATCGTCGACGCCCGCTTCGGCGGCAATCGCGGCGGCGGTCAGCGGATTATCGCCGGTGATCATTACCGTTTTGATGCCCATTTTGCGCAGTTCGGCAAAGCGCTCGCGAATACCGCCCTTCACGATATCTTTCAGCGCCACCACGCCCAGCACCCGTTCGTTTTCCGCCACCACCAGCGGCGTACCGCCAGCGCGCGCCACCTCTTCCACCAGCGCATCCACCTCGGCGGGGAAAGCGCCGTGGTTGGCGGCGATATGTTTACGCACCGCGTCTACCGCGCCCTTGCGGATACTGCGCTGCTGCACGTTAACCCCGCTCATGCGCGTCTGCGCCGAAAAAGGGATGAAGGTGGCGCCGATGCTTTGCAGATCGCGCTCGCGCAGATTGAATTTCTGCTTCGCCAGCACCACGATGCTGCGTCCTTCCGGGGTTTCATCCGCCAGCGAGGCAAGCTGCGCCGCATCGGCCAGCTGCTGCTCGCTGACGCCCGGCGCGGGCATAAAGCGCGTCGCCTGACGGTTGCCGAGGGTAATGGTGCCGGTTTTATCCAGCAGCAGCACGTCCACATCGCCCGCCGCCTCTACCGCCCGTCCGCTGGTGGCGATCACATTGGCTTCCAGCATGCGGCTCATGCCCGCCACGCCAATCGCGGAGAGCAAACCGCCAATGGTGGTCGGGATCAGGCAGACCAGCAGCGCCACCAGCACGGTAACGCTTACCGCGTGGCCGCCCCAGGCGGAGAAAGGCCAGAGCGTGGCGGTCGCCAGCAGAAAGACGATAGTCAGCGCAATCAGCAGAATGCTCAGGGCGATCTCGTTGGGCGTTTTGCGCCGCTTCGCCCCTTCCACCATCGCGATCATGCGGTCAAGGAAGGTTTCGCCCGGATTCACGCCGCACTGAATCACCAGCCAGTCGGAGAGAATGCGCGTACCGCCGGTCACCGAGGCGAAATCGCCGCCCGATTCACGGATCACCGGCGCGGATTCGCCGGTAATGGCGCTCTCATCCACCGACGCGCCGCCCTCTATCACTTCGCCGTCGCAGGGAATAATATCGCCCGCCTCGACCAGCACCCAGTCCCCTTTGCGCAGCGTCTCTGCCGCCGTCTGCCGCCAGCCGGCATCGTAACGCGGCGCGCTGAGTTTTTTCGCGAAGCTGGTTTTCTTCACGCCCTTCAGAGTGCTGGCCTGCGCCTTGCTGCGCCCTTCCGCCAGCGCTTCGGCAAAGTTGGCGAACAGCACGGTAAACCAGAGCCACAGCGCAATCGCGCCGGTAAAACTCGCCTCCCCCGCCGCCTGACCGGCCGCCATCGCCAGCGCCAGCAGCGTGGTCAACACGCTGCCGAGATAAACCAGGAACATCACCGGATTGCGGAACTGCACGCGCGCATCCAGCTTTTTAAACGCCTCGATAATGGCGGTACGCACCAGCGCTCCATCAAACAGCGCCTGTTGTTGACGACTCATGAGCTTGCCCGTCCGTTAACGCGAAATCAGTTGGAGATGTTCTGCCACCGGCCCCAGCGCCAGCGCAGGAATAAAGGTCAGCGCGCCAACCAGCAGCACGGTGCCGATCAGCAGGCAAACAAACAGCGCGCCGTGGCCAGGCAGCGTGCCGCTACTCACCGGCTGCGCCTTTTTCACCGCCAGCGAACCGGCAATCGCCAGCACCGGAACGATGATGCCGAAGCGCCCAACCAGCATGCAGAACGCCAGCAGCAGGTTCCAGAACGGCGTATTGGCGCTCAGCCCGGCAAAGGCGCTGCCGTTGTTGTTGGCCGCCGACGAGACGGCGTACAGCACTTCGCTGAAGCCGTGAGCGCCAGGGTTCGCCATCCCGGCGCGCCCCGCGTCGGTCATCATCGCCAGCGCGCTGCCGAGCAGCACCAGCGTCGGCGTTACCAGAATCGCCAGCGCCGTCAGCTTCATTTCGCCTACGTCGATTTTTTTACCGAGATATTCCGGCGTCCGTCCGATCATCAGCCCGGCGATAAACACCGCCAGCACCACGAACAGCAGCATGCCGTACAGGCCCGCGCCGACGCCGCCGAACACCACTTCGCCCAGCTGCATCAGCCACATCGGGATCATGCCGCCCAGCGCGGTAAAGGAGTCGTGCATGGCGTTTACCGCCCCGCAGGAGGCTGCGGTGGTGATCACCGCGAGCAGGCTGGAGTTAAGGATGCCGAAGCGCGTCTCTTTTCCTTCCATATTGATCGCGCTATCGGCGCCGAGCGTCAGGAAGTGCGGATTACCGCGCAGCTCGGCCCACATCACCACCGCTACCGCCGCAATAAACAGAATGCTCATCGCCCAGAGCAGCGCATGGCCCTGGCGACGATCGCTGACCGCTTCGCCGAAGGTGAAGCAGAGCGCGGCTGGGATCAGAAAAACCGCCAGCATTTCAATAAAGTTGCTGAGCGCGGTAGGATTCTCAAACGGATGGGCCGAGTTGGCGTTGAAGAAACCGCCGCCGTTGGTGCCCAGCATTTTAATCGCTTCCTGCGAGGCTACCGGCCCCAGCGACAGCGTCTGCTTCGCCCCCTCCAGCGTCTGCACATCAATGCTGGCGCTCAGCGTCTGCACCACGCCCTGGCTGACCAGCAGCAGCGCGATTATCAGGCTGATGGGCAGCAGAACGTAGAGGGTAATACGCGTTATATCGCGCCAGGCGTTGCCGAGCGTTGCCAGCGATTTATTGGCGAAGCCGCGTATCAGGGCAAAGGCGACGGCGATGCCGGTTGCTGCCGACAGAAAGTTTTGCACCGCCAGACCTGCCATCTGGCTTAGCGGGCTGAGAGTGCTCTCACCGGCATAGGATTGCCAGTTGGTATTAGTAACAAAGCTGACGGCGGTGTTCAGCGCAAGGTGCCAGCTCAGATTCGGCAGCCGTAATGGGTTAAGCGGCAGCGCCTGCTGCGTCATCAGCATCGCGAACAGCAGCAGCAGGCCGAGGCCGTTAAACAGCAGCAGCGCCAGCAGGTAGTGTCGCCAGCTCATGCTCTGTTGCTGCGCGCCGCACAGCCGCCACAGCATATTTTCCAGCCGGGGCAGCAGCGGCCTGTCGCGCACGATACCCGCCAACGCCCGTCCCAGCGGATGCGCCAGCGCCAACAAGATCCCCAGATAGCTGGCCAGCAGTAAAAACGCAGAGGCGACCATTAAAAGGCCTCCGCGTTAATCAGGGCGTAAACCAGATAGCCCAGCAGTAAAAACAGCAGCACGATGCCCGCCGCGATTCCGATACTCACAGTCACCTCCAGGGCGCATTACAGTTAGCGCAGAGGATAAAAACTGGCGTATAAAATTGGCGTTAAATTAGGGCGGCGAAGCGTAAAAAAAGTATAAAAATTGAAGGCGCGGGCGTTCTGCGTTAAAGGCAGCAGCTTCCGTTATCAGCGCGCTACGCTTTAGTCATACCACCATTTCCCTGCTCTGGCGGACTCGACAAACATTCTGATAGTAAGTGTTTTTTTCGCTTGCCTGACCGGCTGTTTAGTTAACCATTTTCTAAAAAAGCAGGATCTTTTTCATGGATAGTAATGATGAATTTTCAATCTGGAAGTATCTGTTTTAAAGAACTCCCCGAACTTATCAATCGCCATAATCATATCATCCGGTTCTATCACCGCCTGTAATATATCGTCCAGTTCAAAAGGAATAACCTTTAATGTCCAGCTACCAACAGCGGGTAAATTATCGCGAAAAAACTCTACTACATCGCTATCCGTCACCATATTTTATCCTCTTTTCTGACAATGTAGCTGTAGCTGGTCATCGCTTTATAAGCGATACTGGAAACATCACTGGCGAGATGCAACCATTCTACAACCGGCACCGTGCGCCCAACGAAAGCACCAGGATTATTAACCATCATCGGCTTTAAGGTGCTGGCGCTTGCATTAGTCCATCCAGGCAGCCTGAACGGTAATTAAACGTCAAGCCAACGGCGAGAATATAATGAGGCAAGCGACGTTCCCGGTGTCGTTCTTCCCGGTTTACGCCTCGTGTCAATCACCGGCTGCCCAGGCAATATACAGGCAACGGCAGCAACATCCTGTATACCGTTAAAATGTTCCTTAACAACATCAATGAAAAGCCAGAAAAATAGTTCTCCTGCCGTGATATTGTGCAATCCACCATAAAAACAGGTTCCATTTAGTTGTTCAGTCGTGTCTATATACTTAATTATTTCCCGGTATTTTTAAATTTATTAATATCGCTCTTCCGAAGGGAAATATACCTATTATCCATCCTGGCGATGCCAGTACCCATTATATTTTTTTGCATCAATTACGTCTGAGCGCTGGGCCTGATCGCCTTTTTCAGAGAACGTTGACCGACTTATCATCCCGCTGACTTGTTTTTTACCGCTTCGCTGCAGTTTCAGACACCAAAGCCGCTATCCCTTCCTACACTTGATGTTAAAGGAGGAAAAGTGATGCTTAAGCTGATTCGTTCATTATTTACCAGCCCGGAAAAACTGCTTCAGGTAATGTCCCAGGATGATGTACAGGACTCGATTGAAGATGGCGATCGCATCATCATCGACGAAAACGGCAGTGCGATGGTCAATATTCACAGCAAGGAGGTGCAGAACGATTTTGCCCGCCACGTTGCAGCGTTAAAGAGGGCATAGCATGGGAACGGCGATATTTATGGTACTGATGGTCTGCGGTTACTGGTACAGCAGCCGCGATCTCTCTACCCGCTTCAAATTTAAGCGCACCTTCGGCTGGGACGTCTACTTCCTGGTGGCGCTCTACGGCTGCATTTTCGTTATTCAGGGCGTTATCGCCACCGCGATAATCTGGCTGCTGCTGCTGGTCACCTCCGCCACCATGAACGCGCTGCCGCAATATTTTGGCAGCGAATATCACTACTATCATATCGAGTTTATGAACTGGAGCTTTCTCGGCATCCAGGCGCCGGTGGTGATTATGCTCACCTTCGCCGTGCTGTTTTGCCTCTATCGCTCCAACTGGGCGGGCAGCGCGCGCCTTGACGGGCGCGGGCGGCGCGAACTTTATAATGTGCTGTCGCGCTCCAACGGCGTGGAACACCTGCTTTATCAGTGCATGGAACAGGGCGAGCTGGCGTGGATTACCCTGACCTCGCACCGCATCTATATCGGCATGATCCATACCTCTTCCTTTGACAGCGCCGATGCCAATAACGTGGTGCTGATCCCGATGCTGAGCGGCTACCGCGACAGCAAAACGCTCGATCTAATCGTCGAGCATAACTACAGCGCCTGGTACGCCAGCCATGACATCACTCTGACTTCAGAGCCGCAGTCGGCGCTGGCGTTCCGCAAGGTCATTCTGCTGGATCAGATTGAAAGCCTGTCGCTGTTCGATCCCGCCAGCGCGCTGGCGCTGAATATGCGCGAAGATAGCCAATAGGCAACTATGCTAAGGTGAAACGTCCTTTCGGGCGGGCCGACGCCCGCTCTTTGCCGGAGTCTGTTGATGTCGCTCTCCTTCCTTGCTTCCCTTACCGCCGTCTCTCCCGCCGAGTGGGATGCGCTGCTGCCGGATAACAACCCGTTTTTACGCCACGCCTTTCTCAGCACGCTGGAAGAGAGCGGCAGCGTAAACGCGCGCAGCGGCTGGCGGCCGGCGCATCTGGTCTGGACGGAACAGGGACGCCTGCGCGCCGCCCTGTCCGGCTACGGCAAAAGCCATTCCTGGGGAGAGTATGTTTTCGATCACAGCTGGGCCGATGCCTGCCAGCGCGCCGGTATCCGCTACTATCCCAAGTGGCTCGGCGCCGTGCCCTTCAGCCCGGTAAGCGGGCCGCGCCTGCTGGGAGCAACCTCCGCCCTGACAACGCTGCTGGCGGAACTGCCTGAGATGCTGGCCCGCCACGGCTTCTCCGGCGCGCATATTAATTTTACCGACGCGCGCGGCGATGCGCTGCTGGCCGCACAGCCCGGCTGGCTGGAGCGCCTCGGCTGCCAGTATCACTGGCATAACCCCGGCTACCGCGATTTTCAGGATTTTCTGGATACGCTGATGTCGCGCAAACGCAAGCAGATCCGCAAAGAGCGCGAGCAGGTCGCCGCCAGCGGCATCACCTTTCGCTGGCAGAGCGGCGGCGAACTGAGCGAAGCGCAGTGGGATTTCGTCTATGACTGCTACGCCAATACCTATGCGCTGCGCGGCCAACAGCCCTATCTGACGCGTGATTTTTTTAGTCTGCTGGCTGAACGGATGCCGCAGACGATTCGCGTAGTGTTCGCTCTGCGCGACGCGCAGCCGGCGGCGATGGCCTTCAGCCTGCTCGACGATAACACCTTCTATGGCCGCTACTGGGGCTGTCTGGCGGAGTTTGACCGGCTGCACTTCGAAACCTGCTTCTGGCAGGGCATTGAGTACGCCATCGCCCACGGACTGCGGCGTTTCGACGCAGGCGCACAGGGCGAACATAAGCTGACGCGCGGCTTTGCGCCGGCGTTGACCCGCTCATGGCATCTGCTGCGCCATGAGGGATTGCAGCAGGCGGTGGCCGACTTTTTACCGCAGGAGCGCGAAGCGGTGCGCGCCTGGGCAGCAGAGGCGCGGCAGGCGCTGCCTTACCGCCGCGACGCCTCTTAATCATCGCCGACGAAGTTGCCGGTTTGATGACGCCACAGCCGGGCATAAAGGCCGTTCTGCGCCAGCAGCTGGTGATGATTGCCCATTTCGACAATCCTGCCGTGCTGCAGCACCACCAGCCGATCCAGGCGGGCGATAGTTGAGAGGCGGTGAGCGATGGCGATCACCGTTTTTCCCGCCATCAGCGTATCCAGGCTCTCCTGAATCGCCGCTTCCACCTCGGAATCGAGCGCCGAAGTCGCCTCGTCCATAATCAGAATCGGCGCATCCTTCAGCAGCACGCGGGCAATAGCGATACGCTGGCGCTGACCGCCGGAAAGCTGCACGCCGCGCTCGCCGAGGTGCGCATCCAGCCCGCTGCGCCCCTGATTATCGCAGAGCTGCGGAATAAACTCATCCGCCCGCGCCCGGCGGATCGCCGTCCACAGCTGCCCTTCGCTGGCATCAGGCCGCCCGTAAAGTAAATTATCGCGAATCGAACGATGCAGCAGCGAGGTATCCTGAGTAATCATGCCGATCTGCGCGCGCAGGCTGGTTTGGGTAACCTGGGTAATATCCTGGCCGTCGATAGCGATGCGTCCGTCATTAAGGTCATACAGCCGCAGCAGCAGGTTCACCAGCGTCGATTTCCCGGCGCCCGAAGGGCCGATCAGACCGATTTTCTCTCCCGGCTGAATAGTAAGGTTAAGGCGGTTAATTACATGACGCCCGCCGCCATAGTCAAAACGCAGATTATCGAAATGGATCGCGCCCTGCTGAACGCGCAGCGGCCTGGCTTCCGGCGCATCGGTCACGCTCAGCGGCTGAGAGATGGTGCTCAGCCCATCCTGCACCGTACCGATATTGTCGAAGATGCCGTTTACCACCCACATAATCCAGCCGGACATATTCACAATGCGGATCACCAGGCCGGTGACCAGCGCGATCGCTCCGACGGTAATCAGCGATTCGCTCCACAGCCAGAGCGCCAGCCCGCAGGTGCCGCCGATCAGCAGGCCGTTAAGGGTGGAGAGCGCGAAGTCCATACTGGTCAGCATCCGGCTGGCGTGCTGGGTTTTCTCGGTCTGCTCGCCAATCGCCTGCTGCGCATAGCGCTGCTCCAGATCGGTATGGGCGAACAGCTTCAGCGTGGTGATATTGCTATAGCCGTCAACGATACAGCCCATCAGCTTTGAGCGCGCTTCCGAGGAGACGACCGAACGCGCCTTGATGCGCGGCACAAAATAGCGCAGCGCGCCGGCATAGGCGATAATCCAGATAATCAGCGGCAGCATCAGCCGCCAGTCCGCGCCGGCGAACAGCACCAGCGAAGTGATGGCATAAATCGACACGTGCCAGATGGCGTCAACAATCTGCACCGCCGAATCACGCAGCGCGTTGCCGGTTTGCATAATGCGCTGCGCGATACGCCCGGAAAAATCGTTCTGGAAAAACTTCAGGCTCTGGCGCAGTACGTAGCTGTGGTTCTGCCAGAGGATCAGGCTGCCGAGGCTCGGTCCAATACTCTGGTGAACCAGCAGATCGTGCAGGCCGATAAACAGCGGGCGCAGCACCAGCGCCACCGCCGCCATCCACAGCAGCGCTCCCCAGTGCTGCTGAAAAAACGTGGCGGGCGAGGAGGCGTTGACCATATCAATCAGCTGGCTGAGATAGCGATAAAGCGCCACCTCAATCAAGGCGGTAATCAGGCCGACAGTCAGCAGCGCCGCAAAGCTGCGCCAGACCTGGCGCAGAAAATAGCGGTAAAACGCGCCGACGTTATCGGGCGGCGCGTCGCCCGGCGCATCCTGAAAGATATTGATATAACGTTCGAAACGGCGGAACAGCATGGTCACGCTCACTTTTTAAACGACAAGACTCTGAGCTTAGTGCATATTGCTGCGAGGCTTGCCCGCCGCTTCCTGAAGCGCAGCGCAAGGAGATCGCCTTCTGCGCTGCGCCTGGCGCGGTTTTCCTCGCTGCTCCCAGCCACTTACCAACGTAAGCGCCCGGCATTTTGCCGCGCTTACAGAGCGTAAATTATTTCCTGCATAGCGCGTTTCCCGGAGGCGAAGGTGACAAAAAAACTGGTGATATTTCTGCACGGCGTCGGCAGCAACGGCAATGATTTAGCCGGGCTCGGCCCGCACTGGGCGCCCCGTTTGCCGGGCGTCGCCTTTGCCGCGCCCGACGCCCCTTTTCGCTTCGATCACGGCCCCGGCTATCAGTGGTTCAGCCTTGACGCCATTACGCCGCAAAACCGCGCCGCAAGGTTGATCGCCGCCCGCTCCGCCTTCGACGCTACCCTGCACGCTCTGCTGAGCGCGCAGCAGATCGCCCGGCCGGAGAATGTACTGCTGGTGGGCTTTTCGCAGGGTTCAATGATGGCGCTGGATGCGCTGGCATCCGGGCGCTGGCCGCTGGCGGGCGTGGTAGCTTTTTCCGGCCGGCTGGCGACGCCCGATCCGCTGACGCCGCGATGCCAGACGCCGGTGCTGCTGGCGCATGGCCGGGTTGATGCGGTGATTCCCTGGGAAGAGAGCGAATCCGCCGCGCTGCGGCTGAAGACGACGGGTCTGCCGGTAGAGACGCTGTTTGAAAACGGCGTCGGCCACGCTATTTCCGGGACGGGCGCGCAGCGGGCAGTCAGCTTTATCGCCCGCTGCTTCGGCCTTACCGACGCGCTATGACCAACAGCGGCGTAGCGCGGCGAAGGCCTGCTGCGCCGCACGCTGCGGCGGCTGTTGCTGCAGCCGGTCGTTAAATACTTCAATCCCTACCGGGCCGTGATAGCCCTTACGTTTCAGCGCGCTAACAAACTCCGCCACCGGTAAATTACCGTCGCCGGGCAGCAGCCGGCGATGGCGCGCCGTCTCGATCAGGTGTTGCCTGTCTCCCGGCGTAACCGCTTCAACCGTATCGCACAGCTGCACCTCATAAATCTGTTCCATCGGGATAGCGTCCAGCACGCTGGCGTCATCGCCGCACGCGGTAATATGAAACAGATCCACCACCAGCCCGACATTGGGCAACGCCAGCCGCTCCAGCCGGCGCCAGATCGCTTCCAGCCGGTTGTCGACGGCGCTCCAGGCCATCGGCTCATACATAATACGCAGCTGGCGGCGCGCCGCCTCAGCCGAAAGCCAGCGTAAATCTTCATCGATCAGATCGGCCTGGCAGTCGGCGCGGGTGCAGGCGGGCGCCTGTACCGTATCGCAGCCAATCGCCTGCGCCAGCTGAAAAAACTGCTGCGCCTGCCGGCGTTTTTCGTCGCGGATAGCCAGCGGAGCGCCGGCAAAATCGCTCAGCACCTGACAGTTGATAAAGCCCAGCCCCAGCTGCCGCGCCTGTTCGCGCACCGCCGCCGCGCCGCCCGCAGCGGACTCAACGTTGCGCTGCCAGATCTCCACCCGATCGAAACCGGCCTGTTTTGCCGCCTGTAGCTGCGCCGGGGTTTCCCCGGAAAGCAGCACTAAATTAAGGAATGTAAGGTTGTCGCTCATCGATCCTCCTTGTTGAACGGGACTCCCGGCATGCCAGATCGCATACCGCCCTGTTTAACTGTAGAAGGTTATCGCTCTTAGCCGAGCAGCGTGACCAGCAGAAAACCGGCAAAGGTCATCAGCAGCGAACCGACCACATGTATCAGCATATGCCCCAGCGCCCAGAGATATTTTCCGCCCTGCATCAGCGTCATTATCTCTACGGAGAAGGTGGAAAAAGTGGTCAGGCCGCCGCACAGCCCGGTGACGATCAGCAACTTCCACTCCGGCGAAAGCTGCGGATGCTTCATAAACCAGGCGGTCGCCATGCCGATGATTAGCCCGCCCGCCAGATTGACCAGCAGCGTGCCGGGAGGAAGATTAGGAAACAGCGCGTTAAAGCGTAAAGAGATTAACCAGCGCAGCGTACAGCCTGCGGCGCCGCCGAACATTACGGCCAGCATCGATTTCAGCATCATCGTAGCAACCCAACAGAAGATGATTATTTAACGGGGCAGGCCGCTCGGCGAAAACGCCTGTGCTCCTGACATGCGCCGCACCTTTATCTGTCGCGTCAGGCAGCGTCAGCCCTGGAAAGGAGCGGTTGGGAAAGGTAGAGCGCCATCGCCTTAAGGGCGTAGTGTAGCGATGGCGGACATGGCAGACAATAGTGCAGCCGGGCGCTGCGCGTAACCCTTTAATTTCGGGGGTTTAATGCTGCGCGCTTCGACGCGGGCGGTATTACGTTGAGTTGACGGCAATTGTTATGTTATAACATATTTTTTCTTACTTCCGGGAAGGAATATGTCCGTTAAGCTGGTACAACGTTTACAGGCGGTTGATGCGCTGCGTGGGCTGGTGGTGCTGTTGATGCTGCTGGATCACGTGCGCGAAACCTTTTATCTGCATAAGCAGCTGGCCGATCCGATCGATGTGGCGACGACTGAGGCGACGCTGTTTATCAGCCGCACTCTGGCGCACCTGTGCGCGCCGGTTTTTGTTTTTCTTACCGGCCTGTCGGCGGCGCTTTACCAGCAGAAAAAACAGAGCCGTAAAGCCGTTTCTCATTTTTTACTCAAGCGCGGGCTGGTGCTGATTGCGCTGGAACTGACGCTGGTTAACTTCGCCTGGACCTTTCGCTTTCCGCCGGAAACGCTCTATTTGCAGGTTATCTGGGCCATCGGCCTGAGCATGGTAGCGCTGAGCGCCCTGCTCTGGCTGCCGCTGCGGGCGCTGGCGGCCGTTAGCCTGTTGCTGATAGCGGGACATAATCTGCTCGACGACCTGCATGCGGCGCCAGATTCGCTGTGGCATCTGCCGTGGGCGATTCTGCACGATCGCAGCTGGATTGCAGCAGGCGATGCGCTGCGTATACGCACCTCTTACCCGCTGCTGCCGTGGATCGGCGTTATCGTCGCAGGCTACTGTGCCGGAAAGCTCTGGCGGCCCGGCTGCCTTCCCGCCGCGAGAGGCCGCGCGCTGCTTACCGCCGCCGCCGGTCTGCTGGGGCTGTTTGTGCTGCTGCGCCTGCTGAACGGTTACGGCGAGAAACCGTGGCAGGCGGGCGCGACCTTCGGCGAAAGCGCGATGGCTTTTTTCAATATCACTAAATATCCGCCGTCGTTGCTGTTTCTCTGCCTGACGCTGGCGCTGGGGCTGGCGCTGCTGGCGCTGTTTGAGCGCGCGGAGGGACGCCGCGCGCTCCTCTGGCTGGCGACCTTCGGCGGAGCGCCGATGTTCTTCTACCTGCTGCATCTGTACGTTTTAAAAGGGCTTTATCTGGCCGCCGAAGCCTGCTGGGGAAAAAATCAGGGCGACTGGTTCGGCTTTAACGCGGTCTGGCAGCTCTGGCTGATGACGCTGCTGTTAGCGCTGCTGCTGTGGTGGCCGGTGCGCGCCTTTGGCCAGCTGAAACAGCGAAGGCGCGATCTCCGCTGGCTGAAATATTTTTGATTTGGCGACGGCAGGAAAACGGGGCCGAAACGAGAAAGCGCCCGGCTGGAAACCCGGTTTCTTGCCCTCCATTGCCGGATGGCGGATGCTGAAGCCACCAAAGCTCTTTCCTGGAGAACGCAGTGCACGACATTATTCTGGATACCGATATCGGCGTCGATGACGCCTTTGCGCTGGCCTATGCCGCCAAAACCCAGCGGCTGTTGGGCATCACTACCGTCTTCGGCAACGTGGCGGTAGAGCAGGCGGTAAAAAACGCCCGCCTGTTTTGCCATAAGATGCAAATCGACGCGCCGATTTTGCGCGGCTGCTCACGCGCGCTGGCGCAGGCGCCGACGCCGCCCGCGACATGGATACACGGCGCCGACGGGCTGGGCGGCGTGTTCAGCAATCATTTCAGCAGCGAGGCGGAGAACGCGGTGGATTTTATTATTCGCAGCGTTAACGCCCGCCCCGGCGAAATTACCCTGGTGGCGATCGGCCCGCTGACCAATATCGCCAGCGCCATCAACCAGGCGCCGGAAATCGCGGCGCGCGTCAAACAGCTGGTGATTATGGGCGGCGCGTTCGGCACCGACGGACACGCGGGCAACGTTACGCCTTTCGCCGAGTTTAATATCTGGAAAGATCCGCACGCCGCCGATCAGGTGCTAACCTCGGCGCTGCCGATAGTGCTGGTGCCGCTGGACGTTACGCATCAGGTGTTAATCAGCGGCGAGGCAATCCGCACCTTACAGCAGCCGGTGCTGGAAGCGATTTCACGCAGCTACCTTGACTACAGCCGGCAAAAAGAGCGCTTCGCAGGTATGGCGCTGCACGATACCCTAACCATCAGCTGGCTGGTAAATCCCGGCTGGTTTCGCACCGTACGCGCGCCGATACGGGTCATCAGCGAAGGGATCGCCAGCGGGCAGACCCAGCGCCAGCTAACCTCGCTGGCATCACGCGACAACGCCTTTGCCGGCTGCCCGGCGCAGCAGATCTGCCTGGGCGTGGACGCCGCGGCGGCGCAGGCGCACTTTCTACAAACGCTGCGCCGGCAGGCGGCGTAAGCGGCCGTAATAAACCGGGAAAACCGTCCGCCCGGTGAGAAGGCGCCGCGCGGCGCCTGGCGATGGCTATTGCTTCCGGCCCGGTCCGGCTACCGGCTCAAAGGAGTGACGATGGCGCTGTAGCCACTGCGCAGAGCGCAACATCGCTCCCCCGCTGTGGAGCAGCAGCCACGCAGCCTTGCCCTTCTTCAACACGATGAACGCCCCTAAGTGAGGAAACTCGCGGGATCGTAACCATGTCGTCTGCATCAGACCTCTCCTCCGTTACAGTAAGTCAGTGCTGCTTCGTTCTTAAAGCAGAGATTAAACGAAACGGAAAGATTTTTTCTTAAGAATATTCCTGGCTTATAATTAATTTTATGGGAAGCTTCAATAAAAACGCCGGCGCGACGCATTCGCTTATTTTACGCATCATTAATAAAATATAACATTTTCATTTTATCGTTACGCCACACCAACTTAAGTTATATTTTCCGGTCATAAGAAAATCTTTTCGCTGGGCCGCGCTTGCAAAGCCATACGCACCCGCTAGATTTAAAAGCGTTGGATGCGCATATATTTATCTCCCCCCACTGATAAATATATGCACGCTGTTAACTCACACGAGGAGAAATAATATGACTCAGCATCGTGGTGGTTCAGGTAACTTTGCAGAAGATCGTCAGAAGGCGTCTGAAGCAGGTAAGAAAGGCGGCCAGCAGAGCGGCGGCAACTTTAAAAATGACCGTGAAAAAGCTTCTGAAGCAGGCAAAAAAGGCGGTCAGAACAGCCGCCGTAGCTAATCTTAGCGCGGGCAGCCGCCGGTAAGTTTAGCTCAACCCGCAGTGTGCATGCCGCACTGCGGGAAATCTCATTTGTCGCTCTTGTTTTTTTATCCGCCGCCAGCCGCTTTTCAGGCGCTAATAACCATAGCGCTCCGCTGCTATTTAAAACAGCCGAAGCGGTAAGGTGCGGATGAGTCTTAAAGCTGCATTTCATCCATTGCACTTAATTATTCTTGTCTATACTTGAATTAACAGGGCACTCTGCCCTGACATATTTAATTAATAAATTAATCCCTTTGGTTATGGAGTCAATTATGAGTATTAAGACGCTGGAAGACCTGTTTATTCACGATCTCTCTGATGTTTACAGCGCTGAGAAACAAATCAGCCGTGCGTTGCCAAAAATGGCGCGCGCTGCTACCGATGAAAAACTTATCGAAGCGTTTAAAACTCATCTGGAAGAAACCCAGGGTCAAATCGAGCGCCTCGACCAGCTGGTTGAAGCCACGCCTGAAGCGCGCATCAAACGCATGAAGTGCCATGCGCTGGAAGGCCTGGTGGAAGAAGCGCAGGAAATCATTGAATCCGTTGAAAAAGGCGTGGTACGCGATGCCGGCCTGATCGGCGCGGCGCAGAAAGTGGAACATTACGAAATCGCCGCTTACGGCACGCTACGCGCGCTGGCGCTGAAGCTGGGCTATAAAGAAGCGGCGCGCCTGCTGGAAGAAACGCTGAAAGAAGAGAAAGCGACCGATGAGAAGCTGACCATCATCGCAGAAAAAACGCAGTAATGGTTTTCAGGTCAGGCCGCGCGGCCTGACCCTCCCCACCGCTTTTCTCCTCTCTTATTCCCCCCTGGGCGTCACCCACGCTTAATTATGCCGTAAACACTCTACCTGGAATTTATCACCGTAGCGCTGTACGCCGGCCAGAAAAGCAGCGGTAGAGAGCGCTTCGGGCGGCGGCAATAGCGGCGCCCGCTGTTGTAATTCACGATCGAAGCGCGACAGCGCGGCAAAATCACGCGGAAAACGTTCCACATCGACGCCGACAAAGGCGCCTTCATCGCTGGCATAGTTTAATAACTGCTGCCAGCGTTCAACAGGCGCCATACCGATGCTCTCGGTTCCGTGTGAAAAGAGCATCAGATCGATATTGCGGAACGGCGGCTGGCGATCGAGGTAGCGCTGTAGCGAATTGGCGGAAGGCTCGGTGCAGAACGAGAGCCAGAAAGGAATGGCGCGCTGCTGGATAGTGGTCCAGGGATCCATCAGTAAAAAGCTATCCACCACCAGCCGCGAAGCGATGACGCCGGCGGACATATACCAGTCGCGATAAATTTCGGCGGTGACGAAGCTCAGCGCTTCAGGGTTTTCATAGCGCAGCTCTACCAGCTTCCAGCCCTGGGTATTGGCCAGCTTTTTCAGTTCCGCCATCAGGTGCGCGTCAAAGCCCCATTCCGCTTCAGGCACGATAACGTCCGGCGTCGGCGGCGTCCATTTTTCCTCATCGCGCCCATAGCGCGCCAGATGTTCCGCCACCCGCGACCCGCCCTGAAAATATTCCTGCTCCGTTGCGCCGCCCGGCGCGCCGAACTGGTAAAACGAGCGATCGCTGGTGCGGGTGGCGGGCCACTGCTGGGTGCAGTGGTTGATCACCAGGGTGCCGCCCGGCGGCAGCGCGCTTAATAAAAATTCGCTGTATTCCAGCGGCAGCTTACGGTGCTTAAGGTAAAACCAGGCGATTTGCTCAAGCATCAGGCGGCCCTGATTCGGATCCTGCATCTGGTGCACGGCGATATGCGGCGAAGTAGCCAGCAGCGCATCGGTCGCCGGCTTGCCGTTCGCCATTCCCTCCTGCGCATTATCGGGATCGTTATGCAGCGAACGCACCGGGCAGAGGAAAGTCTGCGGCAGCCAGGGTACGCCCATCGCCGCCGCCAGATGCACCATCGCGCCGTTAGAGGCGCCGACAAATACCGCCGGATAATGCTGCTGCGGATAGCGGGCGGCGATCCAGCGCGCGATCCCTTCAATATCCAGCTGCTGTAGCTGATTGAGGGTGACGCCTTCCGTCATACCGCCCACCGCGTAGCTCCACTCACGCATACGATCGGGCAACAGATTCAGCGCGGGCAGCACGCGGTCCAGCGTCGGCGACTGGCTGGGGCTGCTGAACGGACGCTGATGCAGCGCATTGCTTAACGCCGTGACCATCGCCACCGCAGAATCATAGCGGGCGATGCCGCGAGGAGGTTTACTCATGGTTTTCCTGCTCCTTCTGCACACGGGCAATAAAGGGACGAATGGCGCGGCTGTAGCTCCACGGGTAGACATAGTGCAGCGAATGGGTGCCCTGCGGCAGCGTCATCAACTCCCCGTGCGGCAGCAGGGCGACGATCTCTTCTACCCAGCGCGCCGGCGAAACCACGTCAAACGAACCGCGTACCACCAGCGTCGGCGCCTGGATATAGGGCAGGCGCTGCTCAATACGATCGCGCATCATGGCGCGCATGGTGGCGAAAGCGCGCCAGACGCCAGCTTTAGCGTAATCAACGCGGCTAAGCGCGGCGGAGGAGCGATGCGTCTCACGGCGCCCGTTGCGCCATTCGCGCCACAGCTGGCGCGGCAACGAACGACAGCGGCGATCGACGGTCGGCCCCTGTAACACCAGCCCGGCGACCGCCTCAGGATGCGCCACCGCCAGCGCCGCCAGTACCTGGCAGCCAAATGAGTTGCCCACGAAGATCGCGCGCGACAGCTGGTTTTGCTGCATCCACATCCAGAGCGCTTCCGCCAGCCGATCGACATCCAGCACCGGCTGCGATGCGGGAAAGGCGCTGCCGCCGAAGCCGGGCAGATCGGGCGCCAGCACGCGATACTCCCAGCCAAGCGCCAGCGCCAGATCCTCCATCGCCCGCCCGGAGAGCACCAGGCCATGCAGCAGCACCACCGGCAGGCCGGGGCGCGTTTCCGGCGTGGTGCGGGTAAACATGCGCCACGGACCGATCTGTTGATAGTAGCCCGCCAGGCCCGCCTGGTGGCTGTGGATGCCGACTGGCGGCGTCTGCTGCCATTTACGCCACTGCCTGACAAACAGCGCGCTTCCGGCTGCGGCGGCAGCCATACCGAGAAGAAGTACGCGGTGATCTGGCCCGCGCCGCCGGGATATTCTCTTCATCAGCTGCCCTCAGAGTAAGGATACCCGCTAAGTTTAGGTGCTAAATGGCGCTTCGCCTTACCTGCCGGGCCATCGGGCGGGCAGAGTGACAAAACTGTGCGGCGGCTATCAACAATAGCTATTTAGGAGAAAAAGAGAGTGACAGCGCAGGCGGCCCGGCACCGCTGTTTTGCCGGCGTGCCGGACAAGATGGTTAGCAACGGCTCGTCAGCAGCCCGCACTCGTACTCTGAACGTCTGCGCGCAGCTGTAATAAACATCAGCGTTGGGAAAAAAGAGGATGAAGCAGGAGAATAACAGGAGTTTGATAACCATCGGCGTTCCCTGGCCGCGGTTATCGAGGGTTTGCTGTCGGCAGCGCCGTTAGTTCAGCGCGCCCGGCGGCACATGCTTAAAGGCTTCAACGTAAGCATGAAATACATACCGGAAAAACTTTTTCATAATCGATGACCTGCTAAAATTTTGTTGAAAATTACAACAAAAATTATAACCAGCGTCGCTGCCAGCTTCAATATTTTCTTGAGGTAGATCACAAAATTTCGCACATTTATGAAAATTTATTCTTAAACAGCGGTTAATCGCCTGCTTCCGTTCAAAACGGGAAGAGTACAGGAAACTTTACTTTTAAAATCATCTGGTTAAACCTGGCTTACCGGGCGGTTTTTTTATTGGATATGTTAGCGGCGCAGAAAAAACGTAGTCGCCTGAGCGCCCCGCTGCAGCGCTGGCGATTAACATCGCTACGGTTAGCGGCTGCGGCGCGTGATGTGCTGTGCGCATAAAGGCGGGCAGGATAGCGTCTGGCAGGAAGGAACGGTACGCCTTCGCGCGGAAAATATTGGTTGAAATGGAAATGGTCATATCGACCTTTAGCGCGGCGGCATACTCACTTAAAAAATTTGCGGCCTCTTCAGGTAAAACAGGACGCCCCCGGTGCTCAATGAGGCATCATCCGTCATTGCCCAAAAGTATTTTTTAACAAAGCGTGCACGGAATTTGCTTTACACATATTTATTACTTAGCCCCTGCTATTAATTTATATCGTGAAATAACGTTCTCTCAGGCTTTGCGGCGCGAAGCGTTGAACCGACGCGCCAATTGCCGGAGAATGGCCCTCTGCTTTGTTACTATTTTTTAACCATTATGAAATCTACCTTCGAAAACTGGCTGGCGCCGTTGAGTATTTTACTGCTGGGCTTTCTCTCCGCGCTGCTGCTGCCCGCGCCCGCGCTCGGCCCGCAGCTTTCGGCCCGTCTGATGTCGCTGTTCCACTTCAGCGATCTGGGCCAGCTCTATACCATTGTTCTCTGCCTGTGGTTTCTACTGTTGGGCATCATTGAGTTTTTTATCATCCGCTTTCTCTGGCGCCGCTTCGGGCAGGTATAACCTCTGCGCGTACGGCCTGTTTTCATATTGTCAGGCAACCTGATAGCGCCGCCGCCCAGCCTGTAGCGACTAATCCGCGCCCTTTTGCTGCGAATCCGCACAACTTAATCAGTCTGTGCCAGGCTTATTAACGGATAAGGCCCGGTGTACCGGCCTGAAAGGACCATTATTAAGGAGAAGCTATGGTTAAAAAATTTACCGTTGCCGCGCTGATCGCTCTGTTTACGCTGCCCGTGTTTGCCGAAGACGCGGGCGGTTATAAAAGCGGCGAAACGCCGCCGCGTAACCAGGACAGCGGCTATAAAGGCACCGAAGACACCACCTCCCCGCCCATTAGCCAGGTGAAAACCATGCGCGACGGCGCCTGGGTCACGCTGGAAGGCTATATCGTCAGGCAAAAAGGCGAGCAGAGCTATCAGCTACGCGATCGGGCGAAAGATAATATCGATCTGGTGATCCCGAAAAAGGTATTTGACGGAAAAACCTACGACGCCGAAGATCAGGTGCGGTTGAACGGCCGCCTGCGCCACGATGGTAAACGCCGCTGGATTGACGTTGAACAGCTGGGCGTACCCTGAGTAAACACCTGCTCTCCGTCCAACCGGCGGAGAGCATGGGAGGCGAAGATGAAGAAAATGCTGACGCTTGCGCTGGCGGTTCTGCTTACCGCCCCGCTTTTCGCCGCCGACGGCGGTTTTAATCCGCACGGCAGCGCGCCGCCGCCGGCAGATCAAAAGAGCGGCTACCGCGCCGTGACCGATAACCAGCAGATCACCGCCGCGCAGCAGCTTCCGCAGCTTGCCAGCGGCGATACGGTCACGCTACAGGGTAATATTATCCGCCAGAGCGGCGCTAAAACCTGGCAGCTGCGCGATCGATCGGGCACGGCGCAGCTGCAGATCGACGATGATGTCTGGCGAGGCCAGCAGGTCAAACCTGATGATTTAATCGCGGTAACAGGTACCGTAAGTCATCATAACAAGCGCGTACTGGTGAAAGTCGAAAAGCTCTACCTGCTGTAATTTCCCCGCCTGTTTCGCGTTCCCTTAGAGGCCAAAGTAAGGGAACGCTTACCTGCTATTCCTGCTGTAGTAAGCCCTACACTCTCTTAACATCTTTAACATACGTCCTGTGAGCTACATCTCATTATGCTGGTTAAAACTTAACCAGCTTTTAATTTTTAAACAATTTATTCAATTTTATTGCGAAAATGTTATATTTCATGCGGTACATATAACGTGCAGTTAACCTGCATTTTTAGTATGGTTATACCGGGTTTATTTCAGATGTTTATGGAAAGAGGGTAACCCGCCTGAAAGAAGACGGTCTCTTTCACCTGCAATTACCGTTGAGTCATCAACGGACGGAGATGTCGCCTCATGCGTAAATCAGCATTACCTTCAACGCTGTCTGTGAATGGCAGGCATGCAGCTGCAGAAGGGGAAAAGGACGTCGATGTACTGCTCATCGGCGGAGGGATCATGAGTGCCACGCTGGGCACTTATCTTCAGGAGCTGGAGCCGGACTGGACTATCGAGATGGTAGAGCGCCAGGGAAAAGTGGCGGAAGAAAGCTCAAACGGCTGGAATAACGCCGGTACTGGTCACTCCGCGCTGGCAGAAATGAACTATACGCCGGAAAAAAACGGCGCGATCGATATCAGTAAAGCCGTTGAGATCAACGAATCCTTTCAGGTCTCCCGCCGTTTCTGGGCGTCCCTGGTGCAGAAAGGCACCCTGCGCAATCCGCGCAGCTTTATCAACACCACTCCGCATATGAGCTTTGTCTGGGGCGACGACAATATCAGTTTCCTGCGCCGACGCTATGAAGCGCTGCAAAAAAGCACCCTGTTCCGCGGCATGGAGTACTCAGAAGATCGCGAGCAGATTGCCAAATGGGCGCCGGCGATGATGGCCGGACGCGATCCGCAGCAGCGCGTCGCCGCAACGCGCATTAACATCGGCACCGACGTAAACTTCGGTGAGATTACGCGTCAGCTGGTAGCTGCGCTGAGCAAAAAGCCCGGCTTTA
The DNA here is from genome assembly GCF_006517625.1 of Mixta tenebrionis. Classification (GTDB taxonomy): domain Bacteria; phylum Pseudomonadota; class Gammaproteobacteria; order Enterobacterales; family Enterobacteriaceae; genus Mixta; species Mixta tenebrionis. The sequence continues at coordinate 102,469 of NZ_VHQI01000006.1, read as the reverse complement.
GGCTGCGCACCGGTCACGAAGTGCGTGCAATTCAGCGTAACGAAAGCGGCAGCTGGCAGATCACGCTGGCCGATCTGACGAACGGCAGCGCGCTGAAAACCGTTAACGCGAAATATCTGTTTATCGGCGCGGGCGGCGCGGCGCTGCCGCTGCTGCAAAAAACCGGTATTCCGGAAGCGAAAAACTATGCCGGTTTCCCGGTGGGCGGCTCTTTCCTGGTAGCCGAAAACCCGGAAGTAGTGAAACGCCATTTGGCGAAAGCGTATGGAAAAGCTTCCGTCGGCGCGCCGCCGATGTCGGTGCCGCACCTCGACACCCGCGTGCTGGACGGCAAGCCGGTGCTGCTGTTCGGACCGTTCGCCACCTTCTCCACCAAATTCCTCAAGCAGGGCTCGCTGTGGGATATGTTCGGATCTATCACCCCCAGCAATCTGCTGCCGATGCTCTGCGTAGGTAAAGACAACTTCAACCTGGTGAAATATCTGCTCAGCCAGCTGATGCTGAGCGACAACGATCGCTATGCAGCGCTGCAGGCTTATTTCCCGCAGGCGAAAAAAGAGGACTGGCGTCTGGTGCAGGCAGGCCAGCGCGTACAGATCATCAAAAAAGACGCCAAAAAAGGCGGCGTGCTGCAGCTGGGCACCGAGGTGATCGTCTCGCAGGACGGTTCCGTTTCCGCGCTGCTGGGCGCTTCGCCGGGCGCCTCGACCGCCGCGCCGATTATGCTGAACCTGCTGCAAAAAGCGTTTAAGGAAAAATTCGCCACGCCGGAATGGCAGGCGAAGCTGAAAGAGCTGATTCCTTCGCTCGGCCAGAAGCTGAACGGCAATATCAGCGCGACCGAGCGTGAACTGGCGGAAACCAGCCGCATTCTGCAGCTGGACTACACGCCGATGACGCCGGCGGCCGCCAACGACGAGCCGACGCATACCGCCGCCGTAATGGGCAAATAGGCGTCTCAGCACTATCCCCTCAGGGCGGCAGCGATGCCGCTCTTTTTATTAGCGCAGCGTCCCCTCCGCAGCAGTTCCAGGTAAAAATCCCTAAAAGCGCCGCTTTTTTGGCTGATAGGGCATTCTTCTATTAGGTTTAAGGAGTAATAAATTCCGTTGCGGGCTGGTCCCGTAGTTGTGATTGCTGTCACAGGAGGGGAAACATGACGCTCCCAACGTCAACAACGAACGCCGCCGAAGAATTCGCCCTGCTCGATCGCTACTGGCGCGCCGCCAACTATCTGTCGGTCGGGCAAATTTATCTGATGGATAACCCGCTGCTGCGCGAGCCGCTAACAGCAGAACATATCAAGCCGCGCCTGCTGGGGCACTGGGGCACCACGCCAGGGCTTAATTTTATCTATGCGCACCTCAACCGCATTATCCGCCAGCGCGATCTCGATATGATCTATATCTGCGGCCCCGGACACGGCGGGCCGGGGATGGTTGCCAATACCTGGCTGGAGGGCAGCTACAGCGAAATCTATCCCGATATCAGCGAAGATGCGCAGGGAATGCAGCGGCTATTTAAGCAGTTCTCTTTTCCCGGCGGCATTCCCAGCCACGCCGCGCCGGAAACTCCAGGCTCGATTAACGAAGGCGGCGAGCTGGGCTATTCGCTGTCGCACGCCTTCGGCGCGGTGTTTGACTATCCCGATCTGATCGCCGCCTGCGTTATCGGCGACGGCGAGGCGGAAACCGGCCCGCTCGCCTCCAGCTGGCACGGCATCAAATTCCTGAACGCGGCGCGCGACGGCGCGGTGCTGCCAATACTGCACCTCAACGGCTATAAAATCGCTAACCCGACGCTGCTGGGGCGCAGCAGCGACGAAGATCTGCATCAGCTGTTCAGCGGCTACGGCTATGAGCCGCTGTTCGTCTGCGGCCATGAGCCAGAGAAGATGCATCAGCTGATGGCCAGGGCGCTGGATAACGCTTGCGATAAAATCCGCGACTATCAGCAGCGCGCGCGGCGCGGCGAAACGTCGGAGCCGATTCCGCGCTGGCCGATGATTATCCTGCGCAGCCCGAAAGGCTGGACCGGCCCGCAAAGGGTGGATGGCAAAAAAGTGGAAGATTTCTGGCGCGCGCATCAGGTGCCGGTTTCCTCCTGTCGCGAAAACGATGAGCATCGCCAGATTCTGGAAAACTGGATGCGCAGCTATCAGCCGGAAGATCTGTTTGATGAGCAGGGACGGCTGCAACCGGAACTGCGCGCGCTGGCGCCGCAGGGCGCTAAGCGCATGGGCGCCACGCCCTACGCCAACGGCGGCCGACTGCGGCGCGAGCTGAAGACGCCAGATATCCGCGATTTTGCCGTTGATGTCGCCACGCCAGGCGAAAAACAGGTGCAGTCCACCGAAGTGCTGGGGGAGTATCTGCGCGCCATCTTCCAGCTTAATCAAGATAACTTTCGCCTGTTCGGCCCGGATGAAACGGCCTCTAACCGCCTCAGCAAGGTATTTGACGTTACCAGCCGCACCTGGATGGAAGAGGTGCGCGACTATGACGAACAGCTGGCGCCCGATGGCCGGGTAATGGAAATCCTTAGCGAGCATCAGTGTCAGGGCTGGCTGGAAGGTTATCTGCTTACCGGGCGTCACGGCCTGTTTAACTGCTACGAAGCCTTTATCCATATTATCGACTCGATGTTTAACCAGCACGCAAAATGGCTGAAGGTAACGCGCAAGCTGCCGTGGCGCGAGCCGGTTTCCTCGCTGAACTACCTGCTCTCCTCGCACGTCTGGCGTCAGGATCACAACGGCTACAGCCATCAGGACCCCGGCTTTATCGATCACGTGGCGAATAAGAAATCGGATATTGTGCGTATCTATCTGCCGCCGGATGCCAATACGCTGCTGTGGGTGGGCGATCACTGCCTGAAAACCTGGGATCGCATCAACGTGATCGTTGCCGGTAAACAGCCGGAGCCGCAGTGGCTGACGATGGATCAGGCGATTAAGCACTGCGAAGCGGGCATGGGCATCTGGGAGTGGGCGGGCAATGAACAGCCGGGCCGGCAGCCCGATGTGGTAATGGCCTGCGCCGGCGATGTCCCCACCATGGAGACGCTGGCGGCGGTGGATCTGCTGCGTGAGTACCTGCCCGATCTGAGCGTGCGCGTGGTAAACGTGGTCGACCTGATGGCGCTGCGAACCAAAGATAAACATCCGCACGGCATGGAGGATGAGGCGTTCGACCAGCTGTTTACCAGCGACAGTCCGGTCGTGTTCGCCTTCCACGGCTACCCCAGCCTGATTCACCGGCTGACCTATCGACGTAATAACTACCGTAATTTCCACGTACGCGGCTTTATGGAAGAAGGCACTACCACTACGCCGTTCGATATGACGGTGATGAACGAGCTGGATCGCTATCATCTGGCGCAGGAGGCGATCCTGCGCGTGCCCGCGCTGCAGGGTAAAGCGGATTCAATTCTCGACGATCTTGCAGAGAGAATCGCTGAACATCACCGCTACGTGCGCGAATATGGCGAAGACGTACCGGAAGTACGTAACTGGAAATGGCCGTCGCAGCAGGGCAGCGGCAACGCGCCGGAGTAATCCGCAGGCGGCCTGCTACGGGGGGCCGCCCTGCTTTACTTCGCTAGCGTCCGGCGCCAGCGTTAAACGCCCTGAACGTTATTCATCGGCACCCCATTGACCTTAACAGCAGGAACGCCTACTAATCAGATCTCTGTTTCTCAACGGTGAGACGATAATGGCAGCCACGCTTCCTTTTAAGCAGGTCGATGTATTCAGCACCACGCCCCTGAGCGGTAATCCACTGGCGGTGATTCTTGACGGCAGCAGCCTGAGCGACGCCCAGATGCAACGCATCGCAAGCTGGACCCAGCTTTCCGAAACCACCTTCGTCCTGCCGCCCCGGCATCCCGCAGCCGATTATCGGGTGCGCATTTTCACCGTTGAAGGCGAACTGCCTTTCGCCGGCCATCCGACGCTGGGCACCGCCCACGCGCTGCTGGAGGCGGGACGGCGGCCGAAAACGCCGGGCCGTCTGGTGCAGGAGTGCGGCGTCGGACTGGTGCATATCGCCATCGGCGAGAGCGGCGAACTGGCTTTTGCTGCGCCGCAGGCGACGCTGACGCCGTGGCAGCATCCCGGCCTCGCCGCCGCGCTCAACAGCGAGGCTTTTGATATGCAGCAGCCGGTCACTATTGTCGATATGGGTATTCGCTGGCTGCTGGTGCCGATGAGTTCGGCGCAGGCGGTGCTGGATATACGCCCCGACGTGCCGCGGCTGGCGCAGCTGCTGGCGGATGCGTCAGTTACCGGCCTGATGCCGTTTGGTCCAGCCAGCGACGGCGCGGTCGCCTGGGAAGTGCGCGGGCTGCTGGTGGAACAGGGCGCGCTGACCGAAGATCCGGTAACCGGCAGCGCCAATGCCTGCCTGGCGCGCTACCTGGCGGCGCAGGGGCGGCCGCACGACTATCTGGCGCGGCAGGGCAGCGTTATCCGGCGTGACGGACGCATCAGCGTACGCTTCCGCGAGGAAGCTATCTGGATCGGCGGCCGCACCGCCACGCTGATTGACGGTACCCTGACGGTTTAAGCGCTTCGGCGGCCAGCCTGGCGCCTGTACCGCCGGACGTTTGATTGCGCCGGCGGTGTTAGCGCGGCAAGCGTCAGCAGCAGCCATACCCGCAGCTGGCGGCCGGCAGCTGCCGCATTTTCTCCCTCTGCCGCCGCCTCTCCTCTGCTACCCCTTTTACCCCGACGCCGCCGGCTAAAAGCGCCGCCGCCGCCATTTTGCGCCGATTTTCCTCTGCTGTATCCGCTGAAAGCGCACTGTTACCGGTAATTAACGTGATTTTATTAACCTTTTATCGATAACTCTCTTGCCAGCGGGTGAAAAACAAGCATATTGAGTTAATTTTAGTTAATAAAGAAGCTTCACAGCGCCTCATTGTCACCATTACGGCAACAAACGGGTTTGAAGATGGATAAAATTCACGCAATGAAGGTGTTCGTTACCGTCGCCGAGATGGAAAGCTTTACTCGCGCGGCGGAAAGCCTGGGCCAGCCGAAGGGCAGCGTATCGCGACAGGTGCAGGCGCTGGAAGAGCGCATGGGCGCGCGCCTGCTGCACCGCACCACGCGTCGCGTTCAGCTCACCCAGGACGGGCTGATTTACTATGAACGCTGCCGCGACGTACTGGCGACGCTGGATGAGATGGACGCGCTGTTTCAGAACGAGCCAGCCACGCTTAGCGGTCGTCTGCGGGTAGATATGCCGGTCACGCTGGCAACCGATATGATTATTCCCAGGCTGCCCCATTTCTTACAGCACTATCCCGGCCTGGAACTGGAGCTAAGCAGCAGCGATCGCCAGATAGACGCTATCCGTGAAGGATTTGACTGCGTGGTGCGTATCGGGCAGCGTCAGGATGCCAGCCTGATGAGCCGTTCGCTGGGCCAGCTGGCGATGGTCAACTGCGCCAGCCCCGATTATCTGATGCGCTTCGGGATGCCGCTCAGGCTGGAGGATCTGTCGCAGCATGCGATGGTGCATTACAGCCAGCAGCTGGGCGCCCCTGCGGCAGGTTTTGAGTATTATGACGGCCAGCGCAGCCACTTTATTCAGACCGGCGGCGCGCTGACCGTTAACGCCACGCCCGCTTACCGCCACGCCTGCCTGGCCGGGCTGGGAATTATTCAGGCGCCGCGTTACGGCGTGCAGCCGCTGCTGGAAAACCAGCAGCTGGTAGAAGTGTTGCCCCACTTTTGCGCCCGCCCGCTGCCGCTGTCGCTGCTCTGGCCGCACCGCCGCAACCTGACGCAGCGCGTCAGGGTATTTATGGAGTGGCTAACGCAGGTAATGAAAGAGTACGCCGCGTGACGGCGCGGCTATAATGAGCGTTTGACGTAATAAAACAGAAGGATGAGTCCGGTTCATGACGGAAAAACATGCGCAGCCCCCTGAACAGCGGCAGCAAGAAGATAAGCCGCTGATTAAAATTAAAACCGGCAATCATACAGTCGATCGTTCGCTCAGCCGCGTTTCACGCTTTGTCAGCTGGTTTCGGGCGATTCCGGCGGTGGCGCACTTTATTCGCGCCGGGGAGCGCTTTACCGATCGCCTCGGCAGCCAGTTCGGCGCCGCCATTACCTATTTTTCTTTTTTGTCGCTGATCCCGATTCTGATGGTGTCGTTCGCCGCCGTCGGTTTTGTGCTGGCCTCCCATCCGATGCTGCTGAACGAACTGATTGAGCGCATCGTTAACAGCATCAGCGATCCCACGCTGGCCAGCACGCTAAAAAATACCGTGCATACCGCCGTTGAACAGCGCACCACGGTAGGCATTACCGGTCTGCTGGTGGCGCTCTATTCCGGCATCAGCTGGATGGGCAACCTGCGCGAGGCGATCCGCGCCCAGTCGCGCGATGTCTGGGAGCGCGGCGCCCAGGACAAAGAGAAGATCTATTTCAAATATACCCGCGACTTTATTTCTCTGACCGGGCTGGTGCTGGCGCTGATTATTACCCTGTCGCTAACTTCAATTGCCGGCGCGGCGCAGGCGGCGATCGTGCGCGCGCTGGGGCTGGAGGATATCGAATGGCTGCGGCCGGCGATGACGCTGATCGCGCTGTCGATCTCCATTTTCGCTAACTACCTGCTGTTTCTGTGGATCTTCTGGATTCTGCCGCGCCATCGCCCGCATAAAAAAGCGCTGCTGCGCGGCACGCTGCTGGCGGCAATCGGCTTTGAGGCGATCAAGTTCATCATGACCCTGACGCTGCCCAAGCTCGCCTCGTCGCCCTCCGGCGCCGCCTTCGGTTCGGTACTGGGGCTGATGGCGTTCTTCTACTTCTTTGCCCGCCTGACGCTGTTCTGCGCCGCCTGGATCGCTACCGCCGATTATGAAAACGATCCGCCGCTTAACCTGCGACGGAAAAAGTAAGCGAAGCGCACACGGCGCGGCACAATAGCGAAATATGCCGCGTCGTGCGCAAAATTCAGCCAACGCCCAGCATGAATAACTAACCCCTCACTTTTATTTTCCCGTTTTGCAGTGATTCCCGCCAGAAAACAGGCCGTTTCCCCTGCCATCCGCCAGTAAAGCTTTTTTGTTAAAAATTATCCACTTTTCATGCGCTCAGCCCAGCGCTGACGCGGCTTTTCACCATTGAACCTGCTGAAAGCTGTGCGTAAGATTCTTTGTTCGGTTTACAAATAAGAAACAATTATGCAAGCAACCATCGCACCAACAATCGACACAGAAACCGCCGCCGCGCCGGTTAACTCGCGCGGTAAAGTCGTCATCGCCTCGCTGGTTGGCACCGCCATCGAATTTTTCGATTTTTATATCTATGCCACCGCCGCCGTGATCGTCTTTCCGCATATTTTCTTTCCGCAGGGCGATGCCACCGTCGCCACGCTACAGTCGCTGGCCACCTTCGCCATCGCTTTTGTCGCCCGCCCCATAGGTTCAGCGCTTTTCGGACATTTCGGCGATCGCGTCGGGCGTAAAGCGACGCTGGTTGCCTCGTTACTGACGATGGGTATTTCAACGGTGCTCATCGGCCTGCTGCCGGGCTACGACGCCATCGGCGTTTTTGCGCCGCTGCTGCTGGCGCTGGCGCGTTTCGGTCAGGGGCTGGGCCTCGGCGGCGAATGGGGCGGCGCGGCGTTGCTGGCGACGGAAAACGCGCCGGCGAAAAAACGCGCGCTGTACGGCTCGTTCCCGCAGCTTGGCGCACCCATCGGCTTCTTCTTCGCCAACGGCACATTTTTGCTGCTCTCCTGGCTGCTGACCGACGCGCAGTTTATGAGCTGGGGCTGGCGCGTGCCTTTTATTCTCTCCGCCGTGCTGGTAATTATCGGCCTCTACGTGCGCGTTTCGCTGCATGAAAGTCCGGTCTTCGCTAAGGTACAGAAAGAGAAAAAGCAGGTGCGCGTGCCGATCGGCACCCTGCTGAGCAAGCATCTGGGCGCGACGATTCTCGGCACCTTTATTATGCTGGCGACCTACACGCTGTTCTATATCATGACCGTTTACTCGATGAGCTACGGCACCGCGCCGGCGCCCGCCGGCCTTGGCTTCTCACGCAACAGCCTGCTGTGGATGCTGATGGTGGCGGTGATCGGCTTCGGCGCGATGGTGCCGGTTGCCGGCCTGCTGGCTGACCGCTTCGGACGCCGTAAGACCATGATTGCGATCACGCTGGGGATTATGCTGTTTGCCCTGCTGTTCCCTACGCTAATGGCCTCCGGCAGCCAGGCAATGATGATGCTGTTCCTGCTGATCGGCCTGAGCATTATGGGGCTGACCTTCGGCCCGATGGGCGCGCTGCTGCCGGAGCTGTTTCCCACAGAGGTGCGCTATACCGGCGCGTCGTTCTCTTACAATCTGTCGTCGATCCTCGGCGCCTCGGTCGCGCCCTATATTGCGGCCTGGCTTAACGCACACTACGGGCTGTTCGCCGTGGGGCTTTATCTGGCAGCGATGGCGCTGCTGACGTTGCTGGCGCTGCTCGCCTGTAAAGAGACCCGCCATCAGACGCTGTACGAAGTCTGATGCGCTGACATAGCCGGCAGAAGGCCAGGCGTCGCGAATAACGCGGCCGGCATGGATGCCGCTTTGCTTGCAGTGCGCAATCGCCGCTCCGCAAGAGAATTTATTCATCTACCGCAGGCGCCTTGATGGCGCCTTTTTTCGTTCCAGGAAAAAACCACCTACGCTTTCCGGCAATTTATTGTTTAGCATTGCTTAATTGACCCTCGTTCTTTCCGGCTGTACTAATCGGAAAATATACAGAAAATGCTGTGCGCTGTTCATGGATGATAAATTATGCTTAACCGAATTATCGCCCGCTCTCCGGCAGAAGAGTTACTATTCTGGAAGCTGTCCGGACGCGAAGCGCTGTCTGAATCTTTCAGCCTTAACGTAACGTTACTCAGCTCTCATCCGCGCATTGACAACGCCACCCTGCTGGGACAGCCGCTCACCCTTCAAATCCCGCTGCAGCACAGCGCGTCATTCCGCTGGCTGAACGGCAAAATTACCCGCGTCGTGGTAGGCTCGCAGGAGCTGGACGGCACCCGCTATACCTCTTACGCCCTGACGCTGGAATCAGATCTGTGGCCGATGAAGCGCGATCGCAATCTGCGCATCTTTCAGGAAACCACCGTACCGCTGATCGTTAAAACCCTGCTGAGCGAGTACCAGGTTAACGTGGAAGATCGCCTGACCGGCAACTACCGCAGCTGGGAATATTGCGTGCAGTATCAGGAAAGCAGCCTGGAATTTATCAGCCGCCTGATGGAGCTGGAGGGCATCAGCTATTTCTTCCGCCATGAAGACGGCAACCATACGCTGGTGTTAACCGACGGCCCCGATGCGCATAAGCCCTTCTCCGCTTATGAAGCGATTCCCTATTATCAGACCGCCACCGGCGGCGTGGCGGACGCGGAGGGCGTTTCCCGCTGGCAGCCGGAAATGCGCGTCACGCCGGGCCTTTACAGCGTTGACGACTACGATTTTCGTAAGCCGCACGCCTGGCTGCTGCAGGCCAGGCAGAACCCGGCCTCGCCAAAGCCGGGCAATATCGACGTTTACGACTGGCCGGGACGTTATGTAGAGCACGGGCACGGCGAATTTTATGCCCGCATTCGCCAGCAGCGCTGGGCGGTCGATCATATGCAGATTCATGCTACCGCCACGGCTATCGGCATCTGCCCCGGCTATACCTTTACGCTGATTAACGCGCCGGTGCTTAGTGATAACCGCGACTATCTGATTACCGCCGTTGACTACCAGCTTGAAGAAAACCCCTACGCCAGCGGCAGCGGCGGCACCTCAATCCATCAGCTTAATTTCACCGCGCTGCCGGCGGATATTCCGTTCCGCCCTGAAGCGAAAACGCAGTGGCCGCGTACCTACGGCCCGCAAACGGCGAGGGTGGTGGGACCGGCCGGCGAATCGATCTGGACCGACCGCTTTGGCCGGGTAAAGGTGAAATTCCACTGGGATCGCGAAGCTAAAGGGGATGATACCAGCTCCTGCTGGATACGCGTTTCCAGCGCCTGGGCCGGCCAGGGCTACGGCGGCGTGCAGATCCCACGCGTGGGCGATGAGGTTATCGTCGATTTCATCAACGGCGATCCGGATCGTCCGATCATCACCGGGCGCGTTTATAACGAAGCCAGCATGCCTCCCTGGTCGCTGCCGGCGGCGGCAACGCAGATGGGATTTATGAGCCGCACCAAAGACGGCACGCCGGGCAACGCCAATATGCTGCGCTTTGAAGACAAAGCGGGAGCCGAGCAGGTATTCATTCAGGCCGAACGCAATATGGATACCAACGTTAAAAACGATGAATCCCATGCCGTCGGCAGCAACCGCACGAAAAACGTCGCCGGGAATGAAACCTCCACCATTGAGCAGGATCGCACCGAAACCGTTAACGGCAACGAAACCATTACCATCGCCGGTAACCGCAGCGAAAAGGTTGCCGGTAACGAAACGCTGGAAATTAGCGGTAACCGTAACGAGCAGGTCAGCGGCAAAGAGACCATCGCTATCAAACAAGACCGGAAAGCGACGGTGGAAGGCGATGAAACCATCACCGTACAAAAGAACCGCACGCGCAACGTGAAGATTGATGACCGGTTAGCGGTGGATGGTAAGCGCGAAGTGGCGGTGAAAGGCAACCAGGAGATTAAGGTAAAGGGTAATCAGGAGACCACCGTAATCAGTAACAGGACGGCTATCGTTAAAGGCGAGGAAAAGCTGGACGTTACCGGCAAGCGCACCAAGATCATTACCGGCGCGGAAGAAACTACCGTTAACGGTGTGGTTCAGGAAACCTTTAAAGCTAAGCATAAGTTTACGGTGCTTGGTCCGCAGGAAGTAACGCTACAGGCGGGCCGTAATTTAACGGTTACCGGAGAAGATACCCGCACCGTCAACGGTAATCTTAGCGAAAGCGCCAGCGGTAGCATTACCCTGGAAGTAGGTGGTACCGGTATCACTATTAAAAGCGGTGAAATATCTATTAAGGCCAGCGGGTCGGTCATCGTCATTGATGGAAGCGGCATATCGATGGACGGTAAAAAAATTAAGCTGAACGCATAGGGAAGTGAATCAATGCCTCAGGGAACCCTTTTATGGCGACGGTAGAAAGAAATCCGGTTGAACGACGGATGGCGATTTTACATCGGCTGTGGCTGGAGCAGAGCGGCCGTGACGCCCGCATTTTTCTCTGGGAAGTGGAAGATGATGCGAAGTCGCTTATCCAGGCCTTTACGGCGCTGCAGCAGCAAGAAACGGAATACGATCTCCCTGACCTGTTTATCACTTTTCGCGCGCCGTTCGATACGCTGTTTGGCTACAGCCGCGCGCTACGCCATGAGCTGCTGGAAAACTATCAACACAGCAAAGAAGCGCTGGCTGAGCAACAGCTGGCGACAGACTGGCGCTACCCGCCGCTGGCGGAATGCGATTCGGTTGATGGCTTTATGGCCGCGTTATCCTCTTTTGCCCACTACTATCAGGCGCAGTTCCGTTACCTTGTGGTAGCCCTTTCACCCGACGCCGTCAGCCTGCATAGCTCCTGGCAACAGTGGATTGACCTGGCGCTGCAGAGCAGCTGGCCCGCCAATCTGCGATTTATGCTGCTTCACAGCCACAGCAATCCATGCTGGCGTCCGCTGGAAAAAGCCCGGCCGCACGACATACAAAAGCTGATACCCGATCTCCAGCAGCATACGCTGATAACAGAAGTGGCCAGCCAGAGCACCGAGGATAACGAGACTTTTCTCTATCGTCGCTATATGACCGACAGTATGGTACTGCTGCAACGCGGCACGCCGCAGCAGGTTACCGAGCGCGCGCAGCGCGCGCTGGAGCTGGCGCAGCAAAAAGGATGGCCGGAACAGCAGGTGGTTATGCACAGCATTATCGCCGGCGCCTGGCTTAAGGGGCAGGATATCCCCAGGGCGGTACAGTCCTACCGGCTGGCGGCGGAGCGAGCGGTGCAGATCGAACAGCCGGCGATTAAACACCAGCTAATTACGCAAAGTTTATTTGGCGAAGCAGGCGCCTGGTTTACCGCCAGGCGCTATGAGCAGGCCGCTGAGGTTTACGCGCGCGCCGCCGCCGAGGCGCAGCGCGTACCGCATCCGCTATATGTTATCGAAGGTTACCGCATGGCGGGCTTTTGCTATCAGCGCAAAGGCCATACCACGCTGGCGACAAAGTTCTATACCGAAGCGATACGGGCGGCGACGCAGCTCCCGCTGGCGGAGCGTAAGTTTTCCACGCTCGGCATCACGCTGCATGCGCTGCTGACCATGCAGGATAAAGCCAGAGCTGAGGCGCTGGAAAAAAAAGCCCAGGCGTACTGCAACCAGCTGACGGATATACAGCGTAAGGCCGAAAAAGAGGCGCTGGCGCTGGGAAAATATCCGGCGCCGGAAAAAACCGCCCGGCTGCAGCAGCGGATGGAGCAGGCGATGGAACAGGCGTTTCTGCACTGCTGTGAGCAGCGGGAATCACTGATACGTCAGGCCAGTATTCCATTCCAGCGCATTATCTTTGCCGGACGCGAACTGCTGGCGCCTAACTGGAGCGGCATCCCCGATATCGCCCATCCGCTGGATAAAGAGCCAGCTGAATGGGATGCGCCGCTGTCATTTATGACGCCGGAGCCAAAATCAACCGAGCAGCTGCTACAGACGGAAATGCCGGCCAGCGAATTAAAGGAAGTTTTATGACAAAGAAGCGATTAGTGATTATCGGCGGCGCCATTGTCGTAATGATGATTCTGGTGAGCTGCATGGGTGAAGAATATGGCAATGAAGCCAGATCGTTTTTAAATGCGCTGAGAAGAATTATCTGAGCCTCTGTTCAGGGAAGAAAAGATGCCCCACTCAACCTGCCATACCGATCCGCAACTGGGCGTTGATGTTCATACCTATCTGATCCCGCCCTCTCCCACGCCGGTGCCGCTCCCCACGCCGCGTATCGCGGCGGTATTCGATCCTTTTGATTATATTCCCATTATCGGCAGCACGGTAACCATTAACTGGCTACGCCGGGGTACGGCAGGCACCGGCGGAATGGGCATACATATACCGGTAGGCGGTTCATGGATACCGGTAGCGGAAATGACCGCCGGGCCGCAAATCACTGACGAAATCTTTATGGGCAGTAAAACCGTTATTGCTGACGGTGATCCCATGTCCCGTTTTTCAGAACCGGTGCTGGACTGTAATATTGTTGGCCTTGTTCCCCCGTTTCGCCTGAAAAAGGCGACAAAGCCGAAACCCCTCTCCCTCGAACTGCCGCTGGCGCTGAACCTTGCGCTGCCTAACGGCGTGGAAGTGGGCGGCCCCTCAACCATCAATCTGGTTGCGATGGCGATGAAGGCGGGGTTGTGGGGTTTGAAGAAACTGATCCGCTCCGGTCCGGCCAAAGCGCTACGTAAAAAGATCTTGCCTAATATGAACTGCGAAAACTCATGGATATGTCGGTGGGTTTTCGGCGATCCGGTAGATGTTCGTGACGGTAGCGTGCTCATTGAGCATCAGGATTTCGAATTGCCGGGCCGGCTGCCGCTGGAGTGGACGCGCTATTATCGCTCCTCTCTTTCTCCGGTTACGCTGCTCGCCCCGTCATGCGGCGAAGGCTGGCAAACGCCGGCGGATATACAGCTTAGCTACGATGCGCAACTGGATGCGCTTTTCTTTCACGAAGCGCTGACCCTGACCGTCTTTCCCGGCTTTCCCGCCGCGCCAGGGCGTGAACATGCCGTGATGGAGCTGGTGGACGGTGCCGTGGTCTGGCAGATAGCGGAAACGGACAGCAACCAGCTGGTGGTGGAAACCAAAGAAGGGAAACGTTATTACTTTCGCTATCCCGCCACACAGCCGCTGCCGCAAAAGCCGATGCTGCTGGAGGCGATAAGCGATCTGGTTGGTAACCGCTGGCAGTTTGTACGCCGCAATGGAGAACTACAACAGCTGGTAGAGTGGGATGCCGCAGGCCAGCGGAGACGAACGCTACAGGCACAGTGGCAGAACCATCGCCTGACGGCGCTGACCTTCAGTGATGAAGACAGCCAGTGCAACCTGCCCCTGACGCGCTATCACTATGACGATCGCGGCCAGCTGGTAGCCGAAGAGGATGCGGTCGGCCTGTGCCGGCGCTACGGCTGGCAGCAGGGAAAAATGATCAGTCATAGCCTGCGCAGCGGCCTGACCTTTCACTATCAGTACGATGAACAGCAAAGAGTCTGCCATTCCTGGGGCGATGACGGGCTGTACGATTATCGCTTTGTGTATCACGATCTGCTCAACGAAGTGGAAATTACCGACTCGCTGGGCAACCGCACGCAGATCCAGTTTGATGCAGATCGGCTACCGATCTGTGAGATCAATCCTGAAGGAAGCGCCACGCGCTATCGCTACGACGAAGTCGGGCGTCCCGTCAGCCAGGTGGATGCCGCACGCCGCGAAACCCGTTTTGAATGGGACGATGCCGGCAATCTCTGTACCCTGACCCATCCCGATCGCAGCAGGCGCCTTTACGTCTGGCTTGATAACCGCCTGATAAAAGAGACCGATGAAGAAGGCGCCAGCAGGTTGTATGAATGGAGCCGCGACGGCCAGCTCATCAGCCAGACCGATGAGCTGGGGCAGATCGCCATCTACCGCTACAACGATTTCGGCGATCTTATCTTCAGCATGGATCCGGCCGGATGCGAAACGCAGCTGGAATACGATGGTTACGGCTTCTTACGCAGCCACACCGACGGCGAAGGCGCACGCACCACGTTCCGCTACGACAGCCGTGGCCTGCTGCGCCAGCGTACCGACGCCATGGGCCGCCACTGCAGCTGGGATTACGACGCCAAAGGACGACTGATCCGCTGGCAGTCGGAGGACGGCAGCGTGCAGACGCTGGGCTGGGACGCCTGTGATAATCCCAGCCGCCATGTGGACGAGCTGAACGGCGAAACCCGGCTCAGCTACAGCGGCATGGGCGTGCTGACCAGCCGCACCACGCCGGACGGTAAAACGGTGCGCTGTGAATATGACAGCGAAGAGCAGCTGACGGCGGTGGTAAACGAACTGGGCCAGCGTTACCGGCTGCGGCGCGACGGGGCGGGCAGAATAATACAAACCGAAGATTATTATGGTCAGCAGACCCGCTATCGCTACGATGAGGCGGGCAATCTTGTTGCACGCAGCGACGCGCTGGGGCAGCTCACCGAATACCGCCACGACCGCATGGGCAGGCTGACCGAGAAGCGCTACCGGGACGGAGAGCAGACGCTGAAAGAGCGTTTCCGCTATGACCGCTGCGGCCGCGTGACGGCGCTGCTTAATCCCTGGCGCGAAGTTACGCGCAAATATGATGCTGCAGGCCGCCTCACGGAGGAACGCCAGGACGGACTGGGCATCTACTGGCGCTACGATGCCGCAGGCAACTGCATCAGCCGGCACAGCGATGCCGGTCACCGAACGGAGTGGCGCTATAACCAGCGCGGGCAGCCCGTCGCCGTCACGCTGGACGGCGAAACCAGCCGCTTTGCCTATGACGCCTGCGGCAGACTACAGGACGAAACGCTGGGCGAAACGCTGAGCCGTCGCTACCGCTATGACGCACGCGACCGGCTGGTTTCCCAGGCGGTCAGCCGTAACGACGCCGGACTGTTCAGTACCGGCTACCGTTACGACCGCAACGGCAATCCGGAAGAGCGCAGCGACAGCCGGCTGGGACACGAATACTTCAGCTATGATCCGGTGGGACGGCTGCTGGCTCACACCTGTCCGGAAGGGCGCGTCACCCGTTTTATCCAGGATGCCGCCGGCAACCAGCTGCTGACGCAGATACGGGCGCAGGATGATACCCCGCAGGGCTGGTGGCGCGAAGGCGAGCTGCACGGCGTGCGCTACCTGTTTGACCGCGCGGGCAATCTGCGCCGGCAAAGCGACCGAGACGGCAACCATCGCCAGCTGCGCTGGGACGGCAACCAACGCCTGCGCGGCTCGCGCGATAAGCATCACACCACCGAATATGGCTATGATGCCGCCGGGCGGCGGGTGTTCAAGCGCAACGCGCAGGAAACCACCTGGTTCTGGTGGGACGGCGACGCCCTGCTTGGCGAGGTGACTCGCCCCAACAGCACGCCCGGCCTGCCGGACACCGCCGCCGCTGACCCTGACGACGCTAAAGCCAGCGCACAGCGCAGGCTGGCGGCGCGCGCGCTCTGGCCTGCCATGCAGGAGTACGTTTACCGGCCCGGCAGCTTTATTCCCTTCGCCCTGCTGCCCGACCGCACGCAGCCCGATGCGCGCATCCACTATTATCACAACGACCTCAACGGCTGCCCGCTGCGCCTGACCGACGGCGACGGCAATATCACCTGGGAGGCGCACTACCATGCCTGGGGCGGAGTAAAACGCCTGACGCAGCAGGTGCATAACCCGCTGCGCTTTCAGGGACAATATTATGATAAAGAGACCGGTTTGCACTACAACCGTTACCGGTACTACAATCCACACAGCGGCAGCTTTATCAGCCAGGACCCGATAGGGCTGTTGGGCGGGGTGAATGTTTATCAGTATGCGCCGAATCCGATTAGCTGGATCGATCCGCTGGGGTTAACCGGTGCTTATATTTTTGAATTCGACACAGGGGATAAATATATCGGTAAGGGAACATTGAAAAGAATGAACGATTCGATTAAAGAGAGACTAGCACAAGTTACACGTTCGTTACCTCCCGGTTCCCCTACACCTAAAGTGGTTGGGCAAGCACATATAGATTTCCAATCAAATGATATGGGGTTTATGGTTGAAAATGAAATTATGCAAAGAAATAATTTTGGAACAAATCCAAATTTATTGAATGAAATTAATTCACCAGGATTGAAAAAGTCTGCTGCAAATTCAAATATGAAATCTCAAGTAAACGAAAATGCAAATGCACTTGAAGCAAAATTTCAAGCAGATAAAAAAGCAAGAGCCAAGAATTCAAAGAAAAGTGGAGGATGTTAATGATGAAAAAAGATGATTTCCCAGAGGGAATAAACTTTATAAATAAAGATGGGCGTAGAATTATTAGCGCCGAACATAATAAATATCTTGAAGGGGTTTTTTTAGCCACTCAGTTAAATTGTAATGGTTTTTATTTAAAAGCAGACTCATTTTCTCAAACTCAACAGGTAAACATTGATTTTTCTCTCCTTGACAGGGTTAGGAGTATAGATGAGTTGGCTATCGGCCCTAATATAAAGTTTTCACCAGATCAGGATTTCTCTCCACTTTATGCACTATCTAAACTAACCTCTTTAACAATACATGTTAAGGGTATCTCAATAGATTTTAATCGCTTCAGCAAGCTAACTAATTTAACAGCAACATATTCAAAGAAATTTTCTAACTTTAGCGCGCTAACTAATTTAAGAAACCTTTGGTTATGGCATTTAAATACTAATGATTTTGGTTTCTTCGGAGACTTCCCTAATTTGCGGGAATTAAAAATAACACAATCACAAATCAGAAGCTTAGATGGCTTATCTGGTTGTGAAAATTTAGAAAAATTACATTTAATAAGATGTACGAAGCTGCTAAATTTATCAGGAATAGATGCGTTAAAAAAGCTCAATGGAGTTTTTATTATAAATAGCAAGCAAATGGTTAACTTTTCATGCTTAAAAGGTAATTGTTCTATAGAACAGCTTGGATTAAACAGGGTCGATTCCCTTGACTTTATCCGTTACATGCCGAACTTAAAAACAGTTGGATTCGATGAACTGATTGATGGCAATATTGCTTTAGCCTTGGAAATACCCCATATTGAAAGAATAACTTTCTATCCAAATAAAAAGCATTACACACACACGCAGCAAGAAGTAAATGAAATTATTGCTCGCCGAAGACTATCTGCATGACCTGGATATAAACTGGAAATAAGATTTAGGAAAACTCATAAATAATACAATCCTGGCTTGAGAAAATAATATATTTATACATCAATACTTTTCGTTAATTGCAGTGTAAATTCCCGTCAATAATTTTAGGAAAATAAAAAAATATTAACATCGGTGCAATAAACCGTATCCTCAAGGATAAAGTTATTAGCAAGCTTTACTAAATTTAATTTCTGAGAATTTTCACAAGGCATTTAAAAATTCATCAATGAATTGATAAAGTTAGACAGACCATTTCATGGTAACTATCTAGGTTATAATAGTTAAGGGAGGGGACGTAACGAAGAGCTAATTGAGGAAATTATTATACTAAAATAAATTAAATAATTTCAGTCTATTCTAAATAATGAAATAAAAGACGCCCTTAGGAAATATACTAAACAGGTGAAAGCTTGAATGATCTTAAAAAAAATAAAAAATGATGTGGGAAATAATTTCCTATAGAATATCTTATAAGACGCCCATGAAATTGTTGGATATAGCGACGAAACATATTCTGTTGAATTAAAAAAACAACTCTTTCTCTTCAAAAGAAGAAGATATTACACAAAATAATTTTTCAGGCAAAATCATATCCATAACAAAGTCGGTGAAATAGTTTTTATCCTGTGGAGAAAAGTAAAGAGAACCAGACATGATAGGTTTCTGTGCGTACTTTATAACTATTCCATTCATGACATCAGAAAACCTTCTCTCTTTTAAAAAAATCAATTTACCAGAGTATTTCTTTATTCTATCCTGTGTATTTGGTATTAAATGGACATTTTATCTGAGAAGCCTCTTATTAATAATCAAAGAGAGGATTAATTTCACAAAAGCTATTTCTACGGTGGAATTTACCATGACGAAGCATTTGTATATAAAAGACATAGACCTTACTGTGAAAATGGAATAAGGCACATCCAAATAAAAACATTTTCATCGTAAAGAAGATGATTTTTTTATTATACATATACAATCTATGTAGATATATTTTTTCTATTCGCCTGATAAAAATATTATTAGCTAAAAAAATAACAGATTTAAGCGCCAGACCGGATCGATTAATTATTTAAAAGCAAACTATCAATCTGAGTGAAATTACCTGATTCTGGCAGGACGGCGGCACCCTGCCCGGCAAGCAGCCCCACCTCAACGGCCATTCACTGCGTTATCAGAAGCAGCATGATGATAAAGAGACCGGTTTGCACTACAGCCGCTACCGGTACTACAATCCACACGGCGACAGTTTTATCCGCCGGAACCCAGCGGATTATCCGGTATAACCCTTTTTTATCAGTACGCAATAAATTTCACTTGCCTGAACTGCCCCGCTGCTATTAATAATAGTTTTGTAGTAGCCGTGCGCCAGAACCTGGCTTTTCATCGAAAATAAATTAATAGTTATCTCAGGATTTAGTTAGGCAGATATCTACCTACACAGGAAGTAAATTAATGAAAAAAATTCCACCTTTCCAGCTGATACCTCATCCTCTGACTAAAAAGGCTGAAGCCTTACCTAAATTTAAAAAGGCGCCTGAACCAATTGGCTCTCGTCATAAATTAGGCGGCACTCCCGATTTTATTCAGGGCGGTATCTGGCCTGATTGTCCAGAGTGTGGTGAACAAATGACATTTTATGCGCAGTTAGACTCAATTAATGATAACTACTGCATTGCAGATTGCGGAATGATTTATGTATTCGTCTGTCTGGATTGTATTGAAGTCCAATCATTTATCGAATTTTATTAAGCAGGCTTAAACAGCAGCCGCATAAAAATGAAGTTCTCCCGGCACGGTTAGGCTTGCTGCTGCCGCCTGCAACTCAGGCGGCAGCGTTCCCCTCTGTTTCGCCACTACTTCTTCATCTGCTGCAGCACGTTAACGCATTGATTATCCTCATTATCGCTGGGCGAGATGAGCGCCAACAGCGCGGCGGCCGGCGTCACTACTGCGCCCAGCGCCACGGCAGCCGCGCCGCGAGCCAGCAGCGGCCCGGTTTTCACCCCGGCGTCCGGATTTTTAAAGGTGCCGCGCACGTAAAGCGGCGATCGCAGGGTGATAATACGTATCCCCTTGCTCTCCGGATCAATACTGAGATCCATTCGCTCATTGCCGAAGTTAACGTTGCCGGAAAGGTTGATCACCGCATTAGTGGTATCAAACACAAACAGCCGCGAGGTCGCCAGCCCGTTACGCACGTCCAGATTCGCCGCCGCGCAGTTGATACGCACCTCATCATCACCGAACAGCTTGCCGACCACATAGTTGCCGACGTTCAGCCCGACGATCTCCATCAGGCTGCGGCTGATAACGCCATCGTTCATCAGCAGCTTCACCTCGCCGTTGCTGGTCGCCAGCAGATCCGCCACCGAGTTGCCGTTGCCGTTCAGCGAAGCATCGCCGTTCAGCTGCCCCAGGCTGTTCTGCATCGCCTCCACGCCGGGGAAAAGCTGGCGCAGATGCAGCTTACGCGCGTGAAGATCGGCGCGGCCACGCATCGGCGTGCGGCTTCCTTCGAGACGAACCGTCGCGTTGAGATTGCCGCCCGCCACGCCGAAACGCAGCGGATCGAGCAACAGATCGCCGTTTTTCAGCTCCAGATGGGTATAAAGATCGCTTAACGGCAGCGAATCGCTGTGCTCGATCCGCTTACCGCTAAACTTCACGTCGGCATCCATTACATCCCAGTTTTTGGTATCAAAGCGATCGTGCGGCAGCACGCGATCGGCCGGCTGCGTGGCGGCATCGCCGCGCTGCGCTTTCGCCTTCGCCGTTTTCTCGCTGCCTTTACCGGTATTTACGCCAATCAGCGGACCGAGATCCGCCATGCGCAGCTGGCGTGATTCAACCTCTCCGCTCAGCTTCGGACGCGGTTTACCTTGCGTATAGGTCAGCGAACCGTGGATATCGCTGTCGCCGATATGTCCATTAAAATTCTGATAGTGGAAAACGGCGCCGCCCTTATCGCGGAATTTTACCCGCAGATGACCGTCGGTTTCATACGGCGGCGTATCGGGCAGCAGCACGCCGGTCAGTTCATATAAGTTAGCCAGCGTATCGCCGGAAAAACGCACGCGCAGATCCAGACCGCCAAGGTTCAACGGATCCTGCAGGCTGCCGGTAATATTAACGCGCGTGGTGCCGTTGCGTACTTCGGCCTGCACCGGGAACGGCGTGGTTTTACTGCGTAGCGACAGCATACCGCCCAGCTTGCCGCTGCCCTGTAGCTGCTGATCGTTGTAAGTGCCGCTGGCGCGCCAGCCAAACACAAAGTCCGCCGCGCCCTTCTGCTTATCATCGCCGCCAGCTACCTGTCCGTAAGGCACCGGCTTGCCCAGCGGATCGACATCCATCTTCACGTTGGCCTTATTCACCGCATCGCGGTAGGTAATATGACCACGATCGAACAAAATATTATCCAGCCGAAACGACCAGGCGGACGGCGTCTGGTTCTGCTCCTCTTCCTCGCCGCTGTTAGCGAGGTTAAAGGTCCAGTTATTCTTTTTATCCGCCGTCTGGATCAGGCGGGCGTCGGGCTGCTGCAGCTTAATCCAGGGGATAAAAATCTCTTTATGCAGCAGCGCCAGCGGTGAGATAGTGGCATCGGCGCGTTGCAGATGCACCATGGTTACCTCCGGGATATCCGGCGGGTTGCCCAGCACAATATCTTCAGCGTGAATCTGCGGCCAGGGCACCCAGCGGCGCCAGCCCGGCTCTTCGCGGTTGCGCGTCCAGTCAACGCCGAGGTCGCCGCGAATGGCGAACGGGCGGTTCAGCTCCGTCGAAACTTTCTGATTAATGGTGGGTTTCAGGCGATTCCAGTCGAAGGTAGCGATAACGACAATTATCACCACCAACAGCAAACATATAATTCCGATCGCCCAGCCGGCAATTTTTCCTGCGCGTGACATCTCCGTCTCCTTACCTGCAATCTATCTGGTAAAGATAGTAGAGAGCGGCGGAAACGACATCAGGGAAGCAGCAGCGGCAGATCGCCGAGCTGATGAAAGGGCGCCGGGCGGGCGAAGAAATAGCCCTGCGCGGCAAAGGCGGACGACTGGCGTACCTGCTCCCACTCTTCGGCGGTTTCAACCCCTTCGACAATTACGCCCTTACAGTAGCGATTGATCAGCGCCAGCAGCATAGTAAACAGATTACGCCCCTCTTCGCTTGCGCGCAGCAGCACGAACAGCTCGCGCGCCAGCTTGATGTAATCGTAATTCAGTTCGGTCAGCGCGGAAAAATTCGCCATTCCCGAACCAAAATCGTCCAGCCATAGCGCGCCCAGCTCCGGCATCTGCGCCACCATCTCTTCCTGCGGCAAAATATGGTGCTCAACCAGTTCGAAACGCACCCACGGCAGGCGCGCAATCAGCGCGCGCAGCGGCGTATGGTGCTGGATCGCCAGCAGCGTCGGGCCATCAATATTAACGGAAGCAACGCGATCGGAATCGAGGAAAAAATGCTCCCGGCTTCCCAGCAGTTCCAGCTGCTCGTAAATTATCGCCAGGCGTTGTCTGACGCTCAGCGCGGCAAAATAACGCTCCGGTGAAATCCGCTGCGTCGGCGCGCAGGGATGCGTTACGGCGGTCAGCAGCTCGATCGCCATCAGGCGTCCCGTTACCTGATAAATCGGTTGAAAGGTGTAAGCACGCTGGCACGCCAGCCAGTAGCGCTGCGGCTCCTGATGCTGCGGCGAGACAATGGAGGAAGGAAGCCGATAGCTGAGTTTCTTCAACCGCATAATTTTATCCCGGTTAGCAGGCCATCTCTTCAGCTGAGGGCAGCACGTTGGCAAAGCTTTACGGACTTACGTCACGTTAAGGCCGCCTACTTTATCAGGCGGATATGCTTTCAATCCTGACAATAAGGCCGTGATTTATCGTTTGATCGCCGCTTATATCAGCAACTTAGTCACTTAAGTTAAATTAAAACGACGTTTTAAAATATTGACTCACCGTCGCGCCCGATAGAGACTAAGGCAGATTTTCATGACGGGGTAACCATGATGGCAGGGAAAAAAATAGCGGTAATCGGCGAGTGCATGATTGAACTTTCACAGCAGGGCGACGCGCTGAAGCGCGGCTTCGGCGGCGATACCCTGAACACGGCCGTTTATATTGCGCGTCAGACAGATGCAGCGCAGCTTACGGTAGAGTATGTCACCGCGCTCGGCAACGACAGCTTCAGCGCTGAAATGCTGGCTGCCTGGCAGCAGGAAGGGGTAAATACGCATCTGGTGCAGCGCATGGAAAACCGGCTGCCCGGCCTGTATGTGATTGAAACGGATGCGCACGGCGAACGTACTTTCAGCTACTGGCGCAACGAGGCCGCCGCGCGCTTCTGGCTGCAAAGCCCGCAGGCGGAGGAGATTTGTCGGCAGCTGCTGCAGTTTGACTACTTCTATCTCAGCGGTATTAGCCTGGCGATCCTGCCTGCGGAAGATCGGCAGAAACTGATGGCGCTGCTGGCCGCCTGCCGTCGCAACGGCGCTAAGGTCATTTTCGATAACAACTATCGCCCGCGCCTGTGGCCGAGCCGCGAAGCCGCACAGCAGGCTTACCAGGCGATGCTCGACTGCACCGATATCGCCTTCCTGACGCTGGATGATGAAGTCGCCCTGTGGGGCGAGGCGTCTGAAGAGCAGGTTATCGCCCGTACCCGCGCCGCCGGCGTGAGTGAAATCGTGATTAAACGCGGCGCCGACGCCTGTCTGGTGGCGCTGGACGATGCGCCGCTGCTGGAAGTGCCGGCAATACGCCTGGAAAAAGAGAAAATTATTGATACTACCGCCGCCGGCGACTCCTTCAGCGCCGGTTATCTGGCGGTACGCCTGTGCGGCGGCAGCGCTCAACAGGCAGCCGAGCGCGGACACCTGACCGCCAGCACGGTAATTCAGCATCGCGGCGCGATAATTCCGCTGAGCGCTATGCCGCAAACCTGACTGCGCCTATGCTGTTACTTTCCGTCATCGCACAGGAGAGTAAAAAATGCTTAAGGTTTGGGGACGTAAAACCTCGTCGAATGTACAGGCTGTGATGTGGTGTATCGGCGAGCTGGGGCTGCCGTATCAGCGCGTTGATATCGGCCACAAATATGGCGGCAATCATACGCCGGAATTTCTGGCGATGAACCCCAACGGCCTGGTGCCGGTTGTGCGCGACGGCGAAGGCCAGCCGCTGTTTGAATCCGCGGCGATAGTCCGCTACCTGGCCAGCCGCTACGGCAGCGATGACTTCTGGCCGCACGAGCCGCTGGCGCGCGCCGGCGTGGATATCTGGGCGGAGTGGGCCAAATCCAGCGTTTACGTGGCTTTTATTCGTCCCATCTTCTGGCCGCTGGTTGCCCAGAAGGCAGAGGAACGCGACATCGAGGCAGTGAAGCAGGCGGTAGATAATCTGGCGAAGCTGCTGAAAATCGCCGACGATCGGCTGGCGCAGCACGATTATCTGGCAGGCGACAGGCTGACGGTAGCGGATATTATGTTCGGCACGCTGCTCTATCGCTACTACACGCTGGAAATCGCTCGTCCGCTGCTGCCGGCGCTGGAAAACTATTACCAGCGCTTAACACAGCGTCCCGCCTATCAGGAACACGTCATGATCTCCTGGGACGAGCTGCGCGTCGGATTACAATAAGTTAGTAAATATTCACATCATGTATATAAGGCGGCTGCTCTAAAGTATGCCGCCTTATTCATCTTATTACCGCTCTGATTTATCTTAACCGCGCTGGACGCTGCTGCTCTGCATCGCTTTTTCGCACCGCACAATAACGATTTCCAGGGTTAAACACAGCAGCAACGCTGAAGTTTATCGCCTGGTTCAAACTGCGTTTTTCGTCGCCAGGCTAAATCTGAAACTGCTTTTGCGCCGCCAGGAAACGCTGGACGCGCGGCGCCATCGCCGCCAATGATAAATAGCCGCCTGGTTTTTATCCCCATTGCGGCGGCGCTGGCCTTTAACCATCACGCTGATCAGGACAGGTTATGAAAGCAGATATTTTCAATCTATGGCCGCACGGCGATGCGCCTGGCGCCAGCCAGTCTTCCGCCAGGCCGCAAATTATCGACTTAGCAAAAGAGTTTGAGCCTTACAACCGCGCAGCATCAGGCGTTCGCTGTCCTGAACTGGCCGTCTGGTATCCGGAAGAATCGAACGGCACCACGCTGCTGGTAGCGCCGGGCGGCAGCTTTTCGCGCATTATGATCGATAAAGAAGGCAGCTCGCTGGCCACTTTCTTCACCGCCATGGGCTACACGCTGGCGGTGATGACCTACCGCCTGCCCGCCGACGGACATCACGAGGGGGCCGATGCGCCGCTGGCCGATGCCCAGCGCGCGGTGCGCCTGTTGCGCGATCGCGCTGCCCGTGGTCTGAACGGTAAACGCATCGTGATGCTGGGTTTTTCCGCCGGCGGCTACGTAGCGGCCAGCCTTGGCACGCGCTTTACGGAAAAACTTTATCCGCCGCAGGATGATATCGACAGCCTGTCGCCGCGTCCCGATGCGCTGGTGCTGGTCTACCCGGTGATTACCATGCGCGAAGGCATGGCGCACGCAGCCTCACGCCAGCGGCTGCTGGGCGACTGGCCGGATAATAAAACTGTCGAGGCTTACTCTCTGGAAACGCGTGTCAGCCCGCAAACGCCGCCGGTACTGCTGATCCACGCGGTGGATGATGAGAGCGTGCCGGTAACCCACAGCATGGCCTTCTTCAGCGCGCTGCGTGAGCAGAAAGTGCCGGTAGAATTGCACTTCTATGAGCGAGGCGGTCACGGCTTCGGCATGCGCAATCTGGCCGATTCGCCGCTGGCGAGCTGGCCGATGCTGGTGACGGAATGGCTGCGGGCGCAGAAAACAGCAATTAAGACGGGCTAACGGGCCAGGCGGCCCGTAATAAAAGTAAGTATACACTTACATCTGAGCCGCTAAAGCGCGAACGCAGGCGGGCGGGAGAGATAGTACAGCATCTTCGCTCTGTCCGGCCCGCAACTCATGATTGAGGAGCCGGTATATCGGAAACCACAGGTTTCCCCTCTTCCGGCGTAGCCACTGCCGGCGCGGGCGGCGGCGCCATAATTTTTTGCCAGCTGTCATGCAGCGCCTGGATATTGATTTCCGGCTCGCCCTGCGGCTGCATCAGCACCATCGTCAGCTCCTGCGAAAGCTGCTGGCGCAGCTCCTGATTCAGCGCCGCCAGCGTCAGGCTATTAAGGAAATCCTGCCGGAATTTTTGATACTGCTCCGGCGCGATATCCACTACCGCATTTTGCTGCGAGCGCAAACGCTGACTCATCAGCACATCGGTATCGGTGCGCGCATAGGTGGCGAACAGCTTGTTCAGCTCGGCGGTTTTCTGCGCCATCAGCGCATCGAATTCCGTTTGCGGCAGGCCGTTATCGCGCACGTTCGCCAGCTCACGCGCGATCAGCAGCATATTCTTCTCCAGCGTTGCCGCGCCGGAATCCATGCTGATAGCACACTGCGCCCGCTGATAAAGCACGCGGCAGTCGAAGCCCACCTGCACGCCCTGCGCTTTGCTGTCGGAAAGGGCGCGCTGTACGTGCCAGAACAGCGCCTCGCGCGCCAGATCGCTCTGCCAGTAACGTATCAGATGCTGTGATTCGCGAATCGGCTGCCAGGGCGTATCCCATATCAGCGACAGGCGATCCTGCTTCAGGGCCGGATTGACCAGCACCACCGGCTGGGTGGACAACGGCGTCAAAGTAGGCACCGGCGCAGGGGTTTCACGCCGTCCTTCCAGCGGTGAAAAAGCCTTATTAATCTGCTCGCTGAGCGCGCGGCTGTCGATATTGCCCACCACAAACAGCGTCATGGCGTCCGGCGTATACCACTGCTTATAGAAGCTGCCGAGCTGGTTAACGTCTACCGGCGTCTTCGGCGTTTCCGCCGGATCGTGCCCCAGCAGCGTTGAGCCTTTCAGCCGATAGCGCCACCAGACATCGTGCGGATTAGCCGGCCAGCTGGCGCCGGGATCGTAAGCGCCCAGCGCGGTGCTGACCACCTGCTCATTAATGGTCATTTTGCCCGCCGTAGCGGCGAGCCACGCCAGCGCATCCTTGAGCAGATCGGGGCGGTTGTTCGGCAGGCTAAGGTTGTATTGCGTAAATTCATAGGAGGTGACGGCGGGCGGCAACGGGCGGCCAGGGTCCATCGCCTGCTGCCAGAGCGCGCGCTGCTGCGCCGGATCCAGCGCGGTATTATGCACCATCGCCAGGCGAGGCAGCAGATGGCTGAAGCCGGTCTGCTGGGCGTTTTCCATCAGCGAACCGGTATTCACCAGCAGGCGAATCTCCACGCGATCGCTGGGACGCTGCGGCGTACTGAGCACCTGCCACTTAAAGCCGTTATCTAATCTTCCCTGCTGCCAGGCGGGATCGGGTTGGAGTGTTTCAGCCTGCAACGTGCCGCTAACGGCCGCCAGCAGCAGCCCACCAACTAAAAGACGAATTCTGGTGCCCTGCATGTGAACCCCTAAATTACCCACTTAGTCTCATTGATGACGCGCGATAGTCAGGCGTTATCGTCCTGAAGATAACGCACGGCGGGCGTACCGCAGTTAGACCACGCAAAAACAAGGTTGTCACGCAACGAAGTGAAATATCATCTGAAAATAAATTTAACCGTGTTTTTGCCTGCGCATGGGCAGCGTATGAGCTGACACAGTCTTTGTGGGCTTTATTATGCAAATGGCTGGCGTAAGGGCAAGCAGCGGCGGACGCAGATAACGATTTTTTGCAAAGTTTTATATTTTTACCGATTTTTCCCGTCAGAAACTGCTCATTACGCGCGCAAACCGGCAGCGACGGCTGAAATACCCTTAATGATGGAGAGAGAAAGGCAGCGCTGAGATGCGCGTTGCCTGTGCGGCATATTTATCGCAGCGGTAATAACGCCGCCGGGTGAACCTCGCGGTTTAAGCGGCACTGGTCTCGCCAGAGCAAATAAAAAAGGCGGCGCCTGTGTTCAGACGCCGCCCGGTTAACAGCTCGCGCAGCTGTGCTAGTAGCGAGTGGTTTCCGACAGCTTTTTCGCGTTCTTTGCCGGCGAGAGCATGTCACGCAGCTGCCGCTCATCCAGCTGGCCGACCCGCTTCGCCACGAAAATCGTCGCAACGCCATTCCCTACGAGGTTAGTCAGCGCACGCGCTTCCGACATAAAGCGATCGATGCCAAGGATCAGCGCCAGCCCCGCCACCGGCAGATGGCCTACCGCCGACAGCGTGGCCGCCAGCACGATAAAGCCGCTGCCGGTAACGCCCGCCGCACCTTTTGAGGAGAGCAGCAGCACTACCAATAGCGTTACCTGATGCACAATATCCATATGGCTGTTGGTGGCCTGGGCAATAAACACCGCCGCCATCGTCAGATAGATAGAAGTGCCGTCAAGGTTGAAAGAGTAGCCGGTCGGGATCACCAGCCCCACCACCGATTTTTTACAGCCCAGCCTTTCCATCTTATCCAGCATACGCGGCAGCGCAGATTCAGAAGAAGAGGTGCCAAGCACGATCAGCAGTTCTTCTTTGATGTAGGCGATAAATTTAAAAATATTAAAACCGGTAAAACGGGCGATAGCGCCCAGCACGATGACCACAAACAGGATGCAGGTAATATAGAAACAGATAATCAGCTGGCCCAGCTGCACCAGCGAGCCGACGCCATATTTACCGATGGTGAAAGCCATCGCGCCGAAAGCGCCGATGGGAGCAAGGCGCATGATCATGTTGATGATGCCGAAAATCACTCTGGCAAAGTTTTCAATAACGTTGAAAATCAGCGTGCCCTTATCGCCCAGCCGGTGCAGCGCGAAGCCGAACAGAATGGCAAACAGCAGCACCTGCAAAATATTACCGCTGGCGAAGGCGCCAATAACGCTGCCGGGGATAATATCCATCAGAAAAGCCACCACCCCCTGCTGCTCCGCCTGCTGCGCATACACCGCAACGGCTTTAGCGTCCAGCGTGCCGGGATCGACATTCATTCCCGCGCCCGGCTGCAGAACGTTAACCACGATCAGCCCGATAATCAGCGCAATGGTGCTGACCACCTCGAAATAGAGCAGCGCGACCGCACCGGTACGCCCTACCGCTTTCATGCTTTCCATGCCGGCAATACCGGTCACTACCGTACAAAAAATTACCGGCGCGATGATCATTTTAATCAGCTTTACAAAGGCATCGCCCAGCGGCTTCATCTGAGCGCCCAGTTCCGGATAAAAGTGACCAAGCAGAATACCGATAGCGATTGCAGTAATCACTTGAAAATAAAGACTTTTGAACAGCGAGGTTTTCATAGAATCGTATCCGTTGACGGCGTGGGGACAAGCGTGTGCTGTTATCATCAACAAAAGGTTGCACAAAAATAACACCGCATTAACAAGATTGATATCATCTATCCCTGTTTCTAACGGGCATAAGCACAATTTATGAACTGAAACGCTTCAGCGGATTTAACCATAACTAAAAGGCAGACTACCCGCCAACTGCAAGCTATTTCCATCGGCAAAACAGACGAACTCAGCAGGGAAGAGCGACGCGGAGCAACAACACAGCACGACGTTAAAAGCGAAGGAAGGAAATAAACAGCGCCGAAAAAGCGGACCGCTTGCTAACCAGATGCCATTCGGCAGCGTTAGCAGACCTCAGATGGCGAAAGCGTCGCCAGCCACTTCTCGAAATCGGCCAGGGAAAGCGGGCCATCGAACAGGTAGCCCTGGCCGATAGTAATACCGCGCGCCAGCAGCCAGTCGCGCTGCGCTTCGGTTTCCACGCCTTCGGCAATCACGCCAAGATCGGTGATTTCCGCGATTGCCGCGACGATCCTGACCATGGTGTCATCATCTGGCAGCATCGAAACAAAGCTGCGATCCATTTTCAGCTTGCTGATCGGCAAAGATCGGAACTGATGCAGATAGCTAAGGTTGGCGTAACCAGTGCCGAAATCATCCAGCGCCACCGCCACGCCCGCCTCCTGCAGCGCGCCAAGCAGGCTTTTTGCCTGGGCGGCATCGCCAATCTGCGCGGTTTCCGTCAGCTCCAGCACCAGGCTGCCAGGACGAATACGATGGCGTTCCAGCAGCTCCTGTAAATGCCAGACGGTGCCTGATTCACGCAGCTGTAAAGCGGAAATATTAACGTTCAGCGGCAGCGGAATGCCGCGTTTCTGCCAGCCCGCCAGCACGCGGCACGCCTCTTCCAGCGCCCAGCGTCCCAGCGCGCCAATCACGCCGATCTCTTCCGCATTGGCGATTAGCTCTTCCGGCAGGCTGTAGCTGCCGTCCGGCTGGCGCATACGCAGCAGCGCCTCGGCGCCGACCAGCTTGCCGCTGGCCATATCAATCTGCGGCTGCAGGAACAGCGCGAACTGCTCCTGTTCCAGCCCCTGCAGGATATCGTGTTCCTGCGTCAGGCGGCGCTGCGCCCGCTCGGTGAGCTGCGGATCGAAAAACAGAATCTGATTTTTTCCCTGATGCCGCGCCGACATCATGGCGGAAACCGCCCGCCCCAGCAGCTCCGGCGCGCTCATTTCCGCCGTATCGCGCTGGGCGATACCGATGCTGAGCGTCGGACGCAGCTGTACCTGTTGCAGGCTGACCGACTGATTCAGCCGGTTCATCAGGTTACGCGCCAGCCGGTAAGCACGGAACGGATTGTTAGCCTTCTTTACCAGCAGCGCGAAATCGCTGACGCCCAGCTGGCCAACCACGGTACGCTCTTCAATCGCCGCGCGAATTTTTTCCAACAGCGTCAGGGTTAGCGTATCGCGCTGCTCTTCCGTCAGCACGCCGTTCGCCTCCAGCAGCGTTTCAATGCGCACCACGATCACGCTGAACGGCCCGCTGTAAACGGCGGCCTTGAGATGCTGCTCCAGCAGCGCCAGAAACAGCGTGCGGTTCGGCAGATCGGTCAGGGCGTAATGGGTGGTCAGGCGGCTCATCTCATCATGCACCGATTCCAGTACCTGCTGATTGCGGTTATAGCTGCGGATCAGCATGCCGATCTCATCGTCATGGTGCAGCTTCGGCAGCGGCAGCTTATGGGTCAGGATATCCTGCGGCGGCAGATCCTGTAGCGTACCGGCGATATCACGCAGCGGATGGATCACCAGACGGTTGATGCACCAGCTGATGGCGACGGAAAG
Source organism: Mixta tenebrionis (assembly GCF_006517625.1). GTDB lineage: Bacteria > Pseudomonadota > Gammaproteobacteria > Enterobacterales > Enterobacteriaceae > Mixta > Mixta tenebrionis. The sequence continues at coordinate 71,370 of NZ_VHQI01000006.1, read as the reverse complement.
GATCAGTGCCAGCAGCAAATAGGTTGTCAGCATGGTGGAGATGGTGCTGAGGATAAACTGATAGACGCGCCAGGAGTCCGCCTGTAATACCAGATAGGCAAGCGGCTTAGGCGAGGCGGCGCTCTGCACCGAATAGAGCGGCACGGTAATCTGCACCGGCAGCTCAAACAGCCGGGCAATCAGCCGCGGCACCGGCCTTTCGTTATCAAAATCGGTGTGCAACGCCTGAAAGGCGTTCGGCAGCACCACGTCGGCGCGCGTCAGAATCCCGGCGGGCTTCAGGGCGTTGAGGATGCGCTCGGCCTCAGGAATATCGGCGCGCAGCACCGCCTCGGAGAGCGGCTGGCGTACCGTATGCGCGATATTTTCCATCTGTTGGGCGTAGTCCGTTCTGCGCTGCTGCACAAAGTGGAAGAGCTGGATAACGATAAAAATACAGATGGTCACTACCGCAACGCCAGAAACCGTTGCCATCTGCTTGATCGTAAGTGACCGACTAACGCGCAAAGCTATTCTCCAGGCCCCGGAAAGCGGGCAATAACGATAAAAGCAACCAGGAGTATATCTCATGGTTGCTGATTTTTAAGTAAAGATAGTATCGATGGTAAACCGATTGATCGTTATTTGAAGTCGGCCAGCGGCGCCAGCGGCTGCGGCGGCAGGTTAAGATCGCCTTCCCAGCCCGCCAGCGAATAGCGGGCATAAATCAGACCATGGCTGGGGGTATAGTCTTTCGCCTGCTGGATATCTACCGCCAGGCCCAGCGTCCAGTGAGCGGTAAGACGGCGTTCCACCGCGCCGCGCAGCGTATAGCCAAAGCCGCTGCCGGAGCTGTCCGTGGAAGGATCGCCCGGCGCCGTTTGGTAGCCCGGCCAGACCGGATAGCGCTGCTGCGCGCGCGTTTTGGAACGCGACCAGGAAACAGAGCCGCCAACGTCAAACGACCAGTTTTCCGTACGCTGCCGATAGTTCAGCGGCACCGCCAGCGAGAAATATTGCTGCGGGCTGTAATAGCCGCCCTGTCCAAAAGCGTAGTCGCTGAGATCTTTCTGGTAGTGCCACAGCATGCTGTTTAAGCCAACGGTGGCGCGCCGGTTATCTTCATTGATCAACTTATAATAATAGCCGGCCATCAGACGCTCGCGACTGTTATCCGCGACGTTTTTACCGCTAATCTGGTGGGCGCTGAGATCGGCCCAAACGCCGTGCGCACCGCCGCGATCGTAGCTCAGCCCGACCGAGCCGCCGGTCGCCACCACGCCGCCCCAGCGCCGTCCGCCCTGCGGACTGGGATCGCGCGCGCCGGCGTAAGCCAGCAGCGAGCTGGAAATTGGACGTCGCGAGGCGGTAAAGGTCAGGCCGATATCTTTTACATCGGTATTCCAGCTGAGGCCGCCCACCCAGTTCACCACCTCAAAACCGATTGGCGAAGCGCCGATATCCACTGACCAGCGCTCATTCTGCCAGCCGACGCCAGGCGCCACCCCTTGCTGGCGCTGTTGCAAATCGCGGTTACAGCCGGTGCCGTTATCGGCGCAGGTGCCGAACACCTCGCTATATCTGCCGTTGCTGGTGGAGAAGGTGCCTGCCGATACCTCGACGCGATCGACGCGTAGAAAGCTTTTGCCGGAGGCGAGCGGCGTTTCCAGCTGAAGCATGGTGGTATGCGCCGTCAGATCGGAGATGCCGCCGGTGCCCTTATTGCGCGAGTAGTCCTGCTCCAGCATCAGCATGGTGTCCTGACGCTGATAAAGTTCGGCGGCGTCGCTGCGGATGCCGCGCTGCAGCCAGTCATCACTGGGGTGATTGCGCATCAGACGGGTAAAACGCAGGTTATCTTTCGGCAGCGCAGGCGTAATGCCGCTGGCGACCATCGCCTGACGGTAGTCCATCAGCGCCAGAGCGGGCTGCTGCTGCGCCTCCAGCCGGGCGGCGTCACGAAACAGCAGCGCGCTGGCCTGCGAAGGCGCTTCCTGCCGCGCGCGCGGCTTCAGCTGCTGATAGAGCTGGCGCGCGCGGGCCGTTTCATCAACGCTCCGCCAGGCAAGCGCCTGCCGACGCCCAACGTTCAGGCTCGTCTCGCCGCTGCCCGGCGGCAGCGCGTTAAGCGCATCGCGCGCCTCCGCCTTGCGGTTCAGCGCCACCAGCGCCTCAATCTGCCCCAGCGCCGCATCCTGATTCTGCCGATCCTGCGCCAGCAGGCGCCGGTAGCCTTCCAGCGCCTGCTGCGGATAACCCTCTGCCAGCGCCCAGTCGGCCAGCGTCAGATCGCGACGCGGCGAGGCGGGCAGCTGATTCAACAGCGCCGTCGCCGCGCCGGCGTTGCCCGCCTGACGCAGCGCATCGGCCCGCGCATAAATTTTGTCCTGCTGCAAACGATCGGCCAGCTCGCGCATATTCTGATTCCAGCGCGCCTGCGGCAGGCGGTTTAGCTCACGCAGCGCCTCATCGGCGCGGTCGCTGCCGGAGAGCCAGAGGCTGTAAGCGTACACCTGCGCCGCATCGTCGGGCAGACGGCGCGCCATCGCAGCCATCAGCGCATCGGCCTGCTGCGGCTCGCCGGCGTTACGCAGCGCGCCGGCTAACCGGTAATTAAGCCAGACGTCGTCCGGGGCATCCTGCTGCGCCTGGCGATATTTCTCCGCCGCCGGCGCCCATTTACCCTGCTGCGCCAGCGCATCCGCTTCGGCGCGCAGAACATCACTACGCAGGCTGCTGAGCGTGCTGCCCAGCGCCCGCTGCTGTACGCCGCTCAGACTATTGATAAAGGCGATCGCCTGCTGCGGCGACTGCTGCTGATATATCGCCGCCAGCCGCCTGACCGCCGTACTGTTGGTGCGATCCCGCTGCCACGCCTGGCGGAACAGCTGCTCCGCGCCGGCCTCATCTTTGCGCGCCTGCGCCACGTCGCCGAGGCCTATCAGCGCATAGCTGTCGCTGCTGTCCAGCGCGCGCGCCTGCTGATAGTACCGCCCGGCGCCGGCAACGTCGCCTTTCGCCAGCGCTTTATCGCCGCTCTCGATCGCCAGCCAGTAGCGGTTAGTCTGCAACAGGCTTTGCCATTTACCGACGCTGGTGCTCTGCTGCCCCGCCTGAATCGCCTGCTGCAGATAGCCTACCGCCCCGGCGCGGTTATTCGCCCGCGCCTGCGCCTGGCCCATCGCGCCCAGCAGTTCGGCATCGTCTGGATTCAGCTTCAGCGCCGCCTGTAAGGCCGCAATCGCCGCCGCGCCGTCGCCGTTATCCGCCAGCGCCAGGCCGCGCAGCCGCGTCTGATAAGCGGGATCGGCCAGCATTTTCTGCTGGCGCGCCAGCTCCTGCTCGCCGTTGCTGCGCGCATCGCCGCTGGTAAAGGTATCGAGATAGTCCCGCAGCTGCGCCACGCTTTGCGGCGTCACCGGCTGCGCCTGGATAGCGCTCAGCCACAGCGCGGCGGCCCGATCGCGCCCGGCGGGATTATCCGCCAGCGTTTTCAACGCTTCTGTCGCCTGCGCGGGGTTATTGTTCTGATACTGCAGCCGCGCCAGCTGCAACCTGACGCCGACGTTGCCGGGATAACGGCGGTCCAGCGCCTGCAAATTAGCCAGCGCCACGGCACGTTGACCGTCGATACGCGCCACCAGGCTCCAGTATTCCAGCGCGATATCCACGCCGGGGAAACTGCCGTTAAACAACCGATCCCAGGCGGCGCGCGCTTCCGCCGCCCGCCCGGAGGTCGCCAGCAGGCGCGCCTGCTGTAGCTGCTGCCGCCCTTCGGGGCTGGTTAACAGCAGCGCGGCCTGCGCCTCCCGCGTCGCCGGCGCATCGGGGGCGCCCTGCTTAAGCCGCGCCATAAGCTGCTGCGCTTTTGCCCGATCGCCCTGATGCAGCGCCAGACGCAGCTGCGCGGCAATTACCTCCGGGTCATCGGGCGCGATCTTCTCCAGCCGGTAGATCGCCTGGTTCACCAGATCATATTTATTGGTCGCCTCGCCGGCGCGCACCTGCTCCAGCAGCCAGGCCACCGGCGCTACCTCACGCGTCGGCGCAGCCTCTTGCGCCGCAAAAACGGGGCCGCCCAGGCCTGTCAGGCCCGGCAGCAGCAGGCTCAGGCAGCGTAATTTCAATTTTTGCATGGTTGATCCCAGACCGGCAGCAGATCGCCCTGCGCGCTAAAGCGAAAACGTTTTTCATCCCAGCCGACGCCAAACAGCGCTAGCACGCTACTGTAATAGGCATCGCTGCCGGGAGGCTGCTGCCGGACGCGCTGCTGCTGCGCCGTCAGAGCGAAAGAGCCTTGCAGAAAGGGCAGCAGCGCGGCGGAAAAGCCGACATTGCCCTGGTTAGTTGCGGCGCCGGTCAGCACGTTTACCCGCTCCGGCGGAGCGCCCTGTTCTTCCGTCAGACGCGCCATCGGCGCAAAGTGGGTCAGCAGCGCGGCCTTGCGCGGATCGTCATCGCTAAGCATTCCGGCCCACAAATAGACGCGGATAGCGTCGTAGCCGCCCAGCGGCCCCTTCGACTTATCGGGATGCCAGCCGCTGTCGCGCTGCCAGCGATACCAGTCGGGCGCCAGTCCTCTCGGCGCGCTCTGCTGTAGCAGGCGCAGCGCGTTGCGATTAACCTCCGCCCACGGTCCCGGCAGATGGGCAACGCCCGCCAGCAGCTGCAAAGGCAGGTAGCTGGGGTTGATCATCCAGCTGCCGTCATGGATAAAGCCATATTTGCCCGGCATCAGCATCAGGCCGAAGCCGGTAAGATCGGCGACTTCCTCTTTCGCCGCCCGGTTCAGCAACAGCGTACCGGTAACCTGATAGCTGCGGCTGTGCCACAGCCGCCCTGCCTGCAGCAGCGTCCAGCCGATCCAGAGATCGGCATCGGCGGCGGGATTGTTATCCAGCACCTGCCATTTCTGGCTGGCGCTCTCCTGCCCCCAAAGCCAGGCAGGCAGGCGCTGCGTCAAATCGCCCGCCGCCAGGTTGTTCTCCGTCCAGCCCAGCAGCAGATCGAACATCGGGCGGTCGTTAGCCGCCAGCGCGAAAAACAGCGCATAGCTCTGCCCTTCAGAGGTGGTGATATTTTTGCCGTCGCTGGGATCGATTACTCGCCCCTGTTCGCTAATGTAATCGCGTTTGAACTGTTCCCAGTCGGGCCAGCTAATGCACTGCGCGCCGGCGCTTACCGCCGTGACCAGCAGCATCAGCGCCATTGCCAGCCGTAACCTCAGGCGCCTCAATCATCATCTCCAAGACGACGACGGGTAACCAGACGCATCAGGCGCCAGACCATCATCGCCACAATAACCACCACGATCACCGCGAACAGCGCCAGCAGAGCCGGATGGGTAGCCAGCGCATGCCACAGCCGCTCCCACCACGGCAGATGGCCGACAAAGTAGGTATCCCCGACGCGCAGGCTGTTAACGCCCGACTCACGAATAATCGCGGCGGAACCGTAGATGGCGGCGCGCTTGCCGCTATCGAGCAGCGCGTTATTGAGCAGCTGATAAGCACGAGGGCTATCCGCCAGCAGCGCTACCACGCTGCGCTGCTGGTGAAACGGCGACTGAAAGCCGACAATCGCCGCCATCGGCCCGTCAGAGACAATGGTGGTCTGGCTGGCGACGGCGCGATCGCCGGCGGGCGCGCTCATATTATCCAGCGGCGCCTGGCGCACCGGCATTTTCACCCAGCTCTTTGCCGCATCCACCAGCAGGTTAATGCGGCTGTCTTCACGCAGATCGGCGGGAATCGCGCCGATCATCAGCAAATCGGCATCGGTTGATTTAGCTTTTGACCAGTCGTCGGTGATCTGCACGTTAAGCGCCGGGAAGCCGGTCTGCGCGCCGATATTACCCAGCGCGTTCAGCAGCGCGCTGACCTGGTCGGCTCGCGGCTGCGCGTTGACCAGCACCAGGGTTTGCGACAGATCGGCCAGCCGGCTGAAGGGGAAGCCCGCGTTGGCGAAAGCGCGCAGCGACGGCATTTCGATATAGTGGCGATAGCCGGAAAAATCGATGGTGGAGTCGCCGTCCACTACCACATGATTGGTCACCGGCGTCACCGTTTCACAGCGCGTTTCGCTGCTGCCGCCGATAACGGTCGAGGCGTAGTCAAAATCGAAGCGCAGCTGGTTTACCACGCCCAGCCGCAGCGCCGGAATGGTCAGCGAGGCGCTGTTATCCTGCAAACCCTGAATCAGCGGAATATGCAGCAGCTGCTTGCCGCTGTCGCTTTTGACCTGCAGCGGATAGTCCTGCATAAACTGATTGTTTAGATGGATCGCCAGCCGCGAGCCGTCGTTTTGCCGCGGCGAGGTATAACGATAGGCGATATCCATATTGATACCGCGCGCACGTACCAGAAAGAGATCCGGCGGCAGATTCAGCGTCAGGCTGACCGGCCAGGGCTGAATACCATCGCCCTGCAGCTGATTTTCATACTGTTGCAGCTCGGAAAACCTGGTGGCGCGGTCGGTGCGCACCCAGTTAGGCGCATCATAAGGCTGGCGCGGCGCCAGCGCTTTTACCGCCTCAACGGTAGCGGACTGACCGCGCAGCAGCAGCTCGCCCTGGGCGATGCCTGTCGCCGCCGTCAGCAGATCGGCATCGTTGCGGCCCAGCACCAGCAGCATTTTCTGATAAGGATTGTCGGGCTGGCTGATAAGCTCCACGGTAGGCTTATCCACCGGCGGGTAATCTTTCAGGAAGTCGGGCCGCTGCGCATTGGTGGCGAACACCACCGCATGCTGCTGTTGCGGCAGCTGATTATAGAGCACCGGAAACGACTGGCCGCGCCACTGCGCCTGCACGCCGAACCAGGAGGCCAGCAGCGCCGCAGCGTGCTGCTGCGCCCGATCCGGCGCGGCGGCAAACACCATCGGCAGCTGGAGCGGACGGTTATCGCGACTGTCGAAAAACGGCTCCGGGAAATCGGCGAGATCGTTTTTCAGCGGCAGCTTCTGCAAAGTGAGATCGAGGCGGCTCGCTTTACCGATATCCACCCAGATGGCGCTGCTGGCCGGATTTTCACAGATGTTGGTGTAGTGGCCTACCAGCTCAAAGCGCACGCGGTTAAAATCGCCGATAAAGCGCGGATCGATGGCTAGCGTCGTCTGGCTCTCTTTGCCCAGCTGCTCCGGCGTGATAGTCACCAGCCCCACCAGCTCGTCATTCAGATAGACTTTCACATGCGACAGCGTCGGCAGCAGCGCGGGCGAAGGCCGATAGCTGAGATGCAGCACCGCCTGGGTGACCAGCTCATCGCTGCGCACGCCGAACTCAATCTGCCCGTCCGGACGCGTCCCCTGCAGCTTAAAGCTGCCTGGCGCAGGCGCGACGTTGCTGAACAGCAGCGCGCTGCTGCGCACCGGCGCTGCCGGATCGACCGGCGCGGCGCTGCCCGCCGGCGCCTCGGCTGGCTGCGCCATGCCGGCCGACGCCGGGGCCGGGGCCGGGTTAGATTCAGGAGCGCCATAGGCCAGCGGCGTCAGGCCCATCAGCACGGCGGTAAACCAGCTTATTTTTCTCGTCATTGTCGCATCATCAGTTAAGTCACGGTTTTACACCGGCAATGCCTGCCGGCGCGCTTCCCACGCCTTGGGGAAAAAACGACGCCAGCCAGCAGAGGAAGGCGGTCAGCATTCGGAACAGGCGGCGCAGGCGGGCCGGCCCATACTCCGCCAGCCGGATATAGCCCTTAAAGCCCAGAATCATAATGTCGGTCAGGCTCTGCACCGGTTTGTCTTCCGGGAAACCGTCCTGCCACAGCGCCCAAGTGTCGGCGCGCGCAAAGGTGCACTGAATAAAATCGATATGCTGTTCCGTGGTGAGCTGGCTCAGGCGGATACCGGCCCGACGCCCGAAGACGCGCTGCACCGTGGCGGGAAAGCTAAACTCCTGCTGGCCGCGCCGCAGCAGCAGGTGAATCGCTTCGCCGTCGCCAAGCGCATCCGGCTCGCGCAGCTCGACGCCGACGCCGCCGTCCGAATAGTCGCGCAGCGTGCAGGGCAGCATATGACCATCGTTACGGGCGATGGCGGCGGGCATCGCCATCTCCACGCGATGCGCCTCGCGGATCTGGCGCGCCTCGACCGAAACCGCCACCGCGCCGCCGAGGATAATCATGTTGTAGAACACCCACAGCAGGCTCACCAGCACCGTTAATACTTCATTTTGCGGGCCATAAAAGATGCGCCAGCCCGCCATGGCGACGCCCGCCAGGTTAAGCAGCACCAGAATCATATAGGGTTTGGTGATCACCCAGTCGAGATGCTGTTCCTCTACCAGGCCGCCTTTCGCCGTGACGTTAAATTTGCCCTTATGCGGATTAAACAGCGCCACCGTCGTTGGGCGGGCGATATACCAGGCGAGCACTGTTTCATACACTTCGCTCCAGAAAGAGTGACGATAGCGCCCCTGAATACGCGAGTTGGTCAGGCTGGTGTGCAGCATATGCGGCAGCACGTAAATGGCGATCGCCAGCGCCGGCGCGAAGATGATATAGGCGTGGAACAGCAGGAAGGCGAGCGGCGCCAGCAGGAAGATCAAACGCGGAATGCCGGAGAGAAAGTGCAGCATGGCGTTGGCGTAGCAGAGGCGCTGCACCAGCTTCAGGCCGCGCCCCAGCAGCGGATTATCGAGACGGAAAATCTGTACCATGCCGCGCGCCCAGCGGATACGCTGGCCAATATGCGCCGACAGGCTCTCCGTCGCCAGTCCCGCCGCCTGCGGGATGCGGATATAGGCCGAAGTATGGCCGCGCCGGTGCAGGCGCAGCGAGGTGTGCGCATCTTCCGTTACCGTCTCGACCGCGATACCGCCAATCTCATCCAGCGCGCTACGGCGCAGCACCGCGCAGGAGCCGCAGAAAAAGGTGGCGTCCCAGGTATCGTTGCCGTCCTGCACCAGGCCGTAAAACAGCGTACCCTCATTCGGCGTGCGGCGGAAACGGCCGAGGTTGCGCTCAAAGGGATCGGGCGAGAAGAAGTGGTGCGGCGTTTGCAGCATCGCCAGCTGGTTATCCTTCACAAACCAGCCCAGCGTCATCTGCAGGAAAGAGCGCGTCGGCACATGGTCGCAGTCGAAAATAGTGACGAACTCGCTGTTACACTCGGTGCGCAGCGCGTTATTGATATTGCCCGCCTTCGCATGTTCATGGGTCGGGCGCGCCACATATTTCACGCCGACGCTGGCGGCGAATTCGCGGAACTCCGCGCGGTTGCCGTCGTCGAGGATGTAAATAGTGAGCTTATCTTTCGGCCAGTCGATGCCCAGCGCGGCGTAGATGGTCGGCTTAACCACGCTCATCGGCTCGTTATAGGTCGGCACCAGCAGATCGACGCTGGGCCAGAGGCGCGTGTCGTCCGGCAGCGAGACCGGCTGGCGATGCAGCGGCCACAGCGTCTGAAAATAGCCCAGCACCAGCACCACCCAGGCGTAGGTTTCCGCCGCGATCAGCAGCAGGCCGAAGGTCAGGCTCACCGGATCGTCCCAGTTGAGCGTCGAGGTATAGCGCCACCACAGGTAACGACAGGAGACGGTTAGCGACAGTACGATCAGCATCATGGTCGCCAGCCGCCCCGGCACGCGCCGTACCACCAGCGCCAGTCCCCAGAGCATCAGCACGAAAATAAACTGCGTGAAGAGATCGAACGGCTGCGAAATACAGAGCAGCGCCAGCGCAGCGGCGACCAGGCTGCCGCCGATAAACAGCAGCCGGCGCAGGCCGGGCGCCAGGCGGTTAAGCCGCTCTTCCAGCCGCTCCCCCTGCTGAATGCGCTGCGGCAGGCGATCGAGCCAGAGAAGCGCCTGCTGACGCCAGCTGAACAGACGATGAAAGGCGTTGAACCTTTTGCGCTGGCTGCGGGCGCTGCCGTCCTGCGGCAGCAACAGCAGCAGCCAGAGGCTCTGCGTGAGAAAACGCAGGATATCGAGCGGGCGCGGGCGTTCCGGCGAGATATGCGGCCAGAGCGTGCGGCGGCGGGCGATAATACGCTGCCAGCCCGGCGCCTCAAAGCGCAGCAGCGCCCAGCCCAGCGCCAGCCAGCAGCAGTGAATGCCCGCCGCCAGCGCGGAGGCGCCCGCCAGGCGATAGCCGTCGTAGCGCGCGCTCAGCATTCGCCAGGCCGGCGCGGCGATCAGCCAGCGTAACGGATTCATGCTGCCTCCCCGCCGGTATGCATAATCAGCCAGTTCGCCAGGGTGACGATCTCTTCGCTGGCCAGCGCGTGCGGGCGATACTCGCCCACCGGCTGCTTGTTCAGCAGCGCTTCCGACAGCGCCTCGTCGCGATGAATCAGCAGCGGAATCAGGTTACGCAGGGTGCCGATCCACAGCTGGTGCAGATCCTGCTGAACCTTGCTGTTGGCGTTAAACAGATTAAGCAGATAAAGCGGCGGCACGGCAGCGCCGGACTGGTGCAGCCGCATATGGCAGTTGCCGTCCGCCGTCAGCAGCTGAATCAGGCGATCGACCTGCGCATACACCGGCTGCAGCCAGGGCTGCTCATCGCCGGGAAGATCGAGCAATACCCAGCGGTACTGGCTTCTCAGCGCCGCCAGGTGCTGCAGCCAGGGCGTAACGAAGGGCGCGGGATCGGAATAAAAGCGCCTGCGCTCCTCGCCGCTAAGCTGGCCGAAGGGAATGAAATCGGGGCCGTCCGGATAGCGCAGCGCCGCCTGTGACGCCGCTTCGCCGTCCAGCGCCGCGCGTACCCAGCCGCGCGTCTCGCGCTGCGGCGTATTAAAATGCAGGCGCAGCTGATTCGCCGGCGACCAGTCCATAGCGATCGCCGTTTCGCCCAGCTGCTGCAAAGCCCAGGCCAGCGCCGCGGTAATCGAGGTGGCGCCAGTGCCGCCGCGCACGCCCTGTAGCGCTAAAACCGGCATAGGTTTTCCTGTTCCTGCTGCGCTGTAGAGAGCTCATGCAGTAACGGCCAGCGAGCCAGAATCGCCGTCAGCCTCTCTTCGCGTGCAATATCGACATAGCGAAATGCAGAAAAAGAAAATACCTCACCGAGCGTACTGATATCATCCGGCATTGCGGTATTCGCGTTTATTGCAGAAATTTCTTGCGGTTGCTTCATTTATCTTGCCATCAAAGAGGACGCCGACCAGCGTTAATTTTTGAGACCTGCGGTAAAAGTACAGGCGATACCTGCGGCCCGTTTTTTTATTATATTCATTAAAATTATCCAGGCGAAATAAATCGCTGTCTATAATAAAATAGCTTCGGTTGAACCAATTTGCGAAACTTCTATGGCAATCTCTTTTACGCTCGGTATTGAGCAGGTTCAGAATGAATTAATCGATATGCAGCCGCCCGGCTGCTATTGGCTTACCGTTAACCGGCCTGAGGACGCGCGCAGGCTGGCGCGGCAGGTTATAGCGGCGCAAAGCGCGCTCACGTTAATTAGCGCCGGCGAAAAGCCGCAGTCGCTGCTGGAACCGGTTCTTGCGCACGGGCCAGATCGTATTCCATGCTATTCGCTGGCGGAAAAACGCCGGGCGTTATTGGATTTACCGGAAGATTTAGCGCGAATCCTTTCAGCAAAGCCACGGCTGATTTTATTTTTTAATGATTTTTCTTTCATTGAAAAACTATCACCTGCGGAATTAATTATCTGGCTAAAAAAAATTAATCACACACTTTCCGTACGTAATTGCTGCCTGTTAATTATTACTTCTGGTTCAGGGGTAAATAATTTACGTCAGTCATTACTTAATACTTTTCGTCAGCTAAATGGCCTGGCGCATCTGGAATATCAACCGGACAGCTGGAATTATCGCGTTAGCTGGTGGTGCCATCATCATCGTTTGATGGCGGATCGCGCACTGCGTCTCTCCTGTCGGCAGACGGGTTTTGCCGCTATCCATGAAAAGGAGCAGAACACGCCGCTGACGCTCAATGACGAAGCGGTCTGCATTGCGGAAAAGCAGGTGCTGGAAGGCGCGCCGCCGCTCTCCAGCTACTGGCAGCTGTTTGACAGCAATGAGCTGGTCGCCTCGCGCGCTCAGCAGGCCGATTCCGCCACGGTGATCTTCTCGCTGAGCCATAACGAACAGATCCGCGCCCTGGCGCAGCAGGTACACAGCCTGCGGCTGTCGCGCGGCGCCGGGCTGAAAATCGTTATCCGCGAGATGCAAACCAGCCTGCGCTACAGCGATGAGCGTTTGCTGCTGGCCTGCGGCGTTAACGCTATCGTGCCGTTCGGCGCGCCGATGTCGCGCTTTTTGACCACGCTGGAGAGCCTGCAGGGCCAGCGCTATAACCGCCACGTACCCGTCAACCTGGAGGCGCTGCTATTTTCGCTTCAGCCCCTACAGCTACGCGGCTTCTTACCGCTGGAGCGCTTTTGCCAGGCGGTGACGCAGCTGGTGGACAATACGCTGCTGCCGGAAAACGGCAAAGGGTTGCTGGTGGCGCTGCGACCGGTGCCGGGGCTAAAGCCGGAGCAGGCGCTGACGCTCTGTAAACCGCGACGCTACGGCGATCTGGTGACGCTGCTGGGCGATCGTCTCTATCTGTTTCTCTCTTCGTGCCGTTATAACGATCTTGATACCGCGCTGAAGTTTATCTTCCGCCTGCCGCACGACGAGCTGTTCTCCAACCGGCTGGTGTGGTTCGAGGATCTGCAAATCCTTTCCGAAGTCAGACAGCTGAAGGCGCTGGCGCCGGAAGCGTGGAAAGATATGCCGCCGAAGCTTAACGTCGCGCCAGCCAGCGTCGCGCCGGCGCCTGCGGCGACGCTGCGCCAGACGCCGCAGCCGGTAACGCTCAGCATTCAACCAACCGGGACGCCGCACGAATGACCTTAATGGATGGAGTGCAGATCCTGATTCTGCTGCTGCTGATCGCCTTGTTGACGAAACCGCTCTACACCCGCTGGCTGCCTGCCCGCTGGCGCGGCCTGACGCAGCGGCTGCTGCCGCCCCGCTCGTTAAAATATGAAGGCGCCTGGCAACGCCGCTCTACCAAGACGGATAAAGAAAAATAATGACTGACGGTAAAAAGACGCAGCCGGCCACCGCGGCTTTCTGGCGCAGCTGGCGCGGACTGGGCGGCTGGAACTTCTATTTTCTGATTAAGTTCGCCCTGCTGTGGTTCGGCTATCTTAACTTCCACGCGCTGGCGAACCTGGTTTTTCTTGCCTGGCTGCTGCTGCCGTTGCCTTCAGTGCGCCTGCATCGCCTGCGCCACTGGATTTCGCTGCCGATCGCTATTGGCCTGTTCTGGCACGATACCTGGCTGCCCGGCCCGCAGAGCATTCTCAGCCAGGGCGGACAGGTGGCGGGCTTTTCCGGCGCCTACCTGCTCGATCTTTTTAACCGGTTCATAAACTGGCAGATGGTGGGCGTCGCCTTTGTCATGCTGGTGCTCTATCTGTTTATCTCGCAGTGGGTGCGTATCACCGTGCTGGTTACGCTGCTGCTGATCTGGATAAACGTGATTAATATCGCCGGCCCCTCGATTTCGCTGCTGCCGTCGCGGGCCGCCACGCCGGAAGTGGTGCTGAACAGCAAACCGTCCGTCGGCAACGCCGCGGCGGATAACGGCGCGCTGGACGAATCCGCGCCGCCCACCAGCGCTAACCTGACCGCTTATCTGAACCGCTTTTACCAGACGGAGAAGCAGCGCGTCACCCATTTTCCCGCGTCGTTATCGCCCGATTCTCAGCCGTTCGATATTTTGATTATCAATATCTGCTCGCTTGCCTGGTCAGATATCGATGCGGCGCAGCTGCGCGATCATCCGCTGTGGCAGCACTTTGATATTCTGCTTAACAACTACAATTCCGCGACCGGCTACAGCGGCCCGGCGGGGATTCGCCTGTTGCGCGCCAGCTGCGGTCAGGCATCGCACAGCGATCTCTATAAGCCGACGCAGCAGCAGTGCTATCTGTTTGATAATCTGGCGCAGCTGGGTTTTAAAGAACAGCTGATGATGGACCATACCGGCGTGTTCGGTAACTACCTGAAAGAGCTGCGCGAAGAGGGCGATCTGCAGGCGCCGCTGATGTCGCAGGCAGGCATTGCGCCGGAGCTGACCTCGTTTGACGGCTCGCCGGTATTTAACGATGCGCAGCTGATGCAGCGCTGGCTGGACGAGCGCACCAAAAGCAGCGAGGCGCGCACCGCCACCTTCTATAACCTGATCCCGCTGCATGACGGCACGCGCGAGCTGGGTTCCACCAGCACCGCGCCCTGGAAGCCGCGCGCGCAGGTGCTGTTCGATCAGCTCGACGCTTTCCTGACTAAGCTGGAAAAATCGGGACGGCGGGTAATGGTGATGGTGGTGCCGGAGCATGGCGCGGCGGTGGTGGGCGATAAGATGCAAATGTCCGGCCTGCGCGATATTCCCAGCCCCGGCATTACCCATGTGCCGGTGGGCATCCGCTTTGTCGGCATGAAGGCGCCGCATCAGGACCAGCCGCTGAGCGTCGGGACGCCGACCAGCCTGCTGGCGCTGTCCGAGCTGCTGGCGCGCGTGGTGGATGGACAGGTGTTTAACGCGCCGAACGTCAACATGTCGGTGCTGACCGAAAACCTGCCGCAAACGCCGGTGGTGTCGGAAAACGATAATGCGGTGGTGGTGATGTATCAGGGGAAACCCTGGATTCGCCTGAACGGCGGCGACTGGGTGCCCTACCCGCAGTAAGCCGCGCGATGATGAATCATGAGGCCCGCGCAGGCGGGCTTTTTTATGCCCGGCTTTCCGGCGCCATCAGGCAATCTGTTGCGGCGTAATACATTCAATCAGCCGATCGAGGATGATGATCACCCGATCGCTGGCCTGCTCCATATGCGCCAGCGCGTCCGACAGCGCTTTGACATCACCTTTGGCGAAAGCCGCCAGCGCCGCCCGCCCGCTGTTATGCACGCTGGCATGCGGCTGCTCAAGCTGACGAAAATGGGTGTTATCGCTAAACAGCGCTCGCCCTTCGCCGCCGTAATACCACTTGCCCAGACGACACTCCTGATGGCCGTTGACGCTGGAACGCTTATCCTGATTGAACAGCAGGGTATATACCTGCTGCTTCCAGATAATGTGATCGAGCTTGACGGTATTAAGAAACTGCTGACGAGAGATAAAGCGGATGATCGCCTGCATGCGCGTTGAGCGGGTAATCACTTCTTCCAGCGCCTCGCAGGCCAGCGTCACGTCTCTTTTGATGGTGGCGAGCGCGGCCATAACGCCCGCCGCATTTTCGCACACCTGGCTGGCCAGACGATGAATGTTGCCGGTTAAGGTTTCTATTTTTCCCGACTGCTGCTTGACCTCTTCCGCCAGGGTTTTTACTTCACGCGACAGTACCGAAAAGCCGCGCCCCTGGGTGCCGACCCTGGCCGCTTCAATCGCGGAATTGATTGCCAGCAGATTAGTTTGGTTCGCCAGCCGATCGATATCATTGACGCAATCGTTTATTTCGCCAACGGCCAGCTGTAAATCCTGGCTTACCGCATTTTCATTTTGCGCCCGCTCTTCAAACTGGCTAACCTGATTCATTAATGCCTGAATGGCATTACGCGCATAAAGATTCTTTTCATTCAGCGCCTCAATAATTTCCTGCTCTTTTTTCAGCTGTTCACTGGAATTAAGCAAGGAATTTCGAATAATTTCTATACTGCCCATACCGGAAAGCAGATTCTGACAGATAATTCGTTCGTAAATCGTATCCTTTTGAACTACAACGCTTTACTGTGCTACAGTTACGGGCTCCGGCTGTTTTTTCTTTTTAAATTGAAATAAACTAAAAGTATTATCCATTTTACATTCGCTTATTTACTATAGCATTTTTCATTTGGCTAATACGCCAGGCCAGGACGAATAGATCGCCGTTTTCCTGAAAAAGTTCGCGCTTCGCCACCCAAGTGTACTTAATTCATTAAACAACAAGAATATATTTATTCACCCGTAGCGAAAAGTGATAAAGCGCCAGGCTTGATTCTTTAAACCTTTTCTGGCAACGGGTAATGAAATTAACCATTTAATAAGCAGGGCTATTGGCGCGGGTAATAAAATATTTACGGAAAAGAGTGCGGAGAAGGTAATAACAGCACGTCATCGCACCATGAAATCAATGCGATGACGTTTGCTTTTTAGCCGGCCTGCTGCTGTTCGTCCCGATCGACGGCGAAACAGGCGATCTGCTGCGCGCCATGATATTTAAGCTGCGGCTGTAGCTGGACGCAGGTGCCGAAACGACGCCGGCAACGCGCGTTAAAGGCGCAGCCCGGCGGCGGATTAAGCGGGCTGGGCAGCTCGCCGGTCAGCTTGATGCGCTCGCGCCGGTCATCCGGGTTGAGGCGCGGCGTGGCGGACAGCAGCGCCTGGGTGTAAGGATGGCGCGGATTAGCGAAGATTGCCTCTTTGCTGCCCTTCTCCACGCAGCGGCCCAGGTACATCACCATCACCTCATCGGCGATATGCTCCACTACCGAAAGATCGTGCGAGATAAAGACGTAGGAGAGCCCCATCTCCTGCTGTAAATCCATCATCAGGTTCAGCACCTGCGCGCGTACCGAAACGTCAAGCGCCGACACCGGTTCATCGGCGATCAGCACGTCGGGATCGAGCATCAGCCCGCGCGCGATGGCGATACGCTGGCGCTGGCCGCCGGAAAACATATGCGGATAGCGATCGTAATGCTCGGTTTTCAGCCCGACCTTCGCCATCATCTCCAGCGTTTTTTCCCGCCGCTCCGCCTTACTGAGCGAGGTGTTAATCAACAGCGGCTCTTCCAGGATCTGGCTGACCTTTTTTCGCGGATTCAGCGAGCCGTAGGGATTCTGGAACACAATCTGAATTTTTTGCCGCCGCAGCTTTTGCGCCTGGGGATCGTGCCGCAGCAAATCCTGGCCCTGCCAGAACAGCTGCCCTTCCGTCGGCGTTTCAATCATCGTTAACAGGCGGCCAAGCGTTGATTTACCGCAGCCCGATTCGCCGACTACCGCCAGGGTTTTGCCGCGCTCCAGGTTAAACGAGACGCCGTCCAGCGCCTTCACCAGCCGCGGCTGGCCGAACATCCCTTTTTTCACCGGATAATGTTTTTTCAGGTCGACGGCCTGAAGCAGGTAGGGCTGTTGTTGAGTTTCAGGACGCATAGGTTGGTCTCCCGGCATCATCCAGCGGATAGTGACATTTGGACTGACGCCCCGGAATATCACGCAGTTCAGGTTCTTCCACACGACAGCGATCGGTGGCGTAAGGGCAGCGCGGGTTAAGCAGACAGCCGCCGGGGCGATCGTATTTGCCCGGCACCACGCCCGGCAGCGAGGCCAGCCGCGCCTTATCCGCCGCGAACTCCGGCAGCGCGCGCAGCAGCGCCTGGGTGTAAGGATGGCGCGGCGCTTTAAAGATATCGCTCGCCCTGCCGGTTTCCACCACCTGCCCGGCATACATCACGATAATGTGCTGCGCGGCCTCCGCCACCAGCGCCAGATCGTGCGTAATCAGGATCAGCGCCATATTCTCCTGCTTTTGCAGCGCCAGCAGCAGTTCGATAATCTGCGCCTGAATCGTCACGTCGAGCGCGGTAGTCGGCTCGTCGGCAATCAGCAGGCGCGGACGGCAGGCGATCGCCATCGCAATCATCACGCGCTGGCTCATGCCGCCGGATAGCTGGTGCGGATAAACATCCAGCCGCGATTCCGCATCGGGAATCCCGACCTGATTCAGCAGATCGATAGCGCGCTGGCGTCGGGTACGGCGGTTGCCGCCCTGATGCACTTTAATCGCTTCCATAATCTGGTAGCCGACGGTGTAGCAGGGATTCAGGCTGGTCATCGGGTCCTGGAAAATCATCGCCACTTCCGAGCCTACCAGCTGGCGCCGCTCTTTTTCGGAGATGCGCTTCAGGTCGCGCTGGTTAAACTCCAGCTTGTCCGCCATGACGCGGCCTGGATAATCAATCAGCCCCATAATCGCCAGCGAGCTGACCGATTTGCCGGAGCCGGATTCGCCAACGATGCCGACCACCTGCCCCTGCTCTACCTGATAACTGATGCGGTCAACCGCGCGGAACGGTGCTTTTTCATCGCCGAAATGCACCGACAGTTTTTCTATATTTAATAACGCCATCTCGGTGCCTCTTTACTGCTTGAGTTTCGGGTCGAGCGCATCACGCAAGCCATCGCCCATCAGGTTAAACGCCAGTACCGTCAACAGGATCACTACGCCTGGGAAGGTGACCACCCACCAGGCGCTTTGCGCATACTGCAGCACGTCGGAGAGCATGGTGCCCCACTCCGGCGTCGGCGGCTGCGCGCCCATGCCAAGAAAGCCCAGCGCGGCCATATCCAGGATAGCGTTGGAGAAGCCGAGCGACGCCTGCACAATCAGCGGCGCGAGGCAGTTCGGCAGAATATTGACGAACATCTGACGCAGCGCCCCTGCGCCCGCCACGCTGGAGGCGGTCACGTAGTCGTGGTGAACCTCCACCAGCACCGCCGCCCGCGTCAGGCGGATATAGTGCGGCAGCGCTACAAAGGTCAGCGCCAGCGAAGCGTTGACGATCGACGGGCCGAAAATCGCTACCAGCACCAGCGCCAGCAGCAGGCTCGGCAGCGCCAGCATAATATCGACCAGACGCATAATGGCGGCATCCAGCGCGCCGCCGATATAGCCCGCCAGCAGTCCTAAAATCACCCCAAGGATCAGCGACAGCAGCACCACCATGCAGCCCACCAGCAGCGACAGGCGCGCGCCGTACATCAGGCGCGACAGCACGTCGCGGCCCACGTCGTCGGTGCCGAGAAGATATTGCCAGCTGCCGCCCTCCTGCCAGACGGGCGGGCGCAGCAGCGCATCGCGGAACTGTTCCGCCGGGCCGTGCGGCGCCAGCAGGCCGGCGAAGATCGCAATCAGCACCATAATGATGATATAAACCAGGCCGATCACCGCGCCCTTGTTGCGTTTAAAGTAGTGCCAGAATTCCTGTAACGGGGTCATCGGCTTGGGTGCAGCGTTTACGCTGCCGGAATCAACCACAGACATGTCGCGGCCCCCTATTTTTTATGTCGAATGCGCGGATTCACCACGCCGTAGAGCAGATCAACCAGCAGGTTGACCAGGATGATGAGCGTCGCCACCATCAGCACGCCGCCCTGCACCACCGGATAATCGCGCCGCTGTAGCGCTTCAATCAGCCAGCGCCCCAGGCCGGGCCACGAGAAGATAGTTTCGGTAAGGATCGCCCCGGCCAGCAGCGTACCGATTTGCAGGCCGATAACGGTGACTACCGGCAGCATGGCGTTGCGCAGCGCGTGAACCACGATCACGCGCATCCGCGTCAGCCCCTTGGCGCGCGCGGTACGAATATAATCCTCGCCCAGCACTTCCAGCATCGAGGAGCGCGTCATACGCACAATTACCGCCAGCGGAATGGTGCCCAGCACAATCGCAGGCAGGATCATATGCATTACTGCATCCTGAAAATCGCCCGCTTCGCCCCAGATTAAGGTATCGATCAGCACAAAGCCGGTCAGCGGTTGCGTATCATCCAGAAAAACCGCATCGCCCAGACGCCCGGAAACCGGCGTCAGGTTAAGCTGCACCGAAACCAGCATAATCAGCATGATGCCCCACCAGAAGATGGGCATGGAGTAGCCGGTCAGCGAGATGCCGACTGCGGTATGGTCGAAAACCGAGCCGCGCTTTACCGCCGCCAGCACGCCAACCGGGATACCGACAATCATCGCAAACAGCATGGCGCAGAAGCCCAGCTCCAGCGTGGCTTTAAAGCGCGGGACAAATTCATCCCATACCGGCGTGCGGCTCTTCAGCGAGATGCCGAGATCGCCATGCAGCACGCCATTAATGTAGGTGAGGTACTGTTTCCACATCGGCTGATCCAGACCAAGCTGGGCCATCAGCTGCGCGTGGCGTTCCGGGGAGATCCCGCGTTCGCCCGCCATGATCAGCACCGGATCGCCGGGGATCAGATGCACGAAAGCGAAGGTTAAAAGGGTAATACCGATAAACGTTGGGATAACCAACCCCAAACGTCGGAATATGAACTGCAGCATAATCCGGTTTCTCTGTTTTTATCCCGCCGCGCCGGGCGGGTTTTGCTCACATGCCTGCGTTGGCGTGAAGCCAACCGCGACGCGGTGTATTGCGCCTTAGCCATTTTTTCGTCCGGGAAAGGGGATGAAGCTACTTCAGCCCACAGCTATCGCCGTCGGGCCGTCGCTGCCCATAATGAATATGGACGACGACGGCTCAGGGATATCAGGCCAGGCGAAGCTGGCCCTGTTGATTATTCAGCGATATCGACGTTAACGAAATAGTGACCGCCCAACGGATCCACCACGTAGTTAGAAACTTTCTTGCTGACCGGCTCATATACCGTGGAGTGGGCAATGATCAGCGCGGGCGCCTGGTCGTGCATCACTACCTGAGCCTGTTTGTAAAGCTCGATACGTTTCTGGTGGTCTTCGGTGGCGCGTGCCGGCTGAATCAGTTCCTCAAACGACTTGTCGCACCAGCGCGAATAGTTGGAACCATCTTTTGCCGCGGCGCAGCTGAACAGCGTGCCGAAGAAGTTATCCGGATCCCCGTTATCGCCGGTCCAGCCCATCATCACCGTCTGATGCTCGCCATCTTTGGCGCGCTTGAGGTATTCGCCCCACTCATAGGTAACGATTTTCGCCTTCACGCCGATTTTCGCCCAGTCAGCCTGAATCATCTCCGCCATGCGGCGCGCGTTCGGGTTGTAAGGACGCTGTACCGGCATCGCCCAGAGATCGATAGAGAAACCATCGGCCATGCCCGCCTCTTTCAGCAGCGCTTTAGCTTTTTCCGGATCGTAAGCGTAATCCTGCACCGCATCGTTATAGCCCCACATGGTGGGCGGAATCAGGTTTTTCGCCGGCTGGCCCGCGCCCTGATAGACAGCGTCGATAATCGCCTTTTTGTTTACCGCCACGGTCAGCGCCTGGCGAACCTTGAGGTTATCCAGCGGTTTTTTCTCGACGTTGTAGGAGAGATAGCCGACGTTCAGACCGGGCTGCTCCATCAGATTGATGTTTTTATCCTGCTTCATGCGGGCGATATCCGCCGGGTTCGGATAGGGCATCACCTGGCACTCGCCTTTTTGCAGCTTGGCGTAACGCACCGAGGCGTCCGGCGTAATGGAGAAGACCAGCCGATCGATTTTCGGTTTAGTACCCCAGTAATCGGCGTTAGCTTTATAAAGGATGCGCGAATCCTTCTGATACTGCAGCAGCTGGAACGGGCCGGTGCCGACCGGGTTGAGGTCAACTTTTTCCGGCGTACCCGCTTTCAGCATTTTGTCAGCATATTCTGCGGACAGGATAGAGGCGAAATCCATCCCCAAATCGGCAAGGAACGGCGCTTCCGGGCGCGTCAGAGTAAAGCGCACGGTGTAGTCATCCACCTTCTCTACTTTCGCCAGCAGGTTTGGCATATCCATGCCTTCGAAGTATTCGTAATTGCCGCCGGAAACGCCGTGGTATTTGTTGTTTTTATCGAGCTGGCGCTCGAAGGTAAACACCACATCATCGGCATTAAAATCGCGCGTGGGTTTGAAATCTTTGGTGGTGTGCCACTTCACCCCTTTGCGCAAATGGAAGGTATAGGTTTTGCCATCTTCGCTGACCTCCCACTTCTCAGCCAGCGCCGGATGCAGCTCGGTGGTGCCGATAGTGAACTCCACCAGACGGTTATAGACCTGGCGCGAGCTGGCGTCATAGGTAGTGCCGGAGGTAAACAGCTGCGGGTTAAAGCCTTCCGGCGATCCTTCTGAACAGTAAACCAGAGTTTTAGCCTGAACGCTGGCGGCCACGGTCATTGCAATCAGGCTCAGGCCAACCTTTAGCACCCCTGATTTAACCAAGGAAATACTCATGCTTATGCTCCAATGTGATGTGTGTTTGCGCGTATGCCCGACCTGTGTTTTTTTTGTGCGGCCGGTGCGAATGCCCGAAGGCGTCTGGAGTGAAGTGGCGGCATTGACGGCTCGACAGCGCGAAATCTATCAGAAGAATCCGCTTCCCTTCCCCCGGTGAAACATCAATTTGTCAACAGATCGCAAAGACGTCAATACGGATGTGAGGTATTTACACAGAGTGTGAGAAACAGCAAGCAAACATAAAAAAAACCATCCGCTAACAAAGCCAGATGAAAAATTCAGCATTTTGCCAGTTGCCCGCATAAAGATCGGGTAAAAAGCGCGCCGCTCAGTGCGTTCCGCGGTAAAAAAAGCTTTAAATTTTATCGTTGGATGCTGAATAACTGAACGATTGAGCGGCCGTTCCGGCGGGAAGGCAGCTAAAAATGCTGCGGCGAGGCGCGGCGGCCCGGGACGATGCAGAGAAAGAAAAGTGATACGGACGCGCTGCAAAATAAGCGGACAGAACAGACAAGACGCGGCCTGCGGCGCGGCGACTGCCAATAATAACGCTTAACCGCCTTTGCTGCGCCGGGCACGCTAAAAGCAAAGGTTATGACTGCCCAAAAGAGAATAACCGTTGGCTATGACGCAAGCAGGACTTAGGGCCGGCGCAAAGGCGAGCTGCGGGAAAATAACCGGCGCGCAAAAAGCAAAAACCCCAGTCATTGCTGACTGGGGTTGGGGATTTGGTCGGCGAGAGAGGATTTGAACCTCCGACCCACACGTCCCGAACGTGTTGCGCTACCAGGCTGCGCTACTCGCCGATGGGGGCGCATCTTACTCAGGTCGCCGCCAGGCGTCAATGACTTTTTCACGCCATATGCCTTAACTGGCTGAAAAGCATTCACGCCGCCGGCGTATCGACGTCAGCTTTTTCCCGCCGTTTCAGCGCCCGGCGCCTGACACCAGTTATTCTCCGCCCTGATGCCGCCGTCCGGCGAGCTGTAGCCGAGACAGCCGAGAATAGTATCGAACAGCTCAACGTGGCGATGGGTTTTCCCGACGCGCTGCTGCGCCTGCAGGCGCTCAAACGCCTGACGATGGTTGCTCTCCGCCAGCCAGCTGTCGGAAGCCCAGACGATCATCGGCACGCGGAACTGCTCCGGCGGCGCCATATCGCGCGGCGTGCCGTGCAGGTGCATGTTGTCGCTGATCGATTCACCATGATCCGCCGCGTAGAACACGATCGCTTTTTTATCGCGCAGCTGGTCATAAACGCTGTCCAGCACGCTGTCGGTGTAAAGCACGGAGTTATCGAAAGCGTTAATCAGCTGCGCCTTGCTGCACTTCTCATCAACGCCCATGCATTCCGGGGTATAGCGCGCATAGCTGCGCGGATAGCGCTGGGAATAGAGATAGTGCGAACCTTTGGTATGCAGCACCACCAGATGCTTACCGTTCGGGTGACGATCGAGCGACGCCCTGAGCTCCGGGATCAGCAGCATATCGTCAACCGGCTTGCCCTGATTACGCTGCTCAGAGCCGATCTGCTCGCGGAAGACGAAGTTATCCGCATGGCTGTTATCGTAAAACCAGACTTCGCTCTGCATGGCGAACAGCTCGGAGCTGAAGCCAAGCGATTTCAGTACGGAAAAGATGTTCTCTTCCTTCAGCGTACGCCCTGGGTTATCCATAGTGCCGCCCTCGCGCACAAACATACAGCGCAGCGAAAGCTTAGTGGCGGTATCGCAGGATTCGCCGCGGAACGCCACCAGATTCTTTTCATGAGAGAGCTTCGGCGTCGTGTCACGCTGGTAGCCCAGCAGCCCCATATGATCCCAGCGGGTGGTTTCGCCAATGACGAACACCACGTAAGTATCATCGATATCCGCCGGCGCGATGTAGGTAAACTGCTTCGCCGGGTCGAGCAGTTCTTCGCCGTCTACCGCCTCATCAATATGCGTCCAGGTAAACAGCCCCAGCGCCGACAGCCAGTTAGAGGGCAGATAGGAGTGCGCCACTACCCCGCCGTAGCTGGGCAGATCGATATTGGTAATTTCCTCATTGGCTTTTTGCAGCTTGTCAAAATAGCGGATCGGCAGCCAGACCAGCGCCACCGCCAGCAGCATAATCGCCATCGGCTGCAGGCGCTGGCCCGGCGTTCTCAGCTGCTCGATCAGCGTCATACGCAGGCGGTTGCGCCAGATCATCAGCAGCGGCAGCGCGCTGAGCAGCACCATCCACAACGCAAACTGATAACCCACCACCTCTTTAGAGAGATCGATATCGGTGGTCATCACCGAGGCGACGATACCGTAGCCAATCACCACGTTAAAAAAGGTCATATAGTAGGCGGCGGCGACCGAAATCAGCACCAGCAGCGTGGCGAGAATGCGGTACGCCAGCTTGCCGCCCAGCGACAGCAGGCGCATCAGGAAGAAGGTGAGCAGAACTATCGCCACCACTTCCGCCGCCGCAGACAGCCAGTTAGAAAAAGTGGATTGGCTAAGAAAAGGATCGAACCGACGATAAAAAACGGGCAGGTTCAGCAAAATGCCGATGTAGAGCGACAGCAAAAGAGAGAGCTTTTGCTGGGTAAGCGATTTAATGTAATTCATTCAACCTTCTTTATTCCCGGCGCAACATATTTCACAAACGATAATCAGACCGCCCGGCTGCGCCAGAGTTCTTGCAGGGAAGGCAATATTTTCACGGCAGGATGAACCAGCGGATGCTGAGCGGAAAAGGAGCCTTTTCCGGTAAAGCGCGGCCAGTTAACCACAATGGCCCGGTACGATCGGCGAAATTTTGCCATCGTGACGAGAAAATGCGCAGTTTGTCACATGAAAAGAAAGCCGCGGCGGACGCGCAGAGCCGGCGCCCGCCTGGAGAATTAGCTGATGATATTCAGGGTAACGTCGATATTGTTGCGGGTGGCGTTAGAGTAAGGACACACGATATGCGCGGCATCCACCAGCTTCTGCGCTTCTGCGCGATCCATGCCCGGCAGATTAATGTTTAGCGTGGCTTCAATACCGAAACCGGTCGGCAGCGGTCCAATACCCACTTCACCTTCAATAAACGCTTCTTTCGGCATGGTGATTTTATCGCGAGCGGCAACGAACTTCATCGCCCCCAGGAAGCAGGCGGAGTAGCCAGCGGCAAACAGCTGCTCCGGGTTGGTCGCTTCACCGCCGGCTCCGCCCATCTCTTTCGGCACGCCGAGCTTAACATCCAGCACGCCGTCAGAAGAGGTGGCGCGGCCATCACGACCACCGGTAGCTTTAGCCTTCGCACGATAAATAACTTTTTCTAATGACATGGTAAACCCCTTCCTGTTGTATGTTCACGATTAAATCGCGGACTATTTAATAGACCCGGCACGATAAATTTTAGCCTGTTCAGCCGCCTTTACCAGCGGCTGACCTGTAAGACGCTAGCGGATAAGGTTGTCACGCAGCCGATCCAGCTGCGCCTTAAGGGCCTGTAGCGCCTCTGGATCGCAGTCAATAGCGCAGAGCACGGATTCAGGAATGCTTAAGGCTTTTTCCCGTAGCGCACGCCCTGCCGCGCTCAGCGTCACCACCACCTGGCGCTCGTCCAGCCGCGAGCGCCGGCGTGAAACCATGCCCGCCGCCTCCAGACGCTTTAATAGCGGCGTCAGCGTGGCGGAATCAAGAAACAGCCGCTCGCCAATATCAGACACCGTCACATCGTCGCGCTGCCACAGCACCAGCATTACCAGATATTGCGGATAGGTGAGTTCGAGCTGCGTCAACAGTTGGCGATAGAGCTTATGCATCGCCAGGTTCGCTGAGTAAAGGGCGAAGCAGAGCTGGTTATCCAGCAGCAGCGGCGCGCTGAGGATTTTTTTATCATCTTGCGGTTTCATGCGTGACAATATAGATAGCGCACTACATAATTGCAAGCAATATGTCGCTGAAGCACAGGAGCCAGCCATGCAGTCACTGGAAGAACAGGCAAGACGCTACGCCACGGAGGTGCATGCCGCAGCCGGGCAGCGCCGTAAATATACCGACGAGCCCTATATCGTCCATCCGGCGGCAGTGGTTGAACTGGTGCGCAGCGTAACCAATAACGAAGCGATGCTTGCCGCCGCCTGGCTGCATGATACCGTGGAGGATACCGGCACCACGCTGGACGATATCAGACGCCAGTTCGGCGACGAGGTCGCGGCGCTGGTAGCGATGCTTACCGACAGCAAGCAGCCGCAGGCAAAAAATCGCGCGGCGCGCAAGGTAGCGCACTTTCGTCATACCGCCGACGCCTCGCCGCAGGCGCAGACCATTAAGCTGGCGGATATTATCGATAACACCCGCGCTATCGTGCGGTACGATGCGCATTTCGCCCGCATCTATCTGGTGGAAAAACAGGTGCAGATCGGGCTGCTGCAGCGCGGCGATGCCACACTCTGGCAGCAGGCGCAGGCCACTATCGCCCAGGGTATCGCGCAGCTGCGCCAGCGCCCTTATAACGTGCCGGAGGCCTGGTTTCAGCGTCAGGCGGCGAAGTATGCACAGTAAACAAGCCCGGCGCCTGCGGCAGGGAAGTTACCGCGCGCTGTCTGAGGCTGGCGCTGGCCGAGGCGCTATTGCAGGCTCAGAAGAGGTTAAGAGAGGACGATGTAAAGCGGGCTATATCGCTACGCCGCTAAACGGGGTTGAAAACGGACTATATCGCCAGCCGCAGGAAGTGGTTTATCGCGGACAAACCATCGCCACCGCCACAGCAGGTGGTTTAAAATTGATAACAAAAACCCGCCGGGCGGCGGGTTTGTTTTGCTGGCAATACGATCAGTCAAGCAGCTGGCGGCCCAGGTAAGGGTTCGAATGCAGCAGCTGCATAAGCTTTTGTGCGCTGCCTGATGGGCGGGTGCGTCTCGCTTCCCAGCTTTTCACCGAAGAGACGCTCACGCCCATCACGCGGGCAAATTCATCAATTTTCATACCGGTCATTTCGCGCAGGCGCTGTGGTTCGGGCAGTGAAACCGTTTTTTCTTGCTGCGCTGTCAACGTACCACCAACGTTCCGTGTCAATACAATTTGCTCAAGACTGCTGAGTAACTCAACCATGGGATCTTTTACTTCCATAGCAAACTCCTAAAACTCACTATGAACAACGTGAAAGAGAACAGAGATAAGAGCCTGAGACCCAGGCTCAGAATGCCGGTTTGTTGCAAAGGTAAACAGGGCAGGACAGTGCAACATAAATCGGGAATTTAAGTATTAGACGATCGTGGGCATTTTGCTGCCCGATCTGCGACTATTTTTCGATCTTGCTGCGCGCCGGCAGCGGCGCAGCCCGCTGCGGCTGACGCTGGCGGTTCTGGCTCGCTTAAGCGTCATCCTGGCTTTACACGGCGACGGGCTTCTTGCGTTAACTCATTGATAGTTAGTTTTTTTGCCGTCGAACCCATTAATAACAGCGCCGGGCAGGCTGCGCAAATAGCGCGATTATTATCGTTTGACGATAATAAATTATCGTTATACGATAATATTCTCTTCACATGGAGTAATAACAAATGAAAGAAACGGAAATGATTCAGCCGGCCTCTGCCGCAGGCTATGGCCTGCCGGGGAAAGTTCGTTGCCTGTGCGTGTTGGTCAGTCTGCTGCTGGTAGCCAGTTCGCTGGTAGAACTATGGATTATGCAGATCGACTGGTTCCACGATCGGGCTTTTCAAAAAATTTATCAGGGCTACAGTGAATATTATCCCGAACTGCATCTTTACCCCGTCGGCGGCAAACTAATATACAGCATTACCTTAACGCTGGATTATATCGGGTTTATACCTTACTATGTGGCGTTAATCCTTGGCGCAGTAATATTTAACCGGTTTCGTATGAATATTTTCTGGGACAAAATCAATATAAATCTTCTGAAGACGATAAGTATTCTGATTATTTTTGATGCCTGTTTTCCGGCGCTTAAAGATACGTTGCAAATGCTGGCTTTTACCCTGAAAGGCAAACCGGTGTTTATTTTATCCTATGGTATAAGCGCAGAGGAAACCCGTTCGTTTATTGTCGGTCTTTCTATATATACTTTCTCTATGATTTTGAGCAGGGCAAAAATTATAGATGATGAAAACAGTTTAATTATCTGAAGCAGGAACTATGGCAATAACTATTAATCTGACCGTTTTAATCGCTAAAAGGGGGATAAGTTCCAAAGAGCTTTCCAGGCTAATTGGCATCAATGAACAAAACCTGTCGCTGCTTAAAAATGGCAAAGTGAAAGGTATCCGCCTGGAAACATTAAATCAGATATGCAAACATCTGAATTGCCAGCCTGGCGATATATTAATTTATACCGAAGACGATGACGAAGAAAACGATGATAAGGAGCAAGCATGAAAAATATCGCTGTGATTTGCTTACTTTTGCTGGCGGGATGCAGCAGCGAAAGGGGCTGGGAGCTGGGCGATAGCTACCCAACTGATAAAAACGCCACGCCGCGCCTGCATGGCGACGAGCGCAGCAATGCTGAACGCTATAACGACTGCGTTTCCAGCGCGCGCAATAAAACAAGCAAGTCGACGCGCGTCCGCTGTTACGATCGCGCTCAGCGCCCCGATCCAGATTATATAGGTGTCTCTTTCCCGATGCATTTCTGATAATAAAAAATTTAACCTGAACTGCGGCGAAAGCTGATTTATGAAATAACTTCTTTGCCTGTCCCGCGTGGCATTTCCCGGCGGCGGTTCGCTCTGGTTCTTAATCCGTACCGCGATAAAATATATACGACAGAAAAAGGAAAGAAACTGTAGAAATAATCCGAAAAAACTCCCCGGAAAAATATAGAAACAGGATAAGCGCCGGACATGTCGATACCATTAATCTGCCGGGAGCGTAGCGGAAAAGCGGCCGGGTTTGTTATTTTGATAAATACGTTTCTCCTTTAAACGCCCCATTAGACAAAAGTTATATTATTAATGTAAAGCAGAGAAACCATCTGGTTTATTATTGGCGCGGCATGAATAAAAAAGAGGGGTAACCTCCGCTCCATTTTTAGTCGCGCTATCCCTGTTCATCCTGGCTGACGTCGTCTTCCTGATAAGCGCCGGCTTCGTTGATAACATACAACCAGCGGTTAATTATCTGTTGAGCAATTAAACGTCGGCTTCTCCTGTTTTACTACGGCGCCGGCGGCGAATAGCCAGCCGGCCTGGGTAAGGTTGCGCTCTTTTTTGGCGCGGCGGCTAAATCAGGCTATCTTCCGCCAGCCCGGTCCGTTAATTTATTGCCAGGTATATTCAGCCTGAACGCATTGAACTATGCTTTAGGCATCTCAAGGGGAGCAGCTATGCTGCTTAATCAAACAGATAGTTCATTAATTTACAGGAGTAAACGCTATGGCGACCGGAATTTCCCGCGTCTGGATGCGTCTGTGGCTACCGTTGGCCGCGCTGCTGGTTGTGACGCAGCTTGTCGGCTGCGGTGATAAAGAAGGCGATCAGCGCAAGGCCTTTAGCGACTTTTTACAGAATACCGTAATGCGCAGCGGTGAGCATCTGCCTGCGCTAAGTGAAGACCAGAAGCAACGCTTTGGCAACTATGCCAACGATTACGCCATTATTTATAACTTTTCCCAGCAGGTGAATAAAGCGGTGGATCAGGGACTGCGTCCGGTGGTGGATGAGCTGTCCGCGATTCGCATTCCGCAGGATTACCTGACCCACCGCGATACGCTGCGCCAGGCCAGCGGCACGCTGAGCGTGCTGGCGCAGCAGATTCAGAACGCGAAAAATCAGGCAGACGGCAGCAAAGCAACGCTGAGGCAGCCCGATGACTTAAAAGCGGTCTACGATCGAATTTATACCAGGGTGGTTACGCAGCCAGCCGCCTCGCTGATGCCGCTGCTGCCGGCCCTGCAGTCGCTGAGTCAGGATGTGGTGCAGGCGGGCGATTTCCTGCAACAGCAGGGGGCGCGCGTCAGCTTTAACGATAATGGCGTCCAGTTTCCTACCCAGCAGCAGGCAAGCCAGTACAATACGCTGATAAGCAACGTTGCGGCTAAAGCGCAGGCGCTGACGCAGGCGCAAAGCGCCGTACAGGGCGGCTTCCAGTAACAGCCGGAGGCGTCGTGCGGCAACGACGACGCCTTAACATCCTGATAAGCGCCGGCTGGCGCTTACGCCGGCCTGCTCGCCAGGCGTACCGGCGGCTATCTTTGCGGATAATAATCATAGCGTGCCGCCAGAGCGCTGCCCGGCAGGCGGCGCTACGTTATCCGGCCACCAGCGCGTGATTAACCTTAATCACCGTTTTTTTAATCTCAGCGCTCTGCGCGCCCTGCACGCCCGGCTTATGCGGCTCGCCAGGAAAGAAAATAGCGAACATACCGGGCTTCAGCGCCACCTGCTGCTGCCCGGCAATGGCTGCGCACAGCTGATAGTCCTCTTCTTTATGCCACGCTTCACACTCGCGGGCGCTGCCGACCACGCCGTAATGGATGGTCTCGTCGCCTTCCAGCAGGATCTGAATATCAATAAATTTTTCGTGCAGCTCCGCTTTTTTACTTTGCGCCGGCTGCGTGGCGAAGCGCATGACGTTCATATAAATCTCATCGCCCTGTAAATCATAGCGCCCAGGCTCGCACTGCTGCGGCTGCATCTTTAGCGCCAGCCTCACGGCCTGCAGCAGGACGGGAGAGAGACCCGCGCATTCCGGATGATGAATATCGCCAATAATCATAATGCTTGTTCCTCTGCTAATAATGCCGCGCCCAGCAGGCCGGCATCATGCTGATAGCGTGCGGCGGTAATAGTGGTGTGATAGACCGCCGGCTCCTGCGCCAGATATGCCGTAACCAGATCCAGATAGCCAGGCGCCAGCCCGACGCTGCCGCCCAACACGGCATACTGGCAGTCATAGCCCGCCCTGATATCGGCAATCAGCCGGGCGATGGTTTTCGCCGACTGGCGGATTAACGACATCGCCTGCGGATGGCCGTTCTGCGCCTGGGCAAAAATCGCTTTAGCCGTCATGCCCTGCAGATCGTCAGTCGCCAGCGCGGCGATTCCCCTGCCGGATGCGATAGCCTCCACGCAGCCGGTACGCCCGCAGCCGCAGCGCGGGCCGTGCGGATCGGCCAGCGTATGGCCAATATGCCCCGCCAGCCCCTCTTTCCCGGACAGGAGCTTACCGTTACAGATAATGCCGCCGCCCACGCCCGTTGAAACGGTGATAAACACCATATCGCTTACCCCGGCAGGCAGAGCGCAATATTCGGCCCAGGCCGCCGCCTGCGCATCGTTCACCGCCAGGCACGGCAGACCCGTGAGGCGCGCCAGCGTTTGCGTTAGTGGAAACTGCGCCAGGCCGCCGAGATTATCCGGGTTTAACGCCGTGAGCACGCCGTGGCGAATAATTCCCGTAGAGGCGACCGCCACCCGCTGCGCCCGCCCGGCGAAAGGCGCGACCAGCGCGCTTAACGCATCCGTCAGCGCCGCCTGCGTTCTGCCGGCCGGCGTCGGCAGCGTTTGTTGCTCCAGCACGCGCCGCTGCGCGTCAATCAGCGCGGCGGCCAGCTTCGTGCCGCCAAGATCAATCGCCAGCGTTGTCATACCGCAGCCCCGGCCAGCGCGTCGCGATACCACTGACAGATATGTTCAAGACGAGTAATCGCGGAACCGACGGTTACCGCCCAGGCGCCGTGCTGTATAGCCTGCGCCGCGAGGGCCGGAGAGTTAAACCGCCCTTCGGCAATTACCCGATAGCCTTTAGCGCTCAACGCCCGCACCAGCGGGAAATCGGGCGCTTCCGGCACTACGTCCGTGGTATACCCGGACAGCGTCGTGCCGATGATTTCCGCACCGAGAAGGTGGCACTGCGTGCCGTCTTCCAGACTGGAGCAGTCCGCCATCGCCGCGCAGCCCTGCTGGTGAATCCGCTCAATGATCGCCGCCACGCTGACCGGACGCGGGCGTTCCGTGCCGTCAAAAGCGATAATATCCGCGCCCGCCTGCGCCAGCGCATCCACATCATCCAGCAACGGCGTGATGCGTACCGGCGAATCCGGCAGATCGCGCTTGATGATGCCAATAATGGGGACTGAAATAAGTTCACGCGCCGCCTTCAGATTGTTAACGCCTTCAATACGCACTGCGACCGCGCCCGCCTGTACCGCCGCCTGCGCCATCGCCGCAACGATTTCAGGTTTATCTAACGGGCTGCCCGGCACCGGCTGGCAGGAAACAATAAGACCACCCAATTCTTTAACCTTTGCATCCAAAGTATCAAATAACAACATAGCGCTCACCCTTACTTCAGTTTGCGCCCGACAGCGCCGGACGCGTTAATTTAGTGTTTACTGCAAAGCGGGACATCCGCTTTGTCGTTACGAACAATCGCGCCGCTGAATGGCTTGCCATCAATGGCGTCATGAGTACGTAACGCTTCCGGGCGAATCCAGCGCTGTACGCGGGAGGGCATATCCAGGCCAATCAGCAGGATCACCACAAACGTTAATCCAAAGGAGAGCGAACCCAGCGCGGCGCC
This sequence comes from Mixta tenebrionis, assembly GCF_006517625.1. Lineage (GTDB taxonomy): Bacteria > Pseudomonadota > Gammaproteobacteria > Enterobacterales > Enterobacteriaceae > Mixta > Mixta tenebrionis. The sequence goes on along the minus strand of NZ_VHQI01000006.1, from coordinate 39,014 downwards.
CAGGCTCAGATGCTGCGCAACCAGCGCGCCGATAACCGGCGCCGCCGCGCCGCCCAGGGCGCCGACGTTATAGGTGAAGCCCAGACCGGCAGCACGCTGGTCGGTATCGAAGTAACCGCCTATCAGCTTCGGTAAGATGCCAGCGATGCCCTGACCCAGCATCTGCTGGAAAAAGAGCAGGATGCCCAGGCCCCAGATGCTGGAGCCGTCGAGGGCAAAAACGGGAATGATCAGTAGCTGCGAGGCCAGCAGGCTGTAAACGTAGGCTTTACGCGTACCCAGCCAGTCGCCGAGGAAGCCGCCGACGATGCAGCCGACGGCGGCGCCGAAACCGCTGAAGAAAAGCACCTGCGCCACCGTCGCCGGATCGTACGCCAGCTCGCTTTTCAGGTAGGTAGGCAGCAGCGCCTGAATAGGCCAGGAATAGAGGAAAGCGAACAGTACAATAACCATCAGCGTTACGCCGGTCGGCCAGCGTTTTCCGCTGCTCTGCACCATAAAGCTGACAAAGATAGCCGTGCAGATGAGCGCCAGCGCAATTACCGCGAGAGAGCTGTGCAGGTTCCCGGCGAAGCAGAGCCATAGCGCCGCCGTCGCAACCAGCGTCATCACCAAATTCATCGCGCGGTATTTGCCGCGATAGAGAATATCCACCATCGTCCGCACCGGCGTTTTTTTCGTCTGGCGCTCTTCCCAGTCTTCGGTTTCCGGAATATTTTTACGCAGCCACAGCGCGAAAATAATCGGCAGGATGCCGAGAAAGAATAAGGCGCGCCAGCCCCAGACGGGCACCACCAGGCTGTAAACCTGCGCCGCCAAAACGGCGCCGACGGAAAAGCCGGAAATCAGGAAGCCGCTGGCTTTGTTGCGCAAATGTTTCGGCCAGCTTTCAATGACATAGGTAGCGCTGGATCCATACTCGCCAGCCATCCCCATCCCGATCACCATCCGGGCGATAAACATTGAGGTGTATCCCGGCGCAAAGCCGCAGGCCAGCGTGCCGACGGAGAACAGAATAATACTGCTGACCATCGCCAGGCGGCGGCCATAGCGGTCGCCCATCGCTCCCAGCAGCAGGCCGCCGAACCAGCGCGAGATAAACGCCGCAGAGATAATACTCGCCGCCTGTACGGTGGTGAGCTGGAACTCGCTCTGTACTTCAGTGAGTACCAGAGCAATTAACACGAAATCAAAGCCATCCAGTAAATAGCCAAGCCAGGCAGCGGAGAACGCCCGCCACTGCGACTTATTGAGGTGCCTATACCATGGCGTGGTACTTATTGTTCTACTCATATTGCTCTCCTGTGATGAGCAAAGCGTTTATGCGGTAGGGCCGAAACGGGAAGGTATCCTGCAGCCAAATGAAGCTAAACTCCAATTATTCTATTTTTTAGAAGTTAAACACCACAAGAGTATTTCATGAAATCTGTGAATAGGGTCATGGACATCGGGTGTATGGAAATGAAAAAAGTCGATCTGACTCACATGATGAGAGGTAATATATTTTTACTGCTCAGGATATACTCAGCCGCCACACCGTTTTTTTGCAATTCTGATTGCCTGACGATGGGCTGAGTCCCATCATGAACGCCCAATAATCGCGTAAACAGTAAGGAAGAGATGACGACGCCGACTTCGCCGGTTAAAGCCGGGAAAATACTTGATACTCTGGGAGCGATGCAGAACAGTATGACCCGCGTCGGGAAAAGCATCGCACGCTATGTGCTCGCCTCCCCTCACCGGGTAACTCAGCTTTCCATCGCCGATCTCTCAGAGGAAGTAAACGCGGGCGAAGCGTCAGTGATCCGCTTCTGCCGGCTTCTGGGCTATAAAGGCTTTCAGAACTTCAAAATGGAGCTGGCCATTGAGCTGGCCATGACCGATAGCGATGACAACAGCACGCTGCTGGATGCCGAAATTCAGGAGAGCGATGACGCGCACACCATCGGCCTGAAGCTGCAGGGCGCCATTTCGACCGTACTCTCAGAAACGCTCAACCTGCTGGATATGCAGCAGGTTGAACGCGTGGTTGAGGCGCTGCACCTCAGCAACAGCGCCTATATTTTCGGCGTCGGCGCCTCCGGGCTGACCGCCGAGGAGATGAAGCACAAGCTGATGCGAATCGGGCTGCGCGTCGATGCCTTAACCAATAATCACTTTATGTATATGCAGGCCGCACTGCTTAAGGCTGGCGACGTCGCTATCGGCATCAGCCATTCCGGCCATTCGCCGGAAACTATTCACGCCCTTAGCCTCGCCAGGCAGGCGGGCGCCACCACCGTCGCTTTAACGCACAATCTGGGATCGCCATTAAGTAAAGTTGCGGATTTCACCCTGATTAACGGCAACCGTCAGGGACGCCTGCAGGGAGACTCTATCGGCACCAAGACGGCGCAGCTCTTCGTCCTCGATCTCATTTATACGCTGCTGGTGCAGAAGGCTCCGGAAACCGCCCGCTCCAATAAATTGCGTACGATGGATGCGCTGTCCATGCTCAAATAGGGCGAATTTAGTGCGGCCCATCACACTCTGATACTCCCGTTTTTCTCCCTGCCGCTATCCGGTTGCAACCGGCAGGGTTACGCCCTAACATGGAGTAATACTTCAAATTAAATTAATTTAAGAAGAAAAACACCATTAGAGGTTTACATGACCAAGTTAACAGGACTTATTGCTGCTCCCCACACGCCTTTTGATGCGAACGGCGAAGTAAACTATCCCGTTATCGATCGGATTGCCGAACATCTGATTAGCCAGGGCGTTAAAGGCGCTTACGTCTGTGGGACAACCGGGGAAGGCATCCACTGTTCCGTGGAAGAGCGTAAAAAAATTGCCGAGCGCTGGGTTGCGGCAAGCCAGGGTCAATTAAGCATTACGCTGCATACCGGCGCGCTCAGCATCGCCGATGCGCTGGAGCTAAGCCGTCATGCTGAAACGCTGGATATTTTCGCCACGTCGGTGATCGGCCCCTGCTTCTTTAAACCCTCTACCGTTGACGATCTGGTGGAATACTGCCGCATTATCGCCGCCGCAGCGCCGTCGAAAGGCTTTTACTACTACCACTCCGGCATGTCGGGCCTGAGCCTGGATATGGAGCAGTTCCTGCTGGCCGCGGCGCATAAAATCCCCAATCTGTCCGGGATGAAGTTTAACTCCAGTGACATGTATGAGTACCAGCGCTGCCTGCGGGTTAATAACGGCCAGTTCGATATTCCATTCGGCGTGGATGAATTCTTACCGGCGGGGTTAGCCTGCGGCGCCGTTGGCGCGGTAGGCAGCACCTATAACTACGCGGCGCCGCTCTATCACCGCCTGATCGACAGCTTCAGACAGGGCAATCATCAGGATGTCGCCGCCTGTATGGATAAAGTCATCGCGATTATTCGCGTTCTGGTTCAGTACGGCGGCGTCGCGGCCGGAAAGCTGGCGATGCAGCTGCACGGCATTGACGTCGGCGATCCGCGCCGTCCGCTGCGTCCGATGACCGCAGAACAAAAACGCGACGCGCTGGCGGCCTTCCGCAGCGCCGACTTTATTTAATCGCCACTAGCTTCACGGCATCCGGGCTATCCCTTCCCTCTCCGCCCGGATGCCGCTCCCCGACAACGCTACGCCAAAACGATTAAAAATTAGCTGCGATAACGTATCACGCTTTTTTCGTGCCAGGATAAAGTGTGATCCGACGCATTTTCGCCCAAAAGTTTATTGTGATTTAAATCACATTTCTGACAGAAACATACCGCAAAAAAGCGTGATAAAAATCACAATAAACAGCGCTTTTTTCCCGCCGATCCGCAGCAAAAGCGTTTCTCTCCGTGCTTTTCTGTGATCTGTTTCACTAAAAACAGCCCTTCCTTCTACCTCTAATTGTGATCTTAATCACTTCAGCACGCTCACTACGCAGCGTGATAAACGCGTGCTAGAGTCCGCCTGCATACAGTAATCCGACGGCTCCCCGCCGTAACGTCTTAACAAAATCACGCGCTCTCTTATTTCCCGGCGCGTAACAATAAGGGGTGTGTTTTTATGTCCTCATCAGTCAAGGTCAAGGTTCAAAGCTTTGGTCGCTTTCTGAGTAATATGGTGATGCCCAATATCGGCGCCTTTATCGCCTGGGGTATCATCACCGCGCTGTTTATTCCAACCGGCTGGCTGCCTAACGAAACGCTGGCGAAACTGGTTGGGCCGATGATCACCTACCTGCTGCCGCTGCTGATTGGCTATACCGGCGGACGGCTGGTAGGCGGCGATCGCGGCGGCGTAGTGGGCGCTATCACCACTATGGGCGTGATCGTGGGCGCGGATATGCCGATGTTTCTCGGCTCAATGATTGCTGGCCCGCTGGGCGGCTGGGCAATCCGCTCCTTTGACCGGGCGATTGACGGCAAAATCAAAAGCGGCTTTGAGATGCTGGTTAACAACTTCTCAGCCGGTATTATCGGCATGCTGCTGGCCATTGTGGCGTTTCTCGCCATCGGCCCGCTGGTAGAAGGCCTGTCCCATATTCTCGCTACCGGCGTCAACCTGATGGTGCAGCACAACCTGCTGCCGCTGACCTCGGTCTTTGTTGAACCGGCGAAAATTCTGTTCCTGAACAACGCCATTAACCACGGCATCTTCTCGCCGCTGGGCATCCAGCAGGCCAGCGAAGCCGGTAAATCGCTCTTCTTCCTGATTGAGGCTAACCCTGGTCCGGGCATGGGCGTACTGGTCGCCTATATGTTTTTTGGCCGCGGCAATGCGAAGCAGTCCGCAGGCGGCGCGGCGATTATCCATTTCCTCGGCGGCATCCATGAGATCTACTTCCCGTACGTACTGATGGCGCCGCGTTTGCTGATCGCAGTGATCCTCGGCGGCATGACCGGCGTCTTCACCCTGACGCTGCTGAACGGCGGCCTGGTTTCTCCGGCTTCTCCAGGTTCCATCCTCGCGGTACTGGCAATGACGCCCAAAGGCGCTTATTTCGCCAATATTGCCGCTATCGTGGCCGCTTTTGCGGTTTCCTTCGTGGTTTCTGCGGTACTGCTGAAAACCAGCAAAGCGAAAGACGACGACGACATCGAAGCGGCAACGCGCCGTATGCAGGATATGAAGGCGCAGTCTAAAGGCCAGGCGGGCGCGGCGGCGAATATCGCAGCGAACGGCGATCTGAGTCACGTGCGTAAAATTATCGTCGCCTGCGATGCGGGAATGGGCTCCAGCGCCATGGGCGCAGGCGTGCTGCGTAAAAAAATACAGGATGCCGGGCTGAGCCAGATTTCCGTTACCAATACCGCGATCAACGCGCTGCCGGGCGACGTCGATCTGGTGATTACCCATCGCGATCTGACTGAACGCGCCATGCGCCAGGCGCCGCACGCGCAGCATATTTCGCTGAATAACTTCCTCGACAGCGGGCTGTACGGCGATTTGACCGCGCGCCTGGTGGAAGCGCAGCGCAGCGCCGAGCTTCGCGAAAAAGTAAACGCCACGCTTGGCGACAGCTATGACAGCGGCGAGGCTAACCTGTTTAAACTGGGCGAGAGCAATATCTTTCTCGGCCAGCGCGCCGCCACGAAAGAGGAGGCGATTCGCTTCGCCGGCGAGCAGCTGGTAAAAGGCGGCTACGTTGAGCCTGAATATATTGATGCCATGCTGGAGCGTGAGAAGCTGACGCCCACTTACCTGGGCGAGTCCATTGCAGTACCGCACGGCACGGTGGCAGCGAAAGATCGCGTGCTGAAAACCGGCGTGGTGTTCTGCCAGTATCCGCAGGGCGTGCGCTTTGGTGAAGAGCAGGACGATATCGCTCGTCTGGTAATCGGCATCGCCGCCCGCAATAACGAGCATATCCAGGTGATTACCAGCCTGACCAATGCGCTGGATGATGAGAGCGTCATTGAACGTCTGGCCAATACCGCCAGCGTACAGGAAGTGTTGGATCTGCTGACCGGCAAACCGGCCTAAGCTGACCTCTACGTTGAGGGGCCGCTCTGCCCGGCCCCTTATCCGGGCAAGGCGGACTTGCCCCTCTTTTTTTTTAAAGGTATTGCAACGATGAAAGCATTACATTTCGGCGCCGGTAATATCGGGCGGGGATTTATTGGCAAGCTGCTGGCGGATGCCGGTATTGAGCTGGTTTTCGCAGACGTTAACCAGGCGGTGCTGGAGGCGTTAAACGCCCGTCGCCAGTATCCGGTACGGGTAGTGGGCGAACAGGAGCAGGTAGAAACCGTCACCGGCGTCAGCGCGGTTAACAGTACCAGCGACGAAGTCGTCACGCTGATTGCCGGGGTTGATATCGTTACCACGGCGGTTGGCCCGCAGATTCTGGCGCGCATCGCTGACAGCATCGCACGCGGCCTGGCCAAACGCAGTGATAGCGCTAATGCCCGCCCGCTGAACATCATCGCCTGTGAAAATATGGTGCGCGGCACCAGCCAGCTGAAACAGCATGTGCTGGCCGCGCTGCCGGAAAGCTACCATGCCTGGGTAGAAGAGCATGTCGGCTTTGTCGATTCCGCCGTTGACCGTATCGTGCCGCCGGGCGATGCGGACAGCAGCGATCCGCTGGAGGTAACCGTGGAAACCTTTAGCGAATGGATCGTCGATAAAACGCAGTTTAAAGGGCCGCTGCCCTCTATTCCCGGCATGGAACTGACCGACAATCTAATGGCGTTTGTTGAACGTAAGCTGTTTACCCTCAATACCGGCCATGCCATTACCGCCTACCTTGGTCAGCTGGCGGGTCATCAGACCATCCGCGACGCGATTCTCGATCCGGCGGTGCGCGCGGTAGTGAAGGGCGCAATGCAGGAGAGCGGCGCGGTGCTGATCAAACGCTACGGCTTCGATGCGCAAAAACATGCCGCCTATATCGAAAAGATCCTCGGACGCTTTGAAAACCCTTACCTGAAGGATGATGTGGAGCGCGTCGGCCGCCAGCCGCTGCGTAAGCTGAGCGCGGGCGATCGTTTAATCAAGCCGACGCTGGGCACGCTGGAGTATCAGCTGCCACATGTTAACCTGGTCAAAGGTATTGCCGCCGCAATGCGCTATCGTAGCGAGCAGGATCCGCAGGCGCAGGAACTGGCGACGCTGCTGGAAAAATCGGGCCCGCAGGCGGCGCTGGCGCAGATTTCCGGACTGGATATCAACAGCGAAGTGGTTGCCGCAGTGGTTAAGGCCTATGACGCAATGCCATAATGCGCACGCTCCCGATGGCATTTAACGGTGAGCAACAAGGGCACGGCCTGACCGTGCCCCCGCGCAGAATGATAAATGTACAGGCAACAATGGAAGAGAAGCAGGCTTTTGAAAATCAGGTGCTGGAACGCCTGAATGCCGGACGCTCGGTAAGAAGCTTCCTGATTGCCGCCGTAGAGCTGTTGAGCGAGGCGGTCAATCTGCTGGTGATTCAGGTATTTCGCAAGGATGACTATGCGGTGAAATATGCCGTCGAACCGTTACTGCTGGGCAACGGCCCGCTGGGCGAGCTTTCGGTGCGGCTGAAGCTGATTTATGGCCTGGGCGTTATCAGCCGTCAGGAATATGAAGACTGCGAGCTGCTGATGGCGCTGCGCGAAGAGCTGAATCATGACGGCACGGAATATCGCTTCAGCGACGACGAGATATTAGGCCCGTTCGGCGAGCTGCACTGCGTCAGCGCCTGGCCGCCCCGCCCCGATTTCTCAGATGACGATGCGCAGCTACGCGCCATGCAGCAGCAGCGTTATCAGCAGGTGCTGCGATCCACAATGGTGCTTTCCCTGACGGAGCTGATTTCCCGTATCAGTCTGAAGCAGGCCTTCAAAAAGTAAGCTCCGCGCCCTGCCCGCTTTTCGTGTATCATACTGGTTAATCATTAGTACAGGTAACAAGCATGAAAGAGCAGGAAAAAGCCGAAATCAAGCGCCTCAGCGATCAGCTGGATATACTTAATCGTAAAGAGCCAGCGCTGCTGGAATCAGGCGATGCGGAAAAGCTCGGCGCGCTGCTGAAAGAAAAAGAAGCGCTGACCACCGAGATTGAACGTCTGCGCAACGTCCGCGTAGAGAAGCTGAGCAAAGAAGCGCAGAAGCTGCAAAAGCTGCCGTTTAATCGCGTCATCACCAAAAAAGAGCAGGCGAATATGGGCGCGCTGAAGAAAAGCGTGCGCGGCCTGGTCGTAGTGCATCCCATGACCGCGCTGGGCAAAGAAATGGACCTGAAAGAGATGACCGGCTTTGCGCCAAAACCGTTCTGACTGGCTGGCCGGGTAAGGACTACGCCCGGCCGACGCCTCCGGCCACCACTTCCGACAGCTGCTGTTCCAGCGTATCCATAAATTCATAGCGACGACGATATTCGGCGCGTTTCTTACTGGCAATCTCCTCCAGCGGCTTACGCGGCATCGCCAGCGGCAGCTGATATCGCCCGTCCGCCAGCGCCTGGCCGCTCAGCGACAGCCAGAACTCACTGTAGCTGGCGTGGAACACCTCTTTTTTACTGTGGCGATAGCGCAGGCTGCGGAAAACGTGAGTCGTATCGCCGACCGCCTGAATCCACTGCACCTGGCAGCAGGCGGCAAGATAGAACAGCGTTTCCATCAGCAACCGTTTCGGGAAGATGCCGTGGCCCGCTTTGGTCGCCTCGCGAATGATCCCGGCATCCACCGTTTTACGCGGCCCCTGCAATCCGCCGATTAACAGCCCCAGCTGCCCCGCCTCGCGCAGAAAAGAGAAAGAGAGCGAGGCGATAGCGGTGCCGTTGTAACTCAGCACCAGCGAGACTTCGCCTTCGCGATCGAAGCGTCCGGTGCTGCAGGAGATATCAAAGCGCTCCTCGTTTTTGCCCCGCAGGGATGCCGCCAGCTGAGTAACCGGTGATAAAAGCAGCTGACGAAGCGGCGGCGACAGCTGCTGCACCGCCTCATAATGATCCAGCAGCGCCTGCGCCCGCTGCTTTACGCTAAAGCTGGCGCACAGATAGGGGCGATGAATTTTAGCGGGCAGCAAACCCTGAATATGAAGCGCCTGCCGCATAGCAGGCAGCTGCGACATTCGTTGCATATAGGAAAAAGTGGTAACCGGCCAGGCTAGCGAACGCAATAAAAACTTGGCGCGAAAACGCCGGCACGCCCATAGCTTATTTGGCTTAAATGTGCCGCGGGCCAGTTGGAAAAAAAGCGATCCGGTAGAGCTTGCTGGTATTGAGCTGTCAGTAATAGTAGACATTATTATTTATTAATATCAGGAGAACATGCACAAATAATAAGTCGAGAAATATCAACAGAAAGTTAATATCACACCAATAAAATCAGCGTTTAGGAAATATTCATTATTTTCTGGCTATATTTCACAATCATATTAAACAGAAGCTCAATGAAAAGTCTTTTTAAAATAAAAAAGCCGGCAGGGTTAACGCCCTGCCGGCCGCTTAATAACGCTTTAATTAGCGATATTATTTGGCATTAGCGAAACGCGCCGCCGCTTCATCCCAGTTGACCACGTTCCAGAACGCTTTGATGTAGTCAGGACGTTTGTTCTGATACTTCAGGTAGTAAGCATGTTCCCATACGTCAAGACCAAGGATCGGATAGCCGGAAGCGCCGGAGATCGCTTCACCCATCAGCGGGCTGTCCTGGTTGGCCGTAGAGACTACCGCCAGCTTATCGCCTTTCTTCACCAGCCATGCCCAGCCGGAGCCGAAACGGGTTGCCGCCGCTTTTTCAAACTCTTCTTTAAACTTCTCAACGCTGCCGAAATCTTTCTCGATAGCCGCTTTCAGTTCGCCCTGCAGGGTGGTGCCGGTTTTCAGGCCCTTCCAGAACAGGCTGTGGTTGTAGTGGCCGCCTGCGTTATTGCGCAGCGCGGTTTTTTTCTCTGCGGGCACCTGATCCAGTTTGGTAATCAGTTCATCTACCGGCAGGTTAGCGAATTCGGTGCCTTCCAGCGCCGCGTTGGCGTTGTTGACGTAGGTCTGGTGATGTTTAGTGTGGTGAATCTCCATCGTCTGCTTGTCGAAATGCGGTTCCAGTGCGTCGTATGCGTAAGGCAGGGATGGCAGTGAATAACTCATGTTCATCATCTCCATTTATTGTAGGGCGGCGCCTGTTGGTTGTAAGCACCGCGTAAGCAGTTGGATCATTATAGTTAAATTAGTGATCGAAAAAAGGGTTATCATCACCCTTCTGGTTATAAGGTTATACCAGATACGGTGACTTCATGCTTTATTTGCAAAGGCCGAACAACAAAAAGCACAACCGCCGTAAAATCATCGTAACCCATTGATAAATAAAAAGCGATTTGCCTTTCTTTTAAGTTTGTTTAAGCAGCGGCGCTGCGGCGAAAAATCGCACGGCGACAGGCACGGCCAGGCCCTGCGCCAGCGCGCTGCGGCGGCGTGTTATCCCTGCTGGCGCTCAGCTGAACGCCATAATTGTCGGCAACCTTGCGCGCTGTTAGCCGCTTCCGGGGCGCGCTCGTTACGCATCACCTGCCGGCGGTTTTTGCCGTCTTATCCTGGAAAAATGCCCGTCTTTAGCGCGGCGCAAAACGCACGGATCGTCAAATCCGCGGCGCCGCCGCCGTCGGTAAAGGTTAAAAAAGCCGCCGCTGGCTCATCAGCGGGCTAACGACAGGCAAAAAAATAGCCCCGTATGACCGGGGCTAGTTAACACATACTGGAAGGCTACGCCTTAGCCCAGCGGATCATTGTTCGGCGGGCACGGGCACGGCTCGCAATCTTTGCCCGGAATATTATTAACGATGTTGATAATCACGTTGGAAACCACGTTAATAATGCTCACCGCCGCATTGACGCTGACGTTAACGATGTTGAACACCATATTAAAGATAGAGTCCAGCGAGAAGGAGATATTGCAGTCATAGCCGCCGCCATAACCACCACCGTAGTAACCGCCGCCATAGCAGCCGCCATTTACTGCACTTATTTCAACCGCATTTAATTCTTTCATGACAACTCCTTTTAATTAAATCCCAATGTTATTCAAATTTATACTATGCACTTCTTTTTATTATGAGCACCACTCTGACAAAAAAGTAAATAAGCAACAGGGCGCTCAAATCACTTATTTACAAAATCGTTATCTTTTAGAATAAGTACTATTATCTCTGCCGCCTGATCTCATTTAATTAATACCACCGTTCTGTTTATCAGATTTCTTTTTTAAACTGGTATGAATTACTCTGTTTTCCTGTCAGCAGAACATCGCTTTATTGAATATGGTTTTCACTACAAAATAGTTTTATTACTAACGGAATAATAAGCTACAAAATATAGACCATGTTCAGGTATTGCCGTTTTACGCTTATCGGTAATCAAAGAATATAGTTAATTTACTAAAAAAATAGCTCCTTTATATCGGAGCTATTAGTAGTAACAGAGTGACTAAAAAAACTTAGCCAATCGGTTCCGGATTCGGTTCCGGATCAGGGTTGTTGCAATCTATAATCTTAACGATGATAGCAGCACAGCCTAACACGATACCCAGTCCCCAGTGCAGCGGGCAATACGGTACTAACGCAATAGATGCGATAGCAGCGCCAGCCAGGATCGCAGAGGTATCACCATCACCAACTGCGTTACCAATTGATGCGCCGATAAACGGCGCGGAGAAATAAAATCCACCAGAAACTGAGTTAATTTCAGTTGCGGTAAGCTCTTTCATATTAATTCCTTTTATTTAAAAGTCTTGAATGTGATGACTTATGCGCCACCCCGAAACAAATCCATGCAGGGGTATTGCACTCGCCAATAATAGACTAAAAAAAACAGCCGAAGCAACCTGTAAATATCTTAAAAGACTATACAGCCGTTTTATAATTATTATTTTTTCATTGAATTACTTTTAATGACTATTTATTTAATAGTCATTTATTTTTGCCGATCGATAACCGGAATAGATCTATTACTATTTTTTAGCGGTAAAATAGCCCAATCGGTGAATTTTATTGCACGGGGCATGTTGTTATAGTTCTGGCCGAAAGGGAGAAAAAACATATTCTCCCTGTGGTTTTAACAATATAGTTAATAGCTTACAGTGAATTATTAATTAACCGTCTTGGATGAGTGTAAACCGTGGCGCGTCCAGGTTTGCTAAAGCCTACCAGCGTCAGATTACTGCGTTCCGCCACTTCGACCGCCAGCCGCGTCGCCGCCGAAACGGCGAACAGGATCTGCACGCCGCACATGGCCGATTTTTGCACCATTTCATAACTGGCGCGGCTGGATACCAGGGCCGCGCCGCGCGCCCACCCTCTACGGCTGCGGTAGCCCAACAGCTTATCCAGCGCAACGTGGCGCCCTACATCCTCGCAGCCGCCGGCCAACTGCCCTTCTTCACCGATCCATGCCGCCGCATGGGTACAGCCGGTAAGCTGCCCTACCGGCTGATAATCTTTCAGCTGCCGCAGCGCGCTATCCAGCAGGGAGAGGTCAAAAGTCTGGCTGAATGGCAACGGCGCAATCGGCTTGCCGATATCGTTCAGCTGCTCGACGCCGCATACGCCGCAGCCGGTGCGGCCGGCCATCGCCCGGCGCCGCTCTTTCAGCGCCATAAAGCGGCGGCTGGAAAGTTCGATTTGCACCTCAATGCCGTTACAGCCCGGCACCACATCAATACCGTAAATCTCTTCCGGCGCGACGATAATCCCTTCCGACAGCGAAAATCCTAACGCAAACGCTTCCAAATCTTTGGGGGTGCTCATCATGACGACATGAGATATACCGTTGTAGACCAGCGCTACCGGCACCTCGTCGGCCAGCCAGTCGCTACGGGATTGCGTCAGCGCGTCCCGCTGCCAAACCAGCGCCTTGCTCGCGCCGGTGAAGCTGCTCACAGCTTCGTAATTTTGTTGATCTTCAGAGTTCAATTTACGTCTACCTGGTTATAACAGCCACACAAATTCGATGGTAATCTTAAGCCGCTTATTACTTCAGCATTTGCCTGGCAATTCTGAACCTGCAACCGGTGCATCGCAAAGAAATCGCTGTACAAAAAATGCGAAACGCTATCTGGCGGCGCAGCTTTTACTTTGCACGCTGAAAGCGCTAATTACATTAATATAAATAAACGGTAAAAAGATACACTTCGATTATTTAATGGCTCAAATCATTAAATTTTCTGAATGTACCCCTTTAGTATTAATGACTTAATATTTATAACAAAACCATTACTTTTTGATTACGGTCAAAAAAATAACCTCTGAGGCTGTTATTTTCCCTGTTTCTGGCAATGCTTTGAGCAAAAAATAAATATTATGCATATTAATAGACGCAGTTTTTTCAAAATCTGTGCGGGCGGCATGGCTGGTACGACCTTGAGTTTATTAGGGTTTGCCCCCACCGCTGCTCTTGCGAACATCAGAGAATATAAACTTTTACGGGCGAAAGAAACCCGCAATAATTGCACCTATTGTTCCGTAGGTTGCGGCATGCTGATTTACAGTCGCGGCGACGGCGCAAAGAACGCTATCTCTTCGATCTATCATATTGAAGGCGATCCCGATCATCCGGTTAGTCGTGGCTCACTTTGCCCCAAAGGCGCGGGCGTGCTGGATTACATCCACAGCGAGCAGCGGCTGAAATATCCTGAATATCGCGCGCCAGGCTCAAACGAGTGGCGGCGCATCAGCTGGGAAGAGGCGTTCGATCGCATTGCCCGCCTGATGAAAGAAGACCGCGACGCCAACTTCCAGCAAAAAAATGCGCAGGGAGTGACGGTAAACCGCTGGCCCACTACCGGCATGCTCTGCTCCTCCGCCGCCAGTAATGAAACCGGCCTGCTCGACCATAAATTTGCGCGCGCTTTAGGGATCGTCGCCCTGGAAAACCAGGCCCGGCTCTGTCACGGCCCCACGGTTTCCGCACTGGCGCCCAGCTTCGGGCGCGGCGCGATGACGAATAACTGGAACGATATTAAAAACGCCAACGTCGTAATGATTATGGGCGGTAATCCGGCAGAGGCGCATCCCGTTGGATTTAAATGGGTCATCGAAGCGAAAACCCACAATAAAGCTAAAGTAATTGTGGTCGATCCGCGCTTCAACCGCTCGGCTGCGGTCGCCGATATCTATGCCCCGCTGCGCGCCGGCAGCGACGTGGCGTTTTTAATGGGCCTGACCAACTATCTGCTGCAGCACGACCATATCCAGCACGAGTATGTCAAACACTACACCAACGCTTCGCTGATCGTCAGCGAAGGCTTCAGCTTTGAAGCGGGTCTGTTCAGCGGCTACGATGAGGCGACGCAGAAGTACGATAAATCCAGCTGGCACTATGAGCTGGACGCTAACGGCGCGGCCAAACGCGATATGACGCTGACGCATCCGCGCTGCGTACTTAATCTGCTGAAAAAACACGCCAGCCGCTATACGCCGGAGATGGTCAGCCGCCTGTGCGGCACCGCCAAAGAAGATTTTCTGGCTATCTGCCAGACAATAGCCAGCACCAGCGTTCCCGATCGCACCGCCACCTTCCTGTACGCGCTCGGCTGGACGCACCATACTAACGGCGCGCAGATTATCCGTACCGCGGCGATCGTCCAGCTGCTGCTGGGCAACATCGGTATGCCCGGCGGCGGCATCAACGCCCTGCGCGGCCACTCCAACGTTCAGGGCTACACCGATCTCGGCCTGCTGGCGCAGAGCCTGCCCGGCTACCTGCCGCTGCCTTCGGAAAAGCAAACCACGCTTGCCAGCTATCTGCAGCAGGCGACGCCCGTTTCTCCGCTGCCAGGCCAGGTTAACTACTGGCAGAACACCGATAAATTCTTCGTCAGCCTGATGAAGAGCTTCTACGGCGATAACGCGACGGCGGAAAACCAGTGGGGCTATGACTGGCTGCCTAAATGGGATAAGAGCTACGACTGCCTGGCGCTGGCCGATATGATGGAGCAGGGGCAGTTTAACGGCTTCATTATTCAGGGTTTTAACCCGCTGGCGGCCTTCCCTAACAAAAACAAAGCGTTTCGCGCCTTCTCCCGCCTGAAATATATGGTGGTTATCGATCCGCTAAGCACCGAAACCGCCAGCTTCTGGCAGCATCATGGCGAATTTAACGATGTCGATCCGGCGCAGATTCAAACGGAGGTCTTCCGTCTGCCCTCTTCCTGCTTCGCGGAGGAAAACGGTTCGGTAGCCAACTCGTCACGCTGGTTACAGTGGCACTGGGCCGCGGCGGAACCGCCGGGAGAAGCGCTGCACGACGGTAAAATTCTCGGCAATATCTTCCTGCGTCTGCGCGAGCGCTATCGCCAGGAAGGCGGCGCCGCGCCGGAACCCCTGCTGGCGATGAGCTGGAACTATACCGATCCGAGCAATCCGGAGCCGGAAGAGGTGGCGCGCGAAAGCAACGGCTGGGCGCTGACCGATATCTACGACGATAGCGGCAAGCTGCTGTTGAAGAAAGGGCAGCAAATCAGCTCCTTTGCCGAACTGCGCAATGACGGCACCACCGCCAGCGGCTGCTGGATCTACGCCGGCAGCTGGACGCAGGAAGGCAACCAGATGGCGCGCCGCGACAATGCCGATCCGTCAGGTCTGGGAGCGATTTCCGGCTGGGCGTGGGCGTGGCCGGCTAACCGCCGCATCCTTTATAACCGCGCCTCGGCCGATCCGCAGGGCAAAGCCTGGGACCCGCAGCGCAAGCTGATTGAGTGGGATGGCAAACGCTGGCAGGGCTACGACGTACCGGATTATCCGCTGACGGCCGCGCCGGAGAAACAGATCGGTCCCTTCATTATGCTGCCTGACGGCATGGGACACCTGTTTGCGCTGGATAAACTGGCCGACGGCCCTTTCCCGGAACACTATGAGCCGATGGAAAGTCCGACCGCCACTAACCCGCTGCATCCGGAACAGGTGCACAGCCCGGTAGTGCGTATTTTCCCGCACGATGTCAAAACGCTGGGCAAGGCGGACGCCTTCCCGTATGTCGCCACTACCTACTCGATCACGGAGCTGTTCCGACACTGGACCAAACATGCCCGACTGAACGCCATCGCCCAGCCGGAACAGTTTGTCGAAATCGGCGCCGAGCTGGCGGCGGATAAAGGCATTAGCGCCGGCGACAGCGTCAGGGTGAGTTCGCAGCGCGGCTATATCAAGGCCAAAGCGGTGGTCACGAAGCGCTTACGCCGCCTGACCATTGACGGCAGACAGGTGGATACTATCGGCGTTCCCTGCCACTGGGGCTTTGAAGGCGCCACGCAGAAAGGCTTTTTAGCCAATACTCTGTCGCCGTCCGTTGGCGACGCTAACTCACAAACTCCTGAATATAAAGCATTCTTAGTGAACGTGGAAAAGGTGTAACGGAGAACGATTATGGCTTATCAGTCGCAAGACATTATTCGTCGCTCCGCGACAAACGGCTTAACGCCGCCGCCGCAGGCGCGCGATCATCAGCAGGAAATCGCCAAGCTGATTGACGTCACCACCTGTATCGGCTGTAAGGCGTGTCAGGTTGCCTGCTCGGAATGGAACGATATCCGTGATGAGGTCGGGCATAACGTCGGGGTATACGATAACCCCACCGATCTGAGCGCGAAATCCTGGACGGTGATGCGCTTCTCTGAAGTGGAAGAGAACGGCAGGCTGGAGTGGCTTATCCGCAAGGATGGCTGCATGCACTGCGCCGATCCGGGCTGCCTGAAGGCGTGCCCGGCAGAGGGCGCGATTATCCAGTACGCCAACGGCATCGTCGATTTCCAGTCAGAGCACTGTATCGGCTGCGGCTACTGCATCGCGGGCTGTCCGTTTAACGTTCCGCGCATGAATGAGGATGACAACCGCGTCTATAAATGTACGCTGTGCGTGGATCGCGTCAGCGTCGGCCAGGAACCCGCCTGCGTAAAAACCTGCCCGACCGGCGCTATCCATTTCGGCAGCAAAGCGGATATGCGCCAGCTGGCGGCGGAGCGTGTTGAAGAGCTGAAAACCCGCGGCTACGAGAACGCCGGTCTGTACGATCCGTCCGGCGTCGGCGGCACGCACGTTATGTACGTACTGCATCACGCCAACAAGCCGCAGCTTTACCACGGCCTGCCGGATAATCCGTCCATCAGCCCGACGGTTACCTTCTGGAAAGGCATCTGGAAACCGCTGGCGGCGATCGGCTTCGCCGCGACCTTCGCCGCGTCGGTCTTCCACTATGTGGGCATCGGGCCGAACCGCGTGAGCGAGCACGAGGAAGAAGAGCAGGAAAAAGAGGAGCATCAATCATGAAAAAGCGCGATCTGATCGTGCGCTACAGCGCGCTGGAACGCATCAATCACTGGATTGTGGCGTTCTGCTTCATCTTTGCCGCTCTCAGCGGCCTGGGGTTCTTTTTTCCGTCGTTTAACTGGCTGATGAACGTGCTGGGCACGCCGCAGCTGGCGCGCATCCTGCACCCTTTTGTCGGCGTGGCGATGTTTTTCGCCTTCCTGGTAATGTTTTTCCGCTACTGGCGGCACAATCTGCTGGAGCGGGAAGATGTGCGCTGGGCGCGCAATATCCACAAAATTATCAGGAATGAAGAGTTCGGCGACACCGGCCGCTATAATTTGGGGCAAAAGTGTGTATTCTGGGCTGCTATCATCAGCTTACTGCTGCTGCTGGCGAGTGGCATCGTGATCTGGCGTCCTTATTTCGCCGCTTCCTTTCCCATTCCGCTGATCCGGCTGGCATTGCTGGTGCATTCCGTCGCGGCGATTGGCCTGATCCTGGTGATTATGGTGCATATCTACGCGGCGCTATGGATAAAAGGCACTATTACCGCCATGGTAGAGGGTTGGGTCACGCCGCTCTGGGCGAAGGCGCACCATCCGCGCTGGTATCGCACTGTTCGGGCACAGCAGAGCCAATCGACACAACAGGATAAACATCCCTGATGACTATTCGCATCATCCCGCAGGAACAGCTGGAGAAAAGCGACAAAACAACGGCGGATATGATTCCGCCGTTACTTTTCCCCCGGCTAAAAAACTTATACAGCCGCCGCGCCGCGCGTTTACGCCAGCTGGCGGCGAAAAATCCGCTGGGCGACTACCTGCGCTTCGTCGCTTTTATTGCGGAAGCGCAGGAAATTGTCCTCTACGATCACCCGCTGAACCTGGATCTCCATACGCGCCTGAGTGAAGCCGCCGCCAGCGGCAAACCGCCGCTCGATATCCATACGCTGCCGCGCGACGCGCACTGGCAGCGCCTGCTGCACTCGCTGATTGCCGAGCTGAAGCCGGAAATGAGCGGTCAGGCGCTGGCGGTGCTGGAAAATCTGGAGAAAACCTCCGCGCCGGAGCTGGAAGAGCTGGCCTCCGCGCTGCTGGCGCACGATTTCGCCAAAGTCAGCAGCGATAAAGCGCCCTTTATCTGGGCCGCCCTGTCGGTTTACTGGGCGCAGATGGCGGCGCTGATCCCTGGCAAGGCGCGCGCCGAATATGGCGACCAGCGCCAGTTTTGCCCGGTCTGTAATAGCGTGCCGGTAAGCAGCGTGATACATATGGGAACGGAAAGCGGCGGCCTGCGCTATTTGCACTGCAACCTGTGCGAAAGCGAATGGCACGTGGTTCGCGCCAAATGTTCCAACTGCGAGCAGACGCGCGATCTACACTATTGGTCGCTGGACAGTGAACAGTCCGCCGTGAAGGCGGAGAGCTGCGGCGACTGCGGCACCTACCTCAAAATGCTGCGGCAGGAGAAAGATCCCGCCGTCGATCCGGTGGCGGACGATCTGGCTTCGCTGATGCTGGATGCGCGTATGGAGCAGGAGGGTTTCGCCCGCAGCAGCCTGAATCCGTTCCTGTTTCCTGGCAGCGAGTGATTGCTGGCGATCGGGTCGATTCCCGGCCCGGCGCCTGATCCATCCATCAGAGGGAGAGGCGTCATGAAACTTATCGGCAACTATACCAGCCCCTGGGTGCGTAAGATTTCCGTTATCCTGCTGGAAAAAGGTATTACGTTTGAATTCAGCAATGAATCCCCCTGGTCTGAAGAGAGTCACGTTCCGCAATATAATCCTCTAGGCAAAGTGCCCGCGCTGGTTGATGATAGCGGCGCCTGCTGGTACGACTCGCCGATTATCGCCGCTTACCTGGAAACGCTGCCGCATACGCCAAAGCTGCTGCCGGACGATGCGCTGGCCACGGTTAACGTTCGCCAGCTGGAGGCGCTGGCCGACGGCATCAGCGACGCGGCGCTGTTTATCGTGCGCGAGCAGCTGCGCCCGACAGAACAGCAATCGCCGGAAGAGATGCTGCGCCAGCGCCATAAGATCGAACGCGGCCTCGACGCGCTGGAACGTGCGGCGGCCAGCGGCGCCTGGCTCAACGGCGACATGATAAATCTTGCCGATATCGCGGCGGCCTGCGCTATCGGTTACCTTAATTTTCGACGCGTGACACCTAACTGGTGCGTTAATCGCCCTGCGCTGGTTAAGCTGGTAGAGAAAAACTTTCAGCGCGAGAGCTTTGCCCGTACGGTGCCGCCAGCCACCTGAGAACAGGGATGCTATGAGCACACTTTACCATCAGCTTCCGGCTATCGATCGCCTGCTGCGCGAGCCTGCGCTTCAGGCGCTGGGCGCGCAGTACGGCGCCTCCTTTCTGACGCAGATCCTGCGCGCCATGCAGCAGGAGGCGCGCGACGCAATCCGACAGCAGCAACAGCTGCCCCGCTGGCACGCCGACTGGGCGCAGGAGGCGGCGGCGCGGCTGGCGCAGCGCAGCCGCAGCGCGCTGCGTCCGGTATTTAACCTGACCGGCACGGTGCTGCATACCAACCTGGGCAGGACGCGGCTGGCGGAGCAGGCGATAGCGGCGCTCAGCCAGACCGCGCGCCATGCGGTCACGCTGGAGTATGCGCTGGACGAGGCGGAGCGCGGGCATCGCGATCGGGCGCTGGCGCAGCTGCTGTGCGAGCTGACCGGCGCGGAAGACTCCTGTATCGTTAACAACAACGCGGCGGCGGTGCTGCTGATGCTGTCGGCGCTGGCGCCCGGCAGAGAAGTTATCGTCTCACGCGGCGAACTGGTGGAGATCGGCGGCGCCTTTCGCATACCCGACGTGATGCGTCAGGCGGGCTGCCTGTTGCATGAAGTGGGCACCACCAACCGCACTCACCTGAAAGATTACCGCAGCGCGGTGAACGAGCAGAGCGCGCTGCTGATGAAAGTTCATACCAGCAACTATCAGATTCAGGGCTTTACCAAAGCGGTCGACGAGGCGGAGCTGGTGACGCTGGGCGAGGAACTCGGCCTGCCGGTCATTAGCGATCTCGGCAGCGGTTCGCTTATCGATCTCAGCCGCTACGGGCTGCCCGCCGAGCCGATGCCGCAGCAGCTGATCGCCAGCGGCGTCAGTCTGGTGAGCTTTTCCGGCGATAAGCTGCTGGGCGGACCGCAGGCGGGCATTATCGTTGGCAAAAAAGATCTGATCGCCCGTCTGCAGCAGCATCCGTTAAAACGCGCGCTGCGGGTGGATAAGCTGACGCTGGCGGCGCTGGAGGCCACGCTGCAGCTCTATCGCCAGCCGGAACGGCTGCACGACAGCCTGCCGACGCTGCGCCTGCTGACGCGCGACCGGGAATCGCTACGGCAACAGGCGGAACGGCTGCTGCCGCCGCTGCAGGCACGGTGGGGCGCATCTTACCAGTTGGCGATCGCCCCCTGCTTTTCCCAAATCGGCAGCGGTTCGCTGCCGGCGGATCGCCTGCCGAGCTATGCCATCACCTTTGCGCCGCACGACGGACGCGGCGGCAGCCTGGAAGCGCTGGCGCAGCGCTGGCGCCAGCTCTCTGTCCCGGTAATTGGCCGTTTACAGGAGGGGCGCCTGTGGCTCGACCTGCGTTGTCTTGAAGATGAAACTCTGTTTTTACGGACGCTGGGCTCATGATTATCGCCACCGCGGGCCATGTCGATCATGGTAAAACCGCCCTGCTGCAGGCGCTGACCGGCACCGACGCCGATCGCCTGCCGGAAGAGAAAAAGCGCGGCATGACTATCGATCTCGGCTACGCCTACTGGCCGCAGCCGGATGGCCGCATACTGGGCTTTATCGACGTGCCCGGCCATGAAAAATTCCTCGCCAATATGTTGAGCGGCATCGGCGGCATCAGTCATGCGCTGCTGGTGGTCGCCTGCGATGACGGCGTAATGCCGCAGACCCGCGAGCATCTGACGCTGCTGAAGCTGGCCGGGCAGCCGCCGCTCACCGTCGCGCTGACGAAAAGCGATCGCGTGGCGGCGACGCGGATCGATGAGGTGGCGCGTCAGGTTACGGCATTAACGCAGCAGCTGGGCTGGCAGCGCTGCGCCCGGTTCCCCACCAGCGTAGTGACCGGCGCCGGGCTGGAGGCGCTGCGACAGCATCTCAGCGCGCTGCCCGCGGCACAAAACGCGCAGGCGCGCCCGTTCCGCCTGGCGATCGATCGCGCCTTTACCATTAAGGGCGCGGGGCTGGTAGTAACCGGCACGGCGCTGGCAGGCCAGGTCTGTATCGGCGATCGGCTGTGGCTGACCGGCGTTAATCAGCCGGTGCGGGTACGCGGTCTGCACGCGCAGAACCAGCCGACGCAGCAGGCATACGGCGGCCAGCGCATCGCTCTGAATATCAGCGGCGAAGTGGAAAAGGGACAAATCAACCGCGGCGACTGGCTGCTCGCCGCCGGGCGGCCGGAAGGCAGCCGACGCCTGATTGTGGCGCTTGAGGCGCTGCAGCCGCTGGAGCAGTGGCAGTCGGTACATATCTATCACGCGGCCAGCCACATTACCGGCCGCGTGTCGCTGCTGGAAGGCGAGCTGGCGGAGCTGGTGCTGGATGCCCCGCTCTGGCTGGCGGATAACGATCGGCTTATTTTGCGCGATATCAGCGCCCGACAAACGCTGGCCGCGGCCCGCGTGGTGCTGCTGGACAGCAAACGGCGCGGCAAACGTCAGCCGCACTATTTAAGCTGGCTGCATCAGCTGGCCGACGCCGCGGACGATAGCGCAGCGATTAACTGCTATCTGCAACAGCAGCCCTGCCTGCCTGACGCGCTCTGCTGGGCGCGCCAGCTGCAGCCGCCGGCGCTGCAGCAGCTCACCGCGGCGCTGCGGCCAATAGAGGCAGGCGGCTGGCTGCTTGGCGCGCAGGTGGCGCAGCGCTGGCAGGAGATGCTGCTGGGCACGCTGGCGCATTTCCATCAGCAGCACGGCGATCAGCCCGGCGTCGGGCGCGATCGGCTGCGCCGTATGGCGTTGCCGGAGGTACGACAGGAGATCGCCTGCGCCCTTATCGAAATGCTGATAGCGCGCGGCGCGCTGGTGAATCGCCAGGGCTGGCTGCATTTACCTACCTTTAAACCGAGGTTTAACGCGCAGGAAGCGAAGCTCTGGCAGCGGGTGGCGCCGCTGTTCGCCGACGATCCGCTCTGGGTTCGCGATATCGCTCAGCGGCTGGGCGAGGAGGAGGAGACTATTCGTCAGCTGCTGCTGACCGCCGCGCAGCTGGGGCAGGTTACGGCGATCGTGCGCGATCGTTACTATCGCAGCGACAGAATACGGATCTTCGCCGATCTGATTCGCCAGCAGGCCGCCGCGACCGGAGCCGCCAGCGCCGCCGATTTTCGCAACCAGCTCGGCACCGGCCGTAAAATCGCGATTCAGCTGCTGGAGTTCTTTGACCGCAGCGGCTTTACCCGCCGACGCGGCAACGAGCATATCCTGCGCGACGAGGCGCTGTTTAACGGCGCGCCGGCAGAGTAAACCTGTTTACCGCCAGAGCCTTTTCCTGCTTAGCGCGGAGAGAACAGGCGGCGAGCCGGGAGCGTTGTTCCATGCCGCGCCGGCACCCGATCGGCGATGACGGAAGGAAAATATTGCAAAAAAAACGGCGCCGAACCATCCTGAAAATGATTCGGCGCCGCAGCTGGCTGGCGAGCGTCATGCCCGCCGCGAAAATTATTGCAGCAGCGAAATATCCGCTACCTGCAGGAACAGATCGCGCAGCTTCGCCAGCAGCGTCAGGCGGTTAATACGCACTTCCCGATCGTCGGCGTTTACCATTACCTTATCGAAGAAGTTATCCACCGCTTCGCGCAGCTGCGCCAGCTCAATCAGCGCATCCTGATAGCGCCCTGCGGCAAACCACGGCTGTAATTTGCTTTCCAGCGCGGTAACGAAGGTAGCCAACTTGATCTCTTCATTCTCTTTCAGCAACGCTGCCTGTACGCGATCGTTCAGCGGCTCGGTCGCTTTTGCCAGAATATTAGAGACGCGCTTGTTGGCGGCGGCCAGCGCGGCGGCTTCATCCAGCGTGCGGAAGTGCGAAACCGCCTTCATGCGCGCATCGAAATCCGCCGGACGGGTTGGACGACGCGCCAGCACCGCCTGAATGGTATCGACGCTGTGGCCCTCTTCCTGATACCAGGCGCGGAAACGGCCCAGCATAAAGTCGATAACCTCATCCACCACCTTCTCGTTGCTCAGCTTGCTGCCGTACAGGCGCACCGCCTCTTCAGTCAGGGTTTGCAGATCGAGCGGCAGCTGCTTCTCAACGATAATGCGCAGCACGCCCAGCGCGGCGCGGCGCAGCGCGAACGGGTCTTTATCCCCTTTCGGATGCTGACCAATACCGAAGATGCCCGCCAGGGTATCCATTTTATCGGCAATCGCCAGCGCGCAGGCTACCGGGCTGGAAGGCAGATCGTCACCGGCGAAGCGCGGCTGATATTGTTCATTCAGCGCTACCGCCACCTCTTCCGCTTCGCCGTCGTGGCGTGCGTAGTGCATCCCCATTACGCCCTGGGTGTCGGTAAATTCAAACACCATATTGGTCATCAGGTCGCATTTGGAGAGCAGGCCGGCACGGGTCGCCATATTTACGTCCGCGCCAATCTGGGCGGCAATCCAGCCCGCCAGCGCCTGAATACGATCGGTTTTATCGCGCAGCGTGCCCAGCTGCTGCTGGAACAGCACGGTTTCCAGACGCGGCAGGTTATCTTCCAGACGTTTTTTGCGATCGGTATTGAAGAAGAACTCGGCGTCGGCGAGACGCGGACGCACCACCTTCTCGTTACCGGCAATAATCTGCTGCGGATCGCGCGATTCGATATTGGCGACAAAGATAAAATGCGGCAGCAGCTGGCCGTCATTGCCGTAAACCGGGAAATATTTCTGGTCGCCTTTCATGGTGTAAACCAGCGCTTCGGCAGGCACCGCGAGGAATTTTTCCTCGAAGGTCGCCGTCAGTACCACCGGCCATTCCACCAGCGAGGCGACTTCTTCCAGCAGGCTGTCGCTGAGATCGGCGTTGCCGCCAATCTGACGCGCCGCCGCTTCGGCATCGGCCTTGATTTTGGCTTTACGCGCTTCGTAATCCGCCATCACCTTGCCGCGCGTTTCCAGAATTTCTGGATACTGATCGGCATGGGCGATAGTGAACTCCGGCTCGCCCATAAAGCGGTGGCCGCGCAGGGTGCGGCCAGATTCGATGCCCAGAATAGTCGCCGGAATCAGCTCGTCGTCCAGCAGCAGGGTGACGGTATGTACCGGACGCACAAACTGCACGTCGCTGCTGCCCCAGCGCATCAGCTTCGGCACCGGCAGCTTGCCGAGCGCCGTGGCGATCATGCCCGGCAGCAGCTTCTGCGCGCTTTCACCCTGCACCTGGGCGCGATACATCAGCCATTCGCCCTTGTCGGTTTTCAGACGTTCCGCCCGATCGACGGTAATGCCGCAGCCGCGCGCCCAGCCTTCAGCTGCTTTGGTCGGCGCGCCGCTGGCGTCAAAGGCGGCGGCAATCGCCGGGCCGCGTTTCTCAATCTCGCGATCCGGCTGCGCCGCGCTCAGGTTGGCCACCTTCAGCGCCAGGCGGCGCGGCGCGGCATACCAGCTGACTTCGCCATGCGCAAGGCCGGCGTTGTCCAGTTCGGCGGTAACCTGAGCGGCGAAAGATTCCGCCAGGCTACGCAGTGCTTTCGGCGGCAGCTCTTCGGTGCCGATTTCCACCAGAAAAGTTTTATCAGTCATGGCTGCCTCTTATTTGTGGTTATTGCACATCGGGAAACCCAGCGCCTCGCGGGAGGCGTAGTAGGCTTCCGCCACGGCTTTGGTCAGGGTGCGGATGCGCAGAATATAGCGCTGGCGTTCGGTTACCGAAATCGCCTTGCGCGCGTCCAGCAGGTTAAAGCTGTGCGCCGCCTTCAGAATGCGCTCGTAGGCCGGCAGCGGCAGCGGTTTTTCCAGCGCCAGCAGCTGCTGCGCCTCTTTTTCATACTGCTCGAAGCAGGTGAAGAGGAAATCGACGTCGGCGTATTCGAAGTTATAGGTGGACTGCTCCACTTCGTTCTGATGGAACACGTCGCCGTAGGTAGTTTTACCCAGCGGGCCGTCGCTCCAGACCAGATCGTACACGCTGTCGACGCCCTGGATATACATCGCCAGACGCTCCAGGCCGTAGGTGATCTCGCCGGTTACCGGCCTGCACTCCAGGCCGCCGACCTGCTGGAAGTAGGTAAACTGCGTGACTTCCATACCGTTCAGCCAGACTTCCCAGCCGAGCCCCCAGGCGCCCAGCGTCGGGTTTTCCCAGTTATCTTCCACAAAGCGGATATCGTGTACGGTGGGATCGATGCCCAGCTCTTTCAGCGAGCCGAGGTAAAGCTCCTGAATATTATCCGGCGACGGCTTGATAATGGTCTGGAACTGGTAGTAGTGCTGTAAGCGGTTCGGGTTTTCCCCGTAGCGTCCGTCGGTAGGACGGCGTGAGGGCTGCACGTAGGCAGCGGCGATCGGCTCGGGACCAAGCGCCCGCAGGCAGGTCATCGGGTGAGAAGTGCCAGCGCCGACTTCCATGTCCAGAGGTTGAACGATGGTGCAGCCCTGACGCGCCCAGTAATCCTGCAAGGTCAGGATCAGGCCCTGAAAGGTCTTAGTATCAAACTTTTGCATGTTGAATTCGCACGCGATACGGGTGGATTAAAAAGTGTGGGTCAGTATACCCTTTGACCGACGGTTATGCAGCTTGAGATCGCGCTCCAACGCGCGCTTTGTTTTGTCAGGGTTGACGTCACCTGGCCTGAAGCCGATAAATTCGTTTGCTGGCAACCTGAGGTTGTTGAAGCGCAGCCGCCTGGCTACCCTCATAAACGCAAGCGCACGCGATATGAGGAAAAAATGTCTCTGCAAAAGATCGGCTGGATAGATAATTTACGCGCCGTCGCCTGCCTGATGGTGATCGTAATTCACACTACGACCTGGTATATCACCAACAGCGATCGGGTGGCGGAATCCGCCTGGGACCTGGCGAACCTGCTTAACTCCGCGTCGCGCGTCTGCGTACCGCTGTTCTTTATGATCTCCGGCTACCTGTTTTTCGGCGAACGCAGCGCGCAGCCGCGCCATTTTCTGCGCATTGCGCTCTGCCTGCTGTTCTACAGTATGGTGGCGCTGCTCTATATCAGCCTGCTGACGCCGATCAGTGAAAAACTGTCGCTGCTGTACCTGCTGCAAAAGCCGGTGTTCTATCACCTGTGGTTCTTCTTCGCCATCATCACTATCTATCTTTTTTCGCCGCTGATTCAGGTAAAACCGACCACGGCGGGTTACGTCGTCGCGCTGGTGCTGGTGCTGGCGATAATCGCCAATCCCCATACCGCTGCCCAGTCAACTGGACGTTTCCAGTGGCTGCCGGTTAATCTCTACATCAGCGGCGAAAGCATTTACTATCTGCTCTATGCCCTGCTGGGCCGCGCCCTCGGCGCCATGAATACGGAAAAGCGCGGCGTCAGCTGGCTGGCGGCGGCGCTGTTTCTCGCCTGCGTGGCGGGTATTTCGCTGGGCACCAAACAGGAGCTGCACGTTAACGGCGCGTTCTCCGACCTCTGGTATCTCTACTGCGGCCCGCTGGTGTTTATCGGCGCGCTGAGCCTGTTTATCTGGTTTAAAAACTGCCTGAACCAGCGTCCACTGCCAGGGCTGGCGCTGATTTCCCGCAATTCACTGCCGATTTACGGCTTTCACGCGCTGTTTATCCATTTTATGCGCACCCATCACCTTGATTATACCCAGCGGCCGTTGCTGGATATCGTGCTGGTCTTCAGCGTAACCCTGGCGGGCAGCCTGCTGCTGGCGTTGGGCCTGCGCCGTCTCGACAGGCATCATCTGGTGAGTTAAGCGCGACGTGCTCTCGTACTGCAATCGGCGCCGGCGATAAGCCAGACGCTTTTTTTACAGTGAATCCGTATCCATCAGCGGCGCCAGCTGCTGATAAAGCCTGGCGAACAGCGCCCGCCGCGCCTGATAGCGCTGATGGCGCTGCGCATCCGGCTGATGGCGCTGTTCCAGCGGCAGCGTGGGCAGCAGCGTTTCCGGCGGCGTATCCGGCTGCAACGCCAGCTGCGCCAGCCGTGCGGCGCCAAGCGCCGGGCCGACATCGCCGCCGCGGCAGTAGTCCAGCGTCTGTCCGCTGATATCCGCCAGCATCTGCCGCCAGAACGGGCTGCGCGCGCCGCCGCCGATCAGCGTCACGCGCTCCGGCTTAATGCCGCAGGCATGCACCGCATCCATACCCTCCGCCAGTGCGTATCCCACTCCTTCCAGCACCGCCAGCGCCAGTTCGGGCCGACCGTGCTGGTGCGTCATGCCGAAAAAGACCCCTTTCGCCTGCGGATTGTTGTGCGGCGTGCGTTCGCCGGAAAGATAGGGCAAAAAGAACAGCGGCGGCACATCGAGGCGCGCCCGCTCCGCCTCGGCCAGCAATTCAGGCACATCGGCGCAGCCGGTCAGCGCCGCCGCCCAGTCCAGACAGGCCGCCGCGCTGAGCATCACCGACATCAGATGCCAGCGATTCGGCAGCGCGTGACAGAAGCTGTGAACCGCGCTTTCCGGGTTCGCCAGAAAACCGTCGCTCACGACGAAGTAGACGCCGGACGTGCCCAGAGACAGCATGCTCTGTCCGGCGTTAATCATCCCGGTGCCTACCGCGCCCGCGGCATTATCGCCGCCGCCCGCCACCACCGGCACGCTTTCCATACCCCAGCGCTGCGCCAGCGCAGGCTGCAAATAGCCGGTGACCTGGTTGCCCTCGAACAGCGTCGGCATCTGCGCCTGCGTCAGCCCGCAGGCCCCCAGCAGCGCATCGCTCCAGCAGCGATTCGCCACGTCCAGCCAGAGCGTACCTGCCGCATCAGACATGTCGCTGGCGAAGTCGCCGGTCAGACGCCAGCGCAGGTAATCTTTCGGCAGCAGCACCTTCGCGATGCGTGAGAAAATCTCCGGCTCATGCTGCCTGACCCACAGCAGCTTCGGCGCGGTGAACCCCGGCATCATCAGGTTGCCGGTAATCTGCCGCGCCTGCGGCACCTTTTCTTCCAGCTGTTGACACTGCGCGAGGCTGCGGCCATCGTTCCATAAAATCGCCGGACGCAGCGGCTGATGCTGCGCATCCAGCAGCGTCGCGCCATGCATCTGCCCGGTCAGGCCGATCGCCCTGACCTGACTGAGATCGTGCTGCTGACGCAGCGCCTGCAGCGCGCTGTCGGTCGCCTGCCACCAGCTGTTCGCGTCCTGCTCGCTCCACAGCGGCTGCGGACGCGAAACGGCCAGCTTCTTCGTCTGGCTGGCGACTACTTCGCCCGCCGCGTTCAGCAGCACCGCCTTGACGCCGGAGGTGCCTAAATCAATGCCGATAACCATGCTCCGGCTCCCGTTGTTTTATCCGCGATACAGCCAGCCGTTAACCAGATTCTCCAGCTGCTCCTGACGTCCGCTCTGATGTTGGGGGTTAAGCTGCTGTGCGGCAGCGTGGGAAGCCAGCGCCGCCAGCGACATCTCGCCCTGCAGGATCTGCTGCCCCAGCTCGCCGTTCCAGCCGCTATAGCGCGCAGCAACGCGCCGATCCAGCTCGCCCGCCTCAATCATGCGCGCCGCCAGTTTCAGCGCCAGCGCCATGGTGTCCATCGCGCCGATATGCCCGTAAAAGAGATCGTATTTATCGGTACTCTGGCGCCGTACTTTGGCGTCAAAATTAAGCCCGCCGGTGGTAAACCCGCCCGCCTTCACGATCTCATACATTACCAGCGCGTTCTCTTCCACGCTGTTCGGGAACTGATCGGTATCCCAGCCCAGCTGCGGATCGCCGCGGTTGGCATCCACCGAGCCGAAAATACCCAGCGCTATCGCCATCGCAATTTCGTGATGGAAGCTGTGGCCGGCCAGCGTAGCGTGGTTCGCCTCGACGTTAACTTTCACCTCTTTTTCCAGCCCAAACTGCTGCAGAAAGCCATAAACCGTAGCCACATCATAATCATACTGATGTTTAGTCGGCTCCTGCGGCTTCGGTTCAATCAGCAGCGTGCCCTGAAAGCCGGTTTTATGTTTGTGCTCCACCACCATCTGCATAAAGCGCCCAAGCTGCTGGCGCTCCTGACGTAGATCGGTATTCAGCAGCGTTTCATAGCCCTCACGCCCGCCCCACAGAACGTAGTTTTCGCCGCCGAGCTGATGGGTGGCCTGCATGGCGCTGCATACCTGGCTCGCCGCCCAGGCAAAGACTTCCGGATCGGGGTTGGTCGCGGCCCCGGCGCCGTAGCGCGGATGGGTAAAGCAGTTGGCGGTGCCCCACAGCAGCCTGACGCCGGTCTGCTGCTGTTTCTCCTGCAGCACCTCGGTCATCAGCGCCAGATTATGCTGATAGCTTTGCAGCGATCCCCCTTCCGGCGCGACATCAACATCGTGAAAACAGTAAAAAGGCACGTTCAGCTTGTAGAAAAATTCGAAGGCGACATCCGCTTTGCGCTTCGCCATTTCCAGCGCGTCGCCCGCTTTTTGCCACGGCCGGTCAAAGGCGCTGACGCCAAACATATCCACGCCGGTCCAGCAGAAAGTATGCCAGTAGCAGGCGGCAAAGCGCAGATGATCCGCCATACGCTTACCCAGCACGATTTCATCAGGATTATAATGACGAAACGCCAGCGGATCGCTGCTGTCTGGCCCCTGATAGCTAACGCGTTCAATCTGATCAAAATAAGCCTGCATCTTTTACTCCTTAACAAGTGACCGGAAATGGTCAGCGAAGATAGCTTTATTCTGATCGGCGCCTCAGCAATGCTCAATTATGTTATTTCACACCGCAATTAAGATAATTATTATCTGTGCGATACCTCGCAAATTAACCCGTTCGATCGCCTGATTTTCGTTACCGCACGCAAAAATCACAGCAGAACAATCCGCCACGCATTAAAAAATAGACCGCCATCATAAAATCAGAAATAAACCAAAAAACGTAACCCCAGGATAAAAATCTGTAATTGCTAAACCCGGCCATCAGGTCAAGAATTCATCAGCCCATTCAGGATCGCCTTAATAAAAATGACCTCAACCTACAGGGTAATGAAGATGAAAATGAAACCTACGTTACTGGCTCTCTGCGCTGCGCTGGCCCTGTTTAGCCAGGCTGGACAGGCAAAAGAGGTGAAGATCGGCATGGCGATTGACGACCTGCGCCTTGAACGCTGGCAAAAAGATCGCGATATTTTCGTGAAAAAGGCTGAAGCGCTGGGCGCCAGCGTATTTGTTCAGTCCGCCAACGGCAATGAAGAGACGCAGATGTCGCAGATTGAAAATATGATCAACCGCGGCGTGGACGTGCTGGTGATTATTCCCTACAACGGCCAGGTATTAAGCAACGTGATTGCCGAAGCGAAGCAGGAAGGCATTAAAGTGCTGGCTTACGATCGCATGATAAATAATGCCGATATCGATTTTTATATCTCTTTCGATAATGAAAAAGTCGGCGAACTTCAGGCCCAAAGTATGGTAAAGCAGGTGCCGCAGGGGAATTACTTTTTGATGGGCGGCTCGCCGGTGGATAATAACGCCCGGCTGTTCCGCGCCGGTCAAATGAAGGTGCTTAAGCCATTAATCGATCAGGGCAAAATCAAGGTAGTGGGCGATCAGTGGGTCGATGCCTGGCTGCCGGAAAACGCGTTGAAAATAATGGAAAACGCCCTGACCGCCAATAACAACCATATCGATGCGGTGGTCGCCTCGAATGACGCCACCGCCGGCGGCGCGATTCAGGCGCTTTCCGCTCAGGGGCTGGCGGGCAAAGTCGCTATCTCCGGCCAGGATGCCGATCTGGCGGCCATCAAACGTATCGAAAGCGGCACGCAGACCATGACGGTCTATAAACCAATCAGCAAGCTGGCGGATGCCGCAGCCAAAATCGCCGTTGAACTTGGCGAGGGCAAGCAGCCGGAATCTAACGCCACGCTCAGCAACGGCAAAAAAGAGGTGCCGGCCTGGCTGCTGACGCCGATTCCGGTTGATAAGAGCAATATTGACAGCACCGTGGTTGCCGATGGCTTTCATAAAAAGAGCGATCTCTGAATTTCAGATTCCTTAAGCGCCGGGCCGCAGGCAAGGGTTTTACCGTCCGACGGGCGGCCCTGATAGCCTGAGCCGCGGCGTTTGCTGCTCTTTGCCGGCCAACAGATGGAGTAGGACATGACGACGCAACTGGAAATGAAAAATATTACCAAGCGCTTCGGCAGCGTAAAGGCCGTCGACAATATTTCGCTGCGCCTGGATGCGGGTGAAATCGTATCGCTGTGCGGCGAAAACGGCTCCGGTAAATCGACGCTGATGAAGGTACTGTGCGGCCTCTATCCCAGCGGCGACTACGAGGGCGAAATCCTGTTCGCCGGCGAACCGTTACGCGCGGCGACCATCCGCGATACGGAGCGCAAGGGCATAGTGATTATCCATCAGGAGCTGGCGCTGGTACGGCAGCTCACGGTGCTGGAAAATATCTTTCTCGGCAGCGAGATTACCCGTGGCGGCGTGGTGGATGACGAAACGATGGCGCTGCGCTGTCAGCGCCTGCTCAAACAGGTAAAGCTGGATATTTCCCCCTGGACGCGCGTCGGCGAGCTGGGAATCGGCCAGCAGCAGCTGGTGGAGATTGCCAGGGCGTTAAATAAACAGGTGCGGCTGCTGATTCTGGATGAGCCTACCTCTTCCCTGACCGAACAGGAAACCGGCGTGCTGCTGGAGATCGTCAACGATCTGCGCGATCACGGCATCGCCTGCGTTTATATCTCCCACAAGCTGAACGAAGTTAAAGCGATCTCCGATACCATCTGCGTGATTCGCGACGGCCAGCATATCGCTACCTGTGCGGCTGCGGGCCTGAGCGAAGATGACATTATTACCATGATGGTCGGACGTGAACTGACCGCGCTCTATCCTCGCGAACCGCACGCGCAGGGCGAGGAGATTTTGCGCGTGACGAATCTCACCGCCTGGCATCCGGTAAACCGCCATCTGCGCCGGGTAAATAACGTTTCCTTCACGCTGCGGCGCGGCGAGATTCTCGGTATCGCCGGGCTGGTGGGCGCGGGACGTACCGAAACCGTCCAGTGCCTTACCGGCCTGTGGCCGGGACGCTGGGAAGGCGAGGTGGTAATACAGGGCCACCGGGTTGAAGCGCGCCGCTGGAGCTGCCAGCAGGCAATTCACCACGGTATTGCTATGGTGCCGGAAGATCGTAAAAAGGATGGCATCGTTCCGCTATTAGGCGTGGGGAAAAATATCACCCTGGCGGCGCTCAGCCAGTTTAGCGGCCCGCTCTCAACGCTGGACGACGCGCGTGAACAGATCGCCATCAACGACGCCATTCAACAGCTGCGGGTAAAAACCGCGTCGCCGGAGTTAGCGATAGGCCGCCTCAGCGGCGGTAATCAGCAAAAGGCGGTGATCGCCAAATGTCTGCTGCTTAACCCGCAGGTGCTGATTCTGGACGAGCCGACGCGCGGTATCGATATCGGCGCCCGCGTGGAAATCTACAAGCTGATTCATCAACTGGTGCAACAGGGCATCGCCATTATCGTGATCTCTTCCGAACTACCGGAGGTATTAGGGCTAAGCGATCGCGTGCTGGTAATGCACGAAGGCCAAATCAAAGCTGATCTGCCGAACCATAACCTGACGCAGGAGCAGGTAATGGAAGCGGCGCTGCGGAGTGAACACTATGCTTAAAACCAATACCGCGATGCTGCCCGCCAGCGGCGGCGGCGCGCCGGGCAAATTACGCCTGCTTAACCTGCAGGTGCTGGTTATGCTGGCTGCCATCCTGTTGATTATGCTGTTTTTTACCTGGATGACCGACGGCGCTTACCTTAGCGCGCGCAACGTCTCTAACCTGCTGCGCCAGACAGCCATCACCGGCATTCTGGCGGTAGGCATGGTTTTTGTGATTATCGCCGCTGAGATCGACCTCTCGGTAGGCTCGATGATGGGTCTGCTGGGCGGCGCCGCGGCTATTTTTGACGTCTGGCTGGGCTGGCCGCTGCCGTTGACTATTGTAGTTACGCTGGCGCTTGGTCTGCTGCTGGGCGCCTGGAACGGCTGGTGGGTGGCCTACCGTAAAGTACCCTCTTTTATTGTCACCCTGGCGGGGATGCTTGCCTTTCGCGGCGTACTGGTAGGCATCACCAACGGCACCACCGTCGCCCCTACCAGCCCGGCAATGTCGCAAATTGGGCAGAGCTACCTTGCCGACGGTATCGGCTTCGGCTTTGGCGTCATCGGCCTTGGCCTGTTTATCGCCTGGCAGTGGCGGCTGCGGATGCGCCGTCAGGAGATGGGCCTGCCGCAGCCAACCGGGCGCAGCGCGGTAACGCGCCAGGCTATTACCGCGCTGCTGGTGCTGGGCGCTATCTGGCTGTTAAACGATTATCGCGGCGTGCCGACGCCGGTGCTGATTCTGGCGCTGCTGCTGCTGGCGGGGATGTTTATGGCGACGCGTACCGCTTTTGGCCGCCGTATCTACGCCATCGGCGGCAACCTGGATGCCGCCCGGCTCTCCGGTATTAACGTGGCGCGCACCAAGCTGGCGGTATTTGCTATTAACGGCCTGCTGGTCGCGGTCGCCGGATTGATCCTCAGTTCCCGCCTCGGCGCCGGCTCCCCCTCTGCCGGCAATATCGCCGAACTGGACGCTATTGCCGCCTGCGTTATCGGCGGGACCAGCCTCGCCGGCGGTATCGGTTCGGTCGCGGGCGCGGTAATGGGCGCTTTTATTATGGCCTCGCTGGATAACGGCATGAGCATGATGGATGTACCCACTTTCTGGCAGTACATCGTTAAAGGCGCCATTCTGCTGCTGGCGGTCTGGATGGATTCCGCTACCCGACGGCGGGTGTAATCGTCGAAGCAGATCACAGGGCTCGCCAATTTTTTTCTGCTGCCGGTTTGGCTGTGGTAATCAGGATGCAGAATAAAAACGGGAGTGATCATGTTTGAAAAACGTTTCCGCATCAGCCTGCTGTTTAACGCCAACAAAGCCTACGATCGTCAGGTGGTAGAGGGCGTTGGCGAATACTTACAAGCATCGCAAACCGACTGGGATATTTTTATTGAGGAGGATTTTCGCTGCCGTATTGAAAATATTCGTGAGTGCCTGGGAGACGGCGTGATCGCCGACTACGACGATACGGCGATCGAGGCGCTGCTGCGCAATGTGGAGGTTCCTATCGTAGGCGTTGGCGGCTCCTACCATCGCCCCGAAGATTATCCGCCGGTCCACTATATCGCTACCGACAACGCCGCGCTGGTAGAGAGCGCCTTTCTGCACCTGAAAGAAAAGGGCATCAACCGTTTCGCCTTTTACGGCCTGCCCGCCTCCAGCGGCAAGCGCTGGGCGCAGGAGCGGGAGTACGCCTTTCGCCAGCTGGTAGCGAAAGAGCGCTACCAGGGCGTAATTTATCAGGGTATGGAAACGGCGCCTGCCCACTGGCAGCATGCGCAAAACCGACTCGCCGACTGGCTGCAGACGCTGCCGCCGCAGACCGGAATTATTGCGGTAACCGACGCGCGCGCCCGCCACCTGCTACAGGTATGCGAACATTTAAAAATCCCGGTGCCGGAGAAGCTGTGCGTAATCGGTATCGATAATGAAGAACTGACGCGCTATCTGTCACGCGTTGCGCTGTCATCAGTCGCGCAGGGCACTCACCAGATGGGCTATCAGGCGGCCAAGCTGCTGCATCGTCTGCTGGATCGGCAATCATTGCCGCTACAGCGCATTCTGGTACCGCCCGTTAAAGTAGTCGCCCGCCGTTCTACCGACTATCGTTCGCTGCGCGATCCGGCGGTGATTCAGGCTATGCACTATATTCGCGGCAACGCCTGCAAAGGTATTAAGGTTGAGCAGGTACTGGACGCGGTCGGCATGTCGCGTTCCAACCTGGAAAAACGCTTTAAGGATGAAACCGGCGAAACCATTCATACCATTATTCATAGTGAAAAACTGGAGCGGGCGCGTACCCTGTTAATCTCATCTTCGCTGCCGATCAATGAGATTTCGCAAATGTGCGGCTATCCATCGCTCCAGTATTTTTATTCGGTATTTAAGAAAAGCTATGCCACGACGCCCAGAGAGTATCGCCGACAGAGCGGCGAGATATTCTAGTCAGGTATTATTATCAGCATTTATAAGCCGCAAACGGGGTAGCAGCACAGATATACAAGGAACAAGGGTGACCGCATAAACGCAAAATTAACCAGTCATTAAGCTGCCTTCCAGCGCCATTGAGAAGAGCTGTATCCTGGCGGCTCCGGTGTTATACTCGCAGCCATCATTTGATGGAAGATCGTCGTCTCCGGTGAGGCGGCCGGACTTCAAATCCGGTTGGGGCCGCCAGCGGTCCTGGGCAGGTTCGACCCCTGTGATCTTCCGCCAATTTGCCTCTACTGAACGCCACTGTAATCAGTAAATCCCTTATACTAGCTGCCATAACAATCAGTTATGTTCTCCTGGGGTCAACTTATCTCTACCAGAATCAAGTACATTCTGGGAGGCATAAAAGATGCGCCCCTTTTGAGGTGCCCTCAATGAAGTTAACAGCTCGCCAGGTTGATACTGTTAAACCGAAAGAGTCAAAAATTTGCTCAAGCACCTGTTTCGCGCTCTCTTATTCCGGCTCCGCCCGGCACGTTGATTATGGCTGCGCAACATCATAAGGAGAGGCACCCACAACCCGGCATTGCACTGTGGATTATAGGGATCAGCGAAAGTTTGAGCCGTCGCCGTCCATTACGCTCAAGGGCCGCTGGATGGCGGCGCTGGGGTTTGTGACCGGGCAGAAGATCGAGGTGATCACCGGGCCGGGACAGCTGATCATCCGGCTGGCGAGGGAGGAGTAGCTGACGGGTTTAAGTAAAAATCCGCCTTCATCGAAGGTGGCATTGATTTCGCCCTGGAAGAGCGTACTAAATACGCTAAAAAGAAGTCTCTGCCAGTCCTGTTAGGTTTAAACCCAAAGACAATAAGGCAGAGCCAAACCTGCTGATGACTACGCCCATAGGTCGTGGTTTTATAAGGTGGTAGTAAAAATCCCGCCGGTAAAGGGCGGGATTTCATTAAGACATAAACGTATTTGATTCTTTAACTAAATAGTTTCGCCACTTATCCATTAAATGATTAATATTCTCCGCCTCAGTATGCTTTGATGGATCATATCCATCATTAGGAGGCATATATTTTATAAAACCTTCTATTTCACCTGGGTAATCAAAATGAGCGTAGATATTTTCTACTTCTCCTAACGGATCATCAAAACAACCTTGATTTTTCCAAAGCCAGCTAAGTACTATATATAGCCACTTTTTTCTAATCGCTGACTGGCCATTCTGCTTAATTTCCGAACATAGCTCTTTTAGCAAAGGATCTATGTTATTTTTTTCACCCGGCATAATAAATGACAATTCAAGCTCAGGCTTCGTATAACACTCTGTTAAGACAATCTTTTCCGCCTTCTTTACGGGCACTTCTGAGGTAATGAGACTATTTTCATAACCCCACTTTACTTCACACCACGACAGCCGAATATTTTTATCAATAAAATCGAAAGGTATCGGGTATAAATTCATATCATTTCACCTTCTGCACTCTTTGATTGGGTTTACCCGTAATTCTTCCACTCTCGATAAACCTTTGGTGTGTTACGTTCCCTTTATTGTCATAAATATATTCGAATACACCTTTTTTCCATTAAAGGAACCTTCGGCTTGCAATAATCTTCTTTCTATACCATCACCGCCTTTGATAGTGAAAACTTTCCCACTCATCAATTGTTCGCGACTCAGATAACTTGCTCCTCTATGTGTAGGATCCGGTTTTAGTCCACTACCAATACGATCTGCCTCCAGTATTTTGTTAACGACTGAAGATTTTAATGTTGTTTCTACTATACCAGTAGTTTTCGCAACCACTTTCTCCGTCAGGAGCACACCGCCTTTCGCCACTCCGGCTCCGCCAGCCAGCAGACCAGCTATATCCGTGACCAGCTTCCCGCCTTCAACCCCTGCATTAAACGATCCGCTGGCCCCGGCTCTCTGGTATTCCGCTTCCATCCGATCAATACGGTCGATATAGGACTGCTTCACTGCATCCGATACATTGCCCAGCACGTCACCGCTGTTAAACAGAGATTTCAGCGCCTCGTAGGTTTCAACCGGACTGCTGGCCGTTTTCACGATGCCGTCAACGGCATCATACAGTCCTGCCGGAACCCCGGCGATCATACCCGCCGCAAAGCTGCCGTCCTGACCCAGGTCAATCGCCGTCCATTTTGCCTGAGTCTGAGCTTTACAGGAGATGCTCTTACATTGTGCAAGTTCTTCTTTCTTCTGAGCCTGCTGTTTCTGGCTCAAATAGTTATTCTCAACTATACGGTACCACAATACTTGTGATGTATTCTCTTCAGATTAAAAACCTTTAACTTTGAATAAATGAAGCATGCCAATCCCTAAGCCTACAATCCCACCGCCACCAACGCTCATTTTTATCAATTTTACAAATTGATAACTCTCAAAGTATACCGGCGTACCGGCATAAATATAGAAAAAAAGCTCCAGAGAAATATAAAATACTATACCAATAATAAACATCCCTAATATGCAGATCATTATTATAGTAATTAAGAACAGAAGGCTCCTCATTCTCCTCCCTCCATTCCATTATTTTTTTTCTGGATTAAAGCACTTCCAAATTCAGATGTTAAGCTACCACTGGCATTACCTACTGCCCCTGGGATCTTACTCGGCAACATTTCTTTCGAAATCCCGAATTGACCTTTCACCTCACTATATTTCAACCAATTAGCATCAAACTTCGGATTCCAGCCGCCGGTTAACCACTTACCCGCCGTATTTGCTGCCGGTTTCACAATATAGTTACCAACACCATATCCAGCCCAGGCACCTGCTCCCGTTGTTACAGCTCCGGTCAGTGGATCATCACCATTTATGGCATTAGTCAAAGCACCTCCCGCACTGTTCCAGGCTACAGTACCTTTCCAACCCTGTCCCATTGTCGCTACATTTACCCAGCCTGCTATCACAGAGTTAACCGGATTTACCTCGCCGCTACTTGCATACTGCACTCCAGCATTCACTCCGGCCCCCAGCCCCCACACCGCAGCCTGTTCTGCCGTTAACGTACCGACTCCCACTGTACTGGCTACTCCTGCTGAAACAATTGCATTTCCCTTCGCTATATCGCCAGCCACTTTCGCTTTATCCTCTGCTGTTGCGTCCGGTGTTTTCCCTAACCAAAATCCCAGATCTGAACCGGCTGCCGCGCCCAGCGCATTATTCTCAACAACAAGAAATCCCGGTTCGATAGCCGGGATTTTTGTGCTATCTGTTTCTGTTTTTTCTGTAGTGCTGGTAGTAGATCCACCAACAACCTATCGCTCCAATAATTCCTCCCGCGATACTTCCTTTCAAAATTTTTAAGTAATCAATCGAGGACAAATTCAAAGATGATCCATTAAGGGAAAAGTAAAATAACTTGATTACAATCTGCATAGTTACAGCAGCAATAAATATCCCAGTAGGGAAGGCTATTAACAGGTAAACGAAGATTGAAAACCATTTTGAGGCTAAGATTTTCATTGGCCACCACCCAGTACTTTTCCTGCCTGATCATTTCCATATTCGGTTGTTACAGAGCTGGTTATGTTTCCAGCAACACCTGGCGCTGGATTAACCGGTAAAGGCTTCGATATCCCCAT
>NZ_VHQI01000059.1 GCF_006517625.1 Mixta tenebrionis | reverse complement strand
CGCCGCGAGGAGCTGTATGCCAACTGGGAGTTTGTGCGCCGCTATATGGAAGAGGGGCCGGAGGCCGTGGCGCACGTGCTGAAGCTGATGCCGCCGGTGGAAGGGCGGCGTGAAGGCATCTTCTTTGGCTACTGGTACCTGATGCTCAGCGCCGCCTACGGCGCGCCGCTGTTTCTGGTTCCGTTCCTGATGGCGCTGTACCTGACGGCGTGGCCGTTCCGCCTGTTCGCGATGTACAGCTGCAAAATCCCGCGCTGGAGCGCGGAGGTGGAAGCGCAGTGCGTGATTGCCCCGGATGACCCGTGGGATATCAGCGCGGTACACAACCCGCGTCCGCTCTGGCGCTGGATGCTGGGGCTGGATATGGCGCACAGCATGGTGGACAAAAAGCGGGC
>NZ_VHQI01000058.1 GCF_006517625.1 Mixta tenebrionis | reverse complement strand
TTGTTCCAGCCGCTGCTGGCGTCCATGGTGATGGAAATGGTTTCGCCATCCTTCGCGCCCACCTGGAAAGAGAAATCTTTGCTGGCGGTGTTATCGAGGATCTTGGTGCCGTTGAAATCGGTCTGCTTGGTCACGCGGTTGATCTCAGCCATGCGCTGGTTAACTTCAGCCTGGATGGAATCAATATCGGAAGCAGAGTTGGTGCTGTTCTGCGCCTGCACCGTCAGATCGCGCACGCGCTGCAGGTTATTGTTAATCTCGCTCAGCGCGCCTTCTGCGGTCTGCGCCATAGAAATACCGTCGTTGGCGTTACGCGCGGCAACGGACATGCCGTTGATATTAGAGGTAAAGCGGTTAGCAATCGCCTGACCTGCTGCGTCATCTTTTGCACTGTTGATACGCAG
>NZ_VHQI01000057.1 GCF_006517625.1 Mixta tenebrionis | reverse complement strand
CTTTTCTCCAGGATCTTCATCAGCAGATTCATTTCAATGGTTTCAACACTGGATTTGTTGTTGTAGTTCACCTTCATTTTATCGCAGGCATCGGTGAGAATTTCCCGGTACAGCACCCCTTTACCCCAGCGGAGCAGCGTGGCAAAGCTGTTCGCCCCAAACGTCTGAACCTCGGCTGCAATGGCATCCCAGTAGCGCGGGTGGTTGGGCTTGTGTTTTTTATACTGAGGATCATAGGTCAGCGTTTCCGTGATGCGTGCCAGTCCGTCTTTCGGATCGCAGATAAGCACAGAAACCAGTAAATCCAGATCGTCACGATGGCAGTGGCGTAGAAACTCAAGGTCGGGGTCGTGTCGGTAGGTAGCCATATTTCACCTCATTGCAGATATTGGACCTGACAGTTTAAGGAAGCCACCGGACAGGGTTTGTCCGCCTGAAAAACAAAAAAGTAAAAAAAA
>NZ_VHQI01000056.1 GCF_006517625.1 Mixta tenebrionis | reverse complement strand
TCGACCAGGTACTGGCGGATTTTCTGCTCTGCACCGCCACGGTAGAAAATACCGGGGAAGCAAACTATTGCTGCACGCCCTTTAGCTGACAGGTAGTTTAGTGCATGTAGCACAAACGCAAAGTCAGCTTTTGATTTCGGGGCCAGTACGCCAGCAGGAGCAAAACGTTCATCGTTAATCAGTGTAGGGTCATCGCTGCCAATCCACTTAACTGAGTACGGTGGGTTAGTGACGATCGCGTCAAACGGTTTTTCATCGCCAAAGTGGGGCTCAGTCAGGGTATTCCCCAGTCTGATATCAAATTTGTCGTAGTTGATGTTGTGCAGGAACATGTTCATACGCGCCAGGTTAAAGGTTGTATGATTTATCTCCTGACCATAAAAACCTTCTTCAATGATATGGTTATCAAAGTGCTTCTTCGCCTGAAGCAGCAGTGAGCCAGAACCTGCGGCAGGGTCATAGATTTTGTTGACGTGAGTCTGACCGTGCATCGCAAGCTGAGCAATCAGCTTAGAGACGTGCTGAGG
>NZ_VHQI01000055.1 GCF_006517625.1 Mixta tenebrionis | reverse complement strand
GGTGTTTTATTATCGGGTATGCTATAAGCCCAAAGGCCGTTCAGATCTTGCGTTTCAGCAGCGCCTGTTATTTCTTCATATTCTTTCTCTGTCAGCATATTTTTTACCTCATTTTAATTTTATTTCTACATGAAAACCATATTTATTCGCTACTTTAGCGAGACGTTTACTATGGTCTATATCTATTGTCCACCTGACATTTTTATTAGATGATGAACGATTTCTTAATGTTATTATTGTACTATCTTTCAGTTTTGCTTTGTAAATTCCTGGGTTAACTTCGGTTAATTTTTTACTACCTGCCAGTTCTTGAGCATAATCAAAAATCTGTTTATCTGTTAGTTGAGTGCTGTCAAAGATTTTAGTTGTCCCATACCGATTGCTTTCTGGCTCTTGTTTAAGTGTTTCTCCCTCAATAGTTAAAGTTTGAGTTGGTTTATTTTTATCAAATACTTCGGCAAGTTCATCCAGGCGTTGTTGCCGTTTAGTTTCAATGACACTGACCGTCATCACATACACCGGCTCCAC
>NZ_VHQI01000054.1 GCF_006517625.1 Mixta tenebrionis | reverse complement strand
GCTACGGTAGATTTCTGGTCGTTGCAACACGTTATTTGTTTGCTGGATTTCTCGCCATTTTCGCAGATGTTCGTTACTTTTAGACACCTCAACACCCTCTGATATGCCTTCCCTCACCTCACAGCTACGGTCTTTCTACGGTCCTTTACGGTTCCTTTCTCTAGGATTATTCATAATGAAGCAGAGAATACGGGGGAAATGGGGGATTTCATAATTTACTTTATTTAACAACAAATTACCTGCCATCACCCCCGGGGGAAGACAGGGGAGACTCCTCTTCAGGCAAGGGGGTGAACTCAGCGCCATCAACTCCCCTTGTCAGTCGGGGGTATCCACCATCTCCTCCACCTGTAATATTCGCATTTAAACCTTTCATTTCTTAACATTGCCTGAATCCCCCGCCCTCCACGTCATCATAGAATAATTTATCAGGGGTGATAGTAATTGAGCGAAACGTATTGGAACTTAGACCTTAGGATCAAATCTGAGCAAAAAGTGGAAGTAAAAAATGATTCTGACCACTGATGGCCTATTTCAAACATCGCTGA
>NZ_VHQI01000053.1 GCF_006517625.1 Mixta tenebrionis | reverse complement strand
GAATCGGTGTTTGAAAAGCTCTGTTCTGAAAAGGGACTTAAGACCGTTGATGTGGCCAGACCGTTAGAGCGTTCCGGTTATCTGCTTGGCGAAAGTGCCGGACACTATAAAAAAAGAGCGCTGAAGACGATGGCGCAGTCTTACTACCAGGTCAAAAAAGCGTTTCTGAAATGCAATGTGATGACCGAATTTTAACCCTGAATAAAACCATTTTGACTGAATAACAACGAATAGAAGGTGATGTATGATTTTTGAATCAGACCAGTACTATGACGGTTTTCCTCACGCTATCAGCAGCGAAAATGAAGAAAAAACCTCATTCAATGATTACGCTCTGGNGTGAAATCTTCGATGGCAGTGAGCCGGCGCTCCGGGCCGTCATTGCCAACGGTAAGATTAAATTCCTGGCTCGTTATACGCTTCAAGGGGCCTGCTATTATGAACCCCTCGGCACATTTCCACGTATGCCCGTTAACGTCGCGCGTGAACGAGCACGTGAACTCTATAACAGATTTGATGATCACCGGGTGCCGGATGAAGAATATGGGGCCATCCCGTTCTGACTGATGGCTGA
>NZ_VHQI01000052.1 GCF_006517625.1 Mixta tenebrionis | reverse complement strand
CTGGTCAGGGTTTTTCCTGACCCTGTGGTATGCCAGATAAATCCACCGCTTTCGGGTTTTGACCAGTTCTTCGCTTTAAAAGAGCTGTTGATTTTCCAGAGAATGCGCTCGGTGGCGGCAATCTGATAGGGGCGCATGACGAGCAGCGTCTGGCTGCTGTCAAACACGCTGTAATTAAACAGAACATTCAGCAGAGTATGCTTCTGGAAGAAAGTGGCGGTAAAGTCCTTCAGGTCCTTAATCAGAGTGTTATCCGACTTTGCCCAGTTCATGGTGAAATCAAAGCTGTTTTTATCCCGCTTAGTGGTACTGGCAAAGTACCGGGTATCAGTCCCGTTGGAAATTACGAAGAGTTGCAGGTATTTAAACAGGGAGTTATCGCTGTTAAAGCTTTCCTTGCTGTAACGGTGTATCTGGTTAAAGGCTTCACGAATCGCCACGCCGCGCTTTTTGAGTTCGATTTGCACCAGCGGAAGGCCGTTGACCAGAATGGTGACGTCATAACGGTTAGCGTGTGAGCCAGTCTGCTCAAACTGCTGAATGACCTTCACCTTATTGCGCAGCAGGTTCTTTTTATCTATCAGATAGATGTTTTCCAGACGACCATCATCAAACGTAAAATCACAGATATAGTCGATATGGATTTTACGGGTTTTGTCCAGGCTACTGTCACTGGGGCTGTCGAGATACTGCTCTGCGAAACGCCGCCATTCACTTTC
>NZ_VHQI01000051.1 GCF_006517625.1 Mixta tenebrionis | reverse complement strand
TTAAATCCTGGCTTGCCGTTTTTAGCGCGCCACTCTTTTACTTCTTTAACGACACCTTCTGGCGAATCT
Source organism: Mixta tenebrionis (assembly GCF_006517625.1). Classification (GTDB taxonomy): domain Bacteria; phylum Pseudomonadota; class Gammaproteobacteria; order Enterobacterales; family Enterobacteriaceae; genus Mixta; species Mixta tenebrionis. The sequence goes on along the minus strand of NZ_VHQI01000051.1, from coordinate 654 downwards.
TCGCGATCTTTGCGTGGATAACAGAGAAGATTCGAACCATCAGGATGTTCCGTTAACCGCTCAAATTCAAAAATTAGTTTATTATCCTCTGCTTCGGTTACCCCATCGGCTCGGAAAATTTTCCTGACAAGCTCCAGGAATTCAGCTTCAGTGTAATCCGAAATATTTTTTTTGCTCATTTTATCTACCCTTATTATGAATGTAAGATGCAATTTGGGTGTGATTATTCTAATATTAATGATAACAAAACATACCCTGTTACTCTTTATTCAGGTGTTAACGCTCATCGTTTTTTGCATGCTCTTTTATTTAAGGAGTGAATAATTTTATCTGAAATTAATTTAATGCCGATAAAGCCCCAGTATAATAAAATTTAGCTTAAAGATATCTTGTTTATTAGCCTAACTAATATTAGGTTCCTTACCCTATATTGTTGCCTGTATTAGCTTGCTAAATAACGCAATACAAAGGTATGACGTTATAGTGCTGTAGATTAGCTGTCCTTAAATCCTGGCTTGCCGTTATTAGCGCGCCATTCTTTTACTTCTTTAACGACACCTTCTGGCGAGTCTTCACGATCGTCTCTGGGGTAAAAAATAAGATCGGAACCATCAGGATGTTCCGTTAATCTTTCAAATTCAAAAACTAATGCAT
>NZ_VHQI01000050.1 GCF_006517625.1 Mixta tenebrionis | reverse complement strand
GAAAAACTGCTTCAGGAAGGGCGCATTAAATTAGAAAAGGATGGCGTTTTTTTAGAAGGTAATATCAAAGAGCAAATATCTCTTTTCCGTCGGAAATTTCCAAAAAATGAAGGTGAAATGGACGATGGCACTTGGTTTTTTTATGATAGCTGCCCTGGCGGCGCGGTCTGGTTTCTTCCCGGGCGCCCCCCAGAATGGACATAAAAATCACATGAGCCTGCCATCAAACGCCATCATTATGGTGGCGTTTACTAATTAAATTTGATTCACTACTATTTCTGCATTTCCTGTTTATTATTTACTGAATGTAAAATTAAAATGCGTATTAAAAATAGTAAAACACCAGTCATGGTACAGCCCGCAACGAAAGGTCTGAAGCGTACAAAATTTCAAGATTTATCATATACAGAAATCATTTATACTGTTGATGATTGGAGGATAACAACACCTATGTAGTATATTAAAATCNTATACGGAACAGGAATTTTTGGATTTTGTCTGGAAAATTTGGCTGGCTGAAGGAATAACCGAAAAAGAACAAGATGCATTAGTTGATGAATTTGAGCGACTGACGGAACATCCTGATGGCTCCGATCTTCTTTGTTATCCACGCAAAGATCGCGAAGACTCGCCAGAAGGTGTCATAAAAGAAGTAAAAGAGTGGCGCGCCAGGAACGGTAAGCCTGGATTTAAGGACAGTTAACCTACAGCACCATAACGCCATACGTT
>NZ_VHQI01000005.1 GCF_006517625.1 Mixta tenebrionis | reverse complement strand
TTGTATGAAACATTTTCAATTTCCGCCTTTATCACCCTGTTTAACTCTCTGCCGGCAATAAAACCTGTCCGTTTTCAGCAGCTTTTCGTTGCATAATGAAGGCCGCTTCACAAAAGCCAGCGCCTGAATATAAAATTTTTCCTTACCTCAGCGCTTTAATGCTTTACTGAATTTTTGTTTTTTTAACGGCAAGGATCAACAGTGAGGCAAAATATGGCTGATGTGGTAACTAATCAGAAACAATCGGGACTCGCCGCAGCATCAGATAAAAAACGCATTAGCGCTATTATCGGCGCATCTTCCGGCAATCTGGTCGAATGGTTCGATTTTTACGTCTACTCTTTCTGCTCTCTTTACTTCGCTCATATCTTCTTTCCTGCCGGCAATCCCACCACGCAGCTGGTACAAACCGCAGGCGTTTTCGCCGCCGGTTTTCTGATGCGCCCTATTGGCGGATGGCTTTTCGGCTGGATTGGCGATCGGCACGGACGTAAAACTTCCATGCTGATTTCAGTTTGTATGATGTGCTTTGGATCACTGGTGATCGCCTGCCTGCCGGGCTATGCGACGCTGGGCGTATGGGCGCCGGTTCTGCTGCTGCTGGCGCGATTGTTTCAGGGGCTGTCGGTGGGCGGCGAGTACGGCACCAGCGCAACCTATATGAGCGAGGTAGCAGTAGAAGGACGTAAAGGCTATTACGCCTCATTTCAGTACGTCACGCTTATCGGCGGACAGCTGCTGGCGCTGCTTACCGTGGTGATCTTACAGCATCTGTTGCCTGTAGAAGCGTTACGCAGCTGGGGCTGGCGCATTCCCTTCGCTTTGGGCGCGCTGCTGGCAGTCGTAGCGCTGTTTTTAAGGCGTTCGCTGGACGAAACCACAGACAGCAAGACGCGTCAGCATCAGGATGCCGGACGTCTGAGCGGATTATGGAAACATCGCCGCGCCTTTTTAATGGTGCTGGGATTTACCGCCTGCGGCTCGCTGAGCTTTTATACCTTTACCACCTATATGCAAAAATATCTGGTAAACAGCGCGGGGATGGATGCAAAAACCGCCAGCGGCTTGATGACGCTGGCGCTGTTTGTCTTTATGCTGATTCAGCCGGTTATCGGCGCGCTTTCCGACAGGATCGGGCGTCGTAACTCCATGCTGATTTTTAGCGCGGGCGCGATGTTTTGTACGGTGCCGATCCTGACGCTGTTGCAGCATGTCGCAAGCAGCTGGCTGGTTTTTGCGCTGGTAATGCTGGCGCTGCTGATTACCAGCTTCTATACCGCGATTAGCGGTATCCTGAAGGCGGAAATGTTTCCACCTGAAGTGCGGGCGATGGGCGTTGGGCTTTCCTATGCCGTAGCGAATGCGATTTTTGGCGGATCTGCGGAATATGTCGCCCTGTCGCTAAAGGCTGCAGGCTATGAGACGCATTTTTTCTGGTATGTCTCAGTGATGGGAGCGGTAGCGCTGCTGGTTTCGCTGATGCTCCACCGCAAAGGGCAGGGTATAAAGCTCTAGCCTACTGGCCGATATTCCACAGGGCAAAGCCGGTCGCCGCACCGGCGACATCCCAGCCTAGATCCTTCCAGCTCCAGCCGCTCCCTTCGGCGCGGCTGTCATACAGTTCTTTAGCCACGCCGAAGCTAAGGGCGAACATCAGGCCGAATGCATTGCTGCGATGCGCCGTCCAGCCCTGCTGCTGGCCATACTCATTTCCGGCGGCGGATAGCGCCGCGGAAGCGATAAAATGCTGTGCCTTATCCTGACCGGTCCAGCTATCCTGGGCGCTGTGGCTACAGCCGGCGCAGCACAGACAGAATAAAATCAGCATTACCCGCATTACAGCTCCTGTTGCCGGGATCAGAAAGAGGTTTTACCTTACAGAATACGGCTAATCAGCCGGTCAATCCTGATACGGCGCAGACGGCGAATAAGCTTACGAACTTTCACCGGATAGTCAGCGATACTTTCGAGATCGCGAAAGTGCTTCACGATGCTGGTATGCTGACGAATCAGCGCCAGCTCGCGATCTCTCTGCTCGGCCAACTGCTGCAGCGGATCGTGGATCAGCACCGCATTCTCCAGATCCAGACGCCAGGCGCGCGGATTAAGGTTGTTGCCGGTAATCAGCATCCATTCCTCATCTACCCACATCCCCTTCAGGTGATAACTGTTATCGCCATCTTTCCATAACCTTACGGTCAGCTGCCCGTTGCTGACATAATATTGCAGCCGGCTAAGAAAACGCCGCAGGTTAATTTCATACAGATAGGGCAGAGCGCCGATAATTTTAAACGGCTGATCCTGTGGGATATAGAAATCATTGGCGGTTTTATCACCGACGATAATTTCCACCTCCTTACCCTGACGCAGCAGCCAGATAATATTGCGTACCAGAATTGCTGGCAGATTAAAGTAAGGCGTACAAAGCGTCAGCTTCCGTTCCGCGCAGGGCATCAGGTGATAGATGGTTTTGTTCAGCAGGCTGCGTTTGCCCAACCCGACCAGCGGCGTCACCGCCAGCTCATCGTTACCGGCATTCGGCGTAAAGTGATAATCAAAGCCGCGCAGATCCTGACGGAACTGGCGGGTTTCATTCTTAATTTCCGGGCTTTTGGGACGTTCATGCCGATCGAGCCGGTGCACCGCGTCTGCATTTTTCAGGTTACGGTCAATCCAGGTATACATGGCGTCCGCCAGCTGCGGATTACGGATCAGCTGATAGCGATCGTAGCGATACTTATCATGCTGATGCAGATAGACATCGTTCAGGCTGGCGCCGCTGTAAAGCAACGTATCGTCGATAATAAAGCCTTTCAGATGCAGCACGCCCAGCGCTTCGCGGGTATTAACCGGAATGCCATATACCGGAATAGCGATATCGGGCTGCTGGCTGGCCATATCGCAGTACCAGTCGGCATTGGTACTGCCTTTGGCGTCGCCGATACGCCCGCGTTGCGCCCGGTGCCAGTCGACCAGCACGCTGATCTCCAGCGTCGGACGCGCGCGTTTAGCGGCGTACAGCGCGGAAAGCACGGCTCGTCCGGCGTCATCGTTTTCCAGATAAAGCGCCACGATGCAAATGCGCTGCGTCGCGCCGGCAATTTTTTCCAGCAGCGTAGCGCGAAACTCTGAAGGCGAGTAAAGCGTGGTCACATCAGCAACGGACTGAGACAGTTTGGGCAGCTGTGCAAGGTGTTGTTGATGTTTATTGCGCTTAAATTTAGACAACATCACAGTGCGCTTCTTCTCTATTTATTGAGTGGTCTTTCGCCATGAAATCATGGTCCTAACCGACAATATTAACATTAACTGCGCGTAAAGGGCGATCCTGGCAGCTTAATGTTGCTCGTCAGCGTGATGGAGCGGCAAACGTAAGCTGACAATGCCTTCCTCCAGCTGCACATCCACGCTGAAACCTAACTTCCTTGCCAGGGTAATCATGCCCTGGTTGCCGCGCATAGTAATCCCGTTTAACTGCTGTAGACCATGATTACGCGTATAGATAATCATCTTTTCCAGCAGGCGCCTGCCCAGCCCCAGGCCTTTCAGATCGGAGCGCACCAGAATAGAGAATTCAGCATCGGTATTGTCCGCATCGGAAATGGCGCGGGTTACGCCGATAATCTCCGCCTTACCGTTTTGCTCACTCAGCGCTACAAAAGCCATCTCTCGATCGTAGTCGATCTGCGTCATATTGGCTAAGTCCTCGTGGGTAAACTCATTGATCTCACTAAAGTAGCGATAGTAGAGATCTTCTTTGGTGACCTGAGCGATAAAGCGCTGCAGCAGCGGTTCATCTTCCGGCAGGATAGGACGGAAGCGGCAGACGGCGCCATTTTTCAGCGTAACGCTTTCCTCCAGGGTGTGCGGATAGGGACGGATAGCCAATCGTGATTCATTCACTCCGTTAAACTCCGCCAGCGTCAGGGTGACATCCAGCAGGGTAAACTCATCGCCCGCCGCCAGCAGGGGATGAATATCCAGACGCTGAATTTCCGGGCAGTCAACGATCAGGTTGGATACCTGCACCAGCACCTGACTTAATGCGGCGATATCCAGCGGCCTCAGGGCGCTACGCCCACGAATTTTGCCGGTTTTAATCGCCTGGATAACCAGATAGCGCGCCAGCGCCATATTCAACGGCGGCAGCGCCACCGCGGCATGGCGATCCGCCTGCCACTCCACGCCGCTTTCGCCCAGCATAATTACCGGCCCGAACAGGGGATCCTGCTCAACCACAATCCGTAATTCCTGAGCGCCGGCGCGATTCGCCATGCTCTGCACCAGCAGTCCATGAATCCGCGCCTGCGGCCAGGTTAGCTTTACCCGGTCGATAATCGCCTCTGCCGCCTGCTGCACTTCGCTGGCGGTGCGCAGGTAGAGCATTACCCCCTGAACGTCGGACTTATGAGGAATATCCGGCGAGCGCAGCTTCAGCGCCACGGGATAGCCAATCTGGCCGGCGATATGTACCGCTTCCGCGCTGTCTCCGGCGATCCAGGTAGGCAGCGTCGTCAGACCGTAGGCCTGCAGAATCGCCTGCACCTCATGCGTATCCAGCTGCGTTGCGCCATCCTGCAGCGCCTGCTGAATAAGCTGATGCGCGTGCGCGCTATCCTGCTTCAGCGTGGCGGGCAGCGCCGGGGTCTCGCGCAGCTGTTTCTGGTTGCGCCGATACTCCACCATATGCATAAAGGCGGTTACCGCGCCTTCCGGGGTACGATAGGTCGGTATTGCCGCATCGCCGAAGGCGCGCCGGGCCTCCTGCGAGGAGAACTCACCGCACCAGTTAGTAATGAGCGTCAGCGATTTGCCGCGCGGATGCTGCTTTACCAGATCGATCAGACGCTGGGCGGTTTCCGTTGCCGGAGCCACCGCGCTGGGGGCGTAAATCACCATCAGCGCATCCAGTTCGTGGCTGTCGAGCAACAACGCCACCGTCTGTAAATAGCGTTCCGGCGTGGCGTCATCTTTTAGATCCAACGGGTTGCCGGGAGCCATCGCTTCAGGCAGCAGCGCCGACAGCGCGGCAAGCGTGGCGTCGCTGAGCCGGGCGAGCTTGCCGCTGCGCGCATGCAGCGCGTCCAGCGCCAGCGCCGCGGGCGCGGCGCCGTTGCTGACAATCATCAGCCGATCGCCGCGCAGCGGGCGCATATGGCTCAGCGTCTCTACGGCGGAAAACAGTTCATGGGTATCCTGCACCCGCAGCAGGCCAGCGCGCTGAATCGCCGCGTCCCAGGCGGCATCCAGCCCGGCGTGGGTTTTCAGCAACGCCTGCGCCTGCGGGCTGCGCCCGCTCTTAATCACCAGGATGGGTTTATTACGCGAGGCGCTGCGGGCGGCTGAGACGAAGCGCCTCGCGTCGCTCAGATGTTCGAGATAGAGCAGAATGGCGCTGGTTTTGCCGTCGCGCGCCAGAAAATCGAGCAGGTCGTCAATATCGGTATCCAGGCTGTCGCCCAGCGCGATAAACCAGGAAAATCCCAGCTGGCGCTGCTGCGCCCAGTCAAGAATGGTATTGGAGACGGCGGCGGACTGCGAGACGAAGGCCAGCTTGCCTTTCAGAATCGGTACGGGAGAGAAGCTGGCGTTCAGCCCCTGCCAGGGCGCCAGCAGACCCAGACTGTTCGGGCCCAGCAGACGGATCTGCCAGCGGCTGGCGCACGCCTTCAGCTGCTGGAGCTGGCTTTCCGGCGCCGAGAGAATAATACAGGCCTTACAGCCTTTCTCGCCCAGCTGCTGCAGCAGGCTGAGATTACGACTGGCATTGGTGCAGATAATCGCCAGTTCCGGCGCGAAGGGCAGGCTGCTGACGTCAGGCCAGGCCAGCACGCCGGAAACCGCCTTATAGCGAGGCGTCACCGGCAGCACCGGCCCGCTAAAGCCGCCCGCCAGCAGATTGCGCATCATCAGGTAGCCCGCGCGCCCCGGTTTTATCGACGCGCCGATAACGGCAATGGATTTCGGTCTTAACAGCGCTTCCAGTCCACGTTGACTCATTTCCCGCTCCTGTAACCCTGATGCGTTTGAGTGTAACCGTTTTTACTGCTTTTGTTGTGCGTCCGTCGCGTATTGCCGGCTTAACGACGAAATCCGAGGATATCCGCCACGTTCCAGCGTTTCAGATGGCCGACATAGATTAGCGACTGCTTTTGACGATAGGAGGAGACGTCCCCCGCGCGCATATGCAGCAGATCCGCCGGGCTTAGCCAGCCGGGCTGGCCGTCGAACAGCGGGTGTCCGGCATAGGCGTAGGCGGCGGCGACAAACTGCGAGCAGAAAAAGCTGGTTGAGGTTTCATCTTCCGCCACCTGCACTGAAGCGAGCATCGAGAGACACTGATGACGCAGCGAGGAGTAAAACAGCGGAAGCTCGCAGAGGCGGCGGGAAAGCATAAACGGCGCCAGCATCACGATGCCCTTATAGTTATATTTCTCTCCCTGACGGGCCAGCGCATAATCACGCAGCCGCCCGGCATCCTCAGCGCTGAAATTTTCCAGGCGCAGCGCCAGCAGATTATTGCTTTCCGCTATCGCCTGGCTTAACGGAATAATCCCGACGCCTTTGCCGGTAGCCTCTGCCACCAGCTCGTCGCCCAGGTAGATCGCCGCATGGCTGACGCCGGTCATGCTGACCAGCCGAATCGCCTGCGAGGTAATGGAAGTGGCGGAGGAGAGCAGCATATCGCCGGGCTGCAGATCTGCGGCGACGATCGGCGTTACCGCCTGTACGGAGGAGGTGCGGCTGGACTGCAGACGCAGCGGCAACGTTTGCGGTGTGTTAACTACTTCCATACTGCAGCCTGCCGACAGCAGGCAAAACAACAACATTATTAAGGCTTTCATCTTTTCCCTGATTCTGCGTCATTCCATTGTGACAGCAGGATAAAATAAAAGCCTTTTAATTTCAGTGGTTATTTCTGTATGGGAAACGTATCGTTGATTAACTGCGCCGGATGATGCGGTTTGCCTGCCAGGTAACGCTGGCGGAACAGCAGAAAATGGTCGCTGAGCGTCTGGCTCGCCGCGCTGTCGCCCGCCTGACGCAGCAGTTCGGCGGCGATTTCGGCGGTGCAGTGCTGACCGGGGCCGTGCGCCTCGCGCAGCGTATAGGCGGAAGGGGCGGTGACCCGCAGCGACATCACCGGCAGCGCGTCCAGCCAGGGACTTTTGCGAAACATTTTGCGCGCTTCGGTCCAGGTGCCGTCCAGCATAATAAACAGCGGCGGCTTGCCCTGCCTCGGCGGCGTATTGACTACCGGACGATCGCTATCGACATACGATTCCGGAAAGACCACCAGCGGTTGATAGGTATCGTCCGCTACCGCCGCCAGCAGCGCCGGATCGGGCGCGGTGCGCGACCAGCCGAAAGCGAGCGTATCAGGGAGCACGTCGGCAATCAGACGCCCGGTATTGCTGGGTTTCATCGGTTCGGTATCAAACATCACCAGACAGAAACGGCTGCGCGCGCGCTGAGGAGCGATCTCCGCGCACAGGCAGAGCTTTTGCGGCAGCAGACAGCCCTGACAGCGGCGTACGCGGTTGCCGCGGGCTAAAAAGGGGCGGGTGGCGCGCGCCAGTCGCTCGGCGCGCAGGCGTAAAACGGCATTATGATTCATGAAATCGCACTGGCAAAAACGCCATTGTAGCGGGAAGCGGCCGGGAAGCGTAGCGCGGCTGGCATAACCAGCCGCAGTAATTACAGCGCCTCATCCAGCCATGCGTTAAACGGCGCTTTCGGCATTGCGCCGCTTAGCGTGTCCGCCAGCTGGCCCTGTTTGAACAGCATAATGGTAGGAATGCTGCGGATACGAAAGCGTGCGCTTAGCTCCGGTTCCGCTTCGGTATTGACCTTCAGAAAGCGAACTTTACCGCGGCGTTCGGCGGCGACGTCTGCATAAACAGGCGCAAAGTTGACGCAGGGGCCGCACCAGGGCGCCCAGAAATCCACGACTACCGGCAGATCGTCCTGTAAATATTTATCCAGCGTGGCGCCGGTGGCGTTAACCACCGCGCCAGCAAACAGTTCGCTGCCGCAGCGGCCGCATTTTGCGCCGTCGGCCAGGCGCTCTTCCGGAACGCGGTTGGTTGCCTGGCAGGATGTACATACCGTATTCATTTATCACCTCAGGTTTTATCTTTACCGGCTTAGATAACCGCGAAATTAATGCGTAAGCTTAATTATCAATCGGCTCTGGTTGAGCGACAACATGGAATACTCAATGAGTGCAATAGTTAGCGGCTTTTGGCCGAAGTTGATGGCATACAGCCTGTGCTTCAGGTAATCTTCGCGCTTCGCGCTCAGCAGGTGGAGGAACAGATGAACGACGAATTCAAAGGTAAAAGCGGCAAAGTCAAAGTGATGTATGTTCGCGGCGACGATAACGGCGATAAACGCGGACAGAATCCCCGAACGGGCAGAGGCAGCAGGCCCGGCGCCGATCGCCAGGAAGGCAGCCGTCGTCCATCCCGCCAGGCTGACAGCGCGGCGCGCGGCGGACGCGACGGTAAATTCCGCGGCGATCGCGATCGTGATGCGCAGCCGCGCGGCGATTCACCGTGGCGCACCGTTTCGCGCGCGCCGGGCGAAGAAACGAAGCCCGATCATGGCGGCATTAGCGGTAAAAGTTATATCGATCCGGAGCAGCTGCGCCGTCAGCGAATGGAAGAGACGCGCGTGTATGGCGAGAACGCCTGTCAGGCGCTGTTTCAAAGCCGCCCGGAATGTATCGTGCGCGCCTGGTTTGTTCAGAGCGTAACGCCGCGCTTCCGCGATGCGCTGCGCTGGCTGGCGGCCAACCGCAAGGCTTATCACGTGGTGGAAGAGGCTGAGCTGGAGAAGGCGTCCGGCACCGAGCATCACGGCGGCGTTTGTTTCCTGATTAAGAAACGCGTGGGTACGCCGGTAAGCGAGTGGCTGGCAACGGATCGCGAGCTGGATTGCGTGCTGGCGCTGGAAAATATCGGCAACCCGCATAATATTGGCGGCATTATGCGCAGCAGCGCGCATTTTGGCGCGAAAGGTTTGCTGGTGGATGATGCCGCCGTGCTGGAATCGGGCGCGGCGGTGCGTACCGCGGAAGGCGGCGCCGAGCACGTTCAGGCGCTTAGCGCAGAAAGCTTTGTGAAAGGTCTGGAAGCGTTCCGTAAGGCGGGCTATACCATCGTAACCACCTCAAGCCACAAGGGCAGCACGCCGCTGACGCAGGCAAAACTGCCGGCGAAGATGGTGCTGGCGCTGGGGCAGGAGAGCGATGGCCTGAGCGAATCCGCTCTGAAGCTGGGCGATATGAGCATCTCTATCGACGGCACCGGCAAGGTAGAAAGCCTTAACGTTTCCGTTGCCACCGGCATTCTGCTGGCGGAGTGGTGGCGTCAAAACCACTAAGCGGTAGAGAAATAAAAAAACGGGCTAATGCCCGTTTTTTTTATGCCTGGAAAAAGCGTCTTCCCCATCTCCCTCGATTGAGTTCGGCGTCCGTGCCGGGGGCTGCCGGGAAAGACCGCAGCCCTGTCGGCCGTGACCGCCCGACTTCGGCCATGATGCGCCCTTTACCCGGCGTTCCTGCCGCGCTGCGTCTGCAGCCGGCAACTAATGCGCGCCGCCGCCGCCGCCGCCGGAGCTGAACGGCGGACGGGCGAACCAGACCATCACCAGCAGCACGAGGAAAATCCCCGCCGACATCCAGAACACTTCGTTAGCTGAAATGATCAAACCCTGATTAGTGATCTGCTGGGCGATATAGCCGGAAGCCTGTTGATGGTTCATGCCCAGCTGCTCCAGCTGGCGATAAGCCTCTTGCGCATTGCTGTTATAAGGCGTAATCGATTCGCTGAAATAGCTGTGGTGCATCGATTCCCGGTTAGTCCACATAGTGGTGGTAATCGATGTGCCGATCGAGCCGGCCAGAGTACGCAAAAAGTTCGACAGGCTGGAGGCGGCGGCTAACCGCTCCGGCGGCAGGCCCGACAGGGTGATGGTGGTCAGCGGCATAAAGAAGCAGGCCACCGCCAGGCCCTGTACAAACTGCGGCCATGCGGAAGCGCCGAAATCCATGCCTGGCTCGAAAGTCCAGGCGCGCCAGTAGAAGCAGACGGCGTACATAATAAAGCTGAAGGTGACCAGATAACGCATGTCGATCCGGTGCGCAAAGCGGCCGATTATCGGCGAGAGGATCACCGGGAAAATGCCTACCGGCGCGGACGCCAGCCCGGCCCAGGTCGCCGTATAGCCGAACACCTCCTGCAACAGCTGCGGCAGCAGAACAATCGAGCCGAAGTAGAGCATATAGGCGAGACTAATCGACAGACAGCCGATGGTAAAGTTACGCGACTTGAATAGCGTCAGGTCAACCACCGGATGGTCGTCCGTCATCTCCCAGACAAACAGAACCGCCAGCGCCACCACCGCTACCACCGTCAGCACGATAATCTCGGTTGAGCTAAACCAGTCCAGCTCGCGTCCGCGATCGAGCATAATCTGCAGCGCGCCGATGCCCACCACCAGCAGCACCAGCCCCACGGTATCGATCGGGCGGATCTCCGTTTTGGTTTCCCGGTTGCGCAGCGTCTGCAGCGTCAGGATGGTCACCACAATGCCGATCGGCACGTTAATAAAGAAGATCCAGCCCCAGTGATAGTTGTCGCTGATCCAGCCGCCGAGAATCGGGCCGCAGATCGGCGCCACCACCACCGTCATCGCCCACAAAGAGAGCGCGATGCTGCGTTTGGCGGGGGGATAGTTGCTTAACAGCAGGCTTTGCGACAGCGGAATCAGCGGGCCGGCCACCAGACCCTGTATCACGCGGAACAGAATCAGCATCGAAAGGCTGTCCGCAATGCCGCAGAGAAAAGAAGCCAGCGCAAAGGCGATGGTTGACCAGACAAACAGTTTCACCTCGCCGATGCGCTTCGCCAGCCAGCCGGTAATCGGAATGGAGATAGCATTCGCCACGCCGAACGAAGTGATAACCCAGGTGCCCTGCGAGTTCGAGGCGCCCAGATTACCGGCGATAGTCGGAATGGCAACGTTGGCGATGGTGGAATCCAGCACCTGCATAAAGGTCGCCAGCGACAGCGCGATGGTCATAAGGACCAGCTGAGCGCCTTCAAGCGGTTTTTGTGCCATAACAGTCTCCCGCGTTACTCGCTCGCATTGGCGCGAATGATCTCGCTGATTAACTGATTGACCGGCGCCAGATCGATCGCCAGCGCATCGCTCTGATAAGCGGGGCCCTGACGTACCTGAGAAGCCAGCACGCTGCCCTCTTTATTGCTGGTATCTATTTTAACCAGCGTGGAAAGGCCGATGCGCAGCGGATGATCCGCCACTTCTTTGGCATCCAGCTCAATACGTACCGGCAGACGCTGGACGACTTTGATCCAGTTCCCCGTTGCGTTCTGCGCGGGCAGCAGAGAAAAGGCGCTGCCGGTGCCCATATCCAGGCCGACGACCTTGCCGTGGTACACCACGTCATCACCATAGATATTGCTGATCACCGTGGCCGGTTGGCCGATGCGCACGCCTGCCAGCTGCGTCTCTTTAAAGTTGGCGTCGACCCAGACGCCGGTGGCGGGTACTTCCGCCATCAGCGGCGTGGCGGGAGAAATCTGCGCGCCTACCTGCACGCTGCGGCGGGAAACGTAGCCGTCAATCGGGCTGCGAATTTCGGTGCGCTGTAACGCCAGCCAGGCGTCACGCAGCGCGGCGGCGTTCTGTTTTACCGCGGGCTGGTTTTCCAGCGAGGTATCCAGAATTACCGCCTGATTGGCATTATATTGCTGCACCGCCACGTCCAGCTGCGCCCTGGCGGTAGCGACGGCGTCGCGCGCGTGCTGCAGCTCTTCACGGCCGATCAGATTAGAGGCGCCCAGCGGCTCACGGCGCTTCAGGTCGGCTTCCGCCTGCGCCAGCGCGGTTTTTCGCAGGGCAATCGAGGCCTGATACTGCTTGCTGTTAATCATCAGCTGATGCGTCTGGCGCACGCTGGTAGCCAGCGCGGTTTGCGCTTTTTCAAACGCCTGCTCCGCATCGGTTTTATCCAGCGTTACCAGCACGTCGCCTTTTTTAACGAAGTCGGTGTTATCAAACCAGACTCTGTTCACGCTGCCGGACACCTGGGCCATAATCTGCACCTGATTGCCCGCCACGTAGGCATCATCGGTTTCTTCAAAATGACGCAGCACCAGCGCCCAGTAAATCAGGTAAGCAATGCCGGCCAGAATAAACAGCGCCGCCAGGAAGATTAACGCTTTTTTACGCGTTTTCTTTTTCCCGGCAGACTTCTGGGGGGATTGCGTTTCCGCATTCGCACTCATGGTTTTCTCCACGTATACACCTATTCGGGGTGCGTCGCTCCTTGTACGCAGTAGCCCGAGCCTAAAAAGCCAGCGAAACGGCGCTGGCATGGACAAAAGCGGACTAAGATATCGATTTCTGAGTGTGATTGTGTCGCAGGAATTGCTATTGATGGGAGAGGGAGGAAATAACCTCCTCTTCATCCATCTGATCCAGACGGTTCAGCAGCTTGCGCGTCAGGCTCTCCAGCTGGGTTTTTTCGCTGTTGCTCAGGGAGGACCAAAGATACTGCAGGCTCTGATGCTGCGGCGGAAGTACCTGGCGCAGGAACGCATTCCCTTTTTCCGTCAGGTGCAGGTGCAGGCAGCGGCGATCGTTATCGCTTTCGCGTCGTTCAATCCAGCCGCGTTTTTCCAGCTCATCGGCGATACGCGTCGCGTTGGTGCGGGACGATCCCAGCGCCGCGCTCAGTTCGGAAGGCTGAATGCTCTGATTCTCCTGAGCGTCCAGCGTAATTAGCGCCATAAACAGTGTCTCGTTAATCCCCTGAGCTTTCAGCATTTTATTGCGATTATCCAACAGCTTGCTCTGCATATGCATGCACAGACGCGTCAGCATGATTTCCTGGAGTGGGAAATCTTTATGGCGGGTGGCGCGAATGTTCAGCATCTGTTCAATGGGAGTAAACGAACTTTCCATCTTAAAGGAACCTCATTAGTTGCAACTGGTATAGTAATGGTGATGACGAAACAGGCATCAACAGCGCTACCAGCGGGTCTGTTCATGCGGTCGCTACGTCACCATTCAATATTTCCGGCTCACTCCATAAACCGAAACTTCAGACTGCCGGATTAAGGCGGTCGCGGGTCTGATCGATCAATCGCCACGGAGTAAAGCAAAAACGCTGCGCGATACTACTGTTGCTCGCTGGCAGCTGCCGCGGGAAACATGCCTGACGCTAATATAACAGGCGTATGGCTGACATGAATAGCGTTGTTGTTTACTGCGGCTTTATCACGATACTCTTTCTGTACCTTAAATAATTGCTTATGAAAATATAACTGATATGAATGAATTTCAAACTAACCATATCAGAGCGCTTAGCGGCCTGGTAGCTCGGTTTGCCTGAAAGAAAGGCTATTTATGTTCTGTCAGTTAATTCTTGTGATCTTCATAGCGATAGCCGGCCCACCAGCATAACAGATTAAGCAAAGTTAATAGCGAGCCGGCGGCGCATACGCCATACCAGCCGGCAAAATGATAAGCGTTAGCGGAGAGCAGTGATCCAGCCGCGCCGCCGATAAAGTAGCTGGTCATATAACCGGCGGTTAGCCGGTTGCGCGCTTCGGGCATGCGCCGATAGATCACGCTCTGATTAGTGATGTGTACGCCCTGTACCGCCAGATCGAGCAGAATAATCCCGGCGATCAGGGCCAGCAGCGAATGGGCGCCCAGCGCGGTCAGCGCCCAGGAAGCCAGCATAATCAGCAGGCCCAGCGTGGTAGTCAGGCGTGCTTTGCCCCGATCGGCCAGCGTGCCGGCCTGACGCGCCGCCAGGGCGCCGGCGGCGCCGGCCAGCCCCAGCAGGCCAATTTCGCCCTCGCTGTAGTTCCAGGGGGGAGCCGCCAGCAGAAACGCCATTGAAGTCCATAAGATGCTGAAGTTAGCGAAAGAGAGACAGCCGATAACGGCGCGGGTGCGCAGCACGCGCGCGGCGGCATAGAGATGAAAAATAGAGCCAAGCAGCTGCGGATAGCTTAACGCCACCGTCTGCCGATAGCGTGGTAAACCGCGCCACAGCGCCAGCGCCATTAACGCCATCAGCACGCTGGCTACCCAGAATACCGCACGCCAGCCGCCCAGCTGCGCCAGCGCGCCGGCAACGGTACGCGCCAGTAAAATGCCGAGCAGCAGCCCGCTCATTACCGTGCCCACTACCTTGCCGCGCTTCTCCGGAGCGGCCAGCGTTGCCGCCAGCGGCACCAGCAGCTGCGCGACCACGGAAAACAGCCCGGTCAGGGCGGTGCCCAGCAGCATCATGGTAAGGCTGGTGGCAAGGGCGGTAATTACCATGCCGCCAGCCGCCAGCAGGCTCATGCCTACGATCAGCGCGCGCCGCTCAAGGCGGTCGCCCAGCGGCACCAGCAGTAACAAGCCGGCAGCGTAGCCGAGCTGCGCCGTGGTCACAATAAAACCGGCCTGGCTTACCGACAGGTTAAAGCCGCGGGCAATGGTATCCAGCAAAGGCTGCGCATAGTAGTTGCAGGCTACCGCCAGCCCGGTAGCGATGGACATTAACGCCACCAGCGTCGGGCTGAGTCCATGAGTCGTTGAATTCATAAGAAATAAGCATGGTTGATAATTCGTCGGAACTAATAGTAACCCAAAAAACTATTTCGTGGTTGAAAGCATTTAACAGGACATACCAGTTTTGTTTACTGTTTCAGCAGTGCAAAGCGTCCCGACAGGCCGCCTGAATGCAGGAGATATTAAATTAAGGCAACAATTACTGGTTTATTGCTTAACATTTCCGCCGCTTATTTTTACCGCCGGCTGAATTTTTCCACCGGCGTGCGTACCTGTTTTAGCTGCAGCCGCTGACCCACTGGCGCGGGGTATTTATCGTTTGCGCTGAAGTTTAGCGCAGCGTGTTTTCACCGCCGGGCAATATCTGTATGGCATCAGAGAACATCAGCCGCCGGGCGATAGCTGCATGGCAGCAGAGAACATCAGCCGCTGGGCGATAGCTGTATGGCGGCAGAGAACATCAGCCGCCAGGCGATATCTGTATGGCGGCAGAGAAAATTAACCGCCGGGCGTATCCGCACGCGCCAGACGCAAACGTAACTTTGTATATGCAAAGCAACGTCCAAATAGCGCGGCGTTTGGATAAATGCGCTATTTGCTTACCGGCGAGGAAACGGCGGCAGGTTTTATTTTTCCTCTGCAGGCAGGGAAGGTGTCGGACGAAGCTTAAGTTTCCGCGGGTGATTTTTCCCTGAGCGAGTGGGGAAGGTGTCGGACGAAGCTTAAGTTTCCGCGGGTGATTTTTCCCTGAGCGAGTGGGGAAGGTGTCGGACGAAGCTTAAGTTTCCGCGGGTGATTTTTCCCTGAGCGAGTGGGGAAGGTGTCGGACGAAGCTTAAGTTTCCGCAGGTGATTTCTTTCCCCGCCCGTGCGGGGAAAGAACATAAGCGCAGGCGTTAACGACGGGAAGCCAGCAGCGCTCCGATAAAAATACCGACCGCCGCGCCAATACCGGCGCCCTGCCAGGGTTTATCGTGGATCCAGCCGTCTACCTGCTGTCCAGCATTGCGCGCCGCCTGGCTGACGCGGTTACGTCCATGCAACTTAGCGCGCGTCTCTTTTAACAGCGCTTCCGCTTTACTCCGCGCCGCGTCAATGTCATCCTGGGCTTTACTGCCGTAAGATTTCAGCAAATCGTCCAGCGTATCCGCCAGCGCTGAAATATCCTGATGAAAGTCTGCCTGGTCGTTTGTCGTTGTTTGTTTGAACATTTTTATTCTCCCTTTGCTGAATAACGTAATATTGAGTGTAGACCATCCACCGCAAGCGCAGCGCGAAGCGTCACCTGCGGCAGGCTTTCTGGATAATTCTGAATGCCCCTGGCCGCCGCGCTGTTGTAAGGTTGCGAAGCTTTATAAGAATGAGAGGATTGAGCATGTATTTACGACCAGATGAGGTGGCGCGCGTTCTGGAAAAAGCCGGTTTTGAAATGGATGCCGTGACGCCGAAAACCTATGGCTACCGCCGGGGCGATAACTATGTTTACGTCAACCGTGAGGCGCGCCTGGGAAGAACTGCCCTGGTCATTCATCCGACGCTGAAAGAGAAAAGCCTGAACTATGCGGATCCGGCGTCGGAGATCAAAACCTGCGATCACTATACGCAGTTCCCCGTCTATCTGATTGGGGATACTCAGGATCACTACGGCATTCCGCACGGCTTTAGTTCGCGCGCCGCGCTGGAGCGCTATTTACAGAGCATGTTCGGTTAATTTCGCCTGCGCCGCGCATGATTTATTAACGCCGCCAACCTCTGCACGGTGGCGTCCCTTTCCGCTCACCTGCTGCTGTCGCATCTTTCTTGCATTGCAATCTGTCGTCGGGACAGGTATAAATCCTGCCTTATATAGAAGTTTAGACGTCCATACGGATAGATATATGCAGTCAGCACAGCCGCAAGGCGACGAATTTAAACGCAGTATGAAAGCGCGCCATCTGGTGATGCTCTCCCTGGGCGGGGTGATTGGCACCGGCCTGTTTTTCAACACCGGCTATATTATTTCCACTACCGGCGCGGCGGGGACGCTGCTGGCCTATCTGATCGGCGCGCTGGTGGTCTGGCTGGTCATGCAGTCGCTGGGCGAACTGTCGGTGGCGATGCCGGAAACCGGCGCGTTTCACGTCTACGCCAGCCGCTACCTCAGCCCGGCTACCGGCTATGCTGTCGCCTGGCTCTACTGGCTCACCTGGACCGTGGCGCTCGGCTCCAGCCTGACGGCCGCCGGTTTCTGTATGCAGTACTGGTTTCCGCAATCGCCGGTCTGGCTTTGGTGTCTGGTGTTCTGCATCGCGATCTTTTTACTGAACGTTATCTCGACGCGCTTTTTTGCCGAGGGTGAATTCTGGTTCTCCCTGATCAAAGTGATCACCATCCTCGCCTTTATTATTCTGGGCGGCTGTGCGGTATTCGGCGTAATCCCGCTCAAAGACGGCACGCCCGCGCCGTTCTTCCATAACCTCACCGCCTCCGGCTGGCTGCCGCATGGCGTACTGCCGATTTTGATGACCATGGTAGCGGTAAACTTCGCCTTCTCCGGCACTGAACTGATCGGCATCGCCGCCGGGGAAACGGAGAATCCGCAGCAGGTAGTGCCGCTGGCGATTCGCACCACCGTGGCGCGGCTGATTATCTTTTTTATCGGCACGGTGCTGATCCTGGCGGCGCTGATACCAATGGATCAGGCGGGCATTGTCAAAAGTCCTTTCGTGCTGGTATTTGAAAAGATCGGCCTGCCCTGGGCGGCGGATATTATCAACTTTGTTATTCTGACGGCGATTCTCTCGGCGGCGAACTCCGGCCTGTACGCTTCAGGACGTATGCTCTGGTCGCTCTCTAACGAGGGCACGCTGCCGCGCTGCTTCGCTCGCCTGACGCGACGCGGCATTCCGCTGTTCGCCATCAGCGCCAGCATGCTGGGCGGGCTGCTGGCGCTGTTTTCCAGCATCGTCGCGGCGGATACGGTTTACGTAGCGCTCTCCGCGATTTCCGGCTTTGCCGTGGTGGCGGTCTGGCTCAGCATCTGCGCCGCGCACTATGCGTTTCGCCGTCGCTACCTGCGAGAAGGTCATGCGCTTGCCGAACTAAAATATCGTGCGCCCTGGTTCCCGCTGACGCCGATACTGGGTTTCGTACTCTGCCTGCTGGCCTGCGTTGGGCTGGCGTTCGATCCCGAACAGCGCATCGCTCTCTGGTGCGGGCTGCCTTTTGTCGCGCTCTGCTACGGCGCTTACTGGCTGACACAACGAAACAAGCGGGAAAGCGCTAAGGAAACGGAACATGCTGTTTAATCCCATTGCCGATTTGCTCCAGCGTCACGGCACGCTGATTCTGGATGGCGCGCTGGCGACGGAGCTGGAAGCGCGCGGCTGCCGGCTGGCCGATGCGCTCTGGTCAGCGAAAGTGCTGCTGGAAGATCCGCAGCTGATTTATCAGGTGCATTACGACTATTTCGCCGCCGGAGCGCAGTGCGCCATCACCGCCAGCTATCAGGCGACGCCGCTGGGCTTCGCCGCGCGCGGGCTGAATGAGGCGCAGGCGCGCGAGCTGATCGCGCGCAGCGCTGAGCTGGCGTTACGGGCGCGCGAGGATTATCTGGCGCGGCAGCCGCAGGCCGCGCCGCTGCTGGTGGCCGGCTCGGTAGGGCCCTATGGCGCTTATCTGGCGAACGGCGCGGAATATCGCGGCGACTATACGCTGCCGCAGGCGGAGATGATGGCCTTTCATCGTCCGCGCATTGAAGCGCTGGCGGCGGCGGGCGTCGATCTGCTGGCCTGCGAGACATTGCCTTCTTACGCTGAGCTGGAGGCGCTGGAGGCGCTGCTGGCGGAGTTTCCCCAGCTGCCCGCCTGGTTCTCCTTCACCCTGCGCGACAGCGAGCACCTTTCTGACGGTACGCCGCTGACGGCGGTCGCCGCGCTGCTGAACCGCTGCCCGCAGGCGCTGGCGCTGGGTATTAACTGCATCGCGCTGGAAAAGGTTACCCCGGCGCTGGAAACATTACGCCGCCTGACCGATAAACCGCTGCTGGCCTACCCCAATTCCGGCGAGCAGTATGATGCGGCGAGTAAAAGCTGGCACAGCGCGCCCGCCGGCTGTTCGCTACAGGATAAGCTGGCGGAGTGGCAGGCGGCGGGGGCGCAAATTATTGGCGGCTGCTGCCGCACCACGCCGCAGGATATCGCCGCGCTGGCCCGCTGCTGTCATTCCGTCCGCCGCTAACGCGGCGGGCCTAAGGAAATATGCGCCGCTGCCGATTAGAGTAACTACCTAACCGTAAAAATCAGGAAAGCGTATGAAACGCCTGTTACTGGCGCTGGCAGCCGCCTCGCTGCTTAGCGGCTGCGCCGCTATTGTCGGCTCGGAAACCCAAAGCGTGCATATTGATTCTGTTCCGCAGGGCGCAGCCTTTGTGGTGCAGGATGAAACCGGGCGCCCCGTCGCGCAAGGCGTGACGCCGCAAACCGTCGAGCTGGCGAAATCCAACGGCAGCTACTTCGGCAAAAAAAGCTATCTGGTGATGCTGGAGCGTCCCGGCTATGTGCCGCTGACGCTGCCGCTAAAAGAGCAAGCCAACCTCTGGTATATCCTCGGCAATATTCCGCTGGGCGGCTTCCCCGGCTGGCTGCTGGTCGATCCCTTCTATGGCGGCATGTATAACATTGCGCCTGCGCAGGTGCGGCCGGTTATCAACCCGGTCGGCGCGCGCGGCGGCTAACGCTGGCGCCGACGCGCGGCTGTCGACGTGATATCAGGCTACTGGGCGGTGGGTTTCACCATCGCCCCGGTCTGCGTTTTATGCTTTTGCAGATACTGGTGCTGGAAAATGCACATGCGAATGGTATTGCGGTATTCGCCGTTAATAAAAAACTCGTGGCGCAGCACGCCCTCAATCTCAAAGCCCAGCTTGCTGTAGATATGAATCGCCTTCTCATTCTCCTGATCGACAATCAGGTAAAGCTTGTAGAGATTCAGCACGGAAAAACCGTAATCCATCGCCAGCTTTGCCGCCTGGCTCGCCAGCCCTTTTCCCTGATGAGTGGGATCGATAATAATCTGGAACTCGGCGCGGCGGTGCACGTGGTTGATCTCCACCAGTTCCACCAGGCCGACTTTCTCGCCCTCGTTTTCCACCACAAAGCGGCGCTCGCTCTGGTCGTGAATATGTTTGTTATAGAGATCGGAAAGTTCGACAAACGCCTCATAGGGCTCTTCAAACCAGTAGCGCATTACGCTGGCGTTGTTATCCAGCTGGTGGACGAAATGTAAATCTTCGCGTTCAAGCGGGCGTAGTTTCACGCTCATACAGGCATCCTTGTAGTAAAACAGTATCGTTGCCGGGCTGATACCGGCGCCTCGCGTAAACAGCGCGCGAAGGCTGAACCGCCCGCAGGCGGGATGGAACCGGGGCGCATAACGCAGGAAACGCGAAAGCGAAAAAGCCGTCCCTGAGCTGCCGTTCTTTTCCGTCCATGGCGTTTTTTTGCTCTTTTCGCGAGGTCAGCAGACGCCGAAATCGCCCTCTTCGCGGTAAGGATTGACCGAGCTGGCCGGGATTTCGATCTCTTTTTTCTCCGCATCGTCGATGCGTGCGCACCACAGGGTATCGCCTTCTGTGCGCAACACCTGCATTTTCGGGCCGCCGGTTTTAGCCTGCACAAAATCATCTTTCTGATACATGGTCTCTCCAGGGGTTGCTGTTGGTTACATTTTTTTCCGGCCCGGCAGCAGTGCCGTGGCGCGGGTTAGCCGCTTTCATCTGAGGCGGTAAGCGGTTGCCGGCGGCTGATATGCAGCAGGCTAACTATACTGATAGTACATTTCAGTAAAACGGGAGGAAAGATGACCATTCATAAAAAAGGGCAGGCGCACTGGGAAGGCGATTTGAAACGCGGTAAAGGCACCGTCTCTACCGAAAGCGGCGCGCTGCAGCAGCAGCCGTATGGTTTTAACACCCGTTTCGAAGATCAACCCGGCACCAACCCGGAAGAGCTGATCGGCGCCGCGCACGCCGCCTGCTTTTCTATGGCGCTGTCGATGATGCTGGGGCAGGCGGGTCATACGCCGCAGAGCATCGATACCACGGCGGATGTTGCGCTGGATAAGCAGGGCGAAGGCTTCGCCATCACCAAAATCGCTCTCGACAGCACCGTTAAGCTGCCGGGCATCGATAGCGCGGCCTTTGATGAAATTATCAATAAAGCCAAAGCGGGCTGCCCGGTATCACAGGTGCTGAACGCGGAAATCACGCTAAATTACCGCCTGGAAAACTAGGCCGCCGGTTTTGCCGCGTCGCCCCGCGTCCGTGGGGCGGCCATATAAGAAAAAGAGTCATTAACTGCCGTCGCTGTACGGCTCCACGCCCGCAGCAAGCCCCGAAGACACCTTCTCCCTGCGCCCGCCCGCCGCGGCGCGATCGGCATAATTTGCCGCCCTTCAAAGAAAAAATCGTTGTAGCAGGGTATGTTACGCGCTGGTCAATCATGCGCGGTCGTCGGTATGTATGAATTTAATCTGGTGCTGCTGTTGCTCCAGCAGATGTGTGTATTTCTGGTTATCGCCTGGCTGATGAGCAAAACGCGGCTGTTTATTCCGCTGATGCAGGTCACGGTGCGACTGCCGCATAAGTTCCTCTGCTACGTTGTTTTCTCCGTCTTTTGCCTGCTGGGCACCTGGTTTGGCCTGCATATTTCCGATTCGATCGCCAACACGCGCGCGGTGGGCGCGGTGATGGGCGGGCTGCTTGGCGGGCCGCTGGTCGGCGGGCTGGTGGGGCTGACCGGCGGTCTGCACCGCTATTCGCTGGGCGGCATGACCGACGTAAGCTGTATGGTTTCCACCATTATGGAAGGGCTGCTCGGCGGCCTGGCGCACCGCGTGCTGATCAAACGAGGACGCAGCCGTCAGGTTTTCAGCCCGCTTACCGCCGGGGCGGTGACGCTGGTGGCGGAGGTCATTCAGATGGCGATCATTCTGCTGCTGGCGCGCCCTTTTGACGAGGCGCTGAAGCTGGTGTACAGCATCGCGGCGCCGATGGTGGTGACTAATACCGTCGGCGCCGCGCTCTTTATGCGTATCCTGCTGGATAAGCGCGCCATGCTGGAGAAATACAGTTCCGCTTTTTCCGCCACCGCGCTGAAGGTGGCCGCATCAACCGAAGGCATCCTGCGCCAGGGGTTCAATGAAGAAAACAGCATGAAGGTGGCGCAGGTGCTCTATCGCGAGCTGGATATCGGCGCGGTGGCGATCACCGATCGCGAAAAGCTGCTCGCCTTTACCGGCATCGGCGGCGATCACCATCTGCCGGGGCGGCCCATCTCCTCCGTCTGGACGCGACGCGCCATTGAGCAAGGGGAGGTGGTGTACGCCGACGGCAACGAAGTGCCTTACCGCTGCTCGCTGCATCCGCACTGCAAGCTGGGTTCGACGTTGGTGATCCCGCTGCGCGGCGAAGCCCAGCGCGTTATCGGCACCATTAAGCTGTACGAGGCGAAAAATCGCCTGTTCAGCTCCATTAACCGCACGCTGGGCGAGGGTATCGCACAGCTGCTCTCGGCGCAGATCCTGGCGGGGCAGTATGAACGCCAGCAGGCGCTGCTGGCGCAGTCGGAGATCAAGCTGCTGCATGCGCAGGTGAATCCGCATTTCCTGTTTAACGCGCTGAATACGCTGATGGCGGTTATCCGGCGCGACAGCGAGCAGGCGGGGCAGCTGGTGCAATATCTCTCTACCTTTTTTCGTAAAAACCTCAAGCGGCCCAGCGAAGTGGTCACGCTGGCGGATGAAATTGAGCATGTAAACGCCTATTTGCAAATTGAGCAGGCGCGCTTTCAGGCGCGGCTGCAGGTGTCGCTGGATGTGCCGCAGGCGCTGGCGCAGGTGCGGCTGCCCGCCTTCACGCTGCAGCCGATCGTGGAAAACGCCATTAAACACGGCACCTCGCAGCTGCTGGGCGTTGGTGAGATCAGGCTCAGCGCTACGCAGCAGCAGGATCGGCTGCTGGTAAAAATAGAAGATAACGCCGGTCTTTATCGGCAACCTGAAGGCGCAGGCGGGCTGGGAATGAGCCTGGTGGATAAACGCCTGCGCGCCCGTTTCGGCGACGACTGCGGCATCAGCGTAAGCTGCATTCCTGAGCAGTTTACCTGTGTGACCCTGCGTTTGCCGCTGGAGGAGAAGACGTGTTAAAGGTATTAATTGTCGATGATGAGCCGCTGGCGCGGGAGAATCTGCGCGTGCTGCTGGAAAAGGAAGAGGGCATCGACATCGTGGGCGAAAGCGCTAACGCGGTGGAGGCGATCGGCGCGGTGCACCGGCTGCGCCCCGACGTGCTGTTTCTTGATATTCAGATGCCGCGTATTTCCGGGCTGGAGATGGCGGGCATGCTGGATAGCGAGCGGCGTCCGCACATTGTTTTCCTGACCGCCTTTGATGAATACGCCGTGCAGGCGTTCGAGGCGCACGCCTTTGACTATCTGCTTAAGCCGGTTGACGCCGGGCGGCTGCAGAAAACCCTGACGCGGCTGCGTCACCATCGCGGCGCGCAGGATCTGGCGCTGCTGCCGGAAAATCAGCAGGCGTTGAAATTTATCCCCTGTAGCGGGCACAGCCGCATCTGGCTGCTGCAGATGGCGGAGGTCGCCTACGTCAGCAGTCGCGTAAGCGGCGTTTTCGTCACCGGCGTGGACGGTACGGAAGGCTTTACCGAGCTGACGCTGCGCACTCTGGAGTGTCGTACGCCGTTGATACGCTGCCATCGGCAGTATCTGGTTAATATGGCGCAGCTGAAAGAGATCCGTTTTCTGGAAAACGGACAGGCGGAGCTGCTGCTGCGCGCCGGGCAAAAAGTACCGGTCAGCCGCCGCTATCTGAAAAGCCTGAAAGAGGCGCTGGGGCTGAAAAGCGCGTAGTTTTGCTCGTCAAGCGCGCAGAGATCGCTATACTGCCCGCTTTATACGCCGGAAGAATAAAGAGAGAGCGATGGTAAACAACGATGTGCTGCGTAGCCTGCGCTACATGCTGAAGCTAAACAACAACGATATAGTCGCCATTCTGGCGCTGGCCGATACGACGGTAACGGCGGAGCAGGTTGCGGGCTACGTGTTGAAAGAAGAAGAGGAGGGCTTTGTCGCCTGTCCTGACGTGGTCATGAGCTGCTTTCTTAACGGCCTGATTTACCATCGGCGCGGCAAAGATGAATCTATGCCGCCGTTAAAGGCGGAGCGCCGCCTTAACAATAATATTATCCTCAAAAAGCTGCGCGTTGCCTTCGCGCTGAAAACGGACGATATCCTGGCTATCCTCACCGCCCAGCAGTTTCGCATTTCGATGTCGGAAATTACCGCTATGATGCGCGCGCCGGATCATAAAAACTATCGCGAGTGCGGCGATCAGTTCCTGCGCTATTTCCTGCGCGGCTTAACCAGCCGCCTGCGTCCGGCTTAAAACGGCTGGCTTGTGCCGGGGCGCCAAATCACCCTGCATGATTTGACGCTCCCGATCGGGTGCTTTTACCTTCTCCAGCCGGTGTGACAATTCGCGTTCGTCGATCTTCCGTCTGGCTGCTTATTTCCCTCTGGCTGCTTATGCCGTACAAAAGCAGCGGAGGTTAAACTCGCTTCGCCTTGCCGTACCCCTATCCATAGCGCACAACTCCCTTGCCACTTTAGTTTTTCTTACCGTCAGCAATAGCCATTTACAGTATGAATATAAATGATTAAAGTTCTCATTCGCAATATTAGGGGCAGGGGTCAACCCCGTAGCCGGGTTGCGTTCAGGGAAGGTTTACACGTCGGCAGTGGCTGTTGACGCAGGGAATACCGCATTCGTATCGTGCGCCAGCCGCAAGGCGGCGCGGGTAGGGATAGCAAAAAATAAAAAAATTTCGCGAAGGTAAAACATGCTCGCACTTTTAACAAACCACAGGGAAAGGCGCGCTTGTGCGTCTGTATCAGTAAAAAATGCGGGGCTGCTCCTTACGCCGCTGGCTACGCTGGTAGCCGCCGCGCTTTTTCTTCCCGGCGCTACGGCGGCGGAAAAAGAGGATACGCTGATAGTTGAGGCCGCAGGCGACAGCCCTGACGCGACTCAGCAAAGCGACTACAGCGTACCGGTCACCCAGGCGGGCACCAAAATGACCATGACCGCGCGTGATATCCCGCAGTCCGTCAGCATCATCAGCAAGCAGCGCATGCAGGACCAGCAGCTGCAAACGCTGGGCGACGTGCTGAAAAACACCACCGGCGTCAGCGAAAGCGTAGCGGATTACGATCGCAGCACCTTCTATTCACGCGGCTTTCTGATCGATAACTATATGGTGGATGATATTCCCACCGTGTTTGAAGAACGCTGGAACCTGGGCGATTCCGCCGCCGATACCGCAATTTACGAGCGTATCGAGGTGGTGCGCGGCGCGACCGGCTTGATGAGCGGAACGGGCAATCCCTCGGCGTCGGTTAATATGGTGCGCAAGCATGCCGACAGCCGCGAGTTTACCGGCAACGTTTCCGCCACCTACGGCAGCTGGGATAAGCAGCGCTATGTGCTCGATCTTTCCGCGCCGTTAACCGCATCCGGCAACGTGCGCGGGCGTATGATTGCCGGCTATCAGGATAACGATAGCTATATCGATCGCTACAGCGCCAACAAGAAGTTTATCTACGGCGTGGTGGATGCCGATCTGACGGATTCCACCACCTTATCGCTCGGCTATGACTATCAGGAAACCAATGCCGACAGCCCGCCGTGGGGCGGCCTGCCGCGCTGGTATCGCGACGGCGGTAAAACCGATTATCACCGCAGCTTCAGCACCGCGCCTGACTGGGCTTACAGCGATAAACAGTCGAAAAAAGTGTTCGCCACCCTGAAGCAGCGTTTCGACAATGGCTGGCAATTCACGCTGAACGGCACCCATACGGAAACCGAACTTGACAGTAAAATGCTCTATATCGATGGCTACTTCGACCGCAACAGCGGGCTGGGCGTCAGCTCCTATGCCGGTTATCCGGTAGTCGGCGGCACCGGCTACAACACCGGCAAGCGCAAGGTACATGCTGTCGACGCCTTCGCCAGCGGACCCTATCAGCTGTTTGGCCGTCAGCATGAGCTGATGGCGGGCGTCAGCTATAGTCGCCAGCACAACCGCTATATGAGCGCCTTCGCCAACCTTTCGGCGGAGGAGGTGGGCAACTTTAATAACTGGAACAGCAGCTTCCCGGAAACCAACTGGGGCGCGCTGAGTCTGGCGCAGGAAGATACTATCCATCAGAAATCGGCCTACAGCGCCACGCGTATTTCGCTGGCCGATCCGCTGCATCTGATTGTGGGCGCTCGCTATACCCAGTGGAGCACCAGCACGCTGTCGCAGAATCTGGAAAAGAGCAAAGTCGCGCCTTACGCCGGGCTGGTTTATGACATTAATGAAGCCTGGTCCGCCTACGCCAGCTATACCTCGATTTTTAATCCGCAAACCTACCGCGATATCAACCGCCACTATCTGTCGCCGGTTACCGGTAAAAACTATGAGGCGGGAGTAAAAGCGGACTGGCTGAACAGCCGTGTGACGACTTCGGTTTCGCTGTTCCGCATCGAGCAGGATAACGTGGCGCAAACCACCGGCGAGATGATTCCAGGCACCACCGAAAGCGCTTACTATGCCACTCAGGGCACCGTCAGCAAGGGCGTGGAGTTTGAAATCAACGGCGCGGTGACCGATAGCCTGCAGATGACGCTTGGCGCAACGCGCTATGTAGCGGAAGATGGCGAAGGCAAGGCGGTAAACCCGACGCAGCCGCGCACCACCGTCAAGCTGTTCGCCGCCTGGACGCCGCCGTCGCTGAGCGATCTTACGCTGGGCGGCGGAGTTAACTGGCAGAATAAGATCTGGCAGAACGTCGGCGCGCCGGAGGGCAACGGCAGCTGGCATGCTGAGCAGGGCAGCTATGCGCTGGTGAATCTGTTTGGCCGCTATCAGGTAACGAAGCAGCTTTCGCTGCAGGCGAACCTGAATAACCTGTTTGATAAAAAGTATGACACCAGCGTCAGCCAGTATCTGGTATATGGCGCGCCGCGTAACTTCTCGGTCAGCGCCAGCTATCGCTTCTGATCTTTAAGCGGTTAATCCGCTCTCCAGGCGCGGCGGAGAATACCGGCCGCCGCGCCGCTAAAGGAGAGAAACCATGAAAGCATCCGATGAGTTAACCGATTTTATTCTCGATCAGCTGGCGCCGCTGGGGCGCTTCGCCATCCGGCGCATGTTTAACAGCACGGCGCTGTTTCAGGATGGCCTGATGGTGCTGTTAATCGACCACGCAGGCGTGGTGTTTTTAAAAACCGACGCCCTTAACCGCGATCGCTTTATTGCCGCTGGCTGTTCCCCTTTTACCTATACCCGACGTAGCGCCAACGGCACGTTAAAAGCGGTGGCGCTGTCGTTTTACACGCTGCCGGATGGCCTGCTGGAAGATCAGGAGGCGCTGCTTGACTGGGTACGCAGCGCCGGCGAGGCAGCGAGGCGCGCCAGCAGCAATAAAAGAAGGGCGCGCGACAGCGCGTTCCCTACTGCTTGATATCTCCTGTATGGAGCGTTAGCAATTAACCCACGCCCGCCCGTAAAGCGTATCCGTAGCGGCTTGCGCGAGGCTTCGCTGTTTTCACGTTATTAGCCAACGCCATATAGCCTGTTGCCTAAGGAATTGCTTATTTCAGGCTGGCTATACACCTCAGGAAAAGTGTGCTCGATATAATATTCCTTATATGCAATCGATGCTGAAGCTTGCTTTGACATGATATTAGTTACGCCCAAAAAATATTGCTGGCATGTTAGCACAGCTTTTAACCATCGCAGTATTGCTGCGGTTGGCGGGAGCCTAAAAAGCTGCTCATTAATCATGGTGATATTATTTGACAAATGTTCTGCTTAGTTTTTCATAACGATAAAATCTACACTTTATTATAGCAAGCTTCGTCAATACTACGGCAGGGCTCGATATAATTGTTGGTTAGGTGTTGCTCGTTTAGGTATTGAGTATAGTGAATTGTTGTCTTTCTGCAGTAAAGATAAATGACGTACCAGAGGAAATAGAAAGAAGCCAACAGAGATTTTTTTATAACATCGTTGGCGAGTCTGAATATCTAAATCCTATAGCAAAAAAATTAAGTGTAGTCGGGCAAAAATACTGATTCAATACACTCGGGTTGATTTTTTGTAAAGAGCAAGAACTTCAATTAATGACACATCTTAATATGGAATGTGTGGTTTTTAAATTCCGGCGATTTATAGTTGTTGCTTGATTCTAATGATTGGGTGAATAAAAATAAGCAAGATATATGTCAATGGCGATTTGTTTTTTTGATGGATATATATAATTCCTACCTCACGAGAAATGAAATATCGCAATGTTTTTAAGAGGGTAAAAGGATAAAGGTAATAATGAATGTGTATTTGTCAAAATGAGGTGGTTTTTATTTGTTCCTTCAGGTGGACGGCATGATTAATATACTCTTATAGAAATTAGTTTTAGATCTTTTTTAGTAGTGGATGAGGATGCTAATTGGATTTCTATGTTTTAAGTTTTTAACCATCAATTAAAAATTTTCGTATTTAAGGTGATCAAAAACAACAAGCTATTATTTTATTTAACATTGGGGTGGGGTTCAAGTTAATTAATAAACTTTGCAAACTTGAGTGTGGTAACGACGGAAATTAGCAATTAGAATGAATGTCCGGGTTAAGGTTATAACCTCCGTGATTTCTTAGGGTGAATTGTATATTTTTGAAGAAAATATAAATTTTTCTTTAGCTATTAATCCTGGGGTTACGCTTTATGGACTATTGAAAATATTCAGTACGCTGGTAACTGTAATGCCAGGGGCGGTAGCGTGCTCTTTTAAAGGTTAATCGCACCAGGACAGAATTATTAATATAATTGATGGAAAATGGACGATGTAAACTTAAGTGGTGTAAAGTGTAATAAAATATTGATAATAATATGACATAGACTATATATAAGGCTGAAAGCATCATCTTCCCTGTTTGAGTTTGGCGCGTTGCCTTATTTTAAAGATTTTATGGTTATTTGTTAAAAGATAACATATCATGACGTGAAGATGTGCTATTGGTGGTTTTTTGGTTAAATATGAGTGGGTTTTTTGAGGAGGTGTTAAGGTGCTAATAATCAATCATGGCAGAAGTTTATTGACGGCTTGCTGGCTATTTTAATTTCGATCCTTATATTATTTAGCCTTATCTTATTTACCCAGCTATTTTGATAAAGTTCTGGAGTCCCATTCTGTTATCGGCGCAACGGCAGGAGTCGCTCTGTTATTCACAATTAAGCTACTGCTATTACAGACATTCAGCATTTCTTTGAGTGGTAGGCGCATAAAAACGTATCCAAAGTAAACTCCTTGCTAATTTTGATAAATGCTACGCGAACGGTGAATTTTACGGCTAACGGGTAGGTATAGATACGAAAAAGTCTTTTCAGCAGCACTATAAAAAATAGTTTTCGGCTGCCGTGTAGCTCAAAGTGTAGTCCATTATAATTGATGATTTTTTATTAAAATCAGTTAGTAAGCAGATTAATTCCAGTATAAAGTTCTCTCCTGATAACATACACCCACGTATGCATTTTCCATAGAGATAGTATGTAAAAACAAAGTTGTACTTTAGCTAACGTATAACACTGCGGTATATTTCGCTGTTTTTTTATTCCATGCTGTAGGTGCTATTTAGCGATTGTTATCGTCGCAGATTTAATTATAGTAATTAAATGAATATTATAACAGGGTAACTAAAAACTTTAACAGTATCAGGAGCTGGTTTAGCATATATATGCAGTGTGCATCTATTTTTGTTATTAATATCAAAAAATTAAAAAGTCATTATTTGATATTATAGATATTTAGTTGGTTGTTGATATATAAAGAATATAATAAATGATGTTTTAAATAAAAATATAAAGCAGGTTTTGTAACCTTAGATATCATCGGTATGTGTTATTTTATCTATTATGGTTTTTTATTGTACGCTTAAAAGGAAAATGACAAGCTTTTCATTAGTTTCATAAAACAGGGTTATTACATTGATTTTTTAGCGGGAAAACATAAGGTAAAATGAGTAATGGTACTTTGATGAGTAAATATAATCTGGTTATGGTTATAAGGTGCTGCGTTGAAAGTTTTATCTCATCAGGTTTTGTTTCTGTTATAGGTTTTTTTGATATATCACTTTTTATTTCTTAAGAGTTAAAAATATGAAGGTTAATATTGGTTATATATATGATTTGGTTTTGATAATAACTCAAAAAGAACTAAAAATAAGATATAAGAATAGCTTGTTGGGGTATGTATGGTCTGTTGCTAACCCGCTGCTATTTGCATTAATTTATTATTTTATATTTAAATTGGTTTTGAAAGTTCAAATACCAAATTATACCGTATTCCTGATTACAGGTCTGTTCCCGTGGCAATGGTTTGCTGGAGTTGTAACCTCTTCACTTTTGGCATATGTTTCAAATGCTCAAATAATTAAAAAGACACTTTTCCCGCGTTCTATTATACCGTTAAGTAGCGTGCTTATGGAGTTCTTCCATTTTATATGCACTATTCCAGTGATTATTATTTTTCTGAAGTTCTATGATATATCTCCAGTATTTGAATGGTTAATTGGCATACCTGTTATTTCTCTTGGTCAAATTATTTTATTATATGGCTTTGCTTTAATAATTTCTACATTGAATTTATTTTTACGAGATTTAGAACGTTTCGTTACCTTAGGTATAATGTTATTGTTTTATTGCACACCGGTACTATATTCTGCTGATCTAATTCCAGAAAAATATAAATGGATAGAAAATTATAATCCGCTGGCAGAGATGATTGTGAGTTGGCGTGATTTATTTTTAAATGGTTTACTAAACTGGGGAGCGATAACATCATTGTATACTACAGGGATAATAACTTTAGTGCTTGGTTTTTTCGTATTTAATAAATTAAAATTCCGGTTCGCTGAGATACTCTAATGGAAAACGTTATCCAATTTATTAATGTTGTTAAACGCTATCCGCTTTATCACCATTTGGGAGCAGGCATAAAGGGGTTGATATTTAATCCTAAAAAAGCATGGAAAATGCTCAAGGAAAGAAATTATTTAGCGATTGACAATATTAGTTTCAGCATAAAAAAAGGTGAATCAGTAGCTCTTATTGGAAGAAATGGAGCAGGAAAAAGCACCTCACTTGGGTTAGTTGCAGGAGTAATAAAACCAACCTCAGGACAGGTAATCGTTCACGGACGCGTTGCGTCAATGCTCGAACTTGGTGGGGGATTTCATCCCGATCTGACAGGGAGAGAAAATATAAAATTAAATGCATCACTTCTTGGGCTTCGTAAGAAAGAGATAGCGCTTAAGCTGGATAAAATAATAGAATTTTCAGAGTTGGGCTCTTTTATTGATGAGCCTATAAGAGTTTATTCTAGTGGGATGCTGGCTAAGCTAGGCTTTTCAGTTATTACGCAAATTGAACCAGATATATTGATAATAGATGAAGTGCTGGCAGTTGGTGACATAGCATTTCAAAATAAATGCATTAACACAATAAATGATTTCAGAAAAAAGGGAACTACAATACTTTTTGTCAGCCACAGTATGGAGGACGTTATTAGAATATGTGACAAGGTTGTGTGGATCGAGGAACATAAAATAAAAATGATTGGTGATGCAGGTGAAGTTACTACAGCATTTATAAAAGCAATGAGCTGAAAACGTTAAAGTAAAAATAGAGATAAATTATGAAGGTGCTAGTAACCGGTGGAGCTGGATTTATTGGGTCAGCAGTAGTCCGTTATATCATCAATAATACAAATGATATCGTTGTTAACGTGGATAAGTTAACTTATGCCGGTAACCCGGAATCCCTGCGAGATATAGAACATAGTTCTCGATATGTTTTTGAGAAATTAGATATATGTGATATGGAGCAACTGGAAAAAATATTTAATAAACACAAACCTGATGTCGTTATGCATTTGGCTGCAGAATCGCATGTTGATAGATCAATAAATAGCTCGGAAATATTTATAAAAACCAATATTATTGGCACCTACACTATGTTGGAAGTCTCAAGGAGATACTGGCATGGGCTCGAAAAAACGGGAAAAAGTAAATTCAGATTTCATCATATATCAACCGATGAGGTTTTTGGGGATTTAAGTGATACGGAACTATTATTCACAGAAACGACGGCCTATAATCCGAGCAGTCCTTATTCAGCCTCTAAAGCCTCAAGTGACCATTTAGTTCGTGCATGGCATCGTACATATGGTTTGCCAATACTTATTACAAATTGTTCAAATAATTACGGTCCCTATCATTATCCAGAGAAGCTGATACCTGTAATAATAATTAATGCCTTAAAGGGAAAAGAAATACCAGTTTATGGGAACGGCAAGCAGATTAGGGATTGGCTATATGTTGAAGATCATGCAAAAGCATTATATACAGTATTAACGAAAGGGAATATTGGCGAGACATATAATATTGGTGGGCACAATGAAAAAACCAATATTGAAGTTGTAGAGCTCATTTGCAATATACTGGATAGTATAAACAAGGGGCAAAAAAACGGAAAGTCATCCTGCCGTTCTTTAATTAAATATGTAAAAGATCGGCCTGGGCATGATCTGCGGTACTCAATTGATGCCGGGAAAATTTATCGTGAATTAGGATGGAAACCCCAGGAGACATTTGAATCAGGTATCAGGAAGACAGTTGAGTGGTATTTAGAAAATAAATGTTGGTGGGAAAACATTCTCAATAAGAATAAATAATATAGAAGGCAAAGTTTATATGAAAGGAATAGTATTATCAGGTGGTTCTGGTACTCGTTTATATCCCTTAACTCGTGGCGTATCAAAACAGCTATTGCCTATATATAATAAGCCGATGATCTATTATCCACTATCAGCTTTAATGCTGGCTGGTATCAAAGATATATTAATAATCACAACGCCAGAAGATAAAGATAACTTTATAAGATTATTGGGTGATGGTAGTAGCTTTGGCATCAACCTTACTTACGCAGTACAACCAAAGCCTGAGGGGTTGGCTCAAGCATTTATTATCGGTGATAAGTTTATTGAAAATGATAATGTATGCCTTGTATTGGGAGATAATATATTTTATGGACAGTCATTTAGCCAAATGCTTAATAATGTGGCCAGAAGGAAAGACGGAGCAACAATTTTTGGATACCAGGTAAAGGATCCAGAAAGATTTGGTGTGGTTGAATTTGATAAGAACATGAAAGTGATTTCTATTGAAGAGAAACCTGTGGTACCTAAATCAAATTATGCGGTAACAGGGTTATATTTCTATGATAGCCAGGTTGTTGAAATGGCTAAAAATGTACGGCCATCAAAACGTGGAGAGTTAGAAATCACTACAATTAACCAGATGTATTTGGAAAAAGGAAAATTAAATGTAGAGTTGTTTGGGCGCGGGTTTGCCTGGTTAGATACAGGGACTCATGAAAGTTTGATAGGGGCATCTTCATTTGTTCAAACAATAGAGGATGTGCAAGGCCTAAAAGTTGCCTGCCTTGAAGAAATTGCATGGAGAAATGGTTGGTTAACGACTAACGAAGTCCATAAAATAGCACTAAGTATGTCTAAAAATGAATACGGTAAATATTTATTAGAATTAATAAGATGAAAATACTAATAATTGGTGCTCAGGGGCAATTGGGTAAAGCTTTATATGACATATTTAAAAGAAAATATAATGTAATAATTAAAACAAGGCAACAAATGGACATTACTAATGATGAGTTAGTTAGTAATGAAATAATAAAAATAAAACCAGATTATATATTTAATGCTGCTGCGTATACAGATGTGGAGAAGGCAGAAACTGACAGAGACAGTGCATTAAACATTAACGCTATTGCATTAAAACATATAACGAAAGCATCACGGGAAATCGGAGCTATTTTATTCCATTTTTCAACAGATTACGTTTTTGATGGGAATAAAACAGAAGCTTATAAAGAAACAGATGTTGCGGTCCCAATAAATTTTTACGGTGAAACTAAATTAATTGGGGAGGAAAATGTCCGGAAGGGAATGGATAAATATTTTATCATCCGTACTTCATGGTTATTTTCAGAAAGAGGGACTAACTTTGCAAAAAAAATAATAAAACAAGGCATGGAAAATAAAAGCCTTAGTATAGTTACCGATCAATATAGTTCCCCAACTTATGTATTAGATCTGGCTTCTGCCGTAGAAAGAATGGTACAACACATAAATAATGGTAAAAAATTTGAATATGGTACTTACCATTATGGTGGGTTACCTTATACAAATTGGAATGGTTTTGCTAAAAAAATTATTGAAATTGCTAAGAGGGAAAATATCCTTAGCGAGGATGTGAAGGTTAAAGAAATATTATCCAGTGAATTAGATTCGATGGCGAAAAGACCAAGTAACAGCAGATTAGATTGTTCGAAAATTAAAAGGATTTTTGGTATAGAGCAAAAAAACTGGAATGAAGCCTTAGACCATATAATATTTAATTTAAAGTGAGTCTATGAAAGTTTTAAGTACAAAATTTAACGATGTAAAAATAATTATACCTGATATTTATTCTGATAGTCGCGGTTTTTTTTATGAAAGCTACAATAGTTCTGATTTTGAAAGTGTTGTTGGAAAGCCTGTATACTTCAAACAAGATAATCAAAGTAAAAGCAAAAAAAATGTAATTCGGGGATTACATTATCAATTGCAACCAGACGCTCAGGGTAAGTTAATCCATGTATTAAAAGGGAAAATCCTGGATGTAATAGTTGACGTAAAAGCAGGCTCTGAAACATTAGGCCAGTGGTATGGCATAGTTCTTAGCGATACAAATAATTATCAGTTATGGATTCCTGCTGGTTATGCCCACGGTTTTGCTGCCTTAACAGATGAAGTAGAAATATTTTATAAAGCGACGAATTATTACAATCCTGAAAAAGAAAGAATTATTAAATGGAACGATCCAGATATTAATATTGACTGGGGAATCGATAATCCAATTATTTCATCAAAAGATGAAAATGGTTGTTTATTTAAAAATGCAGACTACATTGAGATTTAAAAGGTTAGGGAAATGTATTATTTAATTGATTTTACAGAGATGGGGGATTCCAGGGGAACGCTGGTTGCAATAGAAGGTGGAGTACACGTACCATTTCCTCTAAAACGTGTCTTCTATGTATATGGAACTAAGGGGGAAGTGCCGCGTGGCTGTCATGCAAATCGAAAAACTAAATTTGTCCTGGTTTCAGTTAAAGGACGCTGCACTGTAACTATAAAACAAGGCATGGATAATGTAGATTTTGTACTTGATAGTCCCACCCGCGGATTATTCCTTGACAGAATGGTGTGGAAGGAGATGCACAGTTTTAGTGACGATGCTGTCTTGCTTGTTTTATGTAGTGAACCATATGATAAAAATGAATACGTTTTTAATTATGCTGAGTATTTGTTGGAGGTGAAAAATGAATCACATGTTTGATCTCCAGGATTTTATATTTGAGTCTAATCCTGGCAGACAACAGCTAATAAACTATACAGCCAGATCAAATAGTGAGGCATATAAGATTTATGTCTATCGAAATCACTCATTTGAAATGATTGAAAAAACAATTTCAGCATTTTTAGATTATGCTAATTTAACTATAGATTTTGACTATAGCGATTATGATGATTCTTTGACTTTTTTTGATCTGGATTTAGGTTCTGATCTGTTAATTATTTGGTTAGATCTCAGCCGATACCAATCTGATTTTGAAGTTTTCATCAAGGAACGTTTAGCGTTTTTAAAAAGCATATATAAAAAAGACATACTTTTTTGCTTTTATGGAGGATCCATTTCTTTATGCGATCCACAAATAACGCTGTATGATATTAGCAAGTGGGCTAATGTACTAGGGGAAAAGTACCAAGACCTTCGGCTTGAAAAATTTTCCGGAACCAAAATGAGTATGGATTTAATTACAACCGTTTCAAAAGATCTGGGGTTGAATTATCTACCATCATTGCTTAAACCTTCCATTAAATGTATCGTCCTTGATTTGGATAACACGCTTTATAGAGGCGTGTTAGGAGAGGATGGAATCAATAATATTGAGTTAACAAAAGCTCATGCTTTATTACAAGAACGGCTTGCAGAACTGGCCAAAAGTGGTTTCTTTATTTGTATTGCTTCAAAAAACGATCAGCGCGATGTCAATAAACTTTTAAGCGAAAGAAAAGACTTTCTCATAAATGATACGAACATAACGATATGTAAGGCTTCCTGGGAACCTAAAGCTCAAGCTATCTGTGATATTGCAGAAAAGCTAAATATAGGTATAAATAGTATTCTATTTATTGATGATAACATTGGCGAATTAATATCAGTACAACAAGCTCATCCAGAGATAAGAACCATTTTAGCCAAAGAAAATGCCGAAATTACATTGGAAATTTTAAATAACTATCCTGGGCTTTTTAAAAAAGGTAGAACAAACGAGGACTCATTGCGTAGTCTTGACTCTAAGGCTAATCAGGTAAGACAAAGGATTATTGACAATACATCCAAAGAGGATTTTATTAAACAAATGAATATAGAATTGGATTTTTTAGTAAATCCAGTTAATGAAATTTATCGGATATCTGAGCTCTCTAATAAAACAAATCAGTTTATTTTTAATTACAGAAGATATACAACTGCGGAAATAGAAGAGATTATGAATAATAATGTCATTGTTGCAGTTTCCGTTAAAGATAAACTCTCAGAGTCTGGTATTGTTGGTGTTGTAATTTTGAAAAATGATTTACAAAATGATTGGATCGATCTGGATGAATGCTTTGTAAGCTGCCGCGCGCTTGGTCGCGGCATCGATGATATTATAGTTCTCGGTGCTATATCTGTTGGTTTAAAAAAACTCGGTAAGATAAAATTGCATTCAAAAATCGCCGTGGGTGATCGTAATTTACCTGCAATACAATTTTTTGAAAAACATTTATCACAATTTAAATCTCCTTCTGTATTCCATTACCTCATTCCATCTGAAATTGTAAAAACCAGTATTAAGGAATAGATATGTCTGAAAAAATCATAGCAATTATCTCCAGAGTCGCAAAAAAACCAGCCAGTGAGCTTATCCATCATATGGAGGACAAAAGGCTTTGGGATTCTTTTACACATTTGGAGCTTATTTTATCCCTGGAGGAAGAGTTTAACATTATGTTTGAACCAGAAGAGATATCCGAGATGATCACACCCAAATTGCTAATCCAGACAGTTGAGGAAAAAATTAAAAATGAATCATAATATAGTTATTGATGGTGCCGCTTACAGACTTCGTCCCGTAAAATTATCAGACGCTCAATTTATTATTGATATTCGTTTGGACGATATAGAAAGAAATCGTTTCATTAATAAAATTTCTCCAGATAAAGCGCAACAAGAAGAGTGGATAAGAGAATACTTTTTGCGGGATAATGATTATTATTTTGTGATCGAAAATCTGCTTTCTGGTGAGCCAGAAGGTTTAATTAGTGTTTATAATATTCAGGATGGAAAAGGGGAATGGGGGCGCTGGGTTATTAAAAAATCAAGTCTGGCTGCAATTGAAAGTGTAGATTTGATTTTTAAGGCATCCTTTGAATATATTGGTCTATCGGAAGTTTATTGCCGTACAATCGAAGATAATCACTCTGTAGTAGCTTTTCATGATTCGTTAAATGAGTTAAGACGAGGAGTTATTGAAAAATATGTCGAGATAAATGAAGCTCAATTTAATGTAGTTGAACACTATGTTACTAAGGAATATTATTATAATAATATTCAGGACGTTATTGAAGATAAATCTTTATTTATATACAAGAGGAATTTAAGGAAGTTTTTCGGTGAGATTGAATTT
This sequence comes from Mixta tenebrionis, assembly GCF_006517625.1. GTDB lineage: Bacteria > Pseudomonadota > Gammaproteobacteria > Enterobacterales > Enterobacteriaceae > Mixta > Mixta tenebrionis. The sequence goes on along the minus strand of NZ_VHQI01000005.1, from coordinate 345,386 downwards.
CATCATATAGGTGTCGCGACTACAAACATAGAAAAAGAGTTTAGCAGTTATCGTACTTTTGGGTACCGGCGTGAAGATAAAATATTTAAGGATGAAGTCCAGGGTATTAGAGGTCAATTTATTATTAGCGACCATTCTCCAAGGTTAGAACTTTTAGAAAATTTGCCTGGTAGAAATACACTCGATAAGTGGAATGAAGCGAATATCAAAAATTATCATTTTGCTTATAAAATTAAAAAATTTGACTCAATGTTGGAAACAATTAAACATAAAAGGATACGTATCCTGGCAAAGCCTGAGATTTCAGTGTATTTTAAAAAACGTATCTGCTTTGTAGTTCTGCCAAATAAATTTATTATTGAATTCATCGAGGAATAGCAATGCTCGGAAAGCCCATAAAGGTTGTATTTTATTTCCCCTGGAAAGAGCTTTCCGGTGGGCCAATTTATTTGACAAGGCTAGCTGATAAATTGGCAGAATCAGTTGATTATGAAGTTTATTATACCGATTATGAAAATAGTCTTTCTGACAACCTTATCCAAAATGAAAAAGTAAAGAAAATTGTTGTCTCTGAAACTGACTTTTCTATAAAGATAGATTCTCCTGTTATTCTTATTACTCCTGTTTACTTTGCAGGTTGGATTCCCTGTTTACATCCTGATAGTAAATTGATATTTATTAATTGGCACATGTGTTGTATATCAACTCTTTACAATAACTGGCGTATTTCCGAACAAGATATGAGTGTATTTCTTAATCTTATTCGTAACAGTTCTTCTGTTTTCTTTTGTGACGAGTCGCATAGGTTAGGACAGAACACGGCTCAAATCACATTCAATAAAGATATTGTGCCAATAAGTTTGCCTACGAAAAAAATTAAAGCTTGTAAAAATATTATATCAGCGGAAAATTATAATGTGGCTGTACTGGGAAGATTGTGTACGGATAAAATATACAGTCTTTTGAATTTATTGGATAATATAGAATTGCTTGAAATTAGCAATAAAGTTAACGTTCATATAATAGGGGATGGACCAGAAAAGAAGCTTATATTAAGAGAGAATTATAAGAAATCTAACATTATCTTTGTTGGTACTCTTTCAAGCGCAGAGCTTGACTCATATTTGGCTCAGAAAGTTGATATACTTTTTGCTATGGGAACATCTGTCCTTGAAGGCGCTGCGCTTTCACTTCCATCTGTCATTATCCCACATAATATACATCCTATAAATTGTAATAGCTATGTTTATCTACATGATACGCAAGGTTACTGTTTAGGATGGTATGAAGATCAGTTTCAGAAGTTAAATCTTTCTCCGATTCCGTTATGTGAGATTTTTGATGATGTATATGTTCGAGAAAAAAAAACGCAACTTGGTCAAAAGGCGTATCAATACTATATAACTCATCATAGTATTGATCATACGATTAAACCATTCGTAAGTATGTTATCAAAATCATCTCTTACTTATCGTGATTTTATTAAGGCGACAGAAAATTTTTCTCAAATTATAAAAAAAATCAAGTTAATGGATTATGAGATTTTTGATATTTACCGCGAAAAAAATGGTTTCATTTATGCACGTTTTCTGAATATCATTAAGTTGTTTCACTTTAGACCTATGCCTGACCAGCAATGGAAAAGACTATATTTTATGGGTGTTCCTTGTTTTGAAATTTGCCATGTTGGCAGAAAAAAATTCAAGTATCGCTTATTAAGTCGGTCGCGAAATCAAATTACGTTAATGGGACAACATCTTGCAAACTTAATTAACTATGGCCAACAAGAAATAAATAAAGATATCAAAGCTATCAAAAAACAACTTGTTGAAAAAGTGGCAACAGGCGATTATATTAAGTTAAAAGAGCAGGTGGAAACTCTTTTACTGCAGTTGAATAAATTATGTTGCAATAACGATAATTGCTCCTGTGAAGAATCTGTTGCATTGCATGGTGCTCTGGAGAAAAAATGCTTAGACATTAAAGCAAGCATCGAGCTACTAAGAAACAATCAAATCCAGCAAATGGATACTTGTGAAAAAATACTATCTGAAAAATCTTTTGAGTATTTTTGTGGGGATATTAAAAGTGATTATATAAAACTTATTTCAGGTTTGGATGATGAAAGCATTTATATTGTAAATAGAATAATTTCCAGAGTCCAAAAATACCGTAAGCACAAAACCAGTTTCTTTCATTTTACCAGCGAAGAAAAACATGCACTTAAAAAGATAGAAGATCAGCATGCTTCAAGCATTATAAAACTTAATAACGAATATTACGCTTATGGTAAATATATTATTCCGATAAATTTGATTACTACAACTATCTTTTATTATAAATATTTTATAGATGAACTGTCAGGATTAAAGTTTGTCAGGAATAAGGCGATCATCGATGTTGGCGGAAGTTTTGGTGATTCCGCGCTAATTTTTTCTAAAGAGACAAGCGATAAAGTCCACGTTTTTGAGCCGACATCCAGGATGTATGAATTGGCAAAAAAAACTATTATAGAAAACAACATTAATAATGTTATTTTGAATAAAATTGCCCTTGGCGATAAAGAGGAAAACCTTAATATTGCTGTTAATGATGACTTTTCTACGTTTGAGTTTGAATGCTCAGAAAGCGAAGTTACAGAAAACGTTAGAGTTATTACGCTTGATAACTATGTAGATAAAATGGGGATAGATGTTGGCCTGATAAAAGTTGACATTGAAGGGTTTGAGAAGAAGTTTCTCAGTGGGGCAGAAAAAACTATTCGCAATCAAAAACCAATTTTAATTATAAGTATTTATCATAGTGCACAAGACTTTTTTAAAATAAAAACCATAATTGAAAATTATGATTTGGGCTATACATTTAAAATAAGAAAGCCTTCTGATAAGTCTGTTATTGTTGACACGATGCTAATTGCTGAACCCAATTGATGTTGAGATGAAAATGATTAAATTTTTAGATTTAAAAAAAATAAATGAAAAGTACAGAGCTCATATTTCTTGTGCTATCGAAGAGGTGCTTGATAGTGGATGGTACTTGTTAGGAAATAAAAATAAAGACTTTAGTGAAAAATTTTCTGAGTTTTGTGGGACTAAATATTTTGTTGGAGTGGCTAATGGCCTTGATGCGATAAATTTAATCATAAAAGCTTATGGTTTTGGTGCCGGAGATGAAATTATTGTACCGGCAAATACATATATTGCTTCTATTCTGGCTATATCAGAAAATGGTTGTAAACCTGTTCTGGTTGAGCCGAATATTATAACATATAATATTGATGCTGATTTGATAGAAGAAAAAATTACTGAAAAGACAAAAGCTATCTTAGTCGTCCATCTTTATGGACAAGCGGTTCAGATGGAAAAAATATGGCGCTTGGCAAAAAAATATGATCTAAAAATTATTGAAGACTGCGCACAAGCACATGGAGCTATCTATCAAGAACGTAGAGTAGGCAATTTGGGGGATGCTGGTGCTTTTTCATTCTATCCGGGGAAAAATCTTGGTGCTTTAGGCGATGCAGGCGGAATCACTACAAATGATTTTGAGTTGTATAAAAATGTGAAAATTTTAGCTAATTATGGTTCGGAAATAAAATATCATAATATATATAAGGGCATAAATTCACGTTTGGATGAACTGCAGGCTGCGATACTGAATGTTAAATTACCTTTCCTTGATGAAGAAAATGAGTATCGCAGAACTATTGCTGAGTTTTACCTGGGGAATATTAAAAATAGTTTAATCACTTTGCCTGTTTGTTGTGATCGATTATCTCATGTGTGGCATGTTTTTGCTATTCGTGTTGCCTCTCGTGAAAAATTCATTAATTATCTCAAAGAAAATAAGGTGGAAACCTTGATACATTATCCCATTCCTCCACATAAACAGGGTGCGTACAGAGAATGGGAAAAGCTACAATTTCCGGTAACGGAAAAAATACATCTTGAAGAAGTATCATTACCAATTAGTCCGGTAATGAATATGGCGGATGTAGAAAAAGTTGTGAGTCTGATTAATGCTTACCAAGGATAAGATCGCAGTTTCTCTGGAAGGAAACCGAGCCCATTTTAATAAAATTATAGACCGGGCTCGGTCAGCAAAACTCCGATTAAAGAAGTATTTTCTTTATAAGAAGGCGCTTAAGTTAGCAACCAGAGGAAGCATTGGCGCATATACTTCTCCTGAAATAGAAGAATTTTTCATTTCATGCGCCAAAAAAATAAAATTAAATTTACCTACGATCTGTCAAAAAAACTCAGTTTTGCATGTTGTTAGCGAATGCTACAGCGTTGGTGGGCATTCGAAAGTGGTTGAAAGATGGATAAAATATCACGCAAAAGGAGAAAAACATTCAGTATATTTTACCCGAATGAAAAAAAACAAAATTCCTGATGTTTTTTACCGTAACACAAAAGAAACGGGAGGTGATATTTACTCGGCTGGACACATTTTTTTTGATATTTATAATGCGCTAACATTGAGGCGTATCGCCATCAAATATGAACGAATAGTCCTTCATACTCATATGGATGATATTATACCTCTTCTGGCTTTTGGTTCAGATGATTTCCCCAGAACGATTATATTATATAATCATGCAGACCATTTATTCTGGGTGGGGATAAGAATTGCGCATCTCATCTGTGAAACGCGCTCATGGGGAAAACGTTTTTCAGAAGAATATAGAGGAATTACTAATAATTTTGTATTAGGAATACCTGCAAGTGATGTTAGCAACGATACATTGTCAGTAAAACCTCATGTCACCAGTGACGTGAAGATTATCACCAGTATTGGAATGCCTCATAAGTATCTGGCTATCCCGGGGCAGTTTTCTTTTTATGATTATATGAATAGCATTTTGCAGACACGCAAAGATGTTATTTTTAATATCATTGGCCCAACTGAAGAGGATTATCCTGAATGGCAGCAGCTGTCTGGAAAATATAATGGCAGGGTTGTTTTTTTAGGCAGAGTGATTGGTGATAAATATTGGAATTACATTAATAAAAGCGAACTTATTGTTGATAGTTTCCCAATGAGTGGAGGTACTGCTCTTGGCGATACAGTCATTTTAAAAAAAACGACGCTTTCCTTAAAATGTGTTACTGGTCATCTCGATTATACATATGAAACGGATTCATTTTGCCATTCACCGACTGAATTAATTGAAAAAACGAATAAAATACTTAATGATAATGATTATAGTGACTATCTAAGCCATCGTATCTCAGAGAGTTTTAAAAATTGCCAGAATTTATTACTGTGGCAGGACCGAGTTGAAAAAACTTTTCAGTTGGCCGATAGGTATAAAAAATCACGTAAAATATGTTATACAAATATAGCCTGGAAACAATTTACTTTACTTGATGAGTTTATATTATTATTTAATACCAGAGAAAGATTTTTGTTCTCTTTTCGGAATTGGATTAAATTATCAACTTACTTCGATAAAGGTACCAGGCGATTTAAAATTTATTTATTTAAAATACATATGAATTTTTAAATTATGGACAAAACACCTGAATTGAAAGAAACGTTCGAGTATGATGTCTTAATTTGTACCTTTAATGGTGCTACCTATATTGATGAACAAATTTCAAGTATCTTAAAGCAAGTTATAAAACCAGTAAAAATCATTATTTCTGATGATGGATCTACAGATCAAACTATAGAAAAATGTAAAATTTGTTTTGATCGACATTCATATACCCGTTATCAAATTATACGTGGTCCACAAGCGGGCATAGCTAATAATTTTATTTACGGAATGAAATATTCTACTGCAGAACATCTTTTCTTTTCTGATCAAGATGATGTATGGTTAGATGATAAAGTTTCATGTTTCGCTGATGCCTTTTATCAATTGGATAGTAAAAAACCAATTCTCTTATTTTCTGATGCATATGTTGTCGACTCTCATCTTAATATATTGAGCAAGAGTTTCATTAACTATGCAGGTTTAAATATTGATGTTTTGAATGATGATTCAATTTTGCTGGAGAACTGTGTACAAGGGGCTTCTTCATGTATAAACGGAAAGCTTCGTGATTTGATTTTAGAATCAATAACATACATTGCTAATAACTCAATCTGTATGCATGATTGGTGGGTAGCTATTATGGCAAGGTATTATGGTATTTCAAAACATATAGATAAACCTTTAATATATTATCGACAACATAATTGTAATCAAATAGGTGCGTTGAGAACCAGTAATTGTGTGTGGAAAATTAAGTATGTTTTTAGAGCAGCTAAAAAAATAAAAAATTATGTTTATCAATTAAACCAGGCCCAAAAAGTTTTTTCCCGAATTAAAAAATTAGATGGTCTATATGTTTATTTCGATGGTAATTATGATTTTAGTAATCTAAATTTTTTCAAAAAAATTATTTACTTTGTTTATAGGTGAATTTTTAGTATTTGCTGTAATGAGGTATTAAAAGCATGATGCGCTTATTCATTTCGACGATAAGTCACAATAGTGATAAAATGATTGTCGAAAATAACGTTCTGTCTTTATTGAGTCATGACCATGAGGTCATAATTAAATGCAACACAAAATGTACCCAGCAGCTATATACATTTGCAGATAAAAACCGCATACATATCATTGATGAACAATACTCATGTGGTTTCGGTAGAAATAACAATATCGTTTTTGAATATTGCAAGAAAGAATTAGGGATGAAAGGTGATGATTATTTTTTAATTCTTAATCCCGATGTTGTTGTCTCGTGTGAAAGCATATTTCATCTAATGAAAAATGCTATTGTTAGTGATGAAAATATTTGCACTATTAATTTACATAAAGACTTAGCGCTGGCTAAACCAGAAGGTTCGATAAAAAAATTCCCTGATATTCTTACGCCGGCTATCGCTTTTTTTTCTAAAAAACACCCATGTGAATATGATAAAAATAAAATTCATCAAGCAACCTGTGTGGATTGGGCTGCAGGATCATTTTTGCTTTTTAAAAGTTCAGTGTATGAAAAGTTAGGTGGGTTTGACGAAAAGTATTTCATGTATTTTGAAGATGTCGATATTTGTCGTAGAGCTAAGCGAAATGGGTATAACATTATTTATTATCCAGATATAAAAGCGACGCATTTTGGAGGCTATCGTAATAGAAATTTTTTATCAAAGGATTTCATGTGGTACCTTAGAAGTTATATAGTTTACCATACAGGTTTTTAACTTTATAAATAAAATGTATTTCGGTAATAAAGAGTATGTATATTTTTATAATGGGAATTTTTTATTTTAAACTTTGATTATCCTCCGTTCTTAATTTAAAAAAATTCATCATATCTATGGTCGTTACTTCGAACATGCGGAATAATTACGAGGCGCCCGCGCAGGTGACATGGTCCGTTCGCAAAGACGCAAAAATGTCATCCATGACCGCTCGGCCCGCGCCGTCCGTGGCGCGGGACGCTTTGCTCAAGGTACCATGTCGCCTGCTGTTTAGCTTGGGTGTCCGCGCAGGTGACATAGCCGTTCTGATTTACCGCGCCTGTAAGAAAGCCAGCAGATCGTTATTCAGCTGATCCTGATGCGTCACCGCGAAACCGTGCGGCGCATTGTCATACACCTTCAGTTCCGCGTTGCGGATGGTTTCCGCCGCCACCTTGCCGGTAGTTTCAAACGGCACCACCTGATCGTTGCTGCCGTGAATCACCAGCGTCGGCACATCAATTTTCGCTATATCGCCGCGGAAATCGGTTTCGGAAAAGGCGGTAACGCAGTCAAGAGTTCCCTTCAACGAAGCGAGCAGGGCGATATTCAGCGTCTGCGTCAGCACGCCTGCGGAAACCGTCTGTCCGGCGTTGGTGCCATAGAAAACCGAGGAGAAATCGCTGATAAACTGCGCGCGATCTTTCAACAGCCCGTCACGGATACCGGCAAAAACGCTTAAATCGACGCCTTGCGGATAGTCGTCGGCCTTGCCGAAAATGGGCGTAACCGCGCCCAGCAGCGCCAGCGCCGAAACGCGCGCGCTGCCGTAGCGGCCAATATAGCGCGTCACGTCGCCGCCGCCCATGGAGAAGCCGACCAGCGTTACATCATGCAGATCCAGATGCTCGATCAGATCGTTGATATCAGAAGCGAAGGTATCGTAATCGTAGCCCTGCCACGGCTGCTCCGAGCGGCCAAAGCCGCGGCGGTCGAAGGCGATGGCGCGATAGCCGCGTTCGGCAAGGAAATTAAGCTGGCTGTCCCACATATCAGCATCCAGCGGCCAGCCGTGGCTGAACAGCACCGGCTTGCCTGTACCCCAGTCTTTGTAATAAAGCTGAGTGCCATCCTGCGTCCTGAACATACTCATATCTACATCCTCATTTTTATGATTGAACAAGGTTAACGGGCGCGGGTTAGGCTTTACCGGGCGCGATAAGATAGCGCACTGCGGGCGGCTGCCCGCCGCGATGAAAAGCCTGTACGCGATTTTGAATCTTTAAATCGTTCATCGTATGGCGTTCATGCTGCCTGAGATGTTCGATCCATGAGCCGACAACAAAGGTTTCCACAAACAGGCCGGGGCGCTGAACATCCTGATAAACCGCCCAGCTGAGAGCGCCGCCGCGCCGCCGTACCCGGCGAATCTCTTGCACGCAGAGCGTAAAGGCGTGCGCGTCCTGCGCATCGATCTGATATTCATAGATCACCATTACCGGGCCACGCTGATGGGCGATGGCCTGCTGCGGCGCGTTTTCCGCGATCCCGCTGATCTCCAGATTAAGATCGGGATCTTTATTCAGCCGCCAGCGGAAGACCGTGAAGCAGCCGAGTACCATGCCGAAGGCGGCGATGCTCAGTGAAACGGGAATGGAAAAGTGCGCGGCGAGCTGTCCCCAGATAGCGCTGCCTGTCGTCATTGCGCCGAAGAAAACGGTCAGGTAGACCGCCAGCGCCCGCGCCTTAACCCATTTCGCCGCGCTGCGCTGCGCGCCGAGGTTCAGCGTGGAGAGCACCGCAATCCAGGCGAAGCCGGTAAAGAATTCACAGGCGTTCAGCAGCCAGAAGTGGCGCACAAAGGCCAGCGCCAGCATCGTCGCGGCGAACAGCAGGCTGGCCAGCACCATCAGGCGATCGGGATTGAAGCGTTGACGCAGACGCGGCAGCAGCACGGCGCCGCAGATCGCTCCCAGGCCGATGCAGGCAAGCATGATGCCGTAGCCGCCGGGGCCCAGACCGAGCTCGCGGCGCGCCACCAGCGGCAGCAGCGCCCAGCCTGCGCTGCCGAACAGAAAGAACGCTACGGTGCGCGCCAGCACGTTGCGCAGCACCGGCGCGGCATGTACGTAGCGCAGTCCGGCACGTACCGCCGGGAAAAAGTGCTCCGGCGGCAGGCGCTGAATGGCCGGCTCCGCCTGCCAGCGCCACAGCACCCAGGCCACGCCCAGCACCGACAGCGCGTTCAGCAAAAACACCATCCACGGGCCGGAGAGCGACAAAATCAGGCCGCCCAGCGCCGGGCCGATGGCGCGGCTGATATTAATTCCCAGCGAATTCAGCGCAATCGCCGCGCCCAGCTCGTTTTTCGCCACCAGATCCGGCACGATCGCCTGAAAAGGCGGCGAACTCATTGCGGCTCCGGCGCTGAGCAGGAAGGCCGCCGCCAGCAGCACTAACGGCGTCACCATGCCGAGCAGCGACAGCACGGTAAGTCCGGCGGCAGCGATAAATACCCACAGCTGCGAAAAAAGCAGATATTTACGGCGGTCGACGATATCGGCCATTACGCCTGAGGGCAGGGCGAAGAGAAACATCGGCAGGCTGCTGGCGGCCTGCACCAGCGCCACCGACAGCGGACTGGCGCTGAGCGTCAGCATCGCCCAGTTCACTCCAACGTCGTTCATCCATGAACCGATATTCGATACCACCGTGGCGATCCACAGCATACGGAACACCGGCTGGCGCAGCGGCTGCCACGAGGAGCCGGAGGCGGAGGACGCCGGCGCGGCGGCCTGCGTGCTGACGTCGTGAATATCATTAACCTGCGCCATAGCGATATCCTTTAGTTTGCGTATGGCCCGGACGCCAGCGGCCCGGCCCGGTTAACGCCAGAGTGGTAAAGATAATCAGCAGCAGCCAGCCGAACTGCCCTTCAGCGATGCTCCAGTCGGGATGCACCGCCAGCATCGCCACCAGCAGCACGCCGATAATCGGCAGGCAGGCGAGGCGCGTGCCGACGCCGACGATAATAAACAGCGGGCAGACTACCTCCGCCAGCAGCGCCGGCAGCAGGCTCATCCACGGGCCAAGGCCAAACGGGTCCTCAATGTGCGTCAGCTCGGCGTTAAAGTGCAGCAGCTTCGGCAGGCCATGAACATAGAGCAGCAGCAGGCTGCCGCTCAGGCGAAGAAACAACAGCCCCGCGTCGATACGGGGCGAGAGATGGCGTTGATTTTTCATCGGCGTCAGAAAGCGAAGCAGCTACAGCCAAGGGCGCCCCAGAAGGCGTTATCGTCGGAAACCGGCACCGACGAGCCGCGTGCGGTATCGTGCTGGTGCTGATGCACGCCGCACGGCCCGCTGCAATGATGCGCCATCGGCATCAGTGCGGCGCGATTAGCCTGCGGCGGCGCGCTGCGGTAGTGCCCCGGCACCTTCGCCACCGGCGACCACTCCGGCACTATCGGGATGGCCGGCGGCGCTTCCGCGTTAAACGCGCCCGTTGCGTAGACAATCTCGCCGCCGACCACCGTCAGCACCGATTCAATGCCTTTGATCTCCTCTTCCGGCACGCGGAAATAATCTTTGCTCAGTACCGCGAGGTCGGCGAGCTGGCCCGCCTTCAGCTGGCCTTTTTTGCCCTGTTCGTTAGAGAACCAGGCGCTGCCCTGCGTCCAGAGCAGCAGCGCGGTATCGCGATCGAGGCGCGCGTTAACGTCATACATCTGCATGCCGCCCACGGTGCGTCCGGAAACCAGCCAGTAGAGCGCCGTCCAGGGGTTATAGCTGGCGACGCGCGTGGCGTCGGTGCCAAGGCCGACCGGCACGCCGGTTTCCAGCATGCGCGCCACCGGCGGCGTATGGCGGGTCGCTTCGATGCCGTAGCGCTCGGCAAAATATTCCCCCTGGAAGGCCATGCGGTGCTGCACCGCGATGCCGCCGCCCAGCGCCTTAATGCGATCGATATTGGCCTGGGTCACGGTTTCCGCATGGTCGAAGAACCAGTGCAGGCCGTTGAAAGGAATATCGCGGTTGACGCGCTCAAAAACGTCGAGCATGCGGCTGATGGATTCGTTATAGGTGGCGTGCAGGCGGAACGGCCAGCGATGCTCCACCAGATGGCGCACCACGCGCTCTAGCTCATCCTCCATGCCCGGCGCCAGATCGGGACGCGGCTCCAGAAAATCTTCAAAGTCGGCGGCGGAAAATACCAGCATCTCGCCCGCGCCGTTGTGGCGGAAGAAATCGCTGCCCTGACCCGGCGTCAGCATATCGGTCCACTTCTCAAAATCTTCCAGTTCATGACCAGGCCGCTGGGTAAACAGGTTGTAGGCGATGCGGATGGTCATCTGTTTCTTCTGGTGCAGTTCGGCGATGACTTCATAATCTTCCGGGTAGTTCTGGAAGCCGCCGCCGGCGTCGATAGCGCTGGTCAGGCCGAGGCGGTTCAGCTCGCGCATAAACTGACGCGTAGAGTTGACCTGCTGCTCCAGCGGCAGCTTCGGCCCTTTCGCCAGCGTGGCGTAGAGGATCATGGCGTTGGGGCGCGCGATCAGCATCCCGGTCGGATTGCCGTTGGCGTCGCGCTGGATCTCGCCGCCCGGCGGGTCAGGCGTCTCTTTGGTGTAGCCCACCACCTTCAGCGCGGCGCGGTTCAGCAGGGCGCGATCGTAAAGGTGCAGGATGAATACCGGCGTATCGGGCGCCGCCTGGTTAATTTCATCCAGCGTCGGCATACGGCGCTCGGCGAACTGAAATTCGGTCCAGCCGCCTACCACGCGCACCCACTGCGGCGAAGGAGTACGCAGCGCCTGCTCTTTCAGCATCCGCAGCGCGTCCGCCAGCGACGGCACGCCCTCCCAGCGCAGCTCCAGGTTGTAGTTAAGCCCGCCGCGAATCAGGTGCAGGTGGGAATCATTCAGGCCGGGAATCGCAGTGTGGCCCTGCAAATCGATCACCTTGCTTCCTTCATCGTGATATTCCATCACCTCTGCAGCGCTGCCGACCGCCAAAAAGCGCCCGTCACGAATCGCGGCTGCCTCGGCGATGGGGTTCTCCCTGTCGACGGTATGTAGGCGGCCGTTGATAAATATCAGTTCTGCTTTACCGAGCGAAACCATAAATCCTCCTGTCTGAAACGTCCGAATAAGGCGGCAAGGCCCCCGGAAAAAAAGCGCGCTGCATGAAGCAAGCAGGGCGCGGAAGTTGGCGAGATTATGGTCAGCGCTTGAAAGCAGCGTCTAGTTATACAAGCGTATAGTTATACACAGAGATAATAGCCCGGCCGGCAAACTCCTTTTACTATCCGCCCTGACAGCGAAGTTCGGCCCGGCGTGGTCAGCGGCATCAGCATAATGCGGCGCTTTCCCCCTGCGTCGCTATCGGCAGCGTAACGCCTTTCCGGTCACTGTCATTATGTTTCCGCCACCTCTTTTGCGGACCCTTGTTACTTAAACCTCATTAATGGGTACTCTCATGACCAACGCTAAGCTTGAAGTTCTGACTCCCGCTAACAGCCAGATTATTTTTATCGATCAGCAGCCGCAGATGGCCTTCGGCGTCCAGTCGATTGACCGTCAGGTGCTGAAAAATAATGTCGTAGGCCTGGCGAAAGCGGCCAAAGTCTTCAACATCCCGACGACCATCACCACCGTTGAAACTGAAAGCTTCTCCGGCAATACCTTCCCGGAGCTGCTGGACGTGTTCCCGGAGCACGACATTCTGGAGCGTACCTCCATGAACTCCTGGGATGACCAAAAGGTGCGCGACGCGCTGGCGAAAAACGGCAAGAAAAAGGTGGTGGTGGCCGGACTGTGGACCGAAGTGTGCAATAACACCTTCGCCCTGTGCGCCATGCTTGAAGGCGACTATGAGATCTACATGGTGGCGGATGCCTCCGGCGGTACCTCGAAAGAGGCGCACGACTTCTCCATGCAGCGCATGATCCAGGCGGGCGTGGTGCCGGTAACCTGGCAGCAGGTGCTGCTGGAGTGGCAGCGTGACTGGGCGCGCAAAGAGACCTACAACGCGGTGATGGATATCGTTAAAGAGCACTCCGGCGCTTACGGTATGGGCGTCGATTACGCTTATACCATGGTGCATAAAGCCCCGGCGCGTTCGCAAGGCACGCACCGTACGCTGGCGCCGGCGCCGGCCAACAAGTAATCGCGCGCGGGCCGGAGCGCTGCTGCGGCCCGTCTGAGGCAGGATCAATGGGAGAAGCAACATGATAGCAGGCGCCATCTCGCTTGCCGCCGGGATCGTGATTGGGCTGCTCTATGCGCTGCTTAAGGTACGGTCGCCCGCGCCGCCCGCTATTGCGCTTATCGGGCTGCTGGGCATGTTAAGCGGCGAAAAGCTGGCGGCGCTGGTGGTTGCGCCGCCGGTGAGCGCCGCCGCGCCATTTGCGGCACATTCCGCAACGGCGGCATCCGCTGTCGCCGGCCTCTATACACGGAGTGGCGGATTATGATGAAATCCTCTCTTCTTTCGCTGGCGGTAGGTCTGCTGGCGGGCGTGATTTATGGCATGGCCAATATCCACTCGCCCGCGCCGCCGGTTATCGCTCTGCTGGGGCTGTTCGGCATGCTGGTCGGCGAACAGCTGATCCCGCTGTTCCGTCGGCTGCTGGCACGGCAGCCGGTCACCCTGGCCTGGTTTCGCCATGAATGCGTGCCTAAAATCAGCGGCGCGCCGCCCCCGGACAGCAAAAACGCCCCCTGAGGCGTGCCGTTCACGCCAGCGTGAACGCATACAGAGGATTACAGCATGGCGCCGTCATCGCGCATCGTCATCGTTGACGATGAACGCTCCGTCCGCAGCGGGTTAAGCAATTTATTGCAGTCGGATGGCTATGAAACCGACGCGTTTGAATCCGCAGAGGCGTTTCTTGCTGATAAAAGCGCGCTGGCCGAGGCTTCCTTGCTTATTCTTGATGTAAAGCTGAAGGGGATGAGCGGCTTCGATCTCTACCGGCAGGTGGTGTTACAGCTAACGCCGCCGCCGGTTATTTTTATTTCCGGGCACGGCGACGAAAATATGCTGTGGTACGCCATTAATCTGGGCGCCGTCACCTTCTTGCGCAAGCCGATCAACGTCGATACGCTGCTGGATACCATCCGCCGTGAACTCTCTTCCCGCGAGGCGCAACGCAACGATGAGTGAGAAACTGTCTGCCGTCAGCAGCAGCCTGCAGGATAAGGTTTTTACCTTAACCGATGAGATTATCTTCACCCCGCTGGCGCAGGAGGGCGGCATCGGCTGGACGCTGTGTCAGCCGCTGCACGCGGGCGAAACCTTTATTCTCGCCAGTCCGGTCAGCGAAGAGGCGACCTTTCAGGCGACGCAGCTGCTGAAAAACGAATTTTCCCTGCGGGCGCAGCTGGCTGAAAGTTGGGCGGTTAAACCGCTTGGCTGCACGCTGCATCATGGACGCTACGCGCTGGTCTATGCGTCTTTCCCGTTTAAAACTCTTGCCCAGTCGGCGCGCAGCGCGACGCGCACTCCCGATGAGTTTCTGACGCTGGCGATGCGCCTCTGTACGCCGCTGCGGCAGCTGCACGCGCTGGGGCTGACGCACAGCGATATCAAGCCCGGCAATGTCTTTATCGCCCCGGACGGCAGCTGTCGCCTCGGCGGCTTTGGGCTAACCACCGCGCCTGCGGAAAACAGCGCGCCGACGCGTCTGAGCGTATCGGGCGGCACGCTGGCCTATATGTCGCCGGAACATACCAGCCGCACTCGCGATGCGGTGGACAGCCGCAGCGATCTCTACAGCCTTGGCATCGTGCTGTATGAGCTGCTGACCGGCACGCTGCCCTTTGATCTGAGCGAAGGCGGGCAGGCGGAATGGGCGCATCATCATATCGCTTCGGCGCCCCGTGCGCCCCACGAGGTGCGCGACGGCATCCCGGCGATGCTCTCTGTGATTATTTTGCGCCTGCTGGAGAAATCACCGGCCAGGCGCTACCAGAGGGTTGAAGGGCTGCTGGCGGATCTGCGCCGCTGCCAGGCGAACCTGTCGGAAGAGGGGCGGATCGCCGATTTTACCCCCGGCCTGCAGGATCGGGTGCCGACGCTGCCGCTGGCGGAGCATCTCTGGCTGGCCCATCCGCAGAGCGGCCAGCTGCTGGCGGCGTTTGAACGCGTAAGGCAGAGCGGCGCGCAAACGCTGGTGACTATCAGCGGGCCGCTGGGGATCGGCAAATCTTCGCTGATCGCTTCGGCGCTGAAAAACATTCAGCGCCGCCCGGCGCTGCTGGCGGTCAGCAAGGCCGATCAATATTCGCCGGTACTGCCTTACGCGGTGATTAGCGCCGCCTTTCGCTCGCTGACGCTCTGGCTGCTGGGGCTGGCGGCGCCGGAAGTAGCGCGCTGGAAGCAGCGTCTGACGCAGGCGCTGGGCAGCTACGCGGGGCTGGCGGTAAATCTGGTGCCGGAACTGGGGCTGCTGCTGGCAAGCAAGCCGCGCTTTCCCGCTGATATGCACTCCGCCGATGCGCGGGCGCGCTTCAACCAGATGGCGCTCTGCCTGGCGAAGGCGTTCGCCACGCCGGGACGGCCGCTGGTGCTGCTGATTGAGGATATTCACTGGATCGATCAGGCCAGCCTGCAGTTGCTGGAGCATCTGGCGCGCAACGGCGCCTCGCTGCCGCTGCTGATGGTGGTTTCATATTGCGATGCGGAGGCGTTTCCGCAAGGGTTTGCCGCGCCGCGGCTGGAGGCGTTAATGGCCGGCGCCGGCGAGCGGCTGGATATACGGCCGGAGCCGCTCAGCGTGAAGGCGGTGGCGCGCTGGCTGGGCGCGCGTTTTCACAGTCGCGCAGCCGGGTTAAGTGAGCTGGCCGCGCTGATCCATGAGAAAACCGGCGGTAATCCGCTGTTTACGCAGCAGTTTTTCCGCCGAATCGTCAATGATGGTTTGATTGCGCATCATCCGCAGCATAACAAATGGCACTACGATTTGGCCGCTATTGAAGCGCGCAACTATACCGAAAACGTCGCCAGCCTGATGCTGCAGCAGCTTGCCGAACTGCCGTCAGCTGCCCGTAAGCTGCTGGGCGGTCTTGCCAGCGTCGGCGGCAGCGGCAGGCTGGCGTTGCTCGGCCAGATGCAGGGGCTGGCCCCGACGCAGCTGCTGGAGCAGCTGCAGCCCGCTATCGCCGCGCGTCTGATTACGCTTGCCGGCGATGAGTATGCTTTTACCCACGATCGCGTACATAAGGCGGCGCAGGCGCTGCTGGAGCCGGAAGAGGCCTGCCGGCTGAACTACGCCGCCGCCGCGCGCCTGGCGGAAGCCGCGTCTCATAACGACAGCAACGACACGCTGTTTCTTGCCGTCCACCATATCACCGCCGCCATTGACGCGGTGCGCTTTTCGCCGCAGCGCGACGACTACCGCGCCATCTGCCGCCGCGCCGCGGCGCGAGCGAAGGGCACCGGCGATTACGCCTCAGCGGTGCGCTATCTGCAAACGGCGAAATCACTGCAGCGGGATGCGCTGCAAAAGGCGGCGGATGAAGGTTTTCTGCTGGAGTTTGAAGAGGCGGAGTGCGAGTTTTTGCAGGGTAATCTGCCCGCCGCGCTGGCGCTTTGCAACCGCGCCATGAGTCTGCCCGGCAGCCTGGAGCAGAAGGCGGTGGCCGCCTGCATGATGGCGGAATTGCATATGCGCCAGTCCGATATGTCGCTGGCGCTGGAAACCGCGCTGGCATGGCTGGCGGTATTCGGTATCCACTTCAGTCGCGATCCGGAGGCCGGCGACTGCGATCGCGCCTGGCAGGCGCTGGAGCAGCGCGTCGGCGACCATCCGCAGCAGCGGTTTAGCGCGCTGGCCATTACTGAAGATCGCGAGGCGGAAGCGATCATGAGCCTGATGCTCAATGCCAGCATGTTTGCCGCGTTCGCCAGCCCAAGGCTGCATTTTCTGCTGCTGTGTAAAATTATGCATATGACGCTCGATCGCGGCCTGTGCGGCGCCGCCACCGGCGCGCTTGCCTGGTATGGCGTGCTGATCGGCCGCCGCTACGATGAGTACCAGCGCGGCTGGGTCTATAGCCAGCTGGGACGCGATCTGGTTATGCGCCACCATTTCAACGGCTTCAAAGGCCGTACGCTGCTGGCGGTCGATCTCGCCAGCGCCTGGGTCGCGCCGCTTAGCGTGGCGGTGGAGAGCGCCAAAACCTGCTTTACCGTCGCGGTCGATCACGGTGATTTAACCGTGGCCTGCTTTATTATTCGCCATCAAACGATGAACTTTTTACTGCGCGGCGATCATCTTGACGGCGTGCTGACCACCATCGAGCGCGGGCTGGCGTTTATTCGCAAGCGGCGCTTTCCCGACGTGGAGATTCTGCTGCTGATCCAGCGCCTGTACGTTACTCATTTACGTAACGCCTCTGCGGGCAGCTTTTCCGGCCTGGAGGTGTTTCCTGATACGTTGCTCGCTACCGGGACGGGCGAGGGCGGCAGGCCGATACCTTTGACGCTGTTCTGGTTCTGGCTCTATCGGGCGAAAGCCTGCTTTATGGCCGGCGAATATGCCCAGGCCGCCGACTATTTGCGCGAGGCGACGCCGTTCGTTAGCGCGGTGCCCGGCTATCTGCATCTGCTGGATTACCATTTTTACAGCGCGCTGGCGCTGACCGCCGGCCTCACGCCTGACGAGTTCAGCGTGCAGCAGCGCCAGGCGGTAACCGCGCACCACGCCAGAATCGCCCGCTGGGCGCAGCATAACCCGGCAACCTTCGCCGATCGGGAGGCGCTGATTGCGGCGGAGCTGGCGCGGCTGGATAAACAGAATGAGGCGGCGGTTGGGCTGTATGAAAAAGCGATCCGCCTCTCCGGCGAAGCGGAGTTTCATCCGATTAACGGCCTGGCGTGCGAGCTGGCCGGGCGCTTCGCTAAATCCTGCGGCTATGCGGTTGCCGCCGACGCCTATTTTAAAGGCGCGTTCAGCGCCTGGCAGCGCTGGGGGGCGCTGGCGAAGCTGCGCCAGCTGGAGCGGCTCTATCCTCACCTTGCCTCTTCCGGGCGCAGCACGCCCTATGACACCATCGCCTTCGCGCCGAATGAGGTGATACGCGATCTGGAGAGCGTGCTGCGGGCGGTGCGGGCGCTTACCGAAGAGATCAACCTCGATCGTCTGATCCATATTTTGATGACCATGCTGCTGGAGCGTGCGGGCGCGCAGCGCGGCCTGCTGATCCGCATCCTTGACGACAATACGCCGGAAACCCAGGCCTGGGCGGAAACCACCTCCGACGGCGTTAAGGTCAGAATCGTCAGGGAGACGCCTTCGGTAACCGATATGCCGCTCTCGGTGCTGGCGGCGGTGATGCGCACCGGCCAGGAGATTCGCACCAGCAAGCCGGAGATCTTCAGCCCGTTCAGCCAGGATGCCTACCTGGTCACCTCCGGCGCGGCGGTACTCTGCGTGCCGATGTATAAGCAGGCGCGCATGGTCGGCGTGCTTTATCTGGAAAATCGCCTGATGCCGGAAATTTTTACGGCGGAGCATTCGCGCATCGTCCGGATGCTGGCGGCGCAGGCGGCGGTATCGCTGGAGACGGCGCGGCTCTACGCCGAGCTGCTGGAGGAGAATATCCAGCGACGTCGCGTAGAGAAAGAGCTGCGCGCCAGCCAGACTTCGCTGATGCTGGGGGAGCGAATCAGCAATACCGGCACCTGGCGCTGGGAGCTGGAGCAGGATTTAATGTACGTCTCCGATCAGTATGCGCGCATCCTCGGCCTGCCGGAGGGGCAGCGCACGCTGTCGATGGCCGATTTTCTGACGCTGGTACATCCTGAAGATTATCCGCGCATCAGCCGGCTGGTGACCGACAGCGTGCGAAACGGCGTCTCGATGCGCGCGGAGTTTCGCGTGTTCCGCGCCGACGGCGACTGCCGCTACCTGCTGGGCGTCGGCAATCCTATCGGTGAAGAGGCGAGCATTGCGGAATATTTCGGCACCATTACCGATGTTACCGCCCGACGCCAGTCGGAAGATGCGGTGCGCGTGGCGCAGGCGGATCTGGCGCGGGTGGCGCGCGCCACTACGGTAGGGCAGCTGACGGCCTCGATCGCCCATGAGATTAACCAGCCGCTGATGTCGATAGTGGCTAACGCCGGAGCGAGCCTGCGCTGGCTCAGTCGTGAACCGGCGATGCTGATCAACGCGCGCGCCAGCCTTGAGGAGATTATCAGCGAGGGCGAACGCGCCGGAAATATTATTCGCGGGCTACAGGCGCTGACGCGTAATCAGCAGTCAAGCTGGGCGCGGGTTAATCTGCATCATCTGGTCTGGCATATTATGGCGCTGTCGCGCAGCGAGCTGGAGCGGCGCCAGGTAACGCTGGACTACGCGCTGCAGGCGGAGGAAGCGTTTATCTATGGCGACAGCGTACAGATTCAGCAGGTGCTGCTGAATCTGGTGGTCAACGCCATTGACGCGATGGCGGAGATTCATGACCGGCCACGAACGATCACCGTCAGCTCAACCAATCCGACGCCGCAGGCTATCCGGCTGGAAATTGCCGATACCGGCATCGGCCTGAGCGCGGAGGTGCAGGCGCGGCTGTTTGATTCTTTCTATACCACCAAAGAGCAGGGAATGGGCATGGGGTTGACCATCAGCGCCGGAATTATAGAAAAACATCTCGGCGTGCTGACGGCGGAGCCGCGTCTGCCGCACGGCAGCCGCTTTATCTTTACGCTGCCGCTCGACAGCGGCGAGGAGCAACCTTTCTGAGCGCCGGGCGGGCAGCGGCGGCGCGCTATCGCTAGCGCCCCTGAGTTTTTACGATATTCAGCCGCTCCGCCGCCCGTACCAGATCGGTCAACGATCGTACTTCCATCTTCTCCATTACCCGCCTTTTATGCACCTTGGCGGTGATTTCGCTGACCCCCAGCGCGGTGGCGATTTGCTTATTCAGCAGGCCGCCAATCGCCAGCTGCAGCACCTCGCGCTCGCGCGGCGTCAGGGATTCATAGCGGGCGGTCAGCGTTTGCAGCTCCTGCGCGGCGCTAAGGTTTTTAGTCGCCAGCTGTAGCGCTTCGGAAACCGCCTTCAGCAGCAGCTGCGGTACGGCGGGTTTGGTCATAAATTCGCAGGCGCCTGCCTTCATCGCCTTCACCGAGAGTGGAATGGTGCCGTAGCCGGTCAAAAAGATAGTGGGGATCGGGTAGCCAAGCTTTGCCAGCGCTTCGGTAAGATCGAAACCGCTGCGCTCCGGCATATTCATATCAAGGATCAGGCAGCCCGGCGCCGCACTGAAAGGGTGGTCGAGAAACGCCTGCGCGGAAGGAAAATCGGCAACCTGATAATCTTCGGCGGTTAAAAGACATACCAGCGCTTGCCTGACGGAGTGATCGTCATCCACCACGTAAACAATGGGATTCATAATGTGCTCCTGTTATCTCTCTGTACGCCGTTGCAGGTGCTGGGCTAAAACGGGCGGCGATTTTTTGGTTAACTAACGGCAACATTAAGTTAAATGTTTCTGAACATATCGGATATTATCACAATAATTATCATTATCATGTTTGAAATAAAAATGACAAAGTACGGTAGTTAATCCATTGAGATAAAAGGGATAATGGGTAACAGACGGCGGGCAGGATGTGTTGGTCAGCCGCGCCGCTTTTTTGCCCGGCGATCGCGCGCCGCTTACCCCGCTTTTTTGACCGCTTAATCTGCTATAGCGCCGCTAACTTTCTTACCCGCCGCTTTCATTTTGCGCACGTGACAGGATAGCCCTGATTTTTTTTATTTCTGGAGTGGGCTATGTCACACGCATTAACGTTTGTTATCGCGACGCTGTGTATCCTCGCCATCTGCTACCGCCTGTACGGCGTATTTTTCGTGCGTAAGGTGCTGAATGCTGATGACAGCGAGGTTACGCCATCGCATTTGCTGGAAGACGGCAAAGATTACGTACCAACCAAAAAGTGGGTGAACTTCGGCAGTCATTTCGCCGCCATCGCCGCGGCGGGGCCGCTGGTAGGGCCGGTGTTAGCGGCGCAGTACGGCTATCTTCCCAGCTTTCTCTGGCTGCTGATCGGCTGCGTTATCGGCGGCGCGGTACACGATACCGTGGTGCTGTTCGCCTCGATGAAGCATCAGGGTAAATCGCTGTCGGAAGTGGCGAAGTCGGAACTGGGGCCGGTGGCTGGCTGGTGTACCGGGCTGGCGATGCTGTTTATTATCACCATTACTATGGCGGGTCTGTCGATGGTGGTGGTGCATGCGCTGGAGCGCAATCCCTGGGGCACCTTTGCGGTGTTTATGACCATTCCGGTAGCGATCGGCGTGGGTTTGTGGGAGCGCTTTACCGGCAGTATGCGCGGCGCTACCTGGGTTGGCATTCTGGTGATTTTCGGCTGCGTTATCGCCGGCCCCTATATTCAGGATTCAGCGTTTGGCAGCTGGCTCAGCCTGCGCGCCTCTACCGTTAGCCTGGTGCTGCCGTTCTACGCCTTCTTCGCTACCGCGCTGCCGGTATGGATGCTGCTGACGCCGCGCGGTTATCTTTCCAGCTTTATGAAGATCGGCGTGTTTGGCGCGCTGGTGATCGGCGTGGTGTTTATTAACCCGGAAATTCAGTTCCCGGCGGTAACGCAGTTTATTCACGGCAACGGGCCGGTGCTGGCGGGGCCGGTCTGGCCGTTTATCTCGATTACCATCGCCTGCGGCGCGATCTCCGGCTTCCACGCCTTTATCGGTTCCGGTACCACGCCGAAGCAGATCGATAAATGGAGCGATATTTTACCGGTCGCCTTCGGCGCTATGCTGGCGGAGTGCGTGGTGGGGGTGATGGCGCTGATTGCCGCTACCGCGCTGCATCCGGCGGACTATTTCGCAATTAACTCCACGCCGGAGGTGTTCGCCGGGCTGGGAATGGAGGTGATCCATCTGCCGCAGCTCAGCGAATCTATCGGGCTCGATCTTTACGGACGTACCGGCGGCGCGGTGACGCTGGCGGTAGGGATGGCGGATATCTTTACCCGTATTCCATGGTTCAGCCATCTGGCTTCCTATTTTTTCCAGTTCGTGGTGATGTTTGAGGCGGTATTTATCCTGACGGCGGTCGATTCCGGCACGCGTGTGGCGCGTTATCTGTTACAGGATTTCCTTGGCGATCTTTGGGCGCCGCTGAAGCGTACTAACTGGATGCCCGGCGCGGTAGGCTGCAGTATCGTTGCCTGTCTGCTGTGGGGATATTTACTCAATTCCGGCGATATTAATTCCGTCTGGGCGCTGTTCGGCGTTTCTAATCAGCTGATGGCCTCGATTGGGTTGATGATCGGCGCCACCATTATTCTGCGCATGGCCCAGAAGCGCCGCTATATGCTGACCTGTCTGGTTCCGCTGGCTTATCTGTATGTGACGGTGAATTACGCGGCCTGGTGGATGGTGAAGTATGTCTATTTTAACCCGGCGGCGAAGGGATATAACCTGTTTAACGGCGCTATTTCGATCATTATGGTGGCGCTGGGGCTGATTATTATGATTGCCGCGATACAGCGCTGGGTGGTGCTGTGGCGCGTGCGTGCGCAGGCGCCAACGGTTGAGGCGGTTTCCTGACGCTATTTACTGTGGACAGGCCGGTGTAAACCGGCCTTTTTTATTGGCTTTGCTCTCCGGCTCGTATCATCTGCGTTTCAGGCCGGAGGGGGCGCGGCTGATATGAGCGGTTCGCAAAGACGCCAACAGGGTCATCCGTGGCGCGGGACGCTTTGCTCCCCCGGCTCGTATCATCCGCGTTTCAGGCCGCTGGGTATGCGGCTGATATAACCCGTTCAGGTTGCTGAAAAACGATTAGTTATTAACAAAAGTTTAAAAAAATCTGTACAGACTTTGCATTTTTGTATAGTTTAACCGGCAGAACTTTTTCGCCTGTTTTTTGATCTGACCAGAAGGGGCCGATGATGCAGCAGCAACGATGGACACCTGAAGCGGGATGTAAATCAGTACAGCCGTATGCGATGGCAGACAGCACTATGCCAACCCGGCAGGAGACGTTGGGTCAGGTTGTAGAAGATATTTTGCGTGCCGGACAAAGCGTTAATCGCAAGGCGATCTGCTCCAGGCTGTTGGTAAAGCTGGATGGCGTAGGCGGCACGGAGATGGAAAAGCATTATCATGGATTGCTTGCTTTAGTGCTGGGCCGGGAATAATTCATCATTTGGTGCGCAGGCTGACAGCAGCCTGCCATCACATCGCACCCTTATTTCCATACGCTATGTTTATCTGCAGTAAACCTCTCCTGATTTCGGTGTCGCTGTTGCCTGGCGCAACGGCTAATGCCTGAAAAACGTCTGGTGAGCCTGTAGCTATGCGCTGACGGCCCGTTGCGGGCGCATAGCTCTCGAATCGCCGGTTTTCGTCAACGTCAGCACAGGAGAGAAATTGGATAAAGACGATCTAAAAAATATGCATGTCGCCCTGGGCGAAGCGGTGTTGTCCGTTCTGGAGAGCCAGAGCGCCTTAAGTAATCACACCCTTCTGGAACGATTACAGCAGTTTGCCGAGCAGGAGACGGATGAAGAAAAAGTTATCTCTTACTGGCAGGCAAAGCAGGCATTCCGGCATATACCGCCGTCAGTGGCCGGGCGCCGTCTGAAAGACGTTAACAGCACTGACAGCAGAACGGTCAAAATGCCGCAGAATCGCTTTGGGCTGCGGCGCCCGCGTAACGACGATCGCGGGGAGAATGACTGATTAACTAACCGGCAGCAGCGCCGTTGGGCGCGCGTTCTGCCGGTTTTTTACTGCTCTGCTAATAGCGCTGCTTGTTCAGCGCCGCGGAATCAGCCAGCCGTTGCGTTACGGCGATACTGTTCGTCCGTTACTTTTTCCATCCAGGTTACCGGGCTGCCGTCCAGCGATTCGGCAATCGCGATATGGGTCATCGCCGTTTCCGGCGTCGCGCCGTGCCAGTGTTTTATCTCCTGCGGGATCCAGACGATATCGCCCTGATTAATTACCTCAATCTCTTCACCTTCACACTGAATCCAGCCCTGGCCCTGAGTGACGATTAGCGTCTGGCCCAGCGGATGCGTATGCCACGCGGTGCGGGCGCCAGGTTCAAAGGTGACGCTGGCGCCGCCGACGCGCGCGGGCGCGCTGGCCTGGAAGGGCGCATCAATGCGAACGCGTCCGGTAAACCAGGCATCCGGGCCCTGGGCTGATGGGGTAGTGGCGTTACGGATAATTTTCATCGGGGTACCTTGTTATCAGCCGCTCCGGCTGGCAGAGCGGTATTTATTAACGTTAGCGCCCGGCGCGGCGCTCTTCATTACTGAAAGGGGCATTCGTCCCTTATCATTTACTACCGGCAGCGGCACGCTGCGCCGGGCAGTTCAGGTTGTACTAAGCATAGCGCTGGGATATTGTTTCGATTAGAGGTATTATTCAGGATACGCTTATAAGCCAGGCTTATTAATATATGGAAAACTTCAACGATCTGGCGGCCTTCGCGCTGGTGGCCAGCGAACACAGCTTTACCCGTGCGGCGGCAAAGATGGGCGTGTCGCAGTCGGCGCTGAGCCAGACCATACGCCAGCTGGAGGCGCGGCTGGGGCTGCGCCTGCTCGATCGCACCACGCGCAGCGTCTCGCCGACGCAGGCGGGCGAACAGCTGCTGAAGACGCTGGCGCCGCGCCTGGAGGAGATTGAAAACGCGCTGAGTTCGCTGAAGGCGCTGCGTGAGAAACCGGCGGGCACGGTGCGCATTAATGCCGGTGAGCATTCGGCGGCGACGCTGCTGGAGCCGCGGCTGAGAAAAGTTATCGCCGAGAACCCCGATATTCGCATTGAAATTGCGGCGGATTATGGACTGATGGATATCGTGGCGCAGCGCTTTGACGCCGGCGTGCGGCTGGGCGAGCAGGTGGCGCGGGATATGATCGCGGTGCGCATCGGGCCCGATATTCGTATGGCGGTGGTGGGATCGCCTGACTATTTTCGACGCTTTGCGCCGCCGCAGACGCCGCACGATCTTACCGCGCATAACTGTATTAATATGCGTCTGCCCACCCATGGCGGCCTGCTGCCGTGGGAGTTCAGCAAAGACGGGCGCGATCTAAACGTACGCGTGACAGGACAGCTGATCTTCAATAATCTGGCGCTGCGCTTAAATGCCGCGCTGGCCGGCAGCGGGCTGGCCTGCCTGCCGGAGGATAGCGTGCGGGAGGCCGTTGCGCGCGGCGAGCTTATCGCCGTGCTGCAGGCGTGGTGCCCCTATATGTCGGGCTACCATCTCTATTATCCCGATCGGCGGCATCCTTCGCCCGCCTTTGCGCGCGTGATTGAAGCGCTGCGCTGGCGGGACGAGTAACGCCGCCCGCCAGGCAGTTTTGTTGTTGTCTGAGCGAGCTTAAATAGCGCCGATGGGCTGTCAGCAGTGCGATCAGGAAGAGAGCTTCATCATTACCAGCCCGCAGACAATCAGCACCGCGGCAGCGATACGCATCGGCGTGGCGGGTTCGCCAAGCGCCAGCAGGCCAACGAGAAAAGCGCCCACGGCGCCGATGCCGGTCCAGATGGTATAGGCGGTGCCCAGCGGCAGCGATTTCATCGAAACGGCCAGCAGCGCGAAGCTGACGATCATCGCTACAATAGTGATAATCGAGGGGCCGAGCCGGGTGAAGCCGTGCGACTGCTTCATGGCGAAAGACCAGACAACTTCAAACAAACCTGCAATGGTTAAGAGGATCCAGGCCATACTGGCTCTCCCTGGTTAAGAGCCGGGCCGTCCCGGACGTAGTTGAGAAGAAGCCGGGGGCGTCCCCGGTTCATATATAGACAAGCAGTATAATCTTACGCACAGGCAGCGTAAAAGCGATCGCTAAGGAAATTAATATGATTCGTATTGCCGACGAAAAGGAGTATCCGTTACTGACCGCCATCTGGGAGCGGGCGGTGCGGGCCACGCATGATTTTTTACCGGAAGAAAACCTGCAGGCGTTGAAGCCGCTGGTGCGCGACAGCTATCTGCCCGCCATTGCGCCCTACGTCTGGCTTAACCCGGCCGGAGAACCGCAAGGGTTTATTGGCGTGGCAGAGGGAAAAATTGAGATGCTGTTTATCGATCCCGATTACTGCGGGCAGGGCGTGGGAACGGCGCTGATCGCCTTTGCCCGACAGACGCTGGCGGCAAACAGCGTAGACGTTAACGAGCAGAATCACCGGGCGGTGGCGTTTTACCTGAGCCGGGGCTTTACCCTTTGCGGGCGATCCGAACTGGACGGCGAAGGCAATCCTTTCCCGCTGCTGCATCTGCGCTGCCAGTCAGCGGATTGCTGAGCGTGACAGGCCATCAATATTTGTTTTGCCGCTGAGCCAGAATTTTTTATAGCGGGCAGGCGGAACGCCGACCAGGTTATGAAAGATACGATGGAAATTATTAACGTTATCGTAGCCAACGGCGTTCGCCACCTCCGTGACCCCTAAATCGGAACTGAGCAGCAGCGACTGCGCTTCGCCAATACGGCGGCGGGTTTGATACTGTTTCGGCGAATAGCCGGAAAACGCCTTAAATACGTGCGCCAGATAGTAGTGATTCATATTAAGCGCGGCGGTTAACGACTTCAGCGCAATCTCATCTTTATAGCGCCGGTCGATATAATCTTTGATGCGCTGCCCCAGCCCTGATTCGCTGTTATTCTGCTCCTGTTGCGCGTCAGGCCAGATATCGCGACAGAGCAGCAGCAGGGCGCTAAGCAACGTATCAGCAATTTCAGCGCCATAGCGGGTTTGCCCGCTGGCGTGCCGCCACATTTGTTGAAATAAGGTGGCGATCTCCTGATAAAAAACGCCGCTCGGCATCACCGCACGCTGCGATGGTGCGGTAAAGGTATCTGGCGGCAGCCCGACAAATTTTAACTGCTCTACGCCGCAGCTGAAAATGCGCAGATTATCCGAGACGTAGGGCTGCTCATCATGCAGCACGCCTGCGTTAAACAGCAGCAGATCGCCGCGTTCCACGTGGTAGCTGCGCCCATCAATGTTATAGATACCGCCGCCTTCCTGAATGAACATCAGCTCAAACCGGCCTTCATGTTTATGCATAATACGGGGGAGCGCCGCCGCTTTGCCTTCGGCCTGGCAAATAAACATCAGCTGCGGGCGCGTGCCATGCTCGAAGCCGCGCCGTGAAACCGGCTCATTCAAACACCTGGTCAGCATAAATTCTCCTTCGCCTTTCGCACTATTATCGCACCGCGATAAGGCAGCGTAATCATCAAAGTTGCTTTTTATCAGCAGCTAAGCGTTTGTTTTATAACTGGATGAAAAAATTATTGCTCGCTTAATTGGCTTTTATAGCGCAATAAGCGTCCCGCCTAACCGAATATAGCGATGCGAATAGCTATCAGGCAACGGGTAGCCACCTGAAAACTAGGGTTAAGACTGCTGTTTATCGCTTTCTCATCAAACTGGCGCTATTAGCTGAGGCCGAAAATAATTATTTATTCCGGGATGATCAGGAGAAAGCCAGCAATAACGCGCCGGCGAGCTATTATTCTTTTTCTGATTAAGTGGCAGATGAAAAATAACGGCTGAAGATTAATTTTCGCCTCTCTTGATTCTTGCTATGTCAATCAGACCAGATTATAGCTGTGATGCCATACGCGTTTCTTTCCGTTGTTTATTCTGAAATTTTGATCGGCAGCACAGCGTAAAATGTTATCGCGTCGGACGCATAGTGTTTTGTATTTACTTTGATATATGTTTGCCGCAAGCGATCGCGATAAGTTTCCGTCGGTTATATCCGGGCGGAAATCACCTTTTTGTTTATCGATAAATCAGATTAACAGATCTGAGTATCCTCTTTGCGACAAATAAAGGAGCGGAGAATGACGGTAAATATTGGCGTCATTGGGCTGGGTATGATGGGGCGCGATCATCTGCGGCGTTTCAGCGAAGTTATCAGCGGCGCAAAAGTCACCGCGGTTTGCGATATTCAGCGTGAAACGGTAGATGAAATGGCGAAAACCTTTGCTGCCACGCCATTTTATGATGCCGATGCGCTGATTAATTCAGCACTGGTAGATGCGGTGGTGATTTGCTCCATCGGCCCGGCGCATAAAGAACAAATCCTTGCGGCATTTAAGGCGGGTAAACCCGTGTTTTGTGAAAAGCCGCTGACGCCCGGCGCGGATGAAGCCAGGCAGATTATCGACGCCGAGGTAAAAACGGGAAAAAGGCTGTTGCAGCTTGGCTTTATGCGCCGTTTTGATGCGGGCTATCAAAAATTAAAGCAGACGATAGAAGCGGGCGAACTGGGCGACATTCTGCTGATGCACTGCGCCCACCGCAATCCGGCGGTGCCGGAAAGCTACACGCTGGAGATGGCGATTAACGACTCCGCTACCCATGAGATAGATATTATCCGCTATCTGCTGAATGAAGATATCGTCGCGGTACGCGTGGACAGACCGGGCAAAAAAACCAGCCGCGCCTGCCCGCATTTACAGGATCCGCTGATAGTGATTTTTGA
Organism: Mixta tenebrionis; assembly: GCF_006517625.1. GTDB lineage: Bacteria > Pseudomonadota > Gammaproteobacteria > Enterobacterales > Enterobacteriaceae > Mixta > Mixta tenebrionis. Next base: position 316,704 of record NZ_VHQI01000005.1, on the reverse strand, counting down.
AACGGAATCGGGCGTGCGTATTGATGATGAACTGTTTGTGAACTGCGGTTACGGCTATGACATTCGCTGTGAGGCGGTGGGAGAACACGCTATCGCCGGGCTTACCGGGCAGGCGCTGACTTACGCCCGCGCGCCTTATGGCTACGGTCAGAATATCGCACACTCCTGTATGGAACGCTTTGCCGCGGCCTACGACAGTGAGGTGCAGCACTTCGTTAACCGCGTGCGTGAAGGAAAAGCGCTATCCGGCCCGTCCAGTTGGGATGGTTACGTGGTGGCGCTGGTTTGCGATGCCGGGCTGGCGTCGTTAAAGGATGGAGAGAAACAGCGCGTGATCGTTCCACAGCGCCCTGCGCTTTATCAGGGCTAAGACGCATCACAGGGAGGCCGCTTGCGTTAGGGAACCCGCATCAGGGTTCGCGGCGCAATCAGCCACAACCTTTCCCGTTCGGATAAGGAAGAGTTATGAAGCTGGCATTATGTACCGATGTTTTGGCGGATCTTGCGCTGCCGCAGATGCTGGACCGCGTGAAACAATATGGCATTAACGGCGTTGAGTTAACCGCTGGCGGCTGGTCGCCATGTCCGCATGTCGATCGTGAGGCGCTGCTGGCCTCGCCGGAGAAGCTGGCGCGTTTTTGCTATGAGCTGTCCAGCCGCGATATGACGATTGTTGCGCTGAACTGCTCCGGCAATCCGCTGGCGCCCGGCGCGCTGGGCGAAGCGCATACCCGGAGCAGCTATCGCACCGTTGAACTGGCGGCCAGGCTTGGGGTGAAAAAGATCGTGATGATGAGCGGCCTGCCGGGCGGCGGCCCGCAGGATCGGGTGCCGAACTGGATCACCTCCACCGTCTCCTGGCCCGACTATATGCCCGGCGTGATCGACTATCAGTGGCGCGAGGTGGCGATTCCGTGGTGGCAAAAATTTGTGCGGCATGCGCAGCAGCACGGCATTGAACAGATCGCGCTGGAAGCCTTTCCCTGCCAGCTGGTTTATAACCCGTCAACCCTGCTGCGCCTGCGCGAGGCGGTTGACGAAATGATTGGCATTAATCTCGATCCCTCGCATCTGATTGCGATGGGCGCCGATCCGATCGCGGCAGTGCGCAGGCTGGAAGGGGCGATTTTCCACGTGCACGGCAAGGATGCGCGTATTGAGCGTGGCCGGGCGGATGTTGATGGCCTGATGGAGTATCAGCCGGTGACGGCGATCAAAACGCGCGCCTGGAACTATGTCGCGGTGGGATGCGGTCAGGATCTGCGCTGGTGGAAAGAGTTTTTCTCGGTGCTGCGCATCTGCGGCTATAACGGCGACGTTGCGCTGGAGATGGAGGATTTAACCATGAGCGTGGAGGCCGGGCTGCGCACTTCTGTCGACGCCCTCAATGCCTGCCTGAGCCAGTAAACCAGAGAGGTAAGCGCGCCGCCTGAATTGTTATCGCCTGCGCCGTTATCTTCAGCTGCCCAGGCGTTATCTTTATATGCCGCCCGACGGGCAATAAAGTGCCCGACGGGCAGCGGCGCGGCTTCTGGCGCGTCGCCTTCGCCCGCCTGTTTTTACGCAACGTTCGTAATAGTGATTAGACTTAACGGACATGTATTAACAGGAGCTATCATGAAGCTTGGTTTCGCTTGTAAATTTCTCAACCCGGACGCGCAGCAGCCTTATCCTTTTAAATCGCCGACCCGTAAGCGCTTTCTGGGGTTATCTGATGAAGAACGAGTGAAGCTGGTGTATGAGTGCGCCACCTTTAATCTGACCAACCTGCAGGCTATTTTCGCCCGGCTGGCCCTGTTGCCGGATGCGCTGCGCATGATGCGCATCGGCAGCGATCTACTGCCGCTGTATACCGTGCCCGAAGCGGCGGCGGTTTATCGGCAATGCCTGCCCGACCTGCGCGCGTTGCTTAGCGCCTGCGGTGAAAGCGCCAGACAGCACAATATTCGTCTCTCTTTCCATCCGGGACAATATTCCGTGCTGGCCTCAGATAACCCCGACGTAGTGGATCGGGCGCTGGAAGATGTGGAATACCATGCGCTGTGCGCAACGCTGATGGGCTATGGTAAAACCTTTCAGGATTTTAAAATCAACGTTCATATGAACGGCAGGCTGGGCTTTGCGGGTTTCAGAGCCGCTTTCGCCAGGCTCAGCCCACAGGCGCAGATGATGCTGACCGTGGAGAACGATGAAATCTCCTGCTCGCTGGATGATGTGCTGCAGGCGCAGGAACTCTGCCCGGTGGTGCTCGATATTCATCACTACTGGGTAAAAGAAAACGCTTTTATCACCCCGAACGACGAACGTATTGCGCAAATCGTTGCGTCATGGCGGGGCGTCAGGCCGGTTTTACACTATTCGATTTCGCAGGAAGGGCTGATTCCGCCGCACGGTTTTCCCGATCAGCAGCATATCGGCCTGGCTAAATCAAAGCTGCGCGCGCATTCGGACTACTATTTCAACGATACGCTGAACGACTGGGCGCTCTCCTTTGAGGCGTTTGATATTATGTGCGAGGTCAAAATGAAGAATCTGGCGCGCGATCGGCTTTATCACTATGCGACAGCCCGCTAAACAACAGCCATTGCGCCCGGCTGTTCAGCCGTCTCTGCCGCCAGCTGCGGCGCAATAAAAAGGCCGCCCCTGATGGCGGCCCTGATATCCGCAGCAGACGCGGTTAGTCGGTGACTTTATGCTTCAGTTCGCTGGCGCCTTCTTTCGTTTTGTTCCAGCCTTTCTCAGTGCCTTCTTTGGTCGCATCCCAGCCTTTTTCGGTACCTTCTTTAGTTTTATGCCAGGCTTTTTGCGTGCCTTCGCTGGCGCGGCTGCTCAGATTATCGCGTTTGCCTTCGGCGGCATGTTCGCTTTTGAGCTTCAGCTCTTCACCCTGATGCTGGCTCTGGTGCAGCTTCTCTTTCGCGGCGTTCGCCCCTTCATGCGCGGTGGCGACGGTATCGTCGGTTGCGTGTGTGGTGGCGGCGAAAGCAGGCGCGGCCAGCAGCAGCGCGGACAGGGCGATAATGGTCTTGTTCATACTTCCCTCTTTAATTATTAGCAACCTTATAAGTGTAGTAAAGAATGGCACGGCTTATTGCCGGCCGCCTTAGGAATATGCCGTAAAGTTGCGCCAGGAGCGCTGCCGACAGCGCTTTTCGCCGCCGGCGTAGATCTACGAAGGAAGCGGCAGCCGTTATGCCGTCGTCGCCGTGCTGCTGTGATTGACGAAGCGGGGGGAGTGCGCCAGGAGCCGCTCACAGAAAATGGATAAGATAACCGCATGAAAAAGAATTTTTCTGGAATGTAATTCTTGTTGATTATTTAACAATTCGCAATATTAGTTATTCTTGTCGATCGCTCTGCTTTATTTTTTCAGCCGCGCGTTAAAACAGCGTTTATATCCTGCCGGCAAAACTTTATTGCGGAATGAAAATGATTTTATATGCCGTTGCGTTGAATGTTTTATTTTTTACTTATTGATTTATATAGATAAATTTAAATGGCTTATAATTATTTTCCTTTAATTTATCTGACGGCAATGCCGGCCAGCCCGATAAATAGCTGGCAGAAATAATAGTTTGATTAAGATATTGATAAATAATAATAATACTATAGACCATGAAAATAAGGAAATGACGACGAGCCTCACATTTTGGCGGGTTAATGTTTGTTTCAATGTGATGGGTAAAGAAAAATAAATTTAATTTATCAAAATCGGCCATAAGCCAGCGCTGGTATCACATTATTTATTGAATTATTAATAAGGGAATATATGTTCAGCCACTTCAAACTTAATAAATTAAGTCTGGCCGTGTTGTTGTGCCTGCCGGTGACGCTCAGCGCAGGGGCGCAGCCTCTGACTCAGGTGGAACTGGGTTATTATTCGAAGGCGCTGATTAGCGATGCGGGCCTGAAATTTAAAGATCTGAACCGGGACGATGAGCTGAATCCCTATGAGGACTGGCGTCTTCCGGCCGCAGCCAGGGCGGCAGATTTAATTAAGCGCATGACGCTGAAAGAAAAAGCGGGCGTTATGATGTACGGCGACCTGCCGGAGCTGCAAGATGACTCAGGGAACGCCAGCGCATATGACATGAAAGCCGTGCGCAAAATGGTGGTGGACGAAAAGGTCAACAGTCTGCTCACCAGGCTGAGCGGTGACGATCCCTCAATGCTGGCGGAGCAAAACAACATGATCCAGCAGATCGCTGAAGGCACCCGCCTTGGGATCCCGGCGACTATCAGTATCGCTCCACGCCATAGCTGGCAGCCGCTGTCGGCAGCCGGCCGCGCGCCTGGGAAATTTTCTCGCTGGCCTGAAGCGCCCGGCATCGGCGCCATAGGCAGCGAAGTGCTGGCTAAAGAGTATGCCGATCGCCTGCGCCGTGAATATCGCGCCACCGGCATTACGCAGGTGCTCTCTCCGCAGGCGGATATCGTCAGTGAGCCGCGCTGGCCGGGAATTCGCCACTCCTTTGGCGAAAATCCGGAGCTGGTGCGCAAGATGGTCAGAGGCTATATCGAAGGTATCCAGCACGGGGGGGACGGCCTGAACAGCCAGAGCGTGGCGGCGGTAGTGAAGCACTGGGTTGGCTACGGCGCCGCGCAGGAGGGCTGGGACGGGCACAACGCCTACGGCAAGCAGGTTAGCCTCAGTGCCGAGAGCCTGAAAAGGCACATTATGCCCTTTAAGGGCGCTTTTGAATCGCGCGCGGCGGCGGTAATGCCCGCCGGCACCATTATGCAGGGCGTGGAGTGGGACGGAAAAATACCGGAGCCGGTCGGCGCCGGCTTCAGTCATTTTCTGCTGGGCGATCTGCTGCGCGACGAATATCGCTTTGACGGCACCATCGTCAGCGACTGGCTGATTACCCACGACTGTGATGACAGATGCGTGCGCGGCAGCGCGCCGGGCGAGGCGCCGCAAGCCGGCGGTATGCCATGGGGCGTGGAAGCGCTGACGAAAGAACAGCGCATTATTGAGGCGGTGAATGCCGGCGTCGATCAGCTTGGCGGCGTTACGGATACCGCATTGCTGGTCAGCGCCGTTAAAAAAGGGCTGATTAGCGAAGAGAGAATTGATGCCTCGGTCAAGCGCATTCTGCAACAGAAATTTGAGCAGGGCCTGTTTGAGCAGCCCTACGTTGATGCCGCGCTTGCCGATGAGCTTGTCGGCAGCGCGGAAGCGAAAAAAGAGGCGGACGGCGCGCAGTTTCGATCGCTGGTTTTGCTGCAAAACAAAAATATTCTGCCGCTGAAAAAAGGCGTCAGGGTATGGTTGTACGGCATCGATAAGGAGGCCGCCGTTGAGGCGGGGCTGACCGTGGTGAAAAATCTCGTATCGGCGGATGTGGCGCTGATGCGCATCAGCGCCCCTTACGAACAGCTGCACCCCGGCTATTTCTTTGGCAGCCGCCAGCATGAGGGATCGCTGGCCTTTAACGAGGACAATCAGGATTATAAGGTACTGAAAGAAGTCAGCATGGCGGTGCCGGTAGTGCTGTCGATTTATCTGGATCGTCCGGCGATTCTGGCTAACGTGCGCGATAAATCCAGCGCCATTATCGCTAATTTCGGCGTCAGCGATGAGGTGCTGATCTCCCGTCTGCTGTCCGATAGCGCCTATACGGCGCGCCTGCCTTTTGCGCTGCCGGCAACGGCTGAATCGGTGAAGTCGCAGAAATCTGACGAGCCTGGCGATTTGAAGCAGCCGCTTTTCCCGCTGGGATACGGCCTCGCCCGCTAGGCCGCAGTTTCGTCGCGCATGGCCGCCGTTGGTCTGTCGCGCGCCGCTCAATAAAAAAGCCGCCAAAGGCGGCTTTTCCTGTTTCAAATGCCGCCTCTGCCGGCGGCGGAGCGACAGCTCGCGCTTATGACTGCGCCTTCGCCGCTTCATCCGCGGCGCGAATCGCCGCCACTTTTTTACCGAACATCAGCTGCAGCACCACCAGCAGGCTAAATACCGGCAGCAGCGCGCTGAGCGCGGAAATGCCCATTGCGCCCTTAATCAGCATGGCGCCGGAAGCGATCAGCAGCAGAAAAACGATAATGCGGAAAACCTTTACCGAAATCCGCTTATGCACGTACTGACCGACAATCGAGCCAAGCACCATCGTCGGAATACAGAACAGCACCAGCTTAATCGTGGAAATGGTTAAGATTCCGCTGGTGGCCAGCCCGCCGATAATGGCGATGTTATTAGCCGTAAAGAAGGCGTTGAGCGTACCGCGAAACGCGGCGGGCGCCAGGTTACGCAACATGCCGTACATCACCACCGGCGGCCCGTTGGTTGAAAACGCCGCGCCCAGCGCGCCGGCGATGGTGCCCATCGGCGCCGCGATCCAGCGTTTGTCATATACCGGCAGCCGCGGAATAAACAGGCTGTAGAACGAGTAAATAATCAGAAAGGCGCCCAGGCCTATTTTCATGATGTGGTCGGGCAAATAGGAGAGCGCATACAGCCCGACCGGAATCCCGGCAAAAGAGAACAGAATTAACACCGCCGCGGATTTCCAGTCTGTCTCCTTGCGCGACAGCCAGGTGGCGTAAACCGCGGTGGCGGTGCCGACCATGACCGACATCGGCGCCGCCATTTTAAGCGGCAGCACCATGGTGATTAACGGCATTGAGGTCAGGCCGCCGCCAAAGCCGGCGCATATACCCACAAAGGTATAGAGAAACATTACCGCGATGACGATAAGTACCGTGCTGGTATCCAGCACGGCCATATCAGGGGTAAAAAGCGTAAAGAAATCCATATCGTTACCTTAGTTAAGCGATAAGCCCGCATCCACGACAAAGTCCTGCCCGGTGCAGCCGCACGATTCGCTGGAGCCGAGGAACAGCGCCAGACGCGCGCAGTGGGTGCCGTCCAGCCGCACCTTCAGCGCCTGCAGATCGATAAACTGATTCACGGCGGCAGGATCGAGCTTCGCCCACATCGCTTCCTGTTTCGCCGTTTTAATCGCGCCCGGCACCAGGCTGTTTACGCGGATGCCGCGCGCCCCCAGCTCCTGCGCCAGGGTGCGGGTAAAACCGTGGATCGCGGCTTTGGAGAGGGAGTAGCAGACGCGCCCCGGACGGCCGCGCATCCAGTTAATCGATCCCATATTAATGATGCTGCCTTCGCCTTTTTTCGTCATGCCAGGGATGACCGCCTGAATCGCGAACAGCTGGTGGCGCAGGTTAACGTTGATGCGGTTATTGAAATACTCTTCCGTGAGATCGTCGATGTTATGGTGATCGTCGCTGCCGGCGTTATTAATCAGAATATCCACATCGCCCAGCTGCGCGGCGATATCGCTAAAGCAGGCTTTTAGCTGCGCGATGTTGGTCACGTCGCAAAACAGAAACAGACAGTTCAGCTCCTGCGCCAGCTTTTCGCCCGCTTCGCGATCGAAATCGAGAAACGCCACGCGCGCGCCCTGGTTAACGTAGGCGCGCACCAGCTCTTCGCCGATGCCGCTGGCGCCGCCGGTAATCGCGACGACTTTATTTTGCAGTGAGTGGTAGGCTACGTTTTCGCGGTAGTTCATATTATTAATCCTTATGTCCGGAGTCAGGCGTTATCTTTCACAACTTTAAATGTGGCGCAGAAATCTTCGCCGCCGAGGCCCGATTCCATCCCTTTGTCGTAAACGCCTTTGATGACTTCAACGCCCGGCAGGTGTAATCCGGACGTTTCCAGCATTGATTTCATGATGTTTACGTCTTTCGCCATGTTTTGCAGCGAGAAGGCGGTGCGGTAATCTTCGGCGATCAGGCTGTTAATTTTGCTGTCGAGGTAGAAGTTGGCCGCGCCGCCGTAGGAGATCGCCTCACGGAACGCCGCTTTCGGAATATTGTAGTGCTCTGCTGCGGTCAGCATTTCGTTGACGCTGTTCTGGATGCCGGCCACCTGTACGTTGTGCAGCATTTTCATCACCAGGCCGCGCCCGTTCTGGCCCATATGGATCTGGTTGCAGCCCATCATCGCCAGCACCGGCTTCACTTTTTCCCAGGCCGCCTTATCGCCGCCGATATAGATACCCAGCTCGCCGTTGATCGCCGCCTGAACCGATTTCACTACCGGAGCATCGAGCATGACGGCGCCTTTTTGCGCAACTTCGGCGGCCAGCGCTTCAGAGACGGCAGGTTCAATGGTCGACATATCGATGGTGATCTGCCCCTGATGCAGCCAGGGCAGCATCTGACGATAGATCGCCTGTACATGCTCAGAGCGCGGCACCATGCTGATAATGACGTCGGCCTGCTGCGCAATCTCCTCGACGGAGCCGGCCGCCTGTGCGCCTGCGGCGGTTAGCGTGGCGATGGCGGCGGGATTAACGTCATAGACCAGCACCGTGCCGCTAAATTTAGCGACGATGTTTTTTGACATCGCTTCGCCCATTAAGCCCAGTCCAATAAAGCCGATGGTTTTCATTAGTCGTGTTCCTTAAATTTGGGTTTGTGCATGCCGGCAACGGCAACATTCAGGGTAAAAATGGCACCGGAGAGCGGGTAAGCCGCGCACTCTTCAGCCGTCATGTTTTCTCTGGTGGTGGTGATAAATAGCGTTTTCATTTCCGGTCCGCCGAAGCAGACCATCGTCGGGCAGCGCACCGGCAGGGCGTGCTCTTCCAGCACCTCGCCCTGCGGCGAGAAACGGGCGATGCGCCAGCCGTCAAACAGCGCGCTCCAGTAGCAGCCTTCGCTGTCCATCGCCGCGCCGTCGGGCCTGCCGTTGCCGCGCGGGAAGGTTTTCCACGGCTGGCGTACGCCTGGGTTGCCCTCTTCATCAAGCGGCGTGCGGTAAATGACATGGTTCGGCGTGTCGCTGGTATACATCCAGCGTCCGTCGGGCGAGAAGGCCAGGCCGTTGGCGCCGAGAATGTCGCACTGCATGACGCGCGTATGCAGGCCGCCATCGACGCGGCACAGCAGCGCGCCGTTATAGTCGCGCGGCCCCCAGTAGGTGCCCGCCCAGAAGCGGCCCTGGCGATCGACGCCGCCGTCGTTGAAGCGCGCCAGCGCCGGGTTATTGGGGTTATCGCAAATCTTTTTCTGTAGCTGGCCGGCCCGATCGGTAAGCCAGATACCGCTGCGAAGCGCGACAATCAGCCCGCCTTTTTCGCGCAGCGCGAAGCAGCCTGGTTCTTCCGGAAAGGTCATTACCTGATGTTCGCCGTTCGGCAGGCGCAGGGCGTGGATTTCACACTGCAGAATATCCGTCCACCAGAGCGTCTGTGTGTCGCTGTTCCAGGTTGGGCATTCCGGCAAATGGCCGACATAATCGAAAAGCTGTTCAGGTTTATTCATCGCTTATCATCCGTAATTCCATCCAGTGACAAAACGTGTCGCCGGGGTGAACGGTGGCCATCGCCTGCTCGCTGCCGTCGGCAGGGAACAGATTGATGGCGTTATTGATGTGGGTGACCGGTTCGATAGCCACTACGTTGCGCTCGCGCGGCGGAATAAACAGCACCGCGTTACTGGCCGCGGAGCGTATTTCCACGCGTATCCGGCGCTGCGGCCATCTGACCTCGGCGGGCGTCTGCCAGCCGGTAAAGCAGTTATCCACCGAGGCGAATGCCGGCTGCCGGAAGCGCGAATAGCGCCATTTTTCCGGTACCGGGACCGTTGCGCAGGGCAGGCTGTTTTCGTCGTTAAGCCAGACGCGTGCGGCGGTAAAGCGGATTTCGCTCTGCGCGGCGTCGGCAAAAAAAGGATGAAATCCCAGCCCCACCGGCACGCTTTCCTGCGCCGTATTGCAGTAGCTCAGCTCGATGCGCAACCGGTCGCCGCTCAGGCGGAAAACCTGCTGCGCGCGCCAGGGCCAGGGCCAGCTTTCGCTGGCCGGGCTATCGAGCTGCAGTACGATTTCATCGGCGGCGGCATGCGCCGCCTGCCAGACGCTTTGCCAGCCGCTGCCGTGCAGGGCGTGCGGATGATCGCCAAAGTTGCGCTTTACCGCGCGGCTGGCGCCGTTAAAGGTAAAGCGCCCGTCGGCGATGCGGTTCGACCAGGGGATCAGCGGATAGCTGCCGCACAGATTGGCGCGCTGCTCGCCGGCGGGATCGAGGGGCCGTAAGATGTCATGCCCGCGCCAGCGCAGCCAGGCCAGCGCGCCGCCTAACGCGGGCGCCACGGCCATGCTGGCGTCGCCCTGAGTACATTCGAGCAGGCGCGTCATCTTAGTAAACCTCGCCGCCGCGAATTTTCAGATCTTCGCCGCGAATCGCCGCCAGCTGCTCTTTGGCGCGCGCCAGCATAAAGCTCATATCGGAGGCCAGCGCGACAAAGGTAAAGCCCATCTGCTGATACTTATTCACCAGTTCCGGGTTGCCGCCCACGATGCCGCAGGGGAAGCCGAGGCGCTGACAGGCTTCCAGGCCGCGTTTAATCATCGCCTGCACCTCAGGGTGCGACGGGTTGCCCGGATGGCCCATGGCGGAAGAGAGATCGCCGGGGCCGATAAAGAAGCCGGTAATACCGTCAACCGCGGCGATATCGTCAATGCTGGCGATCGCTTCCGGCGTTTCCAGCTGTAAAATCAGGCAAAGTTCATCGCGTGATTCCTGTACGAACTGCGCGTTGCCGCCCCAGCCCGAAGCGCGATGCATCGCCGCAAAGCCGCGCTTGCCGTACGGCGGATAGTAAGCGGATTCCACCGCTTTACGTGCCTCTTCAACCGTATTGATAAAGGGGATCATCAGCGACAGCGCGCCGCCGTCGAGCGCGCGCTTAATCAGCACCGTTTCGTTGCCCGCCAGCCGATAGAGCGGGGTGGTGGTGGTGTTGACGCTGCGCACCGCGCGATCGATGCGGATGGCGTCCAGCGTATCTACCGCTACGTGTTCCTGATCCAGCACCAGGAAATCAAAGCCGACGGTCGCCATCGCCTCGGCCACGGTATCGCTGCCGGTCATCATCCAGGTGCCCAGCAGACGCTGGCCGGAAAGAATGCTTTTTTTGAAAATGTTCATGGTGTTTCCTTAAAAAATAGGGGGTTCCGGCACGTCGCTGCCGCTCTGGAGGAAATCAAAATCGCAGCCCCGATCGGCCTGGGTAACATGTTGCTGATACAGGGCGGACCAGGAGCGGGAAAAGGTTTGATGCGTCGGTTTTAGCGCGGCGCGGCGGCGGGCCAGCTCGCTTTCGTCAACCAGCATGTTGAGCGTGCCGGCGGCGATATCCAGCTCAATCAGGTCGCCGGTTTGCACCAGCGCCAGCGGCCCGCCGACCGCGGCTTCCGGCGCGACGTGCAGAATGCAGGTGCCGTAGTGGGTGCCGGACATGCGCGCATCGGAAATGCGCACCATATCGGTAACGCCCTGCTGCAGCAGCTTTTTCGGAATCGGCAGGTTGCCCCATTCCGGCATTCCCGGCCCGCCGACCGGCCCGGCGTTACGCAGGATGATGACGCTGTCTTTGGTAACCTCAAGCGCCGGATCGTCGATGCAGTCGGAAAGCTGCTGGTGGCTGTCGAACACCAGCGCCGGGCCAACGTGACGGCGCAGCTGCGGGCTGGCGGCAGAGGATTTCATTACCGCGCCGTTGGGGCAGAGATTGCCGCGCAGCACCGTCAGGGCGCAGCCCTGGGTGAGCGGGATCACCGGGTTATCGAGATCGCGAATGGTATCGTCATCGTAGCAGTGAGCGTTTTCGATCCAGGCGCTGACCGGGGTATTGGTGACGCCTTTCGCCTCCAGATGCAGGAAGCGGCTGATTTTTTTCAGCTGCGCCATCAGGCCGCCGGCAAAGAAGAAATCGTCCATCAGCCCTTTGCCGGAGGGGAACAGGTTCGCCAGTACCGGGATGCGGCGCGCCAGCGCCTCCATATCGTCGAGATCCAGCGCAATCGAGGCGCGGTTGGCCATAGCGACCAGATGGATGGCGGCGTTGGTGGAGCCGCCGAGCGCCATATAGGCGGCAATGCCGTTGAGGAAGTTCTCTTTAGTCAGCCAGCGCGAAGGCTTATGGTCATACCAGACCATATCTACGATGGTCTGACCGCACTGCGCGGCCATTTGCGGATGGCGGCAGTCGGCTGCCGGGATCGAGCTGGCGCCGGGCAGGGTAAAGCCCATCGCATCGGCGATCGAGGTCATGGTGGAGGCGGTACCCATGGTGTTGCAGGTGCCGATCGAGCGGGTCATCGCGCCTTCCAGTTCGATCCAGTCGTGCTGGGTGATGGCGCCGAGGCGCAGCTGATCCCAGAATTTTTTGGTGTGGGTGCCCGCGCCGGTTACCTGGCCGTGCCACTTGCCGGTAGTCATCGGGCCTGCCGGGCAGAAGATCGCCGGAATATCCATAGAAAGCGCGCCCATCAGCAGCGCAGGCGTGGATTTATCGCAGCCGCCTAGCAGCACGACGCCGTCAATGGGATGCTGGCGCAGCAGCTCTTCCGTTTCCATCGCCAAAAAGTTGCGATACAGCATGGTGGTCGGTTTCACCATCACTTCGCCCATCGACAGCGCCGGCAGCTCTACCGGGAACCCGCCTGCCGCCCAGACGCCGCGTTTTACCGCTTCCGCCCGTTCACGCAGATGCGAATGGCAGGCGCTCATATCGCTCCATGTGTTGATGATGCCGATAACCGGCTTACCTAAAAACTCTTCGCGTGCGAAGCCCATTTGCTGGGTGCGCTGGCGGTGCGCAAAGGCTCTGATAGTTTGTGGGGCATACCACCGTTGGCTACGAAGCGCGGAGATCTCTCTGCGCGTTAAACCGTCTTTGTTGAACATAAGCCACTACCCTGGTGTTTGAATTTCCCGTTACACTAATATCGTAGCGCTACGATTTGCAAGATAGGATCTGTGAATTATGTGATCCATGATCGGTTTTCCCTGATCGCCGTATGGTTTTTATTCGCCCGCTTCAAACTTTTGCATAAAGTGCTTTAAAGCCCGTTTTGACCTGTGTGATAGTAGCCGGATACCATAAGTATGAGGGTTGACAGCCATGGAGATGTTTTTCTCTGGTGTAACGTTTTTTTTCTTTCTTGCAATCGTAGCGCTATATTCCTACCGTAAAACTAAAGGAATATCAGAATCAGGCGTCGAGGGGTTTTTTCTTGCCGGACGCGGGTTAAGCGGCTATTTCATTGCGGGATCGCTGTTGCTTTCCAACCTGTCGGCGGAGCAGCTGGTGGGTCTTAACGGCAATGCCTATCGCTTCGACATCAGCGGAATGGCCTGGGAGAGCACCGCCGCTATCGCCACTATTGTGATGGCGCTTTTCTTCCTGCCGCGTTTTTTACGCCGCGGCCTGACAACCATGCCGCAGTTTCTGGAGGAGCGCTTCGATAACAATACCCGCCGTATGGTCAGCATCATGCTGCTGGTGGGCTATGCGCTGATGGCGAATCCCTGCAGCCTCTATCTTGGGGCGATAACCATGAACGAGATGTTTGATTTCCAGCAGCTGCTGAATCTGTCGGACTGGAGCGCGATCGCCATTCTGGCGCTGGCGATGGGAGCGATCGGCGGCCTCTATGCCACGCTCGGCGGGCTAAAAGCGGTCGCTATTTCCGATACCATCAGCGGGCTGATTCTGCTGGTAGCGGCGCTTCTGGTGCCGGTGCTGGGGCTGTTTGCGCTGGGCGACGGCTCCTTTAGCGCCGGCGCCAGGGTTTTGCTTAGCCATCCGCAGCAGCTTAATGCCATCGGCTCTTCCAGCTCGGCGGTGCCGTTCAGCACCATCTTTACCGGGATGCTGTGCGCCAATATGTTCTACTGGTGTACCAACCAGATGATTATCCAGCGTACCCTGGGGGCGAAATCGCTGGCGGAAAGCCAGAAGGGCGTATTGCTGGCGGGCTCGATCAAGCTGCTGGTGCCGCTGGCGATGGTTTTGCCCGGACTTATCGCTCTGAATATGTTTGGCCCGGTTTTCAGCAATGCGGACTACGCCTATCCGACGCTGGTTAAGGCTGTCCTGCCCTGGTGGCTGATCGGCATGTTTGCGGCGGCTATATTTGGTACGGTGATTAGCCACTTTAATTCGGTGGTCAATTCCAGCGCCACGCTGTTCGTTATCGATCTATTTGGCCCAATGACCGGCTGCCGCGATGAGAAAAAACTGGTGCGCATGGGCAAAATAGCCTCGGTAGTGGTTTCGCTGATCTCCATTATGATTGCGCCGCTGCTGCTGCATACGCCGAACGGTATTTTCGACCTGATGCGTCGTTTTACCGGTTTTTATAATATTCCGATTATTACTATCGTGCTGGTGGGATTCCTGACGCGTCATGTTCCGGCGCTGGCGGCAAAGTGCGTACTGGTATTTCATATTGTGGTTTATGGCGCTTATATGTTTTCCGGCGTAGAGAAACTTATTCCTCTGCATTACATCCACGTTATGGGCATTTTGTTTATCGTTGAAGTGACGCTGATGTTGATTATTGGTAAGGTGAAACCTGCTGCCTGGCGTGCGCCGGCACATGCGCCAGCCAGTATACCAATGGAAAAATGGCGCTTTGCCGTGCCCGCCAGTGTTATGATGGTGGCGGTTTTAATCAGTATTTACATCACGTTATCTCCCCTGGGCCTGGCGTCGGAAACGGGTATACCGCCCCATTACGGTTATCTTCTGGCGCTGGTATGGGGAAGCGCGCTATTACTGATTATGGGATTAGCTCGATGCCGTCATTTTCGCTCCGGGCGAGGGATAATGAGGGCGCTGAACGAGAGTGCGGGAGCAAAATGCGTCAACGATCGCGCCAAATCATAAAGCTTGATGATGTGGCTCTTCAGGCCGGAGTCTCGCCTTCAACCGTTTCGCTGTATATTCGCCAGCCAGAGCGCGTTTCAGCTAAAACAGGGAAGAAAATTCAAACGGCCATTGATAATCTGGGCTACGTGCATAATAAAATCGCCAGCCAGTTTACCGGCGGGCGCAGCAGTAATATGGCGGTAGTGCTGCCTTCGCTGGCCAACGTCATTTTCAGCTATGTTATTCAGCGTATTGAATCAACCGTGAGCGAACAGGGATTTCAGTTATCCATTGCCTCTCACGATCACTGTCTGAATAAAGAAGAGGAGCAGATCCGCGCTATTTTGCAGTGGACGCCAGCGGTGATTGCTATCGCCGGTGCGGATCATAAATCCTCAACCTTAAAGATGCTGCAAAACAGCGGCGTGCCGGTAGTACAGATGTGGCAGGTTGACGGCAGCGCCATTACCGCGCAGGTGGGCAATAACCACGAGCAGATTGGCTACAGCGCCGCGCGCTACCTGCTGGAGACCGGCTGCGCGCAGCTGGCCTATTTCACCACGCGCTTTGAAGATGATATCCGGGCGCGTACGCGCTATGCGGGCTTCTGTCGGGCGCTGGAGGAACAGGGGAAAAAACCGCTGCTGGTGGATATTCCGCGTAGCGACAACATCTGGCAGGCCAGCCGCGAGACGCTGATGAAAACGCTGGTGAAGGAGAAGGGCATCGACGGTATTTTCTGCACCAGCGATTCCATCGCCACCGCGCTGCTGATGGAGGCGCAGTCGCGCGGTATTAAAATACCGGATCAGCTGAGCATTTTAGGCTTCGGCGATTTTCCCTCAAGCGCGTGGCTGTCGCCGGTTTCGCTTTCCAGCGTCAGCCTGAATGCCGATATGATTGCGACGAAAACCGCCGGAATGATGCTGGCGATGAGCCAGGATAAGGAGTATCGCGGCGAGGTGGTCAATGTCGGTTTTGAGATTATACCGCGCGGCAGTACGCGTCTGCCTTTCTGAGCAAACGGCCTGCAAAGGCCGTTTCCTGCGTTTATTTCGCCCGGCGGCCAGGGCGGTTAGTTAGCAATTCTGGTTAGCTCCAGCAGGCACACCGCGTTAATATCCATCATAATTTCCGTCGTCCATTCCTGAATAATTAATTCATCATGGACGCTCAGCGTAGGTTCTGAGCGCTGGCTAATATAGTGCATGGTCTCCTCGTCCCGATCGTAGCGGGTGGGATGCAGGCCATACTGATGATAGAGCGCGCCGTTTTTCTGATCAAAAACCCACTTTTTTATGCGCCAGGTGCCGGAAGGACTGAGTTTTAACCGCACGCGAAAACATTTGCTGTAATCATTGAGCAAATGCTGTTGTATCGACAGCTGGGGATTAATAGTGACGCTGTTCAGTAACAGCAGCTGATGCACGTTGCCGTGGCGGGTCGCTATCCAGCCGGGGCCGGAAGCGGAAATCCTCTCTTTTAACCGCGCTTTCATCGCCAGAATATGAAATACCGGGCGCTTAGTGGTGGCGCTAAAGAATAGTGACAGGCTGTTATTTTCAATAAGATTGTTGGCGCATACCTCATTCTGCTGCTCTGAATTAAGCCACAGCCCCATCATGGTAACCTCTGCCGGTAACGAGAGCAGCATATCCATCAATAATGCGCCGCGGAAAAAAAGACCGTTAATAGTGAGCGTATTACCCGTCAGCGTCCCCCAGGATTGCAAATAGAGCTGGCAGCGTAGCCGATGTTTTTTTAACAGGGCGATAATGCGCTTCATCTGCTGATGAATGACTTTGTTATTATCCTGCGGCCGGTATTCCGGCACATCAATCCGGGCGGTACGATCGTTGGGAATCAGTGAAAAGGCGATAAAGTCGGTTTGCCGCAGCAGCTCGACGTCGGGAAGGGTAATATTATCCTGACTCTGCGCCAGGGCCAGGCCCACGCGGCTGCCGGGCAGCATGCGACGGATTGCCGTTAGCCATTTTACGGCAGGCTCGTTTGCCGGCTCGCTGCCTTTTGCCGCCTCCAGTATAAATGTCCACCGCTGCACGTATTCCTGCCCCAGCAGCAAAATATGATGATGAATAAACTGCTCCAGGCGATCGAGGCTTTCGCCGGCGGGCGACAAACGGATAACTACGCTGAGGCCGGCATGCTTAAGGAAGTTACAGGCTATATCGAGGTTGCTCCAGGGCGACCAGGTCGGGTTAGGCTCGCCGGTATAAATGTCGTGCAGCGCGAAAATATCCTCCAGCGAGTCGGCAATTTCGACCTGGAACTCATGCAGCAGCGTTTTCAGGGCCATCAGCTGCTGCTGAACGTGCTGTTTCAGCAGCTCATTAAAGCTGCCTACCGCGATAACGTAGCGGCGGGGCCTGATGCGGTCGATTTCACTGTCAAAGGCTGGCGCAATGTTTTCTGTTTTGACCGGCAGATGGCGATTAACCGCCGCCTGCGCAGAGGGCGAGACGCGCGAAAGGCAGGAAAACAGCATCACGGAATTGACATCGCGGGTTTGAGCCGGCGCCTCTGGCGGCATAGCGTCTGCCGGCGAGGCGATGGTGCCATCCCGTATACCGCGACGCCAGCCGCCGGGCGACATACCGTAACGCTCGCGAAATAATACGGAAAAACGGTGCAGCGAGCAGAAGCCGTTATCGCTAACGATCTGACCTATCGGGCGCGCGGTAAACGCAATTTCTTTGACCGCGTGCTCGAAACGGACGTCGGTGAGGAAGGTGCGAAAGTTCATGCCCGTTTCCGCGGTGAAGCATCGTGACAGGTGGGCGCTGGTGACATGCAGCTGCGAGGCGATCTGATGCAGCGTAATATCTTCCCGGTAGCGCTCCTTGATCAGCATTACCGCTTTATTTATGCGGGCGCTGAGCGGAGTAGATAAAGGCATTGCCTGCGGGGCGGTGAAGTTTTGCAGCAGGAGACAGAAAATATCCAGCAGATTGCGAATCGCTTCCAGCCGCCAGGTTTCACTGTTTTTTTTCAGCCAGAGGATAGCGATATCTTTTATGCGCCCGGCAATCTGCGCCGCCTGAGTCGGCGCGCGGTGCTCTTCAATGTTAAAGGCGGTTTGTTTAAACTCACCCGCGCGGTTAAATAATAAAAAAGGCGAAACGCTGATTATTGCCAGAATGTTATCTCTGGCCGCGGCTATCTGCCAGCGGCTATTGGCATTGATTATCTGCGGCTGGTTTTGCCGTAATTGCGTAACGCCGCTTTCCTGCGTCAGGGTTATTTCTCCCTGCAGCGCTAAAATAAGATGAATACGGTTCTCTGGGGTAAATTTCTGGTTAATAACGTTAACAAAGTGTACGGAAAATTCTTCTGGCTGTTCATTCATCTTTTTCCCCGATTACGCCATAGCCGACTGGCACAATATCAAATTTTAATACTGCGATTTTTGACGCAAGCGATAAAGCCGCGTGCATTCCCGCAATAAAAGCAGGGGATTAGGTCGCTTATCTCCCTTTTTTATATCAATTATTTATTTCACTATGAAAGTGTAAATCGGTGCTCATGTTTAAAGAGGTCAACTATGTCTTTACAGGAATTTATTGACGACAACGCGGCGCGCTACGCTGAACTGCGTCGCGATATTCACCGGCATCCTGAAGTCGGGCTGGAGGAGGTGCGTACCAGCGATATCGTAGCCAGTCTGCTGGAAAGCTGGGGCTATCAGGTAACGCGCGGCATGGCGAAAACCGGCGTAGTGGGCACGCTACGCGCCGGCGACGGCGGGAAGGTGCTGGGGCTGCGTGCGGATATGGATGCGCTGCCTATGCAGGAGAACTCCGGCAAAGGCTGGCAAAGCTCCGTGACCGGGAAATTTCACGGCTGCGGTCACGATGGTCACACCGCCACTCTGCTGTTTGCCGCAGAATGGCTGGCGAAAACCCGCAACTTTAACGGCACGCTGCATGTGATCTTCCAGCCGGGCGAAGAGCTGCTTTACGGCGGTAAGCTAATGCTTGAGGACGGCCTGTTCGCTCAGTTTCCCTGCGATGCGATATTCGCTCTGCATAACATGCCCGGCCTGCCGCTGGGAAGCTTCCACTTCCGTAAAGGCGCGATGCTTTCATCTTCTGATACGTTAGAAATTACCATTAAAGGGGTTGGCGGACACGGCGCCATACCGGAGAAAGCAATCGATTCTGTCGTGGTCGCCTGCTACGTGGTGACCGCTTTACAAACCATCGTTTCCCGCAACGTGACGCCGTTTCAGCCTGCCGTGGTGACCGTCGGCAGCATTCAGTCCGGCTCCGTGGCGAACATCATTAACGACACTGCCACGCTGAAGCTGAGCGTGCGCACTCTCGATCCGCAGGTGCGTAACGATGTACTGACACGTATTGGCGAGATAGCCGTCAGCCAGGCGAAGAGCTTCGGCGCAAAAGCGGATGTGCGGCATATTCACGGCAGCCCGGCGTTAATTAACGATGCGGAGATGACGGATTTCGCTATTGCGGTCGCCCGCGAGCTGTTTGATGAATCCCTAATCAATACTGACGCCTCGCCGGTAATGGCCAGCGAAGATTTCGCCTTTATGCTGGAGGCGAATCCTAAAGGCGCTTATTTCTTTGTCGGGGCTGGAGAGGGATGTTCTGTGCATAATCCCGGCTATGACTTTAATGATGACATCATCAAGCCTGCCGCCGCCTTCTGGGCAACTTTAGCTGAACGTTTTCTTAAGTAACAGAAGGATGACTTTATATAAATCCCGGCATAGCGAACGGTAAATCTCCGTCTTATACCTGTACTCATAATAAAAACCTGCTTTACGGAATAGTAATGGTTCGCTTGCCTTTTTTTAAATTGAGCAGTGTTAATAATATAAAAGGAATAGTCATGAGCTCAAATACAACTGCCTACCAGGGTAATTCACGTCTTGTCCTCGGGATTGTTTTGCTGGTGTTAACTTTCTGGATGTTTGCACAGTCAATGCAGGCAACCCTGATCCCGATTATCTCTAAAGATTTTGGTATTAGCGACGATCCGGCAAAAATGGATCTGCTAAATTTTGCCGCCTCAATTACGCCGCTGTTTTCCGCCGCCTGTATTGTTGCCGCCGGCGGGCTGGCCGATCGATTTGGCCGCATGCGTTTTGCGTTTATCGGGGTGATATTAAGCGTGATCGGCTCGATAATGGTGGCGCTTTCACCCGGCGTCGAGCTGTTAATTCTGGCGCGCAGCATTCAGGGCATTTCCGCCGCCTGCATTATGCCTTCCACGATCGCCCTGATGAAAACCTATTTCGAAGGGAAAAAGCAGGCTACGGCGTTGACCTGGTGGTCAGTAGGCTCTTGGGGCGGCTCTGGTTTTTGCGCCATCCTGGTGGGGTTGATTGAACCGCGCTTCGGCTGGCAGGCAATCTACTGGATCAGCGCGGTGGTAGCGATTATCGGCCTGCTGCTGATGCTGGGCACGCCCGAATCCCGCGCCGCCGCAACGGATAAGAAGTTTGATAGCCTGGGTTCGGCGATTTTTATCGCTTCGCTGATCGCGCTGGTGCTGGCCGTTTCTAAAGGGCGCAGCTGGGGATATGGTGATTTCCGCTTCCTGGGATCGATGGCTTTTGCCATTGTTGGCCTTATCAGCTTCTATTTTGTGGAAAAAAGCGCGCCGGGAAAAAACATCGCCCAGCTGATTGATTTCTCGCTTTTTCGTTCACGCGGCTATTTCGGCGCCACGCTCTCTAATTTTTTATTAAACGCCATTGCCGGCGCCATGGTGATCGTAAATACCTATATGATTAACGGACGCGGGTTTACGACCGGCGACGTGGCGACTATCACCATTACCTATGCCGTTGCGGTGTTAGTATTGCTGCCCGTTGGACAGAAGATCCTCTTTCTTTTCGGCGGCAGGCTGCCGATGATTATCGGCACCATCGTCACCTTTTCCGGCGTGATCCTGATGTCCTTAACGCATATTGAAAGCGCTTCGCTGTATAAGATACTGGTGGTAACCGGCTATGCGATGTTTGGCCTGGGGCTGGGGATTTATGCCACGCCTTCTACCTACACCGCCGTTTCTTCCGCCCCGCAGGAGAAAGCTGCCGTGGCGGCCGGCATCTATAAGCTGGCCAGTTCGCTGGGCGGGGCGATGGGCGTGGCGCTGTCGCTTGCGGTTTATTCGGCCTTTGAGGATGTACACCAGGCGGGTGCGGCCGGGCTTTGGTTGAATGTCGGCTTTGGGGTAGTCGCTCTTATCTCAATTCTGTTTATTATTCCGCGCAATACAGCGCAAAAGGCTGAGTGACGGCCAGGATGGAATGCTAAGGGGATGCGTGTCATCCCCTTTTTTGCAGGAAATATT
This sequence comes from Mixta tenebrionis, assembly GCF_006517625.1. Lineage (GTDB taxonomy): Bacteria > Pseudomonadota > Gammaproteobacteria > Enterobacterales > Enterobacteriaceae > Mixta > Mixta tenebrionis. The sequence goes on along the minus strand of NZ_VHQI01000005.1, from coordinate 295,671 downwards.
TATCCGTAGTGTCCAGGGAAAAACTACGCGGAGGTTTATTGTTTAATAATAATCTGCATCGGCGCCAACGATATTATTACCGCTTAATCAGGGATACTATACGCTAACCGCTAATTTTTTAATAAGGCCTCTGTTTTCCTGTTTTATTACTCAGTATATCCAGAAAAATCTGCCTGAAGACAGTGAGGTAGATAAACTCCACAGAAGTTACCGTTGCGTAGCATTGTGATCCCGGTTGTTAATACAACGTGCTAAAAACGCTATGTCGTTATCCTTCTTCTTTGTGTGGCGAGGTCTGTTAAACGGTAAATAATTACCTGTGTAATTGTTATTTAATCAGCCTGTTTAAAAGCTTGTTGAGATTTTCCGTGCTAAATCTCTGCTGTAAAATAATTTTAATTAACTTAACGGTAACGATTATGTTTGCTGGTGGACAGGTAAACAACAATCGTGGTTTTTTATTAGGCTGTGCGTGAATTTCTGCTATAAATATAACTTAAGTTAACGCGCTTGCACTGAGAGGTATTAAACCGAATTTTAAATTTACTGTTTTATGGCGGAGACGATCGTAACTGGTCTTATTAATATATGTGTGAAGAAGGACAATGCTCCGCTGGTTTTAAATAAACTGGCTAAAAGCCATAGTCAGTAATTATATATTGATTATTTTAAATAAATTACATCATGCTGAACTCATCCTCTGTAGGGGAAGTTCACTAAAATTCAGGAGAGTAGCTATGTCAGAAAATTTGAAAACCTCAGGTGCTGAAGATAAAAAATATTCTTACTCTCAACGCCTGGCAGCTATTTCTGATAACGATGCAGCAACGGAAAGGCCAGACGCAGTGATTGCTGTGCCGCGCGTTACTGTTTATCCTCGCAATATAGTCGAAGATATTATTTATTCTGTGAATGTTGAGCAATTTGGTGCAGTAGCTGACGGTGTTACTGACTGTACGGCTTCCATACAAAATGCTATCGATTATATGAGCGAACGTGGCGGCGGTTATGTCAATTTCGGCTGCGGGATGTTCCGCGCAGATGGAATTATTCTGCGTAAAAAAATAGTGCTACGCGGGCAGGGAATGCGTAAAACGACGATTAAAGCCCGTGACGGATGGAAATCACGTGCCGTTATTGAAACTGAGAACTTTGATGATATCAACTCTGTACCTGATTCACCGGGGGCGTATTATTCCGGCTGTACCGGACTGACCGTCCACGGTAATTTGCAAAACTACGCCATCACGCCGTCAGTTGATGCAGGCTATGGCGTGTTGCATTACGGCAGCGATCAGATTTTTAATGATTTTTCTGTTATCTACGCGCCAGGGATAGGCTTGCGAACAGAGGGGGGAGCAACCAGCCGCGATAAATTTGACCAGGAAGAACCGGATGGCGGCGTACCATTTATAGGGCAGTTTCAGCGTATCAGAATTGCAAAATGCGGAAATGATGGTTGGCATTTTGGGGGGATTGCTGACGCTTTTATTGAGGACGTTGAAATCATGCATGCCGGTTATGGTTATATGGCGGCCGATGACCCGCGATCGTTTATGGATCCGGCTGAGCGCGTGGCATGTTTTCGCGCCTGGGCTAGCGTTGATATTGGGAAAATGCACTGCTATGGAACCTGGGCCGGGTATGGGTTCGTCGCCGGAACCAATACACTGTTATATACAATTCGGGTTAAATATGATCATCTGATTACAGAAAGCTGCCTGATTGGTTGTTACTTTAAACCAAAAGCAGTTGTGCAGGGGGCGCTGCTTGATGTGCATGAGTGCTCCGGCGGTGAGCCAGTTCATGGCAGTTTTAAAAAAACATCGGTCGCAATATTTGCCGGGACGGCGCAGAATTGTTATTTTGCAACAGTAAGACTGGTGCAAACTACGGAAAATTATAATGGTGTGCATATTCTGGTTAGCGGTGACAGGAATACATTTGGCTCAATAGAAGCATACCGAGGATTTCGTGCTGATAATTTATCCGGTACAGCCGTTTGGATTACGGGGAGTAATAACCAAATAGTTTCTGGCATAATAAACGGATATTTAGGCATCGATGCGGAGGGAAACCCATCATCAGGGGTTGTCTTCGCCGGCGGGAAGAATAATTGTTGCGATATTCAATGTGGGAACGGTAATGTCGGATTTCGTCTCTTATCTGCTGGTTCAATTACAGACGGCAGGCTCAGAGCATTGCCTGGTCTGATTATACAGTATGATAACTTTGAGTTATTAACCGATCGCTACCGGGCACGAGTTGCGCTACTATCTATTGGAGGACATGGCAATCGCGATATCCTGTATTCAGAATTTTTAGATATGTCAGATACCGACGTTAAGCAAATTAAATTCCCGGTTGATATGTCGCTGCCTTACATTCCAAGTAGATTTGAATTGTCAACGACCTATGAAATTCTGGCTACGCATGGCAGGAAGGATTACCCACAGTTTAAGTTCATTCGATATGACAGAGCAACTTCAACACCAGAGTATTTGGTTTTTAATTATCAGATGGAGGCAATATCTGAAATGGATGTCAGGCTGGCAATAAAATTTAATTGATATAGATATTGTATTGATAAAATATGATCGCCTCGATTATTATCGAAAATAATTTTGTGTGATATTATAATTTATTATCGCCTGTGGGTCATTCAATGGCACCTCAACGCTATTACGCGGTGCCTTTATAGATAACTGAGCTAAGACAGAGAGTGCCTTCAGCTGTGGGGATTGGTGAAGGCATGTTCTCTCGTCGCCAGAAACCAGGCGTGAGGCGGCAGCTTGTAAGAGGTCTTTTACCGAATTAAATTAACGCAAAAACGGTTGTGGGCGGTCTGTTTAATCCAGCCATGGTCTACAGAGATTCCGCAGGGTATCGCGAAGCTCGATCAGTCCGGCTTCGTCCAGTTTACAGGCACTCTTAATCTTGTGACTAACGCTCAGGACATCTTCCTGGATGCTCCCGACACGAGGGGTCAAATCGACCAGCATGCATCGTTTGGAGCACGAGTACGGGCAACAAACCCCGCATTCTCGAGGCGTTTAGTCCCTGTGTTCATATCGAAACTGGCGCCAAGCGAGCCTACAGATACGGAGATCCGTTCCGTAATTCGAGCATCACCAGGTACTGGGAGAACGTCAGGCCTAACGGTTCCAGAAAGGGCTTGCGCATGCGCGCCATGCGGTTAGCTGCTCCATAGAGAGCAAAAGAGGGCTCCATACCAACGCTGCGGGATTTTGTTATCATTAACTCGACTGATATTTTCTAGTGCACCAGATTAAATCAACATAGAATAATTTTAAGCGCCACGTTCACCTGCCTGGGCTATGGAGCATTGTCGTGCCGCTTTTTAAAAGCGTGCCACGTATTTTTGAATTACTCAGTGAAAGACGCCTGGGCTGCTTTACAATAAACTTAACATGACGGTTGCAATGTTCGCTGCTGGCACAAACCAGACTATCCGGTTCGATGGCGATTTACCTACGAAACCTGTAGCACAGGTTTGCGCCAATGTTCCTTTACCTGGAAAAACTCACCGATAAAACCCGTCCAGCCAAAAATTCAGACCAAAAGTCTCTGCCCAGTAGTTTCGGGCATCTGCAAAAGTAACAGACGGGTAGGGGCCAATGTTCTTTTTCGCTCGCTTTTTGGTGACGGGGCGAATGTAGCGAAATTGCCAGATTTTACTCCCGCTGGATTTGATCAGTAGCTCAAGGCCATCGCCATCATAGAGAACGTAGTCCGCTTCCTTGGGTTTGGCGGATTCGATTTCCTTAACGGATAGGGGTTTGGTTTGTCTTGCCATTGCCGGGTTTCCATAGTTTTAGGCACCTCAAAAACAATAAAGCTTTATGAGGTGCCTAACAAGGTGCCTAAAAGGTTCGGATTTAATTAGTTCTCTTCGGACTTCGCGGGACAAATTGAGGGCACAAAAAAGCCCGCAGGGCTTGCGCCGTGCGGGCTCTTAGGACTTCATCGGATGACTCTGGTAATCACCGATGGAGAATTTTGGTGGGCTGGCGTGATCTGAACTGGATGCATAATTAATTGTTTTATTTTAAATAAATTATAATTCAACTTTTCAATTGGGCCTATCGTTGGGCCTAAGGCTGATTATAGGTATATATCAATCAGTTATGATGGTTTTATCGCTCTTCAACACTAACATATCTGGATAATAACTTGTCTCGATAATTGCCTTCTACAATTCGTTGGAAGGGGAGAAATCAGGAATGTAATTGAACAAAGATTGGGGATTCTCCCGGTTGTTTAGCGTCTTGGGGAAGCTGATTGGAGCTTCCCGAACGGACTACTCAATTCCTGTGATTCAGTTAACGCACGCTAACATCCCCAGATAGTGCCGGACAATGATGTCGTTCAGTTTATCGACCAGTTCAGGCCGCTTAAACGAGATATGCGCAGTCCCCTTCCGGAAGTACCTGATGGTAAACATCTCATCCTTATAGCGGGTGCTGTGCTGATTAGCATGGATATGATCGCTGAGACGACGGGTAACGTCAGCGCGGTTATCGGGCACTGGCTTTCCATCCAGTAGCACCAGCATACGCTCAAGGTCTGCTAAGCGGTCACGCTGCCAGCCCCAGTTAAGCCCAAATCCCCAGCGATCATATTTGACCAGCCCTGTGACGATGATCTTTTTCCCAAACTTGCACGGGCTATTGCTCTTAAAATCCCAGCTCAGCCCTTTAAACACGTTGATCACCCCACGCTCAAATACTTCGCCTTTGCTGTGGTGTAATTGTTCAAACGTGCTAAGAATATTCTTTTCACTAACAGCGGGAATATCGTCTTTCTCCAGGCTATTGTACCACTCGTCGCGGGCCTGTGCGTCCATGAGCGCCAGCATTCCCGACTTCTTCATCAGGTCTCGCCATATACTGCGATCGAGATTGCGGGTAATGGCTTTCATCGCCGCCTGTGGTTTCTCCATCAACCAGCAACCGCAACGGAAATCCTGCTTCATCGCCCAGTCCAGTGCACTTTTGCCGCCGATACTGCGGGTCAGCGTCGAGATATCGTTAAGCTGGTGGATAAGTGATTCAGTCTGTTGAAGCGCGGCGTTACGCCCGGTAACAATACGTTCAATGCTGGTGGAGCAAATCACATCGGTATGGTCAGTCAGGACTTCAGGGTCGGCATTAGTGTGTTCTGACATAATTTTCTTTCCTTTATATAAGCACAAAACGCCTGCCGGTGAGGGCTGGCGCTTATGCGTGTAAAGAAGGTGGTTTTATTGAGGAGAAAGTAAAAGCCGGAGGTAGTGTATCATCCGGACCTCGTTCAGGGCCTGTTCAACAGAGGGCAGGAGTGTTGCTGAATCGGTGAGAGTATCGTCGTTATCGAAGATGATTTCCGTACCACAGTCGATATTGTCCTGCAGCCAGCAGATCAGGATCTGCAGCCCCTCTTCAGTGGTTAATGGCATGTGTTTACCTCAGTGGGGAAGTGGGTTACCAGTCGAAGGTGACAAATCCTGGCAGGAGTTCGCCGAAAGCATCAAGGTGCAGGATGCTGATGGAATAACGACGAATAAGCGTCACGACTAACCGGCGGCAGGCTTTCGACAGCCCCAGCCGTTTGAGCCGCATAACCGGAAATGACCACGCTTCCAGACGAAGCAGATAACCCGAACCTGTATAGTGGATCCACTCCGACTCGCCGTAGTTTTCATACTGGTGCGAAAGGGCAAACAGCAGGGCGCTGTCGTCTTCGGTGATATGGGCGGTAGAGCAGCAGATACCCGGCAGGGCGGTAAACGGCGGCACCGTGGCTTCAGTGGCCTGTTTATCAGACCCGTCGACAACGCGAAGTGAATACCTGTTATCACAGACCACGTCGATCAGGCTGGCGAGTTCAATACCGTCGATATCCACGACGATCCGGCCCCCATTAAGGGCCCGGACGTTAATCGCACCGGCTTCCACGGTCATGGACAGCTTCATCGTGCTACCCCGCTGTATCTGCCGGTGGTGATGTCGGTAACAGTCCGGTAGCCGCGACGTTTCATCAGGCCACAGGCTTTTCTGGCGCGGAGAATATCGATACGAGTAATGAACGGAGACTGCACTGCAATACTGAATCCGGGACGGTCAGTCCGGACCAGTTCATATTTTTCAACGATACCGTTCAGCGCATCGCACAGGGAGATGCCGGCGTCGATATGCTGCTCAATGACGCCGTCGTTAGCAAACGGAGTGTCGTTGAGCGTCAGCCCGTAATGCTGTTGCAGCAGATGCGACAGCAGGGACTGCCAGATGCCGACAGGCGTGGGGTGTGACGATGCCGCTCCGGGCGGGAGTGAGGGTAAAATCTGCATAATGTGTTCTCTGTTGTGTGGAAGGTAAGAAATGAACCGGAAGGGAGTAACGAAAAAGTTTAACCGAGGCGCTGGCCGGTTTCGGTGAAGGTGTAACCGCCGGCGATAAGCGCCTCATCCACGGCTTCCGGTGAGGTCAGCCAGTCATATTGCGTTTCCAGTTGCTGATATAACCAGCGGGCCAAGTCGCGTAACGCGTCACTCAGGACACAGTCTGCGTCGTCGGTGGCCTGCTGGCCGATGGGGGAATCACGCTCAACAGTAATGTGCATACTGTATTCATGGTAATAGCGCCCCTGATGCTGAATATCAGCCTGAAGCAGCCAGAGGTTACGCTGCTGAATTGCCTGCAGCTCATCAGCAATACGGTGAAGCACTTCGTCCTGCGGCGCATGCTTTCTGATGTGTTGTGCGGCACCGGGCTGATAGCGGTAATCACCTTCGAAACAGGCGCCATCCCCCTGACAGCAGAAACCGGAAAACCAGATGCAGGTTTTTTCGTGGGATCTGCCGCCGGTGGTGGTGAAGGTACGTGTTTTGAGTCTTACACCCAGGATGTTGCAAATCTGGATGAAATCCTCATAAACAGCGTCGTACCACTCATACTCCAGCCCACCCTCTTCGCAGTACCAGGCGCGAGCTTTCTCGCGGGCAGACTCTGAGAGTTCATCAGACAGATACACCGTGGTGGAAATGACCCGACTCATGGTGCCATACCTCCGGTTTCAGGGGAGTCTCCGGGGTAAATCGCCACATAAATGTAGCCGCACGACCCGAGTGAGTCGGCCTCGCATACCAGTCCCTTTGCATACAGGGTGACACAGTGCTGATGGCGGGGATTGAGTTCACCGCTGGTGAGCATCAGTTCAAGCTGTTTGAGCAGCAGTGGAAATGCCTGGTCGAGATGCCGTAAATCCGCGTCGCTGAACTGCCCGGTGATGTTGGCCCGGTCAGCGAGATAATACAGACGGTTGCCCGCCTGTACCAGCCGTGCGCCAAAACAGGGCGTGATACTGCGTTTAAGCCCCCACCAGGGTTCAGTGATATCGTGGTTTACTGTCGGTATTTTATTCGACAATTTTAGCCTTCCTTAAACGTGTGTTAATTCAGCGTGACGCTGCGTAATACGACATAGGGGCCGTTGCGGTTCTGACGGCGTTCAGCGAAGACCGCGAGCACACCGCTGATATCCTGAACCTCCTGCCCGGCGTAGTGACAGATGCTGCCAGACCATTTGTATTTACCCGTGCAGAAGGGAAACAACCGGGACTGCGGATGCTGGCGGTATATCGTCATTGCCCTGCGTTTACTGATAATTTTCATGTAATACCTCAAAGCAGACCGTGTTCTGCGAACGAATAGATTTGCCTGCCACCGACAATCAGGTGGTCAGGGACGCGGATATCCACCAGCTGAAGCACCTGAACCAGTCGCTGCGTGAGGGTTTTGTCGGCCTGGCTAGGTGTCGTCTCGCCGGAAGGATGGTTATGCGCGAGTATCACCGCCGCCGCGTTGAAGTGCAGAGCACGTTTGACCACCTCCCGGGGATGCACCTCGGTGCGGTTAATCGTGCCGGTGAAGAGCGTTTCATGGGCAATCAACTGATTCTGGTTGTCCAGATACAACACCCGGAACTCTTCCCGCTCAAGCGCGGCCATATGCAGTCGCAGCCATTCACGTACGGCGTGGGTAGAGGTGAAGGCTACGCCGGGCTCATGCAGGTGGCGGTCCAGAGCCCTGAGCGCCCGCTGAATGAGACGCCGGTCCTGTGGCGTCATCTCGCCGGGTAAAAAGGAAAGCTGTTTCATCTGTTGCTCCTTCGGTCAGTCGATAATACGCAGAATGGCGTGAGCCTCTGGATGTTGCATGGCATACTCCCGCAGGCGGTAATAGTGTGCGGTCATCGCGTCACATTCTGTACGGCAGGCATGGTGGCTATACGCAATCAGGCAGACAGCAATACCTGCTGCTTCTGCACTCATTTGGGCATCGTTACCGTTCAGGCAGTTAAACAGACGCCATGTCTCATCGTTGTCAGGCTCGGGGGACATAAATGCGCCGCCATTGCTGAGGGTGTAGAACGACCAGATACCACCGCTGTAGCCCTCACAGAAGCGGTCCATCCAGGCGAAGATATGCGGCTCCAGGAGTAGCCACTGCGGGATAGCGCCAAAGTACTGTGGCCAGAAATCGATACGCTGTTCATCGGGGACCGGCGTGACGGTCAGTTCAAATTCGGGTTGGTTAGCGGGTGCGAGGTCGTGCTGCGTCTGTGTTGTCATGGGTATGTCTCCGTCAATAAAAACGCCAGCGGCGATGGCTGGCGTATGGGGATATAAAGTGTGTTCGGGGAGGTGAATGCGGGTAAATGCTTCGCGATCAGCGGGTGGCCGTGTCTGTACGGATGCCTGAGGTGCGGATATAGCGGTTAAGACCTTCACCGGCATCCGGCTCAAAGTTCCATGCCCGCCAGACCATCCGGCCTTCAGTATCACGAACCACCAGACGGAAGTGACTGCCCTGGTCGTCTTCGAGTGTGATATTGCTGTACGTGGTAGTGACCGCTTGCGCTTGTCTCCGGGTGAAAGGCCCCGGTGGCAGCAACACGGATTGGGTCATTTTCGGGCTCCTGATAAAAGAAAACCCCGGCAGCCTGCTAGCTGTCGGGGTGGATTTGCTGGGGAAGATACTACTATCAGTCGTTGCTGCAGTCTCCGAGAGTGGACAGAACTTTCTCAGCGTTCTTCCGGTCCGCAGTGAAGGTCCCTGCTTTGTGGTCATTGACGTAGACGTCGAACTGCCCGGCCTCAGAGATATTGCTGATGAAGTCAAACCAGGCGTTATCGCCGTTACGCCAGCCCAGGCTGGACGGAATAATGTACTGCTGGTGATCCATCACTACGGTGATAGTAGTGTCGTCATCGTGCGAACTGACCATCTTGTCATCGGCAAGGGTAAGAAAGACTGAATGCTGATAGAAACCATTCTGGTCCGGGTTCCCTGTGCAGTTGATGGTAAACGTCTTTCCGCTGGCTTCGGTCACGCTGTATTCCGTATTGCCCTGACCGTAACCCTGCTGCCAGAACCCCGGGATAGCAGAGGCATTAAAGCTCGCGAGCAGTACACCCGCCAGCATAAACCGACTTAGTGAAAGTATTGTCATTCTTGTCTCCTTTGTCGTTGTTTTATTCCTGATTGTCAGGGTTCGAGGGTATCAGTAGCTGCCCCATCAGTTTGCCGTCATGGGCGTACTCAAAGTATTTTTCTTTGGTATACGGGTCCGTCACCTCCTGGTATTCCAGTTTGATGTTATCGGCAATACACAGCGCATTCATCAGCGGCTGGATGGTTTTTTCCTGCATATCCACGAGGTAGTAGTAACTACCGCCCTCGCAGCCATCGGGCGACTCACGGGTACGTAAGACCTGCAGGGTGAGACCTGATGAAAAGCCAACCTGTGACCATTCTTCGCTGACATCATCCTGCCGACTGACCACATCGCTGAAGCGCGGAGGCGTGAGGTCCTTAAATTTACTGATAGCTTTCAGGTCATCACTCCTGTCATCGCAGGCGCTCAGAAACAGAGTGGTGGCAACCATCGCCAGCAGAGGTAGTGTTTTACATTTCATTATTTTTTCCCTGAAATCAGACGTACCACTTTGGCAAAGACATAAATGCCGACGAAAATACCCACCGGCACGCCGACGAACGGTGTCAGCGCGACACTGGCAGCACCGGCTGCGCCACCTCCCGTCAGCAGTGCGGCAACAGTGGCAAGGGTCAGGGCCGCGAGACTGTCGGACACCCCGGTTTTGTTCAGAATGATGACGATGACAACAATGGCGATAATGGCAATAACGGGCATAGGGCTCCTCCCTGTTGCCGGGTTGATAACAATGCCTGCGCTATTCCGGTGGGCTGTCAGCCGGAACAAACGTAAGCAGTGACTGCTGGATAAAGCGAAAATGGGGTAAAGCCTGAATGAAAACCGGGTCTTCAGTCAGACGGCACAGACTGTCATTGCGGCGAAAAGTCTCCTGCAAAGGCTGAATCAGATGGATTTCATCAAGTGTGAATACGGCGATATGCCCTTCATATTCAGCCACCAGATACCAGGTCTGCTGGTGGATGAGTAACCGGCAGGGAGCCAGGCGCTCACAGCGTCGCCCCTCCGCAATCAGCGTCACCCGCCTGCGCCCGGTAATGGCCTGAATCAGTCTCCAGAAAGACAATGCTACTGAAGGCGAAGGAACCGGATTGGCTGGTGCTATCACGCAGGGAGACTCATCGCACATCAGCAGTGCATTCACCAGACGGCGGTCAAGGCCGGGAAAAAGCCCGGCCAGCCCGCTGCGGTGGGCAAAGATAAGCACGTCGGGCACCATCTGCATCTCACTGCCAGCAGTGCGTAAGCGGCAGTATCCGGACTGATACTCCAGGTCCAGATACATCAGCCGTTCACGAAAATCTCGCCGCAGCGTGCGCACTGACACGCCAAACTCAGCCGCCAGTTTGCGCACGCTCAACGTTTCACCCGCAACCAGACGGCTGATTATCAGTGACAGCCTGACAGCCAGCCGGTCATGGCGGCGTTCTGCCTGTGTCATGAGAGGTTCTCCAGGAAAGTTAACTGACTGAAAATGATGTGATTACTTTAAAGAGGGGGGCGGACAGGGTATGGACAACGCAGAAACTATTTTTTATTTCTGCAAAAGCCAGATGTAACGGGGGTTAAAAGCTATAACCGGGGGATTGAGGCACACGAGCACATAGCGATGCGGACAGGTGGTGTCCGATATTAACAACGTGGCAACATGAAACGTCTACTGCAGTTGCGTGAGCAGTGTTTCTGCCATCACCCACAGCGCACGGTTAAGCTTCACGTCCCCGTCAATGCCACGTACGGCACGGGTATGCGTTCGTCCGCCTTTAGCATTACGCCCGCTGAGTCCGCCCTTAATCAGGTTTTCCTGAATCCGCTGATAGATGGTCCACAGGTCATTGCTTTCATCCTGCCAGCGGCGCGAGGAGAGTATCTGCGATTCAGTCACCGGCTGGTGGTCCTCACCAAAGCGATAAGTTAGCGCGGCTTTTGCCAGTGCCTGCTGCGCAGGTGGTGGTAACAGCAATGACTGCATGGCATCCCGCTTTTCCTCCACACGGTCAAAAATCCCCAGTACTTCATACGCCCCCTCAATAACCTGACTCACCACATCCCCCTTGTGCGGCACCCGTACCTCGCCAAACGACTCACCGCAGACGAGGCCGTTTTGACACACAGCCCTGAACAGGCCAGGCAACATCTGGTAAGAGCTTGAGCCATCATGGGAGTTGAGCAGGATAATTTCCGGCACCTGCTTACCGGTAATCTGCCCCTCCCGACGCAGGCGCAGCATGTGCTTCGTATGTTCACGACGGCCAGGATCGCGAACACGGGTCTGACAGGCAAAGAATGGCTGGAAGCCTTCCCGCTGCAGGCTGTCCAGCAGGGAGATGGTTGGAATATAGGTATAACGTTCGCTGCGGGATTCGTGTTTGTCCTCGCTGAATACGCTGGGGACCACTCGAAACAACTCTTCACGGGTTAACGGACGGTCGCGGCGGATAAGATTTGCTGCACCAAAGCGCGAGGCCAGACGGGTCATAAGCAGACTCCTCATAATGGAAAAACAAATAAAAAAATCCCCGTCGCACAGGAGACAGGGTTAGGGAAGTAACAGGGATGGGTTAAATACTTAGAAGAAGAAATCCCACACAGTACGGGCAACGGATACCACGGTGTTACGGACGGCCTGTATTACGGCACGTACCGGAGCCGGTATGAGTGGGAAAGCACTTACCGTGTCCAGTACCGCGCCGACCGTTTCACCAAAATCGTCACGCGCTTTCTCCTGGACTGCTGCTGTGCGAAAGGGATGCTGCAGTTGCGACACCACTGGGCTGGTGGCTTCGCGTGGCAGACACTTAATTATTCGCTCGGCCATCACCTGCAGCCCCCACTGCAGACGGACCGACACGGCACACACCGGATGTACGGGCTGGAACAGTTCATGCAGCAGGCAGATTTTGCGGCTGACATTCTGCTTCTGCGCCATGGACAATTGACCATTAACGCTGGTGGGCTCGGCCTTGTCCGACTGGCTGATAACAAACATCACCTTATGCCGGTATACCTCACCAATAACCTGATGATAAAAGTGCTCATCCACTGCCAGTGCGCGGTCATCAGCCTTAATCAGCCACAATACTAGGTCGAGTCGGGGAAGTTGTTCACGGTACAGCGCGGCATACTCGGTATCGCGGGCACTGTTTTCTCCCACACCTGGAAGGTCAACGATCGTCATATAACGCTCACCGACCTTCAAACGAAAGCGTAGTGGTTCTCGGGTACAGGCAGTAACATCACTAACTGGTGAGACTTCTCCGGCAAATAAGGCGTTACACAAGCTGGATTTTCCTGATCCTGTTTTCCCCATAATACCGATCACAGGTTCATATTCAGTAAGCGAGTGTATGTGTTTTAGGATCGTATCAGACAGTCGAGTAGGCAGCGCGGCCATCGCCTTGTTGATGGTATTGATACCCTCTTGTTTACTCATGATTTTTCCTGACAGAAAATAAAGTAACAACGGCGAACCTGTGGTTCGCCGTATGGATGGTTGTGTTCAGAGAGATGATATATGTCTGAAAATACTTGGATTATCTGGTGCCACTTGGATAGAGGAAACTGCGCTACAGACATGATGGGACTAACCTATATCTCTCGGTTTAAGGATCGATGAAGTCGTTGATTAGTGTTAATATTACCGCCAATTTTTTAGCGTTCTGATTCCTTCTATGAATCAACGTATTGGGCTTTCCTGATAGCCGAACGCTTGAACCTAAAATGCTCAGAATTGATAAGAAAAAAGGAATATATGTCCAGGCTGACTGATTTAATAGCTAAAGCGAAGGCCAAAGATCCGCAACTGGCTGCTGATCTTGATAGAGAAATCAAGATCCTATCGTCACGCCTCCCCTTTGGGCTTAATTTTGAACGACACAGCCCTGAAGTTGTTGAGTTGCCATTGCGGCCTATTCGCAAAGGAGACAAAGTCCGCGTTCTGCCAGAGCGTGGGTCCACTAAGAAAGGTGATCAACGGTTGTGGCAGGTTAAAACTATCCACAAGGCGAGGAAGGTCGCTGATCTCGAGTTGCTGGACGCGGCTGATGTCGAGACTCAGACTGTAGCGCTGAGTAACCTTGTGGTTATAGCTGAATTTCGTGACACGATCTGGCCGGGTATGGTCAGTACGGGAAAAGTACAGCGCGGCGGTGACAAGCCTTTCCACTCAGTCATCAATGGCGAGAACTACCATGTATTGAAAGCGCTGACCTACACGCATAGAGGCAAGGTCGACGCCATCTATATCGACCCGCCTTATAACACGGGGGCGAAGGACTGGAAATACAATAACGATTACGTCGAAGGTGACGACATCTATCGACACAGCAAATGGCTGGCGATGATGGAACGTCGCTTGCTGGTAGCGAAGGAGTTGTTGAACCCGTCAGATTCGGTGCTGATCGTCAGTATTGACGAGAAGGAATATCTACGGCTGGGATTGCTGTTGGAGCAGTTATTCCCAGAAGCTCGTATCCAAATGGTTTCATCAATCATCAAGCCGGAAGGAACAAACCGGCCTGCAGAGTTCTCGCGTACAAACGAGTTCTTGTTTTTTGTGATGTTCTCTGACGCGAGGGTAATACCAACTAACGACGACATGTCTGGACGCCGAGCTCCGGCAACAGAAGTTCCAATTGAGTGGCGAAATCTCAGACGTAGAGAGAACTCTAGCGTCCGTGCTGCGCGACCAAATCAATTCTACGCAGTGTTTGTTAACGAACACACTTGTAGTATCCACTCTGTCGGCGAGCCACTCCCTCCAGACGTTGATCGTCAGAGTGTGGTGCCACCAACTGGTTGTGTCGCTGTGTTTCCGCTCAAGCCTGATGGAACGGAGATGCTTTGGGGGCTAACACCAGGCGCGCTACGGAGCTTAGTTTCTAATGGCTTCGCTAGAGTGGCAAACTCCGGTCGGGGCGCTTCGAGCATGACAATTCAGTACCTCGCCAAAGGGACCATTACAGCCATTCATTCAGGTGACGTTACAATTACAGGAAAAGATGATCAAGGCGCTGTTCAGGGCTTCTACACTGAGAAATCATCGATGCCCAAGACAACTTGGAACAAGGACTCCCACAACGCTCAGACTTCGGGGACACTCATCCTTACCTCTCTCTTACCGGGTAGACGATTCCCCTTCCCCAAATCACTATATGCCGTCGAAGATTCCCTTCGCTTCTTCGTGAAAAACAAACCAGAGGCTGTCATTCTTGACTTCTTTTCCGGCTCCGGTACAACCGCCCATGCCGTAATGCGCTTGAATAAGCAGGACGGTGGGCGTCGCCAATGTATCTCCGTCACTAACAACGAAGTTGCTGCCGATGAACAGAAAAAATTGCGCGAACAAGGCTTACGCCCCGGCGATCTCGAATGGGAAAAATGGGGCATCTGCGACTATATTACAAAGCCGCGTGTGCAAGCCGCCATCACAGGCAAGACCCCTGATGGTGAACCGATTAAAGGCGATTACAAGTTTACCGATGAATTCCCGATGTCTGAAGGCTTTGAGGAAAACGCCGAATTTTTCACCTTGACTTATGAAGCAGAGAAGTCGGTTAGCCATAACCTGGCTTATGCGCGTATTGCGCCCTTGCTGTGGTTGCGAGCAGGGGCTCGTGGCAAACGGATTGACAAACTGCCTGCTGATGGATGGGCGGTGACTGATGCTTATGGCCTGCTGACAGCGGTGGATCAAGCCACACCTTTCATTAAAGCCATTAGCCATGCTAGTGACGTACGGGTGGCCTTTATCGTCACCGACGATGATCGTCATTTCCAGTCTGTCACCAAGCGTCTGCCAAAAGGTGTTGAGCCAGTACGTTTATACGAATCGTACCTGACCAATTTCAGCTTCACCAGTGGGGAATTAACAGAATGAAGTTCACTCTCAAGGACTACCAGCGCGATGCGGTGCGTGATTCGCTGGTGAATCTCAGAAAGGCTCGCCGTTACTGGCATAACGAAAATGATAAGAGCGCCTTCTCTTTAACGGCTGTGACCGGTGCGGGTAAGACCGTCATGGCTGCCGCTGCGTTTGAAGCATTATTTCATGGCGACGACGAATTTAATTTCGATGCCGATCCCGGCGCGGTAGTGATCTGGTTCAGTGACGATCCTGCACTGAACGAGCAAACCCGTTTTCGTCTGATGGAGGCCAGTGACCGTATCAACTATAACGATATGGTAGTCGTTGAACACCCTTTCAGTCGGCGCAAGTTTCAGCCTGGGAAAATCTATTTCCTTAACACGCAGAAGTTTGGCAAAAATAGTCTGTTGGTGCGCGGCTTTGATGATAAAGGCGGGCTTTTCGAGGCAGCCCCTGATGCACAAGCTTATACGCTGTGGGATACTATTCAAAACACCATCGAAGACCCAGATCTGACCCTTTACTTAGTGCTAGATGAAGCGCACAGGGGGATGGGGTCGTCAACGACTTCCAGCGAAGCAGCTAAAAGTACCATTGTGCAACGGCTCATCAACGGTTCGGCTGGGGTGAAGGGTATTCCTGTGGTATGGGGTATTTCCGCCACAGTTGAACGTTTCGACAAAGCCATTGTCAATGCTGGTCATCATGTCAAACTGCCGAATGTGGTGGTTGACCCCGCTAAAGTGCAGGAATCGGGACTTATTAAGGACGATATCATTCTGGGTGTGCCTGATGAAGCTGGTGACTTCGATACAGTGTGGGTACGCCGTGCTGCCGACAAACTCAGGGAAGCGAGCGATGCCTGGGCAGAATACGCAAGGCAGCAGGAAACCATACGCGAAGTAGTGCCTCTGATGGTATTCCAGGTTCCCAATATGCCAGATCCGAACGAGGTCGGACGCTGGCTGGATTCGTTATTCTCCCGTTATCCTGAATTGCCCATTGACAGTGTTGCTCATGTCTTCGGTGAACACACCACACAACGTTTCGGCCAACACCAAGTGCCTTATATTGAACCGCAGCGGGTGCAGGAATCAACTTGGGTGCGCGTACTGATTGCTAAAGATGCCATCAGCACTGGCTGGGATTGCCCGCGTGCCGAAGTGATGGTTTCCTTCCGCGCTGCCAGCGACAGAACGCATATTACGCAATTACTGGGGCGTATGGTACGTACTCCACTGGCTAGACGCATTCCGGGTAATGAGCGCTTAAACTCTGTCGAATGCCTGTTACCCAAGTTTAATACCAATACCGTGAGAGATGTCGTCAATACCTTGTTTAAAGGCGATGATACATCTCCTCCGAGCGGGCGTATCTTGGTTAACCCTGTGGAGATGAAACCTAACCCGGCAGCTTCAGCTGCAGTATGGGAAGTATTTGAAGCGCTACCTTCGCAAACCCGACCACAGAAAGGAGCCAGACCCGCCAGACGTCTGACCGCGCTGGCACAGGAACTGGTTGATGACGGCATTCTTGATGGGGCAGTCAGGAAAGCCCATGCTGCTTTGCACGCTGTTCTGGACAAGTTCCAGATAGAAAATGCCGAGAAAATCAAAAACAAACGCAATGCAGTGCTCGTCGTAGATGGTAAGGCTGTGGTTGCCAGCCTCAAGAACAAAGCAATGACCTTCAACGAATTCTGGGAGGAGGCGGACGTAACGGTGATTGATGACGCCTACCGGCGTGCAGCCCGAATTTTCAGCCCGGATGTTTCACGTACCTATGTCGAATATCTGGCCGATAAGGTCGCGGATCGAGAAGAGGATGCTGAGGAGTATTTGGAAGCAATCATGGAAGCTCGTGTGACCGTTGCTGGCATGGGGCTGGTGATGGAGGTGCAGGATTACTTCGATGGCGAGGCCGATAGACTGGCGAAGGCGTGGCTGGCCGAGTACACACCGCAAATCAAGTCCTTGAAAGATGAGCGTAAAGAGGCTTATCGTCAAATCGTCGAAATGAGTACCGAACCGCAGGATGTGGATCTGGTCAGGCCAGAGAACAAGTTTGAAATGACCAGAGCGCGTGAAGGCGAGAAGGAAACTGACCTTCCAGTCTGGAAACACCATTTGTTGTGTGACGAAAACGGGATCTATCCGGCTCTGTTGAACCATTGGGAAACCAAGGTTTTTGAGATCGAAACCAAACGTGAAGGATTTGCTTTCTGGTATCGTAATCCACAGTACACAGGGCAGTCGTCACTGGGAATCGCTTATGTTGAAGCTGAACAGTACAAGATTGTTCGTCCCGATTTCCTGTTCTTTGCCGAACAGGATGGCAAAATGGTTGTGGACCTGGTAGATCCACATAGCCTACATCTGGCTGATGCTTTGCCCAAACTGAAAGGACTTGCGCTATATGCCGAACATCATTCTGATGCTTACAGGCGAATCGAATCTGTCGCCGAAGTAAAGGGTAAATTACGAGTGTTAGATTTGAAACGGCAGGATGTGCAGGATGCTGTTGCTACCGCTGAAAATGCAGAAACGTTATTTAGTAGCGGACTTGCTGATGACTATCAGTAATCTATAGAAAATTGCGTAACGAAACTGCATTTTAGTAATTTTTTGAAACAATACAAATAAGGCCTTCTCACTGAGAAGGCCATTACCGACTTACAGTTCGATTTGGCTACAGCCGAAGTTACGGTCTCCTTCACCAAACACTTTGCTTTCAACTTTGGTCAGGTAGTCCAGTCGGGTTAACAGCGCCTGGTAGTTCTGCTGGAAGTCAGTACTATTGGTGTCTAGCACATACTTACAGTTTTCAGGAAAATGGACCAGACCAGGGTGATCGTCTCTCTCCAGTCTCAGGGCGCTGTACCAGGCTCCTGTGATCATCCCTCTAAGGTTATCGTCCTGATCGTAATCCCCGAGGTGGTAGTAAGCGTCTTTGTTGAACAACAGGCAAATGTGGTAGTGGCATTTACCTGACTCAGAATACTCTTTCGCCCATATAATAAATAAAGGGCAACGGTAGATGCGTTTACCTTCACGCTCCTTACGGGTACGGTCAGCCTCCAGTTTAGCTCTGAGGGAATCACGCATTCGGGATATCACCCCTGGTTCAAGATTAGGGAAACAGCAGATATTGTCTCCGTTATCGACTATCTTCGGATAATGCAGATCGACACGTACCGCCGTTAACCTGGGGTAACGGTTAGTCAAATAACATAATAATTTTTTAATCTTGATCTGATATTCGAGGATATGTACTCCATGAGTACCTTGATATGTTTTCATAATATATACCTGTATTTGGTCCTACGGTCTATAGCAGACCGTACAGGGATGCCATACAGGCAGGGCTATTCCTGGTCACTGTTGTCGGTATATACTGGTATCAGATCTTAGTACGGATATACTGATCTGATTACTACTCTTACTGGTGAATACAGGTAGTAAGGGCATACAATGCCATTATATAATACCTATCCAACATCTAAATTTGAGACGAAGGTAGCCCCAGCCTGTGATGGCTGTTAAAAAGTTACTCTGCAATTAGCTTCTGGAATTAACCGATGATTCCGTTATTCCAGTGCCGCTTCACGGTTGATAAACTGATACCCAACTTCTTTGCGATCTCAGACTGAGTAAATCTGCCTTTCTTAAGTATTGTGATATCACGTCGGTATTTGCTTCCCTCCTTTCGTCCTAGTTTCTTCTTAACATGTCGATATCGGCTTTTAGTTGATTTCAAATTGTGAATGTCAATCGTATCCTGACGAGCAATCAAAAAAGACAAGCAACTTTCAGCAGAAGGCTCTATCCTTGAAGCTGGATGGTAGCTGTAGATAAAAATTTCTTTTTGAAGGCAAAAAAATAAAATATTCTGTAAGTCCTCCACAGTTCTGCCAAGACAGTTTAGATCTGGAATGACAAGCGTATCCTGCCGGTTCATTTCATGATGAATCAATTGCCTGAGTAAACGTTGCTCTGAAACAACCTCTTTAATATCTACCTGCTCGATCACAACATGTTCAGGTAGAATATTAAATTTTTGACATATCTCAGCAAGTGAGTGATGATCTGCAATGCTTTCTTGCTGTTCGCTACTGCATATGGTGTAACAAAATGAACGCATCTGATGCACTCCGGTGTCATAAATTATTTTTTGATACCTGAATAATGTCGTTTTGTATGAAAAACAACCAAAAAAATAGAGGGCGATTGCCAGTGATACTTTGACTGGTAAAGTAGTATTTTACCTCTCATAATTGTTTGTCCTTCTTTGTTACCTCTTAGGTTCTGCTCTCCTGTGAGTATGGGTTTATAATGATGTCATCCGGTGCATTAACGCGGTTGGAAACATCTGTTTTGCGGATCACTGGCAGCATAACCACCATCTCATTGACATGGTAAATATCAATCCAGCAAACAACTGGATAAGGCATAACGATCTCCTTTCTTCTAAGAACTTCATTTATCCCGAATATAATCAATTGGGATGCTGACAAGAGTAGAGCCTGCCCGGCATCAAAGTAATAACCCTCAAAGGTTGTTCTATGGATAAGAATAATATTTGAATCTCCTGAGATACTTTGTTTCTTTACATCAAATTTCCTCTGATTGTAAATGTAAATGGCTTTTTCCATATCGTAATTTTCCCTTAGCGAGGATAGCCTTTCACGTATAACTGTTTTTTCATCTTTCCCCATGAATTCATCATTAGCGTTCAGTTTAAAGTAATCTGTAATTGGGATTTTTAATGGACTCATGATGTTCGTTTTCCAGATTAACGAACAGTATTCTTCCAGAGTCACTTCTTTTTCACCTCGATTTCGAATAATTCTTTCATTTATAGTGAATCTTAGTAGATCGTTTTTTAGCTCCTTTATTAGCCATTGATAGCGAAGACATTGCTCGAATATATGTACCGTCAACGCCACAGAGTCTGATATGACTGAGGAAAGAGATTTATTATTCATCCTGGCATAATGCTCAAGAGTTTCCATCTCAGATTCATTTTTGTGCGTAAAAGTGTATTTTTTATTGGAAATGTTTTTTACTCCTTATAATTAACATTGCTATTAATTAATCCTGTTTGTAAAGGAGAAGTTTATTAATAAGTAAAAGTCCGCCTGCATCAAGACACGATGAAAATGTCTTCCTTTCTTACTCTATTGCCCGGGTTCGTTGTAAAATCCATTCGTCTATTTCAGCCTCTATCCAGCCGACAGATTGCAGCCCCAGACGACGTTGTTTCGGGAACGTTGGGTCATAGCGTGGCGATTTCGGATTGATCCAGTCATAGATTGTTGAACGTGACAAGCCCGTTTTGTCAATTACTGTAGAAAGACGAAGTATTTTAACATTAGATTTGTTCATAGCTGATTACCTCAAATCGAAGTGCTCTGGATGATGTGAGATTAGCTTTAAGGCATCCAATCTAAAATGTATGTGCCAAAAAAACTTTTTTTTACGAACGGGAAATAAATATCCTATTGAAATTTAATGATTTTATTTTTTTTCTGTCGGGTCCATCAGAACGGTGTGAATTCAGTTACAGCCTTCCGGTCCGGTAATGGGCCAGTTATATGTTGAGTGACTGCGCTTCGATGACTTCTGTTTCAGTGGGCTGGTCTATCTCCGACGTGCTGTGGCAGATAGCGGTTCAGCAGTAGCCATTATTCGTTCTGCTCCGTCAGTACCGCACCCAGCAGCCGCAAGATGCTCTCTTCATTGGGAAGATACCTACCACTGTCAACGCCAAGATTGTTGGCCGTTTCGCCATTTTTAATGTCCGCTATTGGTCATTAATGTTGTCCGCTTTCCGCCGTTTCATCTCTTTGTTCAGGCGCTCCAGCGTGTTTGTGGAGTGGGTTTTTCACTTGGTGTGCTTTCGGGAGGCCGAAGGACGCCAGCACGTCTGCCTCTGCTTCGTCCATCACCCCGGTGACCGCCGGGTTGCTTTTCTCCCATTGACCGGCAACCTTGCACAGGTGGCATGGGCGCTTTTCTCGTCGGTCTGCACGAACACCTGTTGCAGCGCCGCACGGACCACCGACTGGTTTGCACGGCTGACGCGGCTCAGCACGTTGCGCATGAAGTGGACCCGGCAGCGCTGCCAGCTGGCGGAGAACATCTGCCTATCGCCGCCTTCAGGCTCAGCAGGAAGGTCAGCCAGGATGCCGTTTATCCATGCTTCCTGGATAACCGCGTTGAGCGCCTTCTCAGACAATCTGTGGGCCTCCAGGAAGGGCGGGAAGTACGTCCCTTTAAGCAGCTTCGGAATACGCAGGTCCACAGCGTGCCGAGCTGGCGGGGACTGACGGTCACGATAGCCGTTGTGGTAGGTTTCGCGCTCATCGCTGCGCTAGTGGGCTCCGCGTTGATGTGCTGAGTGACATCTGCTTCCATAATGCAGTTGAGCATAAATTCGGTGAGTTCACGCAGAAAATCCTCGCCGCCGAGTAGCATCAGGGTGTTGCTGAATGTCATGCTGTTGTCATTCCGAATTTACACCACGCCCTAAGACTCTACCTTATTTTCTTTGCAAAGCAGGCTGCTTGTGCAAGTTGTACATGTAGTTAACAGGCAGTAAGTATGGCAAACCATTATTTCATGTCTTCACATCTGGTTCTTCATTCAGTTAAGTAGTAAAAATGAAAGGGATGTCAGAGCAAGAACAGATGACGTTGTGTAACTGACCAATGAAGGATGATATGGAATATGCTTGATATTTTTTGCTCGGAATTTGAAGAAAAAAGAAACAAATTAAAGACCTACCTTGAAAGCTCGGGATTTCTTTATAGGCATTCTATCATCAAAAAAATGTCTCTTTTGGATGGTATGGATGAAAGCCAGAATTTTGAGTTGTTGCAGGCGAAACAATATAATCGTGATGATATACAATGCTGGGAGTATATTAGCTCTAAGTGGACCGTCGTTCCTATTATGATGGGTTCGCAAAGCCTTAAACACTTTTTTACATGGAATTTTAAGGCCGCTGGGATATTTCAGCGATATGGAAAGGATATGTGGGATATCAACAAGATAATTGCAGTTAAATCTTTATTGTTTGCTAGTTCAGTCTTAGGTAGTTGCCTTGGGGTTGCAGGCTATGGCCCGTTGCTGCCTTCGGAGCTTGCATTAGACAAAAAGAAGCTAACTAAGAAAAAACAGTCAGCAAGAATGGGAGGGATATCTAAGGCTGAATTATATCTCCCGATAAAAGAAGAGACGATAAGATTGCTCCACCAAAATGTTCCTGTGGATGGTAGATGGAAAAATAAAACGGTTGCAGCAAAGGCAATAGAGGCAGATTTAGTCATCTTTGTACAAAATTTGAAATCTCAAAACCAAAATCTGGATCTTAATGAAGAAGATATTATTACAGTCGTCAAACGTTGGGAACGCAATGATGAAAGAGTAAAGGCTGCATTTGAGGGAACGGTGAAGCAAAAAATCTCTGGCAAGAAGGGCTCGGGTTAGAACTTCTCATTATTTTTTCCAAAAATAAGAACCGCGCCTTTGAAGGCGCGGATTAAGTAGAATCAAACAACAAGTTTTAATGCACCGGCACTAGATTCTACCATGCTTCCTTTATCTGCTCTTTTAACAAAATCAGCCCACCATTGCATCATCGGCCTACGTTGCTCAAGATAATCACTGCGGTTATAAGCGCGACGTACCTCATTTTTGTCTACATGAGCAAGTGCGGCTTCAATGACATCAGGAGGAAATCCTTGCTCATTGAGGGCTGTACTGGCGATAGAACGCAAACCATGTGAAACCAGCACTCCCCCTAAACCGGCACGCTTGAGTGCAGCATTCACGGTTTGACTGTTCATCGGCTGAGTGGGCTTAATGCGGCTTGGAAAAATAAAATCTCGGCCACCACTGAGCGGCTTCATCATTTCCAGAATAGCCAGAGCCCCATCAGATAATGGAACGGTATGGTCCCGGTTCATTTTCATTCGGGCTGCTGGAATTTTCCATTCGTTAGCATCAAAATCGATCTCATTCCACCGAGCTTCTGCGGCTTCTACGGGGCGGGTGATGGTGAGAAGTTGCCACATGAACAGACACCGCGTAGACAGGCTGATACTGGCCGTACGCATAGTTTGCATCAACTGAGGCAACTGATCCGGACGAATACTGGGCATGTTCTTTTTCTGAGGTTTCTCGAAGGCTTTGCCAATATTAACACTGGGAACTGCATCAATCAGGCCCGTGTTTTGGGCATAAATCATGACTTCATTGATCCGTTGGCAAAGACGGCGGACAGTTTCCAGTGCTCCTCGGGCCTGAACGGGTTGCACGGCTTGAACCAGTGTATGGGCTTTAATATCTGTAACGCTTACGTTGCCAATTGCGGGAAATATATCTCTTTCAAGCGAACGCCAGATATCATCAGCATAGTCCTCGGTTACACTGGCTTTCTTCACATTCCACCAACGCTCGGCAACTAACAAGAAAGTGTTGGTTTTGGCCTCCTGAGAATTTCTTATCTGTTCTTTTTGGTATTCCTGAGGATCGATTCCTTTTGCCAGTAATACTTTGGATTCAGCTCTGAGCTTACGAGCATCGGAAAGCGAGACAGCAGGATAGGAACCGAAGCTCTGTTTAGTTCGCTGTTTTGTCAGAGGTCGGTAATAACGGAATTGCCAGAGCTTACTGCCACTGGATTTGATTAGCAGCGTCAGTCCGTCACCATCATACAACTGATAATCGGCATCTTTAGATTTGGCTGCTTTGATTTCCGTATCCGTTAACGGCTTGGTTTTTCTTGCCACGGTGGAGTCTCCATGCTTTTAGGCCCAACAAAGACCATAGATCTTTTCGTTGGGCCTATCAATGGGCCTAAAACAATTAGCTTAGGTAGGATCAAATCAGATAGCGCTGGACATAAAAAAGCCCGTAAGTCGTTGTGACTACGGGTTTTTCGGTTTTTCTTGGATTGCTTTGGAATAAAATTTGGTGGAGCTGGCGGGAGTTGAACCCGTGTCCGAAATTTTGTAACTAACTAATTTGTAAAGGCTAATAACTTGCCTTTATTTCTGCGGCTCCTTTACGGCTCCTTTCAGTTCCTGCCACTGACCAGCTTTGGCTTTCTCTCCGTGTTGCCGTCATACTCCTTCAGATAGCGACCATAATGCCGGAAGAGCATCTCCGGTCCCTTATGACCCATTTGCGCCGCCAGCCAGAAAAGGTTTACGCCGCGGCTGATCAGGCGTGTGGCGAACGTGTGCCGGGTCTGATAGGGATTGCGATACCTGATACCGGCTTTCCGCAGCGTTGGCACCCAGGCTTTTTTCCTGATTGCATCCGCGCTGGCCCACGGCTTGTTTGTTTTTGGATCCTCAAAGACACAACCGTCTTTCATGAAGCTGAATGGCTTTTGATCGTTGAGCGCGATCATCGCTTCCTCAGTTAATTCTACCTTGCGCGTTCCCGCCTTCGTTTTAGTCCCTTTCGTCACGCCCGACACGCTGGCGCTCTGTACATGCGCCGTCTTCTCAACGAAATCAATATCCCTCCAGCGGAGCGCGCACAGTTCGGAGCTGCGCAGCCCTGTCTGTATCGCAAACCTGAATAAGTTTTCCCACTGTTTATTGCCTGTTGATGTTAACAGCGCGCTCACCTCAGTCGGCGACAGCGGATCGACAATATAACTACTTTCTGCATCGCTTTTATTGCTTTGATACCGTGATGCTGTGACCAGCGAAACTGGGTTAATTTGCAATACTCCATCAGTTACAGCTTCATCCAGCGATGAACGCAGAAAGGAAAGCTGGTTTCTGATGGTTTTGAGTGTTGTCTTCTGGCTCTGGATCCACTGCTTTAATGTCGCTGGTGTTAACTCGCTGGCCGGTAATATATGCAATGATGACAGAGCACTACGGCATTTTTTATAACCGCCAATTGTCGATGGCGATAAATTACGTGTCTCACAAATATCAATATATTCGTCGAGGTACATTTTGATAGTTTTACCAGATGCGGCATTACCAAAAATTTTTAACCGTGCTGAGCGAGGGAAATATTCTGCGTAATTAAAAGTCCCTCGTTCAATTTTATTGTGGATTTCGCCGAGAGTTCTCTCGGCGTATTTGATATTTTTATTATTTACATCAAGGTTGGATAATGGTTCCCGGCATTTAACTCCCTTATAAGTGAATGTGATATTAATAGTTTCCCCGTTGCTATGTTTCCTGATGGTCACGCCGCGTGGGAGTTTAGGCGATTCTGTCGAGCCCATTTTGCAACCTCACTAAGATCTATCCATCTCTCCTTGACGCCTTCGACTTTCAGCACCTGAACCCCTTCACGCCACACACCACGCTGTACGCGCTTGTTGATCGCATCAGGAGTTTCGCCTGTCTCTTTGCAATAAGTTGAGATGGGAACACAATCGAGGCTCAGCATAGATTTCTCCATTGCCCGGCTGCACCCGGGCTATTAGGGGGATTATTCGGCGCTGGTGTGCAGCAGACGCTGCCAGATTGCCGATACATATTTCACCTGGTGGCGGGCATCGGCCAGTGCGTTGTGAGCTACACCATCAAATGGCATATCGCGCTTGGGATCGAAACCAAGCTGTTTACCGAGCAGCACCATGGTGCGCACGTCGCTGTCATTCCAGAATTGCCACGGGCAGGTTTGGCCGGCGCGTTCATAGGCTGAACGCAAAATAACGTTGTCGAAGTTGGCGCCATTTCCCCAGACTTTCAGGTAACGCGGGTTGTCAGAGTTACGGCTGATAAACGAGCTCAACTCGGAGAGAGCAAAGGTAATGCTTCTCGTATCGTCGGTACAAATAGCGGCGCGAGCCTCCGCTGATTGCTTCAGCCACCACAGGATCGTGTCACCGTCAGGGGTTGCACCCTGATCCATGGCGCTGGCGAGGTTGACGGCCACATAGAACTCGGCACCTAGCTCACCGCTTTTCGGGTCGAAAAACACAGCGCCGATCGCGACAATTGGCGCAGCAGGCTTATTGCCCATGGTTTCGAGGTCGATCATAAGGTGGTTCATTACATGTGCTCCAAATCTGATGGTTTAAAAGAATGCCAGTAACCCTCTTCACGAGTCTCTGTTCTGGTCTTGCCGCAGCCATTACACCCATAGTGGAAAATAATAGTTGGCTGCAGCCCGTTAAGGGATTGATATGGATGAAGCTCCTTCTTGAACAACACCCATTTGTGAAGCCTGAAAAGGCAGCGAATCTTCATCTACTCCCCCTCCACTTGGCGACCAGCAGACGGGATTGATGTCGCAGGGTAGAGGTAAACTGGAACCTCGTGCTTGAGCTTTGGATTACATCCAATGACTACTGCTGAAATAGACCACATCCAGTTATTTTCATCGTGATCGTTATCATGCATATGTTCGGCGCATCTTTTAGTAACAAAACCAAATGGTTCCTGCTCCATGACAGCCAGTAACGCACGGGCCATCATTTCAGCCTCTTCAGCAGGAAGCACAACATTGTGCCCCGCGCTATATTTGGCGCGCCATGATGCAATTGTTTGAAGGCGATTTTTATTTAGTTCGCTGGTGGTCATCATTCTTCTTCCTCTGGCAAGACAAGGATGGTGTCGTCCGGAACAGTGATGGTGATCTGGACACTGTAACCACGCTCATGCATGTCGTAAGTGACGGGCCATGCTGGCAGCGGCGAATCTTCGGCAACCTGACTGATGCCGATGCTCCACAGCCCGGACTCGAGGTAATAACCGACCACCTGCATTTCACCCTCGGCGGATTTGAGGTGATAGATGCCTGGAGAGTTGTAGCAACCAATCTCTTCACGGATCGCCCCTTCGCACTCCAGCAAGTCATCGCTGGCACCGTAAAAATGCAATTGTTTAGTCATTCCATGCCTCCAGCTCGTTATCAATTTCCTCGTCGATTTCGTCGTTTGTGGCCTCTTCGTTAAGATATTCGAGTGCTTCTTTGAGGTATTTTTTACGCCGCCCGCTGTCATACCAGACTGAAAATTCAGGGGACCAACCGCTGTCGTCGCCATTCTCGGCAAAAAAATCATGCATCGCGTTGTTATATGCCAAACGGTCAACCATGCTTTCAGCCGTAGTCAGGGCGCATTCCCGGATATACCCGCGCAGATCGCGCTTACGCCAGTACGGACTGTACTTAGAATCGCAGCGCCCCTTAAATTCAACTTTCCAGCGACGAATGCAGCGGGCGTAAAGTGATTTAGGCATCGTCGGCTCCTTTTACACATTCAGGATGTTTACCAATAAACTTCTCAAGTAACGTGTCTTCATCGCAGTTGCGCTGCATACGAAAATCAGGGCAGTCGTCACATGACAGAATGCTGATTTGCATGGATGAAGAGCTGTCAAGCGATAGAGTTCCGCCACATGCCGGACAAAATAAATTCTCCGGGCTAAGTGCTGCTTTGTTTTCTTTCACGGTGTTTTCTCCCCGCGTAAAATTTCGTTCTCAGCCATAAGAGTGACGCGCTGATCCAGAGTTTCACTCAGGGCAACAAAGGTCACATCCAGCCTGGTGGCGACTTCACGCATTAACTGTGCCGCTGCTGGTGGAAGGTCAGACGCTGCCGTGCGTGCCGCGGCGACAAGTTCTTTTACTTTCATATGTTGTTGCATGCGTGCAGCCCCATCAGTTCGTTAAAGCGGGTCATGAACAGTCCGTAAGCCTGGCCCGGGCGGAGAGGAACGATCTGGATAATGTCGCTGGTGGGGATTCCTTCCAGCATCGGCCATGTCGTACCGTCGTCGATTTCCAGATCCCGGCGTTCGGTAGCCAGCATTGTCAGATCGGCATATTTCACTACAGCAGACTGTGTGAGCGGCAGATTGAACTTAAAGCGGATCAGTTCGTCGACAAACGCCTCAATCCGGCGATAGTCCGGCAGCAGGGCTTTAAGCGGGGCGGGAATATCCTGGCAATACGCTTCGGCGGCGTCGTGCATCAGCGCTTCAAAGGCAAACTCTGGCTCTACCAGCTGGCTGCACAGAACTGAGTGTTGAGCAACGGAGTAGAACTCCGGCAGGTGGCCGGCAAAGCGGCAGATATGGGAAAGAGCGGTCGCTATATCTTCGATCTCAATATCGTCAACAGTGGCGTTCACATAGTCGAATTTCTTTCCTGATAATGTCTGTATGTAGCTCATCGGTTTTATTTCTCCATTTATTCGCAGCTGCACCTGCGGCTGATTTTTGGTTGCACGAATCCCCCGCCAGATGGCGATATTTAAATTAATTACGCTTCACTAATTGCCCCGCGGGGCAGGGCAATTAAGGCTGAGCAATTACGCTTTAAAGTTACCGATAAAGGTTTCTACTGGCTCGCCGTCGAATTTGCCGATCAGCAGGTCGCGGAATTCGTTGGCGATCGCTTCTTCCTGCGCTTCCAGTTGAACAATGCGCAGAACAAAACGTGGTTCGTCACCAGTGAGCAGACTATTGCGCAGGCTGAATGCACGCTCACCAAGCCCTTCGTATGGCACGCATTTGAACTCAAACGCTACCGGCATAACATCTTTGCTGCTGGCCTCAACACTCTGCATCAGCGATTTTTTCCCGCTGAAATCACCGTCTTCATGATCCTGCTGGGTGGCCTGCTGGATAGTGATGCGTCGAACAGCCTGAGCAGCCTGTGAAATTTGCATGGTATTTCCGTCAGCATCAAAGGCCTGCAGGTAATCACTCCAGTCTTCCAGCCATTCAGCGATTTGCTTTTGCTTCAGGCGGTCGCCGTTGATCGCCAGCAGCGCGCGGAAAGGCGCAGTCTGCTTCAGGGTGATTGCAGCAACGTTATCAGCATGGCCTGGATTATCCAGCGTGCCGATATTGAACACGGATCGCGCAGTCATATTGTCCGCATCAATAAAGCAGCGAGCAGGTTCCTCGGTACTGGCGTAGCCTTTAGAATAACGGGCAAAATCATCAATGCTGGTTGTGGTCATGGCCCCACGGAAACGGAAGCGCTCAAGAGAAAAGCGCTCGAGGCTTTCAACGCGAGTTTCTTCCGGGAGTAATGCTGTTGGGCAAGCCAGGCCGTTAATATCATTCAGGTGATAACCAGAAAGAACCAGATCTTTAACCTGCTTAAAAGTACCGCTGTCTACCTGAGACATAAAAATTCCTTATTAACAAATGATCGAATTGGTGGCAGTGAATTAGTTGTCAGCGGTTCACTGAGCCGCTTTAAGCTTTCCGTCTGTGGCACCGTTGATACTGAACAATTGTCCTTGATCCTCCTGCAGGATGGTGAGCTTGCCGCCTTTGTTAACCCACATTGGCGTTTCAGTGGTGTCCTCTTCGGAGGCTTTACCGCGTGGCGTCGGGGTGCTGTAGTTCAGCTTGTGCTTGATCTTGACGCGCTTCTCTTCAACGGAATTACCCATACGCTCAAAATCAAAGGTGAGGACCACTTTGCCTTTAGTGCCGTTATTCAGAACGCCCAGCGCGGTGGTATTAAGCGCGGCGGCGATTTTGTTCATGAACACACCAGCATCCAGCTCGCCCAGAAAATCGGGCACTACGGTCATGCGATCATTGCTCATAGCATTTCCTCTCGGTTAAGCGGCTGCCGCCGCCGTAAGTTTCTCCATACACAACAGAGAAGAGCACCTGCGCGCTGGTCATGGGTAGGAAGGCCACTTCCTTAACGCCCGGGTGGATTGGGTTATGAGCCCGTCACCCGGTGATGCTCTTGTCTCTTGAGTAAGTAAGCTGTTTGTGTCGGTGAATAAACTATAGCTACTTTAAGTAGATAAAATCAACAACAAAAAGTAGTATATTTTTAGTTGAAGTAGTTTTTTATCGGGAAGAGGTTGAATTTAGGACATAAAAAAACCGGCGTTAGCCGGTTGTGGAAGTGTTTTTAAATTTAGCCAAACTCAAGCATCTTTAGTGGTAAGCATCTAATAAGCTTACCGAAAAAGTAAAGTTCATTCATTTCATGTTCTTCAATAAAGAACGGGGGGTACTTGTCATTGTCAGAGAGAACGGCAAGCCTTCGACCCTTTACTTTTTGTAGGCGTTTCACAAAAGTTGAATCTTCAAAGTTAAAAACGTAAACCCCGTCACCATTGAAGTGATCAATTCTACGATCAATGAAGAGTAAATCTTTCGGGCAGAGAGTTGGCATCATGCTGTCACCATCGACGTTTATCAATTCAATGCCATCTAAGCTCCTGCGTCCAAAAAGCTCGAATATTCGTTCTTCAGGTATCTCAATAGAACTGATAATTGTTGGAAACGGTTGATTTATATAACCGCATCCAGCCGAAGCATGAACATCAAGCTGTTGAATTCGAACAGTCCCGGATGGTGCTTCATCCCCGCCGTGAAGTGGCACGCCATAGTCCAGATAAGCTGGGGAGACTGATAGTCGATCCGCAATCCTAATCATCTTCTCGTCCCGAGGCTTTGCAGTACCCAGAGTATAGCGCCGCGCCATCTCATACGAGACACCACTGAGTTCTGATAATTCCTTTACCCCCAGAGCATGCTTCTGGAGCGACTTGTTTAGCCTGTCGGCAAAGTCTTTGTATTTAGTTTCTTCCACCATAAGTAGAAGGTTAAGCCCGCAAGCCATAGTTGTCATTTCTATTTTAAGTTGCGATTATTTGCTACTATAAGTAGTATGGGGTTGACCAAATCAATAAGGAGTGGATATGTCCAGCAAGCACAAGAACGTTACGGATAAAGCTGTTCGTTCAGTTGGTTCTATTTCAGAGGTGTCTCGTCGTTTTGAATTTCAGTCAGTTCAATCAGTTGCTAACTGGATTGCTAAAAATCGTGTTCCATCTGAACGTGTGATTCAGCTTTGTCAGTGGGGTAACTGGAGTGTAACTCCCCATCAGCTGCGGCCTGATATTTATCCAAATGTTCAGGATGGGTTACCAACCTCAGAACCAGAATAAGCAACTTATTGTTGTTTTTAAACTACCAAAAGGAAAACGTGATGGTAGAGCAAAGTCTTAAAGAAGTAGTAAAAGCGATGTGCAAGGTAGTCCCTGGCGGGCGTGAAGCGATGGCTGGCGCGTTGGGTATGACTATGACGCAGTTCAACAACAATTTGTATGAGAAGAACGGTTGCCGCTTCTTTGAAGTGGTCGAACTGGAGGCAATGGAGGATATCTCCGGCACATCTGCCCTGGCTGATTATTTCGCCCACCGCCGTGGTGCGCTGCTGGTGGAGGTTCCTAACCTGGAAGACCTGGATCGTGTTGACTTATTCAGCAGGGCAATGCGTACCGCCGCCGCGCGCGGTCAGGTTGACCAGATCATTGAACAGGCTCTGGAAGATGGAGTGATCGAGAAACATGAAGCAGACGAGATTTACGAGCATCACCGCCGCCACCTGGCCGCGCGTGAAGAAGAGATTCGCGCCATTGTCACGCTGTTTGGCCGTAAAAAGAAGTGACGCCCGCGAGTGTGCAGCTCCGGGCGCCGTGGCAGATAAATCTATGTGTATGGAGAAATCCGCATGAGCAATTTAACCGCAAATTGTCATTTGCCGCAACTCAGGATGCACTCTGTTCCGGGCGTTCCTTTGTTTCGGTATGAACGCATGGTATCAGGCCGCTGGGTGCCATGTAACTACAAGCGGGCAGCTGGAATTGTAGGTGTATTCAACAGGAGGGTCGCAGAATGGTACAGCAAATGAATCAGAACGCTGGTGGTGCTCTCTCGCCTGTATTTACTTCCAGCCAGATAAAAATGAGCAGCCGCGAGATAGCTATGCTCACTCAGAAACAGCATAAGCATGTTGTTCGTGACATTGAGTCGATGCTGGAGCAGCTTGGAGAGTGCCCAGAAGGGTATGCCCACTTCTGGACACACCCCCAGAACAACCAGACTTACCGAGAATATCGCCTAGACCGAGAGCACACTGAATGCCTGATTGCCGGTTATAGCGCCATTCTACGCATGAAAATAATCCGTCGCCTGCGTGAGCTGGAAGGGGAGTGTGCGCCAATGCCGCAGACCCTACCGGAAGCACTACGCCTGGCCGCAGATATGGCAGAGCAAAACGCACGCCTTGAAAGTAAAGCCCAGTTGGACGCGCCAAAAGTCGCTTTTGTCGAACAATATGTCGAGGCTGGTGGCGCCAAAAGCCTGCGTGAGACGGCGAAGATCCTTAACATGCCGGAAAAAGCGATGATCGACGTGCTGCTGCGTGACAAGGTTTTGTTCCGCCAGTCCGGCAATCTGCTACCTCATGCCCTGCGGCAGCGTGATGGCCTGTTCACTGTCAAAACCGGCACGTCTGATTTCGGTCATGCCTATACGCAAACCCGCGTAACACCTCGTGGCGTCCAGTGGATCGCCGAGCGCTACGCCTCCGAATTGATGGGGGGCTAACGTGACAGAGCATATTCAACCCCTGAACCGATATTACCGGGATCATCACGGCATTGTCGTGAATGTGACGGGTTATGACGCAGCCGGACAGCGTGTTATCTACCGCCGCCCGGGTTACGAATGGGAGTGCGTAGCGCCGCTGATTGTGTTCCGCGCAAGATTCAAGAGGATGGACAAGTGAGCAGCAAACTTCATGGCCTTGTATGGGAAGGGTGCGCGCATGCTGGCCTGATACTTTCTCGCGTGGCTGTCATGGCGCGTCTGGCTGATTACAGCAACGATGAAGGGTTATCGTGGCCGGCGGTGGAAACCATCCAGCGCCAGATCGGTGCTAAAAGTAAAACCACAGTCTCGGCGGCAATTGATGAGCTGGAGCGTGATGGCTGGCTGACGAAGACCGAGCGTAAGTCTGGCGGTCGCAACCTGAGTAATGTTTACCAGATCAACGTCGACAAACTGGAAGCTGCCGCTTCTGTAGCCAGAACGGCAAACAAGGCGAAAAAGCGCAGTACACGCACCATCCCCCCAATTATTGACCCCTCAATAAATGACGGGTTAACGGTTGACCCGTCAAATATTGACCCATCAACCGTTGGTGTATCAACGGACGATGATTCCAGCCCGGCTAAGGGGTCAATGGTTGACCCCGATCCGTCAGTAACTACTGATCCGTCAGATAAGGGATCTTCTTGTCCGGGTGCTACGCCACCGGACGAAGATTCCGATGATGATTCTTCAGAGGAGAATTTCACTTCCCGACATCCCGAAGCGGTTGTCTTCAGTGCGAAGAAACGTCAGTGGGGCAGCAGGGACGATCTGACCTGCGCTGAGTTTATCTGGGGAAAAATTATCGTGATGTACGAGCGGGCGGCAGAAGCCGACGGTGAGGTGGTTCGTCCCAGAGAGCCAAACTGGACCGCATGGGCGAACGAAGTGCGTTTGATGGTGGCGCAGGATGGCAGGACGCATAAACAAATCTGCTCGCTGTTTAAACGCGCTAACCAGGACAAGTTCTGGTGCAAGAACATCCTCAGCCCGTCAAAGCTGCGAGAAAAATGGGATGAACTCTCGTTAAAACTCAGCGCGTCAGCAGCGCCGCAGCAATCCGGCCCCGTCAGCGGCGGTCACTGGAATAGCCCTGAAGCCTGGGAGAACACGCTATGAACAAACTGATTTCAGCAGTCAATAACCGTGACGCTGGCATGCTGGCGCACATGATGGGCCACCAGCAACAGCGAGTGGTCAATGCCGAAGCCGAAAAGCTGGTGGATGCGCTGTTTGAAAATCTTCTGCGGATCTTCCCGGCGGCACAGAACACGGTATTGCGGACGGCTGAGGACGTGGCCGCCATGAAGCGGCAGTGGATTCTGGCTTTTGCCGAAAATGGCATTACGACCGTTGAGCAGCTTCGTGCCGGGATGCGCATGGCGCGCCAGCAGGGTAATGACTTTTGGCCGTCCTGCGGCAAATTCATTGGGTGGTGTCGTGAGAGCGCCCGCCTCGCTGCTGGTTTGCCTTCTGATGATGACGTTATGGATGAGTTTCAGCGTTATGCGCGTGAGCGCCATCAATACGCAACCCCGGAAGACTTTCCATGGGCCCATGACGTTATGTATTGGGTCGTCCTGGATGTTCGCCACCTGATGCACCAGCACAACTACACCGAAGCTGAGGTGTTACGGTCGATTAAATCCCATATGCGCAAGTGGGAGCGTGAGCTGGAAGCCGGAAGGGGGATCCCGAAACCAGTAATGCAACTGGCGGATAAACGCCGCCCACCATCTGCGGCAGACCTTCTTGATCCTACAGGCTCAGCGGCTTTTCGACAGGCTGGTGATGCATTTCTGGCACGTATCAGAGCAAGGCAGCAGGGCGGGGCGGGTAAATGAGATACGGATCTGTATGTAGTGGCATTGAAGCTGCAAGTGTTGCCTGGGAATCATTGGGCTGGCAGCCAGCGTGGTTTGCTGAAATCGAAGCCTTTCCGTCTGCGGTACTTGCCCATCACTGGCCTGATGTAACCAATCTTGGCGATATGACAAAAATCGCTACTGCGGTGCGATCTGGTGACGTTGCAGCGCCAGATGTGCTGGTGGGCGGTACGCCTTGCCAGGCTTTCAGTATTGCCGGTTTGCGCAATGGCCTGGGCGACGAGCGCGGGCAGTTAACCCTTTCTTACGTGGAATTAGCGAATGAAATTGACGACAAACGCCGCGAACGCGGAGAAGAAGAAGCCATCATCGTCTGGGAAAACGTCCCCGGCGTTCTCAGTAGCAAAGACAACGCGTTTGGCTGTTTTCTGGCAGGACTTGCCGGGGAAAGCAGTGAGCTGCAGCCAGCAGGGGGAAAATGGACGCACGCAGGTTGTGTGTCTGGACCACAAAGGGTTGTTGCCTGGCGCGTCCTTGACGCTCAATTTTTCGGAGTGGCCCAACGCCGCCGCCGTGTGTTCGTTGTCGCAAGTTCTCGAAAAAACTTCGATCCCGCAGCGGTACTTTTTGAGTTCGACAGCGTGCGCCGGGATACTCCGCCGCGCCGAGAAACGCAATCGGAAGTTGCCAGTTATGCTGGAAAACGCGCTGACAGCGGTAGTCACTGGGATAACCCGGCCAACCCACACCCAACCCTGAACCAGTCCAACAACATTGGTGGTATTGGTGCCAGCAATCAGGAGATTTTTAGCCAGCGTGGCTCTGGCCTTGTGTCGGATGCTTACTCTGATGTTTCACGTACTCTTCTTGCGAAAGAAAACGACAGCACCGCCGAGGATCTGGAAACCTATGCCGTCGTTGGTTCACAAACTCAATACGGGGACGAAATCGCTGGCACGTTAACTGCTCGCCATGATTCATCGCCTTGTGCTGATCGCGGCATGAACGTACTTGCTTTTGGCGGCGGTAATACCAGCGGAAATATAGATGTTGCAGCATGCCTGACGGCTAAAGGCCAGCGTATTGATTTTGAAGTCGAGACATTTGCCGTGCACGGCACACAGGATCCAGATACTAACCGGGAACTGGCACATACGCTGGGACGTAATCATGGTCAGGAAAATGCCGTGTGCTATGGATTTAAACCCGGTCAGGGCAGTAAAGCCAGTGGCATTGGCTGGGCTGAAGAGCAAGCCCCTACGCTGACGGCTGCCAATAGCGGTTCTAATCTGGCCCCAGCAATAGCGTTGCAAACTGATGTAACACCAAAAGCCAGCATAGAATTGGCATTCACGCTGAAACTTCCGTCATTGAGTGGTGGAGGCCAACCAGCCGCCGCAATGACACCTGATCTGCATGTTCGCCGTCTTACACCGATCGAATGCGAGCGCCTTCAGGGATTTCCTGATTTTCATACGATGATCCCCTGGCGTGGAAAAGAAGCGGCAGCCTGCCCGGACGGCCCGCGCTACAAAGCGATAGGCAACTCTATGGCTGTGCCGGTTATGCGCTGGATCGGTGAGCGTATCGCAATAGCTGTTAACGCTAACAAACTCCCTCAGGTCGTGAGTTTCTCTGGCGGCAGAACGTCGGCTTATCTCGTTCACTTGATGGAACAGAAACGCAAGGCCGGGGAGAACGTGCATTTTACCTTTATGGATACCGGAGCAGAGCATCCCGAGACCTATCAGTTTATCCGGGATCTCGTGACTCATTGGGGGATACCTCTCGTCTGCCTTCGCGTGGTGGTTAACCCAGTGCTCGGGCAAGCAAACAGCTATCGCATTGTTCCATTGAGTGAGATAGGCCCAGACCTTCAGCCGATGCGCGATATTTGCGAGAAATACGGAACGCCATACGTCCACGGCGCGTTCTGTACCCGCACCATGAAAATGGAAGTTTTTGAACGGTACTGTAAGGACACGTTTGGTGAATATCAGACATGGTTAGGCATCAGGGCTGATGAACCCAAAAGGTTAAAAAGCAGGGATGGCGTCAGCTATCTTGCCGAGATCAGTCCATTTGAAAAACAGGATGTTCTCACATGGTGGAAGGATCAACCATTTGACCTGGGTATTCCTGAGCATCTGGGAAACTGTGTTTTTTGCATCAAAAAAGGAATCAATAAAATTGCCCTCGCGGCACGCGATGAACCGGTTATGGCTGCCGAGTTCTGGAAACTGATAACAGATCCAGCCGTGAGGGTAGTTGAACGCCGCCAACAGGAAAACAAAATCATGTATCGCGGGAACAACTCTCTTGAAAGTGTGATCGCTTTATTTGCTGATCACTCCCGCGATGAGATTGCAGCAACGATAAGGAGCAAGGGTGGCTATGATTCCGGCTCTTGTACTGAAAGTTGTGAAGCATTCGCATGCGATATCAGCACAGATGATGGTGCGCCAGTTGAAACCGAATCAACTCCACGCAGCTGGCAGCGCCCGTTCCTTAAATGGGCTGGTGGAAAATATTCCCTGCTGCCTGAACTGGATCGCATGATCCCAGCGGGTAAACGGCTGATTGAACCATTTGTGGGGGGCGGTGCAGTATTCCTGAACAGCTACAACCACGCTGATTTTCTGCTGGCAGACGTTAACACCGATCTGATCAACCTGTATCAGATGCTGGCTGTGGTGCCTGATGAAGTTGAGAAACACGCTCGCGTAATGTTTGAAAGATTATGTAATCCGGAGGGTTACGAGTCGATCAGGCGTGAGTTCAATGCACAGACTTTAAGCGCTGTTGAGCGCGCTGCCGCATTCCTGTATCTCAACCGGCACTGTTTCAACGGATTGACGCGATATAACCTGTCGAACCAATTTAATGTTGGCTGGGGCAAGCCAAAAGCGCCGTACTTCCCGGAAAACGAGATCAAAGCGTTCGCTGAAATGGCTCACAACTGCGTGTTCATGCATGCCGGGTTCCGTCACACTCTGGCCTTGGCCGGTTCCGGGGATGTAGTTTATTGCGATCCTCCGTATGAGCCGTTGCCTGGAACCAATGGGTTTACGGCCTATGCTGCTGGTGGGTTCAATTGGGACGAGCAGGTAGCGTTGGTTGAATGCTGTGTCGCTGCTCACCAGCGTGGAGCCAGCGTAGTCATTAGTAATTCCGGTTCCCCGCGTATAGCTGAACTATACAGCCAGTATGGTTTTACGCTGCATCATATCAAGTCCCGTCGCTCTGTATCCTGTAAGGGCGCCACTCGTGGTACTGCAACGGATGTCATAGCAACGATGGTAGGTTCTGTATGAGAGCGCTGCTAACCCCTGAAGTTGTGCCACGCCTTGGCGTGGTACTGCTCAAACCGGGCAAAGAGTTAATGCGCCTTTTCTCCGCGGGGCGCGTGCTGGTGGAGTCTGAACCAGAGAACATGGCCAGGCTGTCAACCGGCCGTGTTCCTGATGCCCGGCAGCCGTTGGCGGAGGATGAAGCGCTGATCCCATTTTTCACTGATGAGAGGGTGATCCGTGCTGCGGGTGGTCTCTCCGGGCTGGATCACTGGCTTGAGCGGAATATCGGTGAATGTCAGTACCCGCATTCGGATTATCACCATCATGAGCTGGTGACCATGCGACACGCCCCGGGCGCGATGATGCTCTGTTGGCACTGCGATAATAAACTTCGCGAGCAGTCAACCGATCTGCTGGCTGGTATAGCGCGCCGTAACGTTATTGACTGGATCATTGATACCGTGCTGGTCGGCCTTCGGTTTAATCGTGAGCGGGAATTGTCGATCGCTGAGCTGTGCTGGTGGGCTATTTATGTCGGTGTGTCAGATGCCATTCCGGAAGAACTGGCAGCCAGAGTGATGCAGATGCCCTATGAACCGTTCCCATCTGTATATAAAGAAAGCGACATTATTGCCGCAGATAACCGACCAACCGTCGCCCTGCAGAGGAGGATAAAAACGGCTGGATCGTTAAAAAGGTGCAGGCCACAGGGAAATCAGCAGGTAGTGCAGGAGCCAAAGGTTATTGCATTGAGCGCAGATCCTGAATCACCGGGGTCGTTCATGTTACGGCCTAAGCGCCGCCGCTGGGAGAATGGTAAGTATACGCGCTGGGTTAAAAGTCAGCCCTGCGAGTGCTGTCGCCGTCCGGCAGACGATCCGCATCATGTTATCGGTCATGGGATGGGTGGCACTGCTACCAAAGCCCACGACCTGTTCGTGTTCCCTCTGTGCAGAGAGTGCCACGACAAATTGCATGCCGATGTAGCGGCGTTCGAACAGAAATATGGCACACAGCTGGAACTGCTGTTTCGTTTTCTGGATCGGGCGCTGGCGATCGGCGTAATTGTTAAAGCGTAAGTGTATGGAGCGCTAATCTGAATGAACTTACAGGCCATTGAATATACCCGTATAGAAGTAAGGCGCGCCCTGGCGAATTTATCTGAAGGGACAAAGGGGCAACTGCAGGCGTTTAGCGAACATCCACCGGCAGACAAAAATAAAACGCCCCGCTGCGGGCAGCCTCTTATCGAACTGGAGGGTGGGGAAGGCTGTGGACACTCGATTGCGAAGGCATTAACTACGCCTGTTTATGTGCTGGAAACGAGAAGCCGGCGGCGACCGTTCCCGCCAATGCAGGATCTGGAATTTAGTTACGCGCCGTGGCGCCGGGTAATCAATTCACTGGATGACTACCAGCAGGCATGGATCCGTTACTGCTACGGTTTCGATCTGAACTTCAGGTACCAGACGCTGATGTGCCAGCATGTATGGAATGAGT
Organism: Mixta tenebrionis; assembly: GCF_006517625.1. Lineage (GTDB taxonomy): Bacteria > Pseudomonadota > Gammaproteobacteria > Enterobacterales > Enterobacteriaceae > Mixta > Mixta tenebrionis. The sequence goes on along the minus strand of NZ_VHQI01000005.1, from coordinate 256,261 downwards.
TTCAGAATTACAGGGTAGAGAAGAAGCTGCAATCACGGGTAGTGAAAAAACTGGTCGGTCTTGTCTGGCTGGCAGCGCAGGAGGTGGCCGCGGCCAGAAGCAATGACACATATAAAGAATACGCCGGCGCGGCGCTGGCGCGAATGATGTCTGTGGATCGTTCAACCTGGTTACGTGTGTATGCATCGCACTGGGCGAGATTTAAAACGGCATTCGTCGAGCTTGACACTCAGGCGCTGCAAACGATCCTCATCAGGCGCGAAGGGCTGGAAGTGGCTAATACGCTGGAAATGTGACCTAAATTTCACTAACTCCGTCTAATGTGCTTGCAAAATGCAACAAAATGAGCCATATTTAAGGCTAATTTGATATTTTGTCAAAACTGTATCTAACCTCGTTTCGGCGGGGTTTTTTTATGTCTTTTGCAAAGACTTCTTGCTGCTGTCGGCGACCAGAGTTATCTGTATGTCACACTATTTTTTAAGGTAAAAGACATGCCAAATCAGCAAGATATGACAGAAGAAGCGAAAGCAATTCTTAATGAACTAAGTACAACGCCAGCGACCGCTGGGGAAATTGCAGAGAATACACACCTGAGCCTTGCACGCTGTGAATTTATACTCACGCAATTAGTGATGGCGGGGTTTTCGTTTTATCAATTCGGATGTTATAAGCGCCTCCAGTAATGGTGGCTATTGGCTGTGAAAATGGGCGGCTGGTGGGTGTTGGAGCACGCCACCAGCCATTCGCTCATGTTTGAGGTCACAAGCGAACCGAGGCCCACCGCTTTAGCGCTAAAGCACAGTGAGCCTATCAGAGTCCCGCTTACTGATCTATGAAAAATACTGTGAAAATAAACAGTGTTGAGTTAATCAACGCTGACTGCCTGCATTACATCGCCACCCTTCCTGATAACTCCATCGACCTGATTGTTACCGATCCGCCTTACTTCAAGGTGAAGCCAAACGGATGGGATAACCAGTGGAAAGGGGATGAAGACTATCTTCGCTGGCTCGATCGCTGCCTGGCTGAATTCTGGCGAGTGTTGAAACCTGCCGGTAGTCTTTACCTGTTTTGCGGCCATCGACTGGCTGCAGATATTGAAATCTTAATGCGCGACCGTTTCAGCATCCTGAACCACATCATCTGGGCTAAACCCAGCGGTCGATGGAATGGCTGTAATAAAGAAAGCCTGCGCGCGTATTTCCCGGCCACTGAGCGTGTTCTGTTTGCTGAGCACTATCAGGGGCCATGCAAGCCCAAAGACGATGGCTACGCGGCAAAATGTGGTGAACTCAAACAGCATGTGCTGACACCGCTTATTGCCTATTTTCAGGATGCGCGGGAAGCGCTTGGCGTTACCTCGAAACAAATCACTGAGGCCACCGGCAAGAAGAACATGGTTTCGCACTGGTTTGGTTCAAGCCAGTGGCAGCTGCCGGGTGAAGCGGATTACCTCAAATTGCAGAAGCTTTTCACCCGGATCGCTATCGAGAAGCATCAGCGTGCCGAACTGGCGCAGCCTCATCACCAGCTGGTGGCAACATACCAGTCACTGAACCGTAAATATTCCGAACTGCTGGAGGAGTACAAATCCCTTCGGCGGTATTTTGCCGTGTCGGTGGCCGTGCCATATACCGACGTATGGACGCATAAACCCGTCCAGTTTTATCCCGGCAAACATCCCTGCGAAAAGCCTGCTGACATGCTGAAGCAAATCATCAGCGCCAGCAGCAGACCCGGGGATGTGGTAGCTGATTTCTTCATGGGCTCCGGTTCCACGTTAAAAGCGGCGATCGATTTAGGCCGTAAGGCCATTGGCGTCGAGCTGGAAACAGAGCGGTTTAACCAGACCGTTGACGAAATCAGAGCGTTACCAGAAAAATAAACGGCTCACATCATGAGCCGAAAACTTCATTAATCGGCTCACCACGTCTGTCACGCTGTGGTGGTCATCCCTTTTCAGGTTCAGGGTTTCATCCTCGATATAGCCATGTAGCGCCACGGCCCTGAAGCCTGAATTTCCCCCAACACAGCACCCCGATGATTTTCGGAGGTGAGAGAGATGCACAGACTTATGCCTGACAAAATTGCTTCGGCTGTGGGGTATTGCGCATCAGGCGGCCTCATTTGCTGGGGCGGTGTCGCCAGATGGGTGCATGACCTTGACTGGAACCTTATTGCGGTCGTTGGCGGCTTTGTGATTGGCCTGCTGACTTTCTTCGTTAACTTCTACTTCAAGCGGCGACAGACCAAAGCCTACGAACAGGCGCTGGCACGCGGTTACGTCACGCCACCTCCTCAGGACAATTAATATGGCTTCAGCCAGAGCAAAACTAAGCGCTGCAATGCTGGCGCTTATCGCTGCTGGCGCATCTGCGCCGGTACTGATGGACCAGTTCCTCAATGAAAAAGAGGGAAACAGCCTGACGGCTTATCGTGATGCAGGCGGTGTCTGGACAATTTGCCGCGGTGCCACGCTGGTGGACGGTAAGCCAGTGGTTCAGGGTACGAAGTTGACTCAGGAAAAATGCGACAAGGTGAATGCCATTGAGCGTGATAAAGCGCTGGCCTGGGTGCAGCGTAATGTTCATGTGCCGTTGACTGAACCGCAAAAGGTCGGCATTGCTTCATTCTGCCCGTATAACATCGGCCCGGGGAAGTGCTTTCCCTCCACGTTCTATCAGCGCATCAACGCTGGCGATCGGAAAGGGGCGTGTGAGGCTATCCGCTGGTGGATTAAAGACGGTGGTCGCGATTGCCGGCTGACCAAAGGCCAGAAAAACGGCTGCTATGGTCAGGTTGAGCGTCGGGATCAGGAAAGCGCGCTGACGTGCTGGGGGGATTGATCAGTGAAGCCGGGTAGCATTTGCATCATTGCAGTTGCCTTGCTGGCTGGCTCTTTTTGGGCTGGCAGTGAGTGGACGAATCGCGACTGGAAAACAAGGTGGGCTGACCGCGACAGTCAAGAGTCTTCACAGGCTGCTAATGCGCAGACCGCTGCCCGCATGATTGAACAAGGGAGGGGCATTGCCCGTGATGAAGCCGTTAAAGATGCGCAAGCGCAGGCCAACAAATCTGCTGCCACTGCTGCTGGTCTGTCTGCCACTGTTAACCAATTGCAGCAACAAGCCAAAAAACTCGCTACCCACCTGGACGCCGCAAAGCACACCGCAAATCTTGCCGCTGCCGTCGGAAGCAAAACAGCCAGCGCCAACGCCGCAATGCTCGCCGACATGCTCGGAAGCCTTGCAGACGAAGCTAAATACTATGCTGGACGATCTGACGAAAGCTACCGCGCCGGAATGACTTGCGAAAGAATTTACGAGTCGGTGAGAGAGTCGAACAACAACCCTATTAATCAGGAGCCTCGCAAATAGCGGGGCTTTTTAACAAGTAAGAGAGGAAACAAGATGACTGTAGTTCTGACCGCCGAGCAGATTGAAGAACTGGCTACGTTTTCGAAAGAAGATGGTCAGCCACAATACACCATCACTACCGCAACGATCCCAGAGTTTGAAGCTGATGATGGCAAGGTTATTCCGGAGTATACGGGCCTGGTCGCATACTCAGACTCGCTGGAACACGGAGTTTTACAGCTGGAGCAGTAAGCATTACAGCAGGCATTCACTGAGTGCCTGCGATAATGCCACCCCTCAGTAACCAACATGACTAAAACCTTCATCTGTATCGCCAGTGGGCCATCGCTGACGCGGGGCGATTGTGCCCAGGTAAGCGCATCTGGCTTACCGGCGATTGTCGTTAATAATTCCTGGCAGATGCTGCCCGATGCTGCGGTGATTTTTGCTTCGGATTGTTGCTGGTGGGAAGAGCATTACAGCACTATCAGATCATCAGCTGCACGGTGGTGCGGTGATCAGTTTACCGCTCGTCGCTTTGGCATTAACTACTTTCCTTCGACGTTGCCTGGTTCCTATAACTCCGGGCAGCGGGCTATAGAACTCGCAATCCATTTTGGAGCCAGCAGGATCCTGTTGCTGGGCTATGACTGTTCAATACGTCACGGCACCCACTGGCACGGTAACCACCAGCAGCTGGCCAACCCGGATAAATTCAGCGTGGCGCGTTGGCATGACGAATTCAGTCGCCTTAATGCCATTGCTGGTGGTGTCGAGATTATCAACTGCTCCCGCTATACGCGGCTGACCTGTTTTCCCCGACAGCCTTTAGAGGCTGCGCTTTCTCAGTAGGACATCTATGGCATTAAGACGAAAAGTCAGCATCCGCGGGATGTACGGGCTTGGAGACTCCATTTATCAGCGCGCATTTGTGCGCCAGTATCCCGGGGCTTTCCTGCGAACCCCATGGCCGGAGCTTTATTCCGATCTGGATGTGCGGTTTGTTCGCTCCAATACCAGCCTGCGCACTCAGCGTAAAAACGAAGAGAGAACGGGCGTGACTTACGTTCGGGAGCCGGCGAGGCCTTCGGAAGTTCTGACCATCTTTTATGGTGCGGAAGAGCTGAAAAAAGGCTCCATTGTCGACGCCATGACGTGGCAGTTTGGCAAGGCGGCCAGCGTATTCGATTTGCCGTCGTATGGTGAATCCCCTGTGACGGCGGATAAGCCGATCGCCGTGATTCGTCCTGCCACCGTCCGCAAAGAGTGGGCGAACCCGGCACGCAATCCTGATCCGAAATATCTGGCCGCCGCCGCGCGAGAACTCCGCAAGCACTTCTACGTAGTCAGCCTGGCGGATCTGGAAGAGGACGAAGAATGGCTGGTTGGCGAGCAACCGGAAGCCGATTTGCAGCTGCATCAAGGCGAGCTGTCAGTAACTGAAATGCTGGCACTGGTTGAGCATGCGGCGGTGGTGGTTTCCGGTGTGGGCTGGGCGTTACCGGCTGCAATCTGCTACCAAACGCCAGTGTTTATCGTGCAGGGAGGCTGCGGCGCCCATAACGCTCCCCATATCGTTACCGATCCTGATATGGACCTTTCCTGTGTAGGTTGGGCTCAGCCTGATGATTACTGCATGTGCGCCAGCATGGATCACGATTGCAGCAAGCACATTTCCGGATTCAACGACAAATTCAAAGGCTGGTTACATGACATCGTTCTCAAATGAACTGCAAAATGGCCTGGTGTGGTTGCCCGAGCTGGGTATGGGGCGTTATCCCGTTCCCGCTGCCCGGCCATATGATGCGAACTATTTCGCCAGATACCGCCAGATGGCTGAAACCTCAATGGGCCTCCAGCTGACTACGGCGCGCCTGCTGCTGGTTGGTCGCCATTATCTGGGGAAAGTACTGGATGTGGGGATTGGCTCCGGCAAGTTCGTCGAGTGTCGCCCGGACACGTGGGGATATGACGTCAACCCGGAAGGCGTTGCCTGGCTGCAGGCCCGGATGCGCTGGGCTGACTTATATGCTGCTGATACTACTTTTCCGGCGCTGACATTCTGGGATTCACTGGAGCATATCGATGAGCCAGAGGCGGCTGTAGCGAAAGCAGGCCAGTGGGTGTTCGTGTCACTGCCTGTATTCAGGGACGCCGAGCATATATTGAAATCCCGCCACTACCGCAAAGATGAGCATATCTGGTACTGGACGCACAACGGTTTGCTGAAGTGGTTTGATGCTCAGGGCTTTGCGTGCATTGAGCACAACACTATTGAGAGCGCGCTGGGCCGCGACGGCATCAGCAGTTACGCCTTCCGGAGGAAATAGCATGCCGCCGAGAACGCCAAAAGCCTGCAGAAAACGAGGATGCAGGAATACCACAACGGATCGCAGCGGCTACTGTGACGAGCACAAAGGGGATGGCTGGCAGCAGTACAAGCCCGGTCAGACCCGCCACCAGCGCGGTTATGGCACGGTCTGGGATCGTCGTCGTATGCGGATACTTGCGCGTGATGGTGGGCTGTGCTGCGAGCACCGCAGGCAGGGGGTGGCAGTTGTGGCAAAGCATGTTGACCACATCATTCCTAAATCTCAGGGGGGTACGGACGACGATGGCAACCTTCAGAGCCTGTGCGCCGCCTGTCACCGGGCGAAGACGGCCCGCGAAGGGCGCAGCAGGGGGGCGGGGTAAAATCTCTACCGCCTTTGCCTTCCCGGACTGCCCGCCTCGTCATATTTTTACGCGCCCAAAATAAGAAACTTTTTTCCGGAAGGCGACGCCTATTGATCAGGAGGTATTTATGGGTGTATCCGTACGATCTTCCGGCGGCGGTCGAAAAAGAAATTTACCCACTGGGCAAACCAGCAAACTGACCAGAATTGCACCTCCTCCGGAGTTGATGGGGGATGTGGCGATCCGGCTATGGAAAACCCAGAGCAAAATTTTAATTGAGCGGGGTGTGTTCGAGGTCGAGGATGCGCCGATCCTTCTCGCGTACTGCAATGCGTTTCATCTGATGATTGAAGCCGAAAAAGTTATTGCAAAAGAGGGGCTGACCGTCTCCAGTGAGATGGGCGGGGAGAAGAAGCACCCCGCTATCAACGTCAGAAATGACTCTGTTTCTCAGGTTGCCCGTCTGGGTTCGCTTCTCGGACTTGACCCACTGAGTCGACTACGTATGACCAGCGGTAAGAATGATCCGGACGATGCAGGGAATGAATTCGATGAGTTTGATTGATGGCTACATATCCGAACGTCAATGCGGCGAACCAGTATGCGCGGGACGTCGTGAACGGGAAGATTCTGGCATGTCGGTTAACCATTCTTTCCTGTCAGCGTCACCTGGATGATCTCGAACGCGCGAAGGATCCAAACTGGCCCTATCGTTTCGATAAGAATAAGGCTGAACGTTTTTTAAGATTTTCTCAGAAGATGCCCCACACTTCCGGGGAGTGGGCGCGGCGTAAGCTCAGGATAGAGTTTGAGCCCTGGCAAAAATTCTCCCTTGGTGTTCCTTTTGGCTGGGTACGCAAAGACACCGGGTTTCGCCGCTTTACTGAGATCTATATCGAGGTGCCGCGTAAAAACGGTAAATCCGCGATAGCGGCGGCGATCGGCAATTATATGTTCTGCGCCGATGGTGAATATGCCGCGGAAGTATACTGTGGCGCCACGACAGAAAAGCAGGCGTGGAAGGTGTTTGCGCCGGCGCTGGCGATGGTGAAAAAGCTGCCGTCTTTGCGTCAGAAATTCAGCATTAAGCCCTGGGCTAAACGGATGACCCGCCCGGATGGTTCCGTTTTTGCGCCAATCATCGGTGACCCGGGGGACGGTGACTCACCATCCTGCGCCATTATTGATGAGTATCACGAGCATGATACCGATGCGCTCTATACCACTATGACAACGGGTATGGGCGCGCGTGAGCAGCCTGTGACGCTCATCATTACCACCGCAGGATATGACATTTCTTCCCCCTGCTATGAAAAGCGTGCTCAGGTGGTTGAAATACTGGAGCGCATCAGGGAAGGAGGCGAAAACGAGGCCATATTTGGCATCATCTATACCCTTGATGATGACGACGACTGGACAAAGCCCGAAGCGCTGATAAAGGCAAACCCAAACTACGGTGTGTCGATAAAGGAAGGCTTTCTCAGGGCTAAACAGCTGCTGGCCATGTCCACCCCCAGCCAGACCAACAAGATCCTCACCAAACACTTTAACAAGTGGGTGAGTTCGAAAGCCGCCTTCTACAACCTGCAGAAGTGGATGGCAGCAGCAGATAAAACGCTGAAGCTGTCAGATTTTGCCGGGGAGGAGTGCTACCTGGGTATTGACCTGGCGTCGAAGCTGGACCTCAACGCCGTTGCGCCGATCTTCAGGCGAGAAATCAACGGACTTAGCCATTTTTACTGTGTTGGCCCGATGTTCTGGGTGCCAGAGGATACGGTGTATTCCACCGATCCGGCGTTGAAAACAACGGCAGAGCGTTATCAGTCATTCGTCAATCAAGGGGTTCTGGTGCCCACCGACGGCGCAGAGGTGGATTACCGAATTATTTTTGAGTCCATCCTCCAACTGCGCGAGTCGGTGAAGATAGCGACATGCCCGATTGACCCCTACGGGGCGACCAGCATTTCCCATATGCTGCTGGATGAAGGCCTGGAGCCCATAACCATTACCCAGAACTACACCAACATGAGCGATCCAATGCGTGAAATCGAAGCGGCAATCGCTGCCGGCCGTTTTCATCATGACGGTAATCCGCTGATGAACTGGTGTGTTTCTAACGTGGTCGGGAAGTATCTTCCGGGCAGCGATGATGTCGTTCGTCCGGTGAAAGAGGGTGGCGGCAACAAGATTGATGGTGCGGTGAGCATGATGATGGGTGTTGGCCGCGCAATGCTGAATGAGCCAAAAGATTTTCTCTCCAATCTCGATCCAGACGAGGACGTTTTATTCCTGTGAAATCACTAATTATCGATGTCGCCGGGCTGTCTGGCTTTGGCGCGCTGGTGGGCGGTATTTACCTCAAATACGGCGCAGCGGCAGCGCTTATGGCTGGTGGTGCCGGGCTTCTGTTATGGGCACTGCTGGCGGCAAGGGGATCAAAATGCTGATTAATGCCATGTTCAGAAGCAACTCGCTTGAAAATCCTGCGGTTCCATTGACTGCTGAAGCGGCCGAAAACGACGGGATTTTTAACGGTGACGTGATCGTTAACCCCAAAACGGCGATGAAGCTGGCGGCGGTGTATGCCTGTATTTACGTCATTTCCTCCAACGTTGCCCAGATGCCGCTACACGTTATGCGGCGAACCGGGAAGTTTGTGGAGCCGGCACGGGATCACCCCGTTTTTTATCTGGTTCATGATGAGCCGAACGACTGGCAAACCAGCTACAAATGGCGCGAACTGAAGCAGCGCCACATTCTCGGCTGGGGGAATGGCTATACCCACGTTAAGCGCAATCGCCGGGGGGAAGTTATCCAGCTTGAAGCCTGCATGCCATGGGAAACGACGCTGCTGAATACCGGCGGGCGCTACACCTACGGCATGTACAACGAAGAGGGCTCTTTTGCTATCAGCCCTGACGACATGATCCACATCCGGGCGCTGGGGAATAACCAGAAGATGGGGCTGAGTCCGATTCTCCAGCACGCTGAAACGATCGGTATGGGGATGAGCGGGCAGAAATATACCGAGAGCTTTTTTAGCGGAAATGCCCGTCCGGCGGGGATTGTGTCGGTAAAAGGGGAACTTAACGACAACTCCTGGGATCGTCTCAAAAAGATGTGGCAGAAAGCTTCTGCCATGCTGCGAAGCCAGGAAAACAGAACCATGCTGCTGCCGGCAGAGCTTGACTATAAAGCGCTGACTGTCTCCCCCGTTGATGCACAGCTCATCGACATGATGAAGCTGAACCGCTCAATGATTGCCGGAATTTTCAACGTACCGGCACACATGATCAACGACCTGGAAAAAGCGACATTCTCCAATATCTCCGAGCAGGCCATTCAGTTTGTGCGCTACACGATGATGCCCTGGGTGACGAACTGGGAGCAGGAGATAAACCGTCGCCTGTTCACCCGTGCCGAGCGGGAGGCCGGGTATTACGTCCGCTTTAACCTGACGGGCCTGCTGCGCGGTACGCCGAAAGAGCGTGCTCAGTTCTACCATTTTGCCATCACAGATGGCTGGATGAGCCGCAATGAGGCCCGTGCCTTTGAGGATATGAATCCCAAAGAGGGGCTCGACGAGATGCTGGTGAGCGTCAACGCTGCCGATCCGGCAAAAGATTTTAAAGACGACGATAAAACGGAGGGCAATTCCGATGAGTGACGATCGGGAAACACGCTGCTACAGCGGCGAGGTCAGGGCCGAGCAGCACGATCAGCAGCCGACGCGCATTATCGGTTATGGCTCGGTGTTCAATTCGCGCTCTGAACCGCTATGGGGGTTCCGCGAGATTATTAAGCCAGGCGCGTTTGATGATGTGCTGGGCGACGATGTGCGCGGCCTGTTCAACCATGATCCTAACTTTATTCTGGGGCGCAGCGCGTCCGGCACGCTGACGGTTTCGACCGATGAGCGTGGTTTACGTTATGACATTGAAGCACCTGACACCCAGACCATCCGCGATCTGGTGCTGGCACCGATGCTTCGCGGCGACATCAACCAGTCCAGTTTCGCCTTCCGGGTCGCCCGGGACGGCGAGCGCTGGTATGAGGATGAAGAGGGCGTGGTTATTCGTGAAATTTCGCGCTTCTCGCGTCTCTTTGATGTCAGCCCCGTAACGTATCCGGCGTACCAGGAAGCTGATTCCGGGGTTCGCTCCCTGAAAGCCTGGCAGGAAGCACGCGACAGCGGCGCGCTGAAGCTTGCCATTAACCAACGAATGGCGCGCGAGCGCGTCCTGACACTTCTTAATGCATAAGGAAACATCCATGAAGCTTCATGAAATGAAACAAAAGCGCAACACCATCGCGACCGAAATGCGCGCGCTGAACGAAAAGATCGGGGATAACGCCTGGACTGATGAGCAGCGCACTGAGTGGAATAAGGCTAAATCCGAGCTGGAAGGGCTGGATGAGCGTATTGCCCGCGAAGAAGAGTTGCGCGATATGGATCAGAAATACATCGATGATAAAAGCGATGAACAGCGCGACAATCTGGATAAGGATAACGGTAAAAAGCCGGATGAGCAGCGCGGACAGATTTTTGATAAATGGATGCGCCACGGCGCCAGTGAGCTGACCGCTGAAGAGCGTAAGGCCTTGCGTGAACTGCGTGCCCAGGGTGTCGCACCGGATGAAAAGGGCGGCTATACCGTGCCGGACACTTTCCTTGCGAAAGTCGTCGAGCAGATGAAGGCTTACGGTGGTATCGCCAGCGTGGCGCAGATCCTGACAACCTCTGATGGCCGCACCATGGAGTGGGCTACCGCCGATGGTACTGCTGAGGTGGGTGTGCTGCTGGGCGAGAACGAAGAAGCCGGTGAAGAAGATACCGAATTTGGCATGGACAGCCTGGGTGCGCTGAAAATGACCTCTAAAATCATTCGCGTATCTAACGAACTGCTGCAGGACAGCGCGATCGACATGGAAGCCTATCTTGCCCGCCGTATCGCGGAACGTATTGGGCGCGGTGAAGCCCGCTATCTGATTCAGGGAACTGGCGCTGGTACGCCAAAGCAGCCGAAAGGCCTGGCGGTATCTGTGACCGGCACCACCCAGACAGCCGCTGCAACGGCGGTGAAATGGCAGGAAATTCTGGCGCTCAAACACAGTATCGACCCGGCTTATCGCCGCGGGCCGAAGTTCCGCCTTGCTTTCAATGACAGCACCCTGAAACTTATCAGCGAAATGGAAGATGGTCAGGGCCGCCCGCTGTGGCTGCCGGATATCGTTGGCGTGGCTCCGGCCTCGGTGCTGAATGTGCCGTATGTTATCGATCAGGAGATTGATGATATCGGGGCGGGTAAAAAGTTCATGTTCTGCGGTGACTTTGACCGCTTCATTATCCGTCGCGTGCGCTACATGATCCTGAAGCGCCTGGTGGAGCGTTACGCTGAATTCGACCAGACCGGCTTCCTGGCGTTCCATCGCTTCGACTGCATTCTGGAAGACACTTCTGCCATTAAAGCGCTGGTGGGCAAAGGCAGCACCAGCAGCTGATAACTCCTGACGGAATATCGCATGCCGCTTAACGCGGTTTTTTTGTGCCCGCTTCCGGCGGGCACAGGAGGATTTATGCTGCTCAAAATGGAGGAAATCAAAGCCCAGCTCAGGCTGGACGAAGATTTCACCGATGAAGACAGTCTGCTGGAACTGATGGGGCAGGCGGTGCAGAGCCGGACGGAGAACTTCCTCAACCGCAGGCTTTATGCAACGGCAGCCGATTTGCCAGAAGACGATCCCGATGGCCTGGTGATGCCGGATGAAATCAAGCTGGCGCTACTGTTGCTGGTCACGCACTTCTACGAGAACCGCTCAACGGTCACTGAGGTTGAAAAGCTTGAATTGCCGATGAGCTTTAACTGGCTGGTTGGGCCTTACAGGTATATCCCGCTATGAAACTGCGACAGGCGCAGACCAGCGCCACCTACCTTTTGCCTGACCCGGGCGAGCTGGATAAGCGGATAGCGATTCGCCTGCGGGTGGATGAGCCGAATGATGATTTTGGCGTATCTCCCACGTACCCGGATGAGATCCGAACCTGGGCGAAGTTAGCCCAGCCCGGCGCAGCGGCTTATCAGGGCTCTGTACAGACGGAAAATACCGTAACGCATTATTTCACGATCCGCTGGCGAGCGAAGATAACCGCCGATCATGAGGTGTTCTGCGAAGGGCAAGTTTATCGCATTCGCCGCGTGCGCGATCTGAACAGCAGACGGCGCTATCTGCTGCTGGAATGTGAGGAGCTTGGTACGGATCGAGGGGCCAGCTATGCAGAACAAAGCATTTTTACACGTTGATTTTGAACAACCGAAAGAGCTGGTTTTCAATCGCGCCCGCATGCGCCGGGCGTTTGTCACCATTGGTCAGGTGCATATGCGGGATGCCCGCCGTCTGGTCATGCGTCGGGGACGCTCTGCGCCAGGCGAAAACCCGGCATACCGTACAGGGAAACTGGCCCGCTCAATAGGTTATTACGTTCCTCGCGCATCCAAACGACGCCCGGGTTTGATGGTGAAGATTGCTCCCAACCAGAAGAACGGCGAGGGGAATCGCCATATTTCCGGGGCCTTTTATCCGGCGTTTCTGTTTTACGGTGTGCGCCGCGGCGCTAAACGTAAAAAAGGCCATCATCGCGGTGCGTCTGGTGGCAGTGGGTGGAAAATTGCTCCACGTAATAACTATATGGCAGAGGTGCTGGAGCGTCGCCGCAGCTGGACCCGATATGTGCTGTCGCGTGAGTTGCGCAAGTCCCTGCGTCCTCAGAGAAGGAAAAAGAAATGAAACTGACGCCGATTGTGGCCGCACTGCGGGCCCGATGCCTGCGTTTTGAAAATCGCGTGGGTGGCGCCGCACAGTTTAAGGCGATCCCGGATGCCGGAAAACTGAAGCTTCCCGCCGCTTATGTGGTACCGGCGGAGGATGTAACCGGGGAACAACGCTCCCAGACTGACTACTGGCAGGATTTGACAGAGGGATTTTCTGTGATCGTCGTTCTCAATAATGAGCGTGACGAAAAAGGCCAGTGGGCATCCTATGACGCGGTGCATGATGTGCGTCATGAAATCTGGAAAGCGCTTCTGGGATGGTGCCCGGATCCTGGCGCCCATGAAATTCAGTACGCTGGTGGTATGTTGCTGGAGCTGAACCGCTATGAACTTTATTACCAGTTCGACTTCACGGTGAAATATGAGATCGACGAGGCTGACTCCCGCCAGCAGGATGATCTCGACGCGCTGGAAGAGCTGAAGACACTCAGTATCGATGTGGACTATATCGACCCCGGCGGCGGGCCAGACGGTAATATTGAGCACCACACCGAAATCACCTTCCCGTAACCCTCTACCTGGAAAAAATAATGTTTGTGAAACCCAAAAGGGGGCGATCCGTTCCGGATCCGACCCGCGGCGATCTTTTGCCTGAATCTGGGCGAAATGTGGAAGTAAACGCCTACTGGTATCGCCGCGAAGCTGCTGGCGATATTGAGAAAATCTCGCGTAAAGGGGATAAAAATGACCGTAAGCTTTAACACCATCCCGGCTGATAACCGGGTGCCGCTATTTTATGCTGAAATGGATAACAGCGCTGCAAACACCGCACAGGACAGTGCCCCTTCTCTGCTAATTGGGATGGCGCTACCTGAATCGGATATGCCGCTGAATCAGTTGGTGATTATGCCATCGAAGGATTTAGCTAAAAAAATGGCGGGCCGTGGCAGCCAGCTGGCTCGCATGGTGGAGGCATACCGCCAGGTGGATCCGTTTGGTGAACTCTGGGTAATTGCCGTTCCTGATAATGGTGAAGCGGCTACGGGCACCATTACCATCACCGGTACAGCGACCGATGCGGGTACCGTGAACCTCTACGTTGGCACCCGTAAGGTACAGGTAACAGTGGCAACGGGGGACACTGGCGATCAGGTTTCACAGGCCATGCTGAGTATTATCAATAATAACCCCGATTTGCCTGTCAGCGCGGAATATCAGACGACTTCTGCCGGGGAATCTCAGGGCACAGTTATCCTCTCTGCTGTGAACAGCGGGGCGGTGGGCAACACGATCCCATTAACCCTGAATTACTACGGTACCGCCAGCGGTGAAGAGATCCCTGTCGGTCTGAGCATCCAGATCGGCAAAATGAGTGGCGGCGCAGGCGATGCGGATTTGTCGGCGACGATCGCTGCTATGGGCGATGAGCCGTTCGACTATATCGGGCTGCCGTTCAATGACCCCAGTTCGCTTCAGATGATGGCTGTTGAAATGAACGACAGCTCCGGGCGCTGGAGCTATATCCGCCAGCTGTATGGTCATGTGTATACCGCTAAAACGGGCTCACTGTCTGACCTGGTGGCCTATGGCGATACGTTCAATTATCAGCACATCACTATTGCCGGGTACGAAACAGAGGTGCAAACGTCTGTGGATGAGCTGGTGGGTTACCGCCTGGCGCGCGCAGCGGTATTCCTGCGCATCGACCCTGCCCGTCCGACACAGACTGGAGAGCTCACTGGTGCTCTGCCTGCGCCGACCGGCAAACGCTTTACCATCACTGAGCAGCAGTCACTGCTGACACATGGCATTGCGACCGCTTATACGGAATCCGGCGTGCTGCGCATCCAGCGTGACATCACCACCTATAAGACCAATGCGTATGGCGTGGTAGACAACAGTTACCTCGACAGCGAAACATTGCATACCAGCGCCTATGTGCTGCGCCGACTAAAATCGGTGATCACCAGCAAATACGGTCGTCATAAACTTGCCAATGATGGAACGCGTTTTGGCCCCGGCCAGGCGATTGTCACGCCTGCGGTTATTCGCGGTGAGCTGGGCTCAACCTACCGTCAGCTTGAACGTGAGGGGATTGTCGAGAACTTTGACCTGTTCCAGAAATACCTGATCGTTGAGCGCAACGCGAACGATCCGAACCGTCTGGATGTGCTGTTCCCGCCAGATTATGTCAACCAGCTGCGCGTGTTTGCTGTGCTTAATCAGTTCCGCCTGCAGTACAACGAGGAGGCCGCATAATGGCAAAGATTGCGGGAACGACCTATTTCAAAATCGACGGCCAGCAGCTATCAGTTACCGGCGGCATTGAAGTCCCCATGAACACCAAAGTCCGTGATGACGTGATCGGCCTGGACGGATCTGTTGATTACAAAGAAACGAGCCGCGCAGCGTATACGAAGGTCACTGCCAAAGTTCCGAAAAACTTTCCCGTCGACAAAATCACCTCGTCTGATGTCATGACCATCACATCTGAGCTGGCTAACGGTCAGGTGTACGTGCTTTCCAATGCCTGGCTGCACGGCGAAGCTAACCATAACCCCGAAGAGGGCACGGTGGATCTGGAGTTCCACGGTGAAGAAGGATTTTACCAATGACAAAAGAGTTGAAGCTTAAAGAGCCGATTATGGCTCATAACGAAAAACTGCATGTGCTGGAACTGCGTGAACCGTCATATGACGAAATCGAAGCGATCGGTTTCCCGTTTACGGTTTCCTCGGAAGGCGCGATTAAAATTGACAGCTCCGTTGCGCTGAAATATATCCCGCTGCTGGCGGGTATCCCACGTTCGTCCGCGGCGAAACTGGCGAAACTCGATATTTTCAAGGCCAGCATGCTGATCCTCAATTTTTTTACTCAATCGGCGGGGGAGACAACCTCAGAAACCGGCTCTACAACACCGCTCACTTCTGGCGACTAAACCCCCTTGAGCTCCGGCGGGCGGCCATATCTGAATTTCTGGAACTGGAATCGGAGGCCGTCCGCATTAATGAGGAAATAAAGCATGGCTGACAGTTTCCAGTTAAAGGCCATCATCACCGCCGTTGATCAGCTATCCGGCCCGCTGAAAGGGATGCAGCGGGAGCTGAAGGGGTTCCAGAAGGAAATGGCCGGTCTGGCGCTGGGGGCTGCGGCGGCCGGTACCGCGATTCTCGGTGCGCTGGCGATGCCAATAAACTCCGCGATTGGTTTTGAATCAAAAATGGCCGACATCCGTAAGGTAGTTGACGGCCTGGACGATAAAAAAGCCTTTGCGCAGATGAGCGACGACATTCTGACGCTTTCCACCCAGCTGCCGATGGCGGCGGAAGGGATTGCAGAAATTGTCGCTGCTGGTGGTCAGGCCGGTATCGCCCAAAACGATCTGATGCAGTTCGCCAGTGATGCGGTGAAGATGGGGGTGGCATTTGATACCACCGCCGAAGAGTCGGGCCAGATGATGGCGCAGTGGCGCACGGCATTTAAGCTGACGCAGGATGATGTCGTTGTCCTCGCCGATAAAATTAACTATCTGGGGAATACCGGCCCTGCGAACGCGAAGAAAATCTCGGACATTGTGACCCGGATCGGCCCCCTGGGTAGTGTTGCCGGGGTAGCCTCAGGGGAGATTGCAGCAATGGGGGCCACCATCGCCGGGATGGGGGTGGAGTCAGAGATAGCCTCAACCGGCATCAAAAACTTTATGCTATCGCTGACTGCCGGCAATTCTGCCACGAAGGCACAGAAGCAGGCGATGGCTTTCCTGAAGCTGAATCCGAAGAAACTCGCTGAGGATATGCAGAAGGATTCCCGCGGCGCCATGCTGAAGGTGCTGGACTCGTTGGCGAAGGTGCCAAAAGCGAAACAGGCCGCCGTCATGAACGCGCTGTTCGGCAAGGAATCTCTCAGCGCGATAGCTCCCTTGCTGACCAACCTGGATCTGCTGCGCACCAACTTTAAACGTGTCGGAGACGCTCAGGAGTATGGCGGCTCAATGCAGAAGGAATATGCCTCACGCGCCGCCACGACGGAAAACCAGCTGACCCTGCTGAAAAACAGCGTCAACGCGATTTCTGTGACGCTTGGCGATACTTTCCTGCCAGCCATCAACGAGGCCGCTAAAGCGGTTATGCCTTATCTGGAGCATGTCAGGGAATTTGTACGGGCTAACCCGGAGCTGGTGCAGTCTGTGGCTAAGTTTGGTGCCGCATTGCTGGCTGTTGGTGTATCGATCGGCACCTTGTCCCGGGCGATTAAAATCCTTAACAGCGTTATCAATTTGTCTCCGGCAAAAATAGCCATAGCAGCCCTGGCTGCGGGGGCCATGCTGATTATTGATAACTGGGATGAGGTTGGTCCGGTTATCAAGGAGGTATGGCAGGAGGTGGATAAAGTCGCACAGGCAATGGGAGGCTGGGAAACGGTGATCAAAGGTGTCGGCCTGGTCATGGCGGGATCATTTGCGGTTAATACGATTGGTTCCCTGCGTCAGTCGGTGCTGCTGGCGGGTCAGCTGTCCGGTTTGCTGGGTAAAATCGGCAAAATGGGGGCCATGACACTGACGATCGGGATCGTGGTTTCACTGCTGAAGCAACTGGATGAACTGGACAAGGATGCAAAAGATGCTGGCGTGGATAAAGGCACGTTCCTGGTGCAGAAGATGCAGGCGAAGGAGCGGGAACGGGGTTACAACGGCTTTATTCCCCGGCTGAAAGAGATCCTTGGCATTGACAACGCCATTCCGGAGGGGCGTTATCGTCCCTCCATACCGTTAAACAGAAACCCAAATGTTCTTGATCGTGCGGCGACAACCGGCGCACAGAAAAGTGAACTGAAAGTGACCTTCGAAAATGCCCCCCAGGGTATGCGCGTGACAGATATTCCGGCATCCGGTAATCCTCTGATGGGGATTTCCCACGATGTAGGCTATTCGCCCTTTAAAAACCCTCGTTAATCCGCTCCGGCGGTTCTTTCAAAAGGTGAAACCATGGCATTTTTTTCTACGCCAGACTGGCGCGATCGCCTGCGCGATGCGTCATTTCGGGGGGTGCCTTTCTCCGTAGAGGATGACGATGCATCCTTTGGGCGCCGGGTACAGTTGCATGAGTACCCCAACAGAGATAAGCCCTGGGCGGAGGATCTTGGCAGAGCAGCGCGCAGGTTGACCATCAACGCCTACGTAATTGGGGGCGATTATGCTGACCAGCGGGATCGCCTGATTGCCGCTGTGGAGACGAACGGCCCCGGAACGCTGGTTCATCCTCAGTATGGTGAAATGCAGGGCAGCATAAACGGCACTGTGAAGGTGTCGCACAGCAGTGCAGAAGGGCGCATGGCGCGCATTTCATTCGAGTTTGTGGAGAGCGGAGAGTTAACCTTTCCGGTTGCTGGCATGGCGACGGCGCAGCGCCTTGATGAGTCAGGCGGGCTGTTTGACGATGCCATTGACAGTATGTTCTCCGCGTTTGGCCTCTCCGGTATCCCGGACTTTATCCAGAATGACGTGATTGCCGATGCCACGGCGATGATCAACACAGTTTCGGATGCATTCAAGATGGTCGATTCGGGCGTGTCAGCGGCCATGCGGCTACTGCAGGGGGATTTGTCGGTCATTCTGATGCCGCCCAGCGCCGCGAATGATTTTGTCAGAGCGCTTCAAAAAGCCTGGCGGGCAGGAGATCGTCTTAGTGGCGATACTTCAGATTTGGTCACGATGATAAAAACCCTGTCCGGTATTACGCAGGATCCTGGTCTTTCGCCGCGTGGCACCTGGTCCACTGACTCTGGATCTGTAGTCACCCAAAAAACGCAGAGTAATCTGGTCGCGGCGGCCATCAGGACAACGGCTATCAGTACGGCCACTGCTGCGGTGACGACGCTGGCGCAGCCACGTGTTTCGTCAGCCCAAAATACCGCAACGACCAGTGATTCGGACATTATCACTGTCACGCACCCGGCGCTTGATGGTGCGCAGATAGTCAGCAGTGCCACTCCTCCGCCAAACTGGGATGACCTCACCGATATCCGCGCGGCGCTCAATGCGGCAATAGACCAGGAGCAGTTGCGGATCAGTGACGATTCTCTGTTCCAGCAGATATCCACGATGCGTACAGGCCTGAACCGTGATATTTCGGCGCGGCTGGCGCAGGTAGAGCGCACCGCACAGAGAACGCCGGATGATGTTCTGCCTGCTCTGGTACTGGCCGCTGGCTGGTATGACGACGCTGGGCGCGAATCTGACATTTTGACCCGTAATCCTGTCCGCCATCCCGGCTTTGTGCCGGTTGAACCGCTGAGGGTGCCGGTACGATGAACAATACTGTTTTTTTGCGCATCAACGGGCGCGAATGGGGCGGCTGGACATCGGTTCGTATCAGTGCCGGCATCGATCGTATTGCCCGGGATTTCAACGTTGCGATTACCAGCCAGTGGCCCGGTAGCCCTGATGGCACCCTGCAGATCAAAAATGGCGATAAGGTAGAGGTGTTGATTGGTGAAGATCTGGTGATAACCGGATGGGTTGAAGCGCTGCCGCTGCGTTACGACGCCAGCAGTATTACACGCGGTATCGTTGGCAGAAGCAAAACTGCCGATCTTATTGATTGCAGTGCGGCACCTGCTCAGCAGAGCGGGAAAAATTTGTTTCGTATTGCCAGTACGCTGGCCCAGCCATTCGGGATTGATGTTGTTGATGCTGGTGCCCCGGTAGCGGCTGTGATTGATGCTCAGCCTGAGCATGGTGAAACGGTAGTGGATTGTCTGAATCGCCTGCTGGGCCAGGTTCAGGCTTTGGCGTATGACGATGAGCAGGGGCGGCTGGTGCTGGGTACGCCCGGAAGTGCCAAAGCCGTCACAGCGCTGGTGCTGGGGGATAATATCCTGTCCTGCGATACTGAGCGTAGCGTGCGCGATCGTTTCTCCAGCTATCTTGTCACCGGGCAACGTCCTGGCACTGACGATGATTTTGGCGAAGCCACGATTGCCGCTATTCGCCAGAGTACCTCTGATTCTGACGTAACCCGCTATCGGCCTCATACTCTCCAGCAGTCCGGCACGGCCACTACCGACAGCTGCAAATCCCGCTGTGAATTCGAGGCGCGCCAGCGTGCAGCTAAAACGCAGGAGACAACCTACACCGTGCAGGGCTGGCGCCAGGGGAACGGGGAATTGTGGAAGCCAAATCAGTCCGTGGTGGTTTATGACCCGCTGAATGGTTTTGATAATGAAACGCTGGTGATCGCCGAGGTGACTTACAGCCAGGACAATAACGGCACGATCACTGAAATCAGGGTCGGGCCAGCGGATGCTTATCTGCCTGAGCCGACAAAGCCGAAGACGAAGAAGAAAAAGTCCAGTGGGGGGATCGAGTTCTGATGAATAACTCCCTCCGAAATATCGTGGCCCGTGCTGTTATTACCGCACTTGATACCGCGAAAAAATGCCAGGCAGCAGGACTGAAGCTGATTGCCGGTGACCCCAAGGAAGGGGTTGAGCATCTTGAACCTTATGGTTTCACCTCTGCCGCGCAGAACGGCGCTGAGGCGGTAGTGCTGTTTCCCGGCGGTGACCGCTCACACGGTATGGCGGTTATTGTTGCTGACAGGCGGTACCGGCTTAAAGGCCTTGCCCGCGGCGAAGTTGCCATTTATGACGATCAGGGCCAGTCCGTTACCTTAACCCGTGGCGGGATCGTTGTTGATGGTGGCGGGAAGCCCATCGTTTTCAAAAATGCCCCGAAAGCCCGCTTTGAAATGCCGCTCGAATCCACTGGCGACATCAAAGATAACTGCGACGGTAGCGGTAAAACCATGGCCGAGATGCGGGTTACGTATAACGGTCACACCCATAAAGAAAATGGCGACGGTGGTGGAACGACCAACAAGCCAGACCAACCCATGAGCTGACACCATGATCCTCTATGTTAATGGAATCCGAAAGGATGCCTCGGATCCGCTCGACCTTTTGACGCGCGCCGTG
This sequence comes from Mixta tenebrionis, assembly GCF_006517625.1. Classification (GTDB taxonomy): domain Bacteria; phylum Pseudomonadota; class Gammaproteobacteria; order Enterobacterales; family Enterobacteriaceae; genus Mixta; species Mixta tenebrionis. The sequence continues at coordinate 235,482 of NZ_VHQI01000005.1, read as the reverse complement.
GTGATTTCTCTCTTCACGTGGCGCCGCGCTGAGCGGGACGATAAAACCCCGCAGCCTTACGGCTGGTGGGGCGATACGTGGCCCACGGTTCAGAATGACCGTATCGGCTCCCGACTGTATCTGCTGAAACGCCGGAAACTCACCAACAAAACCCCACAGGACGCCCGCGAATACATGCAGCAGGCGCTGTCGTGGATGACTGAGGATGGTGTTGCGGCACGCATTGATGTGACCTCTGAGCGTACCGGAATAGACACACTGGCCGCTGGCGTAACGGTTTATCAGCGGGACGGGGCCATACACAACATTACCTTTGATGATATCTGGAGCGAACTGAATGGCTGACAGTCAATTTGCACGCCCTGAACTCCCGCAGCTGATCGCCACTATTCGCAGCGACTTACTGACGCGCTTTCAGCAGGATGCGGTATTGCGGCGTATGGATGCAGAGGTCTATGGAAGGGTGCAGGCCGCCGCCGTACATACGCTGTATGGCTACCTTGATTATCTGGCCCGCAACATGTTGCCTGATTTGTGCGATGAAGACTGGCTTTATCGCCACGCGCGCATCAAGCGGTGCCCGCGAAAAGATGCTGTTGCTGCTTCGGGGTTTATCCGCTGGGATGGGCTCGGCGGTACGCCAACCCTGCCGGCTGGCACGCAGATCCAGCGTGACGATCAGGTTACTTTTACCACCACCCAAACCGTTAAAGCCTCCGGCGGCCTGTTACGTGTGCCGGTGGTTGCCGATGTGGCAGGGGTGGCCGGGAATACTGACGACGGCATTGCGTTGCGCCTGGGCACGCCGATTAGCGGTATTCCATCCACCGGTTACGCCGACACGCTGAACGGTGGGGATGATGTGGAGGAACTGGAGACGTGGCGTGCGCGCGTGATGGAGCGCTATTACTGGATCCCGCAGGGCGGCGCAGATCCGGATTACATCATCTGGGCGAAAGAGATTGCCGGAATTACCCGCGCCTGGACGTTCCGTCATTATCAGGGGACGGGTACCGTTGGCGTGATGGTTGCCACCAGTGATCCCGCTAACCCGGCACCTGCAGATGATGTTGTACAGGCAGTGCGTGCGCATATTCTGCCCCTTGCACCAGTTGCCGGCGGCGGCCTGTTTGTCTTTGCTGCAACTGAGCATGTTATCCCGATGACAATCGCCCTGGCAAAAGACACGCCTGAAATCCGCACGGCGGTCACCGCTGAACTGAATTCGCTCATGCTCCGTGATGGTCAGCCGTCCGGGAAGGTCTATCTGTCGCGTATAAGCGAAGCAATCAGTCTGGCCACTGACGAAGTGGCACATCAGCTCCGCTCTCCAGCGGTTGATATCGTGCTGGGGCAAATCGAACTGCCAGTACTGGGAGAAATCACCTGGCAAACCTACACGGAGGCGACTGAATAGCCATGGCGCTGAATGACGAGTACACGCAGCTGCTTTACCATCTGCTGCCACCCGGGCCCGCCTGGGAGGGAAAGAATCCGCTTATTGAGGGGTTGGCTCCGTCGCTAACCCGCGTACACCAGCGCGCCGGCGTATTAATGAAGGAAATTGACCCGGGGCAGACCACTGAACTAATTGATCGGTATGAAGCGCTGTATGGTTTGCCGGACTCCTGCGCCCCCGATGGTGTGCAGACGCTACGCCAGCGCCAGCAGCGTCTGGATGCTAAAGCTAACGTTGCTGGTGGGATTAATGAGCGTTTTTATCGTGAGCAGCTCGACGCGCTGGGCTATACGACGGCCACGATTGAACAATTCCAGAACCTTGACAGCTCACCGGACCCTGAATGGGGCGAGTTCTGGCGCTATTACTGGCGGGTGAATATTCCGGCTGATGCCAATATCGCCTGGCAAACCTGTACCAGTACCTGCGATTCAGCGATCAGAACGTGGGGCGACACCGTAGCCGAGTGTGTGATCGATAAGCTTTGCCCCTCTCACACCGTCGTAGTTTTTGCTTATCCGGAAGGAACAGAAGATGCATCGAATTGATACATCCACGGCTCAAATCGACAAATTTGGGCAGGGAAAAAACGGTTTTACTAATGGCGATCCGGCTACTGGCCGCCGTGCCACAGACCTGAACAGCGATATGTGGGATGCTGTTCAGGAAGAGCTGTGTAATGTTATTGAAAAGTCTGGGCTTAGTTTGAATAAAGACCAGCATGATCAGCTTTATCAGTCTATTGTTAGGACTGTTACGTCAAAAATACCTGATGCACTTATCCGTAATAAAAATTTGTCGGATCTGGTTGATAATGTTGTTGCGCGCGCGAATTTGGGATTGGGGGGGTTGGCATTAAAAGAGATAGGATATATTTATGATTCTATCTACCCGGTTGGTGTTGTTACCTGGTTTGCCCAAAATAAAAATCCGAATACGCTTTTCCCCGGCACTACATGGAAATATATTGGTGAAAATCGCACAGTTCGTCTGGCCAGCGCCAACGGCAGTGACGTTATGTCAACGGGCGGCTCCGATTCGGTAACACTCGTAACAGCTAATTTGCCAGCACACGCGCATACTTTTTCGGCCAACACTAGCAGCTTTGATTATGGAACTAAAACAACAAGTACTTTTGACTACGGCACAAAGCAAACAGATGTACAAGGCAACCATACTCATAATTACAATTTCCTGCGTTGGCAAGCTGGATGGGGTTGGCCATCGGGCAATACAAACATGGGAAGTGTTACAGAAACAACCACAGCTGCAGGAGCTCACGCACATAATGTCGGCATAGGTGCACATAACCATACTGTTGGTATTGGCGCTCACGCTCATTCTGTCTCAGGGACAACGGTAAATACTGGTTCTGGAGCGGCATTTGCTGTGACTAACTCATTTATTAAACTGATGGGGTGGTATAGAAGTGCATAATTACAGCGCTTTTTTAAATTTTGCGGGTGTACCGGCATATAAACAATTTGCTGGTACGTCGGCAGTCACCACACTATTTGCAGCAATCACGCTGTTATCCCCGATAGTTATGCCGGGTAAAACTACAGCACCTGCGCCAATCCATACGTTTTCACCTATTTCTATCGGGGCAATTATATTGGCTCCGTGACGTAAAATCGGATCTGTATGGTGACTGACCGTAGTTAATGTTACGTTTGGGCCAATCATGGTTCCGGTTCTTATTGTTATTATCTCATTATCAAGAAAATTGCATCCCGTATTGATAAGTACATCACCGATGAAATGTATGTTTCCAAATTCAAAGTAAAACGGCGCGACTATGGCTGTGTGTGAGCTTGTTGTTATGCCAGTTTTAGATAGTATTTTATTTTTCTTTCTACGAGAAAAATTTGATGTATTAAAGAATAGACGAGCCTTGGCGGGGCTTACTCTTTTTTTTAGTAAATAGTAATAATATCTAATCATCGTCTATTTCAACCATCCATATAGTTATGGAAAAGCCTCTTGCGAGGCTTAACGTTTTTCTCTTCCAATCACTTTATCAGCCGCCACGCGGGACAGGAAGCCGGAACGGCTACCGTACTCAGGGTGTGCAGCGACAAACTGATCGATACGGCGGATCAGCAAAGAAGGAAGTGTTACGTTGATTTTTTCCGCTTTCCCCATCAATCGGGTAACGTCCACATCAACCAGCGCCCATACCACACCTGCATAATCAGGATCGGCCAGCCAGTTTTCAACACTGGTGGCTTCCGGCACCGCTTCGCCATCTTCCACCAGTAATTCGATATGTGCCTCGATAGCCTCACGCACGCTCTCTATCGCATCCTGATAGTTGTCGCCGCCAGAGAAGCAACCTGGAATATCAGGTACGCGAACGCCGAAGGATGAATCGCCTTTATCAATAGCAACTGGATACAACATGTAAACCTCCAAGAGGTGGGGCTTAAAGCCCCGCCTGTTTCTTGATACTTTTCAGTGTTGGTAGCGGTATGTCCTTTTGCGGATGTTTTACCGTAACCAGCCCTTTTTTCGTTGGGTGCTTGAACTGGTGATGACTGCCTTTAACTCTCACCAGATACCATCCATCGGCTTCTATCATTGCTATTGCATTCCTGCTATCCATCCTCCGGCTCTCTGCGTCGTTTTGATAGGGTTATAGTAACCCTTATTGAATTAAGTGTCAATCTTTTTGGGGTTATCGGAGTTATGGAGCAGCTATTTTATATCAGAAGAACCAGTCATCTGCCGATTCCCAGACTTCTTGAAGCATTTTTTCCACGTTCTTCCGGGCTTCATCTTTATCCGCTGCACGGAAGACTGATAGGCCATCGCTTCCAGCAGGCTTAACGATAACTTCAATGTCCTGGTATTGTTTACTCAGGCGCTTTGTCATTTCTTCCTGAAGTGCAGAAGGCGCGGTTTTCGGTAACTTTCCATATTTTTCTTTGGCAATGCTGATTTCGACACGCATTTTGATAGCTCTTTTACTGGTTGGATATACAGCTATGTTTGGCTGGTCATACATACAGTGTCAAGTTAATGGCTGTGTCGAGCAGGTGAGAACCGTGCTGCAGATTTATGACACAAAAAAGCCAGCCCCTGAGAGGCTGGCTTGTTTGTTTTGGAGCCGCGGCTCCTTTACGTATCCTTTTTCGTCCCGTTACCGTCTGGTCGGTGTCCTTCCGGGGCTGCTAACTTCCTGTTTTTGCTGGCGCTGTCCTTGCACTGTCCTATCTAAAGTGGTGGAGCTGGCGGGAGTTGAACCCGCGTCCGAAATTCCTACATCCTCGGTACTACATGCTTAGTCCAGTCTTTACATTCGCCGGTCAGCTGCGGACGGACACGCCACTAACAGACTAGCCTGATTGGATTTAACGCTTCAACCCCAGGCAGGGCATCCACGCGATCTCTTTTGGGTTTGACCTCTCTTGATCCCCGTCCTAAGAGCGGAGGCTAGGGAGAGAGGGCTCTAAGCAGGTTATTAAGCTGCTAGTGCGTAGTTTTCGTCGTTTGCGACTATTTTTTTGCGGCTTTTTACGAGGCCAACCGCCCCTCGGCATGCACCTTGGGTTTCGCGAATCCCGTCGAATCCAGAATCAGCCCCAAGAACGAACAAGTATAACAAAAATCAATTGCCGAATCCAGCGTTTAGCGATGAGCGTTCTTCATAATGCGCGCTTTATCCAGCTGCCATTCGCGATTTTTCACATCCTCGCGTTTGTCATGCTGTTTCTTACCGCGCGCGACGCCGATCTTAAGCTTACACCAGGCATTTTTCCAGTAGAGCGACAGGGCGACTACCGTATAGCCTTCGCGGTTAACGCGTCCGTAGAGGCTGTCCAGCTCGCGCTGGTTGAGCAGCAGTTTACGGTTGCGTGTGGGATCGCACACTACATGGCTGGAGGCGACCGCCAACGGCTGAAAGGTTGAGCCGAACAGATAGGCTTCGCCATCGCGCAGCAGAATATAACTGTCGCTAATGTTCGCCTTACCGGCACGGAGTGATTTTACTTCCCATCCCTGTAGCGCCAGCCCCGCTTCGAACTCTTCTTCAATGAAATATTCATGGCGGGCGCGTTTATTAAGGGCAATGGTGGCAGAACCGGGTTTATGTGATTTTTTCTTTGTCATAGTGCAACTTAGTTTACATCAGACCAGGGTTAATCGCATCCCCGACCCCATAGCCGCCGGGAAAAAAAGCTATTCTAGCACGCCTTGCGCCGGAGAGAATTTTTGTTTGACTGTTGAAAATGCTATTATTTGTACGTTTATGAATGACAGGAAACACTATGGCCCAGATTAGCCGTTCTGCGCTCGTGCCTTACAGCGCGAAGCAGATGTACCAGTTAGTTAACGATGTCGATGCGTACCCGGAGTTTCTGCCGGGCTGTACAGGGAGCCGCGTGCTGTCTGCTGCTGACGGCGAGATGACGGCGTCGGTTGACGTCTCTAAGGCTGGTATCAGCAAAACATTCGTTACCCGTAATACGCTGACGGATAATCAGAGTATTCGCATGCAGCTGGTAGAGGGTCCGTTTCGTAAGCTAACCGGCGGCTGGACGTTTACTTCACTGGGTGACGATGCCTGTAAGGTTGAGCTCAATCTGGAGTTTGAATTTACCAATATGTTGGTTGAGCTGGCCTTCGGTCGTATATTCAAAGAACTGGCAAACAGCATGGTTCAGGCTTTCACGCATCGGGCTAAAGAGGTTTATCGTGCCTGATATTACGGTTGAAGTGGTTTATGCGCTGCCTGAGAAGCAGTATCTGCGCCAGGTTAAACTGGCGGAAGGAAGCAGCGTAGAGCAGGCGATACGCGCATCAGGTTTACTGGAGCTGCGTCACGATATCGATCTGACACAGAATAAAATCGGCATTTATAGCCGTCCGGTAAAGTTGCAGGATGAGGTAAATGAGGGCGACCGCGTTGAGATCTACCGTCCGCTGATTGCCGATCCTAAAGAGCTACGCCGGCAGCGAGCCGAGCGCTCAGCGAAAAAATAAAGGCGCTTCGGCGCCTTTTTTGCTTTATCTGTCGACAGCTTAACGATCGTTAAGGTTGTTGCCGCTCAGGTTCGGTTTATTATCGATATTAGTCAGCACGTCGCTGCTGTCGAAAGTCAGCGTCAGCGTCTGTTGAGAAACTTTTTCATGGCCAGGCTGCTGGCGGAATACGTAATACCAGGTGCTACTGCCGAAAGGATCGCTCATCAACGGCGTACCCAGCGTATAAGCGACCTGCTGTTTGGTCATGCCAACGCGCAGCTTAGCGACGTCGGTAGAGGTCAGGTAGTTACCCTGATTGATATCAGGGCGATAAACCACGCGCTCCAGAGTGGAACAGCCAGCAGTCATCATGAGAAGTAACACTGCAGCAGCAGTCAGCGTTTTACAGCGCATCTATACATTCCTTTTTTGGGCTCAACGCCTTTCTCAGGCGAGTCGGGTGCCAGCACGGTCTGAACTCAGCCTGCGGTCATGGTATTCATTCAGGCGACAAGCTGTCGATAATAATAAACCTGACCGCAGTTGGAAACCTTTACAGAGCAAGCATATGACCGCAGGAATGTAAAAAAGTGCATATCAGGCGGCCAAAAGCTCTTTAGCATTCGCCAGCGTGTTACGCGTTACCTCGCTGCCGCCCAGCAAACGCGCCAGTTCCTGCAGGCGCGCCCGCTTGTCCAGCGGCTGCATATGGGTTTCGGTCATCGCGCCATCCGTCTCTTTGCTGACGAAGAAATGGTGATGACCACAGCCTGCCACCTGCGGTAGGTGAGTGACGCACATGACCTGGGTAGATTCGCCCAGCTGACGCAGCAGCTTGCCGACCACCGCCGCCGTCGGGCCGCTAATCCCCACGTCTACCTCATCGAAAATCAGCGCCGGCGTATCCATCTTACGCGCGGTAATTACCTGAATAGCTAAAGCGATACGAGACAGCTCGCCGCCGGAAGCCACTTTCGCCAGCGGCTGCAACGGCTGGCCGGGATTGGTGCTTACCCGGAAATCGATCCGATCGGCGCCTTCGGCGGTCAGCTGATCGGGGTTGAACTGTACGTTAATCATAAACTGGCCGTGCGGCATCGAAAGCGCGTGCATGCTTTCGGTAATCAGCTGGGTAAGCTCCTGCGCAAAGTGCGCGCGCTGCTCGTGTAGCTTCTGCGCGCTGGCCAGCGCGGCCTGATGATGCTGCGCAACCGCCATGCTCAGCGCTTCCTGATCGCTCTCCTGCTGCGAGAGCAGCTGCTCTTCCTCCAGCAGCTGCTGATAAAAGGCTGGCAGCGCTTCCGGCGCGACATGATGCTTACGCGCCAGGCTGATTTGACGTGACAGGCGCTGCTCCAGTTCATACAGACGGTTTGGATCGAGATCGAGACGATCGCAATAGTGACGCAGCTCATCGCTTGCCTCGCTGATCTGAATCGCCGCTTCTTCCAGCATATTCAGCACGCCGCCCAGCTTTTCATCCATGCTCACCAGCTCGCCCATCATCTGGCGTGCGGTATAGAGCAGGCTTTGCAGGTTGCTGTCGTCGCCGTCCGCCAGCAGATGCAGCGCCTGTTGGCTGGTTGATAATAACTGACCGCTGTTGGCGAGGCGTTTGTACTCTTCATCAATTTGCTCAAACTCGCCCGCCTGCGGAGCGAACTCGTTCAGCTCTTTCAGCTGGTATTGCAGCAGTTCGCGGCGCGCTTCGCGCTCCTGCATCTGTTGCTGATGCTGCGCCAGCGCGCGGCAGCTCTGGTTCCACTGGCGATAGTTAGCCGCCATGCTTTGCATCAGCAGCGGAAGATCGGCGTAGGCATCAAGCAGGGATTTTTGATGTTCCGGCTTCAGCAGCAGCTGGTGAGCATGCTGGCCGTGAATCTGGATCAGCAGCTGGCCCAGATCGCGCAGCTGTGAAAGCGGCACCGCCGTACCGTTAATAAAGCCGCGCGAACGCCCGTCGCTGCTGATCACCCGGCGCAGCAAGCACTCCTGGCCGTCGTCCAGCTGGTTTTCTTCCAGCCAGCGCTGGGCGGAAGGGGTATCTTTCAGATTAAAGCGGGCGCAGAGGTCGGCGCGAGCTGCGCCCTGGCGTACCATATCCGCTTCGGCCCGCCCGCCCAGGCAGAGGCCCAACGCATCAATAGCGATAGATTTACCGGCGCCGGTTTCGCCGGTAATCGCGGTCATGCCACGTTGAAAATCAATTTCCAGCTCGCGAACAATAGCAAAATTACTGATAGTGAGTTGGGCCAGCATATGCGCCTTCCTGTACATAAACACAGACATGGTTTTTCGTACAGTATAAACTGGTTTTTTATCCAGTAAAGTAGCGCGCCGCGCTTTTTAGAATAATTTTTTTGACCAGCCCAGCTTAGAGCTGAGCGTATTGAAGTAACTGTAATTCCTGGGATGAATCAGGCTCAGGTGGTAGTCGCTGCGTTTTATCAGCACATCTTCGCCCTCCTGAATAGGCAGCGCGATCTGGCTGTCGCAGCTGATTTCCAGATCATTGCGCATATGGGAAAAACGCAGGCGGATAGTGCTGCTGCTGTTTATCACCAGCGGGCGGGCGGAAAGCGTATGCGGGAACATCGGCACCAGCGCGATGGCATCAAGCGAGGGCGTTAAGATCGGGCCGCCCGCCGAAAGCGAATAGGCGGTGGAGCCGGTGGGCGTAGAGATAATCAGGCCGTCAGAACGCTGAGAGAAGGCAAAGCTCTCATCTATATATACTTCAAATTCAATCATATGCGCTACCTTGCCAGGATGCAGCACCACCTCGTTAATTGCGGTGCCGATGCGCGGCGCGCCGTCGCCGCGGCAGACCCGCGCCTCCAGCAGAAAGCGTTTCTCGCTGATATAGTCGCCCCGCAGCACGTCATCCAGCTGCTGCTGCGCGTTATCCGGATCGAGATCGGTAAGGAAACCCAGGTTGCCGCGGTTAATACCGATAACTTTAATGTCGTAGCGCGCCAGCACGCGCGCCGCGCCCAGCATATTGCCGTCGCCGCCCACCACCACGGCCAGATCGGCCCGCTGCCCGATATCCGCCAGCGAGCCGGTTTGTACCTGTTCCAGCGCCAGCTCGCGCGCGATTTGCTGTTCGATAATGACTTCATAACCTTTCTCGCTAAGCCAGCGCCAGAGCATTTCATGAGTGGTTAAAGCGGTGGGATGGCGCGGGTGGCCGACGATGCCGATGCACTGGAAAGGTTTGTTCATTATGCTGGATTCCTCTATTAGGCAAATCGCCCTGACATTGTGACCGGTTCCCTTGAAACCATAAATCTGATCCCCATAATAAGCGAACCAGCGAGATGAATGTGCAAAACGCGGAGAAATTCATGAGTAGTAAAGATCAGAACGCACCAAACGAGCAAGTCTCAGACGAGATTGAAATGGAACAGCAGCAGAACGATAGCGCAGAGACGCCGGAGGCTGAAGCAGAGGTGGCGGATCCGCGCGATGAACGCATCGCTCAGCTTGAAGAACAGCTGGCTGGCCTGCAAAACGGCGTGCGTGACGCTCAGCTGCGCGCGCAGGCGGAAATTGAGAATATCCGCCGCCGCACCGAGCAGGATGTTGAGAAAGCGCATAAGTTCGCTCTGGAAAAATTCGCCAATGAGCTGCTGCCGGTGATCGATAGCCTGGAGCGCGCGCTGGAAGTGGCTGATAAAAGCAACCCGGAACTGAGCGCGATGATTGAAGGCATCGAGCTGACGCTGAAGTCGCTGCTGGCGGCGGTACGTAAGTTCGGCGTGGAAGTGGTGGGCGAAATTAACGTACCTTTTAACCCGGATGTTCATCAGGCGATGTCGATGATGGAATCTGATGAGATAGCGCCGAACCACGTAATGATGGTGATGCAGCGCGGCTATACGCTTAACGGGCGTCTGTTGCGTCCGGCGATGGTTGCCGTAGCGAAAGCTAAAGGCTGATTTTGTTAACGCCGTGGCATGGTCACGGCGTTAAAGCGTCAGGGGAGACGCGGCGTCCAGTCGATCGGCGTCTCACCCTGCTGTAGCAGAATTTCGTTGGTGCGGGAAAAATGTCGGCAGCCAAAAAATCCCCGGTGCGCTGAAAGCGGAGAAGGGTGCGGCGCCTTGAGCACATGATGGCGCTGCGTATCGATAATGCTGCCCTTTTTCTGCGCGTGCGAACCCCACAGTAAAAACACTACGTTATCGCGCTGCTCGTTTACCGCGGCGATCACCCGATCGGTAAAGGTTTCCCAGCCTAAGCGGGCATGGGAGTGCGCTTTACCCGCCTCCACGGTTAGCACCGTATTCAACAGCAGAATGCCCTGTTTCGCCCAGCTCTCCAGATAACCGTGATTCGGACGTTGAAAGCCGGGAATATCGCTTTCCAGCTCTTTGTACATATTCATTAATGAAGGCGGGATCGCCACGCCCGGTCTGACGCTAAATGCCAGTCCGTGCGCCTGATTCGGCCCGTGATAAGGATCCTGACCCAGCATCACCACTTTTACGTCGCTCAGCTCGGTTAAACGAAAAGCGTTAAAAACATCTTCTTTTGGCGGATAGATAGTCACGCCGGCGGCACGCTCCTGCGCTACCGTCTTTAGCGTTTCAACAAAGTAAGGCTGTTCTTTTTCCGTCGCCAGTACGTCATGCCAGGTTATTGCTTTGCCCATGACACTCTCCCTTTCTTATAAATAAAACATCAGAGTAGCGACTCTGCGCCAGCGAGCAAGCCTTTAAAAAAAATTGAAAATTTACAAAAAAATTCAAAGGTAAAATTTGATTTAAAACAAAAATTTAGCTTCGGCGCCAATTTGCTTTGGAGGATTTTATTGACCTGGGTCAAAGTTGGCGCAAGCGGGCGTTGGTATATAAAGAGTCGGATGTTGTTTAAACGCAAGCCTGACGCCAACAACGGCGTAGGTATCAGTACGCCTGGGAGGCAATTATGATTACAGGTATTCAAATTACAAAAACCGATAATAACGCGCTGCTCAACTCATTCTGGTTGCTGGACGACGAAAAAGACGAAGCGCGCTGTGTTTGTGCAAAAGGTGATTACAGCGAAGATCAGATTGTGGCGGTCAGCGATCTGGGACAGTTCGAGTATCGTGAAGTTCCGCTGGAAATGAAACCGCAGGTACGCGTGGAAGGCGGTCAGCACCTGAACGTTAACGTGCTGCGTCGTGAAACGCTGGAAGATGCCGTTAAGCATCCGGAAAATTATCCGCAGCTGACTATCCGCGTATCAGGCTATGCCGTACGTTTTAACTCACTGACGCCGGAACAGCAGCGAGACGTGATTACCCGTACCTTTACAGAAAGCCTGTAAGGTAAAAAGCGGTTTCCTGAACGACGGCGCGTTGAAAAAACAGCCGTCGATGTCACCAGGGTAAATTTATATAAAACAAATAATTATAGTGTTTATCTGCGGCATGACGGGCGGGAAATTGCCTTTTCAGGCCGCCTGAGCGCAGCCTGGCCTGACAATAGCTATTATATTGCTTCTTATTTGCGAAAAAACCGCCGTTAAACGGCGGTTTTTTTATGGGCGGGATAATTATTCAGCGTTCTCGTTCTTGTTTTCGCTGGCGCCGTTGCCTGCTGCGGAAGGCTTACGTCGCTTACCGATATTTTTCCGGTCGCGATGGCGCACCTTAACGCGCGGTTTTTTCTCTTCTTCTTTTTTCTTCTCTTTTTCTTTACGTTTCGCCAGTACCTTTTTCGACGGTTTGCCTTTTAGCTTCTGACTGGGCGCGCGCGTGACCGGGCGCAGTTCATCAATGGTGCGCGCCTTAAGCGGCTCGCTGATATAGCGGCTGATTTTTTCCAGCAGCAAGGTATCATGCGCCTCCACCAGCGACAGCGCGGTGCCTTTGCGTCCGGCGCGTCCGGTACGTCCGATACGGTGCAGATAAACGTCTGCGGTACGCGGTAGATCGAAGTTGAATACGTGGCTGACATCATCAACGTCGATGCCGCGCGCGGCAACGTCGGTCGCTACCAGCACATTAACGCGTCCGTCCATCAGGCGCTTCAGCGCTTCGTTACGCTTCGCCTGTACCATTTCGCCTTCCAGGTAGCTTGCCTGGATGCCGGCTTCGCGCAGCCAGCCGACCAGCTCATGCACGCGCTCACGTTTGCGCACGAATACGATCGAGCGGGTTGCTTCCGGCTGCTTCAGCAGATGCACCAGCAGTTTGGTTTTATGGACGATATCATCCGCGCGATAGTACCACTGCTGGATTTTTTTACGCTCGCGGCGCGAGGGATCGGAATCAATCTCTACCGGTTCGTTCAGCAGACGTTCGGCAAAATCTTTAATGCCTTCGCCTTCCAGCGTGGCGGAGAAGAGCAGCGTCTGTTTACGCCAGCGCGTCTCGGCGGCGATGGTTTCGATATCCTGGGCAAAGCCCATATCCAGCATGCGATCCGCTTCGTCGAGGATCAAAATTTCTACGGCCCGGCAGTCGAAGTTTTCTTCTTTGATGTACTGCAACAGGCGCCCCGTGGTGGCGACCACCACATCCTGGTTTTCACTGAACACTTCGGCATGGTTCATATAGGCCACGCCGCCGGTGATCGTTGCGATATCCAGCTGAGTATGTTTTGCCAGCTCCTGCGCCTGATCGGCTACCTGCATTGCCAGCTCGCGCGTCGGCGTCAGAATCAGCACGCGCGGCGGCCCTGATTTTTTACGCGGAAAGTCCAGCAGATGCTGTAGCGCCGGCAACAGGTAGGCAGCCGTTTTCCCGGTCCCGGTTGGTGCTGAACCCAGCACGTCGCGTCCATCCAGCGCGGCGGGGATCGCTTCGGCCTGAATAGCGGTGGGGCGGGAAAAGCCTTTATCCTGCAGAGCGTCCAGCAGGCTTTCATCAAGTTCGAGTTCGGAAAATGTGGTTGCGGTCATGGTCTACCTCAGTTTGGGGCGCTGATTATAGACAGATTGGCGGCGATCTTCATCTGTTTGTCGGCAGTTTATGGCTTTTAACCCATTCTTATTTCCCCTATGCTGGCTGCGTTTTTGTTTCTGGTCCCGATTATGTCGCAATCAAAACCGCCATTACGTGGCAACGGCTTTACTTTTAAACGTTTTTTTATCGCTCACGATCGCTGTGCGATGAAAGTGGGTACGGACAGTATTTTACTGGGCGCGTGGGCGCCGGTCGCGCAGGCGAGCCGTATTCTCGATATCGGCACCGGCAGCGGCCTGCTGGCGCTGATGCTGGCGCAGCGTACCGCAGAGAGGGTGGAGATCGATGCCGTCGAGCTGGATGGCGCGGCGGCGTCGCAGGCGGCGGACAATGCGGCGCAGTCGCCCTGGGCGGCGCGTATTCATATCCATCAGGCTGATATTGTTAGCTGGGCGCAGCAGCAGGAGCGGCGCTACGCGCTGATCGTCAGCAATCCGCCCTATTATGCGCCCGGAGCTGCCTGCTCAAGCGCCGCGCGCGATCGCGCTCGTGCTACCCACAGCCTGACCCACGACGACCTGCTGCGCAGCGCGGAGGCGCTGATTAGCGAAGATGGCTTTTTCTGCGTGGTGCTGCCGGAGGAGGAGGGGAAGAGCTTTATCTCGCTGGCGCTGGCGCACGGCTGGCATTTACGCTTTCGCAATGACGTGGCGGAAATTGAGGCGCGGCCGCCGCATCGCGTGCTGCTGGCATTCTCGCCCGCCTCAGGCGAACTGCTGCAGGAGCGCACTGTGATTCGCGGGCCAGACCGCAGCTACTCGCCTGCCTTTTGCAGTCTGACCCAGGATTTCTATCTGTTTATGTAGCCCGGCGGCGTCAGGATAGTTGGGCCGGACTGCGGCAGCGCCGCAGGGTAGTCAAGGGTGTAATGTAGCCCGCGGCTCTCCTTGCGCTGCATGGCGCAGCGGACGATCAGCTCCGCCACCTGCGCCAGATTGCGCAGCTCCAGCAGGTTATTGGAAATGCGGAAATGGCGGTAATACTCCTCAATCTCCTGCTGGAGCAGAGCGATGCGGCGGCTGGCGCGCTGCAGGCGTTTGCTGGTGCGTACGATGCCGACATAGTCCCACATAAACAGCCGCAGTTCGTGCCAGTTATGCTGAATTACCACCCGTTCGTCGGAATCATCCACCTGGCTCTCATCCCAGGCGGGCAGCCGATCGACGCGCTCAGTTTGCGCCAGCGTCGCCAGCATATCCTCCGCCGCCGACCAGCCATACACCAGGCACTCCAGCAGCGAGTTGGAAGCCATGCGGTTGGCGCCATGCAGGCCGGTATAGCTGACCTCGCCAATAGCGTACAGCCCGTCGACGTCGGTGCGCCCGTGGCGATCGACCATGACGCCGCCGCAGGTGTAGTGCGCCGCCGGCACTACCGGGATCGGCTCGCGCGTTAAATCAAAGCCCAGCGAGCGCAGCTTTTCATCAATCATCGGGAAATGGGCGCGAATAAACCCGGCGGGCTGGTGGCTGATATCCAGATACATACAGTCGGCGCCCAGCCGCTTCATCTCGTGATCGATAGCGCGGGCGACGATATCGCGCGGCGCCAGCTCGGCGCGTGAATCGAAGTCGGGCATAAAGCGGCTGCCGTCCGGGCGACGCAGCAGCGCGCCTTCGCCGCGCAGCGCCTCGGTGAGCAGAAAATTACGCGCCTGGGGATGATACAGGCAGGTGGGATGGAACTGGTTAAACTCCAGGTTCGCCACGCGGCAGCCTGCGCGCCACGCCATGGCGATACCATCGCCGGAGGCGACGTCAGGGTTCGTGGTGTACTGGTACACCTTCGCCGCGCCGCCGGTAGCCAGCACCACGGCGCGCGCGCTGCAGGTTTCCACCCGCTCCAGATTGCGGTTCCAGATCCATGCGCCCAGTACGCGACGGGGGCCGCACAGGCCGAGTCGGTCAGAGAGGATAAGATCGACCGCGTTGGTGCGCTCAAGGATGCGGATGTTTGGGTGACTTAACGCCTGCGCTACCAGCGTGGTAACGACCTCGCGTCCGGTAGCGTCGGCGCTGTGCAGAATGCGGCGATGGCTGTGGCCGCCTTCGCGCGTCAGGTGATAGCGCTGCTCGCCGTCGGGCTGCGTCTCTTTATCGAAGTCGACGCCATGCTCGATTAGCCACTCGACGCAGTGGCGGGCGTTACGGGCGATAAAATCAACCGCGTCGCGTTCGCACAGCCCGCCGCCGGCAATCAGCGTATCTTCCACGTGCGCTTCAATGCTGTCCATTTCATCGAAAACGGCCGCAATGCCGCCCTGCGCATAGAAGCTGGATCCTTCGCTGACCGGCCCTTTGCTAAGTACGGTGACCTGCTGCGTCGCTGCCAGACGTAGCGCCAGAGAGAGGCCCGCCGCGCCGCTGCCAATAATCAAAACGTCACACTGATAATCGGATTTTTCGCTCATGATGTTTAATTTACTAAACAAGTGGTGCTGAGAGCATAAGTAAAAAACAGCGTTTAAAAAAGCGCTAAAAGAAAGTGAAGGTGCGATCCAGCGCAATGCAAACCGGCTTTAGGTTATGACAGGCTACTGTCCGTTGCCTTCTTGTTTACTATGATTAACAAAGCGCAATAAGTGCGCTTTAGTGATGAAAATGTCATGCGCATCAGGTACTCTGCGGCTTACGCCCGGTATCCGGTTTACTATGAACAAACACAGCAGCGGCGTACACTATTTCTGGCATGCTCAATAATCCTGACGTGTAAAACCCGGTGACGTAACAAAAAAGTGGCGTAACTGAACTATTGTCTTATGGCTGGCTCTAATGAGGGCTTGCTCATAAAGTTGAGTGATTGCTGGTGGTTCATTTACGCGTGGAGAATGATTTGGGGAGACATTACCTCGGATGAGCGAGCAATTAACGGATCAGATTCTCGTTGAGCGGGTACAGAAAGGAGATCAGAAGTCATTCAATTTACTGGTTGTTCGTTACCAGCATAAAGTGGCGAGCCTGGTTTCACGTTACGTTCCGTCAGGCGACGTACCGGATGTGGTACAGGAATCTTTTATCAAAGCGTATCGCGCGCTGGATTCTTTCCGCGGCGATAGCGCATTTTACACCTGGCTATACCGAATTGCCGTTAATACCGCGAAGAACTATCTGGTTGCTCAGGGACGTCGCCCGCCGTCCAGCGATGTAGACGCGATGGAGGCGGAAAACTTCGAAAGCGCCGGCGCGCTGAAAGAAATATCGAACCCAGAGAACTTAATGTTGTCTGATGAGTTGAAACAGATAGTGTTCCGTACCATTGAGTCGCTTCCGGAGGATTTGCGCATGGCAATTACCCTGCGGGAGTTGGATGGTTTAAGCTATGAAGAGATAGCTGCCATTATGGATTGTCCGGTAGGCACCGTGCGCTCGCGCATTTTTCGCGCGCGAGAGGCCATCGATAACAAAGTTCAACCGCTTATCCAACGTTAGCGATAACGGATACAGGAAGGGTACTAAGGCATGCA
Source organism: Mixta tenebrionis (assembly GCF_006517625.1). Taxonomy (GTDB): domain Bacteria; phylum Pseudomonadota; class Gammaproteobacteria; order Enterobacterales; family Enterobacteriaceae; genus Mixta; species Mixta tenebrionis. The sequence goes on along the minus strand of NZ_VHQI01000005.1, from coordinate 218,634 downwards.
GAAAGAAAAACTTTCCGCTTTAATGGATGGCGAAACTTTGGACAACGAAGTGATCTCCGCATTGTCTAAAGACGCTAAACTGCAACAAAGCTGGGAAAGCTATCATCTTATCCGCGATACGCTGCGTGGCGACATCGGCGAAACCGTGCATATTGATATTGCCGCACGCGTAGCCGCCGCCATTGAACAGGAGCCTGCGCACGGCGTCGCTACGCTGATCCCGGAAGCGCAGCCGCAGCCCGACCGCTGGGAAAAAATGCCCTTCTGGAAGAAGCTGCGTCCCTGGGCGGCGCAAATTACCCAGGTCGGCGTTGCCGCCTGCGTGTCGCTGGCGGTGATTGTCGGCGTTCAGCACTACAATCAACCGCAGGAAACGGGCGAATCGCCAGAAGCGCCGGTGTTCAACACCCTGCCGATGATGGGCAAAGCGTCGCCGGTAAGCCTGGGCGTTCCCTCTGACAGCTTTGATACCAATAGCTCAAGCCGTCAGGTGCAGGAGCAGCGCCGTCGGGTAAACGCCATGCTGCAGGATTACGAGCTGCAGCGTCGTTTGCATACTGAACAGATGCAGTTTGATCCGCATGGTCCGCAGCAGGCGCAGGTTCAGGTTCCAGGAAATCAGTCGTTAGGAATACAGCAGCAGTAATGAAGCAGCTCTGGTGTGCCGTTAGCCTTCTGGCTGGCGGCCTGTTTTATTCATCCGTCGCCCCGGCGCAGGAAACTGCATCCGGGGCGTTGTTGCAACAGATGGAACAGGCCAGCCAGTCCCTCAACTACGAACTCGCTTATATCAACGTCTCGCGGCTGGGTATTGAATCGCTGCGCTATCGTCATGCGGTGATTGATAACAAAATCTACGCCCAGCTGCTGCAGATGGACGGCCCGCGCCGGGAGGTTATTCAGCGCGGAAACGATGTCAGCTATTTTGAGCCGGGGCTTGAGCCGTTTTCTTTACCCGGATCGCATATTGTCGATGCGCTGCCGGCGGTGGTCTACGCCGATTTCCAACGCCTGACTTCCAGCTACGATTTTGTACCGGTAGGCCGTACGCGCATTGCCGATCAGCTGTGCGAGGTGGTGCGCATCGTGGCGCGCGACGGTACGCGCTACAGCTACATCATCTGGCTCGACAGCGAAACTAAATTGCCGCTGCGTATCGATCTGCTCGATCGCGACGGCGAAACGCTGGAGCAGTATCGCGTGGTCAGCTTTGCCGTCGATGATGGCGTACGCAACCTGATGCAGGGGCTGAAAAACGCTAATCTGCCGCCTTCGCTGTCGGTGCCGAAGAACCAGAAAGTGTCATTTAGCTGGCGCCCTGGCTGGCTTCCTGCCGGCATGAAAGAAATCGCTCAAAGCCGTCGTGCGCTGCCGGCAATCAATAAGCCGGTAGAATCAAGGTTTTACTCGGACGGGCTGTTTAGTTTCTCGATTAACGTCAGTCCGGCGGATAAAAGCAGCGTCACGCAGCTGTTGCGTACCGGCCGTCGAACGGTGCAAACTGCGTCGCGCAATAACGCTGAAATTACCATTGTCGGCGAGCTGCCGCCCGCAACCGCGAAGCGGATCGCCGACAGTATTAACTTAGGTACGCCACGATGATGAGAGAATGGGCCACGGTAGTCGCGTGGCAGGACGGCATCGCCACGCTGCATTCAGAAATTAAAACCAGCTGTAGCGGCTGCTCGGCCCGCAAAGGGTGCGGCAGCGCCATGCTCAACAAGCTGGGGCCGAAAGATGCGCACGTGATGCAGATTGCCAGCGAAAAGCCGCTGCAGCCGGGCCAGCGCGTTGAGCTGGGCATTCGTGAGAGCAGCCTGCTGAGTTCGGCGCTGCTGGTCTATATGACGCCGCTGGCAGGGCTGTTTCTTCTCTCCGGGCTGTTTCAGATGCTGTTTCACAGCGATCTGGCGGCGGCCTGCGGCGCGCTGCTGGGCGGCATCGGCGGTTTTATCGTTGCCAAAGGGGTTTCCGCGCGTTTTGGCGATCGCGAAGCCTTCCAGCCGGTTATTCTTAACATTATGCTGCCTGCCGACGCGATCCGCGTTGAACAAGAATCGCTGTGATTTTTCGCCGGGCGATTCAACTCGCCTGGCATAGCGCCAGCGCTTTTTTGGCGCGTCTTTACGTCAAATAAGCTATCATCCCGTTTTCCTTGCTTTATCTCCCGGCGCGATGATTCCACCACCCTGATATGTCGTGTACAATGCGCCATTCGGGCCGTCTCCGCCTGTGATATTACACGCTCTCCTGAGGTTGTATCGCGAGAGTTTCAGCATTTGTAAGGCAGAAAAACCTCCATAATGAAGCATATAAGAAACTTTTCGATCATCGCGCACATTGACCACGGTAAATCCACCTTATCCGATCGTCTGATCCAGATCTGCGGCGGTTTAACCGAGCGCGAAATGGCGGCGCAGGTTCTGGACTCTATGGATCTGGAGCGCGAGCGCGGCATCACGATTAAGGCGCAGAGCGTTACGCTCGATTACAAGGCGCAGAACGGCGAAACTTACCAGCTCAATTTTATCGATACCCCAGGCCACGTTGACTTCTCTTACGAAGTATCGCGTTCGCTGGCCGCCTGCGAAGGCGCGCTGCTGGTGGTGGATGCAGGTCAGGGCGTGGAAGCGCAGACGCTGGCTAACTGCTACACCGCCATGGAAATGGATCTGGAAGTGGTGCCGGTACTGAACAAAATCGATTTGCCGGCGGCCGAGCCCGATCGCGTCTCCCAGGAGATCGAAGATATCGTCGGCATCGACGCGACGGATGCGGTGCGCTGTTCGGCGAAAACCGGCGTCGGCGTCCCTGAAGTGCTGGAGCGTCTGGTTCGCGATATTCCGCCGCCGGAAGGCGACCCGGACGGTCCGCTGCAGGCGCTGATCATCGATTCCTGGTTTGATAACTACCTGGGCGTGGTTTCGCTGGTGCGGATTAAAAACGGCACGCTGCGCAAGGGCGAAAAGATTAAGGTGATGAGTACCGGTCAGCAGTACAACGCCGATCGCCTGGGCATCTTTACGCCGAAGCAGGTGGATCGCGATGCGCTGCACTGCGGCGAGGTAGGCTGGCTGGTGTGCGCCATCAAAGATATCCTCGGCGCGCCGGTAGGCGATACCCTGACCGGCGCTAAGCTGCCGGCGGATAAGGCGCTGCCGGGCTTTAAAAAAGTGAAGCCGCAGGTTTATGCCGGCCTGTTCCCAATCAGCTCCGATGATTACGAAGCCTTCCGCGATGCGCTGGGCAAGCTGAGCCTGAATGACGCCTCGCTGTTCTACGAGCCGGAAAGCTCGACGGCGCTCGGCTTTGGCTTCCGCTGCGGCTTCCTCGGCCTGCTGCATATGGAGATCATTCAGGAGCGCCTGGAGCGGGAATACGATCTCGATCTGATCACCACCGCGCCGACCGTCGTATATGAAGTGGAAACCACCGGCGGCGAGGTAATCTATGTCGACAGCCCCTCCAAGCTGCCGCCGTTGAATAATATCAGCGAGCTGCGCGAGCCGATCGCCGAATGTCATATGCTGCTGCCGCAGGAGTATCTGGGCAACGTGATCACGCTGTGCGTAGAGAAACGCGGCGTGCAGACCAATATGGTTTATCACGGCAACCAGGTGGCGCTGACTTACGAAATTCCCATGGCGGAAGTGGTGCTGGACTTCTTTGACCGGCTGAAATCGACGTCGCGCGGCTATGCCTCGCTGGATTATAATTTCAAACGCTTCCAGGCCTCCGACATGGTGCGCGTGGATGTGCTGATCAACACCGAGCGCGTCGATGCGCTGGCGCTGATTACCCACCGCGATAACTCGCAGTATCGCGGGCGCGAGCTGGTGGAAAAGATGAAAGATCTGATCCCGCGTCAGCAGTTCGATATTGCTATCCAGGCGGCGATTGGCAACCACATTATTGCGCGCTCGACGGTCAAACAGCTGCGTAAAAACGTGCTGGCTAAATGCTACGGCGGCGACGTCAGCCGTAAGAAAAAGCTGCTGCAGAAGCAGAAAGAAGGTAAAAAAAGGATGAAACAGGTAGGTAACGTCGAGCTGCCGCAGGAAGCATTCCTCGCTATTCTGCACGTAGGCAAAGACAGCAAATAAGGGATATTTAATGGCTAATATGTTCGCCCTGATTCTGGCGATAGCAACGCTGATAACCGGAATCATCTGGTGTATCGATAAGGTTAAATTTGCGCCCGCGCGTCGGGCGTTACGCGCGCAGGTTCTGGCGCAGACCGCAGGTACGCCGGATGAAAAAGCGCAGCTTAACGTCACGCCCCGCTCAGGCTGGGTAGAGACGCTGGCGTCAATATTTCCGGTGCTGGCTGTGGTGTTTATAGTACGTTCGTTCGTCTATGAGCCGTTTCAGATCCCCTCCGGTTCGATGATGCCTACGCTGCTGATCGGCGATTTTATTGTGGTAGAGAAGTTTGCCTACGGCCTGAAAGATCCCATCACCCAGACGACGCTCATTCCTACCGGGCATCCGCAGCGCGGCGATATCGTGGTGTTTAAATATCCGCGCGATACCAGCCTCGACTATATCAAGCGCGTAATCGGCGTGCCGGGCGATCGGGTCACCTATGATGCGCTGAATAAAACCCTGACGGTAATGCCGGCGTGCGCAGGCGATGAGCCGTGTACGAAAGCGTTGCCGGTTACCTACTCTGATGTGGAGCCGAGTCCGTTTATTCAGACCTTCGGCGGCTATGGCGGCAGGGTCACCAGCGGCGGCTTCTGGCCGGTGCCGCTGAACGAAAGCATGCCTGACGGTATTCGTCTGGATATGCGCAAGGAGACGCTGGGCGACGTTACCCACAATATTTTACTGCGGGAAGATGCGTCGAATGACAGCAGAAACTATTATCAGCAGGCGGGCAGTCCGCAGTCCAGCTGGCTGGTACCGGAAGGGCACTATTTTATGATGGGCGATAACCGTGATAACAGCGCTGACAGCCGTTACTGGGGTTTTGTACCGGAAAAAAATATCGTCGGCAAAGCTACCGGTATCTGGATGAGCTTTGAGAAGCAGGAAGGGCAGTGGCCTACGGGCGTTCGCCTGAGTCGTATTGGCGGCATCCACTAATCCGGGCCGTCTGTAAAACGGGTGGCTTCCTCTGTTCGGGAAGCCACTGCAAACGAAACTGTTTAGCGTTGATTAGCCTCAGCCCTGTTTCGTATGCAGCATAATTGACGCATTATTGAAATTGGTATCGCATGAATCCCATCCTCACGAATAAGCTGCAGCGAAAGCTGGGCTACACTTTTACTCATCAGGAACTACTGCAGCAGGCGTTAACCCACCGCAGCGCCAGCAGCAAACACAACGAGCGCCTTGAGTTTCTCGGCGATTCTATCCTGAGCTTCGTTATCGCTAATGCGCTTTACCACCGCTTTCCGCGGGTGGATGAGGGCGATATGAGCCGGATGCGCGCTACGCTGGTGCGCGGCAATACGCTGGCGGAAATGGCGCGTGAATTTGATTTAGGCGAATGTTTGCGTCTGGGACCGGGCGAGCTGAAAAGCGGCGGTTTTCGTCGTGAATCGATCCTCGCGGACACTGTTGAGGCGCTGATCGGCGGCGTGTTTCTCGACAGCGATATTCAGACGGTAGAAAAGCTGATCCTCAGCTGGTATCAAAGCCGCCTCGATCAGATCAGTCCGGGCGATAAACAGAAAGATCCAAAAACGCGTCTGCAGGAGTATCTGCAGGGTCGCCATCTGCCGCTGCCCTCCTATCTGGTGGTGCAGGTGCGTGGCGAAGCGCATGACCAGGAATTTACCATTCACTGTCAGGTGAGCGGCATGGCGGAACCGGTGGTGGGCACCGGATCGAGCCGTCGCAAAGCTGAACAGGCAGCCGCTGAACAGGCGCTGATTAAGCTGGGACTCGAATGAGCGAACAAGAGATGCACTGCGGCTTTATTGCCATTGTCGGCCGCCCGAACGTAGGGAAATCAACGCTGCTGAACCAGCTGCTGGGGCAGAAGGTTTCCATTACCTCGCGTAAACCGCAAACCACGCGCCACCGCATTATGGGCATCCATACCGAAGGCGCGTATCAGGCGATTTATGTTGATACCCCCGGCCTGCATATTGAAGAGAAACGCGCCATCAACCGTTTGATGAACCGCGCCGCCAGCAGCTCCATCGGCGACGTGGAGCTGATTATCTTTGTGGTGGAAGGCACGCGCTGGACCGCCGATGATGAGATGGTGCTCAACAAGCTGAAAGAGAACAAGGTGCCGGTGCTGTTGGCGATCAACAAGGTCGACAACATCACCGATAAATCGATTCTGCTGCCGCATATGCAGTTCCTCAGCCAGCAGATGGATTTTATGGATGTGGTGCCGATCTCCGCCGAAAGCGGAAAAAATGTCGATACCATCGCGGCGATCGTGCGCAAGCGCCTGCCGGCGGCGGATCATCACTTCCCGGAAGATTATATTACCGACCGCTCGCAGCGTTTTATGGCCTCGGAGATTATCCGCGAGAAGCTGATGCGCTTTCTCGGTGCCGAGCTGCCCTATTCGGTAACGGTGGAAATTGAGCGCTTCGTCACCAATGAGCGCGGCGGCTATGATATCCACGGCCTGATTCTGGTTGAGCGCGAAGGCCAGAAAAAGATGGTGATCGGCAACAAAGGCGCCAAGATCAAAACCATCGGCATCGAAGCGCGCAAAGATATGGAAGAGCTGTTCGAGGTGAAAGTGCATCTTGAACTTTGGGTTAAAGTGAAGTCCGGCTGGGCAGATGACGAGCGTGCGCTGCGTAGCCTGGGCTACGTTGACGATCTCTGATTGCTGAATGGAAGGCTGGCAGCGCGCTTTTGTTCTGCACGGGCGTCCGTGGAGCGAAACCAGCCTGATGCTGGATCTCTTCACGGAGAGCCTGGGACGAGTGCGCGTTATCTCTAAGGGCGCGCGTTCCAAACGCTCCCATCTTAAGGGGGCGCTTCAGCCCTTTACGCCGTTGCTGGTGCGCTGGAGCGGGCGCGGCGAGGTTAAAACGCTGCGCAACGTTGAGGCGGTGTCGCTGGCGCTGCCGCTAGGCGGCACCGCTCTTTACTGCGGCCTCTACGTCAACGAGCTGCTGGCGCGCGTGCTGCAGCATGAAACTCCCTTTCCCGAACTCTTCTTCGATTATCTTCACTGCATTCAGGCGCTGGCGCAGGCCAACGGCAGCCCGGAACCGGCGCTGCGCCGCTTCGAGCTGGCGCTGCTTGGGCATATGGGCTATGGCGTTGACTTTCTTCACTGCGCGGGAACCGGCGAAGAGATTGCAGATAACATGACCTATAGCTATCGTGAAGAAAAAGGCTTTATTGCCAGCCTGGTCGTCAACCAGCGCAGCTTTACCGGACGACAGCTGCGGGCGCTTTATGAGCGAGAGTTTCCCGACGGCGATACATTACGCGCCGCGAAACGCTTTACCCGTATGGCGCTGAAGCCCTGGCTGGGCGGTAAGCCGTTAAAAAGCCAGGAGCTGTTTCGTCAGTTCATACCGAAAAAACGTGCTGACGCGGCGGAAGATAACCAGGCGTGAACCCAGCGCGCCGCAGGGGCGGCGGCGCTGCCTGAATTATTGCTACATTTGAGGTTTTGTCATGGCTGAACTGTTATTAGGCGTCAACATCGATCATATCGCCACGGTGCGTAACGCGCGCGGCACCCACTATCCCGATCCGGTACAGGCCGCTTTCGTTGCCGAGCAGGCGGGCGCGGACGGCATCACCGTGCATCTGCGTGAAGATCGCCGTCATATCACCGATCGCGACGTGCGTCTGCTGCGTCAGACTATTGAGACGCGCATGAATCTGGAAATGGCGGTAACCGACGAGATGGTCGATATCGCCTGCGAGCTGAAGCCGCACTTCTGTTGCCTGGTGCCGGAAAAACGTCAGGAAGTGACCACCGAAGGCGGGCTGGACGTGGCGGGGCAGCTGGAGAAAGTCAGCGCGGCGGTAACGCGCCTGAGCGCGGCGGGCATTCAGGTATCGCTGTTTATTGACGCCGATGAGCGGCAAATTGATGCCGCCGTAGCTGCAGGCGCGCCCTTTATTGAAATCCATACCGGCGCCTACGCCGATGCGCAAGAGGGCAGCGCGCGCGCGGCCGAGCTGGCGCGCATCGCGCATGCGGCCCGCTACGCGGCGGCGAAAGGGTTGAAGGTCAATGCCGGGCACGGCCTGACCTACCACAACGTGCTGCCCATCGCCGTGCTGCCGGAAATGCATGAGCTGAATATCGGTCACGCGATTATCGGACGCGCGCTGATGAGCGGGCTGGCTGATGCGGTAAAAGAGATGAAGCTGCTGCTGCGGGAAGCGCGTCGCTAATGGCCATTCTGGGGCTGGGCACCGATATCGTTGAGATCGAACGTATCGAAGGGGTGATCTCCCGTTCGGGCGATCGGCTGGCGCGTCGCGTGCTCAGCGAAAACGAGTGGCGGCAGTATCAGGCGCATCAGCAGCCGGTGCGCTTTCTGGCGAAACGCTTCGCCGTTAAAGAAGCGGCGGCGAAGGCGTTCGGCACCGGCATCCGCGGCGGGCTGGCGTTCAATCAGTTTGAGGTCTATAACGATGCGCTCGGCAAGCCGGAGCTGCGTTTCTTTCAGCAGGCGGCGGAGCAGGCGGAAAAAATGGGAGTGCGCAGCGTACACGTTACGCTGGCGGACGAGCGCCACTACGCCTGTGCAACGGTGATTATCGAAGGATGAGGCGGCGACGCCTCACACCGCGTCATGGTGGATCAGCACAAATTTTTCCCACAGGTGTTCGCGGGTTTCATTATGGGCCGGATCGGGCAGGATAGTATTATCGATCGGGCAGACGCTGACGCAGGTCGGGGTGTCATAATGGCCTACGCATTCGGTACACAGCCAGGGATCGATCATATAGATCTCATCGCCCATCGATATCGCCTGGTTCGGGCACTCCGGCTCGCACATATCGCAGTTAATACATTTTTTGGTAATCAGTAACGCCATAATGTTTCCGGTCCCGCCTGAATAACGTAAAGCGCGGCCATTATACGCCCGGCGACAGATCATACCAGTTTTTTTACCAGCGCCTCGCTGTGGCGAATATAGCTGGAGGCGCGCTCCGCATCCTGCTGCACCAGCGCCATAAACAGCAAATCGGTTAGCGCCAGCTGGGCGGAAGTAGAGGAGATCGCCGCGCTGCGGGTGCTCTGTTCTTCCGCAACGGTATAGAGACAGTGGGTGGCGCACTGCTGTAGCGTATTGGGCGTAAAGCCGGTAAAGGCCAGCACCCAGGCGCCGACGCGCGCCGCCTCCTGCGCGGCCAGGTTGATCTCCCGGCGTTCGCCGCTGTAAGAGATAGCCAGCAGCAGATCGCCAGCGCGTAGCGCCTGCACGCTGGCTAACAGCGCGTGCATATCCTGTTCGGCCACCGCGCTGATGCCGATCTTCATCAGCTTCCAGGAGAAATCTTTCGCCACCAGCCCGGAAGCGCCGATACCCACCAGCACGATACGCCCGGCCCGCTTAATTAAATCGAGCGTCTCCAGCAGCTTATCTTCGCTGTTAATATCCAGCGTGGCGCGAATTGCGGAAACTTTCTCGGTAAACAGCTTCTCTCCCACTACCTTAAGCGGGTCGCCGCTGAGAATATGGTTGTGTACGGTAATGGCTTCTTTCGCCCGTAGCGATTCGCTCAGCGCCAGCTTTAACGCCGGAAAACCTTTATAGCCCAGTTTCTGGGCGAATTTCACCACGCTGGACTGGCTGACGCCCGCCTCCAGCGCCAGGCGCGGCGAACTGAGCTGGCAGGCATGAGCAGGCTGCGCCAGAAGATAATCGGCCAGCCGACGCTCATTCAGCGCCAGCCCAGGGTAGAGCTGACGGATGCGTAACAGGGCACTCATGGCTGACTCCTTGCAACAGAATTAGCGGGGAACAGAAGCGCAATGCTTGCCGCTTTATGGACAGAGTAAACAGGCTGTCTGCTAAAGAATAAGCATAAACCCTTGATTATGTAATTTTATAACGCGGATCAAAGCGGATGCCAACTTACATTGTATTGACGCCGCCGTTAGCCAGCCGCTGGCGACACTGTCTACACTATCAATTGCTGAGGCGAAAGGTTATCGAAGGGGAACGGTTTAATGGCGGATTCGCAACGACGAGTGGTGTTCTTCGATCTGGACGGCACTTTACATCAACAGGATATGTTCGGCACCTTTATGCGTTACCTGCTGTGGCGCCAGCCGCTGAATCTGCTGCTGCTGCTGCCGTTGCTGCCGGTGGTCGGCATTGGTCTGCTGGTGAAGGGGAGGGCGGCGCGCTGGCCGATGAGCCTGCTGCTCTGGTCGATCACCTTCGGGCATAGCGAAGCGGCGCTACAGCGGCGCGAGGCCAGCTTCGCCCGCTGGTTCCGCCAGCGCGTGGTGGCGTTTCCGGTGGTGCAGCAGCGGCTGACCGACTACCTCAGCAGCAGCGATGCCGATGTCTGGTTGATTACCGGCTCGCCGCAGCCGCTGGTGGAGCAGGTTTATTACGATTCCGCCTTTTTGCCGCGGGTAAAGCTGATCGCCAGCCAGATGGAGCGCGCCTGGGGCGGGCGCATTCTCAGCCTGCGCTGCCTCGGTCATGAAAAAGTGGCGCAGCTGGAAGAGAAAATCGGCACGCCGCTGCAGCTTTACAGCGGCTATAGCGACAGCAAGCAGGATAATCCGCTGCTGTTCTTCTGCCAGCACCGCTGGCGCGTTACGCCGCAGGGCGAGCTACAGCAGCTGGAATAATTGGGGCCGCAGGCGGGTTTGGTTATAATGCCAGCCGCATTTTTCCCCGCTGGAGAGTACCGTGAGCGAAATGAGTGATGAATACTGGATGCGCTATGCGCTACGGCTGGCGCATCGGGCGCGCGAGCAGGGCGAGGTTCCGGTAGGAGCGGTACTGGTGCAGGGCGATAAGGTGATTGGCGAAGGCTGGAATCGCCCGATAGGGCAGCACGATCCTACCGCGCATGCGGAGATGATGGCGCTGCGTCAGGGCGGCAAGGCGCTGGAGAATTATCGTCTGCTTGATACCACGCTCTACGTTACGCTGGAGCCGTGCATTATGTGCGCGGGCGCGATTGTCCACGGTCGTATCGGACGGCTGGTATTCGGCGCGCGCGACGGAAAAACCGGCGCCGCCGGATCGCTGCTGGATATACTGGGGCACCCCGGCATGAACCATCAGGTAAGGGTAGAGCACGGCGTGCTGGCCGACGAGTGCGCCGCCATGCTCAGCGATTTTTTCCGCATGCGGCGCGAACAGAAGCGGGCGCTGCGTCAGGCGCAGCGGGAAGCGCAGCAAACGCACTCCTCCTGAACCGCCGGCGTTAGTTCATGGCGATTTCGGGAGCTACCGCCGGATAGCCTTCACCCAGGGTGGCCTCCAGCGCTTTGCGCTGGGCCAGCTTCCTCTCCTGCTCCTGCAGGTAGCCCACCAGGCTGAGCTGATATTTACGGATATTTTCCACGTAATTATAGGCTTCATGGCCGCGCGCGTAGCCGTAGGTGGTCTGGCTGTAGTAACGCCGCTGGCTCAGCATCGGCAGGCGCAGCTTAACGTCTGCCCAGCTGTCGGGATTGGCGCCCTGTTTTTCCGTCAGCCTGCGCGCATCCAGCATATGGGCATAGCCCATATTGTAGGCCGCCAGCGCAAACCAGATGCGCTCATCTTCCGGCACCGAAGACGGCACTTTTTCCATCATGCGCAGCAGATATTCACTGCCGCCGCGAATGCTCTGTTCGGGATCGAGGCGATCCGCTACCCGCAGGCTGTCGGCGGTATTGCGCGTCAGCATCATCAGGCCGCGCACTCCGGTAGGCGAGGTAGCCTGCGGATTCCAGTGCGATTCCTGGTAAGAGATGGCGGCCAGCAGACGCCAGTCAATTTTCGTCGCGTAGCGTTCAAACAGCGGGCGGATATCGGGCAGCGTATCGTCGATAGCGCGCAGAAAAGTGCGGGCATCCACATAATCGAAAGCGCCAACGTGACCAAGATATTTCTCTTCCAGCCGCGCCATCGCGCCTTCTTCTTCCATCTGGCTGAAAAAGTCGAGCATCGCCGCATTCAGGCTGTCGTCATCTTCCCGCTGCGTATACCAGGTGACCGGCTCCTCATCGGTAATATCGAACGCCACCGCCAGCTGCGGATGAATGCGCTGCATCAGGCCGATGGTCACCGAATCGCCCACGGTGTAATCGAGCTCGCCGTCCGCTACCGCCTCCAGCAGCGCTTTCGGCCCCTGATCGGTAGAGATCGCCCAGTCCAGCTCCGGATACTGGTTCTCTTTAATATTACGCAGCGTCGACATATAGGCCGAGCCGGAAGCCACCGTCAGCCGTCCTTTCAGGTTGCCCAGGTTGCGCGGACGCGGCGTGCCGATGCGGTAAACCAGCTGCTGTGAAACCGAATAGTAGCTGGGGCCGGTGCGAAAGCGCGTCAGCCGCTCGCTGTTATAGATCAGTCCGGCGGCCAGCAGGTCGGCCTTGCCGTCATCCAGATCGTCAAACAGATCGTTGAGGCTCTGACGCACGTTGACCTGTAGCTCAACGCCTAAATAATCGGCGAAGCGCTTCGCCAGCTCATAATCCATTCCGGCCGGAGCATTATTGATGGTGTAGTAAGTCAGCGGAGAATTGATGGTGCTAATTCTTAGCACCCCCCGCGATTTTATCTGCGCGATCTTGTCCTGCTCTCCGCCGCGCCACGGGATGGTAGGCCAAAGCGCCATGGCCAGCAGCACGGTGATCAGTCCGATCAGCAAATAATTAATTTTCAGGCGTTTCAAATGGTTATCTCTCGGCGGCTCTCAGGCCTCTGTCTCGGCGGGCAGCATTTGTTATCTTTTAAAATCCCAGAGCGTGGGGCATTTTGCGCAACAAAGCGGTACAGAGCAACTCTAATAGCAGAAATTGCGCACTTTTCAGGCTATTTCGCAGGATGGAAATTTCCACGCAAACGGTTTCGTTAGGCGGGCCGTTTCTCTATAATATCGCCCGTTTTCCCTGTTGCGCCCAAAGAAGCGTCCTCCGGCGCTTCGAAGACGAGAGATCTTAAATGATGGAAATCCTGCGTGGTTCGCCCGCTCTGTCGGCATTTCGTGTAAACAAACTGCTGGCCCGTTTTCAGGACGCTCACCTGCCGGTGAGTGATATTTACGCCGAGTACGTCCATTTCGCCGATGTCAGCGCGCCGCTGAATGCGGAGGAGAAATCCCGCCTGCAGCGCCTGCTGAAATATGGCCCCTCTCTCGCCGAACATACTCCGCAGGGGCGTTTGCTGCTGGTTACGCCCCGGCCGGGCACTATCTCTCCCTGGTCTTCCAAAGCGACCGATATCGCCCATAACTGCGATCTGCCGCAGGTACGTCGTCTGGAGCGCGGGCTGGCGTTCTATATTCAGGCGCCGCAGCTTAGCGAAGCGCAGTGGGCGCAGCTGGCCGCGCTGTTGCACGATCGCATGATGGAAAGCGTCTTCAGCGATCTGGCCGAGGCGGAAAAACTGTTCGCCCGCCATCAGCCGCAGCCGCTGCAAAGCGTCGATATCCTGACGCGGGGGCGTAGCGCGCTGGAAGAGGCGAACCGGAAGCTGGGTCTGGCGCTGGCGGATGATGAGATCGATTACCTGCTGGCGGCGTTTAACCAACTGGGGCGCAACCCGAACGATATTGAGCTGTATATGTTCGCCCAGGCGAATTCGGAGCACTGCCGTCATAAAATCTTTAACGCCGACTGGGTGATCGATGGCGTAGCGCAGCCCAAATCGCTGTTTAAGATGATTAAAAATACCTTTGCGCAGACGCCGGATTACGTGCTGTCCGCCTATAAAGATAACGCGGCGGTAATGGAAGGTTCTGAAGTGGGGCGCTTCTATGCGGATGCACCGCAGGGCGTCTACGACTTCCATCAGGAAACTGCCCATATTCTGATGAAGGTGGAAACCCACAACCACCCGACGGCGATCTCGCCGTGGCCGGGCGCGGCCACCGGCTCCGGCGGCGAAATCCGCGATGAAGGGGCAACCGGACGCGGCGCGAAGCCGAAAGCGGGGCTGGTGGGCTTCTCCGTCTCCAACCTGCGCATTCCCGGCTTCGAACAGCCGTGGGAAGAGGATTTCGGCAAGCCGGAGCGCATCGTCAGCGCGCTGGATATTATGACCGACGGCCCGCTGGGCGGCGCGGCGTTCAACAACGAATTTGGCCGCCCGGCGCTGAACGGCTATTTCCGTACCTATGAAGAGCGCGTCAGCAGCCATAACGGCAGCGAGCTGCGCGGCTACCATAAGCCGATTATGCTGGCGGGCGGCATCGGCAATATTCGCGCCGATCACGTACAAAAAGGCGAAATCAGCGTCGGCGCGCAGCTGATTGTGCTGGGCGGCCCGGCGATGAATATCGGCCTCGGCGGCGGCGCGGCTTCCTCTATGACCTCTGGTCAGTCCGATGCCGATCTCGATTTCGCCTCGGTGCAGCGTGATAATCCAGAGATGGAACGGCGCTGCCAGGAGGTGATCGATCGCTGCTGGCAGCTGGGCGAAGATAACCCGATTCTGTTTATTCATGACGTGGGCGCCGGCGGGCTGTCGAACGCCATGCCGGAGCTGGTAAGCGACGGCGGCCGCGGCGGCCGTTTCAACCTGCGCGACATTCTGAGCGATGAGCCGGGCATGAGTCCGCTGGAAGTCTGGTGTAACGAATCGCAGGAGCGCTATGTACTGGCAGTCGCGCCGGATAAGCTGGAGTTGTTTGCCAGCCTTTGCCAGCGCGAGCGCGCGCCCTGGGCGGTGATTGGCGAGGCGACGGAAGAACAGCATCTGACGCTTTCCGACAGCCACTTCGCTAACCAGCCGATTGATATGCCGCTCGACGTACTGCTGGGCAAAACGCCGAAGATGACCCGCGACGTGCGTCGCCAGCAGGCGCAGGGCGCGCCGCTGCAGCGTGACGGTATCACGCTGGCGGAAGCGGTAAAGCGCGTGCTGCATCTGCCGACCGTAGCGGAAAAAACCTTTCTGATCACCATTGGCGACCGTAGCGTAACCGGCATGGTGGCGCGCGATCAGATGGTGGGGCCGTGGCAGGTGCCGGTAGCTAACTGCGCCGTGACCACCGCCAGCCTTGACAGCTATCATGGCGAAGCGTTCGCCATCGGCGAACGTGCGCCAGTGGCGCTGCTGGATTTCGCCGCCTCGGCGCGCCTGGCGGTAGGCGAGGCGCTGACTAACCTGGCGGCAACCGATATCGGCGCGCTACAGCGCGTTAAACTTTCCGCTAACTGGATGGCTGCGGCGGGTCATCCGGGCGAAGATGCAGGTCTGTATGAGGCGGTTAAAGCGGTAGGCGAAGAGCTATGCCCGGCGCTGGGGCTGGCTATTCCGGTGGGTAAAGATTCCATGTCGATGAAAACCCGCTGGCGGCAAGGCAACGAGCAGCGTGAAATTACCGCGCCGCTGTCGCTGGTGATCACCGCCTTTGCGCGCGTGGAAGATGTGCGTCGCACTATCACGCCGCAGCTACTGGCGGATCGGCAGAATGCGCTGCTGCTGATCGATCTGGGCAAAGGGCATAATGCGCTCGGCGCTACCGCGCTGGCGCAGGTGTTTCGTCAGCTGGGCGATAAGCCTGCCGATGTGCGCGACGTACAGCAGCTGGCGGGCTTCTTTAACGCCATGCAGGCGCTGGTGAAGGCGGGTAAACTGCTGGCTTATCATGACCGTTCCGACGGCGGCCTGCTGGTAACCCTGGCGGAGATGGCGTTCGCCGGGCACTGCGGCATCGACGCGGATATCGCCGCGCTGGGCGCGGATCCGCTGGCGGCGCTGTTCAATGAAGAGCTGGGCGCGGTGATCCAGGTAGCGGCGGAAGATCGCAGCGCCGTGGAGGCGCTGCTCGGCGAGCATGGGCTGAGCGACTGCGTACACTACCTTGGCCAGGCGCTGCCGGGCGATCGCTTTACGCTGCGCGCGGGCGAAAAGGCTGTCTACAGCGAAAGCCGCACCACGCTGCGCGTCTGGTGGGCGGAAACGACCTGGCAGATGCAGCGCCTGCGCGATAACCCGGCGTGCGCCGACAGCGAACATGAAGCGAAAAAAGCGGATAACGATCCGGGCCTCAATGTCCAGCTGACCTTTACTCCTGAAGAGGATGTCGCCGCGCCCTTTATCGCCCGTGGCGCACGCCCCAAAGTGGCGGTGCTGCGCGAACAGGGGGTTAACTCCCACGTTGAGATGGCGGCGGCTTTCCATCGCGCCGGTTTTGATGCGGTAGATGTGCATATGAGCGATCTGCTGGCCGGACGTATCGGACTGGAGCAGATGCAGGCGCTGGTGGCCTGCGGCGGCTTCTCCTACGGCGACGTGCTGGGCGCAGGCGAAGGCTGGGCGAAATCGATTCTCTTCAACAGCCGCGTGCGCGACCAGTTCGAAACCTTCTTCCATCGTCCGCAAACGCTGGCGCTGGGCGTGTGTAACGGCTGTCAGATGATGTCCAACCTGCGCGAACTGATTCCGGGCAGCGACCTGTGGCCGCGCTTTGTACGCAACCAGTCTGAGCGTTTTGAAGCGCGCTTTAGTCTGGTTGAGGTGGCCGCCAGCCCGTCGCTGCTGCTGGAGGGCATGGCGGGATCGCGTATGCCGATCGCAGTCTCGCACGGCGAAGGCTTTGTGGAAGTGCGCGACGGCGCGCATCTGGCGGCGCTGGAGGCAAAAGGGGTAGTGGCGCTGCGCTATGTGGACAACTACGGCAAGGTGACGGAGCGCTATCCGGCCAACCCGAACGGTTCGCCGAACGGTATTACCGCCGTCACCAGCGAAAATGGGCGGGTGACGATTATGATGCCGCATCCTGAGCGAGTGTTCCGTACCGTCAGCAACTCGTGGCATCCGGCGGAGTGGGGCGAAGACGGCCCGTGGATGCGTCTGTTCCGCAACGCGCGTAAGCAGCTGGGCTAACCCCGTTTACGCGAAGCGTAATGGCATAATCGCTGTATCTGAACACGCACCGGCTTCCGGTGCGTTTTTTTGTAGTGAAATTACGACAGTGACGGGAAGCGGGTGTCGCTAAATGGAGACATTTAACCATTTGATAATTAGACGATATATCAGGAGCCGTGAATGGCGTTGCCGTTTGACGACATATTTCGCCGCCGTATGAGTTTTTTTACCCTGTGCGATGCGCTAAAAATAAAAAAATTACCTTAAATTAACAGGTTATATGATTATTTTCAAATTGGCACACTATTTGCTATTATAACCGCAGTGGCTCATTCACCTGTTTATGACAGCCCTGCTTACGCGGTCAAGCGCTTCATAAAATCCCCGAATGACGCACAAAACGGTGCCTGTCGTCCACGTACCGATAACAGCTCAGCGAGCTTTATCAAACACCGGGCGCAACGTTGAGTTAGGCACCACCTATTCCTGATGCGATGGTAAACCGTCGCGTTTAAAACGGCAGGGCTTCGGCTCTGCCGTTTTGCTTTCTCTCTTATTCTTTCACCGGTTCTTCTTTTATCGGACTTTCCTCCCGCCTCGTTGTCCGCTAGCATCATCCCCACTCAGGAAAAGGATAATATGCGTGAAAAACTGGCGATTTTTTCCCCGCTCCCTGCGCCAGCTGGTGCTGATGGCTTTCTTGCTGGTGCTGTTGCCGCTGCTGGTGCTGGCATGGCAGGCCTGGGAAAGCCTTTCGGCGCTGAGCCAGCAGGCGGCGGATACTAACCGCACCACTCTGACCGACGTGCGCCGCAGCGAGGCGATGGCGCGCACCGCGCTGGAGCTGGAGCGTAGCTATCGTCAGTATTGCGTGCTTGGCGATCCAATGCTGGCGCGGCTTTATCAGACGCAGCGTACGCGCTATTTGCAGATGCTGGACGCGCATGCGCAGGTGCTGCCCGACCTGCGCCAGTGGCAAAGTCTGCGTCAGGCGCTGGCCCAGCTGGAACAGCCGCACTGCATGAACAGCAATCCCATCAGCGCGGCGGCGGCGAGCCTGGAACAATTTTCCAGCGCCAATACCGCGATGCTGCAGGCGACGCGTGAATCCGCCTTTTCACGCGGGCTACAGCTGCAAAGGGAGATTGCCGAACGCGGTCAGTTTTTCGGCTGGCAGGCGCTGCTGCTGTTTATGGTGACGCTGGCGCTGGTGCTGCTGTTTACCGGCATGATTATCGGCCCGGTTAAAGGGGTGGAACGAATGATTAACCGGCTTGGCGAAGGGAAGCCGCTGGGGAAAATGGTAAGCTTTAAGGGGCCGCGCGAGATCCGCGCCCTGGGGCAGCGTATATTATGGCTCAGTGAACGCCTGGCGTGGCTGGAATCGCAGCGCCATGAATTTTTGCGCCATATTTCTCACGAGCTGAAGACGCCGCTGGCCAGCATGCGTGAAGGAACCGAGCTGCTGGCGGACGAGGTGGCGGGTCCGCTGACCGCCGATCAAAAAGAGGTGGTCAGCATTCTCGACGGCAGCAGCCGCCATTTACAGCGGCTGATTGAACAGCTGCTGGACTACAACCGCAAGCTGGCCGACAGTCCGCAGACGCTGGAAACGGTAGATTTACAGGAGATTGTACGCAGCGTGGTGGATGCGCATGCGCTGCCGGCGCGGGCCAAGCATATGCACACCGTGCTTGATCTGCAGGTTACCCGCTGTCGCGCCGAGCCGGTGCTGTTGACGCGGGTGATTGATAATCTCTATTCCAACGCGGTCTATTACGGCGGAGAATCCGCTACCATCTGGCTGCGCAGCCAGCTGCACGGCGATCGCATCTGGATTGACGTGGCGAACACCGGTACGCCGATCCCGGAAGCGGAGCAGGCGATGATTTTTGAGCCGTTTTTCCAGGGCAGTCAGCAGCGCAAAGGCGCGGTAAAAGGCAGCGGGCTGGGGCTAAGCATTGCTAAAGATTGCCTGCGACGCATGCAGGGCGATCTGCGCCTTATTACAATGGAAGGAGCGGATGTCTGCTTCCGTATTGAACTTAATCTGAGCGTCGGGAAATAATCGCGATGATAATCTCTACTTTTTCTGTCGCACAACGCGTTGGTCGCGGGCTGATGTTGCTTTCCGCGCTGCTGATCGGCGCCTGTCAGTCGCCGACGCGCAGCGTTCTGCCGCGTCAGGCGGCTGCGCTTCCGGAACCGGAGATCAAACTGATTGATTATCTGGCGGTGGACTGCGAGCGCGTCTGGCAAATTGATGACGATAAAAGTATAAAAAATCCGCTTTACTGGCTGCGCGCGATGGACTGCGCCGCGCGGCTGTCGCCGGTTACGGCGCGTGCGGAGGCGCGTAACTGGCCGCCCACCCGCTGGCAAAACAGCTTTAAGCAGGGCATTCTGCTGGACAATGCCAGGGTAACGCCGGTAGAGCGGCGCAAATATGTCGCCCGGCTCGATGGCTTCAGCGTCGATTTTCCCGCCTCGGTACGGCCTTTGCTGCAGCTCTGGCGCGCTAATCAGGCGGCCCAGCTCAATTTATCGGAAACGCGTACGCGCTATCATCACCTGCAGCAGACCAGCGACAGCCAGCTGGATGCGCTGCGCCAGAAGCAGGGCAGGCTGACGCATGAGCTGGCGGAGACGCGCCGTAAGCTGGCGACGCTGACCGATATCGAGCGTCAGCTCTCCTCGCGTAAGTCATCAGACGTTTCCGATGGCAGTCACGGCGATGCCCTGGCGCCGTCCGCTGAGAACAATAATCAAAAAGAGGCGCAATAATGCCACGTAACTCTGCCCGTCTGCTGCTGGTTGATGACGATCCCGCGCTGCTGAAGCTGCTGGGAATGCGCTTAACCAGCGAAGGATTTCAGATAACCACCGCCGACAGCGGGCCGACGGCGCTGCGCCAGCTCAGCAAAGAAAAAGTTGATCTGGTGATTAGCGATTTGCGTATGGATGAAATGGATGGTCTGGCGCTGTTTGGTGAAATTCAGCGGCTCCATCCCGGCCTGCCGGTCATTATCCTGACGGCGCACGGCTCTATTCCTGAAGCGGTTTCCGCCACCCGTCAGGGCGTGTTCAGTTTTCTGACCAAGCCGGTGGATCGCGATGCGTTGTATAAGGCGATCGACGAGGCGCTGGCGCACAGCGCCCCGGCCAGCGACGATGCCTGGCGCGGCGCGATCGTTACCCGCAGCCCGCTTATGCAGCGGCTGCTGGAGCAGGCGCATATGGTGGCGCAGTCGGACGTCAGCGTATTGATTAACGGGCAGAGCGGCACCGGCAAAGAGGTGCTGGCTAAAGCGATTCATGCCGCCAGCCCGCGCGCCAGCAAGCCGTTTATCGCCATTAACTGCGGCGCGCTGCCGGAGCAGCTGCTGGAATCGGAGCTATTCGGGCATGCCAGAGGCGCCTTCACCGGCGCGGTCAGCGCGCGCGAAGGGCTGTTTCAGGCGGCGGAAGGCGGCACGCTGTTTCTGGATGAAATCGGCGATATGCCGACAACGCTGCAGGTAAAGCTGCTGCGCGTATTGCAGGAGCGTAAGGTGCGACCGCTGGGCAGCAACCGCGATCTGGATATTAATGTGCGTATCCTTTCCGCCACCCACCGCGATTTGCCGAAGGCGATGGAAAAACAGGAGTTTCGCGAGGATCTGTTTTACCGCCTGAACGTGGTCAGCCTGAAAATTCCGGCGCTGCAGGAGCGCGCAGAGGATATTCCGCTGCTGGCGAATCATCTGCTGCGCCAGTCGGCCGAGCGCCATAAGCCTTTTGTGCGCAGCTTCTCAACCGATGCGATGAAGCGCCTGATGGCGGCCAGCTGGCCCGGCAACGTGCGTCAGCTGGTAAACGTGATTGAGCAGTGCGTGGCGCTGACCTCCACGCCGGTTATTGGCGAGGCGTTGGTAGAGCAGGCGCTGGCCGGAGAAAATACCGCGCTGCCGACCTTCGCCGAGGCGCGCAATCAGTTTGAGCTGAACTATCTGCGCAAGCTGCTGCAGATGACCAAAGGCAACGTAACCAACGCCGCACGGCTGGCAGGGCGCAATCGCACGGAGTTTTATAAGCTGCTGGCGCGTCACGAGCTGGATGCCAACGATTTTAAAGAGTAGTTTTTACTGCCGCCTGCGCCGCCAGATATGGTAGCTTAGCCGGCGAAAAGACAGGACATACTTCGCTGGCTGTCCATCGTACGTATACTGAGTATTACCCGTCCGGCCACGGAGGGAGAGAAAAAGGGTTCGTTATGAAAAAGATTGACGCAATTATCAAACCGTTCAAGCTCGATGATGTCCGTGAAGCGCTGGCTGAAGTCGGCATTACCGGTATGACCGTGACCGAGGTAAAGGGCTTTGGCCGCCAGAAAGGGCATACGGAACTCTACCGCGGCGCTGAGTATATGGTCGATTTTTTACCGAAGGTAAAAATTGAGATCGTGGTGGCTGACGATATCGTCGATACCTGCGTTGATACCATCATGCAGACCGCGCAGACCGGTAAAATCGGCGACGGTAAAATCTTTGTCTATGATGTGGCGCGCGTGGTGCGTATTCGTACCGGCGAAGAGGACGAAGAGGCGATCTGACTCTCGGCGCGACGCAGTCCCGGCGGCAGGAGCGACCTGCCGGTTTGTTGCGTGCTATGCGCGACGCAGAGCCAACATATGGCGGCAGGGCGTTTTACGCCAGCGCCAGCGCAACGGCGGCTTCGGCATGTAGCCGGGTGGTGTCGAACAGCGGCACCGCCGCATCCTGTTGATCGATCAGCAGCGTAATTTCGGTACAGCCCATAACTATCGCCTCGGCGCCGCGCGCGACCAGTCCGGCAATCACCGCGCGATATTTTTCGCGCGAGGCGGGATGAATGTGACCGAGGCAAAGTTCCTGATAGATAATGTGGTGAACGGTTTCGCGCCCGGCCTCATCCGGCACCAACACCTCAATGCCGAACTGCTGCTCCAGGCGCGCCCGGTAAAAAGCCTGCTCCATCGTGAAGCGGGTGCCTAACAGGCCGACTTTGCTTATTCCCGCCGCTTTCACCGCCTCCGCCGTGGCATCGGCAATATGCAGCAGCGGAAGCGAGGTCGCCGCGCTGATTTCAGGCGCGACTTTATGCATGGTATTGGTACAAAGCACGAGAAAATCAGCGCCGGCGGCCTGCAGCGCGCGTGCGGCATCAGCGAGCAGCGCGGCAGCCTGCCGCCACTCTCCGGCCGCCTGTAAACGCTCTATTTCATAAAAATCCACGCTGTACATCACCAGCCTGGCGGAATGCAAACCGCCGAGCTGCGCCTGTACGCCTTCGTTAATTATTTTGTAATAGAGCGCGGTTGACTCCCAGCTCATTCCGCCCAGCAATCCAATGGTTTTCATGCTTCGCCCGTGCAACAGTTGTTCAGGCTGAACAGTTTAAACCACTTTATGCGGACCAAACACCTCATAGTGGATATGCTGGTTTGGCACGCCCGCATCCAGCAGCTGACGGGCGATAAACTGCATAAAACCTATCGGCCCGCAGAGATAGAATTGGCGATGCTTATCGCCCAGTTCATCGGCAAAAACCGAAAGATCCATCAGGCCCTGCGCGTTAAAGCGTCCGGCATCTTCGGTGCGCGGGTGGCTGTACCAGACATAGCTTTTGAAATGCGGCAGCTGCGCGCCGGTTTGCGCCACTTCGTCGGCAAAAGCCTGACGTGAGCCGTTATCCGCCGCATGCAGCCAGGTAACCGGCGCCGGATGTTTCTCCGCCGCCAGCCCATGCAGCATCGCCAGCATCGGCGTCAGCCCTACGCCGGCAGAGATCAGCGTAACCGGCATCTCAGGCGTTACCTGCAGGAAAAAATCACCGGCGGGCGCCGCCAGGTTAACGATATCGCCCACTTTCGCCTTCGCATGCAGCCAGCCGGAAACGGTGCCGAGCGGTTCATGTTTTACCGCGATGCGATAGTCATGGCCGTTCGGCGCCTGGGTCAGCGAATACTGGCGAATCTCATGATTAGCGAATTCAGCATCCTGTACGTGTACGCCCAGATACTGTCCCGGATGAAAAGCGGCTACCGGTTTACCGTCGACCGGCGTCAGGGTAAAACTTTTAATGACTTCGCTCTGTTGTTGAATCGCGCTAATGCGGAAAGGGCGCACGCCGCGCCAGCCGCCCGGCTGCGCTTCATGCTCATGGTAAATCGCCTCTTCGCGCTGGATAAAGACGTTCGCCAGGACGCCATACGCCTGCGCCCAGGCTTCCAGCACCTCATTGCCCGGATGAAGCATCTCATCGATCGTCGCCAGCAGATGTTTACCAACGATTTGATACTGCTCAGGTTTTACCGAGAAGCTGGTGTGCTTCTGAGCTATGCGCTCCACCGCAGGCAGCAGCGCCTCCAGGTTTTCAATATTGGCGCCGTAGGCGCAGATGGCGTCAAACAGCGCCTGCCGCTGGGCGCCGTTGCGCTGGTTGCTCATATTAAATACATCTTTCATTTCCGGGTTATAAGTAAACATCCGGTCATAGAATTTAGCGGTCAGGGCTGGGCCGGTTTCGGCGATGGCGGGCAGGGTGGATTTAACGATAGCGATAGTCTGGGCATCAAGCATGGTGAATCTCCAGTAATAAGAATATAACATGCATATTATTTGCATGTTAACCGTTGCGCTTAACGGTTGTAAATAACCTTATAAGACTAAAGGGCGTTACGGTTAATAATAATGAATAAACTGCAAGTTTGCGTTGAACAAATTTCGCGTTCAGCGGGTGCGATTTATTGCCGGTAAAACCTTGTCAGCGCTTAAGCCAATCGTTTGCGTAAAAAGCCGTGTCCGCCCCTATGCTTCAGCCGGTAAAAGGGTTTACACTGTGGGCCTTCGCCCGTCAGGGCAACTATAGTGCCGTTAAAAGTTAGCTGAGTCAGGAGATGCGGATGTTAAAGCGAGAGATGAACATTGCCGATTATGATGCCGAGTTGTGGCAGGCGATGGAGCAAGAAAAAGTGCGTCAGGAAGAGCACATTGAGCTGATTGCTTCGGAAAACTACACCAGCCCGCGCGTCATGCAGGCGCAAGGTTCACAGCTGACCAATAAATATGCCGAAGGCTATCCGGGCAAACGCTACTACGGCGGCTGCGAATATGTGGATATCGTTGAGCAGCTGGCGATCGATCGCGCGAAGGCGCTGTTCGGCGCCGATTACGCTAACGTCCAGCCGCACTCTGGTTCCCAGGCTAACTTTGCGGTCTATACCGCGCTGCTGCAGCCGGGCGACACCATTCTGGGTATGAATCTCGCTCACGGCGGGCACCTGACGCACGGATCGCCGGTCAACCTCTCCGGCAAGCTGTATAACGTGGTGCCTTACGGCATCGACGAAACCGGCCAGATTAACTATGACGAACTCGCTTCGCTGGCGCAGCAGCATCAGCCGAAAATGATCGTCGGCGGCTTCTCCGCTTATTCCGGCATCTGCGACTGGGCGAAAATGCGCGAAATCGCCGATAGCGTCGGCGCTTATCTGTTTGTTGATATGGCGCACGTGGCGGGCCTGATCGCCGCTGGCGTTTATCCGAACCCGGTTCCGCATGCGCATATCGTCACCACTACCACCCATAAAACGCTGGCTGGCCCGCGCGGCGGCCTGATTCTGGCGCAGGGCGGCGATGAAGAGCTCTACAAAAAACTGAACTCTGCCGTTTTCCCCGGCGGTCAGGGCGGCCCGCTGATGCACGTTATCGCCGGTAAGGCGGTCGCGCTGAAAGAGGCGATGGAGCCGGAGTTTAAAGTTTACCAGCAGCAGGTGGCGAAAAACGCTAAGGCGATGGTGGAAGTCTTCCTGGAGCGCGGCTACAAAGTAGTTTCCGGCGGCACCCATAACCACCTGTTTCTGCTGGATTTGGTAGATAAAAACCTCACCGGTAAAGAAGCGGATGCGGCGCTGGGGCGCGCCAATATTACCGTCAACAAAAACAGTGTGCCGAACGATCCGAAAAGCCCGTTTGTTACCTCCGGTATCCGCATCGGTACGCCTGCGGTTACCCGTCGCGGCTTTAAAGAAGCGGAAGTGCGTGAGCTGGCCGGCTGGATTGTCGACGTGCTCGACAATATTCATGACGAAGCCAATATCAAACGCGTGCAGCAGAAAGTGCTGGAAATTTGCGCGCGTTTCCCGGTTTACGCCTGATTTATCCCTGCGGTTAAACCTGCGCCCCGTTCGGTGAACGGGGCGTTTTTTTATCTGTCCGGCGCAGAAAAATTGCTTATCTTTTACGGATTTGTTAAACCAGTCGCCTTATTGTCGGGGGAACTATGACGATCCGTTCAACTTACTGGCTGGCACTCGGCTACTTCACTTACTTTTTTTGTTATGGCGTCTATCTGCCGTTCTGGGCGGTATGGCTGAAAGGCACCGGCCTGGACGCGGAAAAAATTGGCCTGCTGCTGGGGGCAGGGATGATCGCCCGCTTCGTCGGCAGCTTGCTGATCGCCTCGCGCGTGCGCGATCCTTCCCAGCTGGTTATGGCGCTGCGCCTGCTGGCGTTGCTGACCCTGCTGTGCGCCGCCGGATTCTGGCTGGGGCAGCAGTGGCTGTGGCTGCTGCTGGTAATGATCGGCTTTAACCTGTTTTTCTCGCCGCTGGTGCCGCTAAGCGATGCGCTGGCCGCCACCTGGACCCGGCAGATCGCGCTGCCCTACGGGCCGGTCAGGCTGTGGGGATCGCTGGCGTTTGTTATCAGCTCGGCATTAACCGGCATGCTGGTCAGCGCCTGGGATAGCCAGGCGGTGCTGGCGCTGCTGAGCGCGGGACTCATATTGATGCTGGGCGGTATGCTGCTGCGTCCGGCGGTAATGCCGCTGGGCGATGCGCGTGAAACGCCGAGCGCCGGATGGGCGGAGTGGCGAGCGATGCTGCGGGAAAGCAGCGTCTGGCGCTTTTTACTGTGCGTAACGCTGATGCAGGGCGCTCATGCCGCCTATTACGGTTTCAGCGCTATCTGGTGGCAGCAGGCGGGCTACTCCGCCAGCGTGGTGGGCTATCTCTGGTCGCTGGGCGTGGTGGCGGAAATTATCGTTTTCGCGCTCAGCAACCGGCTGTTTCGCCGCTGGGGCGCTCGCGATCTGCTGCTGCTCTCCGGTATCTGCGCGCTGGCGCGCTGGTGCATAATGGCCGGCACCACGCAGCTGCCGTGGCTGATTGTCGCGCAAATTCTGCACTGCGGCAGTTTTACCGTTTGTCATCTGGCCGCGATGCGTTTTATCGCCGCGCGCCAGGGCGGCGAGGTAATTCGCCTGCAGTCGGTTTACTCCGCGCTGGCGATGGGCGGCGGCATCGCGGTAATGACCATGGTGTGCGGCGTACTGTTCGTTCCGCTGCAGGGCGGCATTTTCTGGGTGATGGCGCTGCTGGTGCTGCCTGCGCTGTTTTTACGCCCGCGCGTGCGGCCCGCCGCGTCAGGACTCCAGCAGTAGCCGGATGCGCTGCTGCTGCTGCATGCTTAACGGCGGCTCGACGTGGATAAGCGGCGGCGAATAGAGCGGCAGCGGGGTGGCGTAGGGGGAAATCACCAGCGTCACCCCTTTTGGCGCGCCGTCGCGCTGAAAGTCGTCGATCGACAGATATTTAATATTCAGCGGCAGCAGCGTCAGTTCGCGCAGCGCCTCCTCCAGCTCCTGCTCGCGCGCCCGGTTTTCCCCGGTTAACAACAGCACCTGCTTTTCCTGCAGGGCGCTCTCCTGCATTAACCATGCGCCGAAAATCACGGCAATCAGCCCCATCTCTTCGGCAGAAAAGCGGATGTCATAGTGATGTTCAAAGGGTTCGATTGCGGCGTGGGTGGTACGCAGCAGTCGCGGATAGAGGCGTATCACTTCCTGCGACAGGCTGTTATCGATGCCGACGGCGAAGTGGCAGCGATCCAGCGCCTGCGCCAGATGGGTATAAAGCTGACTGCACAGGCCGCGCTCATCGCTGAAGCGCAGCCCTGACAGCGACTGAAAACGCGCCATCAGCAGTCGGGTTTGCTGCATCAGCTGCTGCTCCCACGGCTGATGCAGTCGTCCGGCGGAAGGCGCGTGGATCATGCTGAACAGCAGGGTATAGAAATCGATCTCGCTGGCGTCGGGCGTAATGCGGCAGCGACGCCGCCAGTGCTGAATTACCGCCTGCGCCGCCAGCCGCTCGGCTTTATGTTCCAGCCAGCGCTTCTGCTGCGGGGTAAAGGCGGCAAGGCGCGTATGGCAGAGCGAATACTGCATAAACAGCTGTAGAAACAGACGATCGCGCGGACTAAAATCGCGCTGCAGATGCCCGGCGCAGTGTTGGATCAACGCCTGCAGATTGCGCTCGTCATACAATAGCTTTTCGATGCGGCGCGTTTGCAGATGCTGGCGCAGCGCCGGCGTAAAGGTATTTTCGATAAAAACCGGAGAAACGCGCAGCGCGCGACGCAGCCAGTGCAGCAGGCACAGGCGCCGATCCAGTTCGTCGCCCTGCAGCAGCAGGCTGCCATCCTGCCGTTGATGAATGCCAAGGCGATGATAACGCTGGATTTCTTCATCAACCTCCGCTATATCTTGCCGGGCCAGAGCCAGGTCCACGCCGTTCAGGCGGCAGAGGCTATCCAGAGTCAGCAAGGGATCGGGCAGATAAAGCATCAGCAGGAGATGACAACGACGCTGGGAACGAGAGAAGAGTGGTGCCGCGGATGTAGCAGAACTCATCATATATTTTCCGGTCAGTCATACCAAAAATAAGCATAGCCAACCGCAATGACGACAGGCGAGCGCTGGCACTTTTTTATCCAGATGTTAACCTGGCTCACAAAATAGCCGAACGGGAATCATGAATGTCAGTGAAATCGTTAACTTATAAGTGCGGCAAGCGTATCAGCTGGGGCGTAATCGCCCTGTTTTTATCGCCTTTTGCCTGGTCTCACCCGCACAGCTTTATCAGTTTGCAAACCACGCCGGTGGTCGATCAACAAAGGTTAACCGGCCTGCAAATGATCTGGACCATGGATGAAATAACCTCTGCCGATCTGCTTTACGATGCCGGCAACGCGGCGCCCGATTCGCCGGTGTGGAAAAAGCTGGCGGCGGAGGTGATGGCGAACGTGCTGG
Source organism: Mixta tenebrionis (assembly GCF_006517625.1). Taxonomy (GTDB): domain Bacteria; phylum Pseudomonadota; class Gammaproteobacteria; order Enterobacterales; family Enterobacteriaceae; genus Mixta; species Mixta tenebrionis. The sequence goes on along the minus strand of NZ_VHQI01000005.1, from coordinate 190,573 downwards.
CGCAGCACTACTTCACTGAGTTTCGTCATCAGGGCAAAGCGGTAAAATTTACCAATCTGCCGCCGGCTTACCAGCTGTCGCGCAACGGCGCTAAAGCGGTACTGACCTTTATCCTGCCGCTGGCGCAGCCGCAGCTGCTGACGGGCCAGACCTATACTTTCAGCACTTTCGATCCCACCTATTATGTCGATATGACCTGGCCGGATGAGCAGGCGCTGAGCCTGCCGGATGAGCTGAAAGAAAAGTGCAGGCTGTCGCTGCATACGCCGCAGCCGGATGCCGCGCTGAAGGATTTCGCCCTGTCGCTGGATAAGGCTGATGCGCCCCCGGAGGATATGGATCTTGGCCGCCAGTTCGCACAGACGGTGACGCTCGTATGTCAGTAGAAGGAGTGCAAACCTCGCGCGCCGGCTGGAAAAGCCTCTGGCCGCTGTGGGCGCTGCTGGTGCTGTTGCTGGCTGGCGCCGGCGCCGTCTGGTGGTACTGGCCGCAGCTGTTATGGCACAGCGTCAACTGGCAGCGCAGCTTACATCAGGAGCTGGTAGGTATTCTGCAGCGCGTGGCCGAACAGCCGCGTCAGGCGGGAATAGCGCTGCTCGGCTTTAGCCTGCTGTACGGCATCCTGCATGCGCTGGGGCCGGGACATGGCAAAGTGGTGATCGCGACCTTTCTGGCTACGCATCCCACGCGGCTGAAAACCAGCCTGCAGCTAACGCTGGCGGCGGCGGTAGTTCAGGGATTGGTCGCAGTCGCCCTGGTTACCCTGATGCTGGTGGTTCTGCAAACCACTTCACGCCAGCTGCACCTCAGCAGCTTCTGGCTGGAGAAAGGCAGCTACCTGCTGGTGATCGGACTGGGCGGCTGGCTTTGCTGGCGCGCGCTGCGCCAGCTGATGCGTTTGCGTCCGGCTGACGGCGCCGCGCCGCCTGGTTATCAGCTGCATTCGGCAGGACATCAACATCACGCTCACTGCGGCTGCGGCCATCAGCACCTGCCCGATAACCGGCAGCTGGCGCGCGCAACCGGCTGGAAAACCTCGCTGCTGCTGGTGCTGTCGATGGGAATGCGCCCCTGCTCCGGCGCCATTATGATGCTGCTGTTTGCGCGCGTGATTGGCGTTTATGGCTGGGGCGTAGCGAGCGCGCTGGCGATGGCGTTGGGCACCGCGCTGACGGTTTCGGCGATGGCGCTGCTGGTGCAAAGCTCGCGCGCGCTGGCGCTGCGCTTAAATCGTCGGGCGGCGCCTGCGCTCTGGCAGCGGGTGGCGCTGCACAGCCTGGCGCTGGCGGGCGGCACGCTGCTGATGGTCGGCGGCGTCATTTTATGGCTCAGCGCCCAGCCGGTCGTTTCCGGCGGCCTGCGCGCGCTGGGATAGCGGCGAAAAAAATGCCGCGCCTCCCGCTGGAAGGCGCGGCATTATAGCTGCCGGTAATTAACGCTTCAGCGCGTCGCTCAGCTCGTCACGCATAGCGGCCAACAGCGCTTTAACCACGCGCGGATTGCCGGATACCAGGTTGCCGGAGTGCATAAAGCCGTGGCCGCCGGTAAAATCGGTCACCAGCGCGCCGGCTTCACGGGCAATCAGCTCGCCGGCGGCAAAATCCCACGGCTTCAGGCCGATCTCAAAATAGCCGTCCACGCGTCCGGCGGCGACATAGCAGAGATCGAGCGCGGCGGAGCCGGTACGGCGGAAATCGGCGCACTGGGTAAAGAGCTTGCCAACCAATTTCATATAGGTAGCGGCGTGCTGTTTCTGTTTGAACGGGAAGCCGGTCGCCAGAATGGTGCCGTCCAGATCGCGCGCATTGCTGCCGCGCAGGCGATAGCCGTTCAGCTGCGCGCCCTGACCGCGTACGGCGGTAAAGAGTTCGTTGCGCATCGGATCGTAAACCACCGCAACTTCGGTGCGGCCTTTAACCCGAACGGCGATGGAAACGGCAAAGTGCGGCAGACGTTTAATAAAGTTGGTGGTGCCATCCAGCGGATCGATAATCCATTGTACATCCTGGTCTTCTGCCGACAGCTCGCCACTCTCTTCGCCGATAATGGTGTGCTGCGGATAAGATTTGCGAATCACCTCAATAATCAGGCGCTCGGCGTCGCGGTCAACATTGGTCACGAAATCGTTGCTGCCTTTTTGGCTGGCTTCAACGGCGTCTGGAGTTTCGTAATTCTTGGCAATTAAGTTGCCGGCCTTGCGCGCAGCGCGCACGGCGATGTTGAGCATCGGATGCATCAGTATCTCTCGCTGGATGTTAAAGAACGGGGAAAACGGCGCGGAGTATAGCAGGGGGATCGGAAAATGTCCTGCATTTATGTTAGCATGCACGAATTATCTCACAGACTGTCGGGTCGTATGCTGCAAAATATTCGTATCGTGCTGGTGGAAACTTCTCACACCGGTAATATGGGCTCCGTCGCCCGCGCGATGAAAACCATGGGGCTGACCAATCTCTATCTGGTTAATCCGCTGGTTAAGCCTGATTCCCAGGCAATCTCTCTGGCCGCCGGCGCCAGCGATGTGATTGGCGCGGCGAAAATTGTCGATTCGCTGGATGAGGCGATTGCCGGCTGTAGTCTGGTAGTTGGCACCAGCGCTCGCTCGCGCACCCTGCCGTGGCCGATGCTCGACGCGCGCGAATGCGGCGTGAAATGCGTGGAAGAGGGCATGCAGGCGCCGGTAGCTATTGTGTTTGGCCGCGAGCGCGTTGGCCTGACCAATGACGAGCTGCAAAAGTGCCATTATCACGTCGCTATTCCCGCCAACCCGGATTACAGCTCGCTTAATCTGGCAATGGCGGTGCAGATCCTGGCTTATGAAGTGCGTATGGCGTTCCTGCAAAGCGATCGCGCCGAACAGCCGCAGTATGAAGAAAGTCCGTATCCGCTGGTAGACGATCTGGAGCGCTTCTATCAGCATCTTGAACAGATGATGATCGGCAGCGGTTTTATTCGTCAGGCCAATCCGGGCCAGGTAATGAGCAAGCTGCGCCGCCTTTACACGCGCGCGCGCCCGGAGCGGGATGAGCTGAATATTTTACGCGGGATGCTGTCATCTTTTGAGAAAAAGCGCGGCAGCGATTAAGCCGTCAGGTAATGCGTAACGGTAATACTTGAGTGTTTTACCTGGTTAAATAGTTGACCAAAACACTCAGGAATGTCAGACTTGCAGCCAACACAAGACAAATCCGATTAGCGGATATATCACAGGGTCGCAAGCTATGAGACTGACATCAAAAGGCCGTTACGCCGTTACCGCGATGCTCGATGTTGCACTGCACTCACATGAAGGGCCGGTGCCGCTGGCTGATATCTCAGAGCGCCAGGGTATCTCGCTTTCTTATCTTGAGCAGCTGTTTTCCCGCCTGCGTAAAAATGGCCTGGTTGCCAGCGTGCGCGGGCCGGGCGGTGGATATTTGCTGGGTAAAAGCGCTGCTGAGATCGCCGTTGGCGCGGTGATTACCGCCGTTGACGAGTCGGTAGATGCGACGCGCTGCCAGGGGAAAGAGGGCTGTCAGGGCGGCGATCGCTGTCTGACGCACGTGCTCTGGCATGACCTGAGCGAGCGCATTAGTGATTTCCTTAACAACATTACGCTGGCCGAGCTGGTAAATAATAAAGAGATCCTGGATATCGCAGACCGTCAAAATAATGAAACGCGCCGGATGGCGACGACCGGTCGCTCGCAGGACACCATCAATATTAATCTGCGGGCCTGATATTTAGATTTGAAGCGATGTACGGAGCTTAAGAGCAATGAAATTACCGATTTATCTGGATTATTCCGCCACGACGCCAGCCGATCCGCGCGTGGCGGAAAAAATGATGCAGTATCTTACCCTGGACGGGACATTCGGTAACCCCGCCTCACGTTCGCACCGTTTTGGCTGGCAGTCTGAAGAGGCGGTCGATATCGCTCGTAATCAGATCGCCGAGCTGGTTGGCGCCGATCCGCGTGAAATCGTCTTTACCTCTGGCGCGACGGAAGCGGACAACCTGGCGATTAAAGGCGCAGCCCAGTTCTATCAGAAAAAGGGCAAGCACATTATTACCAGCAAAACCGAGCATAAAGCGGTGCTGGACACCTGCCGTCAGCTGGAACGCGAAGGCTTTGACGTCACCTACCTGGCGCCGCAGAGCAACGGCATCATCGATTTAAACGAGCTGGAAGCGGCGATGCGTGACGACACCATCCTCGTATCCATCATGCACGTTAACAACGAAATCGGCGTGGTGCAGGATATCGCGACTATCGGCGAAATGTGCCGCGCGCGCGGTATCATCTACCACGTTGACGCCACCCAGAGCGTAGGCAAGCTGCCGATCGATCTCAGCCAGCTGAAAGTTGATCTGATGTCCTTCTCCGCGCACAAAATTTATGGCCCGAAAGGGATCGGCGCGCTTTATGTTCGACGCAAACCGCGTATTCGTCTGGAAGCGCAGATCCACGGCGGCGGCCACGAGCGCGGTATGCGTTCAGGTACGCTGCCGGTACACCAGATTGTCGGCATGGGCGAAGCCTACCGTATCGCTAAAGAAGAGATGGCTGGCGAAATGGCCCGCCTGCGTATGCTGCGCAACCGCCTGTGGGACGGCCTGAAAGATCTCGAAGAGGTTTACCTCAACGGCGATCTGGAGCAGGGCGCGCCGAACATCCTCAACGTCAGCTTTAACTATGTTGAGGGCGAATCGCTGATTATGGCGCTGAAAGACCTGGCGGTTTCCTCCGGCTCCGCCTGTACCTCCGCCAGCCTGGAACCTTCTTACGTACTGCGCGCGCTGGGCATGAGCGACGAACTGGCGCACAGTTCCATTCGCTTCTCCCTCGGCCGCTTTACCACCGAAGAAGAGATTGATTACACCATCGCACTGGTGCGTAAATCCATTGGCCGACTGCGCGAACTTTCTCCTCTGTGGGAAATGTTTAAAGCGGGCGTGGATATCAACAGCATCGAATGGGCGCATCATTAATTTCAGGTTTCAGGAGAACAGATCATGGCTTACAGCGAAAAAGTAATCGATCATTACGAAAATCCACGCAACGTCGGCTCATTCGATAATAATGACGCCTCCGTCGGCAGCGGCATGGTCGGCGCGCCGGCCTGCGGCGACGTGATGAAACTGCAGATTAAGGTTAGCGACAGCGGCATTATTGAAGACGCGCGTTTTAAAACCTACGGCTGTGGTTCCGCCATCGCCTCCAGCTCCCTGATTACCGAGTGGGTAAAGGGTAAATCGCTGGATGAAGCGGCCGCGATCAAAAACACTCAGATCGCTGAAGAGCTGGAATTGCCGCCGGTGAAAATTCACTGTTCGATTCTGGCGGAAGATGCGATCAAGGCCGCGATTGCGGATTACAAGAGCAAAAAAGACGTCCAGTAAGGGGGAAATTATGTCTATTACCCTGAGTGAAAGCGCCGCGACGCGCGTCAGCAACTTTCTGCATAACCGCGGCAAAGGCTTTGGCCTGCGCCTTGGCGTTCGCACCTCCGGCTGCTCCGGTATGGCTTACGTGCTGGAATTTGTCGATGCGCCTCAGCCGGAAGACACTGTCTTCGCGGACAAAGGCGTTAACGTGGTTATCGATCCGAAAAGCCTGATTTACCTCGACGGCACCGAGCTTGATTTCGTCAAAGAAGGCCTGAACGAAGGCTTTAAGTTCAATAATCCGAATATGAAAGACGAATGCGGCTGCGGCGAAAGCTTTAACGTATAACGCGATCGCAGTAGCAGGTTAATCGCTCCGTTCACGGAGCGATTCTTTTTACGCGCTCTTCTGGGATTAACCGAGTCTGCTATGGATTACTTCACCCTCTTTGGCCTGCCGCAATCCTTCGATATTGATGCAGCCCAGCTTACCGCCCGTTTTCAGGAGCTGCAGCGTCAGTTCCATCCCGATCGTTTCGCTCTGCAGCCGGAGCCGGAGCGCCTGTGCGCGCTGCAGCAGGCCGCCACCATCAATCAGGGTTATCAGGCGCTGCGCCAGCCGCTGTCGCGCGCCGAATATCTGCTGACGCTGCACGGTTTCGATATCAATAACGAACAGCACACTATGCGCGATACCGCTTTTCTGATGGAGCAGCTGGAGCTGCGTGAAGAGCTGGATGCGATTGAAAGCGCGTCTGATGCTGAAGCAAAGCTACAAAAATTTATTCAGCGTCTCGACGCGATGCAGCAGCAGCGTAGTCAGCAGATGCGACAGGAGCTGGCCGCATCGCAGTGGGAAGCGGCGGCGGATACGGTGCGCAAGCTGCGTTTTCTTGTTAAGTTGCGCAACCAGACAGAAGAACTGGAAGAGAAGCTGCTTGATTTTTAATCGGGAAAATAATTATGGCGTTATTACAAATTAGCGAGCCGGGCCTTAGCGCCGCGCCGCATCAACGTCGTTTGGCCGTTGGCATCGATCTGGGCACTACCAACTCTTTAGTCGCTACCGTGCGCAGCGGCCAGGCAGAAACCCTGCCCGATGCGCAGGGTCGTCATCTTTTACCCTCAGTGGTGCATTATCAGGCGCAGCAGAGCTCCGTTGGATGGCAGGCGCGCCAGCAGGCGGCGGCCGATCCGGTCAATACCATCAGTTCGGTTAAGCGACTGATGGGGCGCTCGCTTACCGATATTCAACAGCGCTATCCCCACCTTCCTTATCGGCTGCGTCCCAGTGAAAACGGTCTGCCGCTGATCGAAACCGCCGCAGGAACCGTTAACCCGGTGCGCGTATCAGGCGATATTTTACAGGCGCTGGCGGCGCGCGCGCGCGAAAGCCTGCAGGGCGAGCTGGACGGCGTAGTGATCACCGTTCCCGCCTATTTCGATGATGCTCAGCGTCAGGGAACGCGCGATGCCGCACGCCTGGCCGGTCTGCATGTGCTGCGTCTGCTGAATGAGCCGACGGCGGCGGCCATTGCCTATGGCCTGGATTCGGGTCAGGAAGGGGTGATTGCCGTTTACGATCTGGGCGGCGGCACCTTTGATATCTCCGTACTGCGCCTGAGCCGCGGCGTTTTTGAGGTACTGGCGACCGGCGGCGACTCAGCGCTGGGCGGCGACGACTTCGATCATCTGCTGGCTGACTGGCTGCGTGAGCAGGCTGGATTGCCGCAGCATGGCGATCATGGCGTACAGCGTCAGCTGCTGGATTGCGCTATTGCCGCCAAGATTGCGCTGAGCGATAGCGACAGCGTTACGGTAACGCTGGGCGACTGGCAGGGCGTGGTCACGCGCGCCGACTTTGAACAGCTTATCGCCGGCCTGGTCAAACGCACGCTGCTGGCCTGCCGCCGCGCGCTGAAAGACGCCGGCGTGACGCCGGAAGAGGTGCTGGAAGTGGTGATGGTCGGCGGTTCTACGCGCGTGCCGCTGGTGCGCGAAAAAGTCGGCGAGTTTTTTGGCCGCCAGCCGTTAACTACCATCGATCCTGATAAAGTGGTGGCGATCGGCGCCGCCATTCAGGCGGATATCCTTGTCGGTAATAAACCCGACAGCGAAATGCTGCTGCTGGACGTCATTCCGCTCTCGCTGGGGCTGGAAACTATGGGCGGGCTGGTTGAAAAGGTTATTCCGCGTAATACCACGATTCCGGTAGCGCGCGCCCAGGACTTCACTACCTTTAAAGATGGTCAGACGGCGATGAGCATCCACGTACTGCAGGGCGAGCGTGAAATGGTCGCCGACAGTCGTTCGCTGGCGCGCTTTACGCTGCGCGGCATTCCGCCGCTGCCCGCGGGCGGCGCGCATATTCGCGTAACTTTCCAGGTGGATGCCGATGGCCTGCTGAGCGTGACGGCGATGGAAAAATCGACCGGCGTCGAAGCCTCGATCCAGGTCAAACCTTCTTACGGGCTGACGGAAAGCGAAATCGCCAGCATGATCACCGATTCGATGGACTATGCGCAGCAGGACGTCGCGGCGCGCAAGCTGGCGGAACAGAAGGTGGAAGGCTTGCGCGTGCTGGAAAGCCTTGAGGGCGCGCTGGCGGAAGATGCCGCGCTGTTGAACGCGGAAGAGCTGCAAAGCATACAACAGGCGCAGCGCCAGCTGCAGGACGCCATTCGCGGCGATGAGGCTAACACCATCAGCGCGGCGGTAAAACAACTTGATAAAGTAACCCAGGATTTTGCCGCCCGTCGTATGGACAACTCTGTTCGTCGCGCGCTGGCCGGGCATTCTGTGGATGAGGTTTGATTAATGCCTAAAATTGTCTTTTTACCCCATCATGATCTGCTGCCGGAAGGCGGCGTATTTGATGCCGAGCAGGGCGAAACCATTCTTGACGTTGCGCTGCGCAACGGCATTGAGCTGGAGCACGCCTGCGAAAAATCATGCGCCTGCACCACCTGCCACTGTATCGTGCGTGAAGGTTTTGACTCGCTGCCGGAAAGCAGCGAGGATGAAGATGATATGTTGGATAAGGCCTGGGGGCTGGAGCCGGAAAGCCGTCTCAGCTGCCAGGCGCGGGTAACGGATGAAGATCTGGTTGTGGAGATCCCACGCTATACCATCAATCACGCTCGCGAGCATTAATTACATTGACAGCGGGCCGGCCCTGAAAAGCCGGCCCGTTTTTGTCTGAGGGAAAAAGATGGGACTGAAATGGTCTGACAGCCGTGAAATCGGCGAAGCTTTGTATGATGCTTATCCGGATACCGATCCAAAAACGGTGCGCTTTACCGACATGCACCGCTGGATCTGTGAGCTTGAGGATTTTGACGATAATCCTGAGGCCTCCAGCGAAAAGATCCTTGAAGCGATCCTGCTGGTATGGCTGGATGAATTTGCATAATCCGTCAGGTTTATTTCCGTTCAGATAACGATAAAGGATCAGGTTAATGGCGACTGAAAAAATGAATATTCTACTGGCGCAAACGCCAGCGGAGGCTCGCTGGGGCGAAAATGCCATCCTCAGCAGCGGCGAAGAAGGCATGACGATTCATCTGACCGGCAACGATGTTCTGGCAACCATCCAGCGCGCGGCACGTAAAATCGACGGTCAGGGTATTCGTCAGGTGGTACTCAGCGGCGACGGCTGGGATCTGGAAAACAGCTGGGCCTTCTGGCAGGGCTATCGCGGCCCGAAGGGTAAACGCAGCGTGGAGTGGGCGCCGCTTGGCGATGACGATCGCGCCGAGCTGGAGCGACGTCTGAGCATTATTGACTGGGTGCGTGATGTGATTAACCAGCCTGCCGAAGAGCTGGGCCCGGAACAGCTGGCGCGCCGCGCGGTCGACCTTATCAGCAAATATGCCGGCGACGCGGTCAGCTACCGCATCACCAAAGGCGAAGATTTGCGCGAACAGAACTATACGGGGCTGCATACCGTTGGGCGCGGATCTTCTCGCAGCCCGGTGCTGCTGGCGCTGGATTACAATCCCGGCGGCGATGAAAATACGCCGGTTTACGCCTGCCTGGTAGGGAAAGGCATCACTTTCGATAGCGGCGGCTACAGCCTGAAGCCCAGCGGCTTTATGGATTCCATGAAATCAGATATGGGCGGCGCCGCTACCGTTACCGGCGCGCTGGGGCTGGCAATTGCGCGCGGGTTGAATAAGCGCGTCAAACTTTACCTCTGCTGCGCTGACAATATGGTCAGCGGCAACGCTTTCCGCCTGGGCGATATTATCCGCTATCGCAACGGAAAAACCGTTGAGGTGATGAATACCGATGCCGAAGGGCGTCTGGTGCTGGCGGATGGCCTGATTGACGCCAGCCAGCAGCAGCCGCAGCTGTTAATCGACGCTGCCACTCTGACCGGCGCCGCCAAAACCGCGCTGGGCAACGACTATCATGCGCTGTTCACCTTTGACGATGCGCTGGCACAGCAGCTGCTCAGCAGCGCCGCCAGCGAAAACGAAGCCTTCTGGCGCTTGCCGCTGGCGGAATTCCATCGCAATCACCTTTCTTCTAATTTTGCTGACTTAAACAATATCGCCGGCGCGGCGCACACCGCGGGCGCCAGTACCGCAGCCGCCTTTCTGTCGCATTTCGTCAGCGATTATCAGCATGGCTGGCTGCATATCGACTGCTCAGCAACCTATCGTAAGGGCGCCGTTGAGCAATGGTCTGCGGGCGCGACCGGTCTGGGCGTACGCACTATCGCCAACCTTCTGCTGAAATAAGCGTCTGGGGCCAGCCGGCGCTGGCTCCGATCAACAAGACAAAACGAGCATGAATCACGATAAACATAATCTCAATGAGCGCCTGGAAGCGGTGCTGGCGCTGGCTGCCACCGAGCCGGCCCATCGTCCGGAATTTTTTACCCTGTTGATGGAGGCGAGCGTCTGGGTGCCGGGCACCAGCGACGGCGAGCAGCTGGATGCCAGCACGCCGCTGGAGCTACAGCACTGGGAAAAAGAAGACGGCACCAGCGTCATTCCCTTTTTTACTTCAGAAGCGGCGATGGCAGAGGCAACGCAGGGGGAACAACCGTACGTTATGCTGCCGGTACGAACGCTGTTTGCGATGACGCTGGGTGAAACTCTGTTTCTGAACCCTAAACTGCCCAGCGGCAAAGAGTTCACCGCGCGCGAAATCGCTCATCTGCTGGGCGAAGAGGGCGATGCGTTAAGCCAGCAGACAATAATAGAAGGCGGCGCGCCGCTGCTGCTTTCTGAAATTGCCGAGCCTCCTGCGCAGGTGGTTGATTCCCTCACGCAGCTCTTCAGCAAGCATAAGCAGGTGCGTCGGGCATTTATCGCCCATATTAAAGAGCATGCGGACGATCGCCCCAATTTGTTAATCGGTATTGAGGCGGACGGCGATATTGATACTATCATTCGCGCTGCCGGCGCGGTGGCGACCGATACGCTGCTGGACGATGAACCGGTGGACATCTGCCAGATTGTCACGGGCGAAGAGGGCATCAGCCATTTCTTCACCGCGCATATCACGCCTTTTTATGAACGCCGCTGGGGCAGTTTCCTGCGCGAATTTAAAGGCGGCCAGCGTATTATCTGAGCCAGAGCGCCGACGTTGCTACGCTCTCTGGTTTCCTGGGCCAGCCAGGCCGGCCCTTGCTTTTGCAGCCGGGGCCGCGCCGCTTCTGTTTCCGGTGTAAAATATTAGCCGTAGCCAATTTTTATCGCTTCATCCGCTGACTGACGAACCGCTTATCGGCTGCCCTTACTGCGCTGGCATACCGGCTGTCGACTGAATTACTGCCGCAGGCGGGCGGTTTTTAGCGTCACGTAGCGATTGGCAGATCGTCACGGCTACCCCATTCGCCCCAGGAGCCGTCGTAGAGCGTTACCCCTTTAACGCCAAGCGCCGTCAACGCCAGAATGGCAACTACCGCCGTTACGCCGGAACCGCAGCTGGCAACAATCGGCTGGTCTAAATCAACGCCCTGACGTTTAAAAATCGCCGCCAGCTCCGCTTCCGGCTTCAGCCGTCCTTCGCTTACCAGCTCTCCCCACGGAACATTCATGCTACCGGGAATATGACCGCGGCGCAGGCCCGGACGCGGCTCATCGACTTCGCCGTTAAAGCGGTTGGCCGGTCGAGCGTCAATCAGCTGCGCGCCGCCTTCGTGGCTGATGAGCAGTACATCAGTGACGCTTTTAACCAAACCTGGATCGTACTGCGCTTCAAATTCCGCTTCCGGCAGCTTCACTTCACCGCTTTGCAACTGATAGCCCGCCTGTTTCCAGGCCGCCAGGCCGCCGGCGAGAATGGTAACCCGCTCTGCGCCGAAGGCGCGCAGCATCCACCAGGCGCGCGGCGCGGAAAACAGGTTGCCTTCATCGTAAACCACCAGCAGCTTTCCGCTATCGACGCCCAGCTCGCGCATTGCTACCGCAAAAGACTCCGGGCGCGGCATCATATGCGGGTAGGGACTATTGCGATCTGAGAGCTGCTCAATATCAAAAAAAGGCGCGTTGGGCAGATGGCCGGCTGTATATTCAGCATGCATATCACGCAGATGTTCCTGACCCGCAGGCGCCATGCGGGCATCGATAATCTGCACCTCGGCATCGTTCTGATGTTCGGCTAACCATTGCGCGGTTACAAAGAGAGCGGATGTCATAACAACCTCAATATTCACTGTTGTGCTGAGAGTGTCGGCGATCTGACGGCCCAGCTCAAGGCCCAATCGCCGGCGCTGTGGTGCTGGTTGCAGATTCTGAAAAGCGCCCGCAGAAAGTGCGGTCATCCTGGTGGTTATTACATTTATTCTGCGCGACAGCCCGCAATAAAACATTATGTTCTTCATTAGCGCTTGCCAGCGCCTCCAGGCGGCGGGATAACTGGCCCTGCGGGAAACGGATAAGAATTATTAAATTTTTTTCGCTTTCGGGTAATAATGCACCTTAAATTTTATCAGGCGCGGTTGCCATGGAGAGACTATGTCCAGGTTAAGGAATAAAGCGGCTGTTACCTTGCTGCTGTCGGTGCTGGCGCTGAGCGGATGCGATAACGCCGACAAAGATACGCCGCCAGCGGCGACGGCCAGTAAAACCGCGGCGGTAAAAGTCAGCGAGCCGGGATTAAGCCCTGAACTGCGAGCCGCGCAGCTGGCGCGGGAGCAGGGCAAGCCGCTGCAGGTCATCGATATTTCCGAAGTGCAGCTTGACGGCGCCAGTACGCTGGCGGTTACCTTTTCCATTTCACTGGATGAGCAGCAGGATTTTAGTCAATATGCCCACCTGAGCGACAGTAAAAGCGGCGCGGTAGAAGGCGGCTGGGAGTTATCGCCTAATCGTAAAGTGCTGCGTTTCCGTCATCTGGAGCCTGCGCGTCAGCTAAAGGCGAAGATTGATAGCGGAATAAAGGCCGCTAACGGCGCCACGCTGGAAAAGGCGGTGGAACAGACATTGACCACGCGCAATATTCAGCCGATGGTGGGTTTCGCCAGTCGGGGTTCGCTGTTGCCAACCCGCGTCACCCAGGGGCTGCCGGTAATGGCGCTCAACGTTAGCCAGGTGGACGTCGACTTTTTCCGCATCAAAGCTGCCTCCCTTCCCGCTTTTATCGCCGGCTGGCAATATGGCAATAGCCTGCAAACCTGGCAGTCTGCATCGCTGCTGCAAAAAACCGATCTGGTTTACAGCGGACGTTTTGAACTTAACCCGGCACGTAACACCTGTGAACAGCTACAGCTGCCGCTTGGCGATATTAAACCGCTGGCACAGCCGGGCGTTTATCTGGCGGTAATGAAGCAGGCTGGGACTTACCACTACAGCAATGCCGCTACCCTGTTTACGCTCAGCGATATTGGCCTCTCGCTGCATCGGTTTCCTTCCCAGCTCGATTTTTTTAGCCAGCGGCTTGAAGATGGCGCGCCACTGGATGGCGTTACGCTCACCATGCTGGATGAAAAGGGGCAAACGCTAAATCAGGCGATCACCGATGAGCAAGGGCAGGTCACGCTGCCCTTGCACGCAAAGGCAAGGCTGATCCTGGCAACGAAAAACGATCAAACGACTCTGCTTGATCTTCGCCGTCCGGCCCTGGATCTGGCGGAGTTTACCGTAACCGGACCGCCGGGCTATGACAAGCAGCTGTTTATCTTTGGACCGCGTAATCTCTATCGTCCCGGCGAGACGCTGATCGCAAACGCGCTGATGCGCGATGCGGATGGCAAACCGCTGCCGCCTCAACCGCTCAGGCTGGAGGTGGTAAAACCGGATGGCGATGTGGCGCATACCTTAACCTGGCGGCCGGAAAACGGTCTGTGGCAGCTGCGTTATCCGTTACCGCAGGAAGCGCCGACCGGGCGCTGGAAGCTGCAGGTGGATGCAGGCGATGGGCGCCAGCGTCAGTGGGCGTTTAGCGTGGAAGAATTTATGCCGGAACGCATGGCGTTAAGCCTGTCGGCCAGCGAACAGCCTGTTATGCCGGATTGGGATATTAATTTTCACGTTAACGGGCGCTACCTGTATGGTGCGCCTGCAGCGGGCAACCAGCTACAGGGTCAGCTCTTTTTACGCCCCGATCGCGAAGCGGTGCCATCTCTGCCGGGCTATCAGTTTGGTGATATTACCGAACAGGAGGAGCTGAAGCGTAATCTCGATGAAGTCGAGCTGGCGCTGGATAATCAGGGCGAGGCGCTTATCGTCGCGGAGCCAGAATGGCAGGATATTAATTCACCGGCTCGTTTGATCCTACAGGCCAGCCTGCAGGAAAGCGGCGGGCGCCCGGTAACGCGGCGCGTAAGCCAGCCCATCTGGCCGGCGGAGGTGTTGCCCGGCATCCGTCCGCTTTTCGCCAGCAAAGCGGTCTATGACTATCGCAGCGGCACCTCTTCCAGCCAGCCGGTAGTGGAAGAAAACGGCAGCGCAGAGTTTAGTATCGTGCTGGCGAACGCGCGCGGCGAAAAGCAGGGCGGGCAGGATGTGGAAGTGCGTCTGATTCGCGAGCGACGTGACTACTACTGGAGCTTTGCTGAAGGAGAAGGCTGGCAGTCGCGCTATGACCAGAAAGATCTGGTTGAAGAAACGCGGCAGTTAACGCTCTCCGCCCAGGGGGAAGCTAAGGTGGTTTTCCCGGTGGAGTGGGGCGCGTACCGTATTGAGGTAACGGCGCCAGATGAAGAAGTGCGCAGCAGCGTACGCTTCTGGGCTGGCTACAGCTGGCAGGATAACACTGACGGCACCGGCGCGGTTCGCCCCGATCGGGTGAAGCTGAAGCTGGATAAAGCCAGCTATCGCCCTGGCGACAGAGCGCGGGTACATATTGAAGCGCCTGCGGCGGGTAAGGGCTATCTGCTGGTAGAATCGAGCGACGGCCCGCTGTGGCGGCAAAGTATAGCGGTGCCGGAAGGGGGGCTGGAGGTAGAAGTGCCTGTCGATAGCGCGTGGCATCGTCACGATCTCTACTTTAGCGCGTTGGTTATTCGCCCCGGCGATAAAGCGCAGGGAACTACGCCGAAGCGTGCGGTTGGCCTTCTGCATTTGCCGATGCAGGATGAGGCGCGCCGGCTGAACCTGACGCTGACAGCGCCGCAGAAAATACGTCCTGAACAGAACCTGGTCGTGAAGGTAAAAGCCGCCGCTGTTGCGGGCGAACAGCCGAAGCAGGTACAGGTACTGCTGTCCGCCGTGGACAGCGGCGTGCTGAATATTACCAACTACAAAACCCCCGATCCTTATGCCGCCTTCTTTGGCCGCAAACGCTATAACGCAGACCAGTACGATGTTTACGGTCAGCTTATTGAAGGGCAGGGCCAGCTGGCTACCTTGCGCTTCGGCGGTGACGGCGACGATGAGGATCCGCTGGCGCGCGGCGGGCGGCAGCCGGTGAGCCACGTTAATATTCTGGCGATGCAGCTGCAGCCGGTAACGCTGGATGCCAACGGCGAAGGCACGCTTACTTTGCCGATTCCGGCGTTTAACGGCGAGATACGTCTGATGGCGCAGGCCTGGAGCGAAGATCATTTTGGCGAAGGAGAAAGCCGCGTCGTGGTCGCCGCGCCGCTAACAACGCAGCTGGCGACGCCGCGCTTCCTTGCAGGAGGCGACAGCAGCCGCCTGGCGCTGGATATCACCAACCTGACGGAGCAGGCGCAAACGCTGACGGTTAATTTACGGGCCGGCGGTCTGTTAACGCTGCAGGATGATGCTTCAAGGCAGGTTCAGCTGCGGGCGGGCCAGCGTACCACGCTGTTCATTCCCGTTAGCGCAGCCATGGGCTATGGCGAAGGCAGCCTTGACGCCACCATCACCGGGCTGAAAATACCGGGCGAAACTCTGGCGCCGGGTAAAGAACGCTGGACGATAGGCGTACGTCCCGCCTGGCCTGCGGAAACGCGCAGCTTCAACGCCGTAATGCGTCCCGCGATGCCGTGGCAGCTGCCTGCGGAGGCGTTTAGCGATCTGGCGCCGGGTACGATACAAACCAGGCTGGCGCTCAGCGCGCATCCGCCGTTAAATATCGCCCGCTACATTAGTGAACTCTATGCTTATCCCTACGGCTGCCTGGAGCAAACCGTCAGCGGCCTGTGGCCTTCGCTCTATACCAACCATGCCGAACTTACGGCGCTGGGCATCAAGAGCGGCAGTGACAGCGAACGTCATGCGGCGATTGATACCGGCATCGATCGCATCAGGCAGATGCAGCGCTACAGCGGCGGTTTTGGCCTGTGGAGCAAAGAGAGCGCCGAAGAGTTCTGGCTTACCGCCTACGCGATGGATTTTCTGACGCGAGCTGGCGAACAGGGCTACCGCGTTGAAAAAACGATGCTGGATAAGGGGAATGAGCGTCTGCTGCGCTATCTGCAGGATGGCAGCCAGATTGCTACCTATTACAGCAGCAACGCCGACGCCACGCGTTTCAGCGCGCAGGCCTACGCCGCGCTGGTGCTGGCGCGACAGCAAAAGGCGCCGCTGGGCGCATTGCGCGCGCTCTATGAGCGACGCCAGCAGGCAAAATCAGGGCTGGCGCTGGTACAGCTGGGCGTCGCGCTGAAGCTCATGGGCGATGCGCCGCGCGCCAGTACGCTGCTGGAGCAGGGAGCCAGCGGTACGCGGCCGACAGGTGTCTACTGGCTGGAGGATTATGGCAGCCAGCTGCGCGACAGCGCGCAAATTCTGACGCTGCTGCGTGAATATCAGCTGTTGCCGCAGGCGCAGGACCAGCTAATTGTTACTCTGGCGCAGCAGCTGAATGCACAGCGCTGGTTATCGACGCAGGAAAATAATGCGCTATTCCTGGCCGGACGAGCGCTGGAACAGGATAAAGGCGCGGAATGGCTGGTTAACCTGAGTGGACAGGCCCAGCCGCTGAGCGGTAACAGCACCCGCACTTCGTCGCTTAGCGAAGCGCAGCTGGCGCAGGGAATCACGATGTCCAGCCTGAGCGCTGCGCCGGTGTATGGACGTCTGGATGTGGTGGGCTATACGCAAGCGCCGCCGTCGCCCGTTAGCCATACGCTTGCTATACGTCGCGAATATCTCGATCTTAACGGGAAACCGGCGGCTCTGAATAAGCTGAAAAGCGGGGAACTGGTGCTGGTGCACCTCTCGATTTCAGCTTCACAGCGCGTGCCGGATGCGCTGGTTACCGATCTGCTGCCTGCCGGGCTGGAGCTGGAAAATCAGAATCTTGCCGCCAGCAGCGCCAGCCTGGAAGAGAGCGCCAGCGAGGTGCAGGAGCTGATGAATGATATGCAGCAGGCCAGCATCAAACATATGGAATTCCGTGACGATCGTTTTGTCGCCGCCATCGATGTGGACGGTTACCGGCCTGTCGAGCTGCTTTATCTGGCGCGAGCGGTAACGCCGGGCAGCTACCGCATACCGGCGCCGCAGGTAGAATCAATGTATGTACCGCAGTGGCGCGCAACCGGCACTACGCCGACGCGTCTGACGGTTCGCTAACCTGACGTCCGGATAAAACCGGACGTTATTTTTATGACGGTTGCTGTGCGTTCGATAAAAATTCTGCTGCTGAGCTTAATCACGCTTGCGGCCCTGCTATGGCTGGCGGATCGCCTGTCGCCGTTGCCGTTACGAGAGGCGGCGCCCGCACGCGTGGTAGTGGCCGAAGACGGTACACCGCTATGGCGCTTCGCTGATAAAAATGGGATCTGGCGCTACCCGGTTACGCTGGAAGAGGTTTCGCCGTGGTATCTGGAAGCGCTGCTGAGCTATGAAGATCGCTGGTTCTGGCATCATCCGGGGATCAATCCGCTGGCGATACTGCGCGCCGCCTGGCAGAACTTACGCGGTGGTGAGATTATTTCCGGCGGCAGCACTCTTACCATGCAGGTGGCGCGCCTGATCGATCCGCAACCGCGTACTTTTACCGGCAAGCTGCATCAAGGCTGGCGCGCGCTACAGCTGGAATGGCATCTCTCCAAACAAGAAATATTAACGCTTTATCTGAACCGCGCGCCTTTTGGCGGAACGCTGGAAGGCGTCGGCGCCGCCAGCTGGAGCTGGCTGGGCAAATCGCCAGCGTCACTTACGCGCGGCGAGGCGGCGCTGCTGGCGGTTTTGCCGCAGGCGCCCAGCCGCCTGCGTCCCGATCGTTGGCCGGAGCGGGCGCGGGCGGCCCGCGATAAGATTCTGCGGCGCCTGGCAGCTTACGGCGTCTGGCCGCGTGCCGTCGTGGATGAAATTATGCAGGAGCCGGTCTGGCTGGCGCCGCGTCAGATGCCGCAGCTGGCGCCGCTGCTGGCGCGCCGGGCGCTCTCCTTATCAAACCAGAGCAAAATTACTACCACCATTGATGCTTCGCTACAGCGGCAGATCGAGGCGCTGGCGCAGGGCTGGAAAGGAGCGCTGCCGCCGCGAACTTCGATGGCGGTGCTGGTGGTTGATCACACTACTATGCAGGTTCGCGCCTGGATGGGATCGGTTGATTTAAACGATGACGGTCGCTTTGGTCATGTCGATATGATCGGCAGCGTGCGATCGCCTGGCTCGGTGTTAAAGCCATTCCTGTATGGGCTGGCGCTTGATGATGGATTGATCGCCGCCGAATCGCTGCTGCAGGATGTGCCGCGCCGCTTTGGCGACTATCGCCCAGGAAACTTTGATACTGGATTTCATGGCCCGGTCAGCGCCAGCGAGGCGCTGGTGCGCTCGTTAAATCTCCCGGCGGTACAGCTGCTGGAGGCATACGGTCCAAAGCGTATGGCTGCGGCGCTGCGTCATGTTGGGCTTACCCTGCGTTTTCCCGCGGCGGCGGAGCCTAATCTGTCGCTGATTCTGGGCGGCACCGGCGCGAGTATGGCAGAGATTGTGGCCGCGTACAGCGCCTTTGCGCGTCACGGCCAGGCGGCGCGGCTGCGGCTGCTGAAGCAGGATGCGCTGGCAGAGCGCCCGCTGCTGTCGCCTGGCGCGGCCTGGATTGTGCGGCGCATTCTTGCTGGCGAGGCGCAGCCGCAACCTGACAGTACGCTGCCAGCTGTGGCGCCGCTGGCATGGAAAACCGGCACCAGCTATGGCTACCGCGATGCCTGGGCTATAGGCATCAACGCTCGCTATTTGATCGGGGTTTGGGTTGGTCGTCCCGATGGTACGCCGGTTGCCGGTCAGTATGGGATCGCGAGCGCTGTTCCGATACTGAATCAGCTGCATCATTTGTTGATGGCTTCGCCGCAGCTGCGCGGGCGCGCGCTGCCCGTCGATCCGCGGCCGGCCAGCGTTAGCGTGGTTACGCTCTGCTGGCCGGGCGGGCAGCCGCTACCGGCGGGCGATGTTAATTGCCGCCAGCAGCGGCAAAGCTGGGTACTAAACGGCACGACGCCGCCGACGCTGCTTGCCGTCGGCCAGGAAGGGCTGTTCGGCCTGCAGCAAACCATCTGGACTAACCAGCGCGGCGAACGGGTTGCCGCCGACTGCAGCGGCGCACGGGCGCAGCAGGTTGTGCTGTGGCCCATGCCGCTGGAGCCCTGGCTGGTTCCCGGAGAACGACGCGCCCAGCGGCTGCCGCCCGTTTCGTCTGACTGTGCGCCAGCGCTGCGGAGCGGCGCGCCTCCATTGCTGATAACCGGCGTGCGTGATGCCCAAATTTTGCATCGTCTGCCGGGAAAAACGCAGCTGACGCTTAGCGTTACGGCGCAGGGAGGAGAAGGGCAGGAGCGATGGTGGTTTCTTAATGGCGAAGTGCTGAACGCCGGGCAAACGCACCTGACGCCGCGGCTGGTTTTCGAGCGGGGCGGACAGTATCAACTGAGCGTGCTGGATGAGATTGGCCAGGTGGCTACGGTAACTTTTCGCGTCGAGTAAACCGCGTCTGAGCGTGCTGCTAACGCAGCTATGCAAAGCCGATAATAATTTTTCCGGGTTTTGCGGAATCTTCGATAGGCAAGCTGGCTTTGCGCCCCTATAATCGGCGCCGTTTTCACAGGTCGGTATCAAACTATTCACAACCGACTTAACCTGGAAGTTAAGACAGAGGTCAAAATGACAGTAGAACGTACCTTTTCCATCGTTAAACCGAACGCGGTGGCAAAAAACGTAATCGGTGCCATCTATAACCGTTTTGAAGCCGCAGGTTTCAAAATTGTTGCCGCAAAGATGCTGCACCTGACCAAAGAGCAGGCGGAAGGTTTCTATGCCGAGCATAACGGCAAACCTTTCTTTGACGGTCTGGTGGAGTTTATGACTTCCGGTCCGATCGTCGTTTCGGTGCTGGAAGGCGAAAATGCCGTTCAGCGCCACCGCGATCTGATGGGTGCAACCAACCCGGCTAACGCACTGGCGGGCACGCTGCGTGCGGACTACGCTGACAGCTTTACCGAAAACGCGACTCACGGTTCAGATTCTCTGGAATCCGCGGCGCGTGAAATCGCTTTCTTCTTCGGCGAAAACGAAATTTGCCCGCGTACCCGTTAATTAACGGAACGCCTGGCTGCACAACGACGGTTACAATTTAATTGTCAGCTAATTCGGGCGCGCAATAGCTTCGCGCTCCAGTTATTTGTACAATAATGCGCCCTCATGAGTTTACTCAGCGAGGGCGCTTCTTTTTTATCCCTAACCAGGGCCATAACGTGTAATAACGAGGCCAGAGAAAATTATGTCCGAACACATTGTGACGCCGCCGTCCGTATCTCCCGCTGCTGTTTCCCCGAAAAACGAAAAAATTAACCTGCTCGATTTGAATCGTCAGCAAATGCGCGAATTCTTTATTTCGCTGGGTGAAAAGCCTTTCCGCGCCGATCAGGTAATGAAATGGATCTATCACTACTGCAGTGATGATTTCGATGAAATGACTGATATCAACAAGGTGCTGCGTAATAAGCTTAAGCAGATATCCGAAATTCGCGCCCCGGAAGTGGCCGAGGAAAAACGCTCTGCCGATGGCACTATCAAATGGGCGATTCGCGTTGGCGATCAGCTGGTTGAAACGGTGTATATCCCTGAAGACGATCGCGCTACGCTGTGCGTTTCCTCGCAGGTAGGCTGCGCGCTGGAGTGTAAATTCTGTTCAACCGCGCAGCAGGGCTTTAACCGCAACCTGCGCGTGTCTGAAATTATTGGTCAGGTCTGGCGCGCGGCGAAAATTATCGGCGCGGCTAAAGTTAC
The DNA here is from genome assembly GCF_006517625.1 of Mixta tenebrionis. Lineage (GTDB taxonomy): Bacteria > Pseudomonadota > Gammaproteobacteria > Enterobacterales > Enterobacteriaceae > Mixta > Mixta tenebrionis. The sequence goes on along the minus strand of NZ_VHQI01000005.1, from coordinate 169,604 downwards.
CGGCCAGCGGCCGATTACCAATGTGGTAATGATGGGAATGGGCGAACCGCTGCTTAACCTGACTAACGTAGTTCCGGCGATGGAAATTATGCTGGACGACTTTGGTTTTGGCCTTTCCAAGCGGCGCGTAACGCTTTCCACTTCCGGCGTTGTGCCGGCGCTGGATAAGCTGGGCGATATGATCGACGTGGCGCTGGCGATCTCTCTGCATGCGCCGAACGATACTATTCGTGATGAGATTGTGCCGATCAATAAAAAGTACAATATCGCCACTTTCCTCGAATCGGTACGCCGTTATCTGGAAAAATCCAATGCCAATCAGGGACGCGTGACAATTGAATATGTCATGCTGGATCATATTAATGACAGCACCGATGATGCGCATCAGCTGGCTGAGTTGCTGAAAGATACGCCGTGTAAAATCAACCTGATTCCCTGGAACCCCTTCCCCGGCGCGCCCTATGGCCGCAGCTCCAACAGCCGGGTCGATCGTTTTTCCAAGGTGTTGATGGGCTATGGGTTTACCACCATTGTGCGTAAAACGCGCGGGGATGATATCGATGCCGCGTGCGGGCAGCTGGCGGGAGATGTTATTGACCGTACCAAGCGTACGCTGCGTAAAAAAATGGCCGGTGAACAAATATCTGTGAGAGCGCTCTGAAAGCCAGCAGGAAATCCGCTTTTCCTGCCTTCACAGGCTGCCTGCCTTGCTGAGTTTGGCGTAACATACCAGACTTCATAGCAAACGGAGGCAGCATGCGTAACGGAGTACAGTGGCTAATGTTATTGTGCGCGCTGACGCTGTCAGGCTGTAGCGTAGAACGTCAGACCAGCGCCAGCGCGCAGATTCGTCTGCAGCTGGGGCTGATTTATCTTTCTCAGGGCGATTTGCCTGCGGCGCGGCGCAATTTACAGCGCGCGCTGCAGGATGCGCCGCAGGATTATCGCGTTTTGCTGGCGATGGCGCGCCTTAACCAGCAGGAAGGGCAGATCGTTGAAGCGCGGCATTATTATCAGGCGGCGCTGAAAAAGGCCCCGGAAAATAGTTATGCGCTTAACAATTACGGTGCGTTTCTTTGCGGTTTAGGGCAGTATGATGCGGCGCATCAACAATTTACTCTGGCTGCGGCGCCCGGTTCTTCCGTAGCGAGGGCTGACAGTCAGGAGCGCGCCGGCTATTGTTATCTGCAGCAGGGCGACTATGCGTCGGCACGACAGACGTTATTAGCGGCGCTGCAGATTGACCGACAGAAAGCGAATACGCTGCTGGCGGAAGCTGAAAAGCATCTTGAACAGCAGGAGCCTGAACCAACGCGGCTTTTGTTAGAGGTATATCATCACAGCGCGCCTGCGACAGCGGAGAGCTTGTGGTTGGAGATTCGTTTCGCTGCGCTGGAACAGCGAGCCGTAGATGAAGCACGTTACGGTCAGCAACTGGCGCAAAATTTTCCACAATCGATACAGTACCAGCATTTTCTAGCTAATGAATACTGAAGCCACTCAAGATACAACAGCAGCAAATTCCACAGGTGCCCGCCTGCGTGCCGCCCGTGAGCAGATGGGACTGACGCAGCAAAATGTTGCTGAGCGTTTGTGCCTGAAACTTTCAACCGTGCGGGATATTGAAGAGGACAACGCGCCAGCGGATTTAGCATCTACCTTTTTACGCGGCTATATTCGCTCCTATGCCCGACTGGTGCATGTGCCGGAAGAGGATCTGCTGCCGATGATGGCGAAGCAGGCGCCGGTACGGGCGGCGAAAGTTGAACCGATGCAGAGCTTTTCACTGGGCAAGCGGCGTAAAAAACGCGATGGCTGGCTGATGATTTTCACCTGGCTGGTGGTGTTTGTAGTTATTGGCCTCACCGGCGCCTGGTGGTGGCAAAACCATAAGGCAGCCCAGGCGGATCTGGTATCATTAGCCGATCAGGGCAACGCCAGCGGCGATAACAGCCAGTCTATTCCTTTAACCGACAGCAACGCCAGCAGCAGCGCTGCTCAGGCGCAGCAGCAGGCGGCGCCTTCTGACGGCGCCAGCGTATCGTTGAATAATGCTGCCGGCGGCAACAATAATGCCGGCGCCAGCGGTACGAATGGCAGCGCCGGCAATACGACAGGCGATAGCGCCGCAGCGGCGACGGCCGGCAACGCCGCGCCCGCTGCCGGCAATAGCGACGCTAACAGCGTGGTTTCTCCCAGCCAGGCGCCGGTTGACGGCGCAACGGCTACGGCTGCCAATGTCGCGACGCCTCTGCCTACCGGCAGCGCCAGCGTTAGCGAGCCGGCGGCAGACGCCAATACCATCGTGTTGAATTTCAATGCGGACTGCTGGCTGGAAGTGGCCGATGCGTCCGGGAAAAAACTGTTCAGCGGAATGCAGCGCAGTGGTGGTAAACTCAGCCTTTCCGGCACTGCGCCTTATCGTCTGAAAATTGGCGCACCGGCGGCTGTGCAGATTCATTACCAGGGACAGCCGGTGGATTTAAGTCGTTTTATTCGTACCAACCAGGTTGCCCGCCTGACGCTTGGGGCTCAGTAAGCCCCTGGCGCTGCTTTGCGGCAATTATGGAGAAACAACATGCATAACGAAGCACCCATTATCCGTCGCAAATCAACGCGCATTTACGTCGGCAAGGTGCCAGTGGGCGACGGCGCGCCTGTTGCCGTCCAGTCCATGACCAACACGCGCACCACGGATGTGGAAGCGACGGTTAAACAAATTAAAGCGCTGGAGCGCGTGGGCGTAGATATTGTTCGCGTCTCGGTTCCGACTATGGATGCGGCGGAAGCCTTCAGGTTTATTAAGCAACAGGTCAACGTTCCGCTGGTTGCCGATATTCACTTTGACTATCGCATTGCGTTAAAAGTGGCGGAGTATGGCGTTGACTGCCTGCGCATCAATCCCGGCAACATCGGCAACAATGAGCGTATACGCCAGGTGGTGGAGTGCGCGCGCGATAAAAATATTCCTATCCGTATCGGCGTTAATGCCGGCTCGCTGGAAAAAGATCTGCAGGAAAAGTATGGCGAGCCGACGCCGCAGGCGCTGCTGGAATCTGCTATGCGCCATGTGGATCATCTCGATCGACTGAACTTCGATCAGTTTAAGGTCAGCGTCAAGGCTTCCGACGTTTTTCTTGCCGTAGAATCTTACCGCCTGCTGGCAAAACAGATCGTTCAGCCGCTGCATTTGGGGATCACCGAGGCGGGCGGCGCGCGTGCGGGCGCGGTAAAATCAGCTATCGGCCTTGGCCTGCTGCTTTCTGAAGGTATCGGCGATACCCTGCGTATTTCGCTGGCGGCCGATCCGGTGGAAGAGGTTAAGGTTGGCTTTGATATCCTGAAGTCGCTGCGTATTCGCACCCGCGGTATTAACTTTATTGCCTGTCCAACCTGCTCGCGTCAGGAATTTGACGTTATCGGTACGGTAAATGCGCTGGAACAGCGTCTGGAAGATATCATTACGCCGATGGATGTTTCGATTATCGGCTGCGTCGTCAACGGGCCGGGCGAAGCGCTGGTTTCCACGTTGGGCGTAACCGGCAGCAATAAAAAAAGCGGCTTCTACGAGGATGGCGTGCGCCAGCGCGACCGCCTCGACAATGAGGATATGATCGATCAGCTTGAGGCGCGCATACGCGCTAAAGCGGCGATGCTTGATGAAACCCGCCGCATTAACGTGCAGCAGGTGGAAAAATAATCGTCGGCGTCCTGTTAATGGCGCGCTGACAGAACCTGAACGGCGTTGCCGTGCAGGTTTTTTTCTGTTCAGGTTCTGGCGCCAGCGCTGGAACGGCCGGGCAGTTTGTCCGGTGTAATTTGCATAAAGAGAGAAATGACGTGGCGAAGAACATCCAGGCCATCCGCGGCATGAACGACTATTTGCCGGCCGACACCGTTGTCTGGCAGCGTATTGAAGGGATTTTAAAACAGGTACTGGCCAGCTACGGCTACAGCGAAATCCGTCTGCCGGTGGTAGAACATACGCCGCTGTTTAAGCGTGCGATCGGCGAAGTCACCGACGTGGTGGAAAAAGAGATGTATACCTTTGACGATCGCAACGGCGAAAGTCTGACGTTGCGTCCTGAAGGCACCGCCGGCTGCGTACGCGCAGGTATTGAACATGGTTTGCTCTATAACCAGGAGCAGCGCCTGTGGTATATAGGGCCGATGTTCCGCTATGAGCGTCCGCAGAAAGGGCGCTACCGTCAGTTCCATCAGATCGGCGCGGAAGTTTTCGGCCTGCAGGGGCCTGATATCGATGCAGAACTGATTATGATGACCGCGCGCTGGTGGAAGGCGCTGGGCATCGCCGATCACGTTCGCCTGGAGCTGAACTCTATTGGTTCGCTCCAGGCGCGCGCGCGCTATCGCGAAGCGCTGGTGGCCTTCCTGGAACAGCATAAAGATAAGCTGGACGAAGATTGCAAGCGCCGCATGTACAGCAATCCGCTGCGCGTGCTGGACAGCAAGAATCCGGAAGTTCAGGCGCTGCTAAACGATGCGCCGACGCTGGGCGACTATCTGGATGAAGAGTCACGCGCTCACTTTGACGGCCTGTGCGCGCTGCTGGACAGCGTTGGCATCGCCTACAGCGTGAATCAGCGTCTGGTACGCGGCCTCGACTACTATAACCGTACCGTGTTTGAATGGGTGACCAACAGCCTGGGCGCGCAGGGTACCGTTTGTGCCGGCGGGCGCTATGATGGTCTTGTTGAACAGCTGGGCGGACGCGCGACGCCAGGCGTCGGTTTTGCGATGGGGCTGGAGCGGCTGGTGCTGCTGGTTCAGGCGGTGAATCCTGAATTTGAACCGTCCCGCATTGTTGATGTCTATGTTATCGCTTCGGGACAGGGCGTGCAGGCCGCGGCGATGCAGCTGGCGGAGCGGGTGCGTGATGCCGCGCCGGCGCTGAAGCTGATGACTAACTTTGGCGGCGGTAACTTTAAGAAGCAGTTTGCCCGCGCCGATAAATGGGGTGCACGCGTTGCGCTGGTGCTGGGTGAAGATGAAATGAACGCCGGACAGGTGGTGGTTAAAGATCTGCGCAGCGGTGAGCAACAGACGCTGGCGCAGGATGATGTTGCCGCCGCGCTGGTGACGCTGCTGGCATAAAACCCTACGGCGCGAACAGTTAAGGAGAAGGATTGCGTGGAAGTTTACAGCAACGAAAACGAACAGGTGGATGCGCTCCGTCGTTTTTTCGCCAATAACGGCAAGGCATTAGCGATCGGTATCGTGCTGGGTATCGGCGCGCTGGGTGGCTGGCGCTACTGGAATACCCATCAGGACAGTTCCGCACGCGAAGTTTCGGCCAGCTACCAGCAGCTGACCAGCGCGCTGGACGGCAGTAAGCCGCAGACGCTGGAAGCGGTAGCGAAATTCGCCAGCGAAAACAGCAACACCTACGGCGCGCTTGCCGCGCTCGATCTGGCGAAACAGTATGCCGATAAGAATGAGCTGGCGAAAGCGGCCACGCAGCTGCAGAACGGAGTTAAAAATACGCAAGACGCCAATCTGCTGGCGGTGTTGAATCTACGCCTGGCGCGCATTCAGCTGCAGCAGAAACAGGCTGACGACGCGCTGAAAACGCTGGATGGCGTAAAAGGCGAAGGCTGGACGGCTATCGTTGCGGATATTCGCGGCGAAGCGCTGCTAAGCAAGGGCGATAAGCAGGGCGCCCGCGATGCCTGGAGCAAGGGGATCGCTTCCGAAGCGTCACCGGCGCTGAAAGAAATGATGCAGATGAAAATGAATAACTTAGGCTAAGCCATTCAAGAGAGAGCGCATGGAATTACGTAAATACCTGCTGCCAGGGCTGATTTCCGTCACCTTACTTAGCGGTTGCTCGCTGTTCAGCGGCGAAGAAGATGTCGTTAAAATGGCCCCGTTGCCGAAAGTGGAAAACCAGTTTGATCCGCAGGAAATATGGAGCACCTCCGTCGGCGACGGTATTGGCGACTTCTACTCCAATCTGCATCCCGCCTGGCAGGCCGATACCGTCTATGCCGCCGATCGTTTCGGTATCGTTAAGGCGCTAAACGCTAACGATGGCAAGCAGAAGTGGAAGGTCAATCTTTCCACCGATAACGGCTTCTTCTCGAAAAGAACGCCGGCGCTGTTGTCTGGCGGCGTAACCGCGGCGGGCGAGCATATCTACATCGGCAGCGAGCGTGCGCTGGTCTATGCGCTGAACAGCGAAGATGGTTCCATTGCCTGGCAAACCAGCGTGGCTGGCGAGGCGCTTTCTCGTCCGGTAGTCAGCGATGGGCTGGTGCTGATTCATACCAGCAACGGTATGTTGCAGGGGCTGGATCAAAGCAGCGGCGCGGTGAAATGGACGGTTAACCTGGATATGCCTGCGCTCTCGCTGCGTGGTGAGTCAGCGCCTGCTACCGCTTTTGGCGGCGCGATCGTTGGCGGCGATAACGGACGCGTCAGCGCGGTTATCCTTAACCAGGGTCAGCTTATCTGGCAGCAGCGTATCTCCCAGCCGAGCGGCGCGACGGAAATCGATCGCCTGAGCGATGTCGATACCACTCCGGTTATTGTTAACGGCGTAGTTTATGCGCTGGCTTATAACGGCAACCTGACGGCGCTGGATCTGCGTTCCGGCCAGATTTTATGGAAGCGTGAAATTGGTTCGGTGAAAGACTTTATCGTTGATGCGGGGCGCATCTACCTGGTCGATCAGGACGATCGCGTTGTCGCGCTGAATGCCGACGGCGGCGTTGCCATCTGGCGTCAGAGTGATTTGCTGCACCGCAATCTGACTTCGCCGGCGCTCTACAACGGCTACATTGTGGTTGGCGACAGCGAAGGCTATCTGCACTGGCTGAATACTGACGACGGGCGTTTCGTGGCGCAGCAGAAAGTTGACAGCTCCGGCTTCCAGACTGAACCGGTAGTCGCCAGCGACAGGCTGTTGATCCAGGCGAAAAACGGCGAGGTTTACTCTATCGCGCGCTAATCGTCGGCGTCTGCTGTAATATTGCTAACGGCTCCTGGCCTACAGGGGCCGTTTCGTTTTTCTGACGGCGTGTTATCCTTAGCGCCTTCAGCCTGAACCGGATATAAGTAACTCTTGATATATCCGCTTCCGGCTTCTGATTTTTCGTTTCGTAATGAGGCATTATCTATGATACCTGTGGTCGCGCTGGTTGGGCGTCCTAACGTGGGCAAATCCACCCTGTTTAACCGTTTAACGCGTACCCGTGATGCGCTGGTGGCAGATTTCCCAGGTCTGACGCGCGATCGTAAGTACGGGCGCGCCGAGGTGGAAGGTCGGGAATTTATCGTTATCGACACCGGCGGTATTGACGGCACCGAAGACGGCGTAGAAACGCGCATGGCGGAGCAGTCGCTGCTGGCGATTGAAGAGGCGGACGTGGTGCTGTTCATGGTTGACGCCCGTGCTGGCCTGATGCCGGCGGATCAGGCGATTGCCAAACATCTGCGCGCCCGTGAAAAAGCCACCTTTCTGGTGGCGAACAAAACCGATGGCCTGGATGCCGACAGCGCGGTAGTTGATTTTTATGCGCTGGGGCTGGGAGAGATTCATGCCATTGCCGCATCCCATGGCCGCGGCGTCACCTCGCTGCTGGAAACGGCGCTGCTGCCGTGGATGGATGTTGTGGCGCCAGCGGAGCCGCTGAGCGAAGAGGAAGAGAACGAAGCCTACTGGGCGGCGCTGGCGGCGAAGGAGCGCGGTGAAGATCCTGACGCCGAAGCGGAAGAGGAAGAGTTCGATCCCACCGGCCTGCCGGTAAAAATCGCTATTGTAGGGCGTCCTAACGTAGGTAAGTCCACGCTTACCAACCGCATCCTGGGTGAAGACCGCGTAGTGGTCTATGATATGCCCGGCACTACGCGCGACAGTATCTACATCCCAATGGAGCGTGACGATCGCGAATATATTCTCATTGATACTGCCGGCGTGCGTAAACGCGGCAAGGTTACCGATACGGTAGAGAAATTTTCGGTAATTAAAACGCTGCAGGCGATTGAAGATGCGAACGTGGTGCTGCTGGTGATTGACGCCCGCCAGGGGATTTCCGATCAGGATCTGTCGCTGCTCGGCTTTATCCTGAATAGTGGGCGCTCACTGGTGATTGTCGTCAACAAGTGGGACGGCTTGTCGCAGGAGATAAAAGACGAAGTTAAAGAGACGCTCGATTTCCGTCTGGGCTTTATTGATTTTGCCCGTGTGCACTTTATCTCTGCGCTGCACGGTAGCGGCGTAGGCAACCTGTTTGAATCCATTAACGAAGCCTACGACTGTTCAACGCGTCGCGTTGGCACTTCTATGCTGACGCGCATTATGAATATGGCTACTGAAGATCATCAGCCGCCGCTGGTACGCGGACGCCGCGTGAAGCTAAAGTATGCGCATGCGGGCGGCTACAATCCGCCGATTGTGGTGATTCACGGCAACCAGGTGAAGGATCTGCCCGATTCTTACAAGCGTTATCTGATGAACTATTTCCGTCGTTCGCTGAACGTGATGGGTACGCCGATTCGCATCCAGTTTAAAGAGGGGGACAACCCCTTCGCCGGCAAGCGTAACCTGCTGACGCCTAACCAGCTGCGTAAGCGTAAGCGCCTGATGTCGCATTTGAAAAAGAATAAACGCTAACTCCAGGGGCCGCAGAGATGCGGCCTTTTGCCGTAGCTGACGCGTGCGTATAATACCGTGCATGGTTCTTTATTGGTGTCATTCTATTATTGCCGCCGCGGCAGTTTCACTTTAGCCGCGCCCATTCAGGAGGCTCTTATGCAACTGTGCGAAAAGTGCCGGCATCCGCTGGCTTCCGGCGATAGCGATTTTTACTGTCAACAGTGCGGCGCGCGTTATGACAGGCAGGCGCAATGCCCCGTCTGCCATCAACCGTTGCAGGTGCTGAAAGCATGCGGCGCGACCGATTATTTCTGCCAGCACGGACATGGACTGATATCGAAAAAGCGCGTTGAATTTGTAGCGCAGCGCCAGGCGGAGTGACTGACTGGCGTTATTTTATCTCAGGTTAAGCGCTTAACGCGGCCGTACTGATTTCATTGAAGCGCTTTGGTTGACCCGTAACGCAAAGCGCTTTAGTCTGCTTCTGCTTCTGCTTCTGCTTCTGCTTCTGCTTCTGCTTCTGCTTCTGCTTCTGCTTCTTCCTTTGCTCCCGCTTTGCTCAGTTTCGTTACCCTTTGCCAATCTTACCGCTTCTCAAAATTTTAATTTTTTGCAGCAAAAGTGCGGATTTTTATGTTGTTGTTAATTTTTTGTTTATCTGATTACGTACCGATTGGTACAATTCTCCGCGTTGGTCTACCTTCTTTTTGAGCCGCGCAGCAGGCGCTGGCGGTAAAAGGCAAGACGCTGACGACGGGCAATTCCGTTTAAGTTTATCTGTATGTAATGGCTTGATAATAAAAGCCGCGCTGGCCCGCAAAACGGGGCAGGTGACTCCTGTTTTATTGCTAAGCCTTGGTTTCACCAGGAGAGTGTGATTATGGTTCAAACAACCACCCGGCCAGCGAAAGGCCTGGGTATATGGTGCGTATTGCTGGGGCTGATGTTGCTGGCTACCGGGCTATTCTTTGCTATTGCCGGCGGCAAACTCGCGGCGCTTGGTGGTAGCAAGTACTTCCTGATTGCGGGTATTGTTACCATCCTGTCCGCCATTCAGTTTTTCCGCCGCAAGGCTTCTGCCGTGCTGCTGTTTGCGCTGGTGTTCATCGGCTCGCTGATCTGGGCGCCGCTGGATGGCGGCTTTGATTTCTGGCCGCTGCTGTCGCGCCTGATGGTGCCGACCGGCTTTATGCTCCTTGCGCTGTTAACCCTGCCAGCCCTGCGCCGGCACGCCGGTAAGGCGCCCGCCGCTAAAGCTGCCTGGATCGGCAGCGGCGTACTGGCGCTGGGAATGATTGCCGCACTGGTGCAGACGTTTCAGCCGCATCCCACCGTGGCTTTTGCTGGCGAGCAGCTGCCGCTGGTGCCGGTGGATAAAGCGCACGCGCAGAAAAACTGGGAAAATTACGGCAACACTCCCGGCGGCAGCCGCTTTGTGGCGCTAGATCAGATCACGCGCGATAACGTAAAAGATCTGAAAGTGGCCTGGACATTCCACACCGGCGATATTCCGGAAAGCCCGACCGGCAACGGCGCGGAGGATCAGCAAACGCCGCTGCAGATTGGCAATCGTATTTATATGTGCACGCCGCACAACAATGTGATCGCGGTAGACGCCGACAGCGGCAAGCAGATCTGGAAGCGTGAAATCAACGCGCAGTCGGAAGTCTGGAACCGCTGTCGCGGTCTGGCCTACTTTGATGTTAACCAGCCGCTGCCGCTGTCGACAGTACCAGGCTCTACGCCGATTACGCCAGTTTCACTGCCGGCAGGCGATAGCTGTCAGCGTCGGATCCTGATGAATACCATCGATGCGCGTCTGATCGCTATTAATGCGGATAACGGCGAGTTCTGTCAGCAGTTTGGTCAGAACGGCATCGTCGACTTGAAAGCGGGCCTTGGCGAAGCGCAGGATCCAAAATATCAGCTGACTTCCGCGCCAACGATGGCGGGCACTACCGTTGTGGTAGGCGGGCGCGTAGCGGATAACGTTCAGACCGATATGCCGGGCGGCGTGCTGCGAGGCTTCGATGTGATCACCGGCCAGATGCGCTGGGCCTTCGATCCGGGCAACGCTGAACCGAACGCGCCGCTGCAGCCGGGTCAGACCTGGGCGCGCAGTACGCCTAACTCCTGGGCGCCGATGTCCTGGGATCCGGCGATGAATACCGTTTTTATTCCGATGGGCAGCTCTTCCGTCGATCTCTGGGGCGCTAACCGTACGCCGCTGGATCATAAGTATGGCGCTTCTATCCTCGCGCTGGACGCAACCACCGGTAAAGAGAAGTGGGTTTATCAAACGGTTCATAACGATCTGTGGGATTTCGATATCCCGATGCAGCCGAGCCTGATCGATTTTCCGCAGCAGGATGGCAGCACTAAACCTGCCGTGGTGTTTGGCACCAAAGCAGGGCAGGTGTATGTGCTGGATCGTTTGACCGGCAAGCCGCTGACTGAAGTGAAAGAGCAGCCGGTTAATGCTGGCGATATCCCTAATGAACAGTACAGTAAAACGCAGCCGCGTTCGGTAGGTATGCCGCAAATCGGCGCGCAGACGCTGAAAGAGTCCGATATGTGGGGGGCGACGCCGTTCGATCAGCTGGTCTGTCGTATCGCCTTTAAATCGATGCGTTACGATGGGCTGTTTACCGTACCGGGCACCGATAAGTCTCTGAGCTTCCCCGGTTCGCTGGGCGGCATGAACTGGGGCAGCCTTTCTACCGATCCGAACAATCATTATATTTTCGTGAATGATATGCGTCTCGGTCTGTGGGTGCAGATGATCCCGGCGAATACCGATGCGATTTCACGCGGCAGCAACGGCGGTGAATCTGTTAATACCGGTATGGGCGCGGTGCCGCTGAAAGGGACGCCGTATGCGGTGAATAAAAACCGCTTTATGTCGCCGTTGGGTATTCCCTGCCAGGCTCCGCCATTTGGCACGCTGAGCGCCATTGATTTGAAAACGCGCAAAATCGTCTGGCAGGTGCCGGTAGGCACCGTGCAGGATACCGGCCCGTTTGGCGTGAAGATGCGCATGAAGATGCCGATCGGTATGCCGACGCTGGGCGGCACCCTGGCAACGCAGGGCGGACTGGTGTTTATCGCCGGTACGCAGGATTATTATCTGCGCGCCTTCGATAGCTCAACCGGCAAAGAAGTATGGAAAGCGCGTCTTCCGGTAGGTAGTCAGGGCGGTCCGATGAGCTATGTTTCACCGACCACCGGCAAGCAATATATTCTGATTTCCGCCGGCGGCGCGCGGCAGTCGCCGGATCGCGGTGATTATGTTATTGCCTATGCGCTGGACGATAAGGCAGATAAGTAAGAGCAGCAAGGCCCCGGCAGGGGCCTTGTTTCATTCCGCTCCATGCCGCCCGCTTTTGGCATCGGCGTCTTGCGGGCGGCATGGCCCGTTCGCAAAGACGCAAAGGCGCATCCCTGGCGGCTCGGCCCGCGCCCTCCCTGGCGCGGGACGCTTTGCTCTTCGCTCCATGCCGCTCGCTTTTGGCATCGGCGTCTTGCGGGCGACATGGCCCGTTCGCAAAGACGCAAAGGCGCATCCCTGGCGGCTCGGCCCGCGCCCTCCCTGGCGCGGGACGCTTTGCTCTTCGCTCCATGCCGCTCGCTTTTGGCATCGGCGTCTTGCGGGCGACATGGCCCGTTCGCAAAGACGCAAAGGCGCATCCCTGGCGGCTCGGCCCGCGCCCTCCCTGGCGCGGGACGCTTTGCTCTTCGCTCCATGCCGCCCGCTTTTGGCATCGGCGTCTTGCGGGCGGCATGGCCCGTTCGCAAAGACGCAAAGGCGCATCCCTGGCGGCTCGGCCCGCGCCCTCCCTGGCGCGGGACGCTTTGCTCTTCGCTCCATGCCGCCTGCTTTTGGCATCGGCGTCTTGCGGGCGGCATGGCTTTATCTCTAAGCTACTCGCCTTCTTTCCACAGCGCCTTCAGCTCCGGCGGCGCCAGGCTGTCAGGAATAACGATAACGATATCGCCGCTGTGCTGCTGCGTGCTGTAGCTGATCTGGATGCGGTAATAGTATTGATCGCCGCGCCCCGCCTGCGGCGGCTTATCGGCTGGTTCACCCAGCGGCAGCGAATGGCGCAGGATTTCACAAACCCGCTCTTTCTGTGGTTCGGGGAGCTGCGCCAGCGCAATACGGCGCTGGCCGGCCAGCTTCGGTATCCAGGCAAAACCGCCTTCGCGCGCCAGATCGATTACGGCGTCGTCGGTCAGTTTCGGTAACGTTTTCATGATAAAACACCCGTTTCTTTCCAGGCATCCTCAATGGCCTGCGCCGTCGCCTGGTTAAAACGATGCCGGGCATGGCGCACGGTAAACTGCGCAAAGGTAGCGAAGTCCGCATCCTGCGGCAGCTCTTTATCGCAGACGGTATCATACCAGGCGCGCCCTGCCAGCTCCCAGGCGTAGCCGCCCAGCGCCCTGGCCGCCAGATAAAACGCCCGGTTTGGAATGCCGGAGTTGAGATGAACGCCGCCATTATCTTCACGCGTTTTAATATAGTCGCGCATATGGCCGGGCTGGGGATCTTTGCCCAGCATCGGATCGTTATAGGCGCTGCCCGGCTCGGCCATCGAACGCAGCCCGCGTCCGTTAATGCCTTCCGCCAGCAAACCTTCGCCAATAAGCCAGTCGGCCTGATCCGCCGTTTGACGACGATGAAACTGCTTGACCAGCGCTCCGAAAACGTCGGAAACCGATTCGTTTAGCGCGCCGTCCTGTTCAAAATAGATAAGCCCTGCTTCCGTCTCCGTCAAGCCGTGCGCCAGCTCGTGCGCAACCACATCGATAGCGATGGTGAAGCGATTAAAAATTTCGCCGTCGCCGTCGCCAAATACCATCTGCTGACCGTTCCAGAAGGCATTCTGATATTCCTTGCCGTAGTGAACGGTGCCTTTGAGCGTCAGCCCCTGATTATCCAGCGAGTTGCGCTGGTAAGCCTGCCAGAAAAAATCCCAGGTAACGCCAAGATATTCCCAGGCTTCGCTGGCCGCCACATCCTGATTATCAGGCTGGCCCTCCTTGCGCACCAGCACGCCGGGCAGGCTTTCGCTGTTCTGCGCATCGTAAATCTCACGATCGACATGGCCGACAGCACTGTTCTTCGGCGCCGTTGGCTGCTGCCAGCTTTGCGCCATCAGGTGCTGCACATGATTTAACGTGCGGCGCGCATAGTCCTGCTGATGTCCCGATCCATTGGCGATAATTTTACGCAGGATATAGGGAGGGATGACCGAGCTGACGGGTAGACGAAGCATTAAGGCTCTCCTTAGGCTAAAACAACCCTTATTGATGAAAGCTTACCCTGCTAAGTGTAGTTCAGATCTTCCCCGCGGCCGATCGCCCGCTTCGACAGTTTATTTATCAAAAAGATTAATGATATGTGCCTCGTCGTAGAGCTGCGGATGATGGGTGCTTAGCGCCGGTTTCATCTTATGCGCATTGAAGCTGCGCACCGATTCCCGCAGCGTCAGTTTTCCCTGCAGCAGCAGGTTGCAGGGTGGGGCGGCCGGCCGCAGCAGCCGGCGCTGCAGCAGTTGAATCGCTTCAAATCCCAGCTCGTCGCGCGGCACCTGTACCGAGGTCAGGGGCACATCGTGAATCTCCGCCAGATTCCAGCCGTCGGTGCTCATTACGGAAATATCATTCGGCACCGACAGGCCCAGCTTGTGAATGGCTGCGACCGCGCCCATCGCCATAAAGTCGCTGCCGGCGAGAATCGCACTCGGCCAGCGGCTGCGATCGGGCAGGGCGCTGAGCCAGCTGGCGATCGCCAGCTCCGCCTCTTCGGCGCTGAAGCCGGCGGTGGCGATCAGATGCTGCTCCGCGTCAAAGGTCAGATTCTGCCGCATCCACGCCTGGCGGATGCCCGCAAGGCGCCGTTCCATGGTGGTACGACGCAGACACTGCAGATTGAGAATGTTGCGATGCCCTTGCTGAAACAGATAGCTGGCGGAAAACTCGCCGATCAGCTGATGATCGGGCGAGACGCTGTCGAGGCGCATTTCACGGTCGCTGCAGTTAATCAACACGCAGGGTTTATTCAGATCCGCCGCCAGCGAATGGATATGCGGATCGTCAATACCGATAATCAGCGCCGCCTGGGTTTGCGGATGATTCATCCTTGCGACGAACAGCGCGCTGTCGCTGCGCTCCTCCTCCAGCCCGCACGAACTAAGGTGAACTTCATAAGGGCTGAGCGCTTCAACGATGCTCTGAATCACCCGGTAGTAAAAAATATCGGTGCGTACTGAGAAGGCGCGCGGCGGCGCGAAAATTACCAGATTGTTCAGCATCAGCCTGCCCTGTGACAGCTGCTGCAAAATGCCGTGCTGACGCGCGCAGGCCATCACTTTCTGCCGGGCCGATTCACTGGTGTTGGCCTTGCCCGCCAGCACCCGTGAAACGGTACTAATCGATAGCCCGGTTTGATGAGCGATCAGGGTGATTTTTAACTTTCCATTCATTTTGTGATCCCCTTCAAATCAGCTGATGAAAATTTTTTCATCAGGAGCGGGCAGCCTGCCGCTGTGGCTACAGACGATGCCGCCGTTGTCATCACGCCCGCGAATGAAAATCTTTGCAAAAAACACGGTTTCGCCCGCCAGCGCCGCTGGCTAGTCTGCAACGGTGTCCCTGTTGGGCGGGCGCGGCGTTTCACTATGTGGATGGCGCGCCGGAAAAAGCAAATGATAATCATAGGGTTAAGCAGGTGACAGGACTGTTTTGTGAAAGCCGTCGCATTGCACCGCTGTTGTCGCCTTCGATACCCCACTGAAACGCCCCGCTGGCGGGCGTGCCGTAACACAGACGGCGACGGAGAAAACAGATGAGTATTGAAACCGAACAGACAACCGTAGCCCGCTCCGCCCGCAAATTTAAAGCGTTGCGCTGGTGGATGCTGGCGCTCTTCCTGCTGGGCATCACTATTAACTACATCACGCGTAATTCGCTGGGGATTCTGGCGCCGGAGCTGAAAGTCAGCCTGAATATGTCCACCGAGCAATATTCCTGGGTGGTGGCGGCGTTTCAGCTCGCCTATACCCTGTTTCAGCCGCTCTGCGGCTGGCTGATTGATGTGATTGGCCTGAAAACCGGCTTTCTGATCTGCGCTACCCTCTGGGCGCTGGTATGTATGCTGCACGCCGGGGCGGGAAGCTGGATGCAGCTGGCGCTGCTGCGCTTTTTTATGGGCGGCGCCGAGGCGGCCGCCACGCCCGCTAACGCCCGCGCTATCGCCGACTGGTTTCCAAAAAAAGAGCGTCCCATCGCCGCCGGCTGGGCCGGAGTGGGCTTCTCTGTCGGCGCGATGCTGGCGCCGCCGATTATCGTCGTCGCTCATCTGACGCTGGGCTGGCAGGGCGCCTTTCTCTTTTCCGGCGCGCTGGGGCTGATCTGGGTGGTACTGTGGTGGCGTTTCTATCACGCGCCGCAGCAGCACCCAAACCTCAGCCAGCAGGAACTGGAACTGATCCGCGAAGATAACGAACCGGATCTGCCGAAGCTGCCGTTTTTTACCTCGCTGGCGCGACTCTGCCGCGATAAGAAATTTTACGGCATCGCCATTCCCGCCTTTCTCGCCGAGCCGGCCTGGGCGGTCTTTAGCTTCTGGGTGCCGCTTTATCTCGCCACCGAGCGCGGGATGGATCTTAAACAGATCGCGCTATTCGCCTGGCTTCCATTCCTTGCGGCCGATATCGGCAGCGTCGCCAGCGGCTATCTCACAAATCTGTATCGTAAATGGTTCGGCTTTCAGCGCATTAACTCAGTGATCGCCAGCTCCGTCACCGGCGCTTTTCTGATGCTGTCGCTGACGCTGGTCGCCGTAACTAAAGATCCCTTGCTGGCGATCGCCCTGATCTCTATTGGCGGCTTTGGCCACCAGGTGATCTCCTGCATGCTGAGCGCGCTGGTCGTGGAGTCGTTCGATAAAAACCAGATGGCGACGGTTAACGGCATGCGCGGCTCCTGCGCCTGGATCGCCAGCTTTCTTTTTTCCCTGCTGATCGGCGCGGTTTCCGACACGGTCGGTTTCGGCCCGCTGTTTGTGGCGATGGGCTTTTTCGACCTGATCGGCGCGCTGTTCCTGATTGCTCTGCTGGCCGAACGCCGCGCTAAAAAACCTTAAATGCTGGAGTGGATATGAAGACATTGAAAAACTGGACGCTGGCGGGCAAGTACGCCGACAGGATCGAATTGCGGGTTGACGGACGGCATCTGTTTTGCCTCTACGTGCTGGAGGCGTCGCTGTTCCGCATCCTGATCAAACGCAACGGCGAGCTGGCGCTGGATCGCACCTGGAGCATCGCGCCGCAAGAGGATGTGCCCTGGGAGGGACGCGATCGCCTGAGCGTGGCGGGGTTCAGCCTGCCTGGCTATCAGCTGGAAACCTGCGATGACCGGCTGATAATCAGCAGCCAGAAGCTGCGCGTCACGGTACATCAGCCGCTCTGGCTGGCATGGGAATATCTTGATGCCGCTAACCAGTGGCAGCCGCTGGCCGAAGATCGGCGCACCAGCGCTTATCTGCTGAATGGACATGGCGACGGCGTGGCGCACTATCAGCGCCGTTTCGCCAATGAGCGCTACTATGGGCTGGGGGAGAAAGCGGGCGATCTTGAGCGCAGCGGCCGACGTTTTGAAATGCGCAATCTTGACGCCATGGGCTATAACGCCGCCAGCACCGATCCGCTCTACAAGCATATTCCGTTTACCATTACCCGTCGCGAGCAGGTTAGCTTCGGTCTGTTTTACGATAACCTCAGCAGCTGCTGGCTCGATCTCGGCAACGAACTGGACAATTATCATCAGCCTTACCGACGCTATCAGGCGGAGGCGGGCGATCTCGATTATTACCTGTTGTTAGGCCCGCGCGTGCTGGACGTTACCAAAGCCTTTGTGCGGCTTACCGGCAAAACCTGTTTCGGGCCGAAGTGGAGCCTGGGCTACAGCGGCTCCACGATGCACTATACCGATGCGCCCGACGCCCAGCATCAGCTGCAGCAGTTTATCCAGCTCTGTCGCCGGCACGCCATTCCCTGCGATGCTTTTCAGCTCTCGTCCGGCTACACCTCCATCGGTAATAAGCGCTACGTATTTAACTGGAACTATGAAAAAGTGCCGCAGCCGCGCCAGCTGAGCGCCGCGTTTCATGAGGCGGGGCTGAGGCTGGCGGCCAATATTAAACCCTGTCTGCTGCAGGATCATCCGCGCTACGAGGAGGCGGCGGCGCAGGGGCTGTTTGTCCGCGATTCAGAGACGGATGCGCCGGAGCGATCCTGCTTCTGGGACGATGAAGGTTCGCACCTTGATTTCACCAATCCCGATGCGATCCGCTGGTGGCAGCAGGGCGTCACCAGCCAGCTGCTGGAGATGGGAATCGATTCCACCTGGAACGATAACAACGAATATGAGATCTGGGACGGCGAGGCGCGCTGCCACGGCTTTGGACGGCCGGTAGCGATTAAGCACATCCGCCCGGTAATGCCGCTGTTGATGATGCGCGCCTCGCTGGAGGCGCAGCAGCGATTTGCGCCGCAGCGGCGCCCCTACCTGATTTCACGCTCCGGCTGCGCCGGTATGCAGCGCTACGCGCAGACCTGGAGCGGCGACAACCGCACCAGCTGGCAGACGCTGCGCTACAATATCCGCATGGGGCTGGGGATGAGCCTGTCAGGATTGTATAACGTCGGCCACGACGTCGGCGGTTTCTCCGGCGACAGGCCGGATGCGGAGCTGTTTGTGCGCTGGGTGCAGAATGGCGTCATGCATCCGCGCTTTACCATTCACTCATGGAACGATGACGGTACGGTAAACGAGCCCTGGATGTATCCCGGCGTAACGGATAGCGTGCGCGAGGCGATTCGGCTGCGCTATCGCCTGCTGCCCTATTTTTACACCCTGCTGTGGCAGGCGAGCGTCGATGATGAGCCGATGCTGCGGCCCACTTTCCTTGACCACGAGCATGATGCGCAAACCTGGCAGGAAACGGACGATTTTCTTCTCGGCCGCGACCTGCTGGTGGCGAGCGTGGTGGAGCCGGCAGAGCGTCAGCGTCGGGTGTGGCTGCCGGATAACGGTACGGGCTGGTACTGTTTCTGGAGCGACCAGTGGTACGGCGGCGGACAGTGGATTACGCTGGACGCGCCGCTGGAGAGGCTGCCGCTGCTGGCGCGTGCCGGCGCGTGCCTGCCGATGTCGCAGCGTATGGCGCACGTGGACGCGGCGGCGGACGATCGGCGCGAGCTGCGACTGTTTCCCTTATCGGCGGGGCAGAGCGAAGGGCTGCTTTTTGAAGATGACGGCGAAAGCCACGGCTGGCGCGAGGGCGATGCGCTCTGGCTGCGCTGGCGGATGGATTGCAGCGCGACGCGCATTGCGCTGGAAGTATCGCAGGAAGGGCGCTATCAGCCCGCGTGGCGGCAGCTGGATATTAGGCTGCCGTCCGGCGAACGGCGCGAGCTGTGGATCAACGGCGAGCCGGCGACCGCGTATCGCCTGCGGCAGGCGGACTAAAAGCCGGCGCTGTTTGTAACCGCTGACGCCGCTGCGCATGGCGCAGCGGTAACGCTCTGGCGGGGCGATGCGCTCTTCCCGCGGCGTAACGGTAATTTATGCCCGCTTTTTGCGAGTTTTCTTTAGCGGCGTGACGGCTTTGACTTCGCTTTCTATCCAGCCATCCTCCAGCCGCGTTTGCAGCGTATCGCCCGGTTTGAGCTGGGCCGTTTTCTTCAGCACTTCGCCTGCCGGCGTCTGGGTGACGCTAAAGCCGCGCGCCAGGGTTGCCAGCGGGCTGACGCCCTCCAGATGCGCCACCTGGACGCCGAAGCGCTGCTTATCTCCGCTCAGGCGCTGCTGCATCGCCTGCGACAGCCGGTAACGCCACTGTTGCAGCTGCTGCTGCGCATGATTAATTCTGTTTTGCGGCTGCTGCGCCGACAGACGCTGCGTCAGCCGATCCTGCCGGCGCGCGGCGTGACGCAGTCGCAGCTGCATCGCTTCGTCCAGGCGCCGCTGCAGGCGGAACAGCGCCGTTTGCTGGCGCGCCAGCCGTAGCTGCGGGTGCTGCTGCTGCAGGCGGTGCTGCAGGCGGGTAAAGGTACGCTGCTGCTGAGCCAGATAGTAATCCATCGCCATTTCCAGCCGCGTTTGCTGCGCCAGCAGCTGGCGCTGCAGCTCGACCTGATTGCGGCTGACTATCTCCGCGGCGGCGGAAGGGGTCGGGGCGCGTAAATCGGCGACAAAGTCGGCGATGGTGACATCGGTTTCGTGGCCGACGGCGCTGACGATGGGAATACGGCTGGCGAAAATGGCGCGCGCTACGCGCTCATCGTTAAAGCTCCAGAGATCCTCCAGCGAGCCGCCGCCGCGCCCAACGATCAGCACATCGCATTCATTACGCAGGTTCGCCAGCTCAATCGCGCGGACAATCGCCGCCGGCGCCTCGTTGCCCTGTACCGCCGTGGGATAGATAACCACCGGCAGCGAGGGATCGCGCCGGTGCAGCACGCGCAGCACATCATGCAGCGCCGCGCCGGTGGCGGAGGTGATCACGCCTACCTGACGCGCCGGTTCCGGCAGCGGCCGCTTATGCTGCTGTTCAAACAACCCTTCCGCCGCCAGCCGCTGTTTCAGCTGTGCAAACTGCTGCTGCAGCAGACCTTCGCCCGCCGGATGCATGCTCTCGACAATCAGCTGGTAATCGCCGCGCGGCTCATAAAGCGTGACCGTGGCGCGTACCAGTACCTGCTGTCCGTGCTGCGGGCGAAAGGTGACGCGCCGGTTGCTGTTGCGGAACATGGCGCTGCGTACCTGAGCGGTATCGTCTTTGAGCGTAAAATACCAGTGGCCGGAGGCGGGCTGGCTAAAGTTGGAGATCTCAGCGCTGAGCCAGATCTGGCCCATCTCGCCTTCCAGCAGCTGACGCACCGTGGTATTAAGGCGGCTGACGGTAAAAATATTAGCGGAAGGCGGTAGCGACATGTGATGAGGATCAAATAGTAAATCAGCAAGTTAATTAGTCGATACTACATGCCTCAGCCAGGGGATCAAGACATTTTCTGAAAAAAAGCTGGAGGCAACCGATTACGCCCTGTATAATGCCGCGGCAATATTTTATCTGTTCTCATTCACCCCAGGTTGAGATATTGCCATGCTACGAATCGCTAAAGAAGCACTCACTTTTGACGACGTTTTGCTCGTTCCTGCTCACTCCACCGTCCTGCCTAACACGGCTGACCTCAGTACCCAACTGACCAAAACCATTCGTCTGAACATTCCAATGCTCTCTGCCGCTATGGATACCGTGACCGAAGCCGGTCTGGCTATCGCGCTGGCGCAGGAAGGCGGGCTGGGCTTTATCCATAAAAATATGTCCATCGAGCGCCAGGCGGAAGAAGTGCGCAAGGTGAAAAAGCATGAAAGCGGCGTCGTTACCGATCCGCAGACCGTGCTGCCGACCACCACGCTGCGTGAAGTGAAAGAGCTGACCGAGCGTAACGGCTTCGCCGGCTATCCGGTAGTGACGGAAGATAATCAGCTGGTCGGTATCATTACCGGCCGTGACGTGCGTTTCGTGACCGATCTCAACCTGCCGGTCACCGCCGTCATGACGCCGAAAGAGCGGCTGGTTACGGTAAAAGAGGGTGAAGCGCGCGAAGTGGTGCTGCAGCGAATGCACGAAAAACGCGTGGAAAAAGCGCTGGTGGTAGATGACAGCTTCCGCCTGCTGGGCATGATTACCGTTAAAGATTTTCAGAAGGCGGAGCGTAAGCCGCTGGCCTGTAAGGATGAGCACGGTCGCCTGCGCGTTGGCGCAGCGGTGGGCGCAGGCGCGGGCAACGAAGAGCGCGTTGATGCGCTGGTCGCCGCAGGCGTTGACGTACTGCTGATCGACTCCTCTCACGGTCATTCCGAAGGCGTACTGCAGCGTATTCGTGAAACCCGCGCCAAATATCCCGATCTGCAAATTATCGGCGGCAACGTCGCTACCGGCGCTGGCGCGCTGGCGCTGGCTCAGGCGGGCGTAAGCGCGGTGAAAGTCGGCATCGGCCCTGGCTCTATCTGTACTACCCGTATCGTTACCGGCGTGGGCGTACCGCAGATTACCGCAGTTTCCGATGCGGTAGCGGCGCTGGAAGGCACCGGCGTGCCGGTTATCGCTGACGGCGGCATCCGCTTCTCCGGCGATATCGCGAAAGCGATCGCCGCAGGCGCCGCCTGCGTGATGGTCGGCTCGATGCTGGCCGGTACGGAAGAGTCTCCCGGCGAAATCGAGCTGTATCAGGGCCGCGCCTTTAAATCCTATCGCGGTATGGGTTCGCTGGGCGCCATGTCTAAAGGCTCCTCCGATCGCTACTTCCAGAGCGATAACGCGGCGGACAAGCTGGTGCCGGAAGGGATCGAAGGCCGCGTGGCTTATAAAGGCCGTCTGAAAGAGATCGTACATCAGCAAATGGGCGGTCTGCGCTCCTGTATGGGCCTGACCGGCTGCGCCACCATTGAAGAGCTGCGCACCAAAGCGGAATTTGTGCGCATCAGCGGCGCGGGTATTTCGGAAAGCCACGTTCATGACGTGACCATCACCAAAGAATCGCCGAACTACCGTATGGGATCCTGATCCCGGCAACATCCTCGCCCGGCGATCCGCCGGGCGCTTTTATTGAACACTCAATCGCCCTGGAACTGTCTTAATGACCACGGAAAATATTCATAAGCATCGTATTTTGATCCTCGATTTTGGTTCGCAGTACACTCAGCTGGTGGCGCGTCGCGTGCGCGAGCTGGGCGTCTATTGTGAACTTTGGGCCTGGGATGTGACCGAAGCGCAGATCCGCGAATTTAAGCCGAGCGGTATTATTCTTTCCGGCGGCCCGGAAAGCACCACCGAACTCAACAGCCCGCGCGCGCCGGAATATGTTTTCAACGCGGGCGTGCCGGTACTGGGCGTCTGCTATGGTATGCAGACCATGGCGATGCAGCTGGGCGGCAAGGTTGAAGGCTCCAGCGAGCGTGAGTTCGGCTATGCGCAGGTGGAAGTCAGAACCGACAGCGCGCTGGTGCGCGGCATCGAAGACGCCATAAGCGCCGCCGGCCTGCCGCTGCTGGACGTCTGGATGAGCCACGGCGATAAGGTTACCGCCATCCCGTCTGATTTTGTTACCGTCGCCAGCACCGAAACCTGCCCGTTCGCCATTATGGCGAACGAAGAGAAACGTTTTTACGGCGTGCAGTTCCACCCGGAAGTGACCCACACCCGTCAGGGGCTGCGTATGCTGGAGCGCTTTGTGCTGGATATCTGTCAGTGCGAAGCGCTGTGGACGCCGGCGAAAATTATTGAAGATATCGTTGAGCGTCTGCGCGAGCAGGTCGGCAACGATAAAGTGATTCTTGGCCTTTCCGGCGGCGTTGACTCTTCGGTAACCGCTATGCTGCTGCACCGCGCCATCGGCGATCGCCTGACCTGCGTTTTCGTTGATAACGGCCTGCTGCGCCTGAACGAAGCGGAACAGGTGATGGATATGTTCGGCGATCACTTCGGCCTGAATATTATTCACGTTCCGGCGGAAGCGCGCTTCCTCGACGCGCTGGCAGGTATTGATGAGCCGGAAGCGAAACGTAAAACAATCGGACGCGTATTTGTTGAAGTCTTCGACGAGCAGGCAACCAGCCTGACCGATGTGAAATGGCTGGCGCAGGGCACCATCTACCCGGATGTGATTGAATCCGCCGCCTCGGCGACCGGTAAGGCGCATGTGATTAAGTCGCATCATAACGTCGGCGGCCTGCCGAAAGAGATGAAGCTGGGGCTGGTTGAGCCGCTGAAAGAGCTGTTTAAGGACGAGGTGCGTAAGATTGGTCTGGAGCTGGGGCTGCCGTACGATATGCTCTATCGCCATCCGTTCCCAGGCCCAGGTCTTGGCGTGCGCGTGCTCGGCGAAGTGAAAAAAGAGTATTGCGATCTGCTGCGTCGCGCCGACGCCATCTTTATTGAAGAACTGCGTAAAGCGGATCTCTACAACAAGGTGAGCCAGGCCTTTACCGTCTTCCTGCCGGTGCGTTCCGTCGGCGTGATGGGCGACGGTCGTAAATATGACTGGGTAGTATCGCTGCGAGCGGTAGAAACCATCGACTTTATGACCGCGCACTGGGCGCATCTGCCGTATGAGTTCCTGGGCCGCGTCTCTAACCGCATTATTAATGAAGTTAATGGTATTTCGCGCGTGGTTTATGATATTTCCGGTAAGCCGCCGGCGACCATCGAGTGGGAATGATTAGCCTCTGGCAGTAGCCCGCGCCTAAAAGCCGTAAAACACCGCTAAGCCCGCGTTATTGCGGGCTTTTTTTCATCTGTTTTCTGGGGACGCCAGATAAGGACGGCAGCCTGAAGGCGGGGTAATGCAGTTGCTGAGAGCGCGCCGCTCGGTCGGCAGCTTAACTTAGCGAGATGACAAATAAGGGTGCTTCGTTAAGCCAGTACAGGTTTACATAACAAGATTTATTGTAGTGGCTCGCTTCATATCCCATCAGTGCAATAAAAACAGCGTCGCCAGCCCCAGGAAGATAAAAAAGCCGCCGGTGTCGGTGAGCGCGGTAATCATAACGCTGCTGCCAATGGCCGGATCGCGCTTTAACTTCGTCATCACCAGCGGAATCAATACGCCCATCAGCGCCGCCAGCAGCAGGTTCAGCACCATCGCCAGCATCATCACGCCGCCAAGCGCCGCGTTGTCATACATCAGCCAGGTAATCGCGCCCATAATGCCGCCCCAGAACAGGCCGTTGATTAGCGCGACGCCTATCTCGCGTAAAAACAGAAAACTGAAATTGCCCGGCTCTACCTGATGCAGCGCCAGCGCGCGCACGATCATGGTAATAGTTTGGTTGCCGGTATTGCCGCCGATGCCCGCGACGATCGGCATCAGCGTCGCCAGCGCCACCAGCTGAGAAATGGTTTCCTCAAACAGGCCGATCACCCGTGAGGCGATAAAAGCGGTGCAGAGATTTATCGCCAGCCAGGTCCAGCGGGTGCGTACCGCCTTTTTTACCGGCGCGAAGACTTCCTCTTCCTGGCTCAGGCCGCCCATCTTACGAATATTGCTTTCGTTCTCTTCATTAACCAGATCGATAACGTCTTCTACCGTTACGCGCCCGATCAGCTTGCCCTGCGCGTCGATGACCGCCGCGGAAATCAGGTTATAACGCTCAAAGGCGCCGGCGGCCTCTTCGGCCTTATCGTCAAGGCGGAAGGTATTGGGGCGATCGTTCATCACCGAGAAAACCGGCGTCTGCGGCTGGTTAAGCAGAATATCGGTCAGCGGCAGCTCGCCCAGCAGAATGTTATCTTTATCGGTGATAAACAGCTTATCGGTGCCTTCCGGGATCGCGCGGCGCCGGCGTAAAAAACGCTGCACCGTCGCCAGCGTAATATCGGCGCGCACGGTGATAAAGTTGAAGTCCATAATGCGGCCAACAAGATCGCGATCGAAGTTGACCACGTTCAGCACGCGCGCGCGCAGCGCCGGATCGAGGGAGGCCAGCAGCCGGCCGGTAAGATCGCGCGGCAGATAACGCGCCAGATAGGCCTGATCGTCAATATCCAGCGGTGCGATCGCCTGCAAAATTTCCTTATCGCTCATGCCCTCGGTCAGGCTTTCCCAGACCGTTTCCGAGGCTTCTACCAGCACCTGCCCCCGACGTGAGTTATCCACCAGGCGCCATAGCGCCTGGCGCTCATCTTCCGGCAACGCTTCAAGGATATCGGCGATATCAGCCGCATGCAGCAACGTTAAATCCTGTCGCAGGCTGGCGATTTGCGCCTGGATTTCCGCAGTGGATTCATCGGGAGAGGCGGGGGGATTGAGCAGCTGCTCAACCAGCTGCGGGCCATCAAGCAGAAGCGTGAGAATACGGCCGCGGATATCGGCCAGCTGCTGCGCCTGAGATACAGACATAAAAAATTCCCTGTGTCTGGAGGTTGAGGCTAAAAAGGCTCAGCTTCTGCCGGCATGAGAAAAGCATAAACTGTCTCAGCAAAAGCGGGCTAACGCTCGTTTCATGACTTTATTGACCGGCGGGCTGGGTAACTACCGGTACTACAGCGTTCTCTTTGTTGTCCTGATAGTGCTGAAAGGCGCCGGGCAAGGCGTAAAACAGCCGTCCCAGCAGCAAAAAAAAGCTAATCAGCAAGATTATACGGGTCATACGGCCAGTTTTCGGACGTCTTCGTAACGACGTAACGCTGTTCACTCAGGGATTCCTGTAACAAGCCCAAAGGCGATGGAATAATTTAGGCACAGCGTAACCTTAAGGTCAATGACGCATTGCCGTTTGCTGACGCTAATCTGACGCCCGGCGCGGCAGGTAGCATGACGAAATGTGCTGTGAACTGTTTTTAATGATCAATTTTGACCTGTATCAAGCCGGAATGCTTATTGGAAATTAGTATGGTGCGGTTTTTAAGCTTTATGTGGCTTATTTTGCAAGCCTCATAGTTACTGGAGAGGCCGTTTTGTTTACCAGGTTAAAATTGCCTGCGCTAACACGCTTTCGCCGTAAATGGTGGGGGATGCCTTTATGGCTGGCGCTGCTGTTGATGCCGCTTTCCAGTTTACTCTCTGTGAAGCTGAGCTTACCCGACGGCCCGATCTATCTGCTGTTTCTGCCGATTACCTTAACGGTGGCGCTGCTGATGGTCTTTGACTGGGCGGCGCTGCCCGGTATCGCTCTGGCGCTGCTGTGGCGCTATATCGCCCTTTTTTCACCGGGGCACGCTCTGCTCACCTGCACCGTATTTATCTGTGGGCTGAGCATCTGCTGGCTGGGCTACCGCATCTGGGCGGGGCGGCACTGGGGCGCTGAGCCAGGCATACTGCAGCTGGGCGTGATGCGGCTGTTCTGGATCGGTTTTTTTCTGCCGACGCTGCTGGTTTTTCTGATGCAGATTACCGTTACGCTGAACGCGGTGCCCGCCTCCAGCTCTATTTTTAACCGCAACCCGCTTACGCTGCGTACGCTAATTAACTATCAGGCGATTTTGCTTTCCTGCGTCGCCATCATGCCTTTTTATTACATGCTGATTCGCTGTTTCCGCCATCCCGGCTATTTTTCACGCCAGTTTGGCCTGCTGCGTCAGCAAATTGCCGATAGCGTGAGCGCCGCGGAAATAAAAATCTGGCTGATCTGGCTGTTTTTGCTGGTAACGCTGCTGATGGTGCTGCACAGCAGGCTGGAAAATCAGCTGGTCGGCGATTTCGCGCTGCTGTTGCTGCTGCCGACCATGCTCTGGTCAGCGGTGCGCTTCGGTTTTCTGTTTACCGCGCTGGTGTGGGCGCTGGTGCTGATTGCGTTCTATCAGTTCCGCGTTCAGCCGGATATTTCGCTGCACCTGGCGGTAGTCAGCACCAACCTGCTGGTGTGGACGCTGATTATCTACTTTATTGCCGTTAGCGGAGTGCGCCAGCGTCAGCTGATACAAAAATCGCGTCAGGCCGCGCTAATCGATCCTATTATCGATTTGCCGAACCTGCGGGCGTTAAAAAATATGCTGGCGCAGCAGGCCTCTTCCACGCTCTGCTTTTTACGCATCCCCGATATCGATCGTCTCAGCCGCACCTGGGGTCTGGATTTGCGGATTGAGTACAAGCGCCGGCTGGCCGCCCATTTGCAGCCGCTGCTGCAGCCAAACGAAACCGTTTATCATCTGCCGGGCTTCGATTTGGCGCTGCGGCTGAATAAATCGACCCATGAAGAGCGCATTCAGCAGATCGGCGCGCGGCTTGACGGCTACAGCCTGCGCTGGAAAGGGCTGCCGCTGCAGCCTGATATCGGCATCAGCTATTGCCATGTGGTGCCGCCGGTTAACCATCTGCCGGGGCTGCTGGGCGAGCTGAGCGAAATGGCGGAAGTATCGCTGCACAGCCATCAGCCGGAAAGCCTGCAGCAGGACAATACCGGCCTGCAGCGACAGATTAAAGAGAAGCTGGCGCTGCTGAATGAGGTGCAGCAGGCGCTGGATAATGAACGCTTTATTATGATGGCGCAGCGTATTGAAGGGCTGCGCGGCGATGATTATCACGATTTGCTGCTGCGGCTGATCGACGCGCGCGGCGAACAGGTTTTGCCGGAGCGTTTTCTGCCGGTGGTGCAGGAGTTCGGCCTGACGTGGGAGATCGACCGCTGGGTGCTGAACCATGCGCTGGGCTTTATCGATCGCAGCCGCGCGCGCCTGCCTGCCGCCCGCTTTGCGGTCAATATCCATGCGGTAAATCTGTGCCGTCCCTTCTTTCTTAGCGAGCTGGAGCGGCTGCTGAAACAGCATCAGGTCGAGCCCTGGCAGCTGATTCTGGTGATCAGCGAAGCCTCAGGCGCGGTGGAATCGCTGGCGGGCCAGCGTACCGTGAACCGGCTGCGCCAGATGGGCTGCCGCATCGCCATCGAACATTTTGGCGTCGGCTATGCCAGCTATCTGCAATTAAACACGCTGCAGGCGGATATGCTCAAAATCGACGGCAGCTTCGTTCACAATATGCTGAGCAGCCCGCTGAACTATCAGATTGTGGAATCTATCTGCCGCGTCGCGCGGCTGAAGCGGATGCAGATTGTCGCGGAATCGGTAGAGTCCCAGGCGGTGGCGACGGCCCTGCGCGCGCTGGGGATTGATTATTTGCAGGGCGACGCCATTAGTGAACCGCAGCCGTTAACCATGCTGGCGGATAGCTGATTATTCCGCCGGCGCCTTTTGCGCCAGCAGGGTAGCGAAGCGCAGGCTGATGCGGTTGCCGTTCTCATCGGTTCTGTGCAGCTGGCCCGGATTCTCGTTATATTTAACGATATTCCAGTTGCGATAGTAGTGGCTCAGCTCGCCCGACTTAAAGGTAAACGGGAAGGGCAGGCTGCAGGGATAATCTTCAGTATCCATTGCGGCGACGATCAGGTTATAGCCGTTTTTTACCGTACTGGCCTGCATATCGGCGATCAGCTGGGGAATGGTTTCCGGCTGCAGAAACATCATCACTACCGTAGACAGCACAAAATCGTACTCGCCGTTAAAACGCGTGCTGTTCAGATCGGTGATTTGCGTTGTAATGCCGCTGAGCGACTCCGCCGCCACAATTCGTTCCAGGTTGGCGATGCTCTGCGGGTTTTTATCCCAGGCGGTAACCTCAAACCCCTTCATATTCAGGAAAAGGCTGTTGCGCCCGTTGCCGCAGCCGACATCCAGCGCTTTGCCCGGTTTCAGTAACGGCAGCGCCGCAACCACTTCGGAATGGGGGGCGGTGAGCTGATATTTTTCTGTGAAATAGTTATCTGAACGTGTCGTCATGCTTATTTGTCTGGTTAAAGCGGGCGGAGAAAGCGCCGCCCGGATTCGCTGGCGTTGGTTACGCCTCTTCTTCTTCAATCATCAGTTTCCAGCCGGAAACATCCTCCCAGTAGGTCTGCTCCCGCTCCAGATCGAGCTGTACCAGCGTATTCTGGCTGAAGTAGCCGGCCGGGAAGCGTAGCGTCCAGTGTCCGTCCTGGGTAGTGAGCGTGAGCCGCTCCGGACGATTAGTGGCCTGCCGCTGATTGTTTAACAGCGTGCCGAGCCGCAGTAAAAACACCAGCGGCACGATCTGTTTCTTTTTAAACAGCGTAAAGCGCGGCAGATCGTCGGTTTTCACCGCTTTCCGGTGATAGCGTACCAGGGTCGCCAGCAGCAGCTGTTGATCCTGGTTAAACCCCGGCAGGTTGGTATTTTGCAGGATATAGGCGGAGTGGCGCTGCATACCGCTGTGGTTGATGGTTAAGCCTACCTCGTGCAGCAGCGCCGCCCAGCGCAGCAGCGCGGCAAGCTGCGGGTTGGCGAGGCGGGGATTCTGATCGCGCCACTGCTCCCACAGCTGATCGGTGGTTTCCAGCACGCGCCGCGCCTGGTCGCTGTCGATATTGTAGTGATTCGCCAGGCTTTGCGCGGTACGGCTGCGAATATCCTGATGGCGGAAGCGCCCCTCCATCTCATACAGCACCCCTTCGCGCAGGGCGCCGTCCGACAGCCGCAGCTCGCGGATCGCCAGCGCATCAAATACGCCGCAGAGAATCGCCAGACCGGGCACGAACACCGCCTGGCGCTCTTCCGACAGGCCCGGCAGGCTCAGCGCGGAAAAAGATTTGTGCTTTATCACCTCGTCATACAGCAGCTCCAGCCGTTCCGGGCTAATCAGCTTCTCTTTTTCGCCCATCGCCTGCAGCACTTCGCAGGCGGCCTTAATGGTGCCGGAGGCGCCCAGCGCATATTGCCAGCCGAGCAGGCGATACTGCCAGGCCAGCGTTTCCAGCTTTTGCGCCGCGGCGAGACGGGCGCGGCGAAAATTTTCCCGGCTAATTTCGCCGTTGGGGAAGTAGAGATTAGCGAAGCTGACGCAGCCCATGCGGCGGCTTTCTACCAGCTTCGGCTCAAAATCCTCACCGATCACCAGTTCGGTCGAGCCGCCGCCGATATCGATCACCAGCTTGCGGCCTTTTTCCGGCTGCGTATGCTCCACGCCCATAAAAATCAGGCGCGCCTCTTCATGACCGGAAATTACTTCGATCGGGTAGGGGATAACCTCCGCCGCGCGCCGCAGAAAATCCTCCGCATTCACCGCCTGACGCAGCGTATGGGTGCCGACAATCGTCACGTTCGAGGGGCTGAAGCCCTGCAGGCGCTCGGCGAACAGCGCCAGGCAGCCGAGGCCGCGCTGGATGGCTTCCTCGCTCAGCACGTTATTCATATCCAGCCCGTCGGCCAGATGCACGCGCTGTTTCAGGCGGCCCAGCACCTGCATCGCCCCATCCACCACGCGGGCGATGACCATATGAAAGCTATTGGAACCGAGGTCAATAGCGGCAAACTCCTGCGGACGGGGCATATTTTTATGGGATATCGGCATAGTGAATTATTCAGGTTGTTCCAGAGATTTGATGTAATCGTAAATGGCCAGCTGCGCCCGCACCTTACGGCGATTTCCGCGCGGAACATAACGGTTACTGAGTTCTTTATCAATAATGCGGGCTTTCACCGTATCACTGAACAGGATGGCAATAATATCCAGGATGCGCTGTTTCAGAACAGGATCAAGGATCGCCACCGCCACTTCTATTCGATAATCGATATTACGGGTCATCCAGTCGGCGGAAGAGAGGAACACTTTTTTATCGCCGCCGTTGTCGAAAATATAGACCCGATCGTGCTCCAGATAGCGGTCAACGATGCTGATAACGCGAATATTCTCGCTGATTCCTTCCAGATTAGGGATCAGCGAACACATGCCGCGCACCAGCAGATTCACTTTGACGCCGACGCTGGAGGCGGTATAGAGCCGATCGACCAGCCCTTTATCGACCAGGTTATTTACTTTTAAGGTAATGCCCGCCGGCAGCCCCTGCTGCGCATTGGCGATTTCTTCATCAATCAGCTGATAGAGCATACGGCGCGAGTTTTGCGGCGAAACCATCAGGTGGTCGAAGCTGACCGGGCGGTAGGGATTTTCAATAAAGTTAAATACCCGCCGCACCTCGTTAGTGATGCGCGCATCGGCGGTCAGCAGTGAGTAGTCGGTATAGAGACGCGCGGTCTTTTCGTTAAAGTTGCCGGTGCCGATATGGGCGTAGCGCACCACCTCGTCGCCTTCGCGCCGCGAGATAAGAAATAGCTTGGCGTGGATTTTCAGGCCCGGCGCGGAGAAGATCACATGTACGCCCGCCTCGGTCAGCCGCTTGGCCCAGTGGATATTGGCCTCTTCATCAAAGCGCGCCTGCAGCTCCACCACCACCGTGACCTTCTTGCCGTTGTAGGCGGCATGAATCATCGCATCGATAATGCGCGAGTTTTTCGCCACGCGGTAAATATTAATCTTGATCGCCAGCACGCTGGGATCGAACGAGGCCTGACGCAGCAGCTCCAGCACGTGCTCAAAGGTATGGTAGGGATAGTAGAGCAGCACGTCGTGATTGCGGATGGCATCGAAACCGTTGCGGAAGCCGTCAAACCAGATATGGCGCAGCTGCGGCAGCGGCTTATTGACCAGGTTGGTTTTACCAACGTTAGGGAAGCTAATAAAATCCTTAAAATTGTGATAGCGCCCGCCCGGCACCACCGAGTCGTAGTTGGAGATGCTGAGCTTGCCGCGCAGCAGCTCAACCATCGCATTCGGCATATCGCGCTGATAAACAAAACGTACCGGCTCCGCCGTCAGGCGCTGTTTCAGGCTGGAGGACATCAGCTCCAGCAGGCTCGATTCCATCTCGGTGACCAGATCGTATTCGGCGTCGCGCGTCATTTTCATTGAATAGGCGTTAAGCGCGTCGTAGTCGAAAAAGCCTTTGAAGATATCGTCCAGGCAGTAGCGCAGGATGTTATCCAGCAGGATCATCGGCTTGCGGCGGCGCGGCGACTCCGCCGGCAAGTTGACGAAACGCGGCACCTTATCGGAGGGGATTTCCAGCAGCGCGTAGCGAATCTCCTCGCCGCGAATAATTTCTACCGCCAGGTAGGTGTAGTCATCCTTAAGGAATTCGGTCAGGTCGGTGTCGTGGTTGATCAGAATCGGCGTCACGTGTTGCCGCAGCTGATGCTTAAAGTAGTGACGCAGCCAGCTTTGCTGGTTTGGCGACAGCTGGCGCTCGTTGATCAGGAAGATCTGGTTGCGCGCCATCTCCAGCAGCAGATCGTTATACAGGCCGTCAAACTCCTGGTCGGCGCGCATTACCCGCTGCTGAATTTTCTTCAGCAGGTGGCGCGGCGTACTGGGCGAACCCTGCTCCTCGCCGATTAAGATGCGCCTTTTCAGGTCGGCGAAACGAACTTTATAAAACTCATCCAGGTTGTTGGAATAGATACCAAGAAAGCGCATCCGCTCAATCAGCGGGTTGCTTTTATCCGCCGCTTCCTGCAATACGCGTTCGTTAAAGGATAACCAGCTCAGTTCTTTTTCAATATATAGTTTTTCCTGACCCATTATGGCTCCGTTGTGCTGATTAAAGGCGAGGGTATCCATTTTCCGTGTTCATTATGGCGAGAGTATGGCAGCAATGTCTAACCTCAACAGTTGTCATATCAGAGAGCTACGGGCAACATAGCGGATTCACCTGAGAGGAATCCGCAGGCACGATGATCGATAACCATATCCCCGTTCATTACAGCAATCGCTCCCGGCGCCTTGTCGATCGCCTGACCGCGCGCGCGATTGGTGCCTGCGGTATCGGCGTGCTGTTGGTCATGATGCTGCTGTTTGTCTGGCTGCTGTGGGTAGTGATGCCGCTGTTCGCCACGCCATCCATGCAGCCCGGAACGATTCAGCCTGCGCTTTCCGCTCAGCCCGCGGTGGCGCTTGGCGTTAACGGCCGCTGGGGCTGGCGTATCGATGCGCAGGGCGCGGGCCGTTTCTTCCCGTTAAGCGGCGCTCAGCCTGAACCGGCGCTAAAACTGGCGCAGGGACCGCTGGTGAGCGCGACAAGCGCCGATAACAGCAGCGTACTGCTGTTGCAGCCCAATGGCAATTTCCGTCTGGTCCAACCTGATTTCAGCGCGCCGGATAAGCCGCCGCGCTGGACGTTTCCGTTAGGCGACGGATTTATTACCGGCGTGAATGGGCAGCTTACCCAGGCGGCGCTGGCGGCCGTTGCCGGGAATAGCTGGCTGGCGGCGCTGAGCGATGGGCGGCATATCCGCCTGCTGCGTCTGCAGGTGGGGCGGCCGGTGCTTAGCGACACGCTGGCCAGCGGTCCGGTAGATCATCTGCTGCTGTCGCCGAACGGCAGGCTGCTGTTTGCCAGCGGCGGCGGCCAGCTGCGCGTCTGGCGCATTGAGGACGAACAGATCACGCTGCGCGATACGCTGCCGCTGCCGCATCCGCCGCGGCAGATGGCGCTGCTGAGCGGCGGGCGTTCGCTGCTGATCGCCGATGAGAGCGGCATCAGCCAGTGGTTTGATATCGCCGACGAAAAAGGGGTGCATCTGCACCGCATTCGCGATTTTGCCGGCGCGCGTGCGCAGGCGCTGCTGATTACTGAACCGCAGCGCCGCGTTTTCGCCACGCTGAGCGCTGCAGGCGAGATGCAATTCTATGCCAGCAAGCGCGACGGCGCCTTTTACCGCAAATCGATCGGAAAGGATGCGCGCGCAGCCAGCTTCGCCCCGCAGGGCGACGGGCTGCTGATTGAGCGCCGCGACGGCTGGCAATACTGGCGCGTTGACAATCCCTGGCCAGATATCAGCCTGCGCAGCCTGTGGCAAAAAGTATGGTATGAGAACTATCCGCAGCCGGACTGGGTGTGGCAATCGACGGCGGTGGAGGAGCCTTTCCAGGCCAAGTTCAGCCTGGTGCCGATGGTGGCCGGAACCCTGAAGGCGGCGGCGCTGGCGATGCTGTTCGCTACGCCGATGGCGATTGCCGCGGCGATCTATACCGCCTGGTTTATGTCGCCCGCGCTGCGCCGCTGGATCAAACCGGCAATTGAGATGATGGGCGCGCTGCCGAGCGTGGTGGTTGGGCTGTTTGCCAGCCTGTGGCTGGCGCCGCACATCGCCTCGATGCTTTCCGGCGTGCTGCTGTTACCTTTTGCGCTGGGCGCGACGCTGCTGCTGTGCGGCCCGCTGCTGCGTCGCCTGCCGCCGCGCTGGCGACGGCTGGCGACGCCGGGAGGTGAAATTTGGCTGCTGATCCCGCTGCTGCTGCTGGTCAGCCTGCTCTGCCTGTGGCTGGCGCCGCTGGCGGATCGCCTGTTGTGGGGCGCGCCGCTGGCCGATCGGCTGCCCGGCGGCTATGAGCAGCGTAATCTGCTGATTGCGGCGGCGGCGATGGGCTTTGCGCTGGTGCCGCTGATTTTTACCCTGGCGGAGGATGCGATTTTCAGCGTGCCCGGCGCGCTGGGGCAGGGTTCGCTGGCGCTGGGGGCCACCGCCTGGCAGACGCTGTCGCGCGTTATTTTGCCCAGCGCAGCTTCCGGTATCTTTGCCGCCGTGATGATCGGCTTTGGGCGCGCGGTAGGAGAAACCATGATTGTGCTGATGGCGACCGGCAATACGCCGCTGACGGAAGGCGGGCTGTTCCACGGCGTGCGGACGCTCTCCGCCAATATTGCCGTGGAAATGCCGGAGGCGGCGGCGGGCAGCGCCCATTACCGCATCCTGTTCCTCAGCGCGCTGGTGCTGCTGATCTTTACGCTGGCGCTCAACACGCTGGCGGAAGTCGTGCGGCAGCGTCTGCGCCGTCGCTACGGTCAGTATGAGGGACAGGGATGAACGCATTACGTCAAAACGATCGCTGGCGCTGGCTGACGGCGGGCGCGGTAGCCTTCAGCCTGCTGGCGTTTCTGCTGCTGCTGGGGCTGCTGGCCTGGCAGGGGCTACGCCATTTCTGGCCGCAGCCGGTCACGCTGTTTACCCTGGCGCAGCCTGCCGCCGGCGAGGTGCGCGTGCTGGGCGAGGTGATCGACCGGCAATCGCTGTCGCGTCAGCAGCTGATCGAAGCCGGCCTGCCGCAGGCGCGACAGCTGCCGGAACAGCTTACCCGCTACCTGATTAAAACCGGCAACCGCGATTTCGCCGCGCCCGATTTTCGTACCCTGCTGGAGAGCGATATTCAGCGGCGCGAGCAGCCGCGCGACGTGCTGATGGTGCAGCGCCGCGTCGGCGGCGTGGCGCTGGGCTGGTTTGCCGGGCTGTTTGAAAATCAACAGCCGCTGATCGCGCAGGATATGCAGCACGCGCTGCAGCAGCGTTTGCAGCAGACGCACCAGCAGCTGGCGCTGGCTGAGCAGGTGCGGCGCAATGAGATGGCGCGCATTACGGCGCAGCTTGAGGCGCTGGAGGTAGAGGAGCTGAAGCGCAAGGCTGCCGGCGAAGAGAATGAGCAGAGCCGCTCGCTGCTGGCGGCTAATCGCGCGGAATTACAGCGGCAGTTCGCTATCCAGGCGGAGCGCCGCGCCTCGCTGCTGCAGGAGAGCGCCCGCAGCACGCTGGCGCTGCGCGATGCCAGCGGACAGCTGCACCGGATCCCGCTGGTGCAGATCGTCGATGCCTGGCATCCCAACGCGATGAGCCTGGCGCAGAAATTCCGTCATTTCCTGCATCAGCTGTGGCGCTTCGTGGCCGATTCGCCCGGCAACGCTTCGCACGGCGAGGAGAGCGCCTTTCCGGCTATTTTCGGCACGGTGCTGATGGTATTGCTGATGTCGGTAGTGGTAATGCCGCTGGGCGTTATCGCCGCTGTCTGGCTGCACGAGTATGCCGGGCAGAACACGCTTACCCGGCTGGTGCGTATTGCGGTGGTCAACCTGGCGGGAGTGCCGTCGATCGTGTATGGCGTTTTCGGGCTGGGCTTTTTTGTCTGGCTGATTGGCGGCACGCTCGACCAGCTGTTTTACGCCACCGCGCTGCCGAATCCCACTTTTGGCACGCCGGGTCTGCTGTGGGCCGCGCTGACGCTGGCGCTGCTGACGCTGCCGGTAGTGATCGTCGCTACCGAAGAGGGGCTGGCGCGCATTCCTGTCGCGCTGCGCCACGGTTCGCTGGCGCTGGGCGCCACCCGAGCGGAGACGCTGTGGCACGTTACGCTGCCGCTGGCGGCGCCGGCGATGCTGACCGGGCTAATCCTGGCGGTGGCGCGCGCCGCGGGCGAAACGGCGCCGCTGATGCTGGTCGGCGTGGTGAAAATGGCGCCGGAGCTGCCGGTAGACAACGTCTTTCCCTGGCTGCATCTTGACCGCAAGTTTATGCATCTCGGCTTTCAGATTTACGATCTGGCATTTCAGAGCCCTAACGCCGAGGCCGATCGCCCGGTGGTTTACGCCACCGCGCTGCTGCTGGTGATGATCATTCTTGGGCTGAATTTAACGGCGATGGGGTTACGCCATCGTCTGCGCGAGCGCTATCGCTCGCTGGTGCAATAACGGTGAGAACCATGACGGCTGATATCGAAACCGCGCTGACAATAAATCATCTTTCCCTCTGGTATGGCGACAAGCAGGCGCTTGACGACATCAGCCTGCCGATCCCGAAACATCGTATTACCGCGTTGATAGGCCCCTCCGGCTGCGGCAAATCGACCCTGCTGCGCTGCTGCAACCGTATGAACGATGTGATCGATAACTGCCGCACCGAAGGAGAGATCTGGCTGGATCGGCGCAATATTCTGCAGGAAGAGAGCGATCTTTCCGCGCTGCGCCGCCGCATAGGGATGGTGTTCCAGCGTCCTAATCCCTTTCCCAAATCGATCTATGAAAATGTGGTTTACGGTCTGCGCCTGCAGGGCGTGCGCGACCGGCGCATTTTGAATGAGGCGGTAGAACGGGCATTGCGGGCGGCGGCGCTGTGGCCGGAAGTGAAAGACAGCCTGCGACAAAACGCCCTGACGCTCTCCAGCGGCCAGCAGCAGCGGCTGGTGATCGCCAGAGCGATTGCGATCGAGCCGGAGGTACTGCTGCTCGACGAGCCAACCTCGGCGCTCGATCCAATCTCCACGCTGGTGATTGAGGAGCTGATGGCCACGCTGAAGCAGCACTTTACGCTGATCCTGGTGACGCACAATATGCAGCAGGCGGCGCGCGTCTCCGACTATACCGCCTTTATGCACCAGGGGCGGCTGGTGGAGTTCGCCGATACCGATACGCTGTTTACCACGCCAAAACAGCGCCGCACCGAGGATTATATTACCGGACGTTTTGGTTAGGCGGAGGGAAGCAGCGAGAGTTGCCGGCTAAGCGGAAGGAAAGGGCTGCGCGCGAAAAAGAGCGCGTCGGGCGGCCCTGTCCGATCGGTTACTCGCCTGCGTAACCCTGAGCGGGCAGCCGCCGGCCATCCAGCCAGGCGGCGTTGTCGCGCATTGTCAGCCGCCCGTCGATAAACCAGCTAATGACCAGCGGGTAGATGGCATGTTCCTGATGCTGCACGCGCGCGGCGACCTCTTCTTCGCTGTCGCCGGCGAACACCGGCACTTTAGCCTGTAACACTACCGGCCCGCCATCCAGCTCATCCGTCACGAAATGCACCGAGGTGCCATGCTCGCCGTCGCCATTTTCAATGGCCTGGCGATGGGTATGCAGGCCGGGATATTTCGGCAGCAGGGAAGGGTGGATATTGAGCAGACGGTCATGATAGTGCGCGACGAAGGCCGGACTGAGGATACGCATATAGCCCGCCAGCACTACCAGATCGGGCTGATATTCATCGATCTCAGCCATCAGCTGACGATCGAACGCCTCGCGGCTGGCGTAGTGCGTTGCCGACAGCGCATGCGCCGCAATGCCGGCCGCGCGAGCGCGTTCAAGGCCAAAGGCCGCGGCGCGGTTGCTGAACACCGCCGCCACGCCGGCCTTAATGCGCCCCTGCCGGCAGGCATCCAGAATCGCCTGCAGGTTGCTGCCGTTGCCGGAAATCAGCACTACCAGCCGCTTCATTGGATAACCACACGCTCTTCGCTGCTGGAAGCGTGAATCGCGCCGATTTTCCACGCCTGCTCGCCTGCGGCGTTCATCAGCGCTACCGCCTTATCCGCTTCGCTGGCGCTGACGGCGATCACCATGCCGACGCCGCAGTTGAAGGTGCGATACATCTCGTGGCGGCTGACGTTGCCCGCCTGCTGCAGCCAGCTGAAGATAG
This sequence comes from Mixta tenebrionis, assembly GCF_006517625.1. Classification (GTDB taxonomy): domain Bacteria; phylum Pseudomonadota; class Gammaproteobacteria; order Enterobacterales; family Enterobacteriaceae; genus Mixta; species Mixta tenebrionis. The sequence goes on along the minus strand of NZ_VHQI01000005.1, from coordinate 131,346 downwards.
CGGGCCACTGCCAGCTTGTTTCATCTATCACCGCCTGGGTATTTTCCGGCAGCACGCGCGGAATATTTTCCCAGAAGCCGCCGCCGGTAAGGTGGGCGATAGCGTGCACGTCGATCTGTTCAATCAGGCTGAGAATATTTTTTACGTAGATGCGCGTTGGGGCCAGCAGGTGATCGGCCAGCGGCTTGCCCTCCAGCTGTGCGCTGAGCGCATCGGTCTGGCTGACCGCTAAAATTTTGCGTATTAGCGAGTAGCCGTTGGAGTGCGGGCCGCTGGAGGCGAGCGCAATCAGCACGTCGCCATCCTTAACCTTGCTGCCGTCGATAATTTCCGCTTTTTCCACCACGCCGACGCAGAACCCCGCCACGTCATAATCTTCGCCGTGATACATACCCGGCATTTCAGCGGTTTCGCCGCCGACCAGCGCGCAGCCTGACTGCAGGCACCCTTCAGCAATGCCGGCGATAACGGCGGAAGCGGTATCCACATCCAGCTTGCCGGTAGCGTAATAGTCGAGAAAGAAAAGCGGCTCAGCGCCCTGAACTACCAGATCGTTAACGCACATCGCTACCAGATCGATGCCGATAGTGTCATGGCGTTTCAGATCCATCGCCAGACGCAGCTTGGTGCCTACGCCATCGGTGCCGGACACCAGCACCGGCTCGCGGTACTTTTGCGGCAGCGCGCACAGCGCGCCGAAACCGCCCAGCCCGCCCATAACTTCGGGACGGCGAGTCTGTTTCACCACACCTTTAATACGATCGACTAACGCATTGCCTGCATCGATATCAACGCCGGCGTCTTTATAGCTGAGAGAGGTCTTGTCGGTCACAGCGGTTTCCCCACGCGGTTTGCTGTTTAAATTAAAGCGCGGCAATTCTAACAGCGCAGGCAAACGTTTGCGAGCGCCATCTGCGGCCGGCGTTGCGGATTACGCCTTTTTGGCTGATGCTTACACTGCACTGCTCTTTTGCGCTTTCTTACCCGATCGCATATGGCGCTTTTAAGAAAAGGCGGTATAATCCCGCGATTTTTTTTTCAGCTCAACACTCCGGGAGTACAACAATGAAGATCGTGGAAGTCAAACACCCGCTCGTCAAACATAAACTGGGCCTGATGCGTGAGCAAGATATAAGCACCAAGCGTTTTCGCGAGCTGGCGTCGGAAGTGGGAAGTTTGCTGACCTACGAAGCTACCGCCGATCTGGAAACGGAAAAAGTCACCATCGAAGGCTGGAACGGCCCGGTGGAAGTTGACCAGATCAAAGGTAAGAAAATTACCGTTGTGCCTATTCTGCGTGCCGGCCTCGGCATGATGGAAGGAGTGTTGGAGAACGTGCCAAGCGCGCGCATCAGCGTGGTCGGCGTCTACCGTAACGAAGAGACGCTGGAGCCGGTGCCCTATTTCCAGAAGCTGGTTTCCAATATTGAAGAGCGTATGGCGCTGGTGGTTGACCCGATGCTGGCGACCGGCGGCTCGATGATCGCCACTATCGATCTGCTGAAAAAGGCGGGATGCAGCACCATTAAGGTGCTGGTGCTGGTAGCGGCGCCGGAAGGCATCGCCGCCCTGGAGAAAGCGCACCCGGATGTGGAGCTGTACACCGCCTCTATCGATCAGGGCCTGAACAGTAAGGGCTACATTATTCCCGGCCTGGGCGACGCCGGCGACAAGATTTTCGGAACCAAATAACCTATTCAGCCGACCGCCAGAGTCGGCTTTTTTTTGCCAAAAACATCTCAAGGGGATACTTCATGACTCGTCGCGCGATTGGCGTTAACGAACGCCCACCGCTCCTGCAAACGATTCCGCTTAGCCTGCAGCACCTGTTCGCCATGTTTGGCTCGACGGTGCTGGTGCCGATCCTGTTTCATATCAATCCGGCCACGGTATTGCTGTTTAACGGTTTCGGTACGCTGCTCTATCTGTTTATCTGCAAGGGCAAAATCCCCGCCTACCTCGGTTCCAGCTTCGCCTTTATTTCGCCGGTACTGCTGCTGCTGCCGCTGGGCTATGAACTGGCGCTGGGCGGCTTTATTCTCTGCGGCGTGCTGTTCTGCCTGGTGGCGCTGATTGTGAAAAAAGCGGGTACCGGATGGCTGGATGTAATGTTCCCGCCGGCGGCGATGGGGGCGATCGTGGCGGTTATCGGTCTGGAGCTGGCGGGCGTGGCGGCCAATATGGCCGGGCTGCTGCCCGCCGATGGCGCGGCGGTTGACAGCACTACTATCACCATTTCGCTGGTGACGCTGGGCGTAACGGTGTTCAGCTCCGTGCTGTTTCGCGGGTTCCTGGCGATTATCCCTATTTTGATCGGCGTGCTGGCGGGCTACCTGCTCTCCTGGATGATGGGGATTGTGGACTGGAGCGGGGTAGAGAGCGCGCACTGGTTCGCGCTGCCAACCTTCTATTCGCCGCGCTTTGAATGGTATGCGATGCTGACCATTCTGCCCGCCGCGCTGGTGGTGATCGCCGAGCACGTTGGTCATCTGGTGGTGACCGCGAACATCGTGAAAAAAGATCTGATCCGCGAGCCGGGCCTGCATCGTTCGATGTTTGCCAACGGCTTTTCCACCATTATCTCCGGCTTCTTCGGCTCTACGCCGAATACCACCTATGGTGAAAACATCGGGGTGATGGCGATTACCCGCGTTTACAGCACCTGGGTTATCGGCGGCGCGGCGATTCTGGCTATCCTGCTCTCCTGCATCGGCAAGCTGGCGGCGGCGATTCAGGCGATTCCGGTGCCGGTAATGGGCGGCGTTTCGCTGCTGCTGTACGGGGTGATCGGCGCTTCCGGTATCCGCGTGCTTATTGAATCAAAAGTGGACTACAGCAAGGCGCAAAACCTGATCCTGACCTCGGTGATTCTAATCATCGGCGTCAGCGGGGCGAAAGTGCATATCGGCGCCGCCGAACTGAAAGGGATGGCGCTGGCAACTATCGTCGGCGTGGCGTTAAGCCTGATCTTCAAACTGATCAACGTGCTGCGCCCGGAAGAGACGGTGCTGGAGCCTGACGAAGAGCGCGCAGAGTAAACCTGCCGGGGCGCGTCGTGGCGATGCGCCCCCAGGCGTCGACGCCCTGATGGTTTATCAGCGGCGCCTGCGGGGCGTATTTTTCAGCCGCTGGCGGTAAATATCCGCTAACCGGACGACAGATGAAGCATCCTTTTACTGATGCGCGACAGGCGTCCGGCAGCGGCAGCCGGCGCAGCGCCGCCATTTCATATCGCGTGAAAAGATGTGTTAAACTGGCGCCGTTTTTAGCCCGTTCACGCTTGAGGTGCTTCTGAACACGCCGGCACAACTTTCACTGCCACTCTATTTACCGGATGATGAAACCTTCGCCAGTTTCTGGCCCGGCGAGAATGCGTCCCTGCTGGCCGCGCTCCAGGGCGCGCTGACGCAGGAACACGGCAGCTACCTTTATTTCTGGTCGCGTGAGGGCGGCGGACGCAGCCACCTGCTTCATGCCGCCTGCGCCGAAATGTCCGGCCGCGGCGATGCCGTCGGCTATGTGCCGCTGGATAAACGTACCTGGTTCGTACCGGAAGTGCTGGATGGCATGGAGCAGCTGGCGCTGGTTTGCATCGATAATATCGAGTGCATCGCCGGCGATGAAGAGTGGGAGATGGCGATCTTCGATCTCTATAACCGCATCCTTGAAACCGGCAAGGCGCGCCTGCTGATCACCGGCGATCGTCCGCCGCGCCAGCTTAATCTGAAGCTCCCCGATCTCGCGTCGCGTCTCGACTGGGGCCAGATCTATAAGCTCCAGCCGCTGTCGGATGAAGATAAGCTGCAGGCGCTGCAGCTGCGCGCCAGCCTGCGCGGTTTCGAACTGCCGGAAGATGTGGGGCGCTTTTTACTGAAGCGACTCGATCGTGAAATGCGCACCTTGTTTACCACGCTGGATCGGCTCGATCGCGCCTCGATTACCGCCCAGCGTAAGTTGACCATTCCCTTCGTTAAAGAGATCCTGGCGCTGTAAAGCTTACAGGATCTCCAGCACCTGCTGCGGCGGGCGCCCCAGCCGCGCGCGATCCTGCTTCACCACAATAGGCCGTTCAAGCAGCCTGGGATGCGCCGCCAGCGCCGCCAGCAGCTGCTCCTCGCTTAATGCCGGATCGTCCAGCCCCAGCGTCAGATATTCCGCCTCTTTGCTGCGCATCAGCTCGCGCGCGCTGCTCATGCCAAGCGCCTGCTGTAGATGGCGCAGGGTAGCGACGTCGGGCGCCTGTTGCAGATAGAGCACCACCTCAGGCTCAATGCCGTGCTGTTGCAGCAGCGCCAGCGTTTCGCGGCTTTTGGAGCAGCGCGGGTTGTGATAGATGGTTACCTTACTCATAATTTCCCCTTATTAACGTCCTTTCTGATACTGGCGAAAGCGCTGCTGCAGCTGGCGTAGCTGATCGATGCGCGCGTCATAGCGCGCCTGCTTCAGGCTGCCGAGCGGCACCAGCGCGCCGGCGCTGCCCAGCGTGCTGATCGCCTGATCGAGCTGCCCAGCCAGCGCCAGACTTTCGGCCCGCGCTGAAAGCTCTTCATCGCGCAGGTTTTGCGCCGCCGACGCCTGCGCCAGCAGTTCCCAGCCGTTGCCGTCATCCGGGTGCGCCCAGGTATAGCGATGTAGAATGCGGCTGGCGGCGGCGGGCTGTTTTGCTTGCAGCAGGGCGTTCGCCAGATTGAGCTGTATCACCGGATCGCTGCCGCTGGCTTTGAGCGCCGACAGCCGCTGCACCGCCAGCTGCGGCTGATTCAGCCCGATATCGATATCGGTCATCAGGTCGAGATACCAGACGTTGCCCGGCGTTTTGGCCAGCAGCGGCTCGATGATTTTTTTCGCATTGGCGAAGCTTTTCGCCTCCAGAAACAGCAGCGCCCGCCCGTACTGCGCCGCCTGCTGCTGGCGCTCGTTGCCGTTTGACCACTCGTTCAGCAGATCGTCGCCCAGCTGATTTTTTCCGGTAGCGTACATGCCCAGCGCGCGCGCCTTCGCCATGTAATAGTCCAGCGACGAGTGCGCCACAACGGGACGCATCTGGTTAGCGCGGTTGCGCGCGTCGGCAAGGCGGCTGTCGGGCAGCGGGTGGGTCAGCAGAATTTCGGGAAGTTTAGAGGTGAAGCGCGACTGATCCGCCAGCTTTTGCAGAAAATCAGACATCGCCTGCGGGCTGAAACCGGCGCGCTGCAATACCTGAATGCCGATGCGGTCCGCCTCCTGCTCATTATTCTGGGTAAAGGAAATAATACCCTGCTGCGCTCCGGCCAGCGTACCGGTCAGCCCCGCCATGCCTGCCTGCGGGTTAGCCATCGCCAGCAGAATCGAACCGAGCGCGCCTACCCAGGTGAGCGGCGCGTTGCGCTGCTGATCTTCCATCGCGCGCGCCAGATGGCGCTGGGTAACGTGCGAAATCTCGTGCGCCATTACCGAAGCCAGCTGGCTTTCATCATCGCTGGTGCGGAACAGCGCCGAATGCAGCACCACGTTGCCGCCGAAGAAGGCAAAGGCGTTGATATCGTCGTTGCGGATCAGATAAAAATGAAACGGCGTGCGCACCGAATCGGCATGGGCCACCAGACGCATTCCCAGCTGATTAATGTACTGGTTAAGCAAGGGATCGTTGATTAACGGCGCGCTGGCCCGCAGCTGGCGCACGTAAAAATCGCCCATCTGCAGTTCCTGATTGATGGAGAGGGTGCCGCCAGCGGTAGTCCCGATATCCGGCAGCGAATCGGCGACATCAGCCTGGGAAGGAAGCACGTTGCCCGCCAGCAGCGTGACGATCAGCGAGGCGATGACATTTTTCTTCAAGCGATTGAACATACTTCTTCCCCAGACCAGAGAGTAAAGTTTCGACCGTGCGCGGCTGCGATTGTTCCGACGCTGGCGCAATGCGGGCGCTCAGGGCGCTATCTTAGCGGTCTGAACTACATAAAGGAATGGCTGTTTTAGCAGGGCGCACGCAGGTAAAAACCGCGGCGAAAATGTGAGGTAAATTTCAAAGTTCTGTAAACTTATTCAGAGAAATTGAAAGTGGCACGTTATTTGTTTAGGTAAGTTCTGAAAATATGCCGGCGGTTAACCAGCGCTATTTTTACAAACTTCAGAGAAATTGCTGTTAACGCTATTTTCTGCCCTGACGGTTTTAGCTGAAGGCGGATCGCGAACTGACGTTATTTCTAATAAGCGCTTCGTTAAATTAGTTCCGTCTCTGATTGCAGTTAAGGTGATTAAAACGGCCGTTGGGCGCCGTTATTCTTTTTTTGGCTGGCGTTGGCGCCGGCCGTTTTCTCTCAGTTTATTCTTAATGCTTATCGCCATTAATAAATCGGCCTTTACGACAGCTTACTAAAGAAAAAGCCGCCAGTTGTCTTGCGGCATTATTTCCGCCGGTAATGATGGCGTTAAGAGCGCTGCGTAAGCAGTATTTCCCGCCTGCGACTCTGTGATATAGATGAAAAAGGCCGCGAGGAACCAGAGTCAACCCTCTGCCGGCCGCCTGCTGAATATTCATCCGGAGAGACGTAAAAATGCGTGCTGCAGTAAGCTGTTTTTTCATTGCTGTCGTTGGCGGCGTGACAGGCGTTGGGCTGGCTACAGGTCTGGCGTTTATCGCTCAAGCCGCCGCGCATTTTTATTTTGTCAGGGAGCCTGCCGGCTTGCGGCCGGTTTCCGCCGTCAGCGGCGCTGGAAAAATAGATTTCCGTTTCCACAATTTTCAACATGACGGGATCCGTTCAGTCGTGTATGCCTTGTTCCGCCCTGCGACGGTATCAACCCTGGGTCATGCCCTGCGGCAAATGTAACAGGTTCAGTTTTTTATCACTAATACCCTCTTTTAAAGGAGTGCTTTTTTATGCGTCCCGTTTCTTATATCGTCGTCGCGGCACTGGCCGGTTTTATTGGCGGCAACGTGCTTCAGGCGCCAGAGCTTTACGATAAAGTCACGCATCACTTGAGTGAAAAACCGGAGCCAGCTGATTTCTGGTCAACGCCGGCGATTAGCGGTTATGGCAAAATTCATTATGTCGATACGCCTGCTTATAATCCGCGTAACGATCCTAATCTCAGCAATAAAATTGTTTTTCAGCTGAATAAAAACGATGGCGACATTAAAGATCCGCATTTGGGGCTGGAGCGCGTCGCGCGCGTGGTAAATCTTTACTATGCCGCCGGTATTCCGCTGAAGAAGCTTGATTTTGTCGTGTCGATGAACGGCGATGCGGTGATCGCCGCGCTGAATAACGAGCAGTTCCACAAGGCTTACGGTATTGATAACCCGAATCTGAAAATGATTAGCGAGCTGGAAAAGGCGGGCGTGAAGGTATCGGTTTGCGATCAGTCGGTCGCTTTCCACCATATTGATCGTGAGTGGATTGATAAATCCGTTACCCATACCATTTCCAGCGGTACGACGGTAGCGACGCTGCAAAACCAGGGCTACGCGCTGCTGATGCTCTGAGTTACAGCGACGCCCCTGATTCATGCCGCCTGCCTGTCGGCGCCCAGAGAATGACACGCCTGCGGGCGTGTTATTTTTGCGCAAATAATCCATTAATTTGCTCCGGCGAATAGTTCGCATTCAGGTAATCCTGTCTTCTCTCGTGCAATTCAGTACAATCATCAGCCTTGTTAAAACAGGGAAGGGAACGCCATGCTGGCTCTTCTGATTCAGTGGTATCGCCGTCGCTTTAGCGATCCGGAGGCCATTGCTCTGCTGGTAATTCTGCTGGCGGCTTTTTTTATACTATTCTTTTTTAGCGATCTGCTGGCGCCGTTGCTGGTGGCGCTGGTGCTGGCCTACCTGCTGGAGTGGCCGACGGTGCGCCTTGAGCGGCTTGGCTGTTCGCGCAGCTGGGCGACCACTATCGTGCTGGCGCTTTTTGTCGGCGTGCTGCTGCTTTTTGTGCTGGTGGTGGCGCCGGTTGCCTGGCAGCAGGGAATTAATCTGCTGCACGATATGCCCAACATGCTGAATAAGCTGTATCTCTTTTCCGCCGGGCTGCCGGCGCGCTTTCCGGCGCTGGCCGACGCCGGCATTGTCGATATCGTTATCGATAACCTGCGCAGCCGCCTCTCCGGCGTCGGCGAATCGGTAGTGAAATATTCGCTGGCCTCGCTGGTCGGCCTGATTACGCTGGCGATCTACCTGGTTATTGTGCCGCTGATGCTGTTCTTTCTGCTGAAGGATAAGCAGCAGATGCTGGATGCGGTGCGCCGCATCCTGCCGCGCAACCGTGGGCTGGCGGGGCAGGTCTGGAGCGAGATGAATCAGCAAATTACTAACTATATCCGCGGCAAGGTGCTGGAGATGGTGGTGGTCGGCGTCGCGACCTGGATCGCTTTTTTAGTGCTGGGCCTTAACTATGCGCTGCTGCTGTCGGTGCTGGTAGGGTTTTCGGTGCTGATCCCCTATATCGGCGCGCTGGCGGCAACGCTGCCGGTTATCTGCGTCGGGCTGTTTCAGTGGGGGCTGGGCAGCGATTTCTGGACGATGATCGCGGTGTACCTGATTATCCAGGCGCTGGACGGCAACGTGCTGGTGCCGGTGCTGTTTTCCGAAGCGGTTAATCTGCATCCGCTGGTGATTATCCTGGCGGTAGTGATTTTCGGCGGCCTGTGGGGCTTCTGGGGCGTCTTTTTCGCTATTCCGCTGGCGACGCTAATTAAGGCGGTAGTGCACGCCTGGCCGGATACGCCGCGCGTAGAAGAGTAACAGACGTGGTGGCGTCCGGGACGCCACGCGTTGCTTCAGGCCGATTTCAGATAATCCATGACGATGTCGTAATGGTTGCTGGTTTTAAAATCATCGAAGACTTTTTCAATTTTACCTTCGGCATCGATCAAAAAGCTGATGCGATGGATGCCGTCATAGGTTTTGCCCATAAAGGTTTTTTCTCCCCAGACGCCGAATTGCTCGCTGACCTGATGATCCTCATCAGACAGCAGCGTAAAGTTCAGCAGCTCTTTTTCAGCGAAGCGCGACAGCTTTTCCGGCTTATCGGTACTGATTCCCACCACATCGACGCCTGCTTTTTTCAGCTCATCCATATTGTCGCGCAGACCGCATGCCTGCACGGTACAACCGGGCGTCATCGCTTTGGGGTAGAAATAGACCAGTACGCGCTGTCCCTGGAAGTCGGTCAAATTTACTTGTTCGCCATCCTGATCGGGCAAGCTAAATTTCGGTGCGGTATCACCGGCTTTCAGTGGATTCATTACTACTCTCCATTTTTTCGTCATGCTGTGGATAATTCACAACGCTAATAGTGCCCTGTGCATCAAGTTCTGTACATAGGGCATGAAACGCCTGCTCAATTAATGTTGCGTCCCGGTGCGCCGGACTGTGGGCGGTGATCTGAATATAAAGCAACGGCGGGCGATTTTCTTGCGCTGGCTGCGTACGTGAGACCAGCTCTGCGATATGCATTTGATGTGAATCAAACAGATCGGTAAATCGCTCAATAATGTGTGGCGAATCATTTACCTCTACCTGTACCCAGACGGTTTCCGGCATGGCGGGACGGATAGCGGCATTTGTGCGCTTCATCACAATCAGCAGCTCCATTTCGGCGCCTTTCAGCGGCAACGTCGATTCGATCTGCGTGATGGCGTTCCAGCTGCCGGAAAGCAGCATAATAAAGGTGAACTCATCGCCCAATAGCGCCAAGCGGCTATCTTCAATATTACAGCCGCAGCTGCTGACATGGCGGGTAATGGCATTGACAATGCCTGGACGATCAACGCCCAGCGCCGTAATGACCAGAAAGTGTTGCGGTGACTGCGGCAAAATTAATTTTCCTGTCGGATAAGATGATAAGTAATAGTTATAACGCGTAGGAAAACATAAAAAATACCCTCTGCCAAGCGCTCCCGGCCTCTGTTTGCTTGCTTTTCCACGCCGGTCAAACGTACCATGAACTACTTGTTTGTCGAGGGGATGGCCAATGTTCACGGGAAGTATTGTTGCGCTCGTTACGCCAATGGATGATAAAGGTAATGTCTGCCGTACGAGCCTGAAAAAACTGATTGATTATCATGTCGAGAGCGGAACTTCCGCTATCGTTTCTGTGGGAACCACCGGCGAATCCGCGACGCTGAGCCATGACGAACACGGCGACGTGGTCATGATGACGCTTGACCTCGCCGACGGCCGTATTCCGGTGATTGCCGGCACCGGCGCTAATGCTACCGCCGAAGGCATCTCTCTCACTAAACGCTTTGAGAACAGCGGCGTTATCGGCTGTCTGACCGTAACGCCGTACTACAACCGTCCTACTCAGGAAGGGCTGTACCAGCACTTTAAAGCTATCGCGGAAAGCACCAGCCTGCCGCAGATGCTGTATAACGTGCCGTCGCGCACCGGCTGCGATATGCTGCCCGAAACGGTGGCGCGCCTGGCGCAGATCGAAAATATTATCGGAATCAAAGAGGCAACCGGGAACTTATCGCGCGTTAGCCAGATCCAAGAGCTGGTTGATGATACGTTCGTACTGGTCAGCGGCGATGACGCTACCGCGCTCGATTTTATGCAGCTGGGCGGCCACGGCGTGATTTCCGTTACGGCGAATATCGCCGCGCGTGAAATGGCGGAGCTGTGCCGGCTGGCGCGCGCGGGCGAATTCGCTGCGGCGCGTCGACTTAACCAGCGCCTGATGCATCTGCATCAGAAACTGTTTGTTGAACCTAATCCTGTTCCGGTGAAATGGGCCGCGAAGAAACTGGGATTAATCGCGACCGATACCCTGCGTCTGCCAATGGTTCCGTTATCCGGGGCGGCGAGTCCGGTTGTGGAGCAGGCGCTGAAAAACGCGGGTCTGCTGTAATTTAGGGAGAATTGATGGCTTATTCAGTAAACAAGTCCACGCTAGCGACTATCGTAGGGCTATCCACGGCGATGCTGCTTGCAGGCTGCTCCAGCGATCAGCGCTATAAGCGCCAGGTCAGCGGCGATGAATCCTATCTGCAGGCGGCTGAGCTGCAGGATTTGCGCGCGCCGGCAGGCATGATTTTGCCGCTGCAAAACGGGGACTATGACGTACCGCGCGTCGCCGGCAACGGCGCGGTTGGCAAAGAGCTGGATATTCGTCCGCCAGCGCAGCCGCTGGCGCTGTTGAACGGCGCGCGCGCGCAGTTTAACGGCAACAGCGGCGTATTGATGATGGAAAACAGCCGCAGCGGCTCCATCTGGCCGCAGGTGGTGAACGTGCTGCAGTCTTATCATTTCCCGATCGCCAGCCGTCAGGACGCCAGCCAGCAGCTGACCACCGACTGGGTGGAGTGGAATCGCGCAGATGAAGATAACCAGTATCGCGGGCGCTATGAGATCAGCGTGCAGCAGCAGGGCTATCAGCAGGCGCTTACCGTGAAGCTGGTGCAGCTGCAGCAGGCGGGCAACGACGTTACCTCGCCGACGCAGATCCAGCGCTATACCGCGCAGATGCTGAACGATATCAGCACCGGCCTGGATAAGATGGAAAGCGCCGCCGCCGATGCCGCCGCCAGCCGCAGCGCCTCGCAGATTAATGTGCAAAGCGGAGCGGACGATACCGGCCTGCCGACGCTGATCCTGCGTGCGCCGTTTAACGTCGTCTGGCAGAAACTGCCTGGCGCGCTGCAGCGCATTTGCATGGAAGTGACCGACAGCAATCGCCCGCAGGGCAGCATGAAGCTCGCTTACAAAGCGCCGGGCGACAGCGTCTGGGATGAAGTTGGCGCTAAAGATCCGCAGCTGCCGAACGGCGACTACACGCTGCAGGTCGGCGATCTGGATAACCGCAGCAGCCTGCAGTTTATCGATCCTAAAGGGCATGTTCTGACGCAGTCGCAAAACGACGCGCTGGTGGCGGTCTTTCAGGCCACGATGAACAAATAACAAAAAAAGGCCGGAAAATTCCGGCCTTTTTTATTTTATCTTTGGCATAATAGCGTGCAGCGACGTAAACGATTGCGTCACCCGGTTATGGCCCTTCACTATCTACCATGTTTGGAGTTTATCAAGATGCAAAAGCTAGCTGAGTTGTATCGCGGCAAAGCGAAAACCGTTTACAGCACCGAAAACCCGGATCTGTTGGTACTCGAATTCCGCAACGATACGTCAGCAGGGGATGGAGCGCGTATCGAACAGTTCGATCGCAAAGGCATGGTGAACAATAAGTTCAACTATTTCATTATGCGCAAGCTGGAAGAAGCGGGCATTCCAACGCAGATGGAAGCGCTGCTCTCCGACAACGAAGCGCTGGTAAAAAAACTGGAGATGGTGCCGGTTGAATGCGTGGTGCGCAACCGCGCGGCCGGATCGCTGGTGAAGCGTCTGGGCGTGGAAGAGGGAATGGTGCTGAACCCGCCGCTGTTCGATCTGTTTTTAAAAGATGACGCCAAACACGATCCGATGGTAAACGAATCCTACTGCGAAACCTTCGGCTGGGTCAGCAAAGAGAATCTGGCGCGCATGCGCGAGCTGACCTATAAAGCCAACGAGGTACTGAGCAAGCTGTTTGATGAGGCGGGTCTGATTCTGGTGGATTTCAAACTGGAGTTTGGCCTGTTTAAGGGCGAAGTGACGCTGGGCGATGAGTTCTCGCCGGACGGCGCCCGCCTGTGGGATAAAAAAACCATGGACAAAATGGATAAAGATCGTTTCCGTCAAAGCCTTGGCGGCCTGATTGAAGCCTATGAAGAGGTGGCTCAGCGCCTGGGCGTGAAGCTCGACTAACTCCTCCGTACCGGTCGGCAGGCAGGCGCCGTCGACCGGTTTCCTGACGTTGTGCCCGCTACTTTTTTCCGTTACCCTCCCATCCCGCGCAGCGCGCTCTGGTTATTCAGCGTTGCCGCGACTAGAATTTGCCGTATCCGCCAGTCAGTGAACAACAGGGGAAAGTTATGCGTTGGCAAGGGCGTCGCGAAAGCGACAATGTAGAGGATCGTCGCAGACAGTCACCCTCCATGGGCGGCGGGCGTATGCGTATTCCGCGCGGCAAGGGCGGACTTATCCTGTTGGCGATCGTTATGGTCGCCGGCTATTACGGCTATGATTTAACGCCGCTGCTCACCGGCGGCGAGCCGGTTACCCAGCAGAGCCGCTCGCAAAGCATCAGCCCACAGGATGATGAGGCGGCGAAATTTACCTCGGTAATTCTCGCCACCACCGAGGATACCTGGCAAAAACTGTTTAACCAGATGGGCAAACAGTATCAGCCGCCGCGCCTGGTGATGTATCGCAACGCGACGCGTACCGGCTGCGGCACCGGGCAGTCGGTGATGGGGCCGTTCTACTGTCCGGCTGACGCTACCGTATATATCGATCTCTCTTTTTATGATGAGCTGAAGAACAAGCTGGGCGCCGACGGCGATTTTGCCCAGGGCTATGTGATCGCGCATGAGGTAGGCCATCATGTGCAGAAGCTGCTTGGCATTGAGCCGAAGGTGCGTCAGATGCAGCAGGGCGCGTCGCAGCGCCAGGTCAATCAGCTGTCGGTGAAAATGGAGCTGCAGGCGGACTGCTTTGCCGGCGTCTGGGGGCACTATATGCAGCAGCAGCAGATTCTGGAGCCGGGCGATTTGCAGGAGGCGCTAAACGCCGCCGAGGCGATTGGCGACGATCGTCTGCAGCAGCAGAGCCAGGGGCGCGTTACGCCCGACAGCTTTACCCACGGCACCTCCGGGCAGCGCTACAGCTGGTTTAAGCGCGGCTTCGACGGCGGCGATCCTGGCCAGTGCGATACCTTCGCCAGCCGCTAAAGTCTGATGCTGGAAAACCTCAGCGCTGAGATGCGCCGCAGCGGTATCCGGCGGCTGGCGGTTATCAGCGGCGAGGCGCGCTGGTGTTGCGAACAGGCGCAGCGCTGGCGCGCGACTCTGCCGGGCGACTGGATCACGCTCGGCGAGCGGGACGATCTGCCGGCTGCGCAGCCGCCGGCCGCCCTGCGCAACCTGCTGGGGCAGGAATTTCTGCACGCTATTTTTGACGCGCGCGATGGGTTTCACAGCGAGGCGTTCGCCGCGCTGGCCGGTACGCTGAGCGCCGGAAGCTGGCTGCTGCTGCTGGCGCCGCCCTGGGCCACATGGCCACGCGCGCCCGATAATGATTCGCTGCGCTGGAGCGAAAGCGAAACGCCGATCGCCACCCCGCACTTTATTCACCATCTGCAGCAACGGTTGCTGGCGGATGAGCAGGCGCTTATCCATCTACAGCATCAGCCGTGTCGGTGGCCTGCCGCGCTGGGGCTGAACAGCTGGCGGCCAGGCGGCGCGCAGCAGCAGCGCAGGCTGCTGGCGCAGCTGTTGAGCGCGCATCCCGGCATACATATCCTCACCGCCGCCCGCGGGCGCGGCAAATCGGCGCTGGCTGGAATGCTGATTCAGCAATGGGCGGGAAATTGCCTGGTCACGGCGCCCGCCAAAGTCTCTACCGCGGTGCTGGCGCGCTTCGCCGGCGAGCGCTTCAGTTTTATCGCCCCCGATGCGCTGCTGGCCGCCGAGGCGCCGCCCGCCGCCGACTGGCTGATTATCGATGAAGCGGCGGCGATACCCACCCCGATGCTGCATCGTCTGCTGAGGCGTTTTCCGCGCGTATTGCTTACCACCACCGTGCAGGGCTACGAAGGCACCGGCCGCGGCTTCCTGCTGAAGTTTTGCGCGGCGCTGCCGCAGGCGCATTTTTACCAGCTGGATGAGCCGCAGCGCTGGCGTCAGGGCGATCCGCTGGAGCGCGTGGTTGACGATGCGCTGCTGCTGACGGAGGCGCAGGGAGAAAGCGCGGCGCTGCCGCAGGAGGCGCTCGCTTTTATCCTGTGCGATCGCGCTCGTCATCCTGAACGCCTGTTAAAACTCTATCAACTGTTGACCAGCGCGCACTATCGCACCACGCCGCTCGATTTCCGCCGCCTGCTGGATGCGCCGGGCCAGCAGCTGATTGCGGCGGAAAGCCAGTGCGGCGCCATAGCCGGCGCGCTGTGGCTGGTAGCGGAGGGCGGCCTGTCCGATCTGCTGGCGCAGCAGGTCTGGGCCGGGCTGCGTCGTCCGCGCGGCAGCCTGGTCGCTCAGTCGCTGGCGGCGCATGCCGGTCTGCCGCAGGCGGCGCAGCTGCGCTCCCGCCGCATCAGCCGCATCGCCGTGGCGCCAGGCCAGCGGCGTCGGCGCGTCGGCAGCCGCCTTATTAGCTTCGCCGCCGCGCAGGCGCAGGGGCTGGATTACCTCTCCGTCAGCTTCGGCTTTACCGACGAGCTGTGGCGTTTCTGGCAGCGCTGCGGCTTTACCCTCGCGCGTCTCTCCACGCAGCGCGAAGCGAGCAGCGGCTGCTACAGCGCGATGGCGATACTGCCGCTGAGCCAGGCGGGCCAGCGGCTCAGCCTGCAGGCGGAACGGCAGCTGGCGCGCGATCTCTGCTGGCTACAGCCGCTGATCGATGAGACGATACCGCTGACGGCGGATGAGGATTACCGGCTGAACGAGGCTGACTGGCAGGCGCTGGCGGGTTTTGCTTTTCTCCACCGCGCTTTTGAGGTAAGCCTGCCCGCGCTGGGCAGGCTGCTGCTGGCGACGGAAAGCCGCGGGCTGGCGCTGCATCAGGCGGTTATCCAACGCCGGCCGCCGGGCGAGATAGCCGCCGCGCTGGGCCTCAGCGGGCGTAAGGCGCTGCTGACGCAGTGGCGTGAAGAGGCGCAAAAACTTATGCAGCAGCTGGACGAGGCGCGCAGCCAGCGCTGGCGCCAGGCGCTGGCTGCGCTGTTATAGTAAGAGCATATTCTATTATCCCTTTGATTATTCAGCATCTGTTAACCACGCACGCCTGTCGTTAGATCCATCTGTTATTACTTTCTCCGGCTGGGGCTGCGGGGCTGCGGGATGCTAACGCGCGGGCAACGATAATTGCCTCTGACTCTCGGCTGCGGCTAATCATCTACGCTTAAAGGCGAGGGGGAAAAAATTATGATAACGCATCACTTTGTGGTACAGCGTCCGTCCATGCCGCCGGCGCAGCTGTTTCTGCTTTATCACGCGGCTGGCGATAATCCGGTATCGATGGGAGAGATCGGGCGCTGGTTTGCTGAGGCTTTTCCACAGGCGCTGGTGGTTAGCGTCGGCGGCCCTGAGCCGGGCGCCGGGACGCCGGGGCAGCAGTGGTACAGTGACGCCGGGCCGCAGATAAGCCTGCAACAGCGCGTGGATCGGGCGATGCCGCAGTTTTTGCACTCGGTTGTCGAGTGGCAGCAGCTGAGCGGCGTTGCGCCGGAGGCTACGGCGCTGGTCGGCTTCGCGCAGGGCAGCGTCATGGTACTGGAGGGCTGTAAAGCGCGCCCTGAACTGGCCGGACGCATTGTCGCTTTTAGCGGGCGCTATGCCAGCCTGCCGGAACAGGCGACGGCGAAAACCACTATTCACCTGATTCATGGCGAGGAGGATGAAATCTATCGGGCCGAACATGCGCAGCAGGCGGCGGCGCGTCTGACCTCGTTAGGGGGCGATGTGACGCTGGATATCGTGGCGGATTTGCCGCACGCCATCGATCGGCGCAGCATGGATTTGGCGCTGGATCATCTGCGCTATACCGTGCCGCGCCGCTATTTTGAAGAGGCGCTAAGCAGCGGCAAGCCGCGCGATGAAGATGTGATTACGTTGATATAACAGGAACAGGGAAAGGGGCAGCGGCTGCCCCCGAAAGCGCTATTTCTTTTTCGGCCAGTCGTCTTCATCGTCCCATTTGTCGTTAAAGTCGCGATGGGGCGGCAGCTCTGGCTTATTGGCCAGATATTTTTTAGGATCGATACGTTTCAGATCTTTATAAACGTTGACCATTACGCCAACCAGCAACAGGATGACAATAATCCACCAGTACTCTTTTACCCATTCCATAATGGCTCCTTCTGAGAGACGCTCAGGCGATCAGCTGTTCCATAATACGTTGATACATGCGGCTTAGCAGCTGCAGATCGGACGCCCTGACGCACTCATTAATTTTATGAATGGTGGCGTTTACCGGACCCAGTTCCACAACCTGGGCGCCCATTCGCGCGATAAAGCGTCCGTCGGAGGTGCCGCCCGTGGTCTGTAGTTCAGGCCTGCTTTCAGTATAGTGCTCAACGGCGTTGGTTACCGCATCTACCAGCCGCCCGCGCGACGTCAGGAAAGGCTGACCGGAGAGCTTCCATTCGATAGTGTAGGGCAGCTGATGGCTCTCCAGCAGCGCCTCGACGCGCTGGCGGATAGCGCCATCGGTCAGCTCGGTGCTGAAACGGAAATTAAACTGCACGAACAGCTCGCCGGGGATCACGTTATTGCTGCCGGTGCCGGCCTGGATATTGGCAATCTGCATGCTGGTCGGCGGGAAAAATTCGTTGCCGCGATCCCATTCTGTCGCGACCAGCTCGTTTAACAGCGGCAGGGCGCGATGCACCGGGTTATCCGCCAGGTGCGGATAGGCGACATGCCCCTGTACGCCATGTATCGTCAGGTTGGCGGTGATCGAACCGCGTCGTCCGTTTTTTACCACGTCACCCACCTGCGCCGTACTGGAAGGCTCGCCGACCAGGCAGTAATCGAGCCGCTCATTGCGCGCCATCAGATGTTCAACCACTTTTACCGTGCCGTGGGTGGCGTTCGCTTCTTCATCTGAAGTGATGAGAAACGCCAGCCGGCCGCGATGGTGCGGGTTGGCGGCGACAAAGCGTTCCGCCGCCACGATCATCGCCGCCAGCGATCCTTTCATATCGGCAGCGCCGCGACCGTACAGCATACCGTCGCGGATGGTAGGTTCGAACGGCGGATTGATCCAGCGGCTGATATCGCCGGGCGGCACCACATCGGTATGTCCGGCAAAGGCCAGCGTTTCGCCCTGGCCGCGCCATGCCCAGAAATTTTGCGTATCGGCAATATTGAGCGGCTCGATGGTAAAGCCAATCGCTTGCAGGCGCTCGATCATCAGCGCCTGGCATCCGGCATCATCGGGGCTAAGGGAAGGGCGACGAATAAGCTGCTGCGCCAGCTCAATAACCGGACAAAACATATTATGACTTCTCCTGAAGAAACTGCTGATAGTCGGATTCATTAAAGCCCAGCAGCATAGATCCGTCTGCGGCGGCGAGCAATGGGCGTTTAATCAGGGCGGGCTGCGCCAGCATCAGCGCTTGCGCCGCCGCCGGGCCATCGATTGCCGCTTTCTCCTCCGCCGTCAGCTTACGCCAGGTGGTGCCGCGCGTATTCAGCAGCGCCTGCCAGCCCAGGGTAGCGATAAAGGTTTGCAGCCGCTCCGCCGTCAGGCCGTCGGCGCGGTAGTCGTGAAAACGATAGGGGGCGGATTGTGCGTCGAGAAAGCGGCGCGCTTTTTTTATCGTGTCGCAGTTTTTGATGCCGTAGAGGATAAAGGCGTCAGGAGCTGGGTTTTCCATTACTGTGCTGTCCATTAAACAATAAATCGATAATGAATAATGCATCAGTTAGCGGCAAGAAGCTATGACTCTGTGTCGCCGGCCATTTCAATAAACTATTTTTAATCTACAGAACGGATTTATTAATTGCCGAAGAAAGTAATTAGTTTTGCTGAAATGTGCGTCACTACGCAATTATAAAAAGGCATAAGCTTTTTCCTTAATCTGCCGATAGTAATTACATGGGCAGAGGATTCACTTGCAGAAAAAAGCGGCGTAAAATAAGCGTTAATAACAAGAGAGGTAGGTATGATTGAATCAGAATTGGGGAACTGGAAAGACTTTATCGACGCTATGTTACGCAAGTAAGTATGCTAAATAAAGAGTGGCGTGACGAACACAGCAATCGTCTTTGCAACTGACAGTCCATAATAATAAATAAGGCAGCCGGAATAGCGGCTGCCTTTGTTATTTATGCATTAAACGTGCATACGCAATGCGTTAATTATTTTCCCGCGCCGTGTTTTTCAGCGGAAAGCGTCGCCTGATTAATACAAAAAACAGCGGAACAAAAAATATCGCCAGTAAGGTGGCGGAGAGCATGCCGCCCATTACCCCGGTGCCGACCGCATGCTGGCTGCCGGAACCGGCGCCGCTGCCGATGGTCATCGGCAGTACGCCAAAGATAAAGGCCAGCGAGGTCATCAGAATCGGGCGCAGGCGCTGGCGGCACGCTTCCAGCGTCGCGGCCAGCAGTTCGCCGCCGCGGCTGTTGATATCATTGGCGAACTCGACAATCAAAATCGCATTCTTCGCCGACAGGCCAATAACCGTCAGCAGCCCCACCTGGAAATAGACATCGTTTTCCAGCCCGCGCGCCCAGGTGGCGATCAGCGCGCCCACCACGCCCAGCGGCACCACCAGCATAACGGCGAACGGGATCGACCAGCTCTCATACAGCGCCGCCAGGCAGAGAAAAACCACCAGCAGGGAAAGGGTATAGAGCATTGGCGCCTGCGAGCCGGAAAGCCGCTCCTGCAGCGAGGCGCCGGTCCACTGTAGCCCAACGCCGAGCGGCAGCTGGCTGACCAGCTGTTCCATCGCCGTCATCGCCGTACCGGTGCTTACGCCTGGCGCCGCCTCGCCGACGATCTCCAGCGACGCATAGCCGTTATAGCGCTCCAGCCGCGGCGAGCCGGTTTCCCAGGCGGTGGTGGCGAAGGCGCTGAACGGCACCATGCCGCCGCTGCTGTTGCGCACGTACCATTTGCTGATATCGTCCGGCAACATGCGATATTTCGCCGCCGCCTGCACGTAGACTTTCTTTACGCGCCCGCGATCGATGAAGTCATTGACATAGGTAGAACCCCAGCCGGTTTTCAGCGTGTTATTGATATCGTCAATGGAAACGCCGAGCGCCTGCGCTTTGCGCTGATCGATATCGATACGCAGCTGCGGGCTGTCATCCAGCCCGTTATGGCGCACGCGCGCCAGCCGTGCATCCTGGGACGCCATTGCCAGCAGCCTGTCGCGCATTTGCATCAGCTGCGTATGACCGATACCGGCGTGATCCTGCAGCTGCATATCGAAACCGGCAGAGCTGCCCATGCCGGTAATCGCCGGCGGGCTGCTGGCGATAACGCGCGCTTCCTTAATCTGGCTGAAGGCTTTCGTTGCGCGCTCGATAATGGCGAAAGAGGTGCGCTCGGCATCGGCACGCTCTGCCCAGCTTTTCAGGCGCACAAACAGACGCGCCACATTCTGCCCGTTGCCGCCGGGGCCGGAGCCGACGGTGGCGAAGACGGATTCAATATTTTCCTTTTCCTGGGTCAGATAGTAGTTTTCTACCTTTTCCACCACCTTCAGCGTCTGCTGCTGCGTGGAGCCGGGCGGCAGCTGCACCTGGGTGGTGAAAATGCCGCGATCTTCCAGCGGCAGAAAGGAGGTGGGCAGATGGAAAAAGAACCAGGCCATCGCGCCGATAATCGCCAGGTAGAGCAGCAGCCAGCGTCCCGTCTGGCGCAGGATCTTCGCCACGCCCCGTTCGTAACTCTGGGTGCCGCGCGCAAAGATGCGGTTAAACCAGCCAAAAAAGCCGCGCCGCTGCTGATGTCCCGCCGGAAGCGGTTTGAGCAGCGACGCGCAGAGCGCCGGCGTCAGAATCATCGCCACCAGCACCGAAAGAATCATCGCCGATACCACGGTAATGGAGAACTGGCGGTAAATAGCGCCGACGGTGCCGCCAAAAAAGGCCATCGGCACAAAAACGGCGGAAAGCACCAGCGTGATCCCCACCAGCGCGCCCTGAATTTGCCCCATCGATTTACGCGTCGCCTCGCGCGGCGACAGGCCCTCTTCGCTCATCAGGCGCTCGACGTTTTCCACCACCACTATCGCATCATCTACCAGCAGCCCGATCGCCAGCACCATAGCGAACATCGTCAGGGTATTAATGGTGAAACCGCAGGCGTAAAGGATCGAAAAGGTGCCGAGCAGCACTACCGGCACGGCGATGGTGGGGATCAGCGTGGCGCGGAAATTCTGCATAAACAGGTACATCACCAAAAATACCAGCAGCACCGCTTCCAGCAGAGTTTTTACCACATCGCGGATCGAGGCGGTGACAAAGGGCGTGGTTTCATAGGCTACTTTGGCTTCGAGGCCGTGCGGAAAGTAGCGCGACAGCTCCTGAATGCGGGCGCGTACCAGCCGATCGGTTTCCAGCTCATTGGCGCCGGAGGCGAGCTTAACGCCCAGGCCCGACGCCGCCATGCCGTTGTAGCGGCTGAGATAGTCATACTTTTCCGATCCCAGCGCCACTTCCGCGACGTCGCCTAACGTCACCAGCGAGCCGTCGCGGTTGGTGCGCAGCGCGATCGCCCTGAACTGCTCCGGCGTTTGCAGCAGCGATTGCGAATTGACCGTGGCGTTCAGCGCCTGGTTATCCACCGAGGGCGTGCCGCCGACCTGGCCGACGGCGACCTGGCTGTTCTGCGATTTGATGGCGTTTACCACATCCCCGGTGGTCAGCGCATAGTTAATCAGTTTGTTGGGATCGAGCCAGATGCGCATGGCGTACTGCGAGCCGTAGGCGTCCACCTGGCCGACGCCGCTGATGCGGCTGAGCGGCTCCTGAATATTGCTGGCGACATAGTCAGCGATATCCTGCTTATCCATACTGCCGTCGGTAGAGACGAAGGCGATCATCAGGATATTGCTTTCGCCGGTTTTATTAACCGTCACCCCCTGCTGCTGCACGTCCTGCGGCAGCTTGCGCAGCGCCGACTGGAGCTGATTCTGCACCTGCTGACGCGCCTCATCGGGATTGGTTCCGGCAGAGAAGGTGAGGGTGATGCTCGCCTGGCCGGTACTGCTGCTCTGCGACGACATATACATCAGGTTATCGATGCCGGTCATGCTCTGCTCGATAATCTGCGTAACGGTATTTTCCAGCGTTTGCGCCGAGGCGCCGGGATAGTTCGCGGTAATGCGCACGTTAGGCGGCGCCAGATCGGGATACTGCTCCACCGGCAACGTTTTGATCGCCAGTATGCCGGTCAGGCACAGCATTATTGCCAGCACCCAGGCAAAAATCGGGCGGTCAATAAAAAAATTCGCCATGCAAACGGCACTCCTCAGCGTGATGTAATAAACCGCGGCAAACCTGCCGGCCGCGCGGGCATCGCGACAGGCAAAGTCAGGTTGGGCGGTATTTAAATCGATTCAGTCCGATCGGCTATGCCTAACTTTACGCGCCCGCGAAAGCAGAATCGTGGAGAAAAAGAGGAGAAAATGTAAATTATCGTGGCGAAACCCGATATATCCTTCTGCGCCAGCGTCAGCGGTGTTTATTTTCCAGCCACAGCACGGTAGCGGCCACGCGTGAGCGCACGTCCAGCTTACGTAAAAAGTTACGAATGTGCACCTTCACCGTCTCTTCCGAGATATGCAGCGCCGCCGCGATTTCTTTATTCGACAGGCCGCGCGCCACCTCCTGTAAAACATCAAGCTCGCGTTCGGTTAGCGTCTGGAAGGGGTTAGCGCTGTTGCCGCGAGTGACGAGGTAATCGCGCACCACGCTGCTGTAGACGTTAGCGCCCTGCGCGCCGTCGATAATCTGCTGTAGCAGCAGCTCAGGCTCGCTATCCTTCAGCAGATAGCCATCCGCGCCGGCGTCCAGCATGGCGTAAATATCGCTGCGCGTATCGGAAACGGTCAGTACCAGAATCCGCGCCGCCACGCCTTCATTGCGTAACGCTTTTAGCGTATCCAGCCCCGACATCCCTTTCATATGCAGATCGAGCAGAATAACATCCGGCGACAGCCGACTGGCTTCCGCCAGCGCTTCGGTGCCGTTGTTAGCTTCGGCTACTACGTCAAAACGGTTATTCAGCTCCAGCAGCTGACGAATCCCCCGGCGCATAAGCGGATGATCGTCGACCAGCATCACGGTAAAGTGTCGATTGTCCATGTTACTCCCTGGAGTAGAGCGCCAGCCGCAGCTGGCTTGGGTAAAAAGATTAGTAGGCGGAATTAATCCGTCACCGTTTCGGCCGCGTCGGGAAAGCGCAGCCGCAGCTGTGTTCCCTCATTGGGCGTGGTATCTAACTGTAGGGTGCCGCCCAGCCGCTGCGCCCGTTCATGCATGATCGTCAGGCCATAGTGGCCGGCAGGCTCTTCTACGGTAGCAAGACCGCAGCCGTCGTCGCTGATGGTAATCTGGTGCTCGCCATTTTCCAGCGTGGCGCAGTTTACCTTGATATGGCGCGCATCCGCATGGCGGATCGCATTCAGCACTGCTTCGCGCACAATTTGCAGAATATGCACCTGCTGCTGCGCCGTCAGCGTATCAAAGCCGGAGGCGCAGTGCAGGGCGATCTCCGCTGAGGTCTGCTGCTGCAACGGCGTCAGCATCGCCTGTAACGCCGCGGGCAGACAGGCTTCATCCACCGACAGCCGGAAGGTGTTCAGCAGTTCGCGCAGCTGGCGATAGGCTTCCGCCAGCGCCTGATCGAAATCGCTGATAATCTGCTGCGCCGGCTGCCGATCGGCGGTAATGGTGCGCTTCAGCAGCGTCAGCTGAATACGCAAAAACGACAGCGCCTGCGCCAGCGAGTCATGCAGTTCACGCGCGATAGTGGCGCGTTCCTCCATCAGCAACAGCTGCTGCTGCTGCTTCTGCGCCTGGTGGATCCAGATAGCGCGCGACAGCAGGTTGCTTACGCTCTGCATCAGCGGCGCGGGCGTTTGCTGCTCGCCCTCCTGCCAGCGCAGCTCGCCGCCGGTCTGATTCTCCTGCTGCAGCGCCAGCCGCTGCCAGCTTTTATCCTGCTGCGGCATGCCCAGCGAAACCTGCCAGCCTTCGCCCGCATCCAGCGCCAGCGCGGTCAGCCGGGCGCGGGTAAATACAATTTCCATCACTTCAGTAATGATCGGCCGGCTCAGGCTGCTGACCGCCAGCGCCTGCGAGGCCTCATACAAAATAGTCATGGTTTGGTTGGCGATCATCAAATCCGCCGTGCGGGCCTTAACGGTATTTTCCAGCACGCTGTAGTGCCGCTCCAGCTCGCCGGACATACGGTTAAAGGTATGCGCCAGCAGGCCCAGTTCGTTAGCCAGCGAGGTATCCAGCGGCGGATAGTGAAAATTGCCCTGTTCGATATAGCGGCTGGCGGCCACCAGCTGGTTGAGCGGCTTAACCACCTGACGGCGGATCAGGCGAATAGTCCAGATGGCGAGGGCGAGGATGGCGATAAAGCCCATGGCGCTGGTGATGGCGACCAGCTGCATTTTCCGCTCGGCGTAGCGCTGCAGATCGTAAACGAAGCGATCGATTTCGCCGACGTAGTGCGCCACATGCTGTGAATAGCGCTGCGGCTGATTATTTTTTAAATCGGCCTCCAGCATCGGCCAGGAGAGCTTCAGCTGGCGGTAGCGGCTACGCACGTTTTCCGGCACGTAAAAACGATTCAGATGCTGCAGCACCGGCGCATCCAGCGACTGCTGATAATAGCGCAGATGCGCTTCCAGATCGGGAGAGCGGGTATCTGAATCCCAGGCCAGCCGATAGCTTTGCATCCGCAACGAGCCAGCGAGATTGATCATTTCCGCGTCGCGCAGGCTGCCGGAAAGCGTCAGCAGAGCCAGGCTGGTGGAAAGCACCGACAAAATAACGATGCCAGCCAGCGCGCGGGCGATAGAACTGGTCACTGAACGTTTTAACATGAGAGAAAACAGGTTCGAAAAAGAGAGCAATAATAGCCTGAAACTATCGGGGACGCAGCGGTGCTAAGTCAAATTAGCGGCAGGTTATTAAAACCGGGCGCGCCTGATGCCGCGGAAAGCATCCGGCGCTGCGCGACCTTAAAAAGCGATTTTTAGCTCCACGGCGGCAAAGCTGGCGGGCTGGCTGCGCGGGCTGCTGGCCTTTGATCCTGAGGCGAAGCGCGCCGAGGGCTGGAAAATGCCCAGCCGGGTCTCCAGCTTAACGGATGAGGTTGGCTTCCAGCCGTAGATAAGATCGATGCCATAGCCGAGGCGGCGGGTGGTTTGCCGATCGTATTTGGGGCTTAAGGCGATAGCCTTATTGGCTATTTTTTCCCGTCTTAGCTGGCTGTAATCGTGATAAACCAGATCCAGCGACGCCTTTTTACCAATATTCGCGCCGATGCCGAGGGTGAAGATCTGCAAATTACGCAACAGGGGATCGAGCGTCTCCCCGTAAATTTTAAATTTGGTATCGCCGCCAAATTTAGCTTCGTTGCCCTGCAGCCCCGTCTGGGTATAGTTTTTACTGCTGGCGGTATAGCCGAGGGTAAGATACGGCTTAATCCCGGACATTTTAAAGGCGTAGGTAGCGCCGATATCAAATACGTATCCCTGAATACGATCGCTTTTGTTATGGCCTTTAGCGAAGCCCGCCTCCAGCCAGTGGTTAAATCTTTTCGCCTCTTCGCTGTAAGAGCGAATACCGTAATGGCTCTGGCGAAAGCGATGGTTGCTAACGTTGTGCTGATTAAAACCGTAGAGGCCGATATGCCAGTCATCGGTTAGCTGGCGGCGAAGCAGCACGCCGATGATATTAACCGGATCCGTATTACGGCTGGTGCGATCCATTAAGTCTTTCTGCCACAGATTAACGCGCGCCAGCAGCAGATCGGCCGACCAGTCAACATATTTCCAGCGTAAACCTAAGCCATCCAGATTTTCATCGATCAGCCACTCGCGCTCGTCGCGGTAGAGCCAGCGTCCCAGCTTCCATTCGGTATGGGGAATAACGCGGTCGGTTAAGCGTACCCACGCCTGATTAAGGTTTAGCCTGGTTTGCTTACGGGCGGGCTTCGCCGATTCACGCTTAATCACCCGCTGCCACTCAAGCTCCAGCCCGCCGTCGACGGGGGAGTTTTTCATAAACTGCGCGTTGAGCCGCAGCAGAGGCTCCAGCTCCAGCTTGTTGCTTCTTTTATCGCCGAGGCGTAACCCTTTGTTGCGCAGATTGACCGCCTCCATTTCCGCCGCGAACTGCAGCGCCACGCAGGGCGGCGCGGCGGAGGGTTCCGGGCTGCGCCAGAAAAGGCAGCCTGCGGCGCCTTGCGGGCGAGAGGGCGTTAACGTTGCTTCCTGAGCCTGAGCCTGAGCGATCGGAGCGGCGGCGGCGGAAAGCAGCAGCGCGCCTGAAACCGTCTGTTTAGCTGATATCATCTGATGCGTTTCCCTGATTAGCGACTATTTTCCGCGGCGCCAGGCTGGCAGCCGGTTAGCCGTTCACAATGTTCCAGAAGCGGCAGGGTGGTATGCGCCCGGTCGGGGAAGCGGGTGCTGAGAAAGATATGACGCGCCAGCGACAGCGCGGTAAATCGTTCAATATCTGCTGCGGAAACGCCGGCGCTGTGCGCCAGATAGGCGCGGGTAAACGCCTGCGCGTGGCGATCCAGCGCGGTCGTCGCGCCGTAGCGACGCAGCGCCAGCTCCGCGACGTGCGCCAGATAATTGCCGGCGTCCAGCGCAGCGCAGCTCCGGCTACAGAGATCGAAATCAACCAGCACAACCTGCTGCGGCTGCCGGCGATCGATCATCACCTGATCGGGATAAAAATCACGGTGTACCGGGCGCACCAGCGCCTGAGTTAAGGCGGCCGCCAGCGTTTGGCAGGCATAAAACAGCTGGCTGAGCCGTGCCTGCCATTGCGGGTAGTCGGCGGCGATCTGCTGCAGGCCCGTTTGCAGAACCTTTAATTCATCCTCCAGACTCCACGTGCTGGCCGCCGTCGCCTCAAGCAGCGCCTCGCTCTGCTGCAAAACGGCCAGCGCCTTGCCAACCTGCGCGCCGACGACGGCGAGCTGCGGATGATCGGGCTGGAGCCACTCCGTCAGCGGCGTGGCGTGCACTTTTTCCTGTAGCCACAGCCGCCACTCCGGCAGCGCGGCCAGCGGCTGCGGCACCGCGACGGCCGCCGCCGCGTCGAAGCCGCGTCGCCACAGCGCCTGCTGGCAGCGAAACGCGTGCCTGTCCAGCCCCTTCACGCGATATTTGCCGATGACCGGGCGCGACGTCCCGTCGGGCAGCGTCAGCTGGTATTCAATCAGCGCGCGGCGTCCGGGCTTATGGCGCAGCAGCAGACACTGCTGCAGCCGGCTGCCCGCCGGCAGGCGCAGCGCCTGTAACAGCGGTTGAGCGATGCGCCCCGGATCGACGAGCGGCGCCAGCGTCTCCTGCGGTTTTACCGGCTCGCCGCCGCTCAGCCTTTTTTCCGTCTCTTTCTCCACCAGCTGAGCCGCGCGCGCCAGCAGCGCCTCCGTTTGCTGCGGCCAGTCGGGCGCCCGCAGACGAAAAGGCTCCGTCGCCAGGCAGAGCAGCGCCGAGGCGCTGTGCCAGGCAAGGCCGGCGGGCAGCGATCGCCGCGCCAGGTAGCCGTCCAGCAGGGCGTCGATGGCCTCTGCCGCCTGCTGCGCGTCGGGCAGACCGCTTATCAGCTGCATTTCCAGCCGGGCGCGGAAGCTGGCGATATCCGCCAGCGCGTTGCCGCTGCAGCTGCGATCCCAGTCAATAAAGCGCAGGTCGCCGTCAGCGGTTCTGACAATCTGATCGGCGGAGAAATCGCCGTGCAGCAGCACCGGATGGTTATCGCCGGCGACCAGGTGGCGGCTAATGCGACGCGTCAGCGCCAGAAAGCGATCGGCGCCCGGCGGATAGATCGCGCGAAAGGTATTGAAAACGTCCTGCAGCGTCTGCGCCTCTTCTGCGCCGTGCCGCGCGACCGGCGGCAGAAACGGCGTCTGATGCAGCCGCGCCAGCTCGCCGCCGACGGCGTGAAGCGTTGATCTTTCCAGTCTGGCGCCCGTCTCCGGCGCCAGGCTTTCTCCGGCCAGCCAGTGCGTAGCCAGCGCGCGCCGGCTGCGATCGAAACCGGCGAGAGAGAGATGGCCGAGGGCTGCGCCCAGCGAACAGCCCTGTAAAATGCGTTCGAACTCTCTGGCGTTGGCGATGCGCACCACCGCCTGCGGCTGACCATGCCGGGAGAGCGCGATCACCGCGCGCCGCTCCGGCTTGTAGCGCAGAAAGCGCGGGGTAAAGGCGGAGGCTTCAGCGCTGCCGGGCAGCAGCTGCTGCAGAAAATCCGGTCGTTTTTTTACGTCGATCAGGTCGTTTAGATAGCGAATCGCGAAATCGAACTCCGGGTACTGCAACAGGATAGCCTCGTCGCGCAGCGCCAGCGGAGCGTGGGGATGAGCGGCGGCGATTAACCTCTGGCGGCGCGGGTGCTGCCAGGACTGATGAAAACGCTCCGGCGTCAGCGCCTTGGCATAGCAGAGCTGCTGCCGGCCGTCGGCCAGCGTCAGCGTCAGGCCGACAATGCAGCTGGTGCCCGGTTTATAACGCAGATAGTTGATGGTGAGATCGCGCGTCGCGCCTGTGGCCGAACAGGCGCGCAGCCTGCTCAACAGGCGATGCGGCTCCAGCAGCAGCGCCAGGCCGGGCAGCGCGCTGTCGTTAGCTATCAGCGCGGCATCATGCATATTCATGTTCGTTTCTCGCTTTTTTCGCCGCGTCCGGGGCGGGCTGTTGCTGTAGCTGCCACATTTCCGCATAGCGCCCGTGCTGTTGCAGCAGCTCTTCATGCGTACCCTGCTCGGCAATTTTACCTTCATGGATCAGCAGGATACGCCATGCTTTGGCGGCCAGCGCGAGGTTATGGGTAATGGTTAACGTAGTGCGCTGCCGCATCAGCTGCAGCAGCGCCTGATTGACTTCATGCTCATTTTTGCTGTCCAGCCCGGCGCTGGGTTCGTCAAGGATCAGGAACGGCGTCTGGCGCAGCGCGGCGCGCGCCAGCCCGATACGCTGCCGCTGTCCGCCCGACAGCGTGGCGCCGAACTCGCTTAGCACGGTGTCGTAACCGTGCGGCAGCTGCATAATAAAATCGTGCGCGTTAACCAGGCGCGCCGCGGCGATCAGCTCCTCGTCGCTAACCGGCTGATGCGCCGCCAGCACGATGTTCTCCCGCACCGAGAGGCCGAACAGCAGGTTTTCCTGAGGTACGTAGCCGGTCTGCTGGCGAATGCTGCTGACGCTAAACTGACTGATATCGCGGCCGTCAAAGGTGATGCTGCCGGAATCGGGGGTGCAAAGGCGCAGCAGCAGACGGCTCAGCGTGGATTTGCCCGCGCCGGAAGGGCCAACCACGGCAACGGATTTGCCCGCCGGAATGGTAAAGCTGATGCCGCGTAACACCGCCTGTTCCGGCGCTGACTCCCGATAGGAGAACCAGACGTTTTCCCAGCGGATGGTAACGGGCGTCGCCGGCAGCGTCAGCGCGTCAGGGCGATCGATAATCTCAGGCGGCTGGCGCAGCAGTTCGGTAATGCGTTCGGCGGCGGTAAGCGCCTTCGCCAGGCGCCCGGTATATTTGGCGTATTCGCGGATCGGGCGAAAAGCATTTTTAAGATAGGAAAGGAAAATCAGCAGCTCGCCTGGCGACATGCGGTTAAACAGCACATCGTGCGCCCCGTTCAGCAGAACGATCGCCGTAGCGAACGCAATCAGCAATTCGGTTTTGCGCTCCAGCCCGGCGGAGAGGCGCTTGGCCTGTACGTTATGTTGCAGGCTTTGTCCGTCATTGCCGTTAAAGCTGCGCTGGGTAAGCTCCTCCAGCGACAGCGCCTGCACCGTGGCGATGCCGCTCATATATTCAGCGACTTTAGCCGCCAGCTGACCTTCGCGCTTGCGCTGCACCCGGCTGACGTCACGGATCTTTTTGCCGGAGCGGCGGCTGCTCCAGAGTAAGAGCGGCATCGGCAGCAGAGCGATCAGCGTCAGCTTCCAGTCAAGAAACAGCATCACGCTGAACATGCCGATCAGCACGATAATGCTGGAAAGCAGCGGCATCAGGGCGGTCACCGCCACCTCGCGCAGCATGCCGATATCGTTGCTCAGGCGGATAGTGAGATCGCCGGTTTTGTAGCGCCGGTGGAAAGAGAGGGGCAGGCGCAGCAGATGCGCGAAGAGATCGCGCCGGACCGCGCTAAGCACATGGCTGCCGGCCACCGCCAGCCCTATGGTGCTCCAGTAGCCGATCGCCGCCTTTAGCGCCGCGATAACCAGCACGCTGGCGCCGCAGAACCAGAGCCAGGCGCTAACGTCCCATTGCGCAATCGCGGCTATCCGGCTGTGAATCTTGTCGCCCGATAGCGCCTCCATTATCAGATCGATAGCAAAGGATAGCGGCCAGGGTTCCAGCAGGCGGATCAGCGCGCTGAGCAACAGCGCTAAAAACGCGCCGCAGAGCCGCCCCCGCTGCTGGCGCAGATAGGGCAGAAAAATGCGTAACAGGCTGAGTTTGTCGTCAGGACTTTTTTCTTGCATGTCGTTTTATCTCAGGTTAATCCAGCCAGCTGCAAAATCCGCGTTACCACTCGATCCCAGCTATGTTCCTCTGCGGCCTGGCGCTTACCGGCGGCTCCCAGGCGCAGGCGCAGGGCGCTATCGTCCAGCAGTCGCTCCGCCGCGGCGCATAGCTGGGCGGGATTATCCGGCTCGACCAAAAGCCCGGTTTGTCCTTCGCTGACAATTTCGGCCAGATGACCGGTGCGCGTAGTGATCACCGGCAGGCCGGCCGCCATATATTCATAGATTTTCAGCGGGGAAAAATAGAAGCCCTCCAGCTGCGGATAGGGCGCCACGCCAATATCCATCGCGGCCAGCAGCGCAGGCACCGAGGCCGGAGGCACGGCGCCGGAAAAGTGCGTATATTCCAGCAGCCCCAGCTGCTGCAGCTGCTGACGAATAGCCGGATATTCCGGGCCATCGCCGACCACCGACAGCCGCACCCGGCGCCCGCGCTGGTGCAGCAGGGCGAAGGCGTCAATCAGCGTTTGCAGGCCGTGCCAGGGCTTCAGCGTGCCGAGAAAGCCGAGCGTCGGCAGGCTGTTCGGCGGCCGCGCTGATTCGCTGAAGCGCTGTGGATTAACGCCGTTGGCCACCACATGCGTGCGGCTGGCGCAGGCGGGGGCGAAATTATCCAGCCAGCGCTTTACGCCCGGCGAAACGGCGACGATGGTAGCGGCGTCGCGCAGCAGCCGTTGCAGCACCCTCTGCGCCTCTTCTTCACAGGGAAGCACGCGCCAGGTGCGCTGTTCCTCAATTAACGGCGCGTTGACCTCCAGCACGCTTTTGCAGTTCGCTATGCGCGCGTAGCTGATGCCGCCGTGGCTCCAGAGGGAGTAACGTTCATACACCAGATCGAAGGGCGCGTTTTCTTGCAGCAGGGCGACGATCTGCGCGTTGGCCTTGAGCGCGGCGCGCGCGCGCGCCTCGGCGTCGGCGGCAGAGGGCAGAGCGGGCAGGGTTAAAATTTTGATGCGCTGAAACTCCGGCGGCACGTCGCCGCCCAGACGTTGGGCTATCAGCGTCAGATGCGCATTCTTTTTCAGCAGGGCGCGCAGCACCTCCTGAATATGGATGGAGGCCCCTTTATTGCCGAAAACGGGGATGCCGGGATCGGCGCAGATATAAGCTACGTTCATTGCTGTTTACGCCAGAAGTGAGGGAGTGGCGGCGTATTTCACGCCGGCGCAGGCAAAAATTTCACGCATCCTGGCGCTGTTGCGATCGATATCGAAGCTCTGCTCAATGCAATGACGCGCCTGCTGCGCAAGCGTAAGCTGCAGCGCCGGATCGTTTAATAAACGCTGCATCGCATCGGCCAGCGCCAGCGGATCGTCGGGCGTCACGCAAAGCCCGGTAATCTCATCGCTGACCAGCTCCGGAATGCCGGCCACCTCGGTTGAGATAACCGGCGTCCCCAGCGCCATCGCTTCCAGCAGCACCGTCGGCAGCCCATCCCGATCGCCTTCTTCGCTGATTACCGAAGGCGCTACCACCATCGCCGCCTGTTGCACAGCCGCCTTGACTTCCGGCTGCGGGCGCGAGCCGGATAACGTCACGCGATCGCCAAGGCCGAGCCGCTGAATCTGCGCGGCCAGCGTCGGACAGAGCGGCCCGTCGCCGATCAGCGTGCAGGAAAATTCTTCATTGCGCGCCCGTAATATATCCAGCGCGTCGATCAGAACATGAAAGCCTTTTTTCGCCACCAGCCGTCCAATTGCCAGGATCTGCCGCGGACGCTGCACGGGCGCCAGATAGCTAAACTGCGCCAGATCGAGGCCGTTATAGATTCGCACCACCTTATCCGCCGCCACTGGCGACTGGCTGTGCAAATAGTCCAGGTTGTAATCGGAAACGGTGATCGCCCGCAGCGCATCGCGCAGCTTTAGCTCGATCTGCGTCGGCTTTTCATAGGGGAAATAGATATCTTTCGCGTGGGCGGTAAAGGAGTAGCTTATTCCGCTTAGTTTCGCCGCCAGCCGGGCGACTGTGGTAGCGCGCGTGGCGAAGTGAGCGTGCAAATGCTGAATGCCGCGCTCCTGCACGGCCAGCGCCAGCATAATGGCCTGGGCGACCTCATGCACGCTATAGCTGTAAAGTACCGACATGCGCGTAGTAAAGTCAGGCAGTTGCTGACAGGCCTGCTGCCACAGCGTCCAGTATGCTTCGCTGCTGCGCTGCTTATCCGCCAGGCGCGTTACCGGCGCGCGCACGCGCGCGATGCCATCCTGAAAATAAGCTTCTTCCACCGGGCCGAGGGCGAAGATATCGATTTTCAGACCGCTTCGCTCATGGGCCAGGATTTCATTTACTACAAAGGTTTCGGAAAAACGTGGATAGCGCTTAAGAACGTAGCCGATATAACCCTGGTTTTGCGCTCTCTCCTGATGCATTAAATCAGCTCCTTGCTGGGTAAATCGAGGGGGACAGTCTGCTGCTTTAACAGCCGGCGGATATTGTTTACGAAGTTGCCCAGCCCGTTAAAATTCAGCAGGGTAAGGGGATCGGGCGGCGGCAGGGTTTCGGCCAGCCACTGATTCAGGCGCAGCACGCTGAAGCGTTCCGGATGAATGCAGGTCACCAGCTGCTGTTTCGCTAACTGGGTGGCGCGTATCCACTGCTCCTGGCGGGGCGTGACGCGGGGAACAATCAGCGCGCGCTTGCGGAAAGAGAGGATCTCCGTCACGGTGTTATAGCCGCCCATCGCCACCACCGATCGCGCCTGGCGCAAAAGTTCCAGCGGTTCCGAGACGAAACGCACCAGCGCCAGATCGGTACGGCGGCGGGCATGCAGCGCCAGCGCGTCATACTCCGCCTGCGGCATCATCGCGCCGGCGATCAGCACTCCCATAGTGCCGGCGGGAAAGGTCGCGCTGGCGAAAGCGGAGGCCAGCTGGAAGCCATCCTGACCGCCGCCGGCAACGCACAGCGCGTAGGGGCGATCGATAGCCGGCACGATCTCCTGCGCCGGAAGGCTTTTTCTGGAGCGCAGCTGGGCGTTCAGGTAGCCGAGAAAGGTCAGCTTTTGCCGGATGTCGTCGCTGAAATCGTAGGCGTCAACCAGATCGTAAAGCCTGGCGTCGCCATACACCCAGATGGCGGAAATGTAGTCGCGGATATTGGCGTAGTTGTTCAGCTTCTTCCACTGGCGCTTCACGGTATTCGGCGTATCGAGAATATCGCGCAGCCCCAATACTACCTTGACGCCTTTTTGCGCCAGCATCGGCAACGCCGGTTCCAGTTCAGACTGCGCTCCGCCGGGCACGTTATCAATAACGAAAATATCTGGTTCAAAGGCTTCCAGCGCGGCATAAATAATGTTGCTGCGCAGCGTCGTCAGGCGTTTTATATCGCAACCCAGCGAACGTGGAGAATAGTTGCCGGCGGCATCTTTAAAATATGAGGGCAGCGTGACGACATCTGCACCGGCGGGTAAAAAGAAACGTCCGGCTTCACGCACGCCGTTGATAAGCAGAATTTCTGCATCAGGTATCGCTTTTATTACCGCATCCGCTAAAAGTAAATTTCTTCGGATATGTCCTAATCCCATGGTGTCATGCGAATAAAACACCAGGCGAGGTGAGCGTTTTTTTTGCATATCAGAGCGTTCCTTCTTTTAACTATCCGCTAAGTTAAGGCAGGCGAAGTTTAAAAAGGAGAGGATCGCCTGCTGCTGTTGACGTAAAGCCTGTTACGCCACTTTATTTGCTGTGCAGAAAGTTTAAAGGTGAAACGATAAAGTTATATTTACCCTGCAATCAGGGGAAATATATAAAATTTATTTAATTAACCATAAATTAATCAACGGCAACGCAATAAAACCACCGTTTAATGCGGCGGCGTGGTGGTAATAATTTACCTTTATTGGCGTTCATTTTAATACGTTAAAAAAACGTTATCGACACGGTGTTACATGGCGGCGTAATTGATTATGCAGCGCGGCAATGGTAAACACAATATAGCGAACCTACGTTTACGTTAAACTGTAATTTTCTTTTTTAAATGGGGTTGGTTGGTTAAATATAACTTGATTTACTCTCTGGCCGTAGAGTAAAGCAAAAAAGCCGGCGTTTTTTTAGAGAAATCTTATATTTTTTTATTATTGGGCGTTTTTTCCAGTTAATTTTCCGCCGGGGCGGGTGCGGTGAATAACCCTGGTTTTATCCGCAGATAAATAAATATTAGCGCCGTCTGACTGATACTTTTCCGCCGTCGTCGTCGGTCCGTCGCCGCCTTATGCTGTTCAGCTTAAATTAAAAGTCCTGTATTGACGGCTAAAGCTCGCCGCTTTTTCACGTTGCCCGCCGGCAGTCGCTTCGGCTGCGTTTCACTGGAGCGAAAAGATGACGAAAGCGCAAAAAATTCGCCGCCGGGGTTTTGCTTCCATCCAGGAGAACGGTTAGGATTCATTGCCGTAAATTCGCTGTGTCGCCACACTACAATACCCAGACCTTCAGCGAATTTATCCCTCAGCGCAAACGTTTGTTTATCTGACGTTGGCCAGCTGGGCGGAAAGGTGCCCCTATCGGACAGGACAACAGGAAAGGCAATGAAAGCAACCAAGAAAACGGCAGCGGAACAGCGCGCTGCCAGAAGACGCTGGCTGAATTCACATGATGCTGGCTACCACAAGGCAATGGGTAATCGTCAGGTGCAGATGATTGCTATCGGCGGCGCTATCGGGACCGGGCTGTTTCTCGGCGCGGGCGCGCGTTTGCAGGCTGCCGGCCCGGCGCTGGCGCTGGTTTATCTCGTCTGCGGTATTTTTTCCTTCTTTATATTACGCGCGCTGGGCGAACTGGTTTTGCACCGGCCTTCCAGCGGCAGCTTTGTTTCTTATGCGCGTGAGTTTCTCGGTGAAAAGGCCTCCTATGTGGCGGGCTGGATGTATTTCGTCAACTGGGCGATGACCGGCATTGTCGATATCACCGCCGTCGCGCTCTATATGCATTACTGGGGCGCCTTTGGCGATGTGCCGCAGTGGGTGTTTGCGCTGGGCGCGCTGGCGATTGTCGGCACCATGAACCTGATTGGCGTGAAGTGGTTTGCTGAGATGGAGTTCTGGTTTGCGCTGATCAAGGTGCTGGCGATTGTGATTTTCCTTATCGTCGGCGTGGTTTTCCTCGGCAGCGGCAAGCCGCTGGACGGCAACGCCACCGGCTTCCATTTAATTTCCGACAACGGCGGTATGTTCCCGCACGGCCTGCTGCCGGCGCTGGTGCTGGTGCAGGGCGTGGTGTTCGCCTTCGCCTCTATTGAGCTGGTGGGGATCGCCGCGGGTGAATGTAAAGAGCCGAAAAAGGTGCTGCCGAAGGCGATCAATAGCGTTATCTGGCGTATCGGCCTGTTCTATGTCGGCTCGGTCGCGCTGCTGGTGCTGTTGCTGCCGTGGAACGCCTATCAGGCGGGGCAGAGTCCTTTTGTCACCTTCTTCTCCAAACTGGGCGTGCCCTATATCGGCAGCATCATGAATATCGTGGTGCTGAGCGCCGCGCTCTCCAGCCTTAACTCCGGCCTTTACTCTACCGGGCGTATTTTGCGTTCGATGGCGATGGGCGGCTCGGCGCCGCAGGCGCTGTCGAAAATGAGCAGCCAGCAGGTTCCCTATGCCGGGATTCTGGTGACTATCGCCGTATATGTGGTTGGGGTGGTGCTGAACTATTATGTGCCGTCGCAGGTGTTTGAGATCGTACTGAACATCGCCTCGCTGGGAATTTTGTCGACCTGGGCGTTCATTATCGTCTGCCAGATGCGTTTGCGTAAGGCGATTAAAGAGGGCAAGGCGGATGACGTGAGCTTTAAGCTGCCCGGCGCGCCGGTAACCTCATGGCTGACGCTGCTGTTCCTGCTCAGCGTGCTGGTGCTGATGGCCTTTGATTACCCTAACGGCACCTTTACCGTCGCATCGCTGCCGCTGATTGCCGTTCTGCTGGTTCTTGGCTGGTATGGCGTGCGTAACCGCGTTCACTCTATCGCCATGACGGAGCATGAGCATCATGAAACGGCGGCATCGGAAGAGCATACGCCGCTGAACGAATCACCCTCTAAATAATCTCTTCCTGCCGGACGGCAGCAAAGTCGTCCGGCGCTTAAGCGCCGTTCTTATTCTGTAAATACCATACCGCCGCTTCGACGCGCGACTTCAGCTGCAGCTTCTTCAACAGATGTTTTACGTGAACTTTAACCGTACTTTCCGTAATGTTAAGCTTGCGGGCGATGGTTTTATTGGGCAGGCCGCGCGCAATCTGGCGCAGAATGTCATGCTCGCGCCGCGTTAGCTGCTGAATATCCCGCTGCGCGGCGGGCGGCGTTTCTCGCAGGCTGCTGATCAGCACCGAAGTGAGGGTATCGCTTAATACCATTTGCCCCGCAGCGGCCTGATGCAGCGCGCTGAGCAGCTCCTCCGGCTCCATATCTTTTAGCAGGTAGCCGTCCGCGCCGCGCTTCAGCGCGCTGACCACATCTTCTTCATCGTTTGAAACGGTAAATACCACAATCCGGCCTGAGAGATCGATACGACGCAGGCGATCGAGCGTTTCCAGCCCGTTAATGCCCGGCATGTTCAGGTCGAGCAAGACTAAATCGGGATCGTGCTGTTCGGCCAGCGCAATGCCCTGTTCGCCGTTGCCTGCTTCGGCGATAACCTGCAGCTGAGGATCGAGATGTATCAGTTGCTTAACGCCGTTGCGTAACATGGGGTGATCGTCAATCAACAAAATAGTGGCGGCGTCTTGGGTGCTCATTCTGGCTCCGGTTAAACAGGGTGTTGGCAACAGGGATACGCGCGACGAAAACCGTCTCCTCAGCGGGAGAAAAGGGTTGTCCGCTGTTTTTCATTATGCTTGTTATGCTATTTATACCTCAAAAGGGGTAGCTCGAATGAATTCATGGTAAAAATTAACGCCCCGAAGCGGTGAGTGTATCATTTTAATACGCTGTTTTTCCTCATATTGAGTTGGCGAAAAACACTACTCATTTAGAGTACCAGGTACAATTGCGGCCTGAAATTAACTGTGACCACGTTGATTTAAGTCAACTCTGGCCCCTAAGCGACCCGGCAGGATGTGCTCAATTTCCATTCCTTTACCGGGGTTATTATGTCAAATTTAGCCACGCCAACAGAAAAAACGTCAGGCGGCGTAATACAAGATTGGCGGCCAGAAGATGCACAGTTCTGGCAGCAAAGCGGTAAGCGTATTGCTAACCGTAACTTATGGATTTCCGTATTTTGTCTGCTGCTGGCATTCTGCGTCTGGATGCTGTTCAGCACCGTTGCGGTCAACCTCAATAAGGTTGGTTTCAACTTTACCACCGATCAGCTCTTTCTGCTGACGGCGCTGCCTTCCGTCTCCGGCGCTATTTTGCGCGTCCCTTATTCGTTTGTCATTCCCATCGTCGGCGGCCGTCGCTGGACCGCATTCAGCACAGGTTTCCTGCTGCTGCCCTGTCTGTGGCTTGGCTTTGCCGTGCAGAATCCGGAAACGCCGTTCTTCGTGTTTGTGCTGATCTCGCTGCTGTGCGGCTTCGCCGGCGCTAACTTTGCGTCAAGCATGGGCAATATCAGCTTCTTCTTCCCGAAAGCGCAGCAGGGCGGCGCGCTGGGCATCAACGGCGGCCTGGGCAACCTGGGCGTGAGCGTGATGCAGCTGCTGGCGCCGGTAGCGATCTCCTTCGCTATTTTCGGTTTCTTCGGCGGCCATGGGCAGGTAACCACCGACGGCAGCCAGATGTGGCTGGAAAATGCCGCCTGGATTTGGGTGCCGCTGCTGTTGATCGCTACCGTTGCCGCCTGGTTCGGCATGAACGATCTGGCCGCGTCGAAAGCTTCTCTGCGCCAGCAGCTGCCGGTACTGAAACGCGCCCATCTTTGGGGTCTGAGCCTGCTTTACCTTGCCACCTTCGGCTCTTTTATCGGTTTCTCCGCCGGCTTCGCCATGCTCTCCAAAACGCAGTTCCCGGACGTAGTGATCATGAAGTACGCCTTTTTTGGTCCGCTGCTGGGCGCGCTGGCGCGTTCCGCCGGCGGCGTGATCTCCGATCGCTTCGGCGGCGTGCGCGTTACGCTGATCAACTTTATCGCCATGGCGATATTTACCGCGCTGCTGTTCCTGGCGCTGCCGGAAGCCGGTCAGTCGGGCTCTTTCGCGCTGTTCTTCGGTATCTTTATGGTGCTGTTTTTAACCGCCGGCCTGGGCAGCGGCTCAACCTATCAGATGATTGCGGTGATTTTCCGCAAGATTACCTGGGATCGCGTTAAAGCACGCGGCGGCAGCGATAAAGAAGCGCAGCAGGAAGCGGTGACCGATACGGCGGCGGCGCTCGGCTTTATCTCCGCGATTGGCGCGGCGGGCGGCTTCTTTATTCCGCAGACCTTCGGCATTTCGCTGGCGATGACCGGCTCGCCGGCCGGCGCGATGAAAATCTTCCTGGTGTTCTACATCATATGCGTATTGATCACCTGGCTGGTTTACGGGCGTAAAGCGGCGCGTTAAACGCCAAAGCCGGCTTCCTCCTTCGGGACGAAGCCGGTTTTTTTATTAATCACCATTTTTGGTGTGGCTACTCCTAAAAAGCCGGTGCTGTTTTCAGAGCAGAAGCTTGTGCGGCTTTTTGGAGGTTTCACCAGTTTTTTCAAATGGTTACGCAGTAGCAATGCATGCTACTTAAGTGGTAGCCCGGCGCGAGAGGGTTGTACGGTAACCGTGCTGACTTGATCGCAATCAAGCGGCCAGCCTCGTCAGCTAAGTAGGCTGTTGCCCACATCATAAGCAATGTCGTTTAGCCATTCAAAAACAACACCGAGCCTTCAGGAGAATTCCAGATGAGCAAATTTCTGGATCGGTTTCGCTACTTTAAACAGTTAGCAGAACCTTTTGCTGGTCAGCATGGCCAGACACTTAAT
This sequence comes from Mixta tenebrionis, assembly GCF_006517625.1. Lineage (GTDB taxonomy): Bacteria > Pseudomonadota > Gammaproteobacteria > Enterobacterales > Enterobacteriaceae > Mixta > Mixta tenebrionis. The sequence continues at coordinate 92,190 of NZ_VHQI01000005.1, read as the reverse complement.
ACTAACCGAGACTGGGAAGATGGTTACCGCAGCCGCTGGCAGCATGACAAAATCGTGCGCTCCACGCACGGCGTCAACTGTACCGGTTCATGTAGCTGGAAAATCTACGTAAAAAATGGTCTCGTCACCTGGGAAACCCAGCAGACCGATTATCCGCGTACCCGCCCCGATCTGCCTAACCATGAGCCACGCGGCTGCCCGCGCGGCGCCAGCTACTCCTGGTATTTATATAGCGCCAATCGTCTGAAATATCCACTGATGCGCAAACGCCTGGTAAAACTGTGGCGTGAGGCTAAAGCGCAGCACAGCGATCCGGTAGACGCCTGGGGCTCGATCGTTAACGACGCGGAAAAAGCGAAAAGTTATAAAGTGGCCCGTGGACGCGGCGGATTCGTGCGCTCCAGCTGGCAGGAAGTTAATGAAATCATCGCGGCGGCCAACGTCTATACGGCGAAAACTTTCGGGCCGGACCGCATTATCGGCTTTTCGCCGATCCCGGCGATGTCAATGGTTTCCTATGCGTCAGGCGCGCGCTATCTCTCGCTGATCGGCGGCACCTGCTTAAGCTTCTATGACTGGTATTGCGACCTGCCGCCGGCATCTCCGCAAACCTGGGGCGAGCAGACCGACGTCCCTGAATCTGCCGACTGGTATAACTCCTCTTATATTATCGCATGGGGCTCTAACGTGCCGCAGACGCGTACCCCGGACGCGCACTTCTTTACCGAAGTTCGCTACAAAGGGACCAAAACCGTAGCGGTAACGCCGGACTATGCCGAAGTCGCCAAGCTGTGCGACCTGTGGCTGAATCCGAAGCAGGGCACCGACAGCGCCATGGCGCTGGCGATGGGCCACGTTATGCTGAAAGAGTTCCATCTCGATCGCGAGGTGAGCTATTTCCGCGACTACGTACGCCGCTATACCGATATGCCGATGCTGGTGATGCTGGAACCGCGCGAAGGCGGCTACTACGCTGCCGGACGTATGCTGCGCGCCAGCGATTTGGTGAATAACCTCGGCGAAGAAAATAATCCGGAATGGAAAACCATCGCTATCGACGGCCTGAGCGGCGAACTGGTCGCTCCGCTGGGCTCCATCGGCTATCGCTGGGGCGAAGAGGGTAAATGGAACCTTGAAGCGCGTGCGGGCCAGGACAAGCGCGACGTCGAACTGCAGCTGAGCCTGCTGGGCAACCATGACGAGATTGCCGAAGTGGGCTTCCCGTACTTCGGCGGTATCGAAAGCGAACACTTCAAGAGCGTGACGCTGGATGAAATCCTGCTGCACAAGCTGCCGGTTAAGCGCCTGCAGCTGGCCGACGGCAGCGAAGCGCTGGTTACCAGCGTTTACGATCTGACGCTGGCTAACTATGGTCTCGATCGCGGTCTGGGCGATGCCAACTGCGCCGCCAGCTACGACGAAATCAAAGCTTACAGCCCGGCATGGGCAGAGAAGATTACTGGCGTATCCCGTCAGCAGATTATCCGCATCGCGCGCGAGTTTGCGGAAAACGCAGAGAAAACCCACGGTCGTTCAATGATCATCGTGGGCGCCGGTATGAACCACTGGTTCCATATGGATATGAACTACCGCGGCCTGATCAACATGCTGGTGTTCTGCGGCTGCGTCGGCCAGAGCGGCGGCGGCTGGGCTCACTATGTCGGTCAGGAAAAACTGCGTCCGCAGACCGGCTGGACGCCGCTGGCGTTCGGTCTCGACTGGCAGCGTCCGCCGCGTCATATGAACGGCACCTCTTTCTTCTATAACCACTCCAGCCAGTGGCGCCATGAGACGGTAGAAACCGAGACGCTGTTATCGCCGCTGGCGGATAAATCGCGCTTCCAGGGCAGCCTGATCGATTTCAACGTGCGCGCTGAGCGTATGGGCTGGCTGCCGTCCGCGCCGCAGCTGTCAATGAACCCGCTGCATATCGCCGCGAAGGCGCAGGCTGCCGGTCAGACGCCGCTCGACTACACCGTGGAGAATCTGAAAAGCGGCGCGCTGCGCTTTGCCGCTGAACAGCCGGATAATCCGCAGAACTTCCCGCGCAACCTGTTTGTCTGGCGTTCTAACCTGCTGGGCTCCTCCGGTAAAGGGCATGAGTATATGCTCAAGTACCTGCTGGGCACCGAAAACGGCATTCAGGGCAAAGACCTGGGCGAGCAGGGTAGCGTGAAGCCGCAGGAAGTGGAATGGCAGGATAATGCCGGCGTCGGCAAACTGGATCTGGTGGTCACCCTTGACTTCCGTATGTCCAGTACCTGCCTCTACTCCGATATCGTACTGCCGACGGCGACCTGGTATGAAAAAGACGACATGAATACTTCGGATATGCATCCGTTTATTCATCCGCTTTCCGCCGCTGTCGATCCTGCCTGGGAAGCGAAAAGCGACTGGGAGATCTATAAAGGCATCGCGAAACGCTTCTCTGAAGTGTGCCAGGGTCACCTGGGCAAAGAAACCGACGTGGTTACGCTGCCGATACAGCACGACTCCGCCGCTGAGCTGGCGCAGCCGTTCGGCGTGAAACAGTGGAAAAAAGGCGAATGCGATCTGATTCCGGGCAAAACGGCGCCGCATATCATCACCGTTGAGCGTGACTATCCGGCTACCTGGGATCGCTTCACCTCCGTAGGTCCGCTGATGAATACGCTCGGCAACGGCGGTAAAGGCATCAGCTGGAATACCGACAGCGAAATCGAGCTGCTGAAAAAACTTAACTACGTCAAACAGGATGGTCCGGCTGCCGGGCGTCCGAACATTGACAGCGCGATCGATGCGGCTGAGGTCATTCTTACCCTGGCGCCGGAAACCAACGGCCATGTGGCGGTAAAAGCCTGGGGCGCGCTGAGCAAAATTACCGGACGCGACCATACGCATCTGGCGCTGAATAAAGAAGAGGAAAAAATCCGCTTCCGCGATATTCAGGCGCAGCCGCGTAAGATTATCTCCAGCCCGACCTGGTCTGGTCTGGAAGATGAGCATGTCTCCTATAACGCCTGCTACACCAACATCCATGAGCTGATTCCGTTCCGTACCTTAAGCGGCCGTCAACAGCTCTATCAGGATCACGAGTGGATGCGCGCCTTTGGCGAGAGCCTGCTGGTTTACCGTCCGCCGGTGGATACGCGCGCCGTGCAGCCGCTGCTGAATAAGAAGCCGAACGGCAACCCGGAGAAAGCGCTGAACTTCATCACGCCGCACCAGAAGTGGGGGATCCACTCCACCTACAGCGACAACCTGCTGATGCTGACGCTGTCGCGCGGCGGGCCGATCGTCTGGATGAGCGAAGACGATGCGAAAGAGCTGGGCATTGAAGATAACGACTGGATCGAAGCCTTTAACGCCAACGGCTCCCTGACGGCGCGTGCCGTAGTCAGCCAGCGCGTACCGGCGGGAATGACCATGATGTACCACGCCCAGGAACGTATCGTGAACATTCCCGGCGCGGAAATCACCGGCCAGCGCGGCGGTATCCATAACTCAGTGACGCGCGTTTATCCGAAACCGACCCATATGATCGGCGGTTACGCGCAGCTCTCCTACGGCTTTAACTATTACGGCACCGTAGGTTCGAATCGTGATGAGTTTGTAGTGGTCAGAAAAATGAACAATGTCAATTGGTTGGATGGTGAAGGCAACGATGAGTGCCAGGGTACCCGTCAGGAGGCTCAGCAATGAAAATTCGTTCGCAAGTCGGCATGGTGTTAAACCTCGACAAGTGCATCGGCTGCCACACCTGCTCGGTCACCTGTAAAAACGTCTGGACCAGCCGCGAAGGCATGGAATATGCCTGGTTTAACAACGTAGAAAGCAAGCCGGGTCTCGGCTATCCCCATGCCTGGGAAGATCAGGAGAAATGGAAGGGCGGCTGGATCCGTAAAATCAACGGTCAGCTGCAGCCGCGCATGGGCAGCCGCGTCGGCCTGCTGTCAAAAATCTTCGCTAACCCGGATGTGCCGGCGCTGGATGACTACTACGAGCCTTTTGATTTTGATTATCAAAATCTGCAAAAGGCGCCGGAAGGCAAACATCAGCCGATCGCCCGCCCGCGCTCGCTGATTACCGGTCAGCGGATGAAAAAAATCGAAAACGGCCCGAACTGGGAAGAAATTCTCGGCGGCGAGTTTGAGAAACGTTCGAAGGATAAAAACTTCGATAACATCCAGAAGGAGATGTACGGCCAGTTCGAAAACACCTTCATGATGTATCTGCCGCGCCTGTGCGAGCACTGCCTCAACCCGGCGTGCGTGGCGACCTGTCCGAGCGGCGCGATCTATAAGCGCGCGGAAGACGGCATCGTGCTGATCGATCAGGATAAATGCCGCGGCTGGCGTATGTGCCTGACCGGCTGCCCGTACAAAAAAATCTACTTCAACTGGAAGAGCGGCAAATCAGAAAAATGTATTTTCTGCTATCCGCGTATCGAGTCCGGGCAGCCAACCGTCTGCTCTGAAACCTGCGTGGGCCGTATCCGTTATCTGGGCGTGCTGCTGTATGACGCCGACCGGATCGAACAGGCGGCCTCGGCGGAGAATGAGAAAGATCTCTACCAGAGCCAGCTGGATATCTTCCTCGATCCGCACGATCCGGCAGTGATCGAGCAGGCGCTGAAAGACGGCATTCCGCAAAGCGTGATCGACGCGGCGCAGAAATCGCCGGTATACAAAATGGCGATGGACTGGAAGCTGGCGCTGCCGCTGCATCCTGAATACCGTACGCTGCCGATGGTTTGGTACGTTCCGCCGCTGTCGCCGATCCAGTCCGCCGCTGACGCGGGCGTGCTGGAGCAAAAAGGCGTGCTGCCGGACGTGGAAAGCCTGCGTATCCCGGTACAGTATCTGGCGAACCTGCTGACCGCAGGCGATACCGCCCCGGTGCTGCTGGCGCTGAAGCGTATGCTGGCGATGCGCCACTTCAAACGCGCGGAAAGCGTGGATGGCGTGGTGGATACCAGCGCGCTGGAGCAGGTTGGTCTGACCGCTGCGCAGGCGCAGGAGATGTATCGCTACCTGGCTATCGCCAACTACGAAGATCGCTTCGTTATTCCGTCCAGCCATCGTGAGCTGGCGCGTGAGGCGTTCCCGGAAAGCAAAGGCTGCGGCTTTAGCTTCGGCGACGGCTGTCACGGCAGCGATAGTAAATTCAACCTGTTCAATACGCGCCGTATCGATGCTATTGACATCACGCGCCAGAGCGAACGTCAGGAGGATGCCTCATGATCGCGCTACGGATTATCGCCCGCCTGCTGGATTACCCCGATCGCGCGCTGTTCGATCACCAGCAGGATCTGGAAGAGGCGCTGGCGTCAGCCAGCGAACTCCAGCAGGCGCAGCGCGAGCGTTTGCTCGCGCTGCTGCGCGACTTCAGCGCGCGCCCGCTGCTCGATCTGCAGGCGGATTACTGCGAGCTGTTCGATCGCGGACGCGCTACTTCGCTGCTGCTGTTTGAACACGTACACGGCGAATCGCGCGATCGCGGTCAGGCGATGGTCGATCTGCTGGAGCAGTATCGTGCGGCTGGCCTGGAGCTTGACAGCCGCGAGCTGCCCGATTTTCTGCCGCTCTATCTGGAATATCTGAGCAGCCGCAGCCCTGAGGCCGCCCGCGAAGGTCTGGTTGATATCGCTCCGATTCTGGCGCTGCTGAGCGCGCGCCTGCATCAGCGTAACAGCCGCTGGGCCGAGCTGCTCGATCTGCTGTTAGCGCTTTCCGAAAGCGGCGTTGCGGCTCAGGCCCTGCAAACGCAGGTTGCGCAGGAAGCGCGCGACGATACGCCGCAGGCGCTTGACGCGGTCTGGGAAGAGGAACAGATCCGCTTCCTGGGCGAGCAGGGCTGCGCCTCGGCGCAACAGGAAGCGCACCAGCGCCGCTTTGCCGGAGCCGTTGCGCCACAGTATCTGGATGTGGCGCAAGCCACGATGGGAATGACAGGACGCTGATCATGCACTTCTTGAATCTGTTTTTCTTTAATATTTACCCTTACCTTGCCGGTACGGTATTTCTGGTCGGCAGCTGGTTGCGTTATGACTATGGGCAGTACAGCTGGCGAGCCGGCTCCAGCCAGATGCTGGATAAAAAGGGGATGCGTCTGGCGTCTAACCTGTTCCATATCGGCATTATCGGCATCTTCTTCGGCCACCTGGTCGGGCTGCTGACGCCGCACTGGATGTATGAGTCCTTCCTGCCGATCGCCGTGAAGCAGCAGCTGGCGATGGTTGCCGGCGGCATCTGCGGCGCGCTGACTCTGATTGGCGGCGGCCTGCTGCTGAAACGTCGTCTGACCAACCCGCGCGTACGCGCTACCAGCAGCGCCGGTGATATCATGATTATCACGCTGCTGGTGATTCAGGCGGCGCTGGGCCTGCTGACCATCGTTTTCTCCGCCCAACATATGGACGGCATTGAAATGATGAAGCTGGTTGGCTGGGCGCAGGCTATTGTCACCTTCCAGTCCGGCGCGGCAGCGCACCTGGAAGGCGTGGCGCTGGTTTATAAGATCCACATGGTGTTGGGCATGACGCTGTTCCTGCTCTTCCCGTTCTGCCGTCTGGTGCATATCTGGAGCGCCCCGGTAGAATATCTTACCCGTCGCTATCAGCTGGTGCGTAACCGCAACTGACAGCGTTTGCCGCAGGCCGTGCTGGCCTGCGGCAGTTTTCCCTTTCTCCTGCTTTCCTTCACCTGCCTGCTTTCCGCTGCGGTCAAATCGCTGTCTTGTTGCTCTGTTTGTTCCCCGGCTTTTACTCTGGCTGCCTGTTTGTCGTCCGCGTTTTTCTTCGCGCAGGGATGAAAGCCCGCCGTACGGCAATGCAATTCGGATAGTTTTCCCGCAGCGGCGGTTTTATCATCTCTGACTTCGGTTTAATTTCAGGAGTCGCTATGTCAGCCCCTATCAAACTGCTCAAAGAGAAGCTGCTGTCGCAAAACTGGTTTGTGCTGCGCAACTATACCTATGAGCTCACCACCGGCAGCGGTGAAAAGGTGCAGCACAAACGTGAAGTCTACGATCGCGGCAACGGCGCCACCATTCTGCTTTATAACCGTGAAAAGAATAGCGTGGTGCTGATCCGACAGTTTCGTATGGCGACCTGGGTAAACGGCAATGCGAGCGGCATGCTGATTGAGACCTGCGCCGGGCTGCTGGATGATGACACGCCGGAAGACTGCATTCGCAAAGAGGCGATTGAAGAGACCGGCTATGCCGTCGGCAAGGTTGAAAAGCTGTTTGAAGCCTATATGTCGCCCGGCGGCGTGACGGAGCTGCTGCATTTCTTTGCCGCCGAATATGATGAATCGCTGCGCGACAATGCCGGAGGCGGGGTGGAGGATGAGTCGATTGAGGTGCTGGAACTCTCTTTTCCGCAGGCGCTGGCGATGATTAACAGCGGTGAAATTCGCGATGGCAAAACTATTATGCTGTTGCAGTATGCGCAGCTCAACGGCTGGCTGCATCCCTGACAAGCAGGCGGCAGCGTTATGTGCGGCCGCCCGCTACGCCGTTTTATGAGCCGAGGCAAAAGAAGCTTAATCAGCGCTTTTTTAAGATTATCCCGGTTCCTGCTCCAGCCATTAGACTGAGTTGAACAGCGTTAAAATCTGTCCCGCTGGCTGTCCTGCCTGCTATTTGCCGCGAACCTTTTAACCCCCTTTTTTCTGCCGGGCGCGCGATAATGTTTCCTTTTCACCACCTCGTCGGCGGCCAATAACCGGCCGCTCAGTTTTATCTTAATAAGATAAAATGCCCTGACCGCTGATTTTTTCGTTAAGGATAAATAGCATTTCATAAAATATAGCGAAAAAGGTAGGGGGATAACGCCAGGCCGCCGCTGCATTTTAATCTGCTTTTTTTTTAAAACGTCACGCTATTCAGTCCGCCCTGGCCGGGCGGTTTTCCCTGGTATGAATAATGAAAAATTTTCTGGCGCCGCCTTTTTGTTACCCTGAATTTGAACCTTTGATGACATCTTTGTAGAGTGCGAGAAATCTTATTGAGGTAGAGTGAGAGGCAAAGGATGATGAAATATACCGTTACGCCAGCAGCGGGGCCGCTCACGCAGCTTACCTGCTGCCTGGTTGCCGGTTGGGGAAAGCATGGTGAACTGCCGTCGTTGCGCTATCATCAATGAATTAATTTAGGGATTGGGTCATTAAATGCCTTACTGGATGAAAACGCCGTTGCTGCTTTTCTTTTTCAACGTCAGCGTACAGGCGGCGCCGTTGCAAAAAACATTTACTGACTGGCAAATCACCTGTAATAACCTTAATTACTGTGTGGCGCGTAATATTCCCGGCGATAAAGGGCTGGTGATGACGATTGCGCGCCATGCCGGAGCTAACGATCGGCCGCTGTTGCGCATCGATTACGGCAACCGCTATACCGGCGAGTTAAAAGGGGCGGCGCTGCCGGATAATTTACTGCTCGATCAGCAGCGTCTCCGGCCCGATTTCAAGCACTGGACGGTAGAGCCGCACCATCTTGTGACGATCCATCCTATCGCTATTGATGAATTCCTGGCGCAGATAATCAATGCCGATAATATCCAGTTTACCGCGCGCCCGCAGGCGATGATTTCGCTGCATGGCTTAAAAGCGGCGCTGCTGTTGATGGATGATATGCAGGGGCGCGTCGGCAGCCTTGGCGCCTGGATTAAGCGCGGCAGCCGCAAAGCCTGGGAAGTACCGCCGGAACCAGCGCCGCCGCCGCTGCGCCGCGCCGATCGTCCGCCGGCTCCCCTGACGCGCGAAGAGACCAGCGGACTGATCGATTTTGGCACCTGGCGCGTAAATGCCGATGAGTGCTCGCTGGATCCGATGCGCCGCGAGGTCAGGGTTGCGCCGCTAACCGATACGCGCGCGCTGCTGCTGGTTAGCTGTGAAATGGGAGCGTATAACGTGATCGATTTGGCTTTTGAGGTTACCCGTTCGCAGCCGTGGGTGGCGCGTGGTCTGACGCTGACGCTGCCTTTCATACCGCCGCAGCGTAGTGAAAAACAGTTAGAAATTATTAACGCCGAGTATGATGCGGCGACCGGACAGCTCTATACCTTTGCCAAAGGGCGCGGGCTGGGCGATTGCGGCAATGCCAGCCGCTGGCAGTTTAACGGCCAGGAGTTTGCGCTGGCGGAATACGCCGAGGAGAGCACCTGCGACGCTTGGCACGGCAGCGATGACTGGCCGACGCTCTGGATCAGCCAGCGTCCGGCGTTGCCTTAAGCGTGTCGGGCGGGCGACGCAATAATAAAGCGCCGCCCCCACGCCGATGACTATTACTGCATAGCCTGCGCCAGCAGCGGCGCTCCGGTTTTATTCGCCACCAACGCGGCCAGCAAATCATGCACGCCGTCGCTCATGGCGCGAAAACGCGTTAGATTGGTACGGGTCACCACCACAAACACGCCGACGTTATGCTGCGGCACCATTGCCATATAGGTGATAAATCCGCCGCCGCCGCCGGTTTTCTGAATAATGCCCGGATGTCCGTCGGCCGGCGCGATATAGACCCAGCCCATTCCCAGCGCCTCCGCTTTGCCTGGCACATCCATTCCTTCGATTTTACTGAGCTGGCTGCGCTGATAGATTAACGTTTGCAGGCGATCGGTTTGCGGCGTGCGCACGTTAACATCGGAATTAAGGAACTGCTGCATCCAGCGCCCCATATCGTCAGGCGTGGAATAGACGCCGCCGCTGCCGATGGCGGCCAGCGTGGAGGTGCAGGGGCTGGCGCCGCGCTCTGGCACCATCAGCCGTTTGCACTGATCCGCGGATGGGGTAAAGGTGGTGTCCTTCATGCCCAGCGGACGAGCGATAAACTGGCGAAACAGCTCAGGCCAGGGCTTGCCCGCCGCGCGCGCCAGCGCATCGGCCAGTAAATCATAGGCAAGATTAGAGTAGGCGGCGCGTACGCCCGGCGGGGTGGTCAGCGGCGCCCGCTGCAGCCAGCGCCAGCGTTCCGCTTTGGTCGGCCAGACAAATACCGGCCGTCCCGCCTTCCCGCCGGGCTGTTCGCGCGGCAAACCGCTGGTGTGGGTGGAGAGGTGAATCAGCTGAATCGGCTGACCGCCATAGCTGGGTACGCGCATGCCGGGCGGCGCGTAGTTAGCCAGCGGATCGTCAAGACGAATTTTTCCCTGCTCCGCCATTTTTACCATAATTTCGCTGGTCATCAGCTTGCTCAGCGAGGCAATGCGGATTAGCGAATCTTTTTGCGGGCGGGTGGCGTTGCCGGGGCGCGTCTCGCCAAAGCTGGCGAAAACGCGCTGATTGCCATCTATCGCCACCAGCGCCATCCCGGCGGCGGCGCTGCCGTAAAAAATATGTTCGGCATAGCGATCGACGATCTGCGAGGCCAGCAGCGGATCGGGGGAGGAGAGAGGCTGAGCCTGGCTACATAGCGGCAGCGCAGCAACGATCGCGGCCAGAAGATAAAAGCGCATTTTCAACGGTATGGCGTCCTGTCAGGTTAATAACTGATAATAATAAATGTTTTTCCTTAAGAATAAAGACATAGTTAAGCGCGTTTTCATCATCTGTTCGAGGTAATAGCACATTATGTTTAACCTGAAGCCAGCGGGAAATAATTACTTGCCGGCGGTTATTTATTGTTAAGCAAGTATTGTCTTGTTTGCTAAAGGTATATTTTGTAGTGTTGCAGCAGTAGTTATAAATATATTCACCTGACGTTTTATGTTTGGATGAATTACTATACTTCCGACCAGGAGGCTATGTTAGATTTCATCTCGCTAACACATAGTAGCATTAATATTTAAATTTCATATTCAGGAGAAAAAATGAAAGAATTAACAATGGAACAAATCAATGTCGTTTCTGGCGGCACCAGCGAAGGTCTGATGGATAGCCTGTTTGGGGCTGTTGTTGGCGCGGCAGCTGGCGCGATGGGCGGTGTATGGGCCGCTTATAACATTACTGCGAAAGCACCTATGCTGGCCGGTATCCTGGCTCCGGTTCAGGGCGTTATTGGTAGCGTTATTAATGGCATCTGGGGCGCTGTATTTGGTCTGATTGGCGGCGCGGCGGTTGGCCTGGATGAATCAATTATGCGTCTGAACGAAGTTTGGGATAATATTAACAACGCTGGCTAATAGTTATAAAAACATTATATAACTACTGATTAGTCCCCTGTAAACAGGGAAGCTGCCATTTTGCCGCTTTAACGCCTGCAATATATTTTGAGCGGCGTCAGATTAAAATAATGATAAAAAAACTGACATTGACTTTATCGTTAAATGGTTATTTAGGTCGGGGCGTTAAATGTCGCCCCGATTATTTATTTCGCCTTTCAGCCGCGGCTGGCGCAGCGCTGATATTTTCCCCTCTTTTTTCATCTCCGGCCCGCAGCCTGTGCAGGGTCAAAAACCCACTAAAACCGCGTCGTAGATAAGTATCTGCCGTGCGCAAACGCTCAACAGAGCGGCGCCAGCAGTTAAGGCTGTTCTGCGCTGAAGCCCGCTGGGCGCAGACATAGTAAGGAGTGCACCGCCTCCTGAAGAGGCGGCGTGGTATGATTTACCTGTCAGTGCGGTTTTAACAACGCTTCGGCATGGCTGACAATGTTTTCTACCGTAAAACCGAATTCAGCAAACAGCTTGTCTGCCGGGGCGGATTCACCGAAAGTGGTCATACCGACAATGGCGCCGTTCAGGCCGACATATTTATACCAGTAGTCGGCAATGCCCGCTTCCACCGCCACGCGCGCGGTCACGGTTGAGGGCAGCACCGATTCACGATAGGCCGCGTCCTGCTTATCAAACAGATCGGTTGACGGCATAGAAACCACACGCACTTTGTGCCCGGCGCGGGAAAGTTTATCCGCGGCGCCGAGGGTGATTTCCACTTCGGAACCGGTGGCGATCAGGATAACTTCCGGCGTGCCCGCGCTGTCACGCAGGATATAGCCGCCGCGGGAAATATCGGCCAGCTGCTGCGGCGTACGATCGGGCTGCAGCAGATTCTGACGCGACAGAATCAGCGCGGTTGGGCCGTTATGACGTTCGATGGCATGTTTCCAGGCTACCGCCGTTTCTACCTGGTCGCAGGGGCGCCAGGTACTCATATTCGGCGTCAGGCGCAGGCTGGCCAGCTGTTCCACCGGCTGATGCGTCGGGCCATCTTCGCCCAGGCCGATGGAGTCATGGGTATAGACCATAATCTGCCGCGCCTTCATCAGCGCCGCCATGCGTGCGGCGTTACGCGCATACTCCACAAACATCAGGAAGGTAGCGGTATAGGGTACGAAGCCGCCGTGGTGAGCGATGCCGTTGGCGATAGCGGTCATGCCGAACTCACGCACGCCGTAGTGGATATAGTTACCGGCCGCATCGTCCTTAATGGATTTAGAGCCGGACCAGATGGTGAGGTTGCTCGGCGCCAGGTCAGCCGAGCCGCCCAGTAATTCCGGCAGCAGCTTGCCATAAGCTTCCAGCGCATTCTGCGAGGCTTTACGGCTGGCGATTTTATTGGTGTTGCCCTGCAGCTGTTCAATAAACTTCTGCGTCTCCTGCTGCCAGTTTTCCGGCATGCCGCCGGTCATGCGGCGCGTATATTCCGCCGCCAGCTCCGGCCAGGCGGCTTGATAAGCGGCGAACTTTTCGTTCCACGCTTTCTCGCGCTCGGCGCCCGCCTGCCTGGCATCCCACTGCTGATAGATATCCTGCGGGATCTCAAACGGCGCGTGGTTCCAGCCCAGCTGTTTGCGCGTCAGCGCGATTTCGTCATCGCCCAGCGGCGCGCCGTGCGACTCCTCTTTACCCGCCTTGTTCGGCGAACCAAAGCCGATAATGGTGCGGCAGATAATCAGTGAAGGCTTATCGGTTACGCTCTGCGCTTCTTTAATCGCGGCGGCGATCGCTTCTGCATCGTGACCGTCGATTTCACCGACCACATGCCAGTTATAGGCTTCAAATCGTTTTGCCGTGTCGTCGGTAAACCAGCCTTCGGTTTCGCCGTCGATGGAGATGCCGTTGTGATCGTAGAAGCCAATCAGTTTACCGAGGCCCAGCGTACCCGCCAGCGAACAAACCTCATGAGAAATGCCTTCCATCAGACAGCCGTCGCCCATAAACACCCAGGTGTTATGGTCGATGATGTTATGGTCCGGACGGTTAAACTGCGCGCCCAGCGTGCGTTCGGCGATAGCCAGGCCAACGGCGTTCGCCAGCCCCTGGCCCAGCGGGCCGGTAGTGGTTTCCACCCCTGGGGTGTAGCCGATTTCCGGGTGGCCCGGCGTTTTTGAGTGCAGCTGACGGAAGTTTTTCAGCTCGTCAATCGGCAGATCGTAACCGGTCAGATGCAGCAGGCTGTAGAGCAGCATAGAGCCGTGGCCGTTAGAGAGAATAAACCGGTCGCGGTCGGCCCAGGCCGGGTTGGCCGGGTTATGTTTCAAAAAATCGCGCCACAGCACTTCGGCGATATCCGCCATGCCCATCGGCGCGCCCGGATGGCCTGATTTTGCTTTTTGCACCGCGTCCATGCTCAGCGCACGAATCGCATTCGCCAGTTCTCTACGTGAGGACATGTTTTTCTCCCTTGAAGGAAATAAGAGGGGAATGAAAACGGGGCGAAAAGCCGCCCCTGAATCAATGTGGTTAGCGACCGTTACAGCCGGGCGGCCAGCGTCTCTTCCAGTTTTATCTGGTCAGCGGCGAACTGGCGGATACCTTCAGCGAGTTTCTCTACCGCCATCGGATCCTGGTTGTGTTCCCAGCGGAATTCCGCTTCGGAGAGCGAAGCCGGTTCGTGGAACCCTTCCGTAGACGGCGTCAGTTTACGTTCTACCGGCGCATCGCTGGATTGCAGCTCCTGCAGCAGGTTAGGGGAGATGGTCAGGCGATCGCAGCCCGCCAGCGCGAGGATCTGCTCGGTTTTACGGAAGCTGGCGCCCATAATGATGGTTTTGTAACGGTGTGATTTGTAGTAGTCGTAAATGTTGCGCACCGATTTCACGCCCGGATCTTCATCGACGATGTACGGATCGAGCGGTTTGCGGCTGTTGTACCAGTCGTAGATGCGGCCGACAAACGGCGAGATCAGGAAGACGCCCGCTTCGGCGCAGGCGCGCGCCTGGGCAAAGGAGAACAGCAGCGTCAGGTTACAGTTGATGCCGTTTTTCTCCAGCTCTTCCGCTGCGCGGATGCCTTCCCAGGTGGAAGCGAGCTTAATCAGAATACGTGAACGATCGATGCCGTGCTCTTCATACATCCGTACCAGCTTTTCCGCTTTGGTCACGCACATGCCGCGATCGAAGGAGAGGCGCGCATCCACTTCGGTCGAAACACGCCCCGGCACGCTTTTCAGGATTTCCATGCCGAGGTTCACCGCTACTTTATCGCTGGCGTTGATAATTTGCGTTTCTTTGCTGCCGCCCTGTTTTTTCGCGTAATCGATCGCGTCGTCAATCAAGTGCTTATAGGATTCAAGACCGGCGGCTTTCAGGATCAGAGACGGGTTGGTGGTGGCGTCTTCAGGATGGTAGTTGCGAATGGATTCAATATCTCCGCTGTCCGCCACTACGGTAGTAAACTGTTTCAATGCCTCTAGCTGATTCATCTGTTATCTCCTTGGTACCCAAAGGGTAATGCGAAAGTAAACGTGGTTCCCGACGGCGCCAGGGGAACGCTGTTGCTGGTGACAGGCGATCCACATTGCACCAGCTGCCTGACAGGGGGAATACGTTTTCTCTGATTGTTGCTATGGGCTGTTTCAATAGCGGCACGTTCGCCGCCAGGGCGCGGCCTGACGAAGCTGAACCTGATGCGGATGCCGCGACGATTTCAGGCAGGATGCCACGTGAACAGCACACAGACTTGATGAGCAGTGCCTCTTACGCCAGCGCGCGCACTTTCCCGCTGCCAGAAAAATAACCGCCATAGCCTCTGCCCGGCAGGGGCGATCGCTGCGTCACGATCGGACCATTAAGAAGCATAGCAGATGTGCAAAATAGCGTATCCGCCGCCTGAGTGATGCGTGAATCGTCACAGCGGGATAGACAATTCTTTGGTCCGCTTCAAGTTTTCTGCCGCGTCGCGCTCCTATACTGCGAAGTTGAAACTTTAATCCACGTTATCAATCAGGGAACCGCTGATGGACGATCAACTCAAGCAGAGCGCGTTAGATTTTCACCAGTTTCCCCAGCCGGGGAAAATTCAGGTCTCTCCCACCAAGCCGCTGGCGACGCAGCGCGATCTGGCGCTGGCCTACTCGCCGGGCGTGGCAGCGCCCTGTCTGGAGATAGCAGAGGATCCGCTTGCCGCGCATAAATATACCGCGCGCGGCAATCTGGTCGCGGTGATCTCTAACGGGACGGCGGTGCTGGGGCTGGGCAATATCGGCGCGCTGGCCGGAAAACCGGTGATGGAAGGTAAAGGCGTGCTGTTCAAAAAGTTTGCCGGCATTGATGTTTTCGATATTGAAATTGATGAGCTGGATCCGGATCGGTTGATTAACGTTATTGCCGCGCTGGAGCCGACCTTCGGCGGCATCAACCTGGAGGATATTAAGGCGCCGGAATGCTTTTATATTGAAAAAGCGCTGCGCGAGCGCATGAAAATCCCGGTGTTCCATGACGATCAGCACGGCACCGCGATTATCTGTACGGCGGCGGTGATCAACGGGCTGCGTATCGTGAAGAAAAATATCTCCGACGTGCGGCTGGTGGTTTCCGGCGCCGGGGCGTCCGCTATCGCCTGCATGAATCTGCTGGTTGAGCTGGGGATGCAGCGCCATAACATCATCGTCTGCGATTCAAAAGGGGTGATCTTCCAGGGACGCGAAACGCCGATGGCGGAAACCAAAGCCGCCTATGCCATTGAGGATAACGGCATGCGTCGGCTGGAGGAGGCGATTGCCGGCGCGGATATTTTCCTCGGCTGCTCCGGACCGAGAGTACTGACGCCGGAGATGGTAAAACGCATGGCGCCCGATCCGCTGATCCTGGCGCTGGCGAATCCGGAGCCGGAAATCCTGCCGCCGCTGGCGAAAGCGGTGCGTCCCGATGCGATTATCTGCACCGGCCGCTCCGACTACCCCAACCAGGTCAACAATGTACTCTGCTTTCCGTTTATTTTCCGCGGCGCGCTGGATGTCGGCGCGACGGCGATTAACGAACAGATGAAGCTGGCGGCGGTGCATGCTATTGCAGAGCTGGCGCTGGCGGAGCAAAGCGAGGTAGTGGCGTCGGCCTATGGCGATGAAGAGCTCTCCTTTGGTCCCGACTATCTGATTCCTCGGCCGTTCGATCCGCGTCTGATCGTGAAAATCGCGCCTGCGGTAGCGAAAGCGGCGATGGAATCGGGCGTGGCGACCCGGCCCATCGCGGATTTTGACGCCTATCGCGAGAAGCTGACCGAATTTGTTTATAAAACCAACCTCTTTATGAAACCGGTGTTCGCCCAGGCGCGCAAAGCGCCGAAGCGGGTGGTGCTGGCCGAAGGGGAAGAGGCGCGGGTGCTGCACGCTACCCAGGAACTGGTCACGCTGGGGCTGGCGCAGCCGATACTTATCGGGCGCCCTAATGTGATCGCCATGCGCTTACAGAAGCTGGGGCTGAAAATCGAGGCCGGAAAAGATTTTGAGGTGGTGAATAATGAATCCGATCCGCGCTTTAAGGCCTACTGGAACGAATATTACCAGATTATGAAACGGCGCGGCGTGTCGCCGGAGCAGGCGCAGCGCGCGATGATCGGCAACCCGACGCTTATCGCCGCTATTATGGTGCATCGCGGCGAGGCGGACGCGATGATTTGCGGCACTATCGGCAATTATAAGGAGCACTACGAGGTTATCGAGCGGGTGCTTGGCTTCCGCCAGGGTATTAACGTGGCGGGCGCAATGAACGCGCTGCTGCTGCCGAGCGGCAACACCTTTATTGCCGATACCTACGTCAATGAAGATCCGACGCCGGAGCAGCTGGCGGAGCTGACGCTGATGGCGGCGGAGACGGTGCGGCGCTTCGGTATCGAACCGAAGGTGGCGCTGCTCTCTCACTCCAGCTTCGGCTCTTCGGATGCGCCGGCGGCGCGCAAGATGCGTGAAGCGCTGGCGCGGGTGCAGGCGCTGGCGCCGGAGCTGGAGATCGATGGCGAAATGCACGGCGATGCCGCGCTGGACGAAAACGTGCGCCGGGATCTGATGCCCGACAGCCCGCTTAAGGGCGCCGCGAACGTGCTGATAATGCCGAACGTTGAAGCGGCGCGCATCAGCTACAACCTGCTGCGCGTCTCCAGTTCGGAAGGGGTAACCGTTGGCCCGGTGCTGATGGGGATCGCCAGACCGGCGCACGTGCTGACGCCGATTTCGTCGGTGCGCCGCATCGTGAATATGGTGGCGCTGGCGGTGGTGGAGGCGCAGACCCAGCCGCTGTAGTTCAGCGGCCCGAAGGCGGACGTCGGGGCGCAGCTGGCCGAACATCAGGCGGCGGCGTCAGCCGGAGTCGCGCGCCGTTCGCGCCGCGCAGCCTTTAGCCCGCATCCGGCCGCCGCTCCCGCGCGCTTTGCGGCGCGGGGCGCTGTACGTAGCGGCATAGCGGCTTTGATCCAGGGCGCCTTATCCGCTCTGGTCAGGCTTTATTGCCCAGCCACTCTTTAACCGGCAGGAAATCGCGGTAGAGCGCCGCCTCCGGCGAATCAGGCTGCGGCTGATAATCATATTCCCAGCGCACCAGCGGCGGCATTGACATCAGGATAGATTCGGTACGGCCGCCGGTTTGCAGACCAAACAGCGTGCCGCGATCCCACACCAGATTAAACTCCACGTAGCGCCCGCGGCGATAGAGCTGGAACTGACGCTGGCGATCGCCCCACGGCATATCTTTGCGGCGCGCGACGATCGGCAGATAGCCTTTGAGAAAACCGGCGCCAACCGCGCGCGTAAAGGCAAAACAGGTGGCGAAATCGGGCGTGTTCAGATCGTCGAAAAACAGGCCGCCGATGCCGCGCTGTTCGTTGCGGTGTTTCAGAAAGAAGTAGTCATCGCACCACTTCTTGTAGCGTGGATAGCGATCGGCGCCGAACGGCTGGCAGAGATCGAAGGCGGTCTGGTGCCAGTGCACCGCATCCTCCTCAAAACCGTAATAGGGAGTGAGATCGAAACCGCCGCCGAACCACCAGACCGGATCGGCGCCCGGCTTTTCCGCGATAAAGAAACGCACGTTGGCGTGGCTGGTAGGGATATAGGGATTCTCCGGATGAATAACCAGCGAAACGCCCATGGCTTCGAAGCTGCGTCCCGCCAGCTCAGGCCGGTGCGCGGTGGCGGATGCCGGCATCCGATCGCCGTGGACGTGAGAAAAATTGACCCCGGCCTGCTCAAAGATCGCGCCCTGACGCAGCACCCGGCTGCGCCCGCCGCCGCCCGCAGGCCGTGTCCAGCTATCTTCCTGAAACTGCCCGCCGCCGTCCGCCAGCGTCAGCTGCTGACATATTTCATCCTGTAGCGCCAGCAGAAAGGCTTTTACCTGTTCAATATTGGGAGCATTCATATTCTTCACCGTTGAATAAACAAGGGGCATAGTTCGCTCCCTGGTAGCAGGCTCCGGAGTATACCTAAGCCGGACGCTGATTGCGGCGTGCGTAACTAAAAAGTTGGTTATAACGTAGCGGCTGGTCGGGCGGCGGCAGGCAAGGCGGCGCAGACTTTTGCTACTTATTTCAGCAAAATAAACAGCCGGCATAAATTTTTTTCCCGGCAGGCGCGCCGCGAGGGTTGCGCCGCCGAAAGAATGCGTGATAATCAATGAATTGTGGGTAACGTCTGGGAAAATTTCATGGAAATCCGCGCATTCCGCCAGGAAGACTTTGAAGAGGTTATTACGCTTTGGGAACGCTGCGATCTGTTACGCCCGTGGAACGACCCGGAAATGGATATCGAGCGTAAGCTAAATCACGATCCCGATCTGTTTCTGGTAGCGGTCGTCGGCGGCGAAATCGTCGGCACCCTGATGGGCGGCTACGACGGCCATCGCGGCTCGGTCTACTATCTGGGCGTCCATCCCGACTATCGTGGACGCGGCTTTGCCAACGCGCTGCTCAATCGTCTGGAGAAAAAGCTGATCGCGCGCGGCTGCCCGAAAATCAACCTGATCGTGCGTGAAGAGAACGATGCGGTTATCGGATTTTATGAGAAGCTGGATTACGATATGCAGGATGTGGTCTGTCTTGGCAAACGTATAATTGAAGATCGTGAATATTAATCTTGTCCGGCCGCGGCAGCGCGGCTAACCCTTTCTTTATGTTACCTTTCTCCCCGGATGATTATGACGGTAAAGGCCAGCTGCGTTTACCGCCGGCCTTTTGGGCGATTCTGCTGCTGCAGGCGCGCACCTGGGTGCTGTTTATTATGGCCGGCGCCTCGCGTCAGCAGGGCAGCGCGCTGCTGGCGCTCTTCTATCCCGACAGCGGCGCCTTCTGGCTGGGGCTGGGGTGCGGCGTACCGGCGGCGCTTGGGCTGCTGTTGACCGGCTATCGCCAGCGCCTGCCGCGCCTCTGGCAAAGCTGGCGTTGGGTGCTGTGCGCCGGTTTGCTGTTGAGCCTGGCGCTGACGGTATGGCAAAGCTGGCAGGAGGGCGATCTCGCTACGCCGGCGCTCTGGCTGCCCGCCTGCTTCGATCTGCTGGCGCTCTGCTGGCTGCTGCTTAGCCAGCGGCTGAAAGCCTGCTTCGCGGCGGAGCTGAACCGTCCGGAATAAAACTTTTTGCGCTTATGCGACTCCAACCTCACGGCAAAAGTCGCATCACCATCTCAGGAGTTGAAATGAAATCAGTACGATCGGCATTCATTGTCGCGGCCTTATTGTTGGTAAGCTGCGCCAGCAGCGGCTCGCACCGCAGCGAAACCAGCTGGTGGAATCCGCTTGACTGGTCCTGGTCCACCCTGTGGCCCGGCAACTGGTTCGGTTCCGCGCTGACCGTTACCGAGCAGGGCGTTGGCGCGGTTAACGGCAGCACGCCGCTGCAGGCAAACGCCATCAACGAGGCGCTGAACGGCGATTATCGGCTGCGCCAGGGGATGCGCAGCGAGCAGGGCGGCGTGGTCAACTTCTGGCAGGCGCTGAAGGATGATGAGGTCAGTCTGACCCTGAGCGGCAAGGAGAGCGTCAGCCGCATTGAGGTCAGCGATGTGGAGATCGCCAGCGCCGACGGCACCCATATCGGCGATGCGTTCAGCAAACGCTATCAGAAAGCCTTCGGGCACTGTCAGCCCGTTGCTAACGAGGCGTCAGTGCTGTGTCAGGCGCCCAACAGCCAGCACATCAGCTATCTCTATCAGGGGCAATGGGCCGGTCCGCTGGGGCTGATTCCACCTGACGATATCTTGCAGAGCTGGCGCGTCAGTAAAATTATCTGGCAGCGTTAAGCGGTAATCGCGGCGGCGCCTCACTTTTCGCCGCCGCTTTCCGTTATGATATGGCCCTGTTTTATTTCATTTCTGGAGTAATGCCGAATGTCTCAGCATCAGAGCGGCATCCTGACCGAACACAGCCGCTTCGCCATCTGGCTGGAAGCCGCCGTCCACGGCGATCTGCAACAGGTGCGCCAGGGCGTCAACGAATTTTATCAACAGTTAACCACGCTGCAGCAGCGCTATCCTGACGCCGGTCTGGGCGCGGTGGTCGCTTTTGGCAACGCGCTGTGGCGCGATCTGGCGCCGACGGGCAGCGCGCCGGAACTGAAGGATTTTCAGCCGCTGGGGAATAATATCGCGCCGGCTACCCAGCGCGATCTGTTGATTCATATACAATCGCAGCGCCATGACGTTAACTTCTCGCTGGCGCAGGCTGCGCTGGCCGCCTTTGGCGCGGCGCTGCGTGTTGAAGAGGAGACGCACGGCTTCCGCTGGACGGAAGATCGCGATCTCTCCGGTTTCGTAGACGGCACCGAGAACCCGCAGGGCGAGATGCGTCAGCAGGTGGCGGTTATCGCCAACGGCGTGGACGCCGGCGGCAGCTATATATTCACCCAGCGCTGGGAGCATAATCTGTCGCAGCTGAATCGCCTGCCGCTGTCGCAGCAGGAGCAGATGATCGGGCGTACCAGGCAGAGCAACGAAGAGCTGCCGGGCGATGCGCGTCCTGATACCTCGCATCTGAGCCGGGTCGATCTGAAAGAGAACGGCCAGGGGCTGAAAATTTTGCGTCACAGCCTGCCTTACGGCACCGCCAGCGGCACCAACGGCCTCTACTTTATCGCCTACTGCGCGACGCTGCATAACATCGAACAGCAGCTGCTGAGCATGTTTGGCGAACGCGACGGTAAATATGACGCGATGCTGCGCTTTACCAAGCCGGTTAGCGGCGCGTGGTGGTTCGCGCCTTCCGTTGCAACGCTGTTAGCGCTGTAAAGCTTCAGGCGGCGCCGCGTGGCAGGCGTCACTATTCCCGCCCGCCCGGCGCCGCTACTCCCGCCGCGCCCTTTGCCGTTTTTTCGCTAACCTTTGCCGCCTTCTTATGCCTTTTTCGACTTTAAAATCAGCAAACGATATATAAAACCGTTACAGCTTTGCGCTGAGTTATAAATACACTGAGCATACGGTGCACAGGCCGGCATATGACTCAGGGTGTGAAATGACATTTTCCGTGACGAAAAAGTTTTTCAGCGCTACAGCGCTCAGTTTGCTGTTAGCCGTCAGCGCGCAGGCGACCGAGCTGCTTAACAGCTCTTATGACGTCTCGCGTGAACTCTTTACCGCGCTGAATGCTCCCTTTATTAAACAGTGGGATGAAACGCATCCCGGCGATAAGCTCACCCTGCGTCAGTCTCATGCCGGTTCGTCAAAGCAGGCATTAGCGATCCTTCAGGGCCTGAAGGCTGACGTGGTGACCTATAACCAGGTTACCGATGTCCAGATCCTGCACGAGCGCGGCAGATTGCTGCCGGCGAACTGGCAGACGCGCCTGCCGAATCACAGCTCGCCTTTTTACTCCACCATGGCTTTCCTGGTGCGCAAAGGTAATCCAAAGCAGATTCATAGCTGGAACGATCTGGTGCGCAGCGACGTGAAGCTGATATTCCCGAATCCCAAAACCTCTGGCAACGGGCGTTATACCTGGCTGGCGGCATGGGGCGCGGCGGAGCAGGCGAACCACGGCGATGGCGCCAAAACCCGGCAGTTTATGCAGCAGTTTGTGAAGAACGTTGAGGTTTTCGATACCGGCGGGCGCGGCGCCACCACTACCTTTGTCGAGCGCGGGCTGGGCGATGTGCTGATCAGCTTCGAATCGGAAGTGAACAACATTCGCCAGCAGTACGCCAGCCAGGGCTATGAAGTCGTAGTGCCGGAAGTCGATATTCTGGCTGAGTTCCCGGTGGCGTGGCTGGATAAAAACGTGCAGCACAATCATAGCGAAGCGGCGGCGAAAGCCTATCTCAACTATCTCTATACGCCGACGGCGCAAAAAATCATGACGCAATTTTATTATCGGGTAAACAATCCGCAGCTGATGGCGCAGGCGAAGTTTCCGCAAACCGAGCTGTTTCGCGTTGAGGATCGCTTCGGCAGCTGGCAGCAGGTGATGAAAACCCATTTCGCCAGCGGCGGCGAGCTGGATAAGCTGCTGGCGGCGGGGCGCGGTTAATGTTTGCTGCAAGTAGTAAGCGCGTACTGCCGGGATTCGGCATCAGCCTCGGCAGCAGCCTGTTTTTTACCTGCCTGATTTTGCTGCTGCCGCTGAGCGCCCTGTTGATGCAGCTGGCGCAGATGTCGCTGGCGCAATACTGGCAAGTCATTACTAATCCTCAGGTGATGGCGGCCTATAAGGTGACGCTGCTGGCTGCGGGCGTCGCCTCTGTTTTCAACGCCGTGTTCGGCATGCTGATGGCCTGGATCCTGACGCGCTATCGCTTTCCCGGACGCAGCCTGCTGGACGGGCTGATAGATTTGCCTTTTGCGCTGCCGACGGCGGTGGCTGGTTTGACGCTGGCGGGCCTGTTTTCGGTTAACGGCTGGTACGGTCAGTGGCTGGCGCAGTTTGATATTAAGGTTTCCTATACCTGGCTCGGCATCGCGGTAGCGATGGCCTTTACCAGCATTCCTTTTGTGGTGCGCACCGTTCAGCCGGTGCTGGAAGAGCTGGGGCCGGAATATGAAGAGGCGGCGCAAACTCTGGGCGCCACGCCGTGGCAGAGCTTTCGCCGCGTGGTGCTGCCGGAGGTGGCGCCGGCGCTGCTGGCGGGCACTGCGCTTTCGTTTACCCGCAGCCTGGGTGAGTTCGGCGCGGTAATCTTTATCGCCGGTAACATCGCCTGGAAGACGGAGGTTACCTCGCTGATGATTTTTATCCGTCTGCAGGAGTTCGATTATCCGGCCGCCAGCGCTATCGCTTCGGTGATCCTTGCCGCCTCGCTGCTGTTGCTGTTCGCCATTAATACTTTACAAAGCCGCTTCGGGCGCCGTCTGGGAGGTCACTGATGGCCGATATTACTCAGCTGAACGGCGTACAACGCCAGCCCGTTAACTGGAGTAAGTGGTTGCTGATTGCTGTCGGCGCGCTGGTTTCATTTCTGCTGCTGGTGGTGCCGCTGATCGCGATCTTTACCGAGGCGCTGGCGCAGGGCGCTGTTGCGGCGCTGAGCAATCTCGCCGATGCCGATATGCTGCATGCCATCTGGCTGACGGTGCTGGTGGCGCTGATTACCGTCCCGGTTAACCTGGTGTTCGGTACGCTGCTCGCCTGGCTGGTGACGCGTTTTACTTTTCCGGGCCGCCAGCTGCTGCTGACGCTGTTCGATATCCCCTTTGCGGTGTCGCCGGTGGTTGCCGGCCTGATTTATCTGCTGTTCTGGGGCGTTAATGGCCCGGCAGGCGGCTGGCTGGATGCGCACAGCATTCAGCTGATGTTCTCCTGGCCCGGCATTGTAATGGCGACCATTTTCGTTACCTGTCCGTTCGTGGTACGCGAGCTGGTGCCGGTCATGCTCAGCCAGGGCAGCCATGAGGACGAGGCGGCGGTGCTGCTGGGCGCCTCCGGCTGGCAGATGTTCCGCCGCGTAACCCTGCCGAATATTCGCTGGGCGCTGCTGTACGGCGTGGTGCTGACCAACGCGCGCGCCATCGGCGAGTTTGGCGCGGTCTCGGTGGTATCGGGATCGATTCGCGGCGAAACCTATACGCTGCCGCTACAGGTTGAATTACTGCATCAGGATTATAACAGCGTCGGCGCCTTTACCGCCGCCGCGCTGCTGACCCTGATGGCGATAGTGACGCTATTTCTGAAAAGCGCGCTGCAATGGCGATTAGAGAACCAGCAGAAGCGCTTACAGCAGGAGGGAAATCATGAGCATTGAGATTAGCCAGATCAACAAATCCTTTGGCCGGACGCGCGTGCTGAACGACATCTCGCTGGATATTCTTTCTGGTCAGATGGTGGCGCTGCTTGGCCCATCGGGTTCCGGTAAAACTACGCTGCTGCGCATTATTGCCGGGCTGGAGCACCAGAACAGCGGGCAGATTCGCTTTCATGGCAAGGATGTCAGCCGCCTGCACGCGCGCGATCGCCAGGTGGGTTTTGTCTTCCAGCACTACGCGCTGTTTCGCCATATGACGGTATTTGACAATATCGCCTTCGGCCTGACGGTATTGCCTAAGCGCGAGCGCCCGTCGGCGCAGGCGATTAAGCAAAAGGTAACGCAGCTGCTGGAGATGGTACAGCTGGCGCATCTGGCTAATCGTTATCCGGCCCAGCTTTCCGGCGGACAAAAACAGCGTGTGGCGCTGGCGCGCGCGCTGGCGGTAGAGCCGCAGATCCTGCTGCTGGATGAGCCGTTTGGCGCGCTGGACGCCCAGGTGCGCAAAGAGCTGCGTCGCTGGCTGCGTCAGCTGCATGAAGAGCTGAAATTTACCAGCGTCTTTGTTACCCACGATCAGGAAGAGGCGATGGAAGTGGCCGATCGGGTGGTAGTAATGAGCCAGGGGAATATCGAGCAGGTCGGCACGCCGGATGATGTCTGGCGCGATCCCGCCAGCCGTTTCGTGCTGGAGTTCCTCGGCGAGGTTAATCGCTTCGATGCTGAAGTTCACGGTTCGCAGTTCCACGTTGGCGCGCATCACTGGCCGCTGGGCTTTACGCCGGCGCAGCAGGGCGCGGTTGAGCTCTTTTTACGCCCATGGGAGATCGAGGTTAACCGCTATAGCAGCCTGGAGACGCCGCTGCCGGTGCAGGTGCTGGAGGTCAGCCCGCGCGGCCACTTCTGGCAGCTGCTGGTTCAGCCCGCAGGCTGGCAGGCCGAACCGTTCAGCCTGGTGTTTGATGGCGGGCATAGCGCGCCGCTGCGCGGTGAACGCCTCTATGTCGGCCTGCAACAGGCGCGCCTCTATCAGGGAAATACCCCGCTGCGCACGGTTGCCTTTGCCGAAAGCGCCTGATATTTTCTCACTTCTTTCATATGTCGGGCGGGACTGCTGCCCGCCATCTCTTGCCTGCCGGGATAAATATTGTGACCACGCTGGAAAGCACCATCGGCAATACGCCGTTGATTAAACTGCAGCGCCTGACGCCTGCCAACGGCAGTGAAATATGGCTGAAGCTTGAGGGCAATAATCCCGCCGGATCGGTTAAAGATCGCGCCGCGCTGTCAATGATTCAGGGCGCCGAGCGGCGCGGCGAAATCAGCCCCGGCGATCGGCTGATTGAAGCGACCAGCGGCAATACCGGCATCGCGCTGGCGATGATCGCAGCGATTAAAGGTTATGCGCTGAGGCTGTTGATGCCTGACAATATGAGCGCCGAACGGCAGGCGGCGATGCGCGCCTACGGCGCCGAGCTGGTGCTGATAAGCCGCGAGTTGGGCATGGAGGGCGCGCGCGATCTGGCGCAGGCGATGGCGGCGCGCGGTGAAGGCAAGGTGCTGGATCAGTTTAACAACCCCGATAACCCGCTGGGACATTACGCTACCACCGGGCCGGAAATCTGGCGGCAGAGCGCCGAGCGCATTACCCATTTTGTTTCCAGCATGGGCACCACCGGCACCATCACCGGGGTAGGGCGCTATCTGAAAGAGCAGAACCCGCAGGTGCAGGTTATCGGCTTACAGCCGCTGGAGGGCAGCAGCATTCCCGGCATTCGCCGCTGGCCCGCCGCCTGGATGCCGGGGATCTGGCGGCCGGATCTGGTCGATCGTATTGTGGATATGGGACAGAGCGAGGCGGAAGAAACCATGCGTCAGCTGGCGACGCGCGAGGGCGTGTTCTGCGGCGTCAGCTCCGGCGGCGCGGTAGCCGGCGCGCTGCGCATCGCCGCAGAAAATCCCGGCAGCGTAGTGGTGGCGATTATTTGCGATCGCGGCGATCGTTATCTCTCTACCGGCGTCTATCAGTAACGCGGCCCCGACCGGGGCCACGCTTATTCGCGCTCCAGGGCGTGGATCGGATCGAGACGGGCGGCGCGCCGCGCCGGGAAGAAGCCGAAAATCACGCCAATCAGGCTGGAGCAGACAAAGGCCGCCACGATAGAGAAGGGCGAATAGATCATGCTGAAGCTGTTGGTTACCTGGGCGAGTATCATGCCCGGCACCAGCGACAGCAGCACGCCGATAATGCCGCCGGTCAGGCAGACCAGCACCGCCTCAATCAGGAACTGCTGCATAATATCGCTGGCGCGCGCGCCTACCGCCATGCGTACGCCAATCTCGCGCGTGCGCTCGGTTACCGATACCAGCATGATATTCATCACGCCGATACCGCCCACCAGCAACGAAATCAGGGCGATCATCGCCACCAGCAGAGTCATGGTATTGGTGGTGTTTTCGATGGTCTGACGAATGCTGTCGGCATTAAAGATGAAAAAGTCTTTATCGGTGTGGCGCTGCGTCATCAGGCGCGTAACGCCCTGTTCCGCCAGCGCCAGATCGACATTATCCTTCACCCGCACGGTAATGCCGCTGAGCCAGGTTTGCCCCACCATACGCTTCATCACCGTGGTATAGGGCACCCAGATATCCAGGTTACTGTCGTTAACGAAGCTGCTCTGATGAGTCGCGACGCCAACGATGCGTACCGGCATATTCCCCAGCATCAGCACCTGCCCCAGCGGGTTTTCACCGTTGGCGAACAGCCGGTTACGGGTATTTTTATCAATCACCGCCTCCTGCGCCAGCGTATCAACGCTATGGCGGTCAAAGGCTTTCCCCTGCGCGATCTGATAGCCGCGCACGGCAAAAAACTGTTCGCCGACGCCGTTAATCGATACCGACAGCGCCTGATTGCGATATTTCAGCGTGGTGCTGGTGGAAAGCAGCGGCGTAACGCTGTGAACATAGGGCTGATGCGCCAGCGCCTCCGCATCGCTGGCGCGCAGCGTCTGAATTGAGGAGGCGTGCATATCGCCGAAATCTTTCCCCGGATAGATCTCCAGCGTGCTGGTGCCCATTGAGCTGATTTCATTAAGAATTTTTTGCTGTGAGCCTTTGCCGAGCGCCACCACCGCCACCACCGAGGCGATGCCGATAATAATGCCGAGCATGGTGAGGAAGGTGCGCAGCCGCTGCGACAGCATGGAAACCAGCGCCATGCGAAAGGCTTCGGTGAGACGATCGCGCGCGGCACGCCAGGCGTTGCCTTTGTCACGAGTGGTCAGGCGCGGCGGCGGCGCGGCGCTCGCCTCGTCACGCCGGGTATCGCTGAGGATTTCGCCGTCGCGAATTTCAATAATGCGCTGGGCGTGCTGCGCAATATTCATATCGTGAGTAACGATTACGATAGTGTGCCCCTGCTGATGCAGATCGTGCAGGATACGCATTACCTCTTCGCCGCTGCGGCTGTCGAGCGCGCCGGTCGGCTCATCGGCCAGGATCACTTCGCCGCCGTTCATTAGCGCGCGCGCAATACTGACGCGCTGCTGCTGGCCGCCGGAAAGCTGGCCTGGCCGGTAATGCAGGCGTTCGCCCAGGCCGAGGCGGGTTAACAGGGCGGTGGCGCGTTCCCGGCGCGCCTGCGGCGCTTTCCCGGCATAGATAGCGGGCATTTCGGCGTTGCCCAGCGCCGTCAGCTCGCTCAGCAGATGATAGCGCTGGAAGATAAAGCCGAAGTGCTCGCGGCGCAGCGCCGCCAGCGCATCATCGTCCAGCGCGGAGACGGCGCGTCCGGCAACGAGGTAGTCACCGGCGCTGGCCTTATCAAGACAGCCGAGAATATTCATCAGCGTTGATTTGCCAGAACCCGACTGCCCTACGATAGCGACAAACTCTCCGGCTTCGATAGCAAGATGAATATTGTGCAGCACCTGTACCTGCTGCTCGCCGTTCTGGAAGGAACGGCTGATATTGTTAAGTTCCAGCAGCGCCATTAGCGTGGTTCCGCTCCGGGAGGCGCGTCTTTGGCCGCCGCCTCGTTACGTTGCCCCAGCACCACTTTCTCGCCCACCTGCAGGCCGGAGATAATTTCGGCTTCGATATTATCATTCAGCCCCACCTGCACGGCGCGGCGCGTTACCTGCTGGTTAGCATCTACCACCTGCACCGTGGTTTTGCCATCGGCGTTATCAATTGCGGTGGCGGGGATCACCAGCGCGTTTGGCCGCTCGCCCAGCACGATATGCACCTCTGCCGACATCGAGATACGCAGGCGATGCTCTGGATTAGGCACGTCAAACAGGCCGTAATAGTAGATGGCTTTTTTATCGCTTGAGCTGCTGGAGGAGCCGGTCAGGCTGCTGCTCTCTTCGTTAATGGAATCCGGCGCGGGCTCAATGGCGCGCAGGCGGGCTTCATAACGCTTATTCGGCTCGCCGAGGATAGAAAACCAGACTTTCATGCCTGGTTCGACTTTAATCACGTCCGCTTCGGAAATTTGCGCTTTTACCGTCATGGTGTCGAGGTTGGCAACCTTCATCAGCGTCGGCGCGCTCTGCACGGCGTTAACCGTCTGTCCGGCCTCTACCGGTACGGAGACTACGGTGCCGTCAATCGGCGATACGATACGGGTGTAGCCCAAATTGACCTGCGCGGTATTTACCTCGATTTGCGCCTGGGCAATCTGCGCTTCCAGCGCGCGAATTTCCGCTTCGGTAGCGCTCAGCGTCGCCAGCGCGCTGTCATAGTCCGCTTTCGGCGTCAGGTTTTTCGCCAGCATCGCCTTCTGGCGCGCAAAGGCGGCGCGGAAGTTGGTTAGCTGCGCCAGCTTAGCCGCCCGCTGCGCCTCAATGTTTTTTAGCGCCGCCTGTGCGTTTTGCAGCGCATTTTGCTGCGTCATGCTGTCGATTTCCGCCACCAGCTGCCCCTGTTTAACCTGATCGCCCAGATCGACCAGCAAACTTTTGATCTGGCCGGAAGCCTGCGCGCCGACGCTGACCAGCTTGCTGGCGGAAAGCGTGCCGTCGGCCAGCACTTCTTGCTGTAGCGGACGCTGTTCAACGGTAGCAGTCAAAAATTGCGCCGGCGCCTGTTGCGGACGCAGCAGCAGCCAGGCGATAACGGCGGCAATCAGTAAAAACAGCAGCAGTAATAACCGTTTACGTTTAAATAAGGTGCGGCCTAATGCCATGTCGACAATCCCTGAAGCGAAGAAAGCACTGGTATAACGTAAAAGCCTGCCACAATAAAGCGAAACGACCGTTCAATCAGGAGAAGTTCTCTGTAAGGATTCAGTAAAACCTGCTGCGCAACGCCGGGCTTAAGGTCAAAATAGCGCCAACCGTGATTGAGAGTAGACGTATGAAAATTCTGTTAGTCGACGACGATCTTGAGCTGGGCGCCATGCTCAGCGACTATTTGCAGGGCGAAGGCTTTGAAGCCTCGCTGGTGCTTACCGGGCAGGCGGGCATCGACGGCGCGCTGTCGGGGAAATTCCAGGCGGTGATCCTGGATATTATGTTGCCCGATATGAGCGGCATTGACGTGCTGCGTCAGGTACGGCAGGGCAGCCGCATTCCCGTTATTATGCTGACGGCGAAGGGCGATAATATCGATCGGGTTATCGGCCTGGAGATGGGCGCTGACGACTATGTGCCTAAACCCTGCTATCCCCGCGAGCTGGTGGCGCGCCTGCGGGCGGTGCTGCGCCGCATTGATGAACAGCCGGCGCAGCCGGAGAAAAAAGAGGTGGCGCGCTGGCGCGATCTGACGTTAAACCCGGCCACGCGCATCAGCGAATGGAAAAACAAGCCGTTTGATTTAACCGCGTCAGAATTCAACTTACTCGATCTGCTGCTGCGCTCGCCCGATCGCGTGGTGACGAAAGATGAGCTGTCGGAACAAGGGCTGGGGCGCCCGCGTGAGGCCTACGATCGCAGCGTCGATGTGCATATCAGCAATATTCGCCAGAAGCTGGCGGGACTGACCGGTGATGCGATCAATATCGAAACCGTGCGCAGCATCGGCTACCGCATTCGATGAGGTCTCGTTTTCGCGGGTGCCTGTTCTGGAAAATTCTGTTCGGCTTCTGGCTGGTCTTTTTTCTGATTAGTCAGCTGCTGTGGCTGGGTTTTACGCTTTACGGCAAGCATCGGGAGCCGCCGGAGCATATCGCCACGCGGCGCATCGTCAATTTGCAGATGGCGTCGGCGGCGTCGGTTTTGCAGCATGGCGGCCTGCCGGCGCTGGATAATATGATGTCGGACTGGGCGCCGGGCGACCGGCGCTTCTTTGCGGTGACGCCGATGCCTTTTCCGCCGCAGGAGACGCCGCGCCGGCAGCTTAACGTTGCGCTGCAGGGGAAAGGCTATCCCGACCAGGTGGTGGAGTGGGTGACCGGCGCCGATGGGCAACAGTATCAGCTGCGCTACGATGTAAAAGGGCTGCGTGAAGATAGCGAGATGGGCGGCCCGCCGCCGAAGATCCTTAATATTCCGGAGCCGGTTTTCTGGTTTGCCGGGCTGATGGGGCTGTTGTTCAGTTCGCTGCTGGCCTGGAATCTGACGCGCCCGATGCGTCAGCTGCGGCTGGGCTTCGCGCGCGTATCAAACGGCGATCTCTCTGTACGCCTCTGGCCGCAAATGCGCCGCCGCCATGACGAGCTGTCGGCGGTGGCGCGCGACTTCGACGCGATGGTGGAGCGCCTGGCGGTGCTGGTCAGAGCGCGTGAAGAGCTGCTGCACGATATCTCACATGAGCTGCGCTCGCCGCTGGCGCGTCTGCAGCTGGCGACCGGGCTGGCCCGCCAGACGCCGGAGACGGCGCACGCCTCGCTCGATCGTATCGATGAAGAGGCGCGGCGGCTTGATAAGATGATTGGCGAGCTGCTGGCGCTGTCGCGCGCGGAGCATGAGAATATGCCCGATGAGCAATATTTCGATCTTTACGGCCTGCTGGAAACGGTAGTCAACGATGCCCGCTATGAGGCGCAGCTGCCCGGCGTGGAAATAGCGCTGGAGGCGGAACAGGGCGCAGACTATACCCTGAAGGGCAATGCGGAGCTGGTGCGGCGCGCGCTGGAGAATGTAGTGCGCAACGCGCTGCGCTATTCGCTACCGGGCCAGCAGGTGGTGATTGCCTTACGGCCTGACGGCGGCTGGCTCTGCGTCTGCGTTAGCGACAGCGGCCCAGGGGTGGACGCCGATAAGCTTTCCAGCATCTTCGATCCTTTCGTGCGGGTGAATTCGCCGCTGCAGGGCAAGGGCTACGGGCTGGGATTATCTATCGTGCGCAAGGTGGTGCTGGCGCATCACGGTGAAGTACAGGCGGCGAACGGGCGCAACGGCGGGCTGGAAATGACAATTCGTTTGCCGCGCTGGCAGGGTAATTAAGCGGCGCGCATTAACTATTGAAGCAAATAACAAACGGCGCCCGCAGGCGCCGTTCGTTTTATTACCTTACCGGTTATTTTTTAATACGGATAACCGGCGTTTCACCTACGGTGACCTGACCGGTGAGCTTGGTCAGCTCTTTAATTTCATCCATATTGGAGATCACAACCGGCGTCAGCGTAGATTTGGCTTTCTCTTCCAGCAGGGGCAGATCGAACTCAATAACAACATCGCCTTTTTTCACTTTCTGGCCTTCTTCCGCGATGCGTTTGAAGCCTTCGCCTTTCAGCTCTACGGTATCGATACCAAAGTGAACAAACAGCTCAATGCCGCTCTCAGATTCGATAGAGAATGCATGGTTGGTTTCGAAGATTTTGCCGATGGTGCCATCAACCGGGGCAACCATTTTATTGCCCGCCGGTTTAATTGCGATGCCGTCGCCGACAATTTTCTCCGCAAATACTACGTCCGGCACGTCTTCGATATTTACGATTTCACCAGAGAGCGGGGCGACGATCTCAATAGTGCCAGATGCGCTTTCTGTTTTATCACCAAACAGTTTGGAAAAAAAACCCATGATCTTCTCCTAAGCAGTAATGTTGGGCCAGCGTATCGCGGAATCAGCAGAGTGTTTTTTCTTTAATGAACTTGTTGACCAGGTTCATCAACTCTTCCGCCGTCGGTTGAGCCAGAGCCTGCTCTGCTAATGCCTTAGCATCTTCGAAGTTCGTATTACGAATGATCTTCTTGATGCGCGGGATAGAAATGGCACTCATGCTGAATTCGTCCAGCCCCATTCCCAATAACAGTAGTGTAGCACGTTCATCACCTGCCAGCTCACCACACATGCCGGTCCACTTACCTTCGGCATGAGAAGCATCAATCACCTGCTTAATCAAACCAAGCACCGACGGCGTCATTGGGTTATAAAGATGGGAAATCAGATCGTTACCACGATCCACCGCCAGAGTATACTGCGTTAGGTCGTTTGTCCCAATACTAAAGAAGTCAACTTCTTTTGCAAGATGACGGGCAATGACCGCTGAAGCCGGCGTTTCAACCATAATGCCCACTTCAATGGCTTCGTCGAATGCTTTGCCCTCTTCACGCAGCTGCGCCTTCAGCATCTCCAGCTCTGCTTTCAGGAAGCGAACTTCTTCCACCGAGATGATCATCGGGAACATGATACGCAGTTTGCCGAACGCGGAAGCACGCAGGATCGCGCGCAGCTGCGCATGCAGAATTTCTTTGCGATCCATGGCGATACGGATCGCGCGCCAGCCGAGGAACGGGTTATCTTCTTTCGGCAGGTTCATATAGGGCAGGTCTTTATCGCCGCCGATATCCATGGTGCGGACGATCACCGCCTGTGAGCCCATCGCTTCCGCTACGGCTTTATAGGCCTGGAACTGCTCTTCTTCGGTCGGCAGCGCGTCGCGATCCATAAACAGGAACTCGGTACGATAGAGGCCGACGCACTCTGCGCCGTTGCGCTCGGCGCCTGGGATATCGCGCACGGTGCCGATGTTGGCGCCGACTTCCACCTGATGGCCGTCCAGCGTAATCGCCGGCAGATCTTTCAGCTTGGCCAGCTCATTTTTTTCGCTCAGATACTGATGCTGTACCGCTTTCAGCTCTTCGATGACTTCAGCAGTCGGGTTAACGTAAACCTTGTTGTTAACGCCATCCAGAATCAGATAATCATCGTTCTTAACGCGACTGGTGACGTCACCGGTGCCGACAATAGCAGGCAGCTCAAGCGAACGGGCCATAATAGAGGTGTGCGAAGTGCGGCCGCCCAGATCGGTGATAAAGCCCAGCACTTTTTTCAGATTCAGCTGCGCGGTTTCGGACGGCGTCAGATCTCTGGCCACCAGCACCACTTCATCTTTGATAGCGCTCAGATCGACAATATGCAGACCAAGAATGTTTTGCAGCAGGCGCTTACCGATATCACGTACGTCGGCGGCACGTTCTTTCAGGTATTCGTCGTCGAGTTCTTCCAGCGCCTTCGCCTGGCCTTCGATCACGCTGTGGGTGGCGGCATCGGCGGAAGCCAGCTCATCTTTAATCAGGCTGATGATTTCCTGCTCAAGCTCTTCATCTTCCAGCAGCATGATATGACCTTCGAAGATGGCTTCTTTCTCTTCGCCGAAGGTTTCGCCTGCTTTAATTTTGATGGCTTCCAGCTGCGCGGCCGCTTTACGACGACCTTCGATAAAACGCGCAACTTCTTGATCAACCTGATCGGCAGAAATTTTCTTCCGGTTGATGACGATTTCATCTTCTTTCAGCAGAAGTGCCTTGCCGAAAGCGATACCCGGTGATGCTAAAATGCCTGAAATCATAACCTTACCTTTTTATAACGATGCCTACCAGGCTAAACGAGGTGCCAGGATCCTGCGGAACCGTATTGTACCGAGGCAACAACGCGGACTTAATGTCCGCGATAGATATATTTGCACTCAGTTGCCTGATGAAACGGTTTTTCGGCGACTGGTCGATTACTCGAGTTCAGCCATCAGTTTAACCAGATGCTCAACGGCCTGCTGCTCATCTTCACCTTCAGCAGACAGCGTCACCACGGTACCCTGAGTCAGACCCAGCGTTTGCAGTTTGAACAGGCTTTTCGCACTGGCGGATTTGCCGTTGGAAGTCACGGTGATTTCAGAGGCAAACGCTTTTGCTTCTTTAACGAACTGAGCAGCCGGACGAGTATGCAGGCCATTAGGTGCGGTGATGGTAACTTCTTGCTGGAACATTATATTTCCCCAACTTAATTAGGTTTGGTGTTTTGTCTCTAAAGTCTAGCCTGGCGGCGAAACTTTAGCCTGTGAAGGTCGCGCTGGTTCGAGTACAGGACTCACCAAAAGATGCGCAGTTAAGGCATGCGAGCCGGCGGGGCGAAAACAGGGATTTTCGCTTCGCTGCTCCACTCCTCATTATGCCGCCTGTTACGCTATTCCGCCAAATCAGTAAATCGATTCAGCTTGATCCAGTTCAAGCGGCGATTAATTTTGTGCTTCGAAATAATTGCATGCTTAAATACCAGAGCTACCCCCCTGAATCAACGCTTATGAGGGGTAAAGTTTGATGTATGCCACAAAAAAGCGCCCCTTTGGGCGCTTTTTGCTACATTTTTAATATCCTGGCATTATTATTGCAGCTCTTTTTCGCTGAACAGGTCAGCAAACAGCGCGGTGCTTAAATAGCGTTCGCCGGAAGAGGGCAGGATAACGACAATATTCTTGTTGGCGAAGGATTCTTCTTCCTGCAGCCTGAGCGCGGCAGCCACGGCGGCGCCGGAAGAGATGCCGGCCAGAATGCCTTCTTCGTCCATCAAGCGACGGGCGGTGGCGATCGCTTCTTCATTAGTTACGGCAACCACGCGATCCACCAGGCTTAGATCAAGGTTGCCTGGAATAAAGCCAGCGCCGATGCCCTGAATTTTATGCGGGCCGGGCTTCACTTCCTGGCCGGCCAATGTTTGGGCGATCACCGGCGAGTCGGTCGGCTCTACCGCAACGCTGATTAACGCTTTCTTCCCTTTGGTATTCTTAATATAGCGCGTCACGCCTGTCAGAGTGCCGCCGGTGCCGACGCCGGAAATAAATACGTCTACTTCGCCGTCGGTATCTTCCCAGATCTCCGGGCCAGTGGTTTTTTCGTGGATTTCCGGGTTCGCCGGATTGCTGAACTGTTGCAGCATCAGGAACTTGTCAGGATCGCCGGCGACAATCTCTTCCGCTTTGGCGATGGCGCCTTTCATGCCTTTCGCGCCTTCGGTCAGCACCAGGCTGGCGCCCAGCGCTTTCAGCAGCTTGCGTCGTTCAACGGACATGGTTTCCGGCATCGTCAGCGTCAGTTTATAGCCGCGCGCCGCGGCAACGTAGGCCAGCGCGATACCGGTATTGCCGCTGGTTGGCTCCACCAGCTCGATGCCCGGTTTCAGGATGCCGCGTTTTTCCGCGTCCCATATCATATTGGCACCGATACGGCATTTGACGCTGAAGCTGGGATTACGGGACTCAACCTTCGCCAGAATACGCCCATTGCCGATGCGGTTCAGACGAACCAGCGGCGTATGACCGATTGTCAAAGAGTTGTCTTCATAAATCTTGCTCATAGCCCGTCCTTAACTGTATGAATTTTGGGAAACCCTGAGAGCATACCTTTTCCAGTTTCGCAAGGAAGGAAGGAAATAGTATATGGATATGTTTAGTCGAAATAAGCCGGGCTGAAAATGCATAAGCCGCAACGCTGCGGCTGAGGGCGCTAAACCGGTGATGGTGGCGCCGCCAGCCGCGACGCGGCAACAGGCGGCTCAGCGCGCGTCGGGGCTGAGCCGCGGCGCATCCTGTCCCGCCTGATGGCGATAGCGATCGACCCACATCGCCGTCGCGCCGCAGACTGCAACCGGCATAATCGCCAGGTTCAGCAGGGGAATCATGGTGAACAGGCTGACCAGCGCGCCGAACTGCATATTGTCGGTTTTGTGCCGGCGCAGCGCGCTGCGCATCTGCGGAAAACTCACCTTATGGTTATCGAAAGGATAATCGCAATATTGAATAGCGAGCGTCCAGGCGCTGAACAGAAACCACAGCACCGGCGCGACCGTCTGGCCGAAGCCGGGAATAAAGTAGAGCAGCAGCAGACCCAGCGCGCGCGGCAGATACCAGGCGAGCTTCTGCCACTCCCGCTTCATAATGCGCGGCACATCTTTCAGCATCGCCAGCCAGCCGCTGTCGGGCAACGGCTGGCCCGTCAGACGTCCTTCCAGCTGCTCCGCCAGCAGGCCGCAAAATGGCGCGGCGATCCAGTTGGCGATAGTCGAAAAAAAATAGCTAAACACCAGCACGATGGAAAGCACGGTCAGCGGCCAGAGCAGATAGCTCAGCCACTGCAGCCAGTCCGGCACGTGCGACATAAGCTGCGGTATCCAGCGCCCCAGACGGTGAAACAGCCAGGCAAAGGCGCCGCCGAGCAGGATAATATTCACCAGCAGCGGAATAATAACGAAACGGCGGATGCCCGGCAGACGGATCAGTTTCCAGCCCTGCGCAAAATAGTGGATGCCGTTACCGGCAGCGGGAGGACGCGTAGTCATCGACAGTTTTTCTCCTCGATTAGTCAGGCGAGGCTATCATACCCTGACTTTTTTCGCATAACAGATGTCCATTGGCTGAAAAAGCAGCAAAAAATCGAACTGTTTCTATCTTATTTGTCATAAAATACGGCGCAGACTTGCACTTGCTTAGCGGGACAAATACAGTTAGAGGATAAAGTTTGCCGTGGTGGCAAGGTATTGGAACAACAGAGAATACAATGATGCAGGATTTGCGTCTGATATTAATCGTTGTTGGCGCGATTGCCATAATAGCGCTACTTCTTCACGGCCTGTGGACCAGCCGTAAGGAGCGCTCATCCGTTTTTCGCGATCGCCCGCACAAGCGTTTAAAGCAGGATGATGAAGAGAACCTGACCGGGGACGATGATTCCGGCGTGGGCGAGGTGCGCGTGCGTCGCGCGCCCGCGAAGCCTTCCCATAACGAACCCTCTTTTGATGGTTTTGCTGCAGATGACGAAGAGTCCGCGCCACGTTCGCCAGAGCGCAAGCCGCATCCGGTACGCGACGGCGTTCCGGTCGCCGCGCGCCCGCAGCGCGATCCGCTGTTTGACGATGAGCCGGCCGCACAGGCTGATGACGCAGCGCCGGCCATCCAGCCGCAGAGCGAGCGTCAGCCCGCCGTCGCGCCGCAGCCAGCGGCGCCGCGCCAGCCTGAAGAGCCAACGATAACGCTGCCGGATGAAGCGGATGTGCCGCAGCGGCAGGATGAGCAGGCAGAGCCGACGGTCGCTGCGCCCGCAGCTGAACCCGCCGCGCCGGCTGCCGCCGCGCCGCGTGAAGACGCGCGGCGTAAAGAAACGGTGCTGGTGCTGCACGTAGCGGCCCACGCCGGCGGTACGCTGAACGGCGAAAGCCTGTTGCAGGGCATTCTGCAGGCGGGCTTCCAGTTTGGTGAAATGAATATTTTCCATCGCCATCTCAGCCCGGCGGGAAGCGGGCCGGTGCTGTTCAGCCTGGCGAATATGGTGAAGCCGGGTTCGTTTAACCCGGATGCGATGAGCGATTTCACCACGCCCGGCGTCTCGATCTTTATGATGGTGCCCTCCTATGGCGATCCGAACCAGAACTTTAAGCTTATGCTGCAGTCGGCGCAGCGCATCGCTGATGATGTCGGCGGCGTGGTGCTGGACGATGAGCGTCGCATGATGACGCCGCAAAAACTGGAAACCTATAAGGCGCGTATCCGCGACGTTATCGACGCTAACGCCTGAGCGACCGGTTTACTTTCCCTTTCCTGAACCCCCGCTTGCGGGGGTTTTCTTTCTCTGATGGTGCGTTATGGAATCCGTACAAGACAAAATTACCGAGCTGCGAACCACGCTTCGTCATCATGAATATCTTTATCACGTGCTGGACGCGCCGGAAATCCCCGATGCGGAGTACGATCGCCTGATGCGTGAACTGCGCGCGCTGGAAGAGCAGCATCCCGATCTGATCACGGCGGATTCGCCAACCCAGCGCGTCGGCGCCGCGCCGCTGACGGCGTTTGAGCAGGTGCGCCATGAAGTGCCGATGCTGTCGCTTGACAACGTATTCGATGAGGCGGGCTACCTGGCGTTTAACAAGCGCGTGCAGGATCGCCTGAAAAGCAGCGATGAAATCACTTTCTGCTGCGAACTGAAGCTGGATGGGCTGGCGGTCAGCCTGCTGTATGAGGATGGCCTGCTGGTGCGCGCCGCCACGCGCGGCGACGGCACTACCGGCGAAAATATTACCGCCAACGTGCGTACCATCCGCGCCATTCCGCTGCGCCTGCATGGCGACAATATCCCGGCCCGGCTGGAAGTGCGCGGCGAAGTATTTATGAACCAAAGCGGCTTCGAAAAGCTGAATGAAGAAGCGCGCCGCACCGGCGGCAAGGTGTTCGCCAACCCGCGTAACGCAGCGGCGGGATCGCTGCGCCAGCTCGATCCGCGCATTACGGCGAAGCGTCCGCTTACCTTTTTCTGTTACGGCTTCGGGCTGGTTGAGGGCGGCGAACTGCCGCACAGCCACTGGGAGCGGTTGCAACAGTTTAAAGCCTGGGGAATTCCGGTCAGCGATCGCATTCGCCTCAGCCACAGCGCGGAAGAGGTGCTGGCTTTTTACCATCAGGTAGAAAAGGATCGCCCGGCGCTGGGATTTGATATCGATGGCGTGGTGATCAAGGTGGATTCGCAGGAGCTGCAGGATCGGCTGGGCTTCGTGGCGCGCGCGCCGCGCTGGGCCGTCGCCTTTAAGTTTCCGGCGCAGGAGCAGCTCACCACGGTGCGCGACGTTGAGTTTCAGGTGGGACGTACCGGCGCCATTACGCCGGTAGCGCGGCTGGAGCCGGTGCAGGTGGCGGGCGTTATGGTCAGCAACGCGACGCTGCACAACGCGGATGAAATTGCCCGTCTGGGGCTGCGCATCGGCGACCGCGTGGTAATCCGCCGTGCGGGCGACGTCATCCCGCAGGTAGTCAACGTGGTGGAATCAGAGCGCGACAGCGATACGCGTGAAGTGGTGTTCCCCAGCCGCTGCCCGGTATGCGGTTCGGACGTAGAGCGCGTCGAGGGAGAGGCAGTCACGCGTTGTACCGGCGGGCTGATCTGCGGCGCCCAGCGTAAAGAGGCGTTAAAGCATTTCGTTTCACGGCGCGCGCTGGATGTCGAAGGCATGGGCGATAAAATTATCGACCAGCTGGTAGAGAAAGAGTATGTGAAAACGCCCGCCGATCTGTTCCGCCTCAGCGCCGTGACGCTGATTGGGCTGGAGCGCATGGGGCCTAAATCGGCGCAGAACGTAGTGGACGCGCTGGAGAAGGCGAAGGCCACCACGCTGCCGCGCTTCCTTTATGCGCTGGGCATCCGTGAAGTTGGCGAAGCGACGGCAGTCAATCTGGCGAACCATTTCGGCTCGCTGGAAAAGATCATGGATGCCGATCTGGAGGCGCTGATTGCCGTGCAGGACGTTGGCAAGGTTGTGGCGGCGCATCTGCGTAACTTTATGGAAGAAGAGAGCAACCGCGAGGTAATCCGCCAGCTGGTTGAGGATATCGGCATCCACTGGCCGGAGATTATCCCGGTTAATGTCGAAGAGCTGGATAGCCCATTCGCTGGAAAAACCGTGGTGCTGACCGGTTCGCTGAGCATTATGTCGCGCGACGAGGCGAAAGAGCGTCTTAGCGCGCTGGGGGCGAAGGTTAGCGGCAGCGTATCGAAGAAAACCGATCTGGTGATCGCCGGCGAGGCCGCCGGCTCCAAGCTGGCGAAAGCGCAGGAGCTGGGGATCGCGGTAATTGATGAAGCGGAGATGATTCGCCTGTTGGATGCCGCGCATGGATAAGCAGCAGCTGGTGGCGATCGCCAATACCCTGATGCCGTTCGGCAAATATCAGGGGCGGCGGCTGATCGATCTGCCGGAGCCTTATCTGCTGTGGTTCGCCCGCAAGGGCGAATTTCCGCCAGGTAAGCTGGGAGAGCTGATGCAGCTGACGCTGGCGATTAAAATCGACGGGCTGGAAAGCCTGGTGCAGCCGCTGAAACGCTAAAACTCACGGGCGCCGCCGGCAACGACGCCCGTGAGCTATTTCCGGGGTAGCTATTTCCTAACTTCCGCCGCGGGCGCCTGCGCCGCCTGCTGTGCCTTGTGGTAGCGCTGGGCGATAAACGAACAGACCATCAGCTGGACCTGATGAAAGATCATCAGCGGCAGCACGATAATGCCCACCGAGGCGGCGGGAAACAGGATATTGGCCATCGGCACGCCGTTCGCCAGGCTTTTCTTTGAGCCGCAAAACAGAATGGTGATCTCATCGGCGCGGTTAAAGCCAAACAGACGCGCCGCCAGCAGGTTAATTAACAGCACAATTACCAACAGCGCTATGCTGCCTGCGAGGATCCAAACCAGCGTCATCACGCCGACGCGGTGCCAGATGCCGTTCACTACCGCTTCGCTAAAGGCGGAGTAGACCACCAGTAAAATCGACGACTGATCCGTCTTGCCGATCAGGCCGCGATGGCGCTCCACCCAGCCGCCGATCCAGCGGCGCGCCAGATGTCCCAGCACAAAAGGCACCAGCAGCTGCAGCATAATGCGGCCTACCTGCTCCAGTCCGTTGCCCGGCATTGCGCTGTGAATGTTCATCACCAGGTTGACCAGCAGCGGAGAGATAAACACGCCAAGCAGGCTGGAAGCGGATGCGCTGCATACCGCGGCGGCGACGTTGCCGCCCGCCATCGAGGTAAAGGCAATGGCGGACTGCACCGTGGCAGGCAGAATGCAGAGGTAGACAAAGCCGGTGTAGATATCATCGCTGAGGTTAACCGGATGCCACCAGACCAGCAGCAGTCCCAAAATCGGAAACAGCACAAAGGTGCTGAACAGGATCCACAGGTGCAGCCGCCAGTGACTGCTGCCGGCGATGATTTTTTCACGCGACAGCTTGGCGCCGTGCATAAAAAACAGTAGGGCGATAGCGGCGGTAGTCAGCCAGTCGAACAGCGGGACGAACAGGCCCTGCGCGGGTAAAAAGGTAGCCAGCAGCACCACAATCAACAGCTTGACCATCATCGGATCGAGGCGAAGAATTGCCATTGTTAAAACCTGGTTAGAAATGGATAGGCGTATTGTGCGTCAGCGGTGTTTAGAAATAAAATTGATTTATTGCATCCATTCATGAATATAGTCGATGAATTACTCTTTACGACAGCTGCGGGTGTTTGTGGCCGTGGCGCAGCAGGGCAGTTTCAGCCAGGCGGGACAGGCGATCGGCCTGAGCCAGTCCGCCGTCAGCCACAGCATTAAAGAGCTGGAGGCGGCGATCGGTATTCGCCTGCTGGATCGCACTACGCGCGAAGTCATACTAACCAGCGCCGGTCAGCAGCTGGCTACGCGGCTGGAGCATCTGCTGGAAGAGCTGCATACCACGCTGCTTGACACGCGCAGCTTTGGGCAGCAGCGCAGCGGCACGGTCAGGGTTGCGGCCAGCCAGACAATATCAGCCCACCTGATGCCGCAGTGCCTGGCCGCCAGCCAGCGGCGCTATCCCGACATTAAGGTGACGCTGCGCGATCGCCCCCAGCAGTGGGTAGTGCAGAGCGTGCGCGATGCGGAGGTGGATTTTGGTATCGTTGTCGGCCCGCTGGCGGCAGGCGAGTTTGCATCCCAGC
Source organism: Mixta tenebrionis (assembly GCF_006517625.1). GTDB lineage: Bacteria > Pseudomonadota > Gammaproteobacteria > Enterobacterales > Enterobacteriaceae > Mixta > Mixta tenebrionis. The sequence goes on along the minus strand of NZ_VHQI01000005.1, from coordinate 50,248 downwards.
CGATACTGGCCGAGCCTTTCCTGCTGCTCTGTCGACAGGATGACGCGCTGGCGCAGGCGGAAACGGTCTGCTGGTCGCTGCTGAACGGGCGCACCATGGTGTTGCAGGATTATGCGTCCGGCAGCCGGGTGCTGATTGATGAGGCGCTGAAGCAGCAGCAGGTGACGGCGGAAATCGTGCAGGAAATCGGGCATCCCACCACGCTCTATCCGATGGTTGAGGCGGGAATCGGCATCAGTATTCTGCCGGCGCTGGCGTTGCCGCTACCGGCGGGACGTCCGTTGACGGTGCGTCGGCTACAGCCGGAAATTAATCGAACCTTAACGCTGATTCATCGTAAAAACCGCTCGCTGTCGCCTGCGGCAGAGGCGATCTGGCAGGTGGTGCGCCAGCAGGCGATGCTGCTGACGCAACAGCGGCAACGGATGCCCGCTTTTTAGATATAAACGTTGAGCAGGTGCTCCTCCGTTGGACGATTAACGCCATCGGCAATATTGACGCTGCCGCTTGCGCGCGTCTGCTGCTGTTGATTCGCTTCCTCCGCCTGTTGGCGCTGTAGCTGAACCAGCTGCGCCTGTAGCAGTTTAATCTGCGTCTGTAGCTGCTGCTGTTTTACCTCGCTGTCGGCATCTGAGTTACTCGCCTCTTTCAGCTGCTGCTGTAGCTTAGCAATCCGGCTGGTGAGGCGTGCAGCTGCGGCCGCGCTGTCGCTGCTGCTTTGCGCTGCGCCGGCGCTGCCTGGAGTAGTGATAGCTATCATGATCGTCTCCCTGGTGGTGGATCGCTATACCTATCGGTCAGCGTCGGGCAGGGCTTGAGGCAGCTAAACGTAAATCTTGCGCCAGGAAAACGAAAAGAAAGCGAAAAGGCTGCATAAAATGGTAATAAGCAACGTGAAAAAGCGGGCGTCGGACAGAATATGCCCGCCGCCGCAGCGTAAGCTCCGGCAAAAGAGGGATAGGTTCGCCGGGCTGCCTGGCAGCAATTATTCGCTGTATAACGATGGCGAGCCTTTTACGCCGAGGAACTTATCAATTTGACGCGTAATCAGGAAGCTGATTAAGCTCATTAACGCGCCGATGATAATGGCGTAAATGCCGTAGGGCTGACCAAGAAGTTGCCAGACTATCCCGGCCAGGGTGCCGACAATAATCGACAGTAAGCCGGCGCGCGGCGTAACGTAATCCGCCAGCAGGCCGTACAGATAAGCGGCAAACGGGCCGGTGGCGCGAATAGTAAAGGCAAAAATCAACAGCTCAATAATCTGCTGGCTGAAGAAGGCGATAACAATAGCGATAACGCCGGTAATGATCACAATTCTTTTGCTGTTTTTCAGCTCGCTTGCCGAGGTATGCGCCTTTTTATCAATAAACCCGTAATAGATATCCTTGACCATAATGCTGGAGGCGCCCAGCAAATCGCCAGAGCCGCTCGACATGGTCGCGAACAGCACGGCGGAGAGTATTACTCCGGCAAACAGCGGCGGCAGCTTATCCGCCGCGGTGATCGCCAGCGCATCGTTGGCGGCGATATCGGGATAATAGACGGAGGCGATAAGACCGAAAATGGCCGGCACCAGCGCATAGGCCGCGATCGTCAGGCCGCACAGCAGGGCGCCGCGTATCGCTATTTTTTCATTTTTCGCCGAGTAAAAACGCTGAACCGCTTCCTGGCCGGTACAAAACGTCATGAAGTACATAACGATCAGGCCGATAATCGAACCCCACCCCAGCCGGGTGGTGGATAATTTTTCCTGCGGCAGGGCGTGGAAAACGTGCGTCCAGCCTGCGGGATCGCTGGCCAGAATATAGATCACTGCAATGGAAAAGCCGAAAACGATAATAAAAAACTGGATGAAGTCGGTAAGCGACAGGCTCCACATGCCGCCGACCCACGTATAAAAAACCAGCAGGCAACCGGCGACCAGCAACGCTACCGAGAAGTTAATATTCAGCATTACGCTGACCACGGTCGCGCAGGCGGTAATTTGCGCCGCCGCCAGGGAGATTAAAGAAATAACCGACAGGATGCTGGTAATTAAATGGCTGCTTTTGCCATAACGCCTGCCGATAATTTCCGGCACCGTTGTCGCCATCGCCCGGCGCATATAGGGCGCAATAAACGCCACCAAAAAAATACCGATGCCGGTAGCGATAACGTACCAGGCGGCGGAGATTCCCCACTCGCCATAGGCTTTGGCCGTTACGCCAATAGTGCTGCCGCCGCCGATTTCCGTGGCCGCCAGCGTGCCCGCCAGCATAACCGTACCTAAGCGTCGCCCGGCAAGATGATAATCGTCCGAGTTGTTGATTCGCGTTCTGGCATAGAGAGATACGCCAATCATGATAATGATATACAGAATAACGATGACGGTAATAATGGAATGGTTACTCACGCTGTGGCCCCCCTGATTTAACCTGACAGCTTCTTAGCAAGAAGCAGACCAGCGGCCGGCAGGCGAGGGGATCAGCGATTCTGGCGGCCAGGGAGGGCGCTGAAGGCGACAAAAAATGATAATAGGTAAATTATTAATTGATGAATTTATTAACCTGCTAATTGATAACTTCGCATGAATGGCGATGCGACCGGGCGTGATAAAAATCTCAAAATGAGAGCAAATTATCAGATGAATAACCGGGCGGCAGGATGACTCGGCTTTGCCTCGCCCTGCGGGCCGTTGCCAGAGGCAACGTTGTCTCGCCTGCGTTCGCCCCGAAGCTGCTGCAGGTTCTCATCCTGCCGCTTCGGCATAGCAAAAAGGCGCCGTTAGGGCGCCTTTTTACACTGGTGGGTGGTGCAGGATGACTCGGCTTTGCCTCGCCCTGCGGGCCGTTGCCAGAGGCAACGTTGTCTCGCCTGCGCTCGACCCGAACCTGCTGCAGGTTCTCATCCTGCCGATTCGGCATAGCAAAAAGGCGCCTTTAGGGCGCCTTTCTACACTGGTGGGTCGTGCAGGATTCGAACCTGCGACCAATTGATTAAAAGTCAACTGCTCTACCAACTGAGCTAACGACCCGATGGTGGGTGATGACGGGCTCGAACCGCCGACCCCCTCCTTGTAAGGGAGGTGCTCTACCAACTGAGCTAATCACCCGTTTCGGTGCGACAGTCAAAGATGGTGGGTGATGACGGGCTCGAACCGCCGACCCCCTCCTTGTAAGGGAGATGCTCTACCAACTGAGCTAATCACCCATCTTTGAAGCTGTCTTACACTGCGGGCCATCTGAAGATGGTGGGTGATGACGGGCTCGAACCGCCGACCCCCTCCTTGTAAGGGAGATGCTCTACCAACTGAGCTAATCACCCCCGCTGTGTGGAGTCGCATTATAGGGAGAGTTGGCAATGAGTCAACGCTTTTTAAATTGAAAATGTTTGTTCGACTTAAAATTAGGCATCCTGTCGCGCTTTTAGCCGAAACTGCCGCCGCAGCGGATGAAAATTCAGTGACCTGACGCATCATCGCCGGGTTTGCCGTTGAGGAATCAAAGGCAGGTGATAGAATATGCGCACTGAATCCATGCATGAAAAATACCTTTTCTGTCATTCCGCAGAAAAACTGCGCACTAAGGCAAGCTCAATGAAAATCAAAACCCGTTTCGCGCCGAGTCCGACCGGTTACCTGCATGTCGGCGGCGCCCGCACCGCACTTTATTCCTGGCTGTTTGCGCGTAACCACGAAGGCGAATTTGTCCTGCGCATTGAGGATACCGATCTGGAGCGCTCCACGCAGCAGGCCATCGATGCGATTATGGATGGCATGAACTGGCTCAACCTCGACTGGGATGAAGGCCCTTACTATCAGACCAAACGCTTCGATCGCTACAACGCGGTGATCGACGAGATGCTGGAGGCGGGAACGGCCTATAAATGCTACTGCTCAAAAGAGCGTTTAGAGCAGCTGCGCGAAACGCAAATGGCGAACGGCGAGAAGCCGCGCTATGACGGCCGCTGCCGCGACAGCCATGAGCATCATGCCGCTGATGAGCCGCATGTGGTGCGGTTCCGCAACCCGCAGGAAGGCTCAGTGGTGTTTGACGATCAAATTCGAGGTCCGATTGAGTTCAGCAATCAGGAGCTGGACGATCTGATCATCCGTCGTACCGACGGCTCGCCGACTTACAACTTCTGCGTGGTGATCGATGACTGGGATATGGAAATCACCCATGTAATCCGCGGCGAGGACCACATCAACAATACGCCGCGCCAGATCAATATCCTGAAGGCGATCGGCGCGCAGGTGCCGGTGTATGCTCACGTCTCGATGATTCTGGGCGACGACGGTAAAAAACTCTCCAAGCGTCACGGCGCGGTAGGGGTCATGCAGTATCGCGACGATGGTTATCTGCCGGAAGCGCTGCTCAACTATCTGGTACGCCTGGGCTGGTCGCACGGCGATCAGGAGATCTTCTCAATCGACGAGATGAAACAGTTCTTCTCGCTGGATGCGGTAAGCAAATCCGCCAGCGCCTTTAATACCGAAAAGCTGCTGTGGTTGAACCACCACTATATCAACACGCTGCCGCCGGAATATGTCGCCACCCATCTGCAGTGGCATATTGAGCAGGCGCAGATTGATACCCGTACCGGCCCTGAGCTGGCGCAGCTGGTGAAACTGCTGGGCGAACGCTGCAAGACCCTGAAAGAGATAGCAGCCTCCTGCCGCTATTTCTACGAAGACTTTGACGCCTTTGATGCGGATGCCGCGAAAAAACATCTGCGTCCGGTAGCGCGCCAGCCGCTGGAGCGAGTGCGCGACAAACTGGCCGCAATTAGCGACTGGACGGCGGAGAATGTCCATCAGGCGATTCAGGCGGCGGCGGACGAGCTGGAAGTCGGAATGGGCAAAGTTGGTATGCCGCTGCGTGTTGCGGTAACGGGAGCAGGGCAGTCGCCCGCGCTGGACGTGACCGTACAGGCGATCGGCAAAGCCCGTACCGTTGCGCGCATCGAACAGGCGCTGGCGTTTATCAGCGAGCGCGAAGCGCAGGGCTGAGGTTTAACCCCGCCCGTTTAACGACAAAACCGGAAGCAAGCTTCCGGTTTTTTATTTATCCTCAATATTCAGTCGCTGCAGCAACCCTTTCACGCCCTCGCGCAGCAAGAGCTTTTGCAACGTCTCCTGTTCCAGCGGCGTCATCTGCTGAACGCAGGAGATCAGCAGCGTGGGCAGGGTTCCCTGCTTCGCCAGATAGGTGCCCGCAGGTTCGGCGGCGTGACGTACGGCGTTCAGATAGTTGTTGACCCGCTCATCGATCTTTACGATGCGCGCTTTGCCGCCCTGGACGCCCGGTTTGGGCCTGGTGATCCAACCTTCGCGCTTAATCCATTTATTGATTGTCTGGCGCGTATAGCCTGTCCGTTGGGCAAGCTCATCCGGAGTTAACCATTCCTCTTTCACGTTTCCCTCCCTGTAAACTTAAACCACAGGCAAATATATTACATGAAAACGTGATGGTATTAACTAACGTGGATCACTAACAGAAAAGCTGCTGTCCTCCACCGACAGGCGAAGGACAGAAAAGATTAACGCGAGGCGGGAGCGGCTTCCGGCGCCGGACGATATGCGAGGAAGTAGGCAAGGCCAACGAACACGGCGCCGCCAACGGCGTTGCCCAGGTAGACGCCGACAAAGTTCGGCAGATAGTCCGCCCAGCTCAGCTGGCCGGCAAAAATCGCCGCCGGGACGATAAACATATTCGCCACCACGTGCTGAAAGCCGATAGCGACAAAGGCCATAACCGGAAACCAGGCGCCAAAGATCTTGCCAACCATATCTTTACTGGCGAACGCCAGCCAGACGGCAAGGCATACCAGCCAGTTACAGCCGATACCGGAAATAAACGCGTGGGTAAAATCGGCGTTTACCTTGGCGCTGGCGATGGCGACGGTTTTATTCAGGTAATCTCCTTCGGTCATGCCCAGGATATGGCCGAAGAACCAGGCTACCGCCACGCTGCCGATAAAGTTGGCGACGGTGATCCAGAACCAGTTGCGCAGCACGCTGAAGCCGCTCACCTGACGGGCAAACCAGGCGATGGGCAACGTCAGCATATTACCGGTCAGCAGCTCGCCGCCGGCGAGGATGGTCAGAATCAGGCCAACCGGAAAAACGGCGGCGCCGAGAAAGCCGCCGAAAGAGCCCCAGTCGGCCGGCAGCTTGTTAATTACGTGCAGATCGAGCAGAAAGCCGACGGCGATAAAGGCGCCGGCCATAAAGCCAAGAATTAACAGAGAGGAAACCGGCAGGCGGCTTTTCGCTACCCCCGACTGAATAGCGATGGCGGCGATTTCTTTAGGTGAATGCAAGGACATAATAGCTCTGGTGTGTTAGTCAAAAGATCAGGTTGGTTTTCGCCGCTCACCGGCGGCAGGGCGCGGCTGGTAAGGGATGCGATTAACCATTCAATTAATTAGCGCGCGAAGTTTTGCATAGCGCATTAACAATAACAAGCGGCTTTTATAATTAAATTAACCATGAATTAACAAGCAAAACCCGCCGGGCGCGCTGCCAGCGGGAAATCTTTCCACAACGCCAATTTGCATCATCAACCCGCCCTGAAACCCGCGCTACAGGAGGATTGTCCGGCACTAAATTTGTTGTTTGCTGCCGACGTCAGGCCGCCGTTTGACGCCTTTTTCAGCGATCGGACACAGATTTTAAATTTGCCGTTGACACCCCGAAGGCGGTTTCATATCATGCGCTCCGTCAACACGACACGATTATCCGGTTCGGGGCTATAGCTCAGCTGGGAGAGCGCCTGCTTTGCACGCAGGAGGTCAGCGGTTCGATCCCGCTTAGCTCCACCAAATCTTATCCCAAGGGGTTTGGCGACGGTTAATCACTATCTCTGATGTGGGGGTATAGCTCAGCTGGGAGAGCGCTTGCATGGCATGCAAGAGGTCAGCGGTTCGATCCCGCTTAGCTCCACCAAATCTTATCCCAAGGGGTTTGGCGACGGTTAATCACTATCTCTGATGTGGGGGTATAGCTCAGCTGGGAGAGCGCTTGCATGGCATGCAAGAGGTCAGCGGTTCGATCCCGCTTATCTCCACCATTATTTCAGTTATTCCTGTTTATCCTGCTGTTGTTACCTGTCCTGATGCTCCCGTTTTGATCTCTGCGATCCGGCATTCAGTCGTTTTTTGCTGCGCCTGCGCATCGCTAAGCCGGTTTTGCTGCACGCCTCTGTCGCTGCGTAACGCCGTCCGAAAGCGGGGCGTAAAAAAACCGGGCGAGGCCCGGTTTTTCCTGTCAGCAACGGCAAGCCGTCAGCCCAGCACCAGGCCGGCGATAGAGGCGGACAGCACGCTTACCAGCGTAGAGCCGTACAGCAGCTTCAGGCCGAAGCGCGAAACCACGTTGCCCTGCTCCTCATGCAGACCTTTAATCGCCCCGGCCACGATGCCGATCGATGAGAAGTTAGCAAAGGAGACCAGGAACACGGAAAGGATGCCTTCGCCGCGCGGCGAAAGGTTGGCGGCGATTTTTTGCAGTTCCATCATCGCGACAAACTCGTTGGAAACCAGCTTGGTAGCCATAATGCCGCCTACCTGCAACGCTTCATTGGCCGGTACGCCCATGATCCAGGCGAACGGGAAGAAGATATAGCCCAGCACGCCCTGGAAGCTGATGCCGAAAATGGCGTCAAACAGCGCGTTGATGCAGCTAATCAGGGCGATAAAGCCGATCAGCATCGCCGCAACGATAATCGCCACGCGGAAACCGGCAAGGATATATTCGCCCAGCATTTCAAAGAAGCTCTGGCCCTTATGCAGATCGTTAAGCTGCAGATCCTCTTCTTTCTCTACGCGGTAGGGGTTGATCAGCGACAGCACGATAAAGGTACTGAACATATTCAGCACCAGCGCGGCAACCACATATTTCGGCTGCAGCATGGTCATATAGGCGCCGACGATCGACATGGAAACGGTGGACATTGCGGTAGCGGCCATGGTGTACATGCGGCGCTGCGACATCTGTCCAAGGATATCTTTATAGGCGATGAAGTTTTCTGACTGTCCCAGAATCAGTGAACTGACCGCGTTAAAGGATTCCAGTTTGCCCATGCCGTTAATTTTCGACAGCACCGTACCGATAGCGCGAATAACGATCGGCAGGATGCGCAGATGCTGCAAAATACCAATCAGGGCGGAGATAAACACGATAGGACAAAGAACATTGAGGAAGAAGAACGCCATTCCTTTGTCATTCATACCGCCGAATACGAAGTTGGTCCCTTCAGCCGCGTATTTCAGCAGGTAGTCAAACAGGCCGGCAAAGCCTTTTACGAATCCCAGGCCAGCTTCAGAGTTGAGGAAAAACCACGCAAGCAGCACCTCAATCACTAACAGCTGTACAATAAAACGGACGCGGATGCTTTTGCGATCGCGGCTCACCAGCAAAGCCAGCACGGCAACCACAACCAGCGCCAGAACAAAGTGCAAAATGTGGGACATGTATGCTCCGATTTTGAGGCAGATTATATTTCGCTGCGTATTCTATGTAACAGCGAGCGTAAAAACGAGATCAAGTCCACAATATAACAATTACTTGTCGCCATACTCACCAGAAAAGTCTTACCGATCACAACTGTAACACTGATTAAAAAACCCACATATTTATTGTTAACATTCCGGGCATGACATAGAGTTAAAGTGTTGCTGAATTTTAAACGGTCAGCTATTGTGAATAAAAGTATAGCCGTTGCTATACTTTATAGCGTTAGCTATCACAACGATAACGATAACCGAATTTTACCCTGGTTCAAGTCCCTTTACGCTGTAAAGGCGACACCACTCTCAGACAGGATAAACACTATGTTAGAAGGCCGCACCGCGGAACGAGCAGCACGCGGAGCCCGTAAAATCAAGCTGGCGCTGTTGGGGCCGGCTTTTATTGCGGCAATTGGCTATATCGATCCGGGCAACTTCGCCACCAACATCCAGGCCGGCGCCTCCTACGGCTACAAGCTGCTGTGGGTGGTAGTGTGGGCCAATGTTATGGCGATGGTGATCCAGCTGATGTCCGCCAAGCTGGGCATCGCTACCGGAAAAAACCTGGCTGAACATATACGCGATCGCTTTCCGCGCCCGGCGGTGTGGTTCTACTGGGTGCAGGCGGAAATTATCGCTATGGCTACCGACCTGGCGGAGTTCATTGGCGCCGCGCTCGGTTTCAAAATGCTGCTTGGCATCTCGCTGCTACAGGGCGCGGTACTGACCGGCGTCGCCACTTTTCTGATTCTGATGCTGCAAAATCGCGGGCAGAAGCCGCTGGAGCTGGTGATCGGCGGACTGCTGCTGTTTGTCGCCGCCGCCTATATTGTCGAGCTGTTCTTCTCACAGCCGAAAATGAGCGAGCTGGTGCAGGGGATGGCGCTGCCGTCGCTGCCGACGGCGGATGCGGTCTTTCTGGCGGCGGGCGTGCTGGGCGCCACCATTATGCCGCACGTGATCTACCTGCACTCCTCGCTGACGCAAAACGGCGGGGGCGACAGCTCGCGTAGCGAGCGCTACTCTTCCACCAAGCTGGACGTGGCGATCGCCATGACTATCGCCGGATTCGTGAACCTGGCGATGATGGCGACGGCGGCGGCGGCTTTCCACTTTAACGGACACGCCGGGGTGGCGGATCTCGATCAGGCTTATCTGACGCTGAAGCCGCTGTTAAGCGACGCCGCCGCGCTGGTCTTTGGGTTGAGCCTGGTGGCGGCGGGTCTTTCCTCGACGGTCGTCGGCACGCTGGCGGGGCAGGTGGTGATGCAGGGCTTTATTCACTTTCATATTCCGCTCTGGCTGCGTCGCGCCATCACCATGCTCCCTTCTTTTATTGTGATTATGGCGGGATGGGATCCAACGCGCATTCTGGTCATGAGCCAGGTACTGCTCAGCTTTGGCATTGCGCTGGCGCTGATCCCGCTGCTGGTATTTACCGGCAAGCGGGAGCTGATGGGCGATATGACTAACTCGCGTATCATGCAGGGCGCAGGCTGGCTTATTGTAGTATTGGTAGTTGCGTTGAATATCTGTCTGCTGGCAGGCGAGGCGCTGGGCCTCGGCTGAGAAAGCGGCGCCGCGCGGGCGGCGCCGGGTTAATCGTGATGATGGCGGTGATGTTTCTCCCACTGGCGGTGCTCGCGCTCGCGGGCGCGCTCATAGTGTCGCCACTCCCGCTCCCGCCGCCATTCGCGACGCTGCCACTCCCGCTGGCGTCGCCACTCCTCATGACGCCACCAGCGTCCCTGCTGCCACTCATAGCGGTTACGCCACCAGCGCCCGTCGCGCCAGCGATCGCCATCCCAATATTGTCCGTGACGATCGCGATCGCCCAGCTGGAGGGTGACGCCAGGCAGCAGGGTAAGCGTGGCGCCGTCGGCACGTGCTGTGTGTATTGTGAAAGGGGATAAACATGCCAGCAAAGCGGCAATAATAATGGCGCGTCTCATATTTCTCCTTATCAGTGCGCAAACAGCGGCACCGTAGCGCCAGCATATAAATAACGCGCGTAAATAGCAGCTATCGCTATCTGAAAAAGATAAGGCCGGTCTGAATTGGGATTTTTCTGGCTGCGCGCCGGCAGCCAGAAAGAGGCGTTAGCTCAGCAGCGCGTCGATCTCCTGTAGCTCCTGGGCGCTGAGCGGGCTTTGCTGCAGCATCTCTACCGCATCGTCAATCTGGCTGGTTTTGCTGGCGCCGATCAGCACGCTGGTCATTGCCGGCTGACGCAGCACCCAGGCCAGCGCCATCTGCGCCAGCTTCTGGCCGCGGCGCTGGGCGATGGCGTTCAGCTGCTGCACCTTCGCCATTTTTTCCGGCGTCAGCTGATCGACGTTCAGGAAGCGGCTGCCGCTGGCGGCGCGTGAATCCTCCGGCACGCCGTGCAGATAGCGGTCGGTCAGTACGCCGCCGGCCAGCGGAGAGAAGGCGATACAGCCGACGCCTTCACGCTGCAATACTTCCAGTAGCCCTTCTTCCGGCTGGCGCTCAAACAGCGAATACTTCGGCTGGTGAATCAGGCAGGGCGTGCCCAGCTGGCGCAGAATCTCAATCGCCTGCGTCGCAAGCTCCGCGGGATAGTTGGAAATAGCGGCATACAGCGCTTTCCCCTGACGCACCACCTGATCGAGCGCCATCATGGTTTCTTCCAGCGGCGTTTCCGGGTCCGGGCGATGGTGATAGAAAATATCCACGTACTCCAGCCCCATACGCTTCAGGCTCTGATCGAGGCTGGAGATAAGATATTTACGCGATCCCCAGTCGCCGTAGGGGCCATCCCACATGGTATAGCCCGCCTTGCTGGAGATAATCAGCTCATCGCGGTAGGGACGAAAATCTTCGCGCAGAATGCGGCCGAAATTCTCCTCGGCCGATCCCGGCGGCGGACCATAGTTGTTGGCCAGATCGAAGTGGGTAATGCCGCGATCGAAGGCGTGACGCAGCAGCTCGCGGCTGTTATCGACGCGCGTGCTGTCGCCAAAGTTATGCCACAGGCCAAGCGAAACGGCGGGCAGTTTAAGGCCGCTGCGGCCTGAACGACGATACTCCATCTGCTGATAGCGGGCGGTATCCGGTTGATAATGCATGGCGGTTCCCTGAAAGACGTGGAGAAAAGGATTAAGCAGCTTAGTAGTGTATACGTTTACACGCGGTAAAAAGCGCGCGATAGCTCGCAATTACAGAAATTTCTTTTAGCGTAACGTCCGCTTGCCACGGCGCTAAGACGGATAACAATATCGTATGTCGACGCGACGACAGAATATTCGATACTGAAACGATCTTATTACGCAAGGAGTCTGCTATGTCTGCCTTTACCGTAAGTGATTATCTGCTGCAGCGCCTGCATGAAATCGGTATCAATCATCTGTTTGGCGTGCCGGGCGACTTTAACCTGGCCTTTCTTGATCGGGTGATCGCTCATCCGCGGCTGGCCTGGGTAGGCTGCGCCAACGAACTGAATGCCGCCTATGCGGCGGACGGTTACGCCCGCAGCAGCGGCGCGGCGGCGCTGCTGACTACCTTTGGCGTGGGCGAACTGAGCGCCATCAACGGCACGGCGGGCAGCTATGCGGAATATCTGCCGGTTATTCACCTCGTCGGCGCGCCCTCGCTGGCGGCGCAGCGGCGCGGCGATCTTATTCACCACTCGCTGGGCGACGGCGATTTCCGCCACTTTTTGCGTATGCAGCGTGAGGTAAGCGTGGCGCAGGCGGTGCTCACTGCGGAAAACGCCGGCGCCGAAATCGATCGGGTGATTAGCGAAGCGCTAACCCAGCGGCGCCCCGGCTATCTGCTGCTGCCGGCGGATGTGGTGGGCGCCGCCGTCAGCGCGCCCGTGCGGCCGCTGGCGCCGCGTAACGTCGCCGATCCGCAGGTGCTGGCAGCCTTTCGCGCCGCGGCGGATAAATTACTGGCGCAGGCGAACAGCGTTTCGCTGCTGGCGGATTTTCTCGCCGATCGCTTTGGCGTGCGGCAGCAGCTGGCGCACTGGCTGGAAGCGGTTCCGCTGCCGCATGCCACGCTGCTGATGGGCAAAGGCGTGCTGAACGAGCAGCGGCCGGGCTTTGTCGGCACCTATGCCGGCGAAGGCAGCGCGGAAGCTACCCGTCGGGCGATCGAGCAGGCGCAGGCGATTATCACCGTCGGAGTGCGCTTTACCGATACCATCACCGTTGGCTTTACCCAGCGCATTGCGCCCGCCAGCAATATTGATGTCCAGCCCTTTAGCGCGACGGTAGCGGGCGAGCATTTCTCTCCGCTGCCGATGAGCGCGGCGGTAACAGAACTGCGCCGGCTGTGTGAACGCTACGCCGCCCGCTGGCCGCAGCCCGTCGGCTCGCCCGCGCCGCTGGCGCCGGCAGATCGCCCCGGCATGACGCAAAACGCTTTCTGGCAGGCGATGCAGACTTTTCTGCGGCCAGGCGATCTGATCCTGGCGGAGCAGGGCACCGCCGCCTTTGGCGCGGCGGCGCTGCGTCTGCCCGCCGGCGCGCAGCTGCTGACGCAGCCGCTATGGGGATCTATCGGCTATACTTTGCCGGCGGCCTTCGGCGCGCAGACGGCGCAGCCTGAGCGGCGGGTCATTCTGCTGATTGGCGACGGTTCGGCGCAGCTGACGGTGCAGGAGCTGGGCTCGATGATGCGTGATAATCTGAAGCCGCTGATTTTCCTGTTGAACAATGAGGGTTATACCGTGGAGCGCGCCATCAACGGCGCCGGGCAGCGCTATAACGATATTGCCGCCTGGAACTGGACGCAAATCCCGCAGGCGCTGAGCGAACACTGCCCGGCGCAGAGCTGGCGCGTGGCGGAGCCGGTACAGCTTACGGAAGTCATGAAACTGATCGCTGACGCGCCGCGTCTGTCGCTGGTGGAAGTGTTGCTGCCGCAGCTCGATCTGCCGCCGCTGCTGCAACAGGTTTCCGCAGCGCTGAACCGGCGCAATTCGGCATAGCGATTTCAGAAAGTTGGCGCTGTTCAGCGCCGGCGTTCACGGTTATGGTAGCGGGCGATTCGGCAAAACGCCCACCTTTCTTTGCGGTGGGCGTTGTTGTTTTACCAGGGGAAATTTATAGTGTCCCGTAAAGAATTATTTTAAGCGGAGCAGCAGAATAATGTCTAAATACGCTTTGGTGGGCGACGTTGGCGGAACCAACGCGCGTCTGGCGCTGTGCGAAGTCGAGACCGGTCTGATTTCTCAGGTCACCACTTATTCTACCTCGGAGCATGCCAGCCTGGAGGCGGTGATCCGCCTGTTTTTGCAGGATCGGGCGCAGGAGGTAAAGGATGGCTGTATCGCTATCGCCTGCCCGATCACCGAAGACTGGGTAGAGATGACCAACCACGACTGGGCGTTCTCGACCCAGGCGCTGAAAACCAGTCTCGGCTTCGGGCATCTGGAAATTATCAACGATTTCACTGCGGTATCGATGGCGATTCCGATGCTGACGGAAAACGACGTGCTGCAGTTTGGCGGCGGCGCGGCGGTAAAAGATAAGCCGATCGCCGTGTACGGCGCGGGCACCGGGCTGGGCGTGGCGCATCTGGTCCATGTCGATCGTCGCTGGGTCAGCCTGCCGGGCGAGGGCGGCCATGTCGATCTGGCGCCGAACAGCATTGAAGAAGATATGATTTTGCAGGTGCTGCGCGAAGAGCTGGGCCACGTCTCCGCTGAACGCGTGCTCTCCGGCTCCGGCCTGGTCAATCTCTATCGCGCCATCGTCAAAGCGGATAAGCGCGTGCCGGAAAACCTGAAGCCGAAAGATGTCACCGAGCGGGCGCTGGCCGATAGCTGCACCGACTGCCGCCGCGCGCTGTCGCTGTTCTGCGTGCTGATGGGACGCTTCGGCGGCAATCTGGCGCTTAACCTCGGCACCTTTGGCGGCGTTTATATCGCCGGCGGCATCGTGCCGCGCTTTCTGGAATTCTTTAAGGCTTCCGGCTTCCGCGCCGCTTTTGAAGATAAAGGCCGCTTCCGCGACTATGTGCATAATATTCCGGTCTATATGATCACTCACGATCAGCCGGGGCTGCTGGGCGCCGGGGCGCACCTGCGCCAGACGCTGGGGCGCGTGCTGTAAACGCGGGCGGGCAGCCCCGCCCGTCGTAGTTACAGATGCATCAGCTGGCGAAAGGCTTTCACCTTGCTGCGGCTTACCGGCACCTGAAAATCCAGGTCGCGCAGCCGCAGTAAATAGGTGTTGTTAAACCAGGGTTCGATTTCGCGGATTTTATTCAGATTGACGCAGAACGAGCGATGGCAGCGAAAAAACTGCGGCTCCGGCAGCCGGCTGCAAAACTCGCTTATCGCCACCGACATCACATACTCTTCCCGTCGCGTATAAACAAAAGTCAGTTTTTCATGCGCCTCGACGTAGTAAATATCGTTAATATCGGTGACGATAATCCGCTCATCCTTGATCAGATTAACGGTTTGCACCGCCGGACGCGGCGCCGGCGTCTCTGACGGCAGCGGCTGACGCTGCTGCTGCCAGTGCGCTTCCAGTTTGTGCAGCATGGCGACGATGCGTGATTCGTGCCAGGGCTTGAGAATATAGTCGAAGGCTTCCAGCTCAAAGGCCTGCACCGCATGTTCCTTCCACGCGGTAATAAAGACAATCTGCGGTTTACTGGCGAACTTGCTGATGTTTTGCGCCAGCAGCATGCCATCCAGCGAGGGAATATTAATATCGAGAAAAATCACGTCTACTTCGTTGTGCTGAAGAAATTTCAGCACGTCGAGACCGTCGTCAAAGCAGGCGACGATCTCAATGGCGCTGTGCTGCTTAATGATCCAGCTCAGCTCCTGCTGCGCCAGAAACTCATCTTCCACAATAATCGCTTTCACTTACTTCTCCTGCTCAGGCCGTCAGCGCGCGCGTTTTTTCCGGCAGCTTTTCGCCATTTTTACTGATATCGAAGGCGATTTCCGTGCCCGGATGCAGCTGGGTAATCTGTAGTCCGCCGCCGTACAGCAGCTTCACTCGGTGATGTACGTTCAGCAGGCCGATTTTATTGCCCGGCAATTCGTTGCGCGCTACCCGCGCCATTACCTCGTCGCTGATGCCGTTGCCGGTATCGCGTACCGCGATGCGCACCCGATCGCCGCGATCCTCCACCGACAGCGTCACCACGCCTTTACCGCGGCAGGGTTGAATGCCGTGGACGATGGCGTTTTCCACCAGCGGCTGAATCAACAGGCTGGGCAGCGTGCAGTTTACCTCTTCATCAATATGGTAAATCATCGTCAGCTTATCGCCGAAGCGCGCCTGCTCAATGGCGATATAATCCTTCACCTGATACAGCTCTTTTTTAATATCGATCGGCTCGTCGTCGTTCAGCTCCAGGTTGTAGCGCAGATAGCGCGACAGATTGATGATCAGCTGGCGGGCGGTATCGGGATTCAGGCGGATCGAGGAGGAGATGGCGTTCAGCGCGTTAAATAAAAAATGAGGGTTGATCTTGCTTTGCAGGGCGCGCAGCTCCGCCTTGTTCGCCATCTCGCGCAGCTGCTCGGTGCGCGACACCTCCAGCTGGGTAGAGATAATCTGCGACAGGCCCACCGCCATCTCCTTCAGCGACCAGGTAATGCGGTGCGCATGTCGATAGTAAATTTTCAGCGTGCCGGTTACTTCGCTCTTTTCCCACAGCGGAATGACGATCATTGAATGGATATCGCGCGTGCGCCACGCCTCATCGTTATTTTTAATAATGATTTTGCCGTAGTCGATCGCCTGTCGGGTGGTAGGGCTGAGGCTATCGTCGCCGTCATGATAGTGCTGTTCGCCGTAGCCGACGTAGGCGAGGATCTGATGCTTATTGGTGATCGCCACCGCATCGGCGTTGATATCGTGACGAATGATCTCGCACACCTGGCGCAGCGAATCGCTGTTAACCTGGCGGAACAGCGGCAGGGTTTTATTAGCGATATCCAGCGCCAGCTTGGCGTGACGCGCGGCGATCGCCTCTTTTTCACCCTCGACGCTCTGCACCAGCAGCACAATCAGGCCGATGCTGACCGCGCCGAGGATCATCGGAATCGCGATTTCCGAGACGATTTCAATGCCCAGCGCGGCGGGGCGCGCCCAGAGAATAATCAGCAGCATGGTCAGCGATTCGCACAGCATGCCGCCGAGGATCCCCAGCCGCCAGCGCTGCTCTTTGGCTACCTTCAGATTGATCCAGCCCGATACGATGCCGGCAAGAATGCTGGTAATCAGACAGGGAACGGAAGAAACGCCGTGGATATCGATTAAAAAGCGATGCAGACCGGCGATGACGCCGGTGGCGATGCCGACCCAGGGGCCGAACAGAATGCCGCCGGACATCACGGCGATAATACGCACGTTGAGCAGCGAGCCGTCGACGTTGACCGCCGACCAGGTGCTGAACAGCGCAAACAGCGAAAAGATGGCCGTTACCGCCATCAGCTCCTGGCGCGAGTGTTCATCTTTTTGCAGCAGCTGACGAAAATGGCGCGTGCGCGTCAGAAAAAACAGGCAAATCAGCATCAGGGCGGCGCGGTCAAACACCGCCAGCAGCATATCGAATATGGATTGCACGGGCATCTCATGGCTTAATTCATAAGGCGTAATAATAAGAAAAGTCATCGCCGTACGCCACGATCTTCCGCCTTTTCTTGCCAGCTGTCGGGCAGTCGGCGGCGGCAACAATTTATTTTCATCGCCCTGTCGACAAACTGACCGCCGCCAGGCTATGGTCAATCTTCGACCGCATCGGCGGTCAGCGTCGCTCGGACGGTCCGGGCGCTTACGTACTCACAGAGGTTGCTATGGCTGATAACAGCTCGTCTCGCCGTTTTTCCCGTATTGAACGTCTTCCTCCCTATGTGTTTAACATCACCGCTGAGCTGAAAATGGCTGCGCGTCGGCGCGGCGAAGATATTATCGATTTCAGCATGGGCAATCCCGATGGCGCGACGCCGCCGCATATCGTGGAAAAGCTCTGCCAGGTGGCGCAGCGCGAAGATACGCACGGCTACTCCGCCTCGCGCGGCATTCCCCGCCTGCGTCGGGCGATCTCCCGCTGGTATGCCGATCGCTATCAGGTTGAGATCGATCCCGAATCGGAGGCGATCGTGACCATCGGCTCGAAAGAGGGGCTGGCGCATCTGATGCTGGCGACGCTCGATCATGGCGATACCGTGCTGGTGCCGAATCCCAGCTACCCGATCCATATTTACGGCGCGGTGATCGCCGGCGCGCAGGTGCGCTCGGTGCCGCTGGTGGCGGGCGTCGATTTCTTTAACGAGCTGGAAAGGGCGATTCGCGAAAGCTATCCCAAGCCGAAAATGATGATCCTCGGTTTTCCCTCGAATCCCACTTCGCAGTGCGTTGAGCTGGATTTCTTTGAGCGCGTGATTGCGCTGGCGAAGCAGTACAACGTACTGGTAGTGCACGATTTCGCCTATGCCGATATCGTCTATGACGGCTGGAAGGCGCCGTCGATCATGCAGGTGCCGGGCGCGCGCGACGTGGCGGTGGAGTTCTTTACCCTGTCGAAAAGCTACAATATGGCGGGCTGGCGCATCGGTTTTATGGTGGGCAACAAGGAGCTGGTGGCGGCGCTGGCGCGCATCAAAAGCTATCACGATTACGGTACCTTTACGCCGCTGCAGGTGGCGGCTATCGCCGCGCTGGAGGGCGATCAGCAGTGCGTGCGCGAGATCGCCGAACAGTATAAGCGGCGGCGCGACGTGCTGGTAAAAGGGCTGCATGAGGCGGGCTGGATGGTGGAAATACCGAAAGCCTCAATGTATGTCTGGGCGAAAATTCCTGAGCACTATGCGCATCTCGGCTCGCTGGAGTTCGCCAAACGGCTGTTGCAAGAGGCGAAGGTATGCGTTTCGCCCGGCGTCGGCTTCGGCGACTATGGCGATACCCACGTGCGTTTCGCGCTGATTGAGAACCGCGATCGTATTCGTCAGGCGGTGCGGGGAATTAAGGCGATGTTCCGCGCCGACGGTATTCTGCCGGGGACAGTAAGAAGCAGCGAGCCGCAGGCAGAGTGAAGTAAAATCGGGCGACGCCCGGCGTCGCCCCCATTTTGCTCGTTTACAGCATCAGCACGAAAGTGCCAACCCAGATCAACAGGAAAAAAGAGATTCCCATTAACGCGTATTTCACCTTAATACTCCTCTGAGCGGTTACGACGGTGGCGATCCCAGGCCAGCGCAACGCGAACAGAATGGCAACAGGATGCGCTTTCTGACGTGCGGCATCGTTGTTTCCGGGTCGTTCTGAGTAACTCAGAACAGGATCGCGCGCTAATTTACGCGCATTTATAAACAAAATAAACAGGCGCAATCCTGAGAAGAAAACCGGTTACTCTGTCGTAATCTCCGGCACCGCCGCGATGCCGACGCGCCAGATTTGGCTGCTGCGCGTCGAGCGTGATTTTTACCGGCAGACGCTGCGCTACTTTAGTAAAGTTACCCGTGGCGTTATCGGCGGAGCAGGTCGCGCCGGGCGCGATGTTTTCGCCCCGGCCATAAAAACACTGGCCGGCCATAGCTCCGGCGGGCGGGCGCCGGCGGCGCGCTTTGACAACCATAAGGCGCGCGTCATGAAATACTAAAATGTAAAGCAGCGATGATGCGTAAGATCGGTAAACATCTGGCGCACGATTAAGGACTGACAACATGACAATGCTACTGGTGGCGATAGATAATTCGGATGTGTCGCGCAAAGTCGTTGCGCTGGCGGCGGAACAGGCGCGCGCGCTAAAAGCGCAGGTAATGGTGCTGTGCTGTATCGATCCCGCCAGAGCCACCTGCGGCGAACCGCTGGATATCACCGCCGCGGAAGATCCGGCCGATTTTGGCGCAACGCTGGATGAACAAAACACCGCCGAGCTGGTGATTCGTCACGCGCTGGCGCAGCTGCTGGGCGCCGGTATTGAAGCGCGCGGACGTGTCGTGGCGGGCGAAGCGGCGGAAACCATTGTGGCGCAGGCCAGCGCGCTGAACGCAGAGATGATTATTATGGGGCGACGCCATCTGTCGCCGTTTAACCGCCTGCTGAAGGGCTCGGTAAGCGCGGCAGTAATTGAACGAGCGCACTGTCCGGTGCTGATTGATGTACGCGCGCAGTAATTCGCCGACGCTGCCCGCACTTCCTCCCAAATAACCCGCCGCTATTTTGCGTATTATGCCCGACGCCGGCCAGCCATAAAAAAAGCCCGCTCGCAGCGGGCATTAAAGAGTCAGTACGTTTTTTTTATCGTTATATAACCTGGTGTATGGCGCAGACATCATGGCGTCCGGGTTGATAATCGCACCTTAGCGACAGCAGCGCTAACCGTTAACCTGAATTAATTCAATCGGTAAAAACGTTGATGATGCGTTGCGTATTGCGGGGCATTCTGATTGCGCCTGCGCTGCCGCCTGTTAAGATGCCGCACCAGCATTAAGGAACAAAGATGAAAAGTAAAATTTACGGCGCACTGGCGCTGTTTTTATTAGCAGGCTGCACCACCAGTAAGCCAGGGGCGTTTGAACGCGTGGATGAAGATACCGTTTCGCATACGGTTCAGTATCGTTTTCATCCGCAGAAAGTGGATAAAACGGCCATGGAGCTTGATGTGGCGCATTATTGCAGCGCGCAGGGCTTCGATCTGGTTGCGCCGCTGCCGCCGCAGGAAAGCTATATTCCGGGGTTGCAAACCGCCTGGTATCAGTGTAATTACGCAATAAAAAAGTAATCCCTTATTGGTGTAACTATCTGATCAAAACGTAATAAAGAAATGGGCGAGAATATTCTCGCCCAATTATTTCTTACTTTATATTTATAATATTGCTGTATGCAGGCTTTGCCGCAGGGCGCGCTACCGTGGCGCGCCCGTTTAGAATTCTATCTGCCGCGATGATGATGCCAGCCGTGATGGTTGCCGCGATCGTGGTGCCATCCCGCCCCTGGGCCGCGGTCGTGCGCAATTATACAGCCGCTGAGCATACTGACAATCGCCAGAACAGAAACGGTTTTTATCATTATTCGCATCTTGCATTCCTTCATTGCCTTAATGATGGTTACTTTACTAGCTAAAAGTGAAGGAATAACGGCTCCATTGTAGAGTTAATTAGTTAAATATTTATAAATGTTTCACTCAGCTCAGAATAGAGGAAAAGGGCCGGCGAAAAATATAGGAATGAGCTGAATGCAGGAGAAGTATAGCAGGAATTTTCTTAAATAAGATTAAATTTATATTCTCATTCTCATTTGCCGTCCAGGTTATTCTGGCGCTAAAAAGGCGGAAGAGAAATAGCGGCTGCGGCGATTTGTTATCCGTTCTGCTGGCCCGATCTCTTTTACGCCCGACGCTACAAATTAAGCGTACCGGTAGTCTGATAAGCTGAATCAGGAAAACCAGCTAAAGCGATGAAAAGCAGCCGGTTCCGCTGATTATTCAAACGCGGCCGCCGTGGATCGCCCGCTCTTACCCTGTCCGGCTGCGGGGCGCCGTTGCGCTGCCGATCGGCTTCACGTTTTTATCAATGGCATATTGAGCGCGCCCTTAAAGCTGGTAGAGTAAAGAAGCTGGATTGTTACTGCATCTGCAGGCAAAACCCGATTTTCTGGCCTGTGCCAGGAGTCGGGTTTTTTGTTTTTGAGGGAAGCATGAAGATCACCAAAGTGCTTAATAATAACGTCGTGGTTGTTCTGGATGAGCACCAGTGCGAACAGGTGATCATGGGACGCGGTTTAGGTTTCCAGAAACGAATCGGCGATACCATTGACAGCGGCAAAATTGAGAAAGTGTTTGCCCGTCAGAACGATGCGCTGGTGGCGCGCTTAACGGAGCTGCTGAGCCAGATCCCGCCAGAGGTGCTGACGGCCTGCGATCGTATTACCGAACTGGCGCGTCAGCGGCTGGGTAAGCTGCAGGATAACCTCTGTATCGCGCTGGCCGATCACTGCTATTTCGCTATCGTGCGGCATAACGACAATATCCTCTTGCCTAACGCGCTGCTGTGGGAAATTAAGCAGCTTTATCCGCGCGAGTTCAGCATTGGTCTGGAAGCGCTGGAGATTCTGCAGCAGCGGCTTAGCGTGACGCTGCCGGAAGATGAGGCCGGCTTTATCGCGCTGCATCTGGTTAACGCCCAGCTGAACAGTGAAATGCCGGAGGTAATGCACATTACCCGCGTGATGCAGGAGATACTGCACATCATCAAATACCATCTGCGGCTGGAGTACGATCAGCAATCGCTCAGCTATCAGCGTCTGGTCACCCATCTGAAATTTTTTGCCCAGCGTATGCTGAGACGAAACACGGTGGCGGATGATGACGCCATGCTTTATCTGCCGATTAAGGAAAGATATGCCAGCGCGTGGCGCTGCGCCGGCAAGATAGATCAGCATCTACGCCAGCAATATCAGTGCGCGCTAAGCAACGAAGAAAAAATGTTTCTTGCTATCCATATCGAGAGGGTGCGTAAAGAAACCAGCTAGCGTTTTACTCGGTAAACACATTCTGGATTGTTACTGCTTCGGCAGGCAAAACCTGAAGGCGGACTTATTAACAAGTTCTGCCGTCAGGTTTTTTTTTATTAGCTCTATGCTGCCCGCGGGCGGCCGTTATAAAAGGATTAAATATGCCGAATCAACAGATAGCCAGGGATATTATTAGCGGAGTAGGCGGAAGCGATAATATTGCCAGCGTAATACATTGCGCTACCCGACTACGCTTTAAATTAAAGGATATGGCGCTGGCTGACAGCGAGGGGCTAAAGGCGCATCCCGGCGTGATCATGGTAGTGATCAGCGGCGGGCAGTTTCAGGTGGTAATCGGCAATCACGTACACGAGGTCTGGCAGGCTATCTGCCAGCAGCTGGGCTACAGCGAGGAGAAGCCTGCCGCTGCGGAAAACGCGGAAAAGGAACGCAAGGAGAAGCTGTTTGACCGCCTGATCGATACCATTTCCGGTATTTTTACCCCTTTTCTCGGCGTACTTGCCGGCGCCGGCATCCTGAAAGGCGTGCTGGCGCTGTGCGTAGCCTGCGACTGGATGACGCCTGAAAGCGGCACTTATAAGATCTGGTATGTCGCCAGCGATGCGCTGTTTTATTTTCTGCCGTTGGTGCTGGGCTATACCGCCGGGAAAAAATTCGGCGGTAGCCCGTTTCTTACCATGGTTATCGGCGGCGCGTTAACGCATCCGTTAATGATTGAGGCGTTTGAGACCGGCGCTCAGGCGGGCGCGCCCGCCCAGCTGTTTCTGGGCATTCCCGTCACCTTTCTCAACTACAGCGGATCGGTGATTCCGATCATCTTCGCCGCCTGGCTCAGCTGCTGGCTGGAGAAGCAGTGCGCGAAGGCGCTGCCTGGCGTAATAAAAAATCTGTTTACGCCGCTGATCTGTCTGATGGTAACGGTTCCGCTGACCTTTTTATTGATCGGGCCGCTGGCGACCTGGCTCAGCCACGCGCTGGCGGAAGGCTATCAGACGATTTATGCCTTTGCTCCCTGGCTTGCGGGCTGCGTGGTGGGCGGACTCTGGCAGGTTTGCGTTATCTTCGGTCTGCACTGGGGATTCATTCCGCTGATGATGAATAATCTGGCGGTACTGGGGCAGGATACGCTGGTGCCGCTGGTGCTGCCGGCGGTGATGGGGCAGGCTGGCGCCAGCCTTGGCGTAATGCTGCGTACCCGCGATGCGCAGCTGAAAATGCTGGCGGGATCGGGAACGACCGCGGCGATTTTCGGCATTACCGAACCGGCAGTTTATGGCGTGACGCTGCCGCGTCGTCGGCCATTTATTTTCGGCTGTATCGGCGGCGCGCTGGGCGGCGCGGTGGTAGCGCTGAGCGCAAGCCACACCTATTCGTTTGGCCTGGTCAGCGTCTTCACTCTGGCGCAGCTTATCCCGGCTGGCGGCATTGACGCCAGCGTCTGGGGCGCGGCTGGCGGAGCCCTGCTGGCGCTGCTGGTAAGTGCCGTACTGACGCTGATTGCCGGCATGCCCGCCGCGGCTGCGGGCGCCGCTACTGCCGCTGCCGCACCTCCTGCCGCCTCCGCTGCCGCACCTCCTGCCGCCTCCGCCGCCGCACCTTCCGCCTCCGCGCCTTCCGCCTCCGCGCCTTCCGCCTCCGCGCCTTCCGCCGCCCGCCGCGCCTTATTTACCGCCGGCCAGGCTGACGGCGCGACGCTGCTGGCGCCGCTAAGCGGCGCCGTGGTCGCGCTGGACCAGGTTGCCGATGCCACTTTCGCCAGCGGGCTGCTGGGCAGCGGCGCGGCCATCGTGCCGCAGGATGGGGTAGTCGTCTCGCCTTTCTATGGCGAAGTCGCCTCCCTGTTTTCCACGCGTCACGCCATTGGCCTGCTTAGCGATAGCGGCATCGAACTGCTGATTCATATCGGCATTGATACCGTTAAGCTCAACGGCGAGCATTTTACCGCCCATGTGAAGCCGGGCGATGCCGTGCAGCCGGGCGATCTGCTGCTGGAGTTCAATCGCCAGGCGATCCTGGACGCCGGATTCGATCTCACCACGCCGATCGTCATCAGCAACAGTGAAGACTTTACCGAGGTGGTTACGCTGGCCGACAGCAGCGCCATCCATGCAGGCGCGCCTTTTCTTGGCGTGCGCCACGATAACAAGGAGTGAATATGAAACGCTTTCCGGACAATTTCTTATGGGGCGGGGCGATTGCCGCCAATCAGGTTGAAGGAGCATGGCAGGAGGATGGTAAAGGCTTATCCACCTCGGATGTGCAGCCGCAGGGTATTTTTGGACCGGTTGTGGAACGCGTGCCGGGCGATCGCTCGCTGAAGGATATCGCTATCGATTTCTATCATCGTTATCCTGAAGACGTTGCGCTGTTTGCGGAAATGGGATTCCGCTGCCTGCGCATCTCTATCGCCTGGACGCGTATTTTCCCGCAGGGCGATGAGGCGCAGCCGAACGAGGCGGGGCTGGCCTATTACGATCGGCTGTTTGATGAACTGGCGCGCTATAATATTCAGCCGATGGTGACCCTCTCCCACTATGAAATGCCGATGGGGCTGGTGAAAAAGTATGGCGGCTGGGGAAACCGTCAGCTGATCGACTTCTTCCAGCGCTACGCGCGCACCGTTTTCCAGCGCTATCAGCATAAGGTAAAGCTGTGGCTTACCTTTAACGAAATCAATATGTCGCTGCATGCGCCCTTTACCGGCGTCGGGCTGCCCGGCGACAGCAGTAAAGGGGCGATTTATCAGGCGATCCATCATCAGCTGGTCGCCAGCGCGCTGGCGGTGAAGGCCTGTCATGAAATTATTCCCGACGCGAAAATCGGCAACATGCTGCTTGGCGGCCTGATGTATCCGCTCAGCTGCAAGCCTGAAGATGTGTTCGCCACCCTGCAGGAGAACCGCAGCTGGCTGTTCTTTGGCGATGTGCAGTGCCGCGGCGCCTGGCCCGGCTATATGCTGCGCTTCCTGCACGAGCAGCAGATCGAGCTGGAGATTACCGAAGAAGATCGCCTCGCGCTGCGCGAAACCGTCGACTTTGTCTCGTTCAGCTACTATATGAGCGGCTGCGTGACCACCGATGAAGAGCTGAACCAGAAGGCGCGCGGCAATATCCTCAGTATGGTGCAGAACCCTCATCTTACCTGTTCTGAATGGGGCTGGCAGATCGATCCGATTGGGCTGCGCACGCTGTTGAACATGCTGTGGGATCGCTATCAGAAACCGCTGTTTATCGTTGAAAACGGGCTGGGCGCGAAAGATAAGCTGGAAGCTGACGGCACCATTCAGGACAGCTATCGCATTGACTATATGAACGATCATCTGCTGCAGGTTGCCGAGGCGCTGGAGGATGGCGTAAAAGTGATGGGCTACACCAGCTGGGGCCCGATCGATTTGATCAGCGCATCGAAAGCGGAGATCGCAAAACGCTACGGTTTTATCTATGTCGATCGTAACGAGCAGGGCGAAGGCACGCTGGCGCGCTACCGCAAGCAGAGCTTCTGGTGGTATCAGCAGGTTATCGCTACCGGCGGCGCCAACCTGAAGCCTTAAGGCGTTTGTCGATTTTACCGCACGGATAAACCGCTCCACGCCGATTTCCGCTACAGTTCAGTAGTAATCCGCTGATAAAAGGAGCAGGAATGAACTGGCAAGTGGAGCGTGTTTTACCCATTGCAACGGAGCTGGGCGAATGTCCGCTATGGTCAACCGCGGAGCAGGCGCTGTGGTTTGTGGATATCCTGGCTCCGGCGCTGCACCGCTTCGATCCGGCAAGCGGCGAGCATCAGGTTTTCCCGCAGCATGAGGAAATCGGCTGTATCGGCCTGCGCCGTGAAGGCGGGCTGGTGGCGGCGATGCGCAGCGGCATCTGGTTTCTGGATGAGCAGGGCAGGCCGCAGCGTAAGGTGGCGGATCATCCTGGCGAGGCGGGTAAAAGCCGCTTCAATGACGGGCGCGTCGATCCCTTCGGCCGCTTCTGGTGCGGCACTTTATGGGAGCCGCAGGATCGCAACGGCGCGCTGCTGTGCCGTCTTGATAGCGATCTTCAGCTGCATATTATTGAAGATGATCTGCAAATATCTAACGGGCTGGCGTTTTCGCCCGATGGTCGCTGGGCCTGGCACAGCGATACCTCTAACCATGTAATCTGGCGTTATCCGCTCGATCCGGTCAGCGGGCAAATCGGCAGGCGTGAACTGTTCCGCCGCTTTGGCGACGGGCTACAGCCTGACGGCGCGGCGGTAGATGCGGAAGGGTTTTACTGGTCGGCGATGTTCGACGGCGGGCGCATTGTGCGTATCGATCCGCACTCCGCTGAGATTGTTGATGAGATTCCGTTGCCGGTGCGCTGGCCAACGATGGCGGCCTTCGGCGGCGAAGATCTGAAAACGCTCTATATTACCAGCTCGCGGGAAAACCGTAGCGCAGAAGAGCTGGCGCGCTATCCCTGGTCGGGCAGCCTGTTGGCGGTGCGTATGCCGGTCGCCGGTCAGGCGGAACCGCTGTTTGGTTAATAAGAAAACGGGCGAGTCAGCGACTCGCCCGCAACGCTAAGGCATTTAGCTACGCTGCCAAAGCGGCGACAGGCTGTGTTGCCGTTGCGGCATGCGAATAATCACCGACATCACCAGCGAAATCACCAGCAGCGTCATAATCAGGCTGAAAGTGATAGTGAAACCGCCGAACAGCGAAGCGATAAGCGAGCCCAGCACGCTGCCGATACCGAAGCCGAGATAGATCACGCCGTAGTTCCTGGTCAGATTATTCAGCCCAAAGAAATCGCTAACCAGCGAAGGGTAAACGGTAATGGTGCCGCCAAAGCTAAAGGCAACGCAGGCGACGGAGATAAAGAAAGTCATTTCATTCATATGGGTGAACAGCAAAATGCCCATCCCCGCCAGGGAAACGATCTGCGCCAGGGTAATAACCCGAATGCGCGCCATTTTATCGGATAACACGCCGAGCACCAGACGCCCGCTCAGGTTGGCGATGGCGATAACGGTGACCGCGCTGGCCGCGGTTTGCGCGCTGAGGTTAACCATGCCTTCACCGATATCTTTAGCTACGCCAATCACATACAGGCCGCTCATGCAGGCGGTAAGGAACATCAGCGCCAGCATCCAGTACTGCGGCATACGCATCGATTCCGCCAGGCTGTAATCGCGTGCGGCGGGCTGGCCCTGCGGCGAAGCGAGCGTCTGACGCGGCGCATCCTTCATCAGCAGCGCGCCAGGGATTACCAGGCTCATTGCCAGCAGGCCCCAGATCAGAAAGGTGGTCTCCAGGCTGAAGTGAAGCAGCAGGCTGCTGCAAATAAACTTAAAGCCGAGGCTGCCCAGGCCATAGGCGCCGATAGCACAGGCCGAAATCACCCCTTTACGCTCCGGGAACCATTTTACGCAGTTGGATAAGGTCATCAGATAGCCTGCGCCATCCGCCAGCCCTACCAGTACGCCGGCGCTCAGCCACAGTACCAGCAGCGAGCTGGCCTGCGAGGTAAGATAAAAACCCAGCGCCATTAATATGCCGGCGCCAATAGTGACGTTGCGCACGCCGAAGCGTTCCTGCAGGTTACCGGCGACGGAAGAGGAGAGCGCCAGTCCAAGGCTCAACAGGCCGAATGAGAAGGCGACCTGGCTGACCGGCGCGTCAAGCTTTTGCGATAGCTGGCCGTTGAACAGGCTCCAGGTGTAGACCGATCCCAGTGCAAACTGGGTAATGATGGTGCCGGCCAGCGTCAGCCAGCGAACAAGTTTTTTTGGGTGCGTTTGCGGTGTTTTGCTCATCATCTCTCTCCCGTACGGGAATGCCTGAATTAAGCTGATAATAGGGCGCTGCCGGTAAACGCAGGGAAAAAGGTCACGAAGCGCCGCTAACCGGGAATGAAATGCCGCTGAGCAGGTATGAACGGCATTGCGCGGCGACCGACGCTATGATTGAGATTAGAGATGATGTTGATTTTTGTTGGTGAGGGGTTAAATAAAAGAGGGTTTTGTATGGCAACGGTAAGCGATTCTAATGCGATTAACTGCGCTATGCAACCGACGGCGCCCTGCTGCGCCTGGCACAACGTTAAGAAAGGGCGTCGGCTACGTTAGCAGGCAAAGGCTGGCCGCTACGTAAGGCAACGATAACAAAGGCGGCAAATCGCAAGCAAACCTCAGGAAGCGTTGCAATATATTTCTCCGGCAAGATGGTTACAGCATGAAACCACCTGCTGTGCCAGAATAATTATTTAGACAACGGGAGGAAATATGAAAGACCAGACATATGAATCCACTGGTACCGCAGAGAAAGAAAATGAGGTCTGCTGCCTGATCGGGCGAGCCGTTGTGGCACTGAGCGAAGCCAGTCAACCGGTCAATAAATCCACGCTTTCACTGAAGCTGCTGTCGATGGCCGATCATGAAGGGGACGACGACAGAGTGCTCCTTTACTGGCTGGCAAGACGCGCTATAAATCAACCCGCTCACCTTCATTCCGGCACATCCCGCCGACCGCTGATGCGCTAACCGCAAACGGGCAGGGAAGCCTGCCGAAACGGCCGCGCCGCCGCCTCTTATGTGCGAAAATGCTCCGTCCCGCGCTGCTATTATTCCCTTGCCGTAGCCTGAACTATGCGGTACGGCGTCGGGCAGCGGTAAAGAGCCGGCAAACAGCGACTGGTTTCACCAGATAACAGCGCACTCGCCTTTCGCTCTCTCAGCGCTGGAAAATGATTTTATGCCCTATATGGCAAAACTGTAATCGCCATCACAAATAAGGCGGAGTAAGAAGGTTTGGGCGCCGATAAACGCGAGCAGTATTTATGCTCTGTCGGAAACAAAAATGCTTTTTATCTTAGCTATTGTCTGCAGATGCGCCAGTTGCGTATGGCAATTTTCCCTGCTCTGCTTATCCATTCGCTGTTATTGCCGTCGATTTTGCAACGGCCAATATAATGCCAGATATAATTAATTCTGGTTGAATTATCCAGATTTTTTTCTGATTTATTATTTTTACAGCTAAAAGATAATTGCAATAGAAAAAATATTATTCAGAAACGAGTTTTTATGAATGAGGCGCGGTTTAATGTTTTATTTCTGCTTGTTGTAAAAATAGGTTGACTAAAATCAACTGTTTATCTTAACTGGATGTTTGTTTTTTTATTTAAATTCGCTCCAGCATAAACCCCTGCTCAACGCGCTAAAATCAGTATTTACGCTACGCACCAGCGCGCAGAACACAATCTTTTATAACTTATGCCTGAAAGAAAACTCTGACTATTAACTCCATATCAGATCTTTGATGCCTTAAGTTGATCTGGATTGTCATTTTGCTCTAGGATTAACCCGAAAGTTGCCTTACTGAATGTTCATCGTATTTTTAATAAAGGGAATTTTATGGCTGATACCTTTCAGAATGAGGTGCCAAAAGCACGCGTAAATATCCGGCTCGATCTCCACACTGGCGGAGCGCAGAAAAAAGTCGAGCTACCGTTAAAACTCCTGGCAGTAGGTGATTTTAGTAACGGGAAAGCAGAGTTACCGCTGTCAGAAAGAAATAAAATTAATATTAATAAGAATAATTTCAACAGTGTCCTTGCAGACTACGCTCCCGACGTCAATCTGACCGTCGAAAACACCCTGGCCGGCGACGGCAGCGAAGAGAATGTTCGCCTCTCCTTCCGCGATATGAATGACTTCACTCCTGAGCAGGTGGCGCGCCAGATACCGCAGCTGAAGGCGATGCTCGCCATGCGCAGCCTGCTGCGCGATCTGAAGGCGAACCTGCTGGACAATCAGGCGTTCCGCCGGGAACTGGAGAAAATACTGCAGGACCCGACGCTGAGCGACGGGCTGCGCAGCGAACTGTCTGCGCTGGTGCCGGAGCAGGCGTGACGGCAACGGGATTAACGGATTAACGAGAGAAGATGCTGATGTCTGTACAAAATGAAAACGCCGCGGGCGGCGAAAGCCAGGTGCTGGAACGTCCGGAGTCGGGGAGCGTGTACGCTTCGCTGTTTAAAAAAATCAACCTGAACCCGGTAACGCGGCTGAGCGCGCCGGACGTATGGCAGGACGCGCAGGCGATGTCGGACGCGACGGCGGACGAGCGGCTGACGGCGGCGATGCAGGTGTTCCTGGAGCGGCTAAGCCGCGCGGGCACGCGGGTAGAGAAGCTGGACAAAACGCTGATAGATCACCACATCGCCGAGCTGGACCAGCAGATAAGCCGGCAGCTGGATGCGGTGCTGCATCATCCTGAGTTTCAGGCGGTAGAGTCGCTGTGGCGCGGCGTGAAATCGCTGGTGGACCGGACGGATTTCCGGCAGAACGTCAAGCTGGAGCTGCTCGATCTGTCGAAGGAAGATCTGCGTCAGGATTTTGAAGATGCGCCGGAGATCGTGCAGAGCGGGCTCTATCTGCAGACCTACGTCGCGGAGTATGACACGCCGGGCGGCGAGCCGATAGGCGCGCTGATATCGGCCTACGAGTTTGACGCCTCGGCGCAGGACGTGGCGCTGCTGCGCAACATTTCGAAAGTCTCGGCGGCGGCGCACATGCCGTTTATCGGCTCGGCGGGGCCGAAGTTCTTCCTGAAGGAGACGATGGAAGAGGTTGCGGCCATCAAAGACATCGGCAACTACTTCGACCGCGCGGAATATATCAAGTGGAAATCGTTCCGTGAGACGGACGACGCGCGCTACATCGGCCTGGTAATGCCGCGGGTGCTGGGGCGCCTGCCGTACGGGCCGGACACGGTGCCGGTGCGCAGCTTCAACTACGTGGAAGAGGTAAAAGGGCCGGATCACGGGCGTTATCTGTGGACCAACGCCTCGTTCGCGTTTGCGGCGAACATGGTGCGCAGCTTTATCAACAACGGCTGGTGCGTGCAGATTCGCGGCCCGCAGGCGGGCGGCGCGGTACGCGATCTGCCGATACACCTCTATGACCTGGGTACGGGCAATCAGGTAAAAATTCCTTCGGAAGTAATGATCCCGGAGACGCGCGAATTTGAGTTTGCCAGTCTGGGCTTTATTCCGCTCTCCTACTACAAGAACCGCGACTACGCGTGCTTCTTCTCGGCGAACTCAACGCAGAAGCCGGCGCTGTACGACACGGCGGACGCCACGGCGAACAGCCGCATTAACGCGCGTCTGCCCTATATTTTCCTGCTGTCGCGCATCGCGCACTACCTGAAACTTATTCAACGGGAAAATATCGGAACCACCAAGGACCGGCGGCTGCTGGAGCTGGAGCTGAATACCTGGGTGCGCGGTCTGGTGACGGAAATGACGGATCCTGGCGACGAGCTGCAGGCGTCGCACCCGCTGCGCGATGCGAAGGTAGTGGTGGAAGATATCGAAGACAACCCTGGGTTCTTCCGCGTGAAGCTGTATGCGGTGCCGCACTTCCAGGTTGAGGGAATGGACGTGAACCTGTCGCTGGTGTCGCAGATGCCGAAGGCCAAAGCATAAGGCTGGCGGAAACCGGCGCGTGGAAATCAGTCCGGCGCGGCAGGCGGATGCCTGTCCGGGGCCGGGCAAAACCCCGGCGTCGCCGAAGGAGGGCGGCGCCTTTTAAAGCAGATACGTCAAATCCTGCGGGCGGCTGTTAACGCGGCGGCGGGAAGGATAAGGCGTATAAATGGAGAAAATCACATGGCAATACCCGTATATCTCTGGCTGAAGGATGACGGCGGCGCGGACATCAAAGGTTCGGTGGACGTGCAGGACCGCGAGGGGAGCATCGAGGTGGTGGCGCAGGAGCACAACCTGTATATCCCGACGGATAACAACACCGGCAAGCTAACGGGAACGCGCATCCACACGCCGTTTCTGTTCACCAAAGAAATCGATGCCTCCAGTCCGTATCTGTACAAAGCGGTGACCACGGGGCAGACGCTGAAGGAAGCAGAGTTCAGGTGGTACAAAATCAGCGACGCGGGCCAGGAAGTGGAGTACTTCAACACCAAACTGGAAAACGTCAAGGTGGTGAAAGTGAACCCGGTAATGCACGACATCAAGAATCCGGCATTTGAGAAACACAACCATCTTGAGCAGATAGAGCTGCGCTACGAAAAAATCACCTGGACTTACAAAGACGGCAACATCATCCATTCCGATTCATGGAACGAGCGGGCAACCGCCTGAGCCGACGCGGGCGGGGAAACCCGTCCGCTTTTTTTGCTGAGCGTCTGCCGGGCGGATTTTCAGCAAAAAAGCGATCGCTCCACCACTCTGACCTTATGCGCTTGGGTAAACAGCGAAGGGCGGTAGCGTGTCAGGGACCAGATAAAGAGAGAAAATTATGGAAAATCCAGCCGTTTTGTTACGTCGTCTCAATCCTTATTGCGCGCGCGCGCTCGAAGGGGCGGCTTCCCTGTGCCAGACCCGCGCCCATGCGGAAATTCTGCCGGAGCACTGGCTGCTGAAACTGCTGGAGCAGGGCGAAGGCGATTTGATGGTGCTGGCGCGCCGCTATGAATGGGATATGGATACCCTCTGGCAGCAGCTGCTGAGCTGGCTGGATACGCTGCCGCGTTCCGTACGTGAACGTCCGCAGTTGTCGGATAATATTCAGGCGTTGATGCAGGAGGCGTGGCTGCGCGCTTCGCTGGCCGATGAGGAACAGATCCGCAGCGTTCATTTGATGATGGCGCTGGTGGATAAGCCCGGTCTGATACGCTGCGATGCGCTGTGGCCGCTGCTGACCCTGGCGCAGAGCCAGCTTGAGCGCCTGCGTCCGTTGTTGGATGCGCAGTCGGACGAGCGCCCGGAAGTCCAGCAGGAAGCTGAGCTGGCGCAGCGCTACGGCGGTGACGTCGGGCTGGCCGCGACGCCGGACGCGGCGACCCTCAAAGGCGGCGAGCTGACGCCGGCGCTACAAAATGCGCTGGATAAGTTCACGCTGGATATTACCGCCAAAGCAAAAGAGGGCAGCATCGATCCGGTATTTGGCCGCGACAATGAAATTCGTCAGATGGTGGATATCCTTTCTCGCCGCCGCAAAAACAATCCTATCCTGGTCGGCGAGCCGGGCGTCGGTAAAACGGCGCTGGTTGAAGGGCTGGCGCTGCGTATCGCCGAAGGCAACGTGCCGGAAAGCCTGCAGTCCGTGGCGCTGCGTACGCTGGATCTCGGCCTGCTGCAGGCGGGCGCGGGCGTAAAAGGCGAGTTCGAGCAACGGCTGAAAAACGTGATTGACGCCGTGCAGCAGTCGCCGACGCCGGTGCTGCTGTTTATTGATGAAGCGCATACCATCATTGGCGCCGGTAACCAGGCGGGCGGCGCGGATGCGGCGAATCTGCTAAAGCCGGCGCTGGCGCGCGGCGAATTGCGTACTATCGCCGCCACCACCTGGAGCGAATATAAGCAATATTTTGAGCGCGATGCGGCGCTGGAGCGGCGCTTCCAGATGGTCAAGGTGGATGAGCCGGATGATGATACCGCCTGCCTGATGCTGCGCGGGCTGAAGCCGCGCTACGCCGCGCATCACGGCGTACATATCACCGACGCGGCGGTGCGCGCCGCGGTCACGCTCTCCCGCCGCTACCTCACCGGGCGTCAGCTGCCGGATAAAGCCGTCGATCTGCTGGATACCGCAGCGGCGCGCATTCGCATGAGCCTTGATACTATTCCGGAACCTCTTACCCGCCTCAGAGCGCAAATCGGCGCGCTGGAGCTGGAACAGCAGGCGCTGCTGGAGGATATTGCCGTTGGCGGCAGGCATGATGACGGTCGTCTGGCCGCGATTGAAGCGCTGCGCCATGAGCTGGCGCACGAGCTGAGCCAGGGAGAGGAGCACTTTGCCCGTCAGAAGGCGCTGGCGCAGCAGCTGATGAGCTGCCGTCAGGATATCAGTCGCCAGGCGGAAATCCATGCGCTGCAGGATGAACTGGCGCAAATTCAGCAGGATAACGCGCTGCTGCAGATCGATGTCGACAGCCGCACCGTGGCTAATGTAGTCGCCGACTGGACCGGCGTACCGCTCTCTTCGCTGATGAAGGATGAGCAGAGCGAGCTGCTGACGCTGGAAGATGAAATCGGCAAACGCGTTGTCGGCCAGGATGCGGCGCTGGCGGCGATCGCCCGCCGCCTGCGTGCCGCCAAAACCGGTCTGACATCGGAAAACGGGCCGCAGGGCGTTTTCCTGCTGGTAGGGCCAAGCGGCGTGGGAAAGACTGAAACCGCGCTGGCGCTGGCAGACTGCCTGTACGGCGGGGAAAAATCGTTGATTACCATTAACCTCTCCGAATATCAGGAACCGCAAACGGTTTCTCAGCTTAAAGGCTCGCCGCCGGGCTATGTGGGCTATGGTCAGGGCGGCATTCTTACCGAGGCGGTGCGCAAGCGCCCTTACAGCGTGGTACTGCTGGATGAGGTGGAGAAGGCGCACCGTGACGTAATGAACCTGTTTTACCAGGTATTCGATCGCGGCTTTATGCGCGACGGCGAAGGGCGTGAAATTGATTTCCGCAATACCGTCATTCTGATGACCTCTAACCTGGGCAGCGACCATTTGATGCAGCTGCTGGATGAGCGGCCGGAGGCGACCGAAGGCGATCTGCATGAGCTGCTGCGTCCGCTGCTGCGCGATCATTTCCAGCCCGCGCTGCTGGCCCGTTTTCAGACGGTTATCTATCGCCCGCTGGCGGCCGCGGCGATGCGTACTATCGTGCAGATGAAGCTGGAGCAGGTCAGCAGGCGTTTGCAGCGTCATTACGGGCTGGCCACGCACATTGCAGAAAATCTGTACGATGCGCTGACCGCCGCCTGTCTGCTGCCGGATACCGGCGCGCGCAACGTCGACAGCCTGCTTAACCAGCAGATTTTGCCGGTGCTGAGCCAGCAGCTGCTGATGCATATGGCGGCGAAGCAGAAACCGCAGGCGCTCTCACTGGGCTGGAGCGAAGACGAAGGGATTGAGCTGACGTTTGAGGCCGGCGCGTCGAAGTAAATATCGCTGGTCACCTCAGCCGTGCAATGGCGCGTGCAGGCTATTGGCTTTGCTGGTTATTAACTGCGCTCGCCGGTAAGCGCCGGCAGGCTGGTCCGGCGCTTCCTTGCTGGAAAGCGCGCAACGTAGCGACGACGCATTGATAAGCCAGCCGTTTCAACTTATTTAATTCCTTGCCGCAGGTAATGGCGCAGGAATGACTGAACATGCAGCGGAACGCTTTATGACCACACTGAACACCCTTTTGAACCTCTGCGGAGCTGAGCCGCAGGCGCTGATGCAGCAGATGCAGGATGCGCTTGAACGGTGGGAGCGCTGGCTGGCGCCTATTTCTGAACAGCAGCCAGCGGGCGAAGATATCAGCTACGACGATGATTTCCTGCTTATCCGCGAAGAGGTTAATAAACTCTCCGGCATCAACAGCGAACAGATCGCTGCGCTGGCGGAAAAGCTGCTGGTGCAAAGCAGTAAAGATATCCGTGTGGCCGCCTTTTACGTCTGGGCGCGCCTGCAGCTGGATGGCGAAGCGGGTTTTATTCAGGGGCTTAGCCTGCTTGCCGCACTGCTGAAACGTTATCAGCACAGCCTTTATCCGGTACGAGAAAGGCAGCGTAAAGCGGCGCTTGACTGGCTGGCGAGCAGCCGAATGCTTGATACGCTGGCGCTGCACCCGGAGGTCAGCAAGGATGAATTTACTCAGGAAGTTGGCGCGCTGGCGTTGATTGCGCAGGCAACGGAAAGCTGGGACAGCGCGGCGCAGCCTGAGCTGGGCGCACTCTATCGCGCGCTGGAAAACCGCATGGCGCAGTCTGGCGGCATGACTACGCTGGTGCCGCAAAACAGCAGCAGCGACGAGCAGTTAAAAGCCAGCGGGACGGTATTTAACGCCCAGACTGCCGCTATCGCTTCCGGACGCGAGCTGATGGAGCAGGCCAGGCAGCTGGCGAATTATCTGCGCGACCAGCCGGAGGGATGGCTCTCCGCTCATCGCCTGATGAAAAGCGTTCGCTGGGATACGCTGCATCAGCTGCCGGCGCTGGATGCGCAGGGGCGTACGCGCCTGGCTCCGCCAAAGGCGGAATATCGCGCTCAGCTCAAGCGGCTCTATTTACAGCAAAGCTGGCTGGAGCTGATGGAACAGGGCGATCGCATGTTTGCCGAGGGGGTAAATCATCTCTGGCTCGATCTGCAGTGGTATCTGCATCAGGCGCTAAGTCGGCTAGGCGGCGCATATGAGGCCTGGGCCGAAATCGTGCGGCAGGATCTACAGGGCCTGCTGAGCCGCCTGCCGGGCGTGGAAAGCCTGGCCTGGAATGACGGCAGCCCCTTTGCCGATGAAGCGACGCTTAACTGGATAAACCAGCAGGTGCTGGACACTCTGGACGGCTGGAGCGGCGAAACTGCAGCCGCGCTGGCGCCCGTCCAGGATGATATTTTATTGCTGGAGCCGGAAGCGCTGGCGATGGCAGATAAAGAAGGTATTGAAGCGGCGCTCGGCTGGCTACAGCATCGCCCGGAGGCTGAACGGACGCGCAATCGCTGGCTGCTGCGCCTGCTGATGGCGCGTATCGCCGAGCAGTACGGTAAAAACGAGCTGGCGGCGCATATCCTGACCGAGCTGGACGACGCGGCGGCCGCGCTCACGCTGGCGCAGTGGGAACCGGATCTGACGTTCGAGGTTAAAGCTCGCTCCCTGCGCCTGCTGCGCCTGAAGGCCAGCCGCAGCGAAAGCGACAGGCAGCGGCTACAGCCGCAGATGGATAAGCTGCTGAGCGGCTTAATCCAGCTCGACCCGGTAAGGGCGGCGGTGCTGTGCGCGTGATGCCGACGCCGAAACGCTCGCCGCGGTTGTCGGCATTCATCCGTTCAGATGGTAAGGCGTTTGCGCGCATGGCAATGCCCGCACGTGTGAAAAAATAATTGCGGAAGGATGGCGCGCCGCCGGAACCCGCTCCCGACAAAGTGCGTTAAAGTGAACTGCAGCGGCCAGGGCTGCTGCTACCGGTTAAGGAGTAACCATGCCCTATATTCATCATTCGCCTTCGCTCTATGAAATGCTGACCGGCAACTTTACCGGCGGTCTCGATCTGCAGCAGGTCAGCGAGGAGAATCAGCTCATCCTGTCGGTGCTGGATAATATGCAGCGCATTCTCAACGCCCGCGCCGGTACGCTGGCGCACCTGCCCGATTACGGCCTGCCGGATATGACGAAGATCCTGCAGGGTATGCCCGGCACCGCCCATCAGCTGATGACCACCCTTTCCGGCGTGCTGTTGAAATATGAGCCCAGGCTGAAAAAAATTGCGGTTGTGATGCTGGAACAAACGCAGCCGGGCGAGCTGCGTTACGCCATTGACGCCGAGCTGAAGGGGATAGGGCTGGTGCGCTACGGCACCGAGTTTATGCCGGAAGGGCGCGTGCTGCTGCGCCATCTGAAACAGCAGCAGTTTATCCACAACGGCTCCGTTTATTAATTTTCTTGTTTGATTTCCCGGAATAAATCGTGTGAAAAATGCTAACGATATCAAAACCGGCGGCGATCCGCGCATGCTGCCGGATTATGCCGCTCTGCGCAATGAACTCAGCAAGTTATCCCACCCGGCCAGACCGGACGTTGACTGGCGGCACGTTGAAAGCCTCAGTCTGGCGCTGTTCGGGCAGAACGGCGTAGATTTGCAAACCGCGGCCTGGTACAGCCTTGCCCGCACGCATATTGACGGTCTGCGCGGCTTAAATGAAGGCCTGGCGCTGACGGACACGCTGACGGCGCGCCACTGGGCGGTGATGTGGCCGGCCAGCACCCATGGACGGATAGAAATTATCTCTGGCCTCAGCCAGCGGCTGCAAAAAGTGTTTCGCACGCTGGCGCTGAACGATGCTGACGATTTGCCGCTGCTGTATCAGGCTGAAAAACGGTTAAGCGATCTGGGCGAAACGCTGGCGCGCCATAAAGTGAGGCAGGCGAGCGGAACGGATATTCTGCTGCGACAGGTTAAGCAGGCGATCGTCCGGCTGGAGAATCTGGCCGGCGTCGGGGAGGCGTCGCCCGCGGTGGCGCTGCCTGCTGAGGCGCTGGCGCCGCCGGAACGGCAGCCCGCTGCGGATAATGTTATTTCACTGCGGCCTGCGCCCGGCAGCGAGATAGCCAGGCCCGCGGGAAAAGGCGGCTTCAGATATTTTATCGCCGGCGTCGGCGCCGCTTTGCTGGCTGGCGCGGCGCTGCTGTGGGGCTGGACAACCCTGCAGCAGCCGGTTGATGAGGAAAAACTGCTGGCCGCGACGATGACGCCGCTGCCGCTATTTTTAACCGATGCGCAGCTACAGCAGCTGCAGCATTCAACCAGCATTATGCAGCGAAGCGAAGAGTGGGCGGAGCAGACCTACGCTCAGCTGGAGCGCATGATGACGCTGTCGCCCGACTGGCGCCAACGTTACGGACAGCAGCTGGCGCTGCAGGCGCAGGCGCTGTGGCCGGATAATCCGCAAACGGAAGAGGTGGTTCGCCGCTGGCGGCAAAGTATCGAAGCTAATGCGCTGCCTGTTGAGGCGCTGGGCGGCTGGCATGAGGGTATGCAGCAGCTGCAGCAGCTGGCGGATCGCCTGAACGCGCTGGATGAAAAGCGCGGTAAGTATATGACGGTCAGCGAGCTGAAAACGGCGGTATATGCAGCCCAGAAAGCGTTTAACCGCGCAGTGCCTGCGGAAGAGCGGCTGCGAAGATATGTCGCTGCGCAGGAACAGCGCGCTGAAACGGGAGCGGAACAGCGGCAGGCAGCCACCGCGCTGGACCTGCTGCAAAACCGTTATTTTCTTATTGGACAGAAAGAGACGTTAAACAACGACGATTAACGCGCGTCCCGGACGCGCTTATTCACGCAACGCGTAATTATTGCTGATGAGCGCAATAATAATCGGCTTGCCGGCTAATTATTTTGAGGTGGCGAAATGGCGAGCGCGTTAATTGCGCCGATATCCGTGCTCGCTGATGATAATCCTTCGCGGAGATCCGTGCAGGCGGCGCGTTAATTGTGTCTGCCGGCGCTTGTGACAATAAACCTTAACGGGGAGCCGTGCAGGCGACACATTAACTTACGCCCGCGCTTAATTTCCGCAATGTAGCTGCGCTAAAAAACGGAGGGATATCCTGATTGTTAACAGTCCAGATCCTGTCGTTGAGTCAGGCTCTGGCGCTGGCCGCGCTAACAAACCTCTGCTGTTTTAAAGTTCTTTAAAACAGCAGGTTTTTCTCAACTTAATACGAAAGATTTGCTAATTATTAATGGAAAAATCTTATTAATTTTATCAATTAAGCCAACGGGAGGAATAATTGCTTCTTTCGTGCTTAATAATTTATTATTGCACGCAGGGAAATGTGATGCAGAAAATATCACGCAGCGCTAAAAGGAATTATTCATGAATGACCGCTTTCGGCGGAAATTACCGCAGGCGCGTATCCACCTGAATTTTGCTCTGTCTGCCGGCCCGGCCCGGAAAAAAGCGCGCCTGCGCCTGAGTTTGCCGCCCGCCGGCGATGACCGCTATGGCCGAACCATGTCGCCCACCTCCGAAGGTCAAAAAATTAATATTAATAAAAATAAAGCTCACAGCGTTTTTGCTGGCTGCGCCCCTCTGGAAAAGCTATGGCGCAGCCCGACGCTGGGCGTTGGGCCGCACAGCGAGCCGTCTGCGCTGGCGTCATAGCAGGCGTAACGGCAACCGGATTAACGGATTAACAAGAGAAGATGCTGATGTCTGTACAACATAAAAACGCTGCGGACGGCGTGAGCCAGGTGCTGGAACGTCCGGGATTGGGGCGCCTGTACGTCTCGTCGTCGAAAAATATCAACCTGCAGCCGCATAAGGCAGGTGAACGGTGAAGACGGAACAACCTTTATGGGGCCGCGGCATAATGATCGCGCCCCAGCATTTCCAACAGCAGGCCGCCTGGACCGCCTGGAC
This sequence comes from Mixta tenebrionis, assembly GCF_006517625.1. Lineage (GTDB taxonomy): Bacteria > Pseudomonadota > Gammaproteobacteria > Enterobacterales > Enterobacteriaceae > Mixta > Mixta tenebrionis. The sequence goes on along the minus strand of NZ_VHQI01000005.1, from coordinate 10,382 downwards.
CGCAGAATGTATCGCGCAAATGGGACTTAACCATCCGTGGGGGGTTATTGAAGCCAGCTTTGAGCCGGATATGCTGAAGCTGGGGCGCCTGCAGGCGCGCCGGCTGCACCTGCGTTTTCAGGACGGTACGCTGATCGATACCGATAACGCCGATCCTCTGCCGCCCGCGCTGGCGCTTGACCGCGAGCAGCAGCAGGCGATCGTGGTGCTGGCGTTGCCGCTGCTGCGCGCCAACGGCGGCAACTGCCTGAAGCCGGAGGAGAGGGCGGAGCGTCCGGTGCGCTATCGCCAGCGCTGGCATGATGTCCGCAATCAGTTTGGCGATGACGATCGGCAGATTGCCGTTATACAGCCGGAGCTGACGCTGCGTTTTGCCCATCAGAACAACAGCGATTATCTCACCTGCCCGCTGGCGCGCCTGCAGCAGGATTCGCAGGGCGGCTGGACGCTGGATGAAACCTTTCTGCCGCCGCTGCTTACCCTGAGCGGCAGCCGCTGGCTGATGACCCAGCTGGAACTGCTGATGACCCAACTGCGCGCGCGTCTGAATCGTCTGATGGCGATGCGCCGCGAAAGCAATGAGCGGATGGCGGATTTCGCGGTAGCGGACGTTTCGCTGTTCTGGCTGCTGAATGCGCTTAACAGCGCCGAGCCGGTGCTTGGTCAGTTTCAGCATTTTCCACAGAGCGCGGCGGAGCGGCTCTATCCTGAGCTGGCGCGCCTGGCGGGCAGCCTGCTGACCTTCTCGCTGGAGCATCAGGTTAACGCGATTCCGGTCTATCAGCATCAGCAGCTCAACGACGTCTTTCCGCCGCTGTTTGAGCTGTTAAATGATCTGCTGGAGGCCAGCCTGCCGTCACGGGTGGTGGCGATTGAGCTGACGCACGACAAGCGGATGCGTCAGTGGCTGGCCCGTTTGCAGGATCCGCGTCTGCGTGAAGGCGCCGACTACTATCTCTCGGTGCGTTCGCCGCTGCCGGTGGCGCAGCTGCAGGAGCAGTTCCCGCGCCAGTGTAAAGTCGGCAGTCCTGACTACGTTACCAGCCTGGTTAACGCCTCCCGCCAGGGGATACCGCTCAGGCCGCTGCGGCATGTACCGGCGGCGATTCCGCTGCGCCTGGAAAACCAGTATTTCTCCCTCGATCTTTCCCACCCCGCCGCGCAGGAAATGCTGGAAAGCGGCAGCTGCATGTTCTACACGCCGGGCACGCTGGGAGAGCCTGAACTTGAACTTTATGCGGTACTGAGAACATGAGTGACAGCAAACGCGGAACCGCCGCGTCTATAGATATCGATGCGCTGCTGCAGGATACCTGGCTGCAGGTTATCAGCCTGCGTCACGGGCCGGAGTTTAAGGATGGCGAAGGCCGCATCCTGTGGGAGCGCTGCGTTGACGATGTGGAGCGCGTACAGAAAGCGCTGCGGCAAGCCGGGCTGGATGAGGCAGGCTGTCAGCATATTCTTATCGCCCAATGCGCGCTGCTGGATGAGGCGGTAAAAAGCCGCGGCGTACAGGATGACGCCTGCGTGCAGTGGTATAACCTGCCGCTGCAGGGGCACTTTCTCGGCACCATCGAGGCTGGAGACACGCTGTGCGATCGTATGCGCGATGTGCTGCGCGAGCCGGCGCCGGAAACGGCGGTAGTCACCTGTTTCCACCGGGTTATGCTGCTGGGCTTTCTTGGCGGCTATCGATCGCTGCACGCGCCTGAACGTGAAAAGCTGGTAAGGGCGCTTAGCGAGCAGGTTCCGCCGTTTAGCTATTCCCAGGAGCAGCCTGTTCTGGCGCAGGCGCAGGCCGGACGCGGCATGGGCGGCTGCTTCGCCTCCTGGCCAGCGCGTATTGGCCTCAGCGTGCTGGTACTGGCGGCGCTGTGGTGGGGGCTGGATCTCTGGCTCGATCGGATGCTGCTAACGCTGCTGCCTGAGGTGGTGAAATGAGTCCCCTGCAGCGGCATATGCTGGCGCTGTGGGCCGCGTTTCTGTCAGCCGTGGTCTGTCTGGTCTTTCTGCCGTTATCGCGCTTAAACGCTCTGCTGCTGACGCTGGCGATCTGGGCGTTAATCGCGGTAATTGCTTATGTCGCCAGCCGCCGTCAGAGCTATCAACCCGCCGTTAACCTGGATAATTTGCCGGACGCCGCCTATCGCCAGCCGATAGTGCTGGTCTGCGGCGACGTTCCGCAAAGCTGGCCGAATGAGACGCCGGTGCTGACGGTAACCCAGGGCTGCTGGATCAGAGTAGAAAACTATCTGGATATCGAACCGGTTGCGCGCCAGCTGCTGTGGCTGCGCCCCGGCTGGGGACGCCAGCTGGCGGTAATGGTGATGGTATCTCCCCAGCGGCACAGCGATACGGAAACCCTGACCAGCCGCCTGCTGGCGCTGCGCTGGCAGATTAGCCAGCTGCGTCGGGATAGCGGGCAGGCTGTCCCGCTGGTGCTGAGCGGCCTGGCGGGCAGCGCCATTATCAGTGAGATGCTCTGGCAGTCGGCGGTATCAGGCGAGGATCCGGCGCTCTGGCGCGCCGGCGCCGCGCCTTGCCCGGTAGCATCCTGGGTCGCCGGCGGCGGCGCCAGCGCCATGCGGCAGCAGGCGTTGATGAATTCTCTGATGAGCTGGTTTCAGCAGCATGTTTCCAGCGTATTTGTTGATGAGAACCCGGATATCCCACCGCTGCTTCCCGCCGCCGTCGTCTGGGGAATGGGGCCGATGCTATCCGCGCCCTCAGGCGCATCGCTCTGGACCGTCTGGCTACAGCAACATACCGCGCTACAAAATGTGGCTGGCTGGCAGCCGGTTGATACGACAGCCGCCTTATCGTCGCCGCTGCCTGACTTTATTTTTCCTCTGCTCCCCAGCGGGCAGGGGCTGACGCCGCGTCAGCGGGCATGGCGTTACGGGTTGGTTATTTTCACGCTTGCCGCCATCGTCGCCCTGTGCAGCAGTGGCTGGAACAACCGTCAGCTGCTGCGCCGTCTTAGCTTCGATATTCAGCACTATAACCATATCGCAATGGATGATTATGCGCCTAAAGCTGAGGCGGTAAAGGTGTTGCGCGCGGATGCGGCGCAGCTGGATAACTGGGCGCGCAACGGCGAACCGCTGCGGCTGGGGTTGGGACTCTATCAGGGCGGCCGCCTGCGATTGCCGCTGCTGGAGGCCATTCGCTCTTATCTTCCGCCGCCGCCTCCTCCACCGCCGGAGCCTGAACCGGAAGCGCCGCCGTCTATCATACGCCTCGACAGCATGTCGCTGTTTGATTCCGGTAAGTCGGCGCTGAAGCCTGGTTCAACACGGCTGCTGGTAAATTCGCTGCTGGGCATTAAGGCGAAACCCGGCTGGCTGATCGTCGTGGCGGGCCATACCGACAACACCGGTAATACGCAGAAAAACCAGGCGCTCTCCCTGAAACGTGCCGAAGCGGTGCGCGACTGGATGCGCGACAGCGGGGACGTGCCGGAAAGCTGCTTTGCGGTGCAGGGCTACGGCGAAAGCCGCCCGGTTGCCGACAATGACACGCCGGAAGGAAGGGCGAAGAACCGGCGCGTGGAAATCAGTCTGGTGCCGCAGGCGAACGCCTGTCAGGAGCCGGACGCTGAATAACGATGCCACAATTGGCAACCAGACCTGATGCGCTTGGGTAACAGCGATGGGCGGTAGCGTAGCTAAAATCCAGGATTGTCTCCGCAGGGGAAGAGGACACAGGTTGCCTGCAGGCGGAGAAGCATCAACGGAAGGAGACAACGCATGAATACTAATCCTACCTTCATAAGGTTCAGTCACAGCCATCATCTGCTGGCGGTGCGGGACTGCCACGCCCTACTGGACGTGCTGGCCTTCGAGGGAGAAGAGCGGCTAAGCCAGCCGTTTCGTTATCGCATTGAATTTACCAGCTCCGATCACGCCATTAGCCGGGAGGCGATGCTGATGAAGCCCGCCTCCCTGACGCTGCAGGCGCCGGTAGCGCAGGGTTTCGGTCTTAAAATCCAGCAGCCGGTGCGCGTCATGCAGGGCGTGGTTACCGGATTTGAGCGCCTCAGCACCTCAAGGGATGAAACCCGCTACGCGCTGACGCTGCAGCCGCGCCTGGCGTTGCTCGATCGCTCGCATCAGAACGCAATTTATCAGGATATGTCAGTACCGCAGATTGTGGAAAAAATCCTGCGCGAGCGTCACGGCCTGCGCGGCCAGGATTTTCTCTTTTCGCTGAGTCAGACGTACCCGCGTCGTGAGCAGGTGATGCAGTACGGCGAGGACGATTTGCACTTTATTACTCGCCTGCTGGGCGAGGTGGGTATCTGGTTTCGTTTCACTACCGATACGCGCCTCAACATCGACGTTGTGGAGTTCAGCGACAGTCGGCAGGGTTACGAAGCGGCGATAACTCTGCCTTCGGTGCCGCCTTCCGGGCAGCACGACGAGGGGGTGGAATCGGTATGGGGCATGGAGAGCCGTCACCGCGTGGTAGAGAAGCAGGTCAGCACCCGCGACTATAACTATCGTCAGGCGACGGCGGAGATGAATGCGCAGGCTGATGTCTCCCGCAGCGATGCCACCACCTATGGCGAAGCCTATCACTACGCCGATAATTATCTGACGGCGGGCAATGCCGCTGAGCGCTACCCGCAGCCGGAAACGGGCGCATTTTACGCCCGACTGCGCCATGAGCGCTACCTGAACGATCAAACGCGGCTTAAGGGGATAACCAGCTGCGCCACCCTGGCGCCGGGCCAGATATTGCAGGTCAGCGGCGGACAGGAGGTTACGGAAGTTTTCGCCAGGGGCGTGGTGATTACCCATATGCACAGCCATGCGCGACGTGACAGAAGTTTCGAAATCCATTTCGACGCCATCCCGGACAGCACCGATTACGGCTTCCGCCCCGCGCCGGGCGAGCGTCCGCTAATGGCGGGTACGCTTCCGGCACGCGTTACCAGCACCACTGAAAATGATACCTACGGCCATATCGATAAAGACGGGCGCTATCGCGTCAATATGCTGTTCGATCGCGACAGCTGGGAAACCGGCTTCGAAAGCCTGTGGGTGCGCCAGGCGCGCCCCTATGCTGGCGACACTTACGGCCTGCATTTGCCGCTGCTGGCGGGCACCGAGGTAGCGATAGGCTTTGAGGATGGCAACCCGGATCGTCCCTATATTGCCGGCGTGCTGCATGATTCGGCCCACCCGGATCACGTCACTATCCGTAACTACAAGCGCAACGTACTGCGCACGCCGAGTAATAACAAAATACGTCTGGACGACAGCCGCGGCCAGGAACATATCAAAGTCTCCACAGAATATGGCGGCAAAAGCCAACTGAACCTCGGCCACCTGGTGGACAGCGAGCGGCAGCAGCGGGGCGAGGGGGCCGAACTCCGAACTGATGACTGGATCGCTGTTCGCGGCGGCAAAGGGTTACTGCTAACTACGCAGGCGCAACCGAAGGCGATGGCGCAGCAACTGAGTATGGATGAAATTAAGCGTCAGCTCGCTGATGCATTAGCGTTGGTGCAATCCCTGTCTGATGTACTGATAACGGCAAAAATTGATGGATTGGATGAGAACAGCCAACAACAGTTTTTGCAGCAAAGCGTAGATCAGTTTCAAGAGCCGGTTATTGTTGCCGGAGCGCCCGGAGGTATAGCGCTGTCCACGCCTCAGCATATTCAGCTGAGCGCAAACCATAACCAAGTATTTACTGCTGGTGGTAATACAGAGGTCAGTGCGCTCAAACGCATGGTTCTGGCAGCTAAAAAAGGCTTTGTTGCATTTGTGCATGAATTAGGCATGAAACTGGTAGCAGCTAAAGGAAAGGTTGAAATTCAGGCACAGAGTGATGGTATGGATATCATTGCTGCCAAAGCGCTTTCTGTTGCCAGTACCGATGATGAAATTATCATTTCAGCTAAGAAGAAAATTACGCTGCGATGCGGTGGCTCTTTTCTGACAATTGACCCGACAAAAATAGAGAACGGCACCGGTGGTGAGTTTAACGTGAAGAGCGCTGACTTTAATTATGCTGGTCCTGCAATGCAGCAGGCTCCGTTCCCTAAATTTACCGCCTGTGAAAATGCAGCGTCTGAAGCGCTTATTCAGGGCAGTGCTACCGTACCGCTGAAGTGAGGACGCAAAGATGCAACCACACTACCTGAAAAATCCGCTGCCATTAGGCCAGCATGATTTTGCCATTATTGACAGAATGCAGCATCCGGATATTGATAAATCGTGGCCGGTGCTGGAAATGGTTTCACCCATGCTGCAACCTCAGGCTCCGCTCTATCCGTGGTTGCTGCCGCTAAAAGAGATGAAGGCGGATGGTTGGCAAACGCTGATGCAGCAGCTGGGACAGGCGACGTCTTCAGACGTACCTCCGCTATGTAAGTTAGTATTTCGAAGCGACTGCTCTGCGCAAGAGATTCGCAGTTCGCTGATTAAAGCCATGCTTTTTACTAATGAAAAACATCAAAATCATATCATTCGTTACTATGATCCGCGCGTATTAATTCACTTTTTCTGGATGTTTACATGGAAAGAGTTAATGGCTTTCCTTCCTGTTAATCAAATCACACACTGGACTCTGTGGATTGAAGGACAATGGCATAGCTTAGAGTATCGCTCCTCGCAAAGCGGTTCTGCTGACGCAGAAAGCGGCAATACTCCGCCATTTTCCCGGTTGCAAAATATTGGCTTGATAAACAGCGTATTAACTGAAATGAAAATTGTCAGTAATATTCAGGAGCGCCAGCGATGCAGTCGGGAGATCGAAAAATTATTAAATCAGGGCAGAGGTTTGGGACTTGAGCACGACGATGATTTAATTATTTTCGCCTGTAGTGCCTTAACTCGTTCGCCTGATTTTTGGCGCGCTCCTGTAATCCAGAATTTGCTAAAATATGCAAATAATAAGCCGGGCATATTTTTCCGAACAGTAAGAAACCTGAGTGATATTCAATGGCAGGAGATCGTTATTCAGTCAGGACGTTGAAAGGAATGTGACGATGGAAAAAAGTAATCAGGGTTGTGGTTTTTGCAGTCGCTATGGTTTACCTGTTTTACCAATACGTCCCGGCATTGCAGATAAGGACGATAAACTCCCTCACTTGCCGGAAGATGTTTATCCGTCTATTGTTCCTGGTGGAAAGACATCCTATACGGGGCGTTTACTGAGGGAGGGCTATCTCCATGTCTATGATGAGATGATCGACCGCTGGCAGGATTATTATGTAACGAAACAGGGCTATTATTATCCTTTACCTGGCTCTGGTTATATACCACCAGGCTTGTTAAGCGGTGAAATGAAGCCCTGCATAACCAAACCAGAAGAGCTGGCTCGCGCTTCTCTGGTGACTTTGCCGATAATGCCCCCTCCCATGAAGAACGGTGTATTCTGGTTTGGCTGGTCGGAAAATAAATGGACGCCAGCGGTCAGGAAAAAACATGAAGATCTTGGTGTTCGTCAGAAAACGATGCAAAAGTTTGATATGGACGCCTGGCTTAACAACAGACAGGGAGAAAATCTGATCGGTATTTCCCGGTTAAGCGATGTCGTCGCTGAACATAATACCCTATCCGTTTATGCTGAAATGACAGCTTATTCGGCATCATCTTTTCAGCCGCTTCCTGCTGCCAGCGCCAATTTATTACAGGCTGCTGAACAGTTAATGCCCGGCGGTGGCGCTATAATAGTTCTTCAGGACCCGGTTGCTGTCTTACAGGAAATTTCATCATTGCTGTCCTATCAGGTAGTGCGTGATCTTTACGCCAATGAAAAATTCCTGTGGAAATATGTGCTTGCCTCTACGATAACGGGCATGAAGGAGGCAATGACTCGTCAGTGTGCTCGCGATGTCATTTCAGAAACTGAATTTAGGGCGATGAGGGATAAGTTTGGAGTTAACACACGTGGAGCCATACCTCTCTTGCCATCACCAGAACTTGCAGAACAAAGTAATGCTTATCTGGATAGCAACCTGCAAAGGATAGTGCATGAAAAGTGGCAAACTTACGCGGCGCACTACGATGAAAAACAGCTTGAGCAGTTTGTTAAAGAATTTAACGAGGAAACAAAGCGCTATGATGACTCGGTTGTCATACCCGCGACTGAAATGTATCTGGCATGGTTCAAAAGTGAACTGACTACGGGTTACTTTAAATATAACTTTGATAAAACAGATATCGAGAGCGGATTCGACTATATTCAAACGGTTAATTATTGCATTACTGGTATGCAGGACAAAGCGTTGACGTTTCGCTATTTCACCGAGCAGCTGAAAAAGAGAACGGACGATGATGATAATATTCTAATGCGTGCGCTGGTGTTTAATCAGGATAAATTTTCAGAACGCTTTGAAGCCTATTTTCAGGATAAAAGCAGTTTATGGGATAAGCCATGGAGCTCTTTTGCCGATGCGTTCAAGGATACACTGGGCCAAATGCATGAGGCAGGAGCAGGCTACCTTGGCGCGTTTTTGGGTAATCTGACCGGTAGCGTTTCTTATCTTTTGCAAACGGCAGCCAAAAGCCGTTTAAGCTATCGTTTGTTTGGTATAATGGCGGCCAGCGTTCGGCGCGCCTTTATACCTATACCCCGGGTGGCGACAGAAGCTGAATTTGTTGAGGATATTGTCAGGGTAATGGGCCGAAACGCTGGCATTGCAGGTGATAAAACGGAAGACGTTTTACGTATGTATGTTCGCTGGGAAGTACGTCGTCTGAAAATTGATGGTCTGCCTCTTAGCGGGAACGGCGAGCGGAATTATATTGGCGCTATTGATTTGGAAGCTTTTGATAAACTGGCTGCATTGCCTGAAAGCCAACGTAATTATCGCCTGCAAGAGTCTTTGCGTACCGAGGCCGAGGTTGACAGGCTGCTGTTCGCTCGCTGGCAAAATCATGTTAACGCCAGCTTTAGCTCGATAAGGCAGAGTGTGCCGCTGGCGCTTGGTGTTGTTTCCATGGCTTTACAAACGGCGGCGCTATGGGTAAGTATGGATTTTAGTCATAAACCTCTTACCGCAAGCCAGCAGGAGGCCAGAAATCGCTTCTGGGCAGGTACATTATCATTAACGGGGACAACGGCTGGAACAATAGAAACGGCTATTATACGCTTTAATAAACTAGGCGCTGCTTTTTCTGGTTCTGCTGCAGAAAAAATTGCCGGATGGTTTGCTACAGCGGGACGTTGGCTTGGAGCTGCAGGGGGAGCTGTGACGGCGTATTATGATTATGCCCATATAAGTGAAGAATGGAACCATAATCGAAAGGGGCTGGCTTTTGCATATGGTGCATCTGCATTATCGGGATTGTATTTATCAGTTGCACCATTTATTAACTGGATGTGGATAAGTGATGCACTGATTAATATCGGAAGAGCTTTAGGTATACAATTCCTTGTGAGATTTGGAATTTGTGCTCCAGCTATTGGCCTTGCTTTGAGTTGGATTTCAGCTGGTATATTAGTAATTGCGGCATTTTATATTTCATGGAAACAAACTAATGATTTGCAAAAATGGCTGGAAAAAACTATGTGGGGAATTACGCCGGAAGGTATTTCTCCTGAAAAACACCCAACGATGCAGATAGAAATGCAGAGTCTAAAAGATATTATGCAGGTGGAGTAATTTATGGATTATGATGGATTGCTAATTAAGTATAAATACCGGGCTTCACCCGTATTAAAAGAAGATGAAATAAATCACCGCTTAATTCAGAGTGAAAAGATCGATCTGGGCGATCGAAACGTTATGGATGATACGGCCGTAATCCATTTCAGTTCAGGCTATATGGAAATAGTGGATAAGTGGTATTCAGTTAAAGGCTTTCTAACTGGTCCCGCTCTTAGTGCTTTTGTACTTTGCTGCTGGAGTGTGACTGACTTTTCATCGACGATGATACGCGAATACCTGCTTGGTCATCAGCGGGAATTCTTTTTCTGGGGGTTTGGTACGGGCGTCGTCATCATTTCCTTTTTACTGGCCTGGCTTTTCTCACTCATGCTCAGAGTCGAATGTTTTCGCTGGACCCATTATCCCGTTCGCTTTNTACCTGCTTGGTCATCAGCGGGAATTCTTTTTCTGGGGGTTTGGTACGGGCGTCGTCATCATTTCCTTTTTACTGGCCTGGCTTTTCTCACTCATGCTCAGAGTCGAATGTTTTCGCTGGACCCATTATCCCGTCCGCTTTGATCGTAAAAACAGGCGGGTGCACGTTTTCAGCACAGACGGAGATATCTACAGCGCCCCGTGGGATGAGATTTTCTTCACCACCGGCTGTTATACAAAAACAAGATTTAAACGTAAACATTATGATATCCGCGGTCACGTGCTGGCGGAAGACCGTAAAACGGTGCTGAGAACCTTCACGCTCCCGGTCTCCGCCTCG
>NZ_VHQI01000049.1 GCF_006517625.1 Mixta tenebrionis | reverse complement strand
GTTCACAGAAATAATATGTGTTTCAGTCGGATATAATTACATGTGATAAGGGCAAAGAGCATGCTTTGCTAAAATTTGACATGTTGAAGTCCACTCTTTTTAACGATGTCGTTATGGACGACATGGCGAGTCTTGCTTAGATAATTAATCAAAATACTGTGACTTTGGACCCACGTTTACCACATTTCGAGCACTTGAGCCGAGTTTTAAGGTCTTCTAGAGTTACTCCCATTGCAACATACTGCTTAAGGTCGTTTAAAGTAAGGATTGTGGGGAGACGACAAAAAAATCCAGAGGCGCAACATACCAGCATCTCCGAGCCGTTTTTTAACCAGTCCTCAAGATTATCGTGCGATCTCGTTAGTCGTTCGATATCCGCTCTCCACTGCTGGATTTCATTACCGTTCCAGTCGATATTTAGCTCGATTTGTTTAGCAACGAACCGGTGTTTACCTCTGTTAACTGTGGGTTCATAGTTTTTACGTTGATCTTTGATGAGATCAGCCTCATAGAGGAAATCATCGTTTTTGTTGTCGGTATAATCAAAAATTACCTTAATTAAATCAATATCAACGTTTTGTTTTTTGATGAATAAACCCTGTGTTCCGCTTCCGTTCAAGTCCCGGCTAAAGTTAATGTTGAGATGGCGGCGGAGTGAGAAGAAATAGCTGTGACCGTGCATAGTCAATGCAAGTCTGGCTATGTCATTGCAGTTGTAGGGTGTGTGTGTATCCATGATGTTACCTTTAATTCATATTCGGTCGAGAGCG
>NZ_VHQI01000048.1 GCF_006517625.1 Mixta tenebrionis | reverse complement strand
GTGGAGCCGGTGTATGTGATGACTGTCAGTCCGCGAAACATGCCCGGCACCGTAACAGGAAAAGACGCTCCCGCAGATGAAAACTGGTTATCTAAAGCGGGTGAAGGAACCGGTGTACCCATCCCCAGCCAGGTGGCAGATAAACTACGTGGTCGCACCTATTCAAGTTTTGATGCTTTCCGCAGGGCTGTCTGGAGAGAGGTGGGTAGGGTTGATGTTTTAACTAAGAATTTTGATATTCTGAGAAAAACATTTGTTAAAAACAGCAAATCACCATTAGTAGATATAAAAGATCGTAAGGGAGGAAGAAAACGATTCGAAATTCATCATATAAAATCAATAGAGGATGGCGGAGCAGTTTATGATATTGATAACCTTGGCATAACCACGCCTAAAAATCATGTTAACATTCATAAATGAGGTTAGTTAAAATGAGCAAAAAAATTATTTCTGATTATACTGAAGCTGAATTTCTGGAGTTTGTCAGGAAAATTTTCCGAGCTGATGGGGCAACCGAAGCAGATGATGATAAATTAATTGACNATTCGCCAGAAGGTGTCGTTAAAGAAGTAAAAGAGTGGCGCGCTAAAAACGGCAAGCCAGGATTTAAGGACAGTTAATCAACAGCGCCATAACGCCATACCTTTGTATGGCGTTATTTATTAAGTTCATATAGATAACAATACATAACAGGCAGCCTGATATTAAGCAGAATAATAAATAAAAATATCTTTGAGAAAACCTTTAGCAGGATACTAATTTATCAGCACCAACTTACTCAGAAATTAAGACCAAAAGCTCGTTAATATTTTATTAATAATCAAGCAAAGAGTGACGGGAAATTTTTGGCATTAT
>NZ_VHQI01000047.1 GCF_006517625.1 Mixta tenebrionis | reverse complement strand
TTTATCAGCCAGGACCCGATAGGATTGGTTGGGGGGATTAATCCGTATCAATATGGACCAAATGTTTTTGATTGGTTTGATCCGCTTGGCCTATGGAAAAAACATAGAAAAAATGGTCAGTTTGCGAAAAAGCCTGGACGTAAAAAGAAAAAATGTAACTCAGCTCATGGTAATAGCCATTCAACGGATAAACCGGCTGAAGGATATACTTTGCGAGATCGGGATACAGGTGAAGTAGCTAAATATGGTGAAACCACAATGGGGACATCTCGTTATAGTCAAAAATATTTGGATGATAATAATGTAGATATGTTCTTCGAAGCGGAAGGAACGAAGAAGGAGATGCATACCTGGCAACACGATAAAATACTAGAGTATAAATCTAATAATGGTGGTAAGCGCCCTCCACTTAACAAATCGGATTATTAATATTATGAAATTGTGGATATCATCAGAAGCAGATATAGATGTTGCTGAACAATATAGAGAAGTAAGACGTTTCCTTGAGTTCGAGATAAATAAATGTCTAGAAGAAATTGTTTTTGATAATGATTATGAGAAATGGGCATATATTGCCATGATAAGAGATAATAAGAATTGGGCTGAGGAAATTGCTAAAAAACATGTAAAACGGAAGGTTTTGGAATTTAGATTAAAAATAGATCATGGTGATTTTTTGCATGGTAATTTTCATCAAAGGGTTAACTTATTCATAGATGCTCTTCAGCGTTCAGTAGAAAAAATGAAAAAGCTAGGTATTTCAGATAGTGATAGAGATAAATTGTCAGTTATTCTGGAGTCAGTTAGAGTATCGCTTACTCATGAGTAATTAGTAAAAAGAGTCGAGGAAGGGCAACTATTTTCTCGGCTTTTTTATTATTTCAGGTCTGTTCAATTAACCAAACGGCTATGATGCGCTGGGACGCTGCCTGTATAAACAGGAGTACGAT
>NZ_VHQI01000046.1 GCF_006517625.1 Mixta tenebrionis | reverse complement strand
GCCGTGCCGGGGATGGGTCAACCCTGACGTTCTTTACACCAGTCACAGGAGGTTATATGTCCACCCCCAAACGCTTCCGTTTTACTAATCAGCTCATTAAATCCCTGCCCCCTAACACATCCGATGCACGCAGTACCGATGCCGAATACAGCGACACCGAGATTTCCGGCCTCAAGTGTCTGGTCAGCAGAAGAGAAGGTCGTAAAAAGTTTTTGCTACGCTACCTTTATCATGGACGAAAACGCGCCATCGCCATTGGTCACTGGCCTGAAGTGGACGTCAATCTTGCTCGTCAGATTGCCATAGAACACAAACGTTCCCTTGCCACCGGCACTGACCCTAAGCAGGAGCGTGAAAACAAGAGAATGGAGCTGACGTTCGATGAACTCTTTAATCAGCATTATCTGCCATGGGCAAAATCCGCTAAACGCAGTTGGGGAAAGGATGTTCAGCGCTACCGCGATCATATCCGTCCCGCCATTGGTCAGAGGCTGCTGAGCGATATCACACCAGCGAGTATTCTGCGCCTTCAGCAGACGTTAAGTACTTCCCTGTCAGCGGCTACCTGTAACCGTGTCATCGTACTCATTAAAGCCGTCTTTACATGGGCCGGAAGGCAAAGCATGACCTCTGTTCATCCGGCAAGGGTGGTACAGCTACTCAGGGAGAACAACGCCCGACAGCGTTATTTTACCGAGGACGAAATTCGTCGTATTTTTCTCTCCGCCGATAACGATACCAGCCCTGTAGCTGCCCGCTATGTCAAACTGCTGTTACTGACCGGCCTTCGTCGTGATGAGCTGCGTCTGGCTAAGTGGGAGCATGTTGACCCGGTTAAACGCACCCTGTGGCTCCCTGAAACCAAGAATGGCTATGGACGGATTGTTCACCTTAACTCACTGGCGATGGACGTAATCAGAACGCTGCCAACGCAGCGGGGAAATCCGTGGTTGTTTAT
>NZ_VHQI01000045.1 GCF_006517625.1 Mixta tenebrionis | reverse complement strand
GGTCAGCACGAGGCGCAGCAGGCCTCCGGCGAGTAAAGCGTTATCTTGCGAAATGGGCCTGCGGGCCCATTTTTTGGTGCTGTCGCTGGCCCTGCCGCTTCGACAGCGGCCAGAATCGGCGGCATAAAAATGGCCCCGGCGCTTCACTACAGCCGCGTTAGCTGCTGAGGTTGCGCGCAGGGGCCTTTTTTATGGGCGCTGCGATGGGGACTTCAGCCGTCAGGCTTTCAGTTCGTCCCAGCGGGTAATGACATGGCTGGCGATGCCGTATTCGATTGCCTGTTCCGGGCTCATCCAGTAGTTGCTGTCGGTATCTTTCTCTACCTGCTCCAGCGGCTGACCGGTCGCTTTGCTGATCAGTCTGTTGATACGATCGCGCGCGCGCAGCAGTTCGTTAGCTTCGATTTCGATATCAGAAACCTTGCCGCGCACGCCGCCCAACGGCTGGTGGATCATGAAGCGCGTATTGGGCAGCGCGTAGCGATCTTCCTTTTCCGCGGCCAGATAGATAGTAATGCCGGCGCTGGCGACCCAGCCGGTGCCCACAACGATGACGCGCGGCTTAATAAATTTAATCATGTCGTGAATCGTATCGCCCGCTTCGACATGGCCGCCCTGAGAGTTAATGAACAGCTTGATCGGTTCATCGCTCATCTCCTGCAAAATCAGCAGCTGAGCTATCACTTTTTCCGCGAGAGCCTGATTGATTTCGCCTGAAATAATGACAGAGCGAGACTCCAGCAGTTTATTCATCGCTAATGCTGAGGTCTTTTCTTCCTGACCGCTTTCTTTATTCGGCTCTTGAGGCATCGTTAACACTCCATCTGTACATTTTCGTAAGTGCGGAAAGTCTAGCATAATCCTTTCAGGCGCTGAATCAACTAAGCGCATAAGCGCCCGGCGGAATGTGCGCACGACAGGTTAAGCTAACCTGGCGCTTTCAGGCGTAACCTCGGCTCCGGCTGCTTTTGCTCACGTTGCCTGGGGAAAGTACGCTATAGTAAAAGCTAAATGAAGAGAGAAAATCAGCCTGAAAAGCGCTGTGAAACAAGGCATGAGGTTAGCTGATGACAGATAAGCGCAAAGATGG
>NZ_VHQI01000044.1 GCF_006517625.1 Mixta tenebrionis | reverse complement strand
GCGTCAGATCGCCGCTGGCGATATGACGGATATGTTCAACGGCGGCTTTCAGCGGGCTGAGCAGGATACGGTGCATACCCATCCACGCCAGCGCCACGATGGCCGCCAGTACCAGCAGCACGATGCCGATAATCCACAGCGCACGCTGATAGGCTTCTTCATTCTGATCGGCCCCGGTTGCCATCAGGCCGCTGGTGGTCTGCGCCCAGACGGCATAGGCGCTTTCAAAATCGTTCTGAAAGCCCTGCGTCGGCTGATCGACGAACCCTTTCAGATCGCCGGCGCCCAGCAGCTGTACCAGCTCGCCCAGCGCATCGTGCAGCACCTTATATTTGTCGTTTACCGCTACCAGATAAGGCAGGTTTTTTACCTCGTCCGGCACCTCGGCGGTATAGGCGCTAAAGCTGCTATCCGCCGTTTTCAACTGCTGATTCGCCAGCGCCACCAGTTCGGCGACGGTACTGCCGCTGCCCATATGATTAGCGTCCAGCATGTAACGGATACCGGCGCGGTTAAGGGTATTGCGCGCCTGAATCAGCGCTACCCAGGCGGCGTTGAGCTTGATCTGCTCGCGCTGGATCTGCTGCGTAAGAACAAAGTTTGCCCGATCCCCTTTCAGGGCGTTAAAGAACAGCCCGCTGGAGGCTATTTGCAGTACAGCGAAAATCGCCAGCACCAGAATCAGCGCCGTCACAACTTTAATATGCTTAAACATGGTGAACCTTAAAGCGTGGTTGGAATGACAAGATTTATCGGCATCGCAAACCGGATCTTTATCCTTATCTGCAATTAACGACGATCACCTTAACAATGTCGGTTGGCGCGCGCGCTCTGCGCCATGCGAAGAACGAACGATGCCGCCGGACGGCGGCATTGACTAACGATAAACAACGATAAACAGCGTATCCGCCGGGATCAGAAGGTTTCCCAGTGCTTATCCGCCGCGGGCGCGACGGCGGCTTTTAACGCCGCGGGTTTTACCGGTGCGGGCGATGATGCGGAAGCTGGCTTTGTCAGCGCAGCGGTATGCTTAACCTGGCTCTGACGCACCTTAAATACCGATACCGCCTGGCTGAGACGACTCGCCTGCTCTTCCAGCGCGGC
>NZ_VHQI01000043.1 GCF_006517625.1 Mixta tenebrionis | reverse complement strand
TTCTCTTTTTCACTGTCGATACTGGCAGGGTCAGGGAAGCGCTGCTCCAGCTCCGAAACAACAGCCATAAAACCTCGTTTAGCCTCGCCGGTTGCCGCATCGGTAAAGCCCTGCATGTACTCTTCGTAGCTTTTTTCCAGTACCACATTCTTGGTGTTTTTGTCGCCAAAAAGTGTGATGGCATCAATGGTCGGACGCTCCAGGTCCCTGAAAGTCACGATATTGCCGAAGGTTTTGGTGGCATCATAGATACGGTTTGTGCGGGAAAATGCCTGCATCAGGCCGTGATAACGGAGGTTTTTGTCAACGAAAAGAGTGTTAAGCGTCGGGGCATCAAAGCCGGTTAAGAACATTCCCACCACGATGAGAAGGTCGATATCCTGATTTTTCACTCGTTGAGCTAAATCGCGGTAGTAGTTCTGGAAGCCGTTACTGTCGGTACTGAAATTGGTTTTAAAGTGGTTGTTATAGTCATCAATGGCTGAATCCAGGAATTCCTTTGCGCTGCTGTTCATTGCGCTGGTATCAAAGCTTTCGTCAGTAATATCACCAATGGCGCTTTGCTCTTCATTTGCAGCAAAGGAGAAGATGGTTGCAACCCGAAGGCGTTTATAGCTGCCAGATTTCTTCTCTGCTTCTTCCTGTAGCATTTTAAACGTCGTGTAATAAGCTTTTGCCGCTTCCACGCTGCTAACTGCTAACATGGCGTTAAAGCCCTTAGCTCCCGGGAAGGTTCGGTGTGTTTTCTGACGGAAGTTATTGATAATGTATTGCGTTATTTCCTGGATACGTAGTGGATGCAGAAAGGCCTGGTGGTTTTCAGCCGCGCTGAGTTTTTTCTCATCAGTTTCCGTTTCAAGAGACTTAAACTGTGGGCGGACATCGTTATAGTCCACCTTAAACTTCAGCACTTTTTCATCACGAATCGCATCAGTAATTACGTAAGAATGTAATTCACGCCCGAATACGCTGGCGGTGGTTTCTGCTCCCAACGCGTTTTCCGGGAAAATAGGCGTACCGGTAAAACCAAACTGATAAAAGCGTCTGAATTTCTTTTTGAGGTTTTTCTGGGCCTCACCAAACTGGCTGCGGTGACACTCATCAAAGATAAACACCACCTGCTGTTG
>NZ_VHQI01000042.1 GCF_006517625.1 Mixta tenebrionis | reverse complement strand
ACGTATTCCGGGTTAGCCAGTGCAACTGCCAGCAGCGGGTCTTCGGGCAGCGTGTCATCATGGTTGAGATGCCAGAGCAGGGTTTCCGTTTCGTTCCAGAAGGCGGTAAACAGGTCGATATCATCGACGGGGCCAAGGATTTCATTGCTGAGGGCTTCCAGCGCGGAGGCGGGCAGTTTGAGAAGGGGGATACTGGTGGGGGTAGTGAGTTTGAACATGGCTTTCTCCTTATATTTTTGATATTCAATGAAATAATATATTTTCCATGCTGTTACCATTACGGAGATTGATTCGCCGGATGACTTTTACCGGGGGCTGGTAAAAAAGATGAATATTCTGAAGGCCTTATTTTCGGAAAACGAACACGATCCGTTTTGGCAAGGTTCTTCAGGGCGAAAAAGATCTCACAATGGTTTCCCCCCCGAACTTCAGGGAATTTATACGGAAAATAAATTAACTATCTGATTTTAATGGATAAGTTGCTTGTGGTATTAATTATCATTTAATTTTTTTGTTCTGCTGTTTGAGGGTTTTTGTAGTTGCTCTCGGTATATTATGCTGTGGTGGCAATTTGCTGTAGCAATTAATCATGGATAGTATTGGAACATCGCTGGCCAGCGTCTCTTGTAATTTGTTTCTTATGATTTTGAAGAGATGAACGCGATATGAAGTTATATCCCTCCACAAAAAAGGCGAATCAGCCATTAACTAAATCCGTGATTGCGGAAAGCTGTGCCCGTGCATTGCATGAGGGCCGGACAGTCGAAGCCAGTGATAGTAAACTGACGGGGCTAAAGATAATTGCCTCTCCTGCTAGCCCTGATGGAGCCACTTTTATCGTTCGCAAAAGTATCTGTGGCGAAAATATCTACAAGCGTATTGGACGATATCCTGAATTGTCTGTTGCAGAGGCTCGTGAAATTGCGTCTGAAATTATCACCGGCCTGAAAGAGAGCGCTAAAAAGCACGGTAAAGATTACCGTAAGATTAAAAAAATGGACTTTAATGGCCTGCTGAAAACATACGTTGAAGAGGTTCTGAACAAAGGTATTAAGCGTTCAGCAAGGACAGACCTGTCTAAAATTCACAAGTATCTACTCCCTCGTCTTGGCGATAAAAAAATCGCCGATATGACGGAGGCGGACATTGTGGCCTATCTGCATGATCTCGATCTCAAGCCTGCCACCCGCAACCGCCATCTGGCACTCATTAAAGCGGTGTTTACCTG
>NZ_VHQI01000041.1 GCF_006517625.1 Mixta tenebrionis | reverse complement strand
GCCTGCTGCGCCTCGTGCTGACCGTAGATCAGCATCGGCCTCGATTCACCCTCGATCACCGATTCGTCAATCACCACCTTCTCCACGTCATCCATTGACGGCAGGTCATACATGGTGTCCAGCAGCGCCGCCTCGACTATCGAGCGCAGCCCGCGCGCCCCGGTCTTGCGCGACATCGCCTTGCGCGCTATCGCCGTCAGCGCCTCGTCGCGGAATTCCAGCTCCACCCCTTCCAGCCCGAACAGCGCCTGATACTGCTTGGTCAGCGCGTTTTTCGGCTCGCGCAGGATCTGGATCAGCGCTTCCTCGCTCAGCTCGTTCAGCGTCGCCACCACCGGCAGACGGCCGATAAACTCCGGGATCAGGCCGAACTTAATCAGGTCTTCCGGCTCCACCTGCTCCAGCAGCTGCCCTTCGGTCGCCTTCTGCGATTTGCCCTTCACCGTGGCGCCGAAGCCGATGCCGGAGCCGGTCTCCACGCGCTGGGAAATCACCTTGTCCAGCCCGGCGAACGCCCCGCCGCAGATAAACAGAATTTTCGAGGTATCCACCTGCAAAAACTCCTGCTGCGGATGCTTGCGCCCGCCCTGCGGCGGCACCGCCGCCACCGTGCCCTCTATCAGCTTCAGCAGCGCCTGCTGCACCCCCTCGCCGGAGACGTCGCGCGTTATCGACGGGTTGTCCGACTTGCGCGATATCTTGTCGATTTCATCGATGTAGACGATGCCGCGCTGCGCCTTCTGCACGTCATAGTCACACTTCTGCAGCAGCTTCTGGATGATGTTCTCGACGTCTTCGCCCACGTAGCCCGCTTCGGTCAGCGTCGTCGCGTCCGCCATGGTGAACGGCACGTCCAGCAGCCGCGCCAGCGTCTCCGCCAGCAGCGTTTTACCGCTGCCGGTGGGGCCGATCAGCAGAATGTTGCTTTTGCCCAGCTCGATGCCGTTGCTGCTGTCGCCGTTGCGCAGCCGCTTGTAGTGGTTGTAGACCGCCACCGCCAGCACTTTCTTCGCCCGCTCCTGACCGATGACGTAATCGTCAAGGTGGTGGCGGATCTCGTGCGGCGTCGGCAGCGCGCTGCGCTCGCGGTGCGGCGCCACTTCTTTAATCTCTTCGCGAATGATGTCGTTGCACAGATCCACACATTCGTCGCAGATATACACCGACGGCCCGGCTATCAGCTTACGCACTTCATGCTGGCTTTTGCCACAGAAAGAGCAGTACAGCAGCTTTCCTGAACCATCTTTGCGCTTATCTGTCAT
>NZ_VHQI01000040.1 GCF_006517625.1 Mixta tenebrionis | reverse complement strand
GCTGAACGCCACCCGCACCAGCCAAAACGCATTTCCGCCAGCGCCACGTCGCAGGCATCCTCCTCCGCGCTTATCCGCCTACCGGTAACCCACCCCGCCGCGTCATACACCATATGCTGCCACACCTCCCCCTGCGAGCGCACGGTCTCCCGTCACACGTTACTCTGCCGCCGGTGAACCTCACGGTGCAGGTTGTCACACTTATTATTCCGCAAGCTGGAAAATATGCTCCACGTCGCGCATCTGCGTAAACAGCAAAACCTACATGACCACGTACTACTCACAGCACCCTAGCCTGCATCTCAGGAGCGACTGGCTGGCCGAAACAGACTTTGAGATGGGGCACGGCGTCACCATAACGGTTGCGCAAGGATGTATTGTGCTGATGGCGGATAATAACGCGATGCAGGAGCTGCACGAGCAGCTTTAACAGGCTAAACAGGGGGTTAAGGATGTGCTTGTTTAGTGGACTGAACGAGGGCTAAATAATAAAAAACCGGGAAGGTTTAATAGTCTTCCCGGCGAAACATATAAAAATTTAATCACTATTTCTTATTCAATAGAACTCAATTTGGCAGTCAGACAGTTGATAACACCGTTCATCCGATAAAAAAATACTGTCTCCTACAATTTTACCAGTAAATAACCCTAATTTTTTTGCACCCAATTCAATCTGTTTTCGCCAACCATCAATATCCCCCTTATATGACAACGCATGTAAAAGTTCTCCTGAGGGAAGCCATAACTTACAATTCTCAGTTATGGCACCACCACTCGTTGGAACTGGAGGCTCTATTTGACTAGTCAGTTTATTAAATAGACCATTTCCCAAAAAGTTGTCATGCCCATCATCTGAGATATAACGATACTCTCTCCATTCGACGGGAGTTGAACCGGGAATTTCTCTCTCATCAACTATTATCATGGTGTCACCTTAAATAAAACGTTATTCAGCCCAGCATTCTGAAATATAGCATTGTAATGAGCTGCTAGCTCCGGACTATTCGTATGATAAATGACATTATCAAATGCCGCTGAATATTTCTGTGCTTGAGATAACATGGTTTGTTGCTCCTTAATTGCAAAAGGAGCTCCCCCAATAGAACTTTCAGGATTGCGTAGGGACTTAGCCCAATTATCGACATATTTTGCTTCTATCGCAGTACTTTTACCATTTATATTGACAACATGATCGGCTATTCCATTAACTCTCTTTCCGTTAACAATAGCACTATATTCTCTAGCTGATTGTGGTAGCTTGCCACCATACATGTTTTGTATTTTTTCTTCATATTTTCTGGCTTTAACACTACAATCAGTTAATCCCAGCGGATCGATCCACGT
>NZ_VHQI01000004.1 GCF_006517625.1 Mixta tenebrionis | reverse complement strand
ATTATGCCCAGCCGGATTACCGTCAGTTCACCCGTTCAGGATCTGTTGTTCTGGAGATTATTCGGGCATGAAGCGCTTTCTGAACCCTTCAGCTTTACCGTGACGTTATTAAGTACCATGTCGCAGATTGACAGCGCCAGCCTGCTGGGAAAACCGCTGACGGTCTCCCTGCCGTTACAAAACTTTCTTTCTGTACGCCATCTGAACGGCAAAATTACCCACGTGGCAACCGGCGCGCAGGAGCTGGACGGTACGCGCTACGCCAGCTATACGCTGACGCTGGAATCCGATCTGTGGCCGATGCAGCGCGATCGCAACCTGCGTATTTTTCAGGAGCAGACCGTTCCGCAAATCGTTAAAACCCTGCTGAACGAATATCAGGTGCAGGTGGAAGACAAATTGTCCGGCAGCTACCGCAGCTGGGAATATTGCGTGCAGTATCAGGAGAGCAGCCTCGACNGGTGGAAGACAAATTGTCCGGCAGCTACCGCAGCTGGGAATATTGCGTGCAGTATCAGGAGAGCAGCCTCGACTTTATCAGCCGCCTGATGGAGCTGGAGGGCATCAGCTACTTCTTCCGCCATGAGGCAAACAGCCACACGCTGGTGCTGACCGACGGCCCGGAGCAGTTTCAGCCTTTCGGCGGTTATGAAATCATTCCTTACCATCAGACGCCCGGCGGCGGCGTCACCGGCGAGGAGGGGATCGCTGCCTGGGAGAAGGTGGCGCGGGTAACGCCGGGGCTTTACAGCGTTGACGACTACGATTTCCGCAAGCCGAACGCCTGGCTGCTGCAGGCGCGGCAGAATCCGGCCTCGCCGCAGCCGGGCGGCATTGACGTTTATGAATGGCCGGGGCGCTATGTGGAGCACGGTCACGGCGAGTTTTACGCGCGTATCCGTCAGCAGCGCTGGGCGGTAGAGCATCATCAGCTGCGTGGTACGGCCACGGCCAGCGGCCTCTGTCCGGGCTGCACCTTTACGCTGATCAAAGCGCCTTCCCCTGGCGATAACGGTGAATATCTGATTACCGGCGTTGACTATCAGTTCGAAGAGAACCGCTACGCCAGCGGAGGCGAATCAACCAGCCATCAGCTGAAATTCAGCGCGCTGCCCGCCGACATCCCGTTCCGCCCCGATCCACGCACCCGCTGGCCGCGCACCTACGGCCCGCAGACGGCAAAAGTGGTGGGGCCAGCCGGCGAATCGATCTGGACCGATCGCTTTGGCCGGGTAAAGGTGAAGTTCCACTGGGATCGGGAGGCGAAAGGGGACGATACCAGCTCCTGCTGGATCCGCGTCTCCAGCGCCTGGGCCGGCCAGGGCTACGGCGGCGTACAGATCCCGCGCGTGGGCGATGAGGTGATCGTTGATTTTATCAACGGCGATCCGGACCGGCCGATCATCACCGGACGCGTCTACAACGAGGCGAGCATGCCGCCGTGGGGATTGCCGGGAGCGGCGACGCAGATGGGATTTATGAGCCGTACCAAAGACGGCACGCCGGCTAACGCCAATATGTTGCGCTTTGAAGACAAGGCGGGCGCCGAGCAGGTGTTTATCCAGGCCGAGCGCAATATGGACACCAGCGTTAAAAATGATGAGTCGCACAGCGTAGGGGCTAACCGCACTAAAAACGTGGCGGGCAATGAAACCACCACCGTTAAACAAAACCGTACCGAAACGGTAGATGGTAACCAGAATCTGACCATCGGAAAAAATCAGGCTGAGACGGTATCCCTCAACAAAGCAGAAAGCATCGGTGTCGCCAAGGCTTTAAGCGTGGGTGCCGCTTACCAGACTACCGTAGGTATGGCGATGAATACCTCGGTGGGGTTGAGCCAGTCTTCACAGGTGGGGGTGGAAAAATCTTTATGGGTCGGGGAAAACTACAGCGTCGATGTTGGTCAGGCTCTGTCCTGCACGGTTGGTGTGCGTAAAACGGAAACGGTAGGGCAGGTCTCGGTTACAAATGCTGGCGACCATCTTGAGCTGGTCTGCGGCCAGGCCCGAATTGTATTGACCAGCGATGGCGGAATTTATCTACAGGGAAAACATATAGAGCTGCTGGCGGAGAACGCGCTCAATGGCGATGCGGCTATGACGCA
Organism: Mixta tenebrionis; assembly: GCF_006517625.1. Lineage (GTDB taxonomy): Bacteria > Pseudomonadota > Gammaproteobacteria > Enterobacterales > Enterobacteriaceae > Mixta > Mixta tenebrionis. The sequence goes on along the minus strand of NZ_VHQI01000004.1, from coordinate 400,754 downwards.
GTGGAACTGCGGCGCAACGCAAGCGCCGCCCTCCGCGCCGGGCGAGTGACAGGATATCCCCCGGAGCGGGTATCAGGGAGCGTAATAAAAACATATGGAGTAGAAAATGAGTGGAAAACCGGCGGCCAGACAGGGTGATAACACAGCGGGCGGACCGATAGTTCAGGGCGCGGCCAGCGTAAAGATAAGCGGGAAACCGGCGGCCAGACAGGGCGACGAGACAGCTGCCGGACCGATAACGCAGGGCTCGGCCACCGTTCTGGTGGGAGGGAAACCAGCGTCCAGACAGGATGATGCAACGTCTGGCGGCCCAATTACTAACGGGGCCGCCACGGTATTGATAGGGGCGCCAAATGGAGTTGCCTGTTCGGCCTGCCCCGGCGGCATGGCGGTCGGCAGCCCGGTCAATCCGCTGCTGGGGGCCAAGGTGCTGCCTTCCGAAACCGATATCGTCCTGCCCGCGCCGCTGCCCTTTGTCTTATCGCGTGGCTACAGCAGTTATCAAACGGATAAACCTGCCCCGGTCGGGCTGTTCGGGCCGGGCTGGCAGTCGCCTGCGGAAGTTCGTCTGCAGTGCCGCGAGGATGCGCTCATCCTTAACGACAATGGCGGGCGCAGCATTCATTTTGAGCCGCTGCGGCCGGGAGAAATTACCTTCAGCCGCAGCGAGCGACTCTGGCTGGCGCGCGGCGGCGCGGCGCGCCTGCTGCCGGACCATGCGCTGGAAGAGACCTGGCATGCTTTGCCCGCTGAGCTGCGGCTCAACCGCCACCTTTATTTTGTCACTAATGAGGCGACCGGCCCGTGGTGGGTGTTGGGCTACACCGAACCTTACGTTCCCGATGAGACGGATATCCTGCCGCAGCCGCTGCCGCCGTACCGCACCCTGCAGGGGCTGGCTGACCGCTTCGGCAATATCCTGCGCTACCACCGCGAGCCTGACGGCCCGTATAAAAACGCCGTTACGTCGGTGACCGACAGCAGCGGACGCATGTTCCGCCTGGAGCTGGTTACGCTGCCGGGCGTGGCGACGGATAAAGGCGGCTGGGGCGTGGACGGCGGCGTGCGCCTGCAGGCGGTGTATCTGACGCATGATCCGCTGTACGGCCCGCGCGAGGCGGCGCTGGCGCGCTATGACTACAACGAGCGCGGGGAGCTCGCCGTGGTGTATGACCGCAGCGGTCGGCCGGTACGCCACTTTCGCTATCATCCGCGCCTGACCGGACGGATGGTGGCTCACCGCTTTGCGGGCAGGCCGGAGAGCAGCTATCAGTATGACGCGCAGGGGCGGGTGACCGTCCAGCACAACCCGGAAGGGCTGAGCTACCGCTTTGAGTATTACCGCGATCGTACCCTGGTCACCGACAGCCTGTCGCGCCGGGAGGTGTATTACTTTGCCGGCGAGGGCGGGCTGCGGCGGCTGGTGCAGCACGAGCGCGCCGACGGTACGCGGGTACGACACGAGTACGACGATAGCGGCCGGCTGACGGCAGATATCGACCCGCTGGGGCGCAAAACCGAATATCACCTGCATCCCGGCGACGGGCGGCTGCTTGGCATCACCACGCACGACGGGCGTAAAACCCGGCTGGACTATAACCGTCGGGGCCAGGTGACGCAGACTACCGCGCCGAACGGCACCCGGACGGCGCAGACTTACGATGCGCTGGGGCGGCTTACCGCCGTGCGCGATCCGGAGGGACGCACCGTCCGCTATCACTATCCCGACGACAGCGGCAACCTGCCGGACGTTATTACTGACCCGGCAGGCGGCGAGGTGCGCACCACCCGAACGCGCTTCGGTCAGCCGGAAACCGTGACCGACTGCTCCGGCAAACGGACCCGCTGGCATTATGACCGTTACGGACAGCCTGTTCAGGTGGAGCAGGAGGGCGGGCTGCGCACCCGCCTGCACTATGATAATTGCGGACGGCTGAGCGAACAGGAAAATGCCGAGGGTGAAATAACCCGCTGGCGCTATAACGAGGCTGGCGACCTGCTGACCACGCTTTATCCCGACGGCAGTGAAGAGCAGTTTCATTATGGTCCGCGCGGCGAATTGCTTTCACTTTCGCTGGGCGGGCTGACGCGGCACGCTGAGTATGATGCGGCGGGCAGGCTGACGCGGCTGGTCAACGAAAACGGCGCCGAAACCCTGTTCGGTTATGACCTGCTGGACCACCTGACGGAAGAGAGAGGTTTTGACGGACGTACCTGTTGCTATGACTACGATGCTGCCGGACGACTGATACGCAGCCGCGATGCCGGCAGAGTCATCAACTGGTACTATGACGATGCCGACCGCCTCAGTCGGCTGGCGCGGGAGATGACTGACGACGCGCAGCAGGAGGAGCTGTGGCGTCACGATATCATGGGTCGGCTGACTGAAGTCTCGCATGTCAGCCAGGGGCACCGGGTGAGCGTCTATTACGCCTATAACAAAGCCGGACAGGTGACGGAAGAGCAGCTGCGGGTAATTAACCCGAAGGACGAACTGGTCTGGCAGCACCAGGTCAGCCATGAGTATGACGCGCTGGGGCTGCCCTGCATCACGCAGGTGGAGGGGCTGCCGCCGCTGCGCAGGCAAACCTACGGCAGCGGCCACCTGCTGGGCGTGGCGCTGGGCGAACAGAGCCTGGTAGAGTTTACGCGTGACGACCTGCATCGGGAAACGGAGCGGCGCTTCGGCGCATACGTGCTGAACAGCCGCTACACGCCGGCGGGCCGCCTGCAGGGCGCGTACCTGCACGACGATCCGTGGCACGCGCTTAGCCGGCGTTATGGCTATGATGCACGCGGGCGGCTCACCGCGCTGCTGGCCGGCGGCGAACGATATGACTACACTTATGACGCTGCCGGACGTCTGGTGCAGGCCACGGCGCCGCGCTGGCAACAGCAGTATCGCTTCGATCCCGCAGGCAACCGGCTGTTCCGTGACGGCGTACTGCCCTCTAACCAGCTGAGCGACGACGGAGAATACCGTTATCGCTATGACCGTTTCGGCAGCCTGGTGGAAAAACGCCGCGCGGGTAACGATGATGAGATTCATCAGTACGCCTGGGACGCGGCGCAGCGGCTGAGCCGTTACCGGCGCACGCAGGGAGATCGGACGCTGACGGCGGTCTACCTGTATGACCCGCTGGGGCGGCGGGTGGGTAAACAGGTGCTGAGCCGGGCGGCGAATGAGAGCGGCGCGTCGCAGCTGCAGACCTTTTGGTACGGCTGGGAGGGCGACCGGCTGACGGTGACGGAGCATAACGGCAGGCGGACGCACACGATATATCATCCGGGCAGCTTTGTGCCGCTGCTGCGCGTGGAGGGGGAAAGGCCGCCGGTCACGCCGTCGCTGGCGGAGAAGCTGGCGCAGGAGGCTGGGGTGACCTTCCCGCCGGCGGTAGTGAGCGCGCTGAATGAGGTTGAGCAGGCGCTGCGGGCGGACGCCGCACTGCCGGCGGAAAGCGAGCGCTGGCTGGCGATGACCGGCTTTACGCGCGAGGGGCTGCAGGCGTTTGTGGAGCCGCTGGCATCGTCAGAGCAGCGAATACACCTGTACCACTGCAATCATGTGGGCACGCCGCTGGCGCTGGTTACGCCGGAAGGAAAGGTGGAGTGGCAGGCGGAATTTGACCCGTGGGGCAACCTGCTGCGGGAAGAAAACCCGCAGGGGCTGTATCAGCCGCTGAGGATGCAGGGCCAGCATAAGGATGAGGAGTCGGGTCTGTATTATAACCGGCACCGTTATTATGACCCGCAGCAGGGGCGCTATATCAGCCAGGATCCGATTGGGTTAGAGGGGGGATGGAATCTTTATCAATATCCACTGAATCCGATGCAATATACCGATCCGTTAGGATTAAAAATAGTTGTTAATGGTGATTCCACTGATTATGATACTGCTGTGAAATATTTAAAAAAAGACAGTGAAATGAAGAAAATAATAAAAAAACTGGAAAAATCATCGAAAACTTATACGATTAATTATTTTGATGAAATGAATGGTTACTTTGATCCGAACACTGATGAAATATCGTGGAATCCTAAAATGGCAATTGATTGTACAAACAATGGGGGGTCATTATCTCCAGCCATGGTTCTTGGTCATGAATTGGCTCATGCTAAAAGAAGTTGGTACCATAAGTTACTTAGTAAGATCAATGATGGTAAAGATTATGGCGATTATGATAATTATGAAGAGAAGCGAGTTATTACTGGCCCTGAACACCATGCTGCAAAAACATTAGGAGAAGGAGTGAGATACGATCATAGGGGATCTCCCCGTATAGTATCCTCACCGACATCAAGGTAATATATGATGAAAACAATTCTTTATTTCTTGATTATATTGTATAGCGTAATGGGGCATTCAATGACTTATGTGGATAATTCGCAAAACGAAAAAATTAGACTGCCGGATAGTATAAGGAGCGGTAATTTCGATAGCATAGAAATTGCCTGCGTACCTTCAACAATCAAAAGTGTTATTAGAATAAATCAAGATAATCTTCAAAATGGTTATTTCTATAAGGTTATACTGGAGAAGTTAAAGACTTCCCCTTACTGGAATGATTTAATTAATCATTTAAATGAAACGGAGATGAAAAAAGTTGACGATTTAAAAGATTTGAGATGTGCCATTAACTTTTTGAATGAAAGAGAAAAAATTTTTTCTATATATTATGATAAAAAAGGAAAGTATGGGGCCATAAATTCAACACCTGTGGTTTTTAAAGGAGGATTATACGACTGGGTAAATAAAAACTTCCCTAATTTAATAAATTAGCCTGTTTAATGGCACATATAACGCAGTTGTTCAATTGTAAGTTAAATAGGATTTATCGGATATTATTAGGAGGGGCTTAGGCGCCTTTTTATGATGGTACGATATCCTTCAACTGTCTGAGATGGCGTTCTACTTGTATGATGCTGGAGGGAAAAAGTGAGTGGCAGGCGGAGCCGGTCCGTAAGGCAACCTGCTGCGTGAGTGGAACCCGCAGGGCGCTATACCGGCGGTTAGTCGCCAGGGCCAACATGAAAATTCTATGATCAGCATTGCTATTACAACACGCCGCAGGAGTACTATATGATTTTGCAAACGATTGAGCGTCGAGCAGTGCATCTGACCAGTAATGCATACCGATCTTATCCATCCGCGGCGTATAAGGGCATAGCAGATCATTTAATTTAGCTATTCATAGTGCGGGCGGCAGAACTGAAGAGCGACTAACCACTCAGAGCAATCGCGCCGTATACGCCAGGATAAACTCGCTCCCCAACACACCGCCTCCCTGTTGTAATCTCCTGCGCTCACGTTCAGAATTACCGCTCCAGCAAAAAGAAAGGCTTCATCATGAAAAGAGTGATCGTCGGTATTTCCGGCGCCAGCGGGGTAATTTATGGCGTGCGTATGTTACAGCTGCTGCAGCCGCTGCCGGAGATTGAAACGCACCTGGTAATGAGTAACGCCGCGCGTCAGACGCTGGCGCTGGAAACGGATTATACGCTGCGCGAAGTGCAGGGGTTTGCCGATGTGGTGCATGACGTGCGCGATATCGCCGCCAGCATCTCTTCCGGCTCTTTCCAGACGGCGGGCATGGCGATTTTGCCCTGTTCGATGAAAACCCTTTCCGGCATTGTGCACAGCTACAGCGATGGGCTGTTAACGCGCGCTGCCGATGTGGTGCTGAAAGAGCGCCGTCGCCTGGTGCTCTGCGTGCGCGAAACGCCGCTGCATCTGGGCCATTTGCGACTGATGACCACCGCCGCCGAGCTGGGCGCGGTGGTGATGCCGCCGGTGCCTGCCTTTTACCATCGTCCGCAGACTATTATCGAGATTGTTGATCAAACCCTTAACCGTGTGCTGGATCAGTTTGATATCGCTCTGCCGAAAGATCTCTTTGCCCGCTGGCAGGGTGCCTGAGGTCACATTTAATATTCCGTTTTGGTGCATTAATCCAGCCTGGATCACTTTTCGTGCATCTCATGCACCGAAATGTAACATTATCGCTTCTTCCTGTTATCCATCCTGCTATATTTCCATCACAAACAGAGCCGTCAGGCCAGCCGGTCGCTGACGGCGGCGCCTGAACCGTACGCCCCATTGCCGGGCAAGCTGGCATGAAAAGTGCAATTTTCTGAACGCAACCTGTCACGCATCACATAACAAAACAATAAGCTCTTCACTTGAGGATAAACCATGAAAAAGCGAGTTCTGGCTCTCTCTTTGCTGCTGGCTTTCTCCGGCGTCGTCAGCGCTGCCATACCTAAAACGCTGCGTATCGGTAACGATCCCACCTATCCGCCGTTTGAGTCGAAAAATGCCCAGGGCCAGCTGGTTGGTTTTGATATCGATCTGGCTAATGAGATCTGTAAGCGCATCGGCGCCAGCTGCAACTACGTCGAGAGCGATTTTGATGCGCTGATCCCTTCGCTGAAGGCGAAGAAAATCGATTTTATTATCTCCTCGCTCTCCATTACGGAAAAACGCCAGCAGGAGATCGCGTTCTCAGAGAAGCTTTATGCCGCAAATGCCCGCCTGATCGCGCCAAAAGGCGCCAAACTGGAACCAACGCCGGAATCGCTGCGCGGTAAAAACATCGGCCTGCTACAGGGCACCACTCAGGAGACTTACGCCAACCAGTACTGGCGTCCAAAGGGAGTGACCGTTACGCCTTATGCTAATCAGGATCTGGTTTATCAGGATCTGACCGCGGGACGCATCGACGCCGCCTTCCAGGATGAGGTGCAGGCCAGCGAAGGTTTTCTGAAGCAGCCGGTAGGTAAAGATTACGCTTTTGCCGGCCCGGCGGTGAAAGATGACAAAATCTTCGGCGTCGGCACCGGCATTGGTCTGCGTAAGGATGATAGCGAGTTAAAAGCGGCGATCGACAAAGCCTTTAACGCAATGCGTCAGGATGGCACCTACGACCGCATCGCGAAGAAATATTTCGATTTTAACGTCTACGGCGATTAACCGCCGCTTGGTATGCAGGCCGTCGCGGTTGGGCGGCCGGTTGTCCGTTTTGTCACGCCAGGATTTCATCAATGCTGTATGGCTACTCTGAAGTGATCTTTCGCGGCGCGCTGGTGACGCTGGAGCTGGCGCTCAGCTCGGTGCTGCTGGCAGTGGTGCTCGGCCTGCTGGGGGCGGGCGGGCGCCTTTCCCGCTATCGTCTGCTGGCGCTGCTGGCGGAAACCTATACCACCTTAATTCGCGGCGTGCCGGATCTGGTTTTGATGCTGCTGATCTTTTATGGCCTACAGATCGTCCTGAATCAAATCACCGAGGCGCTGGGCATGGCGCAGTTTGATATTGATCCGATGGTGGCGGGCATTATTACGCTGGGCTTTATCTACGGCGCCTATTTTACCGAAACCTTTCGCGGCGCCTTTATGGCGGTGCCGAAAGGGCAGATCGAGGCGGCAACCGCTTTTGGTTTTACCGGCGCGCAGGTGTTCCGCCGCATTCTGTTTCCCGCCATGATGCGCTTCGCCCTGCCGGGCATCGGCAATAACTGGCAGGTGGTGCTGAAGGCGACGGCGCTGGTATCGCTGCTGGGGCTGGAGGATGTGGTGAAAGCGACGCAGCTGGCGGGGAAAAGCACCTGGCAGCCGTTCTGGTTCGCCATTGTCGCCGGCATCATCTATCTGCTGTTTACCACGCTCTCTAACGGCGTGCTGTGGTGGCTGGAACGTCGCTATTCGGCAGGCGTCAAAAGGGCGGAATTATGATCGCTATTTTACAGGAATACTGGCAGCCGCTGCTGTGGAGCGATGGCTACCGTTTTACCGGCGTGGCGATTACGCTGTGGCTGCTGATCCTGTCGGTAGTTATCGGCGGTTGCCTGGCGGTGCTGCTGGCGATCGCCCGCGTCTCGCCGATCCGCGCTATTAGCCTGCCGGTCTGGCTGTTTACCTGGGTATTTCGCGGCACGCCGCTCTATGTGCAGCTGTTGGTTATCTATTCCGGCATGTATACGCTGGAGGTGGTGAAAGGTTCGGAGCTGCTCAGCGCCTTTTTCCGCAGCGGCCTGAACTGTACGCTGCTGGCCTTTACGCTCAATACCTGCGCCTACACCACGGAGATTTTCGCCGGGGCGATCCGCGCGGTGCCGCACGGTGAAATTGAAGCGGCGCGCGCCTACGGCTTCTCTACCTTTAAGCTCTACCGCTGCATTATTCTGCCCGCGGCGCTGCGTATTGCGCTGCCCGCCTACAGTAACGAGGTGATTTTAATGCTGCACTCGACGGCGCTGGCGTTCACCGCTACGGTGCCGGATCTGCTGAAAATCGCACGTGATATTAACGCTGCCACCTATCAGCCTTTTACCGCCTTCGGTATCGCGGCGGCGCTCTATTTAGCCATCTCTTACCTGTTGATTAGCCTGTTCCGCCGGGCGGAGCATCGCCTGCTGGCGCATATCAAACCTTCATCGTCTCACTGAGTACCACTATGGCTGAAAATAAACTCAACGTAACTGAACTCCATAAGCGCTACGGCGAACATGAGGTGCTGAAGGGGGTATCGCTTCAGGCTAACGCGGGCGATGTAATTACCATTATCGGCTCGTCCGGCTCCGGGAAAAGCACCTTTCTGCGCTGCATCAACTTCCTTGAAAAGCCCAGTGAAGGCAGCATCACGGTAAATAACCAGCCGGTAAATCTGGTACGCGATAAGGATGGACAGCTAAAGGTAGCGAATAAGGAGCAGCTGCGCCTGCTGCGCACGCGGCTGACCATGGTATTTCAGCACTTCAACCTCTGGAGCCATATGACGGTGCTGGAGAATGTGATGGAGGCGCCGATTCGGGTGCTGGGGCTCAGCAAAGCCGCCGCGCGCGAGCGGGCGCTGCGCTATCTCAATAAGGTCGGCATTGATGAACGCGCCTGCGCCAAATATCCGGTGCATCTTTCCGGCGGTCAGCAGCAGCGCGTCTCTATTGCCCGTGCGCTGGCGATGGAGCCTGATGTGCTGCTGTTTGATGAGCCGACTTCGGCGCTCGATCCGGAGCTGGTGGGCGAGGTGCTGCGCATTATGCAAAAGCTGGCGGAAGAGGGGAAAACCATGGTAGTGGTGACGCATGAGATGGAGTTTGCGCGCCATGTCTCCAGCCATGTGATTTTCCTGCATCAGGGGAAAATTGAAGAGCAGGGGCCGCCGCAAACGCTGTTCCAGCAGCCGAAAAGCGCCCGGCTGCAGCAGTTTCTCTCCGGCGCGCTGAAATAGCGGATTGCTGAGTGACGGCGGGCGCCTACAGCACATCCGCCAGCGCGGCTGAAAGATCGTACCAGCGAAAGTGAAAGCCTGATTCTTCCAGGCGGCGGGGCAGCACATGTTGCCCGCCCAGCACCAGCACCGATGATTCGCCCATCAGCAGTCTGATGGCAGCGGCGGGCGTACGCAGCAGCGCCGGCCGCCGCATCGCTTTACCCAGCGTGGCGGCGAACTGCTCATTGCGCACCGCATAGGGCGAAACCAGATTAAACGGCCCGTGCAATGGGTGATCCAGCAGCCAGAGAATGCCGTTGAGCATATCGTCAATATGGATCCACGGCATATATTGCCGTCCGCTGCCGAGCGGGCCGCCAAGCCCCAGCGCGAACGGCTTTTTCATCTGCGCCAGCGCGCCGCCCTCTTTCGCCAGCACCACGCCGGTGCGCAGCAGGCAGACGCGGGTGCGATGGCTGGCGGCGCTCAGCGCCAGGCTTTCCCAGCGCTGACAGAGCCGGTGGGTGAACTCATCGTGGCCGCAATCCTCTTCGGTCAGCACCGCTTCGCCGCTGTTGCCGTAGTAGCCGGTCGCCGAACCGGAGATCAGCACCGCAGGCGGTTCGCTGCTGGCGTTAATCAGCGCGGCCAGCCGTTCGGTAATTTGCCAGCGGCTCTCACACAGCCGCTGCTTTTGCTGCGGCGTCCAGCGCCTGGCGGCGATCGGCTCGCCCGCCAGGTTAATTACCGCGTCAATGCCGTTTAAATCACGCTGCTGCGTCAGCCCCGCCCAGAGGGTGACCTGCGGGCCCAGCAGGTGGCGCGCCGCCTCGACATTGCGCGTCACCACGCTGACCCGATCGCCACGCGCCAGCAGCCGCGCAGTCAGCTGCCGGCCAATCAGGCCGGTGCCGCCGGTAATTAAGATTTGCATAAGCGCCCTGTGTGCCGGTTATTGCTCTCTGTTTAGCATAGAAGAGAACCTCCGGAACAGTGGTAATATCGGGCTGCGCTATTGCCTGGCTGGCCGCCGTCAGCTAAACAGAGAGCTGCGGCGATAAACTCCGGCCGCCGATATCTTCCTTTATTCCGCCCGCAGGAGAAACGACAGTATGAACCGGCCCCTGATTAAGCTATGGACAGACGCCAGCTTCTACAGCCCCTACGCCATGTCCGTCTACGTCGCCCTGCGTGAGAAAGGGTTGTCGTTTACGCTCCAGCCGGTCGATCTGGCGCAGCAGCAGCAGCGCGCGCCGGAGTATGCGGCGCTGTCGCTGACCCGCCGCGTGCCGATGCTGGCGCTGGATGAGATGCGGCTTAGCGAATCCTCGGCGATTGTCGAGTATCTGGAAGAGTGCTTCCCGGCGCCCGATTATAAGCGTCTTTATCCGCGCGATCGGGAAAAGCGCGCCCGCGCCCGTGAGCTACAGGCATGGCTGCGCAGCGATTTTATGCCGCTCAGGCAGCAGCGTCCTGGCGAAGTGCTGTTTGCCGGAAAAAAATATTCACCGCTAACAGAAGACGCGCGACAGAGCGCCGCTACACTGATTGAGGGCGCGCAGCGCCTGCTTGGCGCAGGCCAGCAAAATCTGTTTGGCGAATGGTCGATTGCCGATACCGATTTAGCGGTGATGCTTAACCGTCTGGCGCTGCACGGCGATGAGCTGCCGGACAACCTGGCGTACTACGCCTGGTTCCAGTGGCAACGCGCGTCCGTTCAGCTCTGGCTGGCTGAAGCGGGCAAAAACGGCTGACCGCACGAGTTGTGTATTGCGTCCGGCCCGCGAAGCCTTTAATTTAGGGCGGTTTGCGTCAACGTAACGTGAAACCTGTGGCATATCAGCGCGCAATGGGCGCCAGAACGAAAAGGGTTACTGATGGTGGAGCAAAATCAGGATGCCGGTACGGAATGGGTGGATATCGTTAATGAAGATAACGAAGTCATCGCTCAGGCCAGCCGGGCTCAAATGCGGGCACAACATTTGCGTCATCGCGCTACGTATATCGTAGTGCACGACGGCATGGGTAAGATTCTGGTGCAGCGCCGTACCGAGAGTAAAGATTTTATGCCGGGTATGCTGGATGCTACCGCCGGCGGCGTGGTGCAAAGCGGCGAGGCGATTCTTGATTCCGCCCGCCGCGAGGCGGAAGAGGAGCTGGGCATTGCCGCGGTGCCTTTTGCCGAGCATGGGCAGTTCTATTTTGAAGATGAACACTGCCGGGTGTGGGGCGGCTTATTCAGCTGCGTCTCACACGGTCCGTTCGCCATGCAGCCGGAAGAGGTGGATGAGGTTTTCTGGCTGACGCCGGAAGAGATTACCGCCCGCTGCGATGAGTTTACCCAGGATTCGCTGAAGGCGCTGTCGCTCTGGCTGAGCCGCAACGCCAATAACGAACCGCCCCGGCAGAAAAAAGCGGAAGAGGCGAAGTAACGCCTCAGCAGCTATCCCGCAGGCACAGGCTGGAGGCGATGGGTTTACCATCGCTCCAGCTCTCTCCGCCCAGCCGCGCCAGCAGCGCGCGCCCCGCTTCAACGCCTATCTTACGGTGCGGCACCGCCATGGTAGTTAACGGCGGCTGACAAACCCGACTGACGTCGCTGTCGCCAAACCCCACCACCGCCAGCTCATCCGGCACCTTAATGCGTCGACGCTGGCACTCATACAGCACGCCGCAGGCCAGCTCGTCGGATACGCAAACCAGCGCGTCCAGCTCCGGCCAGGCCAGCAAAAACTCCGGCAGCTGCGAGGCGCCGGTAGAAAAGCTGGGCGGCAGGGCGGCGTTAATCACTCTCGCTGGCGACAGATGATGTCGCAGCATCGCCTTGTACCAGCCCTGCAGATGCTGCTGAAAAATCCACTGCTCCTGGTTAGCGCACAGCAGGCCGATATGTTCATAGCCGCGCCGGATAAGCATCTCGGTAAGTTCATACATCGCGGCCACGTTATCGATACCGATGTTCATATCGATTGGATCGGCGCGCACCGCGCCGATTTCCATTACCGGAATAGAGGCGTTTTGCAGCCAGTGGCGCACGGTATCGCTGTGCTCGACGCTAAGCAGAATCGCCGCGGCGATATTAGAGGCCAGCAGCGTTTCCAGCAGCTTTTCCTCCTGCTCCAGACGATGCTGCGATTCCGCCAGCATGATTTGATAGCCGGCAGGCTGCAGCACCTGCTGCAGCCCGGCGAACATTTCGGAACAGCCCGCCTCGGCCAGGTTGGGCACCACCATCGCGATGGTCCAGGAGGAGGCGGACGCCAGCGCGCTGGCGGCGAGATTCGGCATATAGCCCAGTTGCTGCACCGCCGCTTCGATCTTTTCACGGAGTTTATCGGAAACCTGCTCAGGCGTGCGTAGCGCACGGGATACCGTCATCGTACCGACACCGGCAAGCTGAGCCACATCGGCGAGCGTCACCTTACCGGTGCTGCGCCGTTTACGGGTTAGAGACATACAAATTCCTGCTGACCAGACGCTAATTGTCTTCCTTCGCTTCACGTGTCTGGGAGTATACGCTCTCAGGCCCTGTTATTGCTGCAAATTCAGCCGAAGATTGTAATTTGATAGCGCTATCACAAATCTGCATGATAGTTATTGGTAGCGCTATCTTTGAGATTTCGATCACAGTTAAAGCGCTGCGCCTTGCATAGAGTTTGGTCAACTCAGGCAATCAGGCGGAGGGAGAAGTGCTCAAACAATGGCTGCATGACGCAACAATCGTGCTGGAGAAAAAAGTAGAGAATTGGCCGCAGGCGCTGGAAATCTGCGCCAGGCCGCTGCTGGAGGCGGGAATTATCGCGCCTGAGTATGTCACGGCGATTATGGAACAGCATCGCCGGCTGGGGCCTTATTACGTGCTGGCGCCGGGGCTGGCGATGCCGCATGCGCGCCCGGAAGAGGGCACCAAAGGCGTAGGGCTGTCGCTGCTGAAGCTGGAGCAGGGCGTATCCTTTACTGCCGGAGAATTCGATCCGGTAGATATTATCGTGATGCTCGCCGCGCCCGATAATCATAGCCATATTGCGACCCTCTCCGCGCTGGCGGAATTATTTTCCAGCGATGAAGATATGAAGCAATTACATCAGGCGCAGACGCTGGAGGAGATTAAAAAAATTATCGAACGCTTCTGAATTAATTACCTAAACCTGTTTTCCGACCCATTACGCGCCAGCGTGATGCGGACCCACTCTGTTTAAAAAAAGGTAACGGCAATGAAAATTATGGCAATTTGCGGTTCAGGCCTGGGCAGCAGCTTTATGGTGGAAATGAACATTAAAAAGGTGCTGAAAAAACTCGCTATTGAGGCGGAGGTGGAACATTCCGATCTCTCTTCCGCCACGCCCGGCGCGGCGGATCTGTTTGTAATGGCGAAGGATATCGCCGCCAGCGCCAGCGTGCCGCAGAGTCAGCTGGTGGTGATCAATAACATCATCGATATTAATGAGCTGGAAGCGCAGCTGCGCGCCTGGTTCGATAAACAATAATCAAATTACATCATCTCCTTCGGCCAGCGACGGCCCGGCATATTTCGTCAGCCTGGCAAAACAGGTAGCGCGATAGAAAAGCGGCCCGCCGCGACGCGGCCTGAAGGTGAAAATGTATAAGGCGAGGTGGATATGTTTATCCTTGAAACGCTGAATTTTGTTGTTGATATTCTTAAGGTGCCGTCGGTACTGGTGGGATTAATCGCCCTGATTGGTTTGGTGGCGCAGAAAAAAGCTTTTTCTGATGTGGTGAAAGGCACCATTAAAACCATTCTTGGCTTTATTGTGTTAGGCGGCGGCGCCACGGTGCTGGTTGGCTCGTTAAATCCGCTGGGCGGCATGTTTGAGCACGCCTTTACTATCCAGGGAATTATCCCTAATAACGAAGCGATTGTTTCTATTGCGCTGGAAAAATATGGCGCGGCTACCGCGTTAATTATGGCCTTCGGTATGGTGGCGAATATTATCGTGGCCCGTTTTACGCGCCTGAAATATATCTTCCTTACCGGGCATCACACCTTTTATATGGCCTGTATGATCGGCGTGATCCTGACGGTGGCGGGCTTCGAAGGCGTGGGGCTGGTATTTACCGGTTCGTTAATTCTCGGCCTGGTGATGGCCTTTTTCCCGGCGTTGGCGCAGCGCTATATGAAGCGCATTACCGGCACGGATGATATCGCCTTCGGCCACTTCGGCACCCTGGGCTATGTACTTGCCGGCTGGATCGGCAGCCTGTGCGGCAAAGGCTCGCGCTCCACTGAAGAGATGAACCTGCCGAAAAACCTGAGCTTCCTGCGCGACAGCTCCATCTCTATCTCGCTGACGATGATGATTATCTATCTGATCATGGCGGTCAGCGCCGGCGGCGACTATGTCGAAAGCACCTACAGCGGCGGCCAGAACTACCTGGTCTACGCCATTATCATGGCGATTACCTTCGCGGCAGGGGTGTTTATTATTCTGCAGGGCGTACGCCTGATTCTGGCGGAAATCGTCCCGGCCTTTACCGGCTTTTCCGAAAAACTGGTGCCGAACGCGCGCCCGGCGCTGGATTGCCCGGTGGTCTATCCCTACGCGCCGAACGCGGTGCTGATCGGCTTTCTGTTCAGCTTCCTTGGCGGGCTGGTGGGGCTGTTTCTGCTGGGACAGATGAAGCTGGTACTGATTCTGCCCGGCGTAGTGCCGCACTTCTTTACCGGCGCTACCGCCGGCGTATTCGGCAACGCGACCGGCGGGCGGCGCGGGGCGATGATCGGCGCCTTCGCCAACGGGCTGTTGATCACCTTCCTGCCGGTACTGCTGCTGCCGGTGCTGGGCGCTATCGGCTTTGCCAATACCACTTTCTCCGACGCCGACTTCGGCGCGATCGGCATCGTGCTGGGCAACCTGGCGCGCTACCTGTCGCCGCTGGCGATTACGGGACTGGTTGTTGCGTTGTTCGTGCTGCTGGTGGCGTACAACGTATTCGTGAAAAACAAACCTGCGGGCGGTAATGCGCAGGAAAACACCGGAGCCAAATCATGAAAGTAAAAGAAGTTACCCGGCTGGCGCGGGAAATTCGCCTCGCTACGCTTAAATCGCTGACGCAGCTCGGCTTCGGCCACTACGGCGGCAGTATGTCGGTGGTGGAAACCCTGGCGGTGCTGTATGGCGCGGTGATGAAGATCGATCCGGCGAATCCCGACTGGCCGGAGCGTGATTACTTCGTACTGTCGAAAGGGCACGCGGGGCCGGCGCTCTACAGCACGCTGGCGATTAAAGGCTATTTTCCGCAGGAGGAGCTGTTTACGCTGAACCAGAACGGAACGCGGCTGCCCAGCCATCCCGATCGGCTGAAAACCCGCGGCGTGGACGCCACTACCGGCTCGCTGGGCCAGGGCATTTCCATCGCCGGCGGCATGGCGCTGTCGCATAAGCTGGCGGGGCGTCCGAACCGCGTGTTCTGCATTGTCGGCGACGGCGAGCTGAACGAGGGGCAGTGTTGGGAGGCGTTTCAGTTTATCGCCCATCACCGCCTCAACAATCTGACCATCTTCGTGGACTGGAATAAGCAGCAGCTGGACGGCGAGCTGGATGAAATTATCTGCGCCTTCGATTTGCCGGAAAAATTCCGCGCCTTTGGGTTTGATGCCGTTACGGTAAAAGGCGATGACGTTGCCGGGCTGCTGGAGGCGGTACAGTCGCCGCCGCCGGCGGATGCCCGCCCGCGCGTGGTAATCCTCGACAGCATTAAAGGGCAGGGCGTGCCCTGTCTGGAACAGTTAAGCAACTCCCACCATCTGCGCCTGAACGATGAGATGAAACAGGCGCTTAACGATACCATTCGCCAGCTGGAGGCCGTTCATGATTAACGTTGCGCCCGCAGGACAGAAAGACGCGACAGAAATGCGTAAGGTTTACGCCAGCTTTGTTGCGCAGCAGATTGAAGCGAACAGCCCGATTATCGCGCTGGAGGCGGATCTGATGAGTTCGATGGCGATGGATAGCGTGGCGCGTAGCTACCCGCAGCACGTCATTAACTGCGGCATTATGGAAGCTAACGTGATTGGCACCGCCGCCGGGCTGGCGCTGACCGGACGCAAGCCGTTTGTGCACACCTTTACCGCCTTTGCCAGCCGCCGCTGCTTCGATCAGCTGTTTATGTCGCTGGATTACCAGCGCAATAACGTTAAGGTGATCGCCTCTGACGCCGGGGTGACCGCCTGCCATAACGGCGGCACCCATATGTCATTTGAGGATATGGGCATCGTGCGCGGGCTGGCGCACTCGGTAGTGCTGGAGGTAACCGATGCGGTAATGTTCGCCGACGTGCTGCGTCAGCTGATCGATCTTGAGGGTTTTTACTGGGTACGCACCATTCGCAAGCAGGCGCCGACTATCTATGCGCCCGGCTCCACCTTTACCATCGGCAAGGGCAACGTGCTGCGCGAGGGCAGCGATATTACACTTATCGCCAACGGTATTATGGTGGCGGAAGCGCTGGAGGCGGCGCGTCAGCTGGAGCAGCAGGGCGTCAGCGCGGCGGTGATCGATATGTTTACCCTGAAGCCGATAGATCGCATGTTAGTAAAAAACTATGCGGAAAAAACCGGGCGTATCGTCACCTGTGAAAATCACAGTATCCACAACGGGCTGGGCTCGGCGGTGGCGGAAGTGCTGGTGGAAAGCTGTCCGGTGGCGATGCGTCGCGTCGGCGTCAAAGAGCGTTACGGCCAGGTCGGCACCCAGGATTTTCTGCAAAAGGAATATGGCCTGACGGCGCATGATATCGTCGCGGCGGCGCGCGAGCTGCTGTAACCGGGAAGGCGTCAGCTGAGGTGACAGGATATCATCCTGCAACGAAAGAGGCGGCCAGATAGCCGCCTCTTTATTTAGCGTATGCCCTCCTGGGAAGGCTCTGTTTACCGCAGGCGTTAATCGCGCTTGACGGGACGCTGATGGCTCAGAACCTGACGCGGCTGAGTACGGCGGCCCACCATGCCCATCACGCCGGCGAGAACGGCTTCAACGATCATCATAAAGAAAGCGAACCAGCTGGCTTTAGAGGTAGCGGCGGCAGCTTTGTCGGCCGCTTCGCGCGCTTTCTGCTCCGCCTGCTGTTTCAGCTCGTTATATTTCTGACGCGCCTGCTGATAGCTTTTCTCCGTCTGTTGGACGATCTGCTCCGCTTCCGCATCGGTTTTGCCGGTGCGCGCTTTGATAATATTTTTCAGCGCGTCGCGGTCAGCGGCCTGCAGCGTATCCTGGTTGCGGGCGATTAAGCCTTTTACCCAGTTAGCGATATCGGTATCGGCGTTTTGCGGATTGTTAGCGGTGCTCTGCGCCTGATTCTGCGCGCTGTTTACCGCGTTTTGCGCGTCGTTTTGCAGATTTTCCGGCTGAAGTTCAGGCTTGCCGGTCTGGCGCAGCGTGGTTTCCAGCTCGTTTTGCAGATCGTCAAGATTTATGCCGCTTTCCTGCAGCTTATCCTGCGCCATACGCGCGGCGTGCGGCGCTACGGCGGAAACGGTATTGCCGATCGCGCTCAGCCCGGCGCCCATTACGTTCATGGCGCCGCTGACGGTGTAGTTTACCAGGGTTACCGCCAGCCAGACGCTGAACAGCGTATTGATGCCGAACATCAGCAGACCGTGTAGCGCCCCTTCGCGCTGAGCGAGACGACCGCTGACCCAGGCGCCGACGGCAATAGCGATCAGCATGCTGATGCCGGTCCAGATAGCGGCGCCGGTGCCGATGCCGTCCAGCGGATTCTGTTCATGTAAAGGATCGATGCTGGCGGTGCCGACGGCGGTGCCCAGCAGGGTTAATAACAGATGAATCACTACCGAAGTAATAACGCCCGCAAAGATAGCGCTCCATGAAATACGCTTCAGCGGCACACCGTTTAGCGGCGCTTCATGTACCGTCTCTACCCAGCCCGCATCGTGCCGGGTGCGCAGATGATCAGGATGTTCACTCATAATATTCACTCCCTATCGTTATCTTTAAGCCGTTGCCACAGAATTAATTTCTGACGCCATGAAAATAGTGAAACCTGTTATTCAGGTAATGTAAGGCTAGTTAGGGAATGAGGATTTGACCAAAATAATTTCGCAAAATGCGGCGAAAAATAAACGTTTTTTTTACCGCTGCGCTTATTTTTAACCATTTATTAAACTATTTGGCGCTGGCTTTTATTGAAGAGATAAAAACGGGGAACGCTTATTTTGCGGCGCGGCGGGCGATAAGCCGGGCAGGCGCGGTAACGAGCGAAGGCAATAAAAAAGGCGGCCCGCAGGCCGCCTCTGTTGCAGCGGAGTAATTACTTCTGTTGATCCGCCTGGGACGCCTGAATAGCGGTCAGGGCGATGGTATAGACGATATCGTCCACCAGCGCGCCGCGGGACAGGTCGTTAACCGGCTTACGCATACCCTGCAGCATCGGCCCGATAGAGATCAGGTCGGCAGAACGCTGTACCGCTTTATAGGTGGTGTTACCGGTGTTCAGGTCAGGGAAGATAAACACCGTGGCGCGTCCGGCAACCTGTGAGTTCGGCGCTTTGGATTTCGCCACGTCTTCCATAATCGCCGCGTCGTACTGCAGCGGGCCGTCGATCACCAGATCCGGGCGTTTTTCCTGCGCGATGCGCGTGGCTTCACGCACTTTCTCCACATCGCTGCCGGCGCCGGAGTTGCCGGTAGAGTAGGAGATCATCGCCACGCGCGGCTCGATGCCGAAGGCGGCGGCGGAATCGGCGGACTGGATAGCGATTTCAGCCAGCTGCTCAGCGGTAGGATCCGGGTTAATGGCGCAGTCGCCATATACCAGCACCTGCTCAGGCAGCAGCATAAAGAACACGGAAGAAACCAGCGAGCTGTTCGGCGCGGTTTTGATCAGCTGCAGCGGCGGACGAATGGTGTTGGCGGTGGTATGTACGGCGCCGGAAACCAGGCCGTCCACTTCGTCGCGCTCCAGCATCATGGTGCCGAGCACCACGTTATCTTCCAGCTGTTCCTGCGCAACCACTTCGGTCATGCCTTTGTTTTTGCGCAGTTCCACCAGGCGCGCCACGTAGTTATTACGCGCCGCTTCCGGATCGACAATTTCGATGCCTTTGCCCAGCTCAACGCCCTGCGCCGCCGCGACGCGCTGAATTTCATCCGGGTTGCCCAGCAGTACGCACTGCGCGATGCCGCGTTCAGCACAGATGGCCGCCGCTTTCACGGTACGCGGTTCGTCGCCTTCCGGCAGCACGATGCGCTTACGCGCGCTACGCGCCAGCTCGGTCAGCTGATAGCGGAAAGCAGGCGGAGAGAGACGACGGCTGCGCTCGGAGGCGGCGGTCAGCGATTCAATCCAGTCGCTGTTGATATGGCTGGCGATATATTCCTGCACTTTCTCGATGCGCTGCGTATCGTCGCTGGGCACTTCAAGGTTAAAGCTTTGCAGGTTGAGCGAGGTCTGCCAGGTGTTGGTGTTCACCATAAATACCGGCAGGCCGGTCTGGAAGGCGCGCTCGCACAGTTTGTAAATACGGTCATCAATTTCATAACCGCCGGTCAGCAGGATGGCGCCGATCTCGACGCCGTTCATTGCGGCGAGGCAGGCGGCGACCAGCACGTCAGGGCGATCCGCTGAGGTTACCAGCAGCGATCCGGGACGGAAATGCTCCAGCATGTGCGGCAGGCTGCGCGCGCAGAAGGTAACGGATTTCACCCGGCGAGTCTGGATTTCCCCTTCATTGATAATACGCGCGTTCAGGTGGCGGCTCATATCAATGGCGCGGGTAGCGATCAGCTCGAAGCTCCACGGAATGCAGCCCAGCACCGGCAGCGGGCTGTTGGCGAACAGCTGGCTCGGATCGATATTGGCGACGCTGGCCTTGGTGGAATCATCAAAAATTTCTGACAGATCGGGACGGGTACGCCCCTGCTCATCTACCGGCGCGTTCAGCTTGTTGATGATAACGCCGGTGATGTTTTTGTTCTTGCTGCCGCCGAAGCTGCTTTGCGTTAGTTCGATACGCTCTTTCAGCTGGGCCGGAGAGTCGTTGCCCAGCGCCATAACGAAGACGATTTCCGCGTTCAGCGTTTTCGCGATTTCGTAGTTGAGCGCGGTAGCGAACTGGTGTTTACGCGTCGGTACCAGGCCTTCTACCAGCACGACTTCCGCATCCTGAGCGTTGGCGTGATAGCGGGCGATGATCTCCTCCATCAGCACATCTTGCTGATTGGAGCCCAGCAGCGATTCAACGCGTGACATATGCAGCGGCTCAGCGGCGGGGATAGAGGAGCTTTTACGAATGATGGTGGTAGTCTGGTCAGGCGCATTGTCGCCGGCACGCGGTTGAGCGATGGGCTTGAAGACGCTGAGGCGAACCCCTTTGCGCTCCATCGCGCGGATAACGCCCAGGCTGACGCTGGTCAACCCGACGCTGGTGCCGGTAGGAATAAGCATAATGGTACGTGACACAGTAAACCTCTCAGGTATTTCAGGGTGTCAAAAACAACTCCGTCAGCCGGAGCTGACGGAGAAAAACTCAGGCGGTGAGACGCGCGGCGTCGCGGGCGATAACCAGCTCTTCGTTGGTTGGGATCACCAGCGCCGGACGGGTGCCTTCTTTGTTGATGAAGCCTTCCTGACCGAAACGCGCCGCCAGGTTGCGCTCGTGATCGACTTCAAAGCCCAGCAGCGACAGTTTCGCCAGCGACAGCTCACGCACCATCGCCGCGTTTTCGCCGATGCCGCCGGTAAAGACGATAGCGTCCAGACGGCCGTCCATCATCGCGGTATAAGAACCGATATATTTCGCCAGGCGATGGCAGAAGACGTTCATCGCGCGTTTCGCATCGTCTTTGGTGGTGTAGTTTTCTTCCACGTAGCGGCAGTCGCTGGTTACGCCAGTCAGGCCCAGCAGGCCGGACTCTTTCGTCAGCATTTTGTTGATGGCGTCAACGCTCATGCCCAGCGTATCGTGCAGGAAGAAGACGATCGCCGGATCGATATCGCCGCTGCGGGTGCCCATTACCAGGCCTTCCAGCGGGGTAAGACCCATAGAAGTATCCACGCATTCGCCGTTGCGGATCGCGGAGACGGATGCGCCGTTGCCGAGGTGACAGGTGATGACGTTCAGCTCTTCTACCGGCTTGTTCAGCATACGCGCCGCTTCGCGGGAAACGTAGTAGTGGCTGGTGCCGTGGAAGCCGTAGCGGCGGATGCCGTGCTCTTTATACAGATGGTAGGGCAGGGCGTAGAGATAAGATTCTTCAGGCATCGTCTGATGGAAAGCCGTATCGAAAACCGCTACGTTTTTATCAGCAAGGTGCGGGAAGTTTTTCAGCGCTTCGTCGATACCGATCAGATGCGCCGGGTTGTGCAGCGGAGCAAACGGCGACGCCGCTTTGATATCCTGCACCGTCTCGTCGGTGATCACTACGGAGTGCGTCAGCTTTTCGCCGCCGTGAACGATGCGATGACCGATTGCAGCGATTTGTGCCGACAGTTCTGGTTTTTGTGCCAGAATGTTTTTAACAATGAAGTTCAGGGCTTCGCTGTGGGCCGCGCCCGCGCCCAGCGCCGCTTCCTGTTTAGCGCCGTCCAGTTTCCATTTAATGCGCGCTTCAGGCAAATGGAAGCATTCGGCCAGACCTGACAGGTATTCTTCGCCATCGGCCGGGTTGATGATGGCAAATTTCAGGGAAGAGCTACCGCAGTTCAGAACCAGTACTAACTTACTCGACATGGAAGTACCTATTTGTCAAAAGTGGCTAAAAAAAACGCAGTCAGTCTATCATCCTAAGGCATGAAAGCTGGTACAGTAATGATTATCATCATGCTGCCGGCAAAAAAATTATCCGACAGCAAAAAAAAACGGTAATTTTACGTAAAAATTTGAAAGCGCAGTGGCTTTCAGCGGTTGCGCCTCAGGATAATGAGGAAAATCCGTTTTCGGGGCGTTGATAACGCGCTCAGAATAACGGCAGCGCCGCGTAAAAACAAAATTTTTTGAAGGATGTTATATAAAGTTGTGTCGTTGTCTATTTTTTTTAAATCTTCCAAAAGAAGTTGAGGTAAGCCATGGCAAATGAATCCAGCGTGGGCTGGTTTAAAACGTTCCAGCTTGGACAGCGCTACATGAAAACATGGCCGAACGACAAACGCCTCGCGCCGGTTTTCCCGGAAAACCGCATCACAACCGCCACCCGCTTTGCGATCCGCTTTATGCCGCCGCTGGCGGTGTTTACGCTCACCTGGCAGATTGCGCTGGGCGGCCAGCTGGGGCCGGCGGTCGCTACCGCGCTTTTCGCCTGCAGCCTGCCGATGCAGGGATTGTGGTGGCTGGGACGCCGTTCCGTTACGCCGCTGCCGCCTGCGCTGCTGCGCTGGTTTCATGAGGTGCGCGAAAAGCTGCAGCAGGCCGGTCAGGCGATCGCGCCGCTTGAAGGC
Source organism: Mixta tenebrionis (assembly GCF_006517625.1). GTDB lineage: Bacteria > Pseudomonadota > Gammaproteobacteria > Enterobacterales > Enterobacteriaceae > Mixta > Mixta tenebrionis. The sequence goes on along the minus strand of NZ_VHQI01000004.1, from coordinate 378,136 downwards.
AAGCCTACCTACCAGACGCTGGCGGATTTGTTAAAACGCGCTTTCCGTCAGCTGGATAAAACCTTCCTCGACGATCTTTAAGTGTTAACTGTCGGGCGCGCGAAAAATTATTTGGCGTCAACCCGGCTTAAATCAAAGAAAGTCAGGCTTGTGATACCTCCTTTTTATTCGCTGTGCGATTCTTGAACGTCCCCCTTTTATGATGTCGAGACACAGGAGTTTACGATGGAGATGACGCACGCTCAGCGCCTGATTCTTTCTAACCAGTACAAAATGATGACGCTGCTCGACCCGGATAACGCCGAGCGCTATCGTCGCCTGCAGACCATCATTGAACGCGGTTACAGCTTACAAATGCGTGAGCTGGATCGCGATTTCGGCGAACTGAGCGAAGAAGTGTGCCGCACCATTATTAACATAATGGAAATGCATCATGCGCTGGCGGTTTCATGGGAAAACCTGAAGGAAAAGGCCAGCATCGATCGGCGTCGGCTGCAGTTCCTCGGCTTCGATGCGGCGACCGAGGCGCGCTACCTGGGCTACGTGCGCTTTATGGTTAGCGTTGAAGGGCGCTACACCCATTTCGACGCCGGAACGCACGGCTTTAACGCCCAGACGCCGATGTGGGAAAAATATCAACGCATGCTGGCCGTCTGGCAAACCTGTCCGCGTCAGTACCACCTGTGCGCGACCGAGCTCGCGCAAATCATTAACGCCTGAGAGGGGACGCAAGTGAAGTGCAGAGGCTTTTTGTTTGATCTGGACGGCACGCTGGTTGATTCATTACCGGTAGTGGAGCGCGCATGGAGTCACTGGGGGAAACGTCACGGCATCGCCGCTGACGAGGTCCTGAGTTTTATCCACGGCAAACAGGCCATCACTGCGCTGCGTCACTTTATGCCCGACAGCAGCGATGAGGCGATCCAGCAGGAGTTTCGCCAGCTGGAAAAAATCGAGGCGGAGGATACCGACGGTATTACCGCGCTGCCCGGCGCGCTCGCGCTGCTGGAACGGCTGGACGCGTTAGATATTCCCTGGGCCATCGTCACCTCAGGCTCCATGCCGGTAGCCTCGGCGCGCCGCAAAGCGGCGGGGCTGCCGCTGCCGCGACATTTCGTCACCGCTGAACGGGTAACCAACGGCAAGCCGGAGCCGGACGCCTATCTTATCGGCGCTGAGCTGCTGGGCCTGCCGCCCGCCGAGTGCGTGGTAGTGGAGGACGCGCCGGCGGGCATTCTCTCCGGTCTCGCCGCCGGCTGCGCGGTGATCGCCGTCAACGCCTCTGGCGATACGCCGCGTCTTGACGAAACCGCCATGCAGCTCACTTCGCTCGCCTCGCTGCGCATCAGCAAAGAAGAAGATGGCACGGTCAGGATAATAAACCAGGCGTGATTGATTTAACCCCGCTATAAGCGGGGTTAATTTATGGCATGCTGCGCGTAAAGGAATTCTCTGACGCGGAAAGGGCTGTGAATAATCAACTTCTTTGGGTACTGGCGTTACTGGCGGTAACCGTTTGGCTGTTTGTCTCAGGACGGCTGCGCATGGATGTGGTGGCGCTGCTGGTCATTGTCGCTTTTGTACTTAGCGGTACGCTGACGTTGCAGGAAGCCACTATCGGCTTTAGCGATCCCAACGTAATTTTGATTGCCGCCCTGTTTGTTATCGGCGAGGGGCTGGTGCGCACCGGCGTGGCGATTCAAACCGGCGAATGGTTGATAAAAATCGCCGGCAACAGCGAAAGCAAAATGATTTTCTGGCTGATGCTGACCGTGGCCGGGCTGGGCGCCTTTATGAGCTCCACCGGCGTGGTGGCGATTTTTATTCCGGTCGTGCTGAGCGTGGCGGCGAAAATCGGCTCCTCGCCCGCGCGGCTAATGATGCCGCTCAGCGTGGCGGCGCTGATCAGCGGCATGATGACGCTGGTGGCAACGCCGCCTAACCTGGTGGTCAACAGCGAGCTGCAGCGCGAGGGGCTGGAAGGCTTTAGCTTTTTCGCCGTCACGCCCATCGGCCTGGTGGTGCTGGTGCTGGGCGTGGGCTATATGCTGGTGGCGCGCTACTGGCTGGCTTCGCCTTCCGCCGATCTCTCCGCCGGCAGCGCACCGCTGCGGCGGCGCAACTTCCGCGATCTGATTCGTGAATATCGCCTTAGCGGACGCGCGCGGCGCCTCTCTATCCGCGCGGGCTCGCCGCTAATCGGCCACCGGCTGGACGACCTGCAGCTGCGCGAAAAATATGGCGCCAACGTGGTGGGCCTGGAACGCTGGCGTCGCTTCCGGCGCGTGATGGTGGCGGTCACCGGCGAAACCACCTTTCGCGCCGGAGATGTGCTGCTGATCGATATGTCCGCCGCCGATATCGATCTGCGCCAGTTTTGCAGCGAGCAGCAGCTGGAGCCGCTGATTCTGCGCGGCGATTACTTCTCGGATCGCGCCCGCGACGTCGGCATGGCGGAAGTGCTGCTGATCCCTGATTCTGAACTGTCGGGCAAAAGCGTGCGCGAAATCGGCTTTCGCAGCCGCTACGGGATTAGCGTTATCGGCATCCGGCGGCGCAACAGCCTGGTTGAAGGGGCGCTGACCGATGAACCGCTGGAGCTGGGCGATACGCTGCTGGTTATCGGCGACTGGCGCTGCATTCGCCAGCTGCAGCAGCAAAAGCGCGATCTGCTGCTGCTGGCGCTGCCTGCCGAGATCGATGACGCGGTGCCTGCTCACAGCCAGGCGCCGCACGCGCTGTTCAGCCTGGCGCTGATGGTGGCGCTGATGATTACCGATGCCATTCCAGGCCCCGTCGCCGCGATTATCGCCTGTTTGCTGATGGGCAAATTCCGCTGTATCGATATGGAGAGCGCCTATAAGGCTATCCACTGGCCGGGGCTGATTCTGATCGCCGGTATGATGCCGTTTGCGCTGGCGCTGCAAAAAACCGGCGGCGTGGCGCTGGTGGTGCAGGGGCTGATGGATGTCGCCGGCGGTAAAGGGCCGCATGTGATGCTGCTCTGCCTGTTTGTGCTCTGCGCGACGATCGGGCTGTTTATCTCTAATACGGCGACGGCGGTGCTGATGGCGCCGATCGGCATAGCGGCGGCGCATCAGATGGGCGTATCGCCTTATCCTTTTACCATGATTATCGCCATTGCCGCCTCCGCCGCCTTTATGACGCCGGTCTCTTCACCGGTTAATACGCTGGTGCTCGGCCCCGGCGGCTATCGCTTCAGCGATTTTGTGAAAATCGGCGTGCCCTTTACGCTGGTGGTAATGGTGGTTAGCGTATTGCTGGTGCCGCTGCTGTTCCCGTTCTGATTTACAACGGCGTGTCCTGCGAGATCTCGTCCAGCGACAGGCTGAAGCTGGGGACGAAGACTGAGATAAAGTAGTCCATCTCTTCGCTACGGCGGCGCTGCAGCGTTTTTTCAAGACGCGCCAGCGCCCGGCGGAATTCGTTGTTGCCGGCGGAAAGCTCCTCAAGGCATTTCAGGTAGGCGCACAGCGCGTCGGCCTGCTTCAGAATGGCCGTTTCCTCCTCGTCCTGCAGCTGTTCGTCCAGCAACGGGCGCCATGCCTCCTGCAGTTCGGCAGGCAGCATCTCAACCAGCTTATGACGCGCAATCTCCTCGATTTTTTTATACTCATGGGCAATCTGCGCGTTGTAATACTTTACCGGCGTCGGTAAATCGCCGGTCAGTACTTCGCTGGCGTCATGATAGAGCGCAATCAGGGCGATGCGTTCCGCATTCAGCTTGCCGTTAAACAGCTTATTTTTAATCACGGCCAGCGCATGGGCCACCGTCGCCACCTGCTGGCTGTGCTCGGAAACGTTTTCCGTACGCACGTTGCGCATCAGCGGCCAGCGGTTAATTAGTTTCAGACGGGAAAGGTGGGCAAAAAAGTGACTCTGCTTCATCGACAAGGCTTCTCCTCCTGCGGGCGACGAAAACCGGCAAACCCGATCTCCGCCGCCAGAGTATAGCCTTTTCACGCTGTCGGCTACAGCCCGCCGGGCGCTGCGCCGCTACTGATGATAGCCTTCAAGGAAACGGCCGAATTTGCCGATAGCGAGTTCCAGATCGTCAACGCGCGGCAGGGTAACGATGCGTACATGGTCCGGCCACGGCCAGTTAAAGGCGGTGCCCTGTACCAGCAACACTTTTTCCTGCAGCAGAAAATCCAGCACCATTTTCTGATCGTCATGCAGATTGAATTTTTTCGCATCGATGCGTGGGAACATATAGAGCGCGCCCTGCGGTTTCACGCAGCTGACGCCGGGAATTTGATTAATCAGCTCCCAGGCGCGCTGGCGCTGTTCATAAAGGCGTCCGCCGGGCATGATAAATTCATTAATACTCTGATAGCCGCCAAGCGCGGTTTGAATCGCGTGCTGCGCCGGAACGTTGGCGCACAGGCGCATGGAGGCAAGCATTTCCAGCCCTTCGATATATCCTTTCGCGTGCTTTTTCGGGCCGTTAAGCACCATCCAGCCCTGACGGAAGCCGGCGACGCGGTAGGTTTTAGAGAGGCCGTTAAAGGTGACGGTAAGCAGATCGGGCGCCAGCGCGGCGATAGAGTGGTGCTGCGCGGCATCATAAAGAATCTTATCGTAAATCTCGTCGGCAAAAATAATCAGATTATGTTCCCGCGCAATCTCCACGATCTCCATCAGCAATGCTTTGCTGTAAACGGCGCCGGTGGGGTTGTTCGGGTTGATAATCACGATGCCGCGCGTACGCGGCGTAATTTTGCTGCGAATATCGGCCAGATCGGGGAACCATCCGGCGGACTCGTCACACAGATAGTGCACCGCCTTGCCGCTGGAAAGCGAAACGGCGGCGGTCCAGAGCGGATAGTCGGGCGCCGGCACCAGCATTTCGTCGCCGCTGTTCAGCAGCGCCTGCATCGACTGCACAATCAGCTCGGAAACGCCGTTGCCGATATAAATATCCTCAACGGTCACATCGCGCATATCGCGCGCCTGGTAGTGCTGCATAATGGCCTTACGCGCGGAGTAAAGCCCTTTGGAATCGCTGTAACCCTGCGCTCCCGGCAAGTTGCGGATTACGTCTACCAGAATTTCATCCGGCGCTTCAAAGCCAAACGGGGCCGGATTGCCGATGTTAAGCTTAAGAACCTTGTTGCCTTCTTCTTCCAGGCGTTTGGCCTCTTTCAACACCGGGCCGCGAATGTCATAGCAAACATTATCCAGCTTGGAAGATTTTTCGATAATTGTATTCATTACTTAGCGCCTTTACTGACAGAACTGCGTTCCTGCCGTGGAAATAAACCCATCCAATTTACTCCTCTGATGTTCACTTTTGAAGGGCAGGGCCGGCTTTGGGCGCAACCGCCAGACAAGGGGAATCTCACAGCCATGCAGCAGTGGTCAGTGAGATTTATCTGGTATAAAAAACTACCTTTCAGCTTAAAGTTAGCATTAATGACTGTTTACTGGCGGGCGGCTGTAAATCTGACATGACGCTTTGCGAGGTGGATCAGAAAAAGAATGAAATTAAGATAAAAAAAGTAGATTGATACAGAATGAAACAGTTAAATTTTACTACTTAAAGAAGGATTAAGAAGGCCAAAGAATAATGAAACTTTGTTCTGAGTTTTCCGGCGCTTCGTCAATAGCCTATCTCCTGTTACGCATTGGATTACTTTTCCGCCAGCCGGTAAGAAAAAGCAATCCCGAAAAAAAGGCGTATTAATGCTAAAATGATGCTTTATTGATAAGAAAAATGCGATTGGGGCTTAAAAAGTAGGCGTCAATGTGGCAGGATATCCATCAACGGGCTTTGTGCCAAAAAGCGGTACAATCGTTTGCTGCGCAGTTTAAAGCGACGCGGCCAGAGTTTAAGTCCGATAATTTATTACATTTTTGCGTTAAGCCACTTTGCTGACGCCTTATATCGAAGTTATGAACCAGCGGCCCCGACGTTAGCTTGCCTGAAGTTGGCTCGGTTTCCATCAATAAGCGGAGCGCAACTTGCGTTCGTAACGTTAGCGTCTGGGCGCTAAATGATAGTTAATCTTAAATACTGACGGCACTGGTGGTTTTGCCTGCATCTCCTCCAGCAGTATGAGTGAACAGCAGCTTTTCTTTAGCAGTTGAAAGCTGTCGTTTCCGCGGTTCGGAAACGTCATTTTTGCCATCTTAAACTCCGTCCGCCATTTGAACGACGGCAGTCACACCAGGGTAGTTGTTATTAAAAATTTATAAGTGAAGAAAAATATGACTAATGCAAATCGTCCGATACTTAATCTCGATCTCGATCTGCTGAGAACGTTTGTTGCAGTAGCAGATCTTAATACATTTGCTGCTGCCGCAGCGGCCGTATGCAGAACCCAGTCAGCGGTCAGCCAGCAGATGCAACGTCTTGAACAGCTGGTAGGTAAAGAGCTGTTTGCCCGTCACGGTCGTAATAAACTGCTCACCGAGCACGGTATTCAGCTGCTGGGCTATGCCCGCAAAATCCTGCGCTTTAATGACGAAGCCTGTACTTCCCTGATGTACAGCAACGTACAGGGCGTGCTGACGATCGGGGCTTCCGACGATACTTCAGATACCATTCTGCCGTTCCTGCTGAACCGCGTTACTTCCGTGTATCCGAAACTGGCGATCGACGTACGCGTGAAGCGCAATCCGTTTATGATGGAGATGCTGAATCAGGGCGAAGTGGATCTGGTGGTTACCACCTCCAGCCCCGGCTCCTTTACTCATCAGGTGCTGCGTACTTCTCCGACGCTGTGGTACTGCGCCGCGGACTATATTTTCCAGCGCGGAGAGGCGATTCCTCTGGTGCTGCTGGATGAGCCAAGCCCATACCGCGATATGGCGATCGATCACCTGAACGAAGCGGGTATTCCGTGGCGTATCTCCTATGTCGCCTCGACGCTGGCGGCGGTGCGCGCGGCGGTCAAAGCGGGCCTGGGCGTTACCGCGCGTCCGGTGGAAATGATGAGTCCGGAACTGCGCGTAATGGGCGCTGCCGAAGGTCTGCCGGTGCTGCCGGATACGCAATACCTGCTGTGCCGCAATCCGGACAGCGAAAACGAGCTGGCGCTGGCGATCTTCAACGCCATGGAATCGAGCAACGATCCCTATAACCTTGCGCTGGCCGCTCAGGGCGATGCAATGTTACTGGATGATGAAGAATAAGTTCTGTAAATGAGATGATTTTTCATTCGAAGCGGTGATTGTTAAAATAAACCGCGATAAAAAAGCCTCCCGGCGCAATCAGGCGCTAAGAGGCTTTTTTTACAGGCTTTTTTAGCGTTAGCCAGCGCTTCGCTGAAGTTTTTATTTTTGTCTGCGCGATAAAAATAAAACGTTTTGCGCTGTACAGAAAAAATGTTGTTCGCATAGTGTCCGGCGCACTTTTTGCGGAAAAAACAGCCAGCGCGCTGGCTGTTTTTTTAGCGAAAAGGGTCAAACTGTGTTCTGGATCAAAAAAATAACCCTGCTTTGGGGAAGGAAATCTGCGGTTTTCCTGTCAAAATATGTTTGTTAAATGTGCGATCCATACGTGCAATACCCACTACACTTAATTTACATCTTCAGACTGACTCGATTTAGCCGGATGCCTGCGCAGCTTATGTTAATAAGGTGATATAAGTGTAAATTAACGTGTGGATATCTTTGTCAAAGTTGACAAAAGGTTATGTAAAGGGGTAAAAACGCCATTAAATTGCTGCTTATATGTTAATGGCAGCATAATTTATAAGGTTTTTCATCCTTCCCTTGAATTAATGTGGTGTGTTCTCGCCATTGGCTCCGCAGGACGCTAAACGCCACTTTTAATGAGTAAGCAGAGAGTATGTCAACAACCACAGAAGTTATCGCTCATCACTGGGCATTCGCTGTTTTTATCGTTGTCGCTTTTGGTCTGTGCCTGTTTATGCTGGCGGGCGGCTGGCTGCTGGGCGGGCGCGCCCGCGCGCGTCATAAAAACACGCCTTTTGAATCCGGTATCGATCCGGTTGGTAGCACGCATCTTCGCCTTTCTGCCAAGTTTTACCTGGTGGCCATGTTCTTCGTTATCTTCGACGTCGAAGCCCTCTTTTTATATGCATGGTCGGCCTCCATTCGCGAAAGCGGCTGGGTCGGCTTTGTTGAAGCCGCGATTTTCATTTTGGTGCTGTTGGCGGGTCTGGTTTATCTGGTGCGGATTGGCGCGCTGGATTGGGCGCCTGCGCGTCGTCGCGTGGATGTTGATACCAGCAACGTCACTAACACCAACCCTCAAAAGCAGTAACAGCGAGGCATTAAGATGGACTATACGCTCACCCGCATAGACCCCAACGGTGAGAACGACCGTTACCCCCTGCAAAAACAGGAGATCGTAACCGACCCCCTGGAGCAAGAAGTTAATAAAAGCGTGTATATGGGCAAGCTGGAGCATGCGCTGCACGACATGGTGAACTGGGGGCGTAAGAACTCAATCTGGCCATATAACTTCGGGCTTTCATGCTGCTATGTTGAGATGGTGACGTCATTCACTGCGGTGCATGACGTTGCGCGTTTTGGCGCCGAGGTGCTGCGCGCCTCTCCGCGTCAGGCCGATCTGATGGTGATAGCCGGCACCTGCTTTACTAAAATGGCGCCGGTTATTCAGCGCCTGTACGATCAGATGCTGGAGCCGAAATGGGTCATTTCCATGGGTGCCTGCGCCAACTCCGGCGGCATGTACGATATCTATTCGGTCGTGCAGGGCGTGGACAAATTTTTGCCGGTTGACGTCTATATTCCCGGCTGTCCGCCGCGCCCGGAGGCTTATATGCAGGCGTTGATGCTGCTGCAGGAATCAATCGGCAAAGAGCGTCGTCCGCTCTCCTGGGTGGTTGGCGATCAGGGCGTGTATCGCGCCAATATGCAGTCGGAACGCGAGCGTAAGCGCGGCGAACGCATTGCTGTTACCAATCTGCGTACCCCAGACGAGATTTAATTTGCGCCTGTGGGCGATGGAAAAGATCTTCGCATATCAATAATCAAATAGCGCGAAGCCACGCCCGACAGTCACCACGGACCATTTGCAATGGTGAACAATATGACCGACTTAACCGCGCAAGACGCCGCATGGCAGACCAGGGACCATCTTGATGACCCGGTTATTGGCGAACTGCGCAACCGTTTTGGGCCGGATGCCTTTACCGTTCAGGCTACCCGTACCGGGATACCCGTTGTCTGGGTAAAGCGTGAACAATTACTGGAAGTGGGCGATTTTTTAAAGAGATTGCCGAAACCTTACGTCATGCTGTTTGATTTACACGGCATGGACGAACGCCTGCGTACTCATCGCCAGGGCTTGCCCGCCGCGGACTTTTCCGTTTTCTACCATCTGATCTCCATCGACCGCAATCGCGATATCATGCTCAAGGTGGCGCTGGCGGAAAACGATCTGCATCTGCCGACCTTTACCAAACTTTTCCCCAACGCCAACTGGTACGAGCGTGAAACCTGGGAGATGTTCGGCATAACCTTCGACGGCCACCCGCACCTGCGTCGTATTATGATGCCGCCCACCTGGGAAGGGCATCCGCTGCGCAAAGATTATCCGGCGCGCGCTACCGAGTTCGATCCCTTTGAGCTGACCAAACAGAAAGAAGATCTGGAAATGGAAGCGCTGCTCTTCAAGCCGGAAGAGTGGGGGATGAAGCGTGGAACTGAAAGCGAAGATTTCATGTTCCTCAACCTTGGGCCGAACCACCCGTCAGCGCACGGTGCGTTCCGCATCGTGCTGCAGCTGGATGGCGAAGAGATCGTCGACTGCGTGCCTGATATCGGCTATCACCACCGCGGCGCGGAGAAAATGGGCGAGCGCCAGTCCTGGCACAGCTATATTCCCTATACCGATCGCGTGGAGTACCTCGGCGGCTGCGTTAATGAAATGCCCTACGTGCTGGCGGTAGAAAAACTGGCGGGCATCGTGGTGCCGGATCGCGTTAACGTAATCCGCGTAATGCTCTCCGAACTGTTCCGCATCAACAGCCATCTGCTCTATATTTCCACCTTTATTCAGGACGTCGGCGCAATGACGCCGGTGTTCTTCGCCTTTACCGATCGCCAGAAAATCTACGATCTGGTGGAAGCGATTACCGGCTTCCGTATGCACCCGGCGTGGTTCCGCATCGGCGGCGTCGCGCACGATCTGCCGCGCGGCTGGGATCGCCTGCTGCGTGAGTTCCTCGACTGGATGCCGCAGCGCCTGGCCTCTTATGAGAAGGCCGCGTTGCGTAACTCGATTTTAAAAGGTCGCGCTCAGGGCGTAGCCGCCTACGGTGCGAAAGAAGCGCTGGCGTGGGGAACCACCGGCGCCGGCCTGCGCGCTACCGGCATCAGCTTCGACGTGCGTAAATGGCGGCCCTATTCTGGCTACGAAAACTTTGACTTTGAAGTTCCGGTAGGCGACGGCGTATCAGATTGCTACAGCCGCGTGATGCTGAAAGTAGAAGAGCTGCGCCAGAGCCTGCGTATTCTTGAGCAGTGTCTCAATAATATGCCGGCGGGGCCGTTCAAGGCGGATCACCCGCTGACCACGCCGCCGCCGAAAGAGCGCACGCTGCAGCATATCGAAACCCTGATTACCCACTTCCTGCAGGTTTCCTGGGGGCCGGTGATGCCCGCCAACGAATCTTTCCAGATGGTTGAGGCGACTAAGGGGATCAACAGCTACTACCTGACCAGCGACGGCAGCACCGTAAGTTATCGCACGCGTATTCGTACGCCAAGTTTCCCGCACCTGCAGCAGATCCCCTCGGTGATCCGCGGCAGCCTGGTATCCGACCTGATCGTATACCTGGGTAGTATCGATTTTGTTATGTCAGACGTGGACCGCTAATTATGCACGATCAAAAAATTGCCATCGAAACGATCGACCCGAAAGAGGTCTTTGAGCTGAGTGCGGCAGAACGCGACGCGATTGAGCATGAAAAACACCATTACGAAGATGCCCGCGCCGCCTCGATTGAAGCGCTGAAAATCGTGCAGAAGCAGCGCGGCTGGGTGCCGGATGGGGCGATCGGCGCCATTGCCGAGGTGCTGGGCATTCCCGCCAGCGACGTAGAGGGCGTGGCGACGTTCTACAGCCAGATTTTCCGTCAGCCGGTTGGCCGTCACGTGATTCGCTACTGCGACAGCGTGGTATGCCATATCACCGGCTATCAGGGCATTCAGGCGGCGCTGGAGCAGCAGCTGAATATTAAGCCGGGCCAGACCACGCCGGACGGCCGCTTTACGCTGCTGCCGACCTGCTGCCTTGGTAACTGTGATAAAGGCCCGACGATGATGGTGGATGAGGATACTCACGTTCACCTGACGCCGGAAAACATTTCATCGTTACTGGAGCAGTATCAATGACAGTGAAAGAGATCGTTCGTACTGCGGAAACCCACCCGCTGACCTGGCGGATGCGCGACGATAAACAGCCGGTCTGGTTTGAAGAATACCGCAGCAAAAACGGCTACGCCGGCGCGGAAAAAGCGCTGAAAGGCATGGCGCCAGACGAGATCGTGGCGCTGGTAAAAGATTCCGGCCTGAAAGGGCGCGGCGGCGCAGGCTTTTCCACCGGTTTGAAGTGGAGCCTGATGCCGAAAGATGAAGCGATGAACATCCGGTATCTGCTGTGCAACGCCGATGAGATGGAGCCGGGCACCTATAAAGACCGTCTGCTGATGGAGCAGATGCCGCACCAGCTGGTAGAGGGCATGCTGATCGGCGCCTTTGCGCTTAAAGCGTATCGCGGCTATATCTTCCTGCGCGGCGAATATGTGGAGGCGGCGGTAAATCTGCGACGCGCCATCGCTGAGGCTACCGAAGCGGGCTTCCTCGGCAAAAATATTCTCGGCACCGGCTTTGATTTCGAGCTGATCGTGCATACCGGCGCGGGCCGCTATATCTGCGGTGAAGAAACCGCGCTGATTAACTCGCTGGAAGGACGCCGCGCTAACCCGCGTTCCAAGCCGCCATTTCCGGCTTCGGCCGGCGCCTGGGGCAAGCCGACCTGCGTTAACAACGTGGAAACCCTTTCCAACGTGCCTGCTATCCTCGCCAACGGCGTGGAGTGGTACAAAAGCCTGGCGAAGAGCGAGGACGCGGGCACCAAGCTGATGGGCTTCTCCGGGCGGGTAAAAAATCCCGGCGTCTGGGAGCTGCCGTTCGGCATTACCGCGCGTGAAATCCTGGAGGATTACGCCGGCGGGATGCGCGACGGCCTGAAATTTAAAGCCTGGCAGCCGGGCGGCGCGGGCACCGATTTCCTCACCGAGCAGCATCTCGATCTGCCGATGGAGTTCGCCAGTATCGGCAAAGCGGGCAGCCGTCTTGGCACCGCGCTGGCGATGGCGGTGGATCACGAGATCAATATGGTGTCGCTGGTGCGTAACCTGGAAGAGTTTTTCGCCCGTGAATCCTGCGGCTGGTGTACGCCGTGCCGCGACGGCCTGCCGTGGAGCGTAAAAATTTTGCGCGCGCTGGAGCAGGGCAAAGGGCAGCCGGGCGATATTGAAACGCTGCTGCAGCTTTGCCGTCAGCTCGGCCCCGGCAAAACCTTCTGTGCGCATGCGCCCGGCGCGGTGGAACCTTTACAGAGCGCGATTAAATATTTCCGTGAAGAGTTTGAGGCTGGCATTGCGCCGCAGGTGTTTGGCAATACCCGTGCGATTGACGGGATTCAGCCCAACCTGCTGAAAGCGCGCTGGTAAACGTCACGGTTAGCGATACGCGCCGCTTACCCAAAGCATTTCGGGTTGCAGCAAGGCGGCAACTGAATGAATCCCGCGAGCTTACGTTGGTAAGTGTGCGCGGTGAATGAAGGCAGCCAACACCGCTGCGGCCTGAGGGCGAAGGGATTACCCAAAGCATTTCGGGTTGCAGCAAGGCGGCAACTGAATGAATCCCGCGAGCTTACGTTGGTAAGTGAGCGCGGTGAATGAAGGCAGCCAACACCGCTGCGGCCTGAAAGGCGAAGGGTAAAGAAGAATTATGTTTAACGCTCGTACTACGAGCCTTACGGAAGCATGTTCACTATGGCTACAATTCATGTAGACGGTAAAGAATATGAGGTGGATGGAGCGGACAACCTGCTGCAGGCGTGTCTCTCCCTCGGCCTGGATATTCCTTACTTTTGCTGGCACCCAGCGCTGGGGAGCGTCGGCGCCTGCCGCCAGTGCGCGGTAAAGCAATATCAAAACGCTGAGGATACGCGCGGACGCCTCGTCATGTCCTGCATGACGCCTGCCGCTGACGGCACCTTCATCTCAATTGATGATAGCGAAGCGAAAGAGTTTCGCGAAAGCGTGGTGGAGTGGCTGATGACCAACCACCCGCACGACTGTCCGGTTTGCGAAGAGGGGGGCAACTGCCACCTGCAGGATATGACGGTCATGACCGGCCACAGCTTCCGCCGCTACCGCTTCACCAAACGCACCCATCGCAACCAGGATCTGGGGCCGTTTATTTCTCATGAGATGAACCGCTGCATCGCCTGCTACCGCTGCGTGCGCTACTACAAAGATTATGCCGACGGCAAAGATCTCGGCGTTTACGGCGCGCACGACAACGTCTATTTTGGCCGCCCGGAAGAGGGCACGCTGGAGAGCGAATTCTCCGGCAACCTGGTGGAAATCTGCCCGACCGGCGTCTTCACCGACAAAACCCACTCCGAACGCTATAACCGCAAATGGGATATGCAGTTCGCGCCGAGCATCTGCCAGCAGTGCAGCGTCGGCTGCAACACCAGTCCGGGCGAGCGCTATGGCGAGCTGCGCCGCATCGAAAACCGCTACAACGGCAGCGTGAACCACTATTTCCTTTGCGATCGCGGACGCTTCGGCTACGGCTACGTAAACCGCAAAGATCGCCCGCGTCAGCCGCTGCAGCGCCGCGGCAACGACTGGGTGGCGCTCAACGCCGAACAGGCGATGCAGGGCGCGGCGGACGTGCTGCGTCAGGCGAAAAACGTTATCGGCATCGGTTCGCCGCGCGCCAGCGTGGAAAGCAACTTTGCGCTGCGTGAACTGGTAGGCGCGGCGAATTTCTCTACCGGCATGCCGGCAGGGGAGCAGGCGCGTCTGGCGCTGATGCTGAAAGTGCTGCGCGAAGGCGGCATCCATACGCCCGCGCTGCGTGAAATTGAAAGCTACGATGCGGTGCTGGTGCTGGGCGAAGATCTTACCCAGACCGGCGCGCGCGTGGCGCTGGCGGTACGTCAGGCGGTTAAGGGCAAGGCGCGTGACATGGCCGCGGCGCAGAAAGTCGCCGACTGGCAAATCGCCGCTATCCTCAATATCGGTCAGCACGCTAAACACCCGCTGTTTGTTACTAACGTCGATGAAACCCGCCTTGATGATATCGCCGCGTGGAGTTACCGCGCGCCGGTAGAAGATCAGGCGCGTCTTGGTTTTGCTATCGCCCATGCGCTGGATAACGGCGCGCCGGCGGTTAGCGATCTCGACAGCAGCCTGAACAGCAAAATCGAGGTGATTGTCCAGGCGCTGGCCGGGGCGAAAAAGCCGCTGATCGTTTCCGGTACGCATTCCGGCAGCGAAGCGATAATTGAAGCCGCCGCCAACGTGGCGAAAGCATTGAAAGGGCGCGGCGCCGACGTCGGCATTACGCTAATCGCCTCCGCCGCCAACAGCGTCGGCCTGGGGCTGATGGGCGGCATGACGCTGGACGAGGCGCTGGATCGGCTGGAAAGCGGCAGCGCCGATGCGGTGGTGGTGCTGGAAAACGATCTCTACCGCCACGCGCCGCAGGCGAAAGTGGATGCGGCGCTGCGTCATGCGGATAACGTCATCGTCGTCGATCACCAGCGGACCGCGACGATGGAGAAAGCGGGGCTGATTCTTTCCGGCGCCAGCTTCGCCGAAAGCGACGGTACGCTGATCAACCACGAAGGCCGCGCGCAGCGCTTCTTCCAGGTTTACGATCCCGCCTGGTACGATAATACGGTGGTGATGCTGGAAAGCTGGCGCTGGCTGCATTCGCTGCACAGCACCATTGAAAGTCGCCACGTCGACTGGACGCAGCTCGATCATGTCATCGACGCCGTGGCGCGCGCGCTGCCGCAGCTTAGCGGCATCAAGGATGCCGCGCCGGACGCTTCGTTCCGCGTACACGGTCAGAAACTGGCGCGTTCGCCGCACCGCTTCAGCGGACGCACCGCCGCGCGCGCCAATATCAGCGTGCACGAGCCGCGCCAGCCGCGCGATGTGGACACCATGTTCAACTTCTCTATGGAAGGCAACAACCAGCCGGGCGCGCCGCGTTCTGATATCCCGTTCGCCTGGGCGCCGGGCTGGAACTCGCCGCAGGCGTGGAACAAATTCCAGGACGAGGTGGGCGGCAAGCTGCGTCATGGCGATCCCGGCGTGCGTCTGTTTGAGGCGGCGGCGGGCCAGCTGGCGTGGTTCAGCCAGGTGCCGGGCGCCTTTACCCGCAGCGGCGGCTGGCGCGTCGCGCCTTACTACAATCTGTTCGGCAGCGAAGAGATGTCGCAGCGCGCGCCGGTGATGCAGCAGCGTATGCCGCAGCCGGCGCTGGTTATCAACCCGGCCGATGCCGCCGCGCTTGGCGTTAACCCCGGCGCCGCGCTGGAGCTGAGCTGCGCCGGCGAGACGCTACGCCTGCCGGTACGCTTCTCCGAGGCGTTGCAGCCGGGGCAGGTGGGCTTGCCGCTGGGAATGCCGGGTATCCCGCCGTTCCTGGCCGGCGCCGATATTGACACTCTGCGGGAGGCGGCACAATGAGCTGGTTAACACCGGACGTTATCGATATTTTGCTGGGCATACTCAAGGCTATCGTCATTCTGCTGGTGGTGGTGGTTTGCGGCGCCTTTATGAGCTTTGGCGAACGCCGTCTGCTCGGTCTGTTCCAGAACCGCTACGGGCCTAACCGCGTCGGCTGGGGCGGCTCGCTGCAGCTGGCGGCGGATATGATCAAAATGTTCTTTAAAGAGGACTGGATCCCGCCGTTTACCGATCGCTTTATCTTTACCCTGGCGCCGGTTATCGCCTTTGTATCGCTGCTGCTGGCCTTCGTCATCGTGCCGGTCAGCCCCACCTGGATGGTCACCGACCTGAATATCGGGCTGCTGTTTTTCCTGATGATGGCGGGTCTGGCGGTCTATGCGGTGCTGTTTGCCGGCTGGTCAAGCAACAACAAATACTCGCTGCTGGGGGCGATGCGCGCTTCCGCCCAGACGCTGAGCTACGAGGTGTTTCTTGGCCTGTCGCTGATGGGCGTGGTGGCGCAGGCGGGATCGTTCAATATGAGCGATATCGTTAACAGCCAGGCGCATCTGTGGAACATCATCCCGCAGTTCTTCGGCTTCCTCACCTTCTGTATCGCCGGCGTCGCGGTCTGTCACCGCCATCCGTTCGACCAGCCGGAAGCGGAGCAGGAGCTGGCCGACGGCTACCATATTGAATATTCCGGTATGAAGTTCGGCCTGTTCTTTGTCGGCGAATACGTGGCGATTACCACGGTTTCCGCGCTGATCGTGACGCTGTTCTTCGGCGGCTGGCACGGACCATGGCTGCCGCCCTTTATCTGGTTCGCGCTTAAAACGGCATTCTTCATGATGATGTTTATTCTGATTCGTGCCTCGCTGCCGCGTCCGCGCTATGACCAGGTAATGTCCTTCGGCTGGAAAGTTTGTCTGCCGTTGACGCTGTTGAACCTGCTGGCGACTGCCGCAGTGATTCTGTACAACGCGCAGTAAAGGGGTTGTAACCATGAGATTAAAAGACATTCTTGTCGGTTTCGGCACCCAGGTACGCAGTATCTGGATGATAGGCCTGCACGCCTTTGCTAAGCGCGAAACCCGCATGTATCCGGAAGAGCCGGTTTACCTGCCGCCGCGCTATCGCGGCCGTATCGTGCTGACGCGCGATCCGGACGGCGCGGAGCGCTGCGTGGCCTGTAACCTCTGCGCGGTAGCCTGCCCGGTCAGCTGTATTTCGCTGCAAAAGGCGGAAACCAAAGATGGCCGCTGGTATCCGGAGTTTTTCCGCATCAACTTCTCCCGCTGCATCTTCTGCGGCATGTGCGAAGAAGCCTGCCCGACCACGGCGATTCAGCTAACGCCCGATTTCGAGCTGGGCGAATTTAAGCGTCAGGATCTGGTATACGAGAAAGAAGACCTGCTGATTTCAGGGCCGGGCAAATACCCGGAATATAACTTCTACCGTATGGCAGGCATGGCGATCGAAGGGAAAGACAAGGGCGAAGCGGAAAACGAAGCCAAACCCATCGACGTCAAAGGCCTGTTGCCTTAAGGAGCCCGGCATGGAACTTGCGTTTTATCTTTGTGGTCTGGTGGCGGTGTTAACCACGCTGCGCGTGATTACCCACACCAACCCGGTACATGCGTTGCTGTACCTGATTATCTCGCTGTTGGCGATCGCTGGCGTCTTCTTTTCGCTTGGCGCCTATTTCGCCGGCGCGCTGGAGATTATCGTTTATGCGGGCGCCATTATGGTGCTGTTCGTCTTCGTGGTGATGATGCTTAACCTCGGTAAATCGGTGCAGGATCAGGAAAGCCGCTGGCTGCAGCCTTCGCTGTGGATCGGGCCGGGCCTGATATCGCTGCTGCTGCTGCTGGTAATGGTGTACGCCATAATGTCCGTCAACGATCAGGGCATTGACGGCACGATGATCGATGCGAAAGCGGTGGGCATCAGCCTGTTCGGCCCCTATGTGCTGGCGGTGGAGCTGGCTTCAATGCTGCTGCTGGCGGGCCTGGTGGTCGCCTTCCATATCGGACGTGAAGATCGTCACGGCGAAATCTTAAGTAACCGCGTCAGCGACGCGGCGACGGCGAAAAGTAAGGAGGAGCGCGCATGATCCCTCTGCAACATGGATTGATTCTGGCAGCCGTGCTGTTTGTTCTCGGCTTCACCTCGCTGGTGCTGCGCCGTAACCTGCTGTTTATGCTGATCAGCCTGGAAATCATGATTAATGCCGCAGCCCTGGCGTTAGTGGTGGCGGGAAGCTACTGGGGGCAGGCGGATGGCCAGGTGATGTATATCCTGGCGATCAGCCTCGCCGCGGCGGAAGCCAGTATCGGCCTGGCGCTGCTGCTGCAGCTTTACCGCCGCCGTCAGACCCTGAATATTGACACAGTAAGCGAGATGCGCGGATGAATCTTCTCTACTTAACCATACTGCTGCCGCTAATCGGCTTTATGCTGCTGGCGTTTTCTCGCGGCCGCTGGTCGGAGAACCTGGCGGCGACCGTGGGCGTCGGTTCGGTAGGACTGGCGGCGCTGGTCACGCTCTACGTCGGCATCGATTTCTTTGCTAACGGTCAGGCGCTGTTTACCCAGGCGCTCTGGACCTGGATGCAGGTTGGCAACTTCAATATCGGCGTTACGCTGTCGCTGGACGGCCTTTCGCTTACCATGCTGTCGGTGGTGACCGGCGTCGGCTTCCTGATTCATATGTTCGCCTCCTGGTATATGCGCGGGGAAGAGGGCTATTCGCGCTTCTTCGCCTATACCAACCTGTTTATCGCCAGCATGGTGGTGCTGGTGCTGGCGGACAACCTGATGCTGATGTATCTCGGCTGGGAAGGGGTGGGCCTCTGCTCTTATCTGCTGATTGGCTTCTATTACACCAATCCGAATAACGGCAAGGCGGCGATGAAGGCCTTTATCATCACCCGCGTCGGCGACGTGTTTCTCGCGTTCGCGCTGTTCATTCTTTACAACGAGCTGGGCACGCTGAACTTCCGTGAAATGGTTGAGCTGGCGCCGGCGCACTTTGCGGCGGATAACTCTATGCTGCAATGGGCGACGCTGATGCTGCTGGGCGGCGCAGTAGGTAAGTCCGCGCAGCTGCCGCTGCAGACCTGGCTGGCCGATGCGATGGCCGGTCCGACGCCGGTTTCGGCGTTGATCCACGCCGCCACCATGGTGACCGCTGGCGTCTACCTGATCGCCCGTACTCACGGCCTGTTCCTGATGACGCCGGATGTACTGCATCTGGTTGGAATTATCGGGGCGGCGACGCTGGTGCTGGCTGGCTTTGCCGCGCTGGTGCAGACCGATATCAAGCGCGTGCTGGCCTACTCAACTATGAGCCAGATCGGCTATATGTTTCTGGCGCTGGGCGTACAGGCGTGGGATGCGGCGATCTTCCATCTGATGACCCATGCGTTCTTCAAGGCGCTGCTGTTCCTCTCCTCTGGTTCGGTGATCCTCGCCTGCCATCACGAGCAGAACATTTTCAAAATGGGCGGCCTGCGTAAGAGCATCCCGCTGGTCTATGTCTGCTTCCTGGTGGGCGGCGCGGCGCTGGCGGCGCTGCCGCTGGTAACCGCGGGCTTCTACAGTAAGGATGAAATTCTGTTCGGCGCGCTGGTTAACGGCCACGTTAACCTGATGATGGCCGGTCTGGTCGGCGCCTTCCTGACCTCGCTCTACACCTTCCGCATGATCTTTATCGTCTTCCACGGCGAGGAGAAAATTCATGCGCACGCGGGCAAAGGCATTACGCATCATCTGCCGCTGATCGTGCTGCTGCTGTTCTCTACCTTCGTTGGCGCGCTGATTACGCCGCCGCTGGCGGGCGTGCTGCCGCAAAGCGAGCATGGCGAAGCGGGCAAAACGGCGCTGGAGATCGCCTCAGGCGCGGTGGCTGTCGTCGGTATCCTGATCGCGGCATGGCTGTGGCTGGGCAAACGCGCCCTGGTTACCAGCGTGGCGCGCAGCGCGCCGGGCCGCTTCTTCGCAACCTGGTGGTTTGCCGCCTGGGGCTTCGACTGGCTGTATGACAAGATCTTCGTTCAGCCCTATCTCGGCGTCGCCTGGCTGCTGAAACGCGATCCGCTGAATGCGCTGCTGAATATCCCGGCGCTGGTCTCAAAGCTGGCGAATAAAGGCCTGGTGGTCAGCGAAAACGGCTATCTGCGCTGGTATGTCGCCTCAATGGGCGTCGGCGCGGTAGTAGTGCTGGCGCTGATGCTGACGCTGTAAGGTTAGTGAGCGGGAGGCGGCGTGCTGCCGTCTCCCACCCGATAAGCTTGTGAAAAAACCTGAGGTTGGGCGCGATCGGTAGCTACTACCGCGGCTCATGCAGGACTAGAAAAGGGACCGTAACCGCCATGTTATTACCTTGGCTAATTGTTATCCCGTTTGTCGGTGGCTTCCTCTGCTGGCTGGCTGAGCGCTTCGGTGCCAGAACGCCGCGCTGGATCGCGCTGATTACAATGGGTCTGACGCTGGCGCTTTCATTGCAGCTCTGGCTGCAGGGAGGCTATACACTGACCCAGGCCGCAGGCATTCCGCAGTGGCAGTCTGAGTTTTCCGTTCCCTGGATCCCGCGCTTCGGCATCGATTTTCACCTGGCGCTGGACGGCCTGTCGCTGCTGATGGTGGTGCTGACCGGCCTGCTGGGGCTGATGGCGGTACTCTGCTCGTGGAATGAGATCGAGAAATATCAGGGCTTCTTTCACCTTAACCTGATGTGGATTCTGGGCGGCGTGATCGGCGTGTTCCTGGCGATCGACCTGTTCCTGTTCTTCTTCTTCTGGGAGATGATGCTGGTGCCGATGTATTTCCTCATCGCGCTCTGGGGTCACAAGGCATCGGACGGTAAAACGCGTATCACCGCCGCTACCAAATTCTTCATCTACACCCAGGCGAGCGGCCTGGTGATGCTGATTGCCATTCTGGGGCTGGTATTCGTGCACTATCACGCAACCGGCGTCTGGAGCTTCAACTATGAAGTGCTGCTGCACACGCCGATGTCGCATACGGTGGAATATCTGCTGATGCTGGGCTTCTTTATCGCCTTCGCGGTAAAAATGCCGGTGGTGCCGCTGCACGGCTGGCTGCCGGACGCGCACAGTCAGGCGCCGACCGCCGGTTCCGTCGACCTTGCGGGCATACTGTTGAAAACCGCCGCCTACGGTCTGCTGCGCTTCAGCCTGCCGCTGTTCCCCAACGCCTCGGCGGAGTTTGCTCCCATCGCCATGTGGCTGGGGATTATCGGCATCTTCTACGGCGCCTGGATGGCTTTCTCGCAGACCGATATCAAACGTCTGATCGCCTACACCTCGATTTCCCATATGGGCTTTGTGCTGATCGCCATCTATACCGGCAGCCAGCTGGCCTTCCAGGGGGCGGTAGTGCAGATGATCGCGCACGGTCTCTCCGCGGCGGCGCTGTTTATTCTCTGCGGCCAGCTTTACGAGCGTCTGCACACGCGTGATATGCGACAAATGGGCGGCCTGTGGGCGCGCATTAAATGGATTCCGGGCCTGTCGCTGTTCTTTGCGGTGGCGAACCTTGGTATGCCGGGCACCGGTAACTTCGTCGGGGAGTTTATGATCCTGACCGGCAGCTTCAAAGAGGTGCCGACCATTATCGTTATCGCTACCTTCGGTCTGGTATTCGCCTCTGTTTATTCGCTGATCATGATGCAGCGCGCCTACTACGGCGCGCCGAAGTCGGAGACGCCGCTGCGCGGCATGTCGCCGCGTGAGTTCATTATGATTATGGTGCTGGTGGTTCTGCTGGTGCTGCTGGGGATCTATCCGCAGCCGATTCTGGACACCTCACATGCTGCGATGAGCAACATCCAGCAGTGGTTTACCGCTTCAATTTCAACTACAAGGCCGTAATTCGCCATGACAATAACTCCTCAACAACTGATCGCGCTGCTGCCGCTGTTGATCGTCGGATTGACGGTGGTGGTTGTGATGCTGTCCATTGCGTGGCGACGCAACCATTTTGTCAATGCGACGCTGACCGTAATTGGCCTTAACCTCGCGCTGCTCTCGCTCTGGTTTGTTGGTCAGGCCGGGCCGATGGACGTCACGCCGCTGCTGCGCGTCGATGGTTTCTCAATGTTCTATACCGGCCTGGTGATGCTGGCGAGCCTGGCGACCTGCACCTTCGCTTATCCCTGGCTGCAGGGCTTCAGCGACAACTGCGATGAGTTCTATCTGCTGGTGCTGATCGCCGCGCTGGGCGGCATAGTGCTGGCGAGCGCCAACCATATGGCCTCGCTGTTTATCGGCGTTGAGCTGCTGTCGCTGCCGCTGTTTGGTCTGATCGGCTACGCTTTCCGGCAGAAACGCTCGCTGGAAGCGGCGCTGAAATATACCATTCTGTCGGCGGCGGCTTCGTCGTTCCTGCTGTTTGGCATTGCGCTGGTCTACGCCGATTCCGGCAGTCTGAGCTTTGTCGGCTTCGGGAAAAGCCTGACCGACAATATGCTGCATCAGCCGATGCTGCTGGTAGGGCTGGGAATGATGATTATCGGCCTCGGCTTCAAACTGTCGCTGGTGCCGTTCCATCTCTGGACGCCGGATGTTTATCAGGGCGCGCCCGCGCCGGTTTCCACCTTCCTCGCCACCGCCAGTAAAATCGCTATCTTCGGTGCGCTGATGCGTCTGTTTATGTATGCGCCGGCTACCGACAGCGAAGCGGTGCGCAGCGTATTGTCGATTATCGCCGTGGTTTCCATTCTGTTTGGCAACCTGCTGGCGATTAGCCAGAGCAATATCAAGCGTCTGTTGGGCTACTCCTCTATCTCCCACCTCGGCTATCTGCTGGTGGCGCTGATTGCGGTGCAGTCACATCAGATGTCGCTGGAAACCGCAGGCGTCTATCTGGCGGGCTACCTGTTCAGCAGCATCGGCGCATTCGGCGTGGTCAGCCTGATGTCCAGCCCGTACCGCGGCCCGGATGCCGATTCGCTCTATTCCTATCGCGGCCTGTTCTGGCATCGTCCGGTGCTGTCGGCGGTGATGACGGTGATGATGCTGTCGCTGGCGGGTATTCCGCTGACGCTGGGCTTTATCGGTAAGTTCTACGTTATCGCGCTGGGCGTTAACGCCTCGCTGTGGTGGCTGACCGGCGCGGTAGTATTAGGCAGCGCCATCGGCCTCTACTACTATCTGCGCGTTACCGTCAGCCTCTACCTCAGCCCGCCTGAGCTGCACAACCGCGATACGCCCGCTAACTGGGGCTTTACCGCCGGCGGCGTGGTGGTGCTGATTTCGGCGATTCTGGTACTGCTGTTGGGTATCTATCCGCAGCCGCTGATTAGCCTGGTTCAGCTGGCGCAGCCGCTGATGTAACGCAGAAACAGCATGCAGGCCCCGTAGCGATACGGGGCTTTTTTTTGTCCGCGGTGTTTTCATTTGGCCGTCAGCAGGCGCCCGCAGCGTGCCGCGAGCGCTAAAAGCAAAAGCGCGCCTTATTTTAACCGCTGCGGTTCCCAGCCGGCGAAAATGGCCTGTAGGTTGTACTGCTGCGCTGCCGCTTCAGTAAGCTGATAGCGTTCGCCGCCTTGTCCGGCGCCCGGCCCGCGGTTGGCGAACTCCCAAAAACGGCTCTCTTCAGGATAAAACCACTGCTTTTCTCCAGCCCGGTTCTTGCCGGACATCTTGTCCCAGCCGTAGATATGGTCGTCGATTTCGCAGTTGATAAAGGCCGCCAGACCAATAGCGTTCGGATCGGCGTAGCGTCCGTCGTCAAACTGGGTTGTAGGATGCCAGGGACGCCCCAGCGCAAAACTCTTCGCCGGCACGCCAGCCTCTTTGCTCAGCCTGCTGTTAAAGAAGATCAGCCCGTACCGTTGCGTCGAGGGGGTGGAGGGCGCGGTGATATAGCCAAGCGGCGGCGTGATATCGCTGCGTCCGCGCGCTACGATGTCGCAGCGATCGAATACGGCGATGCCGGCGCCGAAGATAAAGTCGACGTGGCCGCTTATCCGGCAGTCGGTAAAGTAGCTGCGGCTGCCGCTTTTGCTGTAAAAAGTATCCTGAAAGCCTTCCAGCGTCACCTGACGAAAGCGGGCCCTGTCGGTGTTTTCCGCCACCATCAGCGCCACCGCCTGGGTATCCTTCAGCTTATGCGGATGGTCTGCGGGCAGGGCCGCATTGGCCGGAAAATCGAAGCTGTTGCGGATGGTCAGGTTTTCCAGCGTCACGCCGCTGGCGCGTATCTCAACGGTGCTGGTGCGCGAAGTGCCCAGCTTCGCGCCGCTGCTGTCCAGCGCTCCGGCGGGCGTACTGGCTTCAATCTGCGTCTCCTCACGCGACTGTCCGACCAGCGTTACCGGCCTGTCAACCACCAGCCGTTCCTGCCAGCGCCCGGATTTTATCAGGATGCGCCACGGCGTACCGCTTGTCGGCGCCGCCGCCAGCGCCTGAGCGATAGTGGCATACTCCCCTGGCTGCGGCGTCGGGGAAACCACCGCGTTCCATATCGTCGCCTGAGCGTGGGCGCTGAGAGTAACGCCCGCCAGCAGCGCTGCGGCGCAAAATAATGGTTTCATTAGTTTCTCCTTATGGTAGTCATCAGGCGGCCTGCGTCGTGGTCTGGGCGAGCAGCCCGACGATGACGGCGCAGGCCGTAAATAGCGCCCCCACGCGTTTGAGCGTTAAAAAGTGAGAAAATATTGCCGGCCCGCTTTTCGCTATGCTACCGCTTTAAAAGAGGCGTGCGTTTCGCCGTGGTGCTGATATTCCCGGAATTATGTCGGCGCGCTAAACGAAAGCGCATTAATATCGGGCGGGTGACGCCGTTTATTGCTTAATTAAATTTATAAACCTGATTTTTATTTATTTTGAAAAGATGTTCTGGGATATTGATCTGATATTGATAACGGCAGCTAAATTAGCCTGGCGGCCTGCCGATAAAGATAATCTTAATCAGTCATACTTTATAAATCTGCGTAATAACAGCAGCTTAAGTTTGACTGGCCGGTTTGGGTGTCAGGGGGAGAAAGGCGGCGGATAAAACAACAGTTTCTGACGGATAAATATTTTCCTGGCCTGACGCCGCGCTCTGCCGGCCATCGCGCAAATAAACGCACTAAACGCAGGACGCCTTTGCGCGTCCGTGCTTACGCCGCGCCGTGAGTCGTGATTTAATAATACAGCTGCGGCGAGCGTAGTCCGTTTCCGCTCTGGCGCAGCTGAGTTCTGGCGCGCCGTTTAGCTTGCGCTGATATAAGCTGACGCTGCCCGACCTAATCAACAGAAACGGCGGCGCGCCTGAGGCGGAGACATAGTTTGCGGAGGGATGAGAGTGGAATTAACCTGGTATGATCTGCATCACAGCGAGCTGAGCGTGCATCAGCTGTATGACATTCTGGCGCTGCGCAACCGCGTTTTTATCGTTGAACAGCAGTGCGCCTATGAGGATATCGACGGCCAGGATTTAGCGCGTGATAACCGGCATATCTTTGCGCTTGGCGAAGGGCGGCTGCTGACCTGCGCGCGGCTGCTGGCGCCGGTAGATGATAACGGCCCGGTGACTATCGGTCGGGTGATCGTTACCAGCGAGGCGCGCGGCCTGCGCCTCGGCTACCGGCTGATGGAGCAGGTGATGGTAAGCTGCCAGCAAAACTGGCCCGATCGTCAGCAGGCGCTCTCCGCGCAGGCACATTTGCAGGCTTTTTATATGCGCCTCGGTTTTAAGCCGGTCGGCGATATCTATCTTGAGGACAATATTCCGCATATCGCGATGGTGAAATAGCCGGCGATAACGGCGGCGCGGGCGGAGCCTGCTGCTCAGCCTTTGGCCTGGCGGCTAAAATCGGCAAACGCCTGCAGCTGTTTGCTGAGAAAAGTGCGGGTGGCTTCATCTACCAGGCTATTTTCCTGCACTTTGTCGCTGACCTGTCCAATCATCGCTTCCGGTTTATTCATCACGCGCGCGTCGAAAAACACCAGAATCTGACGCAGATGATACTGGGCGCGAGCGCCGCCGATATTGCCCGGCGAGGCGCTCTGAATCAGCACCGGCTTAGCGGCAAGCGGGTTCGGAGAGACGCGCGACAGCCAGTCGAGCGCGTTTTTCAGCACTCCCGGCACCGAATAGTTATATTCCGGCGTAACGATAATGACGCCGTCCGCCTGCGCAATCGCTTCAGCCATCGCCAGCACCGGAGCCGGAAAGCCCTGTTCCTGCACGTCAGCGTTGTAATGCGGAAAATCGCCGGGCGAGCCAAGGTGAGTAATGGTGACGTTTGCCGGCGCCAGCTCCGGCAGCGTATGCGCCACCGCTGCGTTAAACGATCCCTTACGCAGGCTGCCGACCAGCGTGACGAACTGCTTGTTATCGCTCATTTATCCTTTCCTTTTGCTATGTTATGAAACGTATCCGGAGTTCAGTATAAAAGTCATTACGCGCCTGCGCCCGATAACGCCGTCGGGCGCGCAATAAAAACGGCGAGATTATCTCGCCGCTGTGATTAGCCTGCCGTCATCTGGCGATCATCCACATATTTGCGCTGATCCGGCGGCGGCGGGAAATACTGATAAAGCCAGGTTTCGCTCAGCGTCTCCTCACTGGTGCGCAGGAACATGCGCATCTCCACCGGATCGACGGCGTCGCTAGTGGGATACCAGTCAAACAGAATGCGATAGCCGTTCAGCGGCTCCACATACAGAATCTCCACCTGCTTAATGGTGCCGGCAGAGACGGTAATAACCGGCTCGATGCCCTTTGACGCGGCGGCTTTCAGATCGCCGCCGACAAAGTCCACGGCGAAGCGGCGGCACCAGACTTCCGGGAAATGTTCGCCCGGCGCCCAGCCCTCCGGAAAACCGCCGATGCCGGAGCGGGTAGCCTCAACGCGCGCCAGCTCGCTGCGTACCGGCGGCAGGCCGCTCCAGTAGAGTTTGTACTGAAAAGCGCGCGCATCGCCCGCGCGCATCGGCTGCTGCGGCTGCCAGAAGCAGACCACGTTATCCAGCGTTTCGCCGGTGGTAGGGATCTCCATCAGGTTGATGGCGCCTTTGCCCCAGTCGCCCACCGGCTCGACCCACAGGCTGGGCCTTTTGTCATACCAGCCGATAACATCCTGATAGTCTTCAAAATTATGATTGAGCTGCAGCAGACCAAAGCCGCGCGGGTTCTCATCCTCATAGGCGTTAAACTGCAGCTTGCGCGGGTTATTCAGCGGGCGCGCAATCCATTCGCCCTTGCCGGTCCACATCGCCAGCCGGTCAGAGTCATGAATCTGCGGATGATAGGTATTGCACATCCGCCGCTCGCTGTTGCCGCAGCTGAACATGCTGGTCATGGGCGCGATGCCGAGCTGGCGAATAGCTTTACGCGCATAAAGATGGTTTTCCACCTCCATCACTACCCGCTTCGGCTCACAGTGAATCACAAATTTATAGGCGCCCGACAGGCTGCTGCCGTCAAGCAGGGCATAAACGGTGAAGGTGGTGTCATCCGCCCTGGGCGTCTCAAACCAGAAGGCGACAAAATCAGGAAACTCCTCCTGGCCGCTGCTGAAGGTGTTTACCGCCACGCCGCGCGCCGACAGGCCATACTGATAAGTTTCATCCACCGCGCGGAAATAGCTGGCGCCAAGGAAAGAGACAATATCGCGTCGCGCCAGCTCCGGCTGTTTAAACGCGCGGAAGCCGGCGAAGCCGAGATCGGTTTTGCCTGCCAGCTGTTGGGTATCGACGCTGGCGTTATGGTAGTTAAACAGCTCCGGGCGGAAGTGAATTTCGCGCGCTTCGCGGCTGGCGGCATCGACGCTGAACATGCGGATGCGGCGTTTAAAACCCATGCCGACGTGGAAAAACTGCACGTCCAGCTGGCGGTTATCGATATCGTTCCACAGCGAATGGCCGGCGTCGTACTGGATAGCGTTATAGGCCTGCGGCGTCATGGTCGCCAGCGTATCAGGCAGCGGACCGGGCGCGCCGCCCCAGGGTTTCTGCGCCATGTCGGCGGCTTTTTTCTTCAGCACCTCAAAGTCGAAGCGCGTCGCAGCGCCGTCGGCGATGCCATCTTCTGCCCAGGCGGATGGCGCAAATAGCGTGGATACGCCGGACATGCCGCTGACCGCAGCGAATGCCATTGACGTTTTCATAAACATTCTTCGGTTCATGCCAGAAACGATTCCCTTGTGCTGAACGAGTTTGTAGTGGTCGCGCCCGCTTACCACGGCGGGGCCGGGGTTACCGTCAGCTACGACAGGCGGGAGCGGTAAAAATTCAGTACCTGCAAAACTTATCAGATTAATCAAATAAAACTATGGATTTTACTCCGTTACCTTCAGGTAATTGCTGGCGATGCGAACGCGCGCGCGGCGGAAAACTGTCTATAGTTAGTGAACATGCATATGTTTTACACGGAGGAAGAAAATGGCTGAAACCACTGACCCGCAAAACAAACGCGATCCGTTGCTGACGGAAGATCCGCTGCTTAGCGGCGAACCGCAGGAAACGCGGCTGGATGACGATCTGACGCTGCTAACCGAAACGCTGGAAGAGGTGCTGAAATCCTCCGGCGATCCGGCCGATAAAAAATATATCGAGCTGAAGGCCAGAGCGGAGCAGGCGCTGCATGACGTTAAACAGCGCGTCAGCATGGCGTCCGACTCCTACTATTATCGGGCGAAGCAGGCGGCCTGCCGTGCGGATGACTACGTGCATGAAAAGCCGTGGCAGGGTATCGGCATCGGCGCTACCGCCGGTCTGATCCTCGGCCTGCTGCTGGCGCGACGTTAATCCCTGCGGCGCGCAGCCGGGCGGCACGTCTCCCGTCGCCGGCCGGCTGCGTGATAAGCGCGCATCTTTAGCGCAGGCTGGATAAACATCCAGCTGAATGCGCGGCAAAACATTAGTCAAACTGTTCTGCATCAACATTCCACCCTGACGACCCTCTTACACTAATTACCTCTTTTTACTTAGGAGGTTCTGTGTATTCGCTCTCTGCCGCTTACGCTGCATTGCTGGCCCAGCTGGCTGACGTTAACAGCGACGAAGCGGGCTGCCGCGCGCTTACCGTTCCCCTTGATGCCGCCGGCGATTCTCTTGCCTGGCTCAGCGCCCAGCCACAGCGCCCGCAGTTCTGGTGGCAGCATCGTTCAGGTCATGAGCAGGTGGCGCTCTGCGGCGCTATCGCACGTTATCAAACGCTGTATCAGGCTGAGCAGGCCTGTCGCCGTCTGCCGGCCAACTGGCGTATCTGGGGCGGCAACCGCTTTGAGGCGGCCAACAGCTTTTTCTTTCTGCCGCGCCTGATGTGGCGTCGCGATCGCCGCGGCGACCGGCTGACGCTGTTTCTCTACAGCGAGCGCAGCCTGCGTGAAGACGCCCAGCTTGCCGCGCGCTTTCTGCGTCAGCTGCAGCCGCCGCAGCCGCTGCCGCCGCTTGCCGCAAACTTACAGCGGCGCGTTTGCCAGCCGGAACAGGCGGAGTGGCATCAGCGGGTGGAAACCGCGCTGGCGACCATCGCCAGCGGCGTGCTGGAAAAAGTGGTGCTGGCGCGCAGCGCCGATCTGTTCTGGGATCGTCCGCTGCCGCCGGAGGCGCTGCTGGCGGCCAGCCGCCGCGTTAACCCGCGCTGTTACCAGGTTATGCTGCGCCCTGATAACGAAAGCGCGCTGGTTTGCGCCAGCCCGGAGCGGCTCTGGCTGCGTCAGCAGAACGAGCTGCTGACCGAAGCGCTGGCGGGCACCGTCGGCTGCGATAGTCAGCCCGCCGTGGCGCAGCAGCAGGCGCAGTGGCTGCTGCAGGATCGGAAAAATCTGCGGGAAAACGGCCTGGTGGTGGAGGATATCTGCCAGCGGCTGCGGCGCATGGTCAGCGGGCTGGAGGTGATGCCGGTCGAGCTGGTGCGCCTGCGCAATTTGCAGCATCTGCGGCGGCGCATTCACGGCGAGCTGCGCAGCCGCAGCGACGCGCTCTGCCTGCAGCGTTTACAACCCACCGCGGCGGTAGCGGGATTGCCGCGCGCGGCGGCGCGCGCCTTTCTGCAGCGTCATGAACGGCTAAGCCGCGACTGGTATGCCGGTTCGCTGGGCTTTATTTCCCGCCAGAAAAGCGAATTTTGCGTCACGCTGCGCTGCGCCTGGCTAAGCGGCGAACGGGTGCGGCTGTATGGCGGCGCCGGCATCGTCGCCGGCTCCGATCCGCTGCTGGAGTGGCAGGAAACGGAAAACAAAATGGCGGCGCTGGCGGCGCTGCTGCCGGTTGCCGCCCCGGCGCCGGCGGACCAGAGAAAAGCCCAGACGCCGCTGCCTGCCGCCGCCGCCCCGGCCGATTGACTACCCCGACGCTTTGCGCCTGAGACAATCCGATGCGAGACGCCGTTAACCTATTGGGAGAGGACTATGTCCGTCAGTAGCTTCAACCGCCGCTGGGCGGAGCTGATTATCACCGTGCTGACGCGCCACCAGGTGCGCCATATTTGCATCGCGCCAGGCTCTCGCTCCGCGCCGTTAACGCTGGCCGCCGCCGGGCAGCCCGCTCTGACCTGTCACACCCATTTTGACGAACGCGGCCTGGGGTTTTTTGCGCTCGGCATGGCGAAAGGGTTAAACGCGCCGGTGGCGCTGATTGTCACCTCCGGCACCGCGGTCGCCAACCTGCTGCCGGCGGTGATTGAAGCGCAGCTTACCGGCGAGCGGCTGATTGTGCTGAGCGCCGATCGTCCGCCGGAGCTGATTAACTGCGGCGCCAACCAGGCGATTATCCAGCCGGGAATATTTTCCCATTTCGCCCGCCGCTGCGATTTGCCGCGTCCGACGCCGGAAATCGACGCGCGCTGGCTGGCCGCCACGCTGGACGAAGCGATCGCCGCCGCCCAGACGGGCGCGCTGCATATTAACTGTCCTTTTGCCGAGCCGCTCTATGGCCCGGAAGATGACGCCTGGCGCGACTGGCTGGCGCCGCTGGATGAATGGCAACAGCAGCAGCGTCCATGGCTCAGCCATCATGCTTCGAGCGCGGCGACGCCGCAGCCTGACTGGGCCGAATGGCGCAAAAAGCGCGGCGTGGCGGTCGCCGGGCGTTTGCCGGCCGGACAGGGCCTATTAGTGGCGCGCTGGGCGGCAGAGCAGGGATGGCCGCTGCTGGCGGATGTGCAGGCGCAAACCGGACAGCCGCTGCCCTGCGCCGATCTCTGGCTGAACAGCCCGCAGGCGCAGCAGCTGCTGGGCCAGGCGGAGCTGGTCGTGCAGTTTGGCGCTAACCCGATCGGCAAACGCCTGCTGCAGTGGCAGCAGCGGGCGCGTCCGCAGCAGTGGTGGCTCATCGATCCGCTGCCGGGACGGCGCGATCCGGCGAACCAGCCCGGACGACGATTTATCTGCGACGTCAGCGCCTGGCTGCGGGCGCATCCGGCGCTGAAGCAGCAGCCCTGGGCGCCGCAGCTGGAGACGCTGGCCGTTCGTATGCAGCGTCAGGCGGGCGCGGCGGTGGTTGAAGTTGACGAGGCGCAGATGGCGCACCGGCTGGCGGAACTGCTGCCGCCGCATGGGCAGCTGTTTCTCGGCAACAGCCTGCTGGTGCGGCTGGTGGATGCGCTGGCGCAGCTGCCGGCGGGCTATCCGGTCTACAGCAACCGCGGCGCCAGCGGCATCGATGGGTTGATTGCGACGCTGGCCGGCATCCAGCGCGCCTGTCCGCAGCCGCTGCTGGCGCTGCTGGGCGATATCTCGACGCTTTACGATCTCAACAGTCTGGCGCTGCTGCGACAGACTACCGCGCCGCTGGTGCTGGTGGTGGTCAATAATAACGGCGGACGCATCTTCTCGCTGCTGCCGACGCCGCCCGACAGGCGCGAAGCGTTTTTTACCATGCCGCAGGCGGTTAACTTTGCTCCGGCGGCGCAGATGTTCGGTCTTGATTATCGGCTGGCCTCCAGCTGGGCCGCGCTGCAGGAGGCGGTTCAGCACGGCTTTAGCCGGACGGGGACGACGCTGGTGGAGTTTAGCGTGCCGCCGGAGAGCGGCGCCGAGGTCTTTGCGCGGCTGGTAACTATGGGGGCGCAGCTATGATTCTGCACGCCCGCTGGCAGGGACATCGCCGCAGCTGCAAGCCGACGCTGGTCTGGCTGCACGGCTTTCTCGGCTCGGCTGAGGAGTGGCTGCCGGTGCAGCAGGCTTTTCCCGACTGGCCGATGCTGAGCATCGATCTGCCCGGTCACGGCGGCTCGCGCAGCCAGCGCGTCAGCGGCTTCGACGCGCTTAACGCGCAGCTGAGCGCCACGCTGCGCCATCATCAGATTGATCATTACTGGCTTATCGGCTATTCGCTCGGCGGGCGCGTGGCGATGCACTACGCCTGTCGCGCGGCGCTACCGGGCCTGTGCGGACTGGTAGTCGAAGCGGGACACCCCGGCCTGTGCGACCATCGCCAGCGTCAGCTGCGGCTGGCGCGCGATCGGCAGTGGGTTCAGCGCTTTCGCGATCTGCCGCTGACAACCACGCTGGAAGCCTGGTACCGGCAGCCGCTGTTTATGGATTTGACCGAACAGCAGCGCAGCGAGCTGGTAAGGCAGCGCAGCGCCGGCCACGGCCCCTCGCTGGCGGCGATGCTGAGCGCCACCTCGCTTAGTCATCAGCCCAATCTGCTGCCGGAGCTGCGCCGGCTGCGCGTGCCGTTCAGCTACCTGTGCGGCGAATGGGACAGCAAATTTTTACAGCTGGCGGTAGAGGCGCAGCTGCCGCTGCATACGCTTCCCGGCGCCGGACATAACGTTCATCGCGCCGCGCCCGCCGCCTTTAGCGATCGTCTGGCGCAGCTGCTGCGCCAGCCTACCTGACTTTATGGAGACCCTGAATGCTTTATCCTGACGACCAACAGCTTACCGCACCCGTTGAATGGCGCGACTGCAGCGGCGACTTTACCGATATCCGCTACCACAAATCGCCGGAGGGCATCGCCAAAATCACCATCAACCGTCCGCAGGTGCGCAATGCGTTTCGCCCGCTGACCGTGCAGGAGATGATGATGGCGTTGCAGGACGCGCGCTATGACGAAGGCATCGGCGTAATTATTCTCACCGGCGAAGGCGATAAAGCGTTCTGCGCCGGCGGCGATCAGAAAGTGCGCGGCGACTACGGCGGCTACCAGGATGAAGGCGGCGTACATCATCTTAACGTGCTCGATTTTCAGCGCCAGATCCGCAACTGCCCGAAACCGGTGGTGGCGATGGTGGCGGGCTACGCGGTGGGCGGCGGCCACGTGCTGCATATGCTGTGCGACTTAACCATCGCGGCGGATAACGCGCGCTTTGGTCAGACCGGGCCGAAAGTCGGCTCCTTTGACGGCGGCTGGGGCGCTTCCTATATGGCGCGCATCGTCGGCCAGAAAAAGGCGCGCGAAATCTGGTTCCTGTGCCGCATGTATGATGCGCAGCAGGCGCTGGAGATGGGGCTGGTAAATACCGTGGTGCCGCTGGCGCAGCTGGAAACCGAAACGGTGCGCTGGTGCCGCGAAATGCTGTGCAACAGCCCGATGGCGCTGCGCTGTCTGAAGGCGGCGCTGAACGCTGACTGCGACGGTCAGGCGGGTTTACAGGAGCTGGCCGGCAACGCCACCATGCTGTTCTATATGACGGAAGAGGGGCAGGAGGGGCGCAACGCCTTTAATCAGAAGCGCCAGCCCGATTTCCGCCCGTTCCGGCGTAATCCCTGATGCGTCAGGCGAAGCTGTGGCGCTATGCCGTCCCGATGGAAAGCGGCGTGGTGCTGCGCGACAGGCGCCTGACGCAGCGAGAAGGCCTGCTGGTGCAGCTGCAGGAAGGCGAACGACAGGGCTGGGGCGAAATCGCGCCGCTGCCGGGCTTTAGTCACGAAACCCTGACGCAGGCGCAGCAGGCCGGAGTCGCCTGGCTGGCCGACTGGCGCGCTGCCAGACCGGTTGCGGAGAGCCATCTGCCGTCGGTGGCTTTTGGCCTGAGCTGCGCCTGCGCCGAACTGCGCGGCGAATTGCCGGAGGCGGCGAGCTGGCAGAGCGCGCAGCTCTGTCAGGGCGATCCGGACGAACTGCTGCTGCAGCTGGCGGCGCAGAGGCCGCCGTGCGCCAAAATGAAGGTTGGGCTGTATGAAACGGCGCGCGACGCCATTCAGGTAGCGCTGTTGCTGGAGGCGTTGCCGACGCTGCCGCTGCGGCTGGACGCCAACCGCAGCTGGACGTTAGAAAAAGCGCGGCGTTTTGCCGATCGCCTGACGCCGGCGCAGCGCGCGCGCATCGCTTTCATTGAAGAACCCTGCCGCACGCCGGAAGAGAGCCTGCGTTTCGCCGCCGAAAGCGGCATCGCCATCGCCTGGGATGAAAGCCTGCGTCAGCCCGATTTTCAGCTTAGCGCCCAGCCGGGCGTCGTGGCGGTGGTGATTAAGCCGACGCTGAGCGGCGGCATTGCGCGGCTGCGGCACATCGTTGCCGGCGCGCAGCGGCTGGGATTGCAGGTGGTGATCAGCTCGGCGCTGGAATCGAGCCTCGGCCTGACGCAGCTGGCGCGCCTTGCCCGCTGGCTGACGCCGCACGCTACGCCGGGGCTGGATACGCTGTCGCTGATGCGTCAGCAGCTGGTGCGGCGCTGGCCCGGCTGTGAACTACCGTTACAGGAGCAGGGGCAGTGGACGCGGATTTGCTGATGCACGATTTTCCGTGGCGCCGGCTGGCGCAGATGAGGCCCGACGCCGTGGCGATCCTTACCCCGGCGGAGACGCTGAGCTGGCGCGCGCTGGCGCAGCGGCTGGACGCCCTCTGCGCCGGCTTTCAGCAGCAGGGCGTGCAGGCCGATATGCTGGTGGCGCTGCGCGGTAAAAACAGCCTCTCTCTGCTGCTTGCCTGGCTGGCGTTGATGCAGGCGGGCGCCGCGGTATTGCCGCTCAATCCGCAGCTGCCGCCCGCCACGCTGCAGCCGCTGCTGTCAACGCTGCGCCCCGATTTTATGCTTAACCTGGCCGATGCGCTGGCGGAAAGCCCCGCTCAGCTGGCGCTGCGAAGCGCTGCTTTGCCGCCGCGCCGCCGCTGGCGGCCTGATGCTATCGCTACGCTGACGCTGACCTCCGGCTCCAGCGGGTTGCCGAAGGCGGCGGCGCACGATTACCGGGCGCTGTTCGCCAGCGCGGCGGGCGTCAATCAGCTAATGAATTTTAGCGCCGACGAGCGCTGGCTGCTGTCGCTGCCGCTCTGTCACGTTTCCGGCCAGGGCATTGTCTGGCGCTGGCTGCTGGCCGGCGGCGGCCTGGCGATCCCGGATGCAAAGACGCCGCTGGCGCAGGCGCTGGCGGGCTGTGGCTTTGCTTCGCTGGTGCCGACCCAGCTGTGGCGGCTGTTGCAGCTGCCGCAGCCGCCCGTCGGGCTCAAGGCGGTGCTGCTGGGCGGGGCGGCGATTCCGCCGGAGCTGGTGGCGCGCGCCGAGGCGGCGGGCATTCGCTGCTGGTGCGGCTACGGCCTGACGGAGAGCGCGGCGACGGTGTGCGCCAAACGCGCCGATGGTCAGCCCGGCGTCGGTTTACCGCTGGCCGGGCGCGAGGTACGCATCGTCGATGAGGAGATCTGGATTCGCGGCGCGACGCTCGCCTGCGGCTACTGGCGGGAAGGGCGGCCTCAGCCGCTGACCGACGCGCAGGGCTGGTTTCATACCCGCGATCGTGGCCGCTGGCATCGGGGCGAACTTCAGGTGCTGGGCAGAGTGGATAATCTGTTTTTCAGCGGCGGCGAAGCGGTACAGCCGGAGAGCATCGAAAGTCTGCTGCTACAGCATCCTGCCGTCAATCAGGCCTTTGTGCTGCCGCAGCAGGATGAAGAGTGGGGCGCCAGGCCGGTAGCGCTGCTGGCGCTGGAGGCCGGCTGGCAGCTGACAAACGTAGCCGACTGGGCGCAGTCGCGGCTGGCGAGTTTTCAGCGGCCGGCACGCTGGCTGCCGCTGCCGGAGCATCTCAACGAAGGCGGCATTAAGCTGTCGCGTCAGCGGCTGGCGCAGTGGCTGCGGGCGCAGTCCGGTTAATTAATCTTACTGGGGCGCTGCGCCCCCGCCCGCAGCAGCGCCGCCTCATCATTCATCAGGTTAGCGGCGCCCCGCTGTCAACGCCGCTGGCATTTTCCCCGGAAACGCTCCTGTCGGTGGCAGATAAAACTGTAGCTATGGCTGCCGAAGCCGCAAATATTGCGTTCGGCATCGGCGCCGCCGCGCTCAGCGGCGACGGGAGAGAAGCGCAGCGCCGGGAGAGGGCCGCTATCTCTGAAACTGTGCGCCGCCGGGAGATTTACGTTGTATTCGCCTGCGCGCCTTTCTACAGTAAAAGCATCAACCACAGGAGGATGTGAAGTGATTAGAGTGGAAATGCTCTCGACGGGCGATGAAGTGCTGCACGGTCAGATTATCGATACCAATGCGGCCTGGCTGGCGGATATGCTGTTTCAGCACGGGCTGCCGATGAGCAGCCGCGCCACCGTCGGCGACAGCCTGAGTTCGCTGGTGGAGACGTTAACCGAGCGTAGCCAGATTGCCGACGTGCTGATTGTTAACGGCGGGCTGGGACCGACCAGCGACGATCTCAGCGCGCTGGCGGCGGCTACCGCCTGTGGCGTGGAACTGGAACTACAGCCGGCGTGGCTGGAAAAGATCGAAGCGTTTTTCGCCAGCCGCGGGCGCCCCATGGCGCCCAGCAACCGTAAGCAGGCGGAAATCCCGGCGGGCAGCGAGCTGATTGATAATCCGGTTGGCACCGCCTGCGGCTTCGCCGTCACCCTTAACGACTGCTGGATTTTCTTCACTCCCGGCGTGCCGTCGGAATTTAAGGTAATGGTGGAACAGCAGATTCTGCCGCGCCTTAAGGCGCGCTATGCGCTGACGGAGCCGCCGATCTGCCTGCGCTTAACCACCTTCGGGCGCGGCGAGAGCGATCTGGCGGCGGAGCTGGAGCCGCTGCCGCTGCCGGAAGGCGCGGTGATGGGCTACCGCTCCTCGATGCCGATTATTGAGATCAAGCTGACCGGTCCGGCCGCGCAGCGGACGGCAATGGAACAGGCCTGGCAGCAGGTGCGCTTACAGCTGGCGGAATGTACGCTGTTTGAAGGCACGGAAGGGCTGCCCGCGCAGCTGGCGCGTCAGCTTAACCAGCGTCAGCTAAGCCTGACCGTCAGCGAACGTTTCAGCGCCGGGCTATTGCAGTGGCAGCTGGCCTCGGCGCAGGTGCCGATGCGGGCAGGCGAAGTGCTGCCCGCCGGCAAAGAGACGCTGCAGGCGCTGGCGCAGCAGGCGCAGCAGCGGGCCGCCGCGCAGCAGGCGCCGCTGGCGCTCTGCGTCGGTTCGCTACAGGATGAGCAGCTCGGCTTTGCGCTCTCTACGCCGGATGGTCTGTTTGCGCAGCGCGTGAAGTTCAACAATCAGCGCCACACGCTGGAAACGCGCCAGCAGCTGGTAGCGATGATGGCGATGAATATGCTGCGCCGCTGGCTGCACGGTATGGAAGTCAGCACCGGTCACGGCTGGGTTGATATTGTGGAAACGCTGAAAGCGTAAGCGGCGTCTGCCTGGCGCAACCGTCGCAGTGAAAAAGAGCGGGCGGACCAGGCCCGGTCTTTTTTCGTCCGCGCTGCGCCGTCAGGCGCCCAGCGTGGCGCCGCCGTCAATCACTATATCCTGCAGCGTAATATGGCTGGCCGCGTCGGAGGCGAGAAAAAGCACGCAGCTGGCGATCTCATCCGGCAGAGCGATTTTGCCCAGCGGAATGCCCAGCTTAAACTGCGCCGGCAGCCCTTCAATCAGGCGCTGGCGCGCCGCGGGATCGTCGCCCAGCATCTTCTCCAGCATCGGCGTCAGCGTGGAGCCGGGGGAAACCAGATTGCAGCGAATGCCCCAGGGCGCTAACTCCAGTCCGGCGCTCAGGCAGAGACTGCGCATCGCCGCTTTTGAGGCGCAGTAAACCGCCATATTGACGCGCGGCGCGTGGGCGGCGTTCGAAACAATCGAGACGATATTTCCCCGGCGCCGCCGCTGAAAATGGGGAATGGTCAGCTGAAACAGATTAAAGGCCGCCCCGGCGTTAACGTTCAGCGACTGCTGCCACCTGTCCCAGCTAATGGTTTCCAGCGCCCCCAGCCGCAGAATGCCTGCGCCGTTCACCAGCACATCCAGATCGCCCGCCGCCAGCAGAGGCGCGCACACCTCCCTGACGGCGGCGGGATCGCTGAGATCCAGCGTTACGGCAGTAAAAGGCGGATTACGGCGCGGAAAGGCGAGATCGAAACCGATCACCTTCGCGCCCGCCTCAACAAAGCGCATCGCGACCTGCTCGCCGATGCCGCTGCCGGCGCCGGTTACCCAGACGGTTTGCCCGCTAAACGGCATCATGTTGCCTCCCGCCGTTCAGCAGCGCCAGCCAGGCCGCCAGCGTCGGCTGTTTTACCAGCGCCACAAAGTCCAGCTCATGTCCCTCTTTACGCCAGCGCGAAGCCAGCGACATGATACGTACCGAATCCAGACCATAGTCGAGCAGGTTGTCGTCGTCGGCCAGCTGTTGCGTATCCTCATCCAGCATCGGCGCCAGCAGCGCCAGCAAAGCTTCCCGATGCCAGCCCGGCTGCGGGGCGGGCAGCTCATCGAGCGCGCAGGCGGTAGTCAGCACCCGACCTGAACGTCCGGCGGTATAGCGCAGCGCCATCTCATGCTCCTGTCGGCTAAAATCCGCCAGCGCGTCCGCCACCATAAACGGCTGGATATCACGCATAAAGGCGTCGGTAGCGGTGGTCAGGCAGCCGATATGGGCGTAGATGCCGCCGATCAGCAGCTGGTCGCGTTGCAGGGCGTGAAGCCGCGCTTCCAGGTCGCTACGCTGAAAGGCGCTGTAGCGCCACTTCACCAGCACGCAATCCTGCGGAGCGGGGGAGAGAGCCGAAACGATCCGCTGCTGTTCCGGCGAACGGTTAAGGCCAGGCCCCCAGATATCATTCAGCAGCGCCCGCTCTTTGTCGCTCTGTTTACCGGGCTGGGCGGTATAAAACACCGGAATATTCAGCTGATGGCAGCGCTGGCGCAGCGCGGCCAGATTTGCGATAACCTGACCGATCATCGCGCTTTCGCGATGCCAGAAATTCAGGAAATAGTCCTGCATATCGTGGATAAGCAGCGCGCAGCGCTGCGGCTCAAGCTGCCAGCGCACTCTGTTTTCCGGCAGCGCGGCAGGCAGCGGATAATCTTTTAGCTGGGGAATCGTCATGATAAACCTCCTTCACCGGCAGCGGCGGCCAGCGCCCGCAGCCGTTGTTTATTGATTTTGCCCACCGGCGTCAGCGGCAGCGTAGAGAGAAAAATGAAACGATCCGGCAGCTTATAGTCGGCGATGCCCAGATCGCGCAGGTAGCGTCGCAGCGTCACCGCTTTCACCGCCTCACGGCTGACGATAAAGGCGCAGCTTTTCTCGCCCATCATTGCGTCAGGGGCCGCCACCAGCGCGGCGTGCAGCACAGCCGGATGGCGCAGCAGCAGATGCTCAATTTCCTCCGCCGCCACTTTTTCTCCGCCGCGATTGATCTGATCCTTCTCCCGGCCCACCACCTGCAAATAGCCGTCGGCGAGCTGGATCACCACGTCGCCGGAGCAGTAAAAGCCGTCATTGTTAAACACGGCGCGGTTATGCTGCGGGCTGCGGTAGTAGCCGCGAAAGGTGTAGGGGCCGCGCGTCATCAGCAGTCCCGGCTTGCCGGCGGGCAGCGGGTTGCCGTCGGCGTCGGCGACCCACACCTCGTCATCCTCGCTGATCGGTTTGCCCTGGGTAGTAAAGCGGTGCAGATCGTCATCGTCCAGGCGGGTGTAGTTCACCAGCCCTTCCGCCATGCCGAAAACCTGCTGCAGCTGGCAGCCCAGCTCGGCGGGAATGCGGCGCGCCAGCGACGGTTCAATGCGCGCGCCGCCGACCTGCAGCAGCGTCAGACTGCTCAGCGCTTCGGCATTGCCCGCCAGCCGCACCGCCTCCAGCCAGACGCTGACGGCGGGCGGCACCAGTGCGACATGGTTAAGCCGATGGCGCGAGATCAGCGGGAAGCAGCTGTCCGGGCTGGGATCGGGCGCCAGCGCCACCATGCCGCCGGCGTAAAAAACGCCCAGCGCGCCGGGAGAGCTCAGCGGATAGTTGTGCGCCGCGGGCAGCGCGCAGAGAGAGCGGGTGTGGGCGCTGACGCCGCACAGCGGATTACTGGCGCGAACGCTGTAGTAATAGTCGTTGTGGGTGCGCGGGATCAGCTTGGGGGTGCCGGTGCTGCCGCCGGAGAGCTGGAAAAACGCGACCTCATCGGCGGGCGTCGGCGTCGGCGTGAAATCGCCCGCCTCTTCCTGCAACAGCTGACTGAGATCCAGCCGATCCGCCGGGGCGGCCTGATGCAGCAGCACGGTTTGCAGCGTGGGGCAGCGCGCCCTGAGCGCCTCGATAAAGCCGTCGTCGGCGAAAAGGCGATGACGTCGATCGGCAATCAGCAGCGCAGGGGCGATCTGATCGGCGTAGGCGACCAGCTCGCTGCGCTGATGGCTGAACAGCGCATTGACCGGCGCCACGCCGAGATGCAGCAGGGCGAAAAAGACGATGTAAAATTCCGCCTCGTTGCCCAGCTGCACCAGCGCGGTTTGGCCGCGCCGCACGCCGCGCCGCGCCAGCGCCGCCGCCAGCCGCAGCGCGGCGTCGTTCAGCTGTCGGTAGCTTAAGGCTTGTTCGTTACAGAGGATGGCTGTTTCGCTCCGTCCGGCATGGCGGGTGAGAATATCGGTCAGCGGCAGGTCGATCCAGTAGCCTTTTTCGCGATAGCGGCGGGCCAGCGCCGGCGGCCAGCGATTAAAGACGATCATGAGGCCTCCTGGAGCTGCGCGCAGCCAAGCGCCTGCAGCATGGTGCCGAGCTTAACGCCGGTTTCGTACCATTCGTTTTCCGGCTGCGAATCGGGCACGATGCCGGCGCCGGCGAACAGCGTAATGCGCTGCGGCTGAATATGACCGCAGCGTATGGTCACCACCCATTCGCCGTCGCCCTGCGCATTGCACCAGCCGACAATGCCGCCAAACCAGCCGCGCCGGAACGGCTCCAGCCGCTGAATCAGCGCGTGGGCGTGCCGGCAGGGCGCGCCGCACAGCGCCGGGGTAGGATGCAGCAGGCAGGCCAGCGACAGGGCGTTTTCCTGCGGATGCCGCACGCAACCCTGTACCCGCGTCGCCAGGTGCCAGAGCGTCGGCGTGCTGATAAGTTCCGGTTCCGGCAGCGTCAGGGAGCGACAGCGTTCCGCCAGCTGTCGCCGGATAGCGTCGGCCACAATCTGATGCTCATGCCGATCTTTACGCGAAGCGAGCAGCGCCGCGCGCAGCCGCATATCCTGCGCCGCATCGGCGGAGCGGCGTGCCGAGCCGGCCAGCGGCATGGAGTCAATCCGCTCGCCCCGTTTGCGCAGCAGCAGCTCCGGGCTGGCGCCGATTAACACGCCATCCGCCAGCGGCAGATGAAAGTTGTAGCTGGCCGGATTCTGGCGATTCAGCCGCTGCCACAGGCGCAGGGCGCTCTGCGGCTGCGGCAGTTCGATATGCAGCAGGCGCGACAGCACCACTTTTTGCAGTTCGTCGCGCTTAAGCTGACGCAGCGCGGCGCTGACCATCCGGCAAAACTCATCGTGGTCGGGCTGGAGGCGGCGGGCGCCCTGCGCCAGCGTTTGCGCCGCCGCCGGCGCGGCGGCTATCGCCGTGCGATCGAGCCAGTGATATTCCGCCGGGGCGTACAGCGCGCTGGGCTGGCTTTTATCGAAGGGAATCGCGCCGACAACGATGGGATTCTCTACTCCGGCGTGGCGGGCCTGCTCAAAGAGCTGCTGCAGGCGCAGCTGAAACGTGCTGCTGGCGAGGTGACCATCCCCGGCGGGTTCGGTCAGGGAGGCGATCCGCCCGCGGGCCAGCAGGCTTTTATGGGGCGAAAGGAACAGCGTATCTTCAGGATGAAGGGGTTGGCGCAGCGTTATACGTGGCGCATTGGCGATACCAGACAAAATAAAATCCCTCTTGTTGGTTTGATTGGCGCGCCGCTGCCCGCCTCCCTCTTCAGGAGAGCGAATCCGCCTTGCCGTTAACGGCCCGGAAAGGCGGTGCCAGACGGCCCGGTATTACCAGCTGTAGCTGAGCGTAGCGAACATGCTGCGGCCAGAGCCGTAGAAGCAGGCTGCGCTGCCGCTACAGGAGGCGACATAATGTTTATCCGTCAGGTTGCTGACGTTGAACTGCAAAGCGGCCCCTTTCAGCGGCGCGCTGATTTCCGCAAGGTCGTAGCGCGCCATCAGGTCATACAGCGTTCGGGCCGGAACGCGGAAACTGTCGCTGTTATCGCCGTAGCTGGCGCCGGTATAACGAACGCCGGCGCCCAGCGTCAGGCTGGACAGCGGACCCTGCAGAAAGCGATAGCTTCCCCAGAGCGCGGCCATATGTTGGGGAAGCGCCGCCGGGGTTTTGCCCTGTTCCGCCGCGTTGTTGCTCTGTTTGATGGACGAATCGGTAAAGGTGTAGCTGGCGATCAGGCTGATGGCGGGCGTGGGCTGGGCGTGCAGCTCGGTTTCAAACCCTTTTGAGCGCACCCTGCCGATCTGCTCGTTGTAGCCGATAACGCTGTTGTAGGAGGTGATATTTTTCTGCGTGATATCAAACAGCGCTAGGCTCAGCATGAGATCGCTGCCCGGCGGCTGGAATTTCAGCCCTGCTTCGGTTTGCCTGCCGGTGGTAGGGCTGAACGGCGCGGTTCCCGGCGCGCCGCGCTCAAGGTTCGGCTCGAATGAGGTGCTGTAGCTAACATAGGGCGACAGGCCGATATCAAAGGCGTAGAGCAGCGCGGCGCGCCCGGTAAACTGGCTGTCGTTTTGCTGCGCGGTAGCAGCGTCGGCGCGATCGTTGGTGCGCACTTCGCTCCAGTCCTGGCGCCCGGAAAGCAGCAGATTCCAGCTGCGCCACGCCAGCTGATCCTGCAAATAAACCCCTGCCTGATCGAGCTTTTTATGCGTATCGATCGATTTCCGCATCTGGCTTTCATCAACCGGCACGCCGTAAACCGGGCTGGCCCAGTCGAGGTTGTATCTATCTCCCCCCACGCGCCACAGCTCAGAGGCGTGCTTGCTCCATTTATAGTCAAACCCGCCGATCAGCGTGTGGGAAATCGCGGCGGTTGCGAAAGCGGCGTTGAGGCGGGTATCGATCGCCAGTTCATCGGTTTGGCTTTTTTCACGCTGGGCGCGCCGCGAGATGCTGGTCTGTGAAATTTCCGGGTTGCTCCAGGTGTAAACCAGATATTTGTCTTTGCTCTCAATAGTGGAGTAGCGCAGGTTTTGTACCAGCGTCAGGCTGTCGTTGATGCTGTGATCGAACAGATAGCCTACCGAAACCTGCTCGCGCTTCGCCTGGTTATAGCCCGGATCGCTGACGTTGAGATCGTAAGGAATGTATTGCCCTTTATCGGTTGGCGTGACGGTGCCGATCTGGGGCAGGAAGTTGCGATAGCCCGCTTTAGGATCGTTTTGATAGCTGGTCAGCAGGGTAAAGCTGGTCGCGCCGTTCGGCAGCCAGGTCAACGCCGGGGCGATCGCCACGCGCTGCTGTTTGTAATCCTTCACGAACTGATGCTGCGTGCTGGCGATGCCGTTCAGGCGATAAAGCAGGCTGCTGTCATCGTTCAGCACGCCGCCGAAATCGAAGGCCGCCTCGCCCAGATGCTGATTGCCGCCGCGTATCTGTAGCTTATGGATGGGCAGCGCGGTGGGGCGCTTGCTGGTCATGGCGATCAGCCCGCCCGGATTAACCTGGCCATAGAGCACCGAGGCCGGACCCTGCACCAGTTCGACGCGCTCCAGCAGCCAGGGATCGATTTGTCCCGTTGCGTTGCCCTGGCCGCTGAGGCCGTAGCTCAGACCGTCGAGAAATTTAGGCGCGTAGCGGAAACCGCGCGTCACCACCTCATCATTGCGGTTAGAGGAGCCGCGATAGTTGGTGAAGGCGCCGCTGGTGTAATTAAGCGCATCGGCAACGGAGGTAATGCCCTGGGCATCCATCTGATCGCGGGTAACCACCGAGATAGTTTGCGGCGTTTTCACCAGCGGCACGGCGGTTTTGGTTCCGGCGGCGCTGCTTTTCGCCACTATGCCCTGCAGCGGCGCGGCGGGAGGTTCAACGGCGC
Organism: Mixta tenebrionis; assembly: GCF_006517625.1. Taxonomy (GTDB): domain Bacteria; phylum Pseudomonadota; class Gammaproteobacteria; order Enterobacterales; family Enterobacteriaceae; genus Mixta; species Mixta tenebrionis. The sequence continues at coordinate 334,226 of NZ_VHQI01000004.1, read as the reverse complement.
CCGCGGTTACCACCAATGTCTCTTGCGGCGCATCGGCGGCGAAGGCGGGCAGCGTTAGGCTCAGCGAGGCGGCGAGCAGCGCGTTGCCGGGGCGCGGCGGAGCAGGAGGAAAGGCGCTTTCGTGGTTGTTTCTCATCATGACTCCCTGGCTAATTGTCCGTTAATGAAAAAATAAAATGAATAAGAGGTTATTAACTATTGCCGGGGCGATGGTGACCCGTCACAGCATGGTGTAACGGCAGGTTTTACCAGACGCCAGAAGGCATAGCTGAACAAAACGTCCACAAGCGTATTGCAAACGAAAATTGTTATCAATATCATTTTTATTTAAGTTTTAGTAAGTTTGTGTCACGTCACGCAGCGGGCATGGCGGGCGGGGGAAACGGAAAAAGGGAGGAAAGGATGGAGATACAACCGGCCGGAACAACCGGCGGCTGGCTGGCGGCCGCGGATGCCGACAGCGACGCATGGTGGCTAAAAATCGCCGCGGCAGGCACGCCGCTGGTGGAGCGGCAGCCGGATAGTGAGCGGCTGACATTGATCTTTTTCTGGCGCGACCCCGCAGGCAATGAAGCCGCCTCCGCCTTTCAGCGGGTTTATCTGGATATTAACGGCGTGACGGATCATCACAGCTTTACGCCGCAGAGCCTGCAGCGCCTGCCCGGCACCGCTATCTGGAGCGGTAGGGTAGAGGTGGAGCCGGACTGGCGCGGCAGCTACAGTCTGATCCCGGTCACCGCCGCGCAGCTGCCGCCGCCGCCGCAGGGCGATGCGGAGCAACAGCGTCAGCAGCAGCGTGAGTGGTGGTGTTCGCTGTTTCCCTGCGCTATTGCCGATCCGCTTAATCCCCATATGCCGCTTGACGGAGTGCTTTCCGCCGTTCATCTGCCACAGGCGCCCGATCAGCAGGCCTGGCGTGAGGTGGATGCGGGTATCGCCTCTCCGCCCGCCGCGGTTAGCGCCTTCGAATGGCGCAGCCTGCGCCTGAATAACCGGCGGCGCGTCTGGCTCTGGCAGCCGGACGGGGGCGAGGATATGCCGCTGATCGTCCTGCTCGACGGGCAAAAATGGGTGGAAACGCTCTCGCTGCTGCCGGTGCTGGAGGCGCAAACCCGGCTGGGCGCGCTGCCTGCGGCGGCGTGGCTGATGATTGACGCCGTGGATAACGAAGTCCGCTCGCGTGAACTGACCTGCAACGCCGATTTCTGGCTGGCGCTGCAGGAGGAGCTGCTGCCGCTGGCGCGACAGCGCGCCGCCTTCACCGAAGACCCGGCCCGTACGCTGGTGGCCGGCCAGAGCTACGGCGGCCTTGCCGCGCTCTACGCCGCGCTTTTCTGGCCGCAGCGCTTCGGCTGCGTGCTGACCCAGTCCGGCTCGTTCTGGTGGCCGAATATGCGTTTTATGACCCACTTCGCCGAACGGGAGAGCCATGAACCGGGCTTTCTGACGCAGCAGGTCGCCCTGCGCTCCGGCGCCGGGCCGCTGCGGATTTTTCAGCAGGCCGGGCTGCGCGAACCGGATATCCACTTCGTTAACCAGCAAATGTATCAGGCGCTGACCGCCGCCGGCCATCAGGTGAACCATCGCGTCTATCAGGGCGGTCACGATGCGATCTGCTGGCGCGGCGGCTTAATCGACGGCGTGCGCTGGCTGCTCGGCGCCGACGCGGCTGAACCCTCCCTTTCACCACTGCCATAAGGAAAAGCGATGAGCCAGCAACATACCAATCCCTTCGATGACGAAACCAGCGCGTTTTATGTCCTGATTAACGCCCGGCGGCAATACAGCCTCTGGCCTGAATTTGCCGCTATTCCGGCCGGCTGGCAGGTTGAATTCGGCCCGGAAAAACGCGCCAGCTGCCTTGCCTACGTGGAGCGCGAATGGCAGGAGATGCGTCCGGCGAGTCTGCAACGCAGCACACATTAACGGCAACACCCGCGAAGGAACGACTGATGACCGAAAACCAGCAACATTCATATTCTTCTTCTCTGCTGACGCTGCCGCTGGTGGCGGCGCAGCCGGGTATCTGGATGGCGGAGCAGCTGGCCGCGAGCGCCGGCGCCTTTAACGTCGCCCACTATGTGGAATTTTACGGCGAGCCGGACTGCGCGCTGTTTGCCGAGGCGATCAGCCACGGGCTGGCCGCTGCCGATATGGTTCACGCGCGCTTTGGCGAAAACGCCGCAGGCGAGCCGCAGCAGTATCTGCGCCGTCACGTTACTGTCGATGACGTGCCCGCCCCGCAGCTGCTTGATTTTACCGATGACGCGGATGGCGAAGCGCGCGCGCTGGCGTGGATGCGCGCCGATATCGTTCGTCCGCCGTCGCTTAGCGGCGGCGCGCCGCTGTGGCGTCAGGCGCTGATGCGCGTAGCGGCGGGGAAGACTGCGCGCTGGTTCTGGTATCAGCGTTTTCATCATTTGCAGCTGGATGGCTTTAGCTTTACCGCGCTAACCCGCTGGATCGTTACCGTTTATCAGGCGCTGCGCCGTGGCGAACCGCCGCCGCCGTCGCCCTTTACCTCCTTTGCGGCCGTCGCGGCAGAATATGCGACGCTGCAAACCAGCCCCGCGTGGCAGCAAAGCCGCGAGTTTTGGCGCGCGCATGCCGCGCAGCTGCCTGCACCGCTAAGCCTGGCGCTGGCTGAAGAGATGAACGCGGCGGATAGCGCGCTGCCGCTGCAGCAAAGCTGTTCGCTGTCAGGCATCGATATGGCGGGGGCCGCGCGTACCGTCGGACGCGAGGCGGTTGAGCTGCTGATGGCCGGCATCTGCCTCTACTTTAGCCGCATGAGCGGCGAACCGCGCCTGAGCATCGGCTTTCCGTTTATGCGTCGCATGGGATCGCAGGCGCTGACCGCGCTGGGCCCGGTAGTGAACGTGCTGCCGCTACAGCTGGAGGTCAGCGCCCACACTTCGCTAAACGAAGCCGCCGCGGCGCTGGCGCAGGAGCTGAAAACGGTGCGCCGCCATCAGCGCTATGAGGCGGAGCAGCTACGACGCGATTTGCAGCTGGTCAGCGGCGAGGGCGCGCTTTATGGCCCGGTGCTCAATTATAAGCTCTATCATGAGGAACTCTGCATCGATGGGCAGCCGGCGATTACGCACCCGCTGGCGATGGGGCCGGTGGACGATCTGGAAATTGAAATTGCGCAACATCAGGATGCGCTACAGCTACGATTGATCGCCAGTCCGCGGCGCTACAGCGCGGAAACGCTGCGCCAGCATGCCGGGCGGATAACGCATCTGTTACAACAGCTGTTTGCCGCGCCGCAAAAAGCGGTGGGCGACTGCACGTTGATGATGGCCGGGGAAGCGCAACGGATCGCCGTATGGTCGACAGGCGCGCGTATTGCGCCGCAGGCGCAACAGACCTCGCTACTTGACTGGCTGGCGCGCCGCGTGACGCAAGATGCGCATCAGGTTGCGGTTATCAGCGGTCAGCAGCGCCTGAGCTGGCGGCAGCTGCACGATAACAGCATGCGGCTGGCGCGCGAACTGATAGCGCGCGGTATCGGCGCGGAGGATGCGGTGGCTATCGCGCTGCCGCGCAGCGAGCTTAGCGTGGTGGCGATCTTTGGCGTGCTTGCCAGCGGCGCCGCCTGTCTGCCGCTGGATCTCGATTATCCGCCGGAGCGGCTGGCGCTGATGTGCGATGATGCCCGTCCGGCGCTGATCCTCACGGTAAGCGACGCCGTGGCGCGCCTGCCGACGCATTTGCCGCTCTGCGAGCTGGATGCGCCCGATATGCAATCGCTGCTGGCGCGTCACGCCTGCGGCTGGATTACCGATGCTGAGCGACGCGAGCCGTTGCAGGGCGAACACCTCGCCTACATTATTTACACCTCCGGCTCTACCGGCAAACCCAAAGGGGTGATGAATAGCCATCAAGGGCTGCTGAATTTGCTGACTTCCCACGCCGCGCAGCTGTTCGGGCCGGCCATCGTCGCCTTTAACGCCATGCAGCCGCGTCGTATCTGCGCCGGTCATACCGCCTCCTTCTCTTTCGACTCCTCCTGGGAGCCGCTGTTCTGCATGCTGATGGGCGCCGAGCTGCTGATTTTCGATGAGGAGACGCGGCGCGACGCCTGGGCGGTGGTGCAGCAGATGCGCCACACGCCGGTGGATATTATGGACGTGACGCCCTCTTTCCTGTTGCAGATGATCGATGCCGGGCTGCTGGAGCCGGGACAGCCGGCGCCGCAGCTGCTGATGATTGGCGGCGAGGCGGCCACGCCGCGCCTGTGGGAAATAATGCGCGCCCATCCGCAGATCGCTTTCCATAACTATTACGGCCCTTCTGAATACGCTATCGATACGCTGGGGGCGGCGGTAAGCGAGGTCAGCCAGCCGGCGATCGGGCGTCCGGTCGCCAATACCGATGTCTGGCTGCTGGATGAGCGGCTACAGCCGGTGCCGATCGGCGTGGCGGGAGAGCTTTATATCTCCGGCCCCGGTATCGCGCGCGGCTATCTGCGCCGGCCCGAACTGACCGCCGCCCGCTTTGTCGCCAATCCCTTTCGTACCGGCGAGGTAATGTATCGTACCGGCGATCTGCTGCGCTGGCGGGCAGATGGACAGCTGGCCTTTATTGGCCGGCTGGACGATCAGATCAAGATACGCGGCTTCCGGGTCGAGCTGGGCGAAGTGGAGAGCGCGCTGGCGTCGCTGACGCAGGTCAGCGGCGCGGCGGTGGTTGCACAGCCGCAGGGCGCCAGCTGGCGGCTGGTGGGCTACTGCGCGGTGGCCGATGAGCAGTTACGCCGGCGCGCAAATCTGGCGAGCGAGCTGCAAAGCGCGCTGGCGCAGCGGCTGCCGGACTATATGGTGCCCACGGTGCTGATGGTGCTGGAGGCGCTGCCGCTTACCGTCAACGGTAAGGTTGACCGCCGGGCGCTGCCCGATCCGGGCGAAATAGCGCGTCCGCCAGGCCGTCAGGCGAGCACGCCGCAGGAGCGCCTGATTTGTCAGGCGATGGCGCAGGTGCTGGGGCTGGCGGCGGTGGGCGCGGATGATGATTTCTTTGTGCTCGGCGGCGACAGTATCTCCGCGATGTCGCTGGGCAATCGCCTGCGGCATGCGGGCTGGCAGCTGCGGCCAAAAGAGATTTTCGCCGGCAGAACGCCGGCGGCGATGGCGCGACTGATGGCGTCGCTTGATGCGGTGCCGACACCGGTCGCGCAGCGCAGCGGCGTGGTGGACAGCCTGCCGATTCTGCGCTGGTATCATGCGCAGGGGCAGCATCTCTTTGCGCATGGCGTCTGGCTTAATACGCCAGCAACGCTCACCCTGAGGCGGCTGAACTCGATAATGGCGGCCTTAACCCAGGCGCACCCGGCGCTGAGGGCGCGGCTGAGCGGCGCCGATCTGCTAATTGACGGCGAGGGCCATTTTCAGGCGCAGTGCCATGTGCAGCGCGTTGAGGAACCGATGACTAACGCGGCGGAGCGGGCATTTCACTTTGCCGTGGCGCAGCTTGATGCGCAGGCGGGACGGCTGTGGAACGCGGTGCTGCTGGAGCGGAACGGACAGGCGGTTGGGCTGGTGCTGGTGATTCATCATCTGGTGACGGATGGCGTCTCCTGGCGCGTGCTGCTGGAGACGCTGCCGGCGGCGGCTGAGAAGGCCGCGCTGGAAACCGGCGGCCACAGCCTGGTGGACTGGAGCCGGTGGCTGGCGCAGCATGGCGAGCGTTACCGCGCCGAGCTGCCGTTCTGGCGCGAGATGCTGGCGACGCCCTGCAGCTGGCCCGGCGTCGGGCCGCTGGATGCGCGGCTGGATACCCAGGCGACGCGTGGTGAAATCCGCACGCTGCTTTCTCCGGCGCACAGCGCCGCGCTTTCAGGGGCGCTGCCGTCCGCCTGGCGTACCCGTACGGATGTACTGTTGCTGGCGGCGCTGCTGATCGCCTGGCGCGCCTGTACCGGCCAGCGCGGTCTGCGGGTTAACCTGGAGTCGCACGGGCGTGCGGATGAAATCGATCTCTCGCGCTGCGTCGGCTGGCTGACGGCGGAATATCCGCTCTGGCTCAGCCTGCGCGATGAAGGCGAGGAGGCGTTGAACGCCGTGCGGGCGGTAAAAGCGGTAACGGAGGCGGTAAACGACTATGGCGTAGGCTATGGCGTGCTGCGCTGGCTGCTGCCTGATGCGCCGCTGCGCGAGCTGGCGCAGCGTCATCCGGCGCCGGTGCTGTTTAACTATCTTGGCCGTCTGGCGCAGGCGGGCAGCGAGAGCTGGACGCCCCATGCCGCGACGGGGCTGTTCCGTGACGGACTGGCGGTTTACAGCAGCCCGCAGATGCCGCTCTCTCATCCGCTGGAAATCAATATCTTCGCCGGTCAGGGCGAGACGCCGCAGCTGGCGATCCATTGGGGATTCGCCCGCCGCTGGCTGCAGGAAGAGGCTGTTGTCGCCCTGGCGCGCGCCTTCAGCGATGCGCTGGAGCAGCTGGTTACCTTTGCCCGTCAGGCCCCACGGCGGGCGCAGGATACGCTGGTCGCGGCGCAAACCGGCATCGCCGGACTCACCGAGGCGGACGTCGAGGCGCTGCGCCGTCAGCATGGCGCGCCCGGCGAGATCCTGCCGCTGCTGCCGCTGCAGCAGGGGCTGCTGTTTCACGTGCGCAGCCAACAGACGGCCGGCTGCTATAACTCCCTGACCCGCCTGACGCTGCGCGGCGCGCTGACGGAGGCGCGGCTGTCTCGCGCCCTGAATCAGCTGGTGGCGCGCTATCCGCAGCTGGCGGCGCGCTTTGACAGTGAGCTGGCGCCGCAGCCGGTGCAGATTTTGCCGCTGGCGGGCGATGCGCGGCTCTGCTGGCCGCTGACCTCGTGTCAGCTGTCGCCCGACGAAGCGGAAGAAGCGGCGCTGTCCTGGCACGAGCGTGAAGAACTGAAGCGTCCGCTGCTGGCGGGCCGCGGGCCGCTGCTGCATGCGCGCTGGCTGCGTCATGCCGATGCGCAGCGCCATACCCTGTTCCTCACCGCCCATCATTTAGTGGTGGATGGCTGGTCAACGCCGGTGGTGGTGGGCGATCTGCTGGCGCTGCTGAATGATGAAACCGTTCGCCTGCCCACGCCGCCGGTCGCCTACGGCGCGCTGGTGCGCCAGCTGGCTGCCCGCGACGCTGGGGCCTGCGCGGCGGCCTGGGCTGAGAGGATGGCCGGCGTCAGCCCGACGCTGCTGTTTGGCGAACAGCCTGATAGCGGGCCGGTAACCACGCTGAGCCATACCCTTAGTCCGGCGCAGGAGCAGGCGGTGCGGCAGTTCTGCCATCGTCACGGACTCACGCTGAATACGGTGATGCAGGGCATCTGGGGAATGCTGCTCAGCATAATGAGCGGCAGCGACGAGGTGGTCTTCGGTTCGCCGGTATCGGGGCGCACCGGCGCCGATGCGCTGGATCGCCAGGTCGGGCTGTTCAGTAATACGCTGCCGGTACGGGTTACGCTGGATATGACGCGCCCGGCGGCGCCGCAGCTACAGGCGCTGCAGCAGAGCCAGATCGCGTTGCTGGAGCATGACAATATCAGCCTGGCCGACATTCAGCGCCAGGCGGGCGTCGGCACGCTGTTTGACACCCTGCTGGTAGTGGAAAACTACCCTGCGCCGCACCAGCCGGCGCCTGAACCCGGCGCGCTGCGCTGCGAGGCGATAACCAACCGCGGCTATACCCACTATCCGCTGACGCTGCTGGTGTTGCCGGGCGCGGGCATCTCGCTGCATCTGGAATCTCGCCCTGCGCTGCGCGATCCGCGGGCGTGGCTGGATCGCTTTGCGCGGCTGCTGATGCAGCTTACCGCGCAGCCGGATGTTCCGCTCTGGCGCTGGAGCCTGCTCAGCAAACAGGAGCGGGATTTTCTGCAACAGATCAATCGCACCGCGCATCCGCTGGCCCCGGAAACGCTTTATCAGGCGATTCAGCGGCAGTGCGCGGCGACGCCCGACGCGCTGGCCTTGCTGGACAGCGAGCAGCAGTTAACCTGGCGGCAGATGCACGATCAGGTGTGCGCGCTGGCGCAGCGGCTGCAGGAAGCGGGCGTGACGATGGGAGATGTGGTCGCCGTGGCGCTGCCGCGTTCGGTACGCCTGAGCCTGGCGTTACAGGCGATTGTCGCGCTCGGCGCGGCCTGGCTGCCGCTTGACGTCGGCTATCCCGATGAGCGCCTGCGGCTGATGCTGGAGGATGCCGCGCCGCGTCTGGTGATTGCCGGCAGCGAACAGGCGACAAGGTTTGCCGCCGTCGCCCGCTGCCTGCGTTTTGATGCCCTGGCGCACGGTGCGGCTCGTGTGCCGCGGCTGCCCGACGTCGATGCGCAGCAGGCGGCCTATCTTCTCTATACCTCCGGTTCAACCGGGCGGCCGAAAGGCGTGCTGGTCAGCCACGAGGTGATTATTAACCGGCTGCGCTGGATGCAGGCCGCTTTCCCGCTCGGTGAGCAGGATGTGGTGCTGCAAAAAACCGCCTGCAGCTTCGACGTCTCGGTATGGGAATTTTTCTGGCCGCTGATGGCGGGAGCCAGGCTGGTGATGGCGCCGCCGGAGGCGCATCGCGATCCGCAGGCGCTGCTGCAGCTGATTGAGGATTATCACGTCACCACCCTGCATTTTGTACCCTCGATGCTGGCCAGCTGGCTGGATGCGCTGATGCTCCAGCCGGAGGCCGCCGCGCGCTGCGCCACGCTGCGTCAGGTCTTTTGCAGCGGCGAGGCGCTGTCGGGCGAGCTGGCGCGCCGCTTCCGGCGGCTGCTGGCGGCGCCGCTGCATAATCTCTATGGCCCTACGGAAGCGGCGGTGGACGTCAGCTGGCAGCCCGCCGACGCGGCGACGCTGGCGACGCTGAATGCCTGCGGCGTACCGATTGGCCGTCCGGTCTGGAATAGCCGGCTCTATATTCTCGATCGCTGGCTGCGTCCGCTGCCGCCCGGCGCGCCGGGCGAGCTCTGGCTTAGCGGCGTGCAGCTTGCCCACGGCTATCTGAAGCGCCCGGATCTTACCGCCAGCCGCTTCGTCGCCGATCCCTTTGCGCCCGGCGAACGCATGTACCGCACCGGCGATATCGCCCGCTGGCGCGCCGACGGCGTGGTGGAGTATCTGGGACGCAGCGACGATCAGCTTAAAATTCGCGGACAGCGTATCGAGCTGGGCGAAATTGAACAGGCGCTGCTCAGCCTGCCGGGTATCGCCCAGGCGGCGGTGGCGCCGCGTCAGTTAAGCCGGGGCGCGGCGGAGCGGGATAATCGCCAGCTGGTCGCCTGGCTGATCGCCAGCGACGAACGCGCGCCTGACGAGCAGAGGCTACGGCTGGCGCTTGCCGCCTGCCTGCCCGCGCATATGGTTCCGGCGCGCTATCTGTTCGTTAAGCAGTTTCCGCTGGGACCAAGCGGCAAGCTCGATCGTAAGGCGCTGCCGCTGCCGGAGCGGTTAGCGAGCCAGGGCGAAGCGCCCGCCAGCGCCAGCGAACGGCAGGTAGCGGCGCTGTTTTCTCAGCTGCTGGGGGTGAAGAAAGTCTGCGCCGAAGATGATTTCTTCACGCTCGGCGGTCATTCCTTGCTGGCGATGCAGCTGGCGTTGAACCTGCGACGCCGCTTCGATCGCCCTGTCGCTATCGGCCAGGTGATGGCGGCGCGCACGGTGCGCCAGCTGGCGGCGCTGATGGATGGCGAACAGGCGGCGGCTCAGAGTGGAACCGATGAGCTGCTGACGCTGCGCGACGGAACGGGGCCGACGCTGTTCTGTTTCCATCCGGCGTCCGGCTTTGCCTGGCAATACAGCGGCCTGCTGCGCTATTTGCAGGGCGCGTATCCGGTTGTCGGACTACAGTCGCCGCGTCCGACCGGCGCGATCGCAACGGCGGCGGATATCGATGCCGCCTGTGAACGCCAGCTGGCTAATTTGCGCCAGCGGCAGCCGCACGGCCCTTATTATTTGCTGGGCTACTCGCTTGGCGGCACCCTGGCGCACGGCGTGGCGGCGCGGCTGGCGCAGCAGGGAGAGCAGGTGGCCTTCCTGGGGCTGCTGGATACCTGGCCGCCGGAAGGGCAGGAGTGGAGCGGGCCGGATGAGGAGCAGGCGCGGGAAGAGGTAGCGCGCGAGCAGGCGGAGTTTATGGCCGATGCGCAGCAGGAGAACGATGCGCATATGCTGGCGGAAAAACAGGCGCTTTTCAGCGCCGTGGTCGCCAACTATCAGGATGCGGTACGGTTGCTCTCCCGCGCCAGCACCGGCTACTACCCAGGTAAAGCCACGTTGCTGGTCGCCACGCGCACGCTGCCGCCGGGCATGGACGCGCGTAAAACCTGGGCGCCTTATGTGGCCGGGCTGGATATCTATCTGCAGGATTGCGAGCATGCGGATATTCTCTCGCCGCAGACGCTGGTCAAACTGGGGCCGCTGCTGAATCAGCTGATTCAGCCGTCTGACGCCCAGGCAAACCGCGGCGGCGTTGGTGATATGACGCCGCTTCGTCAGGAGGACGCTGCGGCTGCGGCGCAGAGGGAAGGCGATGAATAAAAAATCCTTTTTTCTCGATTTCAGCCTGCTGAAATCAAACCGCTGGTTTCGGGCGATTTTTATCGCCCGTATGCTGTCGGTGTTCGCACTCGGCATGCTGGCGGTGGGGGTGCCGGTGCAGGTGCAGCAGATGACCGGCTCTACGTTACAGGTCGGGGTGGCGGTGACTATCGAGGGAGTCGGCGCCTTTATCGGCCTGCTGTGGGGCGGCGTGCTGGCGGATCGGCTGGATCGGCGCAGGCTGATCCTGTTCGCCCGCGGCACCTGCGGCACAGGCTTTATTCTGCTCAGCCTGAACGCCTGGGCGCCGGCGCCCTCGCTGCAGGCGCTCTGGCTGCTGGCGGCCTGGGACGGCTTCTTCGGCGCGCTCGGCATGACGGCGCTGATGGCGGCGATCCCTAATCTGGGCGGGCGCGAGAATCTCGCCGCCGCCGGGGCGCTCAGCATGTTGACGGTGCGCCTGGGCGCGATTATTTCGCCGGCGCTCGGCGGGCTGATCATTATGGCGGGCGGCGTCGGGACGAGCTTTGCCGTGGCGGCGGCCGCCACCCTCGGTACGCTAATCCCGCTGACGCGTTTACCCGCTATGAAGCCAGAGGCGGGAGAACCGGAGCATCCGCTGCGCGCCATGCTCGGCGGCGTCAAGTTTGTCGTCAGCCATCCGGTAGTAGGCTGTGTCGTGCTATTGGGAATGCTGATCAGCATGGCCGGCGCGATACGTATTCTTTTCCCGGCGCTGGCGCAGGAGAGCTGGCAGGTGGGGCTGTCGCAGGTGGGGTTGATGTATTCCGCCGTGCCGCTGGGAGCGATGGTGGGCGCGGTGACCAGCGGCTGGATAGCGCGCCATCCGCGTCCCGGCGTGATGCTGTTAATCAGCGCCTGCGCCGCCTTCGGCGCGCTGGCCTGTCTTGGGCTGGCCGCACACTTTACGCTGGGGCTGCTGGCGCTGGTCTGCTACGGCTATTTTAACGCCATGGCGTCGCTGCTGCAGTTCACACTGATTCAGAGCCATACGCCGGATCGCCTGCTGGGCCGGGTAAACAGCCTGGGCGCCGCGCAGGATGTCAGCGGCGATTCGCTGGGGGCGCTGGGGCTGGGGGCGCTGGGACGGCTGCTGCCGCCTTCGCTTACCGCGCTGGCCTTCGGCGCCTGCGCGCTGGGCGCAGGTGTGTTAATCAGCCTGCTGGCGCCGCCGCTGCGCCGCTGTCGCTTTATTGCCGCGTCGGAGGAGGCGACGCAGCCGTAAGCGCTGCGCAAAGCGCGACAATAACGCCGCGCGCGTCCAGCTGATAGCGGGCGGTAAAGATCGCACCACGCGGCAGCGTCGGGGCAAGGCTGCGCGTTAGCTGCAGGCTAAGGGTAGCGCGCCGGGTATCGATAGCGATCAGCGCGGCGGCGTCAAAGCCGAAAAACTGCTGAACCTGCGGCCAGAGCGCCTTATACAGGCTCTCTTTGGCGGAGAACAGCGCCAGCAGCCCTTGCTCGTCCGCCAGCGCTGAAGCGCCGATAACCGCCCGTTCAGCGGGAGCGGCAAACAGCGGCGCCAGTTCCGGCATCGCCTCAGGACGGGCGTTTTCAATATCGATGCCTGGCGCCAGGCCGCTGCTGACGGGCGCCAGCACGGCGATGGCGCGATCGTCGGTATGAGAGATCGAGCCGCGCCAGCCGGCGGGCCAGAGCGGAGCCGAACGGCTGAACGGCAGCGCGCTGGCGGCAACGCCCGCCTGCTGCAACAGCATGGCGGCGCAGTAGCGTCCGGCGAGATATTCCGCCTGACGCTTTGCGGCGGCGGCGCGCAGCGGCGGCGGAAAGGGGATCTCCGCCAGCAGAAAATCCGCCGGGCGAAAAGCCTGGCGATCGAACTCAGCCAGGCAAAAACGCAGCGCCGGAAAAGCGCGAAGAAAACCGCCCTGCGCCCGTTGAATAAAGGGCGGGGCGGTAAAGGTATGGGTAACGCTCAGCATCGGCGACGGTCAGCGCGCGGCGCCGAACAGCTCGTTCAGCTGCTGCACCAGTCCCATGGCGCTGTAGTAGTCGAGACGGAAGGTTTCCGCTCCCAATGGGTAAACCTGTTTAGCCGCTACCGCCGGCTGATGGCTGAGCAGCGGGCTGGCCATTAACGACTGCGCGCTGCTGTCGGTGGCGGCGAACAGCAGCAGGGTTTTGCCGCTCAGGCCGTTAACCAGGTTTTCGCCCATCAGCGGCACGATATCCTGGCGCCTGCCCTGGGTAGCGCGCGGGCGCACGTTTTCCGGCAGCGGCGCCAGCGTCATGCCCGCCTGAAGCAGAAACTGCCCCTGCGCCGATTCCGGCGTCCACAGATTCGCCGACTGAGAGTGAATATCCCACACCAGCGCATTAACCGGCTGCGCAGGCAGCTTGATACGCTGTTTCATCTGCTCCATCGCCCGGTCGAACCGGGCGATGCGCTGCGCCGCCTGCTTTTCGTGCCCGGTAATATCACCAAGCAGCGTCAGCAGCTGCTGCCAGCTTTTATCGTCATAGTTCACCACCACCACCGGCGCCAGCGCCGCCAGCCGATCGTAAAGCGCCAGCGTGGAGTCGCCGCCGGTAGCGCTGACCAGGATCAGATCGGGCTTCTGCATCGCCACCGTTTCGACATTAGGCTCTCCTGGCGGAATACGCGCCACGCCGCGCGCGCGCGCCACCTCGCCCCACTGACGAAAGAAGCCCTGCTCGTCGGCAATGCGGTTACTGGCGATAGTGGAGCCGCTGGCGACCACCGGCGCATCAATCGCCAGCAGCGAGCCGGTAAGGGTGACGCTGGTAGAGACGATGCGCTGCGGCGGCTGGGTAAGCGTATGCGTGCCGCGCAGATCGTGAAACTGGCGCGGCCAGCCTGCCTGCTGCGCCAGCGCGGCGTGCGTGAAGAAAAAAGTCGTCAGAAACAGAAGCCCGCAGCGGGCGGCGGTAGCGATCACGAGTTCATCCCTGCTTATCGGTAATAAGACTCATTTTCAGCGTGCTGCGAAACGGATGCAAGCGTTATTGGCGCGGAGAGGGGCAAAACGCGGCGGCGGCAAAATGAAGAACGGGCCGCGGCCCGTTTCACAATTCTATTTCAATATCGCCGTTGGCCTGACAGCAGCAGGGCAGAATTTCGCCCTGCTGAATAAAGGCCAGCGGCTGGTCGGCATAGCTGACTTCGCCCTTTACCAGCCGCGTGCGGCAGGAGCCGCAGTAGCCCTCGCGGCACTGGTACTCCACGCAAATATTATGCGCCTCCAGCAGCGCCAGCAGCGTCGGGTGCTCGTCGCTGCATTCAAGCTGCGCGCCGGAAAGGCAGAGTTTGATGGTCGTGCCGGCCATGGTTACAGCTGGAAATCGTCGAAGTCGTTTTCGCCCACTTCGGAATCGATCTGGCCCACCAGGTAGGAGCTAACCTCAACTTCCTGCGGCGCCACCTGCACGTTATCGGATACCAGCCAGGCGTTGATCCACGGAATCGGGTTGGATCGCGTCTGGAACGGCAGATCCAGCCCCACCGCCTGCATACGAATATTGGTAATGTACTCAATATACTGGCAGAGGATATCTTTGTTCAGGCCGATCATCGAACCGTCGCGGAACAGATATTCCGCCCACTCTTTCTCCTGCATCGCGGCCAGCTTAAACAGCTCAAAGCACTCCTGGCGGCACTCCTGAGCAATCTCCGCCATTTCCGGATCGTCTTCGCCGCTGCGCAGCAGGTTCAGCATATGCTGGGTGCCGGTCAGGTGCAGCGCCTCATCGCGCGCAATCAGGCGGATAATTTTCGCGTTGCCTTCCATCAGCTCGCGCTCGGCGAAGGCGAAGGAGCAGGCGAAGCTGACGTAAAAGCGAATCGCTTCCAGCGCGTTAACGCTCATCAGGCAGAGGTAAAGCTGCTTTTTCAGCGCGCGCAGGTTGACGGTAACGGTTTTGCCGTTGACCTGATGGCTGCCTTCGCCCAGCAGATGCCAGTAGCTGGTCATTTCAATCAGATCGTCATAGTAGGCGGAAATATCGCTGGCGCGCTTCAGGATCTGCTCATTGGTCACGATATCATCGAACACCAGCGCCGGATCGTTGACGATGTTGCGGATGATATGGGTATAGGAGCGCGAGTGGATGGTTTCCGAAAAGGCCCAGGTTTCCACCCAGGTTTCCAGCTCCGGGATAGAGATCAGCGGCAGCAGCGCCACGTTCGGGCTGCGTCCCTGGATCGAATCCAGCAGCGTCTGATATTTCAGGTTGCTGAGGAAGATATGTTTTTCATGCTCCGGCAGCGCCTGGAAATCGATGCGATCGCGCGAGACGTCCACCTCTTCCGGACGCCAGAAGAAGGAGAGCTGCTTTTCAATCAGTTTTTCGAAGATGTCATATTTTTGCTGATCGTAACGCGCGACGTTAACCGGCTGGCCGAAGAACATCGGCTCCAGCAGCTGATCGTTTTTGTTCTGAGAAAAGGTGGTGTAAGCCATATTTCATTCCACATGCTAACGGGACAGGCTGGCCCCGCGAGCGGGGCGCTGAAGCCGTTCTGACCGCAGATACGCGGCCTGCCATGTTGCGGCCGCGCCGGGCGCGGCCAGAAGAAGCGTCATGACCGGCTGCCTGCCGGTCAGACCCGATTAAATTTTACAGGCGCCGCTTTCGCAGCCGTCATCCTGGACTGAAGGCGCGATATCATCCTGCGCATCTTCCGCGCCGTCGCGGGTGTTCTGGTAATAGAGCGTTTTTACGCCGAACTTATAGGCGGTGAGCAGATCTTTCAGCAGCTGCTTCATCGGCACCTTGCCGTTGGCGAAGCGGGACGGATCGTAGTTGGTGTTGGCGGAAATCGCCTGGTCGATAAATTTCTGCATCAGCCCCACCAGCTGCAGATAGCCATCGTTGCCCGGCATCTCCCACAGCAGCTCATAGCTCTCTTTCAGACGCTCATACTCCGGCACCACCTGGCGCAGGATGCCGTCCTTCGAGGCCTTGATGCTGATATGGCCGCGCGGCGGCTCGATGCCGTTGGTGGCGTTGGAGATCTGCGAAGAGGTCTCGGACGGCATCAGCGCGGAGAGCGTGGAGTTGCGCAGGCCGTGCGCTTTGATCTCTGCCCGCAGCGTATCCCAGTCGAAGTGCAGCGGCTCGTTGCAGATCGCATCCAGATCTTTTTTGTAGGTGTCGATCGGCATAATGCCCTGGGCGTAAGTGGTTTCGTTGAACCACGGGCAGGCGCCCTGTTCCTTCGCCAGCTCGTTGGAGGCCTTCAGCAGATAGTACTGAATCGCCTCAAAGGTTTTGTGCGTCAGGTTGTTGGCGCTGCCGTCGGAGTAGCGTACGCCGTGCTTCGCCAGGTAGTAGGCGAAGTTGATGACGCCGATGCCGAGCGTGCGGCGGCCCATGGCGCCGCGCTGCGCGGCCGGAATCGGGTAATCCTGATAGTCGAGCAGGGCGTCGAGCGCGCGTACCGCCAGCGTCGCCAGCTCTTCCAAATCGTCCAGACTGTCGATAGCGCCGAGGTTAAAGGCGGAGAGGGTGCAGAGCGCGATTTCGCCGTTCTCATCGTTCACGTCCATCAGCGGCCTGGTGGGCAGCGCGATTTCCAGACAGAGGTTGGACTGGCGCACCGGCGCGATGGTGGGATCGAACGGGCTGTGGGTGTTGCAGTGATCGACATTCTGGATATAGATACGGCCGGTAGAGGCGCGCTCCTGCATCATCAGCGAGAAGAGATCGACCGCCTTCACGCGCTGTTTGCGGATGCTCTCATCCTGCTCATATTTCGTATACAGGCGCTCAAACTCATCCTGATCGGCGAAGAACGCGTCATACAGACCCGGCACGTCGGAAGGGCTGAACAGGGTAATATCCTGGCCCTTCAGCAGACGCTGATACATCAGCTTGTTAATCTGTACGCCGTAATCCATATGGCGCACGCGGTTGCCTTCCACGCCGCGGTTGTTCTTCAGCACCAGCAGGCTTTCCACTTCCAGATGCCACATCGGGTAGAACAGCGTCGCCGCGCCGCCGCGCACGCCGCCCTGCGAGCAGGATTTCACCGCGGTCTGGAAATGTTTATAGAACGGAATGCAGCCGGTATGGAACGCTTCGCCGCCGCGAATCGGGCTGCCGAGCGCGCGAATGCGTCCGGCGTTGATGCCGATGCCGGCGCGCTGGGAAACATATTTCACAATGGCGCTGGAGGTGGCGTTAATCGAATCCAGGCTGTCGCCGCACTCGATCAGCACGCAGGAGCTGAACTGGCGGGTCGGGGTGCGCACGCCGGACATGATCGGCGTCGGCAGCGAAATCTTAAAGGTGGAAACCGCGTCATAAAAACGCTTCACGTAATCCAGACGCGTCTCGCGCGGATAGTTGGAGAACAGACAGGCGGCGACCAGCATATAGAGGAACTGGGCGCTCTCATAGATTTCGCCGCTGACGCGGTTCTGCACCAGATACTTGCCTTCCAGCTGCTTCACCGCCGCGTAGGAGAAGTTCATATCGCGCCAGTGGTCGATAAAACCGTCCATCTGACTGAACTCTTCACGGCTGTAGTCTTCCAGCAGATGGCGGTCATATTTCCCCATTTCGACCATGCGCGTGACCTGATCGTAGAGCGCGGGCGGCTCGAACTGGCCGTAAGCTTTTTTACGCAGGTGGAAGATCGCCAGGCGGGCGGCCATATATTGATAATCGGGCGCGTCGCGTGAAATCAGATCGGCTGCGGCCTTGATAATGGTTTCGTGAATATCGGAGGTTTTAATGCCGTCGTAGAACTGGATGTGCGAGCGCAGCTCAACCTGAGATACGGAAACGTTATTCAGACCTTCCGCGGCCCAGTCGAGAACCCGGTGGATTTTATCCAGATTGATGCGCTCTTTGCGGCCATCGCGTTTAGTGACGAGCAGACTCTGATTCATGTCGCGTTTTACCTGTCCGTGAAAAATGCCCCGGTTTATCCCCAGATCGCTCTTTGTGCGTAACTCTGTGGATAAACACTATATGTAGGGGTTGTAGAATGATTGAACAACTAGATGGTGAGTATTCTAGTAAGTTATCGCCCCAGCACAATACTGATTTTGTCTTGCTTAAGGCTTGCTTTTTTCAGCTTTTTTCTTAAGTCCGCGTTTCGCAAGGCTCACCGGCTTGTCAATGCCGAAGCAAAAAAATATGAAATTTTGATCGAACGCTGGATTTATGAACATTGCGCTAACATCTAACTTGCGCCAGTCGGGTTTTCTGCTAAAGGTCTGCGCAGTTAACAGACAAAAGGCGTGCGAAAAGCCGCCAAAACAGGGGGGTAAATCACCGGCAGGTAAACAAAAAGGGAAAAGATTGTTCCCGCGGGGGAATGGGGCGCCGGCTAAAACCGGCGCCACGCGGGTTATTGCAGGCGCGCTTTGATTTTCTCTTTCATCATGGCGATGGAGATGCCGTAACGATCGTGCAGCGTCGGCAGCGCGCCGGCGTCAAGGAACGCGTCGGGCAGGGCGATAGTGTCGAAATCGACATGCACGCCTTTGCGCATCAGCAGCGACGCCACCGCTTCGCTCAGGCCGCCTACCGCGCTATGGTTTTCGGCGGTGATCACCAGGCGTCCCGGCTTCGCCGCCTGCTCCAGGATCGTCTTCTCATCCAGCGGCTTAATGGTAGGCGAGTGCAGTACCGCCACGCTAATGTTCTCCCTGCGCAGCTGTTCCGCCACCGCCAGCGCGCGCATGGTCATCAGGCCGGAAGCGATAATCAGCACATCCCCGCCATCTTCCAGCAGGCTGGCCTTACCGATCTCAAAGCGATAGTGATATTTATCCAGCACCACCGGCACCTTGCCGCGCAGCAGACGCAGATAGACCGGGCCGTCATGCGCCGCCATTGCCGGCACCGCCTGCTCAATATCAAGCGCGTCGCAGGGATCGATAATCGTCATGCCGGGAATGCCGCGCATGATAGCCATATCTTCCGTCGCCTGGTGGCTGGGGCCGTAGCCGGTAGTCAGACCGGGCAGGGCGGCGGCAATCTTCACGTTCAGATGCTCTTCCGCGATTACCTGGTGGATAAAATCGTAGGCGCGGCGCGTGGCGAACACGGCGTAGGTAGTGACAAAGGGAATGAAGCCCTCTTTCGCCATGCCGCCCGCCGCGCCCATCAGCAGCTGCTCCGCCATGCCCATCTGGAAGAAGCGTTGCGGATAAGCCTGCGCAAAAATATGCAGGTCGGTATATTTCGCCAGGTCGGCGGTCATGCCGACAATATCCTGACGCTGGCGCGCCAGCTCTACCAGCGCATGTCCGAACGGCGCGGAGCGGGTTTCCTGACCTTCTTCCGCAATGGAGGCGATCATCGCTGAGGTGGTCAAACGGGGTTTAGAAGGTGACTGCGACATTATGCGACTCCTTGTGGTTGAGCATCTAATATGGCCAGCGCTTTCTGCCACTCGTCGGCATCGACGCGGATAAAGTGGTTTTTGTCACGTTGCTCAAGGAAAGGCACGCCTTTGCCCATCAGCGTGTCGCAGATAATTACGCGCGGCACCGGTGCGCTATGGTTTTTAGCGTTATCGAAGGCGGCAATTACCTGGCGCAGATCGTTGCCGTCCACGCGCTGCACATACCAGCCGAAGGCCGCCCATTTATCCTGCAGCGGCTCATAGCCGAGGATTTTTTGCGAATTGCCGTCCGCCTGCTGACGGTTGACGTCAACCAGGTTAATCAGGTTATCCAGCCCGTGGTGCGCCGCTGACATCGCCGCTTCCCAGGTGGAGCCTTCGTCCAGCTCGCCATCCGACATCGAATTGATAATCAGCGCCGGATTTTTCTTCTGTTTCAGGCCCAGCGCCATACCGATAGCGATGCTCAGCCCCTGGCCCAGCGAGCCGCCGGAGATCTCCATCGCCGGCGTATAGGAGGCCATGCCGGACATCGGCAGGCGGCTGTCGTCGGAGCCGTAGGTTTCCAGCTCGCTTTCCGGGATGATGCCCGCCTCAATCAGCGCGGCGTAACAGGCGATAGCGTAATGGCCGTGCGACAGCAGGAAACGATCGCGGCCTTCCCACTCCGGCTCGTCCGGACGGAAATTCATGGTGTGGCAAAAAGCGGTCGCCAGCACGTCAGCGATGCCCAGCGCCTGCCCGATATAGCCCTGGCCCTGTACTTCGCCCATACGCAGCGCGTAGCGGCGAATACGCCAGGCCGCGGCGGCCACCTTTTGTAATTCACTCTGTGACATAGTCTGTTCCTCAGCAGGTTTAGTGGATTAACATTCCGCCGTTGACGTCGAGCGTGATGCCGGTGGAGTAAGCGGAAAGCGGGCTGGCCAGGAACAGCGCCGCGCCGGCGATATCGCTGGCGTCGCCGAGGCGGTTAAGCGGGATACCGGCGAGAATCGACTGACGCATCTCGTCGGAAAGTTTACCGGCGGTGATATCGGTCTGAATCAGGCCGGGAGTGATGGCGTTAACGCGCACGTTATCGGGGCCAAGCTCGCGCGCCATCGCCTTCATCAGGCCCAGTACGCCTGCCTTGGCGGCGCTATAGTGCGGCCCGCCGAAGATGCCGCCGCCGCGCTGGGCGGAAACGGAAGAGATGCAGATAATGCTGCCGGAGCGCTGACGGCGCATGGTGGGGATCACCGCCTGTGACATCAGCAGCGTGCCGCGCAGGCTGACGTCCAGCACCGCGTCATAGTTGTCGCGTTTGATATCCATCAGCTTAACCGGCTGGGTAATACCGGCGTTATTCACCAGTACGTCGATACGGCCATATTTCGCCAGCACCTGTTCAATCGCAGCATTGACCTGCTGTTCGTTGGCGACGTTAGCGGCAAGGCCGAGGTGATCGCCGCCAAGCTGGCTGGCTGCCGCCTGGCTGGCGTCGGCGTCGAGATCGATAATCACCACTTTTGCGCCCTGGTCGGCAAACATTTTGGCGGTAGCGAAGCCGAGACCGCGAGCGGAGGCGGCGCCGGTAATCACGGCAACTTGATCTTGTAACAGCATAATTAACTCCATTCGTAACAGTAAAAATAAACGGGAGGAAGCGGGTTATTGCGGTTCGTCCAGCAGGCAAATCAACACCAGGCCGATGGCCGCGCAGATGCCGAACCAGGTGAAGACCGCGTCGAAGCTGCCGGTTTTATCCAGCAGGTAACCGGCCACCATCGGAGAAACAAAGCCGCCCATATTGCCGCCGCTGTTAATAATGGAAGCGGCAATGGGATAGGTTTTACTGTCGGCGACCGCCATGCCGTAGGCGGTAAAAGCGGGCCAGCCGATATTAAGACAGAGGCCGACCATAAACAGGCCGGCGCAGATCGCCAGGGTGCTGCCGGAAATATTCAGCATCACCAGCATCATAATTACCGTGGACACGGCGGTGAACATCATGGTGGGTTTACGACGGCGGCCCAGCAGCTTGTCGGAAATAAAGCCGCCGCTAATGGCGCCAATTAATCCGCCAATGCAGGGCATGGTGGCGACAAAGCTCATATTAACGAAGTTAAAACCTTTCTCCTGCACCAGATAGAGCGGTATCCAGGTTAATAAGCCGTAGAGCACGCTGACCATCATAAAATAGGCCAGAAAATCGCCGATAATATTTTTCGATTTAAATAACCCTTTCGCGGTAGCGATCGGCGCCAGTTTTTTAACCCGAATCAGGCGATCGAGCAGGGCGAATTTAGGATGCATAATTAAATTCTGGCGCGGTTTCGCCCTGTCGCTGCCGCTATCGGCGTGAATAATATCCAGCTCGCTCTGCGAAACAAAACGGCTCTCTGCCGGCTTGGTTTTTACCAGCAGATACCAGGCGACGGCAATCGCCATGCCGGGAATGGCGAAGGAGAAAAAGACCCAGCGCCAGCCCCAGCTAACGGCAATCCAGACCGCCAGCGGCGGTACGATAATCGGCGCGAACATGGTGGCGGCGATAAAAACGCCGGTGGCGGTCGCCTTCTCTTTTGCCGGGAACCAGTTGTTAATGGTGGAAGCCAGGCCAACCGGGCAGGGGCCTTCGCTCAGGCCCAGCGCCAGCCTGATCCATTTCAGCCCCAGCACCGAAGTAGCGGTGCCCATCAGCCAGGTAAAAAAGGAAAAGCCGAAGACGGAGAGCGCCACGGCGCCGCGTATGCCTTTTTTCGCGATAAAAAAACCGGCGGGGATTTGGCTCAGGGCGTAGCCGAGAAAAAACATACTGGCAATGGCGCCCGCTTCGAAATTATTGATATGAAACTCATCAATAATAAAGGGCAGAACGGCGCCGATATTTGTTCGGTCGGCGTAATTTACCGCATAGACAATAAATATCAGAGTAAGAACAACGAAACGATAATTGGATCGCCTGACCTGAGGAAAGGCGGTGGCTTCTATTTTCGACATGTTATCAGCCTCTTTTAAAGATATGGCATGCGTCAGATTGAAATTTGCAGGGTTTTCATTTTTTCAACGGTTTTGTTTCACCAGGTGGGATGAATATATGCACTGGGGAAATAATGGGAAGTTAAAAAACTTCAATTGTGACTGAGGAAAATTTGATTCGTGACTGGCATCATAAAGATAAGCGAAAAATGGCTGGCGACGATAAATAAAACGAAGTCAATAAACCGCAATGAAAAGTGTAATTGCGATCACGGATTAATGGCGCATTTGTGATGAGGAGGGGAGAGAGATGTTTTGCCGGCGCAATAAATTGTTGCCGCGTCGCCGGTAAGATATACTTCCCGCGTTTATTGCTGACGGCGGAGGATAAGGTGATCGATGTAAAGAAAAACGTGCTTCCTTTGCCCTCGTTAAAAAACCTGCTGGCATTTATCGAGGTAGCCAGCTCCGGCAGTATTAATAACGCGGCGGAGGTATTAAATATTACCTCTTCCGCGGTAAGCCATCAGATCGCCGCGCTGGAAAGCTTTATTGGTAAAAAGCTGTTTATTCGCAGCGGCAAGGGCGTCACGTTAACCCTGATCGGGGAAAGCTACCTGAAAGAAATTTCCGGCCCGCTGAATATCATCGGCCGGGCGACGCAAAAGGTGATGAGCGATATTCATCATGAACATCTGCGCGTCCACTCTTCGCCCAGCTTTGGCCTGCTCTGGCTGATGAAAAGGCTGGATAAATTCAGGCAGGCCTGGCCCGATATTCAGCTTAATCTGACCTGCTCCTATGAAAACGTGCAGTTCGCCAGGGATAACGTTGATATTGATATCCGCCACGGTTTTTCCGCCTGGCCGACGCTGAATGTCAGAACCATCAAGAACGAAAAAATGATCGTGCTGGCGGCGCCCGACTACCTGGCGCGCCACCCGATCTCCTCGCCTGCGGCGCTGGTGACGTGCGATCTGATCAACTCCGAGGTGACATTGATTGGCTGGAACGCCTGGTTCTCCTGGCACGGCGTGGAATATAAAAATAAAAGCTTTGTGTTCAGCTTCGATCGCTCCTATATGAGCTTTGAGGCCGCCTGCATGAATACCGGATTTATTCTGGAAAGCAATCTCCTCGCGCAGGATTATATTAATAGCGGCAAGCTGGTGCCGGTATTTGACGAACAGTATGCGATGCCGGTTAATTCCCACCACCTGGTGATCCCCCACGCCAACGAAAAGAAAGAGAAAATAGCCTGTTTTCTGCAGTGGCTGGAGCAGGAGCTGCATAAGGATGGTTTCCACCTTTAACCGCCAGTCGCGCCGGCGGTTATTTTACCCACCGGCGCGGTTAAAATATTAAGCCGCAGTGATTTATTAAGCCTGATGATAACGGCGGCGGCGTAAGATATTTCTCTGCTCAGCTTCCCTTCTTTTTAGCTTGCGCTAAGCCTGAAATGACAAATAATTTAAAAATCAACCAGTTAAATTTTAATAGTTAGCAAGGTTAACCTTATTTGCGTGCCGCAGCTATTTACCGTGATTGCGACATTGGTCACGTTATTCAGTCTCTAAAGGTTTATAAAATTAACATTCAATAAAAATGAAACGTTTTTTCATTTAAATAAGGTTACTATTTTGTCAATCAAACCAACCTCTGTGGCAGGCGGCAGACGAGTCGGCCTTACGCACCAGCTCGCCTATGGCGGCGGTAATCTGCTGGGCAGCGGCGCGCTGGCGATCGCCGGCGCCTGGCTACTCTATTTTTACACCACCTTCTGCGGCCTTTCGCTGCTGGAAGCCTCATTTATCTTCTCGGCCGCCAGTATTATTGATGCGATAAGCAACCCGCTGATGGGCTATCTCACCGATAACTTCGGCAAAACCTGGGCAGGCCGACGCTTTGGACGTCGCCGCTTTTTTCTGCTGATTGGCGCGCCGCTGATGGTGTTCTACCCGCTGCTGTGGGTAGAAGGGTTCGGTTTCTGGTATTACCTCACCACCTATGTGTTGTTTGAGCTGATCTATACCTCGGTCATGGTGCCTTACGAAACGCTGGCTACCGAAATGACCGATGATTTCGTGGTGCGTTCGAAGCTGACCGGCTATAAAGCGATCTTTGGCAAGGTGGCCAACTTCCTCGCGGCGTTAATACCGGGACAGTTTATTCTGCTGTACGGCAAACAGTCGGCGCTTCCTTTCTTTTATACCGGCCTGACCTACGGCGCGATTCTGTTTATCGCTATCGGTCTGCTGTGGTATTTCAGCTGGGAGCGTCAGGATAAAGGCGAAGAAGCTGCCCGGCCGAAACAGTCGCTGGGAAAAACGCTCTGCTCGCTGGCGCGCGATATGCAGTCCACTTTCTATCTGCGCGTCTTTCGTAAGCATCTGGGCATGTACCTGTTTGGCTTCGGCGCGGAATGGCTGTTCGCTTCGGTGTTTACCTACTATGTGGTGTTTGTGCTGATGTACGATCCGGCGATTCTTGCCGGGCTGAACAGCCTTAATGCCGTACTGCAGCTGATCTCCACCGCCATCTTTATCGCCCTGTGCGTGAAAAACGGCTTCAGCAAACCCTATACCTGGGCGCTCAGCGTGGTTATTTTTGCCGTATGCTGCTACACGCTGCTGCATTTCCTGCAGCTGAGCGGCCCGATCGCCTATTTCGCCATTGTGGCGATTACCGTGGTTTTCGGCCTCGGCACCGGCGGCGTTTACTATATTCCGTGGACCGTCTACACCTTTCTGGCGGATATTGATGAGGTGTTTACCGGGCGTCGTCGCGAAGGCATCTACGCGGGCGCGATGACCTTCTCCGGCAAAATCGTGCGTTCGATTATCGTTTTCGTTATGGGTGCCATCCTGAGCTACTTCGGCTTCCAGTCTAAATCCCATACGCAGCCGGAAAGCGCGATGACCGCCATCTCCTGGGTCTTCTTTGCCGGCGTGATCTCCCTTGCGGTTATCGCCATCTTTTTCAGCCGTCAGATGCTGCTCAACCGTAAAACGCACCGGGTGGTGCTGGAAGAGGTGGCGCGTATTAAAGCGGGCGGCGCAATCAGCGATATCAAGCCTGAAACGCGTGCCGTCATTGAAGCGCTGGTGGGCTACCCCTACGAGCAGTGCTGGGGACGTAGCGAGGTATGCCGTAAAATGAATCTGGCGCCGCTGGTGGAACAGGACGCTAAGCCGATACAGGCGCCGCTGGCGTAAGCGTGCGCCGGTGACAATAAAAAAATAAGTTACGCTGGAAACAGCAAGGAAATTGCAATGAGAACGTTACCCTTTATTTTACTTCTTACCGGGGCCAGCGGCGCTTGCGCCACTGAAGCGCTGCCGCAAGCGGATAGCCTGACGTGGCAGACGATTACCTTTGGGCAGTCGACCGATAAAAATTTCGCCACTAACGTGCTGCCGGAAAAAGTTGGCGTTAACCAGGTTACCTTCGGCAATGCGAAAAAAGCGGCCGCGCAGCCGGGAAAACTGCATTTCCCGGCCACAATCGAAAGCCGCGGCGGCAAAATCGGCAACAGCCATGACGGCCTGACTTTCTGGTATACCCGGCTGCCCGCCAGCGCCAATATGGTGCTGGAAGCGGAGGTAAATATTGAGCAGTTCGGCCCGGAAAACGGCGCTAAGCCCGCCGGTCAGGAGGGCGCGGGCCTGCTGGCGCGCGATATTCTCGGCAAGCCGCGCCAGGAAGAGATTAAAGTCGGCTATGAGGAATTTCCCGCCGCCGCCAATATGGTGATGAACGCCATTACAACCCAGGATAAAGCATCGCATCATCGGGTGCAGGCGACGCTTATCGCGCGTAACGGCGTGACGCAGAGCTGGGGCAATACCGGCGTGGAAATTAAGCGGCTTCCCTACCAGCGCGATATCGATCTGCGAAAAACTTCTCACTTCCGCCTGCGTCTGGCGCGCACCGACAGCGGCTTCACCGCCGCGTGGGCGCCCGCCGGCAGCGACCGCTGGGTAACGCAGCAGGTTGACGATGCGGATCGGATTAGGGTGCTGGATAGCGAAAGCTATTACGTGGGCTTCTTCGCCGCGCGTAACGCGCGGATGACCATCCATCAGGCGCGCCTGACGCTTTCGCCGCACAGCGCCGCTCCGGCTGAAAAATTCGTCAACAAACCGCTACCCGCCAGGGTGGAGATCGCCTCGGCGGCGGTTGCCGCCACGCCGGACTATCTGTTCCAGCTGCGCAGCGATCGCGACGGCAGGCTGATGGTGAGCAGCGACGGTATTGAACGCGCCGGCGGCCTGGCGCTGAAAGCGGGCGAGATGGCCAGCGTGCCGGTACCATTAACGGCGGATACGACGCCGGTGAGCTAT
This sequence comes from Mixta tenebrionis, assembly GCF_006517625.1. Taxonomy (GTDB): domain Bacteria; phylum Pseudomonadota; class Gammaproteobacteria; order Enterobacterales; family Enterobacteriaceae; genus Mixta; species Mixta tenebrionis. Next base: position 308,043 of record NZ_VHQI01000004.1, on the reverse strand, counting down.
ACGCTGACGCTGACCAGCGGCGAGAAAATTACCGGGCTGCTGAACGTGACGCGCAGAACTGTCGCCGACGCCCACAACCTGTACGCTTCGCCGCAGGGCAGCGCGCAGAACGACGGCAGCCGGCAGCATCCGCTTGACGTCGCCAGCGCGGCGGAGCTGCTGGCGCCGGGCGGCGTGCTCTGGCTGGAGGAGGGCGTTTACCCCTATACCACGCTGACGGCAGCCGGCAGCGGCATGAGCGATCAGCGCAAGACAATGCGCCCGCTTGGCAAAGTGGTGTTTCACGGTCTGAAGCTGGCCGCCAGCTATTGGGATATTGAAGGGATCGAGGTAACCAAAAAGAGCTTCTCCGTCTCCGGCAGCCATAATCTGATCCAGCGCGTGACGGCCTATCAGGCGGACGATACCGGCATCTGGGGCGCTTCGCCGGCGGGTATCGGGCGCGCGCTGTGGGCAAGCCATAACGTGATCGCCCATTCCGAATCCTGGGGCAATAAAGATCCCGGCCTGATTAACGCCGACGGCTTCGCGGTGAAAATGCGCGTAGGCGAAGGCAACAAACTGATTAGCTGCTTCTCCCACGACAACGTAGATGACGGCTACGATCTGTTTAATAAAATCGAGGATGGCCCGAACGGCGTGGTAACCATTGAAAATAGCGTGGCGTTACGCAACGTGAATAACGGCTTCAAGCTGGGCGGCGAGGGGCTACCGGTAGCGCACCGCGTTATCAACAGCGTGGCGATTGAAAACGGCATGGACGGTTTTACCGACAACTTTAACCCCGGCGCGCTGTGGCTCAGCAATAATATTGCCGTCGATAACCACCGCTTTAACTTTATCTTCCGTCCCGGCCCCTACACTCAGCCTGATAATCAGGGCACCTTCAGCGGCAATATTTCGCTGCGCAGTAAACCGGCGAAGTATGCCGATGCGGTAGTGGGCAATATCGACGCCAGCAACGCGTTTCAGCTTAGCGAAAAACGCTGATGGCATGATCCGATCGCCACAAAAGCGCCAGCCCCGGCGCTTTTGTTTTATCTGGCGATGGCGCGCGCGGCTAGGCGCCGTGGCGGGTATGCAGCATATAGTTAACGTCCACGCCGCGTCCCAGGCGGAATGCGTCGGTCAGCGGGTTGTAGTGCAGGCCGATGATATGCTGCTCGCGCAGCGGCGTTTCGTCGATCCAGTGCAGCAGCTCGGCCGGACGAATAAATTTTTTCGCGTCGTGGGTGCCGCGCGGCACCATGCGCAGCACGTATTCGGCGCCGATCACCGCCATCAGCCAGGATTTGGTATTGCGGTTAATAGTGGAGAAAAAGACCTCGCCGCCCGGCTTTACCAGCCTGGCGCAGGCGTGTACCACCGAGCGCGGATCGGGCACGTGCTCCAGCATCTCCATGCAGGTCACCACGTCATAAAGACCGCGATGCTCATCGGCATGCTCTTCCACCGTCTGCTGGATGTAATTAACGCTGACGCCGCTCTCCAGCGCGTGCAGGCGCGCCACCTCCAGCGGCTCGGCGCCCATATCCAGCCCGGTGACCTCGGCGCCTTCGCGCGCCATGCTCTCGGCGAGAATGCCGCCGCCGCAGCCGACGTCAAGTATCTTCTTGCCAAACAGCCCGCCGGCATGTTCGGCGATATAGCCCAGGCGCAGCGGGTTAATGCGGTGCAGCGGCTTAAATTCGCCTTCCCTGTCCCACCAGCGTGACGCAACCGCTTCGAATTTGGCGATTTCATCATGATCCACATTGCTTGCACGCGCGCTCACACTCATCTTTTTTCACTCCTGACACAGTTTTCCGGAGTATACATCTTCTCGCGGCGATCGGCACGGCGCGACAAACGGCAAAGCGCGCTTAAAACGCTGCTTTCCGTTCACCGCAGGGCTGCGATGTGATATACTTTCGCACCTTTAAATCCGGGATAAATGTAGAGGGATAGCGGCTCCATGAGCGACCTTGCCAGAGAAATCACACCGGTTAATATTGAGGAAGAACTGAAGAGTTCCTATCTCGATTACGCCATGTCGGTCATCGTTGGCCGTGCATTACCAGATGTTCGCGATGGCCTGAAGCCGGTTCATCGCCGCGTGCTCTATGCAATGAGCGTGCTGGGGAACGACTGGAACAAACCTTACAAAAAATCCGCCCGTGTCGTTGGCGACGTCATCGGTAAATATCACCCGCACGGCGACTCCGCCGTTTATGACACCATCGTGCGTATGGCGCAGCCGTTTTCGTTGCGCTACATGCTGGTGGATGGCCAGGGCAACTTCGGTTCCATCGACGGCGACTCTGCCGCGGCGATGCGTTATACCGAAGTGCGCATGGCGAAAATTGCCCACGAGCTGCTGGCGGATCTGGAAAAAGAGACCGTCGATTTCGTGCCGAACTATGACGGCACCGAGCAGATCCCCGAAGTGCTGCCGACCAAAGTTCCTAACCTGCTGGTAAACGGCTCGTCAGGTATCGCCGTCGGTATGGCCACCAACATTCCGCCGCACAACCTCACCGAGGTGATTAACGGCTGTCTCGCCTATATTGACGATGAAAATATCAGCGTCGAAGGGCTGATGGAGCATATCCCTGGGCCTGATTTCCCGACCGCCGCCATCATCAACGGGCGGCGCGGTATTGAAGAGGCCTACCGTACCGGACGCGGCAAGCTCTATATCCGCGCCCGCGGCGAGGTGGAAACCGACGCCAAAACCGGCCGCGAAACCATCGTCATTCATGAAATTCCCTATCAGGTCAACAAAGCGCGCCTGATTGAGAAAATGGCCGAGCTGGTAAAAGATAAGCGTATCGAAGGCATCAGCGCGCTGCGCGACGAGTCCGATAAAGACGGGATGCGCATCGTGATCGAAGTGAAACGCGATGCGGTAGCGGAAGTGGTGCTGAACAACCTCTATTCACTGACGCAGCTGCAGGTTTCCTTCGGTATCAATATGGTGGCGCTGCATCAGGGCCAGCCGAAGATTATGACGCTGAAGGAGATCCTGGAAGCCTTCGTTCGTCATCGTCGTGAAGTGGTTACGCGCCGCACCATTTTCGAACTGCGCAAAGCGCGCGAACGCGCCCATATCCTCGAAGGTCTGGCGATCGCGCTGGCGAATATCGATCCGATTATCGAACTGATCCGTCATGCGCCAAGCCCGGCGGAGGCGAAAGCGGGCCTGGTGGCGCGCGCGTGGGAGCTGGGCAACGTAGCCGCGATGCTGGAGCGCGCCGGCGACAACGCCGCGCGCCCTGAGTGGCTGGAAGAGCAGTTCGGCATCCGCGACGGTCGCTACTATCTGACCGAACAGCAGGCGCAGGCGATCCTCGATCTGCGTCTGCAGAAGCTGACCGGCATGGAGCACGAGAAGCTGCTGGATGAGTACAAGGCGCTGCTGGAGCAGATCGCCGAGCTGATCTACATTCTCGAAAGCGCCGATCGCCTGATGGAAGTGATTCGTGAAGAGCTGGTTGCGATCCGCGATCAGTTCGGCGACGAGCGCCGCACGGAAATCACCGCCAACAGCGCCGATATCAATATCGAAGACCTGATCAACCAGGAAGATGTGGTGGTGACCCTGTCGCATCAGGGCTACGTGAAATATCAGCCGCTCTCTGATTACGAAGCGCAGCGTCGCGGCGGTAAAGGGAAATCGGCGGCGCGGATTAAGGAAGAGGATTTTATCGATCGTCTGCTGGTGGCCAACACCCATGACACCATCCTCTGCTTCTCCAGCCGCGGACGTCTCTACTGGATGAAGGTTTACCAGCTGCCGGAAGCAAGCCGCGGCGCGCGCGGACGCCCGATCGTCAACCTGCTGCCGCTGGAAGCCAACGAACGTATTACCGCCATTCTGCCGGTGCGTGAATACACCGAAGGCACCAACATCTTTATGGCGACCGCCAGCGGCACCGTGAAGAAAACCTCGCTGACCGAGTTCAGCCGTCCGCGCAGCGCCGGTATTATCGCCGTCAACCTGCGTGAGGATGATGAGCTGATCGGCGTGGCGCTGACCGAGGGCAGCGATGAGGTAATGCTGTTCTCCGCCGCCGGTAAAGTGGTGCGTTTCGCCGAGCAGGCGGTGCGCGCTATGGGCCGTACCGCATCGGGCGTGCGCGGCATTAAGCTGGCGGAAGGCGATCGCGTGGTATCGCTGATTGTGCCGCGTGAAGAGGGCGCGATTCTGACCGTAACGCAGAACGGCTATGGTAAACGTACCGCCAACAGCGAATACCCGACCAAATCGCGCGCTACCCAGGGCGTGATCTCTATCAAGGTCACCGAACGCAACGGGCCGGTAATCGGCGCGGTGCAGGTGGACGATAGCGATCAGATCATGATGATCACTGACGCCGGTACGCTGGTGCGTACGCGCGTTTCAGAAGTCAGCGTGGTTGGGCGTAACACCCAGGGCGTGATTCTGATTCGTACCGCGACGGATGAGAACGTGGTCGGCCTGCAGCGCGTGGCGGAGCCGGTGGAAGAAGAGGAGCTGGACGCTATCGACGGCAGCGTGGCGGAAGGGGAGGAGGATATCGCCCCGGAAGTGGACGCTGACGACGACATCGCGGACGGCGAAGAAGAGTAACGCGCTGCTTTAGCATCCCCGATAAAAGGCCGGTTTTTCCGGCCTTTTTTCTGCCTGCCGACGGCGCGCGCGCGTTGGCATCGGCGCGATATGCCAGAGCGAACGTCTGGCTTTTTTTGTCATCTGCGGCTACTGTAGCGGGATCGAAATTTTTACTATTGGCTGGCGGCTGCGCCCAGGTTTCCCTTGAAATATCTCGTTTCGTTTCGCACTACGCTCAGAATTTCCCGCTATCTGTTCCGCGCTCTGGCGCTGATGCTGTGGTCGCTGGGGGCGTTGTTGACCGCCTTTTACATTATCAGCGTGCTGCATGAGCAGGAAGCGCAGGCGCGACAGGAATTTACGCTTAACTACGATCAGGCGCAGTGGTACGTTCGCCACTCCGCCGATATTACCCGCGAGCTGAAATATATTGCCGAGAATCGCCTGAGCAACAGCGCCAACGGCATGGATCTGCTGAACGGCGTATTTCCCGGCAAGGCGACGCTGCCGCAGTTCTATCCGCTGGTCGCCAACTCCAACTGCGCGGCGATGAGCAACACCTGGCGTAACTCGCTGGAGTCGCTGAGCTATTTCCTTAACTACTGGAAAACCAATTTCGCCTCCTCCTACGAGCTTAACCGCGTCTTCTTTATCGGCGGCGAGGGGCTGTGCATGGCCGATTTCGGCATCGGCAACGGCTCGGTAGATCGCGAACGCACCGTTAAGACGCTGCACGAACGCATTCTGCGCTACCGCAACAGCAGCGCCGACGAGCGCAAAAGCAGCCTCTACTGGGTCAGTAATAACGGTCAGCCGGGCGCCGGCTATTTCTACATGATTACCCCGATCTACATCGCCAACAAGCTGGAGGCGCTGCTCGGCATTGAGCAAAACATCCGTCTGGATGATTTCGTTACGCCGGGCAACCTGCCGGTTACCGCCACGCTGATCGATGAAAATAATAAGCCTCTGCTTTCTTCCAATCGCGGGCGCGTCGCCTTTGCGCTGGATGAAATTCCCGGCGACAAAGCGTGGTTCGGCTATGTGGACAGTTACAAGCAGCTGGTGCTGAAGAAAAACCTGCACCCTTCCAACCTCAGCATCATCTATTCGGTGCCGACGGATGTGCTGGTGGAGCATCTGAAGCTGCTGATTATTAACGCGCTGCTGCTTAACCTGGTCAGCGCCATTATCCTGTTTACCCTGGCCTGGCTGTTTGAGCGCCGTATGTTTCTGCCGGCGGAGGAGAACGCGCACCGGCTGGAGGAGCATGAGCAGTTCAACCGTAAAATTGTCGCCTCCGCGCCGGTCGGCATCTGTATTCTGCGCACGCGCGACGGCACCAATATCCTCAGTAACGAGCTGGCGCATAACTATCTCACCATGCTGACGCAGGAGGATCGCCAGAAGCTGACGGAAATTATCAGCGGTCAGCAGGTTAACTTTGTCGATCTGCTGACCGGCAGCAATACCAACCTGCAAATCAGCTTTGTGCATTCGCGCTACCGCAATGAGAACGTGGCGATCTGCGTGCTGGTGGACGTCAGCGCGCGCGTCAAAATGGAAGAGTCGCTGCAGGAGATGGCGCAGGCGGCGGAGCAGGCCAGCCAGTCGAAATCGATGTTCCTCGCCACCGTCAGCCATGAGCTGCGCACGCCGCTGTACGGCATTATCGGCAACCTCGATCTGCTGCAAACCAGGCAGCTGCCGAAAGGGGTGGATTCGCTGGTGACGGCGATGAACAACTCTTCCAGCCTGCTGCTGAAGATCATCAGCGATATTCTCGACTTTTCCAAAATTGAATCCGAACAGCTGAAAATTGAGCCGCGCCCCTTCGCGCCGCGCGAGGTGATTACCCATATCACCGCCAACTACCTGTCGCTGGTAGTGAAAAAGCGCCTGACGCTCTACTGCTTTATCGAATATGACGTGCCGCTGGCGCTGGATGGCGATCCGATGCGCCTGCAGCAGGTGGTATCGAATTTGCTGAACAACGCGATCAAATTTACCCATACCGGCTGCATTATTCTGCACGCCTATACTCAACAGGGCTATCTGGCGGTGCGCGTGCGTGATACCGGCGTCGGCATCGCCGCAAAAGAGATCAACCGGCTGTTCGATCCCTTTTTCCAGGTGGGTACCGGCGTGCAGCGCAACTTCCAGGGCACCGGGCTGGGGCTGGCGATCTGTGAAAAACTGATCAATATGATGGACGGCGATATCGACGTGGAGTCGGAGCCGGGCATGGGCAGCCAGTTTACCGTGCGTATTCCGCTCTACAACAGCCAGGTGATGACGCCGCTGCTGCATGAAGGGCTACAGGATAAGCAGATCTGGCTGGCGCTGCGTAACGATTTTCTGGCGCAGTTTCTGACGCGCCTGCTGACGGCGCACGGTATCCAGGTGGCGCGGCTGGAGGAACAGGCGTGGCTGCCGGAGCCGGATGATGTGATTATCGCCGATGATGATTTCCAGCCGGAAGCGCCGGTGCGGGCGGTGATTGTTTTCGACGGCGCTCATATCGATATGCCTTATGAAACCGCGCCGGGGCGCTGGATCCACAGCACCGCGATGCCGCACGAGCTGCCCGCGCTGCTGGGGCGCATCTATAGCGTGCTGGTGGAGGTGCCGGACGGGCTGGCGGCGCTGCCGGCGGTGACGCAGCCGGGCGTCGATAATCACGATATTCTGATACTGGTGGTGGACGATCATCCGATTAACCGCATGCTGCTTTCCGATCAGCTGGGATCGCTCGGCTATCGGGTGAAGACCGCTCAGGACGGCGTGGATGCGCTGAACGTCATCAGCCGCAGCGAGATCGATATTGTTCTGACCGATGTGAATATGCCCAATATGGACGGCTATCGTCTGACGCAGCGCCTGCGCCAGCTGGGGCAGACCTTCCCGGTAGTCGGCGTTACCGCGAACGCGCTGGCGGAGGAGAAGCAGCGCTGTATGGAAGCGGGCATGGATAACTGTTTGTCAAAGCCGGTGACGCTGGATACGCTGAAAAGTTCGCTGGCGGTTTATGCGGAGCGCGTGCGCAAGGCGCGTGACGCATAGCGGGGAAGGGACGTAACGCGTCATCCCTGACGCGTCGGAACGCCGCCCTGGCGGGCCGGCGGGTTTACTCTTTATCCGCCTGTGGCGTGGTGCTGACGGAAGAAAGATAGTTGAGCAGGGCGATATCGTTATCCACGCCCAGTTTCATCATCGCCGATTTCTTCTGGCTGCTGATGGTCTTAATACTGCGGTTCAGCTTTTTAGCGATTTCGGTAACCAGGAAACCTTCGGCGAACAGGCGCAGCACTTCACTCTCTTTCGGCGACAGGCGCTTATCGCCGTAGCCGCCGGCGCTGATTTTCTCCAGCAGTTTAGCGACGCTTTCCGGGGTATATTTCTTCCCTTTCTGCAATGCCGCCAGCGCTTTCGGCAGGTCGGTTGGCGCGCCCTGTTTCAGCACGATGCCTTCAATATCCAGATCCAGCACCGCGCTAAGGATTGCCGGGTTATTGTTCATGGTCAGCACAATAATCGACAGGTCGGGATAGTGACGTTTGATATATTTGATCAGCGTAATGCCGTCGCCATATTTTTCGCCAGGCATGGAGAGATCGGTAATCAGGACGTTGGCGTCCAGTTTGGAAAGGCTGTTAATCAGTGCTGTCGAGTCTTCAAACTCACCAACTACGTTGACCCATTCAATCTGTTCAAGAGACTTACGAATACCAAACAGAACGATTGGATGGTCATCGGCAATAATTACGTTCAAATTATTCATCTTATTGGTTACCTTGCTGCAGCAGTTCGTTGACATAGGCGTCAATGTCACTGGTGGTATTTTTGATGTTTAAATCGTCACTCGCTTTAATTTGCTGTTCCAGCTTTTCGCAAAGCTCCTTGCCGGGTGCCAGATTAAGCATGGCAAATACCCCTTTCAGGCGATGTGCCGTCTGAGCAAGCGTCGCATAATCCTTCAGCGACGCCTCAGTATACAGTCTCTCAACATCTTCCGGTACTGTCTCGACAAACAGCTGGTAGTAACCGCCGCTTAACAAATGCGTGGCCGCTTCCTCCTGCTCATCTTCTTCCGCCGTAAGCGACATATCCTGAGAAAGCTGCTTCTCAATCAGCTGCAACAGCGCATCCTGCAGAGCGCTACTAAGGTTAAAGTTAACCCGGTACTGTCGTTCATTCAGAACGGTAAAGCCCAGTTCATTATCCGTCAGCAACAGCGACCAGCCGGAAAGGCGCGCCGGATCGTCAGTAATCAGAATATCGTGTGGCTGTTCGGTAAAACGTTCATCCGGCGTAATACACTTCGCGCCCCAGTTTTCCAGCTGGTGGGTCACGATCTTGCGTATGTCATCAACGGCGATATCAATCAGCATGGTGACATCTTCCAGCAGCTTCTCCTCCTGCTGCTGCTGATGCTCCGGCGGCACGTGCAGCGTGATGCTGTAGCGCGTGCCGATTTCCGGGTGCGCCATAATATCCAGCTGGCCGCCCATCTGCTTGCAGAGCTGACGACAGAGGAAAAAGGCCAGCCCGGAAGCCTGCCCGAAGCGATCCGCGGAGGTTTCGCCGAGGAAAGGGAAATCATGGTTGCCCAGCTCGTCGGGCGTAAGGCCCTTGCCGGTATCGACAATCTGAATCTGCAGCCGATCGGGACGATCCGCCGGCGCGTCGACCTCCAGCGAAATCTTGCCCCAGCTGGTGGTGGTCAGCGAATAGTGCAGCAGGGTAAACAGCACCTTATAGATAGCGCGGCTGTCGCCAAAGCGCATCTCATCGCTGTTCAGATGGTTGCGCACCAGCAGCGTCAGCCCTTTGCGGCGCGACAGCGGCAACAGCGCCAGCGTCAGCTGATCCAGCAGCGACTGCAGCTGGAAAGAGCTGGCGTCCGGCGCCCAGTCGTGCGTTTCCAGCCGGTTGAGCAGCATAATATCATCCACCAGCCGCGCCAGCGCCTGGCTGTTTTCCAGCGCGTCGAGGGTGCGTTCATCTTCGCTGCTTTCGCTAAGCGCCTGCAGCTGTTCCACCACCTGCTGCAGCGGACGGTGCAGCGCGTGGCCCAGGTTCTGCATTAGCTGCTGCCGTAGCTGATGATTGCGATCCAGCACCTGCTGCGCCTTCTGCAGCTTCTTATTCACCAGCAGTTCGCGATCCTGATCGCGCATCATAAACAGCTGCGTATGCGGTGAATGGTGGCTACGGGCGTGGCGAATCTCATACACCTCGTTGTTGACCGTCGCCTGCAGTACGCCCTGATGCTGATCGGACATATTGACGATTTTTTGCAGGTTGAGATGCGGCAGCAAATGCTCGGCGATTTTGTTGCTGATGATGGTGCGGTTGCTGGCGAAATCATACACCAGCAGCCCAACCGGCAGGCTGGAGACGATCTCTTCGTTGAGCATGCGCAGCGCGTCCAGCTCGGCGCTCTGGTTTTCGCCGGGCCGCAGCGCCTGCTGACGCAGCAAAAACAGGCCCGCCAGCGACAGCAGAATCAGCAGCAGATCGATTATCAGCGGCCACATCAGATTGTGCAGCGTATCCCAGGCGAGGGTGCTGAGCGGGATACGGTAGGTCATCTGCAGCGCCGTGCCCGGCAGCGAGGCGGCGATTTCCACGTTGGGATTGCTGAGACTGATGCGGGTATTCAGCAGCTCATCTTCATGCTCCGGGCTGCCGTTCAGCGCCGTATCCTGCTTCAGCTGGAAATTTTCCAGCGGCATATTATGCGGGATCAGATCGTTGATCGGCATATCGAAAGCCACCACCGTCGCCAGGTGGCCTGGCTGATTAAAGGTGGTGCGCACGGTAAAGTAGTGATCGTTTTGCCAGGCGAAACGGCGCAGCGGCGAGAAGCTTTCGCGCTCGTCCAGCGCGTTAGCCTGCTGCAGCATTTCGGTACGGCGCGCCTCAACGATATTGCTGATGGCGCTCTCTTTATAGCGCGTCGCCATATCCTTCAGCGGCAGGGTAGAGATCAAAATCAGGCTGTTATCCTGGCCGTTAAGAAAATACATCGACCAGGTGCTGTTCTCGGCGCCCCACAGCGTATCCAGATAGTTGGACATGCGCAGCGTCATATCCAGCGTGCTGCTGTCATGCGAGCCGAATATCAACGCCTCGGTTTTGCGCCGCGTTTTCTCCAGATAGTAAACGTCAGGGCGCAGGCGCGTCTCCTGCAGGCTGGCCGACGGCGCGCTGCCTGCCGCGCTGGCCGCCAGGTTTTCATAAATCTGCCAGGTGGCGAAGCGGTAGGTATCGATGCGCTTCTGTACCGCATGGGTAATATCCGCCATCGCATAGCGCTTTTCCATCAGCCAGGCGTTGACCGAGTTGTGGATCATAAAGCTCAGCGCCAGCAACAGCAGCAGAATAAACAGCATAAAAAACCGCGTTACGTTGCTGGAGGAGAGAGGAAGCTTGTACATCATAATGAAAGGAAGTACCTGACCATTTAACGTGTCACCAGCCGTGCGCTGGCAGCAACCGCCACCAGAAGTACCACGATGGCGGCGAAGGCGGTCACCAGGCTAAACCCGTGAGCCACAAAACCAATTAACGCCGGACCTGCCAGAATACCGGCATAACCGATGGTTGTCATGGTGGAGATGGCGAGATTGACCGGCATGGCGGTCTGGCGGCCCGCCGCGCTGAATAAAATAGGCACCGTATTCGCCGCGCCGAAACCGATCAGCAAAAAGGAGAGCAGCGCGACGATCGGGCTGTTGACGCTGATAAGCAGCAGCACGCCGAGCGCCGCGCAGAGGCAGCCGCCGGTTAATACCGCGCGATTGCTGAAGCGGCTGACAACCCGATCGCCGGTCAGGCGGCCAATGCTCATGGCGACGGAGAAGACCGCATAGCCAAGCCCGGCCTGCGCGGCAGGCATGGCGCGCTCCTGAGTTAGCAGCAGCGCGCTCCAGTCCAGCACCGCGCCTTCGGTAAGAAACAGAATAAAGCAGAGCACGCCGAGAAACAGCACCCAGCCGCGCGGTATCACGATCAGCGGGGTATCATCCTGGTGCATGCGTTCGGTCAGTATCCAGCGCTGGCTGCCCAGCAGCAGCAGCGCCAGCACCAGCAGCACCAGCAGCACGGAGTGCAGCGGCGTCAGATTCAGCCACAGCATCACGCTAACCAGACCGGCCCCGGCGATGCCGCCGACGCTGTAAAAACCGTGAAAGCCGGACATCATGGTGCGGCCGGAGGCTTTTTCCACTTCCACCGCCTGAATATTCATCGCTACGTCCAGCGTGCCGATCGCTGCGCCAAACAGCATCAGCACCGCCGCCAGCGCTACCGACGATGACAGCGTCGCCATTAGCGGCAGCATCAGCATTACGATCAGCGATGCGCTGAGGATCACGCGCTTGCAGCCCTGTTTGCCCACCAGCGCGCCGGTCAGGGGCATGGCAATCAGCGAACCGAGGCCAAGAAACAGCAGCAGGCCGCCCAGCGCCGCATCGCTAACCATCAGGCGGGATTTTGCATAGGGCACCAGCGGCGCCCAGGCGGATACGGCGGTGCCGGCCAGCAAAAAAATCATCCGGGTCGCGGTCTGGGTTGCGGTTTGGCTTTTTAACGCCTGTCCTGCTTCTGCCGAGGTCATTGGTTGTTTTCCATCTATGCAAAGGGATCCTTTTTAACACAGAACCGGCCGTTAAAGCAGCGTTTCATCGGCCAACGCGAAAAGGGACGCCATTCTGCGCCAGCAAGCTTATTAAACGATAAAACGGCGGTTGTTAATTAATTTTCGACGCAAAGCGGTTTTTTCAGGAAATATCCTGGCGCAACGACCGCGAGCCGGGAGCCGGGAGCGCTACGCGCCGGGCCAGCTTAAAAGCGCCTTTCGTGTTGGCTGGCGCGCCGTATTGACTACCGGGACGCGCTTACTACGGAGCCTTGCTACCGCGCCGTGCCGCCTTCGTGCGCACCATCACCGGCGGAAACGTACGCTCAGGGGGCGCCGGCGTCTTTTTTTTGCTGGTCCTGATTTGCACCGCCTGGCGAATGTTTTGTGCAAAACCTCACCAATTGACAAAAATAATAGCGGCTCATCCGCGCTTGTAAAACCTCTCTTACCTCCGGTGAAGAATAAGGCCAGCGCAAGCTGTTGTATGGCTAACCTCTACTTAAAACAAATAATTAGCGCATTTATTATTAGTGGATCTTGATATTTATTTGTTGCGCGCATAAGTGATGCTTATGCTTTAAATCATAATTGTTAATGATTACGATAAAAATTATTCACCGCCAGCGCAGCGGTTTTTGATTATATCTGAAATGTTAAAAAGAAAAAACAATGCGTTACATTTGATTAATCCAGGGTTGCAGAACGTGTGTTTCCGTTACCTCCCCTGCTTTGCACCAGGAAAGTTTCAATCTAAAGACGTGACACGGCTTTCCGTAAGGCTCGCCAAGTATAAGCATTTCTTTACTTTGATCGTTTAAAACATTACCTCAACTTGTGCAAAAAAGGGGTTTCAGATGGCACAGCTCTCCTCCGGGCGCGTGGATATTATTTCGCGCGAAAACGGTACTTTACTCTCGCAAAACAGCAGCACGGCCTCCCGCACAGTTTTACTCAGCGAGCCCAGCGTAGTGCGAATTAACGGCACGCGATCCGCAGTAGCGTCGTTTGAACGGCAGGGCGACGATCTGATCCTGCATATGCAGGACGGCAGCATCGTGCGCTATCAGCGCTTCTTCCTCGATCAGGACGGCGAGCACAGCGAGCTGGTATTTGACGACGGCGTTAACCCGCCTGAACATGCGCTTTTTCCGGTGACCAGCGATGCGGCGGATGCGACCACGGCAATGGCTGTCACGCCTGCCTATGAATCCCTTGGCGATATCGAACCGCTGTTGTTGGCTGACAATGCGCTGATTGGTGAAAACCTGACTACGGCAGTTGGTGTGGCAGGCGTACTTGGCCTGGCAGGAATTGGTATCGCCTCCGCCGGCGGCGGTGGCGGCGGCGGCGGCGACGACAATAATAACGGCGGCGGCAACAACGGCGGCGGTGATAACGGCGGCGGCAACAACGGCGGCGGCGATAACGGCGGTGGCGACAACGGCGGCGGTGACAATGGCGGCGGCGATAACGGCGGCGGTGATAACGGCGGCGGCAACAACGGCGGCGGTGATAACGGCGGCGGCACTCCGGAACCGGCGCTCGGCTCCATTACCATTACGGAGCCGGTTAGCGGCGATGGCTATCTGAGCGCCAGCGAAGCGCAGTCGCCGCTGATTATCAGCGGCACCACTACCGGCGTGAGCGCCGGCAGCACCGTAACGCTGACGTTTAACGGCGTAAACTATACCGGAATCGTCGGCAGCAACGGCAGCTGGACTATTACCATTCCGGCATCGGCGCTGGGCGGCCTGGGTAACGGTACGCAGAATATTTCCGTTACGGTCGTCGATGGTACCGGCGACACGGTCAGCGACAGCGGCCAGCTCAACGTGCTGGTCACGCCGCCGCAGCCCACGCTGAATCCGCCGTTCGGCGACGGCACGCTGGATGGCAACGAGGCGGGCAGCGATCAAACGCTGACCGGTAATACCGGCGCAACCGGACCAGGGCAGAGCGTTACGGTCACCATCGGCGGCAATGACTATACCGGCAGCGTGGGCAATGACGGCAGCTGGAGCGTTACTATCCCTGGCGACGATCTGCAAAATTTGCCGCAGGGTGAAAATCCCATCACCGTTACGGTCACCGACCCCGCCGGCAATAGCGGCAGCAGCAGCAGCAACGTTATCGTCGATACCGTTCCCGCGCCAGCTACCGGCACGGTAGATATGCCTGTTTCCGGCGATAATATGCTCAGCGGCGCCGAGCTGCAGCAGGATCTGTTGATCAGCGGCACCGGTACCGCCGGCGATCGCGTTACGGTCAATTTCGACGGCGTGGACTATAGCGGCGTGGTACAGGCCAACGGGCGCTGGGTCGTCACTATTCCGGCAAGCGCGCTGGGTGATCTTGCCAGCGGGGACTATCCGCTGCAGGTGTCGATCACTAACGCGGCGGGCACCACCACGGTGATTGGCGAAACGCCGCTGGCGGTCGATCCGTCGCTGCCTGCCACCACCCTGACGCTGGACCCGATCGCCGGCGATAATATTTTGAATGCCGCGGAGCAGGATCGACCGTTGACGCTGAGCGGCAGCGGCAGCGCCGGCGATACCGTTAGCGTGACGCTTAACAATATTAACTATCAGACGACGGTAGGTGAGGATGGCAGATGGTCGCTGTCGGTGCCGGCCAGCGATCTGGCGACGCTGACCGATGGCGACTATGCGCTTAGCGCAACGGCAACCAGCCCGGCGGGCGGCGTTTACACGCAGCAGACGGTGCTGACGGTAGATACCGCGCCGCCTGCGCTGACGCTGGATACGCCGCTGGCGGGCGATGGCTACCTGAATAACGCCGAGGCTGGCGCGCCGCTGGCGGTTAGCGGCACCGGCGAGGCGGGAGCAACCGTGACGGTGTCGCTGAACGGCACGGATTACACCACTAGCGTGGCGGAAAACGGCCAGTGGGCGGTTTCCATTCCCGCCGCCGATCTCTCCGCGCTGCCCAACGGCAACTACACGCTGACGGTCAGCGCCAGCGACGCCAACGGCAACACGGCGACCAGCAACAGTCCGCTGGCGGTAGTGGCCGATCCCGCCGCGCTGCCCGCCATCACGCTCGATCCCTTTACCGGCGATAACCAGCTCGATAATGCGGAACAGGCGATCGATCAGCTGATCACCGGCACCACCAGCAACGTCAGCGCAGGGCAGACGGTTATCGTCACCCTGAATGGCGTTGATTATACCGGCACCGTGCAGGCGGGCGGCAGCTGGAGCGTTACCGTTCCCGCCGCCGATCTGGCGGCGCTGGCCGACGGTAACCAGACGCTGAACGTGACGGTGAGCGATGTGGCCGGCAACAGCGCCAGCGGCAGCGGCAGCTTTACCGTTGCGCCGCCCAACAGCGGCGGAGCGATTGCTATCGCGCCCATTGCGGTGGATGGCTATCTTAACGCGCAGGAGGCGCAGCAGCCGCTTACCGTCAGCGGCAGCGCCACCCAGGTCGCGGCGGGCAGCACGGTAACAGTGAGCGTTAACGGCAACAGCTACACCGGCACGGTAGCGGCGGACGGCAGCTGGAGCGTCACCATACCGGTCGCCGATCTGGCAGCGCTAAACGACGGGCCGCTGACGGTCACCGCCAGCGTGCCGGACGGCAACGGCAATACCCTGAGCGATGACGCCACGCTGAACGTGGCGATAACGCCGCTGCCGGCTCCGGTACTGGATACGCCATTTGGCGACGGCGTGCTCTCCGGCA
This sequence comes from Mixta tenebrionis, assembly GCF_006517625.1. Taxonomy (GTDB): domain Bacteria; phylum Pseudomonadota; class Gammaproteobacteria; order Enterobacterales; family Enterobacteriaceae; genus Mixta; species Mixta tenebrionis. The sequence goes on along the minus strand of NZ_VHQI01000004.1, from coordinate 292,114 downwards.
GCGAACTGACCGGGGAGCAGACCCTGACCGGCAGCACCGGCGTCAGCGGCGGCGGTCAGGAGGTGGTGGTTTCGCTGAACGGCAATGATTATCCGGCAACGGTAGATAACGACGGCAACTGGACGGTAACCGTACCGGTCGGCGATATTCAGGATCTGCCGCCGGGCGACAACCCGATTACGGTCACCGTAACCGACGTAGCGGGCAACACTAACAGCGCCACGACGCCGGTAACGGTTGACGTCAGCGCGCCGACGCTGACGGTGAATCCCCCCTCCGGCGACGGCGTAATCAACGCCGCAGAGCAGGCGAATCCGCTGGTGGTCAGCGGTACTGTCGATGCGGGCAGCAGCGTGACGGTTAATTTTGACGGCGTGGATTATCCGGCGACGGTAGCGGCGGACGGCAGCTGGAGCGTTAGCCTGCCTGCCGGCGCGCTCCAGGCGCTGGAAGATGGCCGTTACGATCTGACCGTTACCGCCACCCGTCCCGACGGCGCCAGCGCCACGACGCTGACGCCGGTTGCTATCGATACCAGCGCGCCGCTCTTTACCATTAATCCTCCGGCTGGCGATGGCATTCTCAACGCCGCCGAACAGGGCGAGCCGCTCACCATCAGCGGCAGCGGCAGCGCGGGCGATAGCGTGATCGTCACGCTGAACGGCGTCAACTACGCCACCAGCGTCGGCAGCGATGGCCAGTGGGCGATCAGCGTGCCCGCCGGCGATCTGGGCGCATTGAGCGATGGCAACAGCTATCCGGTTAATGTGTTGGTCACCGATGCCAGCGGCAACCGCAGCAGCGATCGGGTATCGCTGCAGGTTGATACCACGCCGCCGGCGCTGACCATCGATGCGCCTTCGGAAGATGGCCTGCTCAACGCCGCCGAACAGCAGCAAACCCTGACGCTGACCGGCAGCGGCGAGGCGGGCGGCGTCATTACTATCACCCTGAACGGCGAAACCTTTACGGGTACCGTCGGCGTCAACGGTCAGTGGCGGGTGGAGGTGCCGCCGGCCACCCTGGCGACGCTGAATGAAGGACCAAATACCATTACCGTTAGCGAACGCGATGCGGTCGGCAACGTGACGACCGGAGAAACCACCCTGACGGTTGACGCCGCAGCGGCTAACCAGCCGACAATTAGCGTGGCGGTAGATATCTTCGCCGGCAACGGCGTGCTGGACAGCGCCGAGCAGCAGGTGGCGCAGCTGCTGACCGGCAGCACCAGCAACGTTGAGGCGGGACAGAGGGTCACGGTTACCCTGAACGGCGCCAGCTATACCGGACTGGTGGACGCCGACGGCAACTGGAGCGTGACGCTGCCGGCGGAGGCGCTGAATGCGCTTAACGACGGCAGCCAGACGCTTACCGTTACCGTTAACGATGCGGCGGGCAACAGCGCCAGCGCCAGCGCTGATTTCACCGTGAATACCGCGCTGAGCGGAATTGCGCTGGCGCCGGTAGCGGGCGATGGTTATCTGAATGCGGCGGAGGCGGCGCAGGATCTGGTGATCAACGGCACCAGCGTCAACGTGCCGGAAGGCCGCACCGTGGTGGTCACCTTTGACGGACAAAACTACACCGCCACGGTAACGGCAAACGGCAGCTGGAGCGTCACTATTCCGGCGGCTAACCTGACCGGCCTGCAGGATGGCCCGCTAATTATCGTCGCCAGCACTAACGACGCAACGGGATCTTCAGTAAGCAGCGACGCCACGCTAAACGTGGCGGTTAACGCGCAGCCGACGGTCACCATCGATCCGCCATTTGACGACGGCTATCTCAACGCCGCCGAGCAGGGGCAGGATGGGGTTCTGACCGGCAATACCGGCATCAGCGGAGCGGGACAGACGGTAACGGTCACTCTGGAGGGCAACACCTATACCGGCACGGTAGCGGCGGACGGCAGCTGGAGCGTGACGCTGCCCGCTACCGCGCTCGGCGCGCTGAACGACGGCGATACTCCGCTGGCGGTGACGGTTAGCGATGTTGCCGGCAATAGCGCCAGCGGCAGCGTCACCCTGACGGTGGATACCAGCGCGCCGCCGGTAACGCTGGCAACGCCGGTCAGCGGCGGCGTACTGAACGCGGCAGAAGCCGCGCAGCCGCTGGAACTGAACGGCAGCGGCGAGGCGGGCAACACCATCACCGTTACCCTGAACGGCAACGACTACGCCACCACCGTCGGCAACGATGGGCTCTGGACGCTGGTCGTTCCGGCCGCCGATGTTGGCGCGCTGGCTGACGGCAGCTACACCCTGAGCGTGACCGCCAGCGACGCGGCAGGCAATACCACCACGGTTGATACGCCGCTGGCGGTTAAGGCGGATGCCGCCAGCCTGCCGCAACTCACCATTAACGATTTTGCCGGCAATAACGTGCTGGACGGCGCCGAGCAGCAGACTGCACAGCTGCTGACCGGCAGCGCGACCAACGTTGAGGCGGGGCAGATTGTCACCATTACGCTGGGCGGGCAAACCTATGAAGCGGTGGTGCAGTCAGGCGGCGCCTGGAGCGTCAGCGTGCCCGCCAGCGCGCTTGGCGCGCTGGCTAACGGCGGCGCGACCATCAGCGCGACGGTCAGCGATGCGGCGGGCAACAGCGTCACGCAGACGCTGGACGTCACCGTGAATAACGCGCTGTCGGGGCTTTCTGTCGATCCGCTAAGCGATGACGGCTATCTCAACGCCAGCGAAGCTGCGGAAGATCTGCTGGTAACCGGCAGCAGCGCCAACCTGACGGCGGGCACGCAGGTTACCGTGACCCTTAACGATCGTACTTACAGCGCAACCGTAGGCGAAGACGGCAGCTGGAGCGTGACCGTTCCAGCCTCCGCGCTGGCCGGGCTGGCCGACGGCACCGCCACCCTGACGGTCAGCGCTACCGATGCTGCGGGTAATCCGGTCAGCAGCAGCAGCGATCTGAACGTCATCGTCAATAACCTGCCGGATGCGACGCTGCAAACGCCGTTCAGCGACGGCATCCTGAACGCGGCGGAAAGCGGCGCCGCGCAGCAGCTGCTGGGCAACACCGGCGTAACCGGCGCGGGTCAGAGCGTGACCGTCAGCCTGAATGGCGTCGATTACAGCGGTACGGTAGACGCCAACGGCAACTGGCGCGTAACGCTGCCGACGGAAGCGCTGCAGGCGCTGCCCGCCGGAGAGAACGCGCTGCTGGTAACCGCCAGCGACGCCGCCGGCAACACCAGCACGGTAGAGAGCAGCGTGACGGTAGATACCACGCCGCCGACCCTGAGCGTCGATGCGATAGCGGGCGACAACCGCGTTAACGCCGCCGAAGCCGCCGCGCCGATCGCCATCAGCGGCAGCACCGACGCCGGCGAAGGGCAGACGGTCACCGTCAGCCTGAACGGTCAGAGCTGGACCACCCAGGTGGACGCCAGCGGCAACTGGACGCTGGAACTGCCCGCCGGAGCGCTGGCCGGCATTAACAGCGGCGACTATCCGTTTAGCGTTACCGTCAGCGATGCGGCTGGCAACCCGGCCAGCAGCAGCGGCACGCTGAGCGTGCAAAATGCGCTGCTGGCGCCGACCATCAATACGCCGTTCGGCGACGGCTACCTTAACCTTAGCGAGGCGGAAAGCGCGCAAACCCTGAGCGGCGTCAGCGGCGTCACCGGCGCCGGCCAGACGGTGATCGTCTCCGTGGATGGCGTGGACTATCCCGCCGAGGTGGATAATAACGGCAACTGGACGCTGACGCTGGATGCGGAGACGCTGCAGGATCTCGCTGCGGGCGTACTGCCGATAGTGGTAACGGTAACCGATGCCGCCGGCAACGTCGGCACGGTAGAGAACGCCGTCACCGTTGACTACAGCGCGCCGTCGCTGACGCTGGATCCGATCGCGGGCGACGACATCCTTAACCAGGCGGAAACGCGTCAGGATCTGGTGATTAGCGGCAGCGCCGACGGCGCTGACGTCGGACAAAGGGTAACGGTCAGCCTTGGCGGCCAGACCTTGCAAACCGTGGTGCTGAACGACGGCAGCTGGCGTGTGACCGTACCCGCCAGCGTCCTGCAGGGGCTGAACGATGGCGAAACCACCGTCAGCGTTACGCTGACGGATGCCGCTGGCAACCCGACCACCATCGATCGCCCGCTGACGGTGGCGGCGAACCCTACGGATCTGCCACAGCTGACGCTGGATACTATTTCTGGCGACGGCTATATCAACCAGGCGGAAGCGGGACAGCCGTTAATTCTCACCGGCAGCAGCAGCAACCTGGCCGCCGGCGATACGGTTACCGTCACTCTGAACGGCGCCAGCTATAGCGGGCAGGTGGATGAGACCGGCAACTGGAGCGTAACGGTGCCGCAGAGCGCGGTTGGAGAGCTGGGCGACGGGGTGCAGAGTATTGTCGTTAGCGCCGCCGACGCGGCGGGCAATCCGGCCTCGGCCGCAGGCAGCGTAACGGTGGTCGCCGGCGCGGCCAGCCAGCCGACCATTACCCTGAATCCGGTCACCGGCGACGATATCGTCAACGCTCAGGAGGCGGGCGATGGGCTGACTATTACCGGCGGCAGCCAGCGCCTGCCGGAAGGCAGCAGCGTCACCGTCACCCTTAACGGGCAGGAGTACGCCACCACCGTTGACGCTAACGGCAACTGGAGCGTGACCGTGCCGCCAGCCGCAGCGCAGGCGCTGCCGCAGGGCGATAACCTCGTGACCGTCAGCGGCAGCGACCTGGCGGGCAACCCGGCGCAGGATAGCGAAACCGTTACCGTTGATACCGCGCCGCCGGCGCTGGCCGCTATTGAGCTGGGCGCGGGCGCGGACAACATCCTGAACCTGGCGGAGGCGCTGGCAGGGATTACCGTGCGCGGCGAGAGCGAGCCGGGCCAGCTGGTTACCGTCACGCTGAACGGACGCGCCTACACCGGAACGGCGGACGGCGCCGGGAACTTTGCTGTTGCTATTCCGGGCGGTGATTTGCAGCAGCTTGCTGACGGTACTCTGCCGGTTACCGTATCGGTCACCGACGCTAACGGCAACGTTAACAGCGATACCCTCGATCTGACGGTAGCGATCAACACGCTGCCGGCGCTAACGCTTGATACGCCCTTTAGCGATGGCGTGATCGGCGCGGCGGACGCGGCGGTAGAACAGACGCTGAGCGGCAGCGCCACCAATCTGGCGGCGGGAACGGAGGTCAGGGTGACCATCGGCTCGCTGAACTTTACCACGACGGTAGACGCCGACGGCAACTGGCGGCTGGCTGTTCCGGCAGAGACGCTGAACGCGCTGGCGGACGGCACGGCGACGATTGTCGTCAGCGCCGCCGATGCGGCAGGCAACCCGGCCAGCGCGCAGGGCAGCGTCGATCTGCTGATCGCCACGCAGCCGGAAGCCGCGCTGGATACGCCGTTTATCGACGGCGTGCTGAACGCCGCCGAAGCGGGCGCGGGTCAGGTGATTAGCGGCACGACCGGTATTAGCGGCGTGGGGCAGACGGTCAGCGTGGTGATTGATGGGGTGAATAACGGAGAGCCGTTAACGGCCAACGTCAGCGCCAACGGCAGCTGGTCGCTGGCGCTGACGCCGCAGCAGCTGGCGGCGCTGGCGGATGGCACGCACAGCATTACGGTGACGGTCGTCGATCGCGCCGGCAACAGCGACAGCGCGTCGCTTGACTTCACTTCCATTACCACCTTGCCGACTGTGACGCTGGAAACGCCGTTTGACGATGGCCGTCTGAATGCCGTCGAGGCGGCCAGCGGCGCCACGCTGAACGGCACCACCGGCGTTAGCGGCGATCAGACGGTGGTGGTGTCCATCAACGGCGGCAGCTATCCGGCAACGGTAGATGCGCAGGGCAACTGGACGCTGACCCTGACGCCGGAACAGCTACAGACGCTGCCGGACGGCACGCTGCCGGTTACGGTTACCGTTACCGATGCGGCAGGCAACAGCGACAGCGAAAGCGTGCCGGTACAGGTTATCGTGAACAATCTGCCGGAGGCGACCATCAATCTGCCGTTCGGCAACGGCGCGCTGAGCGCGGCGGAAGCGGACGTGACGCAAACGCTGAGCGGACAAACCGGCGTCAGCGGCGCGGGACAAAGGGTCAGCGTGGTCATCAGCGGCTTTAATAACGATGAGCCGCTGAACGCCACGGTGGATGCGCAGGGCAACTGGACGCTGAACCTGACGCCTGCCCAGCTGGAGACGCTTGGCAACGGCACCCACACCATTACCGTAACCGCCAGCGATGCGGTGGGCAATACCAGCGTTACCGCGCCGCTGGAGGTGATCACGGCGGTAACTCTGCCGCAGCCGGCCATCGATACGCCGTTTGGCGACGGCGTACTGAATATCAGCGAAGCTGCCGGCACGCTGACGCTAAGCGGCAATACCGGCGCCAGCGGCGATAATCAGGGCGTACAGCTGCGCATTGACGTGAACGGCACGCTCTATTCCGGTACGGTCGACGCCAACGGCGACTGGACGGTTAATCTGCCTGCGGGCGCGCTAAGCGGCCTGAGCGACGGCACGCACAATATTGTGATTACCGTCGTTGACAGCGCGGGCAACGTGGTGCAAAGCAGCGAAACCTTTACCTCGGCGCAGACGCCGCCGGCGCCGACGGTGAATCTGCCGTTTGGCGATGGTCTGCTGAATGCCGCCGATGCCGCCGCCGGCGCGACGCTAAGCGGTAATGCGGGCGGCGCCAGCAGCATCACCGTCACGCTGGGCGGTCAGAACTATCCGGCCACCGTCAACGCTGACGGCAGCTGGACGCTGGATCTGCCGGCGGCGACGCTGAACGGGCTGGCGCAGGGCAACGGCAGCTTTACGGTGACCGCTACCGACGCCAACGGCAACAGCAGTAGCGTGAGCAGCGAATTTACCGTGAATACCAGCGTGCCGGTTATCACTATCGGCGATTTCGCCGGCGACAACGCGCTCAGCTATGCGGAAAGCATCGTAGCGCAAACGCTGAGCGGCAGCGCCGCCGGCGCCGAGCCTGGCTCGCTGGTGTCGGTTACCCTCGGCGGCGCGACCTTTAACGGCATTGTCGACGCCAGCGGCGGCTGGAGCGTCAACGTGCCGCCGGAAACGCTGGCCGGGCTGTCGGCGCCCAGCGCTGATATCTCGGTAACCATCACCGATCCGGCAGGCAACAGCGCCAGCGCCAGCGCCACCATCGGCGTTAACCTGACGCCGCCGGCCGGCCCGCTGCTGACGCTGGCAACCGTTGCCGGCGATAATATCCTTAACGCCAGCGAGGGGCTGCCGACCTTTAGCGGCACCTTCGCCAACTTTGACGCCAGCGGCGGCACGATCACCCTGCTGGTAAACGGTACGCCGGTCGCCGCCCTGCCGGTAACCGGAGAGAGCGGCAGCTGGACATTTACCCCTGAGGCCGGAACTTTCCCCGCCGACGGCAGCTACACCATCACCGCCAGCGCCAGCGCCAGCGGCGCGGCAGGCGCTACCTCGGTTGGCTCGACGCTGGTGGTGGATCGCACCGCGCCGACGCTGACTATCAACGCCTTTAGCGGCGACGGCTATCTGAACGGCTCGGAGGCGTCCAGTTCTCAGACCATCAGCGGCACCGCTTCAGCGTCTGAAGCGGGACGCACCGTTACGATCACGCTGGGCGATAACAGCTATCGCGCTATCGTGCAGGCGGACGGCAGCTGGCGCGCCACCGTACCCGCCGCCGATCTGCAGGCGCTGGAGGATGGCAATGTGCCGATCACCGCCACGCTGAGCGATGCGGCGGGCAACGTGGGCAGCGCCGACAGCAACGTTATTGTGGATACCAGCGCGCCGCTGCTGCAGGTAGATGCGCTGCTGGGCAATAACATCCTGAACGCCGCCGATATTCTGCTTAACCAGGTGCTGACCGGACGCGCCAGCGGCGCCGAAGGGCAGACCATCGGCATCTACCTCGGCGACGGCAGCCCGATCGCCACGGCGGTGGTGGCGCAGGATGGCACCTTCAGCATCGATCTGACGCCGGAAGTGCTTGGCAGCCTGACCGAAGGGCCGCTGGTGCTGGGCGTGCGCGTTAGCGACGAGGCGGGCAACGTCACGGACGCCACGCTGACCGTGAATAAAGTGGTTAACGGCGCGCTGAACCTGATTGTGGATTCGGTGTTCGGCGACGGCTTCCTCAACGCCGCCGATACCGCAATCGGACAGACCATCAGCGGTATCGCCGAGTCGGCGGGCATCGGCGCCACGGTGTCGCTGACGCTGGGCGGCACCACGCTGACGGCGGCGGTAGGACAGGACGGCAAATGGGCGATTGTGGTACCGCCCAGCGTGCTGGGACTGCTGCAGGATGGCGATATCGACCTTAACCTGACGCTGACCGATGCCGCAGGCAACCAGCGTTCGGTAACGGAAACCGTCACCGCGATCGTTGATAACCTGCCGGTAATCGGCAACCTGACCGGGCTGTTCGGCGGGGATAACCTGCTGAATATTGCCGAGCTGGGCCAGGCGCAAACCATCGGCGGGGCGATCGATGCCGCTACCGGCTCGATTGTCACCGTTACCTTAGGCAACCAGAGCTATCAGACGCAGGTCACCGCGGGCGGCAGATGGGGCGTGACTATCCCGGCGACGGATCTCGGCAACCTGCTGGACGGCACGCTGGCGCTGGGCGTGCAGGTTACCGACCCGGCGGGCAATACCGCCTCGCAGTCGGTAAATATCGGCGTCTTCGGCACCGCGCCGGCGATCAGCCTGAACCCGATCTTCGGCAACGGCTTCCTGAATGCGGCGGAGCTGCTGGTTAACCAGACCATCAGCGGCGTGGCGCAGAATGTCGCCGCCGGATCGACGGTTAATATCAGTATCGGCAACAGCAACGTAACCGCTACCGTTGGCGCTAACGGCGTCTTTACCGCCACCGTCACGCCAGACATCCTTGGCACCCTGACCCAGGGCAACCTCACCGTAGGCGCCAGCGTTACCGATGCGGCGGGTAATACCGCATCGGCCAGCGGCGGGCTGGTGGTCGACGTCACGCTGCCGACCATTAACCTTAATCCGCTGTTTGGCGATGGCCTGCTGAATGCGGCGGATGCGCTGGTGACCCAGGTTATCAGCGGCACCATCGGCAACGTAGAGCCGGGGGCGCGCGTCAGCGTCGCCATCGGCGGTCAAACGCTGGTCACCACCGCCGACGCCAACGGCGCCTTCAGCGTCGCGCTGCCGCCGACTCTGCTGCAGGGGCTGGCTGACGGCAACCTGACGGCCAGCGTGACGGTAACCGATGCGGCGGGCAACAGCAGCACCGTGGCGTCGCTGCCCGCGCTGGTGGGCATTCATAACCTGCCGGTGATTACGCTCGATCCGCTGTTTGGCGACGGCGTGCTGAACCTGGTGGAATCGCTGGTAACCCAGACGATAACCGGCACCGTAGCCAACGCGGCGGCGGGCAGCCAGGTGCGGGTGAATATCGGCAATGTGGTGGTAAATGCTACGGTGGGCGGCGACGGACGCTTCAGCGCTGCGATAACGCCGGACATTCTCGGCACGCTGCTGAACGGCAACCTGACCGTGGGCGTATCAGTGACCGATCCGGTCGGCAACGTCTCCAGCGTCAGCACCGGCCTGCAGATCGGCATCGCTAATCCGCCGGCGCTGACGGTTAACACCATCTTCGGCGACGGCGTGCTGAGCGCGGCGGATCTCAATAGCGCCCAGATTATCAGCGGCGGCAGCAGCAACCTCGGCAGCGGCAGCAGCGTGACGGTAACCCTTAACGGACGCAGCTATACCACTACCGTGGGCAGCAGCGGCAGCTGGAGCCTGAGCGTACCGCGCGCCGATCTGGCCGCCATCAGCGACGGCACGCAGACGGTAAGCGTGCGCGCCACCGACGCCTACGGCAACGTGGCGACCGCCAACGGCAACGTCAGCGTGATCGCCCATACGCCGCCGACGCTGACCATCAGCTCGGTATTCGGCGACGGACTGCTGAACGCGACGGATGCGCTGACGACGCAGACCATCAACGGCACCTCGACCAACGCCGAAGGTTCGACGGTGGTGGTCAGACTGGGCGGAAATAACTATACCGGCACCGTAGGCGCTAACGGCGCCTGGAGCGTGGCGGTGCCGCCGGCCGGCCTCGCGGCGATCGCCGACGGTTCGCAAACGGTCAGCGTCAGCGTAACCAACAGCGCGGGCGTCGCCGGCTCCACCAGCGGTACGGTGCAGGTAGGCACCCATACGCTGCCGACGGTAACGCTGAACAGCTTCTTCGGCGGCGATGGTTATCTGAACCTGTCCGAAGCAAACGTCACGGAAACCATCAGCGGCACCGCCACCAATGCCGCAGGACGAACGGTGACGGTTAACGTGGCCGGCACGCAGTACACCACCACGGTAGGCAGCAACGGCAGCTGGAGCGTAAACGTGCCGTCGGCGACGCTGCGCAATATCTCTGACGGCAGCCATTCGATTAACGTGTCGGTCAGCGATGCGGTGGGCAACAGCGCTTCCGCCAGCGGCAGCTTCAACGCCATTACCCATAACCTGCCGGTTATCGGCGTGGATCCGGTACTCAGTCTGGTCAGCGTATTGTTGACCGGCCTGACCATCAGCGGCGGCACGCTGAACCTGCGTCAGGGTACGGTGGTTAACGTTACCCTGAACGGCGTCACGCAGCAGGCGACGGTGGATGCGCTGGGGCGCTATAGCGTGAAATTTAGCGGCGGGCTGCTGACGGCGTTAAACCTTAACTCCATCGTTACCGTCACCGCGGCGGATGCGGCGGGCAACCGCGCCACCACCTCCACCACGCTGCTGCTGGGATCGCTGCTGCCGGTGGCTACCTCCAGCGAGGCCGCAGCGCTGGCGCTGATGGCGGTTTCGGTGGATGAGGCGCTGGCCAGCGATCGGCCGCAGGATCACAGCGCTGTCGCCAGCGGCGCGGCTGAGCAAACGGCGGCGCAGCAGCCTGCCGGCGGCACAGCGGCGCCAGACTCGACGCTGACTACCGGGGCTGATATTCAGGCGTCGGCAGCCACCGCCGCTGACGCTGCCGGCAGCAGTGAGACGACGGCCAGCGGCGCGGCGGCGGAAACCGCCGCGGACGATATCGGCGCCTTTACCATCGGCGGCCTGACTATCGTGCTGGCCGACGGCACGCAGCAGCAGGGCGAGGCGGTGACCGGCAGCGCCGGTAACGATACGGTAATCGTCAACGATCTGGGCTTCACGCATATTGACGGCGGCGCCGGCACCGATACGCTGCTGCTGAACGGCGAGCATATGCAGCTGGATCTCACCGCGCTGGGGCTGAAGGTGGAGCACATTGAAGTGCTTAATCTGGGTCAGTCGGGCACCAACAGCGTGAAGCTGGATCTGGATGAGGCGCTGAAGATCACCGATGCGCCGCAGGACGATCTGCTGATCAAGGGGGCTGACGGCAGCCTGGTGACGCTGGCGAACAGTGCCGGCGGCGTCTGGAGCAGCGTTGGGCAGCGCGAGGTAGATGGACAGCTGTACGATATCTATCACAACTCGGCGCTGGCGGCGAACGATACGCTGGGCGATGTACTGGTGCAGCATAACCTGCAGGTACAGGTGGTGTAACGGGCTGAACATAGCGGGGCGACAGCGCCCCGCGCATCAAAGCGAACGGGGCCATGCGCCCCGTTTTTTCGTTTGCGGCGCGCTGTAATGGTGACGCGGCACCTGTCAGCGCCCAGGCTAATTCTTAATTTGCTGCTTTTCGCATCATATAGAGACGGCACGAACTTAAACGGCAAGCCCGCTTAAGCCGCTCAGCGCGCTTTTTTTGCAGCCGGAACCCTGTCAGCGGTTTAAGCCGTAAAAGTTGCGCAACGAAACCGGCAGCGGATGCGCTTTTATGGTGCCACTGATTAATTATGTTAATCGTTATGATAAATGGATAAAGATGTTCACCTGCGGAGATTTCTTTATACCTGTTGGCGCATTAAGCTAACATGCGGTTTTTAATTGATGTTTTACTTCCTGTTATCGGGCTGAATTAGCTCAGGTGCGCGCCGATCCACCCTTTCCTTCAGTGAAAGGATAAATAAAGCTACGCAATAGATCCCGGCTCAGGCCGCAGGATGCGCTGGCTTACGACAATTTTATCTGGCGCCACAGGAGATGATGATGGCCAACACCCCCGATCGGCAGCGGCTCGCCGCCGCGCTTCCCTTTTCCGAAAATAGCCTGCTGGCAGGTACGGCGCTCGCCGCTCCCGCCGCTTCCCCTGGCGCGCGGACGTTGCGAATCGACGTACCGGCGAGCGACACCGTCGCACTTGCGCCGGACGCCGCTATCAGCAATGGCGAGCGCGTTAACAGCAGCCAGGCGAAAAGCTTTAGCATGCTGGATAACGATATTCTTATTAACCCCCTCTCCGGCGATAACAAAATCAGCGTCAGCGAGCATGGCGAGCAGACAATTATCTCCGGTTATGCGCAAAGCGGCGCGCCGGGTGAAAAGGTGCTGGTCACGCTGAACGGCAAAACCTACGCCGGCACGCTGGATAACAACGCGATGTGGTTTGTCAGCGTATCTAAAGGCGATATGGCTGCCATCGCCGACGGCAAAGTCATATTTAACGTAGCGCATACTGATACCGCAGGGGGTGAACATCAACAGCAGGGCGCCTTTACGCTGGCTTCTGATGCCAATGCCCGCTATTCGCCCAGCCTGTTTATTAATAAAGTGACCGGAGACGATGTGCTGAGCGCCGTTGAGCGCGGCGGCGATCTGCTGATATCGGGCTGGGGGCGCTATATTGACGCAGGCTATGAGATTAAAGTCACGCTGAACGGCCACACCTACACCACCAAAACCACCAAAGACAGCCGCTGGATTATCGCCATACCGCAGCAGGATTTGCAGGATCTGCCGGAAGGACAGCTGACGCTGCTGGCTTCGCTGGGCGGCGCGGGGCGTACCGCCGAGGCGGCGCGGCTGCTGACGCTGACCCATAGCGGAGCTGATAAACAGACACCAGTACTGACGATAGATCCTATTTCCGGCGACAATAAGGTTGACGGCGGCGAAATCGCCGGGCCTTTCTATGTCACCGGCCATGCGGAAAACATCGCGGCGGGCAGCAAGGTGAAGCTGACCACCGGTGATAAGATCTTTACCGGCACCGTTACCGGCGACGGCGTCTGGAGCGTCTATGTTGACGATCTCTATAGCGTCAACAATGCCGCGACTACTCATGCCACCATTAGCTATCAGGATCGGGAAGGCAACCAGTTTGCTGCCACGCGCGTTATTGAAACCGCGGCGGGCGGCTATCCTTTCCACTATCCGATGATCTTTGCAATTAACCCGATCGGCGGCGACGATCGCCTCAGCGGCGCAGAGCGACATCAGGATCTTACCATCCGCGGCGAATTCACCTCCGGCGAAGGGCTGGGTAGCCAGCAAACCCTTTATGTAACCTTAAACGGCAAGACTTATACCACCGTGGTGCAGAACGGCGCGGACAGCCCCTACGATAATTACTGGCAGCTGGATATTCCGGCCAGCGATATTGAGTCGCTCACGCCCGGCAGCTATACCGTTGTGGCTTCCGTCAGCGACTGGCTGCAATGGAGCGGCTCACAGGTTACGCAGACGCAGGCGAAAATTATCCATGTTGATAATGATGGCCTCGCCACCCTGAGCAGCCTGCCAGCGGAACGCCATGACGGCGCGCAAGTCGGCGCGTTGTCGGACGGCGCTGCACAGCATGATGCCGCCGCTATGCACGGGCAGGGCGCCGCCTTGCCTGTAGCGGCAGAAGCGACCCACGCCGCGCTGCCCGGCCTGCACGCCGGCGAACCTTCCTCACTGCATGCGCTGATCGAGCGCCTGACCGCCGACGATGCGCAGCCGCATCAGGACGCCGCGACGGCCGGTCGGGCGCCGCTGACGGCGGCTGAAGCCGATGCCGTCCTGCCCGCTGCGCCCGCTGATATCTGGCAGACGCTGACGGCAGACGCATATGCGGCAGCGGATGACGGTGCGGCATATTACGCGCCCGACGCCCGGACGCTGGCCGATCTGCTTCAGCAGCCGCATCCGCAACAGCTGGCTTAAATCTTTAGTCTGATTTAAGTTTTCATCTTCATGACTAAGTTGTTTTTTTAATGCTTATGGCGGCTTTTTGCCGCCTTTTTGGCTTAATTTGGCGACGGGTAGCGCGGTAACTATCAGTTGTGCTGGTAAATAAAAAACGAGCCAGGCGGCAAAATTACATCATATGATTAATAAAATGAATGGAAGTTTGTAATAATTCATGATGTTATTTTACCGGGCAGCGGTTGCGGTAATGGATGGCGCGGAAGGCCCGCCCGCGCGTAGGGATAATAAAAAGGTTAACTAAACCAGATGCGTAAACTTCTTGTCTCTTTTTGCCTGAGCGCCCTATGGAGCGCCGTCGGGCATCCCGTCTGGGCCGCCTCAGAGCCGAAAGCCGAATTTAACTGGCGCGCCGCGCCGACTGAAGAGCAGATTGCCACCCTGAGCCTGCGCGAGGCGATCCTGCGCGCCTTTGCCCGTAACCCGCAGATTGCCCAGGCCGCCGCCCAGATTAACGTCGGCGCGGCGGAGCTGGATGCGGCGAAAAGCGCCTGGTATCCGCAGATCTCACTGCAGGGCAGCGGCGGCCGTTCCCATCAAACTGACTCCTCCGGCAGCCTGAATAATACCGCCTCCGGCGGCATCACCCTCAGCCAGCTGCTGTATGATTTTGGCCGCACCGGCGGCGCGATCGATGAACAGCACGCGCTCTCCGACGCTTATCGCTTCGCCCTGTACGCTACCATGACCACCGTCGCCGCCGATACGCTGCAGGCCTATCTGGAAGTAAAACGCTACCAGGCGCTGGTGGCGTCGGCACGCAGGAATATCGCGTCGCTGGAGCATGTGCGCGATATCGCCACGCTGCGCGCCGATGCCGGGCTGAATTCCCAGTCCGATGTATTGCAGGCGGGCACCCGGCTGGCGGGAATGCGCGCCACGCTGGAGCAGTACCGCGCGCAGCAGCGATCCGCTCAGGCGCAGCTTACGGTACTGACCGGCGTAGTCTCCGACAATCTGCCTGAACTGCCGGAATCGCTGCTGAGGCAGCAGGTGACGCTGGACCGCATCGCCTATGAAAAGAGCGCGGCGGTACGCAGCGCGCAGGCGAAGCAGGAGGCGGCGCGCGAGCGTATCAGACAGGCGGCTTCCAATCACTGGCCGACGATTAGGGTCGAAGCGGGGCGCACCCGCTACGAAAATGACAGCCGCTCCTACTGGGATGATGAGCTACAGCTGCGGGTTGAGGCGCCGCTCTATCAGGGCGGGCTGGTTAACGCCAAAACCCGCTCGGCGGAGGCGGAACGCCAGGCGGCGCAGGCGGAAATCCAGCGCGCCAAGCTCGATATCAACCAGCACGCCTCCACCGCTTACGCCGATATGATCGGCGCGCAGCAGCGTCAGCAGGCGGGCGAGGCGCAGCTGGCCAGCGCGGAGCACACCCGTGCGGTTTACGCCGATGAATACCGGCTCAGCAAGCGCAGCCTGAACGATCTGCTCAGCGTCGAGCAGGATGTCTTTCAGGCCGACAGTATGCGTATTTCAGCGCTGTATGACGGCTGGAGCGCCACGGTGCGCTACGCGGCGGCGGTAGACAACCTGCTCGATATGATGGGCGTCGATCGCGAGAAAAACAGCGGCGAACTGCTGCCTTCACTGCAGTAGAAATCGGCTTATGACAAATGAATAAGGCAGCCACTATGACCACCTCGACCGAAAACTGGATTGCGGCGATGCTGCGGGTCGCCGCCCGCTTCGGCAAGCCCGCCGATGGCAAAACGCTACGCCAGCAGATGCGCTGGTTCGAAAACCTGACGCCGGAGCAGCAGCTGGAGCGGCTGGCGGGCCTGCTGGGTCTGCACCTGACTATGACGCCGCGCGACAAGCTGCGCTGGCGTCAGGAAGTGACGCCGGTGATCCTGCTGCTGGAGAACGGCAGCGTGGCGGTGGTGGAGGCCATCGACGCCGACGGACGCGCGCGCTACTGGCTGAGCGAAGGCGGCGACGTGGTGCGCGAAAGCGATCTGACGGAGCTGCTGGCGCAGAGTCAGCCGCAGGTGGCGGTGCCCGGCGTGACGGCGCGCGGACGCGATGCGCGCATCGATGAATTCGTACAGCCCTGGGAGCAGCACTGGTTCTGGAAAAACTTCCGCGGCATGGGGCGGCGTATCGCGGAGATTTCGCTCGCCTCGATAGTCAGCAACGTGCTGGCGCTGGCGGGCATTCTGTTTTCGATGCAGATTTACGATCGCGTGATCCCGGCACAGTCGGAGTCAACGCTGTGGGTGCTGTTCGTCGGCGTGCTGATCGCCGCCGCGATTGAATACCTGATCCGCCTGATGCGTACTCAGGTTTCCGATCTGATGGGCAAACGCATCGATTTAAAAGTCTCCTCGATGCTGTTTGCGCGCGCGATGAATATTCGCAACGAGGCGCGCCCCAAATCCACCGGCTCCTTTATCTCTCAGCTGCGTGAAATCGATCAGGTGCGCGAACTGCTGACCTCCACCACCGTCGGCGCGGCGGCGGATCTGCCGTTTATCATTCTGTTTCTGTTTATTATGGGCTTTATCGGCGGACCGCTGGTGATTATTCCGCTGCTGGCGATTCCGCTGATCGTTATCCCCGGTTTGCTGGTGCAGATCCCGATGGCGCGGCTGGCGAAAGAGGGGCTGCGCGAAGGGGCGCTGCGCAATGCGGTGCTGGTGGAAACCATTGAAGGGGTGGAGGATATCAAGGCGCTGCAGGCGGAGCCCTATTTTCAGCGCCAGTGGGAGCAGACTCATGAAGTGAGCGCGGCGATCGGCATGAAGCAGCGGCTGTGGGGCGCGCGGCTCACCGGCTGGGCCTCGTCGGTGCAGCAGCTGACCTACGCCGGCATGCTGGTGTTCGGCACCTATCTGGTGCTGGCGGGAGATATCACTACCGGTACGCTGGTCGCCAGCAGCCTGCTCTCTTCGCGCACCATCGCGCCGCTGATGCAGCTGACGATGATTTTCTCGCGCTGGCAGCACGCCAAAAGCGCCATGAACGGCCTCGACGAGCTGCTGAAGAAGCCGCTCGATCAGCCGGAAGCGGACGAGATGGCGCACTGCCCGACGCTGACCGGCCATTACGATCTGCGCAACGTGCAGTACACCTACGATGAAGAGAATGTGAAAAACGTCCTGAGCATCGGTCAGCTGCAGATCAAGCCGGGCGAGCGCGTGGCGCTGCTTGGCAAGGTAGGCGCCGGAAAATCGACGCTGCTGAAGCTGCTGGCCGGCCAGGCGAAGGCGACGCAGGGCAAGGTTATCGTCGACGGCGTGGATATCAACCGCATCGATCCGGTCGATTTACGGCGCCAGCTCGGCTGGCTCTCGCAGGACTCGCGCCTCTTTTTCGGCACGCTGCGGCAGAATCTGATGCTCGGCAATCCCCACGCCAGCGAGCAGGAGATGCTGCAGGCGCTGCGCGTTAGCGGGGCGCTGGGCCTGGTGCAGCAGGATGCCGCCAGCCTCGATCGCATTGTCAATGAAGGCGGGCGCGGGCTGTCGGGCGGCCAGCGTCAGATGGTGCTGCTGAGCCGTATGATCCTGCGCCAGCCGCAGGTGGTGCTGCTGGACGAGCCTACCGCCTCGATGGATGAACAGTTGGAGGAGCATGTGATTCGCCAGATGTCCGGCTGGCTGAGCGGACGCACGCTGGTGCTGGTTACCCATCGTCCGGCGCTGCTGAAGCTGGTGGACAGGATCGTGGTGATGGATAACGGACGCATCGTGGCGGACGGGCCGCGCGATGAGATTCTGCGCGCCGCCGGGGCGGTGAAACCCGCGAAAGGAGATGCCGCATGAGCCAGGTTACGGTAGAAAACGAGCTGAAAAAACGCGAGCGCAACACCTCAATGATTATCTGGCTGTGCAGCGCGGCGCTGCTGATTTTCCTGGTGTGGGCGCACTTCGCCATTCTTGATGAGGTGACGGTCGGCACCGGCAAAGTGACCCCTTCCACGCGCGCGCAGGTGATTGAGAGCCTTGACGGCGGCATCGTCAACCAGCTCAACGTGCATGAAGGCGATATTGTTAACAAGGGGCAGATTCTGGCGCGTCTCGATCCGACGCGTTTTCAGTCGAACTTTGGCGAAGCGCAGGCCAAAGCGCGCACTCTGCGCGCCTCGGCGGAGCGGCTGCGCGCTGAACTGACCGGCGCGCCGCTGCAGTTCAGCGCGGAAACGCTGCGGGAGCCGGAGCTGGTAGCGCGTGAAACGCAGCTGTTTGAATCGCGGCGGCGCAACCTGCAGGAGACGGTCAGCAACCTGCAGCAGTCGCTCCGGCTGGTGCAGGATGAGCTGCGCATGACCGAGCCGCTGGTGGCGAAAGGCGCGGCGGGGCAGGTTGAGGTGATCCGCCTGCGTCGCCAGGTTAGCGAGCTGCGCGGGAAAATCGATGAGGCGCGCAACGAATATGCGGTGCGCGCGCGTGAAGAGCAGGTAAAAAATAACGCCGAGCTGGATGCGCAGCTGCAGGTGCTGACCGGCAAACAAGATCAGCTGACGCGCGCCACGCTCTATTCGCCGGTGCGCGGCATCGTTAAGGATATTCAGGTCACCACGGTCGGCGGCGTGCTGCAGCCGGGCGGCAAGCTGATGGAGATCGTGCCGCTGGAAGATCAGCTGTTAATCGAGACCCGCATTAACCCGCGCGATATCGCTTATATTCGTCCCGGCCTGCCAGCGGTAGTGAAGGTGACCGCCTATGACTCGTCAATTTATGGCGATCTGCCGGGTGAGGTAGAGACGGTATCGCCGGATACCTTGCAGGATGAGGTGAAGCGCGATCAATATTATTATCGCGTCTATGTGCGCACGCAAAAAGCGGAGCTGGTGAATCGCGCCGGACGTAAATTTCCTATCGTGCCCGGTATGGTTGCTAATGTGGAAATTAAGACCGGTCAAAAATCAGTAATGGACTATCTGGTTAAGCCATTAAATAAAGTTAAAGAGGCCATGCGCGAACGTTAATTTTGTCGGGTTAATTCTGTAATGGCAGGAAATGAATAAAAAAAAGCCGGACAATCAATGTCCGGCTGAAAATAAGGGTAAAACAGCTCATTCGGGGTGAATGAAGGTAATAATCAAATGAAATGATGATAGCAGGATCTATTTTATAACTGGAATGCAGAATTTTTTTATCATTCAGTGCTTAACACCGCGTTAGCTTTGCTTTTCTTTAGCTGTAATTCTGGTATTTTCTTATCAATAAGTGCTAAATAATTTAGCTCAACGTGCTGTATGAAAGTTCCCCGCTATTTACATCTGCTGCCAGGAAATAATATAAAGAAACAGTTTTGGAAATTTAGTAGCATTTTCGTGATGGATTATTACGTCTGTCAATCTAACAATGAGGTGCCGGCTGAAAATTAAACGTTCGGCTTGCAGTGGCAAAATAAAGGCACATAACCAGAGGGTAATAATAATGAAACGTCATATTCTCTCCCTGATGATCCCTGCGCTGTTAGTCGCAGGCTCTGCGGGTGCGGCAGAAATCTATAATAAAAACGGCAACAAACTTGACCTCTACGGCAAGGTAGACGGCCTGCACTATTTCTCTGACAACGATGGCAGCGACGGCGATAACTCCTATATGCGTTTCGGCTTTAAAGGCGAAACCCAGATTTCCGATCAGCTGACCGGCTACGGCCAGTGGGAGTACCAGGTCGCCCTGAACCATTCTGAAGCGGAAGGTACCGAAGACAACTTTACCCGCGTAGGTTTCGCCGGCCTGAAGTTCGGCGAAGCCGGATCTTTTGACTATGGTCGTAACTACGGCGTGGCTTATGATATTGGCGCATGGACCGACGTGCTGCCGGAGTTCGGCGGTGATACCTACGGCGCGGATAACTTCCTGTTCCAGCGCGCAAACGGCGTGGCGACCTACCGTAACAGCAACTTCTTCGGCCTGGTGGATGGCCTGAACTTCGCCCTGCAGTATCAGGGTAAAAACGACAGCAATCCGGAGCTGGCGGGCAGCCGCAAAGCGGTAGCGCAGAACGGCGACGGCTGGGGCCTGAGCACCACCTACGATCTGGGCAACGGCCTGGGCCTGGGCGCGGCGATGTTCCAGTCCGATCGCACCAATTATCAGAACAGCGGCGCGATTCTGGGCAACGGCGACAAAGCGGAAGCCTACACCGGCGGCCTGAAATATGACGCCAACAATATCTACCTGGCGGCGATGTACACTCGCTCCTATAACGCAACCCGCTTCGGCAGCAGCGATAATCCGGCGGCCTACGGCTTTGCGGATAAGGCGGATAACTGGGAGCTGGTGGCGCAGTATCAGTTTGATTTCGGCCTGCGTCCCTCTCTGGCCTATGTCAGCTCGCGCGGTACTGATATCCAGGGCTGGGGCAAACAGAACCTGAAAAAATATGTCGACGTAGGCGCGACTTACTACTTCAACAAAAACATGTCTACCTACGTTGATTATCAGATCAACCTGCTGGATGACAACGCCTTTACCAACGCCGCCGGCATCAACACCGACGACGTTGTGGCGCTGGGTCTGGTTTACCAGTTCTGATACTGGCTTAGCGGTAGAAAGGCGACGCCCGGCGTCGCCTTTTTTTATGCCGCTACAGCGCGGCCCTGAGCGCCATAGCGCAGTTTTTGCGCCATCGAACGCAACCGGCAGGAATCGGCCGCTTGTTTAGAGGAACGGTTAAGTGAAGGTTAAGGCGCGTTTGTTAATATAGGCAGGGCAAAGAAGAGAAAAAACAGGCCGCCTGATGCGCAGCGGCCCGTAAGGTGCTGCCTAGCGGCGGCGGGGACGATGAATCGCGCGTACGCGCGTACTTTTATAATGTTTTACACCAGCAAAGAGGCTCACTGCAGTAAAGAACAGCAGCAGAATAATAGCTTGCATAACAGGGCTCCTGGTTTATTAAATCGCGTAAAACGCCATAAGCAGGCAACGGTTTCAGCGCGCCGCTCAGGCGGGAGTCGAAAAGCGACTCAAGCGAAATAGGTCCACCTTACACTTGTTAAGGTTTGTAGTGCCAGTTAACAAAAAGACATATAAAGGGTGTAAAAAATGCAAAAAGTAGCGCTGGCGGCGGTGGGGCTGCTGGCATCGCTGATCGCGGGCTGCGATCGGCAGCAGGACAAGCTGGATGCGGGAGCGGTGCTGCAGGGTAAAACCATGGGCACCCAGTGGCGCGTCAGTCTGGCGGGCGTTCCTGCCGATCGCCTGGCGACGCTGCGGGAAAAAATTCAGCAGCGGCTGGATGCCGACGATCAGGAGCTCTCTACCTGGAAAAAAGATTCGATGCTGTCGCGTTTCAATCAGTATCGCGGCACGGCGCCGCAGCCTGTCAGCAGCAATATGGCGGATATTATTACCGTTGCGCTGCGCATCGGCAGGCTGACCGACGGCGCAATGGATATCACCGTCGGCCCGCTGGTGAATCTCTGGGGCTTTGGCCCGGACAAACAGCCGCCGCACACCCCTTCCGAAGCGGATATCGCCGCGGCGAAGGCGCTGACCGGATTGCAGCATTTACGGGTGACGGAGCGGGCCGAAGGCGCTTTTCTGCAAAAAGATCTGCCGGGGCTGTATGTCGATCTCTCTACCGTCGGCGAGGGCTTCGCCACCGACCACCTCGCGCGGCTGATGGAAGAAGAGGGGATCGCCAATTATCTGGTTTCGGTGGGCGGCGCGGTGCTTAGCCGCGGCCATAACGCCGCCGGCAAAGCCTGGCGGGTAGCGATTCAGAAGCCCACCGATCGCGAGAATAAGGCCCAGGCGCTGGTGGATTTACAGGGGCATGGCATCAGTACCTCCGGCAGCTACCGCAACTATTATGAGCTGGACGGCAGGCGTATATCGCACGTTATCGATCCGCTGAGCGGCCGGCCGATTGAGCACCGGCTGGTTTCCGCCACGGTAATCGCTACCACCGCGCTGGAGGCGGACGGCTGGGATACCGGCCTGATGGTGCTGGGCACCGATAAAGCGAAGGCGCTGGCGCTGCGGGAGAAGCTGGCGGTCTACCTGATCAGCAAAGACGATAAAGGCTTCAGCAGCTGGATGTCGCCGCAGTTCCGCGCTTTTCTGTTGCAGCAGCAGGTAAACGATGGTTAGCATGGCTTAACCATAGTGCGGTAAAGGAGAGCGACCATGTTAGATCTCTTTGGCGATGAGGCGCCCTGGGTGGAGCCGCTGGCGGAAGGCGCGGTGATTTTACGCCGCCGCGCCCGGCAGCAGGGCGCGGCGCTGCTGGCGTCAATCGCGCAGATTGCCGCGCAGCATCCTTTCCAGCATCTGATTACGCCCGGCGGATATCGCATGTCGGTAGCCATGACTAACTGCGGCGATCTCGGCTGGTCAAGCGGCCGTCGCGGCTATCACTATAGCGATGTCGATAGCTTTAACGGCCGCCGCTGGCCGGCGATGCCGCAGGGGTTTCTTCTGCTGGCGCAGCAGGCGGCGCAGGAGGCGGGCTTTACCGATTTTCAGCCCGATGCCTGCCTGATCAACCGCTATGAACCGGGCGCCAGGCTTTCGCTGCATCAGGATAAAGATGAGAAGGATCTGCGTCAGCCGATCGTCTCGGTGTCGCTCGGCCTGCCTGCGCAGTTTCAGTTCGGCGGCTTTGCGCGCGGCGACGGCGTGCAGCGCCTTCTGCTGGAGCATGGCGATGTGGTGGTATGGGGCGGGCCGTCGCGGCTGCGCTTCCACGGTATTCTGCCGCTAAAGCCGGGCGAGCATCCGCTGGCGGGGCCGTATCGCTATAATCTCACCTTCCGACGCGCGCGCTAACGGCGCAGTTGAGAATTATTATTGCTATCGATTGTCTTCTCATTAAACTGCATGCTGCTTTTGTTCTGATCAGGATGCTTTTATGGAGTTGCTGTCCGTTGTTTTTAAACAGTACCGCTGGCCGTTTATCGCCGTTATCGTACTTAACCTGCTGAGCGCGGCGCTTGGCATCGGCCTTATCGCCTGGATTAATCAGGAGCTGATCGCCAGCGTAACTACCTCCATGTCGGTGCTGCCGGAATTCCTTGGCCTGCTGCTGCTGCTGATGGCGCTGACGCTGGCTTCGCAAATGGCGCTGACGCTGTTGGGACACCGTTTTGTCTGGCGCCTGCGCGGCGAATTTATCAAACGTATCCTGGATACCCAGGTGCAGCGCATCGAGCAGATCGGCAGCGCGCAGCTGCTGGCAAGCCTGACCAGCGACGTGCGCAATATCACCATGGCTTTTGTGCGCCTGCCGGAGCTGATTCAGGGGGTAATTTTGACCCTCGGATCGGCCATCTACCTTGCCTGGCTGTCGCCGCGTATGCTGGCGGTCAGCGCGGTGTGGATCGCGGTGACCCTTGTCGGCGGCTGGCTGCTGGTGTCGCGCGTTTATCGTCATATGGCGGCGCTGCGTGAGACGGAAGATCGCCTGTACGCCGATTATCAGACGGTTATCGACGGCCGCAAAGAGCTGGCGCTGAACCGCGAGCGGGCGCAGTTAATCTACGATACCGTTTATCAGGAGAACGCCAACGCCTATCGTCATCATATCGTGCGCGCCGATACCTACCATCTCAGCGCGGTAAACTGGTCAAATATTATGATGCTGGGCGCCATCGGCATGGTGTTCTTTATGGCGAACGGCCTCGGCTGGGCGAACACGGCGGTAGCCGCTACCTATTCATTGACCCTGCTGTTTCTGCGCACTCCGCTGCTACAGGCGATGGGCGCGCTGCCGATGCTGCTGAGCGCGCAGGTGGCCTTTAATAAACTGCGTACTTTCCAGCTGGCGGAGTGGCGCGAACATTTCGCCCCTCTGCCGGCGGCAGCCGACTGGCAGACGCTGGAGCTGCGCGATCTGCTGTTTCACTACGGCGAGAAGGGCTTTAGCGTAGGGCCGGTTAACCTGACGCTCAGGCGCGGCGAGCTGGTGTTTCTTATCGGCGGCAACGGCAGCGGTAAATCAACGCTGGCGATGCTGCTGACCGGACTTTATCAGCCGGTTTCCGGCACTATTTTGCTGGATGGCGAGGTGATTGCCGATAGCGAACGCTATCGTCAGCTGTTTTCGGCGGTCTTTACCGATCCGCACCTGTTCGATCGGCTTATCGGCCCCGGCGCGCAGCCGGCCAGCCCGACGCTGGTGCAGCAGTGGCTGGAGAAGCTGAAAATGCAGGATAAGCTGAAGCTGGAAGGTAATCGGGTGCTGAATCTGCAGCTGTCGAAAGGGCAGAGCAAGCGGCTGGCGTTACTGCTGGCGGCGGCGGAGCAGCGCGATATGCTGCTGCTGGATGAATGGGCCGCCGATCAGGACCCGCATTTCCGTCGCGTTTTCTATCGGGAGCTGCTGCCGTGGCTACAGCAGAGCGGTAAAACCATTTTCGCCATCAGCCATGACGATCACTACTTTACTCAGGCGGATCGCCTGCTGGAGATGCGCGACGGCCAGCTATATGAGCTGACCGGCAGCGAAAGAGAGAAAGCAACGCTGGATGCGGTGCAGCGCACCGATACCGGACGCTGAACCTTAGCGCGATGCGGGCGTCGGCGCGGCGAGCCGGCGCAGTCCGCCGTGGCCTCGCTCTTTCTGTCGCGCCGCTAATCGTTTGGCGGAATAGCGAAGCCTTTTACCGACACGACAAAATAATGCCGGCTGCGGGTGATTTTCGCGCCGCGCTCGCACCAGTGGCTGGCGAGACGGAAAAAGTCGTCGCTGCCGATCTCCCAGTCCAGCGCCACCTTGTTAATGCCCGCGTGCAGCAGGGCTTCGGTATCCTGCAGATTTTTTGCTTTTGCCACCGTCATGCTCTGATTCCCGTTCCGTTCGTCTGGCACAGGTTAGTGGAAAAATGTTACGTTATTATTGCATTGATGTGACAGCAAATCAGCTTTACGCTGAGGCGCGCCTACTTACGCTTACGCCAGGCTGCTGGCGTCAATCCGGAGAGTGACGATGACTGGCTTAGCCGCAGAGCGAATAACCGTCCGCCAAACGCGGCGTGGCGTGAGAAACCAAAGCGGGCGCGCCGCGCTGAAGCATCGCCTTCGGCGCCGGACGCCGGCGGGCCGGCTGATACAATTTACGGCGCAGGCGCGCTAATGCCGGCGACAGAATCACGTCTGGCGGGCATCGGCGGCGTTTTTATCGCTGCGATGGTATGGGGCACCACCGGCACGGCGGCCACCTTTGCGCCCGCGCTTAGCCCGCTGGCGGTGGGCGCGGTAGCGATGGGCGTGGGCGGGCTGCTGCAGGGAGCGATTGCGCTTGCCGCCATCAGGCGGCAGCGGCGGCTGATGGCGCGACAGTGGCGCTATTTGCTGACCGGCGCTCTGGCGGTAGCGCTCTATCCGCTAGCTTTTTATACCTCGATGCGCTTTGCCGGCGTTACCGTCGGCACCGTTATCTCCATCGGCTCGGCGCCGCTGTTCTCCGCGCTGATTGAATACCGGCTTGACGGCTTACGTCTGACGAAGCAGTGGCTGCTGGGCGCGACGGTGGGTTTACTCGGTATGATACTGCTCTGCTTTGCCGAACGCGGCGAGCAGGGGGCGGGCGGTGAGGCGGGGCTGGCGCCGATCGGCATCCTGCTGGGGCTGCTGGCCGGCTTTACCTATGCTCTCTACTCCTGGTCCGCCCGCCGACTGATGCAGCGGAAGTTAGCGCCGCGCGCCGCCATGGGCGCAACCTTTGGCGCCGGCGGTCTGCTGCTGATGCCGGTGCTGTGGCTGACCGGCGCGCCGCTGTTTACCGCATGGCATAACGCCGCCGTCGGTCTCTATATGGCGCTGGTGCCGATGTTTATCGGCTATATTTGCTATGGCTATGGGCTGGCGCGTATTTCCGCCAGTACGGCCACCACCATCACCCTGCTGGAGCCGGTAGTCGCCGCCCTGCTGGCGGTGCTGCTGGTTGGCGAACGGCTGCCGCTCTCCGGCTGGGGCGGCGTCGCCCTGATTATCCTCTGTCTGGCGATTATCACCCTGCCGGCGGAAAAGCTCGCGCTACGCGCCCGGCGTCAGCCTGACGGCGGCTGAGGCTGCCGTCAGATACCGCGCGGCAGAACGGGCGTCGCGCTTAAATCTTCCGTTTGCTCCAGCTCACGCAAAATACCGCAGTGGCGTGCGCTGCGGTTGCTGTGGCAGCACCCGCGCAGCTCCGTCAGCTGCCGTTCCAGCGCCTTCAGCTCCTGAATCTTCGCCTGAACATGATGCAGATGACGATCGATTAGCGCGTTGACCGCGCCGCAGTCGGCGTCGGGCTGGCTGCGCGCCTGCAGCAGCGCGCGGATCTCCTCGTGGGTCATATCCAGCGCCCGGCAGCGGCGGATAAACTTCAGGTTTTCCAGATGATGACTGTCGTAATGACGATAGTTATTGAGATTACGCAGCGCCGCCTGCAGCAGCCCTTCACGCTCATAGTAGCGTACCGTCTCTACCGAACAGCCTGCCAGACGGGCCAGCTCGCCAATTTTCATTTTGTCTTTCTCCCGCTTGACCCTGAAGTAGCTACAGGGTTTTAAATGCCAGTATAGGTCACTGAGGAGGGAAAGAATATGAGTGATTGTTGCGGCAACCGCCATTGCAGCAGCGGGCAGGGAAAAGAGGAGGCGGCAGGCCGCTTTACCGCTTTTACGCCGCTGCCTGCAGAACCTGCGCGTCATGATGCTGAAGATAACGCAACTTCGTCGCCAAAAATAAGCGCTGCCTCTGACGGCGCTAAGCAGACGCGCATTCTGATTAAGCAGATGGATTGCCCGGTTGAGGAGAGGCTGATTCGTAAAAAGCTGGAAGCGATGCCGGGCGTTAACGCGCTGGAGTTTAACCTGATCCAGCGCGTGCTGACGGTTACCCATGCGCCGCAGGCGCTGGAACCGCTGCTGGCCGCCATCCGCTCGCTGGATTTTGCGCCGGAGCTGGTAGCAGATGAAAATCCGCCGCCGGCGCCGGCAGAAAAGATGCGTATCTGGCCGCTGGCGCTGGCGGGCATCGCCGCCGCAGCGGCGGAAATCGCCCACTGGAGCGGCCTGGCCGCATGGGTGCAGGCGGCGCTGGCGCTGCTGGCGATCGCCGTCTGCGGTCTGGATACCTATAAAAAAGGATGGACGGCGCTAAGAAACGCCGATCTGAATATCAACGCTCTGATGAGTATTGCGGTAACCGGCGCGCTGGCGCTCGGCCAGTGGCCGGAGGCGGCGATGGTGATGGTGCTGTTTACGCTGGCGGAAATGCTGGAGGCGAAATCGCTGGATCGCGCGCGCAACGCGATCGGCTCGCTGATGAAGCTGGCGCCGGAAACGGTTAACGTGCAGCAGCCAGACGGTTCCTGGCAGGAGAGGGAGGTAGGGCGCGTGGCGCCCGGCAGCCTGGTCCGGGTAAAGCCCGGCGAGCGTATCGGCCTTGACGGCACTATCGTACGCGGACAGTCGGCGATCAATCAGGCGCCGGTTACCGGTGAAAGCCTGCCGGTCGAGAAGCAGCAGGGCGATACGCTGTTTGCCGGGACGCTGAACGGCGCGGGCGTGCTGGAGTATCGCGTTACCTCGGCGGCGGCGGATTCCACGCTGGCGCGCATTATTCGCGTCGTTGAGCAGGCGCAGGGAGCGAAAGCGCCGGTGCAGCGCTTCGTCGATCGTTTCTCACGCGTCTATACGCCGCTGGTCTGCGCGCTTGCGGTAGCGGTAGCGCTGCTGCCGCCGCTGCTTGCCGGCGGCGACTGGCGTGAATGGATCTATAAGGCGCTGGTGATGCTGGTTATCGCCTGTCCCTGCGCGCTGGTGATCTCAACGCCGGTAACCATTGTCAGCGGGCTGACCGCCGCCGCCCGTCGCGGTATTTTGATTAAGGGCGGCGTCTATCTGGAGCAGGGCCGGCGGCTGAAATGGCTGGCGCTGGATAAAACCGGCACGCTGACGTACGGCAGACCGGTTCAGACCGATATTACCGCCGTCGGTTCGCTGGATGCGGCGCGCTGCCAGACGCTGGCGGCCAGCCTGGCGGACTATTCCGATCATCCGGTTTCCCAGGCGGTGCTGGCGGCGGCCCCGCCGGAGCGGCTGGCGGTAACGCAGTTTAGCGCGCTGCCGGGGCGCGGGGTGCGCGGCGTGATTCAGGGCGTCAGCTACAGCCTGGGCAATCTGCGGCTGATGGAGGAGCAGGTCAGCTGTTCTGAGGCGGTGAAGGCGGCGCTGGCTGAGCTGGAGAATCAGGGGAAAACGGTAGTGCTGCTCTGTAGCGACAGTGAACTGCTGAGCCTGTTCGCCGTTGCGGATACGGTAAAAGAGAGCAGCCGCGAGGCCGTAGCGCAGCTGCATCAGCTGGGCGTCAGAACCTTAATGCTTACCGGCGATAACCGCGGCGCGGCGCAGGCGATTGCCGCGCAGGTTGCGGTTGATGAAGTCCGCAGCAATCAGCTGCCGGAAGATAAGCTGGCTGCGGTGGAAAGCCTGGCGCGCCGCGGCGCCGTCGGCATGGTGGGCGATGGCATTAATGACGCGCCGGCGCTGGCGCGCGCCGATATCGGTTTTGCCATGGGCGCGATGGGCACGGATACCGCTATTGAAACTGCCGATATCGCCCTGATGGATGACGATCTGCGCAAAATCCCCGCTTTTGTACGGCTCTCCAGGCGTACCAGCAGCGTGCTCTGGCAAAATATCGCGCTGGCGATGGGGATTAAGGTGGTATTCCTGGCGTTGACGCTGGCGGGGATGGGCTCGCTGTGGATGGCGGTATTCGCCGACGTCGGCGCCAGCCTGCTGGTGGTCGCCAACGGCCTGCGGCTGCTGCGTCAGTAGGTTAGCGGCATAAAAAAACCAACCCGTTTGGGTTGGTTTTTTCGGAGTAATTTGGTCGGCACGAGAGGATTTGAACCTCCGACCCCTGACACCCCATGACAGTGCGCTACCAGGCTGCGCTACGTGCCGATATGTGGACGCTATAGTACCTGGAATCTCGCTAAAAGCAAGATGCTTACGCGCTAACTGCTTTATTAATAATCCGTTAGCGCGAAATTGCGCCGCCGCACCCGCGGCGGCAAGGGAACGTCGCCCCCGACGAGGGCGGCGGCTTCCCTGTTATTTCTGCCGCTGCGCCTTAAAATGCGGTTTCCAGCGCTTTCAGCACCTGGTACTGCTCATCAACCAGCAGCAGCGTTTTCCATTTATCAAAGGTCAGGCAGGGGTGCGAGATGCCGAACAGCAGAATATCTCCCGGCTGCAGATCGACTTCCGGCGTCAGCTGCAGCATACAGTGCTGATCCATTATCCCGACGCTGGTTATGGCGCCCGGCGTCAGCGGCAGCGCTTTGCCCGCGCGATAGTGCGCGATCGGCTGCGGCAGACCAGCGTCGAAAGCCGCATCGCGCTTGCCGAAATTAACCACCGCGAGGGCTGGTTCCGGCACCGACTGCACCATGGCGACGATCTCCAGCGCGCAGGCGAGATCGCCGCCGATAGCGCAGGCCGTGGCGTCGCGCGCCATCAGCGCGTTCTGCGCCTGCTGATAGATGCCGTTATCGTGCGTGATATAGCAACCGGGACGGATCACGATGCGGCAGTCGACGGGCTTCTCCGCCGCCAGCCAGACGTTGCAGACTACGTCATACCAGACGGTGCCGGCGCCCGTAAGGATAAACTCGCCGCTTACCCAAACCGCCATGCGACAGGCCAGCGCGGCGGCATCCCGCAGCAGTTTTTCAATCTGCGGCCGTGGATTGGCGTCGTGCAGCACGCCCTCATAGAGTTCCAGCCCGCGCAGGCGCAGCCCCGGCAGCTGAGCGACCGTTTCCGCCAGCGCCAACGCCTCGGCGGCGGAGCGGCACCCGCAGCGTCCGCCCGCGACGCCAAGCTCCACCAGCACATCCAGCCTCTGCTGCTGCGCGCTGAAAAAGGCGGAGAGCGTTTTCGCCTGCTGCGGATTATCAACGCAGCAGATAAACTCCGCCGTCGGATAGCGCCGCTTCAGCTGCGCCGCCAGCTGCATATTGGCGCTGCCCGTAAGCTGATTGGCCATCAGCACGCGCCGGATGCCGCTGAGCATCGCCGCCTGCGCCTGCCAGGCGCTGCCGACGCCGATAGCCCAGGCGCCAGCCTGCTGCTGTTGCTGAAAGATCCACGGCGTCATGGTGGTTTTGCCGTGGGGCGCCAGGGATACGCCGCGACGATCGGCATAGCGCTGCATCCAGCGGATATTATTCTCCAGCGCCTGCGCCTTAATCACCGCAGCGGGCAGGCAAACTTCCTCATGCAGAACCCTGGCGCCCTCCGCTGACGGGCTGAACATGGCGTCGCACTTATGCGCCGCCAGACCGCTATCGCCCCTCATTCCGCGCTCCTTACCGGAGTGGCGTCAGCGCGCGGCGTCTGGCCGTTGTTTTCCCGCTCTGCGGTAATCATCTGCAAGACCGCTTCGCGTGAAAGCGCGTTTTGCGGCGTCAGCAGCGTAACCACTACCGCCGCAACGAAGCTGACGGCGAGGGCGGGCAGCACCGGGTTGCCCAGCGCGGCGGACCACTGCGGCGAGAAGATCACCGCAAGCGACGTCAGGCTGCCGCCCAGCAGCGCGGCAATGCAGCCCTGCCAGTTAAAGCGCGGCCAGAATTTACCCAGCAGCACGGTTACGCACATCCCGGACATGATCATCGAGATCATCTTGGTGATATAGCCGATGATATCGTTGGAGGTTAGCGCGAAAATCAGCGCCAGCAGGATCACTCCCAGCAGGAAGAGGCGCGACAGGGCAATCGCCTTTTCCGGCGGCGGCATCTGGCCGACGATCATGGTGTAGATATCGCGCAGGATAATCGAGACGCCGGCAATAGCGTCCGAGCTGCCGGAGGAGAGGTTAGCGGACATTCCGGCGATCAGCACCACCATCGCCACGACATGGGGCAGCGCGTTGGTGGCATACAGGAAGGCGAAGCCTGAGTTGTCCAGTTCAGGGTTCATTACGTGGGTCGCCATGCCGATAATGGCGGGCAGGAATGAAAAACCCATATAGAGCAGGCCGGTGATAATAAAAGACTGGCGGATAGTGCGCGTCGAGGCCGCCGAATAGATACGCTGGCGATAGGAGGGGGTGGCCAGTACGCCGATGCCGATCACGGTCGCCAGCGAAATTGCCGGCAGCAGGCCGAGTTTGCCGATGCCGAACAGCGTAAAGGCCTGCGGATCGGTTTTCGCGACAATAACCTCCCAGCCGCCGACATAGCTGACCGACATCGCCGCCAGCACGATAAAGCCCACGAACAGCACGACGGACTGCAGAGTATCGATCCAGGAGACGGCTTTATAACCGCCGATGCCGACGTAGAAAATAAAGCCCACGGCGATAATGATTTTGGCGAGGGTAATATCGATGCCCGCCGCCCAGGCGAGATAGAGGCCGCCGCCCAGGATATGCGCTCCCAGCCAGCCGATCGAGGCGAGGAAAATCAGCAGCGCCACCAGATTTTTAACGATGCGGCTGCCGCCGGTGTAGTAGCAGATCTCTTCGCTCATGGTCATAAAGCGCAGATTTCTCAGCGGGCCGAACAGCCATGCGGTAAGCAGAATGCCGGTCGCGCCGCCGAGGCCGTACAGCATCCCCGCCCAGCCGTTGCTGTAGCCGAAGCTGACCGCGCCGATGCTGGAGCCGGTGCCGACCATGGTGCCGACGGTAGAACCGAGCGTCAGCAGCATCGGGAGTTTTCTGCCGCCGAGAATAAAATCTTCCCCGGTTTTCTGATGGCGCGTAACATACCAGCCTACCGCCATCATGGCGAAGGCGTAAAGCAAAAACCATGTCAGGAAATTATTATGCTGCATAATATATCCTTGTTATATCAGAGGCTTACTCTGTGTTAGTTTTTGAATTTAGCGTTGAAGCAGGTGATATCCACTTCCACCATGCAGTCGACCACCAGATCGGCGACGCAGCAGATCCTGGCAGGCGGATGCGCGCCGAAGAATTTTTTGAACACCCGGTTAAAGGATTGAAAGTAGCGGGCATCGGTAAGGAACACCTTCATATGTACGATATCCTCTATGCCGAAGCCCGCTTCATGCATAATGTCGAGGCAGTTCTCAATGGCCTGCGTTGACTGGGCGACGATGCCGCCGTCGATAATCTCGCCATCCACCATCGGCGTCTGACCGGAGACGTAGAGCCAGCCGTCGGCGGCTACCGCTTTAGCAAAGGGCAGCGCCTGGCCGCCAGTACCTGCAGAACCTTCCACACCATAACGTTTCATGATTTTTCCCCTGTGATTACTGATTGGCTGCTAAAAATTTACCTGCGCGCTGGCCGGTCATCGCTTTGTCGCTCCAGCTGAGCACGCCGTTAACCCATACCCGTTCAATGCCGACGGCCGCCTGCTTCGGATGCTGAAAGGTGCCTGCTTCATTCACGGTTTGCGCGTCGAAGAGGGTCAGATCGGCGAACCAGCCCTCGCGGATCAGGCCGCGTTGCGGCAGCCCGAAACGTTGGGCGGACATGCCGGTCATCTTGTGGACGGCGGTAACCAGCGGAAACAGCTTTTCGTCCCGGCTGTAGTGGCCGAGCACGCGTGGAAAGGTGCTCCACAGGCGGGGATGCGGGTTAGGATCGCAGGGCAGGCCGTCGGATCCGATTATTGCGCTTGGGTGTTGCAGCACGCGGCGCACGTCAGCCTCATCCATCTGGAAATAGATGGCGCCTGCCGGCAGCAGGCGGCTGGCCGCCTCATGCACGTCGGTCTGCCACAGCCCGGCGATCTCCTGTAGGGTTTTCCCCGCCATCTGCGGAAAAGGGGTGGACCAGGTGATCAGAATGTCGTAATCGGTGGTGACCTGCCGCAGATCGAGGTTGGACGATCCGGCGCGGTAGGGATAAACGTCACAGCCGATCTCCTGCTGCTGCTGATATTGCTCAATCAGCGCCAGCGTTTCGGTAGTGCGTCCCCAGTTTTTCGCCCCGGCGCATTTATGGTGCGAGATCTGCACCGGCACGCCGCCGTGGCGCCCGACGTGGAAAGCTTCCTGCATCGCCTCGATAATGCCGTCATATTCGGTGCGCAGATGGGTGGTATAGATGCCGCGGTATTCGGCCAGCAGCTCCGCCAGCGCGCAAACCTCCTCCGTCGAGGCGTTAACCGCGTTGCCGTAAGAAAGCCCGGTGCTCAGCCCCAGCGCGCCCTGCTGCAGCGCCAGGCGCAGCGTTTCACGCATCGCCGCGATCTGCTGGCTATTGGCGGGCTCAAGCAGGGAATCCACGCAGTTATTGCGCAGCGTGGTATGGCCGATCAGCGTGGCTACGTTAACCGAAGGGGTAACGGCATTGATGCGATCCCGGTAGCTGGCTAAGTCCGGGTAGTGAAATTCATCCAGCTCGCCCAGCAGGTTGATGGGATCGGGCACCTCATCCTGCATCACCGCGCAGGCGGCGCTGATGCCGCAGTTGCCGACGATAATGCTGGTCACGCCCTGGGAGGTTTTTTCGATATAGTCCGGACGCTTAATCACCGCCAGATCGTCATGGGTATGAACATCAATAAAGCCGGGAGCCAGCGTCAGCCCGCGGCAGTCAAGGGTGGCGTGCGCCTCTTCATTGATGGCGGGAGCGATGCGCGCGATGCGATCGTCCACTACCGCCACGTCGGCGCGATACGCCGGGCTACCGGAGCCGTCAATAACGGTGGCGTTTTTAAACAGCCAGCTGATTTTCATATGGACTCCCCGTTCTGCTGTGATGACGTGATAAAGCGCTGGTGGGCGGCGATAAACGCCAGCGCCTGTTTTTGCGTCTGCTCAGCCGGCTGACCTGCCCGATAGAGCTCGCCGCCGATACCGGCGCCGGCGCAGCCTGCGGCCAGGTAGCGCGGCAGCGTCTCTGGCGTGACGCCGCCGACGGCGAACAGCTCGACGGAGGCCGGCAGCACCGTTTTCAGCGCCCGGACATAACCGGGGCCGAAAAAGCTGGCGGGAAAAAGTTTGAGCTGCCGCGCGCCCGCTTCGATGGCGATAAACGCTTCCCCAGGCGTGGCGCAGCCGGGCATCGCCTGCATGTCATGGTGCAGCGCCCGGCGTATCACCGCCGGGTTGCTGTTGGGAGCGATAATCAGCCGGCAGCCCAGCGCCGCCAGGCGATCGACATTTTCCACGCTGAGCACCGTGCCCGCGCCGATGGTGACGCGATCGCCGTAGGCGCTGACCGCGTGCCCGATACTGGTTTCCCAGTCCGGCGAGTTAAGTGGAATTTCAATGGCGGTAAAGCCTGCCTCAATCAGCAGCGGAAGATGGCTGTCGATCTCTTCCGGCCTGATGCCGCGCAGAATGGCGACCAGCGGCGCGGTAGTCATAGTTTTCATCGGGAGGTTCCTAAAGGTGAGATGCCTGAACAAAGCGGGGCAGAGCTGGCTGAACGCATCAGTATCTGCTCCATAACGGCGACGGCGCCGCTGCCGGAGAAGGGGCGCTCAGGCCGATCCTCCGCCAGCAGCATGCTGCCGCTAAAAAAGGGATCGTCGGCGATCAGCGTCGCCAGCGCCTGTTGCAGCACCGATTTGCCGCCGATGGCGATAGCGATATCGCCGGCGAGATCGAGCGCGGCGCTGTGTTTAAGCGCCTGCAGATCGGAATAAAACGCGGCGCCAAGCAGATAGCTGGCCTTCTGACAGTGGCTGGCGGGCGTAAAGCGATCCAGCAGGCGTACCGCAAAGCAGCTGCGGCTAATGCCGAGGCGACGACAGGAGGCGGCGCCTTTTAACAGGTATTCGCGATCCAGCTCATGCGTGAATTCGCCGTCGAGCGAGTTTTTTAAAATGGTTTGGTGGGTGAGGACATCGAGCAGCTCGCCGGCCATCGTGGTGACGCAGCTCAGAATGCGCTGCTCTTTATCTACCAGCACGAATTTTGAATGGGTGCCCGGCAGCGCGACCAGCACCGGACCGCGGATATGATGCTGCGCCAGCAGGCCAAAGGTTTCCACCTCTTCGCCGCGCATCATATCCATGGCGTCGATATTGTTGACGTCGATGCTGGCGACGGCGTTTTTCACGCCGGGGATAAACCAGATGGGCTGCGGCGCGATCTCCGGCAGGATATGGGCCACCGCGCCAGCCGCCAGATCGGCAAAAGAGACCGGCGCGGTGAGATGTGGAACGGCGTGCAGCCCCAGCTCGGCGGTGATCATGCCCGACGCCACGATCGCATAGCGCTCGCGGTTAACGCCGCCGATCTGCCGGAACAGACTTTCCAGCATGCTTTTTATCGCGCTCATCAGCGTGCCGCGATCGCCGGTAACGGCGATGTCGCGCACGCCCACCGCTTTGCTGCTGGCGGCAACGATCTTTTTATCGCGCCAGAGGCGTACCCTGGTATTAGTTGTTCCGGCATCAATGGTGACAATAAGCATGGGTTTTCCCTGACTTGCTGTTAACATGGAATGATGTTCCTTTTTTAGAGAGTAAATTTATAAAAAAGGAATGTCATTCCGTTTTTTCAGGTTTGGTGATGCGCTTCACAGCAAAAGGAAGGACGGCGACGGCGTATCAGCGCCGAATAAAAGCGGAAAAATAAGCTAACTGGTTAAAATGAAAGCGTTTTGCCAGGCAGGGCAATGCGGGTACAATAGGCTTTTTTCTGGCGGGAATGATTTGTATGGCAAACAGTGATAACGCCGCCTCTTCCGGCGTGGACAAGGTACTGACGATTCTTGAAGTGATCAGCGACCATCCTGAGGGCATATCGTTGGTGGAGCTGGTTAAGCGTACCGGTATCGCCAAAACCACGCTGTTTCGTACCCTCGAAACCCTGCGCGAGCGCCAGTATGTGATGCAGGACAGCCTGACTGAGCGCTATCATCTGGATCTGAAAAGCCTTGAGCTGGGCATCAAAGGGCTGATGAACGTTAACCTGGTAGAGGCCTCGATCCCCTGTCTGAAAGTTCTCTCGGCTACCACTTCTGAAACCTGCTTCCTGGGCGTCTATCACAGCGGCTACGTGGTTTATCTCTACAAAAGCGAAGGCACGCTTTCTATTCAGACCCATGCGCGGCTGGGCGCGCGGCTGCCCGCCTACTGTACCGGCATCGGCAAGGCGCTGCTGGCTTACCAGCCGCTGACCGAGATCGATCGGGTATTAAGCGAGCCGCTGGTTCCCTTTACCGAAAAAACCATTGTCGACCGGGTGACGCTGTATGAGACGCTGGCGGATATTCGTCTGAAAGGCTATGCGCTGGATAACGAAGAGAACGAGGAGGGGCTGACCTGCGTGGCGCGGCCGGTGTTTAACTACACCAGGGAGATTGTTGGCGCGCTGAGCGTGGCGGGGCCGACGCATCGTATGCAGCACAAAATTGCCGAGGTTAACGAAGAGCTTGCTCAGGCTTGCGGTTTGATCTCGCGGCGGCTGGGATTTGTTCAGCGTTAAGCGCCGTTGCCGCGCCCGGACGCAGGGCGCGTATCAGTTAGCGATAAAACGTTTCTCTTCGGTCAACACCTGCAGCAGCAGCGCCAGCTCAAGCTTATGATCTTGCAGCTGTCGGCCTTCGCGATCCCACGCCTGCGAGCTGCCGTTGGCGTTTAAAATCAGCGTCATCTGCGGCGTGGTGATAATCAGCCGGTCGCGATCGGCGCTGGTAACCCAGTTATGGCGGCGCCGGGCGGCGAACAGATCTTCGCCCTGGGAATATTCCGCGGCGGGCGTGCTGACGTGCAGCAGGCGCTGCATCAGCGTAGTCATAACATCCTGATGATCGGTCAACCGGGTAATCGTCTGCGCCGGCGTATTGGGCCAGTGAATCAGCAGCGGCACCTGCAGCAGAGAGCGGTTGCCATCGCTTACTTTACCATTCAGCGGCACCGCCTGTTGCGCGGTAATAACCACCACGGTTTTCTCCATCAGACCCTTTTCCCGCAGGGTGCTCAACACCTGAGCGATTTCATCATCCACCTCTTTAGCGCCGCGCCTGTAGCGCTGCATACGCTCTTGGCCATGTTCTGGCAGGTCGCGCAGGCCGCTATAAGAGATCCATGAAAACCACGGCGCGCGCCCTGTCGGCAGCGTACCGAGCCAGCGTTGCCACTGGGCGGTGGTCTGGTCGTTGGGCTGATCGCCAGGGGCGGGCAGAGAGAAATCGGCCAGCAGCGCCTGGCGATAAAGCGGCGAGCGGAAGCTGTCCGAGGCGAACAGGCCGAACTGGTAGCCCTGCTGGTTCAGCGCGTTAATAAAGGCCGAGGGAATGCGTGAGGCGAGCACGCCATCCATATAGCTGGGCGAAATGCCGTAAAACAGGCCGAACAGCCCGCGGTCCGGGCTATTGCCGGCGGTAAAGTGCTGACTGAAACGCACGTTTTCCGCGCCGAAGCGGGCAAGGTTGGGCAGCGCCTTCGCCAGCGTCGCCTCGTTGAGGCCGTCAACGGTGATGACCAGCAGGTTATGACCTGCGCCGCCGTCGCGGAATTTAATCTCGCTTAAGGGATAGGCGACGGAAACCGCCTCCGGATCGCCCTGCTGCACCAGGCGTCGCTGATACTCCTGCGCATCCAGCAGGCCGTGCTTCTCAAGGAAGCGTCGTGCGGTCATCGGATATGAGAGCGGCAGGTTAGAGCGCTGCATGGTAATCGGGCGATAAAAATTAGCGTCCGCCCAGATATAGAGCAGATGGCTGGTAAAGAAGGCGCAGATAAACAGCGCGGCCAGCGGCTTGCCGAAGCTGCGCCGGTTCAGGCTGCGCAGTTTTTGCCAGCTCCAGGTGGCAAACAGCATCTGCACGAGGAAAATCGCCGGCACGCTGATAAACATCAGCTGCCAGTCGCGTGCCATTTCGCTCTGATCCGGGTTGACCACCAGCTCCCACACCACCGGATTAAGGTGAAGATGAAAGCGGTAGAACACCGCGCTGTCAACCAGCAGCAGCGTCAGCCCGGCGGTGGCGACAATGGCGGAGAGGAAGCGCAGCAGCCGCTGCGACATCACCACAAAAGTCAGGGGAAAGATCAGTAACAGATAAGCCGCAAAAACGATAAAGCTGAAATGGCCGATCCAGCTGGTAAAGGCATAAATACGCCCCGCCAGCGAACCGGGCCAGTCGGCGACCAACAGGTAACGGCTGCCCAGCAAGAGGGCGAAAATAATGTTAAACAACGCGAACCAGTGCCCCCAGCCGATCATCTGGGAGACTTTTTCACGGTAGCGCTGCCGATTGGTAACCATAGTTGCGGTCAGATCATCACATTAATGGGCTTTATCTTCGCGTACCGAGGCCTGAAGCGCATCAGCGAAGGAACGGGCCAGCGCCCGACGCTGTGCCGGCGCCACGCTGGTATTGATTAAATTGGTGACCATATTTCCCAGCACCATCAGGGAAAGATCGGTCGGCGCATGGTTTTCTTCCAGCACCTGCACCAGCTGCGCGAGGATCTGCTCCACGCGTTCGTCACTGTAACGGGATGATTGTGGCATAACCTTTAACTAATACGTATTGAAAAGGCGGTATCTTACCGTAAGCATGCCATTTTTTCTGCAATTTTATCGTTAGCGCGACGTTAAACTTCGGCAGAGCCCGGCAATCGCGCATCCGCTGGTTGATTGCAACGGCGCACGGTGTTTGAATACGCGCCTGAAGCTAAAAGGAGAGTCTAACATGAGTCTGGATATCGACCAGATTGCCCTGCATCAGTTGATCAAACGCGACGAGCAGACGCTGGAGCTGGTTCTGCGTGATAGCCTGTTGCCGACCACCCAGGCCGTGTCGGAACTGGTTGCGGAGCTGCATCGGGTCTACAGCGCCAAAAGCAAGGCGTTCGGTCTGTTCAACGACGACAGCGAGCTGGCGCAAACGCTGCGTGAGTGTCGCGACGGCCAGCAGGATTTTCTGGCCTTCAGCCGCGCCGCCACCGGACGCCTGCGCGATGAGCTGGCGAAATATCCCTTTGCCGAAGGCGGCGTGGTGCTGTTTTGCCACTATCGTTACCTGGCGGTGGAGTATCTGCTGGTGGCGGTGCTGAACAGCCAGAGCAGTATGCGCGTCAATGAGCAGCTGGATATCAGCAGCGTGCACTATCTGGATATTAACCACGCCGATATTGTCGCGCGTATCGATTTAACCGAATGGGAAACCAGTCCGGAATCGACGCGCTATCTGACCTTTTTACGCGGACGAGTAGGGCGTAAGGTCGCCGACTTCTTTATGGATTTCCTCGGCGCCAGCGTTGGGCTGGATACCAAAGCGCAAAACCGCGGTCTGCTGCAGGCGGTGGATGATTATTGCGCCGAATCCAGCCTGGATAAGGCCGAGCGTCAGAACTATCGTCAGCAGGTCTACAGCTACTGTAACGAGCAGCTGCAGGCGGGTGAAGAGATCGCTATTGACGATTTGGCGAAAGAGCTGCCGCCGCTGGGCGAGAAAAATTTCCGCGAATTTACCCAGGAACAGGGCTACGAGCTGGAGGAGAGCTTTCCGGCGGATCGCAGCACGCTGCGCCAGTTAACTAAATTTGCCGGTAGCGGCGGCGGGCTGACGATTAACTTTGACGCCATGCTGCTCGGCGAGCGTATTTTCTGGGATCCCACTACGGATACCCTGACGATTAAGGGAACGCCGCCTAATCTGCGCGATCAGCTGCAGCGCCGCACCAGCGGCGGCTAAGCGCAGGCGCGCGGGAAAACCGCCCGCGCGCAGACATAAAAAAACGCCGCGATAGCGGCGTTTTTTCATCGTCGTTGCGATTAAGCGCGAACGAAGTCGATGTGATGCAGTTTCGGCTTGAACGGGTGACGCTGTACAGCCTGTACTTTCACTTTGGTTTCTTTGCCATCGATGTTCAGAATCAGTTCTTCAGTGTAGAAGCCAGGCTTAGCCTGCATGTTCATCACAGAGTCGTGATCCAGTTCGATAGAAACAGCTGCTTCCTTGCCACCGTAAACGATAGCCGGGAATTTGTTAGCTGCGCGCAGGCGGCGGCTCGCACCCTTACCCTGCTCTTTACGTTCAGTTGCATTGATAGTTAACATGGTAACTCTCTTTAAATAAATGACGCTGCTACAGGCGACCCAGCAGCAGCCTGGATTGTTCAGCTTTTGTCAGACAAAAGCGCGCGGCATTATAGCCATCTTTACCGGCGGGCGCAAACGGAACGCGCCGCCGGCGCGCTAGCGCAGTTCATTGGCGCGGCGATAGCGCCCCTGATAATCGAATACTTTTTCGCGCACCTGCCAGAATTGTCCGCGCGCGCGCGCCACGACGAAGTCGGGATGGCGCAACAGCGGCTGAAGCGCCACGATATCGCTGGCGCTTTGCCAGCCGAGCGGCACGCCGGGCGCGCGCTGGTGCGGGCGCATAAACAGCTGTTCAAAAGCGGTGCGCTGCGCCGGCGTTTGCAGGCGAAAGCGTTCGCTGACGCTGGTGCCATCCTCATCGTAATAGGTGGCCTTCAGCCACTCGCCTTTTTCATCGCGCCCCGCCTGTAACGTCATGCCGCCGCAGCGCAGCACCAGCGCATCCTTAAGTTTAAGCGCCGCTTTCAGCATGTCGTCCGGATCGACCAGCACCGCGTCGCACTCATGGCAGCGGCGGGCGGCGATATCATTTTCCGCATTGCAGTGCGGGCAGCTTTTGAAACGAAAGCGATAGTCACACTGCTCGCGCTGGCCGTCATCATCCTCCAGCACGCCCTGACAGCGGCGGCCGAAGTGCTCGATAAGGGCGCCGTCGGCGGTAGTTTTACCCCAAAAGGTGTTGGCGAAGCCGC
Source organism: Mixta tenebrionis (assembly GCF_006517625.1). GTDB lineage: Bacteria > Pseudomonadota > Gammaproteobacteria > Enterobacterales > Enterobacteriaceae > Mixta > Mixta tenebrionis. The sequence goes on along the minus strand of NZ_VHQI01000004.1, from coordinate 251,351 downwards.
AGGCCGGACAGAAAACCTGTACCGGCACGTTGTCGCTTTTGCCCTTCGGCGCGCCGATTTCCGGCGTAAAGAGATCGTGCGGGTTACCGGCGTAGTCGAGGATCAAACAGTCGGTTTTCCCTGGGCACAGGCGCAGGCCGCGTCCGACGATCTGCTGATAAAGGCTGACCGATTCGGTAGGGCGCAGGATAGCGATCAGATCGACATGCGGCGCATCAAAGCCGGTGGTTAATACCGCCACGTTAACCAGATATTTAATCTGCTGCTGCTTAAAAGCGGAAATCAGCGCGTCGCGTTCCGGGCCGGGCGTTTCAGCGCTGACCAGCGCTTTGCCTTGCGGCAGCAGCGACAGCACCTCTTTGGCGTGCTCGACGGTGGCGGCGAAGATCATCACGCCTTTGCGATCGGCGGCGAACTCGACGATCTGGCTGATAATATGCGGGGTAATACGCCGCTGCTGTTTCAGCTCGCGGTTCAGATCGGCTTCGGAAAACAGGCCGTTGGGCTGCGCGCTCAGGCGACTGAAATCATACTGCACCACCGGCATATCGAGGCGTTCCGGCGGAACCAGAAAGCCGTGCTTAATCATATAGCGCAGCGGCAGCTCGTAGATACAGTCGTGAAACAGCGCGCCTTCGTCGCCGCGCACCATGCCATGATAGTGAAAACGGTAGATCCAGCCTTTACCCAGGCGAAAGGGCGTGGCGGTCAGGCCAAGCAGGCGCAGCTGAGGATTATGCTGACGCAGATGCGTCAGAACTTGTCGATACTGGCTGTTTTCATCATCGCCGATGCGGTGACATTCATCGACGATCAGCAGCGAAAAGGCGCTGTTGAACAGCGCCAGATTACGCGCTACCGACTGTACGCTGCCGAACACTACCTTGCTGCGGCTCTCTTTGCGCGCCAGTCCGGCGGCGAAAATATCCGCTTCCAGCCCCAGCGCGCAATATTTGCCGTGGTTCTGCTCCACCAGCTCTTTGACATGCGCCAGCACCAGCACGCGCCCGCGCGCTAGGCGCGCCAGCTCGGCGATCACCAGGCTTTTACCGGCGCCGGTAGGCAGCACGATAACCGCAGGCTGTTGCGAACGACGAAAGTGGTTGAGCGTGGCGGCAACCGCTTCCTGTTGATAGGGACGCAGAGTAAAAGACATGGCGATAACGTATTGTGAAAACCGGCTTCCATTATGCCATGAAAGCGGGTGCGACGGCATTTCACTCTGTCAGCTGCCGGCAACTCCCGGTATACTGAGCGCTTCACATGCGCCAGAGCGCATCTCTCCAGGTCAGACAACAGGCATCAAATCAGTAATGCGACTCGATAAATTTCTTTCCCAACAACTGGAAGTCAGCCGGGCTATTGCCGCGCGCGAATTGCGGGCGAAACGCGTCACGGTGGATGGCGAAATCGTGCGCGACGGCGCGTTTAAAGTGCAGCCGGAGCACCAGGTGGAATATGACGGCAATCTGCTGCAGCTCCAGGTCGGCCCGCGCTACTTTATGCTGAATAAACCGCAGGGCTATGTCTGTTCCACCGAAGATCCCGATCATCCCACCATCCTCTGGTTTATTGAGGAGCCGACCGCCTGGAAGCTGCACGCCGCCGGACGGCTCGATATTGATACCACGGGCCTGGTGCTGCTGACCGACGACGGACAGTGGTCGCACCGGATTACCTCGCCGCGCCACCATTGCGAAAAAACCTATCTGGTGACGCTGGAATCGCCGCTGCGCGAGGATACCGCGCAGATCTTCGCAGCGGGCGTACAGCTGCACGGCGAAAAAGCGCCGACCAAACCAGCGGTGCTGGAAGCGCTAAGCGACACCGAGGCGCGCCTGACCATCAGCGAAGGGCGCTACCATCAGGTGAAGCGCATGTTTGCCGCGGTGGGCAATCACGTTGTCGCGCTGCATCGCGAGCGTATCGGCGCTATCGCGCTGGATGCGGCGCTGGAGCCGGGTGAATACCGTCCGCTGACCGCAGAAGAGATCGCCAGCGTCGGCGTGCCGCGTTAATGCGGCAAGGTTCAGCTTGTTGCGCAGCAGAGGGAAAATAAGTGGTCACAAAAGTTAAAAATTCAGCGGCGGGACTGGTAGTGATTCTGGGCCTGCTGGCGATGCTGATGCCCTTATCCATTGATATGTATCTGCCGGCGATGCCGGAGATCGCCAGGGAGTACGGCGTCAGCGCCGGCAGCGTGCAGATGACGCTCAGCGCCTATATTCTTGGTTTTGCGCTGGGCCAGCTGTTTTACGGTCCGCTGGCGGACAGCTTTGGCCGTAAGCCGGTGATTACCATCGGCACGCTGATTTTCGCCCTGGCGGCGGCGGCCTGCGCCATGTCGCAGAGCGTTGAGCAGCTCATTAATATGCGTTTTCTGCACGGCCTGTCGGCGGCGGCGGCCAGTGTGGTGATCAATGCGCTAATGCGTGATTCCTTCTCGAATGAGGAGTTTTCGCGCATGATGTCCTTCGTGATGCTGGTGACGACCGTAGCGCCGCTGCTGGCGCCGATCATCGGCGGCTGGCTGCTGGTGTTATGGAGCTGGCACGCAATCTTCTGGAGCCTGTCGCTGGCGGCGCTGGCGGTAACGCTGATGGTGGCGACGCAGATCAGGGAGACCCTGCCGAAAGAGCGGCGTCAGCGCTTTCACCTGCGCACTACGCTACGCAACTTTCTCTCGCTGTTTCGTCATAAGCGCGCCTTCAGCTATATGCTGGCCAGCGGCTTCTCTTTTGCCGGCCTGTTTTCCTTTCTGAACGCCGGTCCCTTCGTCTATATCGAGATCAACCACGTTTCGCCGCAGCATTTTGGCTACTACTTTGCGCTTAACGTGGTGTTTCTGTTTATTATGACGCTATTGAACAGCCGCTTCGTGCGTCGCTTCGGGCCGCTGGCGATGTTTCGCTTTGGCCTGGTGATTCAGTTTTTGATGGGCGCCTGGCTGCTGATCGTCAGCGCGCTGGATCTGGGCTTTCTGCCGCTGGTGTTTGGCGTGGCGCTGTTTATCGGCTGCGTGGCAATGGTTTCCTCTAACGCGATGGCGGTGATCCTCGATGAGTTTCCGCATATTGCCGGCACCGCCTCCTCGCTGGCGGGCACGCTGCGCTTCGGCGTAGGGGCGATTGTCGGCGCGCTGCTGTCGATGGCTGATTCCGTCAGCGCCTGGCCGATGGTCTGGTCAATTGCGCTCTGCGCGACCTTTTCGCTGCTGCTTTATTACTATGCCAGCCGCGCGCGTAAACCCGCCGCCGCAGGTTAACCTCTAAATATCCCTGGCGAAATCGTGACTTGTTGCTTATATGTTAAAGTATTCTCGCGTGAAAGTTGCGCAAATGAAGCAAAAATGGTTGTACCTGTTGGCTGAACGCGGTACATATAGCAGCAAAATGAGAGATAACTCTCAAAATTTATCACGATAACGCGCGCAGCGCGCTTTGCGCGGCCCGGTCGGCTGTTACCCGACGTTAAACGGGCCGGACAGGCCGCTGTGCATCAGATGCCCTGGGGATTGCATTTGAACACTTTACCGATGTCGGTTGTGCACCGCTTACCACAAAGCTATCGCTGGGCCGCTGGCCTGGCTGGCGGCGTGGTTGAGGCGCACACGCTAAATACGCTGGCGGCGGAGGACGATCTGATCGGCCTGCGCTTGCTGAGTCATGACGGCGCAAATGCCTGGGAAATCATGCAGAAGCTGCGCGCGCTGCTGGCGGAAATTCAGGTGGAGTGTACGTTAATGGAGTGGCAGGGCGAACCCTGCCTGTTTGTACAGCGTAGCGATGAGAGCGCCGCCACGGTGCGGCTGAAGAATCAGGGCGTCGCCATCGCTGAAACCTTTATTGCTCAGCCGGTCTGATCGCCCCGACGCGCGCATCAACCCAGGCTTTGCGCCATCAGCTGTCGGGTATACGCCTGCTGCGGGGTGGCGAAAAGCTGCGCGCATTCGCCCTGTTCAATGACCTCGCCCTGACGCAGCACTATCACCTGATGACAAAGCGCACGCACTACCTGCAGATCGTGACTGATAAAGATCCAGGCGATGCGATGCTCCCGCTGCAGTTTTTTCAGTAGCTCAAGGATCTGTTTTTGTACGGAGCGATCGAGCGACGAGGTCGGCTCGTCCAGAATAACCAGCTGCGGCTGCAGGATCAGCGCGCGCGCAATGGCGATACGCTGGCGCTGACCGCCGGAAAACTCGGCGGGATAGCGATGGCGCGTGGCGGGATCGAGCCCCACCTCCTGCATCGCTTCTATCACCTGTTCTTCCCGCTGCTGCGCCGTCAGCGCGGGGCGATGCACGCGCAGCCCTTCCTCTATGATTTGCAACACGCTCAGGCGCGGATTCAGCGAGGAGTTGGGATCCTGAAACACGACCTGCAGGCGCGGGCGCCAGGGCAGCATCTGACGGCGGCTCAGGTTTTGCAGCGGCTGCCCGGCAAAGCGAATCTCGCCCTGCGAGGCGATCAGCCGCAGCAGCGCCAGCCCGGTAGTGCTTTTGCCGGAGCCGGATTCGCCCACCAGACCCAGGCTTTCGCCGGGGCGCAGGCTGAAACTTAACCCTTTCACCGCGTGATGCTGATGGGTCACGCGCCGGAGCAGCCCACGCTTCACCGCGAAGGAAACCTGCAGATTCTTAACTTCCAGCAGGGGAGGCAGGCTGGCGTCGATCGGTTCCGGGCGGCCCGCCGGCTCCGCGTCTATCAGCTGACGCGTATAGGGATGCTGCGGCGCGGCAAACAGCCGATCGCAGCGGTTATGTTCCACGATTTTACCGTTTTGCATAACGCTGACGCTGTCCGCCAGCTGGCGCACGATATTGAAGTTGTGAGTGATAAACAGCAGCCCCATGTTCAGCTCCTGCTTCAGCTCTTTCAGCAGCGTCAGGATCTGCGCCTGTACGGTAACATCCAGCGCCGTGGTTGGCTCATCGGCAATCAGCAGCTCCGGCTGGGTCAGCAGCGCCATGGCGATCATCACGCGCTGGCGCTCGCCGCCGGAGAGCTGGTGCGGGTAATCGGCCAGACGGGCGCGGGCGTTGCGAATGCCTACCCGATCGAGACAGCTCAGCATCTCCGCGCGCGCCGCCTCGCGCCGCATGCCGCGATGCAGCGACAGCACTTCATACAGCTGTTTCTCCAGCGTATGCAGCGGGTTCAGCGAGACCATCGGCTCCTGGAAGATCATCGCCATGCGGTTGCCGCGCAGCTGCTGTAGCGTGCGCTCATCGGCGCGCAAAATATCTTTGCCGGCGAACAGAATTTCGCCCTGCGGCCAGAGCGCCGGCGGCGAGGGCAGCAGGCGCATTACCGACAGCGCGGTGATACTTTTGCCGGAGCCGGATTCGCCCACCAGCGCCAGGGTTTCGCCCGCCTCCACGGCGAGGGAGATATCATCCACTACCAGACGCTCGGCGCTGCCGCGGCGAAAAGCGATGCTGAGATGATTAATACTAAGCAGGGGAGAGGTCATATCATGATACCTTCGCGGGATCGAACGCGTCGCGCACCGCCTCGCCGATAAAAATCAGCAGCGACAGCAGTATCGCCAGGGTGAAAAAGCCCGCCAGGCCGAGCCACGGCGCCTGCAGGTTATTTTTCCCCTGCAGCAGCAGCTCGCCCAGCGAAGGCGAACCCAGCGGCAGGCCAAAGCCGAGGAAGTCGAGCGAGGTCAGCGTAGTGATCGAACCGCAGAGGATAAAGGGCAGCCAGGTCAGCGTCGCCACCATCGCGTTAGGCAGCATATGCCGCAGCATAATGCGGCTGTCGCTGACGCCAAGCGCCATCGCCGCGCGAATATAGTCAAAGTTGCGCGTGCGCAGGAATTCGGCGCGCACCACGCCTACCAGGCTCATCCAGCCGAAGGCGACGGTAATCGCCAGCAGCCACCAGAAACCGGGCTGAATAACGCTGGAGAGCATAATAATTAAAAACAGCGTCGGCATTCCCGACCAGATTTCAATAAGCCGCTGACCCAGCAGATCGACCCTGCCGCCAAAATAACCCTGCACGGCGCCGACCGTCACGCCAATCACGCTGGCGATCAGCGTCAGCATAAAGCCGAACAGCAGGGAAATGCGCGTGCCGTACAGGATGCGCGCCAGCACGTCGCCGCCGTTGGCATCGGTGCCGAGCCAGTTTTGCGCCGAGGGCGGAGAAGGGAACGGCACCGCAGTGGCGAAATTGATCGTGCTGTCGCTAAAGCGAATCGGCGCCCACAGCGCCCAGCCATTCTGCGCCAGACGCTGCTTTAGCCACGGGTCCTGATAGTCCGCGAGGGTGGCGAAAGGGCCGCCGAAATCGCTTTCGGTGTAGTCAAACAGCAGCGGGGCGTACCAGCGATCCTGATAGTGCACCAGCAGCGGCTTTTCGTTCGCCAGCAGTTCTGCGCCCAGGCAGAGAAGCGCAATCAGCATAAACAGCCACAGCGACCAGTAGCCGCGACGGTTCTCTCTGAAGCGTTGCCAGCGCGCCTGGTTAACCGGATTTAAACGGCTCATCAGCGTCCCTCGAAATCGATGCGGGGATCGACCAGCGTATAGGTCATATCGCTCAGGATATTGAGCAGCAGGCCGATCAGCGTAAAGATATACAGCGTGCCGAACATCACCGGATAATCACGCTGAATGGTGGCCTCATAGCCAAGCAGGCCGAGGCCGTTAAGGGAAAACATTACCTCAATTAGCAACGAACCGGTAAAAAACATGCTGATAAAGGCGGCAGGAAAGCCGGCAATCACCAGCAGCATGGCGTTGCGGAATACGTGACGGTAGAGAACTTTGTTCTCATCCAGCCCCTTGGCGCGCGCGGTAACCACATACTGTTTGCGAATTTCATCAAGAAAGGCGTTTTTCGTCAGCATCGTCAGGGTGGCGAAGCCGCTAATCACCGTCGCCAGCACCGGCAGGGCGATATGCCAGAAGTAGTCGCCGATTTGCGCATACCACGGCAGCGCGTCGAACTGCGGCGAGGTAAGGCCGCGCAGCGGAAACCAGTCGAAATAGCTGCCGCCGGCAAAAAGGACGATCAGCATAATGGCGAACAGAAACGCGGGTATGGCGTAGCCAATAATGATCAGGGCGCTGCTCCAGATATCAAAAGCGCTGCCGTTGCGCACCGCCTTTTTGATACCCAGCGGTATCGATACCAGATAGATAATCAGCGTGCTCCACAGGCCGAGCGAGGCGGAAACCGGCAGGCTCTCTTTAATCAACTGCACCACCGAGGCGCTGCGAAACAGGCTGTCGCCGAAATCGAAGCGGATATAGTTCCACAGCAGGTTAAAGTAACGCTCGTGCAGCGGCTTATCAAAGCCGTAGCGTTTGGTGATTTCCGCCACCACTTCCGGATCGAGCCCGCGCGAGCCGCGATACTGATTATCGCCGGGCGAGCTGTTCAGCGCGACGCGGTTGCCGACGGCGGCGTCGCTGCCGCCGGGCAATGCGCTGCTCTGTCCGAACTGTATGTTAGCGAGCGCCTGCTCTACCGGGCCGCCCGGCGCGATCTGCACAATAAAAAAATTCAGCGTAATAATTGCCCACAGCGTGGGAATAATCAGCAGCAAACGACGAATAAGATAAGCGCCCAAACCCACTCCTTAACGCCGCTGGGCCGGCAATTTCGCAGCTTTGTTAACATCGTACCACCAGTTTTCCAGCCCGACGGCATAGGCGGGCGCGATCGCCGGATGGGAAAATTTGTTCCACCAGGCGTAGCGATCGTTGGCGCTGTACCACATGGGAATGCGGTAGTAATTCCACAGCAGCACCCGATCCAGCGCGCGTCCCAGCGGCAGCAGCGCCGCCTTATCGCCCTGATGCGCCATAATACGATCGATCAGCGCGTCCAGCACCGGGTTTTTTACCCGCGCCTGGTTCCAGCTTGAATCGATAAACGGCGATTGCCATATCTGCCTCAGCGAACCGTTGGGCCAGGGCATGGCGTAATAATTGGACGGCACCATATCATAATCGCCCTGGCGCAGGCGCCGCAAATATTGCGAGCTGTCTACCTGGCGAATTTCCATGGTGATGCCGAGCCGCTTCAGGCTGTGCTGGAACGGCAGCACCCAGTTAAGCGCGCTGCCGCTGCGCACCAGCAGCTCAAAACGGAACGGCTTGCCGGCGGCATCGACCAGCTGGCGGTTTTTCAGCTGCCAGCCCGCCTGCTGCAACAGCGACAGCGCCCTGAGCAGGTTGCCGCGATCGTAGCCGCTGCCGTCGCTGACCGGCGGCTGAAAGCGTTCGCTAAACGCCTCGTCCGGGATTTTCCCTTTATAGGGCGCCAGAATTTCCAGCTCGGCGGCGTCGGGGTAATCGCGCGCGGCGTATTCGGTGTTCTGGAAGTAGCTGCTGCTGCGCTTATAGGAGCCATAAAACAGCGCCTTGTTCATCCATTCAAAATCAAACGCCAGCGTTAGCGCCTGGCGCACGCGGCGGTCGCTGAACAGCGGTTTCTCGTTGTTAAAGGCCAGCCAGACGGCATCGGTGGTGACCTGATTAGGGCGCGCTTCTTTAACAATCTGCTGTCGCTCAAAACTGTCGCCGCGATACTGCGTCGCCCAGTTTTTCGCCGAGCCTTCGGCGCGAAAATCGAAGGCGCCCGCCTTAAAGGCTTCGAAAGCGACATTATCATCCAGATAATAGTCGTAGCGAATGGTGTCGAAATTAAAGCGCCCTTTATTTACCGGCAGGTTAGCCGCCCAGTAATCCTGCACGCGCGAATAGGTGATGTACTGGCCGATCTTATAGGCGCTGATGCGGTAAGGCCCGCTGGAGAGCGGGGGATAGCCCAGCGGTTCGTTAAACTTACGGTTATGCCAGAACTTTTCCGCCAGTACCGGCAGGCTAAACAGGCCCAGCATCTGGCTTTTATCCGCCTTCGGCAGCTCAATGCGCACCGTCAGCCGGGAGATCGCCTTTACCTTTACGCCCTTATAAACCACGCGAAAAGCGGGGACGCCTTCGGTCATAAATTTTTCAAAGGTAAAAGCGACGTCCTGAGCGGTAATCGGCGTGCCGTCGTGGAAGCGCGCCTGGGGATTAAGCGTGATCTCCGCCCATTTAAAATCGGCGGGGTAGCGGGCGTATTCCGCAATCAACGGATAGTAACTGCCGATTTCATCATCGGAGGTGGTAAACAGGGTATCGTACAGCTTGTCGGTGCCGCTGCCGGGATTGCCGCGTGAGGCGTAAAGGTTAAAGTTATCGTAGTTGCCAACCACCGCCAGGGTGATTTTGCCGCCTTTCGGCGCGGCCGGGTTAGCATAATCGTAGTGATTAAAACCGGCCTCATATTTTGGCTTGCCCAGTTCGGAAAAGGCGTAGCTCTCGCGGATAATATCCGCCTGCGCGCTCAGCGACGCGCCGACGAAAAAGGTCAGTATCAACAGACGAAGTAACATCAGGTCAGTAAACTCCCGCATCAATAAGCGGCGCTCCGGTGCGCTCTGGTTGCCGACGCTGCATCGCTTTGGACGACGGCGGCATCAGGATAAAGCGGCCTGGCGCGTTTGCAAATAGCAAATCAGTTCATTAGGCGGTAACGGGCGGCTGAAAAGATAGCCCTGAAAGTGCGTTACGCCGCGTTTCAGCAGCCAGGCCGCTTGCTCCCCGGTTTCAACGCCTTCGGCGACGGTTTTAAGCTGCAGCTTGCGCGCCAGGTTCAGTACCGCATCCAGTACCGGCGAGGTGATGGTTTCCCTGCCGATGCTTTGCACGAAGCCGCGATCGATTTTCAGGTAATCGAAGCAGAACTTCTCCAGGTAGATCAGGTTGCTGTGGCCGGTACCGAAATCATCGATGGCGATGGTTATCTGACGCGCGTGCAGCCAGTCGAAGATCTCGGCCGCATTCTGTTCGGAAACCATGGTCCTTTCGGTGATTTCAAACACGCAGGCGAAATGATCCTGCGGCATGGCGGCGAGCCACTCCGTCACGTCCTGACGGAAACCGTTATCGGTGAGGTGTGCCGGCGCGATATTGATTCCCATTGTGGCGCCAGGCGGCAGATAGCGGCGCAGCAGCCAGGCATCGCGCGCCACCAGCGCAAACAGGTGGCGCGTCAGGGGGACAATCATATTCTGGCTTTCGGCGTAGCTGATAAAGGCATCGGGCGGGATCGGGCCGGTAACCGGATGCGTCCAGCGCAGCAGCGCTTCCACTCCGCAAACGCGTCCCGTGCGCGCCTCAATCAGCGGCTGATAAACCACATAAAACTCGTTGCGCTTAATCGCCTGCGAAATTTCTTTACCGGGACGATAGCGCAGCAGGAAAAACAGCCAGCAGCCTGACGCCGCCAGCATCGCCAGCAGCAGCCCTGCCAGCAGCGTTAAGACGATGTCGCGCGTCGGCAGCTCTTCGCCGTAGAGATAAAAAGTCAGACCATAAGCGGGCAGGCTGAACTGACGCAGCGATTCGGCGGGCAGCTGCGAGCGCGCCAGCAGCTGATTATTCCACAGCCGCAGCGCGGTATCGCCCACCGCCAGCGCCTGGCCGGTGATGCCTTCCTGGCGGGCCGCCAGCAGCAGCAAGGGCGCAATATTCAGATCCAGCGTGGTAACGATGCCTTCGTCCGGCACGTCGGGCCGCGACAGCCACAGCAGAAAGGTTGGGCGGTCAGGCACCATTGGCGTACCGGCGACCAGACGGATATCGCGGCTGCGCGAATAGGCCAGCGATGGGGAGATATTGCTAACCGGTATTCGAAGCGCGCCGGTGGCGGATGAGCACCAGATATCGCCGCGGCGCACCAGCAGGATAGTGCGAATGCCGTTGGTGAAGGCGGCGCGGGCGCCAAGATCGTTACTGATGCCCTCGCAGCTGTCATTGTTATAGGGCAGCAGCGGCAGCAGCTTTTTTTCAAGCGTGCCGAAGGTTTTCTGCAGATAGCGTTTACTGGCGTCAGCCAGCCGATCGTGCTGCTCTGCGCGTTTCTGCTGGATAATAAACAGCGTAACGGCGCTAAAAAGCAGAAAAAAAACAAGGCCGGCTGCGGCGCTAAATCCGGCTATCCGGCGTGGATAAGCGGCATGGCGCTTGATAACTTTGGTTAACGGCATGGAACATCGTCTCTCGCTTCAGGCCAGCTTTTATTGTAAAAGGCTGCGTAACCGCCGCCGTTAATAACGCCGGAGGATATAACGAGTCGGGATATAAAGTCTCGTTATTCCGCTTAACGGCTGTGGCAGCATATTTATCCGGATATAAAGCTTCATGCGAAAAAAAACGCTGCCGGGGCAGCGTTTCTCTGTGCTCATTAAATAAAATAAGGGCTTCAGGGAGTGATTAACTTTGCGTTCTGCTCAGTACGCGTCGTGCTTCCCGATAGCGGTTTTTCCAGTAGGCGTCATTAAGACTGGAAATCATTACGCCGCTGCTGGTTGAGGCATGCACGAAATTATCATTGCCCAGATAAATACCTACGTGTCGCCCGGTAGAGCCGGAGCGAAACAGCACCAGATCGCCGGGGCGCAGCTTACCGCGCGCCACCTGATGGCCGGTATCCTGCTGTTCCCAGGTAGAGCGGGGCAGATCCAGACCAAACTGCTCACGGAAGGTTAGCTGAACAAAAGCGGAACAGTCGACGCCGCGCTTGGTGGTGCCGCCAAAACGATAGCGCACGCCTTTCCAGTCGGCGTATTGTTCCAGAATGCGCGATTTAATATCGACATTCTGCACCATTTGTTCAAATTCATCCTGAGACGCTTGCAGTAAAAAACCGTTGTGGTTATTAACTGCATGGGTCTCAGTTTGTTCGTTCTGTCCGTGATGACCACTACATGCCGAGAGTAATGTCGCCAGCGCGACAGCGGGGATTGCCCGCAAGACATATCTCAGAAAAGGTTGAGACTTGACCATTATGTTTATTATCCCTTGAAGTCCTTACGACCTGAGGCCGCTGATTAATGAGCAAAACGGCATGAGAATAATTACAGCGACGACATAAGACAATTTCTGAATCTTTAAAATGTGTAAACCCGCACATTTTTTTCCTCAGAAGTTGCATTTTTACCTTCGCTTATCTCAGGCTTTGGCTGAAGTTACACGATTGCAAGCCGCATGGCGAGCGGTTTTACGCACTTTTTTTCAGGTTTTTTTGTTGCGAAATCAATATGTAATCATTTGGTTAATTTATCGACAATTATGAAGAGATAATGGCGGGATTAGCGTGGCTTTTCGGGCTTAATTTGGCGGATAGCGAGGGATTGAGACAAAAGCCACTGGACAAAAAGCTGCCAGATATAATATGCGCTTAAGATTGTTGATTAATTCTGTTAATTGTTCATTAGCACACTAATGGTAAAGCGCTAAAAAAAGCCCGCCGGTAATTATTCCGACGGGCCGGTTTTAGCGGGTTTTGCCCGGCTTATATTTACCGGGCAGCGTGCGGTAAAGCCAGTTAACCAGCAGGTCGCTGGCCGGCGTTATCAGCCACCAGCTCATCCCGACCAGCACCACCGACAGCGAACCTACCGCCACGTCGGTAAACCAGTGGGCGCCGGCCATAATGCGCGGCAGGGAAAACAGCACCGCAATCAGCAGCGCTACCAGAAACGCCCTGATGCCAAAATAGCGCAGCATAAAGCAGGCAAAAATAATCAGCATCATGCCGTGATCGCCAGGGAAGCTGTCTTTCGATGCGTCCTTTGCCGGAATGCCGGTCAGCTCGCTTACGCGCCAGACGTTGTCGAAAAACAGCGTCGGGCTGGAGTGCTGTACCGGCAGCAGGTGGCCCAGCTGATTCAGGATCACCGCCGTCAGCAGCATACAGATGCCGATAGCCAGCATCCGACGCCGGCCTTCAGGCGATTCCCGGCGCCAGAAAGACCAGTAAAGCAGCCCCATCGCCAGCAGAGAAACCGCATCAAAACCGCGAAAGTTAGCAATCGCCAGAGCGAAAGCGAAAGCGTGGCTGGTGGCCATATGCTGGTTGAACCAGAAAAAGATCGATTTATCGATGCCGAACCAGGGGCCGTGATTTCCCGGCAAATACCAGGATAAAAATAGCGCTGCCCCGACCAGATTCAGCAGCAGAATAACCGCTAACCGTTTTGCGTTCATAGGGTCTCAAGTCAATAGTCGAAAATAACGTTGTAAAGTAACGTTAACTGTTTAAACGGAGTTTCAACAGTTCGCTTTGCAGCTGGTTCCAGTCAGCGTCGCTGTGGTGAATAATTTCAATACGACTGTCCGGCGGCGGCGTCTGACGCGTTTCAATATGGAAATCAGCGCCCTGGCGGTTAATGCTGACGGCGCCTTCAGCAATACGCATCACCCCTTTAACACGTTCAACCGGCGCCAGCCGCGCCCACTCCAGGATGCCGACGGTATCAAACAGGGTATCGCTGTTGAATGCCCAGCCGCAGGCATAATAACCCTGTCCCTGATTAAAGGCGCGCCGCCAGGGCGCGTGGCGATCGAGGCGTAACGCAGCGAGGCCGGAACCGCGCTGATGCTGATGATGAGCCTCTCCCTGCGGCAGCGTACGCAGGTTGCGTCGGGGCTGATCCAGCAGCGCAGGATCGATGCGGCCATATTCGGTACAAATTAGCTGACGGGCGCCCTGATGTTCGGTTTGCCACTGCGCCAGCGCCTGACGATCTTCTTCCTGCCAGCGATCCTGCTTGTTAGCGATAATAATATCCGCCGCCGCCAGCTGATCGCGAAAGTTTTCATTTTCACGGATGCGCGCGTCGCTTAGCTGACGCGGATCGAGCAGCGCCAGCGACGCCTGCAGCGTCAGCCAGGGCTGATAGGCTTCGGCGCTCAGCATCGCCAGAATCTGTTTGGGGTGGCCTAAGCCGGTAGGTTCAATCAGCAGGCGATCAAACTGATGCTGACGTAGCAGCATGTTCAGGCCAACCTGCATCGGCAGACCGTTAACGCAGCACATGCAGCCGCCGGGAATCTCTTTCAGCAGCGCGCCGCTTTCGGCCAGCAGCGCGCCATCAATGCCGATTTCGCCAAATTCGTTGACCAGTATCGCCCAGTTTTCGTGCGCCGGCTTATGCGCCAGCAGATGCAGCAGCGTGGTGGTCTTACCGCTGCCGAGAAAGCCGGTAATAAGGTTGACCAGAATCATCTTTTTCTCCGTATTTTTACGACTTGTCATTTTTTTATTTATGAAATTAAAATATATGCCGTTATTTAAGAGTATGGAAAAACCATTAACAGGCGTCACGGAGCGACACATGAAATATATTGTTTTACCTTTTCTACTACTTTTTTCTTCTTTGGCCAGCGCATCTTCCAGCGGTACGGTGTTTATTTCCGGCGTGATCGGCGGGGGCGGCATATGCGACCTGTCGCTGGAATTGCAAACGCTGCGCAGCATCTGTTTTCGTGGCGGGCGGCTGGAAACGCTGTCTATGCCGGTAGTTGATTTCGCACAGCAACAGCAGCTGGAGCCGCTTGATAAGGCCGATCTGAACTGGCTCGATAAGCAGCAAAGCAAAGCCGTATTGGTCATCAGCTACCGCTAATTTCCGATTGCTGTTCTGGATGCCCCGACAGTTAACTCACTGCCGGGTCGATTTGTTGCTTACTCAGCACGGCCCATATAGCGGCGTTCGGCGATATGAATGCGGATTTTGTCGCCGTTGCTGAGGTATTCCGGCACCTGTATCGACAGGCCGGTGCTCATTGCCGCTGGTTTGGTACGGGCGCTGGCGGACGCGCCTTTGATGCCGGGCGCGGTATCGACAATTTCCATATCCACGGTTTGCGGCAGCTCCAGCGCCAGCACCTGACCATCCATCGTCAGCACCTGCATGCCCGGCATGCCGCCTTCAGGAATAAACAGCAGTTCTTCTTCTATTTGATCTTTCTTAAAGCTGTAGGGCGTATAGTCTTCATCATCCATAAAAACATATTCATCGCCGTCCACGTAGGAGAAGGTGACCGAACGACGGCTGAGTGAAATCGCATCCAGCATATCGTCGCCTTTAAAACGTTCTTCTACTTTCATGCCGGTGCGGATATCGGTGAAACGCATCTTATACAGCGTGGCGGCGCCGCGCGCGCTGGGGCTTTGAATATCAATATCTTTTACCAGCAGCAGCTTACCGTTCCAGGTGACGGCCATTCCGCGTTTAATTTCGTTAGCTTTTGGCATGTTGGCTCTCTCTGTTTCTCGTAATAATAAAGAATCGCGACAAAGTACGCCTGGGAGAGGGATCAGGCAAGATCCTGCGCTAATTTTTAGCGATGCGCATAGCATTTAAGGATACGGGCTGCTATTGTCGCGCAGTTTTCATAAGGGGAAAGGTATGGAATGTCGCACCGCCTGCGGCGCCTGTTGTACGGCGCCGTCTGTTTCATCGCCGATTCCCGGTATGCCGCACGGCAAGCCGGCCAATACGTCCTGCGTGCAGCTGGATGAGCATCTGCGCTGTAAGCTTTTCGGCTCGCCGTTGCGCCCTAAGGTATGCGCCAGCCTGCAGCCTTCCGCCGAAATGTGCGCCTCAACGCGCGAGCAGGCGATGACATGGCTGCTGAGGCTGGAAGCGGCTACCGCTCCCTGAACGGCTGGCGTTGCAGGAAAGCGCGCGCTGAGCGGCGGCTGGCTCTGAATGCAAAAGATGGCCGTAATGCCCGCAGGATTCGCCGCCCGGCTTTTGCGGCGGCGTAACGCCGTAGCCCCGGCAGCGTAAACCGCAACGGGGCAGGCGCATTGCAGGCTACCCGTCAGGAGTTGGAAATAAAAATTTTCATTCTCTTAAGGATGCGGTTGCCCGCGGTCTGGGGCAGTTTGATATCGGTTAAGGTATTGATCAGCGGATTGAGATCGAGCCCCTCGGTATCGCTGAAGTCGCAGCGGGTAAGGTTGGTCTGCCGAAATTCGCAGTCAGAAAAGGTGGAATCCTGGAAGAGGCTATTTTTGAGGTTGCACTCTTCGAAAGCGCACTCTTTGAAGGCGTTGTTGATAAACTCGGCCTTCTGTAAATCAAGCCTGATGAAATCAACGTATCTGAGCCGGCAATCGTAAAATGATACGGAATGGGGGAAGGTCAGCGCGTTAAAGGAAATTCCCTGCAGCAGGCAATTACGGAAAGTGACATCGTTCATTCTTGTCAGCGACTGAAACACCTGGCTGATGACGCAGCCTGTAAACCTGCAGTCCTCAAATTCATACTGCCGCAAGCGGATATTTTCAAAGACGCAGCCGGTGAAATCACAGTCAGCAAAAATTCGCTCTGCGCTGGATGCATCCCTTAAGCGCGCGCCGGCATATACCTTACCGTTGTGATAAGCCATGGTCTCTCCCGGTCATAACTTCGTTAAGAAATGCCTCATCAGGGGTACGGGCGTTGCCATGCGCCATAAACGCATTGATATCCGCGTGCCGTGTTATCCCGTTTCGCGACAGCATCAGGAACGGAATCTCCCTGCGGGTGAGTTCGTCAAAGATGTGGGTGGAAAAGAACACGGTACGGCCCTCGGCGACCACTCTGTCTATAAGCTGCCAGATCAGCATCCTGTACTGTATATCTATGCCGACCGTTGGTTCATCAAGTATGATCAACCGGGCGCGATCGCAAAGGCCAAGCATTAATGAGATAAGCAACCATCTTTTTTCACCGTAGCTTATGGCATAGGTTCGCCTCGATCTGATTTTTTCGTAGCGACTAAAAAACTCATCGCTCCAGCGCGCTCTGAGGCTTTTATTTGCCTGGCGCGCGCTAATATTATTAAAGCAGCAAATCAGTTCGAAAACTTCATAATTTTTAAGCGTGCCTGATAAGTTAATTACCTGTGGAAGCGAGATAAGTTCAGCAGGAGAAAATCCTCGGCGTAGATTACCAAGGTAATCATTACGCACGCCCTTGATAATATTAAACAGCGTGGTTTTACCTGCGCCGTTTTCCCCCAGCAGCCCCAGCAGCTGTCCGCTCTCTATATTAAAATTTAAATGGTTTAGAACAGGCCGGTTATTGCTGTAGGCAAAGGATAGATTTTCAGCAACTATCAGGCTACTCATTGGGTGCTCCATACCGGCTCCGTCCTGAATCGGTAAACGGTCAGCAGGCTGCTCAGCAGCATCAAACAGTAAAATAACAGGGCGCCGGTTGAAAATAATGGTGATTTACCTTCTGAAAGCCAGGCGGAGTAAATTAACAGCGGATTGACGCTATTAGTCAATGAGATTACCGCCATCTCTTTCTTCAGCGCTATCATGCCGAAAAGCATAAACATCATAAGCAATACCGAAAAGATAATGTTGGCCGTTGGAAAGGTGACGGGAAGACCCGCAAGCCAGGTAAAAGCCGGCATAATCAGGATGGATAACACCATGCCTGACAGAAGCAGGCGCAGAAACTCTTCGCCAGGCGTGACCTGAAAGCCGATAAATACAATAGCCATAAAAAAGGTCAGGTAGATAAACAGCATAACCAGCGATGCCAGCATCTGAGAGAGGATAAAAATAAATTTGCTGGCCCGGTTGTAAATAAAGGTGGCGACAAAGCCGCTTTCCCGACGCCCGATAAGATAAAGACAATAGCTGAAAAGAATGACAGACAACGAAATGTAACCTATAAACCATCCGACCTGTTGCAGCAGCCACTGCTTATCACCCGATTTTCTGTCGATATCGTCGAAGTGCATAAAGAAAAAAAGCACCGCAGGTGAAATCACGCTCCAGATAACGCCGAGGGGCGTTCTGAGCTGTTCTTTTAAAAATATGCCTGTCATTTTGGCGATTTTCATTTCGCTTTCCTTATGGAAAAGGCACCATCACGCGTTCTCTGCCAGCTAAGCCTGTTCCCTGCGTATACAGGCTGTTGTTGAGATTGACGGGAGAGGAGTTATCCATATGCATGAACAGATCCGGGCTAAGCGCTTTGGTATACCATAGCATACCTGTCGGCGTCTTTTCCCGTGCGCAATAAAGGAAAAGATGGGGCGTCAAATGCCTGAAATAGTCCACAACCGTTTTGTAGCGGGGCGTTGTCGATACCTTGTGCTGGTGGAAAGTGGTGCTATCTAAAAGAGCGCGGTAGGTTTCATACTTATTACACTTCATAAAATGGATTTGATAACGATCGATTAACTCTTCCTCCTCATAGTCGCCAATGATAAAGTTATGCATGCAAATATAGGACTGCCATAGCTCGATCAGCGATTTTTCCACGGCTTTTTCCTTATTCATTGAATATGACAGGCCGGCGCCGTACTGAATGCTGTTCCCCTTTTTATGCGTTCCATAGAGGCTGAGAATAACGTAGCCCGGCGCGCCGGGAAGCGTTATATCTAATACCGTCAGGCTGCCTTCCGTGCGCAGATTACGGATTAACTCGCCGATATACTCATTAGCCGTCGACGTAGTCAGCCGGACCTCTTCTTTGGCCACGCCGGTCAGCCAGTAAATCAGCAACGCCTGACGTTCCAACAGTTCGCCAAGCGATCCGTTAACCGCCTGATGAAAATCCACATGGCAGCTGCATCCACAGGTATCGCGGAATGGGTAAAACCGGCAATCTTCCCTGACCGAGACATTTTCAAGCGTTATAAATATGGTTGGTATCTCCGCTTTCTCCAGCGTGAACATATTGACAACATGGCTGGCGTTAAAGTTATGCCGCTTTATTGCATCTTCGTCTTCTGCGGATGTCTGTTTCAGCACCTTAATAAAAGCCTGCGCCCAGCTTTCCGGCATCATATCCACAATTTTTTTCTGTGAAGCGGGAACAATTTCATTGAAAAAATGTTTCCGCTCCAGATATTCGCCTATGGCGCCCTGCAACGATTTTAATGAGCTGCCGACGGCGCTGGCAGGCGATATTCTTTCATAATCCCATATCTGGGCGATAGATGGGGTCAGACGGGAAAGTTTTGGCGACATCACAATAGATGCCGGCCACGATGACATTATATTGCTATATAAATTAATCATGGGCTTTTCCAAAAAATTGAATAATCAGGGGCGTGGCGGTACGTATGTCCACATTCAGCATTTTACTTACGTAACTATCGGTAAAAGCGGACCAGACACGATTTTCCAGACCAAGTCGATCAGAAACCATACATGCGCTCTGGTACATGGCGCCAGCTTCCATTAACGCCATCCGATATCCACGGTAACGGTATTTAAACAGCGCTTTTTCAAACACCATAAAATAGACCAGCGCAAAGTGCGGGTTTCCCAGCCTGGCGGGATCGCCGCCGCTTAACGCTTTATATAAGGAGCCGATATCGGCCTCTCCCGCCGACTCCAGCGCGCGGCTGACAGGCAGATAATGATAAACGTTTGCGCCTGCTGGCCAGCCGGTAAAACTATCGGAAAGGCGGCACAGAAAAATTTCCAGCGGATATTGCGCTCCGGCTGAAGGATAGGGGCGACGTACAGCAGCGCTTTCCGCCGGGCTGAATGCGTTATGCAGCAGCGTGGCGACCTGCTGGAATGCGACAATGTCGCCGTCAGAAAAATAGAGGCCGGAAGGTTTCCTTGCCGGAAATACGCTTACCTCGCTTTCGATGTGGTGGTCAGGAGAAAAGCCTGGCCTGAAATGGATCTCCTTATTTTCAAATTGCAGCAGCTTTTCCGCCGGCACGGCCGAAACATAGGTTCTTCCGGCCGTTTCCACCAGTGAGGTAAAGTGGCTTAGCGTATGAAAACGCTTTACCCGATCCAGAACATCCTGGTCGCTATAGTGGGTAATTTCCATTAGTGCCGTTTCGTACTCTTGCATAATTAACCCCCGATGCAGTCGCAGGCGTACCAGTGGATTACCGGTTCACGATTAAGCCTGCAGGTTACCAGGTCGGCGCTGACTGAAGACATAAAGGTATCGACATGCAGGTTCACAAGGCTATTTCCTGCCAGCTCCTGCAATCTTCTTTTAATCAGGTGACGTGAAAACTCTCTTTCGGTTTTCCTGACGGCGACAGCGGGAAGCGCTATTTTTCTCTCATCCAGCAGGTTAAGCAGCTTTCCCCACGATTGTTCATTTTGACCAAAGCTTTTTATTTCCCGGTTCAGCCATCTTTCAAGATGACAGTTATGGCAGGGCGTACCCAGTTCAGGAGAATAGACGCCGTCTATCCTGAATATCTCTTTCTGATAGTAGCTTTGTATAAATGCAATATTGCGTTGTTGCTTCAGCGCGGCGTACACATTATTAATTAACGGCCGGCGATAATTTTCAAGATGTATCCACACCAGCGTGTTATCCGGCAGCGCCGGTGGGATATCGCTGACGGGCGAGACGCCGCAGATATCGATGCCCTCACAGCGCCAGCTGTCAGCCTCTTCGCTGAACAGGCTTAAGTTATCTGAAATAATCTGAACCTGCGTCCATAACTCCTGCTGGCTGGACGGTTTTTTCTTTATCAACCCGTTATCAAGCAGAAACGACAGGCCGGTATCGGCACGAATATGATACTTTTCAAACAGATCGTTAAGTTCTTCCTCCTGAAACCAACCCGGTTTTAAGCTTAATTTTTCAAGGAGTTGTTTCATACCCTCATGTTCGATATCAACAGAAGATAGGTATGAAATAACCAGCGTCTTTTCATCCTGTTTTGCCAGTTCATATGGCATGACGATAAGCATATTCACTCCTTTATTTATCAGGGGGCGGCCGCCGCCCCCATTATCTTATTTATATTTTTACCGGTCCGCTGCCGCCGCTACCGCCGTTGCCGCCGCTACAACCATTACCGCAGCCGCCGCATGCGCCTCCTGAGCCTCCGCAATGGCCGCCGCCGTTCGCGAAAGATAAGGGCGCCTGCTGTGACATTCTGAGAATATCGACGGCAAGGACCGTTCCGAACTCATTTTTTTTCGTGCAGTTCATTTTCATCATAATTGTCCTTATCTGTTTTTTAACCAGGGAGCGTACATAATTACCAGGTACGCCAGTAAAACATGAGTTATTTATCAAATTTAATCAACAGACAGCAAAAAAAGGATTTTTTATCTTAATAAGCTATTTTTTAATCTTTTAGAAATTAACTGGAGATGCGTTCAATTTCGCCGCGTGGCGTGTTACATAAGTTTAGTTTCCTGGTGAAAACATAAGGGTTCTATTACTTCCAAAAATAAAAAGGCGTAAGCCAGTACTTTATTTTGTTTTTCTGAAAAAATCGATGTTTTAACTGTTGGATAGATCACGTTTAACTCCTGAGCAAATGTGAAATTGTGCCGGCGTTACAAATAGCGCCGTCGATAGCGGAATGGGTTTATATTTGTTTGATAACTTTTACTATTCTTCCTGGGAATACCATTTTATGCTTATTTATATGGGGGAGTTATTCTGATTAACTGCAATAAGGTGATGAAGCGAAGCGTAACGATATTATTGCAGACCAGGATTAATCTACTCTATGGAAATTAACAGGATATGTAGCGCCATCATTACATATAACCGGCCCTGCCGTAACGCAAAGCAGTGAGAATATAGCTCAGACGGCTTTACAGGTGCAGCGGCCGGCAAAAGTAACGGCGATTTGCTTTTCTTCGCTGTGAGCGTTTCCCCAGCGCCGTCTGAATCCGTAAAGCGGCAGGGCAGATGTTTTCTTGCCTGCGCGTCAGCGGTTGCCAGCGTATCGGGCGCTGAATATCCATCCTGCGCGCCGGTGGCAGTCATTCTTATCATCCTTCAACAGGCCGCCCTGAAAAGCAGGGCTGCGCAATGGGCCAAAGGGGCGCCCGTAGCGTAGCAATTCGTTGCAACAGCGAATGGATAACCTGCCGCGCCTTCGGCGCGTAGCCAGGGAAAAATCGCCGGACGCTGGCTAAGCAGGGAGAAATCATCGACGCCGGCTGAAGTTGGCTGAAAAATAGTTTTTATAAGCACTATACTTCAGCACTGACTTCAGCTTCGGCGGTGAGTTTATTCCGAAAAAGTAAATGAAATGTGCGTTAGTTCAAAATTATGCTACGTCGCCTGAGGGAGAACTTGCGCGCTAAATGCCTCTGTACCAAACTACTTGAAACGTTTCAGCGTTATCCCGGTAGTAACGTTGGCAGGGGATAACGCTTTTTTTCTCAATGAAGCTGAAACGATTCAATTTCGGCAGGAGAGGAGAACTATGTTCCAGCTTGATATTAGCGCCATCCATCCTGGCCAGACGGCCAGCAGTAAGGAAGAGGCGATTCGCCAGGTCGCCGCCGCGTTGACGGCTGCCGGCAATGTCGGTGAAGGCTATGTGGCGGGCATGCTCGCGCGTGAACAGCAAACCTCAACCTATCTTGGCAACGGCATCGCCATTCCTCACGGCACCACCGATACCCGCGACCTGGTACAGCAGACCGGCGTGCAGGTCTTCCAGTTTCCGCAGGGCATCGCCTGGGGCGAGGATCAGACCGCTTACGTCGTAATTGGTATCGCCGCACGTTCCGATGAGCATCTGGCGCTGCTGCGTCAGCTTACGCATGTCCTGAGCGATGACGAGGTGGCCGCGCAGCTGAGAACGACCGATTCCGCAGAAACGCTGCGCAGCCTGCTGATGGGCGAAAAGCAGGGCAGCGAATTTAAATTTGATGCTTCGCTGATCGCCGTTGACGTCAGCGCCAGCGATCTGATGACGCTACAGGCGCTTAACGCCGGACGCCTGCAGCAGGCCGGCGCGGTGGACGCGCGTTTTGTGGCGCAGGTGGTCGGCGCGAAGCCGCTGAATCTGGGGCAGGGCATCTGGTTGAACGACAGCACCGAAGGCAACCTTGGCAGCGCCGTGGCGGTGAGCCGGGCGGCGCAGCCCTTCGAGGTAGACGGTGAGCCGGCGGCGATGCTGGTAACCGTTGCCGTAACGGATGATAAGCCGCTCCAGGTGCTGAACTACCTGAGCGATCTGCTGCTGAAGCAAAAAGCGGAACGCCTGCTGAAGGCGGATGCGGCAGGAGTGCTGGCGCTGCTGACCAGTGAAGTCAGCGAACAGGCGGACCTGCTGACGGCGGAATTTGTTATCCGCAATGAACACGGCCTGCACGCCCGTCCGGGCACGGCGCTGGTCAGCGTGATTAAGAAATTTAACTGCGACGTGACGGTTACCAATCTCGACGGCAGCGGCAAAGCGGCAAACGGACGCAGCCTGATGAAAGTCGTCGCGCTCGGCGTGAAAAAAGGCCATCGCCTGCGCTTTACCGCCAGCGGTGAAGATGCGCAACAGGCGCTGGACGCAATTGAAGAGGCGATTAACAGCGGCCTTGGCGAGGGGGCAGCATGAGCAGACGCGTAGCAACTATTACCTTAAATCCGGCCTACGACCTGGTCGGCTTCTGCCCGGAAATTGAGCGCGGCGAAGTAAACCTGGTGAAAACCACCGGCCTGCATGCCGCAGGTAAAGGCATCAACGTGGCGAAGGTGCTGAAAGATTTAGGGATCGACGTAACCGTCGGCGGTTTCCTGGGCAAAGAGAACCAGGACGGCTTCCAGCATCTGTTCAGCGAACTGGGTATCGCCAACCGTTTTCAGGTCGTGCCGGGACGCACGCGCATTAACGTTAAGCTGACCGAAAAGGATGGCGAAGTCACCGATCTTAACTTCTCCGGTTTTGAAGTCAGCCATCAGGAGTGGGAGCGCTTTGCGGCGGATTCGCTGAGCTGGCTCGGTCAGTTCGATATGGTTTGCGTCAGCGGCAGCCTGCCGTCGGGCGTGACGCCGGAAGCCTTTACCCGCTGGATGAGCGAACTGCGCACCCACTGCCCGTGCATTATTTTCGACAGCAGCCGCGAAGCGCTGGTCGCCGGGCTGAAAGCCGCGCCCTGGCTGGTAAAACCCAACCTGCGCGAGCTGGAGATCTGGGCCGGACGCAAGCTGCCGACGCTGAAAGAAGTGATTGAGGCGGCGCATGCGCTGCGTGAACAGGGCATCGCCCACGTAGTGATCTCGCTGGGCGCCGAAGGCGCGCTGTGGGTTAACGCTTCCGGCGAATGGATCGCCAGGCCGCCGGCCTGTGAAGTGGTCAGCACCGTCGGTGCCGGAGACTCTATGGTCGGCGGGCTGATTTACGGTCTGCTGATGCGTGAATCCAGCGAGCATACGCTGCGCCTGGCGACAGCCGTCGCCGCGCTGGCGGTAAGCCAGAGCAATGTCGGCATCACCGATCGTACCCAGTTGGCCGCCATGATGGCGCGCGTCGATCTGAAACCTTTTAACTGACAGCGGGAGAGCGATAATGAAAACGCTGCTGATGACGGATCCTGCGCTGGGGCTTGCCTCCGGCTATATGGCAAAACAACTTCTCGCCGCGGCGGCGGGCGACGCGGGCCTGACGCTGGTAGAAAATCCTGCCGACGCCGAGCTGGTGATTGTGCTGGGCGACCGGCTGCCCGTTGACGATGCGCTGAACGGCAAAGCGGTGTGGCTGGGCGATGCCGCGCGGGCGGTGCGCGATCCGCAGGCGCTGCTGGCGCAGGCGAAAGCGGAAGCTCAACCCTGGCAGGCGCCGGCGGCTGCGCCAGGCGCGGCGATCGGGGCCGACGCTCCGCAAGCGATGAAACGCATCGTGGCGATCACCGCCTGCCCAACCGGCGTGGCGCATACCTTTATGGCGGCGGAGGCGATTGAAACCGAAGCGAAAAAACGCGGCTGGTGGGTGAAGGTGGAAACCCGCGGCTCCGTCGGCGCCGGTAACCCCATTACGCCGCAGGAAGTGGCCGAGGCCGACCTGGTGATAGTAGCGGCGGATATCGAGGTAGACCTGGCGAAGTTCGCCGGTAAGCCGATGTATCGCACTTCTACCAGCCTGGCGCTGAAGAAAACCGCGCAGGAGTTTGACAAAGCGTTGGCGGAGGCGCGCCCTTATCAGCCGAAAGGCGGGCAGTCAGGCGCGGCGGAGGCGGGCGAACAGCAGAAAACGCGGGCGGGCGCCTATCGCCATCTGCTGACCGGCGTCTCCTATATGCTGCCGATGGTGGTGGCGGGCGGCCTGTCGATTGCGCTCTCCTTCGCTTTTGGGATTAACGCTTTTAAAGAGCAGGGCACTCTGGCGGCGGCGCTGATGCAGATCGGCGGCGACACCGCCTTTGCGCTGATGGTGCCGGTGCTGGCGGGCTTTATCGCCTTCTCCATTGCCGACCGTCCCGGCCTGACGCCGGGCCTGATCGGCGGGATGCTGGCCAGCAGCATTAATGCGGGCTTCCTTGGCGGCATTATCGCCGGTTTTATTGCCGGCTATGCGGCGAAGTTCCTCAGCAGCAAGGTGAAGCTGCCGCAGAGTATGGAGGCGCTGAAGCCGATCCTGATTATTCCGCTGCTGGCGAGCCTGATCACCGGTCTGCTGATGATTTACGTGGTCGGCACGCCGGTAGCGAAAATCATGGAGGGCCTGACCCACTGGCTGGGTAATATGGGTACCGGCAATGCGGTAATGCTGGGCACCATCCTGGGCGGCATGATGTGTGCCGATATGGGCGGGCCGATTAATAAAGTGGCCTATGCCTTTGGCGTCGGTCTGCTGAGTTCGCAAACCTATGCGCCGATGGCGGCGATTATGGCCGCCGGCATGGTGCCGCCGCTGGCGATGGGGCTGGCGACGCTGCTGGCGCGCAGGAAATTCAATAAAGGCCAGCAGGAAGGGGGCAAAGCGGCGCTGGTGCTGGGCCTCTGCTTTATCTCTGAAGGGGCGATTCCATTTGCGGCGCGCGACCCGATGCGCGTACTGCCGTGCTGCATTATCGGCGGCGCGGTAACCGGCGCCATCTCCATGATAGTGGGCGCGAAGCTGATGGCGCCGCACGGCGGTCTGTTTGTGCTGCTGATCCCCGGCGCCATTACGCCGGTTGTGGGCTACCTGCTGGCGATTGTGGCAGGTACGCTGCTGGCGGGGATCGCCTACGCCGTTCTGAAGCGTCCTGAATCGGAGCTGGCGCAGGTCTGATTTATGCCGCGTAAGGAAAACGCCAGTCCCTGCGGCTGGCGTTTTTTATCTGTAGAAAACTCTCCAGCCCGGTAGGGGGCAGTAAAGTTTTTAGCTTTGGCCCGCTTAGCAAAACCTTTTTTTATTTGTTAAAGCAGCTTGCGGTTCAGCAACAGTTAAACAATGAATTTGCCGCTGTAATCCAGCCGTAGTTTTCTTTTACGGCTGCGATAGCTTGCTGCGTAGATACCTGTAAACAGGTATGAAATTATGTTGGTAACGCTACACGATTTCTGCAATGGTTTTATGCGCTCTTTTCCCCGCCTGAAATTGATATAAAAACCCGACTCGTTGATTATCAGTTATGTACTTCGATAACAGATAGCAGGTGGATATTGCTATAAAATTGTTATTCTTGTTTAAGGAATCAACAGGGGAATCTGCATGGATGCTGCGTTACTTGATATGATGCGCTCAGGGGGAAGAAATAAAAACTGGGCGGAGGCAATGGTTAATCTGGAGGCGAGGAAACTGGTTAATACAGCGAATATGCTGTCCTTTCCCCACCTCAGCGATGGTCTGATCCGTTTAAAATTTCATGAGGAGATAAAAGGGGTTATTGAGCAGCAGTTCGCCATCGCCCGGCGCGCAAAAACAGATGAAGAGTGTATGGCATGTATTCAGGCTCTGAGGGAAGAAACCGCAAACCTTCATGAACAGGACAGGATGCTGCGAATGAAGACTGCGCAGCTTTACGCTAAAGTAGAGTTTGTACGGGAAAATAACAAAATAGTGGGTTATGTTATTTCTGCCGTAAATGTGGTGTTGTCTGGCGTTGAAATAGCCGTTGGTCTGACCCTTATCGGCTCTATGACGCCTTTGGGCGTTCTGGCTGGTGCAGTTCTGGTTACTGATGGTGCGAATGGGGTAAGCAAAGAAATTGCGCACTATGCAATGAATAATAAAAACTCGGAAGGTTTGGTTGCGGATGCCGCTATATCCACAGCTGAATTTATGGGGTTCAGCCGTAATAGCGGACTGGGAACCTATAAATCAATCTCGCTTGTTGCAAACGCATATAGCATATTCGGCCTGTTCAGACGCCCTGGAAGCTGGCGTTTATTTCGCTATCTGCCTGTCGATTATTACAGGAAAGTCAGCACGATGAGCCGTCCAAAGCTCACAATGAAAATTGTCGGTTATGGTGTTAAAGCTAAGGTCATATTTGACCTTATGTCTGTTACTGACGCGGTTCAGAATTAATCGATAATCTGCGATAGCGCCATGACCTGTACGCAAGTTTTGCTGGCGTTAAATACCATATAAAAGGCAATACAATCGCAAGTGTGGCTGCAAGCGTGATGCTGGTATCTACGGGTGCCAGCATTAGCGTGAGAGCCAGTATGATAAAGGCAGCGATAGTAATCCACTTTGAAGCGTTAAAGCGGTTAGCAAGATCGTGGACTACGGAATCCAGCGAACCGCCATAGTTAGCAATGTTGTTATTCAGTTTTTGTAGATCTGCATGGCTAAAGCCTGATTCCAGTAATGCTGCCTCACTCACTTTCATCATATTTCCACCATTCATCCTGAAAATTTCACAAAAGCTATGTAGCGAGTATACATGAAACCTGCAGGCAAACTGTATCGTAACAGCTGGAACTCTATACTTAAAAAACAGCTAACCTTAAGGCGGAATGTAGCAAAAGCTACAAACAACCAGGGGCGGCAATGCGGCTCTGCAGAGACTACCGCTATCAGCCCAGACAACGGAAAATATCGCCCCGCCAATTTTGGCGCTGCCGTACCCTCTGCTGATATTAAAGGTTTTATGGCCGCTTTTTCTTCGTGTTGCCGCCGCTTCAGCAGATCACCTTCAGACGGCCAGGCTTTCGCAAAGAAAATAAAACGGGAGCCGTTATCGCAGCCTTATCCGGACAGCCCGTTTATGGGGCCGTCAGTAATCCGAAGAGACAAATGTCAAATTACGATATATCGGTTAGGGCGCTGCTGGTAACCAGAGCTTACAGGCGCCTGTGAAAAATCTCCGGCTATGCCGGAGAATATTATGCCGCAAATGAACAGTTTATTGCGTGAGCGCCGGATTGCGCTGCTGCGACTTCAGCCAGGCGATCTCATCCTTCCAGATAGCAGGATTAATGGTTTCCAGAATCAGCGGGATATTATCGAAGCGGCTGTCCTGCATCAGCCAGCTAAACGCGGTGGTGCCGATATTGCCTTCGCCCAGGCTGTGATGGCGGTCAACGCGGCTGCCGTAAGCGCTTTTAGCGTCGTTCAGATGCATTCCGCGCAGGTACTGAAAACCGACAATGCGCTCAAACTCGGCGAAAGTCGCCACGCAGTCCGCCTCGCTGCGCAGATCGTAGCCGCCGGCAAAGGCGTGACAGGTGTCAATGCAGACGCCGACGCGTGATTTATCCTCCACGCCGTCAATGATTGCCGCCAGGTGCTCAAAGCGAAAGCCGAGATTACTGCCCTGACCGGCGGTATTTTCGATCACTGCGGTAACGCCGGCGGTTTTATCAAGCGCGATATTGATCGATTCCGCGATGCGCCGCAGGCAGGCTTCTTCATCCATCTGGTTGAGGTGGCTGCCGGGATGGAAGTTAAGCAGCGACAGTCCGAGCTGTTCGCAGCGCTGCAGCTCATCAATAAAGGCTGCCCGCGATTTTTCCAGCGGCTCCTGTTGCGGATGTCCAAGGTTAATCAGAAAGCTGTCGTGCGGCAGAATCTGGGCGCTGCCGTAGCCATATTTCTCGCAGGCGTCGCGAAACGCGCGAATAGTTTCCGGCGTCAGCGCCGCAGCGCGCCACTGCCGCTGGTTTTTGGTAAACAGCGCGAACGCCGTGGCTTCCAGTTCATGCGCGCGCGCTACCGCCTGATCCACGCCGCCCGCCGCGCTTACATGAGCGCCGATAAATTTCATGCCGTTCTCCTGTTAATGGCCGTGCCTGAGCAAGCAGGTGATGATAACTGATGCGCTCAGGGCATGAAATGGTGCACCAGCAGGTTAAGCGCGCCGCCGCCCAGCATCAGCCAGATAAACAGCAGCAGCCCCAGCAGCAGCGGGCGTACGCCAGCCTGCTTCAGCGCGCTGATATGGGTGGTCAGGCCCAGCGCCGCCATCGCCATCGCCAGCAGCAGGGTATCGATTTGCTCAATGGCCGCAATCCAGCTGGCGGGCAGCAGATGGCAGGAATTAAACAGCGTTACGACAATAAACAGCAGGGCGAACCACGGAAAGGCGAGCGGGCGTTTTCCCGTAGCCTGCTGCGGCGCCAGCTGGCGCAGCCGGGCGGAAAGCAGCAGCAGAAACGGCGCCAGCAGCATCACCCGCAGCATTTTAGCGATCACCGCTGCGTTTTCCGTTTGGGGAGCGATGGCGTGGCCTGCCGCAACCACCTGCGCTACCTCATGAACGGTCGAGCCGATATAGATGCCGAACTGCGTCGCGCTTAGCGACGGCCAGAGCGAATGCGCCAGCGTCCAGAGCAGCGGCCAGATAAAAATCGCCAGGGTGCCGAACAGCACCACCGTGGCGATCGCCACCGCTACCTTCGACGCCTGCGCCTTAATTACCGGCTCGGTAGCCAGTACCGCGGCGGCGCCGCAGATGCTGCTGCCGGCGCCAATCAGCCAGCAGGTTTCCCGATCGAGCTTCAGCCAGCGCTGTCCCAGCCAGCAGGCGAGCAAAAAGGTGGAGCTGAGCGTCAGCAGATCGATCGCTATGCCGCTGGCGCCCACGTCGGCGATTTGCTGAAAGGTGAGGCGGAAACCGTAGAGCACGATCCCCAGCCGCAGCAGCCGCTGCTTCGCCAGCAGCACGCCGCCGTCGCAGAGCGCGCCCAGGCGCGGGTAAAGCGTGTTGCCCAGCACCATCCCCATCACAATAGCCAGCGTCAGGGCGCTGAGGCCCAGCGCGGTAAAGCTGCGCTGATTTCCCAGCAGCAGCGCGGCGACGGCAATGATGCCGGTCAGCAGCAGGCCGGGCAGATAGCCTGCCGGCGTACGTAGCGATCTGTTTAAGGTTAGGTCAGCCATGCTTCTTCTCCTGTTACTGGCGGAGAGTTTGCGTCATTTCTGGCTTAAAAGAGAAATTGATTATATATTTATAATTAATCGAAATAAGTGATATAGCTGCGGGGTGAAAATGCTGTTCGCGGGTTTGCGGCGCCGGGCGCGGCTGCTTAAAAAAGATGGGCTGGTGCTGTGGTTCGCCTGGCGCGATGCGCGCACGCCGACGTGGCTGAAGCTGCTGATGGCTCTGCTGGCGGCCTACGCCTTCAGCCCCATCGATCTTATTCCTGATTTTATCCCGCTTCTGGGGCTGCTGGACGACGCTATTATCGTGCCGCTCGGCATCAGCCTGCTGGTGCGCCTGCTGCCGCGTGACATCCGTCTGAGCGGAGAAGCGCAGATGGAACGGCGGCAGCGGCAGGGCAGACGGTGGCCTGCACCTATTCTGCTGCTGCTGCTGGCGTTCTGGCTGGCGGCGCTCTTCTGGGGCTTCCCTCATTTTATGGCATAAGGAAAACGCCTTGCATATTACTTTGCGGCAGATCGCCGTATTTACCGAGGTGCTGAAAAGCGGCTCCACGACGCAGGCTTCCCAGCTGCTCTCACTCTCTCAGTCGGCGGTTAGCGCCGCGCTGGCCGATCTGGAAGGGCAGCTTGGCGTACAGCTGTTTGACCGGGTCGGTAAGCGATTGGTGCTGAACGAACATGGGCGATTGCTTTATCCGCGCGCGGTGGCGTTGCTGGAGCAGGCCGCCGATATCGAGCAGCTGTTTCGCGAGGATCGGGGCGCGATTCGGCTTTATGCCAGCAGCACCATCGGCAACTATCTGCTGCCGGGGATGATCGCCGCCTGGCGTCGTGACTATCCACAGCTGCCGCTGGAGCTGAGCGTCGGCAACAGCAAGGATGTGATCGATGCGGTAGCGGATTTTCGCGTTGATTTGGGGCTGATTGAAGGCCCCTGTCACGTTAGCGACATTATCAGCTATCCCTGGCTGGAAGATGAGCTGGTGGTTTTTACCGCGCCGGATGCGCCGCTGCTGCGCCAGCCGGTGACGCTGGAAAGCCTCGCCGCCGCGCCCTGGATCCTGCGCGAGCAGGGCTCCGGCACGCGGGAAATCGTTGATTATCTGCTGCTGTCGCATCTGCCGCAGTTTCAGCTGGCGCTGGAGCTGGGCAATTCCGAAGCGATCAAGCATGCGGTGCGCCACGGCATGGGCGTCAGCTGCCTGTCGCGGCGCGTGGTGGCCGAGCAGCTGGAGAGCGGCTCGCTGGCGGAGGTGGCGATTCCGCTGCCGAAGCTGTCGCGCACGCTGTATCGCATTCATCACCGGCAAAAGCATCTCTCTAATGCGCTTATGCGCTTTCTGAGCTACTGTCGCGAATAGGTCCCAATGCGACGGACGCCTTTGCTAATAATCCGCGCCGCATCATGAAGGTAACTTATAACCGTCGGTTATCGCTATACTTGACCGGGTGAGTTGTTACAATCGCGGCCTCATTTTTTACCCATTTACAGCGTTTAAATATGGTTCAGGATAAAAAAACAACACAGCAGCCAGGGTTGAAACGTGCGCTTAAGGCGCGCCATTTAACCATGATCGCCATCGGCGGTTCGATCGGCACCGGGCTGTTTGTCGCTTCAGGCGCCACCATTTCTCAGGCGGGTCCCGGCGGCGCGCTGCTCTCATACGCTCTTATTGGTCTGATGGTCTATTTTCTGATGACCAGCCTGGGCGAACTGGCGGCCTTTATGCCGGTTTCCGGCTCTTTCTCCACCTATGGTGCCAAATACGTCGAAGAGGGATTTGGCTTCGCGCTTGGCTGGAACTACTGGTACAACTGGGCGGTAACCATCGCCGTTGACCTGGTGGCATCACAGCTGGTGATGAGTTACTGGTTCCCGGATACGCCGGGCTGGATCTGGAGCGCGCTGTTCCTCGGCCTGATGTTCCTGCTGAACTATATTTCGGTGAAGGGCTTCGGCGAAGCGGAATACTGGTTCTCGCTGATTAAAGTGACCACCGTGGTGATTTTTATCATTATCGGCGTGCTGATGATGATTGGTATTCTGCGCGGCGGCGAAAACGCGGGCTGGCAGAACTGGCAGATCGGCGAGGCGCCGTTCGCCGGCGGCTTCTCGGCGATGATTGGCGTGGCGATGATCGTCGGCTTCTCCTTCCAGGGCACCGAGCTTATCGGCATTGCCGCGGGCGAATCGGAAGATCCGGCGAAAAACATTCCGCGCGCGGTGCGTCAGGTCTTCTGGCGTATTCTGCTGTTCTATATTTTCGCCATTCTGATTATCAGCCTGATTATTCCTTATACCGATCCCAGCCTGCTGCGTAACGATATAAAAGATATCAGCGTCAGCCCCTTTACGCTGGTGTTCCAGCATGCGGGCCTGCTCTCGGCGGCGGCGGTGATGAACGCGGTGATCCTGACGGCGGTGCTGTCGGCGGGCAACTCCGGCATGTACGCCTCCACGCGTATGCTGTTTACCCTGGCCAGCGAAGGCAAAGCGCCGCGCATTTTTGCGAAGCTGTCGAAGAACGGCGTGCCGCGCAACGCGCTGTACGCTACTACCGTAGTGGCGGCGCTCTGCTTCCTGACCTCGAAATTCGGCGATCAGCAGGTTTATCTGTGGCTGCTGAACACCTCCGGCATGACCGGCTTTATCGCCTGGCTCGGCATTGCCATCAGCCATTACCGCTTCCGTCGCGGCTACGAAGCGCAGGGTCATAGCCTGGCGGATCTGCCTTACCGCTCCGGCTTTTTCCCGCTGGGACCGATCTTCGCTTTTATTCTCTGTCTGATTATCACTCTGGGGCAGAACTATGAGGCGTTCCTGAGCGATACCATCGACTGGTACGGCGTGGCGGCTACCTATATCGGCATTCCGCTGTTCCTGCTTATCTGGTTCGGCTACAAGCTGACGCGCCGCACCCGTTTTGTGCGTTACCGCGACATGGAGTTTCCCCGTTTCGGCGATTAACAGCCAGGACTAAAGCCGTGAACGTAAAGGCGCGACCCAGGTCGCGCCTTTTTGTTTTAATCAGCGTAACAGCACAGATGTTACAAATTGCATTGATAACCATTATCATTTGATCTATTGTTCCTGCCCTGACCACAATGCTTTCGTTAGCGGCAAAAAATCATAGTAAGCGGGCGGTTATTCGCCAGGCCGTCGCGGTTAAAGGCGGCAGGCAGGCCCGCCGCGTCCGGGATGACGGATATTGACAGGATTTAACATGAGTGCAACGCATAACTCCGCCCCCTTTGAGCGCCCCGTATCGCCTTTGCCGGTTATGGGACGCTATCACCAGCTGTTGCGGCGTCGCCTGCTGCTGATCGGCGTGTTGCTGCTGGCTATCCTCGCCTCGCTGATGCTTGATTTTACGCTTGGCCCCTCCGGCCTGACGCTAAACACGCTGTGGCACACCCTGCTGCAGCCGGAGAGCGTGGATGCCGGTACGCGCGTGATCGTCTGGGAAATTCGGCTGCCCTACGCGCTGATGGCGGTGGTAGTGGGGCTGGCGCTCGGTCTGGCGGGCGCAGAGATGCAAACCATCCTCAATAACCCGCTGGCCAGTCCCTTTACGCTCGGCGTCTCCTCGGCGGCGGCCTTCGGCGCGGCGCTGGCGATTATCCTCGGCATCGGCATTCCCGGCATTGCCGATCAATGGCTTATTTCCGGCAACGCCTTTGCTTTCGCGCTGTTCGCCGCGCTGATGCTTGATGGCGTCACCCGCTGGACGCGCGTTGCCTCTTCCGGCGTGGTGCTGTTTGGTATCGCGCTGGTGTTTACCTTTAACGCCCTGGTTTCCATGCTGCAGTTTATCGCCAGCGAAGATACTTTGCAGGGGCTGGTGTTCTGGACGATGGGCAGCCTGGCGCGCGCCTCATGGGAGAAGCTGGCGGTGCTTGGCGTGGCGCTGCTGATCATGCTGCCGTTTTCGCTGATGAGCGCATGGAAGCTGACTGCGCTGCGCCTTGGCGCAGATCGGGCGGTCAGCTTCGGCATCGACGTGCGCCGCCTGCGTCTCGGTACGCTGCTGCGTATCAGTATCCTTTCCGCGCTGGCGGTCGCTTTTGTCGGACCGATTGGCTTTGTGGGCCTGGTGGCGCCCCATATTTCGCGTTTGGTTTTCGGCGAGGATCACCGCTACTACCTGCCGGCCAGCGCGCTGATCGGCGCGCTGGTGCTGTCGATGGCTTCGGTCGCCTCGAAAAATTTGATTCCTGGCGTGATTATTCCGGTCGGCATCGTTACCTCGCTGGTGGGCGTACCCTTCTTCCTGACGATTATTCTGCGCCATCGGGGGAATGTCTGATGTCGGGCCTACGGATTCGCGGTTTTTACAGCGGCTATCCACAGCGCAAAGTGATTGAAAACCTTAGCGTGCCCCGGCTGCCGCGCGGCAAGATCACCGTGCTGCTGGGGCCTAACGGCTGCGGCAAATCCACTCTGCTGCGCGCGCTGGCCGGGCTGAATCCGGCGCAGGGCGAGCTGTGGCTCAACGGCGAAGAGCTGCTGGCGCTGCCGTTTTCCCGCCGTGCCGAGCGGGTAGTTTACCTGCCGCAGTCGCTGCCGGCCGGCGTGCATCTGCATGTGCTGGAATCGATCATTGTCGCCCAGCGCGCTTCCGGCGGCTCCGGCAGCGAAGCGGATGTGATGGCGCTGCTGGAGCAGCTGGGTATTGCGCATCTGGCATTAAACTATCTCGATCAGCTTTCCGGCGGGCAGAAGCAGCTGGTGGGATTAGCGCAGTCGTTAATTCGTCGCCCGCAATTATTGTTACTCGACGAACCATTAAGCGCGCTGGATTTAAATTATCAGTTCCACGTAATGGATTTAGTGCGGAGGGAAACGCGGCGGCGCAATATCATTACGG
This sequence comes from Mixta tenebrionis, assembly GCF_006517625.1. GTDB lineage: Bacteria > Pseudomonadota > Gammaproteobacteria > Enterobacterales > Enterobacteriaceae > Mixta > Mixta tenebrionis. Next base: position 216,614 of record NZ_VHQI01000004.1, on the reverse strand, counting down.
TGGTGGTAGTGCATGATATTAATATCGCGCTGCGGCACGCCGAACATGTATTAATGCTGAAGCAGGGCAGACTCATCGCCGATGGCGAGCCGGAGCAGGTGATTACCGCGCAGAGCCTGGCGCAGGTTTACGGCGTGCGCGGGCGCATCGAGCTTTGCTCGCAGGGTACGCCGCAGGTATTGATTGACGGGCTGGTGGCCGAGCCGGGCCTGTAGGCAGGCGCGACGGCGGCCAGCGCCGATAAAAAATGGCGCGAGCCAGCGAATTAACGCAATAGCGCAACAAAATTATTATCAGCAGCGGCAAAAAAGCGCTGCAACAAGCAACAGGTAGCTTTGACGATGATTATCGTCTTTTCAATGTGGGCATGAGCGTAATTTTATCCTTACTATTGTTACCTCATGGAGAGAAGTATGTTCCGCTTAAATGCCGTGATGCGCGCAGGTATCTGCACATCTGCCGTTATTCTGTCGCTGCCGGTTTCCGCCGCAGGGGAAGATCATAATGAGACGATGGTGGTTACCGCCTCGGCAAATGAAGTTAATTTACAGGACGCGCCCGCCAGCATTAGCGTGATTACCAGCGAAGAGCTTAAGCGCAAGCCGGTGCAGAATCTGCGTGACGTGCTGCGCGACGTGCCGGGCGTGCAGTTAACCAACGAAGGCGATAACCGTAAGGGCGTCAGCCTGCGCGGGCTGGACAGCAGCTACACGCTGATTTTGATTGACGGCAAGCGCGTCAACTCGCGCAATGCGGTATTCCGCCATAACGATTTCGATCTTAACTGGATTCCGGTGGATGCTATCGAGCGTATCGAAGTGGTGCGCGGTCCGATGTCTTCGCTGTACGGCTCCGACGCGCTGGGCGGCGTGGTGAATATCATTACCCGCAAGGTAGGTAAAGCCTGGCACGGCACCCTGAGCGCCGATACCACGCTGCAGGAGCATCGCGATCGCGGCGACAGCTATAACGGCAACTTTTTCGCCAGCGGTCCGCTGGTTGACGATCTGCTGGGGGTGAAGGTTTACGGCAACCTCGGCAAGCGGGAAAAAGATGATGCGCCCTCCGCCAGCAGCGGCGATTCACCGCGTATTGAAGGCTATACCTCGCGCAACGGCAACGCGGAATTTACCCTGACGCCCAGCGATAACCAGGAGATCGGCGTCGGCTACGGTTTCGATCGTCAGGATCGCGATTCCGATTCGCTGGATAAAAACCGCCTGGAACGCCAGAACTACAGCCTGAGCCACAATGGACGCTGGGACTTCGGCAATACCGAGCTGCGCTTCTACGGCGACAAAATCGATAACTACTCCAGTAAGACGATTACCTCGCGCAACAACAGCCTCGACGGCAAGCTGGTGCTGCCGCTGGCCGATATCAATCAGCTGCTGACCTTCGGCGGCGAATGGCGTCACGATAAGCTGAGCGATGCGGTCAATCTGAAAGGCAGCGGCAGTACTTCCGCCAGCCAGTATGCGCTGTTTGTGGAAGATGAGTGGCGGCTGCTGGAGTCGCTGGCGCTGACCGGCGGCGTGCGCATGGACGATCATGAAACCTACGGCGATCACTGGAGCCCGCGTCTCTATCTGGTGTGGAACGCCAGCGATACCGTCACGGTGAAGGGCGGCTGGGCCAACGCCTTTAAGGCGCCTTCGCTGCTGCAGCTTAGCCCGGACTGGCAGAGCAACTCCTGCCGCGGCAGCTGTGCGGTAGTGGGTAGCCCGCAGCTGAAGCCGGAAACCAGCGAAAGCTTCGAGCTGGGGCTCTACTATCACGGCGACGAAGGCTGGCTGGATGGCGTAACCGGCAGCGTGACCGCCTTCCAGAACAATATTGACGATATGATTAATATCGCCCGCACCTCTGATAAAACGCTGGCGCCCGGCTACAGCAACTTTGTCGGCTTTGATAAAGACGGTAAGCCGGTATTCCGTTACTACAACGTCAACAAGGCGCGTATTACCGGACTGGAAACCGAGCTGAAGGTGCCGTTCAACGAGCGCTGGAAACTGACGCTGAACTACACCTATAGCGACGGACGCGATCTCAGCGACGGCGGCAACAAACCGCTGAAAGAGCTGCCGCTGCACACCGCCAACGGGACGCTGGACTGGACGCCGCTTGACGACTGGAATTTCTATTTACAGGCTAACTACTCCGGCGAACGCCGTACGCTGAAAAACGACGGCAACACGCCGGGCGGCTATGTGCTGTGGAATACCGGCGCCAGCTGGCAGGCGACGAAAGCGGTTAAGCTGCGGGCAGGCGTGCAGAATCTGCTGGATAAGGATTTCAGCCGCGATGATTATGGCTATACCGAGGATGGACGTCGCTACTTCCTGGCGATGGATTATAATTTCTGAGGCCGGTAACAAGGGGCGGCCCGCGCCGCCCCTGAAGTTATGCCAACAGATGCTGCGCATGGAAGCGCAGATGATCCTCAACGAACGAGGCGATAAAGAAGTAGCTGTGATCGTAACCGGGCTGAATGCGCAGCGTCAGCGGCCAGCCGCTCTGCTGCGCCACCGCCTCCAGCCGTTCCGGCTGGAGCTGATCGGCAAGGAACTGATCGCTGTCGCCCTGATCGATTAAGATCGGCAGCTGCGCCGCCGCCTGCTGCATCAGCAGGCAGCTGTCATACTGCCGCCACTGTTCGCGATCCTCGCCCAGATAGGCGCCGAGCGCCTTCACGCCCCAGGGGACTTCGCTGGGATTGACGATGGGCGCAAACGCGGAAGCGGAAGCAAAGCGGTGCGGATTACGCAGCGCCAGCACCAGCGCGCCGTGGCCCCCCATAGAATGGCCCATTATCGCCTGTCGATCGCTGATGTTAAAGCTGGCGGCGATCAGTGCCGGCAGCTCTTCATTCAGATAGTCGTACATGCGGAAATGCTGGCGCCACGGCTCCTGGGTGGCATTCAGATAGAACCCGGCGCCCTGACCGAGATCGTAAGCCTCGTCATTCGGCACCTCGTCGCCGCGCGGGCTGGTATCCGGCATCACCAGCACCAGACCCAGCTCCGCCGCTACCCGCTGCGCGCCCGACTTCACCGCAAAGTTTTCATCGGTGCAGGTCAGGCCAGCCAGGCACCACACTACCGGCGGCGGCGTATCGCCTTTCGGCCCAGGCAGAAAGATGCCGAAGGTCATATTGCAGCCGAGCTGCGAAGAGTGGTGGCGCCAGCGCTGCTGCCAGCCGCCAAACAGACGATGTTCTTCCAGTAATTCCAGCGTGGTTGGCATTGCGGCTCCTGTTATTTACGGAAATGCACCACGGAGCGAATCGATTTGCCCTCGTGCATTAGATCGAACGCCTCGTTGATCGCTTCCAGCGGCATGGTATGGGTAATAAAGTCATTCAGCTGGAATTTCCCGTCGAGGTAATCCTGCACGATGCCCGGCAGCTGCGAGCGGCCTTTAACGCCGCCGAAGGCGGAGCCGCGCCAGACGCGCCCGGTCACCAGCTGGAAGGGGCGGGTGGCGATCTCTTCGCCCGCGCCCGCCACGCCGATAATCACCGACTCGCCCCAGCCTTTGTGGCAGCACTCCAGCGCGGAACGCATCACGTTAACGTTGCCGATGCATTCAAAAGAGAAATCCACGCCGCCGTCGGTCATTTCAACAATCACTTCCTGAATCGGCTTGTCATAATCTTTCGGGTTGATCAGATCGGTTGCGCCCAGCTTGCGGGCCAGATCGAATTTGCTGGTATTGATATCGATACCGATAATGCGGCCCGCTTTCGCCATCTTCGCGCCGATAATCGCCGACAGGCCGATGCCGCCGAGGCCGAAAATCGCCACGGTATCGCCTGCTTTCACTTTAGCGGTGTTCATCACCGCGCCCATGCCGGTGGTTACGCCGCAGCCGAGCAGGCAAACTTCTTCCAGCGGCGCCTCTTTGCTGATTTTCGCCAGCGAAATTTCCGGCACTACGGTGTACTCGGAGAAGGTGGAGGTGCCCATATAGTGGAAAATCGGCTTGCCGTCTTTAAAGAAACGGGTGGTGCCGTCCGGCATCAGCCCTTTGCCCTGGGTGGCGCGAATCGCCTGGCAGAGGTTGGTTTTGCCGGAGAGACAGAATTTGCACTGGCCGCATTCCGGGGTGTAGAGCGGGATCACGTGATCGCCCGGCGCCACGCTGGTCACCCCTTCGCCTACCGCTTCGACGATGCCGCCGCCTTCATGTCCGAGGATCGCCGGAAAAACGCCTTCGGGATCTTTGCCCGACAGGGTGTAGGCATCGGTGTGGCAGACGCCGGTCGCCACGATGCGCACCAGCACTTCGCCTTTTTGCGGCGGCATCAGGTCCACTTCTTCAATCTTCAGCGGTTCGCCTGCGGCCCAGGCAACGGCGGCGCGGGTCTTAATCATTTCCATTTATACACTCCTGAGGATGCATCAACTCATCGTTAACGGGGTTGTCGTCGAACTGCTCAATAATTAAATACTTCAGCGCTTCCACATTCGGGGTAAAGGCATCGCGCCGCCACAGCAGCCAGGTGGCGGTATCGCGGAACCTGGCCGGCAGCCGGTGCGCCTGCACCCGCTCGCGGCCTGGCATCTGCGCCAGCACCGATTCGGGCAGCAGCGCCACGCCAGCGCCGCTGGCTACGCAGGCCATCATGGCGTGATAGGACTGAATCTCCATCACGTTATGCGGCTGTATGCCGCCGTCGCGAAACCACTCTTCCAGCAGCAGGCGGTAGGAGCAGCTGGTGCGAAAGGCAAACACCGTATCGTCGCTGGCGTCCGCCGCGCTGCGGATCGGCTTATGGTCAACGCTGGAAATCAGCGTCATCCGCTCGCGAAAGGCGATGCAGCCGTTCAGCTCGTCATAGTGCGCCGGTCCGTCAACCAGCGCCGCCGCCAGCGTGCCCGCGCGTACGCGATCGACGATCTCGCCGGAGGTGCCGGTGATCAGCGACAGCGCCACCGCCGGGTAGCGCTGATGGTAGGCGGCCAGCAGATTCGGCAGACGGGTGGCAGCGGTACTTTCCATTGAGCCGAGGGCGAAGTTACCGCCCGGTTCGCCGGTACGTGCCATACTTAACGCCTCTTCGCTAAGCGCCAGAATACGCTGCGCGTAGCCAAGAAAATTATGGCCCATCGGCGATAAACGCAGGCGCTGTTTTTCCCGAATAAACAGATCGACGCCGATCTCCTGCTCCAGCTGGCGCAGGCGCGTGGTCAGATTTGAAGGGACCCGATGCAACTGCTCTGCGGCGCGCGCTACCGAACCGGTTTCCGCCACTGAACAGAACATACGTAACTGGACTAAATCCATCTGTTCTCTTACCGTAAGCAACTTCATCTTAAACATTCACTTTTCGTGAGTTTAAACGGCGGGCATGCTGGATGCAATGGCTAAACAATAAAAGATGGGGCCGCAATGCAGCAAAGAGAGAGTCAAACGCCGTCGGGAGCAGGGCGCATCGCGTTAAGCGCCCTGCTGGCGCTGGTGGTGGCAATGGGGATTGGACGCTTCGCCTTTACGCCGCAGGTGCCGTTGATGATCGCCGATGGTCAGCTCACCTTAACCAGCGCCAGCCTGGTGGCGGCGCTCAACTATCTGGGCTACCTGTGCGGATCTTTTGATGCGATGCGCGCGCGCCGTCACGTCGAGCGGCGGCTGCACGCCGGCGTCTGGGGGGCGGTGCTGCTGACGCTGCTCTCCGCGCTGCTGGCTAACCCCTGGCTGCACGGCATCGCGCGCCTGCTGATCGGCTGGGCCAGCGGCTGGGCGATGGTGCTGGCGGCGGCCTGGAGCAACGAGCAGCTGCTGCGTCGCAACCGGCCAGGGCTGTCGGCGCTGGTATTCGCCGGACCGGGCGTCGGCATCGTGCTGAGCGGGCTGCTGGCGCTGCTGCTTAACGGCTGGCGCGTAACGGCGGCGGGCGCCTGGCTCGCCTACGGCGGTCTTGCGCTGCTGCTGACGCTGATTATCGCGCCGCATCTGCCGCGCCGCGGCGATCTGCATCGTCCGGAAACCGCTCCGGCGCCGCTGCTGTTGAACGGCAATCTGAAGCGGTTGGTGCTCAGCTACAGCCTCGCCGGTTTTGGCTATATCCTGCCCGCTACTTTTCTCTCGCAGCTGGCGGCGACGCGCTTTCCGCACAGCCTGCTGGCCCAGCTTGTCTGGCCGGTTTTCGGCGGCGCGGCGGTGGTCGGCATCCTGCTGGGCATTCTCACCCGGCGTTGGGCAAGCGCCCATATCCGACTGGCGCTGGCGCTGTGGCTGCAGGCGCTGGGCGTATTTATCGGCGGTCTGGCCCCCGGACTCGCCGGGCTGGCGGCGGGCGCGCTGCTGACCGGCGGCGGTTTTCTCTGCGTGGTGCAGCTGACGCTGCAGTATGGCCGCGAGCTGGCGCCGCAGCATACGCGCTATCTGGCGGGGTTGCTGACCACCGGCTACGCCATCGGCCAGCTGGCGGGGCCGATGCTCTCTTCGCTTTCCAGCCTGCTGTGGCAGCGGATCGATCCGGCGCTGTATGTGGCGGGCGCGGCGCTGCTGCTGGCCGGCGCGCTGGTATGGCGTCGCGCTGCATGAAGCGATTTCAGCGACGATTAAAGGGATTCACTGGATAAACGCCCCGGAGTGCTTCAGAATACGCGCTCTGATTACTATCCCGATAACGACGCGTGCGCGATTGTCGGTAAGTCGCACCTGCAGGAGAAACATCACATGGTGACGTTAAGTCATGAAGCCGCTCTGGTCCATGAAGCGCTGCTGGCGCGTGGCCTGGAAACCCCGCTGCGTGCGCCTGCGCGTAAAATGGATGATGAAACGCGCAAGCGTCTGATCGCCGGACATATGACGGAAATCATGCAGCTGCTCAATCTCGATCTGGACGATGACAGCCTGATGGAGACGCCTCACCGCATCGCCAAAATGTACGTGGATGAGATTTTCTCCGGCCTCGACTACGCTAACTTCCCTAAAATCACCCTGATCGATAATAAGATGAAGGTGGATGAGATGGTGACGGTGCGCGATATTACGCTGACCAGCACCTGCGAGCATCACTTTGTTATCATTGACGGCAAGGCCACCGTCGCCTATATCCCGAAAGATAAGGTGATCGGTCTGTCGAAAATCAACCGTATCGTGCAGTTCTTCGCCCAGCGTCCGCAGGTGCAGGAGCGCCTGACCCAGCAGGTATTGATCGCGCTGCAAACGCTGCTCGGCACCAATAACGTGGCGGTCTCTATCGATGCGGTACATTATTGCGTGAAGGCGCGCGGCATTCGCGACGCCAACAGCGCCACTACCACTACGTCGCTGGGCGGGCTGTTTAAATCAAGCCAGAATACCCGCCAGGAGTTTCTGCGCGCGGTGCGCCATAACTGATTGCTTTTTCGCCGCAGATGAGGCGGCAGGAAACGTGCATGCAACGACAAATCACGCTCGATTTTATTCGTGGTCTGGCCATTCTCGGTATCCTGCTGCTGAATATTAACGGCTTCGGCTTACCCTCCGCCGCCTACCTTAATCCCGCCTGGCAGGGCCTGCCTGCCTTCAGCGACGCGCTGAGCTGGGCGCTGCTCGATCTGCTGGCGCAAAGTAAATTTATTACGCTGTTCGCCCTGCTGTTTGGCGCGGGCCTGCAGATGCTGCTGCCGCGCGGCAAGCGCTGGCTCCAGGCGCGGCTGAGCTGGCTGGTGATTATCGGCTTTCTTCATGCCGTTCTGCTGTGGGAAGGCGATATCCTGCTGGCCTACGGCATCGTCGGGCTGATCGCCTGGCGCATGATCCGCGAGCTGCCTGCGACGCGCTCGCTGTTCAATACCGGCGTAATGCTCTATTTGGTCGGCGTCGGCGTGCTGCTGCTGTTTGGCCTGATCTCATCCGCTACGCCGCCCCACAGCTGGCTGCCCGGCGCGGCGGAGCTACAGTATGAGGCCGCCTGGAAAGTGGGCGGCGGCATGGAGGCGGTGCGCAACCGGCTCGATCATCTCTCTTCGATGCTGCTGGCGCTGGGAGCGCAGTACGGCTGGCAGCTGGCGGGACTGATGCTGATCGGCGCGGCGCTGATGCGCAACGGCTGGCTGCAGGGCGCCTGGAGCCGCGCTCATTATCGGCGCGCCGCGGCGTTGCTGCTGCCGCTGGGCTGGCTGATTCAGCTGCCGGCCACTCTGCTGCAATGGCATCTGGCGTGGAACTACCACTGGACGGCGTTTTACCTGCAAATGCCGCGCGATCTGGCCGCGCCCTTTATCAGCCTCGGCTATGCCGCGCTCTGCTTCGGCTTCTGGCCGCAGCTGGCGAAGCTGAAAATAACCCAGGCCATCTGCTGCGTCGGGCGGATGGCGCTGAGCAACTATCTGCTGCAAACGCTACTCTGCACCACGCTGTTTTATCACCTCGGCCTGTTTCAGCACTTCAGCCGCAGCCAGCTGCTGCTGCTGGTTGCGCCGCTCTGGCTGGCTAATCTGCTGTTCTCTGTCCTCTGGCTGCGCTATTTCCGCCAGGGGCCGCTGGAGTGGCTGTGGCGCCGCCTTACCCTGCTGGCGGCAGACGGCGCCGCGCCGCGCGGATAATGACCGGTATCACAAAGGTTAAAAAATTGTATGTAACCGTTTTCATTCGTGTGACGTAATTCACGCAGCCCGCCTGCGCAGCCTGCCAGAATAACCGCCAGCAATTCTATGCGGCAGGTGAGCTATGCAAAGCTATCTTTCAGGTAATCCATCATGATTACCATTCGTGATGTGGCGCGTCAGGCAGGCGTCTCGGTCGCCACCGTTTCCCGCGTGCTGAATAACAGCAGCGCGGTAACGGCAGAAACCCGCGATGCGGTGTTACAGGCGGTGGAAGGGCTGGGCTATCGTCCTAACGCCAACGCTCAGGCGCTGGCGACGCAGGTTAGCGATACCATCGGCGTGGTAGTGATGGATGTCTCCGATCCCTTTTTCGGCGCGCTGGTTAAAGCGGTGGATGCCGTAGCGCAGCGCGTGCAAAAGCATGTGCTGATCAGCAACTCGTGGCACCAGGAAGAGAAAGAGCGCCACGCCATTGAAGTATTGATGCGCCAGCGCTGCAATGCGCTGGTGGTACATGCCAAATCCCTTTCCGATGCTGAGCTGGGCGGCTTTATGGACCAGGTGCCGGGAATGGTGCTGGTGAACCGCATCTTGCCCGGCTACGCGCATCGCTGCGTCGGGCTGGATAACGTCACCGGCGCGCTGATGGCGACGCGCATGCTGTTGCAGCAGGGGCATACGCGTATCGGCTATCTTGGCTCCAGCCATGCCATTGAAGATGATGAGCGACGCCGCGCCGGCTGGCTGATGGCGTTACAGGAGCAGGGTATCGCGCCGCCGGAAGTCTGGGTCGGCTGCGGCGAGCCGGATATGCAGGGCGGCGAGGCGGCAATGGTGGAGCTGCTGGGACGCAATCTGCAGCTTAGCGCCATTTTCGCCTATAACGACGGCATGGCGGCCGGCGCGCTGACGGCGCTAAAAGATAACGGCATTGCGGTGCCGCACCATTTCTCGGTAATCGGCTTCGATGATATTCCCATGTCGCGCTACACCGATCCGCAGCTGACCACAGTACGTTATCCCATTGTTTCTATGGCGAAATTAGCCACCGAGCTGGCGCTGAAGGGCGCAGCGGGCGAGCTGGATAGCAATGCGCGGCACTGTTTTATGCCTACCCTGGTGCGCCGCCATTCGGTAGCGGCGCGGCAAAATGTGGCACCGATCACTTTTTCCAGCGATTCATCCATGTAACCGTTTTCAATTTGTGAGTAAATTCACAGTTAATTAACATTACGCTCACTATGATAGCAGCATCTAAACGGCGCTGAAACATAATGTAACGGATGCTTTAATCCATAATGCAGCCGGTTAGCCGCGCCTTGTAACATTTTGTCACCACCCTCAGGAAGCGTTACCGCACAGGGAAGTCAGGTTTTGTGTCAGCAAGCCATCGGCTTTGGGTAACGTTTTCTTAACCGCCCGCCTGAGCCGATTTTTTCACTGCCTGTCCGCTGCTTCGCCCCCGGTGAAGGAAACGGACCCAGAACGACCCTGTAAAAACCGGAGATACCATGAATAAGAAGGTTTTCACCCTCACTGCCCTGGTTGCCAGCATGATGTTTGGCGCAACGGCGCACGCAGCAGATACTCGCATTGGCGTCACTATCTATAAATATGACGATAACTTTATGTCGATGGTGCGTAAGGATATTGAGAAAGACGCGCAGGCCGCTGGCGGCGTGCAGCTGCTGATGAACGACTCGCAGAACGACCAGTCCAAACAGAACGATCAGATCGACGTACTGCTGGCGAAAGGCGTCAAAGCGCTGGCAATCAACCTGGTAGACCCGGCGGCGGCGGCCGTGGTGCTGGATAAGGCGCGCGGCAATGACGTGCCGGTGGTGTTCTTCAACAAAGAGCCGAACGCTAAAGTGCTGGCCAGCTATGACAAAGCCTACTATGTCGGCACCGATTCCAAAGAGTCGGGCGTGATCCAGGGCCAGTTGATTGAGAAACACTGGAAGGCGACGCCCGCCTGGGATCTGAACAAAGACGGGCAGATTCAGTTTGTGCTGCTGAAAGGGGAGCCGGGCCACCCGGACGCCGAAGCGCGTACCAAATATGTGATCGATACCCTGAATAAAGATGGCATTAAAACGCAGCAGCTGGCGATGGATACCGCGATGTGGGATACCGCGCAGGCGAAGGATAAAGTGGATGCCTGGCTTTCCGGCCCGAACGCCAACAAGATTGAAGTGGTGATCGCCAACAACGATGCGATGGCGATGGGCGCGGTAGAAGCGCTGAAGGCGCATAACAAATCCTCAATTCCGGTATTCGGCGTCGATGCGCTGCCGGAAGCGCTGGCAATGGTGAAATCAGGCGCGATGGCCGGTACGGTGCTGAACGACGGCGCCAACCAGGCGAAAGCCACTTTTGAACTGGCGAAAAACCTGGCCGCCGGCAAGCCGGCTGCCGAAGGCACCAATTTCAAACTGGAAAATAAAATCGTTCGTATTCCTTACGTGGCGGTAGATAAAGAGAACCTTTCTCAGTTCAGTAAATAAAGGTATGCGGGCGCGTGTCGAACGCGCCCTTATTCGCCAGACGCAGACACTTTTCAGCCAGGTAAATTATGGCCAGCGAAAACCGTACACAGCAGCAAGAGTTCCTGCTGGAGATGACGCATGTCAGTAAGTCATTTCCCGGCGTGAAGGCTTTGGACAATGTTAACCTGAAAGTCCGGCCGCATTCCGTGCACGCGCTAATGGGGGAGAACGGCGCGGGGAAATCCACCTTATTAAAATGCCTGTTTGGCATTTACAGTAAAGACAGCGGATCGATTCTTTTTCAGGGGAGAGAAGTTAATTTTAAAAGCGCGAAAGAGGCGCTGGAAAATGGCGTTTCCATGGTGCACCAGGAATTAAACCTGGTACTGCAGCGCTCGGTAATGGATAACATGTGGCTGGGACGTTATCCGAAAAAAGGGCTGTTTGTCGATCACGATAAAATGTATCGCGCTACCAAAGCTATTTTTGACGAGCTGGATATCGATATCGATCCGCGCGATAAAGTGGCGCAGCTGTCGGTTTCGCAAATGCAGATGGTGGAGATCGCCAAGGCGTTTTCTTATGACGCTAAAATCGTCATTATGGATGAGCCGACCTCGTCGCTGACGGAAAAAGAGGTAAACCATCTGTTTACCATTATCCGTAAGCTAAAAGATCGCGGCTGCGGCATCGTTTATATCTCGCATAAGATGGAAGAAATTTTCCAGCTGTGCGATGAAATTACCATTCTGCGCGACGGCCAGTGGATTGCTACCCAGCCGCTGGAAGGGCTGGATATGGATAAGATCATCGCTATGATGGTGGGCCGCTCCCTGAATCAGCGCTTCCCGGACAAAACCAACGTGCCGGGCGAGGTGATTCTGGAGGTACGCGGCCTTACCTCGCTGCGTCAGCCCTCAATTCGCGATATCTCCTTCGATCTGCATAAAGGGGAAATTCTCGGCATCGCCGGGCTGGTGGGCGCCAAACGTACCGATATTGTCGAAACCCTGTTCGGCATTCGTGAAAAGGCGAGCGGCACCATTAAACTGCACGGCAAGGCGATTAATAACCACAGCGCCAATGAAGCGATTAATCACGGCTTTGCTTTAGTCACGGAGGAGCGCCGCTCGACGGGTATTTACGCTTATCTGGATATCGGTTTTAACTCGCTGATTTCAAATATTCGCCAGTATAAAAATAAGCTCGGCCTGCTGGATAACCGGCGGATGAAAAGCGATACCCAATGGGTGATTGACGCCATGCGGGTAAAAACGCCGGGGCACCATACCTCTATTGGATCGCTTTCCGGCGGCAACCAGCAAAAAGTTATTATCGGGCGCTGGCTGCTTACCCAGCCGGAAATATTAATGCTGGATGAACCCACGCGCGGCATTGACGTAGGCGCCAAGTTTGAAATTTATCAGCTGATTGCTGAACTGGCGAAGCGCGAAAAGGGGATCATTATTATCTCGTCTGAAATGCCGGAGCTGCTGGGAATTACCGACAGAATTCTGGTGATGAGCAATGGTCTTGTCGCCGGTATTGTCGAAACGAAAAACACCACGCAAAACGAAATATTACGTTTAGCGTCGTTACACCTTTAATGATGTAAGGGCTGTTTACCATGAAAGCTACAACGAAAAAGAATGCGCTGACCTGGTTGAAAGAGGGCGGCATCTATGTTGTTTTGCTGGTGCTGTTAGCGATTATTATTTTCCAGGACCCCACCTTCCTCAGCTTAATGAACCTGAGTAATATTCTGACCCAGTCCTCGGTGCGTATTATTATCGCGCTGGGCGTCGCCGGGCTGATTGTTACCCAGGGCACTGACCTCTCTGCCGGACGGCAGGTGGGGCTGGCGGCGGTAGTAGCGGCAACCATGCTGCAGGCGATGGACAACGCTAATAAGGTGTTTCCGCAGCTGGATACCGTGCCTATCCCGCTGGTGATCCTGACGGTGTGCATTATTGGCGGCCTGATCGGCCTGCTGAACGGCGTTATTATCGCTTATCTGAAGGTGACGCCCTTTATTACCACCCTGGGCACCATGATCATCGTCTACGGCATCAACTCGCTCTACTATGATTATGTCGGCGCGTCGCCGATTGCCGGTTTTGATACGGGCTTTTCAACCTTCGCTCAGGGCTTCCTGCGCTTTGGCGATTTCAAGCTCTCCTACATCACCTTTTATGCGTTGATTGCCATCGTGTTTGTCTGGATCCTGTGGAATAAAACGCGCTTCGGGAAAAATATTTTCGCTATCGGCGGCAACCCGGAGGCGGCGAAGGTCTCCGGCGTTAACGTTCCGCTGAACCTGATCCTGATCTATGCGCTCTCCGGCGTGTTCTACGCTTTTGGCGGCATGCTGGAAGCGGGGCGCATCGGCAGCGCCACCAACAACCTGGGCTTTATGTATGAGCTGGACGCCATCGCCGCCTGCGTGGTGGGCGGCGTCTCCTTCGCCGGCGGCGTCGGTACGGTGGCGGGCGTGGTGACCGGGGTGCTGATCTTTACCGTAATCAACTACGGCCTCACCTATATCGGCGTCAACCCTTACTGGCAGTACATTATCAAGGGCGGCATTATCATTTTCGCCGTGGCGCTGGATTCGCTGAAATACTCGCGTAAAAAGTAACAGGGCGCGGGCGGCCCAGCCTGCACCCCGTTCGCTAAATAACAAGCCGACCCTGCGTCGGCTTTTTTACGGCTATTTTTTCTGTCGCCGCTGCTCCAGCTCCAGCAGCTGCTCCGGCGTTACCGCCGGATAGCTTTGCGCTCCCTGCGGCACCTCATGCACCGCCGGAATCGGCACCAGCGGGCCGAGAAAACGCGGCTCACGCTTCATAATATAGAGATCCGCCAGCGCGCCGAGGCGCGCCGCCACTTCACGCGCGCGCACCGTTAACATATTTTTCGGCGACGGCACGGCGTAGCACTGCGCCTGAATGCCCATATGCAGCGCGATATAAAGCGCGCGCTCGCAGTGGAAACGCTGGGTGATAATAATGAAATCGTTAGTATCAAATACCTTGCGCGTGCGCACGATAGAATCGAGCGTGCGGAAGCCGGCGTAATCCAGCACGATATCGGCAGGATTAACGCCCGCGGCGATAAGATCGCGGCGCATGGTCATCGGTTCGTTATAGCTGTGCTGCGCGTTATCGCCGCTCAGCAGCAGATAGTTTACCTTGCCGCTGTTATAGGCGTTCAGCGCGCCCTGAATGCGATAGTAGTAATACTGGTTCGGCACCCCGGTGCGGTAATACTTGGCGGTGCCCAGCACCACGCCCACCTGACGATGCGGCAGCGAAGTCAGATCGTCATAGATCCAGGGAGCGGTTTTCCAGGCGATCCAGCGATCGAGGCCGAGCGCAGCCAGTATCATCAGCAGCAGGATGACGGCCAGGCCATATATCATGCGTTTCAACATGTTCGGCGTGCTCAGGACGGGGCGGAAGAATAGTTCAAGGCTACTTGAGCCGTCAGCGCGAAGCAAGCGCGCGCCGGTCAGGCGCGGCTTTTTTAAGCAATCCCTGCCGCCGTTAACGGCAGAGCGCTTTTTTCGCTAAATAGAGGTGCGGCGATAGTTACGATACTGCGGCAGCCAGAAGTTGTTGGCGATCGCTCGCGACAGCACATCTTCTGAGGTGACCACCGCCACGCCCGCCAGCTGCGCCGCTTTGCCAACCGCCATGGCGATCACTTTGGAGACGCCCTGAATATCCTTAATTTCCGGCAGCACCGGGCCTGCGCCATCGTTTACCAGCGGCGAGCATTCCGCCAGCGCCCGGCTGGCCGCCATCAGCATACTGTCGGTAACGCGGGTCGCGCCGGAGGCGATCACCCCCAGGCCGATGCCGGGGAAAATATAGGCGTTGTTACACTGGGCGATGGGATAGGTTTTACCCTGCCAGCTTACCGGGGCGAAGGGGCTGCCGGTCGCGACCAGCGCGGCGCCGTCGGTCCAGGCGAGGATATCCGCCGGAGTGGCTTCCACGCGTGAGGTGGGGTTAGAAAGCGGCATAACGATGGGACGCGCGCAGTGACGATGCATTTCGCGGATAATCTCTTCGCTGAACAGCCCCGGCTGGCCGGAAACGCCGATTAAAATATCGGGTTTGGCGTTGCGTACCACGTCCATCAGCGAAATCGCATCGCTGGATAAATGCCAGCCGGCGAGGTTTTCGCTCTTCTGCACCAGCTTGCTCTGGAAGCCGAGCAGGTTCGGCAGCTTGTCGGTCAGCAGGCCGAAGCGGTCAACCATAAAGACTTTGGCGCGCGCTTCTTCATCGCTCAGCCCTTCCGATTTCATCTGGGCGATAATCTGTTCGGCGATGCCGCAGCCGGCGGAACCTGCGCCCAGGAATACTACTTTCCGATCGCGCAGACGGCTGCCCGCCGCGCGGCTGGCGGCTATCAGCGTGCCGAGCGTGACGGCGGCGGTGCCCTGAATATCATCGTTGAAGCAGCACAGCTCGTTGCGGTAGCGCTCCAGCAGCGGCATGGCGTTTTTCTGCGCAAAATCTTCAAACTGCAGCAGCACGTTCGGCCAGCGGCTGCGCACCGCCTGGATAAACTCATCGACAAAGCGTTCATACTCTTCGCCGGTAATGCGCGGATGACGCCAGCCCATGTAGAGCGGATCGTTCAGCAGCTGCTGGTTATTGGTGCCGACATCCAGCACTACCGGCAGGGTATAGGCCGGGCTGATGCCGCCGCAGGCGGTGTAGAGCGACAGCTTGCCGATTGGAATCCCCATACCGCCGATGCCCTGATCGCCAAGGCCGAGAATACGTTCGCCATCGGTGACGACAATCACCTTCACGTTCTGCTTGGTGGCGTTTTGCAGCATATCTTCGATGTTGGCGCGATTCGACCAGGAGATAAACAGGCCGCGGGCGCGTCGGTAGATTTCAGAGAAGTGTTCACAGGCGGCGCCGACCGTCGGCGTATAGATAATCGGCATCATCTCTTCAAGATGATTGTCGAGCAGACGATAAAACAGCGTTTCGTTGGTATCCTGGATATTGCGCAGGTAGACATGCTTATCGTTATTGTTTTTAAAATCCTGAAACTGGCGCCAGGCGCGTTCAGCCTGCTCTTCAATGGTTTCCACCGTTTCCGGCAGCAGGCCGTTAAGGTTGAATTCGTTGCGTTCTTCAACGGTGAAGGCGCTGCCTTTATTCAGCAGGGGAAATTCCAGCAGGATAGGGCCGGCGTAAGGGATATAAAGCGGACGTTTACTTTCGTAATCGAGTTCCATGCGGCGTTTGCTCCGGTTACAGGCACCTTCTCTTCGGGGAAGTGACCTGTGTTTTTATGACAACAGGGTGTGCCACGATCCTAAGAATATTCTCGCAGAAGTACAGCTTTTGTTAACGTCTGATAACAAAAGCCGTAAATTTTTTTAGCGGGCGGCATGGGTAACCGGCTGTCAGGCTACGCTTTTTGCAGTGCAACCTGCTCCAGCTGGCGGCAGCCGAGCGCTCGTAGCGTAGCGGCGGCGGCGGGCAGCTGGCTCAGGCGCGCCTCGTCGCTTTCCGCCAGTACGGCGCGGGTAATTTGCTGGCAGCTTTCGCCATGCATATTGAGCAGAATCAGCGCCGCCTGTAGCGGAGGCAGACTGGGATTAAAAGCGGCGTTTTCGATATAGCCGCCCTGATAGCAGGCGCCGCTGGCGGTTTGCAGCGCGACGCCGCTGTGGGCCTGACTGTAGGGGGCGTGGCTGCGATTAGCGGCGGCGATCGCCATCTGCGTCAACGCATCGCCGCTCAGGCGATAGCCGTGATCGACCTTATCCATCACCAGCGCGGTGATATTTAAGTCGCGCGGGCCGAAGGCGTCGGGCAGATAGTCCGCCAGCGTCGCAACCGGGCGATTCGGCAGGCTGATGCGCAGCGCCGTGCCGCTGTTCAGCTCATTCATAAACTGGCGGCAGTGGCCGCAGGGCGTGTAGTTTACGGTGATGACCTCCAGACCGCTTTCGCCGCGTAGCCAGGCATGGGCGACCGCGCTCTGCTCGGCATGCACGGTTTGCTGCATATCCGTACCGGTAAATTCCATGTTGGCGCCGAAATACCAGTGGCCGCTGCGGCCGCGGGCGATGGCGCCGACGTTGAACTGCGACATCGGCGTAACGGCGCAGGCGGCGGCCAACGGCAGCAGCGCCAGCGCCAGCGCATTTTCATCTAATCCGCTCTGTTGGCAGAGAGCGTTAACCTGGGCGGGGGTAAAAAAGGCGGCGAAATCCTCAGCCTCAAGCACTGGAAGAAGCGCAGCCTGTAGATCGGCCGCTAAACCGGCAAAAGCCGGGCGAAAACGTGAATGCATTGCATGCCTCTTATTACGGGGTCCGGCCCCAAATTGTAAAGCGCCATTGCCGGGTTATATGTGATCTCTATCGCTACAGCAATGCAAGGCATGAAATGAAATTACAAATTGCGCGATCTATCGCAAAATTTAGCCTCACCGTGCGCGTTAAGCGAACAGCTTCAGCAGCAGCGGAAAGAGAAATGGCGCCAGCAGCGAGGTGATAATGCCGCACAGCACCAGCGCCAGCGAACTGAAGGCGCCCTCCTGAAAATCGAGCTCGGCGCAGCGCGCGGTACCAAGCGCATGTGACGCGTTGCCGATCGCCAGCCCGCGCGAGGCTTTGGTCTTTATCCGCAGCAGGTTCAGCAGCATATGGCCGAATACCGCGCCCAGCACGCCCGCCATCAGCACGCAGATGGCGCTAATCGCCGGGATGCCGTGCAGCGAAGCGGAAACGGCCATCGCGATCGGCGTGGTGACCGATTTCGGCATAATAGTAGCGGCGATTTCCGGCGTGGCGCCCAGCCACAGCGCAATGGCGGTGCCGGAAATCATCGCGGTCACGCTGCCGATAAAACAGATGCTGATAATCGATTTCCAGCGCGCGCGAATCTGGTGCAGCTGTTCATACAGCGGCAGCGCCAGCGCCACTACCGAAGGCTGCAGCAGATGGTTAAGCACTTCACTGCCCTGAAAATAGCGGGCGTAGGGCATATTGATCAGCAGCAGCAGCGGAATAATCACCGCCATCGAAATCAGCAGCGGATTGAGCAGCGAAATTTTTACCCGCGCCGCCAGCCGACGGGCGGCAAAAAAGACCGCCAGCGTCAGCGGCAGCGACCACCAGATATCACTCATGTTTATTTTCTCCGACAATCGGCCTGCCGTGCAGGCGGTGAGAGCTGTAGCCCACCACCACCAGTACCAGCAGGGTGCTGATGACGCAGGAAACCACGATAGGTCCAAACTGGGCGGTGAGGATATCGGTGTAGTTCATCACGCCGACGCTGATCGGTACGAACAGTAGCGCCATATAGCGGATCAGCAGATGGCAGCCGGGCTGCACCCATTTTATCGGCACAATGCGCGTACAGAGCAGCATAAAAAGAATCAGCATACCGATAATGCTGCCGGGAATAACGATCGGCAGCAGCGAGGAGAGCGCAATGCCGGCGTACAGGCAGAGGTAAATAACGATAAAGGCGCGCAGGTAGCGCCAGCAGGCTGAGAGCAGGTTGGACATCGCAGACTCCTGTTTTAACTGCAGATCATCATACGCTGAAACGCTTAAGCGTGCTACCGATCACACTTATTCGCCGGCGCGGCGCGGCCGGGACGAAGCGGCTGGGCCTGCTGATAAGGATAGTTTGCTAAATAATAATATCGAACTATTAACGTGCGGCAGGAAGGTAAAACGCTGAGTGTGGCGCCAGATAAGAAGAGGAGAAGGATATCGCCTCGCCCGGTTGGACGAGGCTCGCTGCAATAAAGGCTTTCCCGTAGCTGAAGGTGGAGAAAGCCTTATTACCGCTACGTTTATTTCACCGGCATACCGGGCTGTGCGCCGCTGTCCGCGCCGAGGATAAAGAGATCTTTACCGCCCGGTCCGGCAGAGAGCACCATCCCTTCCGATACGCCGAAGCGCATCTTACGCGGTGCGAGGTTGGCGACAATAATGGTATGGCGGCCAACCAGCACTGAGGGATCGGGATAGGCAGCGCGAATGCCGGAGAAGATCTGGCGCGTTTCGCCGCCCACGTCCAGCTCCAGGCGCAGCAGCTTATCGGATCCTGCAACCAGCTCGGCGGTTTTAATTAGCGCCACGCGCATATCCACTTTAGCAAAATCGTCAATGGTAATGGTGTCGCCGATCGGATCCTCAGCCAGCGGGCCGGTCGCGGCCGGTTGCGCGGCGGCGGCGTCCTCTTTTGAGGCTTCGATAAGCGCATTTACCTTCGGCATTTCGATACGGCTGTAGAGCGCTTTAAACGGCGCAACCTCGTGGTTCAACAGCGGCGTATGAATCGCATCCCATTCCAGTTCGGTTTTAAGGAAGCCTTCAACGCGTTCGCTCAGCGACGGCAGCACCGGCTTCAGCCAGGTCATCAGCACGCGGAACAGGTTGATGCCCATGGTGCAGATCGCCTGCAGATCGGCATCGCGGCCCTCCTGCTTCGCTACTACCCACGGCGCCTGCTCGTCCACATAGCGGTTTGCTACGTCCGCCAGCGCCATAATTTCACGAATGGCGCGGCTATATTCGCGGCTGGCCCAGGCTTCGCCAATACTTTCCGCAGCATCGGTAAAGGTTTTATACAGCGCCGGGTCCGCCAGCTTATCCGCCAGTTTGCCGCCGAAGCGTTTGGCGATAAAGCCCGCGTTGCGTGACGCAAGGTTAACCACCTTGTTGACGATATCGGCGTTAACGCGCTGCACGAAATCTTCCAGGTTCAGATCGATATCATCGATGCGTGAGGAAAGCTTCGCCGCATAGTAGTAGCGCAGGCTGTCGGCGTCGAGGTGTTCAAGCCAGGTGCTGGCCTTGATAAAGGTGCCGCGCGACTTGGACATTTTGGCGCCGTTAACCGTTACGTAGCCGTGTACGAACAGGTTGGTCGGCTTGCGGAAGTTGCTGCCCTCCAGCATCGCCGGCCAGAACAGACTGTGAAAATAGACGATATCCTTACCGATAAAATGATACAGCTCGGTGGTGGAATCTTTTTTCCAGTATTCGTCGAAATCGATATCGCCGCGCTGGTCGCACAGGTTCTTAAAAGAGCCCATGTAGCCAATCGGCGCATCCAGCCAGACGTAGAAATATTTGCCCGGCGCATCCGGAATTTCAAAACCGAAGTAGGGCGCGTCGCGGGAGATATCCCACTGCTGCAGGCCCGATTCAAACCACTCCTGCATCTTATTCGCTACCTGCTCCTGCAGCGCGCCGGAACGGGTCCAGGCCTGCAACATTGCGCTGAACGACGGCAGATCGAAGAAGAAATGCTCGGAATCACGCATAACCGGCGTCGCGCCGGACACCACCGATTTCGGATCGATAAGCTCGGTTGGGCTGTAGGTTGAGCCGCACACTTCGCAGTTATCGCCATACTGATCGGCGGCTTTACATTTCGGACAGGTGCCTTTCACAAAGCGATCCGGCAGGAACATGCCTTTTTCCGGGTCGAACAGCTGTGAAATGGTGCGGTTTTTAATGAAACCGTTCTCTTTCAGACGGCCATAGATCAGCGCCGACAGCTCACGGTTCTCATCGCTGTGCGTGGAGTGGTAGTTGTCATAGCTGATGTTAAAGCCAGCGAAATCTTGCTGGTGCGCCTGACTCATCTCGGCAATCATCTGTTCCGGAGTAATGCCCATCTGCTGCGCTTTCAGCATAATCGGCGTGCCGTGCGCGTCGTCAGCACAGATGAACCAGAGCTGATTGCCGCGCATTCGCTGGTAACGGACCCAGATATCGGCCTGGATATGCTCCAGCATATGGCCAAGATGAATAGGACCATTTGCGTACGGCAGAGCGCACGTTACCATTATTTTTTTCGCGACTTGAGTCATAGCGGGACACGTTTCTTCTGGTTAACAAGGGCCTTAGATGGTAACCGAAAGCCTGACCCGGCGTAAACAAAGGGATTATCGCATTGCCGGGCAAACACGCTTTGCCTGGGCTTCTGGTATGCTTAAGCCGAATCACATTATATGCGGCGGGCAGCGCAGCGGAGGCTGGCGGCGCGCGGCAAATAAATAACCCGAACGATAAGGAGAAGGGATGAGTTCACAATCCCACGGGGCGCTTTCGCCCGATACGCTGCGCGCTATGGTCGCCGGCATTTTGACCACTTTTGAACATCCGACGCTGAAGCATAATCTGACCGCGCTTAAGGCGCTGCACCATGTGGCGCTGATGGATGGCACGCTGCATATTGAAATTAAAATGCCCTTCGCCTGGGGCGGCGGCTTTGAAAATTTAAAGGAAACAACCAGCGCCGATCTGCTGCGTATTACCGGCGCGCGGGCCGTTGACTGGCGGCTGAGCCACGATATCGCCACCCTGAAGCGGGTGAAAAACCAGCCGGGCGTCAGCGGCGTAAAAAATATCATCGCCGTCAGCTCCGGCAAGGGCGGCGTTGGCAAATCGAGCACCGCGGTTAATATGGCGCTGGCGCTGGCTGCCGAAGGGGCGAAAGTCGGCATTCTCGACGCCGATATCTACGGGCCGTCCATTCCCACCATGCTGGGCACCGAAGATCAGCGTCCCGCCTCGCCGGACGGTAAGCATATGGCGCCGATTATGTCGCACGGCATGGCTACCAACTCCATCGGTTATCTGGTAACGGAAGATAACGCCATGGTGTGGCGCGGCCCGATGGCCAGCAAGGCGCTGATGCAGCTGCTGAATGAAACGCTGTGGCCGCAGCTGGATTATCTGGTGCTGGATATGCCGCCGGGCACCGGCGATATTCAGCTGACGCTGGCGCAAAATATCCCGGTTACCGGCGCGCTGGTAGTAACGACGCCGCAGGATGTCGCGCTGATTGACGCGCGCAAGGGCATCGTCATGTTTGAGAAAGTTGCGGTGCCGGTGCTGGGCGTGGTGGAAAATATGAGCATGCACATTTGCAGCAACTGCGGCCATCAGGAGGCGATTTTCGGCAGCGGCGGCGCGCAGCTGCTGGCGGAGAAATACCATACCCGTCTGCTTGGTCAGCTGCCGCTGCATATTCATCTGCGTGAGGATCTCGACGTTGGCGAGCCGACGGTGATCCGTCGCCCCGACAGCGAGTTTACCGCGCTTTATCGTAAGCTGGCGGGCGCCGTGGCGGCCCAGCTCTACTGGCAGGGCGAGGTGATTCCCGGCGAGATTGCCTTCCGCGCCCTGTAAGCCTTCTTACAGCGCCTGCTGATAGAGCTCCCGCACCTGCTCACGCGTAGCGGTGCGGGGATTGGCTGGCGCGCAGGGATCGGCCAGCGCCTTATCCAGCCAGCTTTCGATATCTTTCTCTTCAATGCCTAGCTCGCGGAACCCGGCAGGGATACCAACCTGACGGGCAAGCTGACGCAGCGCTTCAATCGCGGCGTGGCTGGCGGCTTCCTCATCCATTGCCGAAGTATCAACGCCCAGCGCGGCGGCGATGCGGGCGAAACGCGCGACGCTGGCCGGACGGTTAAACGCCGCCACCACCGGCAGCAGTATGGCGTTGCAGACGCCGTGCGGCAGATTATGGGTGGCGCCCGGCTGATGCGCCAGCGCATGTACCAGCCCCAGACCCGCGCTGTTAAACGCCATACCCGCCAGATACTGCGCGCAGGCCATCATCTCCCGCGCTTCGCGATTGCTGCCTTCCGCCACCGCCACCGGCAGCCAGTGATGAATCAGCCTGATAGCTTCCAGCGCGTTGGCATCGGTCAGCGCGTGGGCGCCTTTGGAAACGTAGGCTTCCAGCGCGTGCGTCAGGGCATCCATACCGGTAGCGGCGGTAACGCCTGGCGGAATGCCCAGCATAACGGCGGGATCGTCGACGGCGATATCGGGGATCAGGCGACTGTCGATAATCACCTGTTTAACCTGACGCGCGCTGTCGGTAATCACCGCGTTGCTGGTTACTTCAGCGGCGGTGCCGGCGGTGGTATTGATCGCTACCAGCGGTACGCCCTGCTGTTTCACCTTGCCGACGCCCGCGTAGTCAATCGCCCTGCCGGGATTAGCAGTGAGAATTTTAATCCCTTTCGCGCTGTCAATCGGGCTGCCGCCGCCGAAGGCGATTAGGAAATCGCACTGCTGCTGGCGGAAGGCGGTCAGGCCGGCCTGCACCTGCTCTTCGGTGGGATTCGGCGCCACGCCGGTAAACAGAGCATAGGGGATATTCTGCCGTTGCAGGCTGGCGGTCAGGCTGTCGGTCAGCCCCAGCCCGGCCAGCTGCTCGTCGGTGACAATCAGCGCCTTGCCCCATTTCTTCTGCGCCAGCAGCAGCGCCAAATCCTCAATGGCACCGTAGCCGTGCAGGCTAATCCCCGGTAACGCCAGTAAAAAGCTCATTTTTATCTCCCACGATTAGTAACGCGGATGCCAACGGCATCCGGCAGATAAAAATAAAACTAGCGCCGCGCGGGATGGGAAACCTTTCCGCTACGGTCAGCCGGGCGGGAAAACTGGCACTGGCGGTAAGAATGGGCGGGCACGGCTCACGCTTTTGCCGTGTTAATTAAATAATGCTAATTTTATCAAAAGGTTAAATTGATAGGGCGGGCGCTGATTGAGTCGAGTGGATCTTGTCAGCAGAAGAAGAAATAATGGCAATGACATGGATAAAAATATAATCATTGTTGAGGTTTGAGCGAAGGCGGCTAACTTACTTTTATTTGAAATTTTGTGAATACCATAACGGTAATTGCATGAAAAAGCGTTTATTTAGAAAGTTAATTTAAATTAATAAATTTGGAAATGTGGATAGTGAGTTAACTTTTCAGACATTTTTAATGTCTTTTGTGTGATGTTTTAGTTTTGTCCGCAAGTTATCATTATCATGCTTAATAAAAAGCAATCTATTAATATTGTTTTGTATTACTGCTGCGACATCTTTAACCGAAGGCTCTTTAAGTGGCTTTTGGGCAGGAAGTAATTTCCAAAATTTCCTTTTTAATGTTGGGCTGTTAAATAAAAAGCTATAGATTAGCCTAATCGACTTTTGAACATGATGTTGATAATGGAAATAAAACTGAAAAGGTTTACGATACGTTCGGTTACTCATCTTTTGACTGGACTACAGTCAGGTATAAACCGAAACTACAGTGACTCACTTTTTTAGTTCAATAACAGCGTTAAATAATTTTTATACTGTAACAAGCGTGGGTGGTTCAGGATAAAGCGTTGTAAGGGTAAATAAGAAAAACGGCAATATCCTTAATATAAGGAAGAATTAAACTCAGGCTTACCAATAATTTTCCAGGTGGTTAAATATTATGATGAAATTTTTGATGCGGAGGAGGTAACTGATGATGCTCGTAAACCCCATTATCCATAATATATTATTCGTAATATCGGTTTTTTTATTGAATCAAAAATGTACGCCTGATCTGGAAAGGTTTGTATTATTGTTTTTTCTGATTTTAGCACTGTTATCTTTACTTTGCGATCTCGTTTATTTTTTAGATGTTAAAAAAATTCTTTATTTGATCTTCCTGGTTGTGAAATCTTTGCTTGTTGTGCTGATATTATTTAATGGCAAAGGGTTGGCAGGTTCAGAACGCTATATTGCGCATGAAGGAAATATTTATTTTTACTATCAGGAAAATATTGCGGATCCAGGTGCATACCTTATTATTTATGAGAAAAGTAATGAAATTAACCCCTTCCTTTCTTTCAGGGTTAAAAAAAGATCTTTTTTTATTAATAGTTCAATTCATTTAATAATAATAAAAATGTCAGAAGGCATCTATTGCCTGATGAGCGATGAACAACGCCAATATAAACTTGATACAAGAAGCTGGACATTGAAACCCATTAATAACGAAAGCAAAAGGGATAAGAAGGATAGTCACTGGTAATTTTTGTTACTGGCATACTGGATATGCGCGGCTTTCTTATAGTGCATCAGCACATATTTTCCCTGCTCGCTTTCGCCCTGAGAAACAATCTGCCAGCCGTGACGCAGGTAAAAATCCTGCGCGTGGCGGTTCGCCAGCAGACATTTTAGCGCGCCGGTGGCGGTAAAGCATTCCTGTACCGCCTGTAGCAGGGCGCTGCCTGCGCCCTGGCCCTGAAACTGCGGGTCAACGAACAGACTATGCAAAAAATTGTCGTTTTCCAGAAAAGCGGCGAAGCCAAGCCGACGACCATCCTCTTCGGCCACCAGCACCGTTTCGCCGAGCACTACCCGATCGAAATCCTCCAGCTGCCAGGCGCTGTCATCAAGCCAGCTCCAGTTTGTTTTGCGCGCGGCCAGCAGCAGGGTGCGCAGAAAAGGGCGGTCGGCTTCAGTAAAGGGGCGGATATGCACGGTTTTCTCCCAGGTGCGGGCGCTGTCTCAGCGGATGCTAATAAAGTTAGCACCGTTGACGAAAAAAGGCAGGTAAGGCGGCGCGCAGGATGGCGCAATATGTCAGGCGGGCAATAAAACGCCCCGCGCGGTGAAAGGCGCGGGGCGCAGAACAGAGCGCGCTACGGCGGCAGCTTTACGGCTGCCGCTCCGTCAGCGCTAATGCGGCGGTTATGCCGCGCTCGGCGGAGCGACGTGCGCGGTGTTTGGCGGCGCCTCTCCCTGATACTTCTCGATCTCCAGCTGCGCCATATGGCCGCAGTTGCCCTGCGCCAGCATCGAGCTGCCGATATCCAGCGTCAGGCAGTTGACGTTGCCGTTGCGGCACAGCGCGCCCGGTTCGGCAGGCTGAGCCGGATCGTACCAGGCGCCTTCGCTGATGCGCACCACGCCCGGACGGATATCACTGGTGACGACTGCGCCCACCAGAATCTGCCCGCGGTCGTTGAAGGCGCGCACCAGATCGCCGCTGCGAATACCGCGGCGGGCGGCATCCTGCTCGTTGATCAGGATCTCTTCACGATTGGCGACGGCATGCTTCTCGCGCACCGGGGTATTATCCAGCTGCGAGTGCAGGCGATATTCAGGATGCGCGGTGTTCAGCGACAGCGGCCAGCGCTTCGCCGCCTCGCTGCCGTGCCACTCCTGCGGCGGCAGCCAGCCGGGCAGGCCGGGGCAGTCGGGATAGTTCATGCTCGCCACGCGCTGCGAGTAGATCTCAATCTTACCGGAAGGCGTGCCCAGCGGATTGAGCAGCGGATCGGCGCGGAAATCGGCGAAGCGCACCCATTGCTTATTCGCTTCCGGAATCGGGAAGCGGATATAGTTGTTTGACTGCCAGAACATATCGAACGGCGGCAGCGCGACGCCTGCGGTGCGAGCCTGGCTCTTCATGTTGTCATACATCGCTTTCAGCCACTGCATCTCGTCGCGACCTTCGGTAAAGGCCGGCTCGACGCCGAGGCGCGCCGCCATAGCGCGGAAGATATCGAAATCGTTGCGCGCGTCATGCTGCGGCGCCACGCACTGATGCATCGGGAAGACGTAGAGCTGCGAATAGTCGCCGCCCATCTCCACATCGTTGCGCTCGTAGCTGGTGGTGCAGGGCAGCACGATATCGGCATGTTTAGCGGTGGCGGTCCAGTAAGGCTCCTGCACCACGATGGTTTCCGGCTGCCGCCACGCCTGCAACAGGTTATTGGTATCCTGATGATGATGGAACGGATTGCCGCCTACCACGTAGACCATCTTAACGTGCGGATAGGTAATCTTGCGGCCGTTAAAGTTGATGGTTTTGCCGGGGTTCGCCAGACAGTCGGCGATACGCGCCACCGGAATCGGCGCGGGCGCGTTGGCCGGCGTTTCACCGGCGCTGATGCCGGAGATAATCCCGCCGCGCGCCGTCGGGCTGCCGCCGGAGGAGTAGTGATAGCTAAAGCCGAAGCCGCCGCCCGGCAGGCCGATCTGACCCAGCATCGCCGCCAGCGTTACCAGCAGCCAGTGCGGCTGTTCGCCGTGGTGCTGACGCTGAATGCCCCAGCCCGCCATAATCATGGTGCGTTTCTGCGCCATTTCGCGCGCCAGCTGACGGATGACCTCCGGCTCGATGCCGCAAATGCCGCTTGCCCATTCAGCATCTTTCACCACGCCGTCGCTTTCGCCCAGCAGAACGGCGCGGAAGCGATCGAAGCCGACGGTATAACGATGCAGGAAGGCTTCGTCATGTAGCTTTTCGCTCAGCAGCGTATGGGCGATACCCATAATCATCGCGGAGTCGGTGTAGGCGTGCGGCGCGATCCACTGCGCGTTCATCTGCTTCGCGCCCGGCTGGTAGATGGGATCGATGGTGATAACGCGCACGCCTTTCTTCGCCAGCTGTGCGAAACCGTCAAGGCCGACGTGATCCGGCACGTTCCAGCTGTTTTTCAGCGTAGTGTGCGGATTGCAGCCCCACAGCACCACCAGTTCGCTATGTTCAAGAACGTTGGGCCAGCAGGTTTGCTGCTCGTAGACCTCCATCGAACCGACGACGTGCGACATAATTACCTGCGCCGCGCCGGTAGAGTAGTCGCCGCTGTAGTTCAGGAAGCCGCCGGTAAGGTTCATCAGGCGATGCAGCAAGGCGCGGCAGTTATGCAGCATCCCGGTGCTTTTCCAGCCGTAGGTGCCGGCATAGATTGAACCCGGTCCGTCGTTCTGCTGCAGGCGGCGAATTTCATTGCACACCAGCTCGATCGCTTTGTCCCAGCTGACCGGCACCCATTCATCGCTGCCGCGCAGTTCGGTGCGGCTGCCCGGCCCGTTTTCCAGCCAGCTTTTACGCACCATCGGCGTTTTGATGCGGTTCGGCGCATGGACCTGCCACGGCGCCATCTCAATCAGTTCGTTCGGCGCCGGATCGTCCTGCACCGGCTGAACGCCAACCATGCGTCCATTTTCAACTATTGCTTCAAACGCGCCCCAGTGGGCGGCGGTGAGGATGCCTTTTTGCGCCGGACGCAGCGCGGTAAACTGCGGCAGCGCCTGGCCGATAGCTTTCGCCAGCGCCGATTTGCTGTAGCCGAACTGCAGCGCGCTGGCTGCTATCAGGCCGCCGCCCGCCTGTAAAAAGCGGCGGCGTGACCAGTTTGAAAGTTGATGCTTCGTCATTTTTCGCTTTCCTCTGAATTCACGCTATCGCTGGCATGTTTTTGCGCATACTGCGTCAGTAAGCGCAGCTGTTCTTCGCTCAGCGAGGTGCGCGGCGCCATGCCTTTCATTACGCCGATCCACTGATTAGCGTTAAAGTGATTCAGCGCGGTCAGGCCGTGGCAGCCGGTGCAGTTAGCCGTCATCAGGCCGGAGGCGTATTGCCAAATCTGCTGCTGATCCTCGATCAGGATGTTTTTCGGCAGCCAGAAAGTCAGTTCAACCTGGTTCCAGCGCTGGCCGGTTTCGCCGTCGGTTTGCGAGCCGATAACCTTAACCTGCGACGCGGCGGCTTCATCCAGCACCGCGCTCAGGATGCGTTTGCCCGGCGCGGCATAGATAGCGCCCGTAACATCCTGCTGCTGCCAGCCATCCAGGCGAGCCTGTACCCGATCGCCGTTATGCTGCAGCACCGTCACCTGCGTGGAGGGGAAGAGGGTGCCGTCTGACTGCTCGTTGTCGAGCGTTAAGCGGAAAGGCTGCGTGGCGACGGCATACAGGGTGGTAGCTTTGTCCGAGGTATGGGCGGCGGCGGCTAACAGCTGCGATGCGCCGCTGGCATTGCTGGCGCTCATATCCGGCAGAATATGGGCGACGCCGCGGTGGCAGTCGATACAGGTTTGACCTTCGCTGATGGCTACCGGATGCGCTTTGCGCGCTTCCGGGCGCTGCGCCAGGATATCCATTGCTTCAAAACTGTGGCAGCTGCGGCAGGTGGCGGAATCATTCGCCTTCATGGTCTTCCATACTGACTCCGCCATGCTGAGTTTATGAGCGTTATATTTTTCTTCGGTGTTAATCTTCCCGGTGATTTCCCCGTAGACATCTTTCAGCGCCCCTATTTTAGTCAGCAGATAATCAACCGGCTGGTGGGGAACGTGACAATCAGCGCACTCTGCGCGGATGCCTTTCGGGTTTTGAAAGTGGATGCTGCCCTGATACTCCGCCAGCGGGCGTTCCATGCTGTGACATGAAACGCAAAACTCGCTGTCGCTGGTTTTATGCATAATGGTCGCGCCGCCAGCCAACAGCGCCGCGCCGATAATCGCCCCCAGTAATATCAGCCCCAACATTGGCCAACTTTTAAGCCAATGAAAGCTCAAAAGGCGCCTTTTCCTCGCCATGTAACCTCCTGGTTTTTCATTATTTATTGCTACAGGATCAGCCCTGTTTAAAAAGCAGTTCTGTATACCTCTAATTAAGTAGTGGGGGGTTGTGCATTATCAAAGAATGCTGGTTTTCAACGGGCAGAAAGAGAGAAGAGTGATATGAACGGGGCTTTCTGGCGATAAAAACCGCCTGAGCGACAGCGCGCTGTACAACTTCTCGCCAGCGGTTACTGCGGCGGGATCGGCTAAAGGTCAGGCGGCGATCGGCCATTAATGGCAAATCGTAACGGTAACGGCGCCGCGCTGCGTCGAAGCAGGCGTTAGCTTTAGTAGTTACAACATACTTTAAACTAAAGTACCAACCGTGCAGGCCACGGCGTCGCTGTTAAAAGCACGGCTTTGGCAGGAGATAGCTCTTTGTGTGGCAAAGTGAAGGTTGCTGAAGCGCCTGTCTTTGCTGCCGTTGCCTAATCGCTTCTTTATATGGTTCGCTACAGCACTATACTCGTTACAGTCAACGCCAGGGCCGGTTCTCAAGGCATTCAGCAGAAAAGGCGGTGAGACGGCTTCAGCAAAAGAGGTCCGCTGTTGCATATTTTGTAATGCACATCACATCTTATGGAGAGCGACAGCGAAGCGGCGAGTAGCCGTAGAGAGGGTGTCAGTAGCGGTCAGCGGCGTATTAAACAATATGCTCTGGATTTTTGGCGCTTTTTTGATTAGCTTCAGCATTTATTGTGGCTGACCTGTGTTAGCCTGGGCAAATGTATTATCAAAAGGCAGAAATAAAGATGAAAATGAAGGCAATTTTGCTTAGCGCGCTTTGCGTTACCGCTTCAGCCTGTGCTGAAAAAACGCCCGCCCCAGCCGCCGCTCATCCGGCGCTGGAAACCGTAGCCCCTTATCCGGCGGCGGAAAAAGGGCAGGTGCGCCAGGTCATTTATCTGCCGCCGCAGCAAAATGAAGATCTGTATAAAGTTGAGCTGCTGATCGGTAAAACCATGGAGGTAGACTGCAACCATGTGATGATGGGCGCGCAGGTAGAGCAGCAAACCCTGGCCGGCTGGGGCTATGATTACTACGTGGTAAAAAGCCTGTCGGCGCCGGCCATGACGCGTAAAATGTGTATCGATGGCGACAAGCGGCAGGAGTTTGTTCCGGCTAACCTGGGAGCCTACAGCCTGCAACGCTACAACAGCAAGCTGCCGATTGTGATCTATACGCCCGCCGACGTTCAGGTGAAATATCGCCTGTGGCGCGCAGAGACTGAGGTTAACGACGCGGTTGCGCAGTAATTCCGTGCGGCGGCGCCGATGTTTAGCGCCGCCCGCTTCCCATAAAGAGAGTAAACCATGAAAAAAATGATGATGCTGACCGTGCTGGCGCTGGCGGGCTGTAGCCGTGCGCCTGAACCGCAGAAGAATAACCCGGCGATTGGCATGCCGAATCCGGCATCGGTCTACTGTATTCAGCAGTCAGGCACGCTGGAGAGGGTGCAAACCGCAGAGGGCGAGGTAAGCTACTGCCGCCTGCCCAGCGGCGAACGCATCGAAGAGTGGACGCTGTTCCGTCGCGACCATCCGCAACGGGCCAATTCGTTACGTTAACGGCAAGGATTGTATGCCGCTGAAGCTGTCCTGATTGATGCGAAAGGGAAGCGAAAAAATTATTTTCATCAATCAGGCATTTTCTTTTACGTGACGCAAATCCATGCTTACCATTAATGTTTTTCATCGCTGAATATATGGACTTTCAATGCGTCATTCTGCTTTTCTCCTTCCGTTGATTGCGCTGCTGGCCGCCTGCAGCAGCAAGCCAACAGCTCCACCGCCTGAACAAACCGGCAACCCGTTTCTCGGCGACGGTGGCTTTTTACTTAAGCCGGCACATGAGATTCGGCCGCTGAGCGGCGATTTTTCCGCTAACCCCGCGGCAGAACGTTTTATCGATAAGATGGTGCGGGAGCACGGTTTTAACCGGCAGCAGCTGCACAGCGTACTGGCGCAAACTAAACGGCTGGACTGGGTGCTGCGTCTGATGGATCGTCAGGCGCCGACGCCAGGCTATCAGCCGCCTTCCGGGCCCAACGGCGCGTGGATTCGCTATCGCAAAAAATTTATTACTCCAGATAACGTGCAGAAGGGCGTCGCGTTCTGGAATCAGTATCAGGACGCGCTGCGGCGCGCCCAGCAGGAATATGGCGTGCCGCCGGAGATTATCGTCGGCATTATTGGCGTGGAAACCCGCTGGGGCAGGGTGATGGGCAAAACCCGCATCATTGATGCGCTGGCGACGCTGGCCTTCGACTATCCGCGCCGGGCTGACTACTTCAGCGGCGAGCTGGAAACCTTTCTGCTGATGGCGCGCCAGGAAGGCGACGATCCGTTGGAGCTGCGCGGTTCCTATGCCGGCGCCATGGGCTATGGTCAGTTTATGCCCTCTTCGGAAAAGCGCTATGCGGTTGATTTCAACGGCGACGGCCATATCAATTTGTGGGATCCGGTCGATGCTATCGGCAGCGTCGCCAACTATTTCAAACAGCACGGCTGGCAGGCGGGCGAAACGGTGGCTGTGCCCGCCAGCGGACAGGCGCCGGGGCTGGAAAACGGCTTTAAAACCCGCTACAGCCTGGCGAGCCTGGCGGCGGCCGGCCTGCGTCCGCAGGTGCCGATTAACGGCAATCCGCAGGTGAGCCTGCTGCGTTTTGATATGGGCAAGAGTTATCAATACTGGTACGGGCTGCCTAATTTTTACGTTATTACCCGCTATAACCACAGCAACCACTACGCTATGGCGGTCTGGCAGCTGGGTGAGGCGGTGGGCCTGGCGCGCCAGGGGCGTTAACGTTGCCAATAATGAAGCCGCTGGCTTTGCAGGCAGCGGCTTTTTGCATTGTGGCGGGCGGAACGGATTATCCGTGACGCCCGGCAGTTATACGCAGACGCGGCCGGCGGCCGCTCTGGCACGTTACCAGCAGACGAAGCCGCCATCCACCAGCAGATCCACGCCGGTGCAGAAAGAGGCCGCATCGCTGGCGAGGAACAAGGCAGGTCCAGCCATCTCTTCGACGCGCGCCATGCGCTGCATCGGCGTCTGGCTTTCAAACGCCTGCGTCTGATGCACCATCTCCGGACGGGTATTCATCGGCGTCGCCGTATAGCCCGGACTGATGCTGTTAACGCGGATATTTTTATCTACCCACTCCATCGCCAGGCTTTTCGACAGATGAATCACGCCCGCTTTCGAGCTGTTATAATGCGCCTGTTCCAGACCGCGGTTAACAATCACGCCTGACATTGAGGCGATGTTGATAATGGAGCCGCCGCCGCACTGCGTCATTAATTCCGCTTCCGCTTTGCAGGAGTTCCAGACGCCGGTGAGGTTGATATCGATCACCTGCTGCCACTGTTCGCTCTCCATCTCCAGCGCCGGGTTAGCGTTAGCGATGCCGGCGGCATTCACCGCCACGTCCAGCTGGTGATAGCGATTTTTCACCGTGGCGATCGCCTCGCGCAGATCGGCCAGCTTGCGCACGTCGCCGGTGAAGGCGCAGGCCTCGCCGCCCATCTGCTGAATCTGTTTTACCGTTTCATCAAGGCCGCCATCCTGTCGCAGATCGAAGCAGGCCACTTTAGCGCCGGCGCTCGCCAGCGCCAGCGCGATAATCTGGCCGATGCCGCTACCGGCCCCGGTAACGAAGGCGACGCGATCGTTTAATGAAAACAGCGTTTGCGCAAAATCTTTGCTCATCATAATAGTCAGGTTTCCGTAAGTCATTTATCTGGCGTCGCGTATTACGACATGATTAAGCCGCCATCGACGTTAATGGTTTGACCGGTGATATAACGCGCATCGTCCGATGCCAGAAATGCGACCAGGCCTGCAACATCTTCCGGCTGACCGGCACGTTTGAGCGGAATGCCTTCCACCCATTCGGCCATCAGCTCGCCTTTGCCGTAACGCTTGCGATCGGAACTAAGGATCTCGCCCCATACGCGATCGTTGTAGTCCCACATTTCGCTTTCAATAATCCCCGGACAGAAGGCGTTAACGGTAATGTTCCATGGCGCCAGCTCATGCGCCAGGCTTTGCGTGATGCCGATAACCCCCATTTTGCTGGCGGCGTAGTGCGGGGTGTAGATAAAGCCCTGGCGCCCCTGCCCGGACGAGGTATTGATCAGGCAGCCATGATTTTGTTTTACCATGTATTTAGCGGCTTCGCGGCAGCATAGCCAGACGCCGGTGGTGTTAACGGCCAGCACTTTCTCGAAGTCTGCTTTCGGCATACGGTCGAAGTAGTCGATAGTGATAACGCCTGCGTTCTGAATCGATACGTCGATGGTGCCGAAGCGCGCGGCTGCCTGTTCATAAAGCCCCTGGACCTGTTTTTCATCGGTGACGTCCACCTGTAACGACAGGATATCGGCCTGGTAGCGCTGGCGCAGCTGCTCGGCCGTTTCGTGTACGCGCTCTGCGTTAGACACCATTACCAGCTTTGCGCCGTCACGCGCGAAGCGCTCGGCAATACCCGCCCCGATACCGCGACACGCGCCGGTAATAACAACGGTTTTATTGTGGAAATCTCTTTGCATGGATTTATCTCCTGTATGGGCCGGGGAGGCCTCGCCCGGCAACTAATCGATAATCGGAACGGATTTAGCTGGATGCCGTATTCATGGTCTGTGGCTGCTCCGCCGCCATTTTTTCTTCGTGACGACGCATCAGAATGACTTTGTTTTGCAGGCGCTGCTGGAACTGATCGACCACGACGGCGGTAACAATCACTACCCCTTTAATAACCATTTGCCAAAAGTCGCTGACGCCCATCATCACCATGCCGTCCGCGAGGAAAACAATGACGAATGCGCCGATAATGGAGCCAGATACCCGTCCGCGACCGCCCGCCAGCGCGGTGCCGCCCAGTACGGTGGCGCCGATGGCGTCCATTTCAAACATGTTGCCGGTCATGGGATGCGCGGTTTGCAGCTGCGAGGCGACGATCAGACCAACCAGCGCGGCACAGAGGCCGGAGAAGGCGTAAACGAACATTTTTACCTTAACAATCGGCACGCCGGCCAGCCGCGCAGCAGATTCATTGCCGCCGATAGCGTAGATATAGCGTCCAAGCGGGGTTTTGGTGGTCAGCCAGTAGCCCAGCAGCAGAAAGGCCAGCATCAGCCAGATAGGAATATAGATACCCAACAGCGTACCGGATCCCAGCGTGGCGAAGCCGGTATTGCCCAGCGCTTCCATTCCGTTAAGGTTGGCGTAGGTGCTGCCGTCATTAAACAGCAGCGCCGCGCCGCGGGCGACGTACATCATACCCAGCGTACAGATAAAGGGAGCGACGCCGAAACGCGTTATCACCGCGCCGTTAATAAAGCCGACGGCGATGCCGAAAAGGGTGGTTGCCAGCAGCACTTCAGGCACGTTAAGAAAGATAATCTGTCCACCCCAGACAGGAAGGCCGTTAGTTAACAGCGCGCCTGCCACCATACCGCAGATCCCGGCAACCGCGCCAACCGACAGATCGATGCCGCCAGTCAGGATTACCAGCGTCATGCCAATTGCCAGCAGCGCGGTAATAGCAACGTGTTGCGTCATGATCAGCAGGTTAGAAACGGTGAAAAAATTCGGCACCATTACGCTAAAGACGGCGATAACCAGCAGCAAAGCGATAAAGGTTCGGGCTTTTAGCAGGTACATGTAGATCATATATTTCTGATTCATGATGGATTCCAGCCTGTTTAATCTTGAGGAGTCGCCGCCGCGATCAATTTTTCGCGCGTGGCTGCGTGACGGGGAAGATCGGCGGTAATACGCCCATCGGCCATTACCAAAATGCGATCCGCCAGCGCCATCACTTCATCCAGTTCCGACGAGGAAAACATAACGGCCAGCCCCTGCTGCGCCATCTTGCCAATAAGGTGGTAAACGTCCGTTTTAGCGCCGACGTCGATGCCGCGCGTAGGTTCATCAAGAAATACCACCTGCGGCTGCGTCATCAGCGCCTTGCCCAGCACGACTTTTTGTTGGTTGCCGCCGCTTAACGAGGTCACCGGTAGTTCAGGATCGCTGACCTTAATCGCCAGCTCTTTAATCATCTTTTTAACGCTGGCGCTTTCTTTTTGTGGGTTAAGCCATTGCCACGAGCGCCGGAATCCCTGCAGGCTGAAATCGGACAGCGTCATATTGGACTGAATAGACATCATCTGAATAACGCCTTCACCCTGACGATCTTCCGGCACCAGCGCCAGTCCCTGCTTCAGCCGTTTCTGAAAGCCGGCTTTGTCCAGGCACTCTCCGTTAAGATGGACGCTGCCGCTCTGACAGGGCATTAATCCAACCAGGCCTTTAAATAGCTCCGTGCGCCCGGCGCCCAGCAGACCGTAGATGCCAATCACTTCGCCTTTTTTCAGGTTAAAAGTGACATCGTTCAGCTTGTAGCCGCCGTTTTGATGCAGCGCGGTTAGCCCTTTAACCTCCAGCACGATTTCACCCTGCGGCGCGGGCTGGTAATCGAAGTGTTTTTTCTTATCGCCGACCATTTGCTCAATAATCCATGGAATACTGGCATCGCTGACGCTGCGCTCGCTGATAAAGCGTCCGTCGCGAAAAATGGTGATGTAGTCGCCGATTTCCATCAGCTCTTCGAGGCGGTGGGAGATATAAATGATGGTCACGCCGCGACGCTTAAGCTGTTCGATGATATTGAACAGCACCTTTACTTCCGACTGGCTGAGTGCGGAGGTCGGTTCATCCATAATCAACACGCGCGTATCTTTTGATAGCGCGCGCGCAATCTCAACCAGCTGCTGATGCCCGATACCGAGCTCTTCCAGCGAGGTACGGGGATCGACATCCAGCTCCAGGCGTTTCAATAACGTTTTCGCCAATTCATATTGATACTTTTCATTAATTTTTCCTTTCTGGAAAAATTCGTTGGCGATAAAAATGTTATCCATCACGCTCATATTCGGGAACAGATTCAGCTCCTGAAAAATAATGCTGATGCCATGCTTTTCAGCCTGGTGCGTTGAATTTAAAGTGATGGGCTCGCCATTCAATAAAATTTGCCCGGAGGACGGCGTCTCCACTCCGGCCAGCATTTTCATCATGGTGGATTTACCGGCGCCGTTTTCACCGATCAGAACATTAACTTTATTGCGCCAGACGCGGTAATTAACATTGTCCAGCGCAACGACGCCCGGATAAACGCGCGACAGGTTGCGGGTTTCAATAATGACCTCAGGTTCCGCAGGCCGGGAGGCGGCGAATTCTGGCTGCGACATATTAGGGTTTCTCCGCACGAGTGATTTTCGCTGGCGTAATTTGCGGCAGGCTGGTTGGGATATCCCAGGCAGAGAAAATGCCGATAACTTCCGTGGTTTCCCCCGTCTGCAGCTGCGCTGCCTGAATCATTTTTACCGCTCGTTCATTTATGGCGCGGCCATATTCGCCAAACAGCACCTGATCGTTAAAGTCGGCATAGCTGGCGCCTTTATAACTGTCGCGTAGCAGAGTGCCACGCAAAATCGGTCCCGTCTGCACAATGATGCTATCGCCATTTTGCATCCGTAATGTCATCTTTCCGCTGCGTGAAGCCGTATTGATGTTTTCAATTTTACCGACGACGCTGACATAAAAGATGCATGGATTTTCACTTTGCGAACGGTAGCCCAATGACTGGCAGGCGCTGTCGAAATCTTTCGCGGCGCGCAGCGCCTTCATTAACTCATCAGCGGGGCGGGCATGATCTACAATTTGCGGTACGATTTTATCCTGCCAGGTACGATCGATATCGCTCATATGCGGATTCGGCGGCGTTTGCAGATCAGCCAGTTCCTGTTGCGAAACGATGCGGCAGCCGCCTAAGGCAAGGATAAACAAGGCCAGCCAGGCTTTCTTGTACATAACACTCTCCTCTGCGCCCCGAATGGGGCGCGACAACCCGAACTCAGGACTTAATATTGAAATCCTGTACCTTGTCTGCGTTATCTTTAGTAATCAAAATGCCGCGGAACATGACGCGCTGCTTCGGTGGCTTTTCACCTTTTTGCAGGTAGTTATCGAGATCGATCACGCCCTGAGCGGCAATGGCCTGCGCCTGTAGCATCGCCGTCGCCTGTAAAGCGCCTGACTTGATGGCGTCGCGCTCATCGTTGCTGCCATCAATACCGACGACGATAACATCGCTGCGGTTCGCCGCTTTCAACGCCGCAATAGCGCCGAGCGCTACCGGCCCGTTGCCGCAGATAACGCCTTTAACATCCGGATGCGCCTGGAGAATGCTGTCCATAATACGTTTACCGTCAAGCAGGGTGCCTTTTGCATCCTGCTTAGCGATACTGACCATATCCGGGTACTGATCGATAACCTGATGGAAGGATTTAGAGCGGGTTACGCAGTTATTATCGGCGAGGTTGCAGGTCAGTTCGGCATATTTTCCCGTCTCTTCCATCTTCTCGACGAACTCATTGGCAACTTCCGAGCCGGCCTGAAAGTTATTGTGGGTAATCTGCACCAGCGCGACATCGTCAACGGGAATTTCACGGTTAATCAATACCACCGGTATTCCGGCATCCTTCGCTTTTTTAATCGCCGCGACGCTGGCGGTAGAATCCGCATTATCCAGAATGATTCCCTGCACTTTTTTGCCGATAGCGGTATCGATCAGCTCATTCTGTTTTTTTACATCTTCACTGTGAGAAAGCAGGGTAGTTTTATATCCCAGCTGTTGGGCTTTTTCACTGGCGCCTTTTGCTTCAGATGCGTAATAGGGATTATCCAGCGAGTTAACCATAATCATAATTGTGCCTTTCTCTGCCGCCTGGGCGGTAAAAGAAAGGGCGCTCAGGGTTACAACAGTCAGAAGCGTTAAACGTGATTTCATGACAATGTTCTCTCTGTGTTGTTATTGTCGGGTACGGTAAAACAACGTAAGCCTGGGATTGCTTCGGAAATCAGTGACAGAGTTGATTTTCTCCTTTTGTTTGCGAAACATCATTTTGCCGCAGTGTGGTTGTCTGTTTTTAAATCAAACAGAGAGTGCCGGTTGCCACAGAGTTTTTTCTACCGCGAGCCGCCATTCCTGCCATCGCTGCTGTAGCTGCTGATGACGGTTCGGATCGGGGCGGAATTCAACGTGGACGGGCAACAACGCCCGCATCTCGTCCTGAGTTAGCGGACTGATTGCGTTACGGGCCAGCAGGGCGGCGCCAATAGCAGAGAGTTCAGGAATATCGCTGCGCATTACCGGACATCCCAGCAGGTCCGCCTGGTACTGCATCAGCCAGTCATTTTTGGTCGGGCCGCCGTCAACCATCAGGGCGGTTAAGGTAAAATCAGGATGCTGACGCATCGCAGCGACCACATCGGCGATTTGATAAGTGATTGCTTCCAGCGCCGCACGGATCAGATGCGCGCGCTTCACGCCGCGGTTCAGGCCACAGATTAGCCCTCTGGCGTTATCTGCCCACCAGGGCGCGCCCAGGCCGGTCAGGGCCGGCACGAAATAAACGCCGAGCGTATTTTCCACCGAGGCGGGAAGGGTGTTGAGCTCGTGGTTCAGCTCATCCTGCGGCAGCTCGCTCAGGCCGGTGCTGTCCGCCATCCAGGCTACCGCATCGCCGGTGTGGGGAATATTGCCTTCCAGCCCGTACACCAGGCTTGCGCCATTATGCCAGGCGATGGTGGTCGCCAGCGCCTGAATATTGCACTGTGCCGAATTGACCGGCGCCATAACCGAGGAGCCGGTGCCGTAGGTCGCCTTAACGCAGCCCGCTTCGCCCAGCGCATGGCCGAACAGCGCCGCATGGGAGTCGCCCACCATCGCCATAATCGGAATGCCGTCCGGAATGCCGTTCACGCCTTTGGTGTAGCCAAACAGGCCGCTGGAAGGTTTGATGTCCGGCAGCGCCTTACGCGGGATCTGGAATATATTCAGCATCTCTTCATCCCAGCCGCCGGTAACCAGGTTCAGCAGCTGCGTGCGCGAGGCGTTAGAGTAATCGCAGTAAAAAGATTCGCCTGCGGTCAGGTTCCACAGCAGCCAGCTGTCGATAGTGCCGAGACAGATTTCGCCTTTCTCCGCCAGCGCAAAGCCGTCTGGCACGGAATCCAGCAGCCAGCGCAGCTTTGAGCCGGAGAACAGCGGCGCGACGGGCAGGCCGGTTACGGATTTTATTTTGTTTGCGAGATTATCGCGGCGTAGCCCTTCGCAAAAATCTGCGGTGCGTGAGCACTGCCAGCTCAGCGCGGCGTGTAGCGGAGCGGAGCTGTTGCGATACCAGCCGATGGCGGTTTCACGCTGATTGCTGATCGCCAGCGCGCTAACCTTTTCTGCCCCGACTGCCTTAATCGCTTTCGCCAGAACCTCAACAGATGCTTCGACTAACAGCGTGCCCGACTGTTCAACCCAGCCTTCGCGCGGTGTCTGGATAGATAATGGTTGAGAAAACTTAACCAGCACTTCTCCGGCTTCATTCAGCGCAACGGCCTTTGCATTGGTCGTGCCTTCATCAAGCGCAATGATAATGTTTTTTGTTGCCGACATTAGAGTTTCTCCAAATCACAAATAATTCGGGCGCACGCTGGTATCGCGAAAGGCAAAGGCGCTAAATGACAGGAACATATGGCCTGTTTACAGGGATAAAGGTGCCGCTATGCTTTCGCTGTTTCTCTTTGAATATATATTCAGTATTGATTATATATTTTGAGTACGATAGCCACATTCACCGCGTTGGGCTACAGGCAAAGCTTGCGAATGTGCTTACTATCACATTTCTTGATCCGCTAAACGAACAGATGAGGGGAGAACGGGAAGGGGGAGCGCTTCATTTAGCAAGCGTTTTTGGCGTTACCTGTGATTGAGCGAGAGGCAGGTAAACGCCAAAACGCAAGCAGAAGAGCGCAGGCTATTCTTTAACCAGCGCTCTGGCCGCGTGATAGTCGGTAATCAAAATATCGATATAGCCGCCCTGCAGCGCGCCTTTGATCGCCGCGACCTTATCGCGCCCGCCGGCCAGCGCGACCACGTTCGGGCATTTTTTCACTTTATCCAACGCCATGCCGATAACCGGATCTTCATGCTCTGCCAGTACCGGCGCGCCATTTTTATCGTAGTAGTGCAGGCAGATATCCCCGACGGCGCCGCGTTCGGCCAGCAGCTCCAGCATCTCCTCCCGGTAGTAGTTGCCGGAAGTTTTTAACAGCTGGGACGGTTCCAGAATGCCGATGCCGACGATGGCGATATTCACCTCGTCAAAATGAGCCACAACGTCGGCGACATCCGGACTGGCGATCAGGCGGGCTTTATCATCGGTGGAGCCTTCAATGCTCTGTGCCGGCAGCAGCCAGGCGCGACAGTTAAGCTGTTGCGCCAGCGTCTGCGTCAGGATGGTGGCCTGAACGTTGCCGTTCGGCCCAACGCCGCCCAGCAGCTGAATAACGCCGCTGGCTTTCAGATTCGGCGTGTGAACTTCGTCCACCATGGCGCGGATAGTTGAACTCCACGAAGAGATACCCACCAGATCGTTAGGACGCAGGCGGGTTTCAATATAGTGCGCGGCGGCAGAGCCGATGGCGCGTTTAATGGCGCTGTCGGTGGCATCTTCCGCCACATCCACAACGATCGCCTGTTTAATGCCGTAGCGCTCTTCGATCCCTTTCTCAATATTCAGAAAAATATTGGAGGGCTGGATCACGCTAATCTTTACCAGGCCTTCTTTCTGGCAGCGCGTAATAGCGCGTGAGACAAACGACTGTGAGAGCGAGAGGGTCTGTGCGATCTCAGACTGCTTAAGTCCTTCCAGATAGTAAAGTGTGGCAATTTTAACTAACAGACGCTGTTCATCCTGCTTAGCCATGCTGTTCCTCAATGGTTTTCTTAAGTGCAGCCAGTATGTTTTAGCCGGTCATGATACGCGAAAAGACGCGCAGTTTAAGTGTGATGGAGCTCAAACTTCTGTCAAACATGCGGTAAGGGGCTGGACAATGTGTGAGCGGAGATTATACACTTTGAATATAAAATCAGTAATGAATATTTATTCATAACGATAAAGACCGCAACCTTTGTTAGTGAAGTGCCTGCAACAAAGTCTGTGCAGGCACCTTTTTTTACACTACGGAATAAATATTCATTAAGGAATAACTATTCGGAGGCGTATGATGAATCCCTTTTTACTGTCGGTCCCTGAACTTGAGAAAAAGGCACGTGCGGTACGGCGTCACATTATTAACCTGAACGCTAACAGCCCGGCTGGCGGCCATACCGGCGCCGATTTGTCGCAGGTGGAACTGCTGACGGCGCTCTATTTTCGTATTTTGAACTGTGCGCCGGAGCGGCTGAACGATCCCGATCGCGATATCTATATCCAGTCAAAAGGCCATGCGGTGGGCTGTTATTACTGCGTACTCGCTGAGGCGGGCTACTTCCCGCAGGACTGGCTGGCAACCTATCAGCACGCCAACTCCCATCTGCCAGGGCATCCGGTGAAACAGAAAACGCCCGGCATTGAGTTGAACACCGGCGCGCTGGGGCATGGGCTGCCGGTTGCGGTGGGGCTGGCGATTGCCGCCAAACGCGACAACAGCAAACGCCGTATTTTCCTTATCACCGGTGACGGCGAGCTGGCGGAAGGCAGCAACTGGGAGGCGGCGATGGCGGCGGCGCACTATAAGCTGGATAACCTGGTAGTGATTAATGACAAGAACGGGTTACAGCTGGCGGGCGCTACGCGCGACATTATGAACAGCGATCCGCTGGATGAAAAATGGCGCGCCTTTGGTATGGATGTC
The DNA here is from genome assembly GCF_006517625.1 of Mixta tenebrionis. GTDB lineage: Bacteria > Pseudomonadota > Gammaproteobacteria > Enterobacterales > Enterobacteriaceae > Mixta > Mixta tenebrionis. The sequence continues at coordinate 174,624 of NZ_VHQI01000004.1, read as the reverse complement.
ACTGAATGCCAGGGCAACGACATGGCTTCGGTGGTGAACGCGCTGGAGAATTTACCGCCGCGCGGCAAGCCGCACGTGATTATCGCCCACACCACGAAAGGCGCTGGCGTTTCATTTATTGCGGGCAAACCGGAATGGCACCATCGCGTACCTAAGGGTGATGAGATTGCTCAGGCGATGAATGAGCTTAAAGATCTTTGATGGAGGAGATGAAAAGTGAATAACGCAGAACATCTGGCGAATGTAATGGTGACGGCGTTTATTGATGCCGTCGAGCGGGGCGTCGATGTTGTTCCCGTTGTGGCTGATTCGACCTCCACAGCTAAAATCGCGCCTTTTGTAAAACAGTTTCCCGATCGCCTTGTCAATGTCGGTATCGCAGAGCAGACGCTGGTCGGCGTCGCTGCCGGTCTGGCGATGGCGGGAAAAGTGGCGGTAACCTGTAACGCCGCGCCGTTCCTGATTGCGCGCGCCAATGAGCAGGTAAAAGTAGATATTTGCTACAACAATACTAACGTCAAGCTGTTCGGCCTGAACGCCGGCGCCAGCTATGGGCCGCTGGCCAGCACCCACCACGCGATTGATGATATTTCCGTAGTGCGCGGCTTTGGTAATATTCAGATTTTCGCACCTTCCTCGCCGCGCGAGTGCCGTCAGATTATTGACTATGCGCTGGAACACGTCGGCCCGGTCTATATCCGTATGGACGGCAAGGCGCTGCCGGAGCTGCATGATGAGGCCTGGCGCTTTCAACCCGGCGCCGTAGATGTACTGCACGAAGGCAACGATATTGCCCTGGTGGCGATGGGATCGACGGTGCATGAAGCGGTTGAAGCTGCCGGGCTGCTGGCGCGCAAAGGCATCGCTGCCTGCGTTATCAATCTGGCTTCCATCCGCCCGCTGGATCGCGATGCGCTAAGCCAGAGCCTGAGCGGCATTAAGCACGTGATTACCGTTGAGGAGCATAATATTAACGGCGGCGTGGGCAGCATCGTGGCGGAAGTGCTGGCCGAATACGGTCACGGCGCACGCCTGAAACGCCTCGGCATCCCGGACGGCGAATATGCGCTTGCCGCCGATCGTAAGGATATGCGTGCCTGGCACGGCATCGACGCGGCTGGCGTCGTGAGCCAGGCGCTGAACCTGTTAAATCATCAGTAAGCTGTGGCCCCTGGCCTCAATGCCTGACAGCCTGCGTAAGCGGGCTGTTATATAACAAAGGACCAGTTCCATCTAAAGTTAATTAGGTTTCATTTTAAGCACGATCACAGACAGATGAAACTTAACAACCCTATAATCAATGCAGTGTATTTGATATAGAATTAAGATATTTCACTAACCTTTAAATTTTTAAAGAATAAAATTTCCTCTGCTGTCAGTGTCTTTTTTGTCGCGGGAAGCTTAGGGAATATAAGAGCATGCATAAGGTAAGATTCCTTATATCCAAAAAGAAAAATCCCATCTTTACCAACAGTCATAGAAGCAGGTGCATAACCAATTTCTTTTAAATATGGGGTTAGTGGAAAAGTCTATACTGAGATCTGAGTACACGATATTTTGTCGGCAGGGTTGAACCTGATTAGGCGAACGAGATTTTAAATCAGGCGGAAAAAAAACTGACTGTACTTTTACCTCAGTAAACGATCCCTTTAGCTTTTTCGTCAGAAAATGAATGGCCTGGGATTTGATTATTTTGTGAGCTAAAGGCGAGCGCCTAAGCGGATTGCGTATTCATGTACAAGTAAAGCCGCTCAAGCGGCTTTTCTCAGAAAGCTAAAAACTGTATTTTTATATAATATATCAGCCTGTTATCAGTTATACCATAAAGGGCCAGGTTCTATGTGACAGTACATTAATCAGGCTTTACTTTAAGTACAATCAACAAACAGATGAAACTTAATAATCCGATAACCAATGCAATGTATTTGATATAAAACCATGATATTTCACAGGTTTTTAGACTTTTAAAGAATAAAACTTCTTCTTCTGTCAGTGTCTTTTTTGTCGCTGAAAAACCAGGAAATATAAGGGCGCTAATAAGATAAGATTCTTTATATCCCCAAAAGAAAAAACCACCATCTTTACCAACAGTCATGGAGAACGGTGTATATCCAAATTGCTGTTTAAACTTAGCCGCAATAAGATCGAATTTGCACTCTGTAAACTTCCCATAGATAAGATAAAATGCCAGTGAAGCTACAAATATTGCAGCCAAACATATTATGATCAGATCCAATGAATTCATTTTGAACCTTCTGTAACGTTATAAAGGGTTTTTCCTACTTTTTCTCCCCCCCAGCCGCCAGCTTCCCCGCCAGCATAACCTAAAGTCCCTCCAGCGATAACAGCACAAACTAACCCACCTGTACCAGCAGTACCAACGCCAATGGCTATACAAAGTGGAACAGCCATACCGCCTGCAAGAATACCGCCGCCAGTGCTACCTGCAAAACTCCCTATTTCAGTATATTTCTTTTTAGTACATTCGTCTTCACGACCAACAGAACAAGCCTCATTTATCTCATTGATTGAATGCAGGGCACTAAAGCCGATCCCTACATAGCCAACATAGCGCATAGCTGCTACATATTTTGCCGCCCGTTCTATATGCGTAGCATAACCTTCGATATCACTTATTCCTGTCTCATTCCATTTATGAGTAATTGAACTTGTTGACAAGCCAAGAGCATTTTTTATTTTAGTGTACTCGCCAAATTTCATAGCCTTGTTTAGAAAGCCTACTTTTAGTTCTCTTTCAAGCTCTTTAAACAATTGTGCACGTCTTACATAGAACTGCTCACCAATCAATGCGCCTCGCGTCATATAGGCATTTTTATAAGCTTCTTGGATCTCTTTCAGAATTTTTTCAATATTCTCAAAATAATTTCCAACAGGATTAGCAGCAAGGCCAATACCTTTATCTGCAATGCTGGTAAAATTGGCAATAGTTGCGTAATGCTTATGCAGGAAATTAGCTTCTTCGTGGGTTAACGGTTCCAGCGCGGCATCAATTCGCGCTTTTGCTGCCTGCATATGCCCGATCTGCTCGCTATCCTGTTTTTCAGGATCAACCAGAAGCATAATCGAACCGGCTTTATAACTTTTGTCTGCGCCGTTCAGCGTAGCGAATAGTGCTTTGGCTCCTGCTGGCGGGGTGCCCGTGAATAACAGACGTTGCCAGGCTTCTGTAGTACCGCCATATGGGAGAACGGCAAAACCAGCGTCTGTGCCTGTTTTCTTCTTCGCTGACTGTGCATATTGTTCTGGCTCTGCCTGCTGCTGTTGATAGGCAACAAGAGTGGTGGCTGCGGTTGACGTTTCAGCCTGATATTTTGCTGGCGCATAAAAAGGGAATGTACCTGGGCCTATCGGCCCCAGAGGGGCTATGATTCGGTTAGATCCAGAAGGACAGCCGCATAAAACAACGCATCTGTCGACGGCAACAGGGATTTGATGAATTCTGCGGTGTGGTTCGGCTTCAATAATCTTCCCTTCTTTACCACATTTTGGGCAAGGCGTGGTTTTGTCCCCCAGAACAATTGGACGGCGACCAAGAATATGGCCTACTGACAGAGAAGGAATAAGCTTTGCTCCAGTAGTAGTTTGATCACCGCTTAATGCCTGTCCTTTTCCCAGTACGTTAGGGCGCATCCCTCCCGTTGAGCCAACGTGATTCATAAATCCTTTTACCTGCTACAGAAATTATCATCGTGCCTATTTTACAAACAATAACCCTATGCACAATAAAATGAGGTTGGGGTAATCTGTTTTTTGTGACGAAAGAAAACACCTTGTCACTTAACCATATTACTCATGCCCCAAAAAGGCCTTCTTCACCGTTTACAAGCTTCTCTGCTGGCATTACTATCCTGACAAGGATTAATGTTCAATCCCAACAACTTGTAGTAATGACTCGGGGTGCCCTTCCTTGTGAAGGCTGAGAAATACCCGTACCACCTGATCTGGATAATGCCAGCGTAGGGAAGTCAGCTGCCTGTCCGGCATTGCCTTCTTAAGCGCCGGCCGGGAGTATTATGAAACAACCTGACCTGCCTGATACCGCGCTTGTTGCGCAATCTCTTTCTCTCTTCCGCCAGCGCGCGCCGCTAATCCACTGCATGACCAATGATGTGGTCCAGTCCTTTACCGCTAATGTGCTGCTGGCGCTGCACGCTTCGCCGGCAATGGTTATCGATGCCGGAGAAGCGGCACAGTTCAGCGCTATTGCCGATGCGTTGTTGGTTAACGTTGGCACGCTAACTCATGCACGTGCGGAAGCAATGCAGGCTGCGGTGCAGTCGGCCTGCGCCAGCGCTACGCCCTGGACGCTCGATCCGGTCGCGGTGGGGACGCTGGATATGCGCAGCGCCTTTTGCCAGCAGCTGCTGGCGTTAAAGCCCGCCGCCATTCGCGGCAACGCCTCTGAAATTCTTGCGCTGTCGCTGCAGCAGGGCGGCGGGCGCGGGGTGGATACCCGGCATCAGGCGGAGGAGGCGCTGGCTGCCGCACAGCATCTGGCGCAGCGCTGCCAGAGCATTGTGGTAATAACCGGCGAGGTGGACTACGTGACCGACGGCGAACGTACGTTTGCCGTACCGGGCGGATCGCCGCTGATGACGCGCGTGGTCGGCACCGGCTGCGCGCTGTCGGCGGTGGTTGCAGGCTTTACCGCGCTGCCGGGCGACAGATTGCAGCACGTCGCCAGCGCCTGCCGCGTTATGGCCTGCGCGGGCGCCCAGGCCGCCTCCGAAGCGAGCGGGCCGGGCAGCTTTCTGCCGGCATTTCTCGATGCGCTGTGGAATCTGAACGAGGAGAAACTGAAATGATGCGCATTAATGCGTTAACTATCGCCGGCACCGATCCCAGCGGCGGGGCAGGCATTCAGGCCGATTTAAAAACTTTTTCCGCACTGGGCGCTTACGGCACCAGCGTGATTACCGCGCTGGTAGCGCAGAATACCTGCGGCGTGCGGTCGGTTTATCGCGTTGAGCCGCAGTTTGTCGCCGCGCAGCTGGATGCGGTACTGGAAGATGTGCGTATCGATAGCGTTAAAATCGGTATGCTGGCGGAGAGCGATATCGTTGAGGCGGTGGCGGAAAGGCTGGCGCGCGCGGTTATCCCCTGGGTAGTGCTTGATACCGTCATGCTGGCAAAAAGCGGCGATGCGCTGCTGTCGCCGCAGGCGGTAAAAACGCTGCGCCAGCGTTTGCTGCCGCAGGTATCGCTGATCACGCCTAACCTGCCGGAGGCGGCGGCGCTGCTGGAAACCCGCCACGCTCGCGATGAAAATGAGATGAAGCAACAGGGCAGAGCGCTGCTGGAGCTGGGCTGCGAGGCGGTGTTGATCAAAGGCGGCCATCTCAGCGATATTGAAAGCCCGGACTGGTTGTTTACTCAGCAAGGCGAACAGCGCTTTACCGCGCCGCGCATCGCCACCCGTAACACGCACGGCACCGGCTGTACGCTTTCTGCGGCGCTTACTGCGCTGCGGCCACGTCATAGCGACTGGGCCAGCACCGTAGCGGCAGCGAAAGCGTGGCTCCAGGGCGCGCTGGCGCAGGCCGATACGTTACAGGTGGGTAAAGGCCAGGGGCCAGTGCATCATTTCTATCGCTGGTGGTAGCGGTTCACGGTGGGATAGCGCCCTGCGTCAGCAGGGTTCAAACCATTCGCTATTCTGTTCCGCAATCGGGGTAATGGAGAAAATCATCTCCTGAAGATGACGACGCATCGCCTGTTCGGCGCCGTCGGCGTCTTTATTACGCAGGGTGCTGAAGATCTCCTCGTGCTGCTCAATCACGCTTTCCGGCGGAGAGACGTTGCTGAGCGTCAGGAAGCGCACGCGATCCATGGTGGCCTTGATATTTTCTACCGTTTCCCACGCCAGCTCGCAGTTGATGCTTTGCGCGATAAGCCGGTGAAACTCATCATCCAGCTGCAGGAACGCCTGAGCATCCTGACGCTGCGCCGTGATTTTTTGCAGTTGAAGATTATGCTCCAGCGCCATCAGCGCTTCGGGCGCGGCCTCGGTTGCTGCACGGCGCACCACGGCAATTTCAACGGCCTCGCGAATAAAGCGGCCATCGGCCACGCGCTGCGCGGAAATCTTACGCACAAAGGTGCCGCGCTGCGGCAGAATCTGCACCAGCCCGGCTTCCGCCAGCTTAATAAAGGCTTCGCGCACCGGCTGGCGTGAGATATTGAAGCGGGAGGAGACCTCTTTCTCTGACAGCAGCGAACCCGGAGGAATAACACAGGTCACGATATCCCGACGCAGAAAGCGGTAGATCTGCTGGTTAACGGGTTCGCTGGTAGTAATGGTGTAGGGTATCGACATGCGATAACTTCCTGAGCTGGCTGGACGCGAAAGCGTTCAGTCTAAACAGACCGCCCACTCCGCGCCAGCGCTTTTTTACAGGCGTAATCAATAGCTTGTTATAACCTGCTTAACGGTTTCTTTTGCTCCGTATTGCTGTAGCTGCTGATAGAAATGCAGAACGCGCGCCGTAAACTGAGTATTGGCCGGTAAATCTTCGCCAAATACCTTTTGCAGCGAGAGCAGCGCGGTAATGCGCGCTTCACCGTCATTGCTTTCGCTTACCAGCTGGGCCAGCGTCTCTTTCAGCGGATCGTTGATCTCAATCGCCGCACCCTGTTCATCGACGCCGCTGACATAGCGTATCCAGCCCGCTACGCCCAGCGCCAGCAGATCGAAGCGGCTCTGATGCGCCAGATGCCAGCGAATGCTGTCGAGCCAGCGCTGCGGCAGCTTTTGCGTGCCGTCGGAGGCGATTTGCCAGGTGCGGTGCTTAATGGCGCGGTTTTTATAGCGGGCGATCAGCGAATCGGCATAGGCGTTAAGATCGACATTTTGCGTGCGCAGCGTCGGCGCCTGCTCGGCCAGCATCAGCGTATGGGCGGCGCGCAGGAAGTGCTCGTCGGCCATGCAGTCGCTGATGTGCTGATAGCCGGCCAGGTAGCCGAGGTAGGCGAGGAAAGAGTGGCTGCCGTTCAGCATGCGCAGCTTCATCTCTTCAAAAGGCAGCACATCCTGCACCAGCTCCGCGCCTGCTTTTTCCCAGGCCGGACGTCCGTTAACGAAATTATCCTCGATTACCCACTGGAAAAAGGGTTCGCACTGTACGGCTACCGGATCGTAGCAGCCCAGCTTTTCGCCCAGCGCATCCAGCGCTTCCTGCGTCATTGCCGGTACGATGCGGTCTACCATGGTGGAAGGGAAGGTCAGGTGCTGACGGATATAGTCAGCGAGCGCCGCATCCTGCGCCTGCGCCAGCTGTACCACGACGTTACGCGTGACGTGGCCGTTTTCCGGCATGTTATCGCAGGACATTACGCTGAAGGGCGGCAGGCCGCGATCGCGGCGGCGGCGAATAGCGGCCAGGATCACGCCCGGCAGCGACTGCGGCGCATCGGGATGAGCAAGATCGTGCTGAATAAACGGATGTTCCAGGTTCAGCTCGCCGGTGGCCGGATGGTGGCAGTAGCCTTTCTCCGTCACCGTCATGGAGACGATGGCGATCTCCGGCTGGCTCATCGCTTCAATGACGGCATCAATGCCGTCGGTGCGCGCGTCGATAGCCGCGCACAGGGCGCCGATAACGCGCGAGGTTTTGCCGCTGTCCGCCATTTCGGTGACGCTGTAAAGATGATCCTGCTTACGCAGCGCGCCGATCAGATCGCTGGTGCTCTGCAAATTAATTTCGCACTCGATATAACCCCAGTCGCTCTGCTGCTCGCGCGCCAGGCGATCGGCGCAGACGGCCTGGTGGGCGCGATGAAAGGCGCCGAAGCCGATATGCAGAATGCGCGGACGCAGGCGGGCGCGGTCATAGTCGGGAAGTTTAACGTCGTTGGCCAATGTCTCAACGGATAGCATGGAAGAGTCCTTCTGACTTAACGTAAAAGGCGCGCCGGAGCGCGCCGGAAAAATTAGGCTGAAACGGGGGTGCTGCTGGCTTTAGGGCTTTTAATCACAAACAGTACCAGGAAGGCGCCGAGCGCGGCGATAACGCCCGCCAGCACAAAGGCGCTGTCGAACTTGCCGGTATGCTGCACGATAAAGCCGGTAACGATCGGGCCGATAATGCCGGAAATGCTGCCCACCAGGTGGATAAAGCCGCTGATGCCGCCCACGCGGCTTTTATGCACCACGTCCTGAATGATCGCCCAGTAAATAGCCCCGGTAATATAGAGGAAGAAGATGGATATCGACATCAGCAGCACCGCAGACGTCACTCCTTCTACCGTACCCGCCAGCGCGACACAAAGCGCAGCAGCCAGTAACGCGACCACCAGCACAATTTTTCGTGACAGCAGCAGTCGCCCGGTGATGTTGAAGATTTTATCAGAAATCCAGCCGCCCAGCGCCAGGCCGACGAAGCCGACGATCCACGGAATCACGGTGGTCATACTCATCGATTTAATATCCAGCCCGTGCGCCTGCACCAGATAGGCCGGGAACCAGCTGAGGAAAAAGAACAGGATGTAGTTGTAGCAGAAAAAGGCGAAGGCGGTGACCAGGATAATCGGCTGGCGCAGATAGTAGCCGAGGCCGTGTGACGCCTGCGACAGCTCCGGCTCATCGCCCGGCTGCGCCTCTTTCAGTTTCTCAATCAGCGCGCGCTCTTCGGCGGAGACGCGTTTGCTGCGCGCCGGATTATCGGCGGCGACAAAGAACCAGATAACCATCCAGACGATGCCGATTGAGCAGATGATAACGAACGCCGGACGCCAGCCGAACGCCAGCGCCAGGTAGCCGATAATCGGCCCGGCGACGGCGCCGCCCAGCGGTGAGCCGGCGCTCAGGAAGCCCATAGCGGTCGCCGCCTGTTTTTTCGGGAACCAGCCGTTAATCGCCTTGTTGGCCGAGGCGCAAATCGGGCCTTCCGCCATGCCGAACAGCACGCGCAGAATCAGCATCGACCAGAAGCCGGTGGCGATAGCGGTCAGGCCGCAGAACAGCGACCACATGCCGACGGCGAGGCCCATAACCAGCGTCGGGCCATATTTATCGGTGGCGAGGCCGCCAATAAAGTTAAACAGCGCATAGCCGAAAAAGAAGCTGCCGAAAATCATGCCGAACTGTTCAGCATTGAGCATCAGATCTTTTTCGATCATCGGTACGGTGAGCGAGAGGGCAACGCGATCGAGGTAGTTGATCATGTAGACCAAAAACAGCAGAAGTACGATGGTCCAGCGTAGATTCTTGAACATGGTATCTCCGTAATATTTTGATAATTATAATATTTTACGGGAGGGCGGCGTGGCCGCCCGACCCTGGCTTATTCAACAGATAAAATAACTTTGCAACAGGTGCGCGGATCTTTTTCAAACAGCGTCATCGCCTGCTCAACCTGTTCCAGCGGGAAGTAATGCGTCACCAGCTTCTCCGGCTGGATAGCGCCGCGCTCCATCCACTCGATTACCTGTGGGAAGCGATGGCTGTTAAGCCGTGAGGTAAACAGCGACAGCTCTTTACTGGTCAGGCTCTGCTGCGTGATGGTGCAGGGCTCGGCGGAAAAGCCGAGCAGCCCGATACGCGCCGCCGGCGAAGCCAGCGCCGCCGCTTCGGCCAGGATAGAGGGATGGCAGGCGGCATCGATAATCAGCGTTGGCTGCACGCCTTCCAGCTGGGCGGCCAGCGGCGTCTCGCTGTTGTTGAATACCGCGTCGGCGCCGTTCTCTTTCGCCATCGCCAGACGTTCCGGCAGACGATCGGCCACCAGCACCTGCTGCACGCCGTAAACGCCCTTCAGCGCCTGGATTGCCGTCAGGCCCATCGGCCCGGCGCCGTAAACCAGCGCAATATCCTGCGCGGTCGGTTTCAGGAAGGCGGCGATATTGGCCGCGATGGTAAAGGGTTCAATCAGGCTGGCCAGCTTATCGGGGATGCTGTCCGGCACTCGCCAGGCATTGCTGGCGGGCGCAACGGCATACTGGCTAAAGCCGCCGTCGCGGTGGACGCCGATTACCTGCAGCTCCCGGCAAACATTGGGACGCCCTACCGAACAGGGGTAGCAGTGGCCGCAGCTGACCACCGGATCGACCGCCACGCGTTCGCCGATGCGTCCGCTGTCCACGCCGGGACCGACGGCGTCGATTACGCCGAAAAACTCATGGCCGATAACGCGCGGATAGCGGGCAAAAGGGTTGTGACCGTGCCAGATATGTACGTCAGAGCCGCAGATGCTGGCGTAGCGTACTTTAACGCGCACTTCGCCTGCGGCGGGTTCAGGCAGCGGACGATCCTGAATGCGCAGTTCGTTCGGCTGTTCAATAACGACGCTTTTCATAGTGTTCTCCTTACCAGTTCCACAGCGTGCCGTCTTCCAGACGCGCCACCGGCAGATAGGCCGGATCGTAGGGGTATTTCGCCGCCAGCTTCTCATCGAATTCGATGCCGAGGCCCGGCTTGTCGCCCGGATGCATATAGCCGTTATCGAAGGTCCAGTTATGGGGGAACAGCTCCAGCATCTGCTCGGAGTAACCCATATATTCCTGCACGCCGAAGTTCGGCACCCAGAGATCGAAGTGCAGCGCCGCCGCCATGCAGATAGGTGAAAGATCGGACGGGCCGTGCGAGCCGGTGCGAACCTGGTAGAGCGAGGCGAAATCGGCGATGCGGCGCATGCCGGTGATGCCGCCTGCGTGGGTGATGGTGGTGCGGATATAGTCGATCAGCTGTTCTTCAATCAGCTGCTTGCAGTCCCAGATACTGTTAAAGACTTCGCCCACGGCGATCGGCGTAACGGTATGCTGGCGGATCAGACGGAAGCACTCCTGGTTTTCCGCCGGCGTCGGATCTTCCATCCAGAACAGGCGGTAATCCTCGATGCGTTTGCCGAAGCGGGCCGCTTCGATCGGCGTCAGACGGTGGTGCATATCGTGCAGCAGGTGCTCGTCAAAGCCGAAGCGATCGCGCACCGCTTCAAACAGCTTCGGCGTGAAATCGAGATATTTTTCAGTAGACCAGAGCTGCTCTTCCGGCCAGTTGCCTTTGGTTGCCGGCTCATAGGCCAGCCCTTTGCCTTTCGCCATGCCGTAGGTGGTTTTCATCCCCGGCACGCCGCACTGGACGCGAATCGCCTTAAAGCCCATCTCTTTATGACGCGCGTAATCTTCCAGCACTTCATCGATGGTGTGGCCGGTGGTGTGGCAGTAAACCATAACGCCGGTGCGTGAAGCGCCGCCCAGCAGCTGGTAGAGCGGCATATTGGCTGCTTTTGCTTTGATATCCCACAGCGCCATATCGACGGCGGAGATAGCGGACATAGTGACCGGCCCGCGACGCCAGTAGGCGCCTTTATAAAAGAACTGCCAGATATCTTCGATCTGGTGCGCATCGCGGCCAATCAGCTGCGGGCAGATATGATCTTTCAGATAAGAGGCGACCGGCAGCTCGCGCCCGTTGAGCGTGGCGTCGCCGATGCCGGTCAGGCCTTCGTCCGTGGTGATTTTAAGGGTGACAAAATTCCTGCCGGGGCAGGTAACAAACACTTCAGCTTTAACAATTTTCATTTTTTGACCTTTCTAACGACGGTGAATGTCTGAAATTTAAGCTCTGTCGTACTACCATACAAGTAGTCTTGCGCCAATGAGCGATCGCCGTCACACTGTTTTTTAAAACGGTTAATGCTGCTGCCAGTCCTGATATTCTTTCTGCCTTCTGGCGGGCGCCGTTTCCGGCAGGCGCAGAATGCCGATCAGCGACAGCAGACCGAGGAGGATCATATAGGCCGCCAGCCCGCGATAATGGCCGCCGCTCATCTGCAATATTTTCACCGCGGTTAAGCCAAGAATACCGCCGCCGATCAGCGAGCCTACCTGCCAGATAAGAGCGATGCCGCTACAGCGGATATGGGTGGGAAACAGTTCCGGGAACCAGGCGGCCTGCGGGGCGTAACACATGCTGTGCCCCAGCGTCAGCGCCACAATCATCGCCAGCTGCGTCAGCCAGCCGTTGCCGGTTTGCAGCAGCATAAACCACGGGATAATGGTTAACGTCAGCAGCAGGGCGCCGAGAAAATAGATGCGGCGGCGCCCGAAGCGATCGGAAAGATGCCCCATTAGCGGAATGGCGATAATCTCCAGTACCACCGCGACGATCATCGTTTCCATTAGCAGGCTGGCGTCAAGCTGGTTCGCCTTGCCCCATGCCAGTACGATAACGGTAAACATACCGAAGGCGCAGGCTTCAATCAGCTTCGCCAGCACGCCGTAGCAGACCAGGCCGGGATAATCCCGCACCACTTCTTTGAGCGGCCGTGATTCCGCCGCTTTGGTGGCGCGAATTTTGGCGAATACCGGCGATTCATCAATGCGCAGGCGGATAAACATCCCTACCACCACCAGCACCGCGCTCAGCAGGAAGGGAATACGCCAGCCCCACGCCTGCATATCCGCCGGCGTCAGCGTGGCGTTAAGTAACGCAAACAGCGCCAGCGGCAGCAGAAAACCTGCGGGCGCGCCAATTTGCACCCAGCTGGCGAAAAAACCGCGGCGGCGCGGCTCGGCGTATTCAGCGGTCATCAATACCGCGCCCGCCTGCTCGCCGCCGACGCCAAATCCCTGAATAATGCGGATGGCGATCAGCAGCAGCGGCGCCCAGATGCCAATCTGCGCGTAGGTCGGCAGCAGCCCGATGCAGAACGTTCCCAGCCCCACCAGCAGAATGGTGATCACCAGCGCTTTTTTGCGGCCTACCTTATCGCCGATATGACCGAAAACCATGCCGCCAAGCGGACGCGCGAGAAAGCCGACCGCATAGGTGGCAAAGGCGGCAAGCGTGCTGATCAGCGGATCGCTGGAAGGAAAAAAGAGCGGGCCGAAAAACAGTACGGCGGCGGTGCCGTAGGCGAAGAAATCATAATATTCCGCGGCGGTGCCGATAGCTGAGGCGCTGGCGACGCGGCGTATCAGGGAAGTGCGTTGTAGCGGTGCGGCGGTGTGAGTTTGAATATCCGTCATGCGTTTTCCTTATGGGGTGCAGCAACACGAGTTGACTACCATACCAGAGCGAAAAAGCGCTGCCGCGAAGAGGATCACGCTGATGAAAATTCGATCGAAAGCGGAGAATGACCTGCCTGCCGGCGTAAGTCAGCAGCAGACAGGCGTAGAGAAGGGGGTGAGAAGACGTCAGGCAAGTAGCGGACAGAGCGGCGGCAGGCGGCAGGCCAGCGCGCCGGGCGCCACTTCGATATAAAATTCGGTGCCGCTGAGCGGCTCGCCGTCCAGGTTAAAGGTCATCTCATTCGGCGAGGTAATTTTCAGCCAGGGCAGGGTGGCGGCAATAATATTGGGATTCTGCTCGTCGCTGGTTAGCGAATGCAGCAGCGTTGAGAGCAGCTCCTGCGACGTGACGATGCTGAGATCCAGCAGTCCGTCATTAATCAGCGCCCGTGGGCAAAGGCGTTGCCCGCCGCCCGCCTGGCGTCCGTTGCCGACGCCGATGGCTAACGCATCGCCGCGCCAGTCAAAGTCGGGGCCGGCGATAGCGCAGCTGTCCGCCTTTAGCGTATCCATGCGCATCAGGCCATGAATAAAATAGGAGACGCCGCCCAGCGCGGACTTCAGCTTTTCCGGGGTTTCGGTGGTGATGCGGGTGCCAAAGCCGCCGGTCGCCATATTGATAAAATAGCGCTCGCCGTTTACGCGCGCCAGATCGATATTGACCGCCTTGCCGAAGATCGCCAGCCGCAGCGCGGCCTCAGGTTCTTCCGGGATGCCGGCGCTGCTGGCGAAGTCATTGGCGGTGCCCAGCGGCAAGATGCCGAGCACCGGACGCGAAGCGGCGGGCAGATGCGCCAGCGCGTTCGCCAGTTCGTTAATGGTGCCATCGCCGCCGCCCGCCACCACCGTGGCGGCGTTTAGCCTGACGGCCTCCTGCAAATAGCGTTCGCCGTCGCCCGCCTCCCAGGTAACGCGCACCGCTATTGGATAGCCTTCAGCGCGCAGCGCGTAGATCGCTTCGCGCAGCGCGTCGTTGTCAACGCCTTTTCCGTTAAGAATGACCAGCGTCAGAGCCTGTTGTTCCATGCTATTTCCCTTGCAGCCAGTTATGCAATTTTGTCCATTGAGTTTATAGCACAGACGGGAGAAACGCAGCGCGGCGGCGGGGCTTTCGGAGCATGCCGAAAGAAAAAACCCGCGCGGGGGAGCCGGGCGGGCGAAGGAGGTGGTTCCTGGTACAGACTGCTGTTTATTTTTGCTCGTTTTAGCAAGCGCGATGTTAACGAGAAACCGCGCCGGCTAATGTGATCAATTTCTAAAAACGGTTACCGGGCGAAATTATTTTACCGCGGCGGTCCGATTTTCGCCGTGTGGATCACGCGTCGTGGTGCCGTTCAGGTTACGCATCAGCAGCGCAAAGGCGATATCCATATCCGCCGGAACCGGCAGCCAGACGATATGTCCGTTGCCCGGCGCCACCTCCAGCGGCTGACCCTTATCGTTCTCCAGCGCAGCCAGAGTAAAGTGGAGATTGCCGGCGGGCGTCATCAGTTCCAGGCTGTCGCCGAGCGAAAATTTGTTTTTTACCGCTACCTGCGCCAGGTCGCCGCGCCGTTCGCCGGTAAATTCGCCGACAAACTGCTGACGATCGGAAACGGAATAGCCGTAATCATAGTTCTGGTAGCTGTCATGGGTATGGCGGCGCAGGAAGCCTTCGGTATAGCCGCGATGCGCCAGCCCTTCCAGCGTCGCCAGCAGGGTGGGATCGAAGGGCTTGCCGGCGGCGGCATCGTCGATAGCGCGGCGATAAACCTGCGCGGTACGGGCGCAGTAGTAAAATGATTTGGTGCGGCCTTCGATTTTCAACGAGTGGACGCCCATGCGCGTCAGGCGCTCAACGTGCGCCACCGCGCGCAGATCCTTCGAGTTCATGATATAGGTGCCATGCTCATCTTCGAAGGCGGTCATATACTCGCCGGGACGCATCGCCTCTTCAATCATAAATACTTTGTCGGTCGGCTGACCGGCGCCGAGAGTCGGCGTAATGTTCTGTACCGGGATCGGCTCATGCTGATGGACGATATTGCCCACCTCATCCTCTTTGCCTTCCTGCACCTTATATTCCCAGCGGCAGGCGTTGGTGCAGGTGCCCTGGTTAGGATCGCGCTTGTTGATATAGCCGGAAAGCAGGCAGCGGCCGGAGTAGGCCATGCAGAGCGCGCCGTGAACGAAAATCTCCAGCTCCATTTCCGGCACCTGGCGGCGGATTTCTTCGATCTCTTCCAGCGACAGCTCGCGCGACAGAATCACGCGCGTCAGCCCCATCTGCTGCCAGAATTTTACCGTCGCCCAGTTTACTGCGTTCGCCTGTACCGACAGGTGAATCGGCATCGCCGGAAACGCCTCGCGCACCATCATAATCAGGCCGGGATCGGACATAATCAGCGCGTCCGGCTGCATATCGATTACCGGCTGCAGGTCGCGGATAAAGGTTTTCAGTTTGGCGTTATGCGGCGCGATATTCACCACCACGTAAAACTTTTTGCCCAGCGCGTGGGCTTCTTTAATGCCCTGCGCCAGATTCTGATGGTTGAATTCATTATTGCGCACGCGCAGGCTGTAGCGCGGCTGGCCGGCATATACGGCGTCGGCGCCATAGGCGAAGGCGTAGCGCATATTTTTCAGCGAGCCGGCGGGAGAGAGCAGTTCCGGTTTAAACATAGCGTTCTCAGTCTGATGTCAGGTCAGATATTGCGGACGGGCACACCGACATTGATGGCCCGTTAAAAGGGAGAAGAATTCTAAGCGCCGTACAGAGTGATGTAAATTGCGCTAGATCAAACGACACACATCCGCCTCCCAGCGGTAGCCCATGCCATAGACGGCGCGGATAAAGGGCTGATCGGCGTCCAGCGCCTCCAGCTTGCGGCGCAGGTTCTTAATATGGCTGTCGATGGTGCGGTCGGTCACCACGCGATAGTCGTCATACAGGTGATTCAGCAGCTGTTCGCGCGAAAAGACTTTGCCCGGCTCCTGCGCCAGCGTTTTCAGCAGGCGAAACTCAGCGGGCGTCAGGTCGAGCGTTTTACCGTCCCAGCTGGCCTGGAAGCGGCCTTCGTCAATCACCAGCGGCGAGGGCGGCACGCTCTCTTCCGCCGGGCGACGACAGCGACGCAGAATGGTTTTTACGCGCGCCACCACTTCACGTGGGCTGAAAGGCTTGCAGATATAGTCATCCGCGCCGATCTCCAGCCCCAGCAGCCGATCGATCTCTTCGATTTTGGCGGTCACCATAATAATCGGCAGTTCGGAAAAGCGCCGCAGCTCGCGGCAGACCGACAGGCCGTCCAGGCCGGGCAGCATCAGATCCAGCAGCAGCAGATCCGGCGGCGTCTGCCGCACAAAGCTTACTACCTCATCGCCGCGCGCCAGGTGATGGGTACGGTAGTTGGCCGCCTGCAGATAATCAATCATCAGCTGAGCGATCTTCGGCTCATCTTCCACAATCAGGATCAGTGGCGGGGTAAATTCATTCATGGGCTGACTGTTCAGAGTTTATCGTACGGTAAGTCTACCCTGATTTGCAGCCCACCTAAATCGGAGTGATCCGCAGACATCACGCCGCCATGCGCTTCGACAATATTTCGACAGATAGCCAGCCCCAGCCCGGAGCCGCCGCTGGCGCGATTGCGCGAGCCTTCGGTGCGGTAGAAGCGTTCGAAAATCTGTTCGCGCTGGGCGTCATCCACGCCGGGCGCGGAATCGTCGATCAGCAGCCGCCAGCCGGTGGCGCTGGCGTAAAGCGCCAGGCTGACGCTGCCGTTGCGATCGGTATAGCGCAGGCTGTTTTCCAGCAGGTTAGTAAACAGCTGGATCAGCCGGTCGGGATCGCCGAAAAACGGCGCGTGCTCCGGCAGCGTCAGCTTCAGCGTCAGGTTATGGCTGGCGTAACGGGCGTGAAAGTTGCCGGCTACCAGCTCCAGCAGCGCCGCCAGATCGGTATCGCTTTTACGGTAGGCGAGGGCGCCCTCGTCGGAAAGCGAAAGCTGGTGCAGATCGTCCACCAGCTTGGTCAGCGTGGCGACCTCCATCAGCAGCGAGCTGACCGCCTCCGGCGTCAGCTTGCGCACGCCATCCTGCATCGCCTCCAGCTCGCCGCGCAGGATCGCCAGCGGCGTGCGCAGCTCATGCGAAATATCCGCCATAAAGGCGCGGCGCATGCTTTCATTTTTTTCCAGCGAGCTGGCGAGGCGGTTAAAATCCTGCGCCAGCCGCCCCAGCTCATCATTACTGCTGACTGCCACCCGGCTGGTGAAGTGTCCCGCCGCCAGCTGATGGGTGCCCGCCACCAGTCGCCTGACCGGCGCCAGCAGGCCGCGCGACATCAGCCAGGTCACCGCCGCCGCCAGCAGCGTCGACAGCCCGACGATTAGCCAGCTGGTGCGGCGCTGCTGTTGATCGAAGTTGATATCGGCGCTGCGCGTCAGCCGCTCCGGCGGCGAGCCGACCACCCAGCCGACTACGTGGCCGTTAGCGGTGGTAATGCTGTGCCGGATGCCTTCCTGCGGCACCCGCGCGTGCGGGCCAAACAGCACGCGGTAGCGCTGATCGACCACCCAAAACTGCGTGCGCCAGCCGTGCGGCGGCAGATAGCTATTGGTATCGGGATTTTGTTCCAGCGAGCGCAGGATCGAGAACATCGACCGGTTATTATTGCGCAGGAAGTTCCAGTTGCCGTGCTGCTGATACTGCTCCGCCAGCGCCTCGCTCATTAGCGACAGCCGCTGCTCATTGCCGCGCTTGATATAGTCAATAAAACCGTGCTCAAAGCTGAGCCGCACCCCCCAGTGCATAGTGATCAGCACCAGCATGCAGGTAAAGAAAATCGCGCAAAACAGCTTCGCGCTGATGCCAAAACGCAGTTTATCCATTAACGTGACGATCTCCTGCGGCTCAGCGCCGCGTTTTTACTGAACTGCTGGGGTACGCGCCAGAATACCAGCGCGGGCAGCGCAATAATCAGCGCCACGCAGAGCCAGGTGTAAATAAAGGTTTCATGCGCCATGGCGCTGTCGGCGGCGGCATGGTGACCGAAGGCGCCCAGCAGCAGCCCGGCGACGGTCACGCCGATACTCATTGAAAGCTGCATCACCATCGACAGCAGGCTGTTGCCGCTGGAGGCGAGATTATCCGGCAGCTCTTTCAGCGTCAGCGTATTCATTGACGAGAAGCGAATCGCGTTAACCATTCCCTGCAAGAACAGCACCACCGGCAGCGCCCAGATCCACCCCAGCAGCGCCGCCAGCGGAAACAGCAGCACCACGACGGCGAGCGCCAGCGTCGAACCGACCAGTACGTTACGGTAGCCGAAGCGGTTGACGATCTGCACCACGATGCGCTTCATGCCCATATTGCCGAGCACCATCGGAATCATCATCAGCCCGGCGTGGAACGGGCTGTAGCCAAGGCCGAGCTGTAAAAACAGCGGCGTCATAAACGGCAGCATGCCGCTGCCGATGCGCCCGGTCAGGCTGCCGAGCAGGCCGATGGAGTAGGTGCGGTTAGC
This sequence comes from Mixta tenebrionis, assembly GCF_006517625.1. Classification (GTDB taxonomy): domain Bacteria; phylum Pseudomonadota; class Gammaproteobacteria; order Enterobacterales; family Enterobacteriaceae; genus Mixta; species Mixta tenebrionis. Next base: position 156,089 of record NZ_VHQI01000004.1, on the reverse strand, counting down.
GAACAGCTTCAGGCTGAACAGCGCGTTCTCATTGCCGCGCGCGTGCATCAGATAGAACAGCAGCGCAAACAGGCCGGAAAGCAGCAGCAGCCCCAGCCTCAGCGGCGCGGCGTCGCGCTGACCGTCCAGCGCCAGCGTCAGCGTCGCCATACCGATCGCCAGCAGCAGAAAGCCGGAAAAGTCGAAGCGGCGCGTTTGCATAGCGTAGTTCGGCATCAGCGTCAGGGTGGCGATGGCGCCGAGAATGCCGACCGGCAGATTAATCAGGAAGATCCAGTGCCAGCTGGCGTACTCCACCAGCACGCCGCCCAGCGCCGGGCCGACCAGCGGGCCTACCTGTCCCGGCAGCGTTACAAAGGTCATTGCCGCCATATACTGCGCGCGCGGTACGATTTTCATTACCGTCAGGCGGCCTACCGGCACCAGCATCGCGCCGCCGAAGCCCTGCAGCACGCGCGCCAGCACCAGCTGATCCAGCGAACCGGCCAGCGCGCAAAACAGCGAGCCGAGGCTGAACAGCACGATGGCGCTGAAAAAAATATTGCGCACGCCGAAGCGATCCGCCAGCCAGCCGCTGAGCGGCAGCGTGACGGCGACGGTCAGCACGTAGGAAACCACCACCGAATGCATCTGGAGCGGATCGACGCCCAGATCACGCGCCATTGAGGGCAGGGCGGTGTTAACAATAGTGGTATCCAGCGTCTGCATAAAAAAGCCGATGGCGACAATCCATAGCTGCCAGCGCACCGATGCAGATTGAGCACTCTTCATAGTTTGCCTCTGTTATGCGCCGGCCCGCCAGGCGGCGGGTTAGCCAGCCACCGGCACCGGCGTTTTGCGTCGACGCAGCTTATCCATATAGAGATAAACCACCGGCGTGGTATAGAGCGTTAACAGCTGGCTCATTACCAGACCGCCGACAATGGTAATCCCCAGCGGTTGTCGTAGCTCCGCTCCATCGCCGCTGGTCAGCACCAGCGGCAGCGCGCCCAGCAACGCCGCCAGCGTGGTCATCAGGATCGGGCGAAAGCGCAGCAGCGAGGCCTGATAAATCGCCTCGCGCGGCGCCATGCCGCCGTTGCGCTGCGCATCCAGCGCGAAATCGACCATCATAATGGCGTTTTTCTTCACGATGCCGATCAGCAGCATAATACCGATCAGCGCAATCAGGCTGAACGGCGCGCCGAATCCCTCCAGCGCCAGCAGCGCGCCGACGCCCGCCGACGGCAGGGTCGAGAGGATGGTCAGCGGATGGACATAGCTTTCATATAATATGCCCAGCACAATATACACCGTGGCGATGGCGGCAATTATCAGCCAGAGCTGGCTGTTCTGCGTCTCTTTAAACACCTGCGCGGTGCCGGCGAAGCTGCCGCGCACGCTGGAAGGGACGCCGAGCGCGGTCATAGTACGCTCGATGGATTCCGACGCCTGCGACAGCGAGATGCCGTCGGGCAGGTTAAAGGCGATGGTCGAGGCGGCGGAAAGTCCCTGATGGTTGACCGACAGCGGCGCGTTAGCCGGCTGCCAGCGGGCAAACCAGGAGAGCGGAATCGCCTTGCCGTCGCCGTTAACCACGAACATCTGATCGAGCGCGCTGATATCCTGGGTGTAGCGCGCATCGACTTCCATCACCACCTTATACTGGTTCAGCGGCTGATAAATGGTGGAAACCTGGCGCTGGCCAAAGGCGTTATTAAGCAGGGCGTTGGCGTCCGCCACGCTGATACCGAGCCGCGCCATGCTTTCGCGATCGTAAGTCAACGCCATCTCCGCGCCCTTATCCTGCTGATCGGAGCTGACGTCGGCGAGCTCCGGCAGCCTGCTGAAGGCCTGACGAATTTTCGGCTCCCATTCACGCAGATCGCTCAGGCTGTCCGACAGCAGCGTGTACTGGTAGCTGGCGTTGGCCTGGCGTCCACCGACGCGAATATCCTGTACCGGCATCAAAAACAGGCTGGCGCCCGGCTCTTTCGCCAGCTTGACGCGCAGGCGGGCGATAATCTGTTGAGCGCTCTCTTTACGCTCGGAGAGCGGCTTCAGCGAAATAAACATCGAACCGCTGTTGGTGCGCGAGCCGCCGGTAAAGCCGGTCACGTTATCTACCGCCGGATCTTCACGAATAATTTTCATAAAGTCCGCCAGCTTGCCGCGCATCGCCTGGAAGGAGATGCTCTGATCGGCGGAGATAAAGCCCATCAGCCGCCCGGTGTCCTGTTCCGGGAAAAAGGTTTTCGGAATGGTGATATAGAGATAAACCGTCAGGCCGACGGTCGCCAGCAGCACCAGCAGCGTCCAGCGGGCGCGATCGAGCACCCAGTGCAGCGAGCGGCCATAGCCGTGCTGTAATCCCTGCATCAGGCGGTTAAAGCCGCTACTGCGCGGCGCGGCGCCCGGTTTTGCCTTCAGCAGCCAGGCGCACATCATCGGCGTTAAAGTCAGCGAGATTACCAGCGAAATCAGAATCGCCACCGACAGCGTGACGGCGAATTCGCGGAACAGACGGCCGACCAGCCCGCCCATCAGCAGCAGCGGGATAAACACCGCTACCAGCGACACGCTCATCGACAGTACGGTAAAACCGACTTCCCGTACCCCCTGCAGCGCCGCCTGTAGCGGCTTCATGCCCGCTTCAATATGGCGGGAAATATTCTCCAGCACTACGATGGCGTCATCCACCACAAAGCCGGTGGCGATGGTCAGCGCCATCAGCGACAGGTTATTCAGGCTGAAGCCGCACAGATACATGGCGGCGAAGGTGCCGATCAGCGAGACCGGCACCGCCACCGCCGGGATCAGCGTGGCGCGCCCGGAGCGCAGGAACAGAAACACCACCAGAATCACCAGCGCTACGGCGATCGCCAGCGACTGCTCCACTTCTTGCAAAGAGGCGCGGATGGTTGGCGAACGATCCTGAGCGATGGCCAGCGAGACGGCGGCGGGAATGGTTTCACGCAGCTCCGGTATTTCGGCGCGAATGCGATCCACCGTTTGAATGATGTTGGCCTCGGCGGTTTTGCGGATCACCAGCAGCACCGCCGGTTTGGCGTTGGTCATCCCGGCGTTGCGTACGTCCTGCACCGAGTCGCTGACCGTGGCGACATCCTGTAAGCGCACCGCCGCGCCGTTGTTGTAGTGCACCACCAGCGGGCGATACTCCGCGGCGGTTTTCAGCTCGTCGTTGGTTTTCAGCTGCCAGCGTTGCGTGCCGTTTTCCAGCGCCCCCTGCGGACGACGCACGTTGGCGGCGGAAATGGCTGAGCGCACCGCGTCCAGCGAAACGCCCTGGTTAAACAGCGCCTGCGGGTTGAGCGCCACGCGCACGGCGGGCAGCGAACTGCCGCCGACGGTGACGTCGCCGACGCCTTCGATCTGCGACAGCTTCTGCGCCAGCTGCGTGGAGGCGTAATCGTAAAGCTGGCCGGGCGTCCAGTCATCCGAGGTCAGCGTCATAATCATAATCGGCGCGTCGGAAGGATTGGCTTTACGCCAGTTGGGACGGCTCGGCATGCCGCTCGGCAGCAGACTCTGCGCCGCATTGATCGCCGCCTGCACGTCGCGCGCCGCGCCGTTGATATCGCGATCGTAGTCAAATACCAGAATGATGCGCGTACTGCCCAGCGAGCTGCTGGAGGTCATTTCACTGACGCCGGCGATGCGCCCCAGCGAGCGCTCCAGCGGCGTGGCCACCGAGGATGCCATGGTTTCCGGCGAGGCGCCGGGCAGCGAGGCGCTGACCATAATTACCGGAAAATCGACCTGCGGCAGCGGCGCGACCGGCAGCAGGCGATAGCCGAGAATCCCTACCAGCGCGATCGCCAGCGTCAACAGACAGGTAGCGACCGGGCGGTAGATAAACAGCGCAAAGAATTTCACGAGGCCTCCCCGGAGTGCAGGCGACGGCGGGTATAGTGCGCCAGGCGATCGAACAGCAGGTAAATCACCGGGGTGGTAAACAGCGTCAGTACCTGACTGAGGATTAGCCCGCCAACCATAGCGATACCGAGCGGGCGGCGTAATTCTGCGCCGACGCCGGTGCTCAGCATCAGCGGCAGCGCGCCCAGCAGCGCCGCCAGCGTGGTCATCAGAATCGGCCGGAAGCGCAGCAGGCAGGCCTGGTAGATCGCCTCGTAGGGGGTTTTACCCTGTTCGCGTTCGGCGGCCAGGGCGAAGTCGATCATCATGATAGCGTTTTTCTTCACAATGCCGATCAGCAGGATGATGCCGATAATGGCGATCACATCCAGTTCGTGCCCGCTGAGCATCAGCGCCAGCAGCGCGCCGACGCCCGCGGTAGGCAGCGTCGACAGGATGGTAATCGGGTGAATAAAACTTTCATACAGCACGCCCAGCACGATATACATCGCCACGATAGCGGCGACAATCAGCCAGACCGTGCTGCCCAGCGCCGCCTGGAAGGCCAGCGTGCTGCCCTGAAAGCGGGTCATAATATCTGACGGCATGGCGAGATCTTTCTCCGCCGCGACCATCGCCTCAACCGCCTCGCCCAGCGAATAGCCTTCGCTCAGATTGAACGAGAAGGTCGTTGAGGGGAACTGATCGAGATGGTTCACCGTCAGCGCCCCGTGACGCTGCTCAATCTTTGCCAGGGTGCTGAGCGGCACCGCGCCGCCGTCGCTGGTGGCGATACGGATATCATTCAGCGCCGCAAGGCCTGGCGTCTGGCGGGTATCCTGTTCCAGCACCACGCGATACTGGTTGGCCTGGGTATAGATAGTGGAGATCAAACGCTGGCCGAAAGCGTTATACAGCGCGTTATCGATATCGCTCATGCTGATGCCGAGACGGCTGGCGCTGTCGCGATCGACGTTCACGTAAGCTTCCAGCCCTTTATCCTGCCAGTCGCTGCTGACATCCTTCAGCTGGGGCAGGGTACGCAGACGGGCCACCAGCTGCGGCACCCATTCGCTCAGCGCCTCCAGCGAGCTGGTTTGCAGGGTAAACTGATACTGGGTGCGGCTCAGCTGGGTATCGATGGTCAGATCCTGCACCGGCTGCAGCCAGAGCGTGACGCCGGGCAGCTGAGCAACCGCACTTTGCAGGCGCTCCACCACTGCCGGAATACGATCGGCGCGTTCATCCAGCGGCTTGAGGTTGATCTGTACGCGCGCGCTGTTCAGCGCCGGGTTGGTGCCGTCCACGCCGACAAAAGAGGTTACGCTCTGCACCGCCGGATCGCGTTCGATAATCGTCGCCACATCGCGCGTGCGCTGCGCCATGCTGGCATAGGAAACGCTTTGCGGCGCCTGCAGGGTGCCCTGAATAATGCCGTTGTCCTGCAGCGGGAAGAAACCTTTGGGGATCAATACCCACAGCAACAGCGTCAGCAGCAGCGTTGCCAGCGCCACGCCCAGCGTTATCCACGGATGTTGCAGCACGCGCGTCAGGCCGCGCCCGTAAACGGCGATAATGCGTTCAAACATCGCTTCGCTGGCACGGGAAAAGCGATTCTGCCTGCGCAGCGATTCCGCATTCAGCATGCGCGCGCACATCATCGGCGTCAGCGTCAGCGAAACAATGGCGGAGATCAATATCGCTACCGCCAGCGTCACGGCGAACTCGCGGAACAAGCGCCCGACGATATCGCCCATAAACAGCAGCGGGATCAGCACCGCAATCAGAGAAAAGGTCAGCGAGATAATGGTAAAGCCGATTTCGCCCGCGCCTTTCAGCGTCGCCGCCAGCGGCTTCTCGCCCTGTTCGATATAGCGCGAGATATTTTCAATCACCACGATAGCGTCATCCACCACGAAGCCGGTAGCGATGGTCAGCGCCATCAGCGTCAGGTTATTAATGGAGAAGCCAAGCAGGTAGAGTACGGCAAAGGTGCCGATCAGCGAGAGCGGCACCGCCACCGCCGGAATGATGGTGGCGGGCACGTTGCGTAAAAACAGGTAGATAATCATCACCACCAGCGCCAGCGCCAGCAGCAGCTCCATCTGGACATCGTGCACCGAGGCGCGAATATTGGTGGTGCGATCGGAGAGCAGGGTAACCTCAACCGATTTCGGCAGCGAGGCGGTCAGCTCCGGCAGCAGGCTGCGAATATTGTCGGCGGTGGCGATAATATTGGCGCCCGGCTGACGCTGTACGTTAAGCACAATCGCCTGCTGGCGGTTGGCCCAGGCGCCCAGCCAGCTGTTTTCCGCGCCCTGTTCCACGCTGGCGACATCGCCCAGCCGGACCGGCGCGTTGTTACGATAAGCAATAATCAGCTGGCGATAATCTTCCGCCGACTGCATCTGATCGTTTGCCGATAGCGTAATCGAGCGTTCCGGGCCGTCCATGCTGCCCTTCGCCGAATTAACGTTGGCGCTGGCGATGGCGGTACGTACCGTTTCGCTGTCGAGACCGAGCGAGGCGAGCGCCTGCGCATTCATTTTTACCCGCACCGCCGGGCGCTGCCCGCCGGACAGCGTTACCAGGCCGACGCCGCTGACCTGCGAAATTTTCTGGGCGATACGGGTTTCCACCATATCCTGCACCTGGGTCATCGGCATACTGCTGGTGGTTACCGCCAGCGTCATAATCGGCGGATCGGCGGGGTTGACCTTGCTGTAGACCGGCGGATTGGGCAGATCGTTCGGCAGCAGGTTAGTGGCTGAGTTAATTGCCGCCTGCACCTCCTGCTCGGCGACGTCAAGCGGCAGCGTCAGCTGAAACTGTAAGGTTACCACCGAAGCGCCGCCGGAACTCTGCGACGACATCTGCTGCAGGCCGGACATCTGGCCGAACTGACGCTCCAGCGGCGCGGTAATTGCCGAGGTAACTACGTCGGGGCTGGCGCCGGGATAGAGCGTAACTACCTGAATCGTGGGATAGTCCACTTCCGGCAGGGCGGAAACCGGTAAAAAGCGATAGCCGAGAATACCTGCCAGCAGAATAGCCACCATCAGCAGAGTAGTGGCGACCGGACGCAGGATGAAGTGGCGGGATGGCCCGCCGGTAGCGTTAGGAGGCAAAACCTGCATCAGGCGCGATCTCCTTTCGCGCGATCGCCACGCGTGCGTGCATCCTGCGCCGGCGCGGGCGTTTTTTCCTCTGCGGCGGTGGACTGCGGGGCTACCACTTCAACCGTTGCGCCTTCCGTCAGGCGATCCAGCCCGTCGGTAACCACACGCTCGCCCGCGCTCAGACCGGCGCTGATGACGACTTTCTGGCTGTCCTGCAGGCCGGGCGTGACGCTTTTCTTGCTGACTTTATTATCGCTGTTCACTACCCAGACAAAATTGCCTTCGCTGCCCATCTGTAGCGCGGCGGCGGGGATTACCACTGCATCGTGCAGAGTATTGACCTTCAGGCGCGCATTAACGAACTGATTAGGGAACAGGCGATCGTCTTCATTGCTGAAGCGCGCTTTAAGCTTAATGGTGCCGGTGGTGGTATCAATCTGGTTATCCAGGCTCAGCAGCGTGCCGCTGGTCAGCAGCTCGCTGTTGCTGCGATCCCAGGCCTCGACCAGCAGCGGCTGGCCCGCTTTCTGCGCCTGTAAAATCGCCTGAATGGTATTTTCCGGCAGGGTGAACAAGACGTCGATAGGGTGAGTTTGCGTCAGTACCACCAGACCGCTGGCATCGCCGCTGGAGATATAGTTGCCGACGTCTACCTGTTTCAGGCCGGCGCGCCCGTCAATAGGGGCGGTAATGCGGCTGTAGCTGAGGTTCAGCTCGGCGCTGGCGACGCTGGCTTCGTCAGCCTTGATCGTGCCCAGCGTTTCGCTAACCGCTGAGCGCTGGGTATCCAGCTCCTGCTGTGAAACCAGGTGGGTTTTCGCCAGTTTTTCATAGCGCGCCAGGTCACGTCGCGCGTTGGCCAGGGTGGCGCGATCGCGCGCTAACTGGCCCTGCGCCTGGCTTAGCGCTACCTGATAGGGACGCGGATCGATCTCAGCCAGCAGCTGGCCCGCTTTGACCTGTTCGCCTTCTTTAAAGTGTAGCGCCATCAGCTCGCCGTCGACGCGGCTGCGTACCGTGACCGTATTAGCGGCGGTTACGGTGCCGAGGCCGGAAAAGTATTGCGGCACGCTTTGCGTCTGCGCGCTGGCCGCCTGTACCGGCGCCAGCGGCATATTGCGCCGTCCGCCTTTGCCGCGCTGCTGCTGCGCCGGCTTGCCGCCCGCGCCTTCCGTACCGCTGCCTGCGCCGTGCGGCCACAGGAAATAAGCGGCGACGGCGCCCAGCGCAACAAGGATAAGTAACAGCATTTTTTTCGGGATACGGCGTGAGGCATTCATTGCGGTTTTTTGCTCTCCGGCAGTGTAATCAAAGGTTCCAGGCGGGTTAGCGCAACCGCTTCCCGCAAAGGTAGCCAGTGTAATTATCAAATAAGCTAAAAAAATGGAGGAATTAAGAATAACTGTAAGGGTGCGGTAAGGCTGACGTAAGTATCTGCGATCTCGCCGTATGAGACAAATCTACCGGCGGCTTTTTCATTTTTCGCATTAGCGATGCCATAAATAGCCAGGGCAGAGGCGTGGTTGTTTGCTACGCTCATCAACAGGTTGGCAACAGATTAATTCAGGAGAACAATGATGAGTCAGATTGAAACCCGTCAGCTGGGGCGCAGCGGCATTGAAGTACCTGCGCTAACCTTCGGCGGCAACGTGTTTGGCTGGACTGTCGATCGGGATACCTCTTTTTCGCTGCTGGATGCGCTGGTGGAAAAAGGGCTCTGGTTCATCGATACCGCTGATGTTTATTCCCGCTGGGCGCCGGGCAACGAGGGCGGTGAATCGGAAACCATTATCGGCAGCTGGCTGAAAAAAACCGGCAGGCGCGACAGCATCATCCTGGCGACCAAGGTAGGTATGGAGCTGTCGCCGGAGAAAACCGGCCTGGCAGGCAAATATATCCGTCAGGCGGTAGAGGATTCGCTGCGTCGCCTGCAGACCGACTATATCGATCTTTATCAGGCGCACCGCGATGATGATAAAACGCCGCTGGAAGAGACGCTGAAAGCCTTTGACGATTTAATCAAAGAGGGCAAGGTGCGCGCTATCGGCGCATCCAACTATTCAGCGGCCCGCCTGAGCGAAGCGCTGCAGGTGAGCGAACAAAACGGTCTGGCGCGTTACGAAACCCTGCAGCCGGAATATAACCTCTACGATCGTAAAGAGTATGAGAGTGGGCTGGAGCAGGTAGCAAAAGAAAACGGCCTCGGCGTGATCAACTACTACTCGCTGGCCAGCGGCTTTCTCAGCGGCAAATACCGTCGCCCGGAAGACGCCAGCAAAAGCCAGCGCGGGCAGGGCGTGGTAGAGAAATACCTCAACGATCGCGGGCTGCGAATTTTGCAGGCGCTGGACGAGGTGGCGCAGGCGCGTAACGTTTCGCCGGCGCAGGTGGCGCTGGCGTGGCAGATCGCCCGTCCTGGCATCACCGCGCCGATTGTCAGCGCTACTTCGCTGCAGCAGGTGGATGAGCTGGTCAAAGCCGCCACGCTGCGTCTGAACCTGGATGAAATTGAGAAACTGACGCAGGCCAGCAGCTATTAAGTCGCAGCCGTGTCACGCCGGGTGCGGACATCCTGCGGCGCCCGTAACGTTATTGGCCCTGGCGCTTTTGTTAACGCCTGAACGCTTGCAGAATCAGGCGAAAACCAGCTGCGCCCAGCGCGCCAGCCCGGCGGTAACCGAACCGAAATCATCGCCGGAGGCCAGCGCAATATTCGGCAGCTGGCGCTGCAGCGCCTGACGCAGCAGCGGCGATCGCGCGCTGCCGCCGGTCAGATAGATCACATCCGGCGTGGTGCCGCTGGTTGCCAGCGCCAGCGCAACCTGTTCCTGAATGCGATCCAGCGGCGCGGCAATCGCCGACTCCAGCCCGGCGCGGTCGACTTCTTTTGCCAGCCCCGCCTCGATAAACGCCAGCGCCGCTTCCGCTTCCATACGGTCGGAGAGGGCGATTTTGCTCTCTTCCGCCGCACGCACCAGACGGTAGCTGAGGCGCTGTTGCCATACTTTCAGCAGGCGCTGCACTTTTTCCGGCTGGCGCGCGTCGCGTAACAGATCCTGCAGCAGTTTGCGGCAGGCGCTGGAGTAAAATTCGCTTTGCGCCGGTACGTCGTTAATCGCCACCGCGTTCCACCACGGCAGCGCGGGCAGGGCGATGCCCTTTTGCGTCTCGCCGCCGAGGCCGAGCAGCGGCATCAGCTCTTTATAGGCCAGCGCGATATCAAGATCGTTGCCGCCGACGCGGCAGCCGCTGTGGCCCAGCAGGCTGCTGGCGCGATCGGCGCTGTGGTGCCAGCGCGGCCCCATCAGCAGCATACTGCAGTCGGTAGTCCCGCCGCCGATATCGACCACCAGCACCCGCTTTTCCTCGCTCAGCGTCGCTTCGAAATCGAGGCCCGCGGCGACCGGTTCGAACTGAAACACTACCTCGCGGAAACCGGCGCGGCTGGCGGCACGGGCGAGAATGCCCTGCGCCTGACGGTTGGCCTCTTCGCCGCCCAGCCCCTGAAAGTTAACCGGACGTCCGATCACTGCCTGGTCGATGGAGTGCTCCAGCTGCCGTTCGGCCGTCTGGCGGATATGCAGCATCATGGCGCACACCAGGTCTTCAAACAGGGCGAGCTGCTGCGGCTTGAGGCCGCTGGCGCCGAGGAAAGATTTCGGCGACTTAACAAACCACACCTCTTCAGGATCGGTCATATACTGCGCCAGCGCGTCGAGGCCGAAACGCACGCTGCCGGGCGTGACCTCAATATCTTCTTCGCGATTGAAGGTGATGGCGCGCCGCAGCAGCGCCTGGTTTTCCGCCTCTGGCGTCGGCACCTGGTGATGACGAAACAGCCACTCGCTGATCGCTTCACGCGTCGGGCCGCACAGCATCGAGGGCAGATAAGGGGAATCCTTTTCCAGTTTAAGCAGCCGCGGCGCGCCCTGTTCCACCACGGCTACGGAACAGTTAGCCGTTCCGTAATCGAAACCGATAAACACAGAATTTCTCCCCCTGAAAAAAGGGGGTGACTTTACCGGAGCCGCCCGTGAGTGGCAAATGTTTCGCGTCCTTCAGCGGAGCGGATAGCGTGCGCGGCTATTTGATGGCGAAGAAGCTGTTCTCCAGCAGAGCGTTCAGCGGCTCGCCGCCGTTAACTGCCGCTCCCCACACCGCATCCACGCCGATGCTGCCCAGCGTGGATAACGCCGCCGGCAAATCTACCGGTCCGGCGACGGTAGCGATGCGTAGCCGCTGCGCCTGACCGTGGATAATAGAAAGCAGCATCTCATCCATCAGATTGCAGTGGACGTTGGCGATCAGATCGGGCGCCATTTGCAGGAAATCGATCGCCTCCTGCGGCAAACGATCGAAAGCGTCCAGATTGCGGCCAAAATGACGCAGCAGAATACGGCAGCCCTGCTGGCGCAGACGCTGCAGCGCCGGCAGCAGCTCCTCTGCGTGACTCAGCAACATGGAGGTTTCCAGGCTGATAATCAGCAGATCGCCGTGCAGCGGGCCGCCATGTAATCGTTCGAGCAGCCGATCCAGCCGCGGCGCCAGCAGGCTCTCTGCGGCCAGCGGCAGCACCACGTTCAGCGCTTTACGGGCCACGCCCGCCGCGTAGTGGTTAAAAAAGCTGTCCAGCAGCGCCTCGTCCAGCTGCTGACGCTGCGCCGCCTGCGTCAGGCCGGCGCGAAACGCCTCGACATCCACCTCATGATCCTGCGCATCCAGAATGCGCGCCTGCAGCAGATGGAAGTTTGCCGACTGCGGCTTATGCGGCGCGGATACCGCCCAGGCCTGCCAGCGTACTGGCTGGGCGATCAGCCTGACGATATCCGCATGCGTCAGCGCCAGCTGCTGTTCGCGCTGCAGACGCGTTTCATATACCGAGAGCTGGCCGCGGCCGTTGTGTTTGGCGTTGTAACAGGCGAGATCGGCCTGCGCCAGCACCTCGCTGCTCTGGCAGTTGTACGCGTTAATCGCGGTCAGGCCGGCGCTGGCGCCGATGCGATGCAGCTTGCCTTCCCAGAGAAAGCGGTAGTCGTTGACGGCGTTAACGATGCGCTGTACCGCCTGTTGCGCATCCGGCAAACTGCTGTCGGGCAACAGCAGGCCAAACTCATCGCCGCCGAGGCGCGCCAGAAAATCACTGCCGCGCAGCTGACGGCCCATCAGCTCCGCCAGCTCGCGCAGCAGGGCGTCGCCCGCCGCGTGGCCGGCGCTGTCGTTAACCGCCTTAAAGCGATCGAGATCGATAAACGCCAGTACGTGCTGCTGCTTTTCCGCCGCCGAAAGCAGCAGCCGCTTGAGCTGATGTTCAAAGCTGGCCCGGTTCGGCAGCCGGGTCAGCGTATCGTGAGAGGCGCTGTAGTGCAGCCGCCTCAGGATTTCCCGCGACTCGCTGACGTCCTGAATGACCAGCACGCTGCCGATATTTTTTCCTTCCAGCGTTTTTAGCGGCGTCATGCTGTAGTGAATAGCGAACTGCTCGCCTGAGACGTTATGCAGGATCAGATCGCGGTCAGGGTCGGTCACGGGCGCGGCGTTGGGCAGGCTGCAGCGTAGAATATTCTCCATCTCTGCGCCGTAAGCGCCGTGGGTGATGCGCAGAATCGCGCTAATCGGCTTGCCTTCCGCCTGCTCCTGCGTCCAGCCGCTCATCTGCTCGGCGACCGGATTCATAAAGTTTACGCGCAGCTCTTCATCTACGCTGATCACCGCCTCGCCGATAGCGTCCAGCGTAATCAGCATCCGCTCTTTTTCCTGGTAAAGCGCCTCGTTAAGCTGGCGCAGCTCCGTTACATCCTGATTAATGCCCAGCATGCGCGCCGCGCTGCCGTCTGGGCTGAACACGATATTCGCCTGCGAACGGATATAGCGGATGCCGAGACGGGTGACGATACGGCATTCCAGAATAAAGGGCTGATGTTCTTCCAGAGCGCGGCGTACCGCCTCTTTCGCCAGTTCGCGATCCTCAGGATAGAGGCGGCTCAGCCAGAATTCATAAGTGGGACGGTCGCTGGCGTCCAGCTCATAGATGGCGAACATGCGCTTATCCCAGTTCATCTGGTTACGCGTGACGTCCCACTCCCAGACGCCGATGCCGCCCGCCTCGTTAGCCAGCGTAATACGTTCCATTAAGCGCTGCTTTTCCACTTCGCTGGCACGGATATGCTTTTTTTCTTCGCGGAAAGCGTACATCACCATCGTCATAATATGGCTGGGGATCAGTACCAGCAGAAACGGCAGCCAGGGGGCGGCAACCATAAAGCGGGGATTGGTGGTGTGCAGCTCGATCAGATGAAACGCCAACATTAACGACATCAGCGAAACGTTGGCGAAAAAGACGAAAAAGGCCTCCAGCCGCGGCAGGCGTACCGCGACCCAGAACAGAATCACAATAACGAAGGTGAAAGGCCAGGGCAAAAAACGCAGCGCCAGGCAGCAGAGCAGCAGCGAAGCCGTCAGCGTTGCCAGCGCCTCCAGCAGCGCCTGCTGCGTCAGCTGCTGAAAGTAACGCGGCTGCCACAGCAGGCAAATCGGCCCCAGCGTCAGCATCCCGATCACCTCTGAAAGCACCCAGGTAGCGAAAAAGTGCAGGCCCGGCGCGCCGCCGCTGAAGTGTTGCCACCAGAGCGCCATCAGCCCGCCGAGCAGCGGCATCAGGATGCCCGCCGCCAGCGCCATTTTGCACCAGCTGAACAGCGAATCGAGCGGCGCCTCGCGGCGCAGCAGCCGACGCAACAGCAGCCCGCCCAGAATGCTTTGCAGCAGGTTGATAAGCGACCAGGCGAGCGTTGGCCAGTGCAGGCCGAAGAATAGCGCGTTGGCGCCCAGCGTGCCGCACAGACAGGCGGCGAGCAGCAGCGCGGCTCTGGCGGCGCGCTGGCGAAAGACCACCGCCGTCATCATGGCGGTGGCGTACCAGAGCGGTGAAATTCTGTTATCGAGCGCCATCAGCTCCAGACAAAATAGCGAGGCGAGAAAACAGAGCAGGCCCAGCAATAAAGCGGGCCTGAAAATATCGGCGGCGTTATCTGCGGGCGAAAAGGTGTCGGTAGTCATCCACGAGTCCGGCTGGCTGGCCTGCCACGGCTGAAACAGGCGTCATATCACTACCGTGATGCTAGCACAGCCTGGCTAACCTGACCCGTTGGCAAGCGCAGAAATCGCGGCGCTATTCAAAGGATTGATAGCCTGTCTGCCGCTGTTTTAACAGATCGGCGCGCGTCCAGGGCTTCTCCAGCCCAGCGATATTAGCGGAAAGATACTCAAGAAAATTTTGCGTCGGCGCGATGCGGCCGTGGCCTGTCAGAATCAGCGGCAGTATCAGCGCCGCGCTAAGCTGCGGCAGTGAAAAGCCTTTCAGCTGCGTATGCCGCTGTGACAGCAAAAACAGCGTGCTGAGGGTAAAGCCCAGCAGCAGGCCCGCAGCGACTTCGCTTTTAGAATGGGCGTGCAGCACCAGGCGCGATGCGCCGACCAGCAGCGGCACCATATAGCCGATGGTTACCGCCGCGCCGCGCCAGAAGGCGGGCAGGCGTCCTGACAGCAGCCACAGCATGACGGGCCAGAGCGTCGCCGACATGGCGCTGTGGCCGCTAAAGCCGGTGAAGTTGAAGCGCGCGCTGCCGATGCCGAATCCCATAAATAAGATTTTCGAGATGCTGACAATCAGGCCAGCCAGGCCGAAGGCCGCTATCCAGCACCATAGCGTACGGCGGTCATCGCTTTTCCACGGCAGGATTAAGGCGATAAGAATTGCTGTAGGGATCAGCAACATGCTGTCGCCAAACCAGGTGATCGTTCTCCAGGACATAGCTAACCTTTATTTATCTGAATACCCTGCGCCAACGGACGCAAGGGCGCGCGCCGCGCCGTGAATAAAAAGAAAGACGTGACGCACGAGCGGCAGTTTATCGGTGAAAGCCCGACAGCGCCAAAGGAGAAAGTCTGAAAAGCGTGCGTTCCGCTACGCATCATGCCGGCCAGCCCGCGCCGGGCCGCTTTTTTCTGGCATCGCATCAGCGATATCCCTATAATTGCCGCCAGTTAACCCTCTCAATATCTGACTGAACGCTAAAGAAGATGTACCTGCATCGCTTTGGCGCCATGTCACACAGTTATCAGGTCTTTAATTTTATGACTGACAAGTCTCATCAATGCGTCATTGTAGGTATCGCAGGCGCATCTGCATCAGGAAAAAGTTTAATCGCCAGCACGCTGTATCGTGAAATTCGCGACCAGGTCGGTGATGAACATATCGGCGTTATTCCTGAAGACAGTTACTACAAAGACCAAAGCCACCTCACTATGGAAGAGCGGGTTAAAACTAATTATGACCACCCCAGCGCGATGGATCACGATTTGCTGTTACAGCATCTGCGGGCGTTAAAAATGGGTCAGCATATCGAACTGCCGGTTTACAGCTATGTGGAGCATACCCGTACCCGGCAGACGGTACAGCTGGCGCCGAAAAAGGTCATTATTCTGGAAGGCATCCTGTTATTAACCGATGCCCGCCTGCGTGAAGAGATGAACTTCTCTATTTTTGTCGATACGCCGCTGGATATCTGCCTGATGCGTCGTATGAAGCGCGACGTTAACGAACGTGGGCGGTCGATGGATTCGGTGATGGCGCAGTATCAAAAAACCGTGCGTCCGATGTTTTTGCAGTTTATCGAACCGTCGAAACAGTATGCTGACATCATCGTGCCGCGCGGCGGCAAAAACCGTATCGCCATCGATATTCTGAAAGCCAAGATTAATCAGTTTTTTGAATAAGAGAGAAAGGCGGCGGCCACGCTGAAGCAAAGGAGACAGAACATCATGAGATTATGCGATCGCGATATTGAAGCCTGGCTCGATAACGGCAAGCTGGAAATTTCACCGCGTCCGCCGGTGGAGCGGATCAACGGCGCCACCGTTGACGTACGGCTCGGTAACCAGTTCCGAACTTTTCGCGGCCATACCGCCGCCTATATCGATCTGAGCGGCCCGAAACATGAAGTCAGCGCGGCGCTCGATCGCGTGATGAGCGATGAGATTGTGCTGCCGGAAGGCGAGGCGTTTTTCCTTCATCCCGGCGAGCTGGCGCTGGCGGTGACGCTGGAGTCGGTGACGCTGCCTGACGATCTGGTCGGCTGGCTGGACGGCCGCTCTTCGCTGGCGCGCCTCGGCCTGATGGTGCACGTGACCGCGCACCGCATCGATCCGGGCTGGCAGGGCCGTATCGTGCTGGAGTTCTATAATTCAGGGAAACTGCCGCTGGCGCTGCGTCCGGGCATGCTTATCGGCGCGCTGAGCTTCGAGCCGCTTTCGGCGCCCGCCGCGCGTCCATATAACCGGCGTGAAGATGCGAAGTACAAAGGGCAGCAGGGCGCAGTCGCCAGCCGTATCGATAAAGATTAACTGCCTGAACAGGGGATGGGATGAGACGATTAATTACCACGCTGGCCATTTTATTCGTCGTTGTTGTGGCTGGGATGACCACGCTGGTATTGTTGGTGAACCCCAACGATTTCCGTAACTACATGGTGCAGCAGGTCGAGCAGCGCAGCGGCTATCAGCTGCGTATTGAAGACGATCTGCGCTGGCATGTCTGGCCGCAGCTCAGCATTCTCGCCGGCCGAATGTCGGTTACCGCGCCGGGCGCGCAGCAGCCGGTGGTCACGGCGGAAAATATGCGTCTCGATGTTCATCTCCTGCCTTTGCTTTCCCATCAGCTCAGCGTTAAACAGGTGATGCTGAAAAACGCCGTGGTGCGTCTTACCCCCGACAGCGATGCGCGGCGCCCGGATAATGCGCCGGTCGGCCCCTCCGATTCCGCGCCGGCCGAGCCCGTCAGAGGCTGGACGTTTGATATCAATGGCCTTGAGGTGACGGACAGCCTGCTGATTTGGCAGCCGCCGCAGGGCGAAGAGATAAATTTCCGCGATCTGAACCTTACCCTGAGTCAGGATAACCGCCAACAGGCAATGCTGTCGCTGGTGACGCGCGTCAGTCGCGATCAGCGCGAGCTGCAGCTGGCGCTAAACGGGACGATGAACGTGGCGGAGTATCCGCATCGCCTTAGCGGCGCTGTCGAGGAGCTCAGCTGGCAGCTGAGCGGGGCGGGGTTACCCGCCGCTGGCGTGCAGGGTAAGGGCAGCCTGCAGGCGGAATGGCTTAACGACAGCCAGCGTTTCGCGTTGCGCAACGTGGCGCTGACGCTGGGAGAGAGCCAGCTGAACGGCACCGTCAGCGGCAGCCTGAGCGATGCGCCGGCTTTCACCATCGATATGCAGGCGCCGCGCCTCGATCTCGATACGCTGATGGGGCTGAATAGCCAGGCTGCGACGTCGAATGCCGCCCAGGCGGCGGCAAGAGTGCGCCCGCCGGTGATCGCCGAACCGGCGCATAGCGAAGCCTCCCCGCTGAATGGGCTTACCGCCGCGCTGAAGCTGCAGGTTGACGCGCTGCGCTGGCGCGGTATGGATCTGCAACAGGTGGCGCTGGAGGCGAATAATCAGCATGGCGAGGTAACGTTAAGCCGCTTTTCCGGTCACGCGGGCGCAGGCGAGTTTTCTTTACCCGGCACGCTTGATATGCGCGGCACGCCGGCGCAGGCGGTGCTGCATCCCACGCTGCGTAATATAGCGCTGGCGCCGCTGCTGGCGGCTTTCTCCCTGCCGCCGACGCTGGATGGTCAGCTGTCGCTAACGGGCCAGCTCAGCGGCAGCGGGCTGAGTATTGAAGATTTTCACCATCGCTGGCGCGGTGAGGCGGACGTTGAGCTCAACGCGGCGCGCATTACCGGCATGAATTTTCAGCAGCTGGTGCAGCGCGCGGTGGCGCGCAACAGCGATCGCGTCAGCAGCGAAGAAGAGGCGGGCGACAGTAATCAAACCCGCCTCGATAAGCTGCAGGCGCAGGCGAGTCTGCAAGATGGACTGCTTCGTCTGCAGGGGCTACAGGGCGGGACCTCGCGCTTTCAGCTGAGCGGGGGAGGGCAGCTCGATCTGGCGCGGCGCCAGTGCGATATCACCTTCGGTATTCAGGTTACGCACGGCTGGAAAGGGGATAGCGCCCTGATCGCTGCGCTGCAGCAGTCGGCCATACCGCTGCGGCTGTATGGCGACTGGGATAATTTGCAATATAACCTGCAGGTCGATCAGCTGCTGCGCCAGCGTCTGGAAAGCGAAGCTAAAACGCGCATTGACCAGTGGAAGGCGCGTCATCCCGATAACGCCACGTCACGCTGATGCCGCTAATGTAAAACGGCGCCCTTTACGGCGCCGGAGATAAAGGTAAAAGCGCTATATATCGGAAGAACGGCCTGCTTCCGCCCCGGCTGCGCGGCTATACCTCATAGTCGGGTTCTGGCTGCTGCAGCGGCACGATCTCTACTTTTTGCACCCGATGGCTTTCAACTTCCAGCACGCGGAACAGATAATCTCCTACCTGCAGCTCCTCGCCCGGCTGCGGGATATGCTGTAGCCGATCCATCAGCAGGCCGGCGATGGTGTGATAATCTCGTTTTTCATTCAGCGGCAGCTCGATATACATGACTAAATCATCGAGCGGCATATGACCGTTGGCCAGCCAGCCGCCATCGTCGTTCTGACGAATATCGTAGCGCGCATCGACCTCTTCGCTCTCATTCGGCAGGTTGCCGGCGATGGTTTCCATGACGTCGCTAAGCGTTACCACGCCCTCTACGGAACCAAACTCATCGACCACAAAAGCGAAGTGGGTGCGGGCGCTGCGGAACTGTTCCAGCGCCAGCAGCAGCGTCAGCTGTTCAGGAAATACCAGCGGCTGGCGAATCAGCGCGCGCAGATCGAGAGAGTGGCTGTGCAGCGATTGCTGTAGCAGATCGATCACGTGAACCACCCCAAGCGGCTCGTTGCCGTTTTCCGTAATCAGCAAACGCGTATGCTGATTACGATCCAGCTGCGCCATAATCTTCTCCGGGCTGTCGCTGAGATCGATATGCTCGATATCATGACGGGAAGTCATAATACTGCTGACGCTGCGCTGCGCCATTCCCATTACGCGCACGATCATCTGGCGTTCCTGCTTGTTAAATACCGCTCCCTGTTCATCGGCGTCGGCCACCAGCGATGCGGTTTCGCGATCCAGCTCCACATCGGCGCTTTCACCGCGCAGCAGATGCAACACCGCCTCTGCCGTGCGTTTGCGCAGCGGCATTTTCGCCGAAAGAAAACGGCGACGGTTGAACTGCGACAGCTGGTTAAAGGATTCGATCAGAATAGAGAAGCCAATCGCCGCGTACAGATAGCCTTTCGGAATATGAAAGCCGAATCCTTCCGCAATCAGGCTGAAGCCGATCATCAGCAGAAAGCTCAGGCAGAGGATGACAATAGTAGGATGGCCGTTGACAAAGCGGGTAAGCGGCTTGCTGGCAAGAATCATCAGGAAGATGGCGATTACGACTGCCGCCATCATCACCGGCAGATGATCCACCATTCCGACGGCGGTAATCACCGCATCCAGCGAGAAGACGGCATCCAGCACCACGATCTGCGCCACCACCGGCCAGAAGCGGGCGCCGTGCTTCTGCGGCTTCTCATCAAGATCGCTGCCTTCCAGCCGTTCGTTAAGTTCCATGGTGGCTTTAAACAGCAGAAAGACGCCGCCGATCAGCATAATCAGATCGCGGGCGCTGAACCCGTGCGCAAAAAGGGTAAAAAGCGGGCGCGTCAGTCCGGTAAGCCATGAGATAGAGGTTAACAGCAGCAGACGCATTATCAGCGCCAGCAGCAGGCCGGTCACCCTTGCGCGATCGCGCTGCGCGGCAGGCAGCTTCTCCGCCAGAATGGCGATAAAAACCAGGTTATCAATTCCCAGTACCAGTTCCAGCACAATCAGCGTAACCAGCCCGGCCCAGATTGACGGATCGGCGATCCATTCCATACTTTTTTACACCTTGTGAAGAGATTTATTGCCGTTGCCGATGATCGGATCTCAATAATCAAAACGCAATGTTTTCTGAGATTAATCTTAAATAAAAAACCGACAAGCCTTATTGGCTGCTCATTATGTCTCAGGCCAGAATGGCAATTATAGATTTTTACTGAAGAGTAGCAGAGGTGAACTATTAACATTTGCTGGTGAAATAAACGGAATTTATTTTTATTTAAGGATAAATGTTATTATCAAGCCGGAATTATCTGGAAAAAAAAGAAAGGTGTGGTTGCTTTAAGTTGCTGAATTAAAAACTTTAATTTTTATAATCCTTAGTCTTATTCTGAAAGTGCTATGGATCTGCTGTCTCAAGCTTGTCACAACCAGTCAATAGTATAAAAATCTAGCCATAACTTATGTGATCGAACCGGGATAATTGCTGCGGTTTACTGCAGCGCGCTCTGATAAAAGCGCCGTTTCTCGCGATTTTAAGAAACTTATAAAAGCCGCCCGGTTTACGCATCACTATATAGCAAGGTTTCTGATTAAGCAGTACTGGTAGCTGAAAGCCAGGGGCGGTAGCGTGCTTAAGAGCTGATGAACCGGGCGTAATATACTCGTCAATAGTAATTTATAGTTTTCTGTTGTTTTAAGACTAACGCCAACTAAATGCGACAGAATATAGGGTTCTAACTGTAGCCTGACATCGACGTCCTTATTCGCCACGTTGTTCTGATAACTACGTGACGGCCAACGAGAATCGGCAGGCTGCATTTCAGGGATTGAACAGGAGGGCGGGCTGCCACCATTAACGCCTGGTGTTGGACTTAGCAGCTTTAGCGGCAGGAACATTTATGCATAAAACGAGGGGCAAACATCTCATGACGGAACAGCAATAGTTAAAGCAGATTGGTCGTGAATTAACGTTTATTCATGAACATTTTTTGCGGCGATACACCGCTTTAGACAATAAATCAGCAATAGCGATGATAATTCAATGATGAAATCGAAACTTAAATTGGCTCCGTTACTGGTGTCAATCTCACTTATCAGTGGCTGTACTGTAGTCCCAGGGCAAAATGTTTCCACCAGCGGTAAAAATGTCATTAAGCAGCAGGACGCTGATTATGACATTGATAAAATGGTCAATGTGTACCCGCTAACGCCGATGCTGGTGGAGCAGCTGCGCCATCGTCCCGTCGTAGCGCAGCCGAACCCTCTGCTCGATCAGGAAGTCGCTAACTATGAATACCGTATCGGCGTAGGCGACGTATTAAGCGTAACGGTCTGGGATCACCCGGAGCTGACGACGCCGGCCGGTCAATACCGCAGCGCCAGCGATACCGGCAACTGGGTACATTCGGACGGCACCATCTACTATCCCTATATCGGCAAAGTAAAAGTCGTAGGGAAAACTATTCAGCAGGTGCGCAGCGAAATTCAGCGCCGCCTGGCGAGTTATATCGAAAGCCCGCAGGTTGATGTTAACGTCGCCGCTTTCCGCTCGCAAAAAGCTTACGTTACTGGCGAAGTCGGCACCTCCGGCCAGCAGCCCATCACTAACATCCCGCTGACCGTGCTTGATGCCGTCAACGCCGCGGGCGGGTTGTCGGCGGATGCCGACTGGCGCAACGTTATCCTGACGCATAATGGCCGTGAACAGCGTATCTCGCTGCAGGCGCTGATGCAAAACGGCGATCTGACGCAGAACCGTCTGCTCTATTCCGGCGATATCCTCTTTGTGCCGCGCAACGACGAGCTGAAAGTATTTGTTATGGGCGAGGTGACGCGCCAGCAGACGCTGAAGATGGATCGCAGCGGCATGACCCTGACGGAAGCGTTAGGCAATGCGGAAGGGCTGAACCAGGAAGTATCCAACGCCACCGGCGTGTTTGTTATCCGTCCTAACCGTCAGCAGGGCGGCAAAATCGCCAATATTTATCAGCTGAATACCGCCGATGCGACGGCGATGGTATTGGGCACCGAGTTCCAGCTGGAGCCGTATGACATCGTCTATGTCACCGCAACGCCGCTGACGCGTTGGAACCGCGTTATCAACCAGCTTCTGCCAACCGTTAACAGCGTCCGTTACAGCGTTGAAGCGGCGCACGATATCAAAAACTGGTGATGAGTATGTTTAAAACAATACTCGTTGTTTGCATGGGCAATATTTGCCGCTCGCCAATCGGCGAGCGGTTACTGCAACGCTATTGCCCGCAGATAACCGTGAAATCAGCCGGACTGGCAGCGCTGGTAGATTACCCCGCCGATAAAAACGCCGTAAAAGTCGCAGAGCAACATAGTCTCTCGCTGGAAGGACATCGCGCACGGAAATTAACGGCCACGATGTGCAGAGAAAACGATCTGATCCTGGTGATGGAAAAACAACATATCAATGATATCAGCCAAATCGCGCCGGAAGTTCGCGGCAAGACGATGCTTTTCGGTCATTGGTGTAACGGTCGTGAAATCCCGGATCCATATCGAAAAAGTATAGAGGCTTTCGAATCTGTATACCTTTTATTGGATGACGCCGCTCAGAAATGGGCCCACGCATTAAATCGATAATCAGGCATAATAATGGTCAATAAAAAATCAGATAGCTCGCAAAATATTGCAGATGCCAAAGATGAAATCGATGTAGCCCGTTTATACGGTTCGTTAATCGATCATCGCTGGCTCATTACTGGCGTAACCGCGCTATTCGCCGCTATCGGCGTAATTTACTCAATTTTGGCTACACCCATCTATCGGGCCGATGCGCTGGTTCAGGTAGAGCAGAATCAGGGCAGCCTGGTGCTGAGCCAAATCTCCAGCCTGATGCCGGATACCAAGCCGGCGTCCGACGCCGAAATCGGACTAATGATGTCCAGGATGGTGCTGGGGAAAACCATTGACGATCTTAACCTGCAAACTACGGTTACGCCGGACTATCTGCCGGTGATAGGCGCCGGCTGGGCGCGTATGATGGGGCACGCCGAGAAGAAAGTCGCCGTTTCTCGTCTGGAAGTACCGCCTGAACTGATCGGCGCCAAACTGGAACTGACTATCGGTGAAAACCGCACCTTCACGCTCTCCGGCGACGATGGCGAGCTGGTAAAAGGCAAAATCGGCGAATATGCCGGTCAGGGCAAGGTGAAAATCCTCGTCTCCGATACCGATGCCGAGCCGGGCGATAGCTTTACCGTACAGAAAAATGGCTATCTGCCGACCTATAACGATCTGGTAAGCCGCTTCAGCGTCGTCGATCAGGGTAAAGATACCGGCGTACTGGCGCTGACCCTGAACGGCACCGATCCGCAGCTGACGCAGGAAACTTTGCGCACCATTACCGAAAACTATCTGCTGCAGAACATTGAGCGTAAATCGGCGGAAGCGCAGAAAAGCCTCGATTTTATCAGCCATCAGCTGCCGGAAGTGCGCCAGAAGCTGGATGAAGCTGAGAACAAGCTGAACGCGTTCCGCCAGGAAAACGACTCGGTGGATCTGTCGCTGGAAGCGAAATCGATGCTGGATACCATGGTAAACGTGGATAACCAGCTGAATGAGCTGACCTTCCGTGAGGCGGAGATCTCCAAGCTCTATACTAAAGAGCACCCGGCCTATCGTACGCTGCTGGAAAAACGTCAGACGCTGCGTAACGAGAAGAAAGCGCTGGAGGGCAGGGTATCGGCGCTGCCGAGGACGCAGCAGGAAATTATCCGCCTGACGCGTGATGTTGATGCCGGACAGGCGGTGTTTATGCAGCTGCTGAATAAACAGCAGGAGCTGAGCATCAATAAGGCCAGCACCGTGGGCAACGTACGTATTGTCGACCCGGCGCTGGTACTGAACAAGCCGATCGCGCCGCGCTCCGCGATTATTATCGCCGTATCGCTGGTGCTTGGCCTGCTGGTTTCCACCATCTACGTGCTGATGAAAACTATCCTGATTCGCGGCATCGAAAGCCCGGAGCAGCTGGAGAACAGCGGTATCAACGTTTATGCCAGCATTCCGATCTCTGAATGGCAGCAGCAGCGTGACCGTCAGATTTCCGCTTTAAGTAAAGAGAAAGGTAAAAAAGTACCGCGCAGCGGCGAGCTGCTGGCGCTGGCTAACCCGACCGATCTGGCTATCGAGGCGGTGCGCAGTCTGCGAACTACCATGCACTTCGCCATGATGGACGCGCGCAATAATATCATCATGATTTCCGGCACCAGCCCGGATATCGGCAAGACTTTTATCAGTACTAACCTGGCGGCGGTGGTCGCGCAGTCCGGGCAGCGCGTGCTGTTCATCGATGGCGATATGCGTAAAGGCTATTCCCATGAGTTGTTTAGCGGCGATAACCGTCACGGGCTTTCCGAACTGCTGTCGAATC
This sequence comes from Mixta tenebrionis, assembly GCF_006517625.1. GTDB lineage: Bacteria > Pseudomonadota > Gammaproteobacteria > Enterobacterales > Enterobacteriaceae > Mixta > Mixta tenebrionis. The sequence goes on along the minus strand of NZ_VHQI01000004.1, from coordinate 131,855 downwards.
AGGCCACGCTGGAACAGGCGATTCGCCCGACTAACGTCAGCGGTCTGGATTTCATTCCGCGCGGTCAGCTGCCGCCTAATCCGTCAGAACTGTTGATGAGCCAGAAGTTTATCGACCTGATGCAAAGCGTGCAGAAGCGTTATGACATCGTGATTATCGATACGCCGCCGATTCTGGCGGTCACCGATGCCGCAATTATCGGCATGCAGGCTGGCACCAGCATGGTAGTGGCGGGCTTTGAGAAATCGACGGTAAAAGAAGTGGAAGTCAGCGTACGTCGTTTCGAGCAGAACGGCGTGGAAATCAAAGGCGCCATTATGAACCTGGTAGTGAAGAAAGCCGCCAGCTATTACGGCTACGGTTATTACCACTACAGCTACGAATCCACCAAGCCATAAAACGACAGCGCCAGCCGTTCGCGGCTGGCCTTTTTGAGGTTTTTAAAACGAATTCATTGAGACTGATGTTATGACTGAGTCTACGCCTTTAATCAGCGTTGTTATTCCTACCTTTAATCGTGCCGACATCATTTTAAAAACCCTGAACAGCGTTTTGCAGCAGACTTACCGTCATATTGAAGTTTTTGTGGTCGATGACGCTTCTACCGACGCCACTGCCGCAGTAATGGCCGGCGTACAGGATGAGCGGGTGCGCTTTATCCAGCTGGAGAAAAACAGCGGCGGGACGCGCCCACGTAATGAAGGTATTGAGCGCAGCAATGGCGAATTTATCGCGCTGCTGGATTCAGATGACGAGTGGGTGCCGGAAAAGCTGGAGAAACAGCTGCATTTCCTGCAGCAGCAGCCGGGACGCAACCGCGTCTGCATGACGGCCAAATATAATAAGCGTCCGGAGGGGCTGCATCTGCGCCGTAATAAGGCGTTAAGTAATTACGCCTCCATTATGGAATTTTTACTGTTAGGTAATGATTTCCAGACCAGTACGCTGCTGCTGGACGCCGCTATCGCAAAGCAGGCCAGGTTTGATCCCACGCTGCGCAAGCATCAGGACTGGGATTTCGCGCTCCGGCTGCAGGAGCAGGGCGCCAGCTTTTACTATCTCGACCTGCCGTTAACCATCTATGACGATTCGGATTCGACGGCGCGCATCTCTTCCGACGGTAAACGCGATAAGTCGCTGATCTGGCTGGAAAGCATTAAAAAGCGCGTGCCCAGCTATATCTGGTTTGGTTTTTACGCCAAAATTATTGCCGACAGCTATTTATTATCGAATCAAAAAGGTAAAGGCATTGCGATTTACTTAAAACTGCTGCTCTCAGGGAAAATCAAGTTCAGCCACTTTATGGCGATGATGAATGAACGGATAAAAAAGTTAGCCACTATTACCGCGAAACGTTTTGTTCCGGGGAAGTGATTTTAAAACAGCAATCAGAACGGCGAACCTATAATGAAATTTGTATCCCTGAAGATAGGCATAAGAAAAAATCGCTATCTCTATTTCGATCCGCATATGACCTTTATGCTGTTTCTGTTCATGATGCTGGTAATGATAGCCGTAGCGCTGGTGAAAGAGTCGGTAATGAAACCCTACTTTTTCTCCGATCAAATTACCATTTTCAGCTTCATGAAGCTTACCTACAGCTTTGGTCCGGGAAACTCCTACGGCAGTACCGCCTATTTTTATAAGCTGTTAGGTTTTGAGCAAAGCTCTGTCGTTTTTGCGCTCATTTCGGCCATGATCATCGTCAGCACCTTTGTTTTCATTTTTATTAAGGTGCGCGGCGGATCGATGAACATCTTCGATATCGGCGTATTTCTGTTTTTTTGCTTTTCATCAATGATCAATTTGACGTGGCAAAGTAAGGACTTTATCGTCTTTTTGATAATGATGCCGTTGCTGATTACCTTCTTTAACCGTACCGCCGGACTATTGATATGGACCTGCTTCGCCATCTTTTACGCCTATTACTTCAGGACGTACTGGTTTTTATTCCTGATTGAATTCTACGGCATGTTGCTGCTTTCACGCTATGTCCATAAAGGAAAATGGATATTTATCATGTGTTTGCTTTCGCTGCTTGTGCTGGCGTTTGGCTTCCAGTACGGCCTTGGCATCGACGTAGATAGTTTCCGTACCGAGGTGAATGACCACCGTCTGGATGATAGCGGCGACGGCAGCAATACGCTGATACGCCCATGGTTTCCGGCGGGTAACCCTGTGTTCGGCTGGCTCAACGTAAGCCTGACGTGGTTAACATTCTTTGTACCGTTCCCGCTTATTTTGATGCTGTCGCCTTATTACGTGGTGATTTCCTTTTTTATTATTCTGATGTTCAGAAGAATATGGCAGACGCTTAACGCCGCGTTAAAGGATCGCTCCTGGCCGCTGATAGTGGTGTTCTCTCTGATCATTATTTCATACACGGTAATCCAAAGCCTGTTTGAACCGGATTATGGCAGTTACCTGCGCCACCTGTCGCCATTTTATCCGTTGATGTTTTACGTTTATTTAAGTTTTGGGAAATTCAAAAAGGAAGAGTAAATGAAAATCCTCCATGCTGCTGAGACCATAAAAGGTGGCGTTGCCACGGTTTTAAAACAACTCGTTGCGGCACAACAGGATGATAAAGGGGCATATCGTATTCAGTGCCTGATCCCGGCGGATCAGGCCGGTGAGCTGGATACGGCGCTGGAAGAAAACGTAGTGAAATGGCAAAGAAAGGGGCGATCGGTCGGCGCCCTGATCTCTTTCGCTACGGCGTTTTGTCGTACGGTAATCCGCTTTAAACCTGATGTGGTGCATCTACACAGTTCCTTTGCCGGGGTCATCGGGCGTCTCTGTCTGATCCTGCTCTGGCCGCTGGTCAGACCGAAGGTGGTTTATTGCCCCCATGCGTTTAGCTTTTTAATGCAGACCAGCGGGGCAAAGAAAAGAATTTACGCGCTGATAGAAAAAGCGCTGCTGCCGATGACCGATGCGATTATTTGCGTCAGCCAGTATGAAGCTGACCAGGCCGAGGCGCATGGTATTAAGAGCGATAAGCTGTTTGTGATTCATAATGGCGTACCGCAGCGCCACTTTATCAGGCCGGATAAAAGCCATGATACATCTGTTAATCTGCTGTTTGTTGGGCGTTTTGATTATCAGAAAGGCTACGATATTTTACTGGATGCGATGAAACGCCTGCAAAATCCGCATATCCATTTGACGCTAATTGGCGACAGCGTTCACAGCGCGCAGCAGATTGAGAAATTACCGCAGGCGCAATATACCGGCTGGTTGAAAGCCAGCCAGATGGAGCCCTATTTTATCAATGCCGATGTGTTGGTCATTCCCAGTCGCTGGGAGGGTTTTGCGATGGTGCCGCTGGAGGCGATGAGCTATTCATTACCCATTATCGCCAGCGACGCTACCTCTTTACCGGAGGTGGTAATAGATAAGCAAACGGGTTATCTGTTTAAAAATGGCGATGCTAATTCCTTACTCTCTGTGCTTAATCGCTTAGATAAATCTGATTTAAGTGAAATGGGGCGAAAAGGAAATCAATTATATACAGAGAATTTTACTTCTCAGGCTATGATAGCCAAAACGCATAGTTTATATGCCGACATAATGAAACGTTGAATATCAAATTGACTATAGCGAGGTCTAAGACATGTCTTCGATTATGCATGAATTAGGCAGGGAAGATAATAAAATGACAATGGCCAGTGGATTTCGCTCGCGCACTAATGCGTCGATTATTTCCATCATACAGCGATTTTTTGACATTTTCGTTATGTTTACAGGGCTCTATATTTTAGCCTGTATTGAATCTCAGCCTTTTTCATCATCCTGGTGGTTGCTTTCGCTTACCGCGCTGGCGCTGTTCCAGATGATCGGCGGGATCACCGATTTCTACCGTTCCTGGCGCGGCGTCAGCTTTGCGACTGAGCTGCAGATTATCCTGCAAAACTGGGCGCTGAGTATTCTGATTACCGCTGGCATTATGTCGTTGATCAGCGAATTAGAGCTTAACTTTAAAGCGTATCTGCTGTGGTTTGCGATTGTCTCTGTGGGTTTTATTATCTGCCGTTCGGCTATTCGTTATTTCGCGCGTATTATCCGCAAGCTGGGTTATAACACGCGTAACGTTGCCATCGTTGGCAATATGCCTATTGGTGTTTCACTTGCTAATAGTTTCATTAACGCTCCCTGGATGGGATTAAACGTTGTTGGGCTCTATTCTGACGTTGCTAATGAATCTCGTAGTGACGCGGCAAATATTAACTACTGCGGTAATCTGGAGCAGCTGCTGGTTGATGCCCGCGAAGGGAAGCTGGATAAAATTTATATTGCTATGGCGATGTCTGAAGAGACGGCGATCCGCGAGCTGGTCGCCAGGCTTTCTGATACCACCTGTTCCGTTATGCTGATCCCTGACATTTTTACTTTCAATATTCTACAGTCGCGAACTGAAGAAATTAACGGCGTTCCGGTTGTTCCTCTGTTTGAAACGCCAATGAACGGCATCAATATGGTGCTGAAACGCCTGGAGGATATTGTCGTTTCCTCCTGTATCCTGCTGTTTATTTCTCCGGCGCTGCTTACCATCGCTGCGCTGGTCAAATTTACCTCGCCGGGCCCGGTAATTTTCCGCCAGGTGCGCTACGGGATGGACGGCAAACCGATTAAGGTGTGGAAATTCCGCTCAATGTCGGTAATGGAGAACGGCGATAGCGTAAAACAGGCGACCAAAGGCGATGCGCGTATTACGCCGGTTGGACGGATATTGCGATCGACTTCGCTTGATGAACTGCCGCAGTTTATCAACGTGTTAAAGGGCGATATGTCTATCGTGGGACCGCGCCCGCACGCGGTTGCGCATAATGAGCAGTACCGCTCCATTATTCAGGGCTATATGCTGCGTCATAAGGTTAAACCCGGTATTACCGGCTGGGCGCAGATTAACGGCTGGCGTGGTGAAACCGATACGCTGGAGAAAATGGAAAAGCGTGTTGAGTTCGATCTGCAGTATATCCGTGACTGGAGTCTGTGGCTTGATATGCGCATCATTTTCCTGACTCTCTTTAAAGGTTTTATCAGCAAAACCGCTTATTAAGCGCGGCGGACAAGAGAGCAGCCTGATAAAAACCGTATCCCGAACGGGGTACGGTTTGCAGTCTTATCACAGTGAAAGCGGATTTCACTCCTGCTTAGATGTGGATTATGAGCTTAAAAGAAAAAACGGTAAAAGGGGCCAAGTGGTCTGCCATGTCGACGCTATCGACTATTGGCATTGGCTTCCTGCAAATGACGCTGCTGGCGAGGTTAATCGACACGCATCAGTTCGGCTTATTGACTATCGCCATGGTAATTATTTTACTGGCGGATACGCTTTCCGATTTCGGTCTGTCGAATTCGATTATCCAGCGTAAGGAGATTTCTACCGCTGAACTGTCAACGCTTTACTGGATAAATATCCTTATTGGTTTAATCGTCTTTGCCGTAGTGTTTAGCTGTAGCGGCCCGATCAGTACATGGTTAAAACAGCCGGATCTTAAGCTGCTTATCCAGGTATTATCTATTGCCTTCCTGATCATTCCTCATGGTCAACAGTTCCGCGCGCTACTGCAAAAAGAACTGGAATTCCCGAAAATCGGCCTGACTGAAACGTTAGCCGTTACGCTTGGTTTTATCGTTACTATGGTAGCCGCATGGATTAAGCCGCAGGCGATAACCGCCATCTGGGGCTATCTGGCGATGGTTACCGTACGTACCCTGATGTTTTCCTGGTATGGACGTAAAACATACCGGCCGCGCTTCCGCTTCTCATTTCGCACTATCACTTCTAACCTGAAGTTTGGCGCTTACCTTACCGCGGATAGCCTGGTTAACCAGCTAAATTCCAATGTGGCGACGGCGGTATTGTCGCGTACTCTGGGTGCGGCTATTACCGGCGGTTATAATCTCTCCTACAACGTTGCGGTGATGCCGCCGACGAAACTAAACCCGATTATTACCCGCGTACTGTTTCCGGCTTTTGCTAAAATTCAGGACGATCGGCAAAAGCTTCGCGATAACTTTTATAAATTACTGTCGCTGGTTGGGCTGCTTAACTTTCCTGCGCTGTTAGGTCTGTTAGTGGTAGCGGATAATTTCGTGCTGTTTATGTTTGGCGAAAAATGGCGTTTTATTATCCCTATTCTGCAGGTTTTGTGTGTTGTCGGCCTGCTGCGCTCTATTGGTAATCCGATTGGTTCGCTGTTGATGGCGAAGGCGCGCGTTGATATTAGTTTTAAATTTAACGTAGTGAAATTTTTCCTGTTTGTTCCGGCTATCTGGATTGGGGCAAAAACGGGCGGGGGCTTTGGCGCCGCATTGGGTTTTTTAGCAATACAGGTGCTTAACACCTGGCTGAGTTACTTTATTCTTATCCGTCCGGTATTAGGCCCAAGTTATAAACAGTATTTGTATAGCATCTGGATGCCATTTCGTATGGCGCTGCCGACATTAGCGGTGCCGTGGATTATAGGATTGTTCCTCTCGACTTCGGTTGCGCTTCCTGTAATCTTAGCCGTCCAGATTATTTCAGGGGGGATGGTTTTTCTGATAGCGATATTATTAAGTCGCGATCCACTCATTGTAGAAATGAAAAATCACCTGTTTAAAAATCCTAAACTTCGTCGAATCTTAAGAGCGGAAAACTAATCATGCACCATATGGATAAACTCAAAAACTACCTGTCAGTTATCGATGATGTGGTTCCCCCCGGCAGCAAGGTGGCTTATCTGGATATACCGCTTCATCTTAACGTCGGCGATCTGTTGATCTATAAGGGCACTGAACAGTTCTTTAAAGAACGTCAATATCAGGTAATGGCGCGCCGCACGGACAAAACCAGTATCAAGTGGTTAGCAGAAAATCGCGATCTGCCGAAGGACGTCATTATTTTATTACAGGGCGGCGGTAACTTTGGCGACTTATATGGCCATCATCAGCGCCTGCGGGAAGCCGTAGTACAAACGTTTCCCGATCATAAAGTGGTTATTCTGCCGCAAACGGTCCATTTTAAAGATAAAGCAAAGATGCTGCAGTCGGCGCAGATTTTACGCCAGCATAAAAACCTGACGATTTTTTGCCGTGATGAACGCAGTAAGCAAATTCTTGAAGAGCATTTCTGCCGGGATGTGCGCCTCTGTCCGGATATGGCGCATGCTTTATGGAACGTCTTTCCAAAACAGAGCGCTAACGATATCAAACGTGAAACGATGTGGATGATCCGTAAAGATATCGAAGAGACTAATATCGAGGGATTACCAGGCAAGCCTGGCCCTGAAGCTTATGAAGACTGGGAAGATATTTGCACCAACCAGGATCGCTCCCGGACGCAGGTTTATCTTAATTTTGAACGTATAAATCGTACGTTGAGTACGCGCTTGCTCGATACGCCGCAGAAGTGGGGCGACTATACCGATACGCTGGTAAACCGGATTAACCAACACTTTATGTCGCATGGCACGGTAGTAACCTCACGGATGCATGGTCATATTCTGTGCTGTCTGCTCGGCGTAAAAACTAAACTGCTGGATAATTCCTACGGTAAAAATTCAGGTTATTACGCCTCCTGGACAAAAGATGTCCCTGAATGCGAGTTGATTACTTTATGACAGAAGAGCCAACGATTCCTAAACTTTCCGTCATTATTCCTGTTTATAACGTGCTGGAGTATGTTCAGGAAGCTGTTGATTCAATTCTTACGCAGTCTGTCAAACCGTGGGAAGTCATTATCGTTGATGATGGTTCGACGGATGGTTCCGGCGATCTGGTAGAAACGCTCTATGGTTCGCATCCGCTGGTAAAAATTATCCATACCGCCAACGGTGGGCTGGGTGAAGCGCGTAATACCGGTACGCGAGCTGCTACCGGTGATTACATTTACTACTTTGACTCGGATGATATCTCCGTTGACGGGCTGATCGGGCAATTTTATCAAACGCTGGCACAGCACCCTGATATGGACCTGTTTGCTTTCTCGGCGGAGTCCTTTGAAGATCCGGTAGGGAAAAGCAAAGGGGAGGCGCAGTCGCAGCAGGTGCGGCTGATCTCCTATCGCCGCCGCATGGAGCGCGTTTTCCCCAGCGGCGAGCAGGCATTTAACACCCTGTCAGAAACCAATGCTTTTATTCCTAACGCGTGGCTCTATATTTATGCCCGTAAATTGCAGACGCAGCACCAGCTCTTTTTTCTGCCTATTATTCATGAAGATGAAGAGTTTACGCCGCGCCTGTTTTTTGTTGCGGGTAAAACCTGCGTGACGGATAACGTCTACTTTCAACGGCGTATTCGCATCGGTTCTATCATGCAAAGCTCACGCTCGGAGAAAAACGCTATTGGCTATCTGCGCGCCTGCGACGCCCTGGAAGGTTTGATGCAGCGCACCTCCGTCAGGGAGAGCAGAAAGCACCTGCGTGCGCGTATTGTTAAAAATATACTCAACGTAATCGGCGTAGCGAAAAGCGCTGGCGTAAAATTTAGCGCTAAATCGCAGGGAGAGCTGGATATGTTAGTGTCTCGCTATCGTAATCTTGATATTACGCTGGCGGAAAATAACTATTTTGCCTGGCGCGTGGTTAACTTTGCCCTGAAGCAGTTAAAAATTCGCGATGCCTGAAAAGGCGCGGGCGCGTACTTAGCGCATCGTTGAGTTAAAATCGGCCTCAGCCATTCGGCTGAGGCTTTTTTTCAGGCGGGTTTTATCACTTTTTGCGTTGCCAGATTTAACCAGGGAGATTCAGGTGCCGCGCCAAGCGCAACGTACACCGCATTGTTGTTAACGCTAACGTTTTTACCGGCGTGCTTGCTACGCTGATTCAGGCTTGAGTTGATGGCTGAAAGCTGCGCGCTGGTGTAGCTAAAGTTACTGCGTATACCGATATTCCCTTCCACTGACCAGCTGATATCCGGTGCGGCGCCATCGCTGTAGATCAACGCCAGCGAGTTCTCCGCATTAACCATATTATTGGTTATCAACAATGATTTTTTAATCCCGCTTAGTTCGGCAAAACGCTCCGAGTCGTTAACCTGCGTGTTCTGAATACTGAGGTTGGCTACGTTAGGCAATTTAAAGACCGTGGTAGCGCCGTTATAGGTATCGCCATTTATTGCAATATTACCGCCGGTGCCTTTGACTACCTCCATGCCTTTCCCGCTGCCGTTAAGCTGGTGATAGCAGTTATTACTGGTAATAGTGACGTTTTCATTAGTCGTGATCTGTGCGGCGCGTGAGAATCCCTGCGTATCAAGATTATTAATACGCAAGCTTTTCGGCTGATTAAGGTAGAGCGCGGTATTGGTGCGCGCACCTTCATTTATCATGCTGCCGGAGAGGGTAATATCATGCTCCCCGGTCTGGGTAGCGATGGCAAAACCGTAAGCCGTCGTGCCTTTGGCAATAAGAACGGTGCTGTCAATATTGATGCCCTGATTAAAGTTGACTACGGCTATCGCCGCTTTAATGGGGCGCCAGGCGTTGCCGTTCAGGATATCGGGATTGCTGCTGTAGCGGATGGTATTCTTGACGTTAATATTCTTACACTGAATATAGGCTTCACCCCACCAGGTGGCGCCGCCCATGGATATGTTGCCTATCGATACGCCGCCGGTGATATTTTCCATGGCGAAATGGCGACGAAAGCTTCCTTTAGCCATGTTGTTCGCCATAATGATGTCTTTGTGATCAAAGTCGCGCAGATGTTTGCGCGCTCCCGGCAACCCTTCGGCGTGAAACGCCAGCCTGGCGTCCTCGCCGGGCTTACAGTAAGCATGGTTGCCGGTCATGATAGTCCCTGACCCCCAAATTGTTACGGCATCGCCCCGATCTTCACCCAGCTTCGAACGTAAGTCACGCATGCCGGTGCCCGCGCCTAAACATTCCAGGAACCAGTTATCGATAATTTTAGTGCCCCAGGCGCCAAAACCCGCAGGGGCGACAATGGACTGCAGCATCCGATAAAAATAGCAGTTGGCGATTTCACAATAATTGGCGGAAATCATTATACCGCCCTGGCGTCCGCCAGTTTCACTTTTTAGCAGCATCGGGTTATCGAACACCATGCCATGTATTTGCGTGGCATCCGCTTTGAGCTCCAGTAGAAACTCATTACCCATATTGCGTAACGGCGTGATTATGCCATTTCCGCGGCCCTCGATTATCTGATTTTTAACGGTTAACTTGACTGATTTATTTATACTAACCGGCGTATCAATAGTAAGGTATTTCTTATCTTCCACCAGCTGTTGGAAGGCAGCGTAATTATCTACCGGGCCATTATTGTTGTGCCGATCGCTACGAATCTTAGCCCAGGAGGTAGATGCATGGTCAAGAATGATGCCGGGCGCGCCGTCAATTTTACCTCCGGCGCCATCCGGCGTTGCTGTCGCAGGCGCCGCATTGGCCCGTGTCAGACTGCCGATAGTGCCGACCGCTGCTGCGGAGACCAGAATTTTTGTAAGCGCCTGACGCCTGGAGCTGATACGTTCATTACTGGCTTTTTCATTAATGCTCATTTCTGACCCTTGTTAGATGATTACGCCAGCCTTTATTATTCATTTCATTCTGCGAATTGGAAGCCGTAGTATTTAAATTCAGATAAAAGAAAACGCTTTTTTACATATTAGAACTGGATGAGGGGTTATTATCGGATTAATCGCAGTAAATAAAACTTGCTGTTGAAAAAATCTCTCCGTTCAGGATCAAATTGAATTAGTCAGGCTTAGGCTATAAAGCAGGCTGGATTATTATCGTTGATGTGTTCACTGAAATTACAAACAGCGCCTTCATGTTAACAGCAGGAAAATTTTCAGAATAAGATTATACTTAACGATCATGCCTTTATTGCATAATCAAAAAATGCCGTCACATCATTACATGGAAAAATTATGACTAAGCTTAAAGCAGTAATCCCCGTTGCGGGCCTCGGAATGCATATGCTCCCTGCTACCAAAGCCATTCCTAAAGAGATGCTGCCGATCGTTGACAAGCCGATGATTCAGTACATCATCGATGAAATTGTGAAGTCCGGCATCAAGGAAATCGTACTGGTAACCCATGCTTCTAAAAACGCCGTGGAAAACCATTTCGATACCACCTACGAGCTGGAAGCGTTGCTGGAACAGCGCGTGAAGCGTCAGCTATTAAGTGAAGTGCAGTCAATCTGTCCGCCAGGCGTGACTATCATGAACGTACGCCAGGCGCAGCCGCTGGGTCTCGGCCACTCCGTATTATGCGCGCGTCCGATGATTGGCGATAATCCCTTCGTCGTGGTCCTGCCAGATATCATCATGGATGATTCCACCGCAGACCACCTGCGTTATAATCTTGCCGCCATGATCGCGCGCTTTGAAGAAACGGGTCACAGTCAGGTGCTGGCAAAACATATGCCGGAAGCCGATCTTTCTGAATATTCCGCAATTTCTACCCAGGAGCCGCTGGAGAATGAGGGCAGCGTAAGCACCATTACCAGCTTCGTGGAGAAACCGGAGAATACGGAACAGCTGGATTCCGATCTGGCTGCGGTAGGGCGCTACGTTCTTTCCGCAGATATCTGGCCTGAGCTGGAGAAGACGGAGCCGGGCGCCTGGGGGCGTATCCAGCTAACGGATGCGATCGCCAGCCTGAGTAAGAAACAGCCAGTGGATGCCTGCCTGATGACGGGCGACAGCTTTGACTGCGGGCGTAAGCTGGGCTACATGCAGGCGTTTGTTACCTATGGACTGCGCCATAACCAGCAGGGCGCCGCGTTTCGCGACGCGATCAGGCAATTGTTGGCAAAATAATTCCTCATCATTTTACGCCGCACCCTGTGCGGCAAAAAGGAGTTCACATGGCTATCCTGGTAACGGGCGGAGCGGGCTACATCGGCTCTCATACGGTGCTGGCGCTGTTACAGCGTGGCGACGACGTGGTGGTAATCGATAACCTTAGTAATGCTTCACGTGAGTCGATCCGGCGCGTTGAGAAGCTGGCGGGAAAACAAGCTGTTTTTGTCGAGGGCGATATTCTCGATCGCGCCTGCCTGCGCGACATTTTCGCCAGTAATTCAATTACCGCCGTTATCCATTTTGCCGGTTTGAAAGCGGTAGGCGAATCAACCCGTAAGCCGCTGGAATATTACGAAAATAATCTCTCCGGCACGGTGGTGCTGTTGGAAGAGATGCGTAACGCAGGCATTTATAATTTCATTTTTAGTTCATCGGCTACTGTCTATGGCGCAAACGCGCCGGTCCCTTATGTGGAAACCACTCCTATTGGCGGCACTACCAGCCCATACGGCACCTCAAAGCTGATGGTTGAGCAGGTGATGCAGGACTACGCAAAAGCGGACAGTCAATTCAGGGGCATCGCGCTGCGCTATTTTAATCCGGTCGGCGCTCATGAATCGGGTGAAATTGGTGAGGATCCCAACGGTATTCCAAACAACCTGCTGCCCTATATTGCACAGGTAGCTATTGGGCGACTGGATAAGCTGGGGATCTTTGGTGCTGATTACGATACTAAAGATGGCACTGGCGTGCGCGACTATATCCATGTTGTTGATCTGGCGGAAGGGCACCTTAAGGCGCTCGATCATTTAGAAAATATGCAGGGTTATAAAGCTTACAACCTCGGCGCCGGTAAAGGTTACTCGGTAATGGAGATGGTAAAAGCGTTTGAGAAGGCGTCTGGCAAGCCTGTGCCTTATGAAATCAAGCCGCGTCGGGATGGCGATCTGGCTGCGTTCTGGGCGGATGCTTCGCTGGCGGATAAAGAGCTGGACTGGCGCATTACCCGAGGGATTGACGAGATGATGCGCGATACCTGGCGCTGGCAGTCAAAGAACCCTAACGGCTATCGCTAAGCTTAAGAATTTTAAACTATTTATCTGTATCAGTAGCAATGTGAATATATTTCAGAATATTCACCTGTGCAAATTAATACCAAATAGTAACTATGGCTTCTGGCAACAGAGGCCATATTTATTTTAGGCGCCAGGTAAATAACAGATAAACGAAAGAGGAATTGCCTTCGAAAGCCGGCGGTAAGAACATGAAAGTCTTCTGGAGCGAAACAGTAGCGTGACGTCACCAGTAGAAAGTGTAGAAAGCTTAACTTCAGATGCTATGTCTACGAAGTAAGCAGTTAGCAAATCGGCAAGCGTTTGTTTGATAAGTAAATAGACAGGCGGATGATTTAAGTTTATCTGCACGTGAAGATAACATGAGAATTGTGAAATTTTCGTGTACTTTTATGGTGGTTGCGCTTAACGTCGCAGGAAAAACTACCGGGTTGCTCTGACAGGCTATGCTTGTTTGAGTCCTGAGCCTTGAAGCGTCTGGTTGCTTAAAGCCAGGGGCGGTAGCGTGGGCATTTTCAGGTATCTGTAGACAATCTCAATACTGGTGTAAACATGCAAGAAATCGTGCTTGTTTTTTTGGGCGCGCTGGCGCTGCTTTTTATCTCTCGTAAGGTTGCCAAGAAGGTCGGGTTGGTTGATAAACCCAATGCACGAAAGCAGCATAGTGGGCACATCCCTTTAGTGGGCGGCGTATCTGTATACCTTTCTCTGTGGATCATTTACCTGCTGCAGCCAGAGTGGTTGCCTGATTCAACCGTCTACATGATCTGTGCCACCATGCTCATTATCGTAGGGGTACTGGACGATAAGTTTGACCTGCCGGTTATGCCGCGTATGGCTTTGCAGGCGCTGGTGGCGGGAATTATGATGTATAACGGCCTTTATATCTATTCATTAGGGAATATCCTGTTTGGCTATGAGCTGGTATTGGGCGTATTAGGTTATGGCGTTACGCTGTTAGCCGTGGTTGGCGCTATTAACGCATTTAACATGGTTGATGGCATTGATGGCCTGTTGGGTGCTCTGTCTTCCGTTACCTTTGCGGGGCTGGCGGTTGTATTTTGGATGGGTGACAGAAATAGCATGGCGCTGTGGTGTTTGTGCTTAATGGTTGCCTGCTTACCTTATATTTTACTTAACCTGGGCATTCCATGGGGCCGTAAGTTTAAGGTATTCATGGGAGATGCTGGCAGCACGTTAATAGGGTTTACCGTTATCTGGCTGTTGATCGTAGCGACACAAGGCGAAGACGCCGTAATGCAGCCGGTCACCGCGCTGTGGCTGATTGCTGTTCCGTTAATGGATATGATGCGGGTGATGATTGTTCGCATACGAAGAGGGAACAGCCCGTTTAAACCGGATCGGGAGCATTTGCATCACCTCCTTATAACTCTGGGACTTACAAGTAAGCAAACGTTATTAGTTATAATTGGCTTGTCATGTATATCAAGTATAGTTGGAATTATCTCTCAGTATTTTCAAGTTTCTGAACTATGGACCCTGTTAATTTATTCGTTAAGTTATTTGGGTCTATCTATCTTTATCCATGAGTTGAAAAAAACGAAATACTCATCAGTTAGCTACTAAAATTAAAAGCTAAATAATAAAAATCATTTACTTGAACTGTATCAAATTAAGGTTTTTACATGAAAAATATTTTATCATTAATCGGGCGCAATGAAAAATTGTTCGAAACTGATATCAATCAAAAAAAAATCGAGCTTGAAAAAGAAATATCCTGTTCTCGTTTTTTAGTATTAGGGGGGGCTGGTTCAATTGGGCAGGCTGTAACTAAAGAAATATTTAAACGTAACCCTATAAAGTTACACGTAGTAGATATTAGTGAAAATAACTTGGTTGAATTAGTAAGAGATATCCGTAGCACTTATGGATATATAACCGGAGATTTCCAAACTTTTGCATTAGATATTGGTTCAATTGAGTATGATGCATTTATTAATGCTGACGGCCAATATGATTATGTACTCAATTTATCAGCGCTAAAGCATGTAAGAAGTGAGAAAGATCCTTTTACTTTAATGCGCATGATAAATGTCAATATCTTTAACACAAAAAAAACCATACAACAATCAATTAAATCCGGTGTAAAAAAATATTTTTGTGTGTCAACAGATAAAGCTGCAAACCCAGTAAATATGATGGGAGCATCGAAGCGTATTATGGAAATGTTCTTAATGCGTGAAAGTGAAAAGATTAAGATATCTATGGCTCGTTTTGCAAATGTTGCTTTTTCTGATGGTTCATTATTACATGGCTTTAATCAGCGCATACAAAAAAGTCAGCCATTAGTTGCTCCGCATGATATAAAACGCTATTTTGTAACTCCTCAGGAATCTGGCGAATTATGTTTGATGTCTTGTATATTTGGAGATAATCGAGATATATTTTTCCCTAAGCTTAACGAGGCGCTACACCTAATTTCTTTTGCTGATATAGCTCGACTCTATTTGAAGCAGGTTGGTTATGAACCTTATGTTTGTGACAATGAGGATGAAGCCAGGAGTAGCGTTAATACTTTATCTGCGAAAGGAATGTGGCCTTGTCTCTTCACCGATAGTGATACAACAGGTGAAAAGGATTTTGAAGAATTTTTTACTGAAAATGAAACTTTGGATTTAAGCTGTTTTGATAATTTAGGCATAATTAAGAATAAAGCATTATATGACTCTTCAAAATTGGAGTTTTTTGAAAAGGAAATTATAGCTTTAAGAGCGAATGGCGCATGGCAAAAAAATAATATCATTGAATTGTTTAAAATGTTATTGCCAGAGTTTTCACACAAAGATACGGGTAAATATCTTGATGGAAAAATGTAAGGGGTTGATTAAATGAATGCAGAACATATAATTAATTTTATACGTGAGACCTTTAATAGCAACGCCTTTATTCCATTACATGCTCCAACTTTTTCTGGTAGTGAAAAAAAATATGTTATGGATACACTTGATAGTACATTCGTATCCAGTGTTGGAAAATATGTCGATAGTTTTGAAGAAAAAGTGCAGAGTTACACGGGGTCAGCTCGTGCAGTTGCGACAGTTAATGGGACCGCTGCTTTAAATGCAGCGCTTTATTTAGCCGATGTGCAGCGCGGTGATTTAGTTATAACCCAGGCCTTAACTTTTATAGCTACTTGTAATGCCCTGCATCATTTAGGCGCTGAGCCGGTTTTTATCGATGTCTCTCCGACTAGCTTAGGATTGTGCCCTCTTGCTTTAGATAAATGGCTTAACGAAAACGCAAAGCTCAATGAAAATGGTTGTTTTCATAAATCAACGAAGCAAAGAATTCGAGCTGTAGTGCCTATGCATACTTTTGGACATCCGGTTCAATTAGATGAAATAGTAACCTTATGTGAAAAATGGAAAATTATCTTAATAGAGGATGCCGCTGAAAGCCTCGGTTCACGTTATAAAGGACAACATACAGGTACTTTTGGAAGCTATGGTGTATTGAGTTTTAATGGCAATAAAATTATTACTACTGGCGGCGGTGGGGTTATTTTATGTCAGGACAAAGAACTTGGGAAAAGAGCAAAGCATATAACTACTACAGCTAAAATTCCACATCCATATGAATTCTATCATGATGAACCAGGGTTCAATTACAGGATGCCAAATATAAATGCGGCCTTAGGCTGTGCCCAGCTTGAAAGAATAGATGATTTTCTTTCAAAAAAAAGGAATTTGGCTAAACACTATGAGCTTTTTTTTGAGAATTCATGTTTTAAATTTTTTAAAGAAGCTGAATATGCGGAATCTAATTATTGGTTAAACGCGATTATCTGCGAAGAACCAAAAATGCGTGACGAGTTATTAATAAAGTTAAATAAAGCAGAAATAATGGCTCGCCCTGTATGGAAATTAATGCATCGGTTGCCGATGTACTCAAAAGCATTACGTGATGATTTAAAATATTCAGAATATATTGAATCTCGCTTGGTTAATTTACCCAGTTCCCCAATATTCTAACTTAAAATAGTTAATAATTATATGCTGAAAAAAGTCGCTGTGTTTACTGGAACTCGAGCTGAATATGGTTTGTTATATTGGCTGATGAGGGATATACAGGCTGATAAAGAGTTAGTTTTACAATTGCTAGTCAGTGGAACACATCTTTCACCTGAGTTTGGTTTAACTTGGGAAAATATAGAAAAAGATGGTTTTTCTATAGATGAAAAAATTGAGATTTTGCTTTCATCTGATTCAGCTGTTGGTACGGCGAAAAGTGTAGGTCTGGGCATAATTGGCTTCAGTGATGCATTGACACGTTTAAAACCGGATGTGTTGATAATACTTGGCGATCGTTTTGAGGCATTAGCTGCGGCTCAAGTTGCCATGATTCTACATATTCCCATTTTGCATTTACATGGCGGCGAGATCACTGAAGGTGCTTATGATGATGCAATAAGACATGCAATAACTAAATTGAGTTATTTGCATGGCACCTCGACAGAGGAACATCGAAAACGGGTCATCCAATTAGGTGAAGATCCTGCAAGGGTTGTTAATGTTGGTGCTCCTGGATTAGAACATATTCGCCGTGGCGAATTTTTGAAAATTGATGAGTTATCTAAAACATTAAATTTTGATTTGCGCCAGCCTTATATGCTTGTAACTTACCACCCGGTAACTTTAGCTAAAGAAGAACCGGTTTTAAGTTTCAATACATTAGTGGATGCGTTAAATGAATTTCCTGAATGTCAGGTTATTTTTACTTATCCAAATGCGGATGAAGGAGGGCGGCAGATTATTCCGTTATTACAAGCATATGCCAGTTCGCAACCTTCGCGTGTATTAGCTGTACCGTCTTTGGGGCAGGTACGTTATCTTAGCGCTTTAAAATATGCGGCAGTAGTAGTTGGAAATTCATCAAGCGGTATTATCGAAGCTCCGGCTTTTGGTGTTCCTACCGTTAATATAGGCGCAAGACAAAAAGGTAGGCTGGCTGCAAAGAGTGTGATAAATGCATCTATTAATAAGGTAAATATTAGCGAAGCTATAAAGTATGCATTATCGGGGAATTATAAAATTGATGGCGAAGAGATATCTAACCCATATGGGCAAGGTGATAGCAGTTCTCGCGTCATAAAAATGATTAAAAATTTTAAATTTATACCTGAAAAAAAATTCTACGACATTGAGTGAATAATATGACCCTCATTATTGCTGAAGCTGGTGTTAATCATAACGGCGATGAAAAATTAGCTTTCGAACTGATCAACGCGGCTCATAAAGCTGGTGCCGATATAGTAAAATTCCAAACTTTTAAAGCTAAAAATATAGTTACTGAACAGGCACGTCAAGCAGTTTACCAGTCCATTAATACAAACAAATCAGAATCACAGCTTGCTATGTTGAGCCGTTTAGAACTTTCTTACGCAACGCATCATGCATTGGTACGTCATTGTGATGCGTTAGGCATAGAATTTTTATCGACGGCTTTTGATTCTGAAAGTTTGGCTTTTCTGGTAAATGATCTTGGATTAAAAAGGTTAAAAATACCATCAGGAGAGTTGACGAATGCTCCTTTAATCCTCGAACATGCCAGAACAGGATGCGATATTATATTGTCTACAGGAATGTCTACTCTTGCTGAAATTGAGAAAGCACTGAGTATTATTGCTTTTGGTTACACAGCGGAGCCAGGATTACAACCCAGCCAGGAAGCGTTTTCTCAAGCTTATGCTTCAGATATAGGTCAGCAAGTCTTAAAGGATCGCGTTACGATCCTTCATTGTACTACTGAGTATCCTGCCCCACTTGCTGAAGTTAACTTGCGTGTTATGAAAACGCTAGAGACTGCGTTCGGCCTGCCAGTTGGCTACTCTGATCATAGTTCTGGAATTGCAATTCCTATCGCAGCAGTTGCACGTGAAGCTGTAGTTATAGAAAAGCATTTTACACTCGATAGAAATATGGATGGGCCTGACCATAAAGCTTCTTTGGAACCCGAGGAGCTTGCTGAAATGGTAAGGTCTATTCGTCAAGTTGAACTCGCTCTCGGTTCATATTTAAAAGCGCCAACACCGTCTGAACTACAAAATAAACAAGTTGCACGTAAAAGTTTAGTGGCTTTAAAGCAGATAAAAAAGGGTGAGATTTTTACTTCGGAAAACTTGACGGCTAAACGACCTGGGAATGGGCTTTCACCTTGCTTTTATTGGGATATGATCGGCAAGAAAGCCATGAGAGATTTTAATGCTGGAGACTTAATTGACTAATAATAAAATAAATCTCCCACTAGTTATTATTGGTGGTGGAGGTCATGCTAGTGTACTTGTTGATATATTACAACAACAAAAAAAGAATATAGTAGCTGTTTTTAGTCAAGGTGATGCGCATAAAAGAAAAATTTTTCATGATATAAGACAGTGTCATCATGATGAAGATATTGTCCAATTTGATCCTGATGAAATATACTTGATTAATGGTATCGGAAAATTACCACATTCGGAGTTGAGAAACCGTATAAACGAGAACTTTTTATCACGCGGATATACATTTTCAAAAGTTATTTCAACCTCGGCATGTATTTCTGATGGTGCTGTTTATGCTGAAGATGTTCAAATTTTCCCTAATTGTGTTATTCAAACAGGTGTCTGTATAGGTAGAAATTGTGTGATCAACAGTGGTGCCATAATAGAGCATGATTGTAAAATTGGAGATCATAATTTTATTTCACCGCGAGCTGTATTATGTGGAAATGTTCAAACAGGTGCAAATGTTTTTATTGGTGCCGGAGCCGTCATAATTCAAAATATATCCATTGGTGATAATGTCGTCATAGCTGCAGGTGCGGTAATAACAAGCAATGTTGAGAGCGGGAGAATTTGCTATTCTCCAAGAGCTATAGTGAAATAAAAAACAGGAAAAAGACGATGAATAAAACATGGGAAAAAGTTTTAATCGCTCCTCATAATACTATCCTTGAAGCATTAAATATAATAAATAAAGAAGCACTACGTATTGCTTTAGTTGTTGATGCTAATAGGAAGTTATTAGGCGTAGTAACTGATGGAGATATCAGAAGGGGGTTACTTAAAAATCTACCCTTAACAGAGAATATTACTTCTGTTATGAATACAACACCAATTACTGCCCCGGTTGGTACTAATTCCCAGCTGCTCAATCGGCTAATGGAGGAGCATAGTATATTATCAATTCCACTTATTGAAGATAATAAGGTCGTTGGTCTTGAAACAATCCAGACTAGCAATGTGAAAAAAAAGTATGATAATCCAGTATTTATAATGGCAGGTGGATTTGGGACGCGGTTACGGCCTTTGACTAATACATGTCCTAAACCTATGTTAAAAATAGGAGATAAGCCGATCCTTGAAATAACGTTAAATAGTTTTATAAATAATGGCTTTTCTAATTTTTACATTTCTACTCACTTCATGCCTGAGGTGATCGAAAATCATTTTGGCGATGGATCTTTGCTGGGGGTTAATATTAAATATATCCATGAGCATCAACCTTTAGGTACTGGTGGCGCTCTTGGTTTATTACCAGAGGATTTAGCTGATGATTTACCTCTGATAATGATAAATGGGGACATTTTAACCAATATAGATTATGAGAGCCTGATTAATTTTCATACTGATAATATTGCTGATGTGACAGTATGTGTTAGGGAATTTAACTATCAAGTACCTTATGGCGTCATTGCAGGTGAAAATAATCGAGTCAAATCAATAGTAGAGAAGCCTATACAAAGTTTCTTTGTTAATGCTGGTATATATGCTATCTCTCCGCATGTTTTTAAGTCAGTACCAAAAAATTATCGAATCGATATGCCTTCTTTGATGCAAAATATAATGGAGAAAGAAGGTAAAGTATTAATGTTCCCTGTTCATGAATACTGGCTTGATATTGGACGTATGGATGACTTTTATAAAGCTCAGCAGGATATTTTTAGTATAAGGTTTAAAAAATGATTGGCGAAAAAAAAGTATTAGCTATCATACCTGCAAGAGCTGGTAGCAAGAGGCTAAAAAACAAGAATATCAAAATGTTGGCTGGCAAACCTTTAATTAAATGGACAATTGATGCCGCTCTGGGGTCGATTTATATTGATGAAATCTATGTCAGCTCTGACTCTTTAGAAGTAGCTAAAATTGTAGAAGCTTGTGGCATTCCCTTTCCTGAATTAAGACCAACCTGTCTTGCAACAGACGATGCAACGACTAATGATGTGATTAGTTATGTAGTTGAAAGTTTAAAAAAGCAAAGAAAGATATTTGATTATATAATCTTATTACAGCCTACCTCCCCGCTACGCACCACAGAAGATATTGATAAAGCAATTAATAAACTTTATATAAGTGGTAAAAGGAATTTGGTATCGCTTTCCCGTTGTGAACATTCTCCTCTATTTACTAACACATTACCTGATAATGAATCCCTTGAAGGTTTTATAAAAAAGAAAAACATAATGAGGGCTCAGGATTTACCTACTTATTACAGGGTAAATGGTGCTATCTATATATTTAGTATGGAGTATATTGGAAGAATTAATGAAGTGTACTGTGAAGATAGTATTGCTTTTATTTCAAAAAGAGGTAGTGACGTTGATATTGATACGATTGAGGATTTTAAGTATGCGGAATATGTTATAAACAGTAAGGTAAATGTTTAATAAAATATAGAATACTATAGCAAAGCTATTTATAAAATAGTCAAGATGCTATTTATTTTTGACATTAAAATGCGATCTTTTTATGAAATCTATAATGTTGGAACGGTGGGGTGTTTTATTATTTATACTTTTTTTTTGCCACGGCTGTTTATATTTTTTTGTGGGTGATATATATGACTTAAATAACCCAGTTAAGATTGTTAAGTATGTAATAAATGTGCTCTTACTTATTACATGTTTCAAATACATAAAGCTTCAGTCAGAAATTATTTTGTTTTTTTTCGTTTTTTGTACTTACCTTCTTTTTGTTTTATGTATTTATACGGTGAATGGAATACAAACCTTTGCCGTTTTGACATTTTTAATCCCTATAACTTTTTCTTTATTGCCAGGTGCCTTAAAATACATTAACTTTTTAAAAATAATGAAGTATGTTATTTACATTGCAACTTTTTTTTCAATTTTAGAATTTGTTTTTTTTAGTCATATCAGTCAACGTTTTAATAATACCGGTTTCAGAAGCATATCAATTTTCGTCAATCCTAATAATTTCGCAATTACTACATGTCTTGCGCTTTCTTTATTATTGGGTTCTAAAAGTACAATATACGTTGGCGCAAAAAAATTAATTTGGGGGTGTTGTGGAATATCAGTTATTTTAAGCGGTTCGATGACTGGTGTTGCATTGATTGTTTTATTGTTTTTACTTAGTATATTTAAGTTAGATAAAAATAAGACCAAAGCTTTAACCTTTTATAAAAAAATAGTTTTCTATTTTATTTCAGTTGTGTCTTTCTTTGTTGTGTTTTTTTTGTTTGATTTGGATCTTGGTAAATATGTAAGGAATGCAGATTCAGTTGGGTTGAATAATGTATCAGCCAGAATTAGTTATTTAAATGATTTCTTGGACAAAGTTTCCGGAAATATATTTTTCCCATCATTTGTTAATCAAAATATATATGCTGATAATGCTTTTGTTTATGCATGGATTAATATAGGGTTTGTTGGTTTTGTACTTTATTTGTTTTTTTCTATATTAGTATTATATGTTTCTTTGTTTAATAAAAACCAAAGAAAATACTCCTTTTTCTTTCTGTGTATGCTTTTAACTTCTGCCACAACCAATGTTTTTAATATTTGGCCCGTAGCTTATCTTTTTTGGTTAGTAGCGGGTTATGTTTTTTATAAAGCCAACGATAAAGAAGCTTTTTAGTACTGACATTGATAAATTGGATAGGGAAGATGGGGTCATGAAGTATTTTGATATCATAAGGCAGTCTATTGATAATGAAATTGCTATTGATGATTTTTTAATAAAAAAATTTGGGCTTAATAGCAAAAAAAAAGCTGTTTTCAAGGTTGCTCGCTTTAGAGATAAAATACCTGCTTTTGTTTGTTATTTATATTTGCCTTTGTTGCCTGTCTATTTTATATTTATAATTATATTCATGTTGAAAGGTATCTTTAAGAAGGACAGTATAGCTGGTGAAAAAGTTTTTTTTTCGTTTAGCTCCTCTCCTAAAGTAAAAAAATTATATAAAGAAAACGTAAGTGATGTTTTTTATTTTCAGTGCGTTGATGGGCGGAAGATTAACTTTATATATCAAATGTCTTTGTATGATATTTTGATAGGGTTCATGAAGTCGATATATTTCTCTTATTTACTGTTGTTCCGTTTGAAGGGGGGGTACTATCTGCATTTGACCTCTGTATTGGAATTGACATTATTTTGTTATTTTTTAAAACGCCTTCATTCTCAAGGGATTCGTGAAATATTTTTGACTAACCATTATGATCGATGGGTTACGGCTACGTCTCTTACAGAGTTGTTTGATATTAATATAATACAGCATGGCATCTTAGACAGGGATTTTAGAGTGCCAAATAAGCTGAAAAGAATAAAAAAAATAATATGTTTTAATAGTGAACAACTGCATATATTCAACACTAATATCTTTGAGTTCAAAGTTCGAGAGTTCGATTATAGCGTATTTAATCTTGATATAGCTGAAGATGATACATGTGATGTATTAATCATTAGTAATCCCTTCTATCTTGAAAAGGAACTGGAATTTTATAAAAATTTAAGCAATGAGGGAATGGTTGTTTTTTTTAGGCCTCATCCGCTTTTTATTGACGATAGTATATATTCATTAGTAGATGAACGTAATATTTGCTTAAATAAACGTTTTCCTAATCCTAAGTTATGTTTATGTCGTGATTCCACGCTTGGGCATGAATATGAAAGCCTTGGTTTTCGGGTTTTTTGGTGGGACGAAAAACTGGATATTAGGGCTATCATAAGAACGGTTTCGAAATGAAAAATTTTTTACTATATGGTCTTGCTACAGGGTTTAACCGTTTAGGTACTTTCGTTGTTGTCCCTTTGTTATCACTTGTATTAAGCGTGGATGATTTTGGTAAGTTCACTCTTTACGCTATTATTATACAAATTTTAACGCCCGTGGTTAGCTTTAATATATCATCTATTATTGCTCGTGAAAGTGCAGAGAATTGGCGTGCTACTTTAACTTTTGTCAATGTCTTCAATAAAATATCGCTGGCAATTATTTTGCTTTCTTTGATAACTATCTTCATAGAAAGATATGTTTTTTTTGAAATTCTGATATATTCTCTATTCGAAGCTCTGTTTTTAGTTAATACTACACTTGTTCGCTTTAAAAATACTACAGAAAACTTTTTTTATATTTCTTTTGCGAAAGTGATATTATTGTTAATCTTGTTGGGAGGCGTTTGGTTTTTTAATAAAAGCTTATTGGGGAATATTCATAACTTAATTCTCATATTTTCTTTTTCAAATATAGTTGTAGCCATACCTTATGTGAAAGCAACGTTTTTAAAAAATGCACATTTATTTAATTCCTTAAAGTATATATGCAAAAAAAAATATATCCTTTATTTTGCTTTGGGTTTGATGCCTCATATTATAGCTCAGTGGATAACCTCTGGTTCGGATAGGTTTATCGTTAAATTTTTTTGCGGCAACATAAGCTTAGGTATTTATTCATTTATCTATTCTATCGCGGCAGCTTTTATGTTAATTAACAGCGCGTTAGCCTTAGGGATGCCTCAGCTTTGTGTTAGTAACTACAAAAACTACACAAGCTATAGTTTCTATAAAAAATATCTAATGGTGATTTCTATTTTTTGGGCATTTTTTGTTATGGCTGTTGTAATTTGCTCTCCAATTTTCCCTGCAAGATATAACTTCAATAGTTCATTACCGGAATTTATATTTATCTCAGTTGGTATGTACTATCTATCTTTCTATTATTACTATTCATCCTTTATATTTTATGAGAGGAGATCTAAGGAACTTTCTTTTATTACGGTTAAGGTTGCAGTAATCAATATAGTTATAACTATTATTCTCACCGCAACAGTAGGTATTTTGGGTACAGCTATAAGTACAGCAATATCTTACTTTGTCTATAGCTTTTATACATATAGAGCAGTATTAAAAGATCAATATGTTAAAGGATTATTTTTCCCTTTGATTATTTCGCTCTTTATTGCTCTTCTTGCATTTTTAATTAATAAATTTTTCCTTTAGTGATTAATCAACCAACGCTCTCGTTATAACTGGATTATATATGATGTTTAAAAATAAAATATTACTTATCACTGGTGGTACTGGTTCTTTCGGAAATGCTGTGCTAAAACGCTTTTTAACTTCTGATATTAAAGAAATACGCATATTTTCTCGTGATGAAAAAAAACAAGATGACATGCGTAAAAAGTATAATGATAAAAAGTTGAAATTTTACTTGGGTGACGTAAGGGATGAAAACAGCATTGCAGCGGCGATGCGAGGTGTTGATTATGTATTTCATGCTGCAGCATTGAAGCAGGTTCCTTCTTGCGAATTTCATCCGATGCAGGCCGTACGTACCAACGTATTAGGTACCGAAAATGTCCTTAATGGTGCTATTGCTGCAGGAGTGAAACGTGTTGTTTGCCTTAGTACTGATAAAGCAGTGTACCCCATCAATGCTATGGGTATTAGCAAAGCAATGATGGAAAAAGTTATGGTTGCTGCAAGTCGCAATCTGGAGGGAACAGAGACAGTAATCTGCGGCACTCGTTATGGTAACGTTATGGCATCCAGAGGATCAGTGATACCACTTTTTATTCAACAAATTCAACAAGGTAAACCTATCACAATTACTGAGCCTACTATGACGCGTTTTATGATGACGCTTGCTGATGCTGTTGATTTGGTCCTATATGCTTTTAAGCATGGTAATAATGGTGACATATTTGTACAGAAAGCCCCTGCCGCGACAGTTGAAACTTTGGCGAAGGCATTATTTGAACTGATGAACAAACCTCAGCACAAGATTGATATTATTGGTTCCCGCCATGGTGAAAAACTTTATGAATCCTTACTGGGTAAAGAAGAACGTGCCTGTGCAGAAGATATGGGCGATTATTTCCGAATCCCTGCCGATGCGCGGGATCTTAATTATGCAAAATTTGTTGAGCAGGGTGAGCAACGGCTGACCCAGGCCTTATGCGGTGAAGAATATAATTCACACAATACTCATCGCCTTGATGTTGATGGTATGAAAAAATTATTGCTGAAGCTCGATTTCATGCAAAAAATCTCTCTTGGTGAACACGCCGATCCGGAGGAGTAAGTAGTGAAAATCCTGATCACCGGTGCCGATGGTTTTATAGGAAAAAATCTTTGCTTACGAATGGCGGAGGATAAAGACTCAGAGTTAGTTTTCTTTACGCGTCATAATAAAATTGATGAGCTATCCTTTCTGTTAAAAGAAGTTGACTTTATTTTCCATCTTGCGGGCGTCAATCGCCCACAAGATGCAGAAGAGTTTGTGGAGCATAATTCAGAGTTGACGCGTATTTTATGTCAGGAAATAGTAAAAATAGCTAAGGATACGGGAAGAAAAATACCTGTTTTGTTTACTTCTTCCATCCATGCTTCTGCCGATACTCTTTATGGTAAAAGTAAGCGAATTGCTGAAGGGTATATAATTGATCTTTTAAAAGATAGTAATATACCAGCTTATATATATCGTTTACCCGGTGTGTTTGGAAAGTGGGCTCGTCCAAATTATAATTCGGTTGTCGCAACGTTTTGCAATAATATCGCCCGGGATTTGCCTGTCAGTATTAATAATCCTCAGCAAGAAATAAGCCTGGTATATATTGATGATGTAGTAAATATTTTTATTAGCATCCTTAAGCAGCAGCCATTATGTGAAATTAACGATGGTTTCCTGGAGGTTACGCCTACTTATAATACTACCGTTGGCGAACTGGCAGAGATTATACAAGGTTTTAAACATAATCGCGAGACTCTTATTATTGACAGAGTTGGTAGCGGTTTTATCAGAGCTTTGTATTCAACTTTTATTAGTTACCTACCTGTAGAGAAATTTACTTATAATATTCCTGAATACAGGGATCCGCGGGGCGCCTTCGTTGAGGTGATTAAAACCAGGGATTCGGGGCAGTTTTCGTATTTTACTGCTTATCCTGGCGTTACGAGAGGTGGGCATTATCACCACACAAAAACTGAAAAATTTTTAGTTATTAAAGGTATCGCGCGCTTTCGTTTTCGTCACATGATTACCGGCGAATGTTTTGAAGTAATAACAAATGAAAATAAAGCTGAGCTGGTCGAAACTATTCCCGGCTGGGCCCATGATGTTACCAACATTGGTGAAGATGAGCTAATTGCCATAGTGTGGGCTAATGAAATTTTCGACCGTAGTAAACCAGATACTATAGCCAGTAGTTTATAAGAGAATGGTATGAAAAAACTAAAAATTGTTTCTGTTGTTGGTACACGACCTGAAATTATTCGTCTGTCTCGTGTTTTAGCTAAGTTAGATATTTATTGCGATCACACTATAATACACACCGGACAAAATTATGATTACGAATTAAACGAAGTTTTTTTTAAGGATTTAGGCGTTCGTAAGCCAGATTTTTTTCTGAACGCCGCCGGTAAAAGTGCAGCAGAAACTATTGGCCAGGTTATTATTAAAGTTGATGAAGTACTGGAAATAGTACAGCCTGAAGCTATGTTAGTTCTTGGTGATACTAACTCATGTATATCGGCATTACCCGCGAAGCGCCGTAAAATCCCTATTTTTCATATGGAAGCAGGGAATCGCTGTTTCGACCAACGTGTTCCTGAAGAAACAAACAGGCGTATAGTCGATCATACTGCGGATGTTAATCTTACCTATAGCGATATTGCACGGGATTACCTCCTTGCTGAAGGCTTACCGGCCGACAGGATTATCAAAACTGGCAGTCCAATGTTTGAAGTTTTGACACACTATATGCCGAAAATTGACGCTTCAGATGTACTTACAAGATTGAATCTTACTGCAGAACAATTTTTTGTCGTTAGCGCTCACCGAGAAGAAAACGTTGATTCACCGAAACAATTAACAAAGCTTGCTAATATCCTTAATACCGTAGCTGAACGTTACGATTTACCGGTAATAGTATCAACACATCCACGTACACGTAATCGTATTGAACAAAATGGTATTCGATTCCATAAAAATATTCAGTTACTTAAACCATTAGGTTTTCATGATTATAATTGCTTGCAGAAAAATGCCCGCGCTGTGCTTTCCGATAGTGGCACGATCACGGAAGAGTCTTCAATTATGAATTTCCCGGCATTAAATATTCGTGAAGCGCATGAAAGGCCGGAAGGGTTCGAGGAAGCTTCGGTAATGATGGTTGGGCTTGAAACCGATCGCGTACTACAGGCTCTGGACATTCTGCGTCTACAGCCGAGGGGCGAAGAACGCCTGTTACGTCAGGTATACGATTATAGTATGCCAAATGTTTCTGATAAGGTAGTCAGAATCGTTCACTCGTATACTGATTATGTTAAGCGAGTTGTCTGGAAGCAGTATTAATGAAATTGCTTTTAATCATTGATGATTACTTGCCTCACAGTACGCGTGTTGGGGCTAAAATGTTTCATGAGCTGGCTATAGAGCTTCATTTACAGGGACATCAGGTTACTGTCATTACACCTGATTTTCAACAAAAGGACATTTTAAACATCGATCATATTGATGGTATTACTATCTGGCGCTTTAAAAGCGCCCCGATAAAAGATATTAATAAAATCAGCCGTGCTATAAATGAAACATTACTTTCAATTCGTGCATGGAAAGCAGTACGTCATTTGATTAAACCTGATACATTCGATGGAATAATCTATTATTCCCCTTCAATTTTCTGGGGCGGATTAGTCCATCGTCTCAAGAAGGTTTGTCATTGTCCTGCATATTTAGTTCTACGAGATTTATTCCCTCAATGGACTATTGATGCTGGAATGATGAAACCAGGATCGCTAATTGAGAAATACTTTCGCTATTTCGAACATTATTCTTATCGACAAGCTACACGTATTGGTTTAATGTCAGATAAAAATTTGCAGCTTTTCCGTGAACTTCACCCCGATTATCATTGTGAGGTTTTACGTAATTGGGCTGATCTGCAGCCCGTTAAAAAAGATGACCTGAATTATATATCAATAAGAGAAAAACTAAATTTAACCAATAAAATTATTTACTTTTATGGTGGAAACATTGGTCATGCTCAGGATATGGCCAATCTGATGCGTTTAGCAAAAAAAATGCAGCTATTTGAGCATGCTCATTTCTTATTTATAGGTCAGGGCGATGAAGTTGAGCTGATTAACAAGCTTGCTGAAGAGTGGAATTTAACTAATTTTAGCTACTTAAATTCCGTCAGCCAAAAGGTATTTAAAAATATTTTGAGTGAAGTTGATGTTGGTTTATTCTCGCTTTCAGCTCAACATACAGCGCATAACTTTCCGGGAAAACTGTTAGGCTATATGGTAGAGTCGTTACCTATTCTTGGCAGCGTTAATAAAGGGAACGATCTGCAAGATATTATTAACCAACATAATGCAGGCTTCATATACGTTAATGGTGAAGATGATTTACTTTATGAGGCTGCAGTAAAACTTTATTCCGATAGTGAATTGCGTAATGTTACCGGACGTTATGCCTATCAACTATTATGCGAGCAGTTTTCTGTTACTTCGGCCGCTCAGCTTATTGTAAAATTATTCGAGGATAATGATGATATTGATTGAAGATGACATTATTGAAGGTTTATTTCTTGATGCTGCTGATTCCGACCGTAAGCGGGCACATTATCTTCTCCACAAAACTCATAAAGATAAAGTTCAACGTTTAATAATCGCCTTGATAAAAGGCAGCTATGTTGAACCACATTATCATGAGCTTGCCAGCCAGTGGGAGATGTTTGTTGTTTTGCAGGGGCGGCTGAAGGTTAAACTATATGATAATGTAGGCAATGTTATTAAAGATTTTGAGTGTGGGCCGGGTTCATCAGCTTCCGTAGTTGAATTTTCTCCGGGTGATATTCATAGCGTTGAGTGTATTTCGGAACGAGCTTTAATGATGGAAATAAAAGAAGGTCCATTCGATGTTAAATATGCCAAGGCTTTTCCTGAGTGGGCTACTGTCTAATCGCCTTTAGTTTATTGTTTGTTTGAAATGCCTGAGTTTTAATCAATCCTGGCAAGGACCGCACCAAAGGCTATTCTCTGATACCATTACTGAGTTAATATCAGCAATACTATCAGCCGCGTGCTGAGTCGCAGTGAACACACCTGACAGGAGTAGATAATGTCCAAGCAACAGATCGGCGTTGTAGGTATGGCGGTAATGGGGCGCAACCTGGCGCTTAACATAGAGAGCCGTGGCTATACCGTATCCGTTTTTAACCGCTCGCGTGAAAAAACTGATGAAGTTATCGCTGAAAATCCGGGCAAAAAACTCGTACCTTATTACAGCATTGAAGAGTTTGTCGCCTCTCTGGAAAAACCGCGTCGTATCCTGCTGATGGTGCAGGCCGGAGAAGCGACTGATAAAACTATCGCTTCACTGACTCCTCATCTGGACAAAGGCGATATCCTGATTGATGGCGGCAACACCTTCTATAAAGATACTATTCGCCGCAACAAAGAGCTTTCTGAGCAAGGTTTCAACTTTATCGGCACTGGCGTATCAGGTGGCGAAGAGGGCGCGCTGAAAGGGCCATCAATTATGCCCGGCGGTCAGAAAGAAGCCTATGAGCTGGTTGCGCCGATTCTGGATAAAATCGCCGCGCGCGCCGAAGGCGAACCTTGCGTGACTTATATCGGCCCGGACGGCGCAGGCCATTACGTGAAGATGGTGCATAACGGCATTGAGTATGGAGATATGCAGCTGATCGCTGAAGCTTATTCTCTGCTGAAAAATGCGCTGGGTTTGAGCAACGAAGAGTTAGCGAAGACCTTCAGCGAGTGGAACCAGGGTGAGTTAAGCAGCTATCTGATCGACATCACTAAAGATATTTTTACGAAGAAAGATGAGCAGGGCAACTATCTGGTTGACGTGATTCTGGATGAAGCGGCCAACAAAGGCACCGGCAAATGGACCAGCCAAAGTTCGCTGGATCTGGGCGAGCCGCTATCGCTGATTACCGAGTCCGTGTTTGCCCGCTATCTTTCTTCCCTGAAATCTCAGCGGGTGGCCGCTTCTAAGGTACTAAGCGGTCCGACAGCTCAATCCTTCAGCGGCGATAAAGCTGAATTCATCGAGAAAGTGCGCCGCGCGCTTTATCTGGGGAAAATTGTTTCTTATGCGCAGGGTTTCTCCCAGCTGAAAGCGGCTTCCGAGGAGTACAGCTGGAACCTGAACTACGGTGAAATTGCGAAGATTTTCCGCGCAGGCTGCATTATCCGTGCTCAGTTCCTGCAGAAAATTACTGATGCTTATAAGGATACCCCGGATATCGCTAACCTGCTGCTGGCGCCTTACTTTAAAAATATTGCCGATGAGTATCAGCAGGCGCTGCGTGACGTGGTTTCCTGGGCGGTGCAGAACGGCATCCCGACGCCGACCTTCTCTGCGGCCATCGCCTATTATGACAGCTACCGCTCCGCTGTGCTGCCGGCTAACCTGATCCAGGCGCAGCGCGACTACTTTGGCGCTCATACCTACAAGCGCATTGACAGAGATGGCGTCTTCCATACCGAATGGCTTGACTGACACCAGGTTGTTAAAAAAAACCTCCCGTCGGGAGGTTTTTTTATTACTTTCAGATAACTCTCTTCGCAACCTCTGCTACTATTTTCTACTGGAATTTATAAATTTGCGTTTCATTTACCTGGTTGGGTCTGTTGGAAACATGAATGTAAAAGATAAGGTAGCATCGGATCAGTCGTTAATTCATCAGACGTTTTTTAACAACGATGACGATTTAGATCTTATGGATATTTTGATGCAATTATGGAATAGTAAAAGAACGATTATTGCGACGATCATTCTGTTTCTGCTGTTGGCTACAGCTTATCTTTTTTTTGCTAAAGAGAAATGGACTTCCGAGGCGATTGTCGCCCAGCCCAGCGCGGGGCAGGTATCTAACTATAATGCCGCGCTTAACGTGCTCTATTCGCAAACGCCGCAGGATAAACCCAGCGTGGCTGAGCTACAACGACAGCTTTTTAGCCGTTTTAGCGCTTCGCTATATGCCTTGTCGGGCTCCTTACAAAATCTGGAAACCCCATTAACTTTAAAAGTTGCGCCAGTAAATGCCGGACAAGCTGAGCCATTAAGTATTACCTTCACTGCGGAAACGGCTAAAGAGGCGCAGGCGCAGGTAGCACATTTTATCAAGCTGGTTAATGATGATGTGGTAAATGACTATGGCGCTGATATTAAACACAATATGCAGGTAAAGCTGCGTGAACTTAATGATTCACTGGCGTCACAGCTTGAGGTAGCGCAGAACAAAAAAAAGCAGCGTATTGATGAGTTAAAGCAGGCATTAAAAATCGCCGAAAATTCAAATATTGTCACCTCACAGCTGACGCAGGCAGAATTTTTATCCGATGATACGCTCTACCTCCTCGGCTCCAGAGCGCTAAGCGCGGCGATCGCCAACGAGGCGACTCGTCCGCTGCCGTTGGATGATAGTTATTATGCTACCCAGCGCGCTCTGCGTTTGATTAAGGATTTGACAATTCAGGTGGATAACCTGCAATCCTTTCGCTATATCATGCAGCCTGATTTGCCAATCTATCGGGATAGCCCTAAGCGGAGCCTGACGCTGTTGCTGGCGGTATTGCTGGGCGGCGTTGTGGGTTCAGTCGTTGTCCTGGGGCGTAATATGATTGCGGTCTGGAAGCAACGTAAACAGTCAGTCTGATTGAACTCTTTATTATTAAAACCCGGCCCGGAGCCGGGTTTTTTTACTTTGAGACGCGGCGAATTTTTAGTCAGTCAGCTCAGGCCCGGCGTATCTGATCGTGACGACTGTCGCATCCGCCAGCGCGCGGTAATCTTCTGCATGCATAATGACTGAGCAGTCTAATCTGCCAGCGTTAAACGCTATTTCTTTGAAGCGTTCGAACAGTAGCGGATCGACAAATAGCCTGAGAGCGGGGTGAAAGCTAAAAGGCGGAATAGCGCCAAAAACGCAGCCGGTCAGCTTTGTTACTTCTGCCGGGCTGGCCAGCGAAGCGCGCGTCCCGCCTGCGGCTGAAGCAATTTTTGCCAGATCGGCCTGACAGTCAGCAGGCAGTACCGCTAACACATACTGTTTAACGCCGTTGCCTTTAACATGACAAACCAGCGCTTTCGCTCCCTGCCCCGGCAGGGTAGCGCGCAGCTGAGCGACCGCGGCGCATTTTCCTTCCGGCGCATGTTCTACCAGACGATAGCGTGCCTGATGCTTATCGAGTAAAGCGATCAATTGATGAAAAGTACTGGCCATGACGTTTTTCTTCCTGCTTGTGGCGGCTGATCTGGCGTAACAAAAAAACAGGCTGTCGCCGGGGTAAACCGGGGATGCCAGGAAAAGAGACGCTACCTGTGCGGTAGCGTCTGTAGGGCTAAGGAGTGTGGCGCGCGCGCAGGTTGCTGATAATCGCGCTCAGGTCGAGATTCTGATCCTGCAGCAGTACCATCAGGTGATAGAGCAGATCGGAGGCTTCGTTAGTCAGCTCATGGCGATCGTTTACCGTGGCCGCCAGCGCGGTTTCAACGCCTTCCTCGCCGACTTTCTGCGCGATGCGCTTGGTGCCGCTGGCGTAAAGTTTGGCGGTATAGGAGCTGCTGGGATCGGCCTGCTTACGCGCCGCCAGCAGCTGTTCCAGCTGCCAGAGGAATACCCAGTCCGGCGCGGCGGGTGAGAAGCAGCTGGAGGCGCCGAGATGGCAGGTTGGCCCCACGGGCTGCGCCAGCACCAGCAGCGTATCGTTATCGCAGTCGGGCGCGATGCTGATTACATTAAGGAAATGGCCGGAAGTTTCGCCTTTGGTCCAGAGACGGTTTTTTGTTCGCGACCAGAAGGTGACCTTACCCTCATCCAGCGTTTTCGCCAGCGCCTGCTGGTTCATATAGCCATGCATCAGCACTTCGCCCGATACACTATGTTGTACGATAGTCGGCATCATGCCGCCGGTTTTTTCCCAGTCAAGCCGGGAAAGCTGCTGTTCTGTTAGCACGGACGAATCTCCACATCGTGTTCAATCAGGAACCGTTTCAGTTCGCCGATATTGATAATCTGCTTATGAAATACCGAGGCGGCCAGCGCGCCATCGACGCTGGCATCGCGGAACGCTTCGAGGAAATGAGCCATGGTGCCGGCGCCGCCGGAGGCGATAAGCGGCACTTTGCATACCTCGCGTACTTTTTGTAGCTGAGTGAGATCGTAGCCGTTGCGCACCCCGTCCTGGTTCATCATATTCAGCACGATTTCACCGGCGCCGCGCCTTTGCACTTCCTGTACCCACGCCAGCGTTTCCCACTGGGTTATCCTGGTACGCTTCTCGTCGCCGGTATACTGGTTAACCTGGTATTTACCGCTCTGCTCGTCATACCAGGTATCAATCCCCACCACAATGCACTGCACGCCAAAGCGATCCGCGAGGCGGGTAATCAGTTCGGGCTCGGCCAGCGCCGGCGAATTAACCGAGATCTTATCCGCGCCAAAAGAGAGAATGCGCGCGGCGTCCTCGACGCTTTTAATACCGCCAGCGACGCAGAAGGGGATATCGATGACGTCGGCGACCCGTGCTATCCAGCTTTTATCCACCACGCGGCCGTCGCTGGAGGCGGTGATATCATAAAATACCAGCTCGTCGGCGCCCTCATCGGCATAGCGCTGCGCCAGCGGTACGATATCTCCGATGATTTCGTGATTGCGGAACTGCACCCCTTTTACTACCTGTCCGTCGCGCACGTCGAGACAGGGAATTATCCGTTTTGCCAGCATGAAATCGCCTCCGAAACCGTAAATTTATTTTCCAGCAGGGCGCGGCCGACGATTACGCCGCGGGCGCCGCAGTGGCGCAGGGCGGCTATATCCGCCAGCGATCCGATGCCGCCGGAGGATTGAAAGGCAATCTGCGGAAAGCGAGCGGAAACTTCCTGATAAAGGGTAACGTTCGATCCGCTCAGCGTGCCGTCGCGTGAAATATCGGTGCAGAGAACATGTTGCAGACCATAAGGCAGGTAGAGTTCGATAATCTGCTCCAGCGTGACGCCCGCCGCCTCCTGCCAGCCGCTGATCGCCACCTCTTTGCGATTATCCGCATCAATACGCACGTCCAGCGCCAGTACCATCGCCTGCGGGCCGAACTCGCTGAACCAGCGCTGTACCTCTTCCGGCTGTTTTACCGCCGTCGAGCCTACCACCACGCGCGCGGCGCCCGCCTCCAGCAGCGCGGCGACATCATCGCGGCTGCGGATGCCGCCGCCCAGCTGGACCGGCGCCTCAACGCCCGCCAGCAGCTTCTTCAGCAGCGGCAGCTGGCGCGCCGCGGGATCCTTCGCGCCGGTTAAGTCAACCAGGTGCAGCAGTTCAGCGCCCTGACGCTGATATTCCTGCAGGCGCGGCAGCGGATCGTTGCCATAATCGCGCCGCTGCCCGTAGTCTCCCTGATGCAGACGCACCACTTTTCCATCAATCAAATCTAACGCCGGGATAATCATCCGTTACATCTCCAGGAAGTTTTTCAGCAGCTGCGCGCCCGCTTTGCCGGAGCGCTCAGGGTGGAACTGGACGCCATAGAAATTATCTTTCTGGATGGCGGCGCTGAAAGGTTCGCCATACTGACACTGCGCAATAGTAAAGGCGCCGAGCGGCATGGCGTAGCTGTGTACGAAGTAGAACCAGCTCTCCTCTTCAATACCACGGAACAGATGGTGGCCCGCCTGCGGCGTAACGCGGTTCCAGCCCATATGGGGCAGCGGCAGGCCGCGATCCGGCATCCGAATCACCGGCTGATCGATAATCCCCAGGGTTTTGATGCCGCCGCTTTCTTCACTGACGCCGGCCAACAGCTGCATGCCCAGACAGATGCCGAGCGTCGGCTGGGTGCAGGCCTTTATCAGTTCAATCAGATCGCGCTGCTCCAGCTGATTCATCGCCGCCTGCGCGGTGCCGACGCCGGGCAGCAGGAGTTTGTCCGCCGTCAGCACGATATCGGCGTCGCGGCTAACCTGCGGCGTATAGCCCAGGCGCTGAATGGCGGACTTTACCGACGACAGGTTGGCGCAGCCGGTATCCAGAATCACCACGTTCATTACAGCACTCCTTTCGAACTGGGCAGCGTATTGCCTTCAACGCGTATCGCCTGGCGCAGCGTGCGGCCAAAAGCTTTAAACAGGCTTTCCACGCGATGATGATCGTTTTTGCCTTTGGTCTTCAGGTGTAGCGTGCTGGCCATGGCATACGAGAGCGAGCGAAAGAAGTGTTCCACCATCTCGGTGCTGAGATCGCCGACGCGCTGGTAGTTAAATTCCGCTTTAAATTCCAGATGCGGACGCCCGGAGATATCCAGCGCGCAGCGCGCCAGGCACTCATCCATCGGCAGCACAAAGCCAAAGCGTCCAATGCCGCGCTTATCGCCCAGCGCCTTCAGCAGCGCCTCGCCGAGCGCCAGGCCGGTATCTTCTACGGTATGATGATCGTCGATATAGAGATCGCCTTTTACTTCAATATTCATGCGCAGGCCGCCGTGGGTGGCGATCTGGTCGAGCATATGATCGAAAAAGCCCACGCCGGTATTAATTTTGCTGCCGCCTTCACGATCCAGCCAGACTTCAACCTCAATCTGCGTCTCTTTAGTGTTGCGGTTCACCTTCGCATAGCGGTCGCGCTGCGTCAGTTTCTGACGGATCGCCTCCCAGTCCAGCCCATCCTGACTGTAGCGCAGTCCCTGAATGCCCATGTTTTGCGCCAGCTCGATATCGGTAGCGCGATCGCCGATGACATAGCTGTTGGCTTTATCCAGCGCGCCCTCGGCCAGCCACGTTGCCAGCAGTTTTGTTTTCGGCTTGCGGCAGTCGCAGTTATCGGCAGGCAGGTGAGGGCAGATCAACACCTCAGCAAACCGCACCCCCTGTGAACTGAAGATCTGCATCATCAGGTTATGCGGGCCGTCAAAATCGGCCCGCGGAAAGCTGGCGGTGCCGAGGCCGTCCTGGTTAGTGATCATCACCAGCTGATAGCCCGCGTGTTGCAGCGCCAGCAGCGCCGGGATGACGTTCGGCTCAAACGCCAGCTTTTCCATGCGATCCACCTGAAAATCCTCAGGAGGCTCGCTAATCAAGGTGCCGTCGCGATCGATAAAAAGGGTTTTCTGACTCATAGTGACTCCACTGTGTCGGCGGCTTCGGCCAGCGCCTGTAGTGCGGCGATCAGGCGCTCGCACTCGCTGCGGGTGCCGATGGAAATGCGCAGGCATCCGGCAAGGCCTGGGTTTTTATTCTGGTCGCGCAGAATAATGCCCTGATCCCACAGGGTTTTAAATACTCGCGGTGCATCAATGAAGCGAGCCAGCAGATAGTTGGTTTCGCTGGCGAATACCTGTTCGACGCAGGGCAGCGCGGCCAGCGCCTCAGAGAGCCAGCTGCGGTTGGCGTTCAGCTCCGTTACGTGACTGCGCATCAGGGCGATGCCCCCGGCGCTCAGCGCCTGCGCGGCGATATCCGCTACCGGTGTCGCCAGCGGATAAGGGGCGATGACTTTCAACAGCAGTTCGATCACCGCCGGATTCGCCAGAGTAAAACCGCAGCGCAGGCCCGCCAGCGCGAAAGCTTTCGACAGGGTGCGCAGCACTACCAGATGCGGATAGTCGGCAATCCAGCCCGCCAGCGTTGCCTGCGGGCAGAACTCAATGTAGGCCTCGTCGGCGATCACCAATGCTTTACCGCGCGTCATTTCCAGCAGCTGACGCATATCGTCCGGGTTGATCAGATTGCCGGTGGGATTGTTGGGGCTACAGATATAGACCAGCTTCACCCCCGCCAGCGCGGCGGCGATTGCGGGCAGGTTCAGCTGCCAGTCGGCCAGCGCGGGCACGGTGCGATATTCGATACCGATGGTTTCAGCGCTGACGCTGTACATGCCGTAGGTGGGCGGGCAGAACAGGATGGCGTCTTTTCCCGGCTCGCAGAAGGCGCGCATCAGCAGCTCAATGCCTTCATCGGCGCCGCGGCTGACCAGCACCTGCTGCGGCGTTAACCCGGCATAGTCGGCGTAGCGTTCAATCACCAGTTTCGGCTGGCATTCGGGGTAGCGGTTCAGCGTCTGCTGCGACAGTTCAAAGGGGACCGGCAGCGGATATTCGTTGGCGTTGAGCCAGACGTCGCCGTTGCCGCCGAGACGGCGCGCGGACTGATAGGGCGTCAGCGCCTGGATATTGGCGCGCGCCAGACGGGTAATAGCGTCACTCATGCTTGCTCCTTTAGCGCGGCGACGCGCAGCGTCACGGCATTTTTGTGGGCGATCAGCTGTTCTGCGGCGGCCAGCGTCTCAATAGTGGCGGAAAGATTGAGGAAGCCCTGCGGCGTCAGCTCCTGAACCGTCATTCGCTTCTGGAAATCGGCCAGGCCGAGGCTGGAACAGGTAGCGGTATAGCCGTAGGTAGGCAGAACGTGGTTGGTGCCGGACGCGTAATCGCCCGCTGATTCCGGCGACCAGTCGCCGAGGAAAACCGATCCGGCGCTGGTGATCTTATCCACCAGCTCGCGCGGCTGCCGCGTCTGAATAATCAGGTGTTCCGGTCCGTAGCGGTTAGATATTTCCACGCACTGTTGCAGGTCGCGAGCGACGATCAGACGGCTGCTCTCCAGCGCCTGCCGCGCGGTAGCGGCGCGCGGCAGCTGCGCCAGCTGTTCCTCAACCGCCTCAGCCACCGCCTGCGCCAGCCTGCGCGACGGGGTGAGCAAAATCACCTGAGAGTCGGGGCCATGCTCCGCCTGCGATAACAGATCGGATGCCACAAACGCGGGCGTCGCCTGCTCATCGGCAATTACCAGCACTTCTGAAGGACCGGCGGGCATATCAATCGCCGCGCCGTCCAGCCGCTGGCTGACCTGGCGCTTGGCTTCGGTTACCCAGGCATTGCCGGGGCCAAAAATTTTGTCTACCTTCGGCACCGACTCGGTGCCGAAAGCCAGCGCCGCAATCGCCTGCGCGCCGCCAACCTGAAACACCTCCTGCACGCCGCACAGCTGGGCGGCATAAAGAATTTCATCCGCGATCGGCGGCGGCGAGCAGAGCACCACGCGCTCGCAGCCGGCGATGCGGGCGGGGGTAGCCAGCATCAGTACGGTAGAGAAGAGCGGCGCCGAGCCGCCGGGAATATAGAGGCCCACCGAGCGAATCGGGCGCGTTACCTGCTGGCAGCGCACG
The DNA here is from genome assembly GCF_006517625.1 of Mixta tenebrionis. Classification (GTDB taxonomy): domain Bacteria; phylum Pseudomonadota; class Gammaproteobacteria; order Enterobacterales; family Enterobacteriaceae; genus Mixta; species Mixta tenebrionis. The sequence goes on along the minus strand of NZ_VHQI01000004.1, from coordinate 92,586 downwards.
CCCGGCTGGGTTTCAATATCCACTTCGGGCAGCTGCTGGGCGCGGTGAAACGCTTCGATATTGGCGACGGCGGCAGCCATCGCCTGTTTAATCTCATCGCCGAGCCGGTCAACGGCGGCGGCGATCTGCGCCGGGCTGACGCGCAGTTCGTCAACCTGCGCTTTATCAAAGGCGGCGCTGTAGTCGCGCAGGGCGGTATCGCCCGCCTCGCTGACGCGCGTCAGTATGGCGCGTACCGTCTGGCTGATATTATCGGAGGCGGAAATCGCCGGGCGGGTCAGCAGCGCCTGCTGCTGCGCCTCATCGCACTGCTGCCATTCTGTCAGCGTATCAAAGCGGCTCATCGGCTTACTCCATCATCTTCTCAATCGGCAGGACCAGGATTGAACTGGCGCCCAGCGCCTTCAGTTTTTCCATCGTTTCCCAGAACAGGGTTTCGCTGCTGACCATATGCATCGCCAGGCGGCTTTGATCGCCCGCCAGCGGCAGTACGGTAGGGCGTTCGGCGCCCGGCAGCAGCGCGATAACCTCTTCCAGCCGCTCGCTTGGGGCGTGCAGCATAATATATTTCGATTCACGCGCTTTGATCACGCCCTGGATGCGCGTCATCAGCTTATCCACCAGCTCCTGCTTCGCCGCCGGCAATTCGCCGTCGCGCTGAATCAACACCGCCTTCGAGCGGTATATCACTTCCACTTCGCGCAGGCCGTTAGCCTCCAGCGTCGCGCCGGTAGAGACCAGATCGCAAATGGCGTCGGCCAGGCCCGCACGCGGCGCCACTTCTACCGAGCCGTTAAGCAGACAGGATTTAAAAGAGACGCCCTGCTTATCAAGATACTGTTTCAGCAGGTGAGGATAGGAGGTGGCGATGCGCGAACCCTGCAGGCACTGAACGCCGCTATAGTTGTCATCTACCGGCATCGCCAGCGACAGACGGCAGCCGCCGAAGTCGAGGCGGCGCAGGGTGAAGTAGCGCGGGTCTTCGCCCTGGGCGCGGCGGTTGAGCAGCTCTTCTTCCAGCACGTTTTCGCCCACGATGCCGAGATCCACCACGCCATCCATTACCAGGCCGGGGATATCATCGTCACGCACGCGCAAAATATCGATCGGCATGTTTTCAGCGAAGGCGATTAGGCGCTGCTGTTGCAGGTTGATTTTGATGCCGCAGCGTGCCAGCAGTTCGCGTGATTCGTCACTTAAACGGCCAGATTTCTGCATAGCTATGCGTAAACGGGTGTTATCTAACATCTCTCCAGTCCTCTTGTTATCTATCCTGTCGGTTGCAGTCAGCCAAAAAAAAGCCCCCGGAAGAAGATCTTCCGGGGGCCATTTCGCGCTCTGCACCACTGGAAGATCCTGAATGTCTTCCAGCACACATCGCCTGAAAGACTAGTCAGGGTGATGGTGGTGATGATGGTTGAACTGAACGCGTGTCATAAAATTCTCTGCATGTATATTCATTTGCCTGTCAGTTAACCTAGCGGAGTTAAACTTTCTTGGCAACCGTTTTTTTCACGCTTGCCGGCAATCTCTTTGCGGGCGACGTTGTCACGTTTAAAACGGTGGCGTAGCCTTAAAGATTATCAGGCAGAAGCGTCAGGAGTGAGGATGAAAAAGGTCGCGATTGTAGGGCTTGGATGGCTGGGCATGCCGCTGGCGATGGCGCTGACGGCGCGCGGCTGGCAGGTGACGGGCAGTAAAACCACTCCGGACGGCGTTGAGGCAGCGCGTATGTGCGGTATCGCAGGCTGCCAGCTGGCCCTGACGCCGGAACTGGAGTGTGATGCAGATGAACTGGCGGCGCTGCTGGCGGTGGATGCGCTGGTGGTAACCTTGCCCGCCAGCCGCACTGTCGAAGGGGGCGAAAATTATCTGCGCGCGGTGCAGAACCTGGTCGATAGCGCGCTGGCGTTCAGCGTGCCGCGCATCGTTTTTACCAGCTCCACCTCGGTATATGGCGACGGCGACGGCGTGATGCGGGAAGATAGTCCGCTGCAACCGCTTTCCGTCGCCGGTAAAACGCTGGTAGAGCTGGAGAACTGGCTGCACGATCTGCCGGGCACCTCGGTGGATATTCTGCGCCTGGCGGGGCTGGTCGGGCCGCAGCGTCATCCGGGGCGTTTTCTCGCCGGAAAAACGGCCGTTCCCGACGGCGAACATGGCGTCAATCTGGTACATCTGGATGATGTGGTGGCGGCGATTACCCTGCTGTTGCAAACGCCGCAGGGCGGGCGTACCTATAACCTGTGCGCGCCTTCTCATCCTTCCCGCCAGCAGTTTTACCCGGCGGTGGCGCGCCAGCTGGGGCTGACGCCGCCCACTTTTGCGCCTGCCGCTAAGGAGGAGGGCAAGCTGGTGGATGGCAGTAAGATTTGCCGCGAGCTTGGCTTTAGCTATCGCTACCCCGATCCGGCGAGTATGCCGCTCGGCTAACGGCAACGGGCCGCTACACGCCGAGCCGATCGCGCAGCGCATACCAGACGGCGCCGACGGCGGTTAGCGGTACCTTAAAGCGGCGGCCGCCGGGAAAGGGCAGGTGCGGCAGCCGGGCGAAGGCGTCAAAGCGCTCGGCATCGCCGCGCAGGGTTTCCGCCACCAGCTTGCCCGCAAGATGAGTAAAGGTGACGCCATGTCCGCTGTCCCCCTGAATATAGTAAACCTGCTTATCCAGGCGGCCCAGCTGCGGCATACGCGATAGCGTCAGCAGGAAGTTGCCGCTCCAGCAATGGCTCAACCTGACGTTGCGCAGCTGCGGAAAGGTTTTTAACAGCTTGGGACGGATCAGCGCCGCGATATCCTGCGGCTCGCGCGCGCCGTAAATCACCCCGCCGCCGTACAGCAGACGGTTATCGGCGGTTAGCCGAAAATAGTCCAGCAGATAGTTGCAGTCTTCCACGCAGTAATTATCCGGCAGCAGCGCCAGCGCCTGGTCAGCGCTTAGCGGTTCGGTGGTGACGATCTGCGATCCGCACGGCATGCTTTTTCGGCTGAGGCGCGGCTCCAGCTCCGGCGCCAGGTAGGCGTTGCCGGCAAAGATAAGATATTTTGCGCTGACGTCGCCGCGCGCGGTTTTTATCAGGTTCGGCGCACCGTAAATTACCTGGTCCACCGCCGACTGTTCATAAATACGCCCGCCGTGCCGCCGGATTGCCTCCGCTTCTCCCAGCGCCAGGTTTAACGGATGGAGATGGCCGCCGCGACGATCAAGCAGCCCGCCCACATAGCGTTCGGTAGCGATAGCGCGCCGGATGCCGCGCTCGTCCAACAGCTCCAGCTGCTGATTGCCGTAGCGCTGCCACTGGCGCTGCTGCTGGCGCAGATGCTGCATCTGGCGCGCATTCAGCGCGGCGAAAATGCCGCCGGGACGGTAGTCGCAGGCGATAGCGTAACGATCGATGCGATCGCGAATGATATCGGCGCCTTCAAACATCATGCTGCCGAGCATGCGCGCCGCGTCCGCGCCGTAGCGCTGTTCAATAATGTCGATATCGCGGCTGTAGGAGTTTACTACCTGTCCGCCGTTGCGCCCGCTGGCGCCGTAGCCGACGCACGCCGCCTCCAGCACGACTACGTCGTAGCCCGCTTCGCTAAGAAACAGCGCCGAGGAGAGACCGGTAAAACCCGCGCCGATAATACAGACGTCGCACGTTACCGAGCCATCCAGCTGCGGCCAGGGCTGATGCGGGTTTACCGTTGCAGCATAATAACTGTCGACATAGTCCACGGCGGTTCTCCCTGATTTAAAAGTTAGCGGGCGTATGGGCGCTGACGATGCGGCAGGGGCGCGTAGAGGTATTGCTGAAGCTGTGCGGCTGCCCGGTATCAATCACGTAACTTTGCCCGGCATGCAGCTGATAGCTATGCCCGTTTACCGTCAGGGTAATTTCGCCCTCCAGCAGCGTACCGGTCTCTTCGCCGGGATGACGGAGCTTTTCGCCGGTAGTGGCGCCGGGCTGATAGGTTTCCAGCAGCATCGCCAGATTACGGCTGGCGCTGCCGTTATGAATAAGTTTCAGCGAGACGCCCTGGCCGCCGATATCAATCAGCTCCTGCGCTTCGATAACCACTTTCGGCGGACTCTGCCTGGCAGGATCGGAGAAAAATTCCGACAGCGACAGCCCATACACCTTCAGCAGCTTTTGCAGCGTGCTGACGGCGGGGCTGACCTTATCCTGTTCGATAGTGCTGATGGCGCTGTGGGTTAGCCCGGCAAGCTCAGCAACGCGCCGCTGTGACAAACCTAACTCCTGCCGGATTTGCGATAAGCGCCGTCCGGGCGCCAGCGTAGCTTCATTCATAGCCGCTTTTCCTTACGGTACTGGTGACAGGCATGCAGAAAAGCCTCAAACAGCTGCGATGAGGCTTCATCATGTTGATAACGCCATTCGGGGTGCCACTGCACGCCGAAAGCGAAGGGATGATGCGGGACGGAAACCGCTTCAATCACGCCATCCGGGGCGGTCGCCTCGATCTGCAGCAGCGGGCCGGGATGATGGATGCCCTGCTGATGCAGCGAATTAACCTGCAGCGAGGTCATACCACGCAGCAGCTGCGACAGCCGTCCATCGGATGCCAGCTGGATAGCATGCGTTGGCGCATACTGCGCAGCCAGCGGCGCATCGCTATTGACATAGTGTGCGATCTCGCCGACCGGAAGCTGGCGGTAGAGCGTGCCGCCGGTCGCCACCGCCAGCTCCTGCATGCCGCGACAAATAGCCAGCAGCGGCATATGCAGCGGCAGCGCCTGAGCTATCAACGCCAGCGCCAGCTCATCGCGTCCGGGATCGGTCAGCTCTTCTTTTCCCGTTGCCTCATAGCGCCAGGGTTCGATATTGCTGGGGCTGCCGGACAGCAGCAGGCCATCCAGCAGCGGTAAAACGCGCCGGGAAATGGCTTCGCCCTGACCGGGACGATGGGGCAGAATAATGGCGACGCCCTGCGCATCCATAATGGCGTCCAGATATTTCTGGTGTAGCGTAAAAGCAGGGTGCCCCTCTGTTATCGAGCGGCAGGCCACCACGCCAATCAACGGCTTGTCCATTATTCTTGCCATGTTATCCCCGCCTGAACTGGTCAATATTTCTGACAAAACCGCATCGGACGCGCCGATTTGTACAATATATTTTCAATCTAGACAGGCTTTGCGCAATATTCAAACCGTCGTGTAACATTTGCACACTTTTTGCCTTATGACTATGTTCTAACTATGGCCGTTATTTTGAGCATGACGTGCAACCTTTCTGAACGGTAAATGGCGGGTGGGATCATGACAAACCTGGTGGAAGTAGAAGACTTCACGCGACATAGTGAAGAGATGCGAACCAGCGCGTTCCAGAATGAGGTAAAAACCTATCTGGAACGCCATCCTGAAACGCAGTATGTCGATATCCTGCTTAACGATCTGAACGGGGTTTTTCGCGGTAAACGTATTCCGGTTGGCAGCCTGGCAAGGCTGGAAAAAGGTTGTTACTTCCCGGCCTCGGTATTTGCGATGGATATCCTGGGCAATACCGTCGAGCAGGCGGGCCTCGGCCAGGCGCTGGGCGAGCCGGACAATATCTGTACGCCCGTCGAGGGCACGCTGGTTCCCGCCGCTTCCGATCCCGTTCATATTGCCCAGCTGCTGTTGACCATGTGCAACCAAGATGGCACTCCCTTTGACGTTGAGCCCCGTAATGTTTTGAACTCTCTCTGGCAGCGCTTGCGCAACCGGGGGCTGTTCCCGGTGGTAGCGGTAGAGCTGGAGTTCTATCTGGTCGATAAGCAGCGCGATCGCGAAGGTTTTATTCAGCCGCCCTGTACGCCAGGCAGCGATGAGCGCAACGTGCAGAGCCAGGTCTATTCGGTAGATAATCTCGATCGCTTTTCGCAGGTGCTGGGCGATATCGATCGTCTGGCGCGGCTGCAGGGCATTCCCGCCGACGGCGCGCTGGCGGAAGCCTCGCCGGGACAGTTTGAAATCAACCTGCACCATACGCGCAACGTACTCAGCGCCTGCGACCACGCGCTCCAGCTGAAAAGGCTGGTCAGGCAGGTAGCGGAAAACCACGGCATGACCGCCACCTTTATGGCCAAACCTTATGAAGAGTATGCCGGCAGCGGCATGCATGTGCATGTCAGTATGCTGGACGCCGCCGATCGCAACGCGTTCGCCTGTGATGATGGCAGCGATTCACCGCTGCTGAAGCGGGCGCTGGCGGGGATGCTCGATCTGATGCCCGCCTCCATGGCGCTGCTGGCGCCGAACGTCAACGCTTTCCGCCGCTTCCGTCCCGAATCCTATGTGCCGCTGCGCGCCTCCTGGGGCCATAACAACCGTACCGTGGCGCTGCGCATCCCCTGCGGCGATATCGATAACCGGCGCGTGGAGTATCGCGTGGCGGGCGCCGATGCCAACCCCTGGCTGGCGCTGGCCGCTATTTTTGCCGGAATTCTGCACGGGCTGGATAATCCGCTGACGCTGCCGGCGCCGGTAACCGGCAACGGCCACGCAGCGGAAGGGGCGCTGCTGCCGGTCAGGCAGAGCGAGGCGCTGGACGAATTTTCCCGCTGCCGGGCGTTGCAGGAGCTGCTGGGCGAACGTTTTAGCTTTGTCTGGCACAGCTGTAAGCACCATGAGCTGATGCAGTTTGAACGGTTGATTACCGCTACGGAAATTGACTGGATGCTGAAAAACGCCTGAGGCGGGAAGCCCGGCGCGGCCAGCGCGCGCAGGGCGTTAACGCGGCGCCCTCTGCCTGCAGCACGCGCGATAATCGGCTGCGTTTTTTGCCGCAGCCGGCTGACGAAAAAGAAATTGTTACTGAAAGTCTCAAGATCTTGTCATCCTGCCTCTGTGTGGTGCAAAATACGCCCCCTGCAAAATAGAATATAACCGGCGCTTGAGGCGTCGGTTATTTTTTTGCATTTAACCAGGATCATTTGTCAAAGAGGCCGGCCGGCGTGCCGGATAGATACTTACACAAAACACGTATATCGTGTGGTTTTGAGGATACAAAGATGGGGCAACTCGTTAACTTCTCACCAGCATGCGCTGGTATTCGTCTCCGTGATGATTATGGTGCAGGCGGCATTGATTCAGCCTTCTCCCTCACGCCTCTGAAGAACCTCTCTCGCATAACGCGAAGTTTCCCTGTGGTCCGCCCTAATCAGGCCGCCGCTATGGGGGGACTTAACCATGTCGCATGATCTCCACCACACCTCGCAGCCGCGTACACATCTGAAAAAAACGCTGACGCTGATGCCGGTTGTCATGATTGGCCTGGCCTATATCCAGCCCATGACGCTGTTCGATACTTTTGGCATTGTTTCCGGGTTAACCGGCGGCCACGTCGCCACGGCTTATGCCTTCGCGCTGATTGCTATTCTGTTTACTGCGCTGAGCTACGGTAAACTGGTAAACCGCTTCCCATCTGCGGGTTCCGCTTATACCTACGCGCAAAAAACCATCAGTCCGCACGTCGGCTTTATGGTTGGCTGGTCGTCACTGCTTGATTATCTGTTTATGCCGATGATCAACATTCTGCTGGCGAAAATCTATTTTGAAGCGCTGCTGCCGGGCATTCCGTCCTGGATCTTTGTGGTGCTGTTGGTTGGCTTTATGACGCTGACCAACCTGCGCGGCATTAAGTCCGTAGCAAACTTTAACAGCGTTATTGTCGTTATGCAGGTGGCAGTGATTATTGCCCTGGTCTGCATGGTGATTTATGGCGTGGCGCACGGCGAAGGCGCCGGTACGCTGGTTAGCAGCCGTCCGTTCTGGTCGGAGGATGCGCATGTGGTGCCGATGATTACCGGCGCGACCATTCTCTGCTTCTCGTTTCTCGGCTTCGACGGCATCAGCTCGCTCTCAGAAGAGACGAAAGACGCCGAGCGGGTGATCCCGAAAGCGATTTTCCTGACGGCGCTGGTTGGCGGCATTATCTTTATCACGGTGTCCTACTTCCTGCAGCTCTATTTCCCGGATATCTCGCGTTTTAAAGATCCGGACGCTTCGCAGCCGGAAATCATGCTCTACGTGGCGGGTAAAACCTTCCAGTTCGGCATCCTGATTTTCTCCTGCGTAACGGTGCTGGCTTCAGGTATGGCGGCGCATGCGGGCGTAAGCCGTCTGATGTATGTGATGGGCCGCGACGGCGTTTTCCCGGAGCGTTTCTTCGGCTACGTGCATCCTAAATGGCGTACTCCGGCGCTTAACGTGGTACTGGTTGGCGCCATTGCGCTGCTGGCAATCCGTTTCGATCTGGTAACGGCGACGGCGCTGGTCAACTTTGGCGCGCTGGTGGCTTTCACCTTCGTTAACCTGTCGGTGATTGCGCAGTTCTGGATCCGCGAGAAGCGTTGCAGGACGATAATGGACAACGTTAACTATCTGCTGCTGCCGCTGTGCGGCGCGCTGACGGTGGGCGCGCTCTGGATTAATCTCGAAGAGAGTTCAATGGTGCTCGGCCTGATCTGGGCGGCGGTGGGGATTATCTACCTGGCCGTCGTTACGCGCAGCTTCCGTAACCCGGTGCCGCAGTATAGCGAAGAGTCGCTCTGAGCCGCGTTTAAAGCCAGGCCCAGCGCGCCTGGCCCTGTCGCCGGCGGGCGTCGCCCGCTGCGATATTGATAACTTATCAGGCCGGACAAGCGTCCGGCCTTTTTTACGGCGCTTAAACGGCGGCGTGGCGCGCTATCCGTTCGACGCAGCGCCGGGACATTTTCTGTTTGCTATGGCATTGTTCACTACAGGTTTTAACCTTATCAGCCTGGTCCTCTTGTATCCGCTCGCCAGCTCCGCTACCCTTCGCCAGCAATTCGTGCCTGAAATAATGGAGTTGGCAATGTTTAAAAAAGTAGTGGTAGGTAGCGGTCTGGCTCTGATGCTGGCTGCGGGTTCAGCGCAGGCGATTGAAGGCAGCGTTGACGTGGGTGAGCATTACACCAACCTGAACGTTGGGCTGGGCACGACTACGCCGGGCCTGAGCCTGTCCGGTAACTGGATGCGCAGCGATCATGACGGCGACGTTAGCGGTCTGCGTCTGGGCTATAACGTGGCAATCGGCTCTGTTTTCCTCAGCCCCGGCATCAAAGCGATGTGGATTGACCCGAAAGATGGTAAAGATGGTTTTGCCGCTGCGGTTGGCGCGGGCGTCAGCATTCCGGTAACCAATATGCTGGGCCTGTATGGCGAATATTACTATTCGCCGGAAGCTTTTACCGATCACCTCGATAGCTACCAGGAAGCCTCTGGCGGCATCAGCTTTACGCCGATTTCGTTGCTGAACGTGCGCGTTGGCTATAAATATGCCGAGCTGAATAATAAAGGCAGCCGTAAAGATAACGTGCTGGCGGATGGTCCTTACATCGGCGCTTCGCTGCGCTTCTGATGGTTTGTTCGCAGTAAAAAAGCCGTCCTCAGGGACGGCTTTTTTATGGCGGCGAGGGCGCGCTTATGAGACTAATTCGCGAGCGTAATCATACAGCGCCTTTAGCTGCGCCATTTTATCTTTGTCGCCCTCATGCAGATTAGCCAGCGATTCCAGCTCCAGCAGAAACGCTTCGATACGCTCGCCGTTCAGCGTCTCGCGACGATGCTGCAGCCAGCGCTGCTGCTCGCTGTCATCCAGCGTGCCGGGGAAGTTACGCGCACGGTAGCGAAACAGCAGCTTCTCGATGCGTTGATCGTTAAAGGTTAAATCAAGCGCGGGCAGGTTTGCCGGCGTTGCCTGCTGGATAATTCCCATCGCGGTTTTATCAGCATCGCTGAAAAAGCCGTTGTAAAGCTGGGCGTCCACGTCTTCGGAGGGAATAAAGGGTTCGGCCTCAGCGTAAAGCGCCACCACCTTTTCGCGAACTTCCGGATGCTGACGCAGCAGCTTAAGGTTATCCAGACAGCGCTGCCGATCGATTCCCAAACGCTCTGCATCTTCCGGGCGCAGCGTACTGGCGGGCGCCAGTACCGGGCACTTATTGCTGTGCACCAGTTTGATCGGCACCGCTGACGCCTCGCCCAGCTGCTGGCGCGGCGTATAGAGCCTTGCGCGCAGCGCGTCGGCATCCAGCTCCAGCAGCGGCGCCATATCTCCGGCCAGGTCGCAGACAATCAGCGCGTTGCGGTTTTCCGGATGCCAGGCGAGCGGGGCGATCCAGCTGGTATTGCCGCGCAGCGCGCCAAACATGCCGGAGATATGCACCAGCGGCTTCATTTGTGGAATATCGATCAGCGTATTGATCTTCTGCTTGCTGCGGTGGCGGAACAGGAATTCAAACAGCTTCGGCTGTTTAGTTTTCACCAGCTTCGCCATGGCGATAGTGGCGTAGACGTCTGACATCGCATCGTGCGCGTGACTGTGCTCAACGCCGTTCGCTTTTGTCAGATGCTCCAGCTTGAAGCTGGGCAGCCCGTCCTCGTTTTCCGGCCAGTGGATGCCGTCAGGGCGTAAGGCATAGCAGGCGCGCATCACATCCAGCAGATCCCAGCGTGAGTTGCCGTTTTGCCAGCTCCAGGCGTAAGGATCGAAGAAGTTGCGGTAAAAGATATTGCGCGTTACCTCATCATCGAAACGCACGTTGTTATATCCCACCACGCAGGTGTTCTCGACGGTAAACAGGGCATGAATGCGGCGAGCGAATTCCGCTTCGTTAACGCCGCGCGCCCGCGCCTGCTGCGGCGTAATGCCGGTAATCATTACCGCTTCCGGTTGAGGCAGGTAATCATCCGCAGGCTGGCAGTAAAACACCTCCGGTTCGCCGATGATATTAAAATCCATATCGGTACGAATACCGGCAAACTGCGCCGGGCGATCGAGCGCCGGACTCTTGCCGAAGGTTTCATAATCATGGAACAGGAAGGTTGGTTGCTTTTGCTTGTCGGCCACGGTTTAGCTGCCTTTTAGTGTCTGCATAACGCTTTATTTTCACAGATGTTATTAAGTTTGTGCTTTTGCTGATGCTGTTTGTCTACCTGCACCTCAGCCTTTGCCCGTCGTAGCGGCAGATTTGAACGCTCCTCTGCCTGCTGAAACTGGCAACATCGCGGCAGGACGAGCGGTCACGCAAGAACGCGGTCTATGGTAAACCATATTTGAGTAGAGCAAAAATAACAGAATCCCTGCGACGGAGATTTTCCGTCGGGGCGGCTGCGCGTATGGCGTGTCGGTTCGGGCGGCGCTAAGGCTACCGGCGCGTTGTCGCCCTGTTTTTATCCAGTGGGCGCGGCCTGCTTTCGCTTATCGGGAGAGCCTTTGTTGCGCTAGCGCAGCGCGCCGGAGGTTGGCGCCGGCTGCAGGCAGAGCTCCATCTCAACAGGAATGCTTTTATACGCCGGGATGCCGCTTTGCGTATCGTGGCTGTCCAGCGGCACCATCACGTTGGCCTCAGGATAGTAGGCGGCTACCGAGCCGGGCGCCATATCCAGCACCACAATCGTCAGGTTATCCATACGGCGCGCGGTACGCTGGCCTCCGGCATCGAGCGCAATGATATTAACCTTATCGCCCACGCGCAGCTGACGACGTTCCGCTTCATCGGCGTTGATAAACAGTACGTCGCGTCGCCCGGTCACGCCGCGGTAGCGATCGTTGAGGCCATACAGCGTGGTATTGTACTGATCGTGACTGCGTAGCGTGGTCAAAACCAGATCGTGACACTTCAGCGAGCGTGGATCTTCGTTTACGCCTTCCATTACCATAAACTGCGCCCGCCCCGACGGGGTAAGCCACTCCCGCTCGGAAGCGGCATTGCGCAGGCGGAAACCGCCCGGCTGCTGCACGCGGCGGTTATAGTCCTGAAACGCCGGGAAAACAGCCTCGATCGCCTCACGAATAAAACTGTAGTCGCCGATCATCCGATCCCAGTTCACTTTGCTGTTGGGCAGCGTTGCCTTCGCCAGCCCCGCCACGATGGCCGGCTCCGATTTCAGATGCGGTGATGCGGGGGTTAACATGCCGCGTGAAGCATGAACCATCGACATTGAATCCTCTACGGTAATACTTTGTTCGCCGGAAGCCTGAATATCCTGTTCGGTACGGCCCAGTACCGGCAGAAGATAGTTATGTTTGCCCAACAGCAGATGTGAGCGGTTTAGTTTGGTCGCCATATGCACTACCAGATCAAGCTTGCGCATCGCCGCAAAGGTGACCTGCGGATCGGACATCGCTTCAGCCAGATTGCCGCCGAGGCAGAGCAGCGCTTTGGCTTTGCCGTCGCGCATCGCCTGAATTGCGGCCACTGCGCCATGTCCATCTCTTTGCGGCGGCCTGAAGCCAAACACCTTTTCAATACCGTCGAGCAGCTCCTGCGACGGTATTTCCGTAATGCCTACGGTACGATCGCCCTGTACGTTTGAGTGGCCGCGCAACGGGCAGATGCCGGCGCCGGGCTTGCCGATATTGCCGCGCAGCAGCAGCAGGTTAGCAATTTGCTGAACGTTTTGCGTACCGTACTGATGCTGGGTAATACCCATGCCGTAACAGATAATGGTTTTTTTTGCCGTGGCATACAGACGGGCGATATTAAGGATCTCTTTATAGTCCATACCGGACACTTTCAACAAATGCTGCCAGTCAGCGTTATCAAGGTCCTGCTTCAGCGCTGCAAATCCTTGCGTATGTTCGCTGATAAACTGCTCATCGATTACGCCCGGCTCTCCCGCCTTCAACGCCCGTTCGTGCATCGCCAGCAGCGCCTTCATTACGCCTTTAAGCATCGCGGCATCGCCGCCGACGCGGACTTTGTAGTAGGTGGAAGCCAGCGACGTGGAGCTGAGCGACAGCATCTCAATCGGGCTTTGCGGCGAGGTAAAACGTTCCAGGCCACGCTCGCGCAGCGGATTGATCGCCACAATAGTGGCGCCGCGCTTAGCGACCTCGCGCAGCGTGCCCAGCATACGCGGATGGTTGGTGCCGGGATTATGGCCGATACACATTACCAGATCGCACTGGTCGAAATCGTCCAGCGTAACCGTCCCTTTGCCGACCCCAATCGACTGCGGCAGGCCGACGCTGGTCGGCTCATGACACATATTCGAACAGTCAGGAAAGTTGTTGGTGCCATATTCACGGGCAAACAGCTGGTAGAGAAATGCCGCTTCGTTAGAGGCGCGCCCGGAGGTATAAAATTCCACGCTGTCGGGATCGTCATAGCTTTGCAGCTTTTCGCCGATTTCGCGCAGGGCGGTTTCCCAGGCGATGGGTTGCCATGTATCGCTGGCGGCGTCGTATTTCATCGGATGCGTCAGGCGGCCTTCGCCTTCCAGTTCAAAAGCGTTGCGCTGCCACAGTTCACTGACGGGATGAGCGGCGAAAAACTCCGGCGTGGTGCGCTTGCTGGTCGCCTCCCAGGAAACCGCCTTGGCGCCGTTTTCGCAAAATTCAAATGAAGAGGCATGGCGCGGATCGGGCCAGGCGCAGCCGGGGCAGTCGAACCCCTGCGGCTGGTTGACTTTAAACAAGGCGATAACATCCTGCTTTACCGCCATTTGACCGCGTAACGCATCAGCAACCGCTTTCAGCGCGCCCCAGCCGCCGGCCGATCCACCATAAGGAGCAATACCGATTGTACGATTCTGATGTTTCATATTTTTCTGGGTTCTGTTGGAAATTCGTTATTAAAGGGTAGGTCAGGCTGGCGTTATCGGGAACTTTGTCAGAAGAAAAATGGATCTAATTGCTTTCGAAATATTACAGAGAGAATAAGCGTATCGGCAGGGAGATAAATTGCGTAATGATTAAACTGTGCTAAACATTAAAGGGAAATATCTGAACAGGAGGTTATGATGAAAAAGAGCGCATTATTAGCATTTGTATTTGCCGCCGCCCTGCCGCTGGCGGGATGCTCCAGCAGTAACTATTACATCCATACTAACGATGGTCGTACTATCGTTAGCGATGGTAAACCGAAAGAGGATAATGCTACCGGCCTGATCAAATATAAAGATGCCAACGGGAATGAGCAGCAGATCAACCGCGCTGACGTAAAATCAATGACGGAAATCCCCCATTAATTTTTCGCCACCGCATTATCGGTAAAGCCACCATCGGGTGGCTTTTTTATTGCCTGGCTTAATAATTAACCGCAGCGGAGCGTGGTTGGCATTCGCAGCCTTCGGCAAGAATATCGCTGGCGTTTTTCTGCCGCTGGCGCCGTGGTAAAACCACGCTAAAAGTCGTTGCCGGAAGAATTTAAATACATAATTTTTTGCAATTTATTAAGCAAAAACGTTGCGCGATGCCGTAAAACAACGCCCTCATTTAATTCAAGTTTATGATTGAGGATGTTCCGTTGAAAAGGCGTCAGCTTGCAGGTATTACCGGTTTACTGTTTTTAGCCATTCAGGCCCATGCCGGGGAGGCCGCGGTTTCTTTCCCGCTGACGCCGCCGCCGGTTGATGCCGCCTCCTGGATATTAATGGACGCCACTACTGGCCAGGTGCTGACCGAAGGCAATGCTGACCAGCAGCGCAATCCAGCCAGCCTGACCAAGCTGATGACCGGCTATGTGGTCGATCGCGCTATTGACCAGCACCGCATCAGCCGTGACGACATGGTTACCATCGGTCAGGACGCCTGGGGGGCGGGAAATCCGGTATTTAAAGGCTCCTCGCTGATGTTTCTTAAGCCGGGCGAGAAGGTATCGGTACGCGATCTCAGCCGTGGCGTGATTATTGATTCCGGCAACGATGCCTGCGTGGCGCTGGCCGACTACGTGGCGGGCAGCCAGGCAGCCTTCGTTAAAATGATGAATGAGTATGCGGCGAAGCTGGGGCTGAACAACACCCATTTTGAAACCGTGCACGGGCTGGATGCGCCGGGGCAGCACACCACCGCGCGCGATCTGGCAGTGCTCTCTCAGGCGATTATCAGCGGCGAGCCGGACTTTTACCAGATGTACAGCGAGAAATCGCTTACCTGGAACGGCATTACCCAGCAGAATCGCAACGGACTGCTGTGGGATAAAACTCTGCATGTCGACGGCCTGAAAACCGGCCATACCGAAAGCGCTGGCTTTAACCTGATCGCCTCCAGCCTGCAGGGACGCCAGCGTCTGATCGCCGTAATTATGGGCGGCAAAAGCCCGAAAGGGCGTGAAGAACAGGCGCGTAAGCTGTTGATCTGGGGCAATAATAATTTTGATACCGTGCAGCTGTTCCACGCGGGCAAAGCGTTGGGTAAAGAAACGGTCTGGTACGGCAACCCGCATCAGGTAGCGGTGGGAACCACGGGAGATATCTCGCTTTCCCTGCCGCGTAGCGCTATCGAAACTATCAAAGCGAAATACATTATCGATCGGAAAGATCTTGAAGCGCCGCTAAAGCAGGGCGAGCAGGTGGGCACGATTCAGGTGATCGATAAAGATAAGGTGCTGGCCAGCTACCCGCTTGTTACGCTGAATAAGGTAGAAGAGGGCAGCCTGATAACGAAAATTGGCGACTACCTGAAACAAAAATTGTAACTGAACGGCAGAGGCCCGAACGTGCCTCTGCCTTATTCTGTCCCTGTCCCTGTCCCTGTCCCTGTCCCTGTCCCTGTCCCTGCAACTGCAACGGTTTTCCTCTGTTAGCGTCAGCCTTACTTATTCCATTGCCCACCCGGTTTTTACTGGCGCGTGACTTTTTGGCGTATACGGCCAGGCTTTAACGCTGCATCAGCTGTTATCTGTGGCTATCGCCCCTGCCAGCGTGGTGATATTCGCCATCTGCATCAAATTCAGGCACGGCAACGCCGTGCCGCGCCGCTTAATGTTCCTGCCAGGTTAAATCAGACTTACATATTTGTTAAATCAGGAAAAACCGTCCTAAATGCCAGATGAAAGTCTCATCTCTGCCGGCGCTTCAGGTTATGATGCTAATCTGAAACTTCAGGAAACCGGAGAGTTCTTTTGCGCCCCGACAAGCCGCTTTCAGCCATTGAGTTCCGCGTTTATCGCCACTACCGTATCGTTCATGGCGTACGCATTGCGCTGGGTTTTATTCTGACTTTTTTGCTGGTGCGCCTGAGCGAGATCCCGGAAGGCAGCTGGCCGCTGATTACCCTGGTGGTGGTTATGGGCCCGGTTTCTTCCTGGGGCAACGTATTTCCGCGCGCGCTCCAGCGTATCGGCGGCACGGTGTTTGGTTCAATTTCCGGGCTTATCGCTCTCAAGCTGGAACTGTATTCCCTGACCGCGATGATGGCCTGGTGCACGCTGGTGATGTTTATCTGCGGCTATCTGACGCTGGGCAAGCGCCCCTATATGGCATTGCTGATCGGCATTACGCTGGCGGTGGTGTGCGGCGCGCCGGCAGGCGATATGACTACCGCGCTGTGGCGCAGCGGCGACGTAATACTCGGCTCGCTGCTGGCGCTGCTGTTTACCAGCATCTGGCCGCAAAAGGCCTATATCCACTGGCGCATCAAACTTTCTGACGCGCTTACTACCATTGCGAAAATTTACCATACGGGATTTTCGCCCAATCTGGTGGATAAACCGCGCCTGGATAAGCCGCTGCGGCGCATACTCACCGACGTGGTGAAGATGCGCGCGCTGCTGGAGCCTGCCAGCAAAGAAACGCGCATTCCTAAATCGGTGCTGGAAGCCATCCAGACTATCAACCGCAATATCCTCTGCACGCTGGAGCTGCAAATCAACGCCTGGTGGTCTTCGCGCGCCAGTCACCTGATTCTGCTCAACGCTTCTACCTTACGGCGTACCCAGCAGATGACGGAAAATACCTTTAACGCGTTGGCGCAGATGTTGATCAGCGGCGATACCGATAAGATGGCGGCCAACCATCATGAGCTGGCGGAGATTAGCCGCGAGCTGCACCAGCTGATTGCCGAAAATGACAGCGATCGACTGGTGGAGACGCCAATACATGGCTATGTCTGGCTCAGCCTGGAGCTGGCGAAGCAGCTGGAGCGCCTGTCAGATCTGATTAGGCTGACAATGCGCAAATAGCGGCTTCGACAACAAGCGGCTGTGGCTGCGCGCGTTTTCGCGCTAAAATGTGTCACAGTCCGAATTTGAATGTGAAGATTGCCCTCGGCGGCGGCGAGCCGCTAAGCTGAAGGCTACGACAATACCGCCTGTTCAGGCAGGCCCAATGAAAGGTGTCAAGATGGAAAATGCAAAGCAATCATTTCAGGACGTGCTGGAGTTTGTGCGTATGTATCGTCGCAAAAATAAACTGCAGCGCGAAATTCACGATGTAGAGAAGAAAATTCGTGACAACCAGAAACGCGTGCTGCTGCTGGATAACCTGAGCGAGTATATCAAGCCGGGCATGAGCGTTGAGGCGATTCAGGAAATTATTGCCAGCATGCGTAGCGACTATGAAGATCGCGTGGACGAATATATCATCAAAAATGCCGATCTCTCGAAAGAGCGTCGTGAACTGTCGAAACGACTGAAGGCGATGGGCGAGCACAAAGTGCCTTCTCAAAACCAGTAATCCATCGCCGGCACTCGCCAGCGATCTCTCCGGGCCGCGTTGCGGCCCGGTTTTATTTGCATCTCAGACTGTTTTGCCTGCCGCCCTCCGCCCATTAGCGACAAATAAGCGTCCAAATCTGTTGCTGCAGCGCCTGTTCGTCAGGACGCGCAATATGACAGGTCTCGCCCGAAGAGAGCTTGCTGTGCAGCGGCCAGATGAGGCGATAGATATCGATTGAGGCGATGCCGCCAGCGGAAACAATGCCCCGGTTACGGTTTTCCGCATCATAAAGTATGCTGCCGAAGGCGAGCGGGGCGCCGTCGGCCTGTCTGGCGCGCACGTAGTGCTGTTGCTGGCGTGAAGCGGAGAATTCAACTTCAACGATTGCGCCCTGACGCGGTACGCGCCGCTGTACAGTTCCGTCGATTTTCACCGTATGATGATTTTTGCGGTTCAGTATCGGCGTCAGCTCATTGTAATAGTAGGGCACCAGCCCCGGCACCACGGCATTGCCCCAGCGATCGGTTTTCACATACTGTGCGTTTTCCACCCCGATGCTGCGAATATGAGAAGTATGAATAATCGCCGCGCTTTCGTTCAAATACTGGCCCAGCGTCACGCCGTGGTGATGTACCACTACCGAGCCGCGCTGGCCCAGCTGCCACTGCTGCGCCGCACTGCTGTGCGACCAGGTGGCGCGCGTTACGCCGAAGCTGGAGTTGTACCTGGCGGAAGCATCATACTGATACTGTCTGGCGCTGCGTGAGACGCCCAGCGAATAGTTCAGAGCATCGTCCGCTCCGGCATTGCCGCTGAAGGCGATCTGGCTGCTGTGGCTGACGCCGCCCGTCTGACTGATATCGAGGTAATATTTCCTTTCCCGTCCCAGCGGGATACTGAGACTCATGGAAACGTAGTTCTCTCCGGCGCTGTTGGCGCGATAGCGGCGTGAGAATGAAGTCAGCAGCGTCGCGCGTCCGGGATGAAAATTGAGACTGGCCTGCCAGCTGCGATTGCTCTGCCCGTTCCAGCGCATCTCCTGGCTGTAGTTCAACGCCATGTTTACGCCTTTAATACTTTGATTAAGCTGCACGCTATATTTATCGCGATAGTTGCCGTAGGTTGGTCTGTCGTCCTGTGTCGTCGTATTAAAATCACGGTAGTCCGGCGTAAAGCGGTGCGTCACGGAGGCATAGATATAGCTGTCGGTAAGCGGTAAAAAGCGGCTCAGGCCGAGCTGCAGCTGGCTTCCCGCCAGACGACGCGCGTTACGTTTAGCCTGGCTGTGATTAAACAGCAGATTGAGTCCGCCCAGCCACCTGAGGTTGGCGCCCAGGCCGGAAGCGAAATTTTGATAATCCGGCGCATACTGCGCTCCTTCCAGCAGCGTAAAGGTATTATTCAGGCCATACATGAATGTCGCTTCCATTAGCTGCTGTTTATCATACTGACGGCTGCGGCCTGCGTTAAACGTATAGCGCAGGCTTTTCGCCGGCAGCTGGAAGCTGCTGTTGTTAAACGGCTGGATAAAGTGCTGCCGTCTGCCGTTGGCCTCGATAATGGTGACATCAATATCGCCGGCCGAGGAGGAGACCGGAATATCATTAAGATTAAAGGCGCCCGGCGGAATCTGGCGCGTGGCGATCGCATAACCGTTTTGTTTGATGATTACCGTGGCGTTGGCGCTGACCGAACCGATAATAGCAGGAACGTAGCTGCGTTCGGTGCTGGGAAACATCGCCATATTGGTCGCTATGCCCACGCCGCGCAGCGACGTGCCGGCGAACAGGCTGCCGTTGGTATAGAAGTCGCCGACGGTTAACGTACTGCGCAGGCTGTCGATATCATACGCCAGCCAGCTGGTGCTGCTCTGATAGCGCGGGCTGCTCATTTCCGGCGCGGTGATAAAGCCGCTGTTGCGAAAACGCAGGCCGGCAATATTGATGCCGTTAGTGAGATTGCCGTACAGATTGCTGGAGCGGCTGGATTGATATTCGTTACGCTGGGCATAGAGATCGTAATTAATAAAAGCCGCGTTAATGCCGTTATCCCATTTCCAGTTGGGAGCAATATCATAAGGATTAGGCAAACGCCATGCCTGCTGAGGTACGGTAATAAGCAGCTGGTTTTCGCTCATATCGACATCAAACCGGGCGCCTGCTACCCAGTCCGCCAGAAAATCACGCTCGCGCGGGCAAGTTTCGATCTGCATTCCCCACTCCTGCAGTTCGCGACAGCCAAACAGCGGTTCGCTGCGACCGTGATTAAGCTGGAAGGTAACCTCTTTATGCGCCATTTCATGCTGATTAATAATAATCGTCATCAAATAGCTGCCGGGCAAAATATCGCTGTCGCGGTTGAATACATCCGCTTCGCTTTTGCTTATTTTGCCGCTTTTTTCCAGTAGCGAGAGATCAAACTCTTCTGCCGCCATTAACGGCGAACAGAGCGTCAGCTGGAGAAACGATAATAACAGGGCGGCGGCGAGATAATTTACCTTAGACATTACTTTTCTGCCGGCGAAAAAAGCCATGGAGAAACTCCACGGCTGTTTTTAACGAGGGGGAAGAGAGGTTTAACGATATTCGCTAACGAAGGTGACGTCGGAATCAACCTCACCGCCTTTGACTTCGTCTGCAAGACGCGCATAGCGAACCGTCATCGTTAAGTTGTCGGTTCCCTTGTTCATAAGATTAGTAAACCGGTTGCCGGACATGCTGTCGTTCGGTTTTACAACCTGATTGTCATAAAACACTTCCAGCCCGACGCCGTTGTTACTGTCGGAGCGGTTGGATAACGCCTTCGGCTGCTGTGCGGCAGCATCTCCCTGCATGGTCACCAGGATATTATTCTGTAAGTTGCTGGCTTCACAATTTACGTCGATATTAAATTCTTTTTGGCCTTTTTGCGTGGTTTCCCCGATCGGCACATTGCTCAGTTCGGCTGCGCTGATAGTCTCCAGATTAATGGTTTGCTCGGCGCTAACCACGGAACAGGTAGGTTCATTCACGTGGCCGTGAAAGTGAACAACACCTTCGTTGCCGGCGAAAGCCGCGGAAGATGCTGCCAATAACAGACCTAAAGAAATTACGTTCAATTTCCTCATATTTCCATCCTTTCTTAAATGTAAATAATAATTAACGTGCAGTTTTGCTGTTAAAGTTGGCAACCTGTACGCCTGTGATTAAGCGGATATTTATAGCGTGATATCCACCGTATCACTGTTGTCACCGTAGTCATCGATAATATTGTAATGAATCACCGATGATCCCCGATAGTTTTTTATAGTTAGCGTTGCGCCTGGGGCCACCATATCGGCAACCAGCGGTTTGGCTTTATTATTACCTTCCCAAACTTCATTGAAAGTAATGTAATAGGGCGTTGGGTTCGTTACGGTCAAATTATTGCCGGCACGCTTCCATTTTAATTTCATATACTCTTTGCCCATTTCTGCCGGCACGCCGTCAGGTCGATAAAATACTTTTACTCGCGTCAGCATAGCTAACACCAGCTGTGATCCGTTCTGGCTCTTGTCTACCTTAGGAATTTCTTTAACGTTCAGCCAGTAGAGCTGCTCCTGTGCTTTTTTCGCCAGCGCGGGGTCAATGGCTTCCACATTGATCGCTACCTTATGGCGCGCCTTAATTTTTAATAGCGGCGGCTGAACAAAAATTTCTTCCTGGGTACCATTCTTGCTGTTGGTTATCCAGTTCTGGATAAGATAGTCGCGGGCGGTAGGATTGTTAATTTTAACCGTCCCCATGCCATCCTGAGCGCTGATAACAATCCTGCTTTGGTCAAGAACCAGAGAAGCCTGCGCCTGAAAAGCACTGAAGAGAAATATCAGTGAAACTAGCAGGCTACTTTTACTGGTTTTAATTAACAAACAGCGAATTTTAGACAGGTGACTCAGCTTCATAATGTTTTTACCAAAGAGATGTGGGTAATTACGCTTTTGGGAAAATTCCTAATAAATGTATTTGGCGAGGTAAGATTAATTATATTGATGACCCTCTGTCAATGCGATCATTATTGCGGGGTTTTGGTTACAATGAGGGTGGTTTTTATTTACATGCAAGAAGTGTTTATTTTACATTTTGCTATTTCATAAGCTTAAAAAGAATAATAGTAATAACTAATATGATAAAAACGACGTAATACCGTGCACAGATCACAAAATGATTAATTAAATTAATTGATCATTGCGCCAGTTTAAAAGAAAAATGCTTCCTTTTGTTTTGCAGGGTGCCAGCTGAGAAAAATTAGCGCCGAAAAACCCTGTTAATACTATGGGTAAAGGCTGCGGTTTGCCCTTTTGTTTTATTTTTTTATGCTAATATTGTTCGTTTGTCTGTTGTTTTTATCTTTTAAGTTGGTGTTTATTGAAATTTAATTCTAATTTGTGCTTTAGTGCTCTGCCTGTGCAAGATGTTTATCGTGCATTAACCCAAACTCAACAACTATAGTAATGCTTATGAGTTTTTTCATGGTGTGAAAAAACTTTTTCGCCGTATTGGTTAATAATTGAGCGCTGGCAAAGAACATTTACGATGCGTAAGGCTGGGAAAACATTAGCTAAATTATCCGTAAGCCGGCGGGCAATGGAGTACCAGCCTGGCAAAGATGGCAGCAAAGCCAGGGGCTGGGTAATAAAAAAGCTGAAAGCTTCGCTGCGCGGATGCAGAAAGCGCGGCAGAGATAAAGTTAGCTTACCGGGATGAGAAAAGCTAAAGAGATGGAAATTTTACGGGGCAGGAAGGCGCTGAAAAGATGTAAATAGCTTAGCGGCATGAGAGCGCTGAAGAGAGATAGCGCGCCAGAGCAAGAAAAGCGCCAGACCGTAAGGCAAGGTAGCCCAGGCATCGCTGGCAGAAAGCAAAAAAGCAGACGCCAGGCATCTGCTTTTTCTGAATTTGGCTCCTCTGACTGGACTCGAACCAGTGACATACGGATTAACAGTCCGCCGTTCTACCGACTGAACTACAGAGGAATCGTGTGAACGGGGCGCATAATATCGAGGGCGTCAGACGTTGTCAAAGCCTGTTTCGCGAAAAGTCATCTGACTGCTGAAGAATTCAGCAGCGTTTCCCCGATAGCGATACGATCGGCATGCCAGCCGGCGTAAATCTGACTATGGTTACTGAGTGATATCTCTGCAAGGCGAAAGGAATGATGAAGTCACAGGTGGAAAATCTGGTAAGGGAGCGGCTGGCGCTAACCTCAGCCCGGCGTAAACAGAGCGTACAGGCGATAGCCAGAGGCCGGGCGGAGCAGGCCGAGCCGGACCACCGGCGCGCGCAGCGCTACGCGTTTCAATATCTGACTGAGCAGACGGCGATTACTGGCCCTGACGCCGATTTTTTACCTGTCGCTTTTTTACAGCAGGGCATGCGTCAGTCGCGGGCGGTAGCGCTGGTACGTGAAGACGGCGTTCCCAAAGGCACCGCTTTTTTAATCGGCGCCGGGCTGCTGCTTACCTGTTGTCATGTGTTGCCGGATCGTCAACGCGCCGCCAGCTATAGCGTGGAATTCGGCTACTGGTTGAATGAGCGGGGCGAGGCGCCGGCTACCGCTTGCTATAGGCTGGATGCGGACAGCTTCTGGCTTGCCAGCCCGACGGAGGCGCTGGACTGCACGCTGGTGGCGCTGGGGGAAAGGCTGACTGGCGAGGCGGATTTAACGCAGCTGGGCGCTATCGTTCTCAGCGATCGTGCCGATAAGCACCGGTTAGGCATGGCGGTAAATATTATTCAGCATCCCGGCGGCATGGCTCAGCAGGTGGCGCTGCGCGATAACTTTTTGCTGGCGCGCGGCGCGGCGGGCAGCGCAGCGGCTAACGTACTGCACTATACGGCGGATACCGATGAAGGCTCTTCCGGCGCGCCGGTTTTTAATGACAGCTGGCAGCTGGTGGCGTTACATCACGGCGCAGCGCAGGATGAGAGCGGCGCGTTGGTAAATGAAGGTATCCGCGCCAGCGCGCTGGTTGACTGGCTGAAAGGCGAAGCTATCGGGCTTGCGCCGTCAGCACGGCAGCGTTTGATTGCCGCGTTGCGCGGTGAAAATAACCTGATGCTGACGGCGCAGGCGGCGCCGGACGTCAACTACGCTAATCGTAACGGCTACCAGCCAGACTTTATTAACAGCGACGAGATTACGCTGGCGCGTATTATCGCCCCCAGAACGGCAGAGGTCGCGCCCTTGCGATCCGGCGCCACCGGCACGGCGGCAATCCTCGACTATCAAAACTTTTCGCTGGCGATCTGTGCGACGCGGCGCATCGCCTTTCTTACCGCCACCAATATTGACGGCGCGCGCTACATTGATATTAAGCGTGATAGCGGGCAACCCGCGCTGCTGCCGGAAGCCGACAGCTGGTATGAAGATAGCCGGATAGACAGCCGCTATTATCTGGTGCAGTCGTTCTATCGCGAATTCAGCCGCTGGTTCGATCGCGGTCATCTGACCCGTCGCAGCGATCCTTGCTGGGGGACGCCGCAGGAAGCGGTACGCGCTAATAAAGATACCTTTCATTTTACCAACTGTTCGCCGCAGCATTTTCGTTTTAATCAGAGCCTGCAATACTGGCAGGGCGTGGAGCGTTATATTCTGGAATATGGCGTCCTGCAAAGTAAAAAGCGAATCACGGTGCTTACCGGCCCGGTGCTCAATGAGCAATGGCGGCAGTATGGCGGGGTAAAAGTACCGCTGATGTACTGGAAAGTGGTTTTGCGGCTGGGGCCGGAAGGGAAGCCGCAGGCAACCGCGCTGCTGGTCAGCCAGGCGAACCTGCTGGACGAGCCGCGTCGGATCATCGCCCAGGGGCAGCAGGAGAACGTGCCGCAGGTGGATGAGTTTCGGGTGACGGTAAGCGGGCTACAAAGCCTGACCGGGCTGGATTTTTCTGCCTTCGCCGCATGGGACGGCTGGCAACCGGCGCCGGCGCTGCGCGCCGATCCGCTTCCGGCGGCATTGATTATGTCATGGCGCGATCTGCTGTAGCCGGTATAAGCAAACGCCGCCGGCAAGGGCTTTAACTCGACTGGAATGGTTTTAACGCGAGGCGTCCGGACGACGCAGATAGCGCAGCGTGGCCGTTACCGCCAGCTGGCGGTTGCGTTTGATGCTCTCTGCCTCCGCGTTATCGGGGCTGAACAGCGCGTTAAAGGTGTAGCGGTTTGAAACGTGATGGACGCAGATACTGCTGATTAAACGATGTACGTCCAGCGTATCCACATGCTCATAAAACAGTCCCGCCTGCTGCCCGCGCGTCAGAATATCGTCCAGTACATCAAGCGCGCTGCGATTCAGCGCCTTAATGCGCGGCGACCGGGTGATATAGCGCCCGCGCAGCAGGTTTTCGCTACAGACCAGACGCATAAAATCAGCGTGCGAGGCGTGGTAGTCGAAACTCTCTTCCACCAACCGCGTTATCGCCTCTTCCGGCGGCATCGCGGTTAAATTAAGCCCGGTCTCATGTTGGCGAATTTGCTGATACACCAGTTCCAGTACCGCAATGTAGAGGTTTTCTTTATTGCCGAAGTGATAGATCACCATCCGCTTAGTGGTCTGCGCATAGCCTGCAATCTGTTCCAGCCGCGCCCCCTGCATACCGAACTCGGCAAAGGCCTTTAGCGCGCCATCAAGGATGCGCTTTTTCAAACCAGCGGGATCGTTTTTACGTTTTACCTGTTCAGCCATAGCGGCCAGTATTCCTGTTAACTCAACCGTTGGCAGGGTAGCCTGTTGCTGAGCTAATAACAACCTGACTACATTTGCCTGGCGCCTGTTACAGATATTGTCAGGACAGAGGCTGCTGGGCTACGCGTTACGCGTTGATGGCCGACACGAAACGCCAGCGGCTAACGCAATATGGCGCCGGCGCGCTGGAGCGAAACGGGAGCAGCCGGACGGTTCGCTAACCTTTTACTGCCAGGGTAAATTTGGCGCAAAAGGTTAATAATTCTTATTTTTTACCAGGGCGTTTCTTTCCTGATACGAACTCCTATGATGAAAAGGATTGTAAAGGGTGGTGTAACGTTTCGTAAGGCGCTCAGACGTCGCTAACATTAAAAAATTAACGGGCAGGATACTATGTCTCTTATTACCGGCATCGATCCGCATTCTGTTCCACGGTTAATACAGGATATTGAAACCCAGGGTTATGCGGTAGTAGAAAAGGCGGTTACCGAGGAAGGTCTGGCGCGCTTTCGCCAGTGGATTGAGGAGGTTAGCTTCGGCGCCGGACAGCGCTATCAAGCCATTTTTGGCGACGTGGAAAAAATCGATCGCACGCCGTTAGCGGATCTGAGCGAAAACGCTGACTTTCGCCAGCTGATGCGGATGATGGCGGAAAAAACGCTGCAGCGTTCTCTTGCCGATCAGTCGGTTCTGGCGGTACTGCGCTGCGTACAGGGCGAGAGCGGTAAAAGGAAATCGAACGCGTTCCACTATGATGCCAGCGCCATTACCATGCTGCTGCCGATTGAAATCCCGCAGCAGGGAGCAGCACGCGGCGATCTGCTGCTGTTTCCTAACCTGCGGCGTTTCCGTACCAGCGTACTGCTTAACGTGCTGGAAAAAACGCTGATGCAAAACGGGCTGTCACGTCGTCTGCTAAGCTGGGCGATTAAACAGCGGCTGGTTAAGCCGTTGACGCTGCATCTCCAGCCGGGCAATCTTTACTTTTTTTATGGCTATCGCTCGTTCCACGCTAACGACGCCTGCGATCCCGCGTTCCGTCGCGCAACGGCGCTGTTTCACTTTGGCGATCCGCATTACGGCAGCCTGTTAACCCGCTCGATTGTGAAAATGAATCGCCTGCTGGCAAAGTGAGCCGGTAGCGCGCTTTGCCTGCGGCGCTGGAAAGGAATAACCTGAACGGCGGAGGGAAAAATGATTCAGTGCAAACGTGTTTATCAGCCGGCGGCGGCCGATGACGGCTATCGGGTTCTGGTGGATTATCTCTGGCCGCGCGGTATTAAAAAAAGCGCGCTGCCGTTGGATGAATGGGCCAGGGGCGTCGCGCCCGCTCCTGCGCTGCGTAAGGCTTTTCATCAGCAGGCGATCGATTACTCCGGCTTTAGTGAACGCTATCGTTCACAGCTGCTTGCAACGCCTGCCAGCTGGCAGCCGCTGCTGGACAAGGCGCGCGCCGGAAACCTGACGCTGCTGTTTTCCGCGCGTGATGAACAGCATAATCAGGCGTGCGTGCTGGCTGAATTTTTACATCAGCAACTGGATGCTGGCTGATTAAGTTATTGCCGTTTTTCTTCAGTTTAAAAGCCATTAGCCTGTATACTGAGTTTCAGCACAACAGGTAAAAGAATTTAATGGGTGATGGCCGCCCGCAAGAATTCAGTCCTGCCAACGTCAGCGTCGGGTCACTTCTCGTAGCGAATAAGATCTGCGCTTATCATCTGTTCAGCCGGCACTTTCCGGCCCTGCTGTATGGGAGTAACATGCACCCTCTTGATCATCCCCGCTTTGCTATCTTTTTTATCGTTTTGACCTCCTTGTTTACCTTGCTGCTGTGGCTGTGGTTGCCCGCAGACGTGCTGATCTATCACACTGAAGAGGGGAGGATCGTCGAGCAGCTAACGCTATACGCCTATGGTCTGACGATTCTGCTGCTGCTGCTGTTGCCTGTACCGGCGCTGAAGCCAACCATTCGTTATGCCGTAATAATTGTGCTGCTCACTATGATGGCCAGAGAAGCCGACCTGCATAAGGCGATAGCGGATATGAGCATGTTAAAGCTGCGTTTCTGGACGGGTAATCTGCCGTTGCGGGATAAGCTGATGGCGTTCGGCCTGCTGGCGCCGGCGGCGCTGGCTTGCCTCTGGCTGCTGGTCAGTCAGGGAGGCGCGACGCTGCGCGCGGCGAAACAGCGCATATCCTGGGCGGTTAGCGTCGTTGCGTTTGTCGCGCTTATCGCCCTGACTAACCTGCTCGATCGCTCTCTGGGAATCGTTAAGGATGGGCTGGGCTGGCATGCTCCGCACTGGCTGGTAGCGCTGCAAACCTCGCAGGAAGAGTTGCTTGAACTGGCGTTGCCGGTACTGGCTATTATTGCTCTGCTGCAATATCGCCGTCATAGTCTGTTGGCTGGTAAAACCTGCCTGTCGTCGCAGCTGTAACCTTACCCTGCGGCGTGTCGCTGGCCCTGGGTTGTCAGCCCGCGCGGCAGAAAATGTTGCCCGCTCCTTACCTGCGCAGCCTGATTATATCTCCGCCCGTTTTAGCGCTATGATGCCTGTCGAAAAACGGTGCGATGCCCGACGGCCGGCTAACGCTTATAATGTCGGAAAAATATCGTTCAGTGGCAATTTAATTTACTTACCGAGTGAAACAGGATGCGGATATTATTTGCCGTACAATAACGCCAGCCGATAACGGCGGAAAAAGCGAAACGTATTAGCAAAATGGAAACAACATGCTGCGCTGCTGGAAAATAAGCTTATCAACCTGCTGTATTGCCTTCAGCGCGCCAGAGATAAGCAATAAAAAACACCGGCAGGAAATAGTCTGCTTTTCTACAATTTTTTTTCATGGTGTTTGATATTTTTACACCATTGGCTTTAATTTAACTTTGCAATAACACTTTTGTCTTTGATTACAAGTATCTGTGATCTTTCTCGCGAAAATGTGCTCGCTATTTTTTTTAATGCAATAGTTTTGCAGCGATCACAAAATAAAGCGGCGCGTTAGCCTATTTTATCTGCATGCCAGAGGTTACCGATCTTAATCGCGCCTTTTATCCTGGAGAGTGTTATGTTATTTAACGTCGCTTCAAAATTTATCCGTTTTCACTATTGACCTCTCACTTTATGCTGCGGCGCAGCATGCCAATCAGCTTTATCCCAGCGGGATAGTCATTCCTGTAATTTATTGACTGCATCATTCCTCTCTCTTTTTCTGAATTGGATTGGCTGGCGCCATACCAGGGCTTACTTTTATCCTTATTCCGGAAGGGAGAATTATTATGAATAATACTGAATATGATGTCGTTATCATTGGCGGCGGCCCTGGCGGGTTAAGTGCTGCACTTTATTCTGCGCGCGCCAGATTAAAAACGCTGGTTGTAGAAGAAAAACGTAAAACCGGAGGGCAGTGCTTAACTACCTCTGAACTGGAAAACTATCCTGGAATAATAAAAGACAGCGGCCCGGCGTTAATGGATAAATTTACTGAACACGCCAAACATTTCGGCGCTGAATTTATTCAGGGGCATGCGCAGTCGCTGACATTGAGCGAAAACGGTTTGCAAAAAACGGTGCAATTAAAAGAAGGCCGCGAGCTGAAGGCTAAAAGCGTTATTATTGCCACAGGTACGCGTCCGCGGGTATTAGGAATTCCGGGGGAAAAAGAGTTTGCCGGGCGCGGCGTTTCTTATTGCGCAACCTGCGACGCCGATTTTTATACCGATCTGGATGTGGTGGTGGTTGGTTCCGGCAATACGGCGGTAGAAGAGTCGGTTTTTCTTACCCGCTACGTTAATTCACTGACGATGGTAGTGATTCATGATGAGGGGCATCTTGATGCCGATCGCATCGCTCGCGAACAGGCATATGCCAACGAAAAAATTACTTTTCTCTGGAACAGCACGGTAACGGCGATTATCGGCGATGAACTGGTGGAAGCCGTCGAGGTTAAAAACGTCAAAACCGGCGCCTGCTCGCGCCTGGCTACCAACGGCGTGTTTATGTTCGTCGGCACCGTACCCAAACCGACTGGCTGCTGCCGCTAAAAGAGGCGCTGCCGTTAACCAAATCAGGCTATATCGAAGTGAGTCCACAGCAGGAAACGCGTTTGCCCGGCGTGTTCGCCGTTGGCGATGTCTGCAATAAATTCCTGCGTCAGGTGGTTACCGCTGCGGGCGATGGCGCATCCGCCGCCGTCGCTGCGAGCCAGTATCTCGAACAGGAAGCTTTCTGGCAGCAGCATGTACTGGCCAGCGCGTTTAAAACGCTGGTGCTGTTCTGGTCGCCGACGGTGCCGCAGAGCGTGCAGCTCATGACCCAGCTTGAACAGGAGATTGTTAATCATCCCGGCTGGCGCTTTGTTCCGGTCGATTCTTATAAAAACCAGAGACTGGCGATGCGCTATGGCGTGACCGAGCTGCCAACGTTGCTGTGTCTGCAGCATGGCGAAGAGATCCGGCGCTGCCGGCAGCATGATGAACTGTTAACGGAAGCTATTTTTGCGGAGTGAAATCTCATGATTGAACTTAATAAAGATAATTTTGACGCCACGATTGCTCATGGCGTAGTGCTGGTTGATTTCTGGAGCGAAAGCTGCGAGCGCTGCAAAGAGCTGATGCCGGAAATCCATCAGCTTGCCGAGGCATATCGCGGGCAGGTCACGTTTTGCAGCCTGAATATTCAGGGCAACCGTCGGCTGGCGATGGCGCAAAAGGTGATGGGGTTGCCTTCTGTTGTTATCTGGCGAAACGGCGAGCGCGTGCATCACCTGAGCGGCGAGTCGCTGGATAGCGAACAGATTCGTCAGGCGCTGGAAACGCTGCTGCACGGCACGGCATAAAGTTTTTTTCACCAACAGGAGGGCATTATGAATCTCAGCAGTAAAAAAATTATCATCCTTGGCGATCGGGATGGTGTACCTGGCCCCGCGATAGAAGCATGCGTGCAATCCGCAGGGGCTGAGGTGGTGTTCAGCACAACCGAGTGTTTTGTCTGAACAAGCGCCGGAGCGATGGATCTGGAAAATCAGCGCCGCGTTCTCACATTAACAGAAAAATATCCGCCGCAGGATTTGATTGTAATCCTCGGAGGAGCGGAAGCCGAAGCTTCTGGTCTGGCATGTGAAACCGTAACTAACGGCGATCCGACTTTTGCAGGCCCTCTGGCCGGAGTTCAGTTAGGACTCCAGTGTTATCACATTGTTGAAGATGAAGTGAAGCAGGCCGTTGATGCGGAAATATATCAACAGCAGGTTGGCATGATGGAGATGGTGCTTGACGTTGAGGCTATTTCCGGAGAAGTGCGCCACTATCGGGAAACATACTGTCACTACCTGAATCAATGAGTCACCCTCCGGTCAGCAATGGCCGGAGGTACTCCGGGAGGAAATATGGGAAAAGCAGTAATACGGCAGGCAGGTTATATTCTGGCGCATGCTCCGAATTTGCTGATGTGGCACGGCGCCGCAGCACAACAGGCACGCAGCCAAAATCCGGATGAGCCCTGGCTGGCGGCAATTCCTGACCATCTCAGAACCTTTGAGCAGGCGGTAAATTACCCGCCGAATCAGTGTTATATCAATAATATCACTCCCGCTCAGCTTGAGGCGCTCCCCAGGCCATGGCTGAACTCAGATTATCAGGGAAGCGCCTGCGGCGAGGGGGGAGAAATCTATAGCGAAACGCTGCTGTATGCGCTGCTTTGCTACGTGGATGCTTTTGACTTAACCGCGTGGCAGGCCTCGTTTGTTAGCGAAATGCAAAGTCAGCTTAGTGAACATCCGCAGCTGTCACAGCGGGCTTTGCTGGATAACGCGGTATCGGTAAACGATGACGAACTGGCGCTGCTGGTTAAGCAGCATGCGGCGCCTCTCTGGCTTGGCGATCGGCTGGTAGGGTGCGTAAAAGCGGCCCACGATCTGGACATTAACCTTTGCGCGCACGTGATGCTGGAAAATTTAGTGACCAAAGCCAGCGCGGTACTGGCGGGCTGGCAGATCTCTGCGGATGCGCTGGAGCAGGTTGAGTACGTTATCGAGTGTTCAGAGGAAGCCATCGGCGATGTCAATCAGCGCGGCGGCGGTAATCTGGCCAAGGCGGTCGCGGAAAGCATTCATTGCCGTCAGGCTACCGGGATCGATATGCGCGGTTTTTGCGCTGCGCCGGTCCATGCGCTGGTTAATGCTGCGGCGCTGGTGCAAAGCGGCGTCTATAAAAGCGTCCTGGTGCTGGCTGGCGGCTCGGTTGCCAAACTCGGCATGAACGGGCGCGATCATATCAAGCACGATATGCCGTTGCTGGAAGATATGCTTGGTGGCTTTGCTCTGCTGATTACCGCCGATGACGGCGTAAGCCCGGTAGTGAATACCCATGTTTCAGGACGTCATACGGTAGGAACCGGCTCTTCGCCGCAGGCCGTAATGGCATCGCTTATTTCGCAGCCGCTGAAAGCGGCGGGCATGACGACGGAAGATGTCGACAAGTTCAGCGTGGAGCTGCAGAACCCTGAAATCACTCAGCCTGCTGGCGCCGGTAACGTACCGGAATCCAACTACAAAATGATTGCGGCGCTGAGCGTGATGGAAGGCTGGCTGGAGCGCAGCAAGCTGGGCGACTTCGTCGTCCGCCACGGTATGCCTGGGTTTGCCCCCACGCAGGGCCATATTCCATCCGGTATTCCCTATATTGGGCACGGTTTGCGCGCGATAGCCGCAAGGGAAATAGAAAACTTTATGGTCGTCGGTAAGGGGAGCCTGTTCCTCGGCAGAATGACCAATCAGTTTGATGGCATTAGCGTATTGGTGGAGCGTAATCAGGGTCAGGAACAGGGTGATAAAACAGAGGCGGGCGAGCTTTCCGCGCTGCTGGCTGAAGCAATGCGTAAGGTTGCCGACGAGCTGGAAATGGGAGGCGACCGTGGCTGAACTCTTAATGGCGCAAGCGTTACGCGATATAGCGGACAGGCTCGACGGTGAGCCTGCTCGCCCCAGAATTGCCTTTACCGCCCTGGGAAGCGAGCTGCCCGTTGAACAGCTGCTACAGGCAGCAAATCAAGCCGCCGGGCAGTTGATTCCGGTGATCATCGGTCCCGTCGGCTTGACCGGCTATCCGCATCTGCCTGCCGAAGATCTTGCCGCCGCGCACCGCATCATGGAACAGTTGCTGGCATCGGGCGAGGTAGCCGGAGCCGTTACGCTGCACTACAACTTTCCGCTTGGCGTGGCGACCGTGGCGCAGGTTCATTCCGTAGCCACCGGGCGTCAGATGGTACTGGCCAGTACCACGGGCAGCAGTGATATCCGTCGTCCGGCTGCGATGGTAAGGAATGCGGTTGCGGGGCTGGCGATGGCGGATGCGCTGGGTTTGGCTACTCCTGGCGTCGGGATTCTTAATGTTGATGATGCCGCGGCGGTAAAACGTTTACTGACCAGGCTAAGCGAGGCGGGATTTCCGTTACGCTTCGCCTCTTCGGACAGGGCTGATGGCGGCGCTCTGATGCGCGGCAACGATCTGATCCGCGCCACGCCGGAGGTTATGGTCTGCGATACCCTGACCGGCAACCTGTTGATCAAGCTATTCAGCGCTGGACAGAGCGGCGGCGAAGTGGAAACCGTCGGTAGCGGCTACGGTATTGGGCTGGGGCCGCAGCAGAAAACGGTGATCGGCATTATTTCGCGGGCAAGCGGCCCTGCGACGATTGCCGAAGCACTCAGGTTCTGCGCCATGATGACGCAGAAGCAGTTGATGAGCTGTTGGCAACGCCGCTGGCAACAGGCCTGCGCGGCCGGTATAGAGTCAATTCTTCAACAGGCCGCATCTCCCGTAGCGGCGGCGGATGCGCCAACGGATGTTGTTCCTCCGCCGAAGGAAGTGCTGAATGATGAAATTCACGGTATTGATATTTTGCAGCTTGAAGAGGCCAGGCTGAGCTTATGGCGCGCCGGTATTTATGCTGAAACCGGCATGGGCTGCACCGGCCCGGTGTTGATGATTAATCAACGGCAGCGCGCTGAGGCTATCGCGCAGCTGCAATCATATCTGGGCCAGTAAGCCAGTGAGAAATACGGCGCCAGCCATATTCAACAGTTCAGCTTTGTTGGCGCAACGTTGCCACAGGGCAGCCAGCTGCGGAGCAGTGTGCAACTGATAATGAACAGCCGTACTACCGTGAGCAGGGTAAAGCGTTATCCGTGCTATGTCGCAATGAGGGGGCGGCTTTCATTGCGGCCAGCATTGATAGCTGTTTAGTTCGCCAGGCAGTGGAAGCCTGCAACACACCTTATGAACAGGGAGTCGTTCCGTTTTTCAGGAAGTTGATGGGATCCGGTGGTCCCCGCGGTCTTCAAAACCGTTGTTAGCCTATCGGCTGAGGCAGGTTCGACTCCTGCCGCTTCCGCCATATTCATTCACTATCCCTTCTGTCAGGTATAAAAAGGGGAGAGAATCTCATGTATGCGGTGATTGGTACGGCCGGACACGTCGATCATGGTAAGTCAGCACTGATTCAGGCGCTTACGGGTATTCATCCTTCCCACCTTCCCCAGGAGCTTATGCGAGGCATGACCATCGATTTAGGCTTTGCCTGCCTGTGCAGCCCTGATAACGATGAAATTGGCATAATCGATGTTCCTGGCCATGAGCGCTTTTTGCGTAACATGCTCAGCGCCTTATGGGGGCTGGATCTGGTGTTGTTTGTCGTTGCGGCAGATGAGGGTTGGTCACCGTTAAGTCAGGAACATTTGCGGGTAATTAATGCGCTGGATCTGCGGGAAATTATCGTTGCTGTCAATAAATGCGATCTGGTTGATGATGCGCAGATCGGGCAGGTTGAGGAAGATATTCTGGAAAACTTCCTCGCCGAGAGCGATCTCTTGCCGGATATCTGGCGCGTAAGCGCAAAGACCGGTGAAGGGATTGATGCGCTACGCCAGGGGTTGCTGACGCGGGTACGCAATCTGAAGCTGTCGCAGGCGTTGACGCAAGGCCCGCATCTCTATATCGATCGCGTTTTTTCCGTTAACGGTATTGGTACAACGGTTACCGGGACGCTGCGTGGTGATGGGGTTGATGTTGGTGATGTACTGTGTCTTTACCCAGGGAACCAGCGGGTTAAGGTGAAATCGATACAGAGTTATCATCGGGCGCGTGAACGGGCGCAGCCCTGTAGTCGGGTAGCCATGAGCTTTCGCCAGCTAAAAAAGGAAGCGGTAGCGCGCGGCGATTGCCTGGCGAAACCGGATGCCGATATTGCCGTTAGTCGGGAGTGGATTGTTCGGCTGCGTCCGGGAACTAACCTGTTGAAAAAGCAGAGCGAGCTGGAGGTTGCGCTGGGTACATCACATACGCAAGCGCGCTGCTATTTACTGGGCGAAGGCCGCCTGGCGCGCCTGCAGTTGTCTACCCCGCTGCCGGTTTTTTGGGGGCAGGCGGTACTGCTGATGACGCCGGGAGGCTCACGTATGGCGGGCGCGGGGCGGGTAGTCTGGACCGGGCCGTTAAGCCGGGAACAGCGGCCACGTCTTATTGAGGCGCTTGCAGCACAGGAAACGGATTTATCGCAGCTACGATGTCGCGTACAGCTGGCGGTGAAGGGTTATGTTCGCGCCGGCGATGAAACAGAACCGCAGCCGGATTGCCATCTGCTGGCTGGCTGGTGGCTCGCTGACTACTATCGGCAGCGCTGCCTGACGCAGCTGAATAAAATTCTGAGTCAGGCAACCTCCGCGTTAACGGTAGAGGAACTGGCCGCGCGAGTGCAGGTTCCCGTAGAGATAACCACGGAGCTGGTTTGCGAACAGTGTGCCAGCCGGCAGTGGCAGAAAACGGCGGAAGGAGTCAGCCTTTTCGGGGCCAGCTTCGGTCAGCTTAATCATGAGCAGCAGATGCTGCTGGATGAAATCAATACGGCAGGGAAACTCTGCTTTTCCGCTGTTCAACATGAACGCCCACGTCTGGTGCAGCAGCTGAAGGCGCTGACGGAAAAAAAATATATCGTGCCAATGGATGACAAGCTTTTTATCGCGCGCGAACACTATCAGGCGCTCCTGGAGGCGGTTTTCCATGGCTGTAATCCCGGAGAGTTACTCTCTATTGCTGACGTCAGGCAACGCACTGGCCTGGCGAGAAAGCAGGTAATACCGCTGCTTAACCGAATGGAGAGAGATGGCTGGGTCCGGCGCGAAGGAGATCTTCGGCGCGTGAGGAAGCGCTGGCTGGCTGAAGCTACCATGTAGAGAAGGCTCCTGCGCTTAAGCTAATCAGGGGCAGGCTGTCGATGTTTTTTTATTAATCGTACCAGAAGCGCAAATGGCGTCATTTGGATGCGCGGAAAAAATCAATGAATGCCCGCAACGCAGGCCGCATTTGTCGCCGGGAAGGATAATAAATATAAAATCCATCAAACCAGGGGCACCATTCTTCCATTACTGTCATCAGACGTCCTTCCTGCAAATCCTTCCTGACCATATCCTCAAAAAGAAAAGCCAGGCCAATTCCGGCGAGCGCCGCCTGCCTGATATGCTCCTGTTGCGGAAGGATAAGGTTACCCCTCACATCAACAGTAATGGCGTGCCCGTTGCGAGCGAGTTCCCATCGATAGACCCGGCCACTTTCAAAGCGGCGGCGGATGCAGTTATGCTCCACCAGATCGCGGGGATGTGCAGGCTTTGGGTTAGCAGTAAAATACGACGAAGCCCCTACAATGACGCTGCGCCGGGGGCCATCAGCGCGTACGGCTATCATATCGGCTTCCAGGTTTTCGCCCAGCCGAAGCCCCGCGTCACAACCACTTTCGACAATATCCTCGAAAATGTCCGATGTTCTGATATCCAGTTCGATTGCCGGGTAGAGCGCTGAAAACTCAGCCAGACGGGGCAAAATGATCTCTTTCGCCGCAAGAAAAGGCATGGTGACGCGTAATGGGCCTGCAGGTACCTGTGATCCCTCTACAATATCGGAAACTCCGGCCTTTATCTCAGCGAATGGTCCGGTAATACGGGAAAGAAGATTCGCGCCTTCTTCCGTGGGGCGCGTTGATCGAGTAGTTCGCGCCAGAAGGCGTAACCCCATGCTGCTTTCCAGTGCAGAAACAGCATAGCTGACCGCCGAAGGAGCAATGCCCAGCCGATCGGCGGCTGCGCGAAAACTTCCCGCTTCGGCGACGGTCATAAAAACGATGAGCTGGGAAAGCTGTGTCCGATCCATTGTTCTAAATATTAGATTAAGCCAGTCTGCTTTGCACTAATTATCATTATAGTTATCTTCGCTTATTCTGAGCTTCTCCTGAACACCCTGGAAGAGGAACAAATAATGAAACAACGCCAGATTGGCACAATGACGGTATCTGCGCCAGGGCTGGGCTGCATGGGACTGAGCCAGGCTTACGGCGCACAGGATGAAGCCGCATCGATTGATACATTACATCGGGCTATTGAGCTGGGGGTGACTTTTTTCGATACGGCAGAAGTTTATGGTCCATGGCGTAATGAAATTCTGTTGGGCAAAGCGCTCAAGGCACATCGGGATAAGATAGTTCTGGCAACAAAATTCGGGTTTACCTATAACCGCGAACAAACTCAATTCGGGCAAATTACGGGTACGGATGGCCGCCCTGAAAATGCCCGTCGGGTTGCTGAAGCCTCGCTGAAACGTCTGCAAACGGAAGCGATCGATCTTTATTATCTGCACCGGGCAGATGCGAATATCCCCATTGAGGATACGGTGGGCGCGATGGCGGAACTGGTGGCGGAAGGTAAAATCAGGGCTATTGGCCTTTCGGAAGTGACCTCTGAAACCATACGTCGGGCACATGCGGTTCATCCTGTTGCCGCCGTCCAGAGTGAATATTCTCTCTGGACCCGTGACGTAGAGACAAACGGCGTGCTGGAAACCTGCCGCGAGCTGGGGATTGCATTTGTCCCTTTTAGTCCGCTGGGGCGAGGTTTTCTGACGGGGCAGGTTCCCGCTCCGGACATGCTGGACACGGCAGATTTTCGCCGTAATATGCCGCGCTTTCAGTCGGAGCATATTGAGGCAAACCGGCTGCTGGTGAAGGTGATTGAAGATATGGCGGTCAGAAAAGGGGTAACTGCGGCACAGATTGCGCTCGCCTGGGTGCTCGCGCAGGGAAATGATATTATCCCTATTCCGGGAGCAAAGCGTATTGAACATCTGGAACAAAATGTCCGGGCGGTTGATGTTGTCCTGCTTCCTGCGGATTGCAACCTGTTGGAAGCAACATTCAGCCCCGAACGTATTTCAGGTGACCGGTATCCCCCCGCTTTTGAAGCGATGTCGCACAGGTAGAGGGAGAGTTAACAGCTGTTACCACCGCAGAATAGGGCGGATGCCGCCGATTAAGCGCCTAAAAATTACAGGTATCAAAAAGCCCGGCAATCCTTATCAGGACGACCGGGCTAATGTAACTGCTTATTTTAAAGCGACTCAAGACTTACT
Source organism: Mixta tenebrionis (assembly GCF_006517625.1). Taxonomy (GTDB): domain Bacteria; phylum Pseudomonadota; class Gammaproteobacteria; order Enterobacterales; family Enterobacteriaceae; genus Mixta; species Mixta tenebrionis. Next base: position 55,036 of record NZ_VHQI01000004.1, on the reverse strand, counting down.
GAGATGTCTTAAGACTAAAATCTGGCTCCTCTGACTGGACTCGAACCAGTGACATACGGATTAACAGTCCGCCGTTCTACCGACTGAACTACAGAGGAATCGGTTGATAGCGCGCATATTACCTGGCCCCATGGATGATGTCAAAGCCTGTACGGCGTTTTACGGCGCGTTTGCTGGCAAAAACAACAATTCGCGCCGGTTTGCTGCACCTGTGCCGCTTATTCCAGGGATTAAGTAGCTATCTCCCCGGCGAAAGAGCTGAAAAAGCTCCTCTCGTTTAGCGATGATAAAGCGGAAACGCGCCAAACAGTACGCCGCCAGCCAGCAGCGCCATACTTACCAGTATTCCCCACTTAATGGCGAAGCGCTGGTGGTCGCCAATATCCACTTTTGCCAGCCCGACCAGCAGGTAGACCGAAGGCACCAGCGGGCTAAGCAGGTGGAAAGGTTGGCCGACAATGGAGGCGCGAGCAATTTCTTGCGCGCTGATGCCGTAGCCTGCCGCCGTCTGAGCAATGACCGGCAGGATGCCAAAATAGAAGGCGTCATTGGACATAAAAAAGGTAAACGGCAGGCTGACAACGGCAGTAAAGATCGCCAGATAAGGGCCAAAGCTGTGCGGAATAACAGCCAGCAGGCTTTTCGCCATCGCGTCCACCATTCCGGTGCCGGAAAGAATGCCGGTAAATATTCCGGCGGCAAAAATCAGCGATGTGACCGCCAGCACGTTAGCGGCATGAGCGCCGATACGCGCCTTCTGCTGCTCCAGCGAGGGATAATTCAGCATTACCGCGATGGCGAACGCCAGCATAAACAGAATATGAATCGGCATCAGCCCGACAACCAGCAGTACCAACAGCGCGGTGGTCAGAATAAAGTTGGGCCAGAACATTTTAGGGCGGCGGTTCGCTGCGCATTCGTCGGCATCACCCTGTCCCAGGCTGATATCATCCATCTGATGGCTTTCCATGGTCATAATCCCCAGGCGACGGCGTTCGCGCAGCCCGAAAAAGACCGCCATTCCTGTCAGCGTGCCGCAGGCAAGCAGCATGGCGGGGATCATCGGCAGGAAAATATCCAGCGCATCAATACGCAGCGCCGCTGCCGCCCGTGCGGTAGGTCCGCCCCACGGTGAGAGGTTCATAATGCCGCTGGCGAGATTAACCAGACAGGTCATCGCCAGCACGTTCATGCCCAGCCGGCGATAGAGCGGCAGAAAGGCTGCGATGGCGATCATATAGGTTGTGGAACTGTCGCCGTCGAGCGAAACCAGCAGCGTCAGTATTGCGGTGCCAACCAACACCTTTAGCGGATCGCCGCGTACAATTTTTAATATCAGACGTACCAGCGGATCAAACAGGCCAGCGTCAATCATCAGCCCGAAATAGAGGATGGAGAAGGTTAACATCACGCCGGTGGGAGCCAGCGTCTTAACGCCGCTAAGCATCATATCGCCCAGACCATGCCAGTAGCCGCCAGCCAGGGCAAACAGCGTAGGGACAATAATCAGCGCAATCAGCGCCGACATTCGTCTGGTCATGATCAGATACATAAAACAGATCACCATCGAAAAACCCAGTACGGTCAGCAAAATAATTTCCTCTTTGGTTGCAGGGCACGGGAGCGCAACGGATATTTACGCATGGTGACATAGCCTTGTTTGCTATGACGCTGGGTTATCAATCCGCAGTCCGCCATGGCAAAAAGTAAGGTAACTAATACTTTTGCTGAAATAACAGCCTGTTTTAGCAATGTTTTGCGAAATAAATTAATAACATGCTTTTCACAATCGCAACATAAGAAAATTTAAACAGTGATAAATATCATGTTTTGTACGCTACGCAGTGATGGTTTTGTGAGAGTGGTCGGGCAGAGCAAAAGGAGGTACCGACATACAAAGAAAGGTACGAGCATAGAAAAAAGAGGCGGATATAAAAAAGTACCGGCATAAAAGAAAGGTGCGGACATAAGAGACATGCACCGGCATAAGAGGAGAGAGCAAATATAAAAGAAAGGGACGAACCTGGAAAAGGTATGGGCATTTGAGGAGAGCGGGAAATTACCGGGCGCCCGTTACTAACGCAGCGTCCGCACGTTTATGGTGCAGTTGCCGTACCGAATCCGCACCATACGCGTCTGGAGATAACGGCGTGCCACGCTAAGGTCCTTGCTTTCTGTTATTTATCAGCAGACAGGCAGCCGCAGCCCTAAGCTATGCCCACGATAAAAGCTGGCCTGCATATTGCAATTTCCCGTTACAGCCGCAGCAGACGCTTTATGCGCCTGACAGCATCCAGCACCCGTAACGGAGGCAATATGAACTTAAGACGACTCAAATATTTTGTAAAAATCGTCGATATCGGCAGCCTGACCCAGGCAGCAGAAGTGCTGCACATTGCGCAACCGGCGCTCAGCCAGCAGGTTGTCACGCTGGAAGGCGAGCTGAATCAGCAACTGCTGATCCGTACCAGGCGGGGCGTTACTCCTACCGAAGCAGGTAAAATCCTCTATGCGCATGCTCGTACTATCCTGCGCCAGTGTGAACAGGCGCAGGAAGCGGTGATTAATGTCGGACAGACATTAAGCGGGCAGGTTGCTATCGGTCTTGCTCCCGGTGCCGTTGCCTCCTCATTAACCACGCTGTTGCTGCAAAGGGTGCGCGATCGCTACCCGGATATTTTGGTTTATCTGCATGAAAACAGCGGCAGCCAGTTAAATGAAAAAGTGATTAGCGGGCAGCTCGATATGGCGGTGCTGTACGATCGGACGCCAACGGCGGGCGTTAACAGTACGCCGCTGATTAAAGAAGATCTCTGGCTGGTCGGTACCGGCGAGGCGCCGGGCGCTGCGGTAGAGCTGGTTGAGATGGCGCAGATGAACCTTTTTCTGCCGCGTGATTACAGCGCGGTACGCAGGCGGGTTGATGAAGCCTTTACTCTGCGCCGCCTGAGCGCGCGCATTATTGGAGAAATTGAATCGCTGTCAACGTTGATCGCCGCCGTTTCCAGCGGCATGGGCGTAACGGTGCTGCCGGAATCGGCGGCGCGCAAGCTGGCCAGCGCGTGCGGCGGCTGGATGGCGCGCATTATTGCACCGACGCTGAATTTGCCGCTGTCGCTGAACGTCTCCGCGACGCTGCCGCTCTCGCCCTGCACGCTGGCGGTGAAAACCATTCTGCTGTCGCTGCTTCATAAAAGCGTACAGGAAGATCGCGCGCTAATGCTGGTGAGCTGAGCCGATTAATTCTGGCAGACGCAGCGGATGCGTCTTCGTCTTATCACTTAAACGCATAACCAACCGTTTTTTATTATTTGTTGCTATCAATGCGTCTGCATAACATGAAGACAACATTGACGAACGGATAAGGAGAAACGGTGTGAACTTTCAACAGCTTAAAATTATTCGCGAAGCCGCGCGCTGTGAATTCAATCTGACGGAAGTCGCGAACACGCTTTTTACCTCTCAGTCCGGCGTCAGCCGTCATATACGCGATCTGGAAGATGAGTTAGGTGTTGATATTTTCGTGCGCCGCGGCAAGCGGCTGCTGGGAATGACGGAACCGGGCAAGGCGCTGTTGACCATTGCCGAGCGTATCCTGGATGAGGCAAGCCGCGTACGACGGCTGGCGGACGTATTCACCAATGAAACCAGCGGCGTGCTGACCATCGCCACCACCCATACCCAGGCGCGCTACAGCCTGCCAGGCGTTATCAAAGCTTTCCGCGCCCTGTGGCCGCAGGTCAGGCTGGAGCTGAAGCAGGGATCGCCGCAGGAGATTGTGACGATGGTAGTAGCCGGCGAGGCGGATATCGGCATCGCCAGCGAGCAGCTGGTTAATCAACCAACGCTGGCCGCTTTTCCGTGGTTCAGCTGGCATCATGCGCTGCTGGTGCCGAAAGGGCACGCGCTGGAGCAGGAGCCGCAGCTTTCGCTCGCCGCGCTCAGCCGCTATCCATTGATTACTTACCGACAGGGCATTACCGGACGATCGCGTGTGGATCGCGCGTTTCAGGCGGCTGGGCTGCAGCCCGATATTGTGCTCAGCGCCCAGGATTCAGACGTAGTAAAAACCTACGTTGAACTGGGGCTGGGCATCGGCATTCTGGCGGATCAGGCGTGCCAGCTGGAGGCGGAGGCGAAGTTGACGCGCCTCGACGCGCATCATCTGTTCGATGCCAGCACCGTCTGGCTCGCGCTAAAACGCGGGCAGCTACAGCGTAACTATGTCTGGCAGTTTCTGGAACTGTGCAACGCTAACCTGTCGCTGGAGGAGATTAAACGCCAGGCGCTCAGCGTTCAGGAAGAAGAAGAGCCGGTTATTGATTTTCAAATTTGAAGGCGAACGGGAATTGCACTTCGGCGTCGCAGCCAGTAATGTCGATTTTTTCATTTCAGGATGTTTTGCCATGCTCGTTCGCACCATGACGCCGGCGGATCTTGCCGCCTGCGCTGCGCTGACGCAGGAAGTTAAATGGCCGCATCGTCTTGCCGACTGGCAAATGATGCTGAAGCTGGGTGAAGGGCTGGTGGCGGAACGGCAGGGTAATATTGTCGGCAGCACCCTCTACTGGCGCTGGGGAGCGCAGCGCGCCACCCTCGGCCTGATTATTGTGGCAGGCGCCATGCGCGGCCGCGGTATCGGCAGCGCGCTGCTGGAACAGGCGCTACAGCGGCTGTCGGGTATGACGCTACATCTGCACGCTACCGCCGCAGGCGCGCCGCTTTATCGTCGCTTTGGTTTTGTTGGAATGGATGAAGTTATCCAGTATCAAACGCCCCGGCTAATTGCGCCGTCGTCGGCCACGGCGGCGATGCCGGCGGCCACTTGTGAAGATCTGCCCGCGCTGGCGCAGCTGGATTATCGCGCTAACGGATTTTATCGTCTTTCATTGCTGAAACAGCTGCTGGCGGAAGGCGCCAGCATCATTGTCGCCCGGCAAAAGGACCTCGCCTCCGGCTTCGCCGTTACGCGGCGGTTTGGTTATGGTTTCACTATTGGGCCAGTGATTGCGCCAGATGCGGCAACGGCGCAGCGGCTGATTACCCAGGCGATGCGGCCGCTGGCGGGCGAGTTTGTGCGCATCGACAGCCGTAGTCAATGCGGGTTAGGGCCGTGGCTGGCGCGCTGCGGCCTGCAGGCGGTGGATCGACCGCTGCGTATGGTGCGCGGCGATGAGTGGCAACCGCAGGGCATCACCGCCTGGAGCCTGATGAGCCAGGCGATGGGCTAATGGCTCCGGTCCTCTTCCGAAGGGGTCAGCTATGCTTAAAGTCTGTGTAATCGGAGAGGGAGAAACAGACGATGGCAATGAAGACCAGCGATTTTTTCGTGGAGCGGCTGAAAACCTGGGGCGTAACCCGTATTTATGGCTATCCCGGCGACGGCATTAACGGCGTGCTGGGCGCCATTCAACGCGCCAATAAGGCGGGCGCCGGTATTGAATTTATTCAGGTGCGCCACGAAGAGATGGCGGCGTTTATGGCGGTGGGCCATGCAAAATTTACCGGCGAACTGGGCGTTTGCCTCTCTACCGGCGGTCCCGGCGCTACGCATTTGCTGACCGGCCTGTATGACGCCAAACTCGATCATGCTCCGGTGCTGGCGATTTCCGGCCAGGCGGAAACTACGTCCCGCGCATCCAACTATCAGCAGGAGCTGAACCTCGATCGCGTCTTCGCCGACGTAGCGAATTTTGTGCAGGAGGCGGCAGCCCCGGCGCAGGTACGCCATCTGGTCGATCGCGGCGTGCGCATCGCGAAAGCGCAAAACGGCGTCGCGGTACTGATCCTGCCAAAAGATCTACAGGATGAGCCCTGGCAGGCGCCGCCGCACCTGCACGGTTTTACCCATTCCGGCCCCGGCTATCAGCGCCCGAAAGTGGTGCCTTACCCGGAAGATTTACAGCGCGCCGCCGAGGTGCTGAACGCCGGTAAAAAGGTTGCGATTCTGATTGGCTCCGGCGCGCGCGGCGCGGCGGTAGAGGTGGTGCAGGCGGCTAATCTGCTGGGCGCCGGCGTAGCGAAAGCGCTGCTGGGCAAAGATGTGCTGCCGGATGATGCGCCCTTTGTTACCGGCGCTATCGGTCTGCTGGGTACTAAACCTTCATCGGAAATGATGAAACATTGCGACACGCTGTTGATGATCGGCAGCGGTTTTCCCTGGACGGAATTTTTACCGGAGGAAGGGCAGGCGCGGGCGGTGCAGATCGATATCGATCCGGCGATGCTGGGGCTGCGCTATCCCTGCGAGGTGAACCTGCACGGCGATGCGGCGGAAACGCTGCGCGCGCTGCTGCCGCTGCTGAAGCACAAGGCGGATCGCCACTGGCAGGAGGATATCGCCCGCCAGGTGCAGCAGTGGTGGCAGGTAATGGAAGAGCGCGCGATGGCGCCTGCGAATCCGGTCAATCCGCAGCGGGTAGTATGGGAGATGTCGCCGCTGCTGCCGGAAAATACCATCGTCACCTCTGACTCCGGCTCCTGCGCCAACTGGTTTGCCCGCGATTATCGCGTTAAGCAGGGGCAGCGCGCCACGCTTTCCGGCGGCCTCGCCTGTATGGGCGCGGCGGTGCCTTATGCCATTGCGGCGAAATTCGCCTTCCCGCATCAGCCGGTGGTGGCGCTGGTCGGCGATGGCGCAATGCAGATGAATAACCTCGCCGAATTGATTACCATACAAAAATACTGGCAGGGCTGGAGCGACGGGCGCCTGATCGTCTGTGTTTTCAATAATCAGGATTTAAACCAGGTCACCTGGGAACAGCGCGTAATGGAAGGCAACCCGCGCTTTGCGGCCAGTCAGGATATTCCCAATGTTCACTATGCCGCCTTTGCCGAGATGCTGGGTCTGAAGGGGATCTACGTGGATGATCCGGAAAAGCTTAGCGCGGCATGGCAGGAAGCGCTGAACAGCGATCGCCCGGTGGTGCTGGAGGTAAAAACCGATCCGGAAGTAGCGCCGCTGCCGCCGCATATCACCTTTAAACAGGCAAAAGCCTTTATGGCTTCAATGATAAAAGGCGATCGCGGCGCGGCGCAGGTCATTGGCGACACCGCCAGCCAGCTGCTGAATGAAGTGCTGCCAGGGAAAAAGAAGTAAGCCTGATGTCGTAATACTATCCGTCCTGTGGGTTAGTTATTTATGTCGATGACGTCCAGCCGCCGGGAGCGGGCGGCTGTGACGCGGCAGAGGTTAAAACGTGCTTAAAGAGGATAATACAATGAAGGCAACAAATAGCCCCGTCTGGTTGATTACTGGCTGTTCGACCGGTTTCGGGCGCGAGCTGGCGCAGCAGACAATAAAACGCGGATTTAACGTGGTGGTAACGGCGCGTGATGTGCAGAAAGTTGCCGATCTGGTGCAGGGCAATGAGCAGCGGGCGCTGGCGTTAGCGCTGGATGTTACCGACAGCGCCAGTATTAATAACGCGATTAGCGCGGCGCTGGAGAAATTCGGCACCGTCGACGTGCTGGTGAATAATGCGGGTTATGGCTACCAGTCTTCCATTGAAGAGGGCGTAGAAGAGGAAATTCGCGCCCAGTTTGATGCTAACGTATTCGGCCTGTTTGCGATGACGCGCGCGGTGCTGCCGACGATGCGTAAAGCGCGTCGCGGCCACATTATTAATATTACCTCAGTAGCGGGCCTGATGGGCTTTCCCGGCTCTGGTTACTATGCGGCCAGCAAACATGCGGTAGAGGGGGGGTCTGACGCGCTGGCGACGGAAGGCGCGCCGCTGGGCATTAAGGTTACCTGCGTCGAGCCGGGACCATTCCGTACCGACTGGGCGGGACGTTCGCTGCGTCAGACGGAAAACCGTCTTGCAGACTATGCGGAAACCGCCGGGGCGCGCATGAAAAATACCGCGAACTACAGCGGCAAGCAGCCGGGCGATCCGGCACGTGCCGCTGCGGCGATGATCGCGCTGGCGGAAACTGAAAACCCGCCGCGTCATTTGGTGATGGGCGCCTTTGGTTTTGAAGCGGTAACCAGCAAGCTGCGTGAACGCCTGGCGCAGATAGAGGCGTGGAAAGAGACAACGCTGGGCACCGATTTCCCGGCGGAATAATGGTAAAAACCGGCTGGTCTGTTTTAACGGCCAGCCGGCCTTTGACAATGCCGCTAAATGCTCAGCTATAGTTAAGGTGTAGCTGTCACAATGCTGAATATTTTTAATTTACTGTCCTTACCAAAAGTTGTTTATGGCTAACTCCAGGCCCTTTTCCAGCGGTAATGCTTAAATGTTCAGGGTGTTTTTTGAGCAGGATGGATAAATTTTTAGCGCCGTAATTTTATGTTTTAAATTCAGGTATCGTCTGTTTTAACATGGAACCTATTTCACTCATCGCTGCCCATTTTTTATCTTTCTGATTGTTGATGAAACTTACAATCATTTTAATAAGCTGTTCTTCCCGCAAGAGAGTTGGTTTAGGTTTTGTCTTCTCTTTCTCCTTTGCCGTTTTCTCTTTAAAAATATTAGTAATAATGAATTGGTTGCAGGCTTTTTGGAAAGGCGCAGGCGTTTGAACGCTACCGAAACCGATAACCGTCAGGGCTGACTCTCGAAGCCTGATTGCCAGCCCGGTAAAATCACTGTCGCTTGAAACCAGGCAATACCCGTCTAATTTGTTATTATATAATAAGTCCATCGCATCAATAATCAGGGCGCTATCGGTAGCGTTTTTGCCTTTAGTATAGGCAAACTGCTGTATCGGTTTAATGGCGTTATCCTGCAAAAATTTTTTCCAACTGGCGTTTTGCGGCGAGGTAAAATCACCATAAATTCGCTTAATCACTGCATTACCCAACGATGCAATTTCATTTAAAATATTTTCAATTATTGTCGGCTGTGCATTATCTCCATCAATGAGTACGGCAAACTTTTTTATTTTATAGTCCATGTGAAAATCCTTTTAAATTAATCATGAAAATAAAATTTACTGTTAATAGCTTATTTGTCGTTAATTCAAACTGTATACCTTAGCGGTGTCTGGTTAAATAACCTGAATTTTCTCCCTGTCAGTATGGGCATTTTATACCCGCCAGCTATACCATAGCTGATGCACTTTGTTAATTGGTGAAAATGCGGAAAGTAGCGATGAAGCAGCAGTGCTGACATTTGTCAGCGGCAACGGACCAAAGCGGGTGCTGTAAGCCAGAATAAGTTGACCATAGCGAAGCGCGGAGGGGAGCATATTATCCCGCCTTTCGCTTATCCAGCATCAGCGCGATTTTATCCGGCGGCACCGCCTGGCTGAACAGATATCCCTGAAGCTGATTGCAGCCCGCTTCTTTAAGCGCCGTCATCTGCCCGCTGGTCTCTACGCCTTCAGCGGTTACCGTCAGGCCCATGGCATGACCCAGGCGTACCACCGATTCAATAATGGCCGCCGAGTTTTCCGCAACGCCCAGCGACTGGGTAAAGGAGCGATCGATTTTAATCTTATCTACCGGAAAATGGCTGAGATAGTTCAGACTGGAATAGCCGGTGCCGAAATCGTCCAGCGCGATGCGGAAACCCGCTTCGCGCAGGGCGATAATGATCGCGCGCGCTTCGCGTTCATCCTCAATCAGCACGCCTTCGGTGATCTCCAGCTCAATATTGCGCGCATCCGCCCCTTCGGACTGTACAATCTCCTGAAAATGCTGGACAAAACCGGCGGCGCGGAACTGCAACGGCGAAACGTTAACCGCGATAGTCAGCGCCGGCCAGCGCAGCGAAACGTGACACGCTTCGCGCAGTACCCACTCGCCAATCTGTAGAATCAGCCCGGTTTCTTCAGCGATCGGGATAAATTCAGAGGGCGGTATCGCGCCGCGCTGGGCATGATGCCAGCGTAAGAGCGCTTCAAAGCCGACAATCTGATTGCCGGAGATATCCATCAGCGGCTGATACCAGACCTCCAGCCCCTGCTGCTGTTGCAGCGCGCTGCGCAGATCGGCGGCAATCTGCTGACGCGTCTGCACCGATTCATCCATCGCGCGGACAAACAGACGGTACTGACCACGGCCGTCGTTTTTGGCCTCATACAGTGCGATATCCGCCTTGCGCATCAGCTCCTGCCGCTCGGTTCCATCCTGCGGCGCCAGCGCCGCTCCGATGCTGACGCCAACCCAGGCCTCGCTGCCAAGCAGCGTATAGGGCATACTGAGCGTGGCGATAATACGTTGGCAAAGCGTCTCTATATCTGCCAGCTGCTGGATATCCTCCATCACAATAACGAACTCATCGCCGCCGATACGTCCTACGGTATCGGATTCGCGCAGTAGCGCAGAGAGACGGTGCGCCACCTCGATAATCAGATCGTCGCCGGCGTGATGTCCATAGGTATCGTTGATGTTTTTAAAGCGATCGAGATCGAGCAGTAGCAGCGCCGTCTGGCTGTGGCTACGCGTTGCGCGCGCCAGCGCCTGCGTCAGGCGCTCATCAATAAGCGCGCGGTTGGCAAGGCCGGTCAACACGTCATGAAACGCCAGGTGCTGCGCCTGAGCCTCGCTGGCTCCCAGCCGCAGCATCGACTGCGCCAGCCGTAGCCGTAGCCGCCACAGGCGCAGCATCATGCCTGCGCATACCAGCGTGGTCACCAGCAGCACCGCCGTCATCAACGGAATCAGCAGTTTAAGCATTCGGGCGCCGGGACGCTCTGGAAGCCAGGCGAAGTCGCCTGCGGACGGCCCAAGACGTGACCGGAGCTGTAAACGCGCCTGATCCGGCGGTATGGCGTTTTCGCCGATATAGTGCAGGTGATTAATCAGGCTGCGCTGCGCCAGCGCGTTAAGAAAGCCATCGTCGAGATATTTTATGCCGATCAGGCGATAGCCGCTTTCCGCATTCTCGCTGCCGATAGCGCTGGCGGCCATCAGCGCGGCGCGCTGGTCAATGCGGACAAAATCTACGTTATCTTTCGTGCCGCTGCCGTGCGGCTGCGACTGACGCAGCAGCCAGGGCGCCAGCGCATCCTCAAACAGGCTCCAGCGCTGGTTAGTTATGCGCTGACCGTTTTGCCAGCCAGCCACTACTCTGTCCTGCGGGTTGAGAATAAAGATATCCTGATGACCGAACATCTGATAGAGCCAGTGGCCTACGTTATCGTCCAGCCAGCGCATGTCCAGCTGCGGCTGCTGTAAAATCCGGCTGAAAGGCGGCCAGTTGGTCAGGCTGTGTAGCTGACGCTGATGCTCGGTCATGCTCTGGCTAAATGCGGTTTTGATGATGTTTTCCTGCTGCAGCACCGCCTCGTGGTTACTGTGTTTCGCGGCCCAGAAAACGCTGATGCTGGCGCTAGCCCAGACAATAACCAGTACCAGCGCCAGAGGAAAGAAAACTTCCCGAATAAATTCACGGCGAAAACTTTCCGGAAGTTGATCTTTATTGAACATTCATTCACCCGATTTAGCGATGCTGATGCCCTAATTGTGACAGATAAATAATAATTTGCGCCTGCAGGTAAAGGCGTGGCGGCAAATAACCGCGTAAGGAGCGACAAAATAATTATCGCCTCGATTGATGAGTTTTTCTGATTTGTCTGCCGCTTTTGCTGTCGCGTCATCCAGCTGCCACCGGGGCGTCACCGCGCTGTCATCCTGTAACGGCAGAGTGACATTCAGAGCGGTCTCTGCGTGGCGTTACTGGTACAAATGAATTCTGTCAGCTATTCTCACTATACCTCAACCTGCTTTAGCCAAAGTTTGCTGAAGCAGGGTAGCGATGCCGCCTGCGAACCTCTGCTGGCGGCGCTGCGTCCGGCCAGCCAGGAAGCGGTGGCCGCACTGGCCTGCCGGGAAGGCGAACAGGTCATCCATCCGCGCACGCTGCTTCGGCAGGAAGATGTTCCGGTCTGTATAACCCCTCATTTTCTGCCTCAGCTTGCCGGGTGGTCACAGCTTCAGCACTACCGCAGCGGATCGCTGCACGATTTTTTACAACAGCGCCAACAGCCGCTTAGTCTGGCGCAAACCCGCATCAGTACGCATTGCGTACAGGCGCAAGCGTCTCGGCTGTCGGCCGTACCGCTTCAGGCGCCGCTGCCCTGCATCCGTACGCTGCGCCGAGGCGCAGACGGGCAGCTGGCTGAATATGCCGCCAGGCTGACGCGTGGCGAGATGACAGAATTAATGCTTGAGCATCAAGCGAAGAATAATGGAGAAGAATGATGAGTTTACTGGTGAGTCTTAACCGTCCCGTAGTGGCAACGCAGCCGGTGCTGCGTCGAATTTTAAAAGCGATGAGTGAGCCGGGCGTTGCGGTGACGCTGCCGGGCGCTGAAGCCTGGGAAGGGCTGTCACCGGCGGCCAGCGCGCTGCTTTCTACCCTGAACGAAGCAGAGGCCTCATTGTGGCTGGATGAATCGCTGAATACGCCCGCGCTGCGCGCCAGCCTGTTGCAGGCTAACGCTGCGCCGCTAACCGATAAGCTGCCTGCCGCGCTGGCGCTGCTGCATAGCGACAGCGATCCCGATCTGGCGACTATTTGCGCGCCCGGCGCGACGGTTATTCTCGAAGTACCGGCGCTGAACGGCGGCCTGACCCTGCGTCTGCGCGGCCCCGGTATTCAGGAGCGTCGTGCTATTGCGCCGCAGCTGCCGCCGCGAACGCTCGATTTTTTACGTGAATGGCCGATGAACGGGCAGGGGATTAATTTAATGCTTACCTGTGGCGAAATGCTGATGGTGCTGCCGCGTACCGCCCAGATTGCCGTTTGTTGATTGCCGTAGGGTTGCCGGCGCCGAACTGACGCTGAGCGGGGCAACCACGCCAGCCGGGCTGGATATATTAGCTTGCGTTCAGATAAGGAGAGGGGAGACTAAAAAGAAAAGGTTGGCCCCGCTACAGAGGACCAACCGGGCTTTTGCCGCAGGCGCTAAAACAGATAGCTAAGATTAAACATACCTGAAGTCTGCCTGTAGCCGTGCGTACCGAGGATACGGGCGATATCCAGCTTGCCGGCAAGTTTCCGACTCAGCCGGATTTCTCCGCCCACCTTCATTTCCGCCAGGTCTCTTCCTCCCTGCAGCCAGTTTTTGTTGCCGTCCATCTGCACGGCAAAATCTTCCGTATTATGGATCCAGTCGGCCTGCATATAGGGTGACAAATATTGACCGGCAACGGCGAGGCGCGCGCCCAGATGCGAGGTCAGGATGGCGTTCCCCTGCTGTTGAATAACGCTCCCTTGGGCATTGGTAAAGGCGTCGGCGCGGAGGCCCTGATAGATCAGCTGGGCGTTAGGGGTCAGCGTTACCGCGCCGGCGTTGAAGTGATAACCGCCTTCCAGCGAGGCGAGAAAGCCTTTAGCCTTATATTTTTCATTGTCTAAATCGTCGCCTTTTACCGAGTCAGTAAACCAGCCGTGCTGTAGCCACGTATCAACATATGCCCCGTTTCTGGCATCCGCATCGCTTGTCCAGCCGGCATACAGGCCGAGACTGTAACCGTTAATTTGTCCGCGGGCGCCGTAGCCGCTCAGCGCTGAACGGCTGCTATTTTTATGGTTGCCATAGCCGGCGAAAGCGCCGAGCGTCAGCGCATGCTGGCCTGCGCCGCGCAGAGTCAGCAGATCGCTGCCAAGCTGGGCCGTATAGGTATTGCCGCGCGTGGAGAGCTGTCCGCTGCCGTCCCGTCCTTTGCTGTGGCTTCTGGTCTGACGCAGCCACAGCGCCGAATAGCTATCCTCGCCCGTGGCTGGGTTGATGTGCCTCTGCTGAGCGGCGCGGTCGGCATAGCGTAGCGAAAACATGCTATTCATCGCCGCCCGGTTGGCAATATAGCTGCCGCTCTCAGGATGATACACCCTCGTTGGTGCCGGAGTCGGCTGCGGCGTTACGCCCGGCTCTGGCGCCGCTTCCTGCGTGAAAGGCTGATGCTGGCTGGTTAAATACCAGCTATTTTCCTTCTGACGTAAAAAGTATTCATAAAGGCCGGCGGTTACGCGCCCCTGCTGTTTAAATTCGGCGGAGGAGACGCCTTCGACGCGGATCAGCTCAATGCCGTTTTGCGTCAGCGCGCCGGCGCCGTTAACGTTATTGATACGGACATAGGTTTTACCGGCGGCATCGCCTTTTATCAGCAGCTTATCTGCAGGCGAGCCGTCATCGCCCAGCCGGGTATTCATCTCGATCAGTGCATCATCGCCGCGATAGTTCCCTTCAACCGTTAGCGTTTGAAAACGTTGCTGCTGACCGCCGCCGAGCGAAAGGGTAGCGCCGTTCAGACTAAGGTTGCTGATATGACTGTCGCCGCTCATATTCCACCTGCTGGCCGCGCCTGATAAACGCAGGTTTATCACGCCGCCATTTAGCGTATCGGTGATGCCGGTCAGGGACGCGCTATATGCCGGATGGTTGGCGATATCTATTGTGCCGCCGTCGGCAACCATTTTACCGGTTATAGCCAGACTGGATGCGTTAATGATCGTTTCGCCACTGGAATAAATGGCATAGACGCGGTCAAAATTGTCAGCATCGTTACCTGCAGCCTGATTGTTGTTTTCCAGCACTACCGCGCCATTGATATTTACCTTGCCGGTGTTATAGATATGGTACACAGAGCCTCTGGTATCGTTACTGTTTCTCCAGTACGAAGCGGCAGAGTGCATACCCGCCAGCTCTATTGTTCCCGTATTGCACAGGCCGCAATAATTATCATTGCCGCGCTGATTAGTGCTCGAAACAGAATAGTTTCCATGAATTTTAATTATCCCGTCCTTATTACTGATACCAACAAAGTTATCAGCGTGAGCGTTATCTATATTCGCTGCCAGCGATGAGCTAATATTCAGCGCCCCGGCAATATCAATATTACCACTGCCCCCACCGGCTTTACCCCGATTATCAATACCCGAAAAGCTCGTTGTGCCAGCCACACCCGGCGTAACATGGCGTTGAATAGCGATATCTCGCCCTGCCGCCATAAAACCATACTGGTTGCTGATGCCATTGCTTTCAAAGGTGTTGTGCAACGTCAGCTGTCCATTTAACGTCAGATTGTTATATTCAAAAATAGCAATGCCGCTGTTGTTGTAGTCGGGATTTTTGCGCGAGCTAATTATGGTCAGGTCGTTTAAAATTTCCAGCGTTCCAGGCGCATCCCAGCGGGTAACGGCCAGAGTGGCAGGCGCGTTGAGCGCTTTTCCGTTATCATTAATGGTTAGCGTATTTTCTGAATTAAGCCTGACGGTATTGCCGTTAACCGCAACGCTCAGGTTATTAATAGTATCGACCAGCGTTACATTATAATCCTTATTGCCCAGTAAAGGATTGCTAACATCTTCTTCCTCTTTCAGGCTAACGATATCCTTCCATTTGCTTAAATCCGGGCTGGATAAGTCGTAATTCAGTTCATCAATTTGAACTATAGTAATTGACAACGCCGCCTGGGGAATAAACAAGGCGGTACCTAAGGCTAACGCGGTGAGCCTGGCTAACGAGTTAAGTCTGAACGCAATGGGGGCGGTAGTCATAATCAAACAATCCCTTTTTATCATTAACTTCCTGTTATTTAGCAATAAGTTATTTCTTCTCAGGAAATAACCAGGAAAAAGTAACCGGAAATTAACTTTTAGTCAAAAAGGGTAATGTGACAAAAATGTAGAAACGTATTGTTATTGGCTATTGATATTTATCTATCGATCGTCAACAACGATCTTTAAGAGGATTTTATTGATCTGCATCACATAATTTAAACTGAAATTAATTGTTTGACAATTATTTAGTAACTAATTTTTAATTTTTAAAATTAATCAATCGTTTCGATAGGATAAACTTTTAATAACGGCAGAAGGTTAAATAAATTCATAATAAGCGCCGACCGTCGGTTAAAAATTGCTCGAAAATAATTTTTAATTTTTAAAATTAATCAATCGTTTCGATAGGATAAACTTTTAATAACGGCAGAAGGTTAAATAAATTCATAATAAGCGCCGACCGTCGGTTAAAAATTGCTCGAAAATAATTTTTAATTTTTAAAATTAATCAATCGTTTCGATAGGATAAACTTTTAATAACGGCAGAAGGTTAAATAAATTCATAATAAGCGCCGACCGTCGGTTAAAAATTGCTCGAAAATAATTTTTAATTTTTAAAATTAATCAATCGTTTCGATAGGATAAACTTTTAATAACGGCAGAAGGTTAAATAAATTCATAATAAGCGCCGACCGTCGGTTAAAAATTGCTCGAAAAAATCACGCGGCGCCAGGCCAGGGGCGTGCGGTTGGGCACGCCTGGTATCCCCTGGCAAGCCTGGCGTCAGAAGGCCTCAGCGCAGCTGGTAAATTGACTCAAATCAGAAAATTCAACGATGCTGGCAGGAGATTTCCCTTAAATAACCTTTTCGTGCTATATTTGTGCCATACAGCGCTATTTTTCCATTTAATGAGGCACTCAGACAGGTCATTTTTCTTACTGACACAGTGACAAATTATGCTGACAGGTAGTAAGCCATTCTCCCCTAACTTCTCCGGTATCGTTCTGGTTGCACCGATCGCTATCTACGAAACTCACTGGTGCAGCGAGCTGTAGCTTCCTTTAGCTTTCGTTAGCCGCTGCGCGCCCGGTTTTGCCACGACATAACCTGTTGCATACCGCGCCGCTCAGCACAGGCTGACCTTGCCATTCTTCTTTTTTCGCTTTCCACAATGCTGAATCCCAATAACGCAGCATGTGGCGGGCTATTGTTTGCAATTATGACGTCTTGAGGGAATAAAGATGAAATATTGGTTGTTTTTAATGTTTTCTATTATTGCGGAAGTTACGGGTACGCTGTCGATGAAGTATGCCAGCATGAACGGCGGGCAGCTGGGTCATCTGGTCATGTATTTAATGGTTACGCTTTCCTATATAGCGCTGTCGCTGGCGGTAAAGCGTATCGCGCTCGGCGTGGCCTATGCGCTGTGGGAGGGCGTCGGCATACTGCTGATTACGCTATTTAGCGTTGCCTGGTTCGCTGAGCCGCTGCCGCTGATGAAGGCGGGCGGCCTGCTGGTGCTGATTGCCGGCATCGTGCTGCTCAACGGCGGCACCGAAAAAGCCGGCCGTAAAGCAGTAAAAAAAGGAGGCCAGCATGCAGCCGCTTAATATATGGCATATCGCGTTTTTAATTCTGGCGGTAGTGCTGGAGATAGCCGCTAATATTTTCCTGAAATATTCCGATGGCTTTCGTAAAAAGCTGCCGGGCGTGCTGTCGCTGCTGCTGGTCATGGGGGCGTTCAGCGCGCTGGGGCAGGCGGTGAAAGGCATCGATCTGGCGGTGGCCTATGCGCTGTGGGGCGGCTTTGGCGTGATCGCCACGCTGGCGGCGGGCTGGGCGCTGTTTGGTCAGCGGCTGCGCCCGCGCGGCTGGGCAGGGCTGCTGTTGCTGCTGATTGGTATGGTAATGATTAAGCTGGCCTGATGTTGCCGGCTGAACCGGTGCGATGAAAATGTCGCTGCCCGCCAGCGCGGACGAGGAATGCGGCGACGTTTCCATCGCTGCACGGTAGCAAGTAAAAAGGCGCCCGCGGGCGCCTTTTTAGTGGTTTAACGAAAGGGCGGTTCGTTAAAGGTGCGCAGCTTGCGTGAATGTAATTTATCGCCCTCGGCACGCAACAGCTCCACCGCGCGAATGCCGATTTGCAGATGTTCGGAAATTGCGCCCTCGTAAAAGCGATTGGCCTGGCCTGGCAGCTTGATTTCGCCATGCAGCGGCTTATCGGAGACGCAGAGCATCGTGCCGTAAGGCACGCGGAAGCGGTAGCCCTGAGCGGCGATGGTGGCGCTTTCCATATCCACCGCCACCGCGCGGCTGAGATTAAAACGCAGCGCTGAAGCGGAGTAGCGTAGCTCCCAGTTGCGATCGTCAGTAGTGACTACCGTACCGGTACGCAGCCGCAGTTTAACCTCTTCGCCCGGCATGCCGCTGATTTCTTTGGTAGCGTCGTACAGCGCGCGCTGCACTTCAGCGATGCTGGGAATCGGGATATCGGGCGGCAGCACCGCATCCAGTACGTGATCGTCGCGCAGGTAGGCGTGCGCCAGCACATAATCACCAATCTGCTGGCTCTCACGCAGGCCGCCGCAGTGGCCGATCATCAACCAGGCATGCGGACGCAGCACCGCCAGATGATCGCAGATGGTTTTCGCATTGGAAGGGCCAACGCCGATATTCACCAGCGTAATGCCGCGACGGTCGGGAGAGATAAGGTGCCAGGCCGGCATCTGATGCTTTTTCCACGCCAGATCGGAAAGCGCCGCCTGCGCATCGCCGCTCTCTCTGGTGAGCAGCGTGCCGCCGGCGCAGGAGAGCGCGGTGTAAGGGCTGTTCTCATCGGCGATCTGTTCGCAGGCCCAGCGCACAAACTCATCAACGTAGCGCGTATAGTTAGTAAACAGAATAAACGGCTGGAAATGTTCCGGCGGCGTGCCGGTATAGTGACGCAGACGCGCCAGCGAAAAATCGGTGCGCAGCGCGTCGAAGTGGCTCAGCGGAAAAATACTGGTGGTATTAAAAATGCCGTCTGCCGTTTCATCGCCGATATTCGCCAGATCGGTGGTCGGAAAGTGCTGCGCCAGTGCGCTGCTCATGGTGCGGTCCAGCTCCAGATCGGAACCATCAATAACGTAGGGAAAGGGAATTTCCTGGCGTGATGGGCCAACGGTAATGGTAACCTCATAGTCGCGTTCAATTACCGCCAGCTGTTCGCGCAGATAGTGGCGCAGCAGCTCCGGGCGCGTAATGGTAGTAGCGTAGCTGCCGGCATGGCTGAAACGGCCCCACGCCCGGCTGCGGTTTTTCTGCGGCGAGACGCCATCCCAGCTGATGCGCAGCTCAGGATAGACAAACAGGCCATCTGCGCGCGCCTGCACATCGGGCAATTCCCCCTGTTCGATAAAGGTCTTAATCGCGTCGCGTAGCGCGTTGACCGCCTGATAGTAAAGCGCGTCCAGCTGTTCCAGCGCCTGGGCGGTGTTTAATCCTTCAGCGGGTTGGTTATTCATCATGCCCCTCGTCAAATTATCGGCTTTGGCTGGAATATAGCGCAGAACCGGCGCGTCAGGGCAGAGCGAAGGGGCAAAGTTGTGTCTGAACGTAAGAGCGGCAGTCTTATACTGCCGCTGCCGCTGCGATCGGCACGACGCTAGTGGATCATCTGGCTGTGAGCGGGCGCGCCGGTCTGTAACAGCACCACCAGCTGAGAAAGCGGGCTGCTAAGGACAAACTGATGGCAGCCGGTGGTGGACATCAGCTGCGACATCGCTACCGCCAGACTGGCCAGCGCGGTTTCCGGCGGCATATTTTGCTGCTGTAGCAGTTCCAGCAGTTCCTGAACGGCATCCTGACTGGCGGTGGCGACTAACGGCTGCGGCTGTGAAGGGGAAGTTTCATCGCATGGTTTCATACGCGGCGCTCCTGACAAACAAATTCCTGATAGACCTGAGCGCTATATATTGGCATGGCCCGATATTTCAAGAGGGAAATCACGGAAATTTATCAAACTGTGCGATAGCTCACGGCTGGCAGCCAGGCGCCACCTGCCTGAATCGGCGTCGGCAATGTTTTTTATGGCGCACATTGCGGCTACCCGCATCGGGCGTTTTTAGCCTACTGTTATTGATTGTGTCGCGGCCAAGGGTCGCAGCAGTAACAAACCTTAAGGAGAAGCAGGATGAGCGAAGCGATTACCATTGTGGCCACTATTATTGCGAAATCAGGCGAGGCCGATACCGTTGAGCAGGCGTTGCGTAATGCCGTACGTGACGTACAGGGCGAACCAGGCTGTGAACAGTATACCCTGCATAAAGATCTCGATAAGCCTGGCCAGTTTGTCATGGTAGAGCGCTGGGGTTCAGAAGCGCAGCTGCAACAGCACAGCACGGCGCCGGCGTTTTTGCGTCTGGTGGAGGAGATTAAAGGGCGCGCCGATCTGGAGGTTACGAAACTGAAAGCGTTAGCGGGCTAAGTTGCCTGTTAAGCTGCCGGGAGCACGCCCGGCAGCCTGTTTATCCTGCGTTATCGCCTGCTGCTGTTACGCTGATACTGTTGTTCGCTATCGCTATATAGTGCGGCTGATTTCTGTTATAGCGATATTTTGGTAATCATTTATTATGTAAACCATTTATATTTTCAGCGTTCCATTAAAATAAATAACATGCCTCATTATTCCATTGCTTCTTTTTCTGACAAGAGTAGCGATGGTTAAATTTTTTCCTCAAATGAAATCGGATCTGTTTTACAGGTTAGGATAAGTAGTATTTGGTCTATTGGAAAGAATTTTTTTATGATAAACATTAAACATAGCGCGCGTTAGTTGTTATTTTCAGACTTCACCCTGGTAACCGATAAAGCTGCTTCATTAGACAGGATTACAATCGTTTTCCTGGCGTTTTATCAGAAGTATTTTATCAGTGTGTCATACTACTTAATTCCGCGGCGAAAATAAACAACTAATAATAACATAAGAGAATCATTACAAAGTTAAGTAACAATAAGGAGAAAACAGATGGGGATTTTTTCGTTCAATAATTTAAATGAAGATGAAGCGAAGGCATTGTTTAATGATGCACTGAAGCTAACCACTTACACTTATCATAATCTGGATGACGGCCTGGCGAATGGTTATTATGGCTCAGGTTTTGGCCTGGGGCTGCCGGTTACGTTAATCACCGCGCTCTTTGGTAACGGTGATTCACAAGGTATTATTGGTGGTTTGCCATGGAACCCGGATTCAGAGCAAAAAGCGCTGGAAACGATTAATGAAGCGGGCTGGTATACTATTGACGCCGCAACGCTGGGTTATGACGGTGTCACCGATTCCAGAGGAACCTATTACGGCGAAAATTTCGGTTATAAAACTGCCCAGGCGGAAGTTATGGGGAAATATGATGCTGAAGGACATTTAATCCAGATCGGTATCGCTTTCCGTGGTACGTCTGGCCCGCGTGAAAATCTTATTTGTGATACGATTGGCGATGCGATTAATGATATCTTTGCCGGTCTGATGTCGGAAGATTACAGCAATTATTACTCTGCTAACGCCTTTGGTGATTTGCTGGGAAAAGTCGCCGTTTTTGCCGGGGAGAATGGCCTTTCTGGCAGTGATGTTGTGGTAAGCGGGCACAGTCTTGGCGGCCTGTCTGTGAACAGTATGGCGTATTTAAGCGATAAAAACTGGAACGGCTTTTACTCCGATGCAAATTATATCGCTTTTGCCTCGCCAACACAGTATGAGGAGGGCGGGAAAGTATTGAATGTAGGCTTTGAAAACGATCCGGTTTTCCGCGTACTGGATGGAACCGATATAACGCTTTCAACCTTCTTTACCCATGACGGCCATTACGAAACGACTACCGATAACATAGTTAATTTCAATGACTACTATGCTTCCAATACCTGGAATATTTTACCGCAGTCGATAGTGAATATCGCTTCCTGGTTAACGCATATGCCCTTCTTTTATCAGGATAATATGACAAGGATACTTGATTCGGAGTTCTATTCACTCACCGATCGGGATTCTACGGTTGTCGTCGCTAATCTGTCCGATGGCGCACGCACCAATACCTGGGTTGAAGATCGCAATATTTATGCGCAAAAGCATACCGGCCCGGTCTTTATTATCGGCTCGGAAGGAAACGATCTGATCAAGGGCGGAGCGGGCAATGACTATATCGAAGGCGGTATCGGCGATGATACCTTCCGCGATGCCGGTGGCTATAACATTATTTCCGGCGGTTTAGGGCATAATACACTGGATATTGAGCAGTCGCTAAGTGATTACGATATTGCGAAAGATGGCAATACGCTCTATTTGCGCGATGCTGACGGTGGGATTACCATCGCCAGCGACATTCATACCGTACAAAGCCTTGAGTCCTTTTTGTGGCTGTTCACGGAAAGCGTAGACCATAACGTCACCGACGATGGACTGCTGTCAACGAAAGGGCTGACCAGCTGGGCTACCTCTGTTAATGGTGACAGCGCAGCAAATATTTTGCAGGCCAGCGAAGCAGGTAGCTGGCTGTTTGGCGGCGGCGGAGACGATCGGCTGTATGGTGCCGGAGATAATGACACCTTTGTCGGTGGGGAAGGTGACGACAGCATCTATGCTGCGGGCAATGACAATACCTTCATCTTCAGCGGCGACTTTGGTCATGATTCGATCTTTGGCTTCAACGAGAGTGACAGCCTTGTACTGATGGGAGTGCAGGGCGCAATCGGCGGAGACTATCATGATTTTATAACCGAATCAGAGGAGAGTCTGGTATTAGATTTTGGTCAAAACAGTATTACGCTGGTTGGCGTAACGCAGCAGATGCTGGATGATGCCCATGTTATCTTAGCGTAACGGATTCCGCCGTGGATAATCATGACTTATCGGGTATGGTTATCCACGGCTTTACTTGCATATTTGCCGACGCTTACCTCAATATTATTCATTTAGTAAATAATTTCCGTCCTCAATATTTATTGTCTTTTTTATTTTTCATAATGGTAATTTTATGATGGAAAAGCGCAGATTTAACATCGGCACGTTGTTAATGAGAACGTAAGCTGACCAGAGAGGGTATACCGCCTAATACGCTGTTATACCACCTATTTTCCTGCGCTGGCCTAAAGCGGTGGTAGGTTTTTTTAAAACAAAAATAACAAAGCGAGTGCATAATTTTATCTTTTATCGCTTTTTTTTATCTAATCTTCTACTGAAGCGATCCAGCCATTCGCTTTATGCTGCAGCAGAAGATATAAAAGCGCCCTGTTTATCCACCTAACTGGACTGGCTATTACATCAGGGAGAACCAATGCACGAATACTTATTATTTTCGCTGGGAGTCGTGCCGCTCTTACTCATGGTCTTTTTAATTTTGAAAGTTAAATTGGCTATTCACTATTCCGTTTTGATTACGCTTGCCCTGACTTACGGGCTGACCTTCTTTTTCTGGCATACGCCAGTACAAACATTGAACTCTGCTATCGCCTACGGCGCCCTCAAAGGTTTATGGCCTATCGTCATCGTTATCCTTGGGGCGATTTTCAGCTATAACCTGATGCAGGCTACCCGAGCGATGGATATCCTGCGTGAGGTGCTGGCCAGTATCAGCGATGATAAACGTATTCAGGTACTGCTGATCTCCTGGTGCTTTGGCGGCTTTCTGGAAGCGGCGGCCGGCTATGGCACCGCGGTAGCTATTCCGATCGGCATCCTTATTGCGCTGGGCTTTAACCCGATGAAAGCCGCCATCGCTTCGCTGGTGGCTAATACTGTACCGACCGCCTTCGGCGCCGTGGGGATTCCGGTATCCATCCTGGCCGAGCTGGTTAATCTGCCGGTGCATACGCTGGGCGGCACCGTTATTCTGCAGCTGGCGCTGTTTAATATTCTGCTGCCGTTCGTGATCGTTTGTATTATCGGCGGCGGCCTGAAAGCGATACGCGGCGTATTCGGTATTACGCTGCTGTGCGGCGTGGCCTCGCTGATTCCGCAATATTTCGTCGCTATCTATCTGGGGGCGGAGCTGCCCGCCTTCGCCGGTAGCCTGGTCAGCCTGATCGCCGTGGCGCTGGCAGGGCGCGCGCGCAACGGAAAAA
The DNA here is from genome assembly GCF_006517625.1 of Mixta tenebrionis. Taxonomy (GTDB): domain Bacteria; phylum Pseudomonadota; class Gammaproteobacteria; order Enterobacterales; family Enterobacteriaceae; genus Mixta; species Mixta tenebrionis. The sequence goes on along the minus strand of NZ_VHQI01000004.1, from coordinate 31,480 downwards.
CCGATCCGGCCTGGCGTATTGATGCGGTACAGCAAGGGGTAACGACGCCGCGCTCTGCGGGCGTATTGCTTAAAACCTGCTCTATCTATCTCTTTATTTTTCTCTTCGTGCTGCTCTGTTCGCCGCTGTTTCCCGGCATTAAAGCAGCGGTTTCGCAGATTGCCTCGGTATTGCACTTTAACCTGGCTGACGGCACTACGCTGTCGCTGCGCATTGAGTGGATAGCGACGCCCGGCGTGCTGATTATTCTTGCTTCCATTATCGGCGGCTTTATTCAGGGCGCTTCGGCTGGCGGTATGCTGCGCGTGTTCGTTAATACGCTGCTACAGCTTAAAAACTCGATTATCGCCATTATGGCGGTGGTGGCGCTGGCAACGGTAATGGATGTCAGCGGGCTGATCGCTACGCTGGCGCAGACGCTGGTTAACCTGACCGGCGGCGCCTACGTGTTTATTTCGCCGATTATCGGAGCGCTGGGCACCTTCGTTACCGGCAGCGACACCAACTCCAACGTGCTGTTCGGCAAGCTGCAAACCATGGCGGCGGAAAAACTGCACATCGATCCCAACTGGCTGGCCGCCGCCAATACCTCCGGGGCGACCGGCGGAAAAATGATCTCGCCGCAGAGTATCGCTATCGCCGTGTCCGCAGCGCGTATGGAAGGGCAGGGCAGCGCCATTATGGCTGGCACCATGAAGTACTGCGCCGCCTATATCATTATCCTTGGGCTGGAAATTGGCCTGTTTTATTACTGGTTCATGGCGTGACGGCCCTGCAGCCTGAAGTGAAATAAATAACAAATGAAGCAATGGAGTTCTTATCGTGAACGTTAATTTTTTTGTTACCTGTATCGGCGACGCGCTGAAATCGCGCGTTGCCCGCGACACGGTATTGCTGCTGGAGCAACTGGGTTGCCAGGTAAATTTCCCTGAAAAACAGGGGTGTTGCGGCCAGCCCGCCATTAACAGCGGTTATATAAAAGAAGCCATACCCGGCATGAAGAACCTGATCGTTGCGCTGGAGGAGAATGACGATCCTATCGTTTCTCCCGCCGCCTCCTGCACCTACGCTATCAAAACCTATCCCAGCTACCTGACGGATGAGCCGGAATGGGCGCGCCGCGCGGAAAAAGTCGCGGCGCGGATACAGGATCTCACCTCGTTTATCGTCAATACGCTTGGCATCGTTGATGTCGGCGCCCGTCTGCCCGGCAGGGCGGTTTACCACCCATCCTGCAGCCTGTTTCGTAAAATGGGCGTGCGCGAGGAGCCGCTGGCTCTGCTGCATCACGTCGCCGGGCTGGAGCTGGTGCCGTTTAAGGGGCAGGAGACCTGCTGCGGCTTTGGCGGCACCTTCTCGGTAAAAATGGCCGAGATCTCCGGCGAGATCGTTAAGGAGAAAAGCAGCCATCTGATGGAAGCGCAGCCTGAGTATCTGATTGGCGCCGATGTCAGCTGCCTGTTGAATATTGGCGGACGCCTGCAGCGCGAAGGCCATCCGGTGAAAGTAATGCATATTGCTGAAGTCCTGATGAGCCGCTGAGGAGAAGGTCATGTATCTAAAAACCAGTGATGAAGATTTTAAAATACGTATTCGCCAGCAGATCGACGATCCGATTATGCGTAAAGCGGTAGCTAACGCTCAGGAGCGAATCGGCGCTAACCGTCAGAAAATGGTGGACGAGCTTGGCAACTGGGAGCAGTGGCGTGAGCGCGCCCGGCAAATCCGCGAGCATGTGCTGAGCAATCTGGACGCTTATCTCTGGCAGCTGTCGGAAAAAGTAACCGCTAATGGCGGCCACGTCTTTTTTGCCAAAACCAAAGAGGATGCCACGCGCTATATCCTGCAGGTGGCGCAGGCCAAAAAGGCGAAAAAAGTAGTGAAGTCCAAATCGATGGTGACCGAAGAGATCGGTATGAACCATGTATTGCAGGAGGCGGGCATTCAGGTAACGGAAACCGATCTGGGAGAATATATTCTCCAGCTGGACCAGGATCCCCCTTCACATGTTGTGGTGCCGGCGATCCATAAAGATCGCCACCAGATCCGCCGCGTGCTCAACGAACAGCTCGGCTATGACGGGCCGGAAACGCCGGAGGCGATGACGCTGTTTATCCGGCAGAAAATCCGTCAGGATTTTCTCAGCGCAGAAGTCGGCGTCACCGGCTGCAACTTCGCCGTCGCGGAGACCGGCTCGGTATGTCTGGTGACCAACGAGGGTAACGCCCGCATGTGCACCACGCTGCCTAAAACGCATATCGCCGTAATGGGCATGGAGCGTATCGCGCCAACCTTTGAAGAAGTAGACGTGCTGATTACCATGCTGGCGCGCAGCGCGGTGGGCGCCCGCCTGACCGGCTACAATACCTGGCTAACCGGGCCGCGTGAGGCCGGCGACGTTGACGGTCCGGAAGAGTTCCATCTGGTGATCGTCGATAACGGACGTTCCGCGGTGCTCGGCTCGGAATTTCGCGAAGTGCTGCGTTGCATTCGCTGCGGCGCCTGCATGAATACCTGTCCGGCCTACCGTCATATTGGCGGCCACGGCTATGGCTCGATCTATCCCGGCCCCATCGGCGCCGTGATCTCGCCGCTGCTTGGCGGTTATGAAGACTTTAAGGATCTGCCGTATGCCTGTTCGCTCTGTACCGCCTGCGACAGCGTCTGTCCGGTACAGATCCCGCTGTCTAAGCTGATTCTGCGCCATCGCCGGGTAATGGCGGAAGCGGGGATTACGCCAAAAGCGGAACAGCAAGCGATTAAAGCGTTTGCCTGGGCCAACAGTCATCCCAAACTGTGGAAGGTGGGGATGATCGCCGGCGCCCGCGCGGCCAGCTGGTTTATCAAGGGCGGCAAGGCCCCGCTGAATATCGGCGCTATTCGCGACTGGCGTGAGGCGCGCGATTTGCCTGAAGCAGATGGTGAAAGCTTCCGTAGCTGGTTCAAAAAACATCAGGCGCAGGGGAAAAAGTAATGGATAACCGTACTGATTTTTTAGCAACAATTGCCGGGGCGCTGGGCCGCGAGCCGCGCACGATTCCTGAGGCGCGCCCTGAGCCGCTTAATAACTTCGCGCAGACGCGGCTGGTCGGGTTGAGCCAGCAGCAGCGCTGCGATGCCTTTGTCGAGTTCGCCTCGACGGTGATGATGGCGCACTGCGAGCTGACCAGTGAAGAACATGCTGCGGAAGCGGCGCTGCGTTTGTGTGATAAATATGGTCATCAGCCGGTGGTGATCAGCGGCGATGCGCGTTTAGCCGAGCTTGGCATCACCGCTCGCTTGCAGCAAGCCTGCGATGCCGTGGTCTGGGATGCGGCGCAGGGCGAGCGGAATATCCGGCTGGCGGAGCAGGCCAAAGTCGGCGTGGTCTACGCGGAGTATGGCCTGACGGAATCTGGCGGCGTGGTGCTGTTTTCTGCGCCGGAGCGCGGGCGTTCGGTTAGCCTGCTGCCTGAATCTTCGATTTTTGTTCTGCGCAAGAGCGCCATTTTACCGCGCGTGGCGCAGCTGGCGACGGTGCTGCATCAGAAAGCGGAGCAGGGCGAACGTATGCCTTCCTGCGTGAACCTGATCGGCGGCCCCAGCTCTACGGCAGATATCGAGCTGATTAAGGTGGTTGGCGTTCACGGCCCGGTAAACGCCGCCTACCTGATAGTTGAAGATTGCTGACCGCTTAAACCCCGCGGCTTCTGGCTTAATATGAAGATGAAACGCCAGCGCTCAGGCTGGCGTTGCTGTTTTTGATAAAGACAGGGCGGCTATATCGGGTAACGGGTAATTTCAGGCGTAACGCTGAGCTAATTAATCAGCCTTCCTTCCGGAACCGCCAGACTGTCTCGATAATTAACGGCTGCTCGACGCTGACAAATTGCGGCGCCAGGTTGATCTGGTTGGGAGCCTGAGTAAGCGGGTTGATACAGGTCGCATCAGGCTGTTTATCAAAGATCACCAGGCTTTGGGCCGGCGATGTCATCGACATACTTAGCTTGCCGGGCCATTGCAATTCAATATGCAGCCCGTTAGTAAAACCGAAGCAGTCATCCCACGGCCCGGCTTGCGGCGCTATTTTGTTACCGGTAGGCAGTTCATTATCGCCAGCTTCTTCCTGCCAGTCGGCGCTGAAAAATAGCTGTAGTTCCTCTTCCGGGCTATGGGGATTAAGGCGTTTGGCAAACCACGGGTGCCATCCGGCAGAGGCCGGAAATTTTTCTGACGCCGAGCGGATTTCCAGACGCAGTATCAGGCTGTCCTCTTCCAGCGTGAACCTTTGCACTATCTCTCCGCGCCAGGGCCACGGCGCGCCCAGCGGCATGCGTAAACATAAACTGTCTGCCGTTTTTGCTACCACTTCCCAGGCTGAATAACAGGCCATCCCATGCAGCGCATGGGGCGGTTTATTGGCAGGTAATGGGTAACGCTGTTCGCCCACCGTTAAGGTTGCGTAGCCCAGACGTCCCGCCCACGGCACCATTGGAAAGCAGCCGTACTGAAACGCTTTTCGTTGCGGCTGCCACTGGCGCAACAGCTCAAAACCAAACGCCTGTAACGACGTCATCCGGGCGCCGTCATGCGGATAAACCTGGATACGGATGTTGCCTTTTTCCAGCCATACGGCTTCCCCGACAGGGCCCGGCCACGGGGCGTCAAACGCGCGCTGCAGCGCCTGCCGGTGTGCATTATTCCATTCATTTTTCATGTGTTTTTTCTCTGACAGAGTGGTAAGCAATACATGGTTTTTTGGCCGCTTCTTTACTGGACGAATGCGGATCGATGAGCCAGACGCAAATAAAGGAGAGGACAGAAATAACCAACAGGAACAGGGCGACCGGCCAGGGCTTGCCGTTTCCCATCGCCAGCAGGCTGGATGCGATAAGAGGACTCATCCCGCCGAGAATAGCGGAAAACTGATAGGCGAAAGAAAGGCCGGTATAGCGAACGCGGGTACCAAACATGCGGGTAAATAGCGTCGGCTGTACGGCAAACATCATCGTTGGGCCTAAGTTATAGCCCAGGCTCATACTGCACCAGATAATGAGCGTACTTTTAGTATCCAGCAGCAGGAAAAAGGGGAAAGCAAACAGAATGCAGAATCCTGCCCCGGCCAGATAAATTTTCCGTTGTCCAACGCGGTCCGAGAGCCAGCCGACCAGCGGGCAGCAGATAATGCCAATAGCCGAAGCGATAAGCATGCCGGTTAACGGAATATCTCTGGATAGAGCCAGCTGGGTGGAAATATAGACGATACCAAAAGCATTAATGATATTTGACGAGACGCTCTCCGCCAGCCTGGCGCCAAGCGCTAACAGGATATTGCGGGGATGCTTGCGGAAAAGTTCAATAAGAGGAGGCGCTGTTTTTTCTTGCGCAGCAGCGGCCTTTTGTTGGGAAAAATCCAGCGTTTCTTCTGTATGAAGCCGTATAAACATTCCTACAACCAGCATCACCGCAGAAAGCCAGAATGGAATGCGCCATCCCCAGGAGAGGAACTGTTCCTGTGTCAGAAAATGATTACAGAGCGCAAATACGCCGGTTGCCAGCATTATTCCAACTGAGGCTGCCGTCTGCGGCAACGATCCTAAAAACCCGCGTTTCTGCAGGGGGGCGGATTCAATAGTCATTAGCGCCGCGCCGCCATATTCTCCGCCAAGGCCGAATCCCTGAATCAAGCGCAGAATCATCAGCGTGACGGGCGCCCAAATGCCGATCTGCTGATAGGTAGGGATAAAGCCGATTAAAAACGTTGAGCAACCAACAATTCCCAGCGTCCAGATCAGCGTTATCTTGCGTCCGACTCTGTCGCCAAAGTGACCAAAAACAATGCCCCCCAGCGGACGCGTCAGAAAACCTACGCCAAAAGTTGCAAACGCGGCAATCAGACCAATAAAAGGATCGCTGTCGGGGAAAAACAGCGGAGCAAAGACCAGCCCCGCCGCCGTTCCGAAAATAAAAAAGTCGTACCATTCCATTAACGCGCCGGCAAAACTGCCCATAACGACGCGTCTCATGGCCTGCGGGGAGAGCCTTTCACCTGGTACCGGTAATTTTCCAGCCATAATTTTCCTCTCCGGGTCGGCGAGAAATCTGTGGAACAAACCACATTAAAAGTGGAGCGCTTTGTTAACCGACGCGCCGACGCGGGCCGACGCGCCTGATGATTATTTCTCCAGTTCTGCCAGCACCTCAGCATCTTCAGCGTCAACATTGGCGCCGAGCGCTTCCCACTTAATCAGCAGACATGTCAGGAAGCCGAGGAAAGGCACCGCCGCCAGCCAGTAGAACGCCTCTGTTTTTAATGCGCCCCACAGCATGGGCCAGAAGATAAGCCCGGCAATTGCCCCGGTTCTCATAATGGCTCGTGCAAATCCCACCCCGGTCGGACGTATCGCTGGTGGATATGAGAGCGTGGCAATCGTCATGCCTAATCCGCCAGGGCCGGCGGAGTGAAAGAAAATAATCGCTCCCAGCAGAGTTAAAGAGAGCCATGGACTGGTAGTCGCCAGCGTTCCGAGGGCCAGTAGCGCAATCGTCACCAGCGCGAATCCATACATGGACTGTAAACGGGTTCCCAGACGCTGAAGGAGCAGGGAGCCTGCCAACCCGCCGGTGATGCCGCAAAGCGCATTCACCACCGCAGACCCGGCCAGCGCGCCGGTCAAGCCGCCGCTCAGTATTCCGGCCAGCGTCAGCGGCAGATAAACGCCCACCGCGTTATATTGCCAGGCCTGCATAGTGGCTACGATGCAGCCGAGCAGGGTGCGTTTGCGGTAGCGCGAGTTAAACAGGATGCCGTACCCGCCGCGCAGCTTATTTTCCGCCTTTTCCACGGACAGGCTTTGTAATGGCGGCTGCGCGGCGACGCGCGCATGAACCCCGTAGCGTTTTGCCAGGATAGCGCAGGCTTCTTCATAACGCCCTACGCGTGCGGCCCACATCGCTGATTCGCCGATAAAGAAGTAACGCAATATCATGATAACTACGGCAAAAATAGCGCCGATAAAGATGCCATAACGCCAAAGTTGCTCTTCAGCGATGCCGGAGAGAAGCAGCGGCAGCAGAACCAGATAGACCACGGTAGTAGAGACATACCAGGCCATTTGCCAGAGGTTAACCGACGAGCCGGTCTTCTTCGAGGTAGAGCCTCGCAGCTCCGCCACGGCGTTGGTCGCCAGCGGGAAATCAATCCCCAGACCGAAACCCATGATGACGCGGCATACCAGCACCCACCAGATATCAGGCGCTATCGCGACGGCGGCGGCGCCCAGGGTGCACAATCCCATCCCGATAATAAATGCGCGCTTCTGTCCAAAACGGTTAATTATCCGGTTTGCTAATAATCCGCCAATCAGCGCCGCGACTAAAACCGAGGCGTTAACGGTAGCGGCCAGGCCGGGGGAGATGCCGAATTGCGCGGCGATATATTTGTTGCCGAATCCCACCATCGCCGCCTGATAAGCATCAATAAGAATGCCGCCCAGCGCGATAAAAATAACGGCGACGCTGGTATTAACCGCTGAGTTTTTATTAACAATATCGATTACGTCCTGAGGACGGCTGATTGAATAAGGTGCAGGACTGGTGATTTGACTCATCGCAGTATCCTTTTTTATTGTTGTAGGGGGGCGCTGCCGTTATGCAGCGCCCGACAGAGGGTGACATCATCAATCTTCAGCAAATTGCAGCATGACTTTTATGGAATCATTCTGCTGCGCACGTTCAAACGCCTTTGCGGCCTCGTCGACCGGAAACAGGTCGGTCACCAGTTCGCTGGTATCAAACCTTCCATCCGCCAGCCACTCGATAACCACATCAAAATCTTCCGGGATATACATGCCGGAACTAAGCAGATCGCGTTCGAAACGCTGCATCATCGGCAGCGGGATTTCACGCGGGCCGCCCGGTACGCCCATACATACCACCGTGCCGCCGGCGCAGACGCGAGTGCAGGCGTCATTCAGGGTGGCCTGCGCCGCAACCACATCGATCGCCCCGGTGAAGCGAACCTGCGGCGCAAGTTCGCCCGGCGCCCAGACCTCCGCCGCGCCAAGCTTTAATGCCAGCGCGCGCTTGGCGGCGTCGGGTTCAATCACGGTGATTTTGCCCGCGCCCATAATGCGCAATGCCTGAACAATCGACAGGCCGATCGTACCGGCGCCGATCACCAGCACGCTCTCCAGCGAAGCCGCAGGCATACGGTTGACGCAGTGGCGGGCGCAGGCGGCCGGTTCAGCGAAGGCCAGCGCCTTCAGCGGCAGAGAGGCAGGGGCGACATGGCAGTTGCGCGCCGGCACGATATGCTGCGAGCGCGCGAAGCCCGGCGCGCGAAAGCCGGCCACCTGCGGCGGTTCGCATAAATTGAAGCGTCCCGCTTTACAGGCGCGACACGTCATACAGGCCATAATGGGATCGACCACAACATGATCGCCAGGCCTGACATTTGTCACCTCGCTTCCGGTTTCCGTTACGCGTGCCGCAATTTCATGCCCCGGCACCACGGGAGGTTGCGCAAAGGGGTGGCCTCCTTTCAGAACGTGCAGATCCGAGCCGCAAATACCGTAGAACACTGGGGCAATGCGGACTTCATCTGGTTTAAGCTCCTGGTGTGGCGCTTCGATATATTGAGTGGTTACTTTCCCAATATCAGAAAATAAAACCTGGGTAATTTTATTCATTGTTATGCTCCAAATTCGTTATGAACTGGTGTTTAGCGTTGAGCCATGCCTTCATCAACGATTTCCGCTAAACGTTGTAAACGCGGCACGGACACGTCACGCAGCATGGTTTGCGGATCCTGCGCGCCAATGACCGAGGCCCATACGGCACGCCCGGCCAGAAAACCTGAAGCGCCGGCTTTCATTGCAATCCGCACGGCGCGGCCAAAAATATCCGCGTCAACACCAGAGGAGAGAATGACCCACGGCATATTCATTTGATCGTTAAGCTTCTGGCAGGCCGCAAGCAGCGTCTGCTCGTCTCCCTTGCCGCCCAGCGGCATTTCCGCCTTATAGAGGTCGGCGCCCGTGCCGCCAAGCTCTGCCGCCGCAGCGACGATGGCGCTTTCCCGATCGAACTCCCAGCCACGGCGAGGCGGACGCACAACGGGTTCGATAATGCTGACAAGACCGGCGCTGCGGCAGCGCTCAACGAACTCAGCTACCATCGCCAGGCGCGCCTGCGCGGGTTCATCCGCACGCCACAGCACCAGCAGCTTCATCGCTTTTGCGCCCATCTGGCGGGCGTGATGCGGATCAACGGCTTTATCGATTTCAACGCTGTCGACCGGCATACCGTTACCGGGTACAAAATGATCCGCCGCCACAATCAAACCGCAGCTGGCCGCCAGCGCGCCCTGTGAAACAATCTGATCGAGGCAAAACTGTTTATCAGCAAGAACGGCGGAGGCATAAGGGGAGAGGATGCGGGCCGCAGCCACCTTAAAATCAGTTAACACGCTGTCGGCAACCGGCACGGGAGCGCCGGATGCCGCAAACATCAGGCGCATCGCTTCACGCTGATCGACAGCCAGCATGGCGAAACCGCCGCCGGGGCGAGAGATATCTTTCAGCGTGTACGGGTTATTGTGGGAAGACATGGCAACTCCTGTGAAGGTTTAACATTTAAAGTGAATCCGGGCGGCCCGCCTGCTGGCGAACCTGTGATAACAAAGCGCTCCAGTCCTGACGGCCCCTGCCGTTTTCGCTGGCGCTGGCGTAGTAGTTTTCTGCCGCTATTCCCATATTGAGCGGCGCGCCGGTCTGATGGGCGACGTCTACCGCGATACGCAGATCTTTCAATGCGAGGTCGACCATAAAAGCCGGTGAGAGATCCCCCTTCAGCACTTTTCCCGGCCAGGTAGTGGTAAAGTGCCCCTTGCCTGCAGCAGTGCCGCTCATAACCTTAATCGCCACATCAAGGCTCAGGCCCAGCGATTCGCAAAGCACGGCGGCCTCTGCTGACAGGGCGTTCAGCGCAATGCTCATGTAGTTATTGATAAGCTTCACGCGGATGCCCATACCTGGGCCGCCAGCCTCCACCAGCTCATTTCCCATGCACAGTAAAATCGGGCGCGCGCGTTCTACCTGTTCAGGCGTACCGCCGGCAAGAATTAATAACGTTCCATCTATGGCGTTAACGGATGTCCTGCCAACCGGGGCGTCCATCATGCTGAGATGCTGTTCTTTCATCTCGTTGATCAACGCATCGGTCTGCAATGGATGAATGGTGGACATATCAATTACCAGCGCATCGCGCGGCAGGGTTTCACATACGCCGTCCGCTCCCAGCAAAACCTGTCGCACGACGTCGCCATTTGGCAGCATGGTGATCGCCACAGCAGCATCTTTGGCGGCGTCCGCTGGCGTCTTCGCCGCGATGGCGCCTTGCTGCACCAGCTCATCGACGGCCTGTTGATTTAGATCGAACACGCGCAGAGCATGTCCTTTGCGCAGTAGATTGCTGGCCATTGGGCTACCCATTTGGCCCAGCCCCAAAAATGCGATAGTTGTCATGAACATACTCCGTTCTCAGGTTGGTAAAATAATTACAACAACACGGGGGTTTTCGTCTTTTTATGAGCATATTTGTAATTTTCGGTTAAAAACAAGACGTGCATCACTAATTTGATCATTTGTGTCATTAATATGAACAAAACAAGACAATCTCTCATGAGGTAAGACAAATATGATCAGAATTGCATGCGTTGGCATTACCGTTCAGGATCGGATTTACGTTCTCAGCGACCTGCCTGACGGCGGAGGAAAATATCAGGCGAATCAATATATCGAGACGGGCGGCGGCCCTGCGGCGACGGCTGCGGTCGCCATCGCCAGGCTGGGTATTGAGGTAGATTTTATTGGACGCGTTGGCGACGATAGCTGCGGTAAAACGTTGCTTAGCGAGCTGCAGGGTTGGGGAGTCAATACTGCATTTTGCCGCCAGTACCCCAATGCCTGCTCCTCTCAGTCAGCAGTCCTGGTTGATCGGTACGGCGAGCGCATCATTGTTAACTATCCAGGCCGCGAACTGGATACCGATGCGCAATGGCTGGAGTCGATCGATTTTTCGCGCTATGACATCGTGCTGGCAGATGTTCGCTGGCATCAGGGAGCGCTGAAAGCTTTTGCCCTGGCGCGCGCGGCAGGCGTTATTACCGTACTGGACGCGGATATGACGCCGCAGGATATCACCCCGCTGGTGGCGCTTGCCGATCATGCGGTTTTCTCTACGCCGGGCCTGAAACGCATGACCGGGCAGGATGAAAGCGAACAGGGGCTGAAGCTGGCGGCGAAATGCACGGATGGCAAGGTTTATGTCACGCTGGGCAGCGCGGGATCGCTATGGCTCGAAAATGAGCAAATTTGTCAGCTGCCGGCGTTTTCTGTCGATGTGGTAGATACAACCGGAGCAGGGGACGTTTTTCATGGTGCGCTAGCCGTCGCTTTGGCAGAGAAGATGCCAGCCTTGCAGGCTATCCGCTTCGCCAGCGCAGTCGCCGCGATGAAATGTACGCGGGCGGGAGGGCGAGCCGGGATCCCTAATCGTGAGCAAACAGAATCATTTTTGTCACTTTATGTGTAAAATAGTCATCGTTTAACAGGATGAAATCGACAGGAGTATTCATGAGCATTACCGAAGTTACCGGCAACCCACGCCACGATAGGCTGGTTCACTACATTACGGAACGCGGCTATATGAATATCGAAGAGTTAGCACAGCTGCTGGACGTTTCCACGCAAACGGTGCGTCGGGATATCCGTAAGCTAAGCGAGCAGGGGTTGATCACCCGTCATCATGGCGGGGCCGGGCGGGTGTCCAGCTTCATGAATACTGCCTTTGAACAACGAGAATTGTCGCTGACCCAGGAAAAGCGGGCGATGGCGGAAGCCGTTGCTGATTATCTTCCTGAACGCTGTACCGTCTTTATTACTATCGGTACTACCGTGGAGGCGGTCGCCCGCGCCTTGCTCAATCGTCACGATTTGCGCATCATCACTAACAGCCTGCGCGTGGCGCAAGCCCTGTATAAAAACCAGGATATTGAAGTGATGGTGCCCGGCGGCACGCTGCGCGCCCATAACGGCGGCATCGTCGGGCCGGGAGCCGTAGATTTTATCGAAGGTTTCAGGGCGGACTATCTGATCACCAGTATTGGGGCTATTGTGCAGGATGGGACGCTGCTGGAGTTTGATGTAAATGAAGCCCTTGTTGCGAAAACGATGATTAAGCATGCCCGCCATACGCTGTTAGTGGCCGATCACACCAAATTTACCGCATCTGCCGCTGTTTCTATTGGTAATGCCCGTCAGGTCAGAGCCTTCTTTACCGATGAGCCGCCGCCAGCTTCTTTCAGGAACCTGCTGAAGGAAGAGAATGTGGAGCTGATTGTTTCTCCGCCGGAAAATTAGTCGGGCCGGCCTGTTTTTTGTGGCGTATATCGCTCGTATGCCCGGCGGAAGCCTCTGCCGGCTGCGGTTCCTTTTATTGACGCGGCGTCTGTCGCCGTCGTCAATAAGCTTTTGCTTTAATATCAGTCAGTGACATGAAAACACCCTGTCGATTGTTGGTAAAAGAGAAATCGAACCAGCATTACCAACATTTTTTACCATCAAAAAGATATGGCTTCGGGTGGTTTTTATTGAACAAGAGTGAACCTGAAGAAGGGTGAACCAGACGACAGAAATGCAGAAAGCAGACGCCAGTGAACGTCTGCTTCCNACCATCAAAAAGATATGGCTTCGGGTGGTTTTTATTGAACAAGAGTGAACCTGAAGAAGGGTGAACCAGACGACAGAAATGCAGAAAGCAGACGCCAGTGAACGTCTGCTTCCCTTAAATTGGCTCCTCTGACTGGGATCGCCTTTGCCATTAACTGGCTGTTTGATAAGCTAAAGTAAAAATTTCTGGGTTGTCAGGACCACCAGAATGACCACCATTTTCTACCTGCGATGGAGCGGTTAAAAAACACTGTCGCTTTCTATCTAAGCATCGTCTGTTAAAAACGCTTTCAATTTTTCCAGCAGGATCTCCGTCTCTTTAAGTTCGCACTCCCAAACTATCAACGTTCGCCAGCCCATTTCGTGTAACTTTGATAAATTCAGGGAATCCCTCGATTTATTTCTTTCTAGTTTTGCAAACCAATATTCCTGATTTGATTTTGGCATGCGATTTCGCCGGCATCCTTCATGACCATGCCAAAAGCAGCCATGTACGAAGATGGCTTTGCGTTTTCCCCAAAAGACTAAGTCAGGCTTGCCAGGCAGTCGTGGGTCGCATAAACGATAACGAAATCCTGCATGATAGATGAGACGTCTGACGACTCGTTCAGGCCGGGTATTTTTTCCCTTGACTCTGGACATTACGTAGCTTCGTTTAGCCGGAGTAAATGTATCCATCAGAAAACCTCGCTATGCCGACGGTCAAAAGCGCTTTCGGTGCGAAAGCGCCTGCGGCCTGCTAGAAAACATCAATCAATAGCAAAAGGCTCTATTACGATGCTTTAACCTCGTTTAAGATTCGCCAGCGCACGCAACGGTCGTCTTTCCAGTTCAAACGTATCGACGAATCTTAGCGGCAATCTCCCATCAACCAATCCAAAAGAATCCATCAGGGCATTACGTTCAGGTTCTTTCCATTGCCATAGGGGATGTGTGACGACTGCGCGCCAAAGCTCTTTCCCATCTTGTTGTATTTCCGTCAGAATCGGCAATGAATATTCTTCCGATAATATGATGGTGCCTGGACGCAGCGCTTCGACGTCTTTCGCAAGTTCGAACGCTCTTTCGCGCCATCCTTTCATCTCCGGGTGATTCCAATCATCGGCGTTTAGGCCGCAGGCGAACTCAGGCATAACCATCGCACGCAAATAAGCTATGCCTAAACGCCAGTCCAGTAAGCCATGATACCGGCGGTTGCCGTAACGCTGTATACATTTATAACAGGCTGTTTGGCATTGGGAGGGATGATCTTTTTCCAGAAAATCCACCATTGGCCAATCGTTCTTATCTTCCAGAATTTGATGTAGCAATGTAACTATCAAAGGAGAACCGTCGGCGAACTCGGGTTCGGCAAGGCGCCGACATAATCCTGAACCATTGATTAACGCATCTGCGATTTGCAGTATAGGTTTGCCATGATGCAATCGGGGTTCAAGCGTTTCGAATTCGTCAGGCGAGACATCCAGATAGAGCGCGGCCTTATGCGTTAATATTTGAGTCGCGCTGATGGCCGCCGCTCGCGTAGGCAGATTCATGTACTCGCCGTATCTGGCGACCATATTCAGATTAAGGCGAGAATCGAATTTCATTAATTCAAGGTGAAGCGACTCAGTCTGCTTGCTCGATACAAGCCCAAAGCTTTTCTTCTCGCCGTTGCACCGCCAGCGGGAATTATTGTGAGATTTCAGCCAGCCAGAATCAATGGCTTGTTTGCCCTTAATCGACGGACGACGATTGGCAAGAGGAGCCGGCGCTTTTTGGTCTGTCGCCAGATCAACAGTAAATCGTTCACCTTCCTTCTCTCCGTTTATCGGTCCATCGTTAAGACGCAAAATAGTAACAGCGCCGCGTCGTACGATAAAAGAATCGTAATCCTCTAAAGTTCCCTTATGCAACACGATTGCCGTAGTTTTTAACGACATGCGGGTAAAACTATCAATATCGTCTTTGGGTTCGAAATCCGTACGGAAAGCGGCAGGCGTGATGTAGAGTTTAAATTCGCTGGGATTGATAGGCGTGCCGCAATCCTCGCAATTAATGTCGTTATCAGGTTGGTTAGGCTCCAGCTTTGCGGAACCACATGCCGGACAAATTGCAACATGACTGCACGATTCCAACCATGAACCTACCGTCGATAGATCCTCTATCCGGTTGTTCCTGACTTGCGGTTCTCGGTAATTGCCGGTGAAGCCGATCACTTCATGCTTTTTCTTATCCTTGATCAATACCGAGCCAGGAGCATACTCGAAAACCGCAAGATCAATATCGCGATCCATCGTCGACCATTCGTATTCAGTTTGGTCATTCAGGCCTTTTATTTTGCGTAATCCCAAATAAAGGTTGCGTACCCGAGTCGGCATTCCATACATCGGCAGTTTCCCGCGTTCAGCCAGAAAACGGGCAAGCCCTACGCTGTCGTCAGGCGCGTAAGCATTCAGTTCGGCGATTTCATTGATTATTTTTTCGGCGTTTAATTCGGAATAAAGATGTTCTCTTTGCTCTGGGGCGAACGTTGCGGCTTCAATAAAACGCTCTCGTATATTGCAGGTTGCTTCCAACGCGCCTTGCAATCGCTTAGCCCAGTTCACTTCATCGTTATAATAGTAATCATGCGTCGAAACATATTCGCCATGAATATCAGGCGGAACAAGTTTATCGCCAGGGAACGTTATCCCGTTTTTGTGATCCTCCCCACGCAAAAGATTAAACGCGGCCCTAAGCCATACTTTCCGCAAGAGTCTTAATGGAATGGCGTCATGATCTACCGCCAGAAAGGGCGGTGGCGGTGGATCGCCGGTAATTGCATGAGGATGGGCGAAATAATAGGCGTCGTGAGTACGTCCGCGACAAAACGTAATGACAAAAGAAAAAGCCTGACCGCGCCGCCCGGCCCGGCCGACGCGCTGCTGGTAATTAAAGCGCTGAGGCGGCATGTTGGCCTGATAAACTGACTGAAGAGAGCCGATATCGATGCCGACCTCCATCGTCGTGGTGACGGCAAGCATATCGATTTCCGCATCCAGTTTTTCAAGTTCGCTCATCTTATCGACGAAAATGCCTTTGAATTTACGAAGCCGATCGGAAAAGTCATCCGTCTGTCCCGTCAATTCCTCGACGTTCAACCGGAAGCGTTTAACTCCGTCTCGTTCGCCGCGTACAATGCGTTTGCCAAGAAAATTGTCTTCCCATAGCGTTTCAACGAAGCCTCTGGGTTTAATATCAAGCGGTTCCGTGCAACGGGTACAACGCTTAAACCCTAAATGTAAGTGAATCCTCTCGCAGTTGCCGCATTGCCAGTAAGGATCGCCAGGTTTAGCTACTTTGAGGAACAATTTGCCGATATTGAATAAACCTGCCGCGTGTTCTTTAGCAGCAAATTGATTTAAGACTCGCGTCAAATTATCCAGATAATTATTGTCGCCAAATAAAGCTTTGGCGACACGTTTAACTTTTTCTTTATTAACATCTTTTCCTGTATTCCATTCGACAGATTGTTCGGGATCGAAATATTTATTTTCTTTGACGCGATAAACGCCGGCGAACACCCTTAGCCAGGCGTCAAGTTCGGGCATATCCTCTTTATCCGAAATGCATGGATACGCCAGTCCCGTCTCCTCCAACGCAAAGAAAGTGTTGGCGAAAATAACGTCATCGATTAATTCGGATTGATTGTCGATTATCTTCTTTTTGAGTTCCAGCCGGTTAGATGAAGATAGCCTTTCATGATATTTAACGATATTCCCGTCCTTTACAAAATTGGCGTGCCAGACGGCGCTGTCGTCTCCATTAGCGTCAGGGCGATATTTATAGGGCGATATTCCTAATCCCGCCAGTTCAGATGATATCTTTCCGATGGAATCGCCTTCTGATTCCAGTAAGCTAACAATTTTTACTCGCCTGAATTTACAGAGAGTTGCAATGCTTTCTTGGCTTTTTTTGAGCACATATAGCCTTCCGAACTCATCATCGTCCTCGGCCTGCTTGGCTTTGGCTATTTTTTCATTAAGTTCCTCTTCTGGAATGTACTCTTTTTCAGCTTCTCTGATAATCGCTCTGGCTGTCGTGACCAATATTTCCCTGCGCAAGTCGCGCAAGTGCAGACGTTCGATTTCCAGCGCCATCGATGCTGCATCCTGTCGGCTATCCGAAAAGACAATACTCTTCGCATCTGCGCCGATCGCATGCAGTAATTCAAATAGCTCCGTCGCCACCAGCTGGGATGATTTAGTCACACCGGTACGGAATGCGCGAATGGGCGTTCTGGCACGGTTGGTCGCTGGTCGACTGGAATAGTCGATACCGCAGTTAGGGCAACAGAAAGGCTGTGCGGAAGGTGTTTTCGCCGGCTCGCCTTTTTTAGTTGCAACCGAATTCTGGAAATAGAGATATCCGCGAACTGCGTCGACGTCCATCGCCGGCGTTTCTTGCCCGACAGTCACAATGCCTGTGACAGGATTCAGCGTCGCCTTCTGCCAGTTATCCCAACCTTTTTCGCTGTTTGCTGGATCTTTATCAACAGGCCAGAAAACCGCAAATTCATCCAGCGTCATATCATCGTAATATTCAGCGCCGGGGCGTTCGGGAAGGTTTTCCAGATTGGTCGCCGAGGGCAACAATTCTACCGTAGCGCCTTCATTATTTTGTCCCTTCTGACCGCCGAGCAGTAAATCGCCGCACGCTTCGCAGTACAACATTTCGAATAGACGACGACCGCGTTCTTCTCCTGAGGCTGAAGGCGCGTGCGATAGGCCGCGCTCCAGACAAAAATCGGCGAACTTCGCTTTTCGCTCTCCAGGCGATACGGACGCGAAGAAACCCTCAATATTTCTAACGAATGTATGTACGCGAAAAGCCGGCGTAGCGGTCTCAGGTTTCTCGCAATCAGGCATGGAATCCGGAAGCGCGCGCAACAACATTAACCCGCGTAACGCAAGTTCAGATTCCTCCTTTCCGCCCCAACTTTCCCCCAGAAAAATTTTGTTAATGATGTAATTGGGAGGCATCGCACGCGGCTTGTCGCCATCTTTTTCAATACAGCCGTTGGTTAATAATGCGGCTGCAATTTCCGCCGCCTGTTTAATACCTTGTTTGCTGTTCTGTTCTTTTACGCCAAGGGCTAGAAAAGCATTATGCAAAGCCCGATTAAGCTCATCTGTCATTTCCAGGAGGCGAACAGTACCTCCTTGCTCTTTAAGGACTATTCGCATCAGGGCGGAAAAAGGCTTCGCGTCAACTTTTCTTTCTGGTTTAGGTATGAAGGGTTTTCCCTCAATGACGCAGTCTCGCCAAAAATCCGGCTTATCGCTGCCGGCATCCAGAGAATCGAGGCAAGTACCGAAGGGAGCGAAGAGATCTCGCAGGTACTTCCGCGATTGTTCGCCACCCGCGCCTTCCATCGGGAGAGATGCGGAAGACGCCAACAAACGCAGTTTGTAACGGTGTTTAGGGGCATCAAGTCCGAGCCGAACAATCAGCGACTTAATCAGCATAGCGGTTTCAGTACCTGCGGAGCCGCGCATTAAATGCAGTTCGTCGAACACCAGATAGAAGTAAGCGTCGTCATTATTCATCAACCATTCGCGCGTAATGTCGAAAATATTGTCTTCGACTTCTCGCGAAAGCATCGCCCCTAGCATTGAAGCGTTGGTGACGAGAACATCCGGCGGCGCGGCCTGCATATCCCAGCGTGAAACCATTTCCCCGCCGTCTGTCGAAGGGAAGATGTATCGGGTCTTTTCCGGCGTTTTTTCTTTTTCGTCGAACGCTCGCGCGGCCTGTTGATCGCAGTCGATTCGGTTCAATGTTTTACGTAATTTTTCAAGGTTATCGGCGCGGCGACTTTTCTCCGAATTGACGGCGGAAAGACGGGGATGACTGGCGTAACCGGTAACCGGCGTGGCGCTGGTATATTGCCCGAAGAAGATCCTGTTTCCAGCGAAACGATGTTCCATAACCTGTCTCGCCTCATCGGAATCCAGCGTTTTACGCAAACGCGCCATTTGATCTTCAACCAGCGCGTTCATCGGATAAAGCACCAACGCTCTGACCGCCGCCTGACGTTTTTCTCCTTTACGATAAGCAACCCAGTTTGCTTCCGTTTCATTCCACCATCGATTTTGCAGGTAGCCGTCGCAGGGAACGGGCCAATTGACCGCTTCATTCGATAATGCGGCCAGTATAGGCAACATAAAGCTTTCCGTTTTTCCCGAACCCGTACCTGATGTCACTATGCCAGGGCAACCGGGACGAATACCGCGCTCCAGCATTTTCACTTGATGAAGATAGGGCGCATGGACTGAACGACGCGGCCAGACCGCGTCGCCGGGTTTAGAATCGAACAGACCGGATAATGCCAGTTCGACAAATGCTCTTCGGCCTTTTGGTGATAGGCGGCTTAGCGGACCGTTTTCCATATCGGCCAAATCTTCAAGGGTTCTATCCGAAGACTCATATCGTAAAACGGGCTCAATATAGGGCTCTGCGGCGAACTCTCCGCTGCTGTTCAGCAGTTCGCGTCTTGACGCCGCGATGGAAGGGTCGGCAATTCGGAAGTTGGTTTCAATATATGAAATAAAGAAGTCCTGAATACGGCGAAAGCCGCCAATCGGATCTAACATGATTTCCTTCTCCTGTAATCTATTGGACGCCCAGCTCGTTATTTTGTAAATCAGCAAATAAATCGATTAAGCGTTTTTGATTTACTGCCTTGTTTTTATCGTCAAGCAATGCAACTTCCAGCGCTGATCTCGTCGCTCGTTGCGTATTAACTACGTCAAAGCGTTCACTCGGCATTTCATCCGCAATAGCGAGTTTATCCGGGGTTGAATTTTGCGGCGCAAGGCCCAGCTCCAGCTCGCGATAATGTTCAGCGGAAAGGTATAGGGGAGATAGCGTAATCGCATTATGAACGATGGCATTCTTCACCTGCAGGAGAAGATGTTCTTTCTTCATCACTTCCGCTTCGTCGCAATCTTCGTTTTCAATTGTGCCACAGATTAAAAATCGTCGAGGTAGATCGCCGCGGCGTAATCTGTCTTTCAGCGCAGGCAGCCAGAAGCGTGCGGCGGAACATTCGATACGCTCGATGACGGCGAGGATGGTTCGGGGGAGGTCGGCGTCGCTCAATAGCAATCCCTGGTAAAGCGGCGTCGCCAAGCTATTTCCCGCGCGAACCCAGAGATCTTCGTAGGAAATCATCGTCGGATCGGCAGTCTGCCGGATGGAGCGACCTGAAGAGATAAGCGATTCGGCGATAGCTAGGAAGTCTTGAGTTTCAGGACCGTACAGCAATGGACATTCGCCGGCCAGCATCAACGCCAGAAATTGTTCCATCAATATCTTCCCATCATGCGTCAGTAATTCGTTTTCTCTGACGATGCGCCCGAACTCTGCGCTGGAAACCGCTTTCGCTTTAACAGGAAGGCGTATTTCAGGGATCGCCGAATGCGCCATTCGGCGCGCTTTTTCAGCAATCGCGACATTTATTTTTTCAAGCTCGGCCTGCGCCAAGGCGGCGCGCTCTTCGGCATCCCGAAGAGAGGCCAAAGACGATTCACGCTCGGCTGTCAGAGAAGCTAAAATTCGGCGCTGACTTTCGCTTTGGTTGAGTAAATCTGCGACAGCGTCTTTCAGCCGGTTGATCTCGTTTTCGAGATCTTCTTTCTCACGTTTTAGCGTTTTTTCGATATTTATTTGTTTTTCTAAGAGTTCCGCATGTAATTTTTCTTCCTCGCTCAGTCGTAATTGCGCGATTTCATGCTCGCTCTCGCTTCTTTTCTCCGTCTGAAAGGCCGCCATTTCCGCTTCAATAACTTCGCGACGGTGTAGACGTTCTGCGGAAAACTCTCCGTCGAGCGCTTTTTGCTGCTCGGAACGTAATCTACTTCGCTCTTCTTCCGCGATATTTTGTATCTGACGTTCAAGAAGGTTGGCGATCTCGCCGTCAAGCAATATCGCTTCAGCGAGTCCTCGGGCCAGAGAACCCTCTTCTTGCAGCTTTTTCGCCAGTTCTCCAGAACGGAGAGCCTGAGCGGCGGCTAGCAGATCGTCGACGCCGGATTTTAATTTCCCGCTTTGTTCGTCGGCGTGCTTACGGAGCCATAAAGCGATCATCATCGATGAGTCGGCTCCGGCGATAAGCTGAACGGTGTGTTCAATGTAGTGCTTATCCGACGTCCAGTCATGGGTCTGACAGGGCGAAGCATTCGCATCAGGTATATAAAACGCCTTGCTGTTTTCAGACAGGCCGGATACGACGATTATTCCGCTTTCATTAAACACGTATTCAGGAACGTTCTGGTTTCTGGATAGGATAAAATGACCCGGTTTCGATTCCATCAAATTCGCCAGGATGAGTTCGCCGATTCCGAAGCGGATAGCCCATTGTCCCGGCTCGCCGTGCGTTTCAATTCCTTCGAGGCTGAGGTGGCGACGCAACGCAAGGAGAGACTGCGCCGAGGATAAATCATAGAAAGGATAAATGCGGCGGGGATGTTTCGCTCGCGCCAGTTTGCTGCGCGCGCTTGAATCCACTTGGAAGACGATCCAGCCATTTGGCCGAAACTGCGAAGCGTCGAATCCGGTAAGTTCGACTTCTCCCGTGCGGGGGAACATTTTTTTAGGGTTGTCGAGCGCAAGCCAACCGTTCTCAGTCTCCTGCGCGACGACTTTAAAATAAGAAAACCGGTCGTTTCGTCGATCGTACCGGCCAATATACCAGGGAATATCCTTCATTATTCATTTCCTTATTTTTCAGCCCATAACGCCAAACGCCCGTTTCGCCATCCCAGACGCGTTTTCCCGCCGGAATGGCGAGCCGCGGAAACTAACTGATTAACGTCACAATCGTTACCTGAGGGGAGAGAAAAGAAGCATCCTGGAAGCAGTCGGCTCAGCCAGCGGAAAGAAGCGTCGTCAAGAGGATAAGCGTATCCAGCTTCCGTCGGGCCGCCGTTTCTAAGCACGCTGCGCCGTAATCCCGTCGCCAGCGCGTCGGGCAAGCCGCAGTCGTCGGCAAGACAAATAAAATGATTTTCCGCGATACGCCTGAACGTTGGGCGGCGCGCATCCACGCTCGCGACGATAATCGCGGCGGTTCGGGACAAGAAAAACGCCGTTCCTCGCCGGGAAACAACCCTATACACATCATGGTCGCGCCCGCCAGGATGAACATAACGCGTTAAAAGGGGCGCTTCGCTATCTGAATTCGCCTGCGACAGAAAACGTCCCGAACGCCAGTCCCAGTAGGCTGCTTGAACGTGCAGTACAGCAGTTCGGTGCGTCGACGTTAGTGCGAGAGGCGTCATATCAGACGTCGACGGCGCATCGATAAGCTGCCATTCCATAACTCGGGACAACTCGACGGGATCATCGATCTCCGCGCCGAATACAGGAGGAGACCAGACGCTTACGCCGCTGCGACGAAAGCATTTTCCGCCCACCCCGGCAACCGCTTTTTGAAAATCATCTATAAGGTTGGCGCAGGTTGCGCCTTCCACGACGACCAGGTTGTCATCCCCGTTGCGAATACGAAGCAGCGAAGGTTTGACTAACGTCCATACCCGACCTTTCCAGCCTTGGCGTAAGCGCGGCTCTATCAGACCAGCGTCATGCAAACAGCGAATCAAATGCCACACATTAACGCCGTCTGCGGCGCGTTCCAGAAGCGCGACTAATTCAATTTCTTCCCAGCCGCTGGCGCCGCTGGCGTAAATTGCCTCCAGAAGATGCTCGTGATGCGCATCGCCGTCTTCCATCATCAGGGGTGCTTCGGCGTGGAATGTCGGCGTTTTTAGAGGAGACGTCGTCCAATCGGTAAGAGGTTCGAGGCGATATCTGGCGCTATCTTCCTGCGCAGGACGCGGAACGGCGCGCTCGAAAAAACGCGCCCGTTGTCGCCATGGCGGCGTTTTCTCGCCGATTTCCAGCTCTGGTTCGATAATAAACTCGCCGTTAAGAGGCATTGATGACGTCAAACGTCCATCCCTCTCCCTGACGCTGACTTTCGCGCCGGTTCCCTGGGGCGCGTAAATTCTGTAGTTTTGCGTGTCTGAATGGACGGTCGGCAGAAAAGCGGGTAATCCCAGCCACCCGCCCGGCACTCGGATGCCGTCGGAAAACTGCAGGCGAGAGACCTGTTCATCCAGCGCGGTCGATGACGCTTTCAGCGCGCGAAATATCTCTATCGCTACATGACGGCTCTGCGGACGCGACGTCAGAATCCAGTCGTTTTCTGTGACCGCATCGTCAAAATATTGGCTTGCGCGCTCGGCGTATTTACAAGATAACGCGATGTGAAATTTGAAAGAAAACACGTCGGGAGCGGCTATAGCTCTCCAGCGTCCATGGCCGACTTGATGGAAAAAGAGTAGGCCGCTCTGCGCGGCGTTGCCCAAATTGTCGCTATTTTCCGCAGACGCCGCTAATAACGCGTCGGACAACGAAGGGGCGAAAATGCTTTCGTTATTCTCGCCGGCGGCGCTGAAGTAACATCGCGAACCGTCGAAATCAACGCGCATATAGATGATCGCTTTACGCGTCTCAATATTGGAGATCAACGCCATAGCCCGCAGACGCAAACGCCAGAAAGGCATGTCGGCAAGCGCCCTGCGTCCTGAAAACCACGCTTCTCTGAACTCGCTAAACGCCTCTCTCAGCGCATGAGAGGCGTTTTCTTTTTGAATCGCCGCCTGAAAATAATCAATTAACAGTCTGGGACTGGAAACGGCTTGCGGATGGCTCGTAAGAACACGGCGCATCAAACGTAGATCCGCTTTCCCGGGAAAAGCCAGACGCAGGGTATAGCCGATATGGCTCCAGCTTGCGGGGATCTCCGGCAAACAGAGGCGGCGATAGGGTTCTCCTTTCTGAATTCGCCGTTCAAGCCAATCGGCCAGCGCTTCCCACATCGCGTTCACGCCCGCCAGATTCTGATAACTATGTTCTGTCCGAAGCCAGTTCTGTAACTTCAGGCGAAAGTTATTATGTCCTTCTTGGGCATCGAATTGACTGCTTATAAGCAGCGTCATGACAAGATAAGTGAAATATCCGGGCGATTTGTCGTTGGATCTTTCCATCATGCCGCTTTCAAGGCGCAGCGGCAGATCCGGTATTTTCGACATACAGGTCCGAAATGCTTCTTCTATTTCATCCGCGCCGACGCCGCTGTCGGCGAATGCCGCCGCGAGCGTCGACGGCGTCACTTCAAACCAACGAATATCCTGCGCATCGCCGTCAGCGCCGAACCGGAGAAAATAATCGACTAGCTTACTTTCCCAACCATCGGGCGTAACGGGCGGCGTCCAATTCATGCTTATCTATCCTCTGTCTGATGACTGTCGTTTCGGACCGATGCCGCCAGAGGCTCCAGTATGCGCTCGGCCAGAAAACGGACGGACGGAACGGCAAGTCCGTCGCCAATGATCTTAAACGCTGATTGATATGCGGTAGGAAGGATAAAATCTTCCGGCAGCCCCATTAATGCCGCCGCTTCTTTAACCGAAAGCAGGCGCGTTTTCACCTCGCCTTTATCGGCGACGATAATACGGGCGCGGGACGCGCCGCCTTTCGGCGTTCTCAGACAACCGATAACAGGAGAAAACGTGATTTCAGCTCGTTGCCGGTTGACGCCTTTTTCTCTGCGCATGCGAAGATAAAGACTGCCTATTGTCGTTTCTCCTGATTCCCGCGCTTTCGTCAGACGTGTCAGATGCGCCGGCGCCATCATATCGATCAGTCTTTGGGTTTCATCGGCAGAGTGCCATAACGCGTTTTGATCTTCACAATCAATAAGGTCGGTAAGTTCCTTTGTTCTCGAATCCGGCGCGTCGCCGGGCGTCCACCAAATCCAGTCGCCGCGCGTCTCCGCAGGAAGCGTCTCGCAGGCGCGAAGAAGAGAAGACGAATGCCATTGCGTTAGAGGTTCTTTTGAAAGTAAAGATGCAGGAACGGAGAACTGACGACTAATCGCAACGATAAATACGCGGGGTCTGGATTGAGGCAGAAAGTGCTTTGCATCAATGATCATTGCGCCATGGCAGTAGCCCATTTTACTTAACTGACGGCATATCGCAGCGAAATGGCGTCCCTGATCCAATGTCAGCAACCCAAGGACATTTTCAAGAACCAGTATCGGCGGCTTCCGATTCTCCTCTTCAAGTTTATCTACTAAATCAAGAAAAGGCCATATCGCTCCGGAACGCGTGGTTTCACCCTCGCCGGCGTCGATCTTGCCGATTCCAAGCCCATTGCCGGCCAGTGATAAATCCTGACAGGGAAATGAGGCCCAGACTAAATCAGCGTGTCCGCTCAGATCGCTTGGTTTGATTTCACGCACATCGCGCTCATCAAAATGTTCGGCTCCCCAATTCTCGATATAACACGACGTTTTTATCGGATCCATGTCGTTGGCGAACAGGCATCGCCACTGTTTTCCCAGACCGGCTCGGGCCATACCGCCGCCAGCGAAAAACTCATAGAAGCCGAATTCCGCCTCGTGCGCCTCTTCTGATCTTGATCCGTTCTTTCTCGTGACGGCTTCTTTTTTCATTGCCTGACCATAAACTTATGTTGATGAATCGGAGGGGGCGTTTAACTGCCGAAAAACGACACACTCGGAGAGATAGTCTATAAAATCATGAGGATAATAGCTACATGGACATTAGGCTTATTACCTGAACTTAAGTGCTGGTGACGATTTATCCCTTAACTGTTAATGATATGTTTTTGATTCGATAGTGAAAAAGATCGTCTGATTTTGTATGCGTAGTTGTGTCGTTGCCGTAACATATTTATATTTAAAGAAATACTTTACTTATAGACAGGAAAACCGAGTATGCCGTTTGTTATTCGTCCCTGGTCTGAGCTTGCGCAAAGCTACAATGGAACGATCTTACTGGGCAATGGCGCGAGTATTGCCGTAAGCTCTCGTTTTGCGTATAGATCTCTGCTTGAGTGCGTCAGACAGCGAGAGAGTTTAGCGGAGGACGCGCGCAGGCTGTTTGATTTTTTTGAAACCGAAGATTTTGAACTCATCCTCCGCATCGTTTGGCAGGCGTCTAACGTCAATAAATTTTTACAAATTGAGGACGCGCGGACTCATGAGGCCTACGTCAGTGTTCGTGACTGTCTTATTCAGGCCGTTCGCGATGTACACCCCGAACACCATGAAGTTAGCGGGCAATTGCCCTGTATTTATGATTTTTTGAAAAGATTCGATACGGTTATTTCGCTCAACTATGATCTTATCGTTTACTGGGTTATGACGTATGGTTTAGATATTCCGGATCGTCACAAATTTAAAGATTGTTTTCTTGGCAGAGGCGTTTTTGCCGAAGACTGGCAACGGTTAAGAGCGCCGTATGGCGGGGAGCAATCCAGTACGCTTGTTTTTTATCCACATGGCAGCCTCGTATTATGTCGAAACCGTGTTGAACAGGAACATAAAATTCATATCAGGGGAGCGGGTTTGCTTGAATCCATTCTGGATCGTTGGCGAAGCGAGGAAGTTGTTCCTCTATTTGTAAGCGAAGGAACGTATAAGCAAAAGGTAAACTCTATCCAAAACAGCTTCTATTTATCAACAGTCTATCGGGAAGTTCTCACCGAACCGCGAGAAAGTCTGGTGATATTAGGCTGGGGGATGGGAGAGCATGACGTACATTTGCTAAAACGAATGGCGGGAACAGGAATACAGCGAGTCGCAGTATCTGTTTTTAAAAGAAATCAGGCTTATTGCTGCAGAGCCACCCAATTAATCAAAGACAATCTGGGGCAAGATGTCCGCATAGAGTTTTTTGACAGCGAAAGTCCTGGTAGTTGGAATAACCCGTTAGGAAATCAGTGATAATTTCCCGTTATTCTAGCCAGCTGCATCGGATTGTAATGCTCTACGCATTGCTTTTGTATCCTCTGTTCGTATAAACGGAGGGCGTATGCTACTGATTAAAGTCGGGAGGGCGACGAATAAAACACCCTTAGGGGAAATAAGTCCGCGGTTTCGTAGAGCCGTTTTGAACCTCCTGACGCCATATCTGTAGTTATCTCAAAAGAATTCCCCGAAGTGATATATCTGATAGAGGTTAGTGAAATAACCCCTTGCCGCAGCTAACCAATCGCGGTATCTTTTACTCGCACCTGCAAAATCAGGTGCCGGGATTGGAACCCCGAAATATAACCATACTGGCGACACATGACGCGCCTGCGTCTTTTTTTATGTCGCACGCTCAGATATACCAAAATTATGGTGGGCTGGGCGGGGGCACCGTAAGGTGCGCCGGTTCCAGTATGGCCGGTAGTTCCAACCCCGTTCAGTCCACCACCCATGAGATTGGAACCTCAGGTGGTGGTGTTAAAACCACATACTGGAGGCTGCCCCTATGGCTACGATCCCCACCCAGATACACCCGTTACTTTCCGTTCCCTTCAATGCCGCCACGGATTTCACCGTACTGGCCGACCACTGCGACCGCTTCGCCGAAACCCTGCTAGAAAATGACGACCCGACGCTGCGGCTGGCGCTCTGCGGACGGCTTGCCGCCTGCCTCGCGCTGCTGCGGCCCTCGTTGAACGCCCCCATCCCGCCCCACCTGATCGAAAGTCTGACCGTTGATACCCTTCCTGCCAGTTACCCTCGCTTTGAACCCGGTTCCGAATTACTTTGTGACTATTCGCTTACGCTGACGCAGCTTCTGACGGGGCGGGCGTTGCTGCCGAAAATGGAGCGAACGCTGACCGGATTACTGTGTGAACTGGTCTGGTATTTCGCCGCTGAACTCAAAGCTCCGCGCTGTCTACGCACCGCCGAGGGCGTGACCTTTATCGACGAGGTGGCGGCATGATGCAACCGGTCTGGCATCCCGCCGATATTATCGCGGCGCTGAAAAAGCGGGGGACGTCGCTGGCGGCAGTTTCCCGTAACGCCGGGCTGGCGTCCTCCACATTGACCAACGCCCTTAACCGCCGCTGGCCCAAAGGCGAAAGGCTGATTGCCGAAGCGCTGGGCGTCGCGCCTGAAAAAATCTGGCCTTCGCGCTACCGCTGATGCCCCATCGGCGCAGGTCTGATACAGGTCTGCGCCGCATTCTGCTTATTAATTCTTTGAAGCGAAGAAACGATTTTCTCTTATCCGCATGCTTTGCCGTGCGGTAATCTCCCTCCCGCACGAAATGCTTCACGACCTGAAAGAAGCGCCAGATGTATCAGGATGGGCGCCTTACCGGCAGAGCCTCTGCAAAAATGTCGGGCCGCAGAACACTGCGGCAGAGGTCGAACTTCACCGACAATGCATCCCTTCACTGCGCCAGTTCGCTGGCCGACGCTCCACCACGCCGGAAATCACCCGGTTGCTGACAACCAGCGCCTTTACCCTTACGGGCTGCGGCCTGCATTGCCGTCAGGCTTTGCTGCCGCGTGGCCGTAAAACTGCACCAGAAACGCAACGTTTTAACACTGCACCAGTGCCAGTGCGTCACTTTATCCGCTCAGAGCGGGAAAGTGACGCACGCAGCCTTTTCAATCTGCGCCAGAAAACTCAACTGTGCCAGCTCATTGCTGGATTCTGACACTGCCTTTTCAGGCCATTTACCCATAAGGAAGACATGAACCGATACCGGAGAGGCATCTAGACGATCCGGGGGATGACCCGCGAAAGCGGGCGGCTGCTCAGAGAGCACAACCGATACCCCACAACACCTCAACAGCCGTCGCCCCGGCGCTCAGGTATCGTTCGCAGCCCGACGAAAAAATCAGGGCTATCGGCCTACGCGCCGGGGAAGGTTGTATCTGTTATCGGTTTTGCAGCAATGATGAAAAGGGGGAAGTATGGGAATGCTTAAGCAGGAAATGACGCGGCTGGCGAAGCAGGCGGGCGGCAGTCATAAAACGGTTCACGACCACATCAAGCTGGCGCAGCGGTTTTGCCAACGTCTGGTCGTGGCGCAGAATGTACAGATCCGCTACGTCAGGCATCTGAAGGCCCGGGATATCGAAGGCTATATCCGCGAACGGTTGGCGCAGGGGATCGCAAAACGCACGTTGCATAATGAAACGGCCATGATAAGAGTCATTCTGAGGCAGGCCGGACGCGATAAGCTGGCCGACAGCGCGCGGATAAGCAACCGGGCGCTGGGGCTGGCGGGCGCGTCGCGCAATGGTACAAAACGGGCCATTACGCCGGAGTATTACTATCAGGCGCTGGAAACCGCCCGCACGAAAGACGCGGGACTGGCGGCCGCGATGGAACTGGCAAGGCTGATGGGGCTGCGCTCTGAGGAAGCGGTACGGTGCGCGCAGTCACTGAAAACGTGGCAACAAGCGCTGGCGCGCGGCGATACCCGGTTGACCGTGGTGTTCGGCACCAAAGGCAACCGGCCCCGCGAAACCCTGATTCAGGATACTGACGCAGTGAAAAAAGCGCTGGATACGCACTGTCTGTCGCAGAACAACGCCACGACCGGTTGATTGACAAGCCTGACCTGAAAAGCACGATGAAATACTGGAGCAATCACATGACGCGTATCGGGCTGACGGGCGTATCTTCCCCACACTCCTTGCGTTATGCCTGGGCGCAGGACGATATTCGGCATTATCTGGCGCAGGGATTCAGTGAAAAAGAGGCGCTGGCGATGACGGCGATGGATTTGGGCCACGGCGACGGGCGAGGGCGCTGGGTGGTGCAGGTGTATGGGCGGCGGGAGGATGCTGACCGATAGCTGTAGCCTTCCGTTACCCCTGTTATTCATCGTTTTCTACCCCAAATTATTTTGGGGTAAATAATTTTGGATGATTTCCTTTTGATATGCCTGATTTCAATCGGGAATAACAATCAAAACAATGAAATTCATTATGAATCAATATAATGGGATTATGCCGCAGAGAGGGTAATAGTTATTACCTTTCATAAGATGAGCTATCCATCGTTTTTCATACAAAAAATTTTGGCCCCAAAATTTATGGTGCAGTTTCCTATCGATGGTTGGGTTATCAATCGCTTTAACTAGCCATTCGCGTACTGGTGTAGGCGAGAATTATTATCGTCATTGCATAAAGACATCGCCAGTAAAGGAAAAGGGGATAAGGGTAAAGGCCATTAAGGGTAACAGCGCCAAACCGGAAAAGGCCAAAGGGCTTAAAAGGCCGGAGCTGGCGCAGTTCTGCAACGTTCCGACGGCGGCAATCTGATGCAGTTTGTGGTTAATTGTTAACTGGTGCAGCCTGTTTATTCTCTCGTTGAAAACAGAAAGGCGAAGCCGGTTCTTCAAATGCAAAAAAGCAGTTCCTGAGCAACCGGGAACTGCTTTTTCATTATCAACACATTACCTTACTACTAGCTCAGGCTGCCTTATGCCGCCGCGCATAAATATACGGCGCGACATACCCCTCGCGGCTCACGTCCAGATAATCCGACCACCACTGCATCATGGCTTTGAGGGCGTCGAGGTGTTCAGCGCGATGAATATACGCCGCCCGCACGCTGTTACTCTCCTGATGGCTCATCTGGCGCTCTACGGCATCCCGCGACCAGAGTTCAGATTCCACCAGTGCGCTACAGGCCATCGCCCGAAAGCCATGCCCGCAGACATCGTTTTTTGTATCGTAGCCCATCAGACGAAGCGCCCGGTTGATGGTATTTTCGCTCATTGGCTTATACGGGTTATGGTCGCCGGGGAACACCAGTTCCAGATGCCCGGAGATTTCATTTATCTGCTTCAGAATGGCGATAGCCTGACGAGAAAGCGGCACTGTATGTGGAGTACGCATTTTTGCGCCACGACCAGAGAAACGGACTTTCTCAATCGTTTCCCTTGTGGCGGGAATAGTCCAGATTTTGTGTCTGAAATCTATCTCGCTCCAGCGGGCAAAGCGTAGCTCGCTGGAACGGATAAACAGATGCAGGGTCAGCATTACCGCCAGCCTTGTTAACTGCCGCCCCTGCTGATAGTTACCGATACGTCCCAGCAGTTCGGGCAACCGCTCCAGCGGCAGAGCGGGGTAGTGATTTTTAACCGGCGGCGCGGTGACGCCTTCCAGATACAGCGCTAGATTGTTTTCTGTCAGCCCCTGCTGAACGGCGTAGCGCATGATGTTGCAGAGTTGCTGCCGGGTTCGGGACGCGACTTCCAGAAAGCCTTTATCCTCGATAACTTTCAGCAACACCGTGAAATGCTGCGTTTTCAGCATCGTGACGGGCAGATGACCGATTGCCGGGAAGATATGATTTTTCATACTGGCGAGGATGCGCTCTGCATAGTCAGCCGACCACTTTTTGTTGGTTTTGTGCCATGCCACCGCAACGGCCTCAAAGCATTTTTCCGGTGATGCGGCGGCTTTTTCAGTCATACGCTGTTGTGCGGGATTGATATTCTGCGCCAGTAGCTTACGGATACCGTCGCGCTGCTGGCGGGCGTCGGAAAGCGAGACCTGCGGATAGGCGCCTAATGCGATACGGGATTCTTTTCGGTTGAAGCGATATTTGAGATACCAGAGGCGTGAACCGCCCGGATTAACAAGCAGATACAGACCCTGATAGTCGGTCAGTTTAAAGGGTTTATCAGAAGGCTTGATACTACGGATTTTCGCGTCGGACAGAGACATATGGTGGTCACTCCATTATCGAACTGAAATGACCCCAAATCAGACCACCAATTTTGCCGGATGCGGAGGGAAAACCAGATACGCATCGGGAAACATTTCCACGCTAACTTATTGAAACCTAATTGAATAGGAACTTGTAAGCATGCCTGAAAACAAGAATTTGGCTCCTCTGACTGGAC
>NZ_VHQI01000039.1 GCF_006517625.1 Mixta tenebrionis | reverse complement strand
GGTTGAGATGCCAGAGCAGGGTTCTTGTTTCGTTCCAGAAAGCAGTAAACAGGTCGATATCATCTACGGGGCCAAGAATTTCATTGCTGAGGGCCGCCAGTGCGGAGGCGGGCAGGTTGAGAAGGGGAAGACTGGTGGGTGTCGTGAGCTTGAACATGATTATCTCCATAATGAATTGATTTACATGGAAATAATATGTGCATAAAAAGAGGTTTTTTACGTTCATAGTCGTTGGGGTTGGTGAGCTTTGTGAATGTACAAAATCAAAGCACCCGCAGGTGTAAAATGTGATGATTGTCACAATAATAAAAATTAATGGAGTGTGGTTTTGATTGTTGAAAGGTTGATTTACCCTTAAGTTGGGCTGCATATTGTCAAAATCATCACTTTAATCTATTGATTTAAATAGCATTAATTTTAAATGCCTTATTGGGTTGTTTTTTAGTCGAAAATCGGTGGGGTCTATTACCATTTTCTTATTTCAGGGCCTCAAAAGTTGACTTACTTTGGGCGATGCATCCGGAACACAATTTTTTTATAGGGTTTAACGCTATTTTCCCTTTTCCCTGAGCAGGAGTACTCCTGATGAATCATCATGGTCTTTCTGACTTGAGTATTAAATGTCAATGGGCATGTAAGAGCTGATTTTTCATGGGCTTGAAAGTGATGCCACGAATAAATAAGCTTATCCCATTGTTGGCCGACATATTAAATTACTCATTATCATCTGAATTTTCAGAGGACCATGTACATATTATGAATGTTAATTACCCTTTAAATAAAATAACGCAAGTGCTGGATGAAAAGAGCATCACAGCTGCTCATAAAAATTCCTTCAATGTAGATGTGGAAGCTCAGGGGTATTCCGACTCTGGAGTATCTGATGTTGTAGAATATCCAGGGGTTGCACCTAAAAATACTGGAGGTGTTTTTACTAAAGCCCTTTTTGATGAATATAAAATCCGTGCAGTACAAGCTGCACAAACAATCGAGACCAGCGATAAGAAGTTAACCGGACTTAAGGCAATATTCTATCCATCAGGTCGCATTAAATTTATTGTCCGCAAAAGTATTCGCGGAAAGAATATCTACGTTGCCGTAGGAGGCTACCCGGAAATTTCAATTAAAGATGCAAGGGAGCATGCCTTTAAAATAATTCAGGAGCTCAAGACCGCCGTTGAGGCTTACGGTGAGCGTTTTCTTACTCACAGTAAAATGACGTTTAATGAGCTTGTGGATGAGTATGAGAAAAGCGTACTCAGCACGGGCGTTAAGCGTTCAGCTAACACCGACCTTTCTAAGATCCGTAAATACCTGCGCCCTCTTCTCGGTGACAAAAAGCTGGCAGGTATGACGGAGGCGGATATTCTGAGCTATCTGTATGCTCTCGATCTCAAGCCAGCCACCCGCAACCGCCATCTGGCGCTCATTAAAGCGGTGTTTACCTG
>NZ_VHQI01000038.1 GCF_006517625.1 Mixta tenebrionis | reverse complement strand
GCCTCCAGCCAACGGCTGCCGAACTATTATTTTAAATAGCAAAGACACTTCGGGGTTTTCTTTTCCAGAACAGACTTTAAACCGAAGACTTTTCCAGTCTGGAAAAAACCTTATCTACAGAAAATAAATTATTTTAACTTGAATTAATAATTCATCATCGTATTCTGAGCAGAAAAAAATTAAAAAGAGTAATCAGGGATGAGCAAACGTACAGAAATAATTGATGGCAGTAAAGCGGCAACGGAAAAGTATGGGTTAGTTTATACCGAAGTCCTGGGTTGGATTGATCTTGGTCATGCGCAGGGAACAGATATCCAGACATTACTCAGAGATATCCATCATGGAGAAAGTCTCCGGGAGAAGTTCTATGATATTACTTACTCACAGGGCATGAGCTCACGTTATGGATTAATCCGTACTGGAAAATCCATCACCTGGCGTATAAAACGAGGGCGAACCTACTGGGAACAGAGAAGCATTGCACTGGCAATGATGATGACAATAGCAAGGAAGTTTGAAGACTTCCAGGGTACTTTTCCATATAACTATTTGACAGACAGCTCATTTAGCGGCGAGGATCTGGTGTCTGATCTGCTCGGTTTTTACCGCATAGTGATGGTTAATAATCCATTTGAGATATTGCGCCCCGTCAGCAAAGAAGAAGCACTAAAGCGGTGGGATTACTATGGTGAAATTGGTGCGTGGAAGAATGAAACTTTCCAGCCACTGCTATTTCCTGATCCAGAAAAATTTCCACACGCTAAGCCATATAAAGGTATGCTGCCAAATTTCATGCAAACTATTTCACCCTATAATGATTTTTCATCGGGGAACGTCATATTGCCGCAACACGATAAAACCTTTATTGTTTTAGGTTCAGGCAATAGCAGGATGGGGCTATGAGAAAAAAATTGAAGCTGTTGGTAGTAGCCTGCTTAGCGGTGGTTGCAGGAACCCTTCTATTTACCGCCTGGACATATATAAAAATGGAGTTCGCCAGTAGCGCATATTATAGCCAGCAGGATAAGCGAGAATACGCATTTTACACACCAGAATTAATAAAAAATATGCCACGAATAACCGATCATTACCGCTTCGAGTATGGGAATATCAGCGGTCCGGAAGCGCAAGTTTTCACTATTCGATTTGATGGCACAACAGACACCAGCAAAATTCGCCGCTATCTCATGTCCGTTGGTTATCAGCCACAGGCGCAGTGTAATGTTAAAGCCGAATGCTGGCTAAGCCAGAGCAACACAGATATTGTGACACTTTTCAGCTATAGCTCCCCAGATAGCGTTGTGCTTCAAATCTACCGTAGCCCTTATACCGAATAGTGGTTGATAGCTGACTTATCCTGGATGTTTTAAGCAGGCCCGCGAGCCACAGCACGCTACATCATTATTCACTACCACCCGCAAGCATAAAGCTATTTTCCAGCGCCGCTTCAGCATAGAGATAGCCAATCCCCA
>NZ_VHQI01000037.1 GCF_006517625.1 Mixta tenebrionis | reverse complement strand
CAAAAACCTTGGTTTGCACGAAACCGGATTTGCCACCCTAACGACGAGTGGAAGCTTCACTGTTCCTGCGGGCGTTACTGAACTGTGTATCTCTGCTGTTGCGGGGGGAGGTGGTGGCGGTTCAGGTGGTGGCGGTGATTCATCATTCTTTGGTGGCGGCGGTGGTTCTGGTGGGGCTGGCGAGTCCATTGTAAAAAGGAAATTCGCAGTTACACCGGGAACTGTTATCAACATCACCATTGGTTCAGGTGGGGTTGGTTCTATTGCCAGTACCGCAACCGGGTCTGCACCTACCGCTGGAGGTAATACGGTTATTGGTTCTCTGATTACACTGCATGGTGGCCAGCCTGGAGTAAATGCCGGTAACGGACAGAATACTGCCCCAGGAGGCGGTTACGGGCAGGGTTTCCCGACCGGAAGCTATGGTGGTGATGGAAATTTAAGTGTCGGTTCGGGTAACGGAGCACCTGGAGCATCGTCGCCGTTCGGGGGCGGTGGTGGTGCTGGTCGTGCGGGAACGGATCAGGGAACTGACGGCACGGCGGGTTCCGGGTACGGCTCCGGTGGTGGATCAGGCGGTGGTAAATATGGTACTGCCCCCTTAACTGCTCGCGGTGGAAATGGCGGTAACGGTGCGCCTGGTATTGTGATGATTGAGTGGTGATGCGATGAGCAAAACATACGCAGTAATTGAAAATAACACCGTCGTGAACGTCGTCTTATGGGATGGTGAATCAGAATGGTCGCCTGATAATGGCGTTGCAATACCGGCTGCTGATGGTGTAGGAATTGGCTGGTTATATGCTGATGGCACTTTCACTGCTCCTGATATTCCCGAGCAGGTAAAATCTCACGATGAATTAGTCGCAGAGGCTGAAGCGGAAAAACGCGCCCGTATTGATGCGGCGACCAGCCGAATTGTCGTCTGGCAAACCAAGCTGCTGATGGGCCGTAAGCTAACGGATGGTGAATCCGCCAGCCTTAACGCCTGGATGGACTATATCGATGCGGTGACTGCAATAGATACCAGCACCGCACCAGATATCAGTTGGCCTGAACTGCCCATTTAATTTGCCATTCCCCACGTGGGTAGCCCATTGCTACCCACAACACGTTTCATCCCCTCCGGAGGCACTCCTAAAAACTCCAGAGCCATATCGTCATCGACGGGCTTAATATCATCAGGCAAAACACCATTTGCACGGTATGCGTCGAGTAGCACTGTCGGGTAAAATTGATTCGTTGACGCGCTATAAAAGTAAATATTCATTATCACCACCCCTTCGCATACCAGTTACATGTCAAATTCGCCGGATTGACGTTATTACCTTCTGCGGTTGCGCAGCCAACTCTGAATTTTGAATTACTGACAGGGAATGCCTGTGAAATCTCAGCATATGATGTGTCATTCGGATCTGAGCTAATCAAAACGAACACACAACGATTCGGGAACGGGATGACAAAGTCCCCATCGCCGTTTCCATAATTTCCGCGCCCCCACTGCTCCAGAAATCCGTCTGGAGTCAATCGCCACCCGTAATCCGCTTTCAGCGATGTCCACTTGCTCATGTCGGGGATCTGGTTTGTCCCGGTCCCTACATCCCTTTTTGCCGCTTCTCCCAGACCAAGGTTTTTG
>NZ_VHQI01000036.1 GCF_006517625.1 Mixta tenebrionis | reverse complement strand
GCAATTATCAGGCGTGCTGAAAACACTGAGGTCGGTGAAGATGATATCGCTTCACTCGGTATTGGTGATGGGCTGCCACGGCATTATGTGAATACGGCTAATGGCCTTTTCTACATCGGTGGACAGAAACCTGTGCAGGTTTGCACCACGCCAGTTGTGCCTGTCGCCCTGTTTTGTGGAAAAGATAAGGAGTCCGGTCTTGGGATCAGCCTGATGACCGGTAACGGGCTGGGTAAGTATGTTAAGGCCCTGGTACGCTTTGAGGATATTGTTCAGAGCGGTGCTCAGGTAGTAGGCAAACTGGCAGATCGTGGATTTTGTGTTGGCTCCTCTCCACAGCAGTTTGCCCTTTTTGACCGTTTTCTTCAGCGCTGCCGGAGTTTACCGCTGCCTGTCTATCTGATGGCAGATGCGATGGGATTCGTTTCGGAGGATATGGCCTTTTTACATGGTCATGAGCCCGTTGTGACCTCTCTGACCGGGTTTGATTATCTACTGCCGGGATTCCGCGTGCGTCCCGGACTGCACAAAGGTGGGGCCCTGGAGGAGTGGATTAACCTCATCCGGGAAAATGTCCATGGCTGGGCGCAGACCTTTGCACTGAGTGCGTCCTTTGCTTCGATGCTTCTGGTTCCTGCCGGTATGGATGTGGGCATGTTTCATTTTCACGGCGTATCCACCACCGGTAAAACGCTTCTCCTGATGCTGGCTGCATCGGTCCATGGTGATGGCAGCGAGCCGGGTAGTGGGGGGAATGTAAATATTATTCGCTGGAATACCACGCCTAACGCGATGGAGCGCCTTCTCGCTGACTATTCCGGTCTGGTCGCCTGCGTCGATGAACTGGGTGCGAGTAATCATAAGCAACTTTCCTCACTGCTTTACAACATTACGTCAGGTACGGCAAAAGAGCGCCTGAACCGTGGCCTGACGGCAGATGAGCCGTTTAAATGGCGCATGTTTATTCTCTCCACCGGTGAGATGTCAATCTCCGAAAAGCTGGCTGAACAGAAAGCCGTGTTACAGGGAGGGCAGGAGCACAGGGCCATCAGTATGGAACTGTTGCCTGAGGATGCTCAAAAACCGGATGAACCGGTATCAGAAACACGTGCCCGTGCAGATGCACTGAAGACGGGGCTGGCAGAGGCTTATGGTCATGCCGGGCCTGCATTTATCGGCAAACTGTTATCCGGGAAAAATACGGCTGGCGGCCTTCGCACCTACGCAGAGTTTTCATCCTGGCTCCAGGAACAGACAGATGATTGCTGTAACGCACTGGAAGAGGCCCTGAGGGATGAGGGGCGTGATATTACCCGCGTTCAGCGGCGCGGACTGAAAAGATTTGCGCTGGTATGGCTGGCAGGAGAGAAGGCGCTGAAATATGGCCTTTTACCTTTCGAAAGCGATGCGGTGGCTAAATCCGTTATATCCGCTGCACGACGCTGGCTGGATGATAACCAGAATCAGTATAACCCGGTGCGTAACATGCTGGAGGAGCTTCAGCTGACGCTGGTGACAAAAAGCAGCAGGCACTTTATCACCCTGCGTGACGAACATGCCCGATGCCCGGGAGATATGTGGGGATTCGTCCATTACAAAACCGGTGATTTCCTGATTTATGAATCGGTGTTTGAAAAGCTCTG
>NZ_VHQI01000035.1 GCF_006517625.1 Mixta tenebrionis | reverse complement strand
TTGGTTTGGGGGAAGCGGCAAGAAGGGAGGTTGGGACCGGAATGACGCAACTTCCGGATATGACTGCTTTTCCATCCCTTTTAACAAGCAACGGATGGTCGAGATTGCCTTCTGGTTTATTAATACAATGGTTAACTGTGACATCTCCTACAATGGAAATATTAGGAGGGACCGTTGACACCGTGCCCTTTTCTTGGCCAATTGTATTTCCTACCGCTTTGTTAAGTTTCTCAAATTCAGCACAAACTTATGTACAAGCTGTCCGAAGCATCGAAAGGGTAACAGTAAAAGGAGCAAATTTGCTATTGACTCCTCATAGTGGGAATATAGTAAGAAATCCAATAACAAAAATTATCGCGTTAGGTTATTAAGTGTATAAGTTAAGGTTGGTTGATAGATAAAAATATTTAAATTTAAAATAAAATCATAATCTCAGTAGAAAGAATACATGTTACAACCAGCATGTATCCGACCCGATAGAAACTAGAAGTTTATTTACTGTTAATAGATCAACCTAAGCGCAAAAGATGACAGTAAATTACCCTATTCCATTTTAGGGCCTTGTTTAGGAATTTGATTTTATTTTCAAGCTAAAGATCCAAATCAGCATTTTTGTGGAGTATTTAACCATACTTTTATTCTGCCTTCCTTTGTTGCACCGGTGGTTACTCCTACCGTGAGGACGGTTTACTTTCGCGCGCTGGGATATTAGGGTCCGTCCTTTTTCTGACATGTTGTTTGGTGTAAGAAACAACAGCTAATTGTTATCCGCCTTAAGGAAACAGCATAATATATCTAATACTACTTTAGTGGAGGATTTTTGATGAACTATTGGTTTAGCCCCAAAAATAATGCTTTTTATCCTAAGGCCCTCAAAGAAGCATACATAAGCGCAGGAACGCTTCCGGATGATTTAGTAGAGACTACTGAAAAGGTATTTATTGAGTTTTCCGGTATGGCGCCTGCTGGAAAAGCACGAAGTGCTAACGATAAAGGACTACCGTGCTGGGTCGACCTACCTGTAGTTGATGTAACTATAGATGAGTTAAAATCCGGAGCCAGAAAGTTACGTGATAGCTTTATATTATCAACAGACAGAATGTTGGTGGAAGATTACACCATTAATGATATTCCACTATCCTACGAACAACGGAAAGAATTAATAAAAATTCGGGCCA
This sequence comes from Mixta tenebrionis, assembly GCF_006517625.1. Taxonomy (GTDB): domain Bacteria; phylum Pseudomonadota; class Gammaproteobacteria; order Enterobacterales; family Enterobacteriaceae; genus Mixta; species Mixta tenebrionis. Next base: position 575 of record NZ_VHQI01000035.1, on the reverse strand, counting down.
ACTTCAAAAGCTGGCCTAACGAGGAGGGGTGGCCGCGGATCGAGCTCCCATTTATCCCTTCATGGATTTTAACTGAGGCAGTTAAACATGGTTATGTAGTTCCTGTTTGGCCTAATTAAAAAAAGCCCGGAAGGGCTTTTTTATTACAGTATAATCAATCGATTTATTTTCCTTATTTCTAAGATAACTGGCCTATATACTCATAAAATAAAATTTCCTTATACTATTTTAATATCCTATAGCCAGATAAACAAACGATCCAATTGAATCGGCAGGAAGAGATGCCGCCCATCCCAGTTCAGTTTTTGTTGTTGTTTTTATATCCCATGCCAGATTTGCTGTTCCAATATTACCACCAGAAATAGCATCGATTGGCAATGCTATTAAGCATGTTGTAGGAAATGCAACAGGAAATAAAATAGTTCCCGCTTTTTCTGTGCCATTTATCACCGGTGTAGCCCATTGTAAAATAATTTTCTGCTCTGCTCCGTTAATAAATGCCGGTATTGATAAATACCCTGGCGTCGTAACTGTTGCCTCAGCAGCCCCTAGCTTCACTGCTTCCCCCAAACCAA
>NZ_VHQI01000034.1 GCF_006517625.1 Mixta tenebrionis | reverse complement strand
AAAATCCGCCAGTACCTGGTCGATAATAACTATGTCGAAACCGTGATTTCACTGGCTCCGAACCTGTTCTTTGGCACCACTATTGCTGTAAACATTCTGGTGCTGTCTAAACATAAAACGGATACCAACGTTCAGTTTATTGATGCCAGCGAACTGTTCAAAAAAGAGACTAACAACAACATTCTGACCGATGCTCATATCAAACAGATTATGCAGGTATTTGCCAGCAAGGAAGATGTTGCTCATCTGGCGAAATCAGTCACGTTTGAGGCCGTTGTCGCGAATGACTATAACCTGTCGGTGAGCAGCTATGTGGAAGCGAAAGATAACCGCGAAATTATCGATATTGCTGAGCTAAATGCAGAGCTGAAAACCACGGTCAGCAAAATCGACCTGTTGCGTAAAGATATTGATGCGATTGTAGCTGAAATTGAAGGCTGCGAGGTGCAGAAATGAGCGAGTTAAGTTATCTGGAAAAATTGCTGGATGGGGTTGAGGTTGAGTGGAAGACGCTGGGTACAGTGATCAAAACTGTTACCGCATCCTCAAAACTTAAAAGCCAAGCCTATAGAGCTTCAGGAAAACTGCCAATTGTAGATCAGGGTATAAAATTCATTGCTGGCTACACTGACGAAGATGTAACTCCCATTGAAGCTGGGAAGTACATAATTTTTGGTGACCATTCTGAACATATAAAGTACGTAGACTTTCCTTTTGTTCAAGGTGCTGATGGACTAAAAATTCTAAGCCCCATTTCAGCTAATGCCAAGTATATCTACCATGCCTTCCTGAAATTTTACAAAAAGGAATTGAGCTACAAACGACATTGGTCCACAGCACAGCAAACATTAATCCCAATCCCCTGCCCGGATAATCCAGAAAAATCCCTTGCTATCCAGTCTGAAATCGTTCGGATTCTGGATAAATTTACTGCACTTACCGCTGAGCTTACCGCTGAGCTTAACATGCGTAAAAAACAGTACAACTACTATCGAGACCAGTTGCTGAGTTTTGAAGAGGGTGAAGTTGAGTGGAAGACGCTTGGGGATCTAGGGGAAAATCTGGATTCGAAAAGGAAACCAATTACCAGCGGTCTGAGGGAAGCAGGAAGTATTCCGTATTACGGTGCTTCTGGAATTGTCGATTATGTTAAAGATTACATTTTTGATGGTGATTTTTTACTGATTTCTGAAGATGGCGCAAATTTGTTAGCCCGCAATACGCCTATAGCATTTAGTATCAGTGGTAAATCTTGGGTAAACAATCATGCACATGTGATTAAATTCGATTCCTATGCAGAACGAAGGTACGTGGAGTACTATCTGAATAGCATTGATTTATCCCCCTATATTTCCGGAGCAGCGCAACCAAAACTAAATAAGAAAAATTTAGAGAGCATACGTATTCCAAATCCTTCACCTGAAGATAAAGAGCGGATAGTTTCTATTCTGGACAAATTTGATGCGCTAACAAACTCCATCAGCGAAGGCTTACCTCGTGAAATCGAGTTGCGCCAGAAACAGTACGAGTACTATCGTGATTTACTGTTCAGCTTCCCGAAACCAGAAACCGCCAGCAACTAACAGGCATTGATACCGTTAGGGTATGCTTTCACCCGCCCGGTATCAGGCTTTAGGAATACCGGGAGATGCTTCTGATACCCTTCCGGACTTTGCCAGATGACGCACAGGATGCACCATGACACAACAGACACACACCATTGCTGAATCCAATAACTTTATCGTCCTTGATAAATACACCAAAGTTCTGGAGANCGTCCTTGATAAATACACCAAAGTTCTGGAGACCGGTGACAGCTACCAGAGCGAATCGGACCTTGAGCGGGAGCTGATTCAGGACCTTCTTAATCAGGGCTATGAGTTTATATCCGTTAAGTCACCGACTGCGATGCTGGCGAATGTGCGGGACCAGCTTCAGCGTCTTAATGGTGTGGAGTTTAACGAAAGTGAATGGCGGCGTTTCGC
>NZ_VHQI01000033.1 GCF_006517625.1 Mixta tenebrionis | reverse complement strand
ATCGCGCCGCTGGCGTTCTCATCCACCTCAATTTTTTCCACGTCCAGCGCGTGAACGGTAAAAATATAGCGGTGGGTTTCGCCCTGCGGCGGCGCCGCGCCGCCGTAGCCCGCTTTGCCGAAATCGGTGCGCGTCTCTACCGCTTCCTCCGGCAGCGCAGCCTGGCCTGAACCGGCGCCCTGCGGCAGCACCGTGACGCTGGCGGGAATATTCGCCACCACCCAGTGCCACCAGCCGGAGCCGGTCGGCGCGTCAGGGTCATAACAGGTCACCACAAAGCTTTTGGTTCCTTCCGGCACCTCATCCCAGGCGAGATGGGGCGAAATATTGTCGCCCTGATACCCCATGCCGTTGAACACATGCCGCTCCGGCATTTTCTCGCCGTCGTTAAAATTGTGACTGTAGATCCTCATCGTATCTCCCTGTTATTGATGTAAAAATTTCAGCAGCTCCTCAGCAGTTACGGCGGAAGAGGTGGGGTTCTGGCCGGTGATCAGATGCCCGTCGGTAACGGCAAAAGCGCCCCAGTCCGCGGTGCGCTCAAACTCTCCGCCCAGTTTTTTCAGCTCATCCTCCACCAGGAAGGGCACCACATCGATCAGCCCGACCGCCTGCTCTTCGCTGTTAGTGAAACCGGTAACGCGCTTGCCCGCCACCAGCGGCGTGCCGTCCGGTTTTTTCACATGACGCAGCACGCCTGGCGCATGACAGACGGCGGCTACCGGTTTGCCGTTAGCGAACAGGTTTTCGATCAGCGCAATACTGTGCTTATCTTCCGCCAGGTCCCACAGCGGGCCGTGTCCGCCGGGATAAAATACCGCGTCAAACTTGCCGCCATCAATAGTATCAAGCCGCTGGGTATTCGCCAGTGCCTGCTGCGCCGCAATATCATGACGAAAACGTTCGGTATCGTGCGTTTGCGCGTCGGGCGCGTCGCTTTTCGGATCGAGCGGCGGCTGCCCGCCCTGCGGCGAGGCGAGCACCACGCTGATGCCCGCATCTTTAAAGATGTAATAAGGCGCGACAAACTCCTCCAGCCAGAAGCCGGTCTTTTTCCCGGTTTCGCCCAGCCTGTCGTGGGAGGTAAGAACCATCAAAATTTTCATTGCTGCTCTCCCGGACGGTCGGAGGCGACGCGGATGATCAGCTTGCCGAAGTTTTTCCCTTCCAGCATGCCGATAAAGGCCTCCGGCGCCTCTGTCAGATCGTCGACAATATGTTCACGGAATACCAGACGATCTTCCGCCACCCACTGACTGATGCGCCGCGCGATAAATGCGCCCATTTCCGTGAGATAAATGGCATCGCTGCGGCGTTTCAATATTCGCAAAAGAATTACATTCCTACTGCGTTATCCTTCCTCTGACCATCCACCGGAAAGTATCGGTAAAGCGTCGATAACCCTACACCATAGATAATGGCCAACTGCTGGCGGGTGTGCCCCTTCGCCAATAGCCGCCCAATCTGCTCTCGTTCATGCAGTTTTAATGCGTTGGGCCTTCCACCTACGCGTCCTTGTGCTCTGGCTGCTGCCAGCCCGGCCACTGTTCGTTCGACGATTAGCTCGCGTTCCATCTCCGCCAGTGCCGACATCACGTGGAAAAAGAAGCGCCCCATGGAAGTGCTGGTATCAATACTGTCTGTTAAAGAGCGGAAGTGGGCACCGCGTTCATGTAACTCTGATATCAGTGCGATCAGGTTCTTAACGCTGCGCCCCAGCCTGTCCAGTTTCCACACGACCAGGGTGTCTCCGCTATTAACGCACTTTAAAGCGCGTTTCAGACCGGGACGGCTGGCAACTTTTCCACTCATACGGTCTTCAAAAATGCGGTCACAGTTTGCACTTATGAGTGCATTACGCTGTAAATCGCTGTTCTGGTCGATTGTTGATACGCGGATATAACCAATGACGGCCATCAATTCTCCTCCTCTATGTCGCGGTGGGAGGATTTTTACAGATTTCACTATGTGTAACTGCTTTTCCAAAAACCTTGGT
>NZ_VHQI01000032.1 GCF_006517625.1 Mixta tenebrionis | reverse complement strand
AAAATCCGCCAGTACCTGGTCGACAACAATTATGTTGAAACTGTGATTTCTCTGGCACCAAACCTGTTCTTCGGCACTACCATTGCGGTGAACATTCTGGTGCTGTCCAAGCATAAAACCAATACCAGCGTGCAGTTTATTGATGCCAGCGGGCTGTTTAAGAAAGAGACCAATAATAACATCCTGACTGATGGTCATATCGAAAAGATTATGCAGGTCTTTGCCAGCAAAGCGGATATTGACCACCTTGCGAAAACAATCCCTTATGAAACAGTATCTGCCAATGACTATAACCTGTCAGTCAGCAGCTACGTCGAAGCCAAGGATACCCGCGAAATTGTCGACATTGCAGAGCTAAATACCGAGCTAAAAACTACCGTCAGCAAAATCGATCAGTTACGCAAAGACATTGATGCAATTGTGGCTAAAATTGACGACTGCGAGGCACAGAAATGAGCGTTCTGAGCTATCTGGAAAAGTTACTTAATGGAGTTGATATTCAATGGAAGACGATTGGAGAAGTTACTCTACGAACGAGTAATATAAAATGGCGTGAGGCTACCCGCTCTTATCGATATGTGGATTTAACCTCTGTTGATATTGAAACAAAAAAAATCACTGAGACAACTGAAGTTACAGCGAACAATGCCCCGAGTAGGGCTCAAAAACTCATTGAGGAAAATGATGTTATTTTCGCAACAACTCGACCAACTCAACAACGGTTTTGCCTAATAGACGGTGAGTACTCAGATGAAGTAGCAAGCACCGGATTCTGTGTCTTAAGAGCGAAACAAGATGAGGTTCTGCCAAAATGGATTTGGCATTGGATTTCAACAAGTTACTTTAAAAAATATGTTGAAGAAAATCAAAGTGGATCAGCATACCCAGCGATATCTGACGCAAAGGTAAAGGAGTGCTATATTCCAGTTCCCTGCCCAGAAAATCCGGAAAAATCTCTGGCCATCCAGTCTGAAATCGTCCGAATTCTGGATAAATTCACTGCCCTTACAGCTGAACTTACAGCTGAACTTACCATGCGTAAAAAACAGTACAACTACTATCGCGACCAGTTATTGAGTTTTGAGGGGGGGAGTGTTGAGTGGAAGAGTCTGGGGGAAGTAGCAATAATTACAATTGGTGCGTTTGTCCGTAAGGACAAGCAGAATCCTGACGCAGATTATCCGGTCTACAACGGAGGGCGGACTCCTACAGGTTACTACGAAGACTTCAACAATGATGGCGATAAGATTATTGTGAGTGCGCGTGGAGCAAATGCAGGATTTGTAAATAAGAGTTCTACTCCTTACTGGGCAGGCAATAGTTGCTATTCCATCTCTGTTAGAAGCACTGAACAGTTGCATTGGATGTATGTCTATTACTATCTGAAACAATCCGAGACCAAATTAACGGGTATTCAGCAGAAAGGAGGTATTCCTGCCGTATCCAAAAAACAAATGGAGGACCTTTTACTACCAATCCCTTCAAAGTCAGAGCAAGTTAGGATTGTCACCATACTCGATAAATTCGACACATTAACAAGCTCTATCACCGAAGGCTTACCCCGTGAAATAGAACTACGCCAGAAGCAGTATGAATACTACCGTGATTTGCTGTTTAGTTTCCCAAAACCTGATGCGGTCAGTCACTGACAGACACAAGATAACTACTCGGCCGATGTCTGCTGGCCGGGTTACATATCATCACTTTTACTTGCCGGTAGTTCTGTTTTTTCCTCTGCCGGTTTTGCCCTGATGGCACACAGGATGCGCTATGACTCAACAGACACACACCATCGCTGAATCCAATAACTTCATCGTTCTCGACAAGTACACGAAAGCCTGGGAAGCCGGTGACAGCTACCAGAGCGAATCAGATTTAGAACGCGAACTGATTCAGGATCTGCGCAATCAGGGCTATGAATTTATTTCCGTTAAATCACAGACCGCAATGCTGGCTAACATCCGGACGCAGTTGCAGGCTCTCAATGGTGTTGTGTTCAATGAAAGTGAATGGCGGCGTTTCGC
>NZ_VHQI01000031.1 GCF_006517625.1 Mixta tenebrionis | reverse complement strand
CCATGTTCCCCACAAACTGTTCCTCGCGGCCTCCGCCGCCGCCGCTCAGCCCCGCACTCTGCTGTTCCACCTCATACTCCGCCCGGTTACGGATGGCGCTCCACCCCAGCGTGCCCGTGCTGAGGCTGTTTTTGTCCGCTTCCGCCGCTGACGCTATCACCGCCCCGTCCAGCTGCGTGTGCCAGCCCGCGATAATCTCAAAACCGCCCTTGTATTACAGCCGGTCACCCAGTCTGCATCTTAAGGGCAACTGGCTGGAAGAGGCGGGGTTTGGGACGGACACACCGGTGACCGTGGTCGTTGAACGCGGCCAGTTGGTTATACGGCCTGTGGTGGAGTGACCGGTAAAAAGATCCCGGCTCAGGCGGCCGGGATTTTTGCTTCAGGTAATTAGCGGATATCAAATACCCAGAATACCAGTCCCGCAGGGAAACCTAATAGACTGATCTTTAATATTGTGACGATCTCTTCTTTTCCAAAAGGAAATGATTTATCAAAATCCCAGATTAGCCAGCCTTTTAAAAGATAAGAAAAGGTTCCTATCATAATTAGAGCTATGCACATTAAGAAGCACATTAAAAACAATGTCCATATTGGTTTTTTAGCGTTATTTAGTTTCATTTTCACCTCCAGATACAGCTTTTTGCAAAGCATTTCCGGTTACTCCTGAAACAAAAGTATCGCCTAAATTACCCATGATTGATGGCACAGAGCTTGGTGGTGCAGGTTTTGTTATTGTCCAGACACCTGTCGGTACCCATTCATACTGCTTTGATACTGGATTAAGTACCTTGTCCATAGGTACTTTAATAATATTACCCGTAGCATAACCCGCAGAAGCACCCGCATTACTCAGCAATGCCGCCATAAACGGATCGTCACCGCTGATTTCTGCCTGGTAATAACCGCCTGCTGCATTCCAGGTTACAGTCGGGTTATAACCTTTACCTGCTGTTATTCCGCCAACAACGACAGATCCAATGACATCCGACAGTTTCACTTCGCCTGTTGTGCCATATTGAATACCTGCACTCGCAGCACCAGACACACCCACAGCAATGAGCTGTTCTTTGGTGTTATTCACTGCATTGGTAATAATGGCTTTACCACCCATGATGGCTACCGGCCAGGAAGTCGGGTCCATAAGAACAGACATTACCCGGTCACTCGTGGTTATATTCTCTTCCAGGAATTTAAGATCCGTTCCGTTAAGGTAATTCACCAGCGCCGCCGCACTTGGATCTTTCAGCTTTTCATCCAGTCTGATTTGTGATGGGTTTGCATCATTTGCCACATTAGTGGCCCCCTGGATTAATTCCTGCCAGGTGACACAGGCGACACCGCCGCCGGTACAGGCTTCCTGAAGTTCTTTACTGTTTTTGTTGCTGATTTCGATATATTTTTCAGCCACTTTTCCACAGTCTCCGCCTGAGGCTTTGCAGTCCTGCATTTCCTTATCAAGCTGGCGGGCCTCTTTTGAACTCAGGAAATTATTCTCAACAACAAACAACCCAACCGCAAAAACCAGGATTGCTATTAATTTCAGCCAGGGTCCGAAGGTGGCTTTTTACGGGCGTTAAACTTATCTATTAAATTAAATACTATTGTGGCCAGTGTAATCGCAGAGCCAGCTATACATCCAAATACAAAAATCCTTTCCACATGGTAGAACGGAAAAAAGAAGTATCCTTTTGTTAGATAAATAAATAATGCCCCTCCGCCTATAAGGAGAAAGCCGAGCACAATGCAAAAGACACATGAATATATAAACAACTTAATCACCGTTGATCTGATTGGTTAGCGCGCCACCGGCTGCATTCCAGCCCACTGTTCCCCGTAAGCCATTCCCCATGCTGGCAACGTTTATCCAGCCAGCAACAATAGAATTAACCGGATTCACCTTGCCATCTCCAGCATACTGAGCACCTGCGTTTACCCCTGCGCCCAACCCCCACATCGCCTGCGCGGTACCGGGCAATAACGCCACTCCTCCTGTAGCCAGCGCTCCGGCATAGGCTTTATTTTCCGTCAGACCACGCTGATAGGCTTCACCGGAAGGATTATCGGCACAGGACAGCACATCAGCCCCATGCTGTCTGGCTTTTTCTCCCTGCGTCCATTCATTCCCACCCAGAAGATCATTCTCAACAACAAAAAATTCCGGTTCGATAGCCGGGATTTTTGTGCTATCTGTTTCTGTTTTTTCTGTAGTGCTGGTAGTAGATCCACCAACTACCGATAGCAACCAGACTTCCAGCAAAAGAAGCTGCTTTAGTATATTTCCATGTATCTGTCCAATCCAACTCAAATGGAATCCCATAAATCAAGTAAAGAAAAAAATCAGTTAGTACATAAATACTCATAGCCAGTATTATAAATGCCACGTTGCAGGTGGCTAATAGATAAAGAAAAACGAAAATCCATTGTTGTTTTCTCATCATTTGCTCTTCTCATCTTGGGCGCCTTCGCTGAGCTTACCAGCCCGGTCATTAATAATTTCTGTTCCTACGCTACCCATTGCATTGCCTGCCATACCCGGAGCTGGATTAACTGGTAAAGGCTTCGATATCCCCAT
>NZ_VHQI01000030.1 GCF_006517625.1 Mixta tenebrionis | reverse complement strand
CCCCGCCACACCGCGCGGCCCGCACCATAGAAATTCGGTGCTCTCTTTCCGCTCGTCGTGGCGCGTAAACGTCTTACCGGTACGGCGGGCGCTCATCATATCTTGTGCAAAGCGCATTATTGCATGGACGGTGCTACAGGCAGCCCCGCTTAGTTATAATCACAGCACAGCCAGAGTCGTAACTGCGTGCCTATTTATAAATTATCCTTTATCCATTTATTATCGTAAGAATCAAATATTTCTCTTCTGTCTACTCGCCATTCGTTATTTTTTAAAATTAACTTATAGCGAAATTTGCGTTCAACTCCCGTTTTAAATTTTTGCTGAACCTCAATGCTTATTTTTTTATTGTCGGCACTTAACTCGCACCCAATAATTTCATCACTGGGACAAAATGTTGACGGGAATCGGGTAGACAAAGATACTTGCCTTCCCAGCTTTCTTTCGTTGTGTGTTAAGTATTTTGCATAAATAGTATCAATTTCTTTTTTTGTTCACTTTTGTAATCCACATTTGGATTTTCATTTTTCAAATTATACCAATAGGTCTCCCATTTATTCATATCCGAAAAAAAATATTTTAAAGTTCTTATAGCTTGCTCTGTTAAATTCATTTTTTAATTCCCTAATTCGCAAAAATATCAGAGAGGATTTTATTGCCATTATCAAACACATCATAAATTATTTGAGTTGACCGAGTCCCTCCGTTACCATAGATAAATCGCCATTCGAGTTCTACCGAACGCCCTGTTGTTTGGATATAGGCTCGAATTTCTTTTTCAAAAATTCGATAATCACCGCGGTTAATAGTTGGTAATTGTGGGAATACATTGTCCTTGCCTCCTTGTCCACCGAGGATTTTTCCCAATATATGTCCGGCATCATCATTATCATTACCTAACGCTCTAGCCCAGGCTCGTGACGATTAGTTAGTTGGGGTGCCTGTTCCAATATCTGCCTTACCTATCGTACCCTTTGCCGATAAAGGTTGTCTGTCAACACTTCGGATTACATCAGCTGTGCATAACAACCCCAATGGGTCGGCCTACGTCAGCGGATTCAAAGCATATGTATACTACATATCAATTCTTTAGCTCGTAAATTAGCAACTTAAAAAATAAAAAAACGGGAAGGTTTGATGATCTGCCCCGGCTTTATTTTTAGGTATTTTTTAATAACTTTTTAATATCATAATCGCCATATAGACTTAATTTTGGTTATTTCATTGATTCTTCTTTGGATATGGAAGTTTCATTATCAATGAACATCAACTTTCTTACATGAATTTTCAAGCCCGTATGTAAAATATACATTTTCAATATCTACAGGAGAAAAATTGCCCTGGTGACCTATTATTCTCCAGTCACCATCTTTGTATCCTTTTATCAAATAAACCATAAGTATCAATTACAATAGGCGAATCAACTCTTTTTGCCACATTAATCTGTTGCTCAGACATTTTCTGGCTTGACTGATATATAATCAAAAAATTTAGCAACATGTCCAGTTATTATTTTAGATATTACCCTACCAAAGCAAAATTTATCCCCCTAATTTAAAACAGAATATACCACCGGGTTTCACATAACGAAGCATTGTTCTCGGATTTTTATCCCAAGCCCAAAATTTAAAATCACTCATCCACGCCCCTTTGTTTTTCCACCTAAACCATTCTACTTGCTGTTATACGCTGCCTCAAATGCTTGCCCCCTTACATCAGTTCGACTATGGTCAAATGAATTATATTTATTGCCACTGTGAGTAGAGGTATATCTTCACCTATCGTCCCTGTTCGGGTTTTATATTCCTCGATATAATATTGTTCGTAGCCTCTGACCTTTCCATAAGCTACATTTGTATCAATAGTTTGCATTCTGGAACCAAGTGTTACCCTATCCGAATCAATATGCTCCCTAATCCTTCGATCAATATCATTGGAAATACCATCGTAATAAGGCTCTGTTGCCCCAGGATTGAATAAATCATAAAAAAATACATCCATTAAATTAAATAATAAAAAGCCGGAAAGATTTAATATTCCCGGCTTTTATTTATTTTTTAATGGCTTTTATCCATACATTTTCGAATTCATCGGCATCTATATATATTGCCTTAAATTGAGGATCTTGATTTATTTCATTTAAAGATGGAATTGGTAATTCACCCAGCGTTGAAATATTTTTAGGTGTAGATTGATCGGAAAAAGTTAAGTCTCCAGTAGAAAACACTTCCACCTTACGAACCTCATATCGGCTATCATCTATTTCACTGTACAGTTCAGTAGGCTCATCATCAAATGAATGTTCCCAATGCACTTTTATATACTTCATTCATTTACCCCAAAACCAACAACCCTTCCATTAATATTTAAGTTTCCGTCATTAAGAATAACAAAAACACCATCTCGCCCTTTAACTACATCTAATCCTGTGACGTCTACTGCTATATAATTTTTGAATTTATCACCTAAGAACGGAATTCGAATAAATTTTCTCGATAACTGAGCATTTGTTTTGGTTCCGGGAATAATATCGGTAAAATACTGGCCGTCCCCATAACGGGCATCTTTAGGATTATTAGCTTTCAAAGACGGACGCATTTCTTTTGATTTCAATATACCTGCTAAACCATCATCGTCAGTGTAATGATATAGAATATTTTTATTACTTTTAGTAACACCGCATCCACCTGTAGTTAACCCTAACGGATCGATCCACGT
>NZ_VHQI01000003.1 GCF_006517625.1 Mixta tenebrionis | reverse complement strand
ACGGTAATCCGGCTGGGCATAATATTCATCCATGAATTAAAGGCAGTAAAATTTTTAAGAATTAAATACTGCCGAATAGCAGGGTGTCAATTATTAATCCCGACCCCTGCCGTGGTAAAAATATATTTCCGCCCAATCAATACGTTGACATGTAATTATTCTGTTTGTGGTTATTTTTACTTAAATAATTACCCGCATCTGCAATTAGCTTTATTTTGCAACAAGGAGTCAAGCATTATTGAATATAAAAGCCTGTTGCGAACGGCGGCGATGCGGCCCTTGCCGCATACTGCAGATTGAATAGCCACGCCCGCTAAAAATAAACGTATTTATTCTGGCGCTGACCTGCGCCCTACCCGTTAAGCGGAGAGATATTCAGCCCTGCCTGTAGCGATCTTTCTTTATAGCGCGCATTAATAACAGCGGTAATTTGCCGCATGCAATGCGTTATCAGGTTGCGTTATTTAGCAGCAAGCCGCTGCATAATAGTTAAGCCCAACAGGGTTGAGATGCAGAAACAGCGTACGGCTTAGCAAAAAGGCGCCCGCAGGCGCCTTAATTACTAAATCAATATTTTATTTCAGACGGAACGCCACTACGCTGTCGCCCAGCTTAGTGCCGAGCGAACCGTGACCGCCGGCGGCGATGACCACATACTGCTTGCCATCGTTGCCCAGCCAGGTAGAAGGCGTCGCCTGCGCGCCTGCGCCCAGTTCGGTCTGCCACAGCAGCTTGCCGCTGTTGACGTCATAGGCACGGAAGAAGTTATCCGCCGTGGCGCCGTGGAATACCAGATCGCCCGCGGTCATCAGCGGGCCGCCGTGCGCCACCATGCCCATTGGGAAGCCGATGGGGAAACGGCCCGGCAGGAAGCTGGTGTTGAGGTTTTTCGTCGTGCCAATGCGACGCAGCCACTCCGTTTTACCGCTTTTCAGATCCACGCCAACCATGCGCCCCCACGGCGGCGCAATGCACGGGATCCCCAGGTCTGAGGCAAGCTGCTGGATATGAATCGCATAGTCGCCGTGGAAGTTTTCATTCCAGTAAGGCTGGCCATCCTGAGTAAACATACGCTGCGTTGCGGTCGCGGGCGTGCGCTTAATCAGCGTATATTTGTACGCCAGGCGCACCGGCGAGGCGACCAGTATCTGGCGCTCAGGATCGATCGCCACCGAACCCCAGTTAAACACGCCGATATTGCCAGGGAAGACGATGGAGCCCTGCTCGGTTGACGGCGTCCACGGGTTGCCGTCGTAGCGCAGGGATTTGAAATCTATGCGGCACGCCATCTGATCGAACGGCGTAATGCCCCACATCGATTTTTCGCTCAGCGGCTCCGGCAGGAAGTTCAGGCTGGAAACCGGCTGGGTAGCGGCAAATTTCTCACCGGCCACGCCATCGGTGGAAACCGGCACCTGCTTAATCGGATAAACCGGCTGGCCGGTCAGGCGATTGAGCACAAACAGGTTACCGGTTTTAGTTGGCAGCACTACAACCGGCTGGCGTGCGCCCTGATAGTCGATATCCAGCAGCGAAGGCTGCGACGGATTATCACGGTCCCACAGATCGTGGTTAGCGCTCTGGAAACGCCACTTAAAGGCGCCGGTTTTCAGATCCAGCGCCACCAGCGCGTCGCGGAATTTTTCCGTATTGCTGCTGGCGTCGCGTTCAATGCCCAGCTCATCCGGCGAGGCGTTGCCGAACGGCACGTAAATCAGACCGTTTTTCATATCGGCGCTGAGGGTGCCCCAGGCAACCGGCGTATCGTAAGGATAGCGCTGGTCGGCGGCGACAGGCTGCGTGTGTTCGGGATTAGCCGGATCGAAGTTCCATACCAGCCGCCCGCTCTGCACATCATAGGCGCGGATAACGCCGGAAGGGTTACCGCTGTTGAAGCCGTTATCCATCACCGAGCCGCCGACAATCACCAGATTGCCTGCCACCAGCGGCGCGGCGGTCTGCATCAGCGCGTGCGGACGGATTTCGCCCATATTCGTACGCAGATCGACAATGCCATCCGTACCGAAATCGGCACAGCGTTTACCGGTATCGGCATCCAGCGCGATCAGCTTAGCGTCGGTGGTGGCGTTAAAGATGCGCTTGCGACAGATAGCGGCAGCCGCTGCGGCCGGAGCCTGCTCAGCCGGTGTTTCATAGTAGCTGACGCCTCGGCAGGTCTGATGCTGCTGCAGATAAGAGCGATCTTTCTCCGGCACATATTTCCACTTCAGCGCGCCGGTTTCCGGCACCAGCGCATGAACCTCGTTATGCGGCGTACAGAAATAGAGCGTATTGTTCACCTTTAGCGGCGTCGCTTCGAAAGTATATTCGCTGGCGTCATCGCCCTGCCGCAGATCGCCGGTATGATAGGTCCAGGCTACCTGCAAATCTTTCACGTTCTCCCGGTTAATCTGGTTCAGCGCGGAGAAACGCAGGCCGCTATTGGCGCCGCCGTAGGCGCTCCAGTCATTGCGCGCCACGGCGGCATCGCCAGGCTGGCGCGCATTGCCGATCGTTCCTTCCTGCGACAGCGGATCGTAAAACATCAGGCCGATAACTACCGCCACGATAACGATCAGCGTTGAGCCCAGCAGCGGATGATATTTACGTCCGGTCAGCGGACGCACCACCCACGGCATCGCCAGCCAGACGCCGATCAGACCGAGGATATCGCCACGCGGTATCCACTGCCATTTATCAAAGCCCACTTCATAAATCATCCAGAACAGCGTAATCCACAATAGTACGGCACAGGCGCTTAACGCTATCCGCTTCTTCATCACCAGCGCGCCGGCGATAAACAGCAGGCCAAGCGCCATTACCACGTAAAACGGGCTTCCCCCAAGCAACAGCAGCTTGCCGCCCATATAAAGCATAGCTATGCCGATCAGGGCGATAGCTATCCCGGTCAGTTTGGTAATCATGTATCCCTCGTAATAATTTACAAAATCAGGAAATCAATCAAAAAAACATTACATATGACAAACACAATAATAACTTTATCATCGCGACAATAATATTAAACAGGCGTTTATCAGTTAAGTTTATTTTATTAGTTGATGGATTGTGGATAATTTGAAGCGCTGTATACCGCGAATAGGTAGCCACCGCACAGCAAACGATGCGCTTAATGATAAGCCCGGATTAACTTGTGTGTGGCTAATTCCCACGTAATGCTAAAGAAAACGTGCCGACGACAGCTTTTTTTATTCCTGACGCGCCGCTTCAGGCGGCGAACGCTTAAAGTATCAGCAGCCGCTGACCAACAGATGCAGAAAAATTAACGATGTCGTTTAACGCCATTGCTGAGGCAGCGCGTTACGGCGATACCGTCACGGCAGTGAAGGCTGCCGACGGCCAGAATGCGCTGTGTGCGGAAGATGATGCTGGCGGTAGCCGCCCTCTGCGCCGCTACCGCTGCCTGGATGATTGGTGTCTACTGCGCTTTCTGCTGCAGCTCTGCGTCCAGTTTTTTCGAGTCGTAATAATCGCCCTGCCAGGTGATTTTACCGTTACTCACCTTGATAAAGCTGACGCCGGCAAAACGAATCGGGTTATTGGTTGCCGGGTTGCCCGCCCACTCGCCGCTGTTTTTGCCGGAAAATTCCCACTGAAACGCGACCGTGTCCTGGTTATAAACCGGCTGGCTGGTCATTTTCCATTTCAGGTCGGGCACGGCGCGGATAAAGGCGCCGATCACCTCTTTCTCTGCGCGCGCTTTTCCTGTTACCGGCGTGCCGGCCGCCGCATCATAATATTCCACATCATCCGCCAGATAGCGTGACGCCTGTTCAGCGCTGTGGGCGTTCCAGGCCGCCATATAGTTGCTGACCACCGTTAATGGCGTCTCTTCAGCCGCCAGCGCAGCGCCGGAAAAAAGCAGTACGGATAACGCCGCGATCTTAATTGCCTGCATTTTTAGCCTTCCTTATTCGGTAATATCGCACATGATGTGTTTGATACGCGTGTATTCATCCAGCGCGTAGGAAGAGAGATCTTTGCCGTAGCCAGACTTTTTAAAGCCGCCGTGCGGCATTTCCGCGCACAGCGGGATGTGGTTGTTAATCCAGACCGTACCGAAATCCAGCGTGATGCTGAAACGCTGCGCCCGCGAGTGGCTGCGCGTCCAGACGCTGGCCGCCAGGCCATACTCCACATCGTTAGCCTTATGCAGCGCCTCTTCTTCACCGGCAAAAGTCTGAATGGTCATTACCGGGCCAAAGACTTCATGCTGAATAGCTTCGTCATGCTGCTGCAGCCCGGAAATCAGCGTCGGCTGGAAGTAAAATCCCGGACCGCTGCCCGGCTGGCCGCCGGTTTCAATGCGGGCATGAACCGGAAGGCGCTCGATAAAACCTTTCACCTGCTCCAGCTGGCTGCGGCTGTTTAAAGCGCCATACAGGGCGCCGCTGTCATCCGGCGCGCCGAACCTGATGGATTTCGTTTTAGCGATTAGTTTTTCAAGGAACGCCGGATAAACCGCCTCCTCTACCAGAATGCGCGTGGCGGCGGTGCAGTCCTGGCCGGCATTGAAAAAGCCGGCGGTGGTAATAATCTCTACGGCCCGATCCAGATCCGCATCGGCAAACACGATCACCGGCGCTTTTCCGCCCAGCTCCAGATGCGCTTTAGTCAGGTTGGCCGCCGCCGAGGCCGCCACCTGCAGTCCCGCGCGTACCGATCCGGTAATGGAAACTAACGAAGCGACAGGGTTCGATACCACCATCGAACCGGTCGCCGCCTTGCCCAATACAACGTTAAACGCGCCCGCCGGGAAGAACGGCGCCGCCAGCTCGGCCAGCATCAGGGTGCTAACCGGCGTGGTATCGCTCGGTTTCAGGACTACCGTATTGCCGGCAGCCAGCGCCGGAGCGATTTTCCAAACCGCCATCATGAAAGGATAATTCCACGGCGTAACCTGACCGACAATGCCCAGCGGCTCGCGACGGATTACCGAGGTAAAGCCAGCGGCGTACTCGCCTGCCGCCTTGCCCTCCAGGCAGCGCGCCGCGCCGGCAAAAAAACGGATGGCGTCGCAGGAGGCGGCGATCTCTTCTTTTTCAATAAAGTGGCGCAGCTGGCCGGTCTCCCTGCTCTGCGCTTCCGCCAGACGGCCGGCGTTTTTTTCAATGACCTCCGCCAGCCCCAACAGCGCCTTTTGCCTTTCCGCGGGCGTGGATTTTTTCCACACGACGAAGGCGCGCTGGGCGGCGGCATAGGCCAGATCGACATCCGCCTGGCTGCCGTCCGGCGACAGCGCATAGGTTTCGCCATCAACCGGGCTAACCAGATCGAAAAAACTGCTGCCCTGATGTGCTGCCGGCTTCCCATCAATAAAGTGCTCTAAGGTTTTCATCGCGCTCTCCGTTTACATAAAACATATAAAATATTATGTAATATATTATGGTGGATTGTTTCAACGGCGAGGCCGCGACAACATGATGCACCTCGCAAATTTTCACAACTGAATTACATAAAGCGATTTTTGTTTACAACATCGGTTTCGTGGCGGAGAGTTAGCGGGCGGACAATTGCTTAAATCATCATAAAAATGGCTGACAATGGCGGTTTTATGGCAAAAATCAGCTGTTAACCCGCAGATTATCTGCTTTCGTGCCAGCTGTGATTATGTTAATTATGGCGACCTGTATAAGGGATTTTTTCAGAGAAGATTATGATTACTCACGCGGTCATTTTTGCACCTATTGGACAGGCCAGCCGCTCAGACCAGATCGTTCAGCGGCTTTCCAACGCCATCGTCACCGGCCTGCTTGAACCGCACGAGCAGTTACCCAATGAAACGGATCTGGCCAGAATGATGGGCGTCTCCCACATTACTATCCGGGAAGCCCTGAATACTTTACGGGCGAATGCGCTGATTCACACCGTCCGCGGACGTAACGGCGGCAGCTTCGTGTGTGAAAATGTCGGCAACGGCAGCAGTAATCTTCATCCGTTTAAGTCCATCAGTACGGACTATCTGGCTGATTTAGGCGAAATGCACAGCGCGATAATCAGCCACAGCGCCAGGCTGGCTTCGCGCCGCATGACCGCAGCGGATCTGAACAGGCTCAGGGAGTTTATTGAGATTCTGAAAACGGCAGATACGCGGGAGCTGAGAACCCAGGCGGATATGCGCTGCCTGCTGGCGATTGCCGCCAGCTCGCAGTCGGCCAGGCTGGCTAATCAGGAGCTGCAGCTGCAGGCTGAATGGGCATCGCTGGTAGCGGCGCTCTATCGTTCCGATGAGATCCACCGGGAGGTTATCGCCCTTTATCTTGAACTGGCAGAGGCGCTGGCCGCTCACTCGGAGGAGGCTTCCGTTAAGGCCGCAGGGCGGATTATTGAAACGTTTACTTCGTATCTTATTGAAAAGAAAATGAATTATAATTCAGACTAATCATCTGCAAAGGCAGTTTTACTCATGAACTCATCGGTTACCCTACGCGCCCTTACCCGCAAAATTGACGATATCGTCAATTCAGCGGTGGAAAGCACCGGTTCGCTGGCGGCTAAGATTGGCGAGACGCTAAGCCATTCTCAGGCCAGTTCGCCGGAAGTTTTGCTGGAGCCAGCCGTCAAAGCCGCTATCCAGGCACATATCAAAGCAACGCTCAACGCTAACCCTTACTGTTCCGGCACCGGTTTCGCCAGCCATATTGAGAGCGCCGGACCGGTGCGTGAATACTGGCTGCTGGAGTGGTGGTATAAAAAGGATAACGGCCTGACTCAGGTCAGCCTCGATCTCGATCAGGCCACGCAGCAGCGGCTCGATTTTCGTACTTTCGAATGGTTTAAAACCTCGCCGACCAAAGGCTCCGCCTATATTCACGGCCCCTACGTCGATTATATCTGCAATACTTCGCTTACCCTGACCGCGGCGTTTCCGGTCTGCGTACAGGGGAAAACGCTGGGCGTGGCGGCGCTGGATATTCTGGTAAGCCGGGTGGAAGAAGAGCTGCTGCCGCTCTGTCAGCAACAGCGGGTGATCCTGACCAATCGCGATCGCCGCATCGTCTTCTCAACCAATCCTCTGTTGCGCATCGGCGAGCTGCTGCACGCGCCGGAAAATGAGCCCGTCTATCACAGCGAACACTTTATGCTGTACCGACAGTAAAAAAGGCCCGCGGGCCTTTTAATCTTCATAGTTGTCAACAGGATAAAGGGCCAGCCGCCCCTTTCGCTTAGCAATCCTGTCCGGCGTTCAGCCTGGTGGCGTACTCAATCGCATCATTCTCCGGCGCGCTGGAGCGGCCAAACGGCTTCGCCAGCGTCATATAGAGCAGCCCGGACAGAATAACAATCGCCAGGCCAACCAGCACGGTCCAGCGGTCAATAAAGGCCACGCTGTCGGTCGGCTGCGCCAGCAGCCAGATGCCGCCAATGCCGTAGGCCAGCGCGAGGAAATTAACCAGCATTCCCCAGCCGCCAACCGTCCACTCGCCGGCGGGTTTCCACCCTTTCAGGCGCTGACGCAGGGCCGCCAGCACCACCATCTGAAAAGAGATGTAGATACCGATCACCGCAAAGGCGGTAATGCGCGACAGGTTGTCGGGCTGGAAGTAAACCCAGACGCAGATCACTACCGGCAGCAGGCAGCTGACGAGCATGGCGTTATCCGGCACGCTGTTTTTGGAAATCTTAGCCATCCACTCGCTGCCGGGCAGCATTCTGTCGCGCGAGAAGGAGAAGATAAGACGGCTCAGCGCCGCCTGCAGCGACAGAATACAGGAGAGCATGGCGACGATAGCGACCACGATAAAGATAGTGGCGCCGGTGCTGCCGAGCGCCTCGTTGAGAATAGCCGGGATCGGATCGGCGGTTTTACCGGTGACGATATTCAGCAGATCCGGCGAGGAGAGCAGATAGCCCAGCACGGAAATCACCGCGGAAATAGCGCCAAAAACAATACTCAGGATCATCGCCAGCGGGATTTTTTTGCTGGGGTTTTTCACCTCTTCCGCCACGTTGCCGCAGGCTTCGAAGCCAAAAAACATAAACAGCCCCATCAGCGCGGCGGACATAAACGCAGTGCTGTAGCTGCCGTCTTTGGCAATCACGCCCATCGAATCAAACAGCACGGAGAAAGGCTGCGAGCGATGGAAAATCAACAGATAGATGCCCAGCGCGATAACGCTGACGATCTCACACCAGAAGCCGATTTTGGCGACGCGCGCGAGATTTTTGGTGCCGGACATATTGACGCCCATCATGATAAGCAGCAGTACAACCGAGGTCATCAGCATATTGCCCGGCGTCGGCGCATAGTGAAACAGCGAGGCGACGAAGGTGGCGGTATATTCAGCGATCGAGGTGATAGTCACCACCAGCGCCCACAGGTAGATCCACGCCGCGATCCAGGCATAGCGCTTCCCCCACAGTCGTCTTGCCCAGGGATAAAGCCCGCCGGTAATAGGATACTGCGAGGCCACTTCGCCGAATACCAGCGCCACGAGCAGCTGCCCGCAGGCGACAATCAGGATCCACCAGACCGCCGGCGGCCCTGCCAGCGTAACCGCCAGGGCGAACAGGGAGTAAACCGCCGTCAGCGGAGAAAGATAGGTGAAGCCCAGGGCGAAATTTGAAATTAAGCCGATCGAGCGGTTGAACTGCTCTTTGTTTGCAGGTTGATTTTTATCGCTTTTCTGATCCGTTGTCTGTTCCATATTTCACTCTCTTTAAGGGCATAATCGCAGGCGACAGGATGAAATTTATAAAACATAATAAGTTATATGTATATTGCTTATGTCACAATTTTGTTAATGAGTTAACAAAATAAACATAACTATTTTCAGACGGCGCCAGCCCGCTTCCGGCAAGCGTAAAACGGACGGTGGCCATAAAAAAAACCGACGACAGCAGCTATCGTCGGCGCTCAAACGAGCCAGACACCAGGGAATAAAGCGAGGTTAATTACAGCGCGATACAGATATATTTCAGTTCAAGATAATCATCGATTCCAAAACGGGAGCCTTCGCGGCCCAGCCCGGACTGTTTGATGCCGCCAAAAGGCGCCACCTCGTTGGAGATCAGGCCGGTATTGACGCCAACCATGCCATACTCCAGCGCTTCCGGAATCAACCACTGGCGGCGGGCATCGCGGGTAAACAGATAGGCCGCCAGACCAAACTCCGTATCGTTGGCATAGCCCACCACCTCTTCGTCGGTATCAAAAGGGATCAGCGGCGCAACCGGCCCAAATGTCTCTTCACGGGCGAAGCGCATCGCCTGGTTCACGTTGCCGATCACCGTCGGGGTAAAGAAATTGCCGCCCAGCGGATGACGCTGGCCGCCCGTTAGCAGTGTAGCGCCCTTTTCCAGCGCATCGCGGATATGTTGTTCTACCTTTTCCACGGCGCGTTGATCGATCAGCGGCCCCTGCGTCACCTTTTCTTCCATACCGTTGCCGACTTTCAGCGCCTGCACCGCATTAACCAGCGCATCCGCCAGCGCCGGATAGATACCGCGCTGCACGTAAATGCGGTTGGCGCAGACGCAGGTTTGCCCGCTGTTGCGGAATTTCGACGCCATAATGCCGCTGACCGCCAGCTGCAAATCGGCATCGTCAAACACGATTACCGGCGCGTTGCCGCCCAGCTCCAGCGAGAGTTTCTTTATCGTTGGCGCGCACTGCGCCATCAGAAGGCGTCCGGTTTCCGTCGAGCCGGTAAAGCTCAGCTTACGCACCGTCGGGTTACGGCAAAGTTCACCGCCGATCGCTTGCGCATCTCCGGTCAGCACCTGCAGCACGCCCGGCGGCAGCCCCGCCTCTTCGCCCAGCTTTGCCAGCGCCAGCGCGGTAAGCGGCGTTTGTTCCGCCGGCTTGACGATAATCGCGCAGCCTGCCGCCAGCGCCGGGGCCGCTTTGCGGGTAATCATCGCCGCCGGAAAGTTCCACGGCGTAATGGCGGCGCAGACGCCGACCGGCTGTTTACTGACGATATAGCGCTGCGTCGGGTTTACCGGCTGCAGCAGCGCGCCGTCGATACGCTTCGCCTCTTCGGCAAACCAGGTAATGAAAGAGGCGGCGTAGCCCACCTCGCCGCGCGCTTCGGCCAGCGGTTTACCGCCTTCAGCGGTCATCAGGCTGGCTAAATCTTCACGGTTTTCCTCGATCAGCCGCACCCATCGATGCAGCACTTGCGCCCGCTCGGCGGCGGAGCGACGCTTCCATGCGCGCTGCGCCACTTCCGCCGCGGCGATAGCGCGCTGCGTTTCCGCCTGGCCCAGCAGCGGCACCCCGGCAATAGCGGCGCCGGTCGCGGCATTTTTCACCGTCAGGCGCTGCCCGCTATCGGCAACAACCCATGCGCCGTCGATCGGGTTCTTTTCAGGCAACAGATCTGCGTTATTCAGCTTCATGGCAACGCCTCTTATGCTTTGATCGCGCAAGCGATGATGTTTAGCGCGGCGGCGAACTGCTCGTCAGGGATCGTCAGCGGATAGAGGAAGCGAATCACGTTGCCATACTGGCCGCAGGTCAGCAGCAGCAGACCCTGCTCCAGCGCCGCCTGCTGAATACGCTGCGCGGTGGCCGCCGAGGGGGCGCCGGTCTGCGCATCGCAGAACTCCGCCGCAATCATCGAGCCGAGACCGCGCACCTCCACAAGCTCCGGGCAGCGCTCGCGGCAGTCGCTTAAGGTCAGGCGCAGGCGCTCGCCGAGCGCAGCGGCGCGCTGGCACAGTTTCTCATCCTGAATGATATCCAGCACGGCATGAGCGGCGGCAACCGCCATCGGGTTACCCGCATAGGTTCCGCCCAGCCCGCCCGGCGCTGGCGCATCCATAATATCCGCTTTACCCACCACGCCGGAGAGCGGCATCCCGCCCGCCAGGCTTTTCGCCATGGTCATCAGATCGGGCTGGTCGGCGTAATGGTCCATTGCGAACATTTTACCGGTGCGGGCAAAACCGCTCTGGACTTCGTCAGCAATCATCACGATGCCGTGCTCGTCGCAAAGACGACGGATCGCCGTCACCAGTTCGCGCGGCGCCACGTTGAATCCACCCTCGCCCTGTACCGGTTCGAAAATAATCGCCGCCACCTGAGATGGATCGATATCCGCCTTAAACAGCCGTTCGATAGCGGTCAGGGTATCCGCCGTGGAGATGTGATTCAGTTCCGACGGGTAGGGTACGTGAAACACCGAGCCAGGGAACGGGCCAAACCCTTTTTTGTAAGGGGCGACTTTGCCGGTCAGCGCCATCGTCATATAGGTACGTCCGTGAAATCCGCCGCCAAAGGCGATAACGCCAGGGCGTCCGGTATGCGCGCGGGCAATTTTAATCGCGTTTTCTACCGCTTCCGCACCGGTTGAAAAGAAGGCGGTTTTCAGCGGCCCTTTCAGCGGCGCGGCGGCGTTAATTTTTTCCGCCAGCGAGACGTAGCTTTCATAGGGAACGATCTGGTAAGCGGTATGGGTAAAAGCTTTCAGCTGGTTTTCCAGCGCCTGCACGATACGCGGATGACGGTGCCCGGTATTCAACACGGCGATGCCGGCGGCGAAATCGATGTAGCGATTGCCTTCCACGTCAGTAAGGGTGCTGTTCTCAGCCGAGTCGGCATAAAAATTACACATTACGCCGACGCCGCGCGGGGTAGCGTCCAGGCGACGCTGCTGTAACTGATTATTGTTCATCGAATGCCTCGTCCATTGATTATTTTCTGTGGTCTGTGAGGCACAATCTGTCAGCGTCTGGTACCTTAATCGAGAGCCAAATCGTTTTAATTACAGGAGCCACATGCGTTCACTTGCCGGAGATGTGATCAGGCACGCATATTCTCAGCGTGATGAGGGAAAGCTACATAAGCGGCTCTACAACGCTATCTGTAGCTCTATTCTTGACGGTAGCCTGCGGCCGGCGGCGCGCATGCCGCCCTCACGCGATCTGGCGCAAGAGCTGGAGCTGTCGCGTAACACCGTCCTGCGGGTTTATGAGCAGCTGCAGGCGGAAGGCTATATATCCACCCGAACCAACAGCGGCACCTTCGTAACCGACAGCGTGCTGGATAACCTTGATGCCGGGCCGGAGAAGCGCGCGCCGTTGGCGGCAGAAACGCAATATGGCAGTCTCTCCCGACGCGGCCTTGAACTGCTCGACCACGCCAGCGCCAGCGCCAGGCAGTGGGGTCCTTTTCTGCCTGGCGTGCCTGACGTGGTTAACTTTCCGCACCGCATCCTGAAAAAATTCTACGACCGCCAAACCCGGCAGGCGCGCCCGGAACATCTTACTTACGATACGGCGGGCGGCGCGGCCGGGCTGAAAAGCGCGCTTGCCGACTATCTGCGCAGCGCGCGCGGCGTGCGCTGCTCGCCCGATCAAATTCTGATTACCGAAGGCATACATCAGGCGCTGGATCTGGTGACGCGATCGCTGTGCAATCCCGGCGACAGCGCCTGGATTGAGGAGCCGGGCTACTGGGGGATTAAAAATATCCTGCGTATGAACGCGGTCAACTTTTGCACGCAGCCCGTAGATGAACAGGGCATGATCGCCGGAGAGCCGCGTTCGCCTGCGCCACGGCTGATTTTCGTCACTCCTTCGCATCAGTATCCGCTGGGATCGGTCATGAGCCTGAGCCGTCGTAAAGCGCTGCTGGCGCTGGCGCGCGAAACCCGCAGCTGGATAGTGGAGGATGATTATGACAGTGAATTTCGCTTTGCCGGCCAGCCGATTCCTTCACTGCAGGGGCTGGAGGAAAACAGCCCGGTAATCTATACCGGCACTTTCAGTAAAACGCTCTACCCTGCGCTGCGGCTCGGCTATGTGGTTTTACCGCTCCCGCTGGCGGCTCCGCTGAAAACCATGCATAGCGAACTTTATCGCGGCGGCCATCTGCAGATGCAGGGAGCGCTGGCGGATTTTATCAGCGAAGGATACTACGCCGCGCATATTCGCAAAATGCGCCAGCTGTATGCGCGCCGCCGTCAGGCGCTGGTAACGCTGATCCTGAACCAGCTGGGCAGCGGCTACCTCGGCCAGTACAACAGCAACGCCGGGCTGCATTTAATACTACAGCTGCCTGATAGCGCTGATGATGTGGCGCTGGCGCAGCGCGCCAACGGCGAGGGGCTGCTGGTTCGCCCGCTTTCGCGCTATTACAGCGGTGAGGATAAAACGCGCGGCCTGCTGCTGGGCTTTGCCCACATTGACGAACATTTGCTGGAACCCAGCTTTAACCGCCTGGCTACGCTGATTAAAAACATGAGCGCTGATATAATCGCGCCGGTGCGGAATAATCAAACCGGCCGCGAATAAACCCCCGCGCTATGCAGGGGTTTATTTTTTGCCCTGGCGGCCCCAATTTTATTTTTTACTATTAAGAATATTCCTGGATAAAAATAATAATCACCGTTATTGCGGGCGCCAGCCGATAATCTTAACCTTTGAGCGGACGCTGACGGCATAATTTTACTTTTCCCTGATTATTCAATAGAATATATGACCTTGTTTACAGTCGGCTGCGCCAAAAAATCAATATTTAACACGCACATATAAAATACTTAACAAATTTGTGACCTCAGGCAATATACATATTAAATAATATGTTTTATAAATTGATCATCCCGCAGCGAAGACGGAGCGTTTTGATGAATAGCCTGAAGATACCATCCCACCGCCGCAACACAGGGCGCAGCAGTGAAATGATGAGACAGACCTCCGCTCGCGTTGCGCTGCTAAATTACCATCTGCCTGATATTTACAGATAACACTTCTTTTCGTTATCGCTGTCCGGTCAGTCGCGCTGGTCGCCAACGTAAGCGCCTTTACCGCCCGGATGGGACGACGTATCAAATATTATTTTTCCTGCCGCCGATATTTGCTGGCGGTCAGTTAGCGTTAGCGTGTAATTACGGTAATGATGAAGGCCATACGCTCATAATTAAAAAAGGACATCACAATTAAGAGCGCCCCCTTCCCCATTCCATTATGGCTGTACAGGCACTTTTTAGCTTAATTTCGCCGCTAAAAAGATAATGGCGCGATTACTTTTAATGAGATATCGGCATGAGTATAAAATCGGGCAAAAGAACCAGCCTTTCTGTCTGGCAGGTGGTTATCATCGGCATCGCTTATATGACGCCGATGACCGTCTTCGATACGTTCGGCATTGTTTCGCAAATTACCGAAGGCAGAGTGCCGTTAGCCTATCTGCTGGCGATCGCCGCAGTGCTGTTAACCGCTATCAGCTATGGCAGGATGGTGCGCCTGCATCCCAGTTCAGGTTCGGCCTATACCTATGCCAAAAACGTCTGCGGTAATAATACCGGCTTTATGGTGGGCTGGTCTTCGCTGTTGGACTATATATTTCTGCCGATGATTAACTCGCTGCTGGCGGGAATTTATCTGCAAACTTTGCTGCCGCAGGTGCCGGTCTGGCTGTCAATTTTAATTTTTACCACCCTGGTTACCTGGGTTAACTGCTGCAATATAAAAACCCTCGCCAATGCAAATTTTATCTTTGTCGGTATCCCCGTTATTTTAATGGGGGTATTTGTCTATTTTGTGATTCATAATCTGCTGGTGGAGTTTGGCTCCGATCATATATGGACAATTAAACCGCTGCTGAACGGCAACGACAGCATTACGCCTTTAATTAGCGGCGCGGCGGTGCTCTGCTTCTCATTTCTGGGCTTCGACGCCGTGACCACCATGTCGGATGAAACGCGGCAGCCGGAATATATTATCCCCAGAGCGATTTTCTTTACCGCGCTGAGCGGCGGCGCGATATTTTTTGTCGCCGCATGGTTTATTCAGCTCTACTATCCCGATAACTCCGGATTTAAAAATCCGATGGAGGCGCTGCCGGAGATCGTGCTCTACGTCGGCGGAAAACTCTTTCAGGTGCTGTTTCTGATCGCCATTCTGTTTAACACCTTCGCTTCGGCGCTGGCCTCCCATGCCAGCGCAGCCCGGCTGTTGCATATTATGGGGAAAGATAATCCGTTCACCAGCCGCTTCTTTGGCTACCTGCATCCTAAAAACAATAACCCGGTCTACTGCGTATTGCTGATCGGGCTGGTTTCCCTGAGCTCGATTTTTATCGGCCTGAATACCGCGGTGTCGTTAATCAGCTTCGGCGCGCTGGTCGCCTTCAGCGCAGTTAACCTCTCGGTAATGATTCACTTTGCCTTCAATCATAAACAAATCAGCAGCCTGCGGGAAATTTTCATCAATGTGGCGTTACCGCTTTCCGGCCTCGGCTGCGTGGCGATTATGTGGCTGAATCTGGATCATGATGCCTTTGTGCTGGGCTCGGTTTGGGCCACGCTCGGCATCGTCTGGGTAATTTATTGCGGCTGTACCAAAAAGGAAATCGTTATTTCTGAGTGAATCGCCAACAGGAATCACAGCGAGTTTACCTGTGAAAACAGTAACCAACCGAGCCTAACCTATGAACAACTGTAAAAACGTAATTAAGCCCGTATTAATGCCGGATGCGACCTTCCCGGTTTCAAGCCAGGCGCAGCGCGACGGCGACTGGAGCTGGGTAAGAAATAGCGATGCCACGGAAAATATCGATCCGGGGAATCCCGCGAATTACTACGAGTCGACACTCGCACCCTGGATTAATTTCCCCTCCCTGCAGGAGGAGAAAGAGTGTGATCTCGTAGTGATTGGCGGCGGGCTGCTCGGCGCTTCTACCGCCCTGCACCTTTCTGAAGCAGGTATTGATACCGTGCTGCTGGAAAAGAACACCATCGGCGCCGGCGCCTCCGGGCGCAACGGCGGGCAGCTCACGCCCGGCCTGGCGCGCTGGGAAGCGGAATCGATGCTGGAAAATCTTGGCTTCGAAGAGGCCAGGCGACTGTGGCAGTTCACTGCAACCGAAGCAATGGCGTTGATTGATGAAATCGCCAGCCGTTACGGTCTTGCTTTCGATCGTCAGAGAGGACACATTACCGCCGCGGTGCATCCGGGTCATATGAATGCGCTGGTGCAGGCGGCCGATGCGCGCAGATTCCTCGGTGAAGATAATGTCACGGTACTGGGCGCCTATCAGCTGCAGGATCATATTCATTCTTCAGCCTATTTCGGCGGCGTGCTGGATAAGCTGGGCGGACAGGTACACTCCCTGGCGCTTAACCGCGGGCTGATTTACGGTTTCCTGTTAAACGGCGGCAGCGTCTATGAGCACAGCGAGGTGATTAAAATTGAGGAAACCGGCGGCGTCACCAGAGTCTATACCGCAGATGGCGTGATCAAGGCTAAACGCGGCGTGGTGATTGCGGTGCATGACGCCACTCATACCCTGCTGGATAAGAACAACGCCACCACCATTCCTTTTTACACCTACGTTGGCGTCACGTCGCCGGTTGACGGCGGCTCGAAAACCCTGCTGCCAACCGGCAAGCCGGTTTACGATACGCAGCTGCAGATTGATTACTATCGGCCGGTGCGTAATGAGCGCCTGCTGTTCGGCGGTCAGGGCACCGGTATGCGCTGGGATAACAGCAAAACGGTGGATTACCTAACCTCGCGTATGCGTGCGGTTTTCCCCGATCGCCCGGAGCTTGAGCTTGATTTTGCCTGGAGCGGCACAACCGATCTGACGCTGAACGGCGCGACCGACTGCCGCAGAAGCGGCAAAAACGGCAGAATTTATTCGGTACACGGCTGGAGCGGCCACGGCATCGCGCAGACGGTCAGGATCGGCAAAGCGATCAGGGATGACATTATTAATGCCAATACCGATTTTGCCATGCTGACCGCCATCAAACATACGCCGCTGATGATTGGCCGCGCTCTGGCGCCGGTAGCGATTCCGCTGGCGAAAACCCTGTTGGGCATTTCCGCCAGACTTTCGCCAGGAAAAATGATCTCCTTCTGACAGTTTCCCGGCGCCGGCG
This sequence comes from Mixta tenebrionis, assembly GCF_006517625.1. GTDB lineage: Bacteria > Pseudomonadota > Gammaproteobacteria > Enterobacterales > Enterobacteriaceae > Mixta > Mixta tenebrionis. The sequence continues at coordinate 416,432 of NZ_VHQI01000003.1, read as the reverse complement.
GTATCGCTGCCGCCAGCGCCGGGATCCTCTTCCGCATCCGCGCCTTCTCCGTTCAATCGCACCTTGAGCTATTCTCCGCCGGGCGGCGCCAAATCTGAAGGCGGATGCCGGCCGCCGGCAAATACCAGCGTTAACAGTAAAACCGCCTTTAGCTGGGAAGCCCCGATATAGCGCTGCCTTGCGCCATTTTATGCGTCGCTGGCGATCTTTTCAGATCGCTAACTTTATATAATGGGTATTATACAAAGTTAGCGACAGGGATCCGTAAAGACGCTATGATGTGGATCTTGCGTCGATCCCGCTAACCGGACATCGATGCTTCAGATCCTGCCGGATGAAAATATATTATTTATCACCTTTATGCCTGGCGAAAAAATCGCCAATAAATGACGACGCTACGTAAAATTTGCCGGGTTATGGCTCTGCTTCTTTCTCAGAATTCACGTAGCGCGATCGCCTGCTATTTTGTAGATAAGTTGTACAACTATGGATGAAATAATCACCACCGCTCCTCTGCTGCCGCTCTCAGCGAGGGATGATGAACTTGCCCGGCGTCTGCGAGAGTTCGTGCAGGATAAAGATGCCTTTGCGCCTAATACGTGGCGACAGCTGCTGAGCGTAATGCGCGTCTGTCAGCGCTGGGCGCTGGCCAACGGATGCACGCTGCTGCCGATGTCGCCGGAAGATCTGCGCGACTATCTCAGCTATTTACAGTCGATTGGGCGGGCCTCTTCTACTATCGCCACGCATCAATCGCTGATCGCTATGCTGCATCGTAATGCAGGTCTGATGTCGCCCTCCACCTCCCCGCTGGTTTCCCGCGCGCGTAAAAAAATCAATCGCGTCGCGGTAATTTCTGGCGAACGCACCGGACAGGCGGTGCCGTTTCATATCAGCGATCTGCAAAAGGTCGAGGCGGCCTGGGCAGGAGATCAGAGCCTGCAAAAGCTGCGCGATCTGGCATTTTTACACGTAGCCTACAGCACCCTGATGCGCGTCAGCGAGGTCGCTCGCTTTCGCGTCGGCGATATTATGCGCGCTGAGGATGGCCGGATTATTCTTGCCGGCTCCTGGACCAAAACCCTGCTGGATACCGGCGGCCTGGTTAAGGCGCTGAGCGCGAAATCATCGGCGCTGCTGACTAACTGGCTGCTCGCCTCTGGCCTGGCCGGCGAGCCGGATGCTTTTCTGTTTTGCCCGGTTCACCGTTCGGGGAAAGTGCTGATTGCCACCCACCAGCCGATGAGCACGCCTGCGCTGAAAAGTATTTTTACCCGCGCCTGGCAGGCCGCCGGACAGAGCGTCGCCGCCAGGCCAAATAAAAATCGCTACCGGCGCTGGAGCGGACACAGCGCGCGCGTCGGGGCTGCTCAGGATCTGGCGCGAAAAGGCTATTCGGTTGCGCAGATTATGCAGGAAGGCACCTGGAAAAAACCGGAAACGCTGATGCGCTATATCCGTTATGTGGAGGCGCATAAGGGCGCGATGGTGGATTTTATGGAGAACGTTGACGAATAGCGCGGTTTGGCTAAGAGCGCTATCAATCTCTGCGTTGATTATATAGAGGAAAAATCGCCTGCAATATTATATTGTAAAAAGGAACTTTCTTATCAATTAGGCCCGACAGCCCGTTTCCGGGCGTAATAAAATTCATAACGCCGTGTGGAAAAATCAATAAACCAGATATGGCTTAAATAACCCTCTCTCGCCGGGAAACAGTAAAACCGCTGCGAAGAATTTTTTCGTAGCGGTTATATTTACCGATGCCGTTATTTTATCGGTTAATAAAATACGGCATTATTTTTTATAACCATTCTGGTTAAACCGCAATGGTTAAAGCGCGTATTTCTTCTCAAGAGCCTTAATGAAGGTATTCTTCAGCTTTTCTGAGGTCAGCTGATTAAGCTGTGACTCCGTAGTTTTTCCAATATCTGTCCCGATGTTTTTTCCCAATTCGAGCGCCTTAGCGTTATTCGGAAACATTGATCCATACTTATTTTCATAATAACTAACGATCATATCCTGAATCGCACCGGCACCGCTTACTTTACAACATAAGGAATCGTTTAGCGTTCTCATGATGGCTCCTTTATCTGTGAACGTAATGACTTATAAGTTTTTCTTTTTAATAAATCGCAGGCTGAGAAGTTCCCCCGCCTTGATTATTATTCCTGTTTCAGCGCTGAACGAATACCATTATTCGCGCCATTTTTGTAAGAAAACGCAAAAAAAAGAGCTTTTTCTGATAAAGCCGGCGTTATATCAACCGACTCGCGATAAACCCTGTTTAATTTCGCTAATAAACTGGCGGCTATAAAAGTGAAAGCCAATACCAGCGGATTAAAAAAAATTCAGAGCTATCCGTGCTATCCGTCTTTGACCGCTGATATTTTTATATGGTCAGATCTGTTTTTAGCGCTGGCACAGCCGTAAAACGCCTGCTGCGTGGCGATAGTTGCCGCAGGAGGTAGCGCTACAATATGCGCAGCCGAAGTAGCGAGCGCCTTAATTCGCTCGTCCCGTTCAGGATATTGTCGCCTCGCTCTAAGTGCTGCGGCGTTAACCGCCAGCTTTGACGTCGCAGGCCGCTATTCGCGCCGGGTTTTACCCTGGGCGGTACTCTGTTCCATACCGGCTGCCGTTTGTTTCAGCTCAGCCAGTCAGTTATTTTAATGCGGCGAAGCAAAGGCATCTCTCTTAATACTGTGATGATCATCACAACTATTGCCAACTTTAGCGATAACATCAGCGTTGCTGCTAGTTTGTTCAGCCAGGAAACCGCCGATATCTTTTTTCTGCTAATAGGTTATCTTCAAAGGCGTACCGCTACCGAAAAAAACGGAAGAGTGAAGCTTAAGCTTTGCGTAGCGCATCACAACGCGACGGATAAGCGACAAGCCTAACACGTAATCAGGCTGGATTGTCCTGCACTGCCCGGCGTATGATGGGGGCGGTCAGACTAACCGGCTTAAGGTTTACTCTGTCGCCGCAGGAAGAAGTAAGGATCGATCGCAGAAGGCCGAAAATAAACCATTACGATATCAGACGCTAACGGCTTGTTAGGTTTTACTTATTGATTCGATAATGGATACGCATTAGATCTCTATCACGTTTTTCGGTAACTTTCACGCTAACCCAAATGGAGGAATAACAGATGTCTATCATTAACACCAAAATCAAACCGTTCAAAAACAGCGCATTCAAAAACGGTGAGTTCATTGAAGTGACTGAGAAAGATGTCGAAGGGAAATGGAGCGTTTTCTTCTTCTACCCGGCCGACTTCACTTTCGTTTGCCCGACCGAACTGGGCGACGTTGCTGACCATTACGCAGAATTCCAGAAAATGGGCGTAGACATCTACTCCGTTTCTACCGATACCCACTTTACCCACAAAGCCTGGCACAGCAGCTCTGACACCATCGCTAAGATCGAATACGCGATGATCGGCGACCCGACCGGCGCGCTGACCCGTAACTTCGACATTATGCGTGAAGATCAGGGTCTGGCTGACCGCGGTACTTTTATCGTTGACCCGGAAGGCATCATTCAGGCGGTTGAAATCACTGCGGAAGGTATTGGCCGTGACGCATCTGACCTGCTGCGCAAAGTGAAAGCGGCTCAGTACGTGGCAAGCCATCCGGGTGAAGTTTGCCCGGCGAAATGGAAAGAAGGCGAAGCGACTCTGGCTCCTTCTCTCGACCTGGTTGGTAAAATCTAAAAGCGCCACCGGCTTTTCGCTATTTATTTCATCGGGTGCTGCGGCACCCGATTTTTTGCCTGGAGACCCTCATGCTCGACACCACGATGAAAAACCAACTCAAGGCCTATCTTGAGAAATTAACTAAGCCTGTTGAGTTAATCGCCACGCTGGACGACGGCGCCAAATCCGCTGAAATTAAACAACTGCTGGGCGAAATCGCCGAGCTGTCAGAAAAAGTGACGTTCCGCGAAGATAACAGTCTGCCGGTACGTAAGCCTTCCTTTTTAATCACTAACCCAGGCAGCACTACCGGCCCACGTTTCGCCGGCTCGCCGCTGGGGCATGAATTTACCTCGCTGGTGCTGGCGCTGCTGCAAACCGGCGGACATCCCTCCAAAGAGGCGCAGGCGCTGCTGGATCAGATCCGTCAGCTGGATGATGACCTGCATTTTGAAACCTACTATTCGCTCTCCTGCCACAACTGCCCGGACGTGGTGCAGGCGCTGAACCTGATGGCGATTCTTAACCCGCGCATCAGCCACACGGCGATCGATGGCGGCGTGTTCCAGAATGAGATTCAGGATCGCAACGTAATGGGCGTGCCGGCGGTCTTCCTGAACGGTAAAGAGTTCGGCCAGGGCCGCATGAGCCTGACGGAAATCGTCAGCAAAGTAGACGTTAACGCGGATAAGCGCGCGGCGGATGAGCTGAACAAGCGCGACGCCTATGATGTCCTGATTATCGGCAGCGGCCCGGCGGGCGCGGCGGCGGCCATCTACTCGGCACGTAAAGGTATCCGCACCGCGCTGCTCGGCGAGCGTTTCGGCGGTCAGGTGCTGGATACGGTCGATATTGAAAACTATATCTCCGTACCAAAAACCGAAGGCGCTAAACTGGCAGGCGCGCTGAAAGCCCACGTCAGCGAATACGCTATCGACGTGATCGACAGCCAGAGCGCCAGCAAGCTGGTGCCTGCCAGCGTTGAAGGCGGCCTGCACGCAATTGAAACCGCCTCTGGCGCGGTGCTGAAATCACGCAGCATCATCATCGCCACCGGCGCGCGCTGGCGTAATATGAACGTTCCGGGCGAAGATCAGTATCGCACCCGCGGCGTCACCTACTGCCCGCACTGTGACGGCCCGCTGTATAAAGGCAAGCGCGTTGCGGTGATCGGCGGCGGCAACTCTGGCGTGGAAGCCGCGATCGATCTGGCCGGTATCGTTGAGCATGTGACCCTGCTTGAGTTTGCGCCGGCGATGAAGGCGGATGCGGTACTGCAGCAGAAAGTTCGCAGCCTGGAAAACGTGGATATCATCCTCAATGCCCAGACGCTGGAAGTGAAAGGCGACGGCAGCAAGCTGACCAGCCTGGAATATAAAGATCGCGTCAACGAGACGGTGCATCAGCTGGACGTGGCGGGTATTTTTGTGCAGATCGGCCTGCTGCCGAACACCACCTGGCTGGACGGCACGATTGAGCGCAATCAGATGGGCGAAATCCTTATTGATGCGAAGTGCGAAACCAGCGTCAAAGGCGTGTTTGCCGCCGGCGACTGCACCACCGTTCCGTATAAGCAGATCATCATCGCCAGCGGCGAAGGCGCAAAAGCCTCGCTCAGCGCACTTGATTATTTGATTCGCACGCAGCCGGTAGGCTAAACGATACAATTGTTAACGAACGGCGCCTGCAGGCGCCGTTTTTCGTTATCACCGCGATAACGGCGATCGTTCCGCGGTTTAGCGCACCGTATAACCGCCATCTACCGGTAGCGCATGGCCAATGACGAAACTTGCGGCCGGGCTGCACAGCCACAGCACCGCGGCGGCCACCTCCTCCGCCCGTCCCAGACGCGCCATCGGCACTTCTTTCATCAGCTCAGCCATGGCTTCAGGCTGGCTTTCCAGCATGCCCGTCACCATCGGCGTTTCGATAATGCCAGGGCAGACGGCATTAATGCGGATACCTTTCGGCGCATATTCCAGCCCGGCGCTTTTGGTCAGTCCGACAACGCCATGTTTCGAGGCATGATAAATACCACGTTCGGCAATTCCGACCAGGCCGCCCAGCGAAGAATTATTTACGATGGCGCCGCTGCCCTGCCGGCGCATCTGTAACAGTTCATATTTCATACAGTTCCAGATGCCGCGCAGGTTCACGCCCATTACGAAGTCATAATCTTCGGGCCTGGCGTCTGCCGTTTCTGCTACCGGACTCTGTACGCCTGCGTTATTAAAGGCAAAGTCCAGCCGCCCAAAGGCAGCAACCGTCCTGTCCACCATCGCTTCAACTTCCGCCATGTTCGCCACATCGCAGCGGATACCGATAGCTTTATGCCCGGCATCCGTCAGCGTCTTAGCCGCCGCTTTCGCCGCTTTCGCCGCTTCGCCGTTGACATCGGCAATGGCAACGGCGGCGCCGGATTCCGCAAAGGCCTGCGCCGCGGCGAGTCCCATACCGGAGGCGCCGCCGGTAATAAGCGCAACCTGATTAATAAAAGAATATTTCATATCAGCTATCCTCTAATCGATACGTTCAGACGAAGCGCTGCCCGTGCCAGCCAGCGCTGTCAGGCAATCAGGGCAAAGTAAAGATGACTTACGCACAATTCAGCGAGCCTGTCTGCCGCTGGTTTCACCTGTTGTGGTTGCGATTAATCTACGCCCTGCGCCAGTTAATAAAAAGCCAGCTAAATTCACATACTGCTATAAGTACAATTCATGAATCGCCAGTGGTAGTATCAGCGCTACGGCGATGTTCAGGTTACGACGCTGCGGCGCGCGCGACAGAACAGTAACAACAGGTGGAGATAACCTTTGCTACGTGACGATTACAGCGCGCTGTTTATTTTTATTCATGTGGCGCAGCAGCGGAGTTTTACCCGCGCTGCGGCCTGGTTAAGAATGTCGCAGCCTGCAGTGAGCTATGCGGTACGTGATTTAGAGGCCAGGCTCGGCGTTTGCCTGTTAATACGCAGCAGCCGCGGCGTGCTCCCCACCAAGGCCGGACGGCGTTTACTGGAGCGCATCGCCCCTGAATTTAGGGAAATAGATGAGGAAATTCAGGCGTTAAGCGAGCTGCGCGCGGAGCCTGCCGGCTCCATTCGCATTACGGCGATTGATTACGCCATCAGAAGCATCCTGTGGCCAAAGCTGGCAACCTTCCTTCCACAGTATCCGCAGATTAAAGTTGAACTGATTAATGAGTATCAGAGCGTGGATATTGTCGCTCACGGCTATGATGCCGGGGTACGATTTGGCCAGGAGCTGGCGCAGGATATGATATCGGTGCGCATCGGACCTGATATACGTAATATGGTGGTCTGCGCCGCCTCCTTTCTGGCGCAGGGCCGACGTCCGGAAACCCCCGCCGATCTTACCGGGCTTCGCTGTATCAATTTGCGCACCTCAACCTATGGCGGGCTTTACCAGTGGGAATTCAGCAAGGGGAAGCAGAGGATCAACGCGCGTGTAGACGGCGCGGTCACCTTTAATAATGCTTATGATATTCTTGAGGCGGCAAAAGCCGGCTTTGGTTTTGCCTATTTACCCGAAGATTTAGTGCGCCCTTATCTTTTACAGGGACAACTGATTTCTGTACTGGAGGCATGGTGTCCTGTCTGGCCTGGGCTGCACCTCTATTATCCAAACCGGCGCTACCCTTCGCGGGCGATGACCCTACTGGTTGATGCCGTACGCTATAGCGGTTGATCGCGTTATCACTAACGGAGAGCGGATGGCAGGCTATATATATCGCGATATCAGGGCGTTTCTCACGGTAGCGCACGAGCGCAGCTTTACGCGAGCGGCTGCGCGGCTCGGCGTGTCGCAGTCCGCGTTAAGCCACACCATTAAAACGCTTGAAACCCGTCTGGGGCTGCGGCTGTTAACGCGCACTACCCGCAGCGTTACGCCAACAGAGGCGGGCGAGCGTTTAATCCAGCGCGTCGCGCCGCGCTTAAGCGCCATTGACGAGGAGCTGGCTACTTTTAACCGTCCGCAAAATATGCTCGCCGTTACCGTGCGCCTTTCCGCATCAGATTATGCGTTCCACCGGATTTTGCGGACCAGGCTTTCTCACTTACGGACGAAATATCCTGAGATCAAAATTGAGATAACCATCGAGCCTGAACCGTTCGCTCAGCCTTATGACGCCGTAATAAGCTTCGGCGCCAGTATCGCCAAAGAGATGACAGCACTACGTATTACGCCGGATATCCGCATGGTGCTGGTCGCGGCGCCAGCCTGGCTGGCCAGCCATCCCCAACCTGAGGTTCCCGCCGATCTTACGCAACATGACTGCATTATTTTACGCTCGCGCGTTCAGGATACCGCTTTCAGCTGGGAGCTTGCTAAAAACGACCAGCGCGTGCTGGTACAGGTAAAGGGGCGGTGGATATTCAATTGCCTTCATCCGGTGGTGGATGCCGCCGTTATGGGAGACGGCATCGCCTGTATCCCGGAGGATACCGCCGCTCCCTGGCTTGCCAGCGGCGCGCTACAGGCCGTGCTTACCGATTGGTGGATAACGTTGCCGGGTCTGCATATCTGCTATGCCAGCCGTCCCCGCTTATCTCCCGCGCTGGCAAGCGTGGTCGAAGCGCTGCGCTACCCTGCGGAAGCGCCGCCTGCTGCCTACCCCGACTCAGCGCCCAGTTAATCATTGCGCATGCCGGGATCTTCATCGCTTACCGGCACCGGATCTTCCTCTTCGGTGCCGCTGCCCAGCTCATGCAGGCTAATCTGCTGTACCGGCGCGTTTTCGATCGATGCCAGCCAGCGGTCGCTGCGATCCGGCAGGCTGGTAAACTGGCCGTCAAGAAACAGGAAATCGAGCTGCTCGCCCAGCGCCAGCAGCATTTCTTCCGGCGAAGAGAAGTTTTCGCCGTGCAGATCGCTGCCGTCAATCTGATACCCGATCAGCCCATCGCGCACTTCGGCCTGGCCCAGCTCGATGATATGTCCATCAATGTTCTGCGCCAGAATGGCGCCGTCGCAGTAGAAAAGATTGTAGGGCATTAAATCCTGATTACGGTTAGCGGGCATACGTCCTCCTGGTTTGCATAAGGAGGATAAGTATAGCCGGGCTACAGGGCGCTGCTTTCCTCACGCTGCATCAGACGCGTCATCATCCCGATAAACGCCTCCTCGCTGATACCGTACAGCGAATGTTTCAGCCCCAGATGAAACTCTTCGTGCAGCAGCCGGTAAAGCGCCCTGAAATCGTCCAGCGTTTGACGTTCGCCCTTTCCGGCGGCGTAGCGGCTGAAGCGTTGGTTCTCCAGCGCCAGCTGGCCGCCGTCCGGCAGATAGCGCGCCGCCAGCAGGTGATGACGGAAATGAGAGTGCGGCCAGCTGTAAACAAAATGGTTGGCCATCAGATAGTCGGAAGAATATTGCGTCACCAAATCGAAGCGGTAGAGCGACAGCCATTGATCGCCGCGTCGGCGGCGCAGCAGCCACTCTTCTCCCAGCGACTGCAGCTGGTAGTCGCCGTGCGGCGTAGACTGTATGCTATCGGGCAGCAGACGAATCGGCGCGCTCAGCGTCGTCCCGCCAAATCCCGCATCGGCAATCCAGAACGCATTCTCCAGCTCTACCAGCAGCAGCATATGGGTACGCGGCGGCATCGCGGGCGGCTGGGCGATAACTACCCGTGCCGCCAGGCCGCGCGCCGTAAAGCCCATCGCCTGCAGCGCCAGCAACAGCAGGGAGTTATGCTCATAGCAGTAGCCGCCGCGGCGGGCAACCACCAGCTTTTCCTGAATCGCTTCAGTTTCCAGATGAATGGGGCGGTCAAGCAGCACGTCGAGATTTTCGAACGGAATCGCGCAGACATGCGCGTGGTGTATCTGCTGTAGTGAAGAGAGCGATGGGCGCGTCGGGCCGCTGTAGCCGATGCGTGCCAGATAAGCATGAAGATCAAACGCCATGATGTCGTCCTGGTGAAAATAATACTTTTTTTATAGCTGATATCTGGCAAAGCGGTTGTCGGTTGATGCGCTACCGTTCCGTTCATTTTATTTGATTAATCTCACGCTATTTTTCAACAGCTGCCGCGCGCGCCAGCAGTTAATCACCAGTTCATCATCGTCAGCGCTGTCCGCCAGCCCGCAGAGACGGGAGCAGAGCGCGTCGTAGCTTAACGGCCTTCTCTCCTGCGCCAGCGCGACGACCGCCTTGCCGACCAGCGCTAAAAACTCTTCATCCAGCTCAACTTCTTCAGATAACAATGCCAATTTTTCTGCCCTCCTGTAAAAAAATATCCTATAACTATGTACGCTCAAAAAATTTGGGCATCTCTGTAATCGATTTCTGAGACTTATCTCACGAGCCTTATTTCCGCGCGCCGCGGCAGCCGGAAACCGCGAGCCGTGAGAAAAACGCTCATTTTTCCCAGGCCCTCGCCCCAATAGCAAAAGAGATAACCATGAAACCGATGCGCTATGCCCCGCTGCTGTTGGTTCTGAGCTTTGCCGCGCAGGCGGCGCGCGACCTGCCCGTTTCCCCGCCGCAGACGCTGCCGGTCAGCGCCTGGCAGACGCGGGTAAACGCCGATCGCAGCATCACCTGGCGCCTCTACGCTCCGCAGGCCGGCAAGGTGGCGGTAGTGACCGGCGCAACGCCGCAATCTTATCGGGTTCAGCCGCTGCAAAAGGATGAGCGCGGCATCTGGTCATGGCGCAGCGCGCCGCTGGCGCCCGATCTGTATGAATATTTCTTCAGCGTGGACGGCATGCGCACCATCGATCCCTCAGGCGCGCTGCCTAAACCGCAGCGGCAGGTTAATACCAGCCTGATCCTGGTGCCGGGATCGCTGCTGGATGAGCGAAAGGTGCCGCACGGCGAGCTGCATACCCTGACCTATCACTCAGAAGCGCTGGGCCGGGAGCGTCAGCTCTATGTCTGGACGCCGCCGGGCATGGAGACGATGAACGCGCCGCTGCCGGTAGTCTATTTCTGGCACGGCTTTGGCGATAGCGGCCTTTCTGCCGTGGTGCAGGGGCGCATTCCGCAAATTATGGATAACCTGCTGGCGGAGAAAAAAATCGTACCGATGCTGGTGGTGATGCCGGATACCGAAACCGATGCCTCAGGCCTGATCCCCGAAGATATTGCGCCAGCGGATCGCCGGCGGGATTTCTATCCGCGCAACGCCGAAGCAGCCGATCGCGAACTGATGCAGGATATTATCCCGCTGATTAACCGGCGCTACTCCGTCAGGCAGGATGGTGACGGGCGCGCGCTGGCCGGGCTGTCGCAGGGCGGCTATCAGGCGCTGGTCAGCGGCATGACGCATCCTGAACAGTTCCGCTGGCTGGCCAGCTTCAGCGGCGTAACAACCGAAAGCGTGCCGAACCAGGCGGTCAGCGCGCGCCTGGCGCAGCCGCAGGCGGTCAATCAGCAGCTCAGAAACTTTACCCTGGCGACAGGCGAACAGGACAGCGTTACCGGCGCGGATATCGCCGGCCTGAAGCGCCAGCTGGAGCAGCAAAACATCCGCTTCGATTACGATTTTTACCCGCAGCGCGGGCACGAAATGGCGGTATGGCGTCCCGCCTGGATTAAATTTGTGCAGAAGCTGTTTCGCTGAGGCGGCACATATCGGGCCGCCTGGCTGGGGTTACCAAAGACGCTGAAGGCCCGCCTGCAGATCGTTTTTCAGATCGTCGATATCTTCCAGCCCAATTTGCAGGCGCAGCGTCATGCCTTGCGGCGCCCAGGCGGTGGCGGTACGGTATTCGGTGCAGTCAAAAGGAATAATCAGGCTCTCAAAGCCGCCCCAGGAGAAGCCAAGGCCAAATATATCCATATTATTCAGCATATTATCGACATTTTCCTGCGTAAAGCGCTCGTTAAGCACGACGGAAAACAGCCCGGTCGATCCGCTAAAGTACTTCTTCCAGTTTTCATGCCCCGGGCATTCGGCAAATGCCGGATGCAGCACCCTGCTCACCTCCGGCTGCGCCTTCAGCCAGCGCGCCATCTCCAGCCCTCTGGCCTCCGCCTCTTTCACCCGCAGGTGCATGATGCGCAGGCCGCGCAGCGCCAGAAAGCAATCCTCCGCGCCGGGCAGCATCGCCATCGCATCATAGGTCGCCCGTAAGGCGGGCCAGTGGGACGCGTTTGCCGACACCATTCCCATCAGCAGATCGGAATGGCCGCCGAGGTATTTGGTGGCCGCCTCTACCGATAAATCGATACCCAGCGCATGGGCCTGAAAGAAAATCGGCGTCGCCCAGGTATTATCGATAATGGTGCTGATGCCATGCCGCTTCGCCACTGCCACTATCGCCCCGATATCCTGCACCTCGAAGCTCTGGGAACCAGGCGATTCAAGCAAAATGACGCGGGTATGTTCTTTAATCAGCGACTCAATCTGCGCGCCCGCCAGCGGATCGTAATAGGTAGTGGTTACCCCATATTTTTGCAGGACTGAATCGCAAAAATTTCGCAACGGGCGATAAACCGAGTCGGTCACCAGAATATGGTCGCCGCTTTTCGTGGCGGCAAACAGCGCCAGCGCCAGCGCGCCGAGGCCGGAAGAGGAAATCACCGTTCCTGCCGCGTTACACAGCGCCGTCCAGGCATTTTCCAGATTAGCGATGGTTGGCGTTCCGGCGGTGCCGTAAGCAAATTTCGCTTTTTTATGTCGCAGATCGTCACAGTTGCGATAGACCACGGTAGAACCCCGATAAACCGGGGCATTAACAAATCCGCTTTGTTCCTCAGGATTTCTGCCCAGCATCGATAACTGCGTGCTTATATGTAACTTTTTCAGTTCAGCGCCGTCTTTCATCAGGTAGCCTTTCGCCAGGGTTGGTAAAATATCAGCTTACTTCCACCGTTAGTGTATATGAGGCGTAGCGAGTTGATTTATCACCAGCGGGAATAAGATATACCGAGTGGTAGTTTTACCCTGCGCGAGCCGTGAAACGATTTTTATGCGCCAGCAGGCGGCAGATTTTTTCGCAGTATCATCAGATTGGCGGCGCCCTGCTGCTGGTAGCTCACTTCATCGACGCAGTCGTAAATTAACCGCAGGCCGCGCCCGCTTTCCGCCAGCTCTGCCAGCGCTGCCGGCTCCGGCTGGCCGCCGCTGGCCGCCGCCTGCAACAGCGCCGGCGGTATCGGTTGTCCCTCATCGCGCAGCGTCACGATAACCTGTCGCACATCGGCGCTGAAAGTGACATGGTAACTTTCGCCTTTATCCTGACGATAGCCGTGGCGGATAATATTGGTCGCCGCCTCGCACAGCGCCAGATCGAGCATAAAGATCCAGCTTTCCGCCAGCTGTCGCGGCGCCAAAAACTGTCGCAGCCGTTCACCCAACAGCGGCAGACTGTTAAGCGTGGCGGGCAGCGTAAAGGCGCTGGCGCAGGGTTCGCTCATCGCTACCCCTTTCCATGCAGCGCCGCCAGCGCCTCGTTTTGCGTGGTACAGAGCGTGAAGACCCGATCCATACGCGTCAGTTTGAACATATTCTGAATATTAGGATTCAGCGCGCAGAGCGCCATTTCTCCCTTACCATTAATCGCCTTCAGCAATGAAATCAGCGTGCCCAGACAGCTGCTGTCAATAAAATCGACGCGGGAAAAATCCAGCAGCAGCCGCGTCTGCCCGGCGCTAATCTGCGCCATGACCTCATCGCGGAACGGCTTCGCCACCGAGGCGTCAAGCCGGCGCGTTACCGGGGTAATAATAGTGACATTGTCACTTTTTGCCATCTCCAGCTTCATAGCTTCTCCTCTGTTACGGGCAGATGTTCGATAATAAACAGGGATATATCGTCGGTAACGGTCGCCTGCAGCGCTTCCGCTTCGGCGCGCCAGCGGGCTAGCGCCGCGCTGATATGGGGAAACAGCTGCGCCAGCGGCGTTTGCGCTTCGATAGCCAGCAGCGTCTCCAGCCGCGCCTGGCCAAACAGCTCATGCTGCGGATTTTCACATTCGGTAATGCCGTCGCTGTAGAGACAGAGGCGATCGCCCGGCGCCAGCAAAAATGCCTGCTCATCCCACGTCAGCCCTTCCATCAGCCCAACCGGCATGCCGCCTTCGCCTACCGCGACCACCTCGCCGCCGGCGCGCACGATTAATGGCGTCGGGTGGCCCGCCTGGCACAGCCGCCCTTCTCCGCTGCGCGTATCCAGCACGCCGTATACCATGGTGAAATAGCTCAGCACCTCGTCATTTTCAGCACAGAAGCGCTGATTCAGGATGCGCACCACCTCGTGCGGCGCGGCAGGCTGTCCATGGGTGAACAGAAAGGGTTCCACGCTGCGGCCATGCAAAAACTGGCGCGCTACCGCCAGCGATACCATCGCCGCGCCGACGCCGTGACCGGCGACATCAACGCCATAAAAACCGACGTAGCGCTCGTTGAGCGGAAAGAGATTGAAAATATCGCCGGAAACGTAGGCGGAAGGCACAAACAGCCAGTCGGCGCAGTAGTCGCCGTGGCGCAGGTTATGGGCCGGCAGGATCGACTGCTGTAGCCGGGCGGCGGCCTGCAGATCGGTTTCAATCTGCTTCAACGCCTCGCTGAGTCGCGCATTGCGCGCCGCCAGCATCAGCTCCAGATCGAGAATCCGCTGTCCGGCATGTAACCGCGCCTGCAGCTCAATCTGATTAACCGGCTTGCGCAGAAAATCGTTGGCGCCCGCCTCAAAACCGGCGCGCAGATCGTCGATGCTTTCGCGGGCGGTCAGCAGGATCAGGTAGATATAGCGATCGCTGAACTGGGCGCGCACCCGGCGGCAGAGCGTCAGGCCGTCCATTACCGGCATCTCCCAGTCGCTGATCATCAAATTGATCGGCCAGCTCAGCAGCGCCCGCAGCGCATCTTCGCCATTCTCAGCCTCATAGACGCTGTAGCCCCACTGCTTCAGCAGCCCGGCGATCAGTCTGCGGTAGGTGGTGGAATCATCGACGATCAGGATGGTCTGGTCAGTTGACATAGCGCGCCCCTTAAAACGGCAGAAACCAGATCAGGCTGATGGTGCCTTCGCGGAATTTTGCATTGCTGCTGCTGCGTCCCGGATAGCGCGTGCCGCTGTAGTTGGCATACTGCACGGAAAATGAGCCGGGCGTGTAGCCCGCATAGCCAAAGCTGTAGCTGTAGTCGCCGTTCCACGGCTGCTGTTGGGCGCTATCGGGGAACCAGAATGCGGTGGCGCGCACGAAAAAATGCTGCTTAAAGGTATAGCCGCAGCCGCCAAGAAAGACGTTTTTATTGGATCGCAGATCGTTGTCCGCCAGCGAATAGTAGCGCGGTATCCAGCTGTAGCCGGTCTGGCAGACCAGCGAATCGCCCTGCTGGATCAGCAGGTGGCGCTCGATGCTCTTTGGCAGCGAAAATTTCCAGGCTAAGGTAAACGCGCCCTGCTCAAAGTAGGTGCGGCGCTTGTTGCCGGAAGGGAACAAGCGGTTATCGCCGTAGTTGCTGTAAACCAGGCTAAGGGTATTGGCGTGCCAGTCGTCGTAGCCGAAGCTGTAGCGGAAATCGGTGGTGTATTTGCTGGTGTCGGCAATCGGCGCGCGCAGGGTGATATTGGCGAACCAGTAGCTGTAGGGCGAATATTGCAGGCTGAGGTTCATCAGCTGGTTAATTTTTTTCTTCTGCCGCGCCGAATCAGAACCGTTGGGAATAGAGAGCCACTGATCTTTCAGGCCGCTGCTGAAGCTGAGCGCGCCGGAGAATTTATCTTTGTTGCCGGAAAACAGGCGTCCCCAGCGGGTGGTAAACACCCCCGCCTGTACCGGTTCGCTGCTGTCTACGGCAGCCATGTCGCTGCTTTTGGTCGCCGTTTCGCCGCGGGCGGAGAGCGCCGCAGCGCCCAGCGCCAGCAGCACCCCGCCTTGCCAACCCGCCAACCTGCCGTTTCGCATGGCTACATCCTCTGTCAGTTAGGAATAAAACGTCCGCCGATCTCTTTTTTCGCCATAAACCACAGCGCGCCCAGGATAACGAGATGCACCAGAGTGTTACGCACCCATGCCTGATGCCATAAATCAAAATGAACGAACTGACTTACCGCCAGCACAAAGTAAACGTGAAGAATGAAGGTGTAGAGCGAATGCTGGCCCAGCGGAATCAGAAACCAGCCGAAGGCGCGATACAGCGGCTGCCAGCAGAAAGTCAGCACCAGATAGACGCTCAGAATCAGACAGAAATCGTTCAGCACCCGACACGGCCCCAGCGCGTTTTTCCCCGCCAGGTGATGATAAAACCAGTTAAAGTCCGCCGCTGGGATCACATGCATCAGCAGCGCCGGCGGCATAAAGGGGTTAGTGTGATTCTGCGCGACAAACATCATCGCCAGCGCATAGCAGACCATCAGCGCCATTATCGCCCGTCCGGGGCCGGTACGCGCCAGCGACATCAGCTCATCCTTATACCAGCCGCAGCACATGCCGAGGATATAGATCAGCTGCCAGGCAAGCAGCGGAAAGGCGAATTCAAACTCCGCCACCGTCAGCCGTAGCGGCCAAAGCTGATAGCTGACGTAGCCGCACAGCGACAGCAGCAGCAGGATAGCCACTCTTCCCGCCTGTAGCATGGCGAGAAACAGCGGGCTGGCCAGCAGCAGAAAAACATACAGGCCGAGGATCTGCGTCTGATGCGGCCCGATCTGCAAATAGAGAATGATATTGAACCAGGTTTCGCGGATCTGCGGCGTGGTGGGAAACAGCGCCCACTGTACGCCGGAATAGCGATCGACAAAGTGGGTGACTTCGAACGTATTGATAACCGGCAGATGCGACAGCAGCAGCATCGACAGGATTACCACGATATTCACCAGATAGATCTTTCCGGCGCGGCGCCAGAGGTTCCAGCTGATAGTCAACAGCACCTCTTTTTGCAGGCGCTGACGGTTCAGCATCCCCAACATAAAGCCCGCCATGATAACAAAGCCTTCGGCCCCGGTAGTCAGGCCGAAGCGCTCCCAGGTCAGGATGTTAAACAGCGACATCACTTCGGTATGCGCTACCACCATCATCACCAGCGCAATACCTCTGAGCATATCGATACGTAAATCGCGCCGTCCCGGCAGCGCATAGGCCCAGCGGGAAAAAACCGGCGCAGCTGTCTCTGCCGTCGAAACCGTGGTCATATCCGCCATAATCATTAACCCGCCTGCATGGTCAAATATATATTTTTCAAATAATACTAATGCATATTGTCTGGTAACAAATTGTAGATCTGACGCAACAAAAGCGAAATCAATACCGCACAAGATTTAACAAAAATAAAAATTAACAATAATTACATATATTTATAAAGTAAAGTTGTGTAACTGCGCAGCGACATCTTGAAACGCTTCGCTACTCAACTAAGATTTCATGCAGATAAGAACGATAAATATCAACAATTTTATTTCACTTTTAACCATCAGGGCATAACCAAAAATTACGTATTCACTTGCGTTAGCGGGATGCCAATGGACTTTTACTTCTCTAAATTTGAACACCGCCGTCCACCGCCGCCGCTGCGCACGCCGCACGCGGTACAGTTTTTATGGCAGGTGCTGGCCGTTGCCGGGCTGATCCTCGGCGCCAACTATATTCGCTGGCGCTGGACCGCCTCGCTGAATATGGATGCGCTCTGGTACGCGGTGCCGCTGGTATTGGCGGAAACCCTGGCATGGATCGGCACCCTGCTGTTTACCATCAACCTCTGGCGCGAGCAGGACCCGCAGCCGCAGCTGCCGCCGGAGGATATCAACCAGTGCCTGCCGCCCGCCGAACAGGGCGACGCCCGTCCGGTAAAGGTCGATCTGTTTATCGCCACCTATTCCGAAGATGTGGAGCTGGTGCGGCTTTCTATCCGCGATGCGTTAAAGGTAAGCTGCCCGGTAAAGATTGATTACCGCATTCACGTACTGGATGATGGCCGCCGCCCGGCGATGCGCGCGGTGTGCGAGCAAGAAGGCGTTAACTACATTACCCGCGACAATAATATCGGCTACAAGGCGGGCAACCTGCGTAACGGTCTGGAGCAGACCGAAGGCGATTTTTTGGTGATCTGCGACGCCGATACGCGCGTCTTCCCGACGCTGCTGACCCATACGCTGGGCTACTTCCGCGATCCGGACGTCGCCTGGGTACAGACGCCGCAGTGGTTTTTCGATCTGCCGGAAGGCGAGCGCGTGGCGGAAAAGCTGCGGCGGCACGGCGGCATTCTCGGCTATGGCGCGGGCCGCCTGCTGGAGCTGATTGCCGGCCCGCTGACCGTCGGGCGCGATCCCTTCTTTAACGATCCGCGCATGTTTTATGATGTGATACTGCGCCGCCGTAACTGGGCGAACGCCGCCTTCTGCTGCGGCGCGGCATCGATTCACCGGCGCGAGGCGATCATGCAGGCGGCGCTGCGCGGCTACGTTTTTAGCGTGGAACAGGAAATTGGCCGCTTTACCCGCGATATCCGCGATGACGAGACGCGCAACGCGCTGAGCCTGGCGATGCGCCCGCACGTTATCGCCGATACCGAACTGACGCCCTATAAATTTCACGTCTCTGAGGATATCTATACCTCCATCGTGCTGCACGGCGACAGCGAGCGGCGCTGGCGCTCGGTGATGCATCCCGGTATCGAATCGAAAATGCTGTCGCCGCAGGATTTGCTGACCTGGATGATCCAGCGCTTTAAATATGCCGCCGGTTCGCTCGATATCCTGTTTCACGATCGCCTGTTCAGCCGCAAGCGCTTTCGCCTCAGCCTGCCGCAGACGCTGATGTACGCCACCACCTTTTGGTCTTATCTCGCCTGCATCTGGAATACGGTGTTTCTGATCTCGCCGCTGGTCTATCTGTTTACCGGCATTCCGCCGGTTTCCGCTTACTCCACCCCCTTCTACCTGCATTTTCTGCCGTTCTTTATCGTCTCTGAACTGGCGTTTATGTTTGGTACCTGGGGCATTTCCGCCTGGGATGGGCGCGCCTCCTATCTGGCTTTTTTCTCGGTTAACCTGCGCGCGCTGAATATGGTGCTGAAAGGCGAGCGGATTAAGTTCGACGTTACGCCGAAAGAGCGCCAGAGCGGGCGTTTTCTCTATCTGGTGAAGCCGCAAATCGCCATCGTGGCGCTGACGATTGTCGGGCTGGCCTGGGGCGGCGTACAGGTGGCGCTCGGCAAGGTGGACGATCCTTCCGGCTACGTGATTAATATTTTCTGGGGCGCGGTGAATATCGCCGCCATGACGCCGATGATTCTGGCCGCCATCTGGACGCCGCCGGCGCAGGAGAGCGCCTTATGAGTACGCTGAAAGCAGGACTTATCGGCGCGCGCAGCTATCTTACTATCCTGATCGGTTTTTTAATCGCCTTTGCTATCGTGCTTTGGGTTGAGCGTCAGATGCCGACGCGGGTAGAAACCACCGAAGGCGTAGTGCTGAGCAAGGATTTCCCGCCGCTGCCGCAGTCGCGCGAGCTGACCTTTGACGAAGCGGTGTGGGCGCGCGTCGCCTGGCAATATTTTATCAACAACACCCAGCTCAACGGCCTGGTCAACGCCGAGGACAAACAGCCGTGGTTCAGCCTGTGGCACAGCGGCAGCTACCTGCTGGCGACCATCTCCGCGCGCCAGCTGAATATCATCTCTGCTCAGGAGTTCGACCAGCGCATCGCGGCAGCATTGACTACCTTAAGCGAGCTGCCGCTGCTGCCGGGTCAGCTGCCCGCCAGCGCCTGGGATGCGCAGACGCTGGAGCCGCTGAGCAATGAGAGCGCGCCGCCGGTAGATATGGCGCGTCTGATGGTGCCGCTGCAAATCTTACAATGGCGCTATCCGCAGCACGCCTTTGCGGTCAGCGAACTGCTGGCGCGCTGGCAGCTCTCCGGCCTGCTCCAGGCGGGCGCGCCGCAGGGAGCCAGCCTGCCGGTTAACCGCTGGCAGCTGCGCGACGACGATCGACGCGGCAGCTATGGCTATCGCCTTTACGCCGCGCTGATGCTGCGCACCATCAACACCGCCGCCAGCCTGGCGGTGAGTCAGCCGCCCGACGGCGTGAAAATGGTAGAAATCGACGGCATTTCGGTGCCGGACGAAGGATTGCGCACGCCGTGGGGCAAGCAGCCGTCGCTGATTAGCCTGCCCTATCTGCTGAGCGGGCTGGAGCTGGGCTTCGACGCGCGCAGCGGCGAGATCGCCTGGCGCATTATGCAGATACAGCAGCAGCGTAGCGGCGAATCGTCGCGCCGCCCGGCTATCAGCACCGACTATGCCGAGCAGGCGCCCGATTTCGTTCACGCGCTGCCCGGCGCGCAGCCGCTGCCGCGCAGCCTGCAGACCGACACCGCGCGCGAGAACGATCCGCCGCAGGCTTCGCTCACCGCGCATCCGCTGGCCTCTACCCGCTCCGCCTTTAGCTGGTATGCGCTGTTTCGCAACACATGGAGCGAAGAGAAGCGCCGGCTGATGCTGCCGATGCTGGAGCCGGGACGCGGCTGGAAAGCGGGCTTTAATCCTGACAATAGCGTTAATGCGCGCATTGACGCCGATACCAACGCGGTGGTGCTGGAGAGCCTGAACTATATCGCTCACGGCCAGCTGCTCTGCCTTGCCTGCCTCTGGACGCCCGCCGCTGAGGCGCCCGCCCCTAACCAAAGAGTGAATGCTGAATGAAACAGGCCACCTACTTCCCATCGCTTCCTTATCGCTGGCTCTGCTGCCTGCTGGCCGGGCTGTTGCTGCTGCCGCTGCTGGCGCGCGCCGTCAGCCTGCCCGCGGCGGATTACCCGGTGCGCCACGGCGATCTGACGCCGCGTGAAATGGCGATTGCCAGAAACGCCTGGCAATATTTCGTCGCCAACTATCAGCCGAAAACCGGCCTGGTTAACGCGGTAAACAACTATCCTTCCACCACTATGTGGGACAGCGCCTCCTACCTGGCGGCGCTGACCGCCGCGCGCGAGCTGGGCATTATCGACAAGGCGGAATTCGACCGTCGCCTGTTACAGTTTCTGGGGACGCTGAACAAGCTGGTGCTGTTCCGCGATCAGGTGCCGAACAAAGCCTACAACACCATCAGCGCGCAGAAGGTGGACTACCTGAACAAACCGGGCGAAATCGGTTTCTCCGCTATCGATATCGGGCGCATGCTGCTGTGGCTGAAGATCCTTAAGGAGCGCTATCCGGAATATGGCAACAGCATCGATAATGTGGTGCTGGGCTGGGATTTCACTCACGTCGTCGATGACTGCGGCACGCTGTACGGCGCCTATCTCGATCAAAATAAGCAGCCGATGTATGTGCAGGAAGGACGCCTCGGTTATGAAGAGTACGCCGCCGCCGGCTATCAGCTTTGGGGCTTTTCTACCTGCCAGGGCAGCCGTCCGGAGCCTTACGCGCTGGCCGATATCTACTGCGTACTGGTGCCCTACGATTCACGCGATCCGCGCCTGACCAGCCAGCATAACTATGTGGTGACCGAATCCTACCTGCTGCACGGGCTGGAGATGGGCTGGGATAAAAGCGACGACCGCGACGACAGCCGCAATAACTTCAGCCATCCGTGGATGAAAGATTTTGCCGATCGGGTATATCAGGCGCAGGAAAACCGCTACATGATCACCGGCACCCTGACCGCCCGCTCCGAGCATCAGCTCGATAAGGCGCCGTACTTCGTCTATGACACCGTATTCAGCGACGGCTTTAACTGGAACACCATCACCGATAAGGGCAAATATGTGCCGGAAGTGGCGGCGGTATCGCTGAAAGCGGCGCTCGGCATGTGGGTACTGTGGGATTCCCCCTACACCGATCGCCTGCTGGACGCCATCGAAAACGCCGACGAGAAAGATAAAGGCTACTACGAGGGGCTGTATGAAAACGGCGACGGCCCGATCAAAGAATTCACCGCCAACAATAACGGCATCATGCTGGAGGCGCTGCTGTTTAAAAAAGAGGGCAAGCTGCTGAAGTTCAACAGCGACAATCCGCGCCAGCCGGAATATGCGCCGTCGCTGTGGGATCGTCGTCTGGTGGATCTGTTCGAGCCGAACAACGAGCGTCGCAATCGCCCTTTCCTGGAGATAACACAGCCGGTAAAAACCTGGTGCGACCAGAGCGGCACGGCGGTGCGCAGCGCCCCGGCCGACAAAAACTGCCAATGCGCTACCTGTAAAAACGACGATGCGCCTGTGAAATTGCCGCCGGTGGCTACCTCATGCCTCAAACAGTAACGCGCAGGCGAGCGCTTTTCATTCTGCCGGCGCTGCTGCTGCTGTTGGCGGCAATCGCTCTGGCGCACAACAACGGCGCGGCGTGGCGCTGGCTGGTTCAGGGCGGCTGGCACACCAGCGCGCGTATCGGCGCGCTGACGCCGGAGGAGCAGCGCTGGGCGCAGGTGGCCTGGCGCTACTTCAGCAATAATACCCAGCCGCAAACCGGGCTGGTTAACGGCAGCGATAAGCGCCCGGTAGCCAGCCTCTGGCAGATAGGCGATACGCTGATCGCCCTGACGGCGGCGCGGGAACTAAAGCTGATCGACGAGGTGGAGTTTGATCAGCGGCTGACGCGCATTATCGGCACGCTGAACCGCATGCCGCTCTCCGGCGCCGGGCTGCCGAACCGGCTCTATAACACCGCCAGCAATACCATGATCGATTACAGCAACGCGCCTAAAAGCATTGGCTGGTCATCGCAGGATATCGCCCGTCTGCTGATGGCGCTGCGCATCGTCGCGGTGCGCTATCCCGCCTACGGCGAATATCTCGATCGCGTGGTGCTGCGCTGGAATTTCTGCCAGATTGTTGATGACCAGGGCCAGCTGTTCTCCGGGCTGTTGCAGAACGGCCGGCTGATTACCCGCCAGGAAGGGCGTCTGGGCGACAGCGAATACAGCGCCGCCGGTTTCGGCCTCTGGGGCTTCCCGAATCAGCTCTCCCTGCGGCCGCCTTCCCAGCATGTGATCCTCTACGGCATGGCGCTGGATATCGACGCGCGCGATCCGCGCACCAGCTGGACGCCAGCGGCGATTACCACCATGCCCTACGCCCTGAGCGGGCTGGAATATGGCTGGGCGCTGCCGGGCGCCGGGCGCGATACCGTCCGGCGGCTGCGCCAGCGCGCCAGCCTGGTCTATCAGGTGCAGGAGCAGCGCTGGCTGCGGGAAAAAATCCTCACCGCCCGCAGCGATTTCAACCTTGGCGCCGCGCCCTGGCATGTGAACGATACCATTTACGCCAACGGCTACGCCTGGAACACGCTGGGCGACGACGGCAACTACTATCCGCGTCTGGCGCAGGTTTCCACCCGTGCGGTTTTCGGCCTGTGGGCGCTGTGGGATACCGACTTTACCGATGCGCTGATGCGCATGACGCGCCTGCAATATGACGCCGGCCGCGGCTGGTTTGAAGGCCGCACCGAAGCGACGGGCGATTATAACCGCGCCATCACCCTTTCCACCAACGCCACGGTGCTGGAGGCGCTGTTCTACAAGGCGAATATGGGGCCGCTGCTGCCGCAGGGCCAGCTGACGAGCGACAGCTACTTCGCTCAGCGCCTTTCCGACGTATTCAACCGCCCGCGCCAGTGCTTTCCGCCGGAGCGCAAGCCGACGGAAATTCCCGATGCGCCCTGAAGCCCAGCGCCGTTCCGGCGCTAAGGAACCGCCATGACGCAACCTATACTGCCCGCCGATCTGGACTATGTTCGCGCCGCTATCTTCGTTTTTGACGCGCGCGAACGTCTGGTTGGCTGGAATCAACAGGTTAGCCGCTTTTATCCCTCTATCAGCGATCGGCTGCGCGTCGGCACCACCTTAGCCGAGCTGGCGGAAGGATTCGCCGATGCCACCTATATGTCGGAAGATACGCGCGGCAAGGCGGAGTTTACCGCCAATATGATCAAACGCTGCCGCATCAATAACAACAGCGAGCTGCGCCAGCTGGTCGATCGCAAGGTATTTATCCAGCATAACCGCACGCCGGAAGGCGGCATCGTCAGCCTGCACACCGATCTTTCTGATTTCGATCTCGCCAGCCAGTCGCGCCAGCAGCTGCATGAGGATTTTCTGCTGGCGGCGGAATCAACCCATATCGGCATCTGGGACTGGCAGGTCAGCGCCGATATCTTGCAGGTAAACGATGCGCTGCTGGTGATGCTCGGCTATCCGCGCGAAACCTGGCACTACAGCGCCACTTTTCTTGATACGCTGGTGCATCCCGACGATCGCCAGCGCGTGCAGGATATGCTGCGGCGCGCCAGCAACGACAGCGTGCCGGTGTTTGACTGTGAAATCCGCCTGCTGCACCAGAGCGGCGACTATCGCTGGATGCTGCTGTCGGGCCAGGTGGTGAGCATGACAATGCGCGGCGAGATGGAGCGCGCCATCGGCACCCTGCAGGACATTACTAAACGTAAAGAGGCGGAGCGACTGTCGCAGCAGGCTACCGCCGCCGCGCAGGCGGCCAGCGAGGCGAAAAGCGCCTTCCTCGCCAATATGAGCCATGAGATCCGCACGCCGATGAACGGCATTCTCGGCATGACCCAGCTCTGTCTCGATACTTCGCTGACTGACGAGCAGCGCGACTATATGTCGCTGGTGCTGCATTCCGCCAAATCGCTGCTGCGCATCATCAACGATATCCTCGATTTCTCAAAAATCGAGGCGGGCAAGATGGAGATCGATGAAGAGATCTTCGAACTGCGGCCGTTTATTCAGTCGATTGTGCGCCCGCTGATGCCCGCCGCCAGCGAAAAGTCGGTGGAGCTGCTGGTGAATATCGCCGCCGGAGTGCCGCACAGCATCAGCGGCGACACCGTGCGCCTGCGTCAGGTGCTGACTAATCTGGTCAGCAACGCGCTGAAATTTACGCCGCAGGGCGAAGTCGAGCTGAAGCTGCAAACGCTGGAGCCGGGGCATCGCCTGCGCTTTGAGGTGCGCGATACCGGCATCGGCATTCCGGCGGAGAAGCAGCAGCTGATTTTTGAATCCTTCAGCCAGGCGGACACCTCCACTACCCGACGCTACGGCGGCACCGGCCTGGGGCTGACCATCTCCGCCAGGCTGGTTGAGATCATGGGCGGCGCGCTGACGGTTTACAGCGAGCCGGGCGAAGGCAGCGTTTTTAGCTTCTCCCTGCCGCTGCCTGAACAGGCGCAGCCGGGCGCGCCGCTGAATATCTCGCCGCTGCTCAGCGGCCTGAACGTATTGGTGGTTGACGATAACGCCACCAATCGCCGCCTGATGCGCGATATGTTGCGCAATATGGGCATCAGGCCGATGACCACCAGCAGCGCGGCGGAGGCGCAGGCGCTACTGGAGGAGAACCACGACTTTCCGCTGATCCTGCTGGATGCGCAGATGCCGGAAAAAGATGGCATGGCGCTGGCGCAGGAGCTGACCGCCAATCCCGCGTTAAGCGGCAGCAAAATCATTATGCTCAGTTCCATGAGCCGCGTAATGGACGCCGGCGAGCTGAAAAAAATCGGCGTTACTCACTTTCTCAGCAAGCCGGTAGACCAGAAAGAGCTGTACGACGCGCTGCTGGCGACGCTGGCGGTGCCGGACAGCGAGGCGCCGGCGCGGGCGCTGCCTGCCGCCCCTGTTATCAAGCCCGATACGCTCACGCTGAATATTCTGCTGGCGGAAGATAACCTGGTTAACCAGAAGCTGGCGGGCTTTCTGCTGCAAAAAATGGGGCATCGCTATGAAATCGTCGGCAACGGCCTCGAAGCGCTGGAAAAACTTGACCGGCAGAGCTGGGATCTGGTGCTGATGGATTTGCAAATGCCGGAGATGGACGGCGAACGCGCCACCGCGCTGATCAGGGAAATGGAAGCGCGCAGCCCGCAGCGCCCGCGCCAGCGCATCATCGCCATGACCGCGCACGCCATGCAGGGCGATCGGGAATTCTGCTTGCAGCACGGCTTCGACGGTTATATCGCCAAGCCGGTATCGCCCGATGTACTGCAAAGTGAAATTGCCCGCGTGATGGCGCTTGATAACGCGCAGGTAGCGGAAATTGCGCCGCCCGCGCCGCTGGATCTGCGCGCGCTCGGCGCCCGGCTCGGCACCGATCCTGAACTGCTCAACGAGCTGCTGGCGCTGTTCGCCGGAGAGCTGCCGCGGCTGATACATGAACTGCAACAGGCGCTGCATCAGCAGGATGGCGAAAATATCGGGCGGCTGGCGCATAAGCTGCGCGGCGAGGCGGCCACCTTTGGCTTCGACGAGTTTGTGCATCTGCTGCAGGAAATCGAGTACGCCGCCAAACAGCGGCTGCCGCTTAATCACCAGGCGCTGACGGTTCAGCTTACGGCGCAATGCGAACAAATTCTGGCGACGCTGCGCCGCCTACAGGAGGCACCATGAAACTCTGCTGGCCCGCGCTTTTCCTCAGCGTCTGTTGCTCCGCTCAGGCGGCCTCCCCGATCGCCTTACCGGTAAGCTGGTCGCTGGCGGGCCAGTGGCGCGCCCATGACGCCAACGACGCCAGCTTCAGCGGCTGGCGCGGCAGCGACGCTGACTGGCGTAAGCTGCGCGTGCCGGCGAACTGGTACAGCGCAGGCTGGGATCATCAGGGCGCGCTCTGGTATCGCACCGAATTCAGCCTGCCGCCGCTGGCGCCGGACACCATGGCGACGCTGGTGTTTGACGGCGTCGATTATCAGGCGCAGGTCTGGCTGAACCGCCAGCGTCTGGCGCAGCACGAGGGCTATTTCCAGCGTTTTGCGGTAGATATCAGTGACAACGTCACTAAATATAACCGGCTGGCGGTGCGCGTTGACAGCCCTTATGAGGATCCTAAAACCGTCTGGCCGCTGCATAAAAACCTGATGAAAGGCATTCTTAATCAGCACGATGCTCGCCCCGGCGGGGCCTGGACGCCGCAGGGCCAGGACGCTAACTCCGGCGGCATCTGGGCGCCGGTGCGCCTGCGCCTGTCGAGAGGCGCCGCTATTGATAACCTGATGCTGCGGCCAGACTGGTCGCAGGGGCTGGCGCATCCGCAGCTTAGCGTTGAAATTGACTACCGCGCGTTGAAAGCAGGCAGCGCCACGCTGGAACTGCGCGCCACGCCCGCTAACTTTAGCGGCCGGCGCTATCAGCTTAGCGAAAAAGTGACGTTGTCACCCAGCTCGCCAAATACTGACGGTAAACAGCGCCTTGCGGTTAAGCTGCCGATGCCTGACGCCCGGCTCTGGTGGGCGCACGGCTACGGTAAACCGAATCTCTATCGCATTACCGCCACCCTGCGCGATGAACAGGGCATTATGGATCGCCAGAGCAGCCGCACCGGTCTGCGCAAGATAGAGCAGCAGCCCGATAACCGCGGCTGGCTGCTGAACGGCAAACGCATCTATCTGCGCGGCACCAACTATATCGGCTCGGCCTGGCTCAGCACCATGAACGATGAAAAATATCGACGCGATCTGACGCTGGTGCAGCGCATGAACGCCAACGCCATTCGCGTGCATGGTCACGTCGCCGGACGCGCGCTCTACCGCCAGGCGGATGAGATGGGCATGATGATCTGGCAGGACGTGCCGCTCCAGTGGGGCTACAACGACAGCGACGCCTTTGCCGCCAACGCCGCGCGCCAGACCCAGGAGATGGTGGAGCAGTTCGGCAACTCGCCCGCTATCGTGGTATGGGGCGGACAGAACGAGCCGCCGTTTAACTCGCCGTGGATGGAAAAACGCTTCCCCGACTGGAACAACAACCTTAACCGTAAGCTGACGCAGCGCGTGGCGGATACCCTGGCGCAGGATCGCACGCGTATCGTCCACCCTTTCTCCTCGGTTGAAGAACATTACTGGCAGGGCTGGTATTTCGGCACCATGACCGATGTGCTGCAGCCGGCCAAAACCGGCATCATTACCGAGTTCGGCGCTCAGGCGCTGCCGCATCTCGCCACGCTGAAGACGATTATTCCCGCTAAAGACTGGTGGCCCGCCAGCACCGCGCCGGGCGACCCGCAATGGGCCAGCTGGAAATATCATAACTTCCAGCCGATACAGACTTTTCAGTTCGCGAAACTGTCGCGCGGCGACAATATGGCGGAATTTATCGCCAACACCCAGCGCTACCAGGCGGATCTGGTGGCGATGGCGGCGGAAAGCTATCGCCGTCAGCGTTTTCAGCCGGTAACCGCACTGTTTCAGTTTATGTTTGTGGAAATCTGGCCGTCAATTAACTGGGGCGTAATGGATTACCTGCGTCAGCCGAAAGCGGGCTACTACGCGCTGCAGCGCGCCTATCAGCCGCTGCTGCCCTCTATCGAGCCGGTAACGCCGCAGTGGCAGGCAAACCAGCAGGTGCGGCTGCGGCTGTGGACGATAAATGATAGCTGGCAGCCGCTGCCGGGCACCACGCTGGGCTGGACGGTGCGTCAGGGCCAGCGCACGCTCGATCGGGGCGAGCGCAAAGTCGATATCGCGGCGGATGAGGGAGTAAAACGGGCCGATGTTGCCATCACGCCATCGTCCAACGCGCCGCTGGAGATTAAAACCTGGATTAATGACGCCCAGGGCCAGCGTAAAGCAGAAAACCAGCTGCTGCTGCGTCCGACGGCGGCGCCGTAAGTCCATATCTCAACTATGCTTAATGCACAAAGCAGGTGAAACATCATGCCGAAAGGAGCAGTAATGAAGAAGCCACTGGCGATTTTTGTATTGATGGCGGGCTGCGGCGCGGCGCAGGCGGCCGGAGAAGTGGGCAATGAAGCGCAGTCCTATATTGCCGGGCTGTGCGCCATGACCAGCGAACAGCAGCCAGTTAATCAAACGCAGGAGCAGTACGTACAGAAGCTGAAGGATATGACCAGGCGCGGTACGGCGCCTTATGCCATGGATAAGCCCGATTTTAATCAGGATGAGGCGGAGAAAGTGGCCGCCGCCTACACCAGGCTGCCAGAGAAGGTGAAGCGGCAGAACCGCCAGGATCAGGAAGCCTGTAAAAAGGCGACGATGGAACAGTATCAGCAGGCGGATTAACCTTGCCGGGCGGTGAAAGCGGGCTATCGCCCGCTTTACGCTTTACTCTTTGCCGGTCAGAAAGCGATAGATCACGGAAAGATCCTGCTCGCCGTAGCCGGCCTCTACCGCCTGACGCCACAGCTGGGCGATCTGTTGCAGCCCCGGCATCGACTGATCCTCAGCGGCATCCAGCGCCAGCTGCGCATCTTTCAGCGCCCATGTCAGATGCATCTGCGGCGTATAGTCGCCTCCTTTAATGGTATCAAGCTTCACTTTCGCATAGGGCGCCGCCAGCGGCCCGCCCTCCAGCACCGCCCAGAGATCGTCAGGCGTAAAGCCAAACTGCCGCGCCAGGCTGGCGCTTTCCGCCAGCCCCTGCATCAGCGCAATCAGCCAGGCGTTGACTACCAGTTTCATACGCGATCCGGCCCCCGCCTCGCCCAGCCAGCGCGTGCCCTTGCCGATAGCGGCGAAAACCGGCTCCAGCGCCGCCGCTCGCTGGCGATCGCCGCTGGCCAGCACCAGGATCTGCGCCTGTTCCGCCGGCGCTTTAGTGCCGGAAACCGGCGCGTCGATATAGACCACGTCAGGACGCGTTTCCGCCAGCCAGGCGATGAAGCGATCGGTCGCCTCCACGCCGATAGTGCCCATCTGGCAGAAAATCGCATTCTGACGCAGCGCTGAGGCGATCTGGCGCAGCGCATCTTCGGTGGCCGCGCCGTCGGCCAGCATCGCCAGCACTACCTGCGCTTCGGCTACCGCCTGCTGCGGCTCGTCATACAGCGCCAGGCCGGCGGCGACCAGATCTTCGCCGCGCGCGCGGGTGCGGTTCCAGCCCGCGACGCGAAAGTGATTTTTCAGCAGGTTAGCGGCAAAAGCGTGCCCCATGGCGCCAAGGCCCAGTACCGCGACAGTAGAGTGCTGATTCATTCAACCCATCCTTCTTTAAGTTAACCTACGGTCAAAACTGACGCAGGTCACCGCAGCTTTTCCGCCGTGACCAGCCCACGCATAATGAACGCCGTGTGCTAACGCCATTATTCAACTTTTCGTTATATCAGGTAAACAGACCGGGGCGAAGGCCGGGCAAAAGCTAACTAAAGGCGGCGCTTTATTTCATCTCTGACTGCATCATTTGCCGATGTTTCTGCGCCTGCTGCTGATGCATGCCAGCTTCGCCATTATTTGTCGCTTCATGGGCGACGGCGGCCTGTTCATGTTCATTCATGGCTGAAAAAGGCCGGGATTTATCGCCTGCCATTGCCGGCATCGGCTTGCTCATCATGGACTTGTGCATCTCCGCCATCTGCTGATGGGCGGCGGCATTCTCGATGGTTTTATCGCTGGGCGAGGCGGCCGGCGCTGGCGTGGCAGTCCGGAGCGCCCGGACGAAAGAGATTGAGCTGATAAAAATAGCTGCGGCAACATCCTGTCAGTAACTTTTGCAAAATATAACAGTCGTGCCAGACTTACGCTCAGCGATTGCGAAAGGTGCGTAATCAAATTCTGCAGGATGCTTGCAATGAAGATAAACCGTATTGTTACTCTGCCGGCACGGCTGGCGGCCGCGCCGCTGCTGTTTGCCTTATACTGTGGCGCGGCCTGCTCCGCCAGCGAACAGGCGCCCATGGTGGTCAGCGCTTCATCATCCGGTCTCTCCGAGCTGGACACCCCCGCCGCCGTCAGCGTGGTCGGCGGCGACGATATCCGCCTTGCCGCGCCGCGCATTAATCTGTCGGAAAACCTCTCCGGGCTGCCCGGCGTGCAAATCCAGAACCGGCAAAACTACGCGCAGGATCTTCAAATCTCCATACGCGGCTTCGGCGCCCGTTCTACCTACGGCGTGCGCGGCATGCGCATCTACCTGGACGGCATCCCGGCCACCATGCCGGACGGCCAGGGACAAACTTCCAATATCGATCTGAATTCAATCGACCGCGTGGAGGTGCTGCGCGGCCCCTTCTCCGCGCTTTACGGCAACGCTTCCGGCGGCGTGATCAATCTCACCACGCAGCAGGGTGCGCAGCCTGCCAGCATCGAGGCCAGCAGCTACTACGGCAGCTTCGGCAGCTGGCGCTACGGGTTGAAGGCGCAGGGAGCCAGCGGCGACGCCAGCCAGCCTGGCGAGATGGACTATACGGTTTCCGCTACCCGCTTCAGCACGCACGGCTACCGCGATCGCAGCAGCGCCCATCGCAATATCGGCAACGCCCGGCTTGGCGTGCGCATCGATGATGTCAGCACGCTGACGCTGCTGTTTAACAGCGTTGATACCAAAGCGCAGGACCCTGGCGGGCTGACCAGCGCCGAGTGGCGCAGCAATCCCCGTCAGTCGCCGCGCGCGGATCGTTTCGATACGCGTAAAACCATTAAGCAAACTCAGGCGGGCCTGCGCTATCAGCGTCAGATGAGCGCCAGCGACGATCTCAGCCTGACGGCCTGGGCCGGCGAACGGGAGACGGTACAGTATCAGTCAATCCCGCGCGCGCCGCAGCTGAAAGCCACCCATGCCGGCGGCGTGATTGATTTAACCCGCCGCTATCAGGGCCTCGATCTGCGCTGGACGCATCGCGGCGCGCTGGCATCGCTGCCGCTGAGCCTGACCGGCGGCCTCGATTATGAAACCATGACCGAACATCGCAAAGGTTATGAGAACTTTATCTGGCGCAACGGCGCTGCGCAGTATGGTCAGAAAGGCGATCTGCGGCGCGACGAGCGTAACCTGATGTGGAATCTCGATCCCTATCTGCAAACCTCGTGGCAGCTGACTTCCGCCCTGACGCTGGACGCGGGCGTGCGTTTCAGTACGGTGCGCTTCGACGATAACGACTACTACACCAGGTCCGGCAACGGCAGCGCTGCCGATCCCGATAACGGCGACGACAGCGGCACGGCGCGCTATCACCGCTGGCTGCCGGCGGCCTCGCTGAAATACGCGCTGAGCGACGGCTGGAATATTTACGCCTCCGCCGGCCGCGGCTTTGAGACGCCGACCATTAATGAACTCTCCTATCGCCCCGATAACCAGGGCGGGCTGAATAATCAGCTGCAGCCCGCTACCAGCGATACGCTGGAGATCGGCAGTAAAACCCGCATCGGCAACGGCCTGCTGAGCGCGGCGCTGTTCCAGACCGATACCAAAAATGAAATTGTGGTAGCCAACAGTCAGGGCGGGCGCAGCAGCTATAAAAACGCCGGGCAGACGCGCCGTCGCGGTCTGGAGCTGGCGCTCGATCAGCAGTTTGCCATGGACTGGCGGCTGCGTATGGCGTGGACGCTGCTGGGCGCCACCTATCGCGACAGCATCTGCGGCGACAGCGCCTGCAGTCCGGCGAAGCGCGTGCCGCGCGGCAACCGGCTGCCGGGCATCTCGCGCAGCATGGCCTTCGCGGCGCTGGAGTACGCGCCGGAAACGGGCTGGTACGGCGGCGCGGAGCTACGCTATATGAGCCAGATCCAGGTTAACGATCGCAACAGCGAACAGGCGCCCTCCTATGCCGTGACCGCGCTGAACGGCGGCTATAAATTTCAATCGGGGCGCTGGCTGCTCAACCTGTTTGGCCGCGTCGATAACCTGTTTGACCGGCATTATGTCGGCTCGGCGATCGTCAACGAAGGCAACGGACGCTATTTTGAGCCGGCGCCGGGGCGCAACTACGGCGTCGGGGCTGCGCTGAGCTGGGAGTTTGAATAGACTTCAGAACAGCATCATCATCGCTACGCGGCGGCGCGCATCGAATCCCGCCGCGCTTTCCGCCGCCAGTATCGCCTTCAATCTTTCCGGGCACTCATCCCGTGCCACAATGTGCAGCCCCAGCGCGGCATAAAAAGGCGCGTTAAAGGGCGCGAAGCGATCGGTGGTCAACGTGACGCCCCGTAGCTTACGCGCCCGCCCTTCTTTTATCGCCTGTGCCATTAACCCTCGCCCGATGCCTTGCCGCTGCCATACAGGATCTACGTCCATTTCGGCAATATGCAGCCAGCCCTGCTGTTGGTAAGCGCCGAGAAAGCCGACGGGGAGCGCTTCAGGCGTCAGCGCCGCCCACAGCAGCCCGGCAGCGAGATAGCGCTGCAGATCCTCTGCGCTGCTTGCCGTTGCCCGTCCCGTTACGGCCCCCGCCGCGCGCAGCGTAGTAAAGGAAGCCAGTTCAATCGCGCGCAGCGCGGCAAACATCTGGCGGGTTGCCGGCTTGATGACGATGGTCATGATCTTAGCCCGGACGCGGATAGTGAATAAGGTCATGGATTAGCGCCGGCTCGCTGCCGTCGTTGCGGTAAGCATGCGGCGCATCGGCCGGAAAACGCAGCACCTCCGTCGCCTTCAGACGTCGCCAGCGCTGCGCTACCTGCACCGCCAGCTGGCCGCGGATTACCACCACATGTTCGATAACGCCTGGCGCATGGGGCGCGGACGCGCTGAAGGCGCCGGGCGCGAATTCAATCTCCAGCAGATCGAAGCCGAGCTGCGCATCGAAATTAATCAGCGGCGTCACCCGCATCTGCTCGTTTGGCTGCCGAAACGGCGGGCGATCGCCTTCAGAATAATGAACAACGCCGGGATCGCTTTCCGGCGCGGTAATAAACAGCGAGAAAGGCACCTCAAAGCCGGTGGCGATTTTCCACAGCGTAGCGACCGTCGGGCTGGATTCGCCGCGTTCAATCTGGCCCAGCATCGCTTTACTGACGCCGCTGCGTTCCGCCGCCTGCGTCAGGCTCCACTGGCGCTGCGCGCGTAGCGCTTTCAGCGTGCGCGCAAGATGTTGCGATAAAGGCTGCATGGCGGTTCTCCGCTTTCTGGTTAACTTGTAGGCGATAGCGTGCGGTGCTATCTTGTGCGCTATAACGCACAAGGAGCAGCATACTATGTTAACGACGCAGCGTGCACGCGGCTTTACCTTTCCTCAGCTGGCGGCGGGCTTTGTCGCCACCCTAATTGGCTACGCCAGTTCGGCGGCGATCGTTTTCCAGGCCGCCTCTGCCGCTGGCGCAACGGCGGATCTTATCGGCGGCTGGTTCACCATGCTGGGCGTAGCGATGGGCGTCAGCTCGCTCGGTCTTTCGCTCTGGTATCGCCAGCCGGTGCTTACCGCCTGGTCAACGCCCGGCGCCGCCATGCTGGCTACCAGCCTGGACGGCGTCACGCTGGCGCAAACCATCGGCATCTTTCTGTTTACCAACGCGCTGATCGTACTGTGCGGCATCAGCGGCCTGTTTGCCCGCCTGATGAAAGTGATCCCGCAGGAGATCGCCGCGGCAATGCTGGCCGGGATTTTACTGCGCTTCGGCCTGCAGGCGTTCGCCGCGCTGCAGATCGATTTGGCGCTGTGCGGCGCGATGTGCGCCGGCTGGCTGCTGGCGCGTCGTCTGCTGCCGCGCTACGCGATTATTATTACCCTGCTGACCGGCCTGGCGGTTGTGCTGCTGCGCGGCGATTTGCATCTTACCCAGCCGCTGGCCGCGCTGCGCTGGCCCACCCTGACCATGCCCGAATTTACTCTTGCCTCGCTGCTTGGCGTCGGACTGCCCTATTTTCTGGTAACCATGGCCTCGCAAAACGCGCCCGGCATCGCCACGCTGCAGGCGCACGGCTACAACGCGCCGGTTTCATCGTTAATCAGCTGGACCGGTCTGATCGCCCTGCTGCTGTCGCCGTTCGGCGGCTTTTCCGTCTGTATTGCCGCAATTACCGCCGCCATCTGCATGGGTGAAGAGGTGCATCCCGATAAGCAGCAGCGCTGGCGCGCCTCGGCCATCGCCGGGCTGTTTTATCTGCTGGCGGGCCTGTTTGGCGGCGCGGTAGGCCTGCTGCTCACCGCGCTGCCGCCGGTTCTGATCCAGACGCTGGCGGGGCTGGCGCTGATCGGCACGCTGACCGGCAGCATCCAGCGCGCTTTACAGCATGAAGATCGCCGCGATGCGGCAATAATAACCTTTCTGCTCACCGCCTCAGGTATTACGCTGGGCGGCATCGGCGCGGCATTCTGGGGATTAGCGGCGGGCGTACTGGTGTGGGGAATAAGCAGCCAGCGCGCTCCACGCTAAAAGGCGCGGCAGATAAGCGATAAAGAGCGCCAACGGGCAGAGCTATATCGCTGGCCGCTGACCCGACGCTGTTCCGCTACGCGCCAGCGCGCGCGGCGGCGAGAAAAAATGTTCGCCGCTTCCTGCCCGGCCAGACTATTTATCCGGCTTCGCTAATAAGAACAATTAGTTAATTATCTGCTGTCTTTCATCCGCATTGAAAATAGTTGTACAACTATCTTGTTGTTTGTCCAGGTTTGCCGCGATAAATTGACCAGCTTATTATAGTGGTAACAAATAAAAAATGGATTAATGAAAATGATAAGGCAGCGGAAAATAATAAAATAACGAAAGCGGAATAAAATAATAGCTAAAAATAGCTGGCATAAGACAACAAAAAATAACCTGAATAAAGCAAACGCTCCGGCTTAATTTAAATAAATCAGGCCGGAGCACAGGCACATTAAAACAGAGAATTGAAACCCATTTTATTCTGCCGGCTTACGCCCTCCACCATGGCTGTTCTGACCGCCTTTACGTCCCGCTTCTGACGCCTTCTGCGGGTTGTTTTTAAAGTTGCCGCCGCTGCGCTGGCCGCCCTTCTTGCCCGCTTCGGATGCGCGTTGGCGATCGTTAGCAAAATTACCTGCTCCACCACGATATTGAGTCATAAAAATTCCTCTTTTTTTCTCACATTCAAATGATCAACTTACTCCCGCCGGGAGATAAGCAAGCGGAACAACGTTATTAAATGTAGAAGCAACGCAACGAAGTGCAACTAATTTCTTACGGTTTTGCGGTGAAAACAAAAAGCGTAAAGGCGGTATGCAATTTGAGGCTTTATTATTTCAACCAAAAAAGGAAAACCTTTACAAACCAACCAGGAATTTTCTTAAAATATTGAAATTAAAGCTGACGGATGCGCTTTGTTGGTAATCACGCGTGCGCTGTTTTGTTAAATTATCACTGACGGAAAGATTAAATCAGGCTGTTTAAAAGTTGTAGTTCACTCAGGCTGAGCCGCCGGCAAAATTTATCATTCCTGATGACGGGCCACATACCGCTGGTTACGGGGTGCAGACGACCGGCGCGGCGCCCGCTGACTTCAGCCACCGCGACTTCGATCTGCGGCTCTGCGTTTTCGTCCGGCCCGGTAACCGCCAGACGGGCGCTTACGCCGCTACGACAGGCGCCTTTTTTCGTGACGCCGATACGCCCTGGGTAGGGTAAAGGGCGGCGCGGCGCAGCCCTGCCATGCGTCGCGCCGGGAATATAAAACAAATACGCGCTCTTTTCTGACGTTTGATTTGTCTCATGCACGGATAAAATCATCCGGATCGCCGATATCTCACGATTTTCTGCCTCTGGCAGCGTCAAATAAGGGCCCTTACAGGTGGCAAAAACATTCTTACGCAGCGGAAACCTGGATGCCGTACTGGCTTTAGGGGAAAACGGCCAGCCGGTTTACCTCTCAGCGCTCCAGCTTCGCGAAACGCTGCGCCTGCGCAAACAGCAAAAACTTGCCGACTGCCTGGCTATTCCCCAGGCGAACGAACAGGGCGACCGTATTGACTGGTATGCGCCCTTCTCCGGCAGAGTTAAATCCTGGCACGCCGCCAGCGAAAGCGAACGCCAGCAGGCGTTAACCCAGCTTGAAAACCATCAGCAAACGCTGCTGGCAATGAGCCAGCGCGCGCTAAGCGCGGAAAAACCCGCAATGAAGCTGTTCGGCGCGCTGCTGAGCAAAGCGTTTCAGTTTCCCGACAGACAATATGTTTATCTGGTAGATGGACGGCCGGTATTAACCTTCTGGGGCTTCGTCGAACTGGACAAGCGCTCGCGCAGCGATGCGCTCGACTGCCTGCGCGCCGCGCTGCGGCCTGAGCCGCCGGAAAACGATGAGGCGCCGCCGCCCCTTCCCCCGACGCCGGTGGTAACGCCGGAACCAGCGGTAACGCCGTCCGCCCCGGCTCCGGTAGCGCCGCCGACGCCGCGTCCTTCTTCAGCTTCGGTAAACGCCTATCAGACGGTTACCGAACTGAGCGAAAACGAAGAGCCGCAGATCGAAGCGGCGGTTACGCCGGCGGCAAAGGCGCCAGAACGCCCGCGTCGCCGGCGTTTGCTGTGGGTTGTGCCGCCGCTGGCGCTGGCGCTGGTCGCCGCGCTGGCGTTCAGCTACTGGCCGCATACGCCGGCACCAAAGGCTGTCGTGCCGGTTAAACAGCCGCAAGCAGATATCAAACCGCACGTAACGATCCCGCCAGAGCTGCAGGAGAAATCGAATCAGCTGCATAAAACCCTGCCGCTGCATAGTGCGGCAGTGGTTGCGCCCGCCCCTGAGCCGGTTGTCGCCGCACCGGCCGAGGTGTCGCCGCCGCCTGCCCCTGCGGCGCCGCCCGCGCCTGTCCCTAAAGATGCGCTGGTAATGCCTGCGGATGCGGTACGCATCGGTTCGGTCCATTTCCTTGACGGTAACTGGCGCGCAACTTTACAGGTTAAAAAACTGCCCGGCTTTAAGGCGCCGACCCTGCGCTATCAGTTCCGCAACGGTAAGGGCAACGCCACTATTACCCAGGGCGACGGCACGCGCTGTAAGGCGGAAACCACCGCAGGCCTGATGAGCTCAGGCAATCTGGTGATCAACAGCCGCTATAGCGCACGCTGCGCCAACGGCACGCGTTATAAAATGCCGCAGCTGGTATGTAAACAGGGAGATGGCGCCGCCGTGTGTGAAGCGCAATTTGGCAGCGATGTCACATATCCGATATCGATCAAGCGTGAGAGTAAATAACAATGCTGGCGCCCATCACAGATTTTAAACAGAAAATTACGCTGATCGCCGACAGCGGCATTCAGTTTCTTGATTTCGCCATCAGCCTCAACGACAGCCAGCCGCGCTGCTTTGTGCGCCAGACGGCGAACGGTCCGCTGCTGCGCATCACGCATGACGCCGCCAGCGGGCGCTTTTTGCTGCCGCTGGAAAACGGCGCCGCCCCGGAGGTGGTCAAACCGGAATGCAGCACCACGCTGGCGCAGTCGCTGGCGCTGTTAAACGGCCTGTGGCTGCCGCTGCCGATCCTGCGTTGCGCTCCGCCGCGCCAGTTTATCGGCGGCCCGGAAAACTGGGCGCGTATGCAGGTGGTGGCGCTGGATAGTCCCGATGCGGACGGCAACACCCACCGCGTGGTGATGGCCTTTGATACCCAGAGCTGCGCCGATGAGAGCGAGCAGGCCAGCCTGATGCTGACGCCCGCTGACGCCAACAACGGCGTCGCTTTCGCCCTTGCCTGGCATAACTATGAGCTGGGCGAGTTTCTCGATCTCACCTGGGTAGACGGCTGGCTGCGTGAAGTCTTTACCCAGCGCGCTACCGAGCAGGAAGCGCGGCGCGAAAGCGAAATCAAACTGGCGCTGCGCGAATTTGAGTATCAGGCGCACTATCTGAATCTGCTGGAACTGCTTGGCAGCCAGCTGGCGCTTACCGATATCCGCGTGCTGGCCGCATCGCTGCAGGAGCCGGTGGTGAATGTCGATCTGATCCTCGACGTGGGCAACTCCCACACCTGCGGCATTCTGGTTGAAGATCATCCCGACGAGGTGAACGGGCTGAAGCAGACCTATGAACTGCAGCTGCGCGATCTCTCGCAGCCGCACCGCGTCTATAACGAAATGTTCGACAGCCGCGTAGAGTTCGCCGAAGCCAGCTTTGGTAAAAAGAATTTCTCACTGGAGAGCGGGCGTGACGGCGCTTTCGTCTGGCCGTCGCTGACGCGCGTCGGACGCGAGGCAAGCCGCATGGCGCTGCAGCGTGCCGGAACCGAAGGCGCCACCGGCATCTCCAGCCCGCGCCGCTATCTGTGGGACGAGGCGCGCTACGCTGCCGGCTGGCGCTTTAACCGTAGCGATCGCGCCGAGCCGCAGGCGATCGCCGAGCCGCTGATGACGCTGATCAATGACGAAGGCGAACCGCTGTGGCGCATCGCGGAAGAGGATCGGCTGCCGGTTTTCTCCGCCCACTACAGCCGCAGCTCGCTGATGACCTTTATGCTCAGCGAGCTGCTGGCGCAGGCGATGATGCAGATGAACAGCGCCGCTCAGCGGCAGAAAATGCCGCACAGCTATGCGCCGCGCCAGCTGCGCCATATTATTCTGACGCTGCCCTCGGCGATGCCGAAACCGGAGCGGGAGATTTTCCGCTGCCGGATGCAGGACGCCATCGCGCTGGTGTGGAAAGCGATGGGCTGGCATCCAACCGATGCCGCCTTCGATCGCGACGACCGCCGCGCGCTCCGCCCGATTCCCGACGTGCAGATGGAGTGGGATGAGGCGACCTGCGGCCAGATGGTTTACCTGTTTAACGAAACCCAGGTAAATTTCGCCGGGCGCGCCGAGGCGTTTTTCGCCAGCATGGCGCGCCCCGATCGCCTGCGCGACGCCGACGAGCCGGCGGGCAAAACCCTGCGCATCGCCTCAATCGATATCGGCGGCGGCACTACCGATCTGGCGATCACCCACTACGCGCTGGATGACGGCCAGGGCAATAACGTCAAGATCAACCCGCGCCTGCTGTTCCGCGAAGGGTTTAAAGTCGCCGGCGACGATATTCTGCTGGATGTGATCCAGCTCTATGTGCTGCCGGCGCTGCACGCGGCGCTAAAGCGGGCGGGCCTGGCGAATCCCGATATTCTGCTGGATAAGCTGTTCGGCTATGACGGACGCATGGACGGCTTCTCCACCCTGCGCCAGCAGGCGACGCTGCAGCTGTTTATTCCGCTGGCGCAGGCGGTGCTGGAACGCTATGAAAGCTACGATCCGCTCGACGTCAGCGCGGAGATCGAGGCGCTGTATGGCGAACTGCTGACGCAGCGCCCCGGCGCGGCGGTGCTCGATTATATCAACAGCGAGGCGCAGCGCGCCCTCGGCGGCCAGCAGGCATTTGATATTCTGCAGGTGCCGATGGTGGTCAGCCTCAGCAAGCTGCACGGCGAATTTCTCTCGCACCGCATGGCGATCGTGCCCGCGCTGCGCTCAATGGCGGAAGTGGTATCGCTCTACAGCTGCGACGTGTTGCTGTTGACCGGTCGCCCTTCCCGTTTTCCCGGTATCCAGGCGCTGTTCCGTCACCTGCAGCCGCTGCCGGGCAGCCGCATTATCTCGCTGGAAGGCTATCACACCAGCGACTGGTATCCGTTTAGTAAAATGGGCCGCATCGATAATCCGAAATCGACCGCCGCCGTGGGCGCGATGCTCTGTCTGCTGGCGCTCGATTTACGCCTGTCGAGCTTCTGGTTTAAGGCGGGCGATTTCCAGCCCTACTCGACTATTCGCTATCTTGGCGTGCTGGATGATAACCACGCGCTTACCAGCGATAATATCTGCTACAGCGAAATCGATCTCGACGATGCGAACTGGACGCCGGACAGTAAAAGCAGCTTCCAGATTCGCGGCAACGTTTGTCTGGGATTCCGCCAGCTGGATAATGACCGCTGGCTGGCCTCGCCGCTCTACAGCCTGACCCTTAACGACGCGCAGCTGGCGCGCAAGGTGGCCGGGGACAGCGTGCTGCGCGTTAAGCTGGCGGTGGAGCCAGGCGCGCAGTCGGGATCGCCGGAGCGTTTCGTGCTGGCCGACGCCCGGCTGGATGACGGCACGCGCGTGCCGCTAACGCAGCTCAGCCTGAAACTGAATACATTGTCCGCCAGCGGCAATGCCAATGCCCAATACTGGATCGACAGCGGGAGCGTATTTAAGAAATGAGAACCGTTACGCTGACACAGCAGGCATCGCCCCTCAGCCAGCAGGTTGAGAATATGAATCACGGTATCGATCGGGCGCTGGCCTGGGTCGATGCCCAGCGCGTGCAGTCGCCGCGTCTGGATATGGAGGCGGATGGGCTGAAGCTGGCGCTGCGCCGCGGTAAGTATCAGCTGCGCCAGACGGGCGACGCGCTGACGCAGGAGCAGACCATCGGCTTTTACGGCCTTTCCCAGGCGGGCAAGGCTTCGCTGCTGCAGGCGCTGGTCGGCGACGCGCAGGGGCGCTTAACCACCCAGCTCGCCGGCAAAACGCTCGACTACCTGACTCATATCAACCCCGGCAATCAGGATTACGGCATGGCGATCCGCTTCAGCCGCCTGCGCCCGGCTGAGGATATGGTAAGGCCGCTGACGCTGACGCTGCTGAGCGAGGCGGAAATGACCCGCATGGTGCTGACCGCCTTTTTACAGCAGCCAAACGGCGACAGCGAAGCGAAAACGCTGGAGGCGCGGCTGGAACATTTGCAGCGCCTGCGCCAGCCGCAGCCGGTAGAGGGCATGGCGAGCGAAGAGCTGGTAGCGCTGTGGGATTTCTGTCGCCGCCAGGACAGCGAACGCGCCGCGTTGCTTAACCGCCATTTCTGGCCGCAGGCCTGCGAACTGGCGCCCTGGCTTGAGGTTGACGATCGCGCTCAGCTGCTGGCCCTGCTGTGGAACGACGACGAAACCTTAACCGCGCTGTGGCGTCAGCTGGCCCACAGGCTGCACGCGTTGCAGCATGCGCCGCGCGTGCTGGCGCCGCTTTCGCTGTTGGTTGACGACGCCCTGCTGCCGTCGGAGCTGCTGTTCAGCAACGCAACGAATACGCTGAACGGCGCGCAGAATCGCCTGGTGGAAGTGGTGCCCTGCCCGACGACGTCCAGCCAGCGTCCGGTTTCTCTTTCACTGGCGGAGCTGCTGCTGCTGACGCTGGAGGTGCTGATTCCTCTCGCCATGCCGCCGCGTCAGGCGCTGTTCGATCGTGTCGAGGCAGTGGATATTCCCGGCTACGGCGCCGCGCTGGAAGAGGATGCGCGCTACGAACAGGAGCAGGCCGCGCAGCGTAATCCGCTGGCGGCGCGCCTGATGCGCGCCCGACGCGCGCTGTTTCTCGAATTTTATGGCGAACGTCAGGCGCTGGATCGCGTGCTGGTCTGCACCGCCGCCAGCCGGCGTCAGGACGCCAGCCTGGTAGGCCGCATGCTGACGCAGTGGCTGAAAACCATGCCGCGCGCCGAAGGCGAAAAGCCAAACGCGCAGAAGCCGGTGCTGATCTGGGCGGTCACCCGCTTTGACGGTCGCTACCTGCAGCCGG
Organism: Mixta tenebrionis; assembly: GCF_006517625.1. GTDB lineage: Bacteria > Pseudomonadota > Gammaproteobacteria > Enterobacterales > Enterobacteriaceae > Mixta > Mixta tenebrionis. The sequence continues at coordinate 374,681 of NZ_VHQI01000003.1, read as the reverse complement.
TGAATATTGACGAAGCGGTACAGCGTCAGACCGGCGTAGCGGGCAGCGACTGGGGATCGATGCTGGCGCAGGATGCGGGCGGCATCGAACGCATGGCCGCCTGGCTACAGGCCGAGCTGAAGGCGGAAGAGCGGCTGGCGCGTCTGCAGGGACGCGTTCAGCGTCTGCGCCTTGAGCTGGGCGAGCGCCTGCTGGTTAACTGGGCGCAGCCGGTTGACGATCTGCAGCACAAACAGCAGATCGCCGACAGCCTGTTGAAGGCGCTGCAGACCCGTACCGGCCTGCACGGCGAGCTGCTGGAACGGTTACAGCCTTCGCGTGATCAGCTGCGCGCGATTTATCTGCTGCCGCAACAGCCGCAGACCGGGCGCGCCGCGCAGATGCCCGCCGCGCCCGATTTGCCCAGCAGCCATTTCGGTATCGGCTTTGAGTTCGATCTGTTCAGCGATCGCCCCGCGCCGACGCTGGCCAGCGACGGCGAAGACGCGGCGCCCGACTGCGACAGCCTGTTCGCCCATAACGTGCAGCGCTACTGGATCCATCATCTGCGCAGCCTGCCGGATAATGACGGCCTGCTCTCTCTGCTGGGCGTCAGCAAAAGCGCCATGCAGATGTTGACTGAAGAGCTGATTACCGCCAGCTTCCGTCTTGACGTAGCCGGCAGCCTGCTGCGTACGCTGACCGAGCATGAGGCGCCGGGCGCGCCGCGCGAAGGTAAAGTCGATCGTCAGGTTTCGCGCGCGCTTACCGTGCTGGGCGATTTTGTCGCCTGGCTCGGCTTTCTCAAACGCGAAGCTGCCGAACGCCCCGACAGCCGCGTGAACCGCGGCAACAAAATTTTCGCACAGCCGCAGACGCCCGCCGTCAGCTTCGGTCATGCGCAGCGCCTGACGCGGCTCTCCGCCGCGCCAGCAAATACCACCGCGTTTTATATCTATGACTGGCTGGTTGGGCTGAATACGCTGATCGTTGAAAATAACGGCTATGCGGGCGGCAGCGAAATCGACGACGCCGCGCGTCTGCCGCTGCTGAAAGCGCTGAAGCTTATCCAGAGCTGAAGCCTGCGCAGCGCTGAAGCTTATGCAGCGTTGAAATCTGCGGGGCGGCGATCGCGCCCCGCGTCTTATCCTGAGCCGGCCGGCTTACACCGGCTGTAAAATAAGCGCCCCATCCAGTTCGCAGGCGGCCTCTTCCAGCAGCGCGATTATTGCCGCCAGCTCCCCCCGCTCGGCGCGAGGCGGCAAATGATACAGCCACAGGCGCGCGGGCAAGGCGATCTCGCCGGTCAACGCATCCCACAGCGCATCAAGATTCGCGCCAAAATGCTCGCCTGCGCCGCTCTGTTCAGCAAAGCTGCGGTAAAAAGCTATCCGGCTGTCAAGCTGCAAGAAGTCAAAATGCATTTCCAGCATGGCTTACTCCAGACGATGGAAAGTACGGTAGTGGTCGGTGGTGAGATAGATCAAACCATCGCTGGAATAAAGCAGGCGATCGGCGCCGCGGCGTCCGCAGCGATAGTTAACGTCAGCTTCATACCAGTTGCGCCCGGCATGCGCCGGCAGCCCGCCCTCGCGGTTGGCAAAACGATCGCCGCCGATAGCGCGCCCTGGCAACACCTGGCAAAGGTTTCCCTTCGCCGCTACCCAGCCATGACGTCGCGCCTGGGTTTTGCTGATGTAGTAATCCGGCAGACGCTGATGCTGTTGCAGATAGCGGGCGACGCGTCGATCGGCGGTCAGGGCGTTGATATCGTTCGGCGCAACGGTGAGATCGGCCTGCGGTTGCGAAGTAAAATGGGGACGCAGGCCGACAAAGGCGACCGCCAGTACGAGAATCAGGCCCAGCCAAAGTTTTTTAGACATAATCTTTTATGGCGTAATAATGATGCGGGCACTATAGCAGCCTGAAGATCGGAGCGGAATGTCCGTTGGGTTACTGCCTTCACGCAATGCCAGCGGCGGCCTGCGTCGCGCCGATAAAAAACAGAGGGGACAGTGCGATGTCATGCGCTGGTAAAAACAGCGGAGTCAGTACGATGTCGTCCTGATAGCGGCTTATGCTGTAGCAGAGCTGTTCAGCCAGCCTTAAACATAGTTGTTAATCCAGCCAGACAGCAACGCGGAGCGCTGTCATCACGCGGGCCGGAAAATCCGGCCCTGGCGTTCGCTCAGCGCTGCAGCGCTTTTTCGTGCTGCTGCCCTGCGCTGCGGCGCCATGCGCCGGGCGCCTGCCCAAACTGGCGCTTAAAGCTGCGGTTAAAGGATTGCTGCGAATCAAACCCTAACGAGATAGCGACGTTCAAAATAGGTTCGTTGCTGGTCGTCAGACGATCCGCCGATTTTTTCAGCTTCTGCGAACGAATATATTCGCCCAGCGGATAGCCGGTATGCTCTTTAAACATGCGCTGCAGGTGCCACTTGGAGTAACCTGCCCGTTCGGACACCGTGTCCAGGTTCAGTCGGCCTTCAATGTTGTTGTCAATCCAGTCAATCAGATCGTGAATAAACGCGTCACTTCTCATTATTTTTCTCCCGTCGCCAGGCTAACAGTATCAGTATCTGTTGCAGTTACATTTAACGGTGACTGAATTTGACAAAAATTGCAAATTATATTGATACATTAAAAGCGTTCCCCCCGCTTTGCTGGCCAGGGCGGAAAAAGCGCCGGCATGTAGCCTTTTGAAAAATAAGATAATTACAAAATTTCTTAATAATTAACTGCTTTTGCCGATACCAGTGATAGGTGATGACGACAGGAACAGAAAGGCGATGTGGCTACAGATGTCTGAAGCAGAGCAGATCACGCACCGGACGCCGGCAGAGCTGGCGGACGCGATGCAGTCCGGCAGGCTGCTGTGGCGGATAGCCGCCGACGGTCAGGTGGAAATTGAGCTCAGCACGATCCTGCGCGCCTTCAGCGGCGAGCAGGCTGGCGCGATCGCGACTGATAACCTTAGCCGTCGGTTGCAACAGCAGTGGGAGCAGCTATGGCAGCGTCGGGAAACGTATTGATATTTTTATTTTGCCGTTTTTCCGGATTGCCGATATTTTTATAATCAATAAGAGAGACTTTAACTTTTATTTAATACCCCCCTCTTTTAATTAAAAGATAAACGCATATTTCTGTCGCAGGCAACAGCGTTAATTGAAAATTCGGTAGAACAAAGATAGTATGCCCTGCGTTTATTTTCAGGGTGATATTACTGATGTTATGGATAGTAAGTTTTTTTCTTTTATGGTGCGCTCTCGGCTATATCTATAATAAATTTACCGATAACGGCGCAGAAGAACAGGAATGCTACTACGATTAGCCTTTCTTTTTAAGACTTTTAATATCAGTAACTTGTATTAAAATCCCGCGATTATACTCAGTAATTTCCCAACTCACCCCCTGCCCGGCTGGTTTTATTTTGTTGCACAATGCTGAACTGTTTTCAATAACTCACCTATTTAGTATGTTGTAACTAATTAAATAAATCTTCCAGCCCCGCAACGGTAAACTTATCGCCTCAATCACCGTGCCATTGCTGGCTGGCTTATACGCGCATAAAAAAAGCCGCGTTTAGCGGCTCTTTTTACACAGTTCTTCCGGTTCAGGCTCCGGAACGGCATCGCAGCCGCTGGTATCTCTTTTCTGCAGCTCCTGCAGCGCATCAGCTACGGTGCGCTGCGCCAGCACGTTCAGCGAGGCCTCTTCCGCCTCCTGAGCGATAGCTTTAAAATACCAGCAGGCGTTAGCGCTGACCACGCAGCGGGCCGGAACTTCAGGGCGTGAGGCCCAGATTTTTTTATCCTCGATCACCGAAACATAAATATCGCGCAGCGTAATTTGATCGGCCGGACGCCCAAGGTGAATCGAGCCGGTGCGGCCCAGGGTGGAAACAATAATGCCATCACGCGTAAGCGGCACCATTAATTTACGAATAAAGCTGGGGTTTGCTTCCAGACCATACGCCAGAATGGCGCTGGTGGAACGTTTGCCCGACTGCTCCGCCATCGCTACGCTCAAAACCATCTGCAAAGCTGTCGGGAAGCGGTAATCTAACATTTCATCATCCTGAGTTGCGGCGAATATTATTCTTTTTGGCGCCACGGCTGTGAAGAAGCAATACGCAATAATATAACAAACACTGTTGCTTTTTTGAAGATAACCCACAGGACAGGGCACATATTCATAAATGCCCCGCTCCGCTGACGTTGGCGCAGCGCGCGGCCGGTTGGAATAAACGGCCAGAGAACGATGCCGCCTGAACAGCGCGCCTGCCCCGCCGCGTTGTTCGCTGTCACGGTTTCGGCGGCGCATCAAATGGCACAGGGCGGCAACATAATGTGATGCACATCACTTTTTAATGCTAATATCACCCCGTTCTTTAACCGTTTCACGCGTCTGGCATCTGATTAATCCATGCAAACACCCGTTTCCCGTAAAACCGCCTGGCTGCGCGTTGTGCTGCTGGCCGTGGCCGCTTTTATTTTTAATACCACTGAATTTGTGCCGGTAGGCCTGCTTTCCGATATCGCCGCCTCATTCGCGATGCAAACGCCGGAGGTAGGCGTGATGCTGACCATCTACGCCTGGGTGGTGGCGCTGATGTCGCTGCCGCTGATGCTGGCAACGCGTAATATCGAGCGGCGTTTGTTGCTGAGCGCCATCTTTGTGCTGTTTATCCTCAGTCATGTGCTGTCGCTGCTGGCGTGGAATTTTTGGCTGCTGGTGGCGTCGCGCATTGGTATAGCGCTGGCGCACGCCATTTTCTGGTCAATTACCGCCTCGCTGGCGATCCGCGTCGCTCCTGCCGGTAAGAAAACCCAGGCGCTGAGCATGCTGGCTACCGGCACCGCGCTGGCAATGGTGTTAGGGGTGCCGATCGGGCGCATTATCGGTCAGTACCTCGGCTGGCGTATTACTTTTGGCATGATTGGCGCTTCCGCGCTGATTTTGATGCTGATGCTGATTAAGCTGCTGCCGAAGCTGCCCAGCGAACATACCGGTTCGCTCAGCAGCGTGCCGATGCTGTTTAAACGCCCGGCGCTGGCCAGCCTCTATCTGCTGGTAACGCTGGTAGTGACAGCGCACTATACCGCCTACAGCTATATCGAACCTTTTATGCAGCTGATTGCCTCTCAGGGCGAAAACTTCACCACTTTTCTGCTGCTGATTTTTGGCAGCGCCGGCATCGTCGGCAGCATTATCTTTAGCCTGCTGGGCAATAAATTCCCTTCTGCGCTGCTGTTGAGCGCAATTGGACTGATTACCCTCTGTATGGGGCTGCTGCTGTTCGCGGCGGTACATCCCCTGGCCATATCGGTGCTGTGTATTATCTGGGGAATGGGCATGATGACGATCGGTCTGGCGATGCAGGTGCGGGTGCTGTCGCTGGCGCCGGATGCGACCGACGTGGCAATGTCGCTGTTTTCCGGCATCTACAATATCGGTATTGGCGCCGGGGCGCTGCTGGGAAATCAGGTCAGCCTGCGCTTCGCAATGGCGGACATCGGCAACGTCGGCGCGATAATCGGCCTGCTGGCGCTGTTCTGGTGCATTTTTATTTTCCGCCGCTATCCGCAGCTGCGCAGCAATGGCTAATAAACGCAGAACCAGAGGTCAGTTTGGATAGCGATCGGCCCTGCCTGTACCCGTCGAGGCGGTGCCCGATCGCGCAACCAGCCGAGTATAAACAGGACTTGCTCAATGCGGCCAATTCCTCGCAGTGCTTTGGCAAGTCCGTTTTGTTCAGGATAGCTGGCATAACATAGCCAGTTATTACCGGGAGAACAGCAGTGGTACAAAACCCGCCCGGACCGGGACGCTTACTGATGGACAGTCACCACAATTTTAGTTCAAATCAGTCTGCAACAAAAAGCAGGGCTGCCGCTCCCCCTGAACATAACGGACCAGAAGCCGTTAATAAAAAGTTCATGCGAAATTAAACGAACTTAGCCAGTGGGTCAGCGGCGGCAAACGCCACATTGCGATCGGCTTTTGGCGGATAGATGAGCTCGCCCGTGATGGCTGCCTTCAACTTTTTGGCTTCCTGGCGCACAAGCTTAACCTGTTGATCCCAGCCTTCAGTATATACGGCCCCCCAGGCACCAAGATCCAGACAGGTCACGTAGTTTATCTGCCGATAAGGTAGACCTTTGATACCCATCAGGCTGGCGACAGCATTGTGCCCGGCATATTTGCCCAACTGAATCGCGTGCTGACAGCTCATCAGTGCAGTATTGCCGTTATCATCGGTTTTGGCATGCGCCATGTCCCCCGTAGCAAAAATATCGCTGTAAGCCGGGATTTGCAGCTGTTCTGTGACCACAAAGCGGCCTGAAGCGTCCCGGCTGGCAACCAGATTCTCACCTAACGGACTGGCCTTTACGCCAGCCGTCCAGACTACGGTTGCTGTTTCTATACGGGTTCCGTCCTGAAGCGTAACACCGGATTTATCGATCGTTTCAACACCGGAATTAAGATGCCATTCGATTCCCAGTTCATCAGAGGCATTGGTAATGATATCCCGAAGAGCTTGACTGTAACGTCCGCCAATAGCAGAACCACGCTCAACTACGACTATTTTAGTATCAGTATCTTTACCAAAAAGCGCTTTCAGCCGTGAAGGCATTTCGGTTGCCAGTTCAATACCGGTGAAACCGCCCCCGCACACCACCACGGTATTACGGGCCAGACTTTCCGGCTGTTTCGCCAGCGCATTGAGATGATTTTCCAGACGCATGGCATTGTCGTGCTGGTCAATGTCAAAACCATATTCAGCAAAGCCAGCTATGTCCGGCGAACGCAGGCGGCTTCCGCTCGCAATAATCAGTTTATCGTATGAAATAAATACGGATTCTGTATCCGTAGCCTGGTACCAGACGCCCTTCTTACGCTCATCAATCCAGCTGGCGTAACCCGCAATAAATCGGATATTCAGTGCTGTAAAAAGCGGCTGCAAATCGGCAGTTAAGGTGCTGACGTTAGCCTCATAAAAACGTGGCCTGACGTACAGGGTTGGTTCCGGGGCCAGCACGGCAATTTCCAGGGAGGTGTTCCCCTGCAGATGGGCCAGACGTGCAGCGCTGATTGCAGACCACATGCCCGCAAAACCACTGCCGATAATCAGAATACGTTGTTTCATTTTATGTCCTTATGCATTTTCAGGCCATCCGGCCCCGTTAACTACCACTATACTTGTCGCAGTTAACTACGACAAAATCTTTCTGAGTATCTGCGATATCATCTGCCATAGAGACAGCAAAGGAGCAATAAATGGCGTTCTACAGTTCTGGTGTTGAATATGGTATTCACAGCCTGATGAGCATGGTTGATGCAAACGGTGACTCGCGGGAAATGAGTGTTCGCGAACTGGCAGAGCTGCAAAACGTACCGTACGACTATCTGGCGAAAATCTTTACCCGCTTATCCCGAGCCGGTCTGGTAGTCAGCTCTGAGGGCAAAGGGGGAGGATTCCGGCTGGCATGCGCCAGTGAACTGATCACTGTTCTCGATATTGTACATGCCATTGACGGGCAGAAATCCATGTTCGAATGCCGCGAAATCCGTCAGCGGCTGGCGCTGTTTGATGAAGCGCCGCCCTCCTGGGTTTGCCACGGGCCCTGCAGCGTACGTTCGGTGATGGACAGCGCGCAAAAACGTATGGAAGAAGAGCTGGCACGCTACACTGTGCTTGACCTGGTACGCAGCATGTTTCGCAAAGCGCCGGATACTTTCGCGATCGAAGTGAAAGAGTGGGTCAAAGAGCGGCGCAGTAAAACGCAGCAACGTTCTGCTATTTTACCTGCGGCGAAAAAAACGCGTTAAATTCGACAGGAACCCGTACTCCGGGCAGCGGATATGCCGGTGATTTTTATTTATCTTATACGGCGATAAAAGAATGCGGCGGCAAAATTCTTATGCTGTCGCCTGTAGGGTAAGCACTATGTCTAAGCCGCTGAGGCGTTACGAAATTCCCCGAGATGCCTGAGAGCGATCAACAAGGGCGGCCTGCACCGCCCTTTTGCCTTTATGGCAGATAAAACACCGCTTTCAACGGCTGGCTGACCGGACTGTTGTCGGGATTCGTCGGCATCAGCTCACGCATTGATGCCCACCAGCGCTGACAGACTTCCGTCTGCGCCACCGCCTCCCAGCGCTGTTCCGATTCAATCTCCACGCAGGCGAACAGCAGGCTGCGCTGCTCATCCAGAAAGATGCTGTAGTGATGTGCGCCATGCGCCTTCAGCGTCTGCTCCAGCTCCGGCCAGATGGGAGAGTGGCGCTGCTGATAGGCTTCATGGCAGTGCGGATAGACCTGCATAACGAACGCTTTACGCAACACAGGCCGGCCCCACATCCAGCGCCGCCTGCCACGGCCTGACATTAAAGCGTTTGCCCAGCGCTACCAGCTGTTCGGTAGTAATGCTCTGGCGCATACCGCCCATCGACAGCACCTTCACCACCACTTCGGAAGATTTTTCCGCCGTATCGATCAGGCCAAAGGTTTCATCCAGCGTCGGGCCGGCGCCGAAAATGCCGTGGAACGGCCACATTACCAGGCTGTGGGAAGCCATCTGCTCCGCGGTAGCGTTGCCGATCTCATCGGTGCCGGGCACCATCCACGGCACAATGCCGACGCCGTCCGGGAACACCACCAGGCATTCGGTGCTGCCTTCCCACAGCAGCCGGGTCAGCCGCGCCGAATCAAGTTCGATTGCGTAGCTGAGCGCCATAAAATTAGTGGCATGACAGTGCATGATCACGCGATCGGCGCCGTTGGTCAGCTGCTTACGCACGCTGTGCGACTGGAAATGCGCCGCCAGTTCCGAAGTCGGCAGGCCGCCGTTCGTCAGCCCCCAGTGAATTTTATAGGAAAGCCCCTTTTCATCCACCTGCAGCAGCGCCAGGCTGTCAGCCGGATCGAGCTGCACGTTACGGAAAAATTTGCCGGAGCCGGTGACGATAAACCAGTCGTTCGCCAGGCCCGGCGCCGGATGGGTCAGCTCAACGCAGCGCGCATCGGTCACAAAATCGCCGGCAAAAGGCGCGACCTCTTCCGGCAGCAGACGCAGGCTGACGTTGCCGCCGTTGCGCTCGTCCCAGCCTTTCAGCCACATATCGCCGGTGGCTTTCACCATTCCCTGCACGAACCAGGAGGAAAGAATTGATTGCATTGTAAAATCCTTAGCGTTTACTGAGGGTCTGTTCTTCATAATCACGCACGCTGCGCAGCCAGCCTGCATCCGCCGGGACATCGTGGCGTTCGCACCACATCTCCCAAACCGCCTGCCACGGCAACGATTTTTGCTCTTCCAGCAGCGCCAGACGCGCGGTGTAATCACCGGCGGATTCCAGCGTCCGCAGCTTATCGGTCGGCTCCAGCAGCGCCCGCAGCAGCGCTTTTTTCGCATTGCGCGTGCCGATAACCCAGGCGGCGATGCGGTTGATGGAGGCGTCGAAGAAATCCAGGCCGATATGCACTTTGTCGAACAGTTTCTGGCGCGCGATTTCCTGGGCGATGGCCTGGGTTTCATCATCCAGCAGCACCACATGGTCGCTGTCCCAGCGTACCGGACGGCTCACGTGCAGCAACAGGCGCGGCACATAAAGCATCACGGTAGAGATTTTGTCGGAGATCACTTCGGTTGGATGGAAATGCCCGGCGTCCAGCGTCAGGGCGATTTGCCGGCTGGCGGCGTAGCCGAGACAGAACTCATTTGAGCCAACGGTATAGCTCTCGGCGCCAATGCCGAACAGCTTGCTTTCCACCGCATCAATATGGTGCGCCGCATCGAATTTTTCCGTCAGCACCTCATCAATAGACTGCATCAGACGCTGACGCGGCGCGAAGCGATCGATAGTGAGATCTTTCATCCCGTCCGGCACCCAGATATTCATCACCGACGGCGTGCCGAGCTGTTCGCCGAACCAGGCGGAAACCTTACGGCTCGCCTTACAGTGATCGATCCAGAACTGACGAATGTTTTTATCCGCATGGGAGAGCGTAAAGCCGTCGGCGCTCAGCGGGTGGGAAAAACAGGTCGGATTGAAATCCAGCCCCAACTGACGCTCTTTCGCCCAGCTCACCCAGTTAGCGAAATGCTGCGGCTCAATTTCATTACGATCGACCGGGCGATCGCTCTCCAGATAGATGGCGTGCAGATTAAAGCGCTTCGGCCCCGGAATCAGCGACAGCGCCAGATCCACGTCCGCCCGCAGCTCAGCGGCGGTGCGCGCGCGCCCCGGATAGTTGCCGGTCGCCTGAATGCCGCCGGTTAACGCGCCCTGCGGATTTTCAAAACCGCGCACGTCGTCGCCCTGCCAGCAGTGCATGGAAACCGGGATGCGATCCAGCTGATTCATTGCGGCTTCCACATCGACGCCAGTATCGGCAAAGCGTTGTTTCGCCAGTTCAAAAGCCTGTTCTGTAAGCCTGGTCATAAGCATAATTCCTTACGCGGTTGTTTTAGCGCCTGAAAACGCGACCAGCTGTCGGTCAGCGCGCTGTCTGATAGAGGTTGAATGATTTGACACGGAAAGTTTTTCATCACGCAGCGGCGGAAAGCGTCCACGTCCGCCAGGGCGCCGCGGGCGATAAGCTGGCTGCCGATATTGCCAAGCGTCGAGGCCTCAACCGGGCCGATGGAAATCGGCAGCCGGCAGGCGTTAGCGCACAGCTGGTTAAGCAGCGGATTCTGGCTGCCGCCGCCGACGATATGCAGGCGGCTGAAGGCCGCGCCGCGCAGCGCCGACAGCTCCTCAACCACCTGGCGGTAGAGCAGCGCCAGGCTGTCAAAAATACAGCGGGCCAGCGCCGCCGGGCTGTGCGGCACCGGCATCGCCTGCTCGGCGCAGGCGTCCTGAATTTCACGCACCATGCTGGCCGGATTGATAAAACGGGCATCGTTGGCGTCGATAATCGACTGGCAGGCGGGATAACGCGCCGCCTCCTCGATCAGGGCGCAGAGATCGGCGATCTCCAGCTCGTGGCAGACGCGCTGCAGCAGCCACAGCCCCATAATATTTTTCAGCACCCGGTAACGCCCTTCCGCGCCGCCTTCGTTGGTTACGTTGACGCTGAGCGCCGCTTGATTATTGAACGGCGTCCGGCTTTCAAAACCGAGCAGCGACCAGGTGCCGGAACAAAGATAAGCCTCATCGGGCGCGGCCAGCGGCGTTGCCAGCACCGCGCTGGCGGTGTCATGCGAGGCTACCGCCACCAGCGGAATACGCAGGCCGCTGCGGCTTTGCCACTCTCCTACCGGCGTTCCCGGCATCCGCGGCGCGCCGAACCATTCCGCCCGCGCGCCCGCCCACTCCAGCAGCTGGCGGTCCCATTCGCCGGTTGCCAGGTTCAGCAGCTGAGTGGTGCTGGCGTTGCTGTATTCCCAGTTAAGCTGGCCGCTAAGGCGATAATGCAGGTAATCGGGGATCATCAGCACATGCGCCACTTCATCCAGCAGCTCAGGGTGCATCTGGCTGAACGCGCGCAGCTGATAAAGAGTGTTGAACGGTAAGAACTGAATGCCGGTATGCTGCCAGATAAGATCGCGCCCCAGCTCGCGCTGCGCCTGGGCCATCAGGCCGTGGGTGCGCTTATCGCGGTAGGAGACCGGCAGGCCGACGCGCTCGCCCGCCTGATTGAGCATCACCACATCCACGCCCCAGGTATCGATGCCGATGCTTTCCGGCACGATCCCCCTTTCCAGCAGCTGTTCCAGCCCGTCGCGGATCGCCTGCTCCAGGCCGTCGAGATCCCAACAGTCATATCCATCTCGCTGATGGCGCTGGTTGGCGAAGCGGCTAATCTGTTCCAGCGTCAGCGTCTGCGCTTCCGGCTGGTACTGCGCCAGCATGATGCGGCCGCTGGAGGCGCCGAGATCGATGGCTACAAAATTGCGATGCGTCATATGATTCGCTTCCTGATGAAACATGCTCACCAGTGTAAAATGCTGCCAATAACGCGCCTTGCTGAGGCTGCCACTGCCACAGCCCCGCTGGCAGGGGCGTAAAGAAAGACGTGAAGCAACTCACAATTCTGTGGTTGACGGCGTCCGCAACGCGATGTGACCCTTGCCGCAATTCTGAATATTTTCAGGCGTTTCTTGAAAAATTAACCGTTTAAGGCTGTTTTGCGGTGCAAACTTCAAGGTAATTTAAGCGCGCGCTGACTAGTATCGGTCGCAAACAGGTAAATGAGGATGCACAGATGACCGTGTTACATAGCGCTGATTTTTTCCCTGACGGCGACCGGCCGGTAGCGATTGAACCGCGGGCGCCGCAGGGAATGTTTCCGGAACATCATCACGACTTTCATGAGATCGTGCTGGTGGAACAGGGCGCAGGCATCCATATCTTTAACGGTCAGCCGCAGTCGCTCTGCGGCGGCTGCGTCTGCTTTATCCGCGATCATGACCGGCATCTTTATGAACAAACCGAAAACCTCTATTTAACCAATGTGCTGTGGCGCGGCCCGCAGGCGTTTCGCTTTCTCACCGGCCTGCAGGAGCTGCTGCCGCAGGAGCGCGACGGACGCTACCCTTCCCACTGGCGCATCAGCAATCGGGTTATGGCGCAGGCCAGAGCGCTGACTGCGCAGCTGGAGGCGCCGGAAGGCGGCGATGCCACCGAGCAGCGTCTGCACCAGGAGCTAACCTTTATGCAGCTGCTGCTGCTGCTGCGCCGGGGCTGCCGCGAACAGCAGAGCGATGCCCAGGAGGCGCGCCTGCTGCGGCTGCTTGACTGGCTGAATGAGCACTACAGCGAAGATATCGACTGGGATGCGCTGGCCGATCGCTTCTCGCTGTCGCTGCGCACGCTGCATCGTCAGCTGAAGCAGCAGACCGGCAGCACGCCGCAGCGCTATCTGAACCGCCTGCGGCTGCTGCAGGCGCGTCATCTGCTGCGCCACAGCGATATGCGTATTACCGACATCGCCTATCAGTGCGGCTTTGGCGACAGCAATCATTTTTCCACGCTGTTTCGCCGGGAATTTGGCTGCGCGCCGCGCGCCGAGCGGCAGCAGATGTGGTAACGGGAGCGCAGCATGGGGTTAATACTGGCGAAAGCGGACTATTTTCCCTCGGAGGCGATGCCGGTAGCGGTAGAGGATCGCGCGCCGCAGCCTGGATTTGCTCCGCATCGCCATGAGTTCAATGAGATCGTTATCGTCTGGCGCGGCAACGGCCTGCACGTGCTGAACGATCGCCCGTGGCTGATCACCTGCGGCGATCTTTTTTATATTCGTCATAACGACTGCCACAGCTTCGAATCGGTCAACGATCTGGTGCTGGATAATATTCTTTACTGCCCGGAACGCTTTCGGCTGGGGCTGGAGTGGTCGCAGCTGCTGCCGCTGGATGAGGCTGACTATCGCGCCCGCTGGCGTTTAACCACGCGCGGCATGGCGCTGGTACGCGGGGTAATCTCTCAGCTGGAGCAGGAAAGCCGCAAAACCGATATGCTGTCGATGCAGCTGGCGGAAGCGCTGTTTTTGCAGCTGATGCTGATTCTGCGCCGGCATCGCTACGAGGCCGATCGCGCCGGGGAGCTGCCGGAGGGCGAGCAGCTCGATCTGCTGATGTCGGCGATCCAGGCCAATAGCGGCCGCCCTTTCGATTTCGCCGCCTTCTGCCACCACAATCAGCTCAGCGAGCGGGCGCTGAAGCAGCTGTTCCGTCAGCAAACCGGCATGACGATTGGCCACTATCTGCGTCAGCTGCGGCTTTGTCAGGCGAAACATCTGCTGCGCAGTACCGATCTGCTGATTGGCGAGGTGGCGGCACGCTGCGGCTTTGACGACAGCAACTATTTTTCCGTCGTCTTTACCCGCGAAACGCAGCTGACGCCCAGCGCGTGGCGGCAACGTTTTATGCGTGCCGGTAAAGGCGCGCAGGCAGTAGCCGAGCAATAAAAAAGCCAGCACGCGCCTTACGCGGCTGGCCCCTGCCCGGCTATTTAGCCCGCCATACCCAGGCCAACGATATTCGCCGCCAGAATAATCACCAGGCAACCAACCGAGAGCACGCTGACCGGACGACGCCCTACCGACTGCCACTCTTTCAGCAGCAGGCCGACAATACCGCCGCACAGCACATAGAGACTCATATGCAGCATCCAGCTAACGAAATCATACTGCGGCGGAATGTTGGCGTGTCCCCAGGCGTAAAAGAAGAATTGCAGATACCACATCAGGCCGCCGAGCATCGCAAAACTTATATTGGCCAGCAGCAGCGGCTTCGCCAGCGAGAGATCGGCGCGCAGCGACAGTGAAGGTTTGAGCGCCAGGCGGATAAAGCAGTAGGCCAGGTTGACCAGCGCGCCGCCGCCCATAATCACCACATAGCTGGGCAGCGCCACGTAGAGCGGATCGATACCGGCCGCGGCCGCGGCTTCATGCATCGGCTTCGCCGCATCCATCGCAAAAGACATCCCGGCTGAGAAAATCCCGCACATAACCGCCAGCACCAGCCCTTTTTTCAGGTTGAACTCTTCCGCGCTGATCCCCATCGCACGCTCTTTCAGGAAGCCGGCGCGCGATACAATAGCAACGCCGATTAGCGCAACCAGCACGCCCAGCAGCGTCATACGTCCGCCGGTGGAGCTGAACAGCACCATAAAACGCCCCTGCAACAGCGGCGTCATCAGCGTGCCCACGACCAGCGTAATGCCAATGGCGATGCCGATACCCATCGACATGCCGAGATAGCGCATTGTCAGCCCGTAGTTAACGTTGCCGATGCCCCACATGGCGCCAAACAGAAACACCGGCAGCAGCTGCGCCAGCGTGAACTGCTGGAAGTAGCCCCAGAAATCGGGCAGCAGCACGGCGCTCACCGCCCACGGCAGAATCAACCACGACATAATGCCGCCTACCGACCACATCGTTTCCCAGGACCACTGTCTGACGCGTTTCAACGGAGCATAAAAACAGGCGGCGCTGGCGGCACCCACCAGATGCCACAAAATACCTGCCAGGATTGCGTTGTTCATCGTTATTCCTTTGTAAGGTTGAGGCCGCGGGAGAAGAGTCTCCCGGTTACCGCGAGTCTAAAGAGTTCATTTCCTCCTCAGCCTTTCGCTGGCTGCCCGGTCGGTAAGCTCTGTGGCAAAAATAAGCAGGTGGCCTCGATAGCGATCACAAATCCATTACATCACCGCTGCGTCAGCAAAAGCGCAGTTCGGTTTATAACCTGTTGCAAATAAAGAAATTTACCGCTTTTGCCGCCCTAATCAGCTCAATTTATGCATTTTTGCCAGCCAGAGACGCAGGCTGGCAGGCAGATGAAGGTAAAAGGCGGGGTGGCAGGCCATGGTGATTCGATGATACAAAATATTATCATTTCATTAACCATGAAAACCAAAATCAACAACGGAGACCAGCCCGATGACCACCCTACAAAAACAGATGTTTATTGATGGCGCCTTTACTTCACATCAGGGCCGCTGGATTGATGTGCTTAACCCGGCAACCGAAGCCGTTATCGCCCAGGTACCGGAAGGCAGCGTGGCGGACGCCCGACGCGCCATCGATGCCGCCGCCGCGGCGCAGCCCGCCTGGGAAGCGCTGCCGGCGGTAGAGCGCGGCGTCTGGCTGCATAAAATCGCCGCCGGCATCCGCCAGCGCGCGGCGGAGCTGACGGCGGTTATCGTCGCTGAAGGAGGGAAAACGCAGGGGCTGGCGCAAACCGAGGTGCAGTTTACCGCCGACTACCTGGACTACATGGCGGAATGGGCGCGGCGCTATGAGGGAGAAATTGTGCAGAGCGACCGCCCCAACGAAAATATTTTCGTCTTTAAAAGGGCTATCGGCGTCACCACCGGCATTCTGCCGTGGAATTTCCCCTTCTTTCTTATCGCCCGCAAGGCGGCGCCAGCGTTGATTACCGGCAATACCATCGTGCTGAAGCCCAGCGAGGTCACGCCGCTGAACGCCGCCCTCTTTGCCGAGATCGTGCAACAGGTGGGTTTACCCAGCGGCGTATTTAATATCGTTTTCGGCTACGGCCCGGTGGTAGGCCAGGAGCTGGCCGCCAATGCCAAAGTCGGTCTGGTAAGCCTGACCGGCAGCGTGAACGCCGGCATCCAGACCATGGCTGCAGCGGCGCAAAACGTTACGAAGGTTGCGCTGGAGCTGGGCGGCAAGGCGCCGGCGATTGTGATGAACGATGCCGATCTCGATCTGGCGGTAAAAGCGATCGTCAGTTCGCGCATTATTAACAGCGGCCAGGTATGTAACTGCGCGGAACGGGTTTACGTACAGGAAGAGATTTACGACGCCTTTATGACGCGCCTGACCGCGGCCTTCAGCCAGATCCGCTGGGGCAACCCGGCGGAGCAGCGCGATATCGATATGGGGCCGTTGATTAACGCCGCCGCCCTGCAGCGGGTGGAGGAGAAAGTGGCGCAGGCGCTGGAACAGGGCGCAACGTTGGTTACCGGCGGGAAACGCGCCGCCGCGCCGGGCTATTTTTTTCAGCCAACCATCCTCAGCGGGGTAACCCAGCAGATGGCGATAATGCAGGAGGAGATTTTCGGCCCGGTATTGCCGGTTGCCAGCTTCCGCACGCTGGATGAGGCGATCGCGCTGGCTAACGACAGCGAGTATGGCCTGACCTCCTCGCTGTACACCCAAAACCTGAATACCGCGATGAACGCGCTGCGCCAGCTAAAATTTGGCGAAACCTATATCAACCGGGAAAATTTCGAGGCGATGCAGGGCTTTCACGCCGGCTGGCGCAAATCGGGCATCGGCGGCGCCGACGGACGACATGGTCTGGAAGAATATCTGCAAACCCAGGTGGCCTATTTACAGTTCAGCGCCTCCTGAAGCGAAACTATGCCGCCTTGTCGGGCGGCGCCGACGGATGACACCGCCGGGAAGAATATCTGCAAACCCAGGCGCCCCGTTCGCGGTTCAGCGCCTCCTAAGCGAAACTATGCCGCCGCCTTATCGGGCGGCGGCGCGCCGGCATCAGGCTGGCGCAATCAGAAAGATACCCATTCATCCGCTGCGCCGGGGAGAGCGGACGCTGGACGCCGATGCGGCGGTACAGCAGCGTCCGGCGCCGCTTTCCCCCCCTGAGCGCTGCTCTGCGCCGACAGCCGGAACTTCGCGACCGAGCGCTGTAAATCCTCAGTCTGGCGCTCCAGCGCGCTGGCGGCGGTGGAAACTTCTTCAACCAGCGAGGCGTTCTGCTGCGTTACCGTATCCATTTCGGCAACGGCGATGCCTACCTGTGTGATGCCTTTGCTCTGCTCCTCCGAGGCGGAGGCGATCTGTTTCATAATCGCGGTAACATGGCTAACCGCCTGCAGAATGGCGTCCATGGTGCTGCCTGCTTGATTAACCAGCGTTGAGCCGCTGCTAACGCGCTGCGCCGAATCGTCGATCAGCGCTTCAATCTCTTTGGCCGCGCCGGCGCTGCGGCTGGCCAGGTTGCGTACCTCGCTGGCCACCACCGCAAAGCCGCGTCCCTGTTCGCCGGCGCGCGCCGCCTCTACCGCTGCGTTCAGCGCCAGGATATTGGTCTGAAAGGCAATACTGTTAATCACGCTGGTGATTTCCGCGATTTTCTTTGAGCTTGCCGCAATGCCCGACATGGTATCTACCACCTCATTCACCAGCCTGCCGCCTTCGCTGGCGGTCAGCGAGGCGTTATCAGCCAGTTCGCTCGCCTGACGCGCATGCTCCGCGTTCAGCTTCACCGTTGCCGTTAGCTGCTCCATGCTGGCGGCGGTCTGCTCCAGCGCCGCCGCCTGCTGCTCGGTGCGTGAAGAGAGATCGTTGTTGCCGACGGAGATTTCCGCCGCGCCGCGATAGATATTCTCCGTGCCGCCGCGGATGGCGCTAACGGCGTCGCGCAGGCTATCCTGCATGGCGCGCAGCAACGGTACCAGCTTGCCGACGCAGTTGCGGCCGAAATCATCGATCGGCTGGCTCAAATCCCCTTCGGCGATACTGCGGAAGCGATCGCGAATACGTTCCAGCGGGCGCACCAGCATGGTAACCAGATAGCGATCGGTAAACAGCAGAATCAGCAGGCCGCAAAATACCGCCGCAATAATGGTGATGCGGGTAATAATGGTGATGCGATCCACGGCAACGCGCGTCTGGTCGAGCATCACGCCCGCCGCCGCGTTATATTTATCCGCCAGCGCGCCAAACTCACGGCTAAGCGCCGGGGTAACGCTGTTGGCATGGCGGCGGTAATCCTCCAGCGAGCCCTGCTGCGCCAGCCGCAACTGCGGCCTGACGCCCTGCTCCAGCAGCTGCGTCCAGCGATCTTCTACCGCCCTGGAGGTGGCGGCATCCATCGGTCCCGGCGCCGCCGCCTTAAACTGCGCCAGCTGCTGCGTCATGCCATCCAGCGCTTGTTGCACCTTAGCAAAGGCCGCGGCATCCGGCGTTTCTCCGGCGGCGCGTCTTTCCATTACGCGGGCAAGACGGGTCACAAAGCGGAAATATTGATCGTTTCCTTTACTGAGCGTGCTCATCTGCGCCACCAGCTGGCGATCGACGCGGTTTCCCGCGCTCAGGGCGTTTAATGAATGGACGCTGTAGATGCCAACCGCCGCCCAGAGCAGGCAAAACAGACCAAGGATAGAAAGCATAACGGCGCGTATGGTGAAATTTTTTAATAGCTGCATAGCTGCCTCAGTTCGGTCAATAACCGTGGATATACCGCCTCTGCGGCGGGCTTCCCGACTGTTATCGGCAGCGTCCGGCAAAAATATACTGTTTTATCGCCGCGTTAAGGGCTGGCTTCCACCGCGTTGCCGCCAGATTTTTGCGGCTAACCGCACGCTGCGGCTAATTTTTTATCCGGCGGAGAGCCGGCCGCGCGCTGCAGGCACGGAGACAGCCGCAGGCGCAGATTCTGCTTACAGCCGCACCATCGCACGCGCCAGCAAACGCAACAGGCGCAGCCGTAACCGCATCAGGCGTCGCTGCGGCACGATCGCCGCCTCTCCCCTGACGCCAAAACGCAGCGTAATATCCTGGCCTGCGCGCCAGATCGGCCAGACGATCTCTCCCGGCAGCTGATGGGAAAACTCCGTCGCCTCCTGCGCAAAGCGCAGCCAGTACGCGCTGATGCGCTGGGCAAACTGCCGATCGCCGGCGGTAAAGGGACGATCCGCCAGCTGCACGTTTTCCGCATTCAGCGTATCCATCACGTAAGGGATTTCATTGCCGTGCCAGCTGCCATAGCGGCAGAGATCGCGCGAGTTTTCTGACACGTAGTCAAAATAGTAGCGCCAGCCCGGCACGCCCCGACGCTGCTGCGCCTGCACCGCCAGCAGCGTCATGGTGCCGAAGGCCATATCCCGCGCCACCTTGCGTCCCAGCCGCAGATCGTCATACTCGTCATAAAGCGAGCGGATCAGCTTCAGCAACAGCGGACGTCGCGCGCGCAGATCGCTAATCACGGCGCTGACGTTAACGCCGAAATATTCCAGCACGCTGGCCTCATCGCTGTTATAGCCGATCATTAGCGGCCAGCGATGCTGGCGCGCCGCGGCGAAAACGTCCATCATCGGCTGCGGCAGCACCCGATCGCCCGCGATAGCCACCGGCCCGTTGCCCAAATGAGCGGGCAGCGACCAGAAACTGTCGGCGGGCAAAGCGCGCAGCTCTTCCGCCGTGGCGTTATCCAGCCCCAGATGGCGCGCCGTCGCCACACCGCTGGCCAGCGCCTCGTCGCGTTTTTTATCCGCCAGGCTGTAGGCGCTCTGCACAATACCTTTATGAAACAGCCCGGCCGCCAGCGGCGATGCAAACAGCGACAGCACGCTGCGCCCGCCGGAGGATTCGCCAAAAATAGTGACGTTGCGCCGATCGCCGCCGAAAGCGGCGATGTTACGCTGCACCCACTGCAGCGCGGCGATCTGATCCAGCAGCGCAAAGTTATTGATTGCCTCCCCCGGCGGCGCTTCGGCATCCAGCGCCGGATGCGCAAAGAAGCCCAGGTGTCCCAGCCGGTAGTTAAGCGTTACCAGTACCACGCCGCGCGCGGCCAGCGCCCGCCCGTGGTAAGGCGGCAGGCTGCCTGCGCCGATGCTGAAACCGCCGCCGTGGATCCAGACCATTACCGGCAGCGCGCGCGCCGGCGCCATTTCCGGCGTCCAGACGTTTAAATAAAGACAATCCTCACTCAGCTGGCCGGGATCGCCGCCGCCCGCCAGTACGCAATATTCACGGTTTTGCCAGCTGGCGTTGCCCCATTGCAGGGCATCGCGTACGCCCTGCCATGGAACCACCGGCTTTGGGCCGCGCCAGCGCAGCGCGCCAACCGGCGGCGCGGCATAGGGAATACCTTTGAAAACGAAAATCCCATCGTCAAGCGTCCCGCGTAATGCACCTTCAGCTGTGTGTAGGGTTAAAGGTTCATTTCTCATTATTTTTTCCATTGTAAAGCCCGGTTTTATTATTCGCAGGCTCGGTTTCATTGTCCATGCTGGCAGCGATTTTGCAGATTATGCTGATGCCGCCGACCGCGCGCCCGCTTTCGCCTGCTGGCGATACGGACCAACGATAAAAAAAACCGGCGCGACGATACGGACGCAGGCGCGCAGGGGAGATAAATAAAATTTATATTTTTTAGCAGCAGGCCGGCAGCGCGGCCTGCTATGGCAGGATGAGAGTAAAAACGCCGGATCGGCAGATTAGCGATCCGACAATCCGCAGCGGCGCAGGCTTTCCGCCTGACGCGCCGCATAGAGCGCCATTTCATCGGTTACCGGCGCGCCCAGCGCGGCCTCAAATTCCGCACGTCCGGCGCCGGCGGAAAAGGTTTCCCGCGCGCCGGCGCCAAGGTTGGACTGAAAGATACCGGCGGCGCTGACCGGCAGAAAATCCTCATATACCTGCGGCTCGGCCGCCAGCAGCCCCTGCGCAATCAGCGTTTCGCAGTCCGCGTGCGGCGATATTCCCTGCCGGCGCCCCTGCTCCGTTAGCCGGTATTCGAACCAGGCAAGCCGCTGCTGGCGTAACGCCTGCTCGCTGTCCGGGAAAGCGCTGAAGGCGGCAGCCAGCGCCTGCTGATGTTGCTGATTGTCCGCGCCGCCGCCCGCCTGCGCCAACAGTCGATCATAGCGTTCGCGCCCGGCTGGCGTCAGCGCGACGCCGCGCTGCTCAATTTCGCCAAAGCGCGCCGTATGACATCCTGCGCTGCCGTCGCGAAAATTCACCGCCTCTTCCAGCGCCTTAAAGCTGGTTTGACGCAGCAGGATCGGTACGCAGCGGCGCGGCGGCCCTTCGATAATCGCCTTCGGCGTGATGCCATGCTGCGGCATCAGCGCCTGCACCCGATCGATATCGAGCGTACGCGGCGTCAGGTGATTGATATGGCAGCCGGGAAAACAGACCACGTCGGCGATAAGCCGGTGCTGCTGATGCAGCGCATCGTAGGTGGCGCGATCGACCGTGGTTTGCCGGTGCCAGCGAAAGGTTTCCAGCGCCTCGCGCACAAACTCGTCCGCCTGCTGTTCATTCAGTCCGCCCTGGCGCTGATGCTGCGCGATCAGCGTCAGACAGCGCGGCGTAAAGATCTGGCGCGCAGCCAGTATCGATGCGGCTTTCTGCCGCAGCGCGCCCTCTGTGATCAGCTCCAGCCGCAGCAGAGAGGTAAACAAACGAAACGGATTGCGCCGTAGCGCATCGCCTTCAAGCGGACGAAACGCCGTGGAGTGTACCGGCACGCCCGCAGGGGCCAGATCGTAATAGCCCACCGGATACATCCCCATGATGGCGAACAGCTGGCGTAGCGTATTCAGCTCCTGCGCGCTGCCAACGCGAATCGCGCCGTGGCGCTCCACGCTGAGGCGCGCCAGATCGTCCGCCGCCGTCAGGCGCTCAGCCAGCGCCCGATCCTGCGCCAGCACCTGTTGATTCACCTGCGCCACCAGCTTCAGCAACGTGCCATACTGCGGCACCTCCTGCTGGTACATTACGGACATCGCCTGCGAAAAACGTTCGCGGAGGGTATCCGCGCTGACAAACTGTTCCATAGCTCCGCCTTATTTGCCCATACCTGCCGTCACTGTAAAGCAAGCGTCAACGCGGCGGAGAATAGATGTTAAATTTGTGATCGATGCGGTAAAAGTGCGCTGCAGGTTGTTGTCACGTCGGGTTTACACAAACGGGCAGAGAGGTTGCTACCCTCGCCGCTGCTTGGCCAGCAGCATCAACGAGGTCAGCAGCGCCGGCAGCGCCAGCAGCATAAATATCTGGCTGAAGGACCAGCCCAGCGTCAGCATTTCCGCCCCTACGGCGGCGCTGAGAATGGCTCCCAGACGCCCGATGCCGTGCATCCAGCTGGCGCCGGTGGCACGCGCCTGCACCGGATAGTAGCTGGCCGCCAGCGCGTTCATGCCGGTATTGGCGCCGTTAAAGCAAAATCCGCAGCAGAAGGCGATGCCCGCCATCAGCTGCGGTTGCGCCGGCACGCTGCCAAGCAGCAGCGTCGCCAGAGCGCCGGCGGCATAGATGGCTGCCAGCGCCAGGTTAGCGTTGATGCGATCCATCAGCCAGCCGGCAAACAGCGATCCCAGCGTGCCGCCCGCCTGATACATGGCGGTAATCAGCGCGGCGGCGGTAACGCTCAGCCCCAGATCGCCAATTAAAGCCGGCATCCAGCTGCCAATCAGATAGACCAGAAACAGCCCCATAAAATAGCCGCCCCACAGCATCAGGCTGCCGAAGCGGTATCGCCCGGAAAGCACCGTACCGACGGCGCTGGCTTCGGGCGCCGCCGCGGGATAGAGAAAGCGGCCGTCGCCAGGCATCGCCTCCGGCCACATTTTAGCGACAATCGCGCGAATGCGCGCCGCCGGCGCCTGGCGCGCCAGCAGGAAGCGCACCGATTCAGGCAGACAGCACAGCAGCAGCGGCACCAGCAGCAGCGGTAAAATCCCGCCCATCAGCAACACCGTATGCCAGCCGAAATTGGGGATCAGCCATGAGGCGGCCACTCCGCCGCTGGCGGCGCCGAAGGTGAAACCGCAAAATACTACGGTGATCAGAAAAGCGCGTCTACGCTCCGGGACATACTCTGAAATCAGCGTCGCCACGTTCGGCATCGCCGCGCCCAGCCCCAGGCCGGTTAGCAGCCGAAACAGCATGATCTGCCCGATGTTCTGCGCCATCGCCGTTGCCAGCGTCCAGAGACCAAAAAAGAACACGCTGCCGATAATAATCCAGCGCCGCCCGTAGCGGTCGGCCAGCGGACCGGCAAACATCGCTCCCAGCGCCAGCCCAACCAGCGCGGCGCCAATCGCCAGACCGAGCTGATGGCTGGTGATCTGCCACGCGCTGCGCAATGCTGGCGCAATAAACCCCATTAGCGCGATATCCATACCGTCCATCGCCACGATAATAAAGCTCAGCGTAATCAGGCGGCGCTGAAAGGCGTTGAGTCCGTGCTGATTAATAAGCTGGCGCACGTCAATGGCTTGTGTACTGTTCAGAACGCTACCTCCACGGCCGGCGGCTGGCTATCGCCTCTGGTCCAAAATAGGATAGAAATACTTATCATAACGAAACGCTATCGTATTTGGCTATGTCCTTGTCCTGGTACGTAAAAGGCGCAGATATTTTTTTAATTATTTACTTTCATGGCGTTAAAAAAACATTAGCCATACAGAAAAGTTATCCTGAAAAGAAGTAAGATTACTTTTGCGCGCTTAAGACAGGCGAAATCTTCTTCCGACGGGATTAATGTTAAATTTAATTTTCAATAAAGTTAACAAAATCACCATATGACGCTTGCGTTTGTTCCATTAGCCTTTCTACTCTCTGCTTATGGAAAAAAACTATCTGTTTAATCAGCGCATTCGACTGCGCCATCTACATACGTTCGTTGCGGTCGCGCAGCAAGGTACGCTGGGCCGCGCGGCGGAAACGCTCAGCCTGAGCCAGCCCGCGTTATCAAAAACGCTTAACGAACTGGAGGAGCTGACCGGCGCGCGCCTGTTCGAGCGTGGACGCCTGGGCGCCCAGCTGACCACTATCGGCGAACAGTTTCTTACCCATGCCATCAGGGTGCTGGACGCGCTGAACCATGCCGGACAGTCATTTGCTAATCCGGCCAGCGATCGTCCGGTTACTATTCGCCTGGGGGCGCTGACCACCGCAGCGATGGGCATGCTGCCGCAGATCCTCGATCGCTTTCACCAGCAGCAGCCGCAGGCTACGGTGCAGGTAGCAACGTTACACAACAATGTGCTGCTGGCTGGCCTGCGGGCGGGCGAATTCGATATCGGTATCGGACGCATGGCCGACGCCGGGATGATGGCGGGCCTGGCATACGAGCTGCTGTTTCTGGAATCGCTGCGGCTGGTGGTCAGACCTCAGCATCCGCTTTTAAGTGACAACGTCACGCTATCGCGCGCGCTGCAGTGGCCGGTGGTGATCTCTCCGGAAGGTACCGCGCCGCGCCGCATTGCGCAGGCGATGATGGAGGAGCAAGGTTGCCAGCTGCCGCCCAGCTGTGTAGAAACCTCCTCGACTTCGCTGGCGCGCCAGCTGGCGCTGCGCTACGACTACGTGTGGTTTGTTCCTTCCGGCGCGGTAAAAGAAGATCTGCTGCACAGCGCGCTGGCTGCCCTGCCCATCGCCTCGCATGGCCCCGGCGAACCGGTCGGAATTATTACTCGCTCAGGCCATACGCTGAGCCTGAGCGCTGAAATCCTGCTGGCGACCATTCGTAAAAGCCATTCGGGTTGACGGACGTTAAGCGGCCGGCGGGCGCCGGCCCGCAGGCTACCGGCTGCGTTTGGCGTGCCGTTCGCGATTATCCAGTCGCGCCTGTTCCGTTTTGCGCATGCCGACATAAAGGGCGCCGCTGCCGCCGTGCTGCGGCTGCGCCATGCAGAACGCCTGCACCTCATCAAACTGCTGAAGCCAGCGCGCCAGATAGCTGCGCACGATATTAGCGTGCGATTCATCCTCGCGTCCTTTGCCATGTACAATCAGCAGGTTGCGCAGGTTGTCCTTACGCGCCTCCATGATAAAGGCAAACAGCTGCTGGCGGCAGCTTTCCACCGGCTGGCGCAGCAGGTTCAAACTGGCATCCAGCCGGTACTTGCCAAGGCGCAGCTTATCCAGCACGCCCTGCTGGATGCCTTCAGCCTTATACTCCAGCGGTTCACTGAGCGGAACGATGTCGAGAAAGCCGCGAATAAGAAAGTTTTCCTTCTCTTCATTCAGCGGCGGGCGCGCCACCTTAGGCGCCGGCGCTTTCGGCCAGTGGATATTTGCGCAATCTTTCAGCGGGGTGACATCTTCCATGGCGTCACGAAACAGATGCTTATCGTCAAGGTTCATGGGGCCTGCCTCACGCCTGATATGTCGTGGCAATGCACGAAGAAGAAAAAGATTTATCAACCGCGGCAATGTTAACTGATTAGCAGCGCATTGCCAAAGGCGCGCTTAATACGCTATTGCAGCGAAGACTATGCGCGCTTTTTCGCCATTTGCCGCGCGTTGCCGTTGCGGTTATTTAACTGTTAACAGGATATTTTAAGACAGGCCTGATTGGAAAATTCCGCTAATGCCGGTAATTAACAAAACAAGGCATGCATTTAATCCGAAAAGTTACATTAAATTTAACTAATATTAACACCCCTGATTTTTATGCGGTTAAAAGTGCGCTTATGGATTCCATTTCGCGCTGGAAGAATGTTAAAATTGACCTCAGTCAATTATCGTCGAGGATGTCAGATGATCCCGGAAAAACGAAGCATTCGTCGCATACAGTCTGGTGGCTGCGCAATCCATTGCCAGGACTGCAGCATCAGTCAACTTTGTATCCCGTTCACGCTGAATGAACATGAGCTGGACCAGCTGGATAATATTATCGAGCGTAAAAAGCCGATTCAGAAAGGTCAGGCCCTGTTTAAGGCGGGTGACGAACTGCGTTCGCTGTATGCAATTCGCTCCGGGACCATCAAAAGCTATACCATTACCGAACAGGGTGATGAGCAGATTACCGGCTTTCATCTGGCAGGCGATCTGGTCGGCTTTGACGCTATCGGTTCCGGCCATCATCCCAGCTTCGCTCAGGCGCTGGAAACCTCAATGGTCTGTGAGATCCCCTTTGAAACGCTTGACGATCTTTCCGGCAAAATGCCCGCCCTGCGTCAGCAGATGATGCGCCTGATGAGCGGCGAAATTAAAGGCGACCAGGATATGATCCTGCTGCTGTCGAAGAAAAACGCTGAGGAACGTCTGGCGGCCTTTATCTGGAACCTGGCGCGGCGCTTTGGCCAGCGCGGCTTCTCCCAGCGTGAGTTCCGCCTGACCATGACGCGCGGCGATATCGGCAACTATCTTGGCCTGACGGTGGAAACCATCAGCCGCCTGCTGGGACGCTTCCAGAAAAGCGGCATGCTGGCGGTAAAAGGCAAATATATTACTATTGAAGACCACTCGATGCTGGCCGATCTGGCCGGTCAAAGCCGCGGCGCCGCCTGATATCTGGCCGGGTCACAATTTGTTATTTTGTTGATCCGGCTGGAACTTTTTCTCTTTTTCCTGACCTGTTAATGGGCTATCTTTAGCTGACACGCTCTGGTGTTAGGAGAAGCCGTTATGGTTAAGTATCAAAACATTCTGGTGGCGATAGATCCTGAGCAGGACGATCAGCCCGCGCTACGTCGGGCTGTCTATCTCAATCAGCGCATCGGCGGCAAAATTAAGGCCTTTTTGCCCATCTATGATTTTTCTTATGAGATGACCACCCTTCTGTCACCCGACGAGCGCGTAACCATGCGCAAAGGGGTGATCAGCCAACGGACAGAATGGATTCGTGAACAGGCGCGCGCCTATCTGGATGCGGGCGTCGCTATCGAAATCAAAGTCGTCTGGCACAACCGCCCTTTTGAAGCCATTATTCAGGAAGTATTAGCCGGCGAGCACGATTTAGTGCTGAAAATGGCGCACCAGCACGATCGGCTGGAATCGGTTATTTTCACTCCGACCGACTGGCATCTGCTGCGCAAGTGCCCCTGCCCGGTCTGGATGGTGAAAGATCAGCCCTGGCCGGAACAGGGGCGCGCGGTGGTGGCGGTCAACCTCGCCAGCGAAGAGCCGCACCATGATGAGCTGAACCAGAAACTTATCCGTGAAACCACCGAGCTGGCGGCAATGGTGAACCATACCGAAGTGCATCTGGTCGGCGCCTACCCGGTTACGCCGATTAATATCGCCATCGAACTGCCCGATTTCGATCCCAGCGTCTATAACGATGCCATTCGCGGTCAGCATCTGGTGGCAATGAAAGCGCTGCGACAAAAATTCGCCATTGATGAAAAATTTACTCACGTCGCCAAGGGCCTGCCGGAAGAAGTAATCCCCGATCTGGCGGAACACCTGAACGCAGGCGTGGTGGTACTGGGAACCATTGGGCGCACCGGGCTGTCGGCAGCTTTCCTCGGTAATACGGCGGAGCAGGTTATCGATCATTTACGCTGCGATCTGCTGGTGATTAAACCGGACCATTTCAACTCGCCGATTGAGCTGGATGACGACGAGGATGATTAACCGCCGCTGACGGCAGCGGTTGCGGGAAAAAAGAAACGGGCTGCCGACACCGCGTCGACAGCCCGTTTTAACAGGTTTAAAGCGCTTTCAGAATAGCATCGACGCTCTCTTTAGCATCGCCAAACAGCATCTGCGTATTCTCTTTAAAGAACAGCGGATTCTGCACCCCGGCATAGCCGGTATTCATTGAGCGTTTAAATACCACCACGTTTTGCGCCTTCCATACCTCCAGCACCGGCATGCCGGCAATCGGACTGCGCGGATCTTCCTGCGCGGCGGGGTTAACGGTATCGTTGGCGCCAATCACCAGCACCGTATCGGTATCGGCGAAGTCATCGTTAATTTCATCCATCTCCAGCACTACGTCATAGGGGACTTTCGCCTCCGCCAGCAGCACGTTCATATGCCCAGGCAGACGTCCCGCCACCGGATGGATGCCGAAACGCACTTTAACGCCGCGCGCGCGCAGTTTTTCCGTCAGCTCAGCTACCGGATACTGCGCCTGCGCTACCGCCATGCCGTAGCCGGGAGTAATAATGACCGAGGAGGAGCCTTTCAACAGCTCGGCGGTATCCTGCGCGCTGATTTCACGATACTCGCCGCTCTCCCCTTCATCGCCGGTCGCAGTGCCGTCGCTGCCGAAGCCGCCGGCGATAACGCTGATAAAGGAGCGGTTCATCGCTTTACACATAATGTAGGAAAGGATGGCGCCGGAAGAGCCGACCAGCGCGCCGGTAACGATCAGCAGGTCGTTGCTTAGCATAAAGCCCGCCGCCGCCGCCGCCCAGCCGGAGTAGGAGTTCAGCATCGAAACCACTACCGGCATATCCGCCCCGCCGATCGAAGCCACCAGGTGCCAGCCGAAGGCCAGCGCAATCACCAGCATAATCAGCAGCGCAAAGACCTGCAGCCCGACGCTCTCAGTGCGCACAAACATCACCAGCAGCAGGAAAGAGAGCACCAGCGCCAGCAGGTTGAGCTTGTGACGATGCGGCAGCATCAGCGGACGCGAAGAGATTTTGCCGCGCAGCTTGCCGAACGCCACCACCGAACCGGTAAAGGTCACCGCACCGATAAAGATGCCGAGGAAGATTTCGGTGAGGTGGATATTCTCCATCACCGCTTCCAGCCCCGGCCCGTGATCGATATAGCTGTTGATGCCAACCAGCACCGCAGCCAGACCAACGAAGCTGTGCAGGATCGCCACCAGCTCCGGCATCTCGGTCATCTCAACTTTTCTTGCCAGATGGATGCCGATCGCGCCGCCGATAACCATCGCCAGCAGGATCCAGCCGATGCTGCCGGAATCAGGGCCGAAGATAGTCGCCAGCAGCGCAATCGCCATGCCCGCCATGCCGAAAATATTACCCTGCTTCGAGGTTTCATGCTTTGAAAGCCCCGCCAGGCTGAAGATAAAAAGTATGGCCGCAACAATATAGGCCGCAGTCACTAATCCGCCAGACATATTGTTACTCCTTAGTTTTTACGAAACATTTTCAACATCCGCTGGGTGACGGTAAAACCGCCGAAGATGTTGATACTGGCAATCAGCACGGCGATAAAGGCAAAGAAAGTTACCCAGCCGCCATGCCCAATCTGCAACAACGCGCCCACGACGATAATACCGGAGATGGCGTTAGTTACCGACATCAGCGGCGTATGCAACGCATGGCTGACGTTCCACACCACGTAATACCCCACCACGCAGGAGAGCGCGAAAACGGTAAAGTGCGAGAGGAAAGCGGCGGGCGCCACGTTAGCCAGACAGGCAAACAGAACAATCGCCAGCGCCAGCAGCAGATATTTACGCCACGGCGCGGCGGGTTTCGCCTCCGCCGCCGGAGAAACCGTTTCCGGCTGTGCGGCTTTCGGCGCCGCGGAAACCTGAATCGGCGGCGCGGGCCAGGTGATCTCTCCGGCGCGCACCGTAGTTACGCCGCGGATAACCACGTCTTCGAAATCGATGTCGATTTCGCCGTTTTTCTCTTTACACAGCAGCTTCAGCAGGTTCACCAGGTTGGTGCTGTAAAGCTGAGAGGACTGGGTCGGCAGGCGGCTGGGCAGATCGGTATAGCCGATAATTTTGACCCCGTTCTCGCTGGTGATAATGCGATCGGCCACGCTAAGCTCGCAGTTACCGCCGGTTTGCGCCGCCAGATCCACCACCACGCTGCCGGGCTTCATGGCGGCCACCATCTCAGCGGTGATCAGGCGCGGCGCCGGTTTGCCCGGAATCAGCGCGGTGGTGATAATAATATCCACCTCTTTCGCCTGAGCGGCGAACAGCGCCATCTCTGCGGCGATAAACGCCGGCGACATCACTTTGGCATAGCCGTCGCCGCTGCCCGCTTCTTCCTGAAAATCCAGCTCCAGGAACTCCGCGCCCATGCTTTGCACCTGCTCCTTTACTTCCGGGCGGGTATCAAAAGCGCGAACGATAGCGCCGAGGCTGCGCGCCGCGCCGATAGCGGCCAGGCCAGCCACGCCCGCGCCGATAACCATCACCTTCGCCGGCGGCACCTTGCCCGCCGCGGTAATCTGGCCGGTAAAGAAGCGGCCAAATTCATGGGCCGCCTCCACTACCGCTCGGTAGCCGGCAATGTTGGCCATCGAACTGAGCGCATCAAGTGACTGCGCGCGGGAAATACGCGGCACCGCATCCATCGCCATAACGTTAATCTTGCGCGCGGCCAGCTTTTCCATCAGTTCCGGATTCTGCGCAGGCCAGATAAAACTGATCAGCGTGCTGCCTTCACGCAACAGCGCGATTTCCTCATCATCCGGCGCATTGACCTTGAGCACGATATCCGCCTGCCACGCCTGCTGGCGATCCACCAGCGTGGCGCCCGCCTGCTGATAGGCGCTGTCTTCAAAACTGGCCGCGGTGCCTGCCTGTTGCTCAATCGCCACGCTAAAGCCCAGCTTTAATAGCTGCTCTACCGTTTTAGGCGTGGCGGCAACGCGGGCTTCATTAGGCAACCGCTCTTTGGGCACTCCAATTAACATAGTCTTCCCTTTTATCGGTTAGTGTTGACCCTGAACGGCGGGATAAACGCTCCGCTGTTCGCCTCAGATTTTGTATCAAAGTGTTATAACCTACTGAATATATGACTTGCGATCTAGCCACAACGATCACGTTGGCGCTTTTCGCACAAAAATGTATTACTGAAGGGCTAATCCTTTATTTTCTCCAACAGAAGAGGCTTTACGCAGCGGCTTTATGCTGTTTTTGCCCTGCGCAAAACACAATGCAACCTTAAATTTACTTTACATTAACAATAAGTTAGCCTGATAACTGCCTTTCCTGTCCGGCTGGTGCGACAAATAAGTTAAAACAGGCGATAAATTTCTGCTGGCGACAGGCGCGCCGCCGGAGAAAAGCCGGCGTCCGTATCGCATAAATTGCCTGAGACAGCGGCCGTTATAACATGCAATAATCAACTGCTAATCTGTTACACATCAAGAGTCCAGCACGTTTTCGTACTCAATTTCTGCGTAAGGCGAAGGATTATTTTTATGAAGCTGAAGAACACTCTTCTGGTGACCGCCCTGCTGTCATCCATGACGCTCGGCGCCCAGGCGGCGCAGGAGCTTTCACCAGAAAAAGCGGCCGCGTTAAAACCATTCGAACGTATTAATATTAGCGGTCGTTTTAACTCTATAGGCGACGCCAGCGCCGCAGTCTCTAAACGTGCCGACGCTCTGGGCGCCGCGGCTTTTTATATTCAGGGCATCAACGACGCCACCGGCAACAGCGGCAACTGGCGCGTTACCGCCGATCTCTACCGCGCCGACGCGCCTGCCGCCGATAACAGCCGCAGCTATCGCTACTTCAGCGGCGTAAAAGAGCTGCCGAAAGAGGAAGCCTTTACGCTGGAACCCTAT
Source organism: Mixta tenebrionis (assembly GCF_006517625.1). Classification (GTDB taxonomy): domain Bacteria; phylum Pseudomonadota; class Gammaproteobacteria; order Enterobacterales; family Enterobacteriaceae; genus Mixta; species Mixta tenebrionis. Next base: position 343,267 of record NZ_VHQI01000003.1, on the reverse strand, counting down.
GACACGGTTTCCATTAGCGGCTTCTACCGCAGCCAGCCGGACGTCAATGAAGCGATCGGCAAGGCAGCTAAACAGAAAGGCGCGGCTTCCTTCTTTATCGTTCGCCAGATTGACGCCAACAGCGGCGGCAATCAGTACGTTACCGCCTACGTTTATAAAGCCGATGCGCCCAAACGCAAGGTGCAAAGCCCGAACCTGATTCCGCGCGATTCCGAAGCGGGTAAAGCAGCGCTGGCCGCTGGCGGCGCCGCGGCGAAACAGGTTGAACTGCCGGGCGTCGCTTCATCCGAAGCGCCAGACAGTAAGGTGGGCCGCTTCTTCGAAACCCAAACCAGCTCCGTCGATCGCTATACCGTGAACCTGCCGAACGGCGTCAAGATTCAGGAAGTAAACGCCATTACCGCAGCGCAGATGCAGCCGTTTGATACCGTAACCTTTACCGGCCATTTTGGTACGCCTACGGAAATCTCTGAAGCGGTAGCCAAACGCGCGGCCGCTAAAGGCGCGAAGTATTATCACGTCACCCGCCAGTGGCAGAACCAGAGCGGCGGCAACCTCACCGTCACCGCCGATCTGTTCAAATAATCGCCTCCCGGAGCGGCTGCGACGCCGCTCCGTCATAATCTGAATATTCTGTAGCGTTTTTTGCATAGACACGCATTGCACGACAGCCCTGCACTCCGTAAAATCGCCGCCTCATTTCAGTGCAAATGAAGGTCTCCTTCTCTTTCTGCCTGATGAAAAGACAACCGCAACGCGGTTCCCTGGTTATTTATTCTGTTTCAGGACGGTTTTTTGGACAAGAAATTAGGCCTTAGCGCGCTGACCGCGCTGGTACTCAGCTCAATGCTGGGCGCAGGGGTGTTTAGCCTGCCGCAAAATATGGCGGCCGTCGCCAGTCCGGCGGCGCTGTTAATCGGTTGGGCCATCACCGGCGCGGGCATTCTTTTTCTCTCGCTGGCGATGCTGCTGCTGACGCGTCTGAAACCGGAACTGGACGGCGGCATCTTTACCTATGCGCGCGACGGCTTTGGCGACCTGGTGGGCTTTAGCTCCGCCTGGGGATACTGGCTATGCGCGGTTATCGCTAACGTCTCCTATCTGGTGATCGTCTTTTCCGCGCTGAGCTTCTTCACCGATTCGCCGGGACATGTCGTTTTCGGCGACGGCAATACCTGGCAGGCGATGCTCGGCGCCTCCCTGCTGCTGTGGCTGGTGCACTGGCTGGTTCTGCGCGGCGTACAGACTGCCGCCAGCATCAACCTGCTCGCCACGCTCGGCAAACTGGTGCCGCTTGGGCTGTTTATCGTGCTGGCGATAATTGCCTTTAACCTCGATCGCTTTCGCTTTGATTTCACCGGCGTTGAGCTGGGACAACCGGTCTGGAGCCAGGTGAAACAGACGATGCTGATTACCCTGTGGGTGTTTATCGGCGTTGAAGGCGCGGTGGTGGTTTCCGCGCGCGCGCGCAACAAGCGCGATGTCGGCAAAGCGACGCTGCTGGCGGTACTGGCGGCGCTCTGCGTCTATCTGCTGGTTACCCTGCTGTCGCTGGGCATCGTGCCGCGCGCCGAGCTGGCGGAGATGCGCAATCCGTCAATGGCGGGACTGATGACCCGGCTAATCGGCTCCTGGGGCAACGCCGTCATTGCGCTGGGACTGGTGGTTTCGGTATGCGGCGCCTACCTGAGCTGGACGATTATGGCGGCTGAAGTGCCGTTGATTGCGGCGCAGCAGGGAGCGTTTCCGCGCAGTCTGAGCCGGCAGAACCGCCATAACGCGCCTTCCGCCTCGCTGTGGCTGACCAACGGCAGCGTGCAGGCGTGTCTGATCCTGATCTGGCTGACTAACTCCGACTACAACACGCTGCTGACTATCGCCTCTGAAATGGTGCTGGTGCCCTACTTGCTGGTGGGCGCCTATTTGCTGAAGCTGGTGTGGGGAAAAGGCCAGGCGCGCATGACCTGCGTGGCGGTCGGCGCCTGTTTATATGGTCTGTGGCTGCTTTACGCTTCCGGCCCGCTACACCTGCTGCTGTCGGTAGTGCTGTACGCGCCGGGCATGCTGCTGTTTCTGTTCGCGCGCCGCGGCGGCCGGGCGCTGCAGGCGTTAAGCACCGTCGAGCGCGCCGCCATCACCCTGCTGCTGCTGGGGACGCTGCCGGCGTCGTGGCTGCTGATGCGCTAAATTAGTGTGGGGCGGCTGGAAACTGAATGGTCAGCCGCTCTTCATGCTGCGAGAGCGACAGCGGCTTGCGATATTCACGGTGAATCGCGTCAAGCTGCTCGCCGGATAGCGGATAAGGAAGCAGAATATCGAACTGCGCAATATGCTGCTGTTCGGCCAGCGTAATCAGGCGCGCAATGTTAATTTCATCGCTAACCTGGGTTGAAATGATTTGCAGCGCTAATTCTTTTAACCGTTCGGAAGGCGGCCGCTGCGAATCCGCCGGATTACGCGTCACCATGCCGAAAATCGGCATGACGCCATAAATCGCATCGACGAAGCTCCAGCGTTTTTTGCAGGATGCAGCAAGAAAATCCGTGTAATTGAAGCAGATGCGATCTTTCAGGTCCGCCGACGCCAGCTGTTTATCTGACACCCTCACTCTCCTCCTGGCCAGAAAAAAGGGTTACAACCTGCGTTAACAACCCTTCAGATATAATGGCATAGTTTCTTCAACTTGTACTATACCTCTTACGTCATTTAATAGGCGTTGATGGTTGTTATTCTCAGAAAAGGCTATGCTGCCTGAAGTTGCGGCCTGATTATCCCGGAATCATGAATAAAATTGTTTTTGTTGAAGACGATCCTGACGTCGGCGAGCTGATTGCCGCCTGGCTCAGCCGTCACGGGCTGGAAACTATCGTAGAAAGCCGCGGCGACCGCGCGGAAGCGGTAATCGCCCGCGAACAGCCCGATTTGGTGCTGCTGGATATTATGCTGCCCGGCAAAGACGGCATGACGCTCTGCCGCGATTTGCGCGCCGTCTGGCCCGGCCCGATCGTGCTGCTCACCTCGCTGGACAGCGATATGAATCATATTCTGTCGCTGGAAATAGGCGCCAACGACTACATTCTGAAAACCACGCCGCCGGCGGTGCTGCTGGCGCGCCTGCGCCTGCATTTGCGCCAGGCGAACGCGACGCAGCATGATGAAATCGCCCCGGCGATTAACAGCCAGAAGGCGCTGCGCTTCGGCTCGCTGACCATCGATCCGCTTAATCGCCAGGTAATGCTGGGCGGTGAGATTATCGCCCTCTCCACCGCCGACTATGATTTGCTGTGGGAGCTGGCGATCCACGCCGGACAAATCCTCAACCGCGACGCGCTGCTGAAAACGCTGCGCGGCGTCAGCTATGACGGCATGGACCGCAGCATCGACGTGGCGATCTCGCGCCTGCGTAAAAAGCTGCACGACAGCGCCACCGAACCTTACCGCATTAAAACCATCCGTAACAAAGGCTACCTGTTCGCGCCGCACGCCTGGGAAACTCTCGCAGAATGAGAAAGCTTTTTATCCAGTTTTACCTGCTGCTGTTCGTCTGCTTTCTGGTGATGACCATGCTGGTCGGGCTGGTCTACAAGTTTACCGCCGAGCGCGCCGGGCGCCAGTCGATGGACGATCTGATGAAAAGCTCGCTCTATCTGATGCGCAGCGAGCTGCGCGAAATCCCGCCGCGCGACTGGAACAAAACCATCAATAATCTCGATCTCAATCTCTCCTTTAAACTGCATATTGAGCCGATGAGTAAATATCGCCTCGATGCCGGCAGCATGCGGCGCCTGCGCGCCGGAGAAATTGTCGCGCTGGATGATGAATATACTTTTCTGCAGCATATTCCCCGCAGTCGCTATGTGCTGGCGGTCGGCCCCATTCCTTATCTTTTCTATCTGCATGAAATGCGGCTGCTGGATATCGCGCTGCTGGCGTTTATCGGCATGTCGCTGGCGCTGCCGGTATTTATCTGGATGCGCCCCTACTGGAAAGATATGCTCAGGCTGGAAGCGGCGGCCCAGCGCTTCGGCCAGGGGCATCTTGACGAACGTATTCACTTCGATAACGCCTCCAGCCTGCTGCGCCTCGGCGTCGCTTTTAACCAGATGGCGGATAACGTTAATACGCTGGTCACCAGCAAGAAACAGCTGATCGATAATATCGCGCACGAGCTGCGCACGCCGCTGGTGCGCCTGCGCTACCGGCTGGAGATAAGCGATAACCTCAGCGCGCCGGAGTCCGCCGCGCTCAAACGCGATATCGGCCAGCTGGAGTCGCTGATTGAAGAGCTGTTAACCTACGCGCGCCTCGATCGCCCTCAGGTGGAGCTGTTTTTACAGCCGGTCGATCTCGCCGGCTGGCTCAGCGAACGCATCATTGATATCCGTTCGGTGCATCCGCACTACGATATCGCGCTCGATCTGCCGCAGCGTGAAAATTTCGGCGTATCGGATACCCGGCTGATGGAGCGGGTGCTGGATAATCTGGTCAACAACGCCCTGCGCTATGCGCAGCGGCGGCTACGGGTAAGCCTGTGGTTTGACCACCGGCTGGCCTGTTTACAGGTAGAGGATGACGGCCCCGGCATACCCGCCGCAGAGCGCCAGCGCGTGCTGGAACCCTTTGTCCGGCTCGATCCCAGCCGCGATCGCGCTACCGGCGGCTGCGGCCTGGGACTGGCGATTGTGCAATCAGTAGCGCAGGCGCTGGGCGGCTCTGTCGCTATCGACAGCAGCCCGCTGGGCGGCGCCAGCGTTCGCTTTTGCTGGCCGGTTGATTTACCCTTGCGGAGTGCGACGGCGCCCCGCCTTTAAACCAGCAAGGAGATATGTGTGACATCAGCCTATCAACAACTGACCCGGACTTTTCAGCGCCTGGCGCGCTTTGGTCATCTTTCCGCCATCGCCGGCTGGGATATGCAAACCATGATGCCGCCGGCCGGTAGCCAGGCGCGCGGCGAAGCGCTGGCGGAGCTGAGCGTGTTGCAGCATCAGATCCTGACCGACAGCCGTATGGAGGCCTGGCTGGAGGCGGCGCAGCAGGAAGCGCTGAACGATGTGGAACAGGCCAATCTGCTGGAGATGCGGCGCGCCTGGCAGCAGGCGGCGCTGCTGCCCGCCGCGCTGGTGGAGGCTAAATCCATTGCCGGTTCGCGCTGCGAACACGCCTGGCGCCAGCAGCGTCCGGCTAATGACTGGCAGGGCTTCGCCGCCAATCTGCAGGAGGTGGTGCGTCTCAGCCGCGAAGAAGCGGAAATCCGCGCGCAGGCCGCCGGCTGCTCACGCTATGACGCCCTGCTCGATCTCTACGAACCGGGCATGACCAGCGCACAGCTGGACGCCACCTTCGGCGATCTGCTTCAGTGGCTGCCCGATCTGCTGGAGCGGGTGGTGGCCAAACAGGCGGCGGAACCGGTAGATATGCCGCTGGGGCCGTTTCCCGTCGCGGCGCAGCGCCAGCTTGGCCTGCAGCTGATGAAACTGCTCGGCTTTGATTTCAACGCCGGACGGCTTGACGTCAGCGCCCATCCCTTCTGCGGCGGCGTACCGGAAGATGTACGCATCACCACGCGCTATAACGAAAATGAGTTCGTCAGCGCCATGATGGGCGTGATCCATGAAACCGGGCACGCCTGCTACGAGCAAAATCTGCCGAAAACCTGGCGCGGACAGCCGGTGGCGCTGGCGCGCTCCACCGCCATTCATGAATCGCAGAGCCTGTTTTTTGAAATGCAGCTGGCGCGCAGCGCGCCGTTTCTGCAACATATCCTGCCGCTGGTCAGCGCGCAGATGGGCGAACAGCCAGCGCTGACGCCCGGTAACTTTGTGCGCCTGAATCAGCGGGTGAAACGCGGCTTTATTCGCGTCGATGCCGATGAAGTCAGCTATCCGCTGCACGTTATTCTGCGTTATGAGATTGAGCGGGCGCTGATCGGCGGCGATATCGAGGTAGAGGATATTCCGGCGCTGTGGGATGAAAAAATGCAGCGCTATCTGGGGCTGGATACCCAGGGTAACTATCGCGACGGCTGTATGCAGGATATCCACTGGACCGACGGCGCCTTCGGCTATTTCCCTACCTATACGCTGGGCGCGATGTATGCGGCGCAGCTGTTCCAGGCGGTCAGGCGCGCTCTGCCGCAGCTGGACAAACAGATTGCCGCCGGCGAACTACAGCCGATTTTCGACTGGCTGTCACAGAACATCTGGCGTCACGGCAGCCGCTTCCCTACGGCGCAGCTGATCGCGCAGGCAAGCGGCGAAGATCTGAATCCGCAGCATTTCCGCCGCCATCTGGAACAGCGCTACCTGTAAGCATGCCAGCCGGCCTGCCGCCTGGCGCGGGCCGGTTTCCCCATGCTGTACATTCGGTTACACGCCGATACCAATCACTCACGGAAAGCCCCGACGCCTTTCTTTATAGTCTCTTCACCAGCCCCGCAGTGGGCTAATACATGAAGAAACATTCGAGGGTTTTGCGATGAAAAAATTATTTGCTCTGGTTGTCGCCGCTGCTATGGGCCTCTCTTCAGTTGCCTTTGCCGCTGAGACCGCCGCGGCCCCGGCCACCGCGCCTGCCGCCGCCACAGCCGCTGCGCCGGTAAAAACTCAGCATAAAGTGATGCATCATAAACATAAGAAAGCCGTAGCCCAGAAAGCGCAGGCGGCGAAAAAGCATCATAAAAAGGCTGCTAAACCGGCAGAACAGAAAGCCCAGGCCGCCAAAAAGCATCATAAAGCCGCCGCTAAACCGGTAGCGCAGAAAGCCCAGGCGGCGAAAAAGCACCATAAAGCCGCCGCTAAGCCGGTAGCGCAGAAAGCCCAGGCGGCGAAAAAGCACCATAAAGCCGCCGCTAAGCCGGTAGCGCAGAAAGCCCAGGCGGCGAAAAAGCACCATAAAGCCGCCGCTAAGCCGGTAGCGCAGAAAGCCCAGGCGGCGAAAAAGCATCACAAAAAAACCGTTAACGCCGCCGCCAAATAATCGCAGGGGCGCGCTCCTGAATCATTGCCTGTGAACGCCCGGATTTCCGGGCGTTTTTTCCTGGAGTAGCGGAAATGGTACGTCGCTATCGTTTCGAAATAATCCTTGCCGTGATGATACTCTGTGGCGTTATTGCGGCCTGCTTCTATATTTGATGCCGTAGCGTACTGATATTCCGGATTAAACTCCCTTTTTTGCTGCTCACCGACTATAGTTAACGCCTGACGCGTGTTAACCCTTTATTCTTATCATTCTCCCCTTTTTTTGAGAGAGATATGCGCATAACGGCTGTGTTAGTAGTGGGTTTATTCTGTTTTCCCTTTTTTACCCATGCGGATGATGGCGGCGATGATGACGGCCTCAGCCCGGAAGAGATGCAGACCCTGTTCTTTGGCCATGACGATCGTAAGCCGGTCGCTGCCGCAGCCAGCATGCCCTGGGAAGCCATCGGCCAGCTGGAAACCGAAAGCGGCAATCTCTGTAGCGCAACGCTCATCTCTACGCACCTGGCGCTGACCGCCGGTCATTGTCTGGTGACGCCGCCGGGCCGCGCCGATAAGCCGGTAGCGCTGCGCTTTATCGCCGGCGACGGCGGCTGGCGCTATGAAATTCATGATATTCAGGCGCGGGTTAATTCCAGTCTGGGGAAGAAACTGAAGGCTGACGGCGACGGCTGGATTGTGCCGCCGGCGGCGGCCCCTTTCGATTACGGCCTGATTGTACTGCGCAACCCGCCTTCCGGCATTACGCCGGTGCCGCTGTTTGCCGGTTCGCGCAGCGATCTGACCGCCGCGCTGAAGGACAGCGGACGTAAGGTTACCCAGGCAGGCTACCCGGAAGATCATCTGGATGCGCTCTGGTCGCACAGCGACTGCCTGATTACCGGCTGGGCGCAGCGTTCGGTGCTGTCGCACCAGTGCGACACCCTGCCTGGCGACAGCGGATCGCCGCTGCTGCTGCAAACTGACGAAGGCTGGCGGCTGATTGCGGTGCAAAGTTCAGCGCCGGCGGCAGCGGATCGCTGGCGCGCCGATAACCGGGCGATTGCCGTCACCGCTTTTCGTGATGATTTAGCAGCGCTGGCCGCAGAGTAACGCTGCGGCCAGCGGGCATCAGGCGGCGATCTGCTCCATCGCCTGCAGGATGCGCTTATCGGAGATGGGATAAGGGGTGCCAAGCTGCTGGGCGAAATAGCTGACGCGCAGCTCTTCGATCATCCAGCGGATCTCCTGCACATCTTCATCGTCGCGGCGCGCGGGCGGCAGCTTGTTCAGCCAGCTCTGCCATGCCTGCTGCACCTGCTCTACCTTCAGCATCCGCGCCCGATCGCTGTGCGGATCGACCGGCAGTTTCTCCAGCCGTCGCTCAATCGCCTGTAAATAACGCAGCGTATCGGGCAGCCGCTTCCAGCCGTTCTGCGTAACAAAGCCGCGGTAGACCAGGCCGCTCATTTGCGCCTTAATATCGGACAGCCCCAGCGCCATCGTCATATCCACGCGCCCTTTCAGCCGCTTGTTGATATTGAACACCGCCGTCAGGATCTGCTCCACCAGCTTAGCGATTTCCACCACGGTATCGTTCAGCCCGGCGCGCACCCGGTCGTGCAGCTGCTGAAAATCCGCTTCCTTCCAGGCCGGGCCGCCATTTTCCGCCATCAGCTTATCGATACCGCAGCTGATGCAGTCGTCAATCAGCTCCAGCACCTTGCCGTAGGGATTAAAGTAAAGCCCCAGCTTGGCCTTGTTCGGCAGCTTTTCGTGCAGATATTTAATCGGCGAGGGGATATTCAGCAACAGCAAACGCCGCTGGCCGCGCCACATCATTTTTTGCTGCTCGTGCTGGCTGTCAAACAGCCGGATCGCCACGCTATCCTTCTCATCCACCAGCGCCGGCCAGGCCTTAACGCTGTAGTTACCGCGCTTTTGCTCAAACTGCGCGGGCAGATCGCCAAAGCTCCAGATATGCAGGCCGCTCTGTTCCAGCCCGTCATCAGCCACCTTCGACAGCGTCTCCTGCACTTTATCCTTCAGCGACGCCTTCAGCGCGGCAAGATCCTTGCCCTCTTTCAGCTTGCGATTATGCTCGTCCAGCACGCGGAACGTCATTTTCAGGTGATCGGGCACCTGATCCCACTGCCAGGCCTCACGGTCAATCGTCACGCCGGTCATACGGCGGAACTCGCGCTCCAGCGCGTCCAGCAACGGCGTTTCGCTATCGCTCACCCGACCTAAAAACGCCTCGGCGTAGTTCGGCGCAGGAACGAAATTCCGCCGCACCGGTTTCGGCAGCGACTTAATCAGCGCCACCACCAGCTCGCGGCGCAATCCGGGGATCTGCCACTCAAAGCCGCGTTCCTCAACCTGGTTCAGCAGCGGCAGCGGAATATGTACGGTAACGCCATCCGCATCCGCGCCCGGCTCAAACTGATAGCTGAGGCGCAGCTTAAGGTTGCCCTGATGCCAGAAGTTGGGATAGTCCAGCTTGCTGACGCTGTCGGCGCCCTGCTTAATCAGCATCTCTTTATCGAAACTGAGCAGATCGGGCGTCTGCTGGCTCACCTTTTTCCACCAGCTGTCAAAGTGGCGGGCGGAAACCACCTCGTGCCCTATGCGGCTGTCGTAAAAGGCGAACAGCGTTTCATCATCCACCAGAATATCGCGGCGGCGCGTTTTATGTTCCAGATCCTCTACTTCGCTGCGCAGTTTCTGGTTGGCTTTAAAAAAGGCGTGCCGGGTTTGCCAGTCGCCTTCCACCAGCGCATGGCGGATAAACAATTCGCGCGACAGCGCCGGATCGATGTGGCTGTAGTTAACCTTGCGCGCGCTGACGATCGGCAGGCCGTACAGCGTCACTTTTTCCATCGCCATCACCGCACCCTGCGCTTTCTCCCAGTGCGGCTCGCTGTAGCTGCGCTTCAGCAGATGCTGAGCGAGCGGCTCGATCCATTCCGGATCGAGGCGCGCGGCGATACGTCCCCACAGACGGCTGGTCTCTACCAGCTCCGCCACCATGGTCCACTTCGGCGGCTTTTTAAACAGCGCCGAACCGGGGAAGATGGAAAAACGGGCGTTGCGCGCGCCGCTGTACTCCTGCTTCTCGGCATCTTTCAGGCCGATATGGGAAAGCAGGCCGGTCAGCAGCGCGGTATGGATCTCGCGGTAAGGCGCCGGTTCGCTGTTAACCGGCATCCCGAGTTCACGCACCACCTGGCGCAGCTGGGTATAAATATCCTGCCATTCGCGCACGCGCAGATAGTTGAGGTAATCGCTTTTGCACTGGCGGCGGAAGGCGTTGCCGGAGAGCGCTTTTTGCTGCTCCTGCAGATAGTTCCACAGGTTAACGAAGGCGATAAAGTCCGACTCTTTATCAGCGAAGCGACGATGTTTCTCATCCGCCGCCTGCTGTTTTTCCACCGGACGCTCGCGCGGATCCTGAATCGACAGCGCCGCGACGATGATCATTACCTCACGCACGCAGCCATACTTTTGCGCTTCCAGCACCATACGCGCCAGGCGCGGATCGACCGGCAGCAGCGCCAGCTGGCGTCCCGACGGCGTCAGGCGATAGCGCCCGTGCTCCTCTTCGCTGATGGCGCCCAGCTCTTCCAGCAACCGCACGCCATCCTGAATGTTGCGCTTATCCGGCGCCTCGACAAAAGGAAAGGCGCTGATATCGCCGAGGCCGAGCGCCGTCATCTGCAAAATGACCGAGGCCAGGTTGGTGCGCAGAATTTCCGGATCGGTAAATTCCGGGCGGCTTAAGAAATCCTCTTCGGAATAGAGGCGGATACAGATACCTTCGGAAACGCGCCCGCAGCGCCCTTTACGCTGGTTGGCCGAGGCCTGCGATACCGGCTCGATCGGCAAACGCTGTACCTTGGTGCGATAGCTGTAGCGGCTGATACGCGCGGTACCGGGATCGATAACATATTTGATGCCGGGCACCGTCAGCGAGGTTTCCGCAACGTTGGTCGCCAGTACGATGCGCCGCCCGCTGTGCGCCTGAAAGACGCGGTTCTGCTCGGCGTTCGACAGGCGCGCGTAGAGCGGCAGGATCTCCGTATGCGGCAGATCGCGCTTGCTCAGGGCATCGGCGGTATCGCGGATTTCACGCTCGCCGCTCATAAAAATCAGGATATCGCCATTGCTCTCCTGCCCCAGCTCATCGACCGCGTCGAAAATCGCCTGTAGCTGATCGCGATCGCTGTCGTCCACGTCGTTGACTACCGGACGATAGCGCACCTCAACCGGATAAGTGCGGCCTGAAACCTCAATCACCGGCGCATTATTGAAGTGACGCGAAAAACGCTGCGGATCGATGGTCGCCGAGGTGATGATGAGTTTCAGATCGGGACGACGCGGCAGCAGCTCGCGCAGGTAACCAAGCAGGAAATCGATATTCAGGCTGCGCTCGTGCGCCTCATCGATGATGATGGTGTCATACTGCATCAGCAGGCGATCCTGCTGAATTTCCGCCAGCAAAATACCGTCGGTCATTAGCTTGATCTGGGTGCTGTCGCTGACCTGATCGTTAAAGCGCACCTTATAGCCGACGCAGCCGCCGAGCGAGGTTTCCAGCTCATCGGCAATGCGGTTCGCCACGGTGCGCGCCGCCAGACGCCGCGGCTGAGTATGGCCAATCAGCCCTTTTACGCCGCGTCCCAGCGTCAGGCAAATTTTAGGCAGCTGGGTAGTTTTACCGGAGCCGGTTTCCCCGGCGACGATCACTACCTGATGATCGCGGATCGCCTCGGCGATCTGCTGCTGTTTCTGGCTGACCGGCAGATTTTCCGGAAAGCGAATGGCGGGCATCGCCGCCTGGCGCTGTTGCAAACGCTGCTCCGCCAGCGCGAACTCTTTTTCCAGCTCTTCAGCAATGCCCTGCTGCGCGGCAGGATTTTTCACTTTTTTCGCGCCGTGCAGACGGCGCTGCAACCGCTGGCGATCGCGCAGCGTAACCTGATTCAGCCGCGCCCAGAAAGGCGACAGCGGCGATGCGTTTGATTCCACAGACATAGTTATTACCTTTTTAACGCGGCGGCTTGTGTTGGCTGTTATGGCCGCCGCGCGGCCGGCGTGCGCCGACATTGCGTTCATTTATTGCGGCTTATCTTACCACAGGCGCTACAGCCAGCGATGGCTCCCCTGCGCTTGTTCAATAATTTCGAACATTGGACTCGAAATATTACGCTATCACTGCGGCCGTAAACTCCCTACAGTGTAAGCCATTGAGCAGACAGAGTTCCCTATTAGCAGACAGGAAAAAATCATGAGCAAAGTATTAGTTTTAAAATCAAGCATTCTTGCGGGTTATTCACAGTCAGGCCAGCTGGCGGACTTTTATGTCGACCAGGCGAAAGCCAACGGTGACCAGGTAACGGTACGCGACCTGGCAGCAGAGCCGATTCCGGTACTGGACGGCGAGCTGGTAGGCGCGCTGCGTCCGTCCGATGCCGCCCTGACGCCGCGTCAGCAGGAAGCGCTGGCGCTGTCGGATGCGCTGATTGCGGAACTGAACGCGCACGATGTGATTGTTATTGCGGCGCCGATGTACAATTTCAATATCCCGACCCAGCTGAAAAACTACTTTGATCTGATCGCCCGCGCCGGCGTGACCTTCCGCTACACTGAAGCGGGCCCGGAAGGCCTGGTGAAAGGCAAACGCGCGGTGATTATCTCCAGCCGCGGCGGCATTCATAAAGATACCCCGACCGATCTGCTGACCCCGTATGTTCAGCTGTTCCTCGGCTTTATCGGCATTACCGACGTTAACTTCGTCTTCGCGGAAGGCATCGCCTACGGTCCGGAAGTGGCGACTAAAGCCACCGCCGAAGCCAAAGAGACGCTGGCGCAGCTGGCTGGCGCCTGATTAATCTCGCTGGTCGCCGCGGCGCGGCCAGCGCTACTTTTTTACCCACTGCCCGTTAATGCCGAGCACATACTCTCCCTGCCCGGCACGCTGCACCAGCTTCTCCCCCGCGATGCGCGCCACCTCTGCCGTGGTTAAGCGATTACGCTGAGCAATTTGCCGGTAATGCTCTTCACGTCCCTGATTGATCTGTTTTACCAGCGCCAGCGTCTCTTTATCCTGCTGACGCGGCGCCAGATAGCCGTTAAGCGTTTCGCCCACGCGCCCCTGGCGGCGCGCCTCATCCAGCGTCAGCGCCTGCGCCTGGTGCGCTACCAGCGCCGCCAGCAGCAAGAATTTGGCCCAGCCTTTCATCATGCCTCCGCTCAGAAGAGATTGCTTTGGTTCTTAAGCAGCGCTTCCACATCCTTATCAACCTTGATATGGATCTCGTGCTCGATTTTTACGTTCATATTGATGGTGATCGGTTCTTCAGGCGCGGCAACCTCAATGCGCGGTACGCAGCCGACCAGCATGCCGCAGCAGACCAGCAGCAGCCGATTAGTTTTCATGGGTCGATCCCTTCTGTGACGGCAGAGCAACGTTCTGCTCTACCCAGGATTGCAAATTATCGCCGAAGCGCAGGCTGCGCCACAGCTGAAACAGATTTTCCTGATGGCGATAGCTGAGGTTAACCTGCTGCTCGCGGTTGCTGAAGCGGCTGGTGCCGTTGACCTGCGCCTGCATCGTCAGATCGCCGATGGCATTGAGATCAAGCGTGGCCCAGCTGCGCGAAATTTCCATATAGCGCAGCCAGTCCAGCGCGGCGCCGGTAGCGATATTATTTTTAGCGATGGCGTCCGCCATCTGCTTATCCAGCCGCAGCGTCAGGCCGCCGCTGTTGGCGATCCAGCCATCCTTCACCAGCCAGGGCGAGTGATTCAGCCACAGCGGCAGCTCGCCGTTAATACGCCCGGAGAGCGCAACCTGTTTTACCTTAAGCGCGGTGATTAACTCGCTCAGGCTGATATTGTTCAGGCGCACAACCGCCGCCTGATGCTGGGGCAGGCGCAGCTGCGGCATCGTCAGGCTGCCATCCAGCAGCGCTATATTGACGTTACTCAGGGTTAACGGCGAGCGTTCGTCCCACGGCCAGCTGCCCTGCAGATCCGCCGTCACCGCGCTAAGCGGAAACTGGCTGTTGATGGTGCTGATGCGCAGCGATACCGGCCCGTGAGTGCCGAGATACCAGCGGCTTTGGCGCAGACGAAAAGGTAGTGAAAAGTCGATCCCCTGCACGCTGTTGTCCGGCGTCCAGACGGCGCCGTCCTGCACCACCCAGTGTCCGCCGGCGGTAAAGCCCTGCGCGTCGGAGGCGGAGAAGGCCACCTGCGCGCGCAGCCAGCCGTCGGCGATCCTGATTTTCAGATCGGGATCGAGCAGCGGCTGGAATACCGTCAACGACTGGCGCGGCCACCAGGCCTGCCCGCGCAGGCGCTCGCCGTCCCAGCGCCCGTTAACGCGTACCGGGCCGATCTCGCCGGCGCGCAAATCGCCGTTAAGCAGAAAATGGCCGGGATCGCTGCCCTGCAGCGCAAGCTGTAAACGGGAGGGCGGCAGCCAGCCGCCGCTGCTGAAACGCGTTTCGCCCGCCTCAAGCGTCAGGCTGCCGGCAAAAGCGTTTGCGGCGGCGGCGCGCTGCCAGACCAGCGGCTGCGCCAGCCGCAGCCGCGGCTGGCTGACGGTCGCCATGCCATAGTGCAGCCGATCGAAACCGGTAGAGAGCGTATCGAGCGTTATGGCGCTATCCTGCCAGCTGCCGGTGCCCATGCCGTCCCAGCGCGCCGCCAGCGGCGCCAGGTAGCCGTTGCCCCAGTAGCGCCAGGTCCAGCGCCCGCTGTCGGGCCAGAAGTTCGCGGCGCGCCCGTCAAGATGTAAGGTAAAGCGCCCGCGGCTGGCGTCATGCGCGCGCAGGATCGCCTGCAGGCGCCCGTTGATGCCGGATGAAGAGAGCGTAATCCCGGCCAGCGGCCAGCGCGCCTCATCCACCTCCAGCGTGGAGAGCAGCCGCCCGCGCATCCGCAATAGCGCGCCGGGTGCGATCCGCAGCTGCGGATCGAGCAGCGAGCCGTTTAACGTGCCGGGCAAGGCGGCATAAAATTGCAGCGCGGCCAGTTTGCTTTCGCCCGTAAGACGCAGCGGCAGCATGCTGTCAGTAAGAGAGAGATGACCCGGCCCCAGCGTCAGCACCACGTTGCCTTTGCCGCCGCGCCCCTGCGTCAGCATATTCATGCGCCCGGCAATTTCCATTGCCTCCAGCCCCTGCTGCCAGTGGTTCAGCGACAGCGCCACGCCGCCCGCCAGCGGCTGTGCAGCCCATGGCCAGCGCCAGCGGCCTGCGGTAATCGCGATCTGCTGCGGCGTTGCCTGCCAGGGCAGCTCCAGCAGCGGCGATTCCTCATCGATTTGATGCAGCGCCAGTTTTCCCTGTTTCTGCTGCCAGTCGAGAGTCAGACGCAGCGGATGCGGCAGCTGCGCGAGGATAAAATCCCCGCTCAGCTGCCCGCGCTCCGGCACGCCAGCGGCAAACGGCGCCAGCGTCAGTTCACCATGCAGGCTAACCGGCTGGCTGAACATCGGCGCCTGCGCCGTCAGCTGACGCAGCCTCAGGCGCTGCCCCTGTAGATCGGCCCTGAACTGAAGATTATCGCCCTGATAAGCGATGCGCTGTACATCCCGATCGAGCGCCAGACGCAGCGCGCCGGCCCAGCTCTGATAAGGGTTAACAATTAACTGTTGTACGGCGACATCGGCTGGCGGCAGCAGCGCCTGCCACTGCGTCAGGGTGCGCGGAGCGCTGGCATCGCGGCTGTCGCTGGCGGCCAGCCGGCTCAGGCAGGCGCTGTCCAGCGTCAGACGCCGCGCGCCGGCCTGCCAGCGCGCATCGCGGTAGCCTAAGGTTAACTCATCAGCGCTTGCCAGCGCGCAGTCGCCGGCCAGGTAACGCACCGCCGGAAAATGGAGCTTGCCCTGTCGCCAGCGCGGCGCGGCGTCAAGCGCAATACGCGTACCTTGCGGCAGCCAGATTCCCGCCAGACGCGGCAGCCAGTGCGTCACGCTTAGCAGCAGCGCCAGCACCAGCAGAACCAGCGTCAGCAGCGAAGCTAAAGCGAAAAACAAGCGCCGACGCATTGCCATGACCGTCCCGTCCTGAAAAATATTCCGGCGGCTATGATGGCACGATCGCCAGGCCGGGTGAAGATTTCCCAGTGCTTTTCTCGCCGCGGCTGAATTCAGACGGACGATTCGCGAAACTGCCGGCAGATTCCTGGTTACGCCTCCTGGCTGTCAGTCTAGAATAGAGGGAGAAGACAATAAGGAGACGATAATGAAACTTGCGGTCTACAGCACTAAACAGTACGACAAGAAATATCTTGATCACGTCAACCAGCATTTTGGTTTCGCGATCGAATATTTCGATTTCTTGCTTACTGAGCGAACGGCGATCAACGCCGTTAACTGCGAAGCCGTATGTATTTTTGTTAATGATGACGCCAGCCGCCCGGTGCTGGAAATTCTTAGCGCCCAGGGTGTTAAAATTATCGCGCTGCGCTGCGCCGGTTTTAATAATGTCGATTTGGCGGCGGCGAAAGAGCTGGGCATCAAAGTGGTGCGCGTACCGGCCTACTCGCCGGAGGCCGTGGCGGAACATGCGGTAGGCATCATGATGACGCTTAATCGCCGTATTCATCGCGCCTATCAGCGTACCCGCGACGCCAACTTTTCGCTGGAAGGGCTGATCGGTTTTAACATGCACGGCCGTACCGCCGGCGTTATCGGCACCGGCAAGATCAGCATTGCCACGCTGCGTATTCTGAAAGGCTTTGGTATGCGTCTGCTGGCGTTCGATCCCTGGCCTAACCCGCAGGCGCTGGAGCTGGGGGCGGAGTATGTCGATATCAAAACGCTGTTTAAAGAATCTGATGTAATTACGCTGCACTGCCCGCTGACGCCGGAAAATCATCACCTGCTGGATGCCAGCGCGTTCAGCCAGATGAAGGATGGCGTGATGATTATTAACACCAGCCGCGGCGGCCTGATCGACTCTCAGGCGGCGATCGATGCGTTAAAACAGCAGAAAATCGGTTCGCTGGGAATGGACGTGTATGAAAATGAGCGCGATCTGTTCTTTGAGGATAAGTCTAACGATGTGATCCAGGATGACGTTTTCCGCCGGCTTTCCGCCTGCCATAACGTGCTGTTTACCGGCCATCAGGCGTTTTTAACCGCCGAGGCGTTAACCGCTATTTCAGAAACCACCCTTTCCAATCTGCAGCAGCTGGAGAAAGGCGAAGCCTGCCCGAACGAGGTTAACTGATAAGTAACGCGGACGCGCCTGGCGCGTCCGCATCAGAAACGTGCGCAGCTGCCGCTTTCCAGCGCGCTTTCGCTACAGCGTCGTCCATTCGCTAACTGACACATGCCTACGCTGCTGCCGTCGAGCTGACGAGAAAAGGCCAGCGTGCCGCCAGCGCTGGCGCAGTTACTTTCCGCCAGTGAGGACATGGATACTCTGGGCTGAACGTGTGCGGCGGTGGCCTGCTGCGGCGGTTCGCTGTCGTCGCTGCTGCTGCATGCGGCAAGCAACAGCGCTGCGCCGGCAAGCAGAAAGGTGGCTGCTTTCATATGTCGGACTCTCATCAAAGAAAATAAAGGCGCTGCCAGCATAAGTGACGTTTATCGATGCGTCGAGATATGAAACAACTTTTTACTTAATTTTTCGATGACAAAGTCACCAGGAAAACTCTCGTTTCGCTTACGGAATGCACTGAAACTGCCCTCTGTTGTCCGCCTGGCGGCTCTGAACGTATTTATCTGGACACTACCCGGCGCAATCCGCTACTGGGCAAAGCGTGCCTTCCGCGTTATACGGAAGGCAGCGCAAATTACACCGGGATTAACGTTTCGGTATTATCAAACGATACCCAGGACGAATTTGCCTCCGTGCCTAACGAGTAGTAATAGCGTGGTTTATTATCTGCATCATAGGCGATAACGGTTTTTCCTATAGATTTATTAACCGTATTAATTTTAGCGGTTAAGGATTTTAGCTGAGCCAGAGAGTAGACGAAACCACTATTGATTCCCTCATTATTACTAAACACCCACTCTATTTCTGGCACATCGCCACTGGTCGCTACGCTTGAGGAGCCCGATGAGTCCGTTTTGCCATAGCGCAGAGACAGCGCCCCTGCAGAATTAAGATTATAGCAATTGCTTATGATAAACAATTCTTTAATATCGCGCAGGTTTACGGCATATTTATTGGCCCCAAAACCGGTACCGGTAATACGTACCATAGCAAGCTCAAACAGGCTCATGGCGTAATCATTGGTTCCCACATCAACAATACTTTGGTTAATAAACAGCTTTCCGCCGCTACCGCCCTGAATAAGGATCCCACTAGCCGTGCCATTACCCACTAACCGACATCCGCTGAGTAACAGATGATTATAATCCGCCGTGACCCCTTTAATTTGATTAGCAAACCCTTCGGCATAACAATTGTTCAAATGTAAATCTTCCGCCGGTACCAGATCAAAAGCGTTGTTGCTTTCATCGCCTTTATTGCGCATGGAAACCTGTAGCGTGAGTTTATGTTCTCCCGCCACCGTGGAGGAGCGGGTAAGAATAACCCCGGCCCCAGAGGAACCTTCCTCCATCAATACAACTGAACGGATATTGACATGGCTTGACCAGTTCTGGATACAAATGGCCCCATGTTTCGGCTTCCAGCTGGCGCCCGCAGCCTGCCCGCTGGGGCGCGTATATTTGATGGTATTTTCGGCAATAACATTAGTACACATGATGTAAGCTTCTCCCCACCATGTGGCCCCGCCAATGGAAATATTGCCGATAGAAACGCCGTTACTGATGCCTTCAAAAGCGAAATGGCGGCGAAAAGATCCCCAGGCCAGATTATTGGTCATAATCGTATGCTGCGCATCAAACTCAGGGCGACCGTCGTTTGAGGTAACCGGCGCTTCAGCATGAAAAGCAATACGGCCATCGGTGCCCTCCTTGCACGAGGCGTAATTACCATCAATTACGGTTCCCGATCCCCAAATGCTGACCGCATCACCCCGATCCTCACGCCCGACGCCAATACAATCAAAAAAGTAATTTCCCAGAATACGCGAGCCGTGTGCGCGGTAGGTTGAGTCAGCAATGACCGCATTAACCTGATTGGTCATGGTACAGCCCTGAACCAGACAGAAATCTGCCTGAATATCTACGGTACCCTGGCGTCCGCCCCCATCTCTGGGTTCAGCATCGCTTTTCAATAATAAAGGATTGGTTGAAATAAGGTTTAAGATTTTACTGCGCGGATGTTTCAGGGCAATCATCGATTGCGTAGCCATATTATTGCCAATTGGCCTGATTTCTCCGGTTTCTGTGCCCTCAATAATTTGATCGTCGAACCTGGTTTGAATTTGTCCGGCAAGATTAACAACAGTATCAATAATAATATAGGTGGTTCTGTTTAATAATTCCTGAATGGCTTGCGTATGATCCGTTGTGAAATCGTCAGGGCCATCTACTCTGATATTTAACGACGATGTGGAAACTGACATAGGAATCCTCTCTATTTTATAAAATAAACAGACCTATTTACCTGGCGTACCCCAACCAGCCTATTGAGATTAACACAACGATCTTTTTTTAATGATTAATTTTTAATTTTTTAAAATTGCCGTATTAATTTTAGCGCCACAAATTAATAAAGCCTCTACTTTTCCTCACCTAAGTAAATTCTTATAAGATTTTTTCCACTCAGAAAAATCCATTGTTTTATAATAACGAATATTTGAAGCCGGAAGTATGAAAGCTTATTACCCTTATTTTCGCTCGCCGGCGCCAGAGTGGATTACAGCATCATCCGGTCTCACTGAAAGTGAGTATGTCGATTTTATGCTTACGGCAAAGCGGAGCGGAAAACGTACGCTTCGCTGTTCGCATTGACGCCTGATGGGAGACAGCGGTAAAACGTGCTGGCATTCGGCGACGTAATCCGTACCATACGCGCCATACTTATGCATGCTGGTTAATGGGCTTATCCGCCATTTATCGCACGCCTGACGGGGCGCAAGAACACGCATTTCGCCCTTGATACGCCCCTTTGGTTTCTGAGACAAAAAAATGCAAGAAAATCAATCAACAAACAAAAAAGAACAGTACAACCTGAACAAGCTACAAAAGCGTTTACGCCGCAACGTGGGCGAAGCCATCGCCGATTTCAATATGATTGAAGAAGGCGATCGCATTATGGTCTGTCTGTCTGGCGGTAAAGACAGCTATACCCTGCTGGAGATTTTGCGTAATTTACAGCAAAGCGCGCCGGTTAATTTTTCGCTGATTGCGGTTAACCTCGATCAGAAACAGCCTGGTTTCCCTGAACATGTGCTGCCGCAGTATCTGGAATCGATTGGCGTTGAGTATAAAATCGTCGAAGAAAACACCTACGGCATCGTTAAAGATAAAATCCCGGAAGGAAAAACCACCTGTTCGCTCTGTTCACGCCTGCGCCGCGGCATTCTTTACCGCACCGCAACGGAACTGGGTTGCACCAAAATCGCGCTGGGCCACCACCGCGACGATATTCTACAAACGCTGTTTTTAAATATGTTTTACGGCGGGAAAATGAAAGGAATGCCGCCGAAGCTGATGAGCGACGACGGTAAGCATATTGTAATCCGCCCGCTGGCCTATTGCCGGGAGAAAGATATCGAACGCTTCGCCATTGCGCGTCAGTACCCAATTATCCCCTGCAACCTGTGCGGCTCGCAGCCCAACCTGCAGCGTCAGGTTATCGCCGAGATGCTGCGCGACTGGGATAAGCGCTATCCGGGGCGCATTGAGACGATGTTCAGCGCCATGCAAAACGTGGTGCCTTCCCACCTGGCCGATACCGCGCTGTTTGATTTCAAAGGTATTCAGCACGGCAGCGAGGTGGTGGACGGCGGCGATCTCGCTTTCGATCGCGAAACGCTGCCGCTGCAGCCGGTTGGCTGGCGCCAGGAAGAAGATGAGCCTGCCGCAGGCGAGCGCCTGGAGATCATCGAAATAAAATAAGCGGCTGGCCGCCACCCTGAGAAGTCAGGGATGGCGGCTCTGATCAATGTTTCATATGGGGCGGTGGATCGATAATCGGGTCTGGGTTCGGCGCGGGATCGGGCTGCGGTTGCGGTTGCGGCTGCGGTATCGGCTCAGGAATGGGAACCGGATCGGTAGGTACAGGATCGGAAGCGGAAATCTGGCTGGGCGTCCACATCGTTCGCATAATGTTTCTCCTCTGCTGGATCATTAAGCATAGAAGAAGATATAACTGCTGGCGAAGCGGCAAAAAAAAAGCCGGCCTGAAGGCCGGCGTCGTACGAATCAATTGTGCTATGCAGTAATTCAAAAAAAGGAAGTAAGACAATATGGAGCGCAACGCCCATCGCTTGACGTTGCATTCACCTGCGGGAGAGAGTTTGCCCCAGCCATGTATAATGTTTATTGATGCCGATCAGCTTTTTTTCGCTTTCCAGCGCCCCTGGTTCCAGTATTTATAACCACTTACGTTTATGCAACCACAGGGCAACTCCGCCCACCAGCAACACTAACATCAGACAAAATATTGCAAAACCATAGCGACTGCCGCCGCCGGGAATGCCGCCCAGATTGACGCCAAACAGGCCGGTAAGAAAAGTAGTAGGCAGAAAAATCATTGCCAGCAGCGACATTGTATAGGTACGCCGGTTCATCGCTTCCGCCATTACCGAAGCGATCTCATCAGCCAGTACGGCGGTACGCGCGACGCTGGCGTCAAGATCGTCCAGCCCCCGCCCCAGCCTGTCGGCGATCTCCTGCATCCGCCGCCGCTCACTATCATCCATCCAGCCCAGCTTTTCACTTGCCAGCCGCGCGTAAACATCACGCTGCGGAGCCATATAGCGCCGCATAACAATCAGCTGTTTGCGCAGCAGCGCCAGCTCGCCGCGCGCCGGTACGCTTTGATCCATCAGCGCATCTTCCAGCTCAATAATTTTATCCTGTAGATCCTCAATAAATTCGCTGGCGTGATCGGTCAGCACGTCGCACAGCTCAACCAGCCAGCTGCCGCCGTCAACCGGGCCGTTGCCGTTTTGCAGCTCGCTCAGCACCTCATCAACGGCGTACACCTTACGGCGGCGGGTTGAAACAATCAGTTTATCGTTGATAAATACCCGAATGGCGACCAGCTGATCGGGGCGCGAATCGCTGTTCAGGTTGACGCTGCGCAGCGTGATCATAAAGCCGTCCCCCAGCCTACTTACGCGCGGGCGCAGGCTGTCGCCCGCCAGCGCATCGCGCACGCTATCCGGAATCAGCGGCGTTGAGCTCAGCCATTCGGCGCTTTGCTTATGGGTATAGTTGAGGTGCAGCCAGCAGGGGCGCTCGCAGTGAATCACATCTTTATCTTCGATCGGGATCAGCCCGCCCTGTCCATCAAGCTGACAGGCGATAATGGCGTCTGAAACCTGTAACGCTTTGCCTTCAATGACCTTCACGTCATGCCTCTTAAGCCGCAGAATCAATACGATACAGTCTAGCCTGCCGCCAGGCAGAAGCAATCCTTCTGCCGTTATCGGAAGACAGACAACACGGGAAAAGTGCAACAGAACGCGACGCGCGTCTTACGGAGAAAATGGAAAACGCCCCGGACTTCAGGGCGCAAAATGAGCGGCAGGATGCGGCAAGCAAGCACCGAAGCCGCCCAGTGCTTCAGTGCTTCAGTGCTTCAGTGCTTCAGTGCTTCAGTGCTTCAGTGCTTCACAATATAAAGCTGCCGGCTATAGGCGACATCTTCCGGGTTATTAATCGGATAACCCTTCACCCACGGTTTGATTAAGCGCGCATTGGTGTATTGGTAAATCGGCGCTATCGGCGCCTGTTGCTCAATAATCTGCTCGGCGCGGTTATAGTCTTCGTTACGCGCCTGCACATCATTTTCCCTGCTTGCCTGCGCCAGCACCGCATCATATTCCGCATTCTGGAAGCGGGCGATATTACCGCTGTGGCTGGAGGTCAGCAGGCTCAGAAAGGTTGACGGCTCATTGTAATCGCCTATCCAGGAGGCGCGAATAACGTCAAACCTGCCGCTGTTGCGGCTGTCGATATAGGTTTTCCACTCCTGGTTCTGTAATTTAACCTCCACGCCGAGATTTTTTTTCCACATTGAGGCCACGGCGATAGCAATCTTTTGATGATTTTCGGAAGAGTTGTACAGCAGCGTCAAACGCAGCGGCTTAGTCGGCCCATAGCCCGCCGCCGCCAGCAACGCTTTCGCCTGGGTATTCAGCTCTTCCTGCCCGTGCTGCTGTAAGAAAGAAGGTTTGGGCTGAAAGCCTGCCGTCACGTCAGGGGTAAAATGCCAGGCGGGTTTTTCACCGGCGCCAAGCACCTTTTCCGCAATAATACGTCGGTCAATGCTCCATGAGAGCGCCTGACGTACGCGCGCATCGGCGGTCGGCCCCTGCTGCGTATTAAACGCATAGTAGTAGGTGCCCAGCTGATCGGGCGTATAGACTTCGCCCGGCAGCGTTTTTTTCAGCATGGCATACAGGTTCTTGGGAAAGGATTCGGTGATATCAATATCACCGGCGCGATAGCGTTTGGTGGCGCTGGATTCTTCATTAATCGGCAGGAAGGTAACCTGGTTAATGACCGAGTGCGCGTTGTCCCAGTAGTGATTGTTGCGCACCAGCACAATTTTTTCATTTACTACGCGATCCTGTAGCCGATAGGCGCCGTTGCCAACCAGATGTCCCGGCTTCGTCCAGCCGTCGCCCCACTGTTCAATCGCCTGATGCGGAACGGGATAGAGACTGACGTGCGCCGTCAGGCTGGGAAACCAGGCTA
Organism: Mixta tenebrionis; assembly: GCF_006517625.1. Classification (GTDB taxonomy): domain Bacteria; phylum Pseudomonadota; class Gammaproteobacteria; order Enterobacterales; family Enterobacteriaceae; genus Mixta; species Mixta tenebrionis. The sequence continues at coordinate 319,498 of NZ_VHQI01000003.1, read as the reverse complement.
CCGGACGTTCAAGCGTCACTTTAAGGTGATAATTATCCAGCGCGGTGACGCCCAGGCTTTCCGGCGGCAGATGTCCCTGGTTAATGGCTTCCGCATTCTGGATCGCCGCCAGCCCGGCAAACCAGGCAAACGGCGAAGCGTTTTTACTCTCCACCAGCCGCTGCCAGCTGTAAACAAAATCATGCGCGGTTACCGGTTCGCCATCGGACCAGCGAGCATCCTGCCGCAGGGTGAAGATCCAGCTTTGGTTATCGTTGCTCTGCCAGCTAAGCGCAACGCCGGGCACGACTTTTCCTTCCGCATCCTGGTTGGTCAACCCCTCAAAGAGATCGCGCAGCACCTGAATTTCCGGCAGGCCTACCGCTTTAATCGGATCGAGCGAGGCGGGTTCATCTTTGATATGCCGTACGATTTGCTGACGCTCGGCCAGCTGCACGCCCGGCGGCACCTCTGCCGCCTGCGCCGCAGAAGTCAGGGTCGCCAGCGAAAAGGCCACCAACGTAATGCGAAATGATTTCATCTTGTCCTACCTTTAATGCTGCCGGAGTGGCAAAAGCGTGACGGAGGCTTATGCTAACCGGCACCTTAACGCAAATAATTGATCCTGAACCAGCTTTTTCACTATTTGCCCGACGACGCGAGTTTCCCCAGACGTTGCGGCCCGCCCGCTTATAGCGGCGTCCCCGGCGCGCCAGACGACAATTAACCGGCCGCCGTAAGATCGATCCTTCCGCTGCTAAAAACCAGACCAGGCTCGACATCTACCGCCAGCCAGGTCGGTCCGTCGAGATCGACAAAATGCGCCCGCGGCACCAACGGCAGCGCGGCGCTGATGGCGCGCGAGGTACAAAGCATGCAGCCCAGCATCAGGGCGAAACCAGCCTGTTCGGCCGCGCTGGCGAGCGCCAGCGCCTCAGTCAAACCGCCGGTTTTATCCAGTTTAATATTAATCATCTCATAGCGCTGGCGCAGCGCCGCCAGGCTGGCGCGCGTATGGCAGCTTTCATCGGCGCATATCGGCAGCGGGTGGATAAAGTTAGCCAGCGCCTCATCATCGGTAGCCGGCAGCGGCTGCTCCAGCATCTCTACGCCGAGATCGGCCAACAGCTGACAGCGGGCCGCCAGCCCTTCGCTATGCCAGGACTCATTCGCATCGACAATCAGCCGCGCCTTCGGCACCGTGCTGCGAATCGCCATCAGCCGTTCGGTAATCAGATGATTATCGAGCTTAATTTTCAGTAGCCCGGCGCCGTTTTCCCACAGCGCCAGCGCGCTGGACGCCATCAGCTCCGGCGTATCCAGCGTAACGGTTTGCGCCATGCTGACGCTGTCGGGCAGCGTGACGCTCAGATGCTGACACAGCGTTTGCTGTCGCTGACGGCAGGCCAGATCCCATAACGCACAGTCGATAGCATTACGCGCTGCGCCGGCGGGCAGCGACTGCTGCAACGCTTCGCGCGTTATTCCCTGTTCCAGCTGCGGCAACAGCAGCGTAATTTGCGCCAGCACCGAGGCTTCGCTTTCGCCATAGCGCGGATAAGGCGTGCATTCGCCCACGCCCTTAACGCCATCCTCTTCCAGTTCCACTACCACCACGCCCGCCTGCTCACGGCTGCCGCGAGCAATCACAAAAGGTTTATTTAGCGGCCAGGCTTCCGGATAAACTTTAACCGTTCTCATCTTTTTTCTCTCGTTAGCGGCAACAGGAACGCCACGGATGCGATGCACTTCGCAATATACGCGGTTCCGACAGCGTTGGAAGATTACTGTCTGTTATATAATTTACTGTTTCACCCACGCCTGTTCCTTTACACTGTTAATCTTGTTAAGCAAAAGTAAAAGGATAGATTATGTCTCAGACTGTTAATTTTCAGGGCAATCCGGTTAGCGTAGCAGGAGAACTACCGCAGGCGGGCGAAAAAGCGCGCGCCTTCACGCTGGTGGCAAAAAACCTTTCTGACGTTTCTCTTTCCGACTATGCGGGCAAACGTAAGGTGCTGAATATTTTCCCCAGTATCGATACCGGCGTTTGCGCCGCTTCAGTGCGTAAGTTCAATCAGCTGGCGGGCGAAATGGAAAACGCCGTGGTGCTGTGCATTTCCGCCGATCTGCCGTTCGCCCAGTCGCGCTTTTGCGGTTCCGATGGTCTCTCTAACGTGGTAACGCTTTCCACGCTGCGCGGCAGTAACTTTAAGGAAGATTATGGCGTCGCAATCGCCGATGGCCCGTTACAGGGTCTGACCGCGCGCGCCGTGGTGGTGCTGGATGAAAACGATACGGTGCTTTACAGCCAGCTGGTTAATGAAATTACCACCGAGCCGGATTACGATGCGGCGCTGGCCGCGCTGAAATAAACCGGCTGATGCCGTTTCGCCCCCGCCAGGGGGCGATATTCCGCATTACGTTTAAGTATGAACATCCCCTGGCGCATTATTTATTAGCTATTGCGCTTAATTAATTTTCTGTTTAGATGACATTTACAGCGTTACCTTGCACAACTTATCATTCTGTTGCCATAAATAATGACGTTACAAGGATGACCAGTCATGACCGCGCTTGCGTTTCCCGGCGTCATTCTCAGGGCAAAATCAGGCAGATGATTATATCGCTAAAGATATCTGTTACGGCAACTTAACCGGAACTGAACTAAACGGAGGGTTTAATTTAGCGGATGTCGCCTCCAGAGTGGAATATTAAAAATTGAAAGCGATCGCTTTCAGGCGCGCATGCATTACAGGGTGCAGGTTATTTTGTTTTCGACAGTAACCATATATCAAACTTTAATTTTAACCAGTATCATTTTTTACGTATCTGGTTGGTATCACAGCGTTATAATCAGTTTGGCTATCGGCCATTTATAACCGATATGGAAATTCATGGAGAACGCAATGGAACTGAATAAAAAATATCACATCCCGTTAGTACTTAGCTGCGTCCTGCTATTATATGCATTCTGGTTCATTTTTCGCCCGGTAAAAATCATTGCTGTTCATCAACATGGCAGCAGGTTCAGTTCAGTGCTGGTAAACCACTTTCCCCTTACCGATCGGGGTAAAATAAACTGGTGGCTGGAGAACCGTACCATGCTAAAGGAAAAATACCATGTTCCTGCTACGGATAAAAAAAGTTACTTTTCAGTAATTTTCTGGTTATTTGGTGAAGGCTATAAAGAAAGGGGTAAATATGATCTTCTTTGTTTCGACGATATGAAAAGTGAAAAAAGGTGTATTGAAAAAGATGCGGTTTTTATTGTCAGTCACACTGGTGACGACAGAACTTATTTCACCATGGATGGTGCAAGATACCTGCTAAAAAGCAACGGAGAATGGGTTACTGAGAGGAACTAGCCATCCATATTCCTTAAGCGAAGCGGACGCCTCAGGCGCCCGCATCATCGCACCACGGCTTAGCTTTCGCTTTCTCCTTTTTTCTGGCTCAGCCCATATTCGCGCAGCTTATTGGCAATCGCGGTATGAGAGACGCCCAGCCGCTTTGCCAGCTTGCGCGTGCTGGGATAGGAAAGGTAGAGGCGCGTCAGCACCGAACGCTCAAAGCGGCTGGTGATCTCATCCAGCGATCCTTCCATCGCCTGCTCATCCAGCGCCAGCTGTTCAGTAAACTCCGGCAGCATAATATCCTGCGGGCGTAGCTCATAGCCATCCAGCTGCGCCAGCGCGCGATAGAGCGCATTTTTCAGCTGGCGCACGTTGCCCGGCCAGTTGTAGCGCGTCAGAAACGCATTAAGCTGCGGCGCAAGCCGCGGACGCGCCACCCCCTGCTCATCGGCAAAGCGCGCCACGAACAGCTCGGTTAACGGCAAAATATCCTGCGGGCGATCGCGCAGCGGCGGCAGGTTCAGCGTCAGCACGTTGAGGCGATAAAAGAGATCTTCACGAAACTCACCGCGCTGCACCAGCTCGGTCAGATTACGCTGCGTGGCGCAAATAACGCGCACGTTTACGTGCACCTCATGCTCTTCCCCAACGCGGCGGAAGGTGCCGTCATTAAGAAAACGCAGCAGCTTGGTCTGCATGCGCGGCGACATTTCGCCAATCTCATCCAGCAGCACCGAACCGCCGTTGGCCTGCTCGAAGAAACCTTTTTTGCCTTCCAGCGCGTTGGGATAAGCGCCCGCCGCATGGCCAAACAGCTCGCTTTCCGCTACGTCATCCGGCAGCGAGGCGCAGTTAAGCGCCAGAAACGGCTGTTTACCGCGCGCGCTGCGCAGATGACAGGCGCGCGCCAGCATATCTTTGCCGGTGCCGGTATCGCCGACGATCAGCAGCGGCGCGTCAAGCATCGCCAGCTTACGCGCCTGCTCCACCACCTGACGCATTTTCGCACTGACCGCAACGATATGCTGAAACTCGCTGTCATCGTTGACCGCCAGATTTTGCAGCTGGCGCCCCATGCGCGCGGTCGATTTCAGCATCACCATCGCCCCTACCGGCAGCGCAGCGCCCTCCTCTTCCGCCGCGTAGATCGGCCGCGCCTCCAGCAAAAAGTCGCGCCCCTGAATAACCACGCGCTGCGTCTGCGCTTCCACCCGCTCGCTTTCCAGCCAGCGGGAAAAGTTAAAGCCGCTCACCAGCGAAGCGATGGCGCAGTTGCGGATTTTATGTTCGTCAAGGTCGAACAGACTTTGCGCGGCGGGGTTCGCCAGCTCTACTTTACCCTTCATATCAATCGAAAACACCGGCTCCGGCATCGCGGTCAGCAAGGCGCTGAGCGCCCGGTGCTCGCGTTCCGAGGGCATATAGGAGATGGTGCGCACGTCGGTGACGCCAGGGATACGGCGAATCTCCGCCATCAGCTGGCTGAACTGGTCAAAGGCGATAGCGGAAAAGTTGAGATAGATACGGCCGATCGGCGCAATTTCAATTCCCCGCAGATCAATACTGCGCTCTACCAGTAGATCGAGTAGTTCACGGGCGAGACCAATTCGGTCCTGACAAAAGACTTCCAAACGCATCGGGTAGGCCTTACTGAATTTGGTAACAGCGAATCAGGAAATAATACGCTAACTTGCGATAAGCCAGAAGTGCTCTGTCAGGATAAGTTGACAGTGCACGGCGCCGGGCAAGAAGTGTAACGGAAGCGTTATCGATAATCATGCGCTTGCGCCATTTTTTAGAGGTTTATAACAAAATTTTTACCTCAGCCAGAACAGCCGCCGGCGAAGACGCATAAAAAAGCCCGCATTGTGCGCCTTACGCCAGCGGAAACGACGGCCGGCTACTTCTCCGCTTTGCCGACACGCGGCTGCAGGCTGCGCTTCAGCTGGGCGATCAGCTCACGGCGAAAATCACCCAGCTTCGGACGATCGTTCAGCCACGGCAGCGGACGACACAGCTCCATCGCTTTAATACCCAGCCGCGCCGTTAACAGCCCGGCGCCGATGCCCTGCGCGGCGCGCGCTGAAAGTCGCGCCGCCAAATCCTGCGACAGCCAGTCCATACCGACCTCGCGCACCAGCTCAGAGGCGCCGGCAAACGCGATATTCAGCAGCACCAGACGAAACAGACGAATACGGCTGAAATAGCCCAGCTGGATGCCATACACGGCGGCGATACGGTTGATCATGCGCAGGTTGCGCCAGGCGATAAAGGCCATATCCACCAGCGCCAGCGGGCTGACGGCGATCATCAGCGTGGCTTCCGCCGCGTTGCGGCTGATTTCAGCACGCGCCTGACGATCGAGCGCCGGCTGCACCAGCTGCGCGTAGAGCGTTACCACTTCCCGATCGTTATGGGTTTCATGCAGGGAGGCCTGCCAGCGCTGTAGCGCCGGATGACCCTGATCCAGCCCCGCCTGCTGCGCCAGCTTCTCGCAAAAGCCCTTCGCGCGCCCGGCGCCGTGGCTGTGCAACAGCTCGCGCCCAACATCCCGCTCTTCCGCCCGCTGACGCAGCTGCCAGAGGTGGCGCCATTCACTAACCAGCGCGCCGACGCCCGCCAGCACAATCAGCAAGCCCGCAGCGCCTGCGCCCAGCGCAAACCACTGCTGCTGCTGCCAGGCGTCCAGCATCCACTGCACGCCCTGCGCTACTGCGCTGGCGGCAAACAGGCCGATGCCGGCCGTAACCATGCGACGCCAGATGCTGCGTCGGGGACGCAGCGCGCGCTCGACCACCCCTTCATCAGGCGGCGTCTCTGCGTCGATCTCCTCATCCTGACGCGGCGTAAACTGGCTCTCATCCAGCGCGTCAAAGCGCTGCGCCGGCTTAAGCGCCTGCGTCTGGTCATTTTCCAGCGACGGTGCAAAATCGATACGCGGTTTTAACGGCGGCTGACTCATCGCAATTTATCTCCCAGTAAAAATTCCAGCGCGGCATCCATGCGGATATGCGGCAGTGGACGATCGATCTCCAGCTTCTGCGGCCGGAACTGTTCAAAATGAAATCCCTGTGACTGCCAGAAGGCGCTGCCCGGCAGGCGCGGCGGCACCTCGCCGGGGAATACCGTCAGCGGCGCTCCGTCGCTGAGGCGCTGCCCGCGCAGCGCAGGTATTTTTTCGCCCTGATGATCGACGATACCGCTCTGCGTCGCCTGTACCGAAGCCAGCCCGATGCAGTCGATGCTGTCGGTAGCGATGCCTTCAAAAGCGGCGTTCTGCCTGGCATCCTGTACCAGCTGCTGAAGCAGCGACACCAGATTAGCATGTTGATCGACGGTGATATGATCCGCTTTGGTCGCGGCAAACAGCAGCTTATCGATGACCGGCGAAAACAGACGGCGAAACAGCGTGCGCTGACCGTAATGGAAACTTTGCATCAGCTGCGTCAGCGCCAGCCGCATATCGTTAAAGGCCAGCGGGCCGCTGTTGAGCGGCTGCAGACAATCCACCAGCACGATCTGGCGATCGAAGCCAAGAAAATGATTTTTATAAAAGGCTTTGACGATGTGCTGACAGTAATAGTCGTAACGCTGGCGCAGCATGGCAATATTGCTGCCCTTATCCGCCTGCGCCAGACGCGTTTCGTCTGTCGCATGATCTTGCGGCCAGGGGAAAAACTGCAGGGCCGGGGCGCCCGCCATCTCGCCAGGCAGCACAAAGCGCCCCGGCTGAATAAAGTGCAGCCCTTCCTGCTTGCAGCGCAGCAGTGAAGCGGTCCAGGCTTCGGCGATGGCGGCCAGTCGGTTTTCATCCGCCGGCGCCAGCGGATCGAGCGTGGCGCTGAGCCGTCGCCAGTCGGCGGCCCACTGCGCCCGCTCGCCCTGCAGCAGACTGTTCATCTGCCGCGACCAGCTGAAGTAATCCTGCGCCAGCATCGGCAGATCCAGCAGCCACTCGCCGGGATAGTCCACGATTTCCAGCCAGAGCGTGGCGGTCTGTTTGAAATGACGCAGCAGCGAATCCTGCGAGCGAAAGCGCAATGCCAGCTGCATTTCGCTGACGCCGCGCGTCGGCGTCGGCCAGCCAGGCGGATCGCCATACAGCTGGGCCAGCCCTTCATCATAGGTAAAACGCTGAATGCCCATATCGCGCTGCGGCACGCGCTTCACGCCCAGCAGGCGCTCTTCGCGCGCGACGGAGAAAAGCGGCAGCCGCGCCCCGGCGTGCACATTCAGCAGCTGATTAACCAGCGAAGTAATAAAGGCCGTTTTCCCGCTGCGGCTGAGGCCGGTTACCGCCAGGCGTAAATGGCGATCCACGCCCCGGTTTACCCATGCCGCCAGTTCATGTTGAATTCGTTTCATCAGGTCTGTCCTTGCTGCGTTCATAATGTCGGCAAAAAAGCGATCGCGCCGACAAGCTGACCGTCAGTGTACTGTATTCATGAAGAAAACGGCTAACTGGCGGCATCGCGCCAGATAAAGCGGAGACGCGCCGGTTAGCGCATCGGGGAACGCAGGCGGGAAGCAAGACGGCTGGCCGCCTTTTTCAGCAGCGGCTCCAGCGCGAAAGCGATCAGCAAACGCAGCGGCCTGCGCGCTATCGATTTTATCGCCCAGCCGCTGATGCCGGCGGGCGCCAGCATCAGGCCGTGGATAAGTAATTGTTTGCCCACGCTTTTCAGCGCCGGCGTCGCGCGATAAGCGCGTTGACGAAAGTTCGACATACTTCTCCTCAGGGCGTAAAGGCAGGCCGGACGGGCAAGCCCGATCCAGCCGGCGAAAGCGGCTGCGAACGCTGAAGGCCACGTCACGCTCCAGCCGACGATCAAAGCTGACGGAAGCGGCTGCGAACGCTGAAGGTTTCGGAGGTTACGTAGCGCTCCAGCTGGCGCAGCTTGCTTTCATTCTGCGCCATCTCCTGGCTTACCGCATTCAGCAGCTCATCCGCCCGCGGCGGCGGCGCTTCCTCCTCAACGTATGCAGGCATCGGCGTCAGTACAAAGCTGAGGATGATGTAGGCCGCCAGCGTCAGCATAAACAGGCCAAACACCATCGACAGCACCACCATCACCCGCACCAGAGTGACCGGGATATCCAGATAGTGGGCAATACCGGCGCAGACGCCCTTGATTTTCCCCTGCTGCGGAATGCGCCACAGTTTTTTACCGCTGAATCGGCTGTTGCTCATGGCTGCCTCCATTCCGGGTGTTCCGCATCAAGTATCTCTTCCAGCGTCTGAATGCGCTCGCGCATGCGGCTGGCCTCCTGGGTGAGCTGTTGCAGGCGCTGCATATCGCCGGAAGAGAGGCTGGCGGCGCCGTTCTGGCGATTGCTGTAGTGCAGCCACAGCCAGACCGGTGCCACAAACAGCACAAAAATAGTCAGTGGTATGGCAAGAAATAGTGAGCTCATTCTCTCTCCTTGAAGGTGTCGCCCCTCACGGGCAAAACGGCTAATTCAACAGGCTGGCAGCGCCCTGCGTTTAACAACCAGGGCGTGCTTCTCACGCTTATTCGCTGCGGTTCATTTTTGCTTTCAGCGCCGCCAGCTGCTCGCTGATGGCGTCATCCGCCTGCAGTTCGGCAAACTGCTGATCCAGCGTTTTGCTTTTACCAAAACGATGGCTTTCCGCTTCAGCTTCCATATGGTCGATACGGCGCTCAAAGGATTCAAAGCGCGCCATCGCACTGTCCAGCTTACCGGTATCCAGCTGACGACGCACGTCGCGGGAAGAGGAAGCCGCCTGATGACGCAGCGTTAACGCCTGCTGACGCGCACGGGTTTCAGTCAGCTTTTTCTCCAGCTCGGCGATCTCGCCTTTCATCCGCGCCAGGGTTTCATCAATCTGCGTCACTTCCTGCTGCAGCGAAGCGGTCAAGTCGGTGAGCTTCTGTTTTTCAATCAGCGCGGAACGGGCCAGATCGTCTTTATCTTTGCGTAACGCCAGCTCCGCTTTTTCCTGCCACTCATTTTGCTGCAGCTGAGCCTGTTCAATACGGCGCAGCAGCTGTTTACGTTCAGCCAGCGCGCGCGCAGAGGTGGAGCGTACTTCAACCAGCGTATCCTCCATCTCCTGAATCATCAGGCGCACCATTTTTTGCGGATCTTCTGCTTTATCCAGCAGCGAATTGATGTTGGCGTTTACGATGTCGGCGAAGCGAGAAAAAATACCCATAATTAACTCCTTAGTAGTTAGCGCTAAATGTCGCTGTCGATTCTTACTATTCAAATTGCGTGCCAACTTTTAATTCGTTGAATTCATTAATTTTATAAAATTGACCCTGCTGGCGCAGCAGGATAAATTAGTGTAATTCACCATCTAATAGTCAATTTAACCATGACAGAGTTTAATGAAAATCTGCTGGGCGAAGCGAATAGCTTTCTGGAAGTGCTGGAACAGGTTTCCCGTCTTGCCCCGCTCAATAAGCCGGTACTGGTGATCGGCGAACGCGGCACCGGCAAAGAGCTGATCGCCAGCCGCCTGCACTACCTTTCCGAGCGCTGGCAGGGCCCGTTTATTTCGCTTAACTGCGCGGCGTTGAATGAAAACCTGCTTGATTCCGAGCTTTTTGGCCATGAGGCTGGCGCTTTTACCGGCGCACGCCAGCGCCACCTGGGACGTTTTGAACGCGCCGATGGCGGCACGCTGTTTCTGGATGAGCTGGCGACGGCACCGATGCTGGTGCAGGAGAAGCTGCTGCGCGTGATTGAATATGGTCAGCTGGAACGCGTGGGCGGCAATCAGTCGTTGCAGGTTAATGTGCGGCTGGTATGCGCCACCCATGCCGATCTGCCGCGGCTGGCGCAGGAGGGAAAATTTCGCGCCGACCTGCTTGACCGGCTGGCGTTTGACGTGGTGCAGCTGCCGCCGCTGCGCGAGCGGCGCAGCGATATCCTGCTGCTGGCCGATCATTTCGCCATTCAGATGTGCCGCGAGCTGGGGCTGCCGCTGTTTCCCGGCTTTTCCACGGCGGCAAAACAGGCGCTGCTGGATTACAGCTGGCCGGGTAATATCCGCGAGCTAAAGAACGTGGTGGAGCGATCCGTTTATCGTCACGCCACTGCCGATACAGAACTGGATAATATCATTATCAATCCGTTCGCCCGCCGCCCGCAGGCGGCAGCGCCAGCGGAGCAAACCGCGCCGCCGGACGCCCTGCCTGCCCTGCCGCTCGATTTACGCCTCTGGCAGCAGCAGCAGGAAAAGGCATTAATGGAAAAGAGTCTACAGCAGGCGCGCCATAATCAGCGTCGCGCCGCCGAACTGTTAGGAATTACCTATCATCAGTGGCGCGCGATGGTGAAGAAACATCATCTGACGCCGCGCCAGCTGGATGAATCCGCGCCGCAAGCGGGCTAGCGCATCAGCTACCGCGATAGGTTGAGAAGCCGTACTGGCTCAGCAGCAGCGGAATATGGTAATGCTCCTGCGTATTGGCGACCTGGAAGTTCACCGGCACATCCGGGAAGAAGGTCTCTTTTTGCTGGCTGTGGAAATAGTCGCCGGTGTGGAAGGTAACGCGATACTGTCCGACGCTAAAATTTCTGCCGTCGGGATAGAAAGCGGCGATACGGCCATCGGCATCGGTGGTTTTACTGGCCAGACGTACCCACTTATCGCCCTGCTGCTGCTCCAGGTCTACCTTGACGCCCTGCGACGGTTTGCCGGTCTGGGTATTTAATACGTGTACGCTGATCGGATTACGCGGCGCCTCGGCGACGGCCTGTCCCATTACGCCCATGCCAGCCAGCAGCAGTACGGTTTGAATTTTCATTGTCTTCTCCTTTTTGTTTATCGTCCTTACAGCCTAAACGCAGTTGAGCGGAAGATCAGGAAAAGCGCATCAGATCTGAAATTTCCCAGAACGACAGGCAAAAAAAAGCCCGCATCGGCGGGCAAGTCAATACTGGAAGCAATGTGAGCAATGTCGTGCCTTCTCCGGTAGAGCCACCGTTGAAGCGCATAGTAATAGTAATCATTCTCAGTACTCTTTGTAAAGCCATTTATTGAGAATATTTCTCATTTCCATACTGTGAACGGGGCTGCTTCATGTTGATAAAGCAGAACGGTGGAAAAAACAGCGACCGTCCCGGCAAACTTTGGGGCAACCCGCAGAGTGCGATACACTCTGCCTGTCTACCCTTAAACGTTAACCCTCTATGCTAAAAATTTTATCCAGGCTGTTGTCAGGCTGTCTGCTGCTCGGTGCGGCGGCCCACGCTGCACCGCCAGAAGATATTCGTAACGGCGGCTTCGTCTACTGCGTCAGCGGCGTCATGAATACTTTTAATCCGCAGCTTGCCAGCAGCGGCCTGGTGGTTGATACGCTCTCCGCCCAGCTCTACGATCGCCTGCTGGATGTCGATCCCTATACCTATCGTCTGATCCCGGAACTGGCTGAGCGCTGGGAAACGCGGGATAACGGCGCGACCTACCGCTTTCATCTGCGCCATCGCGTCGCCTTCCAGAAAACCGCCTGGTTTACCCCCAGCCGTACGATGAACGCTGACGATGTGGTTTTCAGCTTCGCCCGTATTTTCGATCGCCATCATCCCTGGCACGATATTAACGGCGGCAGCTACCCCTACTTTGACAGCCTGCAATATGCCGATGCGGTAAAGAGCGTTAAAAAAATCGATAATGATACCGTTGAGATCCGTCTGAAAAGCCCTGACGCCTCGTTTCTCTGGCATCTGGCGACGCACTACGCCCCGGTATTATCGGCGGAATACGCGCAGCAGCTGGCGGCGCGCGATCGCCAGGAACTGCTGGATCGGCAGCCGGTCGGCACCGGTCCGTTTATGCTGAGCGAGTATCGCGCCGGCCAGTATGTTCGCCTGGCGCGTCATCCCGATTACTGGAAAGGCCTGCCGCGCATGCCGCAGGTCGTTATCGATATGGGCGCCGGCGGCACCGGCAGGCTGTCAAAACTGCTGACCGGCGAGTGCGATGTGCTGGCCTACCCGGCGGCGAGCCAGCTGACCATTTTGCGTGACGACCCGCGCCTGCGGCTGACGCTGCGCCCCGGTATGAGCATCGCCTATCTGGCGTTTAACACCCGTAAAGCGCCGCTCGATCGCGTTGAGGTGCGCCAGGCGCTGGCGCTGGCGATTAACAATGAGCGCCTGATGGAATCGATTTACTACGGCACGGCGGAAACCGCCGCCTCGGTGCTGCCGCGCGCCTCCTGGGCCTATGACAATGCCGCGCGCATCACCGAATACAATCCGGACAAAGCGCGCGAACAGCTTAAAAAACTGGGGCTGGAGAAACTGGAGCTGACCCTGTGGGTGCCCTCTTCTTCGCAGTCCTGGAATCCCAGCCCGCTGAAAACCGCCGAGCTGATTCAGGCCGATCTGGCGCAGGTAGGCGTACGCGTGACCATTGTGTCCGTGGAGGGCCGCTTTCAGGAAGCGCGCCTGATGGAGATGAATCACGATCTGACGCTGACCGGCTGGGCTACCGACAGCAACGACCCGGACAGCTTTTTCCGGCCGCTGCTCAGCTGCGCTGCGATTAATTCCCAGACGAATTACGCGCACTGGTGCAATACTGAATTTGATGCCGAACTGCAGCAGGCGCTGCTGTCGCAGCAGCTGGCGGCGCGCATCGAACGTTACGATCGGGCGCAGCAAATTCTGGCGCGCGAGCTGCCGGTACTGCCGCTGGCCTCTTCACTGCGTCTGCAGGCTTACCGGCACGATATTCAGGGGCTGGTGCTAAGCCCGTTCGGCAATGCTTCTTTTGCCGGGGTGCATCGCGATAACGGCGAGGAGTCAAAACCGTGATTATCTATACGCTGCGTCGTCTGGTGCTGCTGCTGGTTACGCTGATAATGCTGACGCTGGTAGCTTTCAGTCTGAGCTATTTTACCCCGCACGCGCCGTTGCAGGGCGCTTCCCTGCTGGATGCCTGGTGGTTCTGGTTTAATGGCGTGCTGCATCTTGATTTCGGCGTTTCCAGCATCAACGGCCAGTCGATCAACCTGCAGCTGCGCGATGTGTTTCCGGCTACGCTGGAACTCTGTATTCTGGCGTTCGCGCTGGCGCTGCTGTTAGGCATTCCGCTCGGCATTATCGCCGGCGTGATGCGCAACAAATGGCAGGATCGCGCTATCGGCGCCTTCTCCCTGCTCGGTTTTTCGATGCCGGTATTCTGGCTGGCGCTGCTGCTGACGCTGTTTTTCTCGCTCAACCTGGGCTGGCTGCCGGTCAGCGGCCGCATCGATCTGCTTTACCAGCTAAAATCGGTGACCGGCTTCGCGCTGATTGACGCGCTGCTCAGCGATTCGCCGTGGCGTAATGAGATGATCGTCAGCGTGATAATGCATATGATCCTGCCGGTCACCGTGCTGGCGGTCGGCCCTACTACCGAGATTATCCGTCTGCTGCGCAACAGCGCCAGCGATGTGATCGATAAAAACTACGTTAAAGCCGCCGCCACGCGCGGACTGTCGCGCTTTACGGTTATTCGTCGTCACGTTCTGCATAACGCGCTGCCGCCGGTAATCCCGCGTCTCGGCCTGCAATTTTCCACCATGCTGACGCTGGCGATGATCACCGAAATGGTGTTCAGCTGGCCCGGCCTGGGGCGCTGGCTGATTAATGCCATCCGCCAGCAGGATTACGCGGCGATCTCCGCCGGCGTGATGGTGGTCGGCAGCCTGGTGATCGTCGTTAATATAATATCCGATATTCTGGGCGCGATAATGTCACCGTTGAAACATAAGGAATGGTATGCCCTCCGATAATATTTACGCCGAGAAGCGGCTGCCCAGCCCCTTTCGCTATACCTGGCGTCTGTTTTATCACGATACCAGCGCGATGGTCGGCTTCTACGGCTTTATCGCCCTGCTGCTGCTTTGCCTGTTCGGCGGCTGGCTGGCGCCCTATGGGCTGGATCAGCAGTTCCTCGGCTATCAGCTGCTGCCGCCCTCCTGGTCGCGCTATGGCGACGTCTCTTTTTTCCTCGGCACCGACGATCTGGGGCGCGACGTGCTGAGCCGCCTGCTGAGCGGCACGGCGCCGACCGTCGGTTCCGCGCTGCTGGTGACGCTGGCGGCGGCGCTGTGCGCAGTGGTGCTCGGCGTGCTGGCAGGTATTACGCACGGCCTGCGTTCGGCGATAATGAATCATATTCTTGATACATTGCTGTCGATCCCTTCGCTGCTGCTGGCGATCGTGGTGGTGGCCTTTATCGGCCCACGGCTGGAACATGCGTTGCTGGCGGTCTGGCTTGCGCTGTTGCCGCGGCTGGTGCGCGCTATCTATACCGCCGTGCACGATGAGCTGGAAAAGGATTATATCGTTGCGGCGCGGCTGGACGGCGCCAGCAACGCGGGCATTTTACGCTATGCGATTCTGCCGAATATTCTGCCGCTGCTGGTTAGCGAATTTACCCGCGCGCTGTCGATGGCGATTCTCGATATTGCGGCGCTCGGCTTTCTCGATCTCGGCGCGCAGCTGCCCTCGCCGGAATGGGGTGCGATGCTGGGCGACGCGCTTGAGCTTATCTATGTCGCGCCCTGGACAGTGATGCTGCCCGGCGCGGCGATTATGCTGAGCGTATTGATTATTAACCTGTTGGGCGACGGAATGCGCCGCGCCATCGTGGCGGGAGTGGAATAATGCCGTTACTCGATATTCGTAACCTGACCATTGAGTTTATGACCGCCGACGGCCCGGTTAAGGCGGTCGATCGCGTCAATCTGACGCTGAACGAAGGCGAAATTCGCGGCCTGGTGGGTGAATCCGGTTCCGGCAAAAGCCTGATTGCCAAGGCGATTTGCGGCGTTACCAAAGATAACTGGCGCGTCAGCGCCGATCGGATGCGCTTCAACGATATCGATCTGCTGCGCCTGTCGCCGCGTGAGCGCCGCCGCATCGTCGGCCATAACGTATCGATGATTTTTCAGGAGCCGCAGTCCTGCCTTGATCCATCGGAAAGTATCGGACGCCAGCTGATTCAGGCGATACCCGGCTGGACCTGGAAGGGGCGCTGGTATCAGCGCTTTCGCTGGCGTCACGCGCGCGCGGTGGAGCTGCTGCATCGCGTGGGCATTAAAGATCATAAAGATATCATGCGCAGCTACCCCTATGAGCTGACCGAAGGAGAGTGCCAGAAGGTGATGATCGCCATCGCGCTGGCGAACCAGCCGCGCCTGCTGATCGCCGATGAGCCGACCAACGCGATGGAGCCGACCACCCAGGCGCAGATTTTCCGCCTGTTAAGCCGCCTCAACCAGAACAACAACACCACTATCCTGCTGATTAGCCACGATCTGCGCACCATGAGCCAGTGGGCTAACCGCATCAACGTGCTCTACTGTGGACAAACAGTGGAAACCGCCGCCAGCAGCGATCTGATCGCCACGCCGCATCATCCCTATACCCAGGCGCTGATCCGCGCAATGCCCGATTTCGGCAGCGCGCTGCCGCATAAAAGCCGCCTCAATACGCTGCCGGGCGCGATCCCTTCGCTGGAGCATCTGCCGATCGGCTGTCGCCTCGGCCCGCGCTGCCCCTACGCGCAGAAGAAATGCATTGAGACGCCGCGTCTGGCCGGATCGAAAAATCACCTTTACGCCTGCCACTTTCCGTTAAATATGGAGGATTCCTGATGGTCGAAACCCTGCTGGAAGTGCGCAACCTTAGCAAAACCTGGCGCTACCGCACCGGCCTGTTTCGCCGTCAGCACGTTGAAGCGGTCAGAGAGGTTAGCTTTACCCTGCGCGAGCGCCAGACGCTGGCGATTATCGGCGAAAACGGTTCCGGCAAATCGACGCTGGCGAAGATGCTCAGCGGCATGGTTGAGCCAAGCGCTGGAGAAATCGTAATTAACGATCGTCCACTTCACTATGGCGATTATGGCTTTCGCAGCAAGCTAATCCGCATGATATTTCAGGATCCCTCCACCGCGCTGAATCCGCGTCAGCGCATCGGACATATCCTTGATTTTCCGCTGCGCCTGAACAGCGAGCTGGACGCCGCCGAGCGTGAAAAACGCATCAACGCGACCCTGCGTCAGGTGGGCCTGCTGCCCGATCACGCCGCCTACTATCCGCATATGCTGGCGCCGGGCCAGAAGCAGCGCGTCGGCCTGGCGCGCGCGCTGATTTTGCAGCCGAAAGTGATTATCGCCGATGAGGCGATGGCCTCGCTCGATATGTCGATGCGCTCGCAGCTGGTGAACCTGCTGCTGGAGTTGCAGGATAAACACGGCCTTTCCTATATTTTTGTTACCCAGCATCTTGGCATGATGAAACATATCAGCGATCAGGTGCTGGTAATGAGCCACGGCGAAGTGGTGGAGCGCGGCGGAACGGCAGACGTACTGGCGGCGCCGCTGCACAACCTGACCCGCCGCATGATCGCCAGCCACTTCGGCGAGGCGCTGACGGCCGATGCCTGGCGGCGCGATCCGCCGGTTTAAGCGCCCCGCACGCGGCGCTTTTCCACCGGCAGCTGGTCGGATTAACGCTATCCACAGACTCGTGCTAGAATCGCCGGGTCGATTAACGCGGTCGCGCATTTTTTGAGCATCGCGACCGCCAACAACAATGACCAAAAGGATTACAGCTATGGGTTTTCTTTCCGGTAAGCGCATTCTGGTTACTGGCGTTGCCAGTAAACTCTCCATCGCATGGGGTATTGCACAGGCGATGCACAAACAGGGCGCAGAGCTGGCTTTCACCTATCAGAACGATAAACTGAAAGGCCGCGTAGAAGAGTTCGCGAAAGACCTGGGTTCCGATATCGTGTTGCCATGTGACGTTGCTGAAGATGAGAGCATCAAAGCGCTGTTTACTGAACTGGCAAAAACCTGGCCTAAGTTTGACGGTTTCGTTCACTCCATCGGCTTCGCCCCCGGCGACCAGCTGGATGGCGACTATGTTAATGCCGTCACCCGCGAAGGATTTAAGATCGCGCATGATATCAGCGCCTACAGCTTTGTAGCGATGGCAAAAGAGTGCCGCGCCATGCTGAACCCGAACTCCGCGCTGCTGACGCTCTCCTATCTCGGTGCTGAACGCGCCATCCCGAACTATAACGTAATGGGCCTGGCGAAAGCGTCGCTGGAAGCGAACGTGCGTTATATGGCGAATGCTATGGGTCCGGAAGGCGTGCGCGTTAACGCCGTTTCTGCCGGTCCGATCCGTACGCTGGCCGCCTCCGGCATCAAGGATTTCCGTAAGATGCTGGCGCACTGCGAAGCGGTAACGCCGATTCGCCGTACCGTGACTATTGAAGACGTAGGCAACTCCGCCGCGTTCCTCTGTTCCGATCTGGCGGGCGGCATCACCGGCGAAGTGGTTCATGTTGATGGCGGTTTCAGCATCGCAGCCATGAACGAACTGGAACTGAAATAAGATTATGCCGGGCGTGGTCTCTGCCGCGCCCATCTTCTTCCGCCCCCACTCTTTTCCTCCGACGTTATAGCTTTCTGCTATTTGTTATCGCTGAACATTCTTTGATGCTGCCTTTTGCTTGTTGCACGATAGTCCTGCCATTTTGACCCGAATTTATGGCGTTTTCTTCTGCGCTTATGTTGTTGGGTTTGCTCACTTGTGAAAGGAAGGATCATGGAACCACGCCGTTACGCCGGCAACAGCCACTGGTATCATGAAACCCAGGCCAGCTCTCGCGTCGAACAGGCGCCGCCGCTCTATCCCGAAGCGGCAGAGGTTGAGGACCGTTTTTTACTGGGTTTGCAACAAAACGCCAGCGAGCTGACGCCGCTGTTTAAGCGCTTTGCGCCGACGCTGCAGGCAGGCCAGCGGCTGAGCCTGCTGCTGCTGCCGCCGTCCGTAACAACAACGCAGACGCAGACGCTTACCCTGTACGATCGCTTGTCCAGCGCCCTTACGGTAGCGCAAATCACCGGCGTGCAGCGCCTGTGCAACCACTACGCCGCGCGACTTAATCCCCTGCCCGGCCCCGACTCCTCTCGCGAAAGTAATAACCGACTCACCCAGATGACGCAGTTTGCGCGTCAGCTTGCCAGCCAGCCGGCGGTAATTGACGCGGCGGCGCTGCAGCGGCTTGATGAAGTCGGCTTAACCACGCCGGATATCATCAGCCTCGCTCAGATTATCGGTTTTGTCAGCTATCAGGCGCGCGTGACAGCGGGCATCCAGGCGCTGATGGGGCTGCCGGTGCGCTGGCTGCCGGGACTGAATGACATGACCGATGCTGAAGCGCAGCGCTTTTCCAGCCCGGAGCAGTGGCGCGCGCGCTTGCCCCTGCTGGAGCGCCGCTACGCCAGCGAACGCCAGCTTATAGCGCTGGAAAACGCACCGAAAAGCGGCGCTCTGGCGGAGATGATCTGGCTGCTTGCCTGGGATGCGGCGACGCTGGACGCCTGGCGCGGCCTGCAGGCCACGCTGAAGCCCGCCGCCAGCGGGGAGAAGCTGGCGCAGGCGGTAGCCGCGCGCATCAACGGCAGTAAGCCCTGCCTGGATCGCTACGATGGTCCCTGGCGCTCTGAGCTGCTTCAGAGCGTTGACGCCGCGCTGGCGGCCAGCCAGCGGCAACCGACGCAGCAGGCGATTATTGCCTTTGCCGCGCAGCTAACGCGCGCGCCGGAGCGCCTCAGCGCCGCCCATGTGCAGCCGTTGCTGGAGCAGGGCCTGACGCCTGTCCGGCTGTTTTCCTTAATTCAGTATACGGCGCTGGCTGGCTGGAATAACCGTCTGGTACAAACGCTGTTTGGCCATTAGCTTTCACTGAGGATACGCCGCACTTCGTCAAAAAAGTGCTGCGACAGCGGCGTGGCTCTCCCCGGCTCGGCGATGACCACCGCCGCATGGCGCGCCATCGGCGCAATCGCCAGCGGGCGATAGTGTAAATCGGGATTCATTGCGGGCAACAGATGCCCTACCGGCGCGATCAGGCAGCCTAATCCCACCTGTACGCCCTGTAGCAGCTGAAAAATCGAGGTGCTTTCCAGGATAACCCGCTGCGTTATTCCCGCTTCGCGAAAGCTGGCGTCGAGATAGCGACGGAAGTAACGGGTAGGCTCCGCCAGGCATAGCGGCAACGTGGCAATATCCTCTATGCGCAACCGATCGATCTCTTCCAGCTGGGGAAAGTGAGCGGGATGATAGACCAGCTCAACGCCATTATCCGTTAATGATTCCGCCTGAAAATGCAGCTCGCGCAGCGTTGCCAGTTCAAAAAAGCCTATTCCTACATCCACCGTATGGCTGGTTAGCGCCTCCAGCAGCTGATCGGCGCTCAGAACCGCGACGCGATAATCAAGCTGCGGATAGCGATCGCTGACCATTTTCAGCAGCAGCGGCAGCGATACGCCGCACTGCGGCACCACGCCGATGCGCAGCGTGCCGTTTACGCCATGCTTCAGCGATTCGACTTCCAGCTTCAGCCCCTGATAGACGGAGACTATTTCACGCGCCCACGCCAGCACCCTTTCGCCTTCGGCAGTAAAGCCGTCGAAGTTATTGCTGCGGTTAATTAGCGAGAGGCCCAGCTCACGCTCCAGGTTTTTCAGGCGCATCGACAGCGTCGGCTGACTAACGAAGCTGGCTTCCGCCGCGCGGCCGAAGTGACGTTCACGCTCCAGATTACACAGGTAAATAAGTTGCTTGATATCCATAATTATTATAATTCAACAGGTTATAGTTGGATGAGATCCAGGCATATGAACATCCTGTACAGCCAGGCAGACGGATGCAGAATCTACCATGCCTGACTGATTGTTATCGCTTGAGTAAAAGGGGATGCAGCGTCTTTATAGCAGAATTATCTTAGCATACTAACGTTTACACCGTATCGCTCGATATGAAATCCATTGTTTGCCCAAGCTTTCCTGCCAAATATTCCTTTTACTTTCAGTATTCTGATTTTATATCCACTCTCAGAATAAAAAATTTATAAATAAACCGAAGAAAAAAACCATAATAAAAACAGCACGGATATTAACCAAGTCCAGCAACACAATCGACATAATTAGGAACAATATTACATAACCATATTATATATATTATTCTATCATACCTTCCCCATATACAGGCCAGAATTGAACCAATTTAAAGCTTCGTCCAGAGTATCAAAAGTAATAATCTGAAAGCAGCTCGCTCGAATAATATTCTCTGTCTTGCCGTTGTTGTTAATACGCAAAGCAATACGATCGTCTCCCTGTATTTTTACATATTCCCCCACTGGTCCAAACGTCCTCCATCCCGAACCGGAGCCTTTACTCAATGGTTGAGATAAAAGCGCACCACCTGCTTGTGTTATTTATATTGTTGCATCGCCAGATAGCCATCTGACCGCTATAGTCCAAACATAAAATTTATTCTGCTCTACTTTCGTTTTATTTGGATCGGTAATTATGGTCAGCAGCCCTGCAGGTATAACCCACTCTGCACTATATTCACCTAAAATACTGTCAGCAACCTGCCTTGAAAATAAACTCGGATGTGATGCACTGGAAATTGGTTCGATGCCGTCAAAAGTTTGACTGTAACCAACCATATTCATAATATTCGTCATTTTCGCCCGATGAGGGCTTAAAAAACCTGGGCGATAAGTTATATTTGGCGCAGCTACACTCATAACGATATATTTATCAAGCGGACGCCCATACTGAGCTGTATTGTTATAACTAATTGTCATCGACTCTGCGTCAGCATCATATAAATAATATTCTGCTCCTCGTATATCACTTATTCCTCCACCCTCCATTCTGAGCGTTGAAGATTCTAATAATTATTCAGGCAGACTAATGGCAATACAGGAGTTGAAAGAAGCAGACAGGGCGTATCAGGAAAAAAAGAAGCCGGAGTTAAAAACCAGCCTGCCAGGCAACTTTAAAATTGCTTTAAAGTGGTCAAAGTTTCCTCACAGGTTAACAATTTTTGCACGACATCGGATAACAATAGTAAGCAATGCCATTATTCTGGCTACCTGGGCGATTTTTTATTGATTATTTGATATATCTCAAACCTCGCTTTCACAGCAGGACTATTATTAGCAGCGCTCCGGGTCGTTAGCTCAGCTGGTAGAGCAGTTGACTCTTAATCAATTGGTCGCAGGTTCGAACCCTGCACGACCCACCAAATCCAGAGCAAAGACTACTGAGAAATTTTGTGTTGCGCCGCCAGCGGATTTCCGCTTCCTTTCTCCTCCTGCTTTTTCTGCTGAATGAAACTTGTACGCTATCCAATACATGGCAACAGTTTTACGCCCGAATGGGTTACGCCGTGCGGCGCATCATGTAATACGGAAACCTGCCGCAGGGCAGTCATCACGCCAGATCTTATCCATACTCCATAATGGCTTTTATGGCCTCGGATTTCAGAGCTTCAGCCAGGCGCTTCGCTGTCGGAGCCTGCAACATCAGCGATCGGGCTCACTTTCGTATCAGATTATCCAGCAGCTCGCAGGCCTGCACCATTGATGCGCCACTCTGGCCTGAGATACCCAGCAACAGACCCGAACGCGCCGCCGTGCCGGGTAAATACCAGCCAGAAAGCGGCGAAGGCGCGAGTCCATGATGATATGCCCGATGGACGAGAGTTCGGTCAGATACGCTTTCAGGAAGATTTACCAGTACAGATAAGCCGTTGATTTCAGCCTGATGGCCTGCCTGTTGCAGCAAATGCAGCAGCTCGCTACTCCGGCTACCGTAGATTTTCTTCATTTTTCGCAAATGGCGCAGAAAATGTCCTGCGCTTAAAAATGTGCGTGTAGCCATTTGCAGAGCCGGATTCGGCGCCGGAGAAAGAGAGGCAGCGATATCAGCCACAATATCAATCAATGATTGAGGCACGACGGCAAAACCAAGCCTGAGCTGCGGAGTGATCGTTTTACTGAAAGAGCCAATATGTATTACCCGGCCGCCGGTATCCTGGGAGGCAAGCGCCGGAGCCGCGCGCCGGTTAAGCTGCAGTTCGCCCAGGTAATCATCTTCAACGATCCAGCTGCCGTTACGGTTCGCCCAGGCCAGTAACTGGTTACGCCTTTCCTGAAACAATGTCATACCTAACGGCGCCTGTTGTCCGGGAGTCACCAGCGCCAGAGCCGCATCGGCAGCGTGCCGGATGCCATATGCCGTGTTTATACCTTCAGCATCCACGCTTACCGGCACGATCGTTAAGCCAGCCAGCTCTAATGCCCTTCTCGCCGGTGGGAACCCCGGATTTTCTACCCAGGCTTTCTGTCCGCCCAGGGAGAGAGCATGCAAGATTAAGCCGAGAGCGCCGGTAAAACCCGCCGTGATAAAAATCTGCGACGGATGGCATTTTATCCCGCGTGAAAGCGTCAGTAAGCCCGCAATTTCACGGCGCAGCTCGTTTTCACCCCGCGGATCGCCATAGTGATGGCTGGAAGACATAGCCTCACGCATCGCGGCGGCCAAAAGACGTGAAAATAACGGAACGGGAAAGGCATCATTGGCAGGAACCCCCATCTGAAAGGCGCCTGTCGGCAGTAAATAGTGCTGATAGAGGTCAGAAGCGGGCATAGCTTCAGGGAACAGCGGACAGCCAGCAATGGCAGGTAAAGGCTCCGCGATACAGGTGCCCCGCGAACGCGAGGTAACTACCAGTTGTTCATCAGATAAACGGTCATAGGCTGTTTTCACTGTCCCACGGGATATACCAAGCTGAGTAGCCAGATCGATCCACGACGGTAACCGTGTACCCGGAAGCAATACGCCTTCCCGGATCGCCTCAACGATTCCCCGACGAATTTGTTCAGAGATAGGTATCTTTGTTTTGCGATCGATTGTCAGCGCCAGCTTTTTTGTCATCATAACCTTTCCAGTCCTGGTATAAATGCCCCGCATCTTCAGGCCTGACGCGCCGGTTTTATACGCGAAGTTTTTATTTACGCTATCCGTAACGATTTGCCTTTCATCCCTGACGCCCAAAATCGTGGTACAGAGAAATCATTCAATTTTGGTTCTTTTAACTCTGTATCCAGCTGTTAAGCTTGACGCAAATCCCAGCAAAACGGAAACAGGAAAATGAGCCAACGCGTTGATTATACAAAAACTTCACCTGCGGGAGTAAAAGCTCTCGGCGGCGTATACGCCTATATTGCGCAGTGCGGGCTGGAGGATACGCTGGTGGAACTGGTCAACCTGCGGGTAAGCCAGATAAATGGTTGTGCATTTTGTCTGGATATGCACACGCGCGATCTTTTAAGCAAAGGGCTGAGCCCGGTAAAGCTGGCGCTTGTCCAGGTTTGGCAGGAAGCCGGTGACATTTTCAGCGAACGAGAAAAAGCAGCGTTATCATGGGCTGAGACCGTCACCAGAGTAGCGGAAACGCATGTGCCGGATTGCGCTTTCGCAGCGGCATCCGCCATCTTTACCGATAAAGAGCTGGCCGATCTTACCATGGCGATTGGGCTGATTAATGCTTATAACCGACTGGCCATTAGCTTTCGTAACGTACCGCGGGAGGCTGTCGATGCTGACTGCGCCGGTAAAACTAAAGCGAAACAGCCTCTTCCCCAAAGCTGAGTAGTTAATATCAGAACCAGCGACAGAAAACGCCTGATGAAAATAGCCTTAAACAGGCTATTTTTAACCGCGACAATAACCTGCACGCAGGAAAAAATATGAGCAAGCAATATTTGTGGTCGATGAGCGTTATTTTCAGCCTTATTTTTACAGCCGCAGCATCAGCGCATGAAACGCAACCGCGCAGCAATGAAGATATCGTTAAGCTAAATTTTGCGCACCGGTTGCCTGGTATTCCAGGAAAATCGCTGAAGGCCGTTGAGGTTATTTATCCCCCTGGCGCGGCGTCGCCTTCTCACAGGCACGCCTCTTCCGCATTTATTTATGCTTACGTTGTGGCAGGAGAAATTGTCAGCCAGGCAGCAGGCCAGCCTGAGCGCACCTGGCGCGCTGGCGAAAGCTGGTATGAAGAGCCGGGCGCTCATCATCTTGTCAGCCGTAATGCCAGTAAGGATGTTCCGGCAAAACTGTTGGCCGTGTTTGTAGTGGATAGCCACGATACTGAATTAACTATTGCTGACCAGCAGAAGTAGCGCGGTTTTATTTTCGCGGATGGCGGGAAGATGCCGCATTTTTGTATCAAGCTAACGGATAATCTGCATATGCCAGCTGATGCGAAAAGCCCTGCGCCGCGCAGCTCAGTCGCCTCGTCGCGCGCGGCTTATCCCCGCTGACGCGAAGAAACCGAAATCTGAGCCAGCGCTGGCGCCGTTATTGCGATTTATTCCAGCCAGCGCGGAGAACATCGTAGAACCGCGCAAAGATATTATCTGTTTCAACTTATCCCCGCTGACGCAGGGAACAGTACAGCAACAAAGCCGCGACGGAAAATGCGCCGTTAACGATTTGATTTCTCACCGAAGAAGTAAAATGCCAGCGGAAGAGAGAAGATCAGGGTTAATACCAGCGTATAGACCAGCACCATTGCGCCCTGTAACAGATACATCTGCGTGGTCCAGGTAGAGAGCGGCATATTATATTCCTCTACCACCCCGCCAATAGTGGCGCGAATTAAAATAGCCAGCGCCATACAGAACACAACAAATATCGCCAGGAGAAATTTTTTGCCTTCCGGCCGTCTCAGCTTTTCACGTATCACCGCCCCGCCTCCGATTATCAACACTGCCGTCTACCTTAGAGCATCAGATAGTTCTGGACAACCCCACGAAGGCTTCTGGTAAGGTATGCGGCACTAAAGCGAAGAATCTGGAACACTCCATGCTCTCAACACTCATCTATCGCAGCCACCTCTGCGATGACGTCCCGGTAAAAACCCTGGAAGAAATGGTGAGCAAAGCCAACCGACTCAATGAATTATATGACGTCACCGGTATTTTGCTGTTCAACGGAACCCATTTTTTCCAGGTGCTGGAGGGTCCTGAAGACGCGGTACACACCATCTACCAACGCATCAGTGCAGATCCCCGACATCATAATCTGGTCGAGCTGATGCGCGACTACGCCCCTGCCCGCCGCTTCGGCAATACCGGCATGGAACTGTTCGATCTGCGGGAATACGATCCGAACACCGTCCTGCAGGCGGTATTCGATAAGGGCACCACTAAATATCAGCTAACCTATGACGACCGGGTATTGCTGTTTATTCGTACCTTCGTTGAAGCGAGAGAAAAAGAGAACTATTTTGAGGTGCCGCCTGCGGATGCCTGGGATTTTATCGTTGATGAAGAGGCGAGCGCGCAGAGCGAAGCGATCTCTCCCGGCGCGGCGCGCTGGCACTACGCCTTTCAGCCGATTATCGATCCCTTCTCTCGGCGCATCGTCTCGCTTGAGGCGCTGATGCATAACGCAGACGGCGCCCCCCTGCGCGACGCCTTCTCTCAGCTGTCCAGCAGTGAAGTTTATGATATCGATCTCAAATCAAAAAAGCAGGCCTTCGCGCTGGCGAAAAAGCTGGATATTGAAGGGCTGACGCTTTCGATCAATTTGCTGCCGATGTCGCTGGTGATGGTGCCCGACGCGGTTGATTTTCTGCTGGCGGAGATTGAGGAAAACGGGCTGGTGCCTGAACAAATCGTGGTTGAAGTAACGGAAAATGAGGTTATTTCGCGCCTTGATGAGTTTGCCACCGCCATCAGGCAGCTAAAAGCGGCGGGGATTAGCGTAGCGATTGATAATTTCGGCGCAGGTTCCGCCGGTCTGCTGCTGCTGACGCGTTTCCAGCCCGATCGGATTAAGATCGACCGCAATATTATCAGCGAGGTGCATAAAAGCGGTCCAAAACAGGCTATCGTTCAGGCAGTCATTAAGTGTTGCTCATCGCTGGAGATCGCCATAACCGCAGAGGGCGTGGAGAAACCGGAGGAGTGGATGTGGCTGGAAGCCGCCGGCATCTATCATTTCCAGGGGCCGCTGTTCGCCGCGCCGAAGCTCAACGCTATCCCTGCCGTCGCCTGGCCGGAAAAGAATGGTTAACAAGCCCGGCGCTTAATGCCGGGCAGCGCCCGCGTTTATCGTCAACGCGGGCCAGCTTCAGCGGCGCGTTACGCCATGGTGGCCGCCGCTTTGTCCAGCGCGGCCTGAATCGCCGCCGCCAGCTCGTTAATTTCAAATTTGGCAACGTAGCCGTCGGCGCCTACCTTGCGCACATGCTCTTCGTTAGCGCTGCCGGAAAGCGACGAGTGGATCACTACCGGAATTTTCTTGAGATACTCCTCGCGCTTGATATTACGCGTCAGCGTAAAGCCATCCATTTCCGGCATTTCCAGATCGGTTAATACCAGACCGATACGCTCGCTGATCGGCTGCCCGGCCGCCTGCGCCTCGTGGGCGATGCGCTTAATTTTTTCCCAGGCTTCCAGGCCGGTGTTATGCATTATCACCGGCAGCCCCATGGTTTTCAGACCCTGTTCCAGCATGGTTCGCGCGACTTTTGAATCTTCCGCGACGATAACTGATGCGCCCGGTTTGATCTTAAAGGCGCGCCTGGCGACTTCCTGCGGAGCGGCATCGCGCACCGAAGGCATAATGTCATAAAGGATTTGCTCGACGTCCAGCACCATCGCCAGGTTGTTGCTCTGCCCGTCGCTTTCAAGACAGGCGATGCTGGTAATGTTACGGGAGCTGATACCCGACTCGGCGGTATGCACCTGATTCCAGTCAAGACGCACAATATTGTCAACCGACTCAACGGCGAAAGCCTGCGTACTGCGGGCATATTCCGTCACCAGCAGCAGGTTTAAACCGGTAGAGGGCGTGCAGCCGGCTACGGCAGCCAGATCGATAACCGGGATAATTTGCTCGCGAATATTGGCCATTCCCAGCAGCGGCGACTGCATGCCCGCCGCTTTGGTAATGGTGGGCATCGGTACGATTTCACGCAGTTTAAACACGTTGATACCAAACAGCTCAGCCTTTTCGCCATCAGGAGATGACCCCAGACGGAATAATAACAGTTCGAATTTATTAGATAAGGCGAGATTCGCTCTCTCATCAATATCTTTCTGGAAGTTATCCATTGTTACCTCTGGGTTATTATTGTGGCTGGCATAAGCGCACAATGCGATATCCATAATGTGTTTTTTGTTCTCGATACGGCGACGCAGGGCTTATGCTGCCGCTCTTATAAGTTATCGGCAGCTAAAAATAAAAATACAGAGGAAAAGGAATAACCTTATGCCTATTCTGTTTCATAACTCACAGTTTGTTGGGTAACAGCGCTTACGGATATGGTTTAGTGCGTTAAAAACGGACAGTTTGACAGCTCAGAAATAAAAAACCCCGCTCGGAAACGTCGGGGTTTTTCAGCGGCCAGGCAGGATAAAGCATCAATGTTTGCCGTCGGTATCGTAAGGATCGTCCTTATCGTCGCTGCTGTCATCGCGCTTACGCGGGATCTCTCCCGTCCTGTCGGGCGCGCCGTTGGCGGCAAAATCATCCTCTTCGTAAGGATTAGGGGCGTGCGGCGCATCTTCAGGCAGGCCATGATGCTCATGATCGTCCGGGAAAGGCTTGTTGTGATCGGGGCGTTCTGACATAGGTTCCTCCATTAACGCCGGTAAGTTAACAGAGTATAGGCGATAGCCTGAGCAGGCGCCGGGAATGCGCGCTGCTCTGATGATAAATAAAAAGGCCACCTGCAGGTAGCCTTATACTTAAGTTTAATTGTATTTATATTGTTACCGAAATAACCAGCATACGGTAAAAGGGTTCCCCTGGTGTGACCGCACTATCGTGCCATCTCTACGTTTACGGACGCATTTTTCGGGCTGCACACAGCGTTCAGATGGTTTAAATGAAAACCGGGCGAACCGTAACCGAGAAGACGCCGTCATTATTTATAAAACTAATTTATGGTTCTACTCCCCTAAAGTACAGGTCTTCCCCTGACTATAGTTGACCAGCCGCTAAAAAAAAGCGCCGCCGCCCCGCCTGCGACGGCGATTTGGCTGGCTTTGTATCAGGCGACGCCGAGCGCTACTTTTACTTCGTTAGCGATCTTTTCCACCTGCGGTCCGTAGATAACCTGCACGTCACGATCGCTGACGCGATTAACGCCGTTGGCGCCGGTAGTCATCAGCGTCTGATCCACCACCTCTTTCATATCCTTTACCCGCACGCGCAGGCGAGTAAAGCAACAGTCGACATCTTCGATGTTGCCTGCGCCGCCCAGCCCGCTGATGATCCTCCTGGTTCGCTCGTCGGCGCTGACCGTCTGCGCCGCCGCCTCCTGCTCTTCTGTTTCGCGCCCCGGCGTTTCAACATTCATACGCTTAATCACCCACTTAAAGCCGTAGTAGTAAAGCGGCGCGTAAACCACGCCCAGCGCCAGCGTCCACCACCAGTGGGTTTTAGCGCCGCCGAGGATACCGAAAACCACCAGATCGATAGCGCCGCCCTGCACGTTGCCAATCATCAGGTGCAGCATCGACATCAACATAAAAGAGAGACCGGTCAACAGCGCATGGATGATATAGAGTACCGGCGAAACGAAGATAAAGCAGAACTCCAGCGGCTCGGTGATGCCGGTGGTAAAAGAGGTTAAGGCGCCCGCCAGCACCAGCGCCTTAACGCGCTGCTTATGTTCCGGACGCGCGGTGTGATAAATCGCCAGCGCCGCGGCCGGCAGGCCGAACATCATGACCGGGATTTTTCCCTGAGCAAGAAAACGGGTCGCGCCGCGCACCACCTCGTCCGGGATAGTGCCGGGATGCGTCAGCGAGGCGTTAAAGATATTCAGCGCGCCGACAATAGTCTGGTTATCCACGGCGGCCACGCCGCCGATCGGCGTAAAGCGTACGGTTTCGTTCAGGATATGGTGCAGCCCGGTAGGGATCAGCAGCCGTTCGCAGGCGCCGAGTAAAAAAGCGCCATACTGCCCGCTTTTGCCGATAAATGCGCCAACCCAGGCGATACCGGCGCCGATGGTCGGCCAGATCAGCGCCAGCAGCACGCCCACCAGCGGCAGCACCACCACGGTGACGATCGGCACAAAGCGCCGCCCGCCGAAAAAGCTGATAGCGGTGGGCAGCTGCTGAGTATAAAAACGGTTATGCAGCATTACCGTCAGCAGACCGGCAATCACCCCGCCCAGCACGCTCATATTGAAAGTGAATATCCCCAGCATGTCGATATATTCCGCCGAGGTCATCATGGCCACCGTCTGGTCCATTCCCGCCCGCTGTAACGCTTCCGGCGTAGTGGTTTGCGCCGTGAGGCCTTTAGCGGCCAGCGTGGCGCTGATACCGACATGCATGGCGATAAAACCAATTACGGCGGCGAAAGCGGCGGTCGGTTTTTCCGCCTTTGCCAGACCGATAGCGCTGGCGACGGCGAAAAAGACCGGCAGGTTGGCAAACAGCGCCCCCGCCACCTTGCGTATAAAGCTGATGATAATTTGCGGCGTCTGCATAGTGGCGAAAGCCTCGCCGGTAATAGCAGGGTTTTGCATCGCAGCGGCAACGCCAAGAAAAATACCGGCGGCGGCTATCACTGAAATAGGCATCATCAATGCCTTGCCGAAGGCGTGAATCTTACTGGTGAAATCTTTCATTACCGGCCTCTGTCGCTGGGCAGAAAGCTTCATTATTAGCCAGCGACGGGATTCGCACCGCCCAGGGCGCGGCGGTCAAAGGATGAAATTTGAACGAACTCACACTTTTCCCGCGTTGCGATAAAGGAAACCTATCACACCATTAAGTCAATCAATTAGACAAAATATTTAACCGGCAGCAGACTCCCTGGCCAAAGAAGCAATAAATAATTAACAATTCCTAAACACCAACACCTGCATCCATATGAAATTCAAATCGCAAATAAAACCGTACCAGGCCGCGGCGGGCGGCTGGGGCTCGCTGGAAGCGACCACCCGTTTCGTTATCGACAGCAAACAGGCGCTGAAAAATATGCGCAACCTGATGCGTATGAACAAAGCCAAAGGCTTCGACTGTCCAGGCTGTGCCTGGGGCGACGATAATAAAAGCACCTTCAGCTTCTGTGAAAACGGCGCCAAGGCGGTTACCTGGGAAGCCACCCGCCGTTTCGTCAGCGCCGAATTCTTTGCGCAGCACAGCGTCAGCGCCCTATATCAGCAAAGCGACTATTTCCTGGAGTATCAGGGCCGCCTGACCGAGCCGCTACGCTATAACCGCCTGACCGACCATTACGAACCAATTAGCTGGGACAGCGCCTTTGCGCTGATCGCGCAGCATATCCATGCGCTGGATAACCCGAACCAGATGGAGCTGTATACCTCCGGACGCGCCAGCAACGAAGCCTCATGGCTCTATCAGCTGTTTGGCCGCATGGTCGGCACCAACAACTTTCCTGACTGCTCCAACATGTGCCATGAGGCCAGCGGATCTGGCCTGAAGCGCAGCATTGGCGTGGGCAAAGGCACTATCCGCCTGGACGATTTCGATTACGCGGACGCCATCTTCGTTTTTGGCCAAAACCCCGGCACCAATCATCCGCGCATGCTGCACAGCCTGCGTCACGCCGCCGATCGCGGTGCGCGCATCGTCACCTTTAATACCCTGCGCGAGCGCGGCCTGGAACGCTTTGCCGATCCGCAGAAGCCGCTGGAAGTGGTGACGTCGAAAGCGGGCGCCATTAGTTCGACCTATTATCAGCCTAACCTCGGCGGCGATATGGCCGCGGTGCGCGGTATGGTTAAAGCGCTGGCGGAAACCCACCGCGCCCGTATCGCCGCAGGCGAGAAAGGTTTGTTTGACGATGCCTTTATCAACGCCGCTACCCAGGGCGTGGAGGATTATCTCGCCGCCGTTGACGCCACCAGCTGGCAGCAGATCGTGCAGCAGTCCGGCCTGAGCGAGCAGCAGCTGCGCGAAGCGGCAGCCATCTACCAGAGCGCCGATCGGGTGATCTGTACCTGGGCGATGGGCATTACCCAGCACAAGCACTCGGTGGATACCGTGCGCGAGATCGTTAACCTGCAATTGCTGTTTGGTCAGCTCGGTAAAAAAGGCGCCGGCCTGTGCCCGGTGCGCGGCCACAGTAACGTGCAGGGCAACCGCACCATGGGCATCGATGAGAAACCTTCTCAGGCGTGGCTGGATGCGCTGGCGAAACACTTTAATTTTGCACCGCCGCGCACGCCGGGCCACAACACCGTTGAGGCGCTGGAAGCGATGCTGCGTGACGAGATAAAAGTGCTGATCGCGCTGGGCGGCAACCTTGCCGCCGCCGCGCCGGACAGCCCGCGTACCGAACAGGCAATGCAGCGCTGCGGCCTGACCGTGCATATCAGCACCAAGCTGAACCGCAGCCACCTGGTGCCGGGCCGCGACAGCCTGATTCTGCCGACGCTGGGGCGCACCGAGCAGGATATACAGGCGACCGGTTCGCAGTTTATTACCGTGGAAGACTCCTTCAGCATGGTGCACGCCTCCGAAGGCGTCGGCAAACCGCTGGCCGCCACCCAGCGCTCTGAAACCGCAATTGTGGCGGGCATCGCCAACGCCGTGCTCAGCAGTTTTAAAGTCGACTGGCTGGCGCTGGCGGCGGATTACAATAAAATCCGCGATCATATCGCCGCCACCATCCCCGGCTTTGCCGATTTCAATAAAAAATGCGA
Source organism: Mixta tenebrionis (assembly GCF_006517625.1). Lineage (GTDB taxonomy): Bacteria > Pseudomonadota > Gammaproteobacteria > Enterobacterales > Enterobacteriaceae > Mixta > Mixta tenebrionis. Next base: position 287,616 of record NZ_VHQI01000003.1, on the reverse strand, counting down.
GCAGCCCGGCGGCTTTTATCTCGGCAACGCCGCGGCGGAGCTGCGATTCAATACGCCGGGCGGCAAGGCGCATTTCAGCGCAGCATCCCTGCCGGCTTCGCTTTATCCGCAGCTGGGCGATGTTGAGGTGCCTTTTACCCTGCAGTCGCTGCGCTCGCACGATCAGTACAACACCACGATTTACGGCCTCGATGACCGCTATCGCGGCGTATACGGCCAGCGCGAAGTGCTGTTTATCAATCCGGACGATATGAACGAGCTGGGCTACAGCGCCGGACAAAACGTGGATATTGAAACGCTGTGGAACGACGGCATCACCCGTCGGGTCAGCGGCTTTAAGCTGGTGCCCTACAATATTCCGCGCGGCAACCTGGCGGCCTACTATCCCGAAACCAACCCGCTGGTGCCCCTCTCCAGCTTTGGCGACGGCAGCGGCACGCCCACTTCGAAATCCGTGCCGGTGAAAATTTCGCTTACGGCGGAAGTGGCCTCGCAGCGTATTGCCTGATAGGCTGTAAGTCTGTGTAGAAAGCCGGAGCTATCCGGCTTTCTGCGTTTATTACACCTTGCCGCAGGACAGGTAATCGCGTAAAACTGTCTGCCGCTCTTAGGCCACGAAACTAAAAACAATTATGTTCCAGGATAACCCGCTGCTTGCGCAGCTTAAAGAGAAGCTTCATGCCCAGACGCCGCGTGTGGAAGGGGTGGTAAAAGGCACCGAAAAAGGTTTCGGTTTCCTCGAAGTCGATGCACAAAAAAGCTACTTTATTCCGCCGCCGCAGATGAAGAAAGTGATGCATGGCGACCGGGTGATTGCCGCGCTGCAAACCGATAAGGATCGCGAAATCGTTGAGCCGGAAACGCTGGTAGAGCCTTTCCTGTCGCGTTTCGTCGGCCGGGTACAGAAAAAAGACGATCGTCTGTCAATCGTGCCCGATCATCCGCTGCTGAAGGACGCCATTCAGTGCCGTCCGGCGCGTGGTCTGCAGCATGACTTTCAGGCGGGTGACTGGGCAGTGGCGGAAATGCGGCGTCATCCGTTAAAAGGCGACCGCAGCTTTTACGCTGAGCTGACGGAATTTATCACCACCGGCGACGATCACCTGGCGCCGTGGTGGGTGACACTGTCACGTCACAATCTTGAACGCGAAGCGCCGGCGGTTAACTTCAGCGAAATGCTGGATGAACAGCTGGAGCGTGAAGATCTTACCGCGCTGGATTTTGTCACTATCGACAGCGCCAGCACGGAAGATATGGACGATGCGCTGTTTGTCGAAGAGCTGGACGATAACGCGCTGCGCCTGACCATCGCCATCGCCGATCCTACCGCTTATGTGTCGGCCGACAGCGAGCTGGACGCCATCGCCGCCGAGCGCGCCTTCACTAACTATCTGCCGGGCTTTAATATCCCGATGCTGCCGCGCGAGCTTTCTGACGATGTCTGCTCGCTGCGCCCGAACGAACGCCGTCCGGCGCTGGCCTGCCGCGTTAACGTAGCCCAGGATGGCACGCTGTCCGGTATCCACTTCTTTGCCGCCTGGGTCGAATCCAAAGCTAAGCTGGTTTATGACGAAGTATCCGACTGGCTGGAAAACAGCGGCGAATGGCAGCCGTCGAGCGAAGCGATTGCCGGGCAGATCCGTCTGCTGCACCGCATTTGCCAGGCGCGCGTGGCGTGGCGCCAGCAGCATGCGCTGGTGTTTAAAGATCGCCCGGACTATCGCTTCCTGCTGGGCGAAAAAGGCGAAGTGCTGGATATCGTTGCCGAGCCGCGCCGCATCGCTAACCGTATCGTTGAAGAGGCGATGATCGCCGCCAATATCTGCGCCGCGATAGTGCTGCGCGAGAAGCTCGGCTTCGGCATCTATAACGTGCATCTGGGCTTTGACGCCGCTAACGCCGAACAGGCCGCCGCCGTACTGGCGCATCACGGCATCACCGCCGACGCCGCCGCGATGGCCACGCTGGAAGGCTTCCGCCAGCTGCGTCGTCAGCTGGATGCGCAGCCGACGCAGTTCCTCGACAGCCGCATTCGCCGCTTCCAGTCCTTTGCGGAAATCAGCACCGAACCCGGCCCGCACTTCGGCCTCGGCCTGGAGGCTTACGCAACCTGGACTTCACCGATTCGTAAGTATGGCGATATGGTCAACCATCGCCTGCTGAAGGCGATTATTCGCGGGGAGAGCGCGTCGCGCCCTGCCGATGAAGTCACGCTGAAAATGGGCGAGCGCCGTCGCCTGAACCGCATGGCCGAGCGTGACGTCGGCGACTGGCTCTATGCGCGCTTCCTGCAAAAGGCGGCGGGCAGCGATACCCGCTTCAGCGCTGAGATTATCGATATCTCCCGCGGCGGTATGCGTGTTCGCCTGCTGGATAACGGCGCCGTTGCCTTTATCCCGGCGCCCTTTATCCACGCAGTGCGCGATGAACTGGTATGCAGCCAGGAAAATGGCACGGTGCAGGTAAAAGGCGAAGTGGTTTACCGCGTAACCGATGTGATTGAGGTAACTATCGCCGAAGTGCGTATGGAAACCCGCAGCATTGTGGCGCGCCCGGCAGCCTGACGATATATTTACGGGACAGCCTGTTAGCTGTCCCGCTTCCGTTTTATCCCCTTCTCTGCTTCCGTTACGGCTAAAAACGCTCGCCGCCTCACACTTCTTTTACCTCCCGCTTTATTTAACAAATATTTAAATTAATTCTAACACTCCTAATTCCCTTCCCTCTGGATGTAACAAGGAGTGAGTCATGAGAAACCTTAAAAGCGGACTCATCTGGTTAGCCGTGGCGTTAACTGGCGCTTTTGCCTTCGCCATGCTGGCGATTAACCGGGGCGAGCCGGTTAACGCCGTCTGGCTGGTAGTAGCGGCAGTAGCCTGTTACAGCATCGCTTATCGCTTTTACAGTCTGTTTATCGCCAGAAATATCTTTGAGCTTAACGATAACCGCATCACGCCGGCCGAACGCTACAACGACGGCCTTGACTATGTCCCCACCAATAAATGGGTGCTGTTTGGCCATCACTTTGCGGCGATTGCCGGCGCCGGGCCGCTGGTCGGCCCTATTCTGGCGGCGCAGATGGGCTTTCTGCCTGGTACTATCTGGATTCTGGTTGGCGTCATGCTGGCCGGCGCCGTGCAGGATTTTCTGGTGCTGTTTATTTCGACGCGACGCGACGGCCGCTCGCTGGGCGAGATGGCGCGTCAGGAGCTGGGCGCCTTTGCCGGGGTGATTACTATGTTGGGCGCGCTGGGGGTGATGATCATTATTCTCTCGGCGCTGGCGCTGGTGGTGGTAAAAGCGCTGGCGAACAGTCCGTGGGGGCTATTTACCATTGCCGCCACTATTCCCATCGCGCTGCTGATGGGCATCTGGATGCGCTTTTTGCGTCCGGGGAAAATCGCTGAGGTTTCACTGATCGGCTTTGTGCTGATGATGGCGGCAATTATTTACGGCGGCGATATTGCTCAGCACCCTTACTGGGGGCCGTTCTTTACGCTGCAAGGCACTACCCTGACCTGGGTGCTGGTCGGCTACGGCTTTATCGCCTCGGTGCTGCCGGTCTGGCTGCTGCTGGCGCCGCGCGATTATCTCTCCACCTTTTTAAAAATCGGCGTTATCGTCGGGCTGGCGGTCGGCATTCTGTTCGCCATGCCGGAGATGAAAATGCCTGCCGTTTCGCGCTTTATTGACGGCAGCGGCCCGGTTTTCTCCGGCGCGCTCTTTCCGTTCCTGTTTATTACTATTGCCTGCGGCGCGATTTCCGGTTTTCACGCGCTGGTTTCCAGCGGCACCACGCCTAAGCTGGTGGAACGCGAAAGCCATATCCGCTTTATCGGCTATGGCGCGATGCTGATGGAATCTTTCGTCGCCATTATGGCGCTGATCTGCGCCTCGGTAATCGATCCGGGCGTCTACTTCGCCATGAATGCGCCGGCGGCGCTGATCGGCACCACGGTGGAAAACGCTGCGCAGGTGATCAACGGCTGGGGATTTGTGGTGACGCCGGAGATGCTGAACGGCGTTGCCCGCGACGTCGGCGAGGCGTCGGTGCTTTCCCGCGCCGGAGGCGCCCCAACTTTCGCCGTCGGCATGGCGCATATTATTACCGATGTGTTTAACAGCCGCGCGATGATGGCGTTCTGGTATCACTTCGCCATTCTGTTCGAGGCGCTGTTTATTCTTACCGCCGTCGACGCCGGCACCCGCGCCTGCCGCTTTATGGTGCAGGACCTGGCAGGCACGTTGATTCCCAGCCTGGCAAACAATCGCTCCTGGCTGGGCAATATGGCGGGCACCGCCGTAGCGGTAGCGGGCTGGGGCTTTTTCGTTTACCAGGGCGTGGTCGATCCGCTGGGCGGCATCAATACGCTCTGGCCGCTGTTCGGCATCGGCAACCAGATGCTGGCTTCCATGGCGCTGATCCTGGGTACCGTGGTGCTGTTTAAAATGAAGAAGCAGCGCTACGCCTGGGTAACGATTCTGCCGACGGCGTGGCTGTTCGTCACCTCAATGACCGCCGGCTGGCAAAAGATCTTCCATGAGAATCCGGCGATTGGCTTCCTGGCGCAGGCCAACAAGTTCAGTAAGGCGATTGACGACGGCGTGGTTATCGCGCCGGCGAAGAGCGTTGCGGATATGCAGACCATCGTGCTGAGCAATCAGATTAACGCCGCGCTGTGCGCCTTTTTTATGCTGGTTGCCGTTACCATGCTGATTGCCGCCTTTTTTGTTATTCGCCGCGCCCTGAAAAGCGAGCGCCCCACTACCCATGAAACCACGCCGGCGCTGCGTAAGGAGGCGGGTCATGTCTGAATATTTTTTATTACCGCCGCCGCGCAGAACGCCGATCATCTATCGCTGTCGGGCGCTGGCTGCGTCGCAAAGCGCCGCGCCGCGTGGCCTGCGTCTGTTCTGGCAGCGGCTGGCGCAAAGTTTTCGGCTGATGGTTGGCGTGCAGGATTATCAAACCTACCTGCGCCATATGCGGCAGCATCATCCCGCCACGCCGCCGATGACGGAAAAGGCGTTTCATCGCTATTGTCTTGAAGCGCGCTTTCCCAGCCAGGCAGGTAAAATCGGAAAATGCCCCTGTTGATTCATTAACTGGTGTTAACCTTCCTTTTTGCCTGCTAGTATCGCTGTGCGGTATAACTTCGCTTGCGCCATGGAAAATGGCGCTTTATTGTCATCTGCTGCGCCAAATGTTAATTTTCCTCAGAAAAAATTTCATTTTGATACGCGCTGTGCTTATGTATTCGGGTGGGAAGTATTACTAAAATAACGATAGTTCGCGCGTTCTGTTTATAGGATGATCCGTATGCTTGAAGATCAGGGGCAAACGTTGCTCTTTACGCTGTTTGGCACCCGCAGCCCCTACTGGCACCTTACATCCGACAGCGATGCACTCAGGCTCTCCCGCGAAGAGCTGGCGGAAACCAATCTCGCCGTGCCGCTTTCTCCTTCTCAGGCGCAGCTGCTGCGCGCTATGACCGTGGTAACCTCCAGCGTAAACCTGGTAATTAACTTGCGCGGCGAAGAGCTGCCGATGCACTTCGTCGGGCGCCGGGTAAACCAGGGTGAATGGGCGGGCACCGCTTCAGCATGGGGCGATACCTCATCGGTGGCGCGCGATCTGACGCAGGGGCTTTCCTTTGCCGAACAGGTGGTATCGGAAGCTAATTCGGTGATCGTGATCCTCGATCAGCACGGCAATATTCAGCGCTTTAACCGCCTGAGCGAGGAGTATACCGGCCTGAAAGAGCAGGAAGTGATCGGCCGCAACGTCTTTCAGCTGTTTATGACCCGGCAGGAGGCGCTGGCGTCGCGCCGTAACATTACCGGCTTTTTCCGCGACGGCAGCTCCTATGAAGTGGAGCGCTGGATTAAAACCCGCAAGGGCCAGCGTCTGTTTCTGTTCCGCAATAAGTTTGTGCACAGCGGCAGCGGCAAAAACGAAATCTATCTGATCTGCTCCGGCACCGATATTACCGAAGAGCGGCGCGCGCAGGAACGGCTGCGCGTGCTGGCGAATACCGATACGGTTACCGGCCTGCCGAATCGTAACGCCATTCACCAACGCATTACCGAAGTGCTGGAGAAGCGCGGCGATGGTCAGATCGGCGTGGTTTACCTCGATCTGGATAACTTTAAAAAGGTGAACGACGCCTACGGCCATATGTTCGGCGATCAGCTGTTGCAGGCGGTGTCGCTGGCGGTGCTCTCCTGCCTGGAAGCGCAGCAAACGCTGGGACGACTCGGCGGCGACGAATTTATCGTGCTGGCGGAAAACAGCAGCCAGGCGGCGCTGGAAGCGATGGCGGCCCGTATCCTTACCCGGCTGCGCCAGCCTTTTCGCATCGGCCTGATCGAGGTCTATACCGGCTGCTCCATTGGTATTGCGCTGGCGCCAGAGCATGGCGAAGATCGCGAAAGCCTGATCCGCAACGCCGATACGGCGATGTATCACGCTAAAGAGAGCGGACGCGGCCAGCTTTGCCTGTTTTCGCCGGAGATGAATCAGCGGGTGTTTGAATATCTCTGGCTTGATACTAACCTGCGTAAGGCGCTGGAGCATCAGCAGCTGATTATCCACTATCAGCCCAAAATCAGCCCGGACGGCAAGGTTAACAGCGCGGAGGCGCTGGTGCGCTGGCTGTCGCCGGAGCGCGGTCTGATTCCGCCCAACGAATTTATCGCCTATGCCGAAGAGTCCGGCCTGATCGTCCCGCTGGGGCGTTGGGTGATGCTTACCGCGCTACAGCAGATTCTTGCCTGGCGCCGGCAAGGCATTTTCCTGCGCGTTGCGGTAAACGTCTCCGCACGCCAGCTGATCGATCAAAGCATCTATAACGATCTGAAGCAGGCGCTGCAGCAGAACGGCATCTCTGTGAGCCCTATCGATATAGAGCTGACCGAAAGCTGCCTGATTGACAACGAGCAGCAGGCGCTGCACCTGATGCACCAGTTTCGCCAGCTGGGCGCGGAGGTTCATCTGGATGATTTCGGCACCGGCTACTCTTCGCTCTCTCAGCTGGCGCGCGTGCCGATCGACGCCATCAAGCTGGATCAGAGTTTTGTGCGCGACGTGGATGAACGTCCGATATCGCAGTCGCTGGTGCGCGCTATCGTCGCGGTAGCGAAGGCGCTGCATCTGCGGGTTATTGCGGAAGGAGTGGAAACGGCAAAAGAAGAGCAGTTTTTACTGGAGAACGGCGTCGATGAGCGCCAGGGCTACTACTACGGAAAGCCAATGCCCGCAGACATGCTGGAACATTGGCTGGCTCAGCGTCCTGCCGGTTCTTAGTGATTCCTGTTAATGACTTTCAGACCTGAAGGGTAGCGGTTAGCTGGCTTTACGCAGCTGCGAACTGAGTCGGTTTTGCAGCTGCACCAGGCGCGCCATATAGGCGAGATCCTTCTCTTCAATGGAAAAAGCGAAATCTACCCAGTCTTCGGTGATATCCATCAGCTCAGCGCGGGTTAACTGCAACACGCGCTGACGCGCCTTCAGCATCGCCTTAACGCCGTTGAGCTTCGGACGCAGCGTATCGATAAAGGTGCGGGTGGCGCGGTAGCCCTCTCCCGGCTGAAACAGCCGATCCACCAGGCCGCGCGTTTCGAACCACTCTGCGGTATGGCTTTCACCTTCGCAGATCAGCTCTTCCGCCAGTTTCATACCCGCACGACGCGCTACCAACGAGTAGCCGCCCATCCCCGGAAACAGATTAAAGGCGATTTCCGGGAATCCCATACGGGCATTATTCTGGGCCAGCAGAAAATGATGGGCCAGCGCCGCCTCGAAGCCGCCGCCTAATGCGCTGCCCTCCACCATCGCGATAGTCACCGCGCCGGTATCGAAACCGCGTGCCGCCGCATGAATGCAGTCGACACAGGCGCGCGCATAGGCGCGTAGCGCTTCGCGGCGTCCATTCTGGATGCAGTCGACAAAAAAGCTGAGATCGCCGCCGGCGTTAAACATCTGCGGCACCAGCGAGCCGGTTACCCAAAAATCAATGGTTAAACCTGAACGCTGAGCGGCATAGCTCAGGTTCATGATCTCTTCTATCAGCCCATGATTGAAGGATGGACGCGGTTCCGCCCGTAGCAACATCCACATGGTACGTCGCTCTTCTTCATAATAAGCATCCAGTTGGGTAGTTTGTCCAGCTTCAGTGAACAGTCTGCAGGTGGGTTGGTTAATTACTGACATAGTCTCATCCTCTGTATAATTGATGCGTTAAACGCATCACCAGCGTAATGCAGAGCGAGACAACACTGAATGAAGGGCTGATTTTTAAGATAAAAAGCAGAAAGCCCCACCGACAAATGCGTCGGTGAGGCAGGCAGGATATTATTTTATCGCCGCGGTTTGGTCAGCGGCAATATGCTGACGTTTCACCCACTTAGAATAAACGGCAGTAATGATTGGCACTAACAGCGAGGTGACGATCACTGAAGTTGCCACCAGCGTGGTTGCCGCTGGCGCTACCGGTTTAAACTGCGGCACCATTTCCGCAATCAGCACCGGCGTTGCTACCGCCGCGCCCGCCGAGCTGGACGCCGCCACGCCCGCCGTACCGTCGCCGCCGCCAATCAGGCGATCGGCAATAATCAGCGGAATACCGGTTACGATAATCACTGCAATACCCAGCAGAATACCCAGCAGACCTGTCTGCGCGATTACGGATAGATCGATGGTATTTCCCAGCGCGAAAGCGAAGAAAGGAATCAGGGTCTGCACCGCTTTGCTGAAGAATTCACGCAGCTCAGGATCGAGGTTGCCTAACGTAAAGCCGACAACGAACGGCAGCACCGCGCCGACAAATACGTGCGGCTCAAAGGATGCGATACCTGCCGTGCCGAGGATGACCATGGTCATCAGCGGGCCGGACTCCAGCGACATCAGAACAAAGGCGCCCGCCTCTTCTTTTGTGCCGTACTGCTGCATGAGCGATGCGTAAAGACCACCGTTGGTCATATCCATCGCCGCCACTAACGCCAGCGTAGAAAGCCCTGCCAGCATACCAACTTCGAAACCGTTTTCCGGGATAAAACGGGAAGCGATAGCGGCAACGATCCATGCAACGGCGATTTTAGTGACTACCAGCGTGCCGGATTTACGCAGCACGGTGCCGGTAGCGCTGATTTTAATCGACGCGCCCATACAGAAGAACCAGACGGCCAGAATCGGCACCGTCCCGCTCATCAGACCGTTGGTAAACGATCCCAGGTGTTTGCCCGCATCGGGGGAAAAGGTATGACAAAGCGCCCCCAAAAAAAGGGGCACTAACATCATCCCACCTGGAATTTTATCGATAGCTTTCTTGATTTGCATTTTTTTCCACCTTAGTTAAACAGGACAATGATTCGGTCCTGCACGGCCCAATAGGGTCGATGGCGCGCAACATAACCCTATTTTTTGATGGAAAAAGTGATCTCGCCTATATTTTTGAAACGTTGTTTTATAAAAACTCGAACAATTGTTTCAATTATGCGATTAACCTCAATTTTTTTGCCCATACCAGGCGTTCGATCCATGCTTACGCAGCCAGTGCACATCGAGTAATGACTGCTGCATCGCCGGCAGCGCAGGCGCAAGCTGCTGGCTGAAAAGCGCCATATAAGCTACCTCTTCCAGCACGACCGCATTATGCACCGCCTGCTCAGCGTTTTTGCCCCAGGCGAAAGGGCCATGGGAATGAACCAGCGCCGCCGGAATGACGTGTGGTGCGATATCGCGCTGGCGTAGGGTCTCGATAATTACCTGCCCGGTTTCCCACTCATAGCTTGCCGCAATCTCTTCGTCGCTCAGCCTGCGCGTACAGGGAACGGCACCGTAGAAGTCATCAGCATGAGTAGTGCCCCAGGCCGGAATATCACGCCCCGCCTGCGCCCAGATGGTGGCGTGGCGCGAATGGGTATGTACAATACCGCCGATATTATCCCAGGCCTGATAGAGCGCGCGGTGCGTGGCCGTATCTGAAGAGGGGCGCTTATCGCCTTCGACAACCTCACCGCTCTCCAGCGCCACCACCACCATATCGTCACGCTTCATCGCCTTATAGCTGACGCCGGAAGGCTTAATCACCAGCAAACCGCGTTCGCGATCGATAGCGCTGACGTTTCCCCAGGTAAAGGTCACCAGCCGATGCTCCGGCAGGGCCAGATTCGCTTCAAGCACCTGTTCTTTAAGTTGTTCCAGCATAAATTTTCCATCCCGCATTCTGTGAATGTCCTATTGTTAGTGGGCTGACCCGGCAAAGGTATGGAACCGCTGGCTGATTAGATGACGCTAATTGGCTGACACGCCGTTTTTGCGAAGTTAATTAGGAGTTTTTAACCTGTTGCAATTTTTGGTAGTACCTATAATTAATTGATGCAATTTGACCGGGCGTGATAATTAGCACTCTTAGCATTAGCGGTTATTGCTGTTCCTGACGGAGAGGATGCGGGGAGGTAAGCCTGCGCCGTTAAGTAAGCGGCGCAGACAGGGATGTGTAAGCAATCGAAAATAAACCATCAGCGAACCAGAGACGCAGAGTAAGCCGTCTATACTTAAAGGGTTTCCTCTGCGAGCACAATTAAGGAGAAGTAATTATGACAAAAAATGCAAAACGCATTTCTGCTACCGTTCTGGCTACCGTTCTTGCGCTCTCGTTGGCAGGGTGCAGCAACTGGTCTAAACGCGACCGCAATACCGCAATTGGCGCGGGCGCAGGCGCCATCGGCGGCTCAGTGCTGACGAACGGCAGCGGTCTCGGCACGATAGGCGGCGCCGCAGTGGGCGGTATTATCGGTCACCAGATTGACTGATATTTAAATAATAATGACAGGCTACGCAGCGCATCTACCATAATAGCGGGGCCGCTCAGTGAGCGGCCCCGCTTTTTCAACCGCCCGCCAGCTTCACCTTAAAACCTTTGGCTTCCAGCAGGCTTTTCAGCGCATCCCGCTTATCGCCCTGAATTTCAATTACGCCCTCTTTCGCCGCACCGCCGCAGCCGCATTTTTTCTTTAGCTCGGCAGCCAGCTTATGCAGATCGGCATCGTCCAGATCGAGACCGGTAATAATGCAAACGCCCTTCCCTTTACGGCCGCTGGTTTGCCGCTGAATGCGCACCACGCCATCGCCTTTCGGCCGTGGCGCTTCGGCTTCCGGCTGGACGATACGCCCGCCGTCGGTGGAATAGACCAGAGGATTTTCTTTACTCATGCCCCCTCCTGCAATGAAGCAAGGATGGCCTGCAGGGTGGCGGATGGATCGGCTGACTGAGTAATCGGACGCCCGATCACCATATAGTCGACGCCCGCCTGCTGCGCCTGTAGCGGCGTCATAATACGACGCTGATCGCCCGCGTCGCTGCCTGCCGGGCGGATACCGGGCGTTACCAGCTGAAACGCCTGGCCCAGCTGCTGTTTCAGCGTTATCGCCTCATGGGCGGAGCAAACCACGCCGTCCAGCCCGCACTGCTGCGTCAAACGCGCCAGCCGCGCCGCATGCTCCGCCGGCGTCGTCGTGATGCCGATATCATGCAGATCGGCGGCTTCCATACTGGTCAACACCGTGACCGCAATTAACAGCGGCGCCTGGGCGCCAAAGCTATGTAACGCCTCGCGGGCGGCCGTCATCATGCGCGCCCCGCCGCTGGCGTGAACGTTAACCATCCAGACGCCAAGGTCGGCCGCGGCGGCCACCGCGTGGGCGACGGTGTTAGGAATATCGTGAAATTTCAGATCGAGGAATACCTCAAAACCGCGCTGATGCAGATCGCGAACCAACTGCGGCCCGAACAGCGTAAACATCTCTTTGCCGACTTTAAGCCGACAGCTACGGGGATCGATACGGTCAACAAAGGCCAGCGCGCGATCGCGATCGGCATAATCCAGCGCCACTAAAACGGGCGAGTCGATGAGGTTTTGAGGTTGAGACATGGCTATTCCTTCAACTTATAAGCGGCGCAAGGCGCAGGAGAAAACGCTGCCATTTTACCTGCGCAACGCGGTGGAAAACAGCCTTAACCCTCTCCCCGCTCCGCCATTCTTTTCCTGCTGCGCCTTTACACCTAAGGCGAGGCGGCCTGGAGTTTTTATTTTTTTAGTATGTTGTAACTAAAAGGCGGTTCACCCACGGCTGATTAGCCCATTGCGGGCGCGGACGGCCTACTGTCCGTCCAGGCCGCGGATTGGCTTAACGGAAGACCAGGCGCGACAGGATGGGCAGTGCCAGTAAAGCGCGTGAGCGGTAAATCCGCATTTTTGGCAGCGGTAGCGCGGCTTGGTACGAATTTGCTCGCCAACCATATCGCGCAGCACCATCAGGCTTTCTTTTGCCCGGCCATCTTCCGCCTCGTGCAGATGGAAATCCATCAGGCGATGAAAAACGCGCATAGTGGGATGGCGCTGCAGCTGGCGGTTTATATAAACCTGCGCCATTTCGGCGCCCTCTTCGCGCTCCAGCACGTCGGCCAGATAAAGCTCGGCCTGCGCGCCGGTATTCTCTTCCACGCAGCGGCGCAGATAGTCGGCCCAGGCCGCCGGCTGCCCCAGATGCTGATAACAACTCTCCAGCATCTCCAGCGTTTCGCTGACCAGCTCTTTATCCTGTTCGATGACGCGCTGCAGATGGTCGGCGGCGCGCGCGTAGTCGCCCTTCGCCATAAAAATACGCCCCATCATAATAGAGACGCGGGCGCTCTGCCGATCGGCGGCCTCCCCCTTTTTCAACAGGTTCAGGGCGCGATCGAGATCGTCGCTGCTCATCGCCTGCAGCGCCAGCTCACAATAAAAGTGCGCGATCTCCATTTGGTGACGGTCTTTCCCCAGCTTAACCAGCTTTTCCGCCGTGTCGATGGCTTTCTGCCACTCGCTGGTCGCCTGATAGATCAATAACAGCTGCTGCAGCGCACTAAGGCGAAAATCGGTTTCATCCGTCAGCTGGCCGAACATCTCTTCGGCACGATCGTAAAGCCCCGCCGCCATATAATCGCGTCCCAGCTGCTGTACCGCCAGCAGCCGCTGCTCATAGTTCAGCGACGCGCTTTCCATCAGCGACTGGTGGATACGAATAGCGCGATCGACCTCGCCGCGCGAACGGAACAGATTGCCCAGCGTCAGGTGCGCCTCTACCGTGCCGCTATCCTCTTTCAGCATATCAAGAAAGAGATCCACCGCTTTGTCTTGCTGGTTTGACAGCAGAAAGTTTACGCCTGCGACATAGTCACGCGACAGGCGGTTGGCTTCCTGCTGTTTATCCTGCTGCGCACTTCTGCGCCCCATGTACCAGCCATAGGCCGCGGCCACGGGCAGTAACAGAAACAGCAGTTCCAACATGAAAAATTATTCCTTGACGGCAGTCGACGGCGACGGGGTTACGCTTTCAGTCTGTACCGTCTGCTGCTGCAGACGCTTCAGCTTACGCTGCGCATTTGCCAGCGCCACGCGCACCCGCAGCCAGAAGAGGCCGCAAATTGCCCAACCCAGTACAAAACCGGCGCCGAACAGCGAAGCCAGCAGCGTGGAAATACGGTATTCGCCCTGTGCAATCAGGTAGTTAAAGGTCACCACCTGGTCATTATGAGTACCGAGCGTAACGGAGATGATAAATATCACCAGAACCAATAAAAAGATCAGTAAATATTTCACATGTCATCCTGTAATTCGGTGTAAGCCAAAAGATTATGCCAAAAATGTTATAACGATGCTTGATCAGAAATCGTCTTAACTTAGCACGATGATAGATAGCCTGTTCTTCTGTTTCATTTATGGGGCCTGAAAGGCGCTTTGCAATCAGGATTTTTTCTCCTGCTCGCGCTGGACGATCTCCTGCTGCTCATCAGGAGGAATCGTCAGCGGTCCGCACAGCCGCTGCGTCAGCCAGCTGGCCAGCGTCACCAGCAGCCAGCTGATCCAGGTCGCCACCAGCAGATCGCGCGGCCAGTGCATCCCCAGCAGCACCCGGCTTCCCATTACCGCTGCGGCCCATATCATTAATACCCAGACGGTTTTCAGATGGCGGCGCGGCCATAGCAGGCCGATTCCCAGCAGCGCCCAGCTGGCGGCGAACATGGTATGCCCGGAAGGAAAAGCAAAACCCGTTTCAAACGCCCAGTGGCGCTTCAGCCATGAGGGAATATGGTTATCATCGGCGACCAGCTGCTGCACCATCGCGCCGCGCGCCTGACGATCCAACTGATAGAAGCGATCGCCCGGAATGTTGTGCGTCTTCTCCAGCCAGAGCACATAAGGGCGCGGCTCCTGCACCAGCGTTTTAATAAATGACTTGGCATACTGACCTGCCAGAATAGCCGATACCATGATCGCCAGCAAAAGCAGCGCCGGCTTCAGGCGAAAGCGCAGGCACCAGAGAAACCAGGCGCACAGGATCGCGCTGGTGAGAATGCCCCATGGGCGCGTCACGGTTTCCGTCATCCAGAACAGAAAGCGCAAGCCCGGCCCGCTGGCGCCGGGCTGCCACTGCCAGCCGGAAAGCCATATGGCAAGCGGCATTAGCGACAGTAACAGCGCGCCTAACGCCGTGCGTTTTGCTATCTCCAGCATGTTTCTTCCTTATAGTTATTGAAAACTGCCGTTTGGAATTTAATAATAGCTTAGAAATTAACAACATAACCAGAACAACATGGATAATCGTGCGTTATCGCATCAATCGTCACGTCGTATTACCTGTATTCGGACGGGTTATGGCAAAATAGTTCACAATATTTTCGGTCAGCTGACCAATACGCGCTAGCTTGATGATAGCGCAACCTAAGATGGTTCTGGAGAGTCACATGCAGCTTAAACGGGTGGCAGAAGCTAAACTGCCCACGCCCTGGGGCGACTTCCTCATGGTGGGATTCGAAGAATTGGCTACCGGCCACGACCATGTCGCGCTGGTATTTGGTGATATCAGCGGCAGCGAAGCCGTGCTGGCGCGCGTTCACTCTGAATGTTTGACCGGCGATGCGCTGTTCAGCCTGCGCTGCGACTGCGGCTTTCAGCTGGAGGCGGCGCTGAATGCGATTGCGGAACAGGGCCGCGGCATTCTGCTTTATCATCGTCAGGAGGGCCGTAATATCGGCCTGCTGAACAAGATTCGCGCCTATGCGTTACAGGATAAGGGCTACGACACCGTTGAAGCTAATCATCATCTGGGCTTCGCCGCTGACGAACGTGATTTTACGCTGTGCGCAGATATGTTTAAGCTGCTGGGCGTGGACGAAGTTCGCCTGCTGACCAACAACCCGCGTAAAGTAGAGATCCTCAGCGAGGCCGGCATTAATATCGTTGAGCGCGTGCCGCTGATTGTCGGGCGCAACCCGAAAAACGCTCACTATCTTGATACCAAAGCGGAAAAAATGGGCCATCTGCTGCCCAAAGCGTGACGGATAAAAAAGCCGGGTTTCTCTACCCGGCTTTTTTCTCAGTTCAGCATATTGCGAATAACATAGTGCAGGATGCCGTCGTTCTGGTAATAGGTCAACTCGTTGCCGGTATCGATGCGGCAGCGGGTCGCCAGCTCTTGCTGGCTGCCATCAGGGCGCGTTAGCGTTACCTTCACCGTGCCGCCAGGCTGCAGTGCCGCCAGGTTTTCTATATCAATCCGCTCATCGCCGGTCAGCTGCAACGTTTTGCGGGTAACGCCCTGCGGAAACTCCAGCGGCAAAATTCCCATGCCGATCAGATTCGAGCGATGAATACGCTCAAAGGATTCGCAGATGACCACCCGCACGCCAAGCAGGCGCGGTCCTTTCGCGGCCCAGTCACGGCTCGATCCGGAGCCATACTCTTTGCCGGCAATTACCGCCAGCGGCACGCCCTGCTGCTGCCAGGCCATCGCCGCATCATAGATAGAGAGCGGTTCGCCGCCCGCTTCCAGTCGCGTCATGCCGCCCTCCACGCCGGGCACCATCTCATTACGGATACGGATATTGGCGAAGGTGCCCCGGACCATAACCTCATGGTTGCCGCGCCGCGAGCCATAGGAGTTGAAATCGGTACGCTCGACGCCGTGCGCCAGCAAATAGCGTCCTGCCGGGCTTTCCGCCTTAATGCTGCCCGCCGGGGAGATATGGTCGGTAGTAACCGAATCGCCCAGCATCGCCAGAATGCGCGCTCCCCTGATATCCGCAACCGGCCGCGGCGTTTTCTCCATTTCATCAAAAAATGGCGACAGGCGAATATAGGTCGAGCCTTCATCCCAGTCGTAGGTGGCCGCCTCGCTGACGCTAATCTGTTGCCATTCCGGCGTGCCGTCAAAGACCTCCGCATATTCTTTCAGGAACATATCGCTGGAAACCTGCTGCACCGCCGCGGTGATCTCCTCCGGCGAAGGCCAGATATCGCGCAGGTATACCGGCTTACCGCTGTGATCTTCGCCGATGGCATCGGTTTGCAGATTGATATTCATATTTCCCGCCAGCGCATAGGCCACCACCAGCGGCGGCGAAGCCAGCCAGTTAGTTTTAACCAGCGGATGGATACGTCCCTCAAAATTTCGGTTGCCCGACAGCACGGCGCCGACGGTCAGGTCGCCCTGCCTGATGGCGTTTTCGATATTTTCCGGCAGCGGGCCGGAGTTGCCGATGCAGGTAGTACAACCGTAGCCCACGAGGTTAAAGCCCAGCTTATCCAGCCAGGGCGTCAGACGCGCGGTGGCCAGGTAGTCCGATACCACTTTAGAGCCGGGCGCCAGCGATGCCTTAACCCAGGGTTTACGCTGTAAGCCAAGCGTCACCGCTTTTTGCGCCAGCAGGCCGGCGGCCATCAACACGCTGGGGTTAGAGGTATTGGTACAGGAGGTGATAGCGGCGATAACTACCGCGCCATCGCTCAGCTCATGCTGCTGTTCGCCGTCGTACCAGGCAACCGGGCGGTGCGCTTTTTGCGCATGGTTGACTTCCAGCTCGTTGCTCTGTTGAAAAGCCTGCGGCACCGCTCCCAGCGCAACGCGATCCTGCGGACGCTTCGGTCCGGCAATGCTCGCCTCAACCTCATCCATATCCAGTTCCAGCGTGCTGGTGAAAACCGGCGCATCGCCCGGATTACGCCACAGCCCCTGCGCCTTCGCATAGGCTTCCACCAGCGCCACCTGTTCGCTGCTTCTGCCGGTCAGTTTCATATAGCCAAGCGTCACGCCGTCAATGGGGAAGAAGCCGCAGGTGGCGCCATACTCCGGCGCCATATTAGCGATGGTCGCCCGATCGGCCAGCGGCAGATCGTCCAGCCCGTCGCCGTAAAACTCGACAAACTTGCCGACCACGCCATGCTTACGCAGCATTTGGGTAACGGTCAGCACCAGGTCAGTCGCCGTGATGCCGGGACGCAGCTTGCCGGTCAGCTTAAAGCCCACAACGTCCGGGATCAGCATCGATACCGGCTGTCCAAGCATTGCGGCTTCCGCCTCGATGCCGCCTACGCCCCACCCCAGCACGCCGAGGCCGTTAATCATGGTGGTATGCGAATCAGTGCCGACCAGCGAATCCGGCCAGGCAAAGCGTTTGCCTTCCTGTTCTTCGTGCCACACCGCTTTACCGAGATACTCCAGGTTCACCTGATGGCAGATGCCGGTGCCGGGCGGCACCACACGGAATTTATCAAACGCCTTCTGCCCCCAGCGCAAAAAGACATAGCGCTCGTGGTTACGCTCCATTTCAAGGCGTACGTTTTCTTCAAACGCGTCATCATCGCCGAAACGATCGACGGTAACGGAGTGGTCAATCACCAGATCGACCGGCGACAGCGGATTAACTCTGGCTACTTCGCCGCCGAGACGCTTCACCGCTTCACGCATAGCGGCCAGATCCACTACCGCCGGTACGCCGGTAAAATCCTGCATCAGCACGCGCGCGGGGCGCCAGGCGATTTCGCGATCGGCGTGAGCGTTTTTTTGCCAGTCAGCCAGCGCCTGAATATCTTCAGCGGTAACGGAGCTTCCATCCTGCCAGCGCAGCAGGTTTTCCATTAATACTTTAAGGGTTTTCGGTAAGCGGGAGAGATCGCCCAGCTGCTGAGCGGCACGTGAAAGGCTATAGTAATAATAGCGCTGCCCGTCAACGTCCAGTGTCTCCTGGCTGATATCTCGCAGAGATAACGACATAGCTCCTCCTTTTTATAGCGTTCTTAATAACCTGCCAGACGGCAAGGTCTCCGTTAAAGATAGTACAAACCAAAGTTAACGTTTTGATAACAACACTAATCAACACATCGTCGTTGCAAGCAATGTGCAGAGGCGGCGCAGGAAAAACAAAACGCCCCGCGGTAAACCAACGGGGCGCCAGATAAACAAGGGGTAAAGCTGAGAGAGGTTACTGCATAAACAGCCAGACGGCAGCCATCCAAACCAGCAGTGAATAGGCGGAAGCACTACAAAATGAGAACAGAGAAATATTCATCATCACCTCTCAGGTCGATTTCCGATTCATTAAGACACAGAACATCGAATCTATTTAAGTCGCTAAATAGATTCTGCCGAATGCCGGGTTGGTTAAATCTTTCAGGCGGTTAAAACGCCTCGATCGTGTCACCGATCAACAGGAAGGAATGATTGAGCAGTTATTTTTAATAACTTATTTACCGACAGTAACTGTGGTTTATTTGTTGTTACTGTCCATCATTAATTCAATAAAGCTGCGCTGAGCGTCGCTAAGCGCCCACTCTTGCGGGATCGCCACTTTTTCCTGCGGCTTGGGCGTGCAGCTGCCCGTTTTTAATTTGCGGACCGGCTGCGTTTTAATACGCACTGCTTGTTCCCACATAATTAACTCCACAATTGCCAAACCAGTAATGCAACAGCAATCCAGAACAGGCCGGAAGCAGCAAAGACTGCCAACCAGGCTTTACGACGAAGGCTCATTCCGCTGCGTGCTACGTTATTTGTGCCGCTCTGTACGCCAGGTTGTACTGATATTCTCATAGCCATAGTTTTTGATAATCACTCTCAATAAAATGATTGTTAACACCAATCAGCTTTTAGGAGAAATCCTAAACATTTTAAGACCAAAAATCCAGCTATTTTTGTTGAGTTCAACGATTAGTACAATTTATCGTTGCCCTAAATACTTATCAATATAATTTATCAAACCTGTCAAAGGCGCATCTCTCCTTAAGTCAAATATTGCACAAAAACCCACAAACCGATCCAGTGAATAACAGACAAAAACAACTTCATACTGCCTGCCGCCTGCGCTTACGGCTCGCTTTAAGTTGAGTATGAGAATAGTCCTGGCACTCTGCAAAAGCGCCCGCATAAAAATGTGTTCTGTTTCTCATTTAATTAATAACAATAAAAAAACATGTGATGAATGTTTCATTTACAGCAAAATGATCATAAAGATTCTGTAAAGTGTGCAATTGGCTGGTATTAAAGCAAAAAGGCCGCCGCAGCGACCTTATTTCCCTTTTATTTATGTGGTTTATTATTTGAACGGCAGACGGATATCTTTAAACATTGCTTCAATATCTTCATTAGAACGCAAAGCAACCGCGGTATCCACCACGTCACGCGTCAGATGCGGCGCAAAACGTTGAATGAAATCATACATGTAGCTGCGTAAAAAAGTGCTGCGCCGGAAGCCGATTTTGGTGGTGCTGTTGGTGAAAATATCGGCAGCCTCGATACGAACTAAATCGGGATCGGAAACCGGATCTACCGCCATGCTGGCAATCACCCCTACCCCCAGCCCTAACCTGACATAGGTTTTGATAACGTCGGCATCGGTAGCGGTAAAAACGATGCGCGGAGAGAGCCCGGCCCGATTAAAAGCGGTATCCAGCTCAGAACGCCCGGTAAAGCCAAAGGTATAGGTAACCAGCGGGTACTCCGCCAGCTCTTCGATAGCGATCGCCTTTTTGCTCGCCAGCGGATGATCGGGCGTCACCACGATCGCCCGGTTCCAGTGGTAGCAGGGCAACATAATCAGATCGTCATACAGATGCAGCGCTTCAGTAGCGATGGCGAAATCGGCATTGCCCTTGGCTACCGCTTCGGCAATTTGCGTTGGCGATCCCTGATGCATATGCAGCGACACGCGCGGATAGCGCTCAATAAAGCCCTTGATGACGCCCGGCAGCGCATAGCGCGCCTGCGTATGGGTGGTGGCGACATACAGCGATCCTTTATCGGGCCAGGTATGCTCGCCCGCTACCGATTTAATCGCCTCTACTTTGGAAAGCACTTCACGGGCGATACGGATAATCTCTTCGCCGGCGGGCGTTACCTGGGTTAAATGCTTGCCGCTGCGGGCAAAGATTTGGATGCCCAGCTCATCCTCCAGCATACGCACCTGCTTACTGATGCCCGGTTGCGAAGTATAAAGCCCTTCCGCCGTTGAGGAGACGTTCAGATTGTGATTGACCACTTCCACGATATAACGCAGCTGCTGTAATTTCATGTCATTCATCCCGATGATAAAGCCACGCGCCGAACCCGTGCGCAGCCGGGAAGAGATCCGCAAGGAAGGCGCTTAACGAACGGGTATCGCGTTAGGAAAATTCAGAAGGTGATACTATAACCACTATAACATTTTTCAATCTGATGTATAGCTTTTAGCTATAAGGCGGAGGGAGAAAAGGCCGATAATGTTATCGCCCCCGCAATAAATAAAGGCCAGTCAAAGACTGGCCTCTGGTCATTAAGACAACGTTACTTTTCCGTTATGCGCCACGCGCCGTCAACGAAGAAAGCCGACCAGCCGGTCGCCTTGCCATCTTTTTCGGAGCTGACGTACTGCTGTTTCGTTTTACGGCTAAAGCGCACCAGCGTTTTATTGCCTTTATCGTCGGTAGCAGGCGCATCGGCAAGATAGCGCAGCTTCTCCGGCAGACGATCGCGAAAGCGCTGTAGCTCCTCCACCAGCGGCGCGCGGGTTTCACGCGATTTAGGGAAGGTGTTGGCCGCGAGGAATACGCCCGCCGCGCCGTCGCGCAGCACGAAATAGGCGTCCGATTTCTCACACGGCAGCTCCGGCAGCGGCACCGGATCTTCCTTCGGCGGCGCAACTTCGCCGTTACGCAGGATTTTGCGCGTGTTTTTACACTCTTCGTTGGTGCAGGCCATATACTTGCCGAAACGTCCCATTTTCAGGTGCATTTCAGAGCCGCATTTTTCACATTCAACGATCGGACCATCATAGCCCTTGATACGGAATTCACCCTGCTCGATTTCGTAACCGTCGCAGCTGGGGTTATTACCACAGACGTGCAGCTTGCGATGATTATCGATCAGGTAGCTATCCATCGCCGTACCGCATTTCTGGCAGCGGCGGCGCGCGCGCAGCGCGTTGGTTTCCGCATCATCGCCTTCCAGAATATTCAGCACTTCATTTTCCGGAATCAGGTTGATGGTCTGCTTACAGCGCTCTTTCGGCGGCAGCGCATAGCCGGAACAGCCAAGGAACACGCCGGTACTGGCGGTACGGATCCCCATTTCCCGCCCGCAGGTCGGGCAGTCGATAGAGGTCAACACCATCGGGTTCGGCTGCATGCCGCCCTCTTCCGGATCTTTTTCCGCCTGATCCAGCTGCTTGCTGAAATCAGCAAAGAAGTGATCCAGCACCGCCTTCCACTCGGCCTGCTCATTCGCCACTTGGTCGAGGCTGTCTTCCATATGCGCGGTGAAATCGTAGTTCATCAGCTCGCGGAAATTCTCTTCCAGGCGATCGGTCACGATTTCGCCCATCTTTTCAGCATAGAAACGGCGGCTTTCCACGCGCACGTAACCACGATCCTGGATGGTGGAGATAATCGACGCGTAGGTGGATGGCCGCCCGATACCGCGTTTTTCCAGCTCGCGCACCAGCGAAGCTTCGCTGAACCGCGCCGGCGGCTTGGTAAAGTGCTGGCTGGGATTGAGCTGCTGCAGGCTCAGTTCGTCGCCTGGCTCAACCGCCGGTAAAATACGATCCTCATCGCCTTTGCGCAGCGCCGGCATAACTTTGGTCCAGCCGTCGAAACGCAGAATACGCCCTTTGGCCTTCAGCCTGAACTCGCCGGCGGCCACCGTCAGCGTGGTAGAGTCATACTGCGCCGGCACCATCTGACAGGCGACAAACTGACGCCAGATCAGCTGATACAGCTTCTGCGCATCCGCTTCCATATCCTTCAGCTGTTCAGCCTGAATGGTAACGTCGGAAGGACGAATGGCTTCGTGCGCTTCCTGCGAGTTCTCTTTGCTGGCGTAAGCGTTAGCGCTTTTCGGCAGATACTTCTCGCCGAAGGTGGATTCGATATAGCCGCGCGCCATCGCAACGGCATCCTGGCTCAGGTTGGTTGAATCGGTACGCATATAGGTGATATGCCCCGCTTCATACAGCCGCTGCGCCAGCGCCATGGTTCTTTTCACCCCAAAGCCCAGACGGGTGCTGGCCGCCTGCTGCAGCGTCGAGGTGATAAAGGGCGCGCCCGGTTTGCTGCTGGTTGGCCGGTCTTCGCGATCTTCCACGCGAAAACGCGCTTTTTCCAGCAGGCTGACCGCCGCCTGCGTCTGCTCTTGATTAACCGGACGGAACGGCTTATCGCCCTGATGCGTGACCTGCATCGGCAGATCGCTGCCCTTCGGCGTGGTGAGATCGGCGCTCAGCTCCCAATACTCTTCCGGCACGAACGCCTTGATTTCGCGCTCGCGCTCCACCACCAGCCGTACCGCGACGGACTGCACGCGTCCGGCAGAAAGGCCGCGGGCGATTTTCTTCCACAGCAGCGGCGAAACCATATAGCCCACTACCCGGTCCATAAAACGGCGCGCCTGCTGGGCGTTAACGCGGTCGATATTCAGTTCGCCCGGCTTTTCAAACGCCTGACGAATCGCGTTTTTGGTGATTTCGTTGAACACGACGCGGCTGAAGCGTTTGTCATCGCCGCCGATCACCTCCCGCAGGTGCCAGGCAATGGCTTCCCCTTCGCGGTCAAGGTCAGTGGCGAGATAAACATGATCGGCTTCCTGCGCCAGCGCTTTTAGTTCAGAGACAACCTTCTCTTTACCGGGCAAAATTTGATAGTCAGCTTTCCAGCCGTGCCAGGGATCGACGCCCATACGGCTAACCAGCGCCGTCTTTTCATCTTTTTTGCCTTTTTTGGCTGGTTTAGCGTCAGCGCTCTTTTTCACCGTCGAGCCACTGGTCGGCAAATCACGTATATGACCGACGCTGGATTTCACCACGTAGTCTTTACCGAGATATTTATTGATCGTTTTGGCCTTTGCCGGGGACTCGACTATTACGAGAGCTTTACCCATATTTACCTTTACCTGATGAATACGTCCGAATGTAATGATGGCGTTTTCCAGCGTTGCCAGTCAGCATGTCAACCTATATTGCTGCAGATTGAAAAAATTCAACCCGGTCTTTTTTGCTGCGGATATCGGCTTGCTTTTCAGCTTATCGCACTGATTAACGGCGTTTTTTAGCTGAGAACCGGCGCTTCCCGCCGCCAGCGTAAAGCCATTTTTACGCCCGGACCCTGAAACGCCCACACTCTACCTGATAAAATCTGATACGCAACTTAATTAGCATTTTGCCTGGGTTTACGCCACTTTTGCCGCTTTTTGCTACGCGAGCATATCCACAGGGTATTTGCGGTCAACGGCAACAGGCCAGTAATATAGAAGAGAATATGGGTCTGTCAAAATGGGATTAAATAATGAACGCCAAAACGTCACCGCTTTCACGTCAACAACTCATTGAAAAAGCGAATGCGCTGATCAGCGAACATGACGATTATTTTGCCGGGGTTAAGGTCAGCGAAGTCGAACAGAACGGGCAGCTGCTGGTGTTTCGCGGCGATTATTTTCTCGACGAGAATGGATTGCCAACGGCGAAAAGCACCGCGGTATTTAATATCTTTAAAGCGCTGACGGTAGCGCTGTCGGAAAAATATCATTTAGCGGAATGACGCCCGACCGGTAGCGCGCCGGGCGTCGCCGCAACATTACAGCAGCGGTTTATCGCCGCGCTGCCACAGTTTCATCAGCTGACGCGCGGCGCTGTCGGCGGCGCTCTGGGTAAAGCGCTCCAGCAGTTTTTTACGCCGCGTATAGCGCACGCTGATAACATTAAACTGCGCCATGCGCTCGATAATCAGATCGTCGCTGGTGCCCAGCGCGTCAATCAGCTGTTTTTCCAGCGCCTGGCTGCCGTACCAGTGTTCGCCGGTAGCGACCCGATCGATATCCAGCACCGGACGCATCTGCTGTACGAACTGCTTAAACAGCTGGTGCGTTTCGTTAAGATCTTCGCGGAATTTGTTACGTCCCTGCTCGGTGTTTTCGCCAAACAGCGTCAGCGTGCGCTTATATTCGCCCGCGGTATGCAGTTCAACATCGATATCGTTACGCTTGAGCAGGCGGTTAAAGTTCGGCACCTGCGCCACTACGCCGATCGAGCCGATAATGGCGAAAGGCGCGGCGACAATGCGATCGGCCACGCAGGCCATCATATATCCGCCGCTGGCGGCAACCTTATCTACCGCCACCGTTAACGGAATGCCCTTGTCGCGCAAGCGCTGCAGCTGCGAGGCCGCCAGCCCGTAGCCGTGTACTACGCCGCCGGGGCTTTCCAGCCGCAGCAGCACTTCATCCTGCGCGCGCGCTACCGCGGTAATCGCTGAAATCTCTTCACGCAGCGACGTGACTTCACCGGCATCCATGCTGCCGTTAAAATCCAGCACGTAAAGCGTTGGTTTACCATCCATACTGGAGAGTCCCTGCTTCGCCCGCTGTTTTGCCGCTTTCGCCTCCTGCTTCTGCTTTTTCTTTTCCGCCTTATGACGCAGCTTCTGCTCCTGCGGCGGCAGCGCTGCCAGCTGCATTTCGCTTTTCATTTCGCGGTAGCGCTCGTTGAGCTGGGTTACGTGCAGCTGTCCGGGCTGTCCACGCTTACGCTGGGTCACGTTGACCAAAATAAGAGCGACCGCAGCGATGGCCAGCACCACGGTAACCGCCTTTGCCAAAAATAATGCATACCAGAATAATAAATCCACTCGAACCGCCTTTGCTTATATCCTTGCTGAAACCAGAGCCGTAGTGTAACTGAGTCGTTTCACTTCGTCGCCTGTAAAGCAGCGCAGGCGCAGGAAATGGACGCGACGGCGTTGAACTGAAACCTTTTTTCAGGCATAACTCCCCCATTCGCTCTCCTCAGCCCCGTGCTGAGCTCTTACTCGCCGAGGAAGCCGTTTTGCATTATCAACCTAAAAGCGACCTGCTTAATCATCGAATTATTCTTGTCACCGGCGCCAGCGACGGTATCGGCCGGGAGGCGGCGTTAACCTATGCGCGCTACGGCGCGCAGGTTATCTTGCTGGGCCGTAACGCAGAAAAGCTGCAGCGCGTCAGCGATGAGATCGGCGCGCTGGGCAAGGCTGAACCGCTGGTTTGCCTGCTCGATCTGGCAACGGCGACGCCGGAAAGCTGCCGTGAGTTCGCCGGGCAGCTGGCGCAGCAGGTGCCGCGGCTGGATGGCGTATTGCACAACGCAGGCGTGCTGGGCGACATTGTGCCGCTCGCCGACCTGGCGCCGGCGATCTGGCAACAGGTAATGCGCGTTAACGTTGACGCCACCTTTTTCCTGACCCAGGCGCTGTTGCCGCTGCTGCTGAAATCGGAGGCGGGCTCGCTGGTCTTTACCAGTTCCAGCGTTGGCCGCACGGGGCGATCCGGCTGGGGCGCCTACGCGGTATCGAAATTCGCTACTGAAGGAATGATGCAGGTGCTGGCCGAAGAGTATAAAAACCGCAATCTGCGGGTGAACTGCATCAATCCGGGCGGCACCCGCACCAAAATGCGCGCCAGCGCCTTTCCCGATGAGGATGCCGCAAAGCTGAAAACGCCGGCGGAAATTATGCCGATCTATCTCTATCTGATGGGCGACGACAGCCGTCGCAAGACCGGCATCAGCTTTGACGCCCAGCCGGGACGCAAACCGGGGCCGGCGGAATAATGGCGCAAAACGATCGTCATCAACAGCGCCAGCAGCGCCTTAAACAGCAGGTAGAGGCGCGCATTGCCGCCGCCAGCGAAACGCGCGGCATTTTGCTGGTGTTTACCGGCAACGGCAAGGGCAAAACCACCGCCGCCTTCGGCACCGTGGCCCGCGCCGTCGGACACGGCCAAAAAGCGGGCGTGATTCAGTTTATCAAAGGCGAATGGCCCAACGGCGAACGTAATCTGCTGGAACCGCACGGCGTGGAATTTCAGGTAATGGCAACCGGCTTTACCTGGGATACGCAGGATCGCGAAAGCGACACTGCCGCCTGCCTGGCCGTCTGGCGGCACGGCAGGCGTATGCTGGCGGACGAAAACCTGGACCTGGTGCTGCTGGATGAGCTCACCTATATGGTGGCTTACAATTACCTGCCGCTGGAGGAGGTGCTGAGCGCGTTGCGCAACCGCCCGGCCCATCAGACGGTAATTATTACCGGACGCGGCTGCCATCGCGACATTATTGAACTGGCCGATACCGTCAGTGAAATGCGTGCGGTAAAACATGCGTTTGATGCCGGCGTCAGGGCGCAGATGGGGATCGATTATTAGCTGCCAGCCGCGCCAGCAGAGCGCGGTTAAGCGGCAGGCAGCGGCAATCCTCGCCGGGCGCCAGCTCGCTGTCGGGAAGGTTTTGCCGCGAGACAAAGCGCTTACGGTATTCAGTCGGCGTCAGGCCGCAATAT
The DNA here is from genome assembly GCF_006517625.1 of Mixta tenebrionis. Lineage (GTDB taxonomy): Bacteria > Pseudomonadota > Gammaproteobacteria > Enterobacterales > Enterobacteriaceae > Mixta > Mixta tenebrionis. The sequence goes on along the minus strand of NZ_VHQI01000003.1, from coordinate 260,958 downwards.
TTATTAAAAGCGGCAATCAGGTATTTATGTTCCTGAAAGCCGCAGCTATGACTGATTTCGGTGATCGGCGTGCGCGTGTCGCGCAGCAGATTCCGCGCTTTGTTTAACCGTACCAGCGTCAAATACTCTTTAAAATTATAGCGGCTGACCTTTTTAAACAGCCGGGAAAACCATGAATAGCTCATGCCGCTGTGGCTGGCCACTTCGCTCAGCGTCAGCGGCCGATCGTAGTGCAGGTTAATATAGTCAATGCCCTTTTTGATCATCGACGCTTCGCGCAAAGAGCTTTCCGCGCGCTGCAACGGCTCTCCGGCCGCCGCCAGGGCATCCAGCAGCAGATAGATGGCCGCGATGCGCTGAAACGGCCGACGGTTATCAACCAGCTGTTCCAGCAGCGCGATTAATCGCTGCCGCACCGCGCAATCCGCAGCCCTGCTGGCGCGCCCGGCGGTACACCAGCTCAGCTGCAAAGCAGGGTGCATCTCATCAAACAGCCCCGGAGAAAACTGCACCGTCACCAGCTGGCTGGCCGCCATCTCCGCGCTGAGGGAGTGCACCTCCCCGGCGTTAAGGTACAGCATCTCCCCCTGGCCCAGCTCGACCTGCTGTTGCCCAACGCCCACCGTGAAACGGCCGCTCAGCACGGTAATCAGTTCAGGCGCCGCATGCCAGTGAGGCTCGCAGTAGCGGACCTCAGCGGCAAACACGTTCAGCTTCTCAGCATCGAAGGCGATCAGTTCGTAGCCGCTGTTTGCCGCCTGCTGCCCGACATGGGCGGCCGGGCGAGAATGAGTCGCTGAAAAAGGGAACATGCGTTACCTCCTGGCACTCTGTTTACGGCTAACCGGCCAGCACCGCATTGAGTTCATCACGCTCGATGTCCAGCGCCAGAAACTCGGTTAAAGAAGTCAGCAATCCGAAAACCATATCCGGCGCCAGACGAATCAGCTTTTCGCGCACCTGGGGTTCAGGTACTCCACTCTTCGCGGCGATCAGCGCCACTACGCGGGCGAAGGCTTCCGGCTGCTGAATCAGCTGCTGCAGAGAGTTATCATCGCGCAGCGGCAGGTAGCGCGCAGGGCAATCCACCTCAACGCTGGCGGACAGCGGCAGATCGCGCGATGAGGCGCCGACGAAAATTTGCCATTTTCCCGGCGTGATCACCCACTCCGCCAGGCCCGGATGATAACAGGCCAGATCGGCTATCGGCAGAGAGAGCGTAACGCGACGCGTCTCGCCGGCGGCCAGCGCCACTTTCGTGAAGGCTTTTAACGCCCGCACCTCGCGAATCAGCTCCCCGGCGGGAGCCGCCGCGTAGAGCTGGACAATCTCCTTACCTTCACGGTCGCCGCAGTTGGTCAAATCAAACGTCACGTTCAGCGTTTCCCCGGCGCCTATCCGACAGGCCGAAAGCGCTATATTGTCATAGGCAAAGCGGGTATAGCTCAGGCCGAAACCAAACGGGAACTGCGGCGTAAGCTGGCGTTTATCATAATAGCGGTAGCCGACAAACAAACCTTCACCATAATAGTGGCGCAGATTTTCACCGGGATAGTGCAGCCACGCCGGCGTCTCTTCCAGCGTATTCGGCATCGTCACGGTAAGTTTGCCGCACGGATTGCGCTTGCCGAACAGGATTTCCGCTACCGCGCGCCCCATTCCCTGCCCGGCAAAAAACGTCTCCAGCAGCGCCCGGCATTCGCCCAGCCACGGCATGACCACCGCATCGCTGTTAGCAAGCACCACTACCAGATTTGGCTGTACCGCCGCAACTTCATGTATCAGACGCTCATGAACCGGCAAAATATTCAGATCCTGACGATCGCCGTTTTCGCCATCTTCGCCTACCGCAGTACTGACGAATACCAGCGCGACATCGGCAGCCTGCGCCGCTTCGCGCGCCTGAGCAAGCGCCTGCTCATCGCAGTGCGTATCATCCGGGGCGCCGATCGCCCACGAGACGTGAAATTCATCGCCGGCGAGGTCGAAAATTTCATCCAGCGGGCGATCCAGTAAATAAGGCACCGTCGTCGCGCAGCCGGAGCCCTGAATCACCGGTTCCTGCGCAGGCTTGCCGATCACCGCGATGCGCGGCGTTTTCCGTGCATCCAGCGGCAGCAGATCGCCTTCATTTTTCAACAAGACAATAGATTCTGCCGCTAAACGCTGCGACAAAGCGTGATGGGCGGCAAAATCCGCGCGGGTCTGCGGGCGACGATGGCGCTTAACTTTATCCACCAGCTGCAGCATGCGCAGGCAGGCGCGATCCACGACTTCCATCGGCACTTCCCCAGACGCTATCGCCGCCAGCAGCGTCTGTTTATCGCGACGCGTTTCCGGCATCGCCAGATCGTTGCCCGCCAACAGCGACGCCGGACGATCCTTGATGCCGTACCAGTCAGACATTACCAACCCGTCATAGCCCCATTCGTCGCGCAGCACCTGAGTAAGCAAAAACGGGTCCTGCGAGGTTTGCACGCCGTTGAGGCGATTATAAGAGGACATCACCGTCCAGGGCTGCGATTTAGCAATCGCCCGCTGAAAGCCGGCCAGGTAGATTTCACGCAGCGCCCGCTCTTCGATAATCGAATCCATTTCGGTACGACGGTATTCAGAATTATTCGCGGCAAAATGTTTCAGGCTGGCGCCGACGCCCTCTTCCTGCAGCCCGTTAATTAACGCGGCGGCAAGATCGCCGCTGACTACCGGATCTTCCGCATAATATTCGTAGCCGCGCCCCGCCAGCGGCGTACGGCGAATGTTAATGCCCGGCCCCAGCAGAATATCCACGCCCATCTGCTGGCATTCGCGCCCCAGCGCCTGGCCCATTTGCCGCACCAGCTCTACATCCCAGCTACAGGCCAGGCTGGAACCGTTCGGAAAACAGGTCGCCGGCAGCGAGGCGCTGAACAGCGCTTCGCTTCCTCCCTTCGTCGCTTCTTCTTTCACGCTGGCCTGTCCGGCGCTTTGAGTGATAACCGAAATAAAGTCATCCATACTCCACTTCTCTTCGCCATCGATTTGCGCGCTGCTGTAGCGTACCCCGTAGGTGCCATCGGTCATCACAATATCGCTGATACCATGCTGCGGCAGCGACGCCGTGCGCCACAACCCGCTGCCGGTCAGCAGCGCCACTTTTTCCTCTGCCGTCATCGCGGCAATAGTGCTATGGAAATCACCGTTCATTTTTTATCTCCCTGAGGTTAAAGCGCGTTTTGCTTACGCAGGCTAATTTTTTGCACGATATCGCGGTAGGTCTTCTCATCCAGCGTATAACAGGCGACGAAGATGGCGCTGACAGCAAACATCGCGCCGGGGAACAGCGTCATCAGCACGTTGATGCCGTTAATCGCGCTGGCGGTAATATGCCCGGCATCGTAGTGATAGAAATCAAGCATCCAGCCCGCACAGCCGCCGCCGATAGCCATCGCAATTTTGGTAATGAAATTAAAGAAGCCGTAGATCGCCCCTTCCGAGCGTACCCCGTGATGCCATTCAGCATACTCTACGGTGTCCGCGATCATTGACCACATGGCGACAAACCCCATCCCCAGCGTAATACTGTAGAGACAGACTCCGGTCATAATCAGCCAGATATTATTGCCGGCGATAAAATATTGCATCAGCATTCCCAGCACGCCAATCAATAACGCCAGCAGCGTCATACGCTTTTTACCCATTAGCGCAATGGCTTTTTCAGAAATAATGGTTCCAGTAATATAAGCCGCAGACTGAATGATAAAGAAGGTAGCGGTAAAACTTTCGCTGCCGATAATATATTTAATAAAGTAAATGGCAATCGCCATCCATACGGTATAGGCGATATAGAAGAATACGGTAAATAACGACAGATGGATCAGCGGCGTATTGCCTAATACCGCGCGCAACATTTCGCGCAGCGTCGGCGCGCTCGCCTCTTCCTCTGCGCCTACCCGCTCTTTGGTCATCCCGAAACAGGCAAGAAACATAAAGGTGGCCAGCAGCGCAAAACAGGAGACGGCGAAAACATAACCGAGCTGTTTATTGTGGAACGGGGAAATCAGCAGGTCAGCCGTTGTCGAGACAATCAGATAACCGACGATCGCCAGCACAAAACGATAGACTGAAAGCGACGAACGTGAGGCTTCGTGCTGCGTCAGGCGGTTGGTTAACGCCGAATAAGGCGTGTTGACCGCGGTATAGGCAAGGCAATAAAGGGTATAGGAGGCCAGCGCAAAATAAAATTTCGCCTCTCCGCCGAACGGCATAAAACAGAGCACGGTTAAAAAACCCAGCGGCACCGAACCATATAATAACCAAGGACGCAATTTACCATATCTACTCTGCGTTTTATCGATGGCAAAACCAATCAAAATATTAAAAACCGCGTCAATCACTCGTGCGATAACAAATATCGCACTGGCCTGCACCGCGCTGATGCCGTAAATATTGGTGTAGAAAAACAGTAAAAATAAAGAAACAAAGCCAAATGACAGATTAGAAGCAAAATCACCCAGCCCATAACCTGTTTTTTCTTTAACGCCGATGATCACATAGCTTGCCGATAATTTCGCTGCGCTCTCCATTCCAGGTTCCCTGTTTTAGCTATCAGAGCCGACAGTATATGACGCAGCCTGGCGTATCACTTTGCGTTATTTGTCCGTGCAATTCCTGTTTCTTGTCTTTAGGCGAAAGTGTGAAAAACATCACAGGCGAAGGGAGTGGAAAAGAAAGCGTTCCGGCGTCAGCCCGCCGGAACCGCTATTTAACCGTTACTCTTGTTACGCGTGCTGGAGCGACGGCTGGCGTTATTGCCCTGACGCACATTGCCCACCTGCGCATGGCGCTTCACGGCGCGACGAATCTGGTTCGCCTTAGTACGACGGCGATCTTTTTCCACCGGCACTTTACTTACGCTTTCCGGCGGCAGGCCCACCAGCTCGCGCAGATAGTTAACCGGCGCCAGATCCAGCTCCGTCCAGCCGCCGCGCGGCAGGCCTTTCGGCAGAGTGATATCGCCGTAGCGCACGCGAATCAGGCGGCTTACCTGTACGCCGGCCGCTTCCCACAGACGGCGCACTTCACGGTTGCGCCCTTCGGTCAGGGTGACGTTGTACCACTGGTTCATCCCTTCGCCGCCGGTGAATTTAATGGTGCGGAACGAGGCCGGACCATCTTCCAGCTGCACGCCCAGGCTGAGCTGACGAATTTTCGCATCGTCAACCTGACCAAACACGCGCACCGCATATTCGCGTTCAACCTCACGGCTGGGGTGCATCAGGCGATTAGCCAGCTCGCCGTCGGTGGTAAACAGCAGTAAACCACAGGTGTTGACGTCCAGTCGCCCAACGGCAATCCAGCGCGCGCCGCGTAAACGCGGCAGACGATCGAAAACGGTAGGCCGGCCTTCCGGATCGTTGCGGGTGCACAGCTCGCCTTCCGGCTTATAGTAAGCCAGTACGCGACAGACCTGCTGGGAGGATTCACTGATGGAGACGATATGCCCATCAATACGGATTTTTACCATAGCGTTGGGTTCGATACGGTCGCCCAACGTTGCCAGTTTGCCATCGACGCTAATGCGTCCGGCGGAGATCATTGCTTCGATTTCGCGACGGGAGCCGTGCCCGGCCCGCGCCAATACTTTTTGTAACTTTTCGCTCATTGAGCGGCCTCGCTGTCGCCTTCACAGGCGTCGGTGGGAAAATAAAATCTTTTAATTTCAATGGATTAAAACCAAACATCATTGCCATTATACATTGTTTTTATTAGCGTGTAACCCTCGTTGTCGCCACAGCTGAAAGAAATCAACAGTCACCATAAAAAATAGATGGGAAAGATTATTTGTTGATTGTGAGGCACAGTCAGGACTCCACTATTCCTGCTGAAATTTGCCAGCAGAGCTAATAATATAAAATGCAGATTTCAAAAAAGTAATGATGCTTTATTCACATTGCTGAATAATTGATCGCTTCTGCTTCACCTGATATAACTGACATATCGTTGATTCAGCCATTTCATTTATTCGCTATAGCAACAGGAAAACTCACATACATTTACCATGGATGCTAATCAAAATAGCTTTCAGGAAACACTCTTAGCAGAAATAAAATTTATTATGGATAAGTAGTAAAACTTAGGTTTTTCCCAACACTATTGATTAATCATACGTAAAACACATAATTGTCCCACTGCCAGCAAACACAATGGTTATCGGCAGTGAAAAAATAAATATTATTCTATTAAGGGGAAAAACATGCGTGAATTAACTCAAATCGAATCTCAGCAAATTTCTGGTGCAGTGGTTGCATCAATGGAAGAAGCACTGGAAGGTTTCCTGTGGGGATTAGGTGACGGCGCGATGACCGGCATGTCTATTGCGGGTAAATTTGGGGGAGCAGGCGGATTTATCATTGGCGGGATCGCCCAGCTCGTTGGCTATGCGCTTACGCCGTTTATCGGTGGTATTATTGGCGGGATCGGTGGCGCAATTTTCGGGCGCGATATGATTGCAGATACGTTGGCTCATTACCGTGAATCTGTTGGTACCGGAAATGTTTCTCACTCACTGTTCAGCTAATAAAACTGATATTGCCATACAGAGAGGTAGATCTGATATTTTGATCGTCAACCTCTGTCGGCAAGCATTACAGCTTTTTAGCATAAAGTTATAACAGTGATGACTCTTTCCTCATAAACCCAGTAATTTATCGGTGGTTTATGGGGAAATTCAATCAGTGGGAATACTGCCTCCAGCGAAATAACTCTTAAGAGTTATCCCATAACCTATCCCGACAAATCGATACAGCCCAAATCCCGGCGCTGAAAAAACGGGTAATCCGCTAAGCGGCTACTGAACATAAAAATATAATCCCTCCTTATCATCAACCAAAGACTGTAGTTTTCTGTATTGCTACCGATAACCCTGTCAGGCTTTTAACGACTGCCGCTAACCGGCGGGCGTGCAGAAACACCTGAATCAAGGCTCAGTTGTTTCTGATACGACAACGGGTAAAATAGTTGTGGTTCAAAAAAATACAAATACGCCTCATCAGAAGGCGACATTTTATATCTCAATAAAAATTTTTCCGGTTTGTTACAAAATCACGCCGATACCAATCGGCATTCGGCGCTAACGCAGGCGCCTGACTTGTACGCCATTCATCTTCACCAGGGATTTATCGGCGTACCCTAAAGGCTATTAACCCAATGAAAAACCGTGTTTTACTGGCAACGGCGGCGACGCTGTTGCTGTCAGGCTGCTCAGTCGGCCACTATGAATACAGCCGCGAGGCGATGAAGCGGGTGGATATGAACTTTACCGGCATTCCTACCGTTTTAGGCCTTGGCACGCTCGGCACCAGCATTCCCCTGACGCCTGAATATAGCCTGACGGCGGCGCACGTGGCCAAATATTCGGTGCAGCGGGTGAAGGCCTGGCACCCATACTGCGATCTGGCGATCGTGTATCATAAAAACGAGATGAAAACGCTGCCGGTGTTTCGTCCCAGCCGTATCGGCGACAGCGTGAAGATGTATGGCTACAGCTTTATCTCTGCGATGCCGGTTGCTTCCAGCGGCGTCAACCTCGCCCGTACCGCTATCCGCAACGACTGGAATAAAGCGCCCTGCATGGCGATGGCCTCCAATGCGGGCGTAGTTCAGGGTATGTCAGGCGGGGCTGTCTATAATCAGGATGATTCGATTGGCGGCGTTATTATTGGCTACAGCAATGAAATAAAAAACCGCCGCAGCAATAAGGTGATCCTGAAGGATGTATCGCTTTATATTCCTTACGCTGATTTTAAAGCCTGGCTTGACGCTTCAATTGCGGGATAAAACGACCGGCCTTGCGCCGGTCGGCTGTTAGCGGAAGGGACGGCTGTCGCCCACGCCTTCACGCACCACTTCCGGCGTATCGCTGGTGAGATCGATAACCGTGGTCGGCTGCTGTCCCAGCGTACCGCCGTCAACAATCAGATCCACCAGCTTGCCGATGCGATCCTGAATCTCCTCCGGATCGGACTCGGTAAAGTCATTTCCCGGCAGCATCAGCGAGGTGGACATCATCGGCTCGTTCAGCGCCTCCAGCAGCGCCAGCGCTACCGCATTGGAGGGCACGCGCAGCCCGATGGTTTTACGCTTATCGTTCATCAGGCGGCGCGGTACCTCTTTAGTGCCCTTCAGAATAAAGGTGTAGCTGCCCGGCGTGTTGTTTTTAATCAGGCGAAACGCGCTGTTATCCACGTGCGCATAGGTTGAGAGTTCGGAAAGATCGCGGCACACCAGAGTGAAGTTATGGTTGCCGTCGAGCTGGCGAATGCGGCAAATGCGCTCCATGGCGTTTTTATCTTCCAGCCGACAGCCCAGCGCATAGCCGGAATCGGTAGGATAAACAATCACGCCCCCTTTATTCAGCGCATCCACAGCCTGACTAATCAGGCGCGGCTGGGGATTATCGGGATGAATATGAAAAATCTGACTCATAGCTAACCTCTTATCACCTCTCCGCAGAGGGCATCAGGGATGGAAAGCGGTTCCAAACGGCCTCTACGCCGCCCGGCAGCCACAGCTTTCTGCCCAGCTCGATCCACGGACAGGGTTGATGAAAATCGGAGCCCTGGGAGCCGGCAAGCTGATACTCCTGCGCATAGCGTCCCAGCTGGCTGCGTTCGTTTGGCGACTGCTGGCACTGCGCCACCTCCATCGCATCGCCTCCGCTTTCGGCAAAATGCGCAATCAGGCGCTTCAGCCATTTAGCAGAGAGATCGTAGCGACCGGGATGCGCCAACACCGCATAACCGCCAGAATGATGAATAGCATCAACGGCTTGTTTAATTGTACACCATTGTGGCGGCGCATAGCCGGTTTTACCGCGCGCCAGATAGTGCTTAAACACCTGCACCATATTGTCCGCTTTGCCCTGCGCAATCAGCCAGCGGGCAAAATGTCCGCGCGTTATCGCGCCGCCCTCCGCCAGCGCCAGCGCGCCTGCCAGCGCGCCGGGAAGATGCGCTTTTTCCAGCCGTTCGCCCATTAGCTGCGCGCGCGCCAGCCGGCAGGCCGTCTGCCCGGCTAAAAATTCAGTCATTGCCGGATGAACGGGATCGATTCCCAGTCCAACAATATGGATTTCATGATTTTCCCACAGCGTGGAGGCCTCCACGCCGTTAATCAGATGCAGCGGCAGCTGATGCGCGGCAATCGCTTCTCTGGCGGCGGCCAGCCCCGCCACGCTGTCATGATCGGTGATCGCCAGTACGCCGACGCGCATCTCAACGGCGCGCTGCACCAGCGCTTCCGGCGTCAGTAAACCGTCAGACGCGCGGGTATGGCTGTGCAGATCATAAACAGGAAAGGCGCTTATCGCCGTTGTCGCGGTCAAAATAACTCCTGAGAAACAAATAAAGTCAGGCGCATCATAGCGGATTAACCGCCCTATAAAAAAGTATTGACATTCAGAGCCTGAACCAGTTAACTAGTACACAAGTTCACGCAAGGGTAGATATGATGATGACGTTCAGTCAGAACCTGATGTTTTGCTGGTGGCGCGCTTCTGCGGAAGGGCGACGACATCACGCATCTGTACTCATCATATGCTGATACCTGAGCCCGCCGAAGCGGGCTTTTTTTTTGAGCGCAATTCAGAGAACCGATTATGTCGAATGCAAAACCACAATTAAAACTGATTACCGGCTCGGCGCCCTACCGCGAAGATCCTGCCGCGGTTTTTCATCAGCTGTGCGGCGCACGTCCGGCGACTCTGCTGCTGGAATCAGCGGATATCGACAGCAAGCGTAACCTGAAAAGCCTGCTGATCGTCGACAGCGCGCTGCGCATTACCGCGTTGGGCAATCAGGTAACGGTGCAGGCGCTGTCGGAAAACGGCGGACAGCTGTTGCCGCTGCTGGACGCCGCGCTGCCGGAGGCGGTGGAGAATCATCTCCACCCTGACAGCCGGACGCTGGTATTTCCCGCTACCGACGCCGCTCAGGATGAAGATTCACGGCTGAAATCGCTGTCGGTATTCGACGCGCTGCGCCTGATTTCACAACTGGTAGCCGCGCCGCAGCACGAGCGCGAGGCCATGCTGCTCGGCGGGCTGTTCGCCTACGATCTGGTAGCGGACTTTGAGCCGCTGCCTGAACTGCGCAACGATCAACGCTGCCCCGACTACTGCTTTTACCTGGCGGAAACGCTGCTGGTGCTGGATCATCAGCAGCAAAGCGCGCGCCTGCAGGCCAGCCTGTTCGCCCCGTCAACCGGCGAGTTTCAGCGTCTGCAGCGCCGCCTGCGCCAGCTGCATGAGCAAATGCTGCAGCCTGCTCAGCCGCTGCCGGTACAGCGCGTCGACCAGATGGCGTTAAGCTGCAGCCAGAGCGATGAAGCCTACTGCGAGGTGGTGCGCACCATGCAGCAGGCGATTCGCTGCGGCGAAATTTTCCAGGTGGTGCCGTCACGTCGCTTCTCCCTGCCCTGTCCTTCGCCGCTGGCGGCCTACGCCACATTAAAAAGTCATAATCCCAGCCCCTATATGTTTTTTATGCAGGACCGCGACTTCACTCTGTTCGGCGCCTCGCCGGAAAGCTCGCTGAAATATGATGCCGCCTCCCGGCAAATTGAGATCTACCCCATCGCCGGCTCCCGCCCGCGCGGGCGTCATGCCGACGGATCGCTGGATCGCGATCTGGACAGTCGTATCGAGCTGGAGATGCGCACCGACCATAAAGAGCTGGCGGAACATCTGATGCTGGTAGATCTGGCGCGTAACGATCTGGCGCGCATCTGCGAGCCCGGCAGCCGTTATGTGGCCGATCTGACCAAGGTGGATCGCTACACCTTTATTATGCATCTGGTATCACGCGTGGTGGGCACGCTGCGGCACGATCTCGACGTGCTGCATGCTTACCGCGCCTGTATGAATATGGGGACGCTGAGCGGCGCGCCGAAAGTACGCGCCATGCAGCTGATTGCCGGCGTCGAAGGCACGCGCCGCGGCGCCTACGGCGGAGCCGTCGGCTACTTTACCGGCAGCGGCGATCTCGATACCTGCATCGTTATCCGGTCGGCTTACGTCGAAGACGGCATCGCCACCGTACAGGCTGGCGCGGGCGTGGTGCTGGATTCGCAGCCGCAGGCGGAAGCGGACGAAAGCCGCAACAAAGCGCGCGCCGTACTGCGCGCCATTGCCAGCGCCCATCACTGCGAGGAGAGTTTCTGATGGCCGATATCCTGCTGCTCGATAATATCGATTCTTTTACCTGGAACCTCGTCGATCAGCTACGCGCCTTTGGTCATCGCGTAGTGATTTACCGTAATACCGTGGCGGTCGATACCCTGATAGCGCGGCTGCAACAGATGGAAACGCCGATACTGATGCTGTCGCCCGGTCCCGGTACGCCATCGGCAGCGGGCTGTATGCCCGCGCTGCTGCAGCGGCTGCGCGGACAGCTGCCGATTATCGGCATCTGCCTTGGCCATCAGGCGATTGTGGAGGCTTATGGCGGGCGCGTCGGCCAGGCGGGCGAAATACTGCACGGTAAAGCCTCGGCGATTCATCACGACCGGCAGGCGATGTTCGCCGGCTTAAGCAACCCGTTACCGGTAGCGCGCTATCACTCGCTGGCAGGCAGCGATATCCCCGCCGGGCTGACGGTCAACGCCACTTACAACGGGATGGTGATGGCGGTACGGCACGATGCCGACCGGGTGTGCGGTTTTCAGTTCCACCCCGAATCTATTCTGACCACGCAGGGCGCGCGCCTGCTGGAACAAACTCTGGCCTGGGCGCTGGCATAAGCGGAGGAGCACGCGATGCAACATATTCTGGAGAAGTTATATCAGGCGCAGCCCCTGACGCAGGCGGAAAGCCACCAGCTGTTTACGGCGATCGTTACCGGCCAGCTGGAGCCGACGCAGCTGGCGGCGGTGCTGATAGCGATGAAAGTCCGCGGCGAGCGCCCGGAGGAAATTGCCGGCGCAGCGTCGGCGCTGCTGGCCGACGCGCGGCCCTTTCCGCGCCCCGGCTACGCCTTTGCCGATATCGTCGGCACCGGCGGCGACGGCAGCAACAGTATTAATATCTCCACCGCCAGCGCCTTTGTCGCCGCCGCCTGCGGTTTAAAAGTGGCGAAGCATGGCAACCGCAGCGTATCCAGCAAGTCCGGTTCATCCGATCTGCTGGCGGCCTTCGGCATCAGTCTCGATCTGCCGGCGGAAAAGGCGCGGCAGGCGCTGGATGACCTTAACGTCTGTTTTCTGTTTGCTCCGCAGTATCACACCGGTTTCCGTCATGCGATGCCGGTTCGCCAGCAGCTTAAAACCCGGACGCTGTTTAACGTGCTGGGACCGCTGATCAACCCGGCGCGCCCGCCGCTGGCGGTGATCGGCGTCTACAGCCCGGAGCTGGTACTGCCAATCGCGGAAACGCTGCGCGTGCTGGGCTATCAGCGCGCGGCGGTGGTACACGGCGGCGGCATGGATGAAATTGCGGTACACAGCGCCACGCAGGTGGCGGAGCTGCGCGACGGCGACATTACCAGTTATCAGCTGACGCCGGAGGATTTCGGCCTGCCTTATCATCCTAAAGAGGCGCTGGCGGGCGGCACCCCGGAAGAAAACCGTGACATTCTGGCGCAATTGCTCCAGGGTAAAGGCGAACGCGCGCACCAGCATGCGGTAGCGGCTAACGTAGCTATGCTATTGAAAATATTCGGCAATGAAGATTTACGCGAGAACGCCCAACGGGCGCTGAGCGCTATCGCCAGCGGCCAGGCCTATGAACGCGTGGTCGCATTAGCAGCAAGAGGCTAAAGATGCAGGAAACCGTACTGAATCATATCGTCAGAGATAAAGCGCTATGGATCGAACAGCGTAAACAGGCGCAGCCGCTCGCATCATTTCAGCAGCAGCTGACGCCTTCCACACGCAGCTTTTATCATGCGCTTCAGGGCGCGCGCACCGCCTTTATTCTGGAGTGTAAGAAGGCTTCGCCTTCCAAAGGGGTCATCCGCGCGGATTTCGATCCGCTGGCAATCGCGCAGGTTTATAAAGATTACGCCTCGGCGGTTTCGGTGCTTACCGATGAGAAATATTTTCAGGGCAGCTTCGATTTTTTACCGCTGGTGAGCGCGGCTATCACCCAGCCGGTGCTGTGCAAAGATTTTATTATCGATCCCTTTCAGATCTATCTGGCGCGCCACTATCAGGCGGATGCGATTTTGCTGATGCTGTCGGTGCTGGATGATGAGCAGTACCGCGCGCTGGCTGCCGTCGCACACAGCCTGGAGATGGGTATCCTGACCGAGATAAGTAACGAAGCGGAGCTGGAACGCGCGCTGGCGCTGGACGCGAAAGTGGTGGGCATCAATAACCGCAACCTGCGCGATCTGTCGGTTGATATCGATCGTACGCGCCAGCTGGCGCCGCGCCTCGGACACGGCGTAACGGTGATTAGCGAATCGGGCATTAACAGCTATGCACAGGTGCGTGAGCTCAGCCGCTTTGCCAACGGCTTTTTGATCGGCTCAGCGCTGATGGGCGAAGAGAACCTGCATCTGGCGGTGCGGCGCGTGCTGTTTGGCGAGAACAAAATATGCGGCCTGACCAAACCCGCAGATGCGCAGGCGGCCTGGCAGGCGGGCGCGGTTTACGGCGGACTGATTTTCGCCGCCGGCTCGCCGCGTCAGCTGACGCTCGCCCAGGCGCAGCAGATCGCGGCCGCCGCGCCGCTCAGCTACGTCGGCGTGTTTCGCGATGCCGCCATTAGTGACATTGTCACTTGTGCAGAAACGCTGCAACTCTGTGCGGTTCAGCTGCACGGCGATGAAGATCAGGCCTGTATCGATGCGCTGCGCCTGCGCCTGCCGCAAAATACGGCGATCTGGAAAGCGCTGCGCGTCGGCGATACGCTGCCGCCGCGTAATTTGCAGCAGGTTTCACGCTACGTGCTGGATAACGGCGCCGGCGGCACGGGGCAGCATTTCGACTGGACGCTGCTGGCGGGCCAGCCGCTGGATAACGTGCTGCTGGCGGGCGGGCTGAGCGCGGATAACTGCGTTTCCGCCGCGCAGCTGGGCTGCGCCGGACTCGATTTTAATTCCGGCGTTGAAAGCGCGCCGGGCGTCAAGGATGCAGAAAAAATCGCCGCCGTGTTGCAAACGCTGCGCGCCTACTGAAATAACGCCCGCGGGCTGCGGGCGGCTAAAAGGAAAACCACGCATATGACACTACTTAATCCCTACTTTGGCGAATTTGGCGGTATGTATGTGCCGCAGATTCTGATGCCCGCGCTGCGTCAGCTGGAAGAAGCCTTTGTCAGCGCCCAACGCGATGCGGACTTTCAGGCGCAGTTTACCGATTTACTGAAAAATTACGCCGGCCGTCCTACCGCCCTGACGCTGTGCCGCAACCTGACCGCCGGCACGAAAACCCGCCTCTATCTGAAGCGCGAAGATCTGCTGCACGGCGGCGCGCATAAAACCAACCAGGTGTTGGGTCAGGCGCTGCTGGCGAAGCGCATGGGAAAAACGGAGATTATAGCGGAAACCGGCGCGGGCCAGCACGGCGTCGCCTCCGCGCTTGCCAGCGCGCTGCTGGGCCTTAAGTGTCGTGTTTATATGGGCGCGAAGGATGTCGAGCGTCAGTCGCCCAACGTATTCCGCATGCGGCTAATGGGCGCCGAGGTGATCCCGGTACACAGCGGCTCCGCCACGCTGAAAGATGCCTGTAACGAGGCGCTGCGCGACTGGTCCGGCAGCTACGAAAAAGCGCACTATATGCTGGGCACCGCCGCCGGGCCGCATCCCTATCCCACTATCGTGCGTGAATTCCAGCGCATGATCGGCGAAGAGACAAAGGCGCAAATGCTGGCGGCGGAAGGTCGTCTGCCGGATGCGGTTATCGCCTGCGTCGGCGGCGGTTCGAACGCTATCGGCATGTTCGCCGACTTTATCGATGAGCCGGATGTGGCGCTGATCGGCGTTGAACCTGCCGGGCACGGCATTGAAACCGGCGAGCACGGCGCGCCGCTGAAGCATGGACGCGTCGGCATCTATTTCGGCATGAAATCACCGATGATGCAAACCGCAGATGGGCAGATTGAAGAGTCCTATTCGGTTTCTGCCGGTCTCGATTTCCCCTCCGTCGGGCCGCAGCACGCTTATCTGAACAGTACTGGCCGCGCCGATTATGTTTCAATTACCGATGACGAAGCGCTGGATGCTTTTAAAAAGCTGTGCCGCGCGGAGGGCATTATTCCGGCGCTGGAATCTTCCCATGCGCTGGCGCATGCGCTGAAAATAATCGGCCAGCATCCGGACAAAGAGCAGCTGCTGGTGGTGAACCTTTCCGGACGCGGCGATAAAGATATTTTTACCGTTCACGATATTTTGACAGCGCAGGGAGAAATCTAATGGAACGTTATCAGCAACTGTTCAAACGCCTGCAGGCCAATAAAGAAGGCGCCTTTGTTCCGTTTGTCACGCTGGGCGATCCCACGCCGGCGCTTTCGCTGCAGATTATCGATGCGCTGGTAGAGGCGGGAGCGGACGCGCTGGAGCTGGGCATCCCTTTCTCCGATCCGCTGGCCGACGGCCCCACTATCCAGAATGCCACGCTGCGCGCCTTTGCCTCCGGCACCACGCCCGCACACTGCTTTGAGATGCTGGCGACCATTCGCCAGAAATATCCCGATCTGCCCATTGGCCTGCTGATGTATGCCAATCTGGTGTTTACCAACGGCATCGATGAATTTTATGCCCGCTGCGCGCAGGCGGGCGTCGATTCAGTGCTGGTTGCCGATGTGCCGATAGAGGAATCCGCCCCCTTCCGCCAGGCGGCGCTGCGTCATCATATCGCGCCGATCTTCATCTGCCCGCCTAACGCCGATGACGATCTGCTGCGCGCTATCGCCTCACACGCGCGCGGCTACATCTATTTGCTGTCGCGTGCCGGGGTAACCGGCGCGGAAAATCGCGCCAGCCTGCCGCTGAAGCATCTGGTGGATAAGCTACGCGAGTATAACGCCGCTCCTACCCTGCAGGGATTCGGCATTTCCGAACCGGCGCAGGTAAAAGAGGCGATCGCCTGCGGCGCCGACGGCACGATCTCCGGCTCGGCCATTGTGAAAATCATTGAACGGCATCACGCCGAGCCGGCGACCATGCTGGCCGAGCTGAAGCAATTCGTCAGCGCGCTGAAGGCGGCCACGCGCTAGGTTTCCTCGTGCCTTACATCAGGTAAGGCACTCTTTATCCACATCTTTTTTCCCCGGTCTGATTTGTATTTTTCGCTACCCTCAACCACACTTAGCACGCCGTTTATCGAAACGGTAACAGCCTTTTTAAACAGGGAGTAGCAGGATGAAACTGAAGAAATTATTTAGCGGTACAGTCGCCGCCGCCGCCGTCGCTCTGTTGCTGAGCGCCTGTGCGCCAACGTCGAAACAGGAAGGTACCGGCGGCTATATCGATGACACCGTGGTGACGACGAAAGTAAAAACGGAATTTTTGCGCGATGAGACGCTGAAGGCGCGTGAGATTAATGTGGAAACCTTTAAGGGACGCGTGCAGCTGAGCGGGTTTGTTTCTTCGCCGCAGATGGCGAATCATGCGGTGGAAGTAACGCGTCGCGTGCCTGGCGTGAAATCCGTGGTTAACAACATGCAGATTAAATAAGCCGGCTTTAAGGCCGCGGTAGCGCGGCCTTGAAAGACGCCGGTGCTCTCGATAGCGGTTCGCCCCGCGCCCAACGATGATTTCACATCAGGCGTTACGGGCAGAACAGTGCTGTTAACGGCCCTTTGCGTTAAATCTCTACCTGGTTATTGCCCGACACTGTCGTTCGTTTTCCTGTCCGCCTGACAAAAGAAAATAACTGCAAAATGCCCCCTTAAACCGCAGGCTTAATTACTTTTTCCGCCTCGCGCGGAAACTTTTCACACAGCGCTTCGCCCATTTCAATGACCGCATCGACAAAATCGCCATCCAGCTTAATTTCAGGATGCTGTCGGAGCACCTCCACCAATACCGCCCCTACCAGTAGATCACTTTTTAACGCCAGTGTCATAAACGCCTCCGGTTTCGCTTGAAATATAACGTGATCTATAGCACAAGTTTTAACGCTTCGGGCCGGCGCACCGCCTGGCCCGGTGCCGTTCAGATCCAGGCTAAATCAGACAATTATCCTGTTCTGCTGGCTACAGCAAACTAACCGGGCTTGCTGAAGCGGCGCCATCTCCGCAATCCGGCATGTACGGCTAACTTTCAGCTGGTAAATGACAGCTCATGCTTTTTTTTAAAATGCGCTTGAATTTAAAATAAAAGCACGGGCATCCGCTGCTCTGCTTGTTATAAATGTTAAAAATTATCATGCATAATGATAAGATTTACGTTGCGGGAAAAAAGCGAAAGGATTATTTTGCTCTTCTTCCCGTGTGATTTTGGTTCGATGCCTCGGAGGGGCGGGCGATCAAATGAGCGATATTGTGAATCCCTGTGTTTCCTGTGGCGCCTGCTGCGCCCATTTCCGCGTTTCCTTTTACTGGGCCGAAGCTGACGATGCCGGTGGGCAGGTGCCTGCCGCCATGACCGAGCCGCTTAATCTGCTGATGCGCAATATGCGCGGCACCAATGCGCGCGCGCCGCGCTGTGTCGCGTTACAGGGCGAACCAGGCCAGTGCGTCTCCTGCGGCATTTATGAAAACCGTCCTACCCCCTGCCGCGATTTTGCCATGTCGGGCGAGAATGGCGTCTGGAATGAAGCCTGCGATCGGGCGCGGGCAAAATATGGCCTGCCGCCGCTGTTTCCCGCCGGCCTGCCGTCAGTTACGGAAAGTTATGTAAGTCTGGGTGCCAGTTCCGCGTCAGACCATGTACAATCGCCGGATCTGTAAACCGGTTATTATCAAAGGAGTGTACATGTCCATCACGGCGGGCTCGCTATACCGTGACACGGGTAATTTTTTACGCCATCAGCTGGTAACTATTGTGCTGATCGCGCTGCTGACCTCATTTATCACGGTCATGCTTAATCATGCGCTAACGCCAGACGCTGCCCAGCTCTCTATTCTGAGCGAAGGAGATGACGGCACGACCCGATCGTTGATCAAAATCATTCAGGATATGACGCCTGAACAGCAGCAGGTTCTGCTGCACGCTTCAGCCGCCGGCACCCTCGCGTCGCTGGTGGGCAATACGCTGCTGCTTGGCGGGATGCTCTGTCTGATTCAGCTGGTTTCATCAGGCCAGCGCATCAGCGCCCTGCGCGCTATCGGCGCTTCCGCGCCTTTACTGCCGCGCCTGCTGCTGCTGACGTTTCTTATCACGCTGCTGGTGCAGCTGGGCTTTATGGCGCTGGTTATCCCCGGCCTGCTGCTGGGCATTCTGTTTTCGCTGGCCCCGGTGATTCTGGCTACGGAAAAAAGCGGAGTTATCGCGGCGATGCGCGCCAGCTCCCGCCTCGCCTGGGCGAATATTAAGCTGATTTCGCCGGCGGTGCTGGTCTGGATACTGGCCAAGCTGGCGCTGCTGCTGATGGCCGCCTCGTTTGCCGTTTTGCCCGCCAACGTCGCTGCAATAGTGGTTAACGCCCTGAGCAACCTGGTATCGGCAATTCTGATCATTTACCTGTTCCGTCTTTATATGCTGCTGCGTTAAACGCGAACGGCATAGCTGCTATGCCGTTACGTTGTTACCTGCAAGCGCCATCTGGAATTAACTATGAAACAACTACTCGACTTTCTTCCGCTTGTCGTCTTTTTCGTTTTCTACAAGCTATACGATATTTATGTCGCCTCCGGGGCGCTGATTGTGGCTACCGGCCTCGCGCTGGTAGCCAGCTGGATTATGTATCGTCGCCTGGAAAAAATGACCATCATCACCTTCGTACTGGTTGCGGTATTTGGCACCCTGACGCTGATCTTCCACAACGATGAGTTTATTAAGTGGAAAGTTACGGTCATCTATGTCCTGTTTGCGCTGGCTATGCTTTACAGTCAGTTCTTTATGGAAAAACCACTGATCCAGTCGATGCTGGGTAAAGAGCTGCAGCTGCCGCAGCCGGTATGGCGCCGGCTGAATATCGCCTGGGCTATCTTCTTTTTCGCCTGCGGCGCGGCGAATATCTACGTTGCCTTTTGGCTGCCGCAGGCGTTCTGGGTTAACTTTAAGGTATTCGGCCTTACCGGGCTGACGCTGCTGTTTACTCTGATAAGCGGTATCTATATCTATCGTCTGATGCCGCAACAGCAAAAATAAACGTTTCGCCCGTCGCTAAGCGCCGGGCTTTTATTACCTGACAAGAACTGAGCAATGGATAACGATCGCAAGCCGCAAGGCGAGATGGTGTTACGTACCCTGGCTATGCCGGCGGATACCAATGCCAATGGGGATATTTTCGGCGGCTGGCTGATGTCGCAGATGGATATCGGCGGCGCGATTCTGGCGAAAGAGATCGCCGAAGGCCGGGTAGTAACGGTGCGCGTGGACGGCATGACCTTCCTTAAACCGGTTGCGGTGGGCGACGTGGTCAGCTGCCACGCCCGCTGTATCCGCACCGGCAGCAGCTCGATGACGATTAATGTCGAAGTCTGGATTAAAAAAGTCTCTTCCGAGCCGCTGGGCCAGCGCTACTGCACCACGGAGGCCAGCTTCGTTTACGTCGCGGTTGATGCAGAAGGAAAATCGCGCCCGCTTCCTGACGGAAAAAGCCACTTCCAGTCGGCGGAGTAGATAAAAAAACGGCTGCCCTGGGGCAGCCTTTTTTTCAGCAGCCAGCGCTATTCGATACTGGCGCCGCCGTTAATACGGAACACGATAGTCATCGTCAGGTTGCTGCCCGGTTTGCCGCTTTCGTAACGCCATTTTCTCATCGCCTGCTTAACGTCACGCTCAAACATATTGCGCGGCTGGGCGGAAAGAATACGGATATTATCAACCCGCCCATCGCTATCCACATCGTACTGAACGCGAACGCGCCCTTCGATGCGCAGCGCAAAAGCGCGCGCCGGATAGGCGGGCTTGCCTACGCTCAGCGCCCGCGGACCGGTTGATATGGCGCGCGAAGGCGCAGTGGATCGCGTCGGCGCGGTGGATGGACGGGACGAGGCCGATGTCGGGCGATCATTGTCAAACGGCGAAGCCTGACGCGGTTCAGGATGCGGTTTCACCTCTTTACGCGGCTTAACCACTTCTTTTTTAACCGGCTTTGGTTTCGGCTTCGGCTTAGGTTTGGGTATCGCTACCGGTTCCGGTTTCGGCGGCTCCGGTACCGGCTCAGGTTCAGGTTCAGGCTGCGGTTGCGGCGCGGCCTGCGGCGGCGCAGACTGAGGTTCCGGCTGCACCTCAGGCGCTACCAGCGAGACGCTGATAGGCTGCGAGGTTTCAGGCGCTTCAATCACCTGATGAAATGAGGTATAAAGCAAAGCGGCAATCACGCTGCCGTGCAGCACCACTGAAAGCAATACGGGTATTGATAAGCGGCGAGGTAAAGGAGTCGTCAGCGTTGTCATAACTATTCGATTGATTAAGTGAAGCATCGATTTTAAATGCAAATAGCAATCAGTTTCAACAACTCAGCCACCCTGCGGATCAGAAAAAAGTGTAAAAACCCGGTTCGTTGCGACAGGTCAACATTGCCGTATCTTTTCATTTGCACAAGTAGTTACGATAACTTAACGTAGCTGTCAAACTGACCCGCCCCCCTACAGGAGTAACTATCGTGCTGTATGTCATTTATGCTGAAGACAATGCCGATTCGCTGGAAAAGCGTAAGGCTGTGCGTCCGGCTCACCTTGCCCGCCTGCAGCTGCTGCGGGATGAGGGGCGCCTGATTGTCGCTGGCGCTATGCCTGCGGTTGACAGTAACGATCCTGGCGTCGCGGGATTTACCGGCTCAACGGTCATTGCGGAGTTCCCTTCACTGGAAGCGGCACAGGCCTGGGCCGCAGACGATCCTTACATTGCCGCTGGCGTCTACAGGCAGGTGGCGGTTAAACCGTTCCGACGCGCTATGTAAACCGGGAATGCCCCGCTGTTGCGCAGCGGATGCGTCTGGCTCGCTGTTTTCAGTACGCTTTGTTCGCCGCTCGCTTAGTGCAACCTGCAATCTGCCGGACAGCGCTTCCCCACTCCGGCAGCTTTCTTATCCTCGCGGTTCCTGCCCGCCGCCCTGGCTTACCGTAGCGACATACGGCAGCGCACTCATCCGACCACACAAATTGCTCAGCGTTAAATTGTACAACTTAAATTTTGCTGTATAACTTTATCCGGCAGCAATAAATTACGCGCCAGCTCAGCGCTAAAAGCTCGGCCTCGCCCGCTTTTAGCACGTTTTATTTATGCGCCGCCAGCCGTAGTGCTTTTTAACGCGCCAGGCGGCGCGCCATGTTATGGGGTTTTAGCATGCAACAGCTTTCCACTACGGAGTCGCAAATTTCTCAATATTTCGCAACGTCTGTAGCGCCATCCAGCAGCGAAAAAGAGGTGATTGCGGCGATCTGCAGCGAGCTGGCCAGCACTAAAAGCGCCTTCGGTAATAAAGATATTATTCTGGCTCTGCTTGAAAAGCTTGAAACGGAAGAAGATACCTTACTGTGCAATATTTATCGCCGGGCGCTGGAGACGATTATCCAGCCGACGCCGCAAGAGGGATTTTAATGGTTACGGCGGTGTGCCGGATGATAGTTTGCCGTTGAACAGCAGACAGGGAGCCGGACGCTCCCTTGTTAACATCGTCAGAACTGATTATGAATAAACAGCACTGAACGGCGCTGCTGCTGCGCCAGCCGATGCCGGATAACATGGATACGCCGGTAACGACGCGACTGCCCTTCCAGCCAGCGCGAACGCCGGCGCTGAACCTGACGCAACATGCGCCAGCGAGCAACTTCGTTTTTGCTCCGCCTCATAACAAATACCTGATTGCATAACAACGCGGCGCATTATAAACCCATTTAGCGCGTGACAACATCCTTCGCCGTCGCCGGACGCCGACAAAGGGTTTCGCACTCAGCCATCTCCACGTACACTTCATCCATCAAAGCGCGAACAGGATTTCCACTTAATGACTACATTTTATACTCTGGTCAGCTGGCTACTGTTTTTTGGCTATTGGTTGCTGATTGCGGGCGTAACGCTGCGTATTTTAATGAAGCGCCGCGCGGTTACCTCAGCAATGGCCTGGCTGCTGATTATTTATATCCTGCCGTTGGTGGGAATTATCGCCTACCTCTCTTTTGGCGAGCTCTACCTGGGGAAGCGCCGGGCGGAGCGCGCGCGCACTATGTGGCCTTCAACGGCCAAGTGGCTGAATGATTTAAAAAACTGCCATTCAATTTTCGCTACCGAGCACAGCGACGTGGCGCGATCGCTGTTTCAGCTGTGTGAAAATCGTCAGGGCATTGCCGGAGTTAAAGGTAACCAGCTACAGCTGCTGACCAGCACCGATGACACCATGAAGGCGCTGATCCGCGATATTCAGCTGGCGCGCCATAATATTGAGATGGTGTTCTATATCTGGCATCCGGGCGGCCTGGCGGACGAGGTAGCGGAATCGCTGATGGCGGCGGCGCGGCGCGGCGTTCACTGTCGGCTGATGCTCGATTCGGCGGGCAGCGTCACTTTCTTTCGCAGCCCGTGGCCGGCGATGATGCGCAATGCCGGTATCGACGTGGTGGAGGCGCTGCAGGTCAGCCTGCTGCGCGTTTTTCTGCGCCGCATGGATTTGCGCCAGCATCGTAAAGTGGTGCTGATCGATAACTATATCGCCTATACCGGCAGCATGAACCTGGTCGATCCACGCTATTTTAAACAGGACGCCGGCGTCGGCCAGTGGATTGATCTTATGGCGCGTATGGAAGGGCCGGTAGCTACCACCATGGGAATCATCTACTCCTGCGACTGGGAGATTGAAACCGGCAAGCGCATTCTGCCGCCGCCGCCGGATACCAATATTATGCCGTTCGAGCAGGAGAGCGGACACATTATCCAGGTAATCGCGTCCGGCCCCGGTTTTCCTGAAGATATGATTCATCAGGCGCTGCTGACGGCGGTCTATTCAGCGCGCGAACAGCTGATTATGACTACGCCCTACTTTGTTCCCAGCGACGATCTGCTGCACGCCATCTGCACCGCCGCGTTACGCGGCGTTGAGGTAAGCATCATCGTGCCGCTGCACAATGATTCGCTGCTGGTCGGCTGGGCCAGCCGCGCCTTCTTTACCGAACTGCTGGAGGCGGGGGTAAAAATCTATCAGTTTGAAGGCGGCCTGCTGCATACCAAAAGCGTGCTGGTCGACGGGCAGCTTAGCCTGATCGGTACGGTAAATCTGGATATGCGCAGCCTGTGGCTTAACTTTGAGATTACGCTGGTAATTGACGATGACGGTTTCGGCAGCGATCTGGCGCACGTGCAGGATGATTATATTGCCCGTTCCCGCCTGGTGGACGCCAGACGCTGGGCCCATCGCGCATGGTGGCAGCGAATCGTTGAACGACTGTTTTACTTCTTCAGCCCGTTACTGTAAAAGGTGCGGCAAATGCGACCACGCCTGCGGGCATACAGGACAGATTATGGACTTAAACAACCGTCTTACCGAAGATGAAACGCTGGAACAGGCTTACGATATCTTTCTTGAGCTGGCGGGCGATAACCTCGATCCGGCCGATATCATCCTGTTTAATTTGCAGTTTGAAGAGCGCGGCGGCGCGGAGCTGTTCGATCCTTCTGAAGACTGGCAGGAGCACGTTGATTTCGATATTAACCCGGACTTTTTCGCTGAAGTGGTGATTGGCCTTGGCGAGGCGGAAGGCGAACCGGTAACCGACGTGTTCGCACGCGTACTGCTCTGCCGCGAGAAAGATCACAAGCTGTGCCATATTCTCTGGCGGGAATAGCGCTGCCTGAGCGCCCCTTTTGCCGCCGCACGATGCACAGCTGCGTTGCGCGGGAAGACGTCGGCCTGAAACAGAAAAACGGCTGCGTAAGGCAGCCGTTTTTCTCGCTGCTTACAGCGGATCAACCTTCAGGCAGGAAACCGCATGGCGGAAACTGCCCTCCAGCAGCGGACGCGTTTTGGCGCACTCCGGTCCGGCAATGGGACAGCGCGTGCGAAATACACAGCCCGACGGCGGATTGATCGGCGACGGCAGCTCTCCTTCCAGCAGCTGGATCTCCTTGTTTCTCTCCCGATCGGGATCGGGAATCGGCACGGCCGACATCAGCGCACGGGTGTAGGGATGCTGCGGATGGTTATACACCTCGCTGTAGGTGCCCAGCTCCACCGCATGGCCGAGATACATCACCAACACGCGATCGGAAATATGCTTTACCACCGCCAGATCGTGCGCGATAAAGATCAGCGACAGCCCCATCTCACGCTGCAGCTGCTGCAGCAGGTTAACCACCTGCGCCTGAATAGAAACGTCCAGCGCCGATACCGGCTCATCGCAGATAATCAGCTTCGGTTCCAGAATCAGCGCGCGCGCGATACCGATGCGCTGGCACTGACCGCCGGAAAACTCATGGGGATAGCGGTTAATCAGGTTCGGCAGCAGCCCCACCTTCATCATCATCGTTTTGACGCGATCCTTGATTTCCTGACGCGGCATTGAGGGGTGATAAGTGCGCAGCGGTTCGGCAATAATATCGCCGATAGTCATACGCGGATTCAGCGAGGCCAGCGGATCCTGGAAAATCATCTGGATATCGCTGCGCGCCCTGCGCCACTCCTCTTCGCTCTGGCCGAGCAGATCGCGCCCCAGCCAGGCGACGCGTCCTTCCGTGGCCTTCACCAGACCAATAATCGCCCGCGCCAGCGTCGATTTACCGCAGCCCGATTCGCCCACCACGCCCAGCGTTTCGCCTTCATACAGGCGCAGGCTGACGCCATCTACCGCCTTCAGCGTTTTAGCCGGCTGCCAGAACCACTGTCGGCCATCTTTAATCTCGAAATGCACCTTCAGATCGGCGATTTCAAGCAGCACTTTTTTCTCAGCTACGGCGCTCATGCTAACTCCTCCACCGGCTTAAAGCAGGCGCGCAGGCGCCCCGCGCCAAAAGGTTCCAGCGGCGGCGCGCTGGCGCAAATGTCCATTGCGTAAGGGCAACGCGGCTGAAACGGACAGCCCGCCGGCAGGCGTAACAGGTTCGGCGGATTGCCCGGAATCGTCATCAGCGTGTCGCCTTCGGTATCGAGACGCGGCACCGCGCTGAGCAGCCCCAGCGAATAGGGATGCGTCGGCTGATAAAAAACGTCGCGCGCCCTGCCATATTCCATGGTACGCCCGGCGTACATTACCAGCACCTTATCGCAGATACCTGCCACTACGCCTAAATCGTGGGTAATCATGATAATGGCGGTGTTAAATTCATGCTTCAGCTCGTTCAGCAACGTCATGATCTGCGCCTGTACGGTCACATCCAGCGCGGTGGTCGGCTCGTCGGCGATCAACAGCTTCGGCCGACAGAGCAGCGCCATAGCGATCATCACGCGCTGGCGCATCCCACCGGAAAACTCATGGGGATACATCCGCATACGCTTGCGCGCTTCCGGCATTTTCACCGCATCCAGCATCCGCACCGACTCTTCAAACGCCTGCGCCTTGCTTAAGCCTTTATGCAGCTGTAGCACCTCCATCAGCTGCTCGCCGACGCGCAGATAGGGGTTCAGCGAGGTCATCGGGTCCTGAAAAATCATCGCTACCTGCTCAGCGCGCAGCCGGTTAAGCTGCTTCTCCGGCAGGTTAAGAATTTCGCTGCCGTTAAAGCGCGCCGAGCCGGTAATAGTGCCGTTGCTGGCTAACAGCCCCATCAGGGCAAAGGCGGTTTGCGATTTGCCGGAGCCGGATTCGCCCACGATGCCCAGCGTTTCTCCCGCCCGCAGGCTGAAGTTGAGATTATTGACGGCGGTAACCGCGCCGTCCGGCGTGCTGAAGGTAACGCGCAGATCTTTTACGTCAAGCAACAGGTCGCTTCCCGCATTTGGCGTTACCGCCGGTTCCAGTTCAATCGTACTCATCGGGAAACTCCTTAACGATCTTTCGGATCGAGGGCGTCACGCAGGCCATCGCCGATAAAGTTGAAGCAAAACAGCGTCACTACCAGGAAACCGGCGGGCCAGAGCAGCAGCCACGGCGACACCTCCATTGAGTTAGCGCCGTCGCTAAGCAAAGCGCCCCAGCTGCTGAGCGGTTCCTGGGTTCCCAGCCCCAGGAAACTGAGGAAGGATTCAAACAGGATCATGCCCGGCACCAGCAGCGAGGCGTATACCACCACCACGCCCAGCACGTTCGGCACAATATGGCGCAGCACAATATTAATGGTGGAGACGCCGCCGACCTGCGCCGCTTCAATATACTCTTTTCGCTTCAGGCTCAGCGTTTGCCCGCGCACGATACGCGCCATATCAAGCCAGGAAACCATACCGATGGCCACGAAGATCAGCAGGATGTTTTGTCCGAAGAAAGTTACCAGCAGAATGACGAAGAACATAAACGGAAAGGAGTTGAGGATCTCCAGCAGGCGCATCATCACCGAGTCGGTTTTGCCGCCGAGGTAGCCCGCCAGCGTGCCGTACAGCGTGCCCACAACTACCGCTACCAGCGCGGCGGCAATACCCACCATTAATGAAATACGTCCGCCAATCGCGACGCGCACCAGCAGATCGCGCCCGGACGAATCGGTGCCGAAGTAGTGCCCGGAGGCGATATCCGGCGCGGCGGACATCATCGCCCAGTCGGTGTCGTCGTAGGTAAAAGGCGAGACCCAGGGAGCGATAATTACAAACAGCGCGATCAACAGCAGCATAAACAGGCTGACCAACGCCGCGCGGTTGTGGATAAAACGACGCCGCGCATCCTGCCACAGGCTACGCCCTTCCACCTCAAGTTTTTCGCTGAAGGAATCCAGCGCAACGCTATTTTTCTTACTCAATAACATGGCGAACCCCGATATTAATAGCGAATTTTCGGATCGATAACGGCATACAGCACATCAACGATCGCGTTAAAAATAATCGTCAGCGTACCGACCAGAATGGTCAGGCTCAGCACCAGCGAATAGTCGCGGTTTAGCGCGCCATTCACAAACAGCTGGCCGATACCGGGTAAACCATAAATAGTTTCAATTACCATCGAGCCGGTAATAATGCCGACAAAGGCGGGGCCAAGATAGGAAAGTACCGGCAGCAGCGCAGGCTTTAACGCATGGCGCAGCACGATGCGACGCATCGGTAATCCCTTCGCGCGCGCGGTGCGAATAAAGTTGGAGTGCATCACTTCAATCATCGAGCCGCGGGTAATACGTGCAATGCTGGCAATATAGGCCAGCGATAACGCCACCATCGGCAGAATCATAAATTCAGGCGCCCCGCCGTTCCAGCCGCCGCCGGGCAGCCACTTCAGCGTAATGGCGAAAATTAATACCAGCAGCGGCGCCACCACAAAGCTGGGTATTACCACGCCGGTCATGGCGACGCTCATTACCGCATAATCCCATTTACTGTTTTGGTTCAGTGCGGCAACAACGCCCGCCGATACTCCCAGCAGCACGGCGAAAATAAACGCCGCCGCGCCGAGCTTCGCCGAAACCGGAAAGGCGCCGGCCACCAAATCGTTAACGGTATAGTCTTTATATTTGAATGAAGGGCCGAAATCGCCATGCGCCAGCTGAATCAGATAACTGCCGTACTGCTTCCACATGGGATCGTTTAAATGATATTTCGCTTCGATATTCGCCATCACCTCCGGCGTTAAGGCGCGTTCGCCGGTAAACGGGCTGCCAGGCGCCAGGCGCATCATAAAGAAGGAGATGGTAACCAGAATAAACAGCGTCGGAATAGCTTCAAGGAAGCGACGCAGAATGAACTTTAACATTGCCCGTACCCGATAATTATGGCTTCAGCACACCGCCCAAAGCCATATTGCTTCATCAAGGGGCGGCACGAGGCCGCCCGGAAACCTGCATTAATGTTTAATGATATAGAGATCTTTATCGTGGGAGTTATCCAGCGGATCTTTGCCGCTGTAGCCGCCAACGTAAGGTTTCACCAGACGCAGGTTTTTGTAGTAGTAGATCGGTACGATAGCGGAATCGTTATCCAGCTGCTTCTCCGCTTCGCTGTAGAACTGGCTGCGCGCCGCCTCGCTGGGCGCGGCCAGCGCCTGAGCCAGCAGCTTATCAAACGCCTCGCTCTTATAGTGCGAGGTATTGTTGCTGCTGCCGGAAAGCATGGTATTTAAAAAGCTGGTCGGCTCGTTATAGTCGGCGCACCAGCCGGCGCGCGCCACGTCAAAGTTGCCCTGATGACGGGTATCAAGGAAGGTCTTCCACTCCTGATTTTGCAGTTTTACCTCTACGCCAAGGTTCTTTTTCCAGATAGAGGCGGCAGCGATAGCCAGCTTCTTATGCAGATCGGAGGTGTTATACAGCAGATTAAAGGTCAGCGGCTTGCCGGGACCATAGCCCGCATCCGCCAACAGTTTTTTCGCCTCTTCATTACGTTTTTCCTGCGTCCAGCCCATCCATTCCGGCTTCGTAATCGCCATGCCGTCAGTATAAGGCGGAGTATAGCTCCATGCGGGATCTTCGCCCTGCGCCTTCACCTTGTTGACGATAATGTCGCGATCGATGCCCAGCTTCAGCGCGGTGCGCACGCGCACGTCATTAAACGGCGGTTTCTGGTTGTTAATTTCATAGTAATAGGTGCAGAGATAGGGATCGGCGTGAATTTCCTGCGGGATCTCTTTTTTCAGCTTTTGATAAAGCTCGATCGGCAGATTGTTATAGGTCATATCGCTGCCGCCGCTGCGATACCGGTTAACATCCGTAACCTCAGATGAAATCGGCAGGAAGGTGACTTTATTCAGTACGGTGCGCGCATTATCCCAGTATTGCGGGTTACGCTCTACGACCAGGCGCTCATTGATTACCCACTCTTTGACTTTAAACGCGCCGTTGCCGACAAAGTTTTCCGGCTGCGTCCACTTATCGCCAAATTTATCCACCACCGGCTGATAAACCGGCGACATAGAGTGATGAATAATCAGTTTATCAAAATAGGGCACCGCCTCGCTGAGCGTCACCTCCAGCGTAAGATCGTCAATAGCCTTTACGCCCAGCGTATCGGGCGCCTTTTTACCGGCGATAATATCATCAACATTCAGCAAATGGCCGTATTGCAGGTAGCTGGCATAGGGAGAGGCGGTTTTCGGGCTGGCCAGACGACGCCAGCTGTAGACGAAATCTTTCGCCGTCACCGGTTCGCCGTTGGACCATTTTGCACTGTCGCGCAGATGGAAAATCCAAACCTTACCGCCCTCTTTGCTTTCCCAGCTCTCCGCTACGCCCGGTATTACTTTGCCGTTGTCATCGGTAATCGCCAGCCCTTCATAAAGATCGCGGCTGACATAAGCTTCCGGCACGCCTTCCACTTTATGCGGATCGAGCGACTGCAGCTCGGCGCCGTTCCCCCTGATAAGCTCCTGCTTGTCCGCCAGCTGAACGCCAGCCGGCACATTGGCCGCCAGCGCGCCGGTTGCCGTCAGCGCGCCCAGCGCCGCCATAACACCCAGCGCGGCCAGGCTTTTTTTTGTGATGTTGTTCATGTTTACTCCAGTTTTTTATCATTACCGCAGCATCAGCCTGCGGCTTTTCCCGCTGTCCGGGTAGCCTGTCTCACGCTCCGGAACCTGAAGCTGGACAGGGTTTACTTACACTTATGACGTAAGGGCTATCATCATCTGCGCCCGATCTGCGCCGGGCGGCAGGTTAATGTTGGGTGAGGTAGTAATATTTAATCTGCTGCAGATCCTGCGGATCTTTACCGGTATAGCCGCCGACCCACGGCTTCACCAGCCGCACGCTGACGCGATAATAGACCGGCACCAGCGCGGAATCTTTATCCAGCTGCGCTTCCGCCTGTTGATAAAGCGCGGCACGCTGCGCATCGTCGCGCGTATTAAGCGAGCGGGCGATCAGCGCGTCAAACGCCGGGCTGCGATAAAAGGCCGTATTAGTGGAAGAGTTGCTGAGCAGCATATTAAGGAAGGTAGACGGCTCGTTGTAATCGGAACACCAGGTGGCGCGCGCAACGTCATAATCGCCTGCATGCCGCGTATTCAGCATGGTTTTCCACTCCTGGTTTTGCAGCGTAACCCTGGCGCCAAGATTTTTTTTCCACATCGAGGCGGCGGCGATTGCCTGCTTTTTATTCTGATCGGAGGTGTTGTAGAGCAGCGTAAAGGAGAGCGGCTTATCTGCGCTATAGCCCGCCTCCGCCAGCAGCTTTTTCGCCTGCGCGTTCCGTTCCGCCTGCGTCAGCTTAAACCAGGCGGGCGCGGTGAAATTCCCGCCATCAATATAGGGCGGCGTGAAACTAAAAGCGGGAATCTGCCCCTGCCCCATCACCTTCTCCGCAATAATTTGCCGATCCAGCGTAAGTTTCACTGCGGTACGCACGCGCGCATCGTTAAACGGCGGGCGCTGATTATTTAATTCGTAATAAAAAGTGCAGAGATAAGGGCTGACACGAACCTGCGCGCCCAGCTCTTTTTTCAGCATCGTAAACAGCTCCGGCGGAACGGCGCTGTTGGTGATATCGATATCGCCGCTGCGGTAGCGATTAACATCGCTGGTTTCCGAACTGACAGGCAAAAAGACGGCGCTTTCAATCACCGTATGAGCATTGTCCCAGTATTGCGGGTTGCGCTTCAGGATAATTTTTTCATTAACAACCCAGCCGTCTAAGGTATAGGCGCCGTTACCGATATAATGTTCCGGGCGCGTCCACTTATCGCCCCACTGTTCTATCGCCGGACGATAGACCGGCTTTAAGGCGGTATGCGCCAGCATGGCGGTAAAATAAGGCACCGGCTGAGTTAGCGTAACCTGTAAATGGCGGGCATCCAGCGCCTTAACGCCCAGCGCTGACGGCGGCTGCCGTCCGGCGATGATCTCATCCACATTAGCGATATGCGCATATTGCAGATAGCTGGCATAGGGAGACGCCGTTTTCGGATCGGCCAGCCGCTGCCAGCTGTAGACGAAATCCTGCGCCGTTACTCCAGCGCGCATCCGGACGCAGGGTAAAGGTCCAGACATTATTTTCCTGCCGCCATTGCTGAGCGACGCCCGGCACCAGGCGTCCTGAATTATCAGTCGCAAGCAGCCCTTCCAGCAGATTAGCAATAACGTTGCTTTCCGGCACCCCTTCCGTTTTATGCGGATCGAGCGAAGCAACCTCGCTGCCGTTATTAATGGTAATCGCCTGTTGCTGCGCCAGCTTTGTTCCTGGCGGTACGCTGGCAGCCTGCGCATTGCATAACGAAGCGAGCAAAAGCGTTACGGTCACACTGCTATAGCGCTTGAAAATGGCTGATTTCATTAAATTCCTTGCTCTCGAAAAGTTACCGCTCTGGCTGTTAAGCAAAATTCATTCTCACTTGATGAGAACGGAAAATTCTTTTACCGGAAATTAACAGATGAATTTTTTCTGCGCCAAATACAAATGCCAAAAATGTTATCCATTTCTCTTTTATCACGATCGTTCGTATCAAGAAAGAATTATTTTTGCCAACAAATTATTATCTATCCCACTGATATCCATCATGAAAAAAAGCATAAACGGAGTAAATGCAGCAGAGTGGATAATTTACAGGTTACAAAACAAGCAAAAATTCATAACTTTGTTTTTACCTGGCATTTTTAGCTACCCTCAGGCAGGTATTGCCGATAAAAGCCTTACAAATGAAAAAAATAACGCACGCTGTGATGTGAAAATAATCACATTTACAGGCAACAGAGCGCCGTCGGAAAAAGTTCAGCAGGGAAACGAATAGTGCAGTGTAGCCAGGAAGCAGCATGAATAAATGCCCTAAAAAAGTGCATAAAACGCTGCATATGCATCAGAAAAGAGCAAAGGCGGGTTTTACAAAGGGATCATCAGGAGAGGATCGGGCGTTTACCTGAAATTAAACAGCGTAAACGCCTGCACAAAATTAGCCCAGCAGGCCAGGAAAACTGGCCTTCAGACCGGTGATAATAAACTCAATACCCAGCGCCATTAACAGCAGACCCATAATACGAGTAATAACGTTAATGCCGGTTTGCCCCAGCATGCGCACCATCATCGGCGCCGCACGAAACAGCAGCCAGCAGCAGAAAGCAAACAGCGCGATAGCGACGCTGAAGGCCAACAGATTCACCCAGCTATGATAACGAGTGCTCCAGACGATGGTAGAGCTGATAGCGCCGGGGCCCGCCATCAACGGCAGCGCCAGCGGCACGACGCCGATGCTCTCACGTACCGCCGTTTCTGATTTTTCCTGCTTATTTTGCTTGTCTTCTCCCAGCTTGCCGCTAATCATCGACATGGCGATAGTCACCACCAGGATGCCGCCGGCGATACGGAAAGAATCAATAGAGATGCCAAAAACGTGCAGAATCGCATCGCCCAGGAACAGCGCAGACCAGAGGATAATCGCAACGGCGAGGTTAGCCGTCAGGTTAGTTTTATTTCTTTCAGCAACAGCCTGATAGCTGGTCATGCTGATAAACACCGGAATAATGCCGATGGGGTTAACCAACGCAAACAGACCGACAAAAAATTTAATATAGCCAGACAGATCCAGCGCCAGGTTATTCACAAACCGCTCCACAAAACTGTGCCAAAGTTAACTGGCTTAATTTAATAGAAAAACCTCAAGGTAACCAGCCCACCATAGCAGAATAATACGCTTAACTTAGCGAGGATACCGGCTATAATCACTATTGTTAACGGCTTGCTCAGCATGTGATTCGAATTAACAATAGTTCCCCTTTATATTGTAAAAAATTCGATTCAGTTCAAAAAATAACCTTGCTGAAAGGTATCAGCTTTAAGGAATATTGATCTGCATCAAAAAATAACTACCTCGATCCAGGTAAGCTCAGGACATCAAAAGGAGTTGATAACGACTGGCGCTGCATTTTTAGCGCCGCCTCCATAGAAACTCTTTCAGTAAACGGCATGAGAATAGGTAAAGCGCACATTGCGCAGCCTGCACGACATAACGCAGGCGACGACTCTTCAGGCTCGCTTACTAAAAGAGTTTAACTTCTATCAGGAGAGTATTATGGCCGTTACCAATGTCGCTGAACTTAACGCACTTGTTGAACGTGTGAAAAAAGCACAGCGCGAATATGCCAACTTCACTCAAGAACAGGTCGACAACATCTTCCGCGCTGCCGCGCTGGCTGCTGCTGACGCCCGTATTCCTCTGGCCAAAATGGCCGTTGCCGAGTCCGGTATGGGTATTGTGGAAGATAAAGTGATTAAAAACCACTTTGCTTCAGAATATATTTACAACGCCTATAAAGATGAGAAAACGTGCGGCATCCTCGAAACGGATGACACCTTCGGCACCATTACCATCGCAGAACCTACCGGCCTGATTTGCGGTATCGTACCTACCACTAACCCGACTTCAACCGCTATCTTTAAAGCGCTGATCAGTCTGAAAACCCGTAACGGTATTATCTTCTCGCCGCATCCGCGCGCAAAAGACGCCACCAACAAAGCGGCGGATATCGTATTGCAGGCTGCCATCGCCGCCGGCGCGCCGAAAGACATTATCGGCTGGATCGATCAGCCTTCCGTCGAACTCTCTAACCAGCTGATGCATCACCCCGATATCAACCTGATTCTGGCGACGGGTGGACCAGGCATGGTGAAGGCCGCCTATAGTTCAGGTAAACCGGCCATCGGCGTTGGCGCAGGCAACACGCCGGTAGTTATTGACGAAACGGCGGATATCAAGCGCGCCGTCGCCTCTATTCTGATGTCGAAAACCTTCGATAACGGCGTTATTTGCGCTTCCGAGCAGTCTGTTATCGTGGTGGATTCCGTTTATGAAGCGGTACGCGAACGTTTCGCCAGCCACGGCGGCTATCTGCTGCAGGGCACTGAGCTGAAAGCGGTGCAGGATATTCTGCTGAAAAATGGCGCGCTCAACGCTGCGATTGTTGGCCAGCCGGCGGTGAAAATTGCCGAAATGGCGGGCATTAAAGTGCCGGCAAATACCAAGATTCTGATCGGCGAAGTAAAAGTGGTTGATGAAACCGAACCTTTCGCCCATGAAAAACTGTCGCCGACGCTGGCAATGTACCGCGCAGATGATTTTGCCCAGGCGGTAGATAAAGCGGAGAAACTGGTGGCGATGGGCGGCATCGGTCATACCTCCTGCCTTTATACCGATCAGGACAATCAGCGTGAGCGCGTTAACTATTTTGGCGACAAAATGAAAACCGCGCGTATTCTGATCAACACACCAGCTTCGCAGGGCGGTATCGGCGACCTGTATAACTTTAAGCTGGCGCCTTCCCTGACGCTGGGCTGCGGTTCCTGGGGCGGTAACTCTATTTCGGAGAACGTTGGACCTAAACATCTTATTAATAAGAAAACCGTGGCCAAGCGAGCTGAGAATATGTTGTGGCATAAACTTCCAAAATCTATCTATTTCCGCCGCGGTTCGCTGCCAATCGCACTGGAAGAAGTGGCAACGGATGGCGCTAAACGCGCATTTATCGTCACTGACCGCTTCCTGTTTAATAGCGGCTATGCCGATCAGATTACCTCCGTACTGAAGTCTCACGGCCTCGAAACGGAAATTTTCTTTGAAGTAGAAGCCGATCCGACGCTGAGCATCGTGCGTAAAGGCGCTGAACAGATGAACTCCTTTAAACCGGACGTGATTATTGCGCTCGGCGGCGGTTCACCGATGGATGCGGCCAAAATTATGTGGGTAATGTACGAACATCCGGAAACACATTTCGAAGAGCTGGCGCTGCGCTTTATGGATATCCGTAAACGTATCTACAAGTTCCCGAAAATGGGCGTGAAAGCGAAGATGGTCGCTATTACCACTACCTCCGGTACCGGTTCGGAAGTTACGCCGTTTGCGGTAGTAACCGACGACGCGACAGGCCAGAAATATCCGCTGGCGGATTATGCTTTAACCCCAGATATGGCGATTGTCGACGCAAACCTGGTAATGAATATGCCAAAATCGCTGACCGCTTTCGGTGGTCTCGATGCGGTAACCCACGCGCTGGAAGCCTATGTATCGGTGCTGGCTAATGAATATTCTGATGGTCAGGCTCTGCAGGCGCTTAAGCTGCTGAAAGATAACCTGGCGAACAGTTATCACAGCGGCGCGAAAAACCCGGTGGCGCGCGAACGCGTACACAATGCCGCAACCATTGCCGGCATCGCCTTTGCGAACGCCTTCCTTGGCGTATGTCACTCTATGGCGCACAAGCTGGGCTCCGAGTTCCATATCCCGCACGGCCTGGCCAACGCCCTGCTGATTTCGAATGTTATTCGCTATAACGCCAATGACAACCCGACTAAGCAGACCGCTTTCAGCCAGTACGATCGTCCGCAGGCGCGCCGTCGTTATGCAGAAATAGCCGATCATCTGGGTCTGAGCGCTGCTGGCGACCGCACCGCGCAGAAAATCGAAAAACTGCTGGCGTGGCTGGAAGAGATGAAAGCGCAGCTGGGCATTCCGAAATCAATTCGCGAAGCGGGCGTACAGGAAGCGGATTTCCTGGCGAAAGTGGACAAGCTGGCTGAAGATGCTTTTGATGACCAGTGCACCGGCGCTAACCCGCGCTATCCGCTGATCGCTGAGCTGAAACAGATTATGCTGGATACTTTCTACGGACGTGAATACGTAGAGCCTTTTGAATCCGTAGCTGAAGCGATTAGCGCTCAACCGGTTCAGGAGAGTAAAGCCGTGAAGAAAGCTAAAAAAGCCTGATTTTAAGGTTAAAGAAAAACCCGCTGCGGCGGGTTTTTTTATTGCCGTGGCAAATTGCCGCTGTGAGCATGCCCGTAACGAGGCGTGGCTTTGGCTCCGCTTATTACTCGCGGCTGGAGATTCACAGGAACGGCTGCCTCTGCCTCTGCCTCTGCCTCTGCCTCTTAGAGGTTTGGGTATGCCTTTGCAGGCGCCAACAATACCGCCGGCGGTAAAGAGGGAGATTTACTACCACCTGAGGGAATCATTACATTGCGTACAGAAAAGCGCTGCCGATGATTTGCTGCGGGGTGCTGGACTCAGCGCATTCACTTATCAAAAACGCGCTGTAAGCCGCTATAAGCGACGTTCCCGCCTTCCCTACAGGAATCCATTAGTCAGACTTGACCGGCGCCAGAAAGCCGTTAGCAAGCGCTTCTTTATAATGTTTACGGCATACGGAGACATAGCGCTCATTGCCGCCGATAACCACCTGCTCCCCTTCAGCATAGGGCTTCCCATCACCATCAAGTCGCAGTACCATGCCGGCTTTACGTCCGCAGTGACAAATAGTCTTTAATTCAACAAGTTTGTCAGCCCAGGCTAATAAATACTGACTGCCGCTAAATAATTCACCGAGGAAATCAGTGCGCAAACCATAACAGAGCACGGGAATATCAAGGTAGTCGACCACATCAGAAAGTTCTCTAACCTGATCGCGGGTCAAAAATTGGCATTCATCAACCAGAATGCAGTGTACCGGCTTTTTTTGATGTTCTTCAGTAATTTCACGCATCAGTAAAGTCTGATTGTTAAACAATTTAGCCGGCGACGAAAGACCGATACGTGAGCTTACCCTGCCGCTGCCAAAACGATCGTCTATCTCTGCGGTCCAGACCAGCGTACGCATCCCCCTTTCCTGATAATTATAAGAAGACTGCAACAATGCGGTGGATTTCCCAGCGTTCATCGCCGAGTAATAGAAATAAAGCTGAGCCATGGGCCAAACTCCGCCAAAAGGGTTAAACAAAAATAGCGGCCGGATTGTATCACAACGCGTGCGCCCCGGTGGGGCAACCCGTCAATAAGAATATCCTCTTTAACCGCAGCGGAGGGTTATCCCGACAGCGCTTCTGTCATAATGGGCCGCTGTGGCATAAAATGATAAAAGCGCAAACCTGACTCTTATTATCCGCGCTTCGATAAGCGCGCTGTAGAAAGTCTCCTATTGTTGACTAAGGTTTAGCTATACCCTGATTTAAACGATAGGCTGTACGGATAGCCCTTTGCATCCTGAGGATGTTTATGGGTGATGTTTAAAGCGACGCGCTTATTTTCACTTCCGGCATCTATAACTTTCCACCAATTGCGTTATGCAAATCGCACTTTAAAAAGACTTTGTGAATTTCTTACAAAATTAACTATTGCAGTTCTTTTTTTCCGCCTCTATTATTGTCAGGCAGAACATTTCTCCCACCCAATATATTTTGAGATTAGGACAATGAGCGAAGCACTTAAAATTCTGAACAACATCCGTACACTGCGCGCCCAGGCCAGAGAATGTACTCTGGAAACTCTGGAAGAGATGCTGGAAAAGCTGGAAGTCATCGTTAACGAACGTCGCGAAGAAGAAAGCCAGGCGCAGGCTGAAATTGAAGAACGTACGCGTAAACTTCAACAGTATCGTGAAATGCTGATTGCAGATGGCATTGACCCGAATGAACTGCTGCAAACCATGGCAGCCACAAAATCAAGCGGTAAAGCTAAACGCGCTGCGCGTCCGGCTAAATACAAATACGTTGATGAAAATGGCGAAACTAAAACCTGGACCGGTCAGGGCCGTACTCCAGCAGTTATCAAAAAAGCCATTGAAGAGGAAGGCAAACAGCTGGACGATTTCCTGCTGTAATTCCTGTTCAGGGTGCTTCCCTTAACCCCATTTGCCGATGGGGTTTTTTATTGATCGTTTTGTTGCACTCTTTTTATACACCAGGTATACCCATAAAAAAAGGAAGCTAATAGCTTCCTTTTTTATATCTGAATATCCGCTTTATACCCGATAAAACGCCCGGTACCAGTCGACGAAGCGCTGAACGCCCTCCTCTACGCTGGTTTGCGGTTTAAAGCCGATAGCTTCAAACAGCGCCTGCGTATCGGCGCTGGTTTCCAGTACGTCGCCAGGCTGCATCGGCAGCATGTTTTTACGCGCCGCAATACCCAGCGCTTTCTCCAGCGCCTCTATATAAGCCATCAGCGTCACTGGCTGGCTGTTACCGATATTATAGACCCGGTAAGGCGCCGAACTGGTTGCCGGTGAACCTTTTTCAACCGTCCAGCCAGCATCGCTTTGAGGAATAACCGCCTGCAAACGATAGATAGATTCCGTAATGTCATCAATATAGGTGAAATCCCTGCGCATTTCGCCGTTGTTATATACGTCAATACTTTCACCGGCAATAATAGCGCGTGTAAATTTAAACAGCGCCATATCGGGCCTGCCCCACGGACCATACACGGTAAAGAATCGCAGCCCGGTGGTAGGAATGCCATAAAGATGGGAATAAGTATGGGACATTAACTCATTTGCTTTTTTCGTCGCCGCATAAAGCGATACCGGATGATCGACGCTGTCATCAGTAGAAAAAGGCATTTTTCGATTCAGCCCATAAACAGAGCTGGAGGAAGCGTATAACAAATGCTCGATTTTATGGTGACGACAGCCTTCCAGGATATTGAGATGTCCAGTCAAATTGGCATCTGCGTAGGCATGCGGATTTTCAATAGAGTAACGTACCCCAGCCTGAGCGCCCAAATGGATTACCCGCTGAAAACGGTGCTGCGTAAACAGAGAAGCCATGGCGGCGCGATCGGCTAAGTCAGCTTCAATAAAGGTAAAATCTGCGGAAGTAATTTCATTAAGGCGGGCACGTTTAAGATTAACATCATAATAATCATTCAGGTTGTCGAGGCCGACAACCTGGTGACCGGCCGACAACAGGCGTTGGGTAACGTGAAAACCAATAAACCCTGCCGCGCCGGTAACCAGATAGTTCATATATTCCCCATTAATTATGCAATTTGAAGAGACGCTCCGCGGCCAATTGCATAATAAACAAAACCGCGTTTGCTGGTGCGCTCTGGATCATACAGGTTACGCCCGTCAAAAATCACGGGTTGTTTTAAGGCATTTTTAATGACGTCGAAATCCGGCGCGCGGAAGTTTTGCCATTCGGTGCAGATAACCAACGCATCAGCGCCCTGCAACGCCGCTTCTTTAGTTCCCATCAGCTTAAGATCGGCGCGGTGGCCATAGATCCGCTGAGCTTCATCCATCGCTTCCGGGTCAAAAGCCTGAACCGTTGCGCCAGCTGCCCAGAGCGTCTCCATCAGCACCCGGCTGGAGGCTTCGCGCATATCGTCTGTATTCGGCTTAAACGCCAGCCCCCACAGTGCGAAAGTTTTGCCCTGCAGATTGTCGCCAAAGTGACGCTTAATAAAGCCTGGCAGCTTCATTTTTTGATCGTCATTGACATCCTCTACCGCCTGCAGCAGACGAGGCTTATAGCCGATGGTTTCAGCCGTGCGAATCAGCGCCTGCACATCTTTCGGGAAGCAGGAACCGCCGTAGCCGCAGCCCGGATAGATAAAGTGATAACCAATACGGGAATCGGAGCCGATACCCTGACGCACTTTTTCAATATCCGCTCCCAGCCGTTCCGCCAGATTGGAAATCTCATTCATAAAGCTGATTTTTGTCGCCAGCATGCAGTTGGCGGCATACTTGGTCAGCTCTGCGCTACGAATATCCATCAGAATCAGACGATCGTGGTTACGGTTAAACGGCTCGTACAGTTCACGCAGCAGCTCAACAACTTCTTCGTTATCGGTGCCGACAACGATACGTTCAGGACGCATACAGTCGCTAACCGCCGCGCCTTCTTTCAGAAATTCAGGGTTGGAAACCACGTCAAAGGTTAAATCCACGCCGCGTGCGTTCAGGGTTTCCTGCATAACGCCGCGAACGCGATCGGCGGTGCCAACCGGCACGGTAGATTTATCCAGCACCACTTTGTGCTCGTTCATATGCTGAGCAATGGTGCGGGCCACGGCAGTAACATATTTCAGATCGGCAGAGCCATCCTCATCCGGCGGCGTACCCACGGCGATAAACTGCATCACCCCGTGATTTACGCCCTCTTCGGCATTGGTAGTAAAGTTCAGACGGCCCGCTTCATAGTTTTGCTTAACCAGTGGCGTCAGACCCGGCTCATAGATGGGAATAATTCCTTTCTTCAGATTTTCGACTTTGTTTTCGTCGACATCAATACAAAGAACGTCATGTCCGACTTCGGCCAGTACCGCTGCCTGAACCAGACCCACATAGCCGATACCAAATACGGTGACTTTCATTGCGTTATCCTGTTGCTGTGTGAGTTACTTTTTATTTTCAACGGTATCATTCAGCCACTGTTTGAAATCATTGCCCAGTGACGGATGGCGTAAACCATACTCAACGAATGCCTGCATATAGCCCAGCTTGTTGCCGCAGTCATGGCTGATGCCTTTCAGGTGGTAAGCTTCAACCGTTTCTTTTTCCATCAGCATGGCGATAGAGTCGGTCAGCTGCACTTCACCACCGGCTCCCGGAGGCGTTTTGGCCAGCAGAGGCCAGATATCGGCAGAAAGGACATAGCGTCCTACCACCGCAAGGTTTGACGGCGCTTCGCTGGCCTTCGGTTTTTCTACTACGCCTACCATCGGCGCGCTGTCGCCAGGCTGCAATTCCGCGCCCTGGCAATCCACTACGCCATAGGCGGTAACGTCGGCTACCGGTTCGACCATAATCTGGCTGCGGCCGCTTTCATCAAAACGGTTCAGCATTTCCGCCAGGTTATCTTTGGTCGGATTAGATTCATACTCATCGATAATAACGTCGGGCAGAATAACCGCTACCGGCTCATCGCCCACTAACGGATGCGCGCACATTACCGCGTGCCCCAACCCCTTCGCAATGCCCTGACGAACCTGCATGATGGTAACGTGCGGCGGGCAGATAGACTGAATGTCATCCAGCAGCTGACGCTTCACGCGTTTTTCCAGCATCGCTTCCAGCTCAAAACTGGTATCAAAATGGTTCTCAATGGAGTTTTTTGAGGAATGCGTAACCAGCACAATCTCATTAATCCCGGCGGCGATACATTCGTTAACGACATACTGAATTAACGGCTTATCAACCAGCGGCAGCATTTCTTTTGGAATGGCCTTGGTTGCGGGTAGCATACGCGTCCCCAAACCGGCAACAGGGATTACCGCTT
This sequence comes from Mixta tenebrionis, assembly GCF_006517625.1. Lineage (GTDB taxonomy): Bacteria > Pseudomonadota > Gammaproteobacteria > Enterobacterales > Enterobacteriaceae > Mixta > Mixta tenebrionis. The sequence goes on along the minus strand of NZ_VHQI01000003.1, from coordinate 219,888 downwards.
TTTTTACTTTAGACTTATAGGCAGACATTAAAGGCACCTCTCTTATAGGCCGTTCAAGTTAATGCTTGATATGTCAATTTAAAAAACGAAACGAGTATATCAGTTCAGGGCCGCCGGATTTATCCTGGATAAGATGATTCTGGCGAAATTAAGATTATTACCCAAGTGTAAAACTTATAGTTACAACTGTCTGTGAAATGCAAAAAATAAAAAACAACCGGTGATTATTCAGGCGACAGCATCAGGCGTAGCCGCCCGCCGTTTCCCCATACCTGACACTGCCAGGCGCTGCCCTGCTGGCTAATTTGGTTAAGATGCGTGCTGCCCAGGGTTCCTAAAGGTACGCCGTTGCTAAGTTGTATTTCTTGATCGTCAATGTTTAGCGTTGCGTTTAAACCTGCTGAAACCAGAATCAGATTTTTACGGGCCTGATGATAATAGCCGACTAATAAAGGAAACTGCCCTTTTAGATTCGCCTGGCGCAATAACAGATTAACCTGCTTTAATACGCTGCTTAATTCCGGCAAACGCTGCTTTTGCCCGGAAAGCTGTTCCTGCAGCAGGCCGTTGAATAGCGCCCGCAGCAGCAGTGCCGCCAGCACGCCGTTGTCGCCGGCGCGCGTAACATCCAGACAATAAAAAGCCAGATCTTTATCGGATAATGCGGCAATATCCAGTACCAGCCCCGGCTGTTCCGCCATCGTAAGCTGACGATAGTTGATACGGCAGTTAGCAATCACCTGCTGCACCGGCGGCTGCAGTTGCTTAAGCAGTTTGGCCGCCGCGGAAGGATCGCTGACTAAAGCATCCCAGTCCTGAAAGAGCTGCTCCTCTTCTTCGACCTGCGACGTAAACATCGAAGGATACAGGCACTCGTAGACCGCCTCTCGCAGGCGCTCCATATCTTTTATCGGCTTCAGCAAGACATCCTGCACGCCAAGACGCAGAACATGAGCAATATCGGACATCTGCTCAGTGGCGGAAATGACCAGTACAGGAACCTGGTTGTTGCGGGTGCGTAAATGCTCTACCAGCTTGATGCCGTTCATCCGCGGCATTTCCAGATCGCAGATCAGTAAATCGGGCTGATGGGAGCGCAACGTTTCGATAGCATCAAGCCCATCGTTAGCCACAAGCAGATCAGCGCCAAGCGAACCTAAGAAATTTTCCAGCAGGGAGCGAAAAACGATCTCATCCTCAACAATCAGGATCTGTTTTCCTGTTAATGGTTTTTCCATTGCGTCCCCCTGTAAGCCAGATAATTCAATAGTGGTCCAGGATACGCACTTGTGCCTGTCAGATTTGACTGAAGTGACATATATAATTGACCCATTCCCCTTACCGGCCTGGTACTAACGGTAATAATTCATCCATTTTTTTCTCAACCGCAGCTTCCCCGGCGGCGATCGCTTCCTCTGCGCGATGAAAATCAAGCGTCCTGATTTGCGGACAATAGGGCTGTAGTAAAACATCCGGCGGGTCTCCCGCCATGCGGCTGCGTTTCAGACGATTTTCCAGAACATGAATAGAGGTTGTCATAATTTCCATGGCGCCCGGCGCAAGCATAGCGCGTCGCTGCGTCAGGCGCTGCGCAAGACGTTGACGTAACCGGGCGCGCCAGGTGATAAGCTCCGTTTCCGGCGCGGGCTGCGCTGGCGAAGCGGAAAGTAAATCCTGCGGCATTAAATGGGCGTCGTGCTGAAGATCTACGGCGATAACGATATCCGCGCCCAGCGCTCTGGTCAGCGAAACCGGAACCGGATTGACCACGGCGCCATCTACCAGCCAGTAGCCTTGATGCTCAACGGGCGCCAGCAGCCCCGGCATGCTGCAGGAAGCACGTAGCGCCTGATGTAAATCGCCTTCGGTTAACCAGAGCTCGCGTCCGGTGCTCAGATTGGTAGCCACCGCGCCAAAGCGGAGATGACACTGTTCGATAGACTCATCAGGCATCAGCCGACGGATCTGGTTAAAAACGCGATCGCCGCGCAGCAAGCCGCCTCGCTGCCATGAAAAATCCATCAACCGAATCACATCCCAATAGCTAAACGAACGTACCCATTTATCCAGCAGTTCCAGCCGGTTTGTTGCCTGTGCTGCGCCAACCAGCGCGCCGATAGAACAGCCGGCAATCACATCAGGCTCTATGCCCGCGCGCGCCAGCGCATTGATAATGCCAATATGGGCCCATCCCTTGGCGGCGCCTGAACCCAGCGCCAGTCCAACTTTCACCTTTCTCATTGCATTCCTGTTTTAACCCTTCTTTGCTGAATGGCGTTAAGCGCCAGGGTCAGATAACATAACGTAAAATAACGCCTTTAACCCTGTGGTTGCAAAACCTGGAGATAACGTGTCTGAAAACTGCCCATGCTGCAGCGGTTTGCAGTATAGCCTATGTTGCGGTCGCTATCTAAGTGGCGACCTGCTGCCCCCTACCGCGGAAGCCTTAATGCGCTCGCGTTACACCGCCTATAGCCGGCACGACGCTGACTACTTAATCGCTACCTGGCACAGTACCCATCGCTCCCCGCAGCTGCGCCAGGCATTGTCTGAAAGTTTTCCTCATACCCAGTGGCTGGGATTGAGGATAATTGCCTGTGAAGATGGAGAGAAGGAAAACGAAGCCTGGGTAACCTTTTTTGCGCGTTACCGCGAAAACGGCCGTTCCGCTGCAGTTCATGAACGTTCGCGCTTTGTTCGCGAGGATCAACGCTGGTACTATATTGACGGAACCGCACCTCAGGTGGGTCGAAACGATCGCTGTCCCTGTGGCTCCGACAAAAAATACAAAAAGTGTTGCGGCCAGTAATGCTGGCGCCGTTCAGTTCCGCCGCTCTCCCGCTTCAACAGGATTGATACAGATGCAAGCGCAAAATCTACAACGAAAAGTACTACGAACGATTTGCCCTGACGCCAAAGGTCTTATCGCCAAAATCACGAACATCTGCTACAAGCACGAACTCAACATCGTACAGAACAATGAGTTTGTCGATCATCGCACCGGCCGTTTCTTTATGCGTACCGAGCTGGAAGGTATCTTTAACGACGCCACCTTGCTGGCCGATCTGGATGGCGCGCTGCCGCAGGGTTCCGTTCGCGAGCTACAGTGCGCCGGACGCCGCCGCGTAGTGATCCTGGTAACTAAAGAGGCGCACTGTCTGGGCGATCTGCTGATGAAAAGCGCTTTTGGCGGGCTGGATATGGAAATCGCCGCGGTTATCGGCAATCACGATACGCTGCGCTCGCTGGTTGAACGTTTCGATATTCCTTTCGTACTGGTTAGCCATGAAGGGCTCAGCCGCGAAGAGCATGATAATAACATGGCGGAGCAGATCGATCGCTACCAGCCAGATTATGTCGTGCTGGCGAAATATATGCGTGTACTGACGCCTGCTTTCGTCCAGCGCTACCCTAACCAGATTATCAATATTCATCACTCTTTTCTGCCGGCGTTTATCGGCGCGCGCCCTTACCACCAGGCCTATGAGCGCGGCGTAAAAATTATCGGCGCAACGGCGCACTACGTAAATGACAACCTGGATGAAGGTCCGATTATTATGCAGGATGTGATTAACGTCGATCACAGTTATACGGCAGAAGAGATGATGCGCGCGGGACGGGACGTAGAGAAGAATGTCCTGAGTCGGGCGCTGGATAAGGTGCTGGGTCAGCGCGTATTCGTTTACGGCAACCGCACGATTATTCTGTAATGTCGGCGGCGCCGGTTGTTCAGCAAACCGGCGCCGTGCATAAAAAAGCGGCGAACGATACGCTTTTTTCCGCATGACGCTTTACAGCATCGCATCATTTGGTATGATGCGCCCCGCTTTCAGGCATTTATGTCTGACCAGTGGTGGGATTCCCGAGCGGCCAAAGGGAGCAGACTGTAAATCTGCCGTCACAGACTTCGAAGGTTCGAATCCTTCTCCCACCACCATTTTCAATATTGACGCCACGTTGAACCAGAGTGAAACGGTTGACGTTTTCACTGTTGGGAGAAGGTGAGAACCTGCGACAGGTTCGAGTCGAGCAGCGCGAGACAACGGCGATTGACTAAGCTGAAAGCGCCAGGCATTATCTAAACAGCTTTATCTGGTGGGATTCCCGAGCGGCCAAAGGGAGCAGACTGTAAATCTGCCGTCACAGACTTCGAAGGTTCGAATCCTTCTCCCACCACCATTTTCAATATTGACGCCACGTTGAACCAGAGTGAAACGGTTGACGTTTTCACTGTTGGGAGAAGGTGAGAACCTTCGACAAGGTTCGAGTCGAGCAGCGCGAGACAACGTGCGCAGCACGGCCCGCAGGGTGAGGAGCGAAGCGACGAATAATCCTTCTCCCACCACCATCTTTCTTTAATTCTCCAGTTATATTCATCCGCTCAGCCATCCCATTTTCCCGTAACGGGAGAAGGTGAGAACCTTCGACAAGGTTCGGGGCGAGCAACAATTCTCCAATTTTATCCATCCGCTCAGCCATCCCATTTTCCCGTAACGAGAGAAGGTAAGAACCTTCGACAGGGTTCGGGGCGAGCAACGCGAGACAACGTGCGCAGCACCAGGCAAAACGCTAAAGCTCACGGCGGCTTACCGTGACATCATGCGCCCGCTTCTGTTAACATTCCGCCATCTTTTATCAGGCAGTTAACGCGACATGAAATTTATCTCCTTCAACATCAACGGGCTACGCGCTCGCCCCCATCAGCTTGAAGCGATCATCGCTCAACATAACCCAGATGTTATCGGCCTGCAGGAAACCAAAGTCCACGACGATATGTTTCCGCTGGAGGAAGTCAGCAAGTTGGGCTATCACGTCTTTTATCACGGGCAAAAAGGTCATTATGGCGTGGCGTTGCTGACGCGCGAAATGCCGCTAACGGTGCAACGCGGCTTTCCCGACGATGATGAAGAGGCGCAGCGTCGTCTGATTATGGCGCAAATCCCTACGCCATCAGGCGATATTACCGTCATCAACGGCTATTTTCCCCAGGGCGAAAGCCGCGACCACCCCACTAAATTTCCGGCCAAAGAGAAATTTTACCGCGATCTGCAAAGCTATCTGGAAGCGCATCTGAAAGCCGATGACCAGGTGGTGATTATGGGCGACATGAATATCAGCAGCAGCGATCTTGATATCGGCATTGGCGAGGAGAGTCGTAAACGCTGGCTGCGCACCGGCAAATGTTCTTTCCTGCCGGAAGAGCGCGAGTGGATGGATCGCCTGCTGAACTGGGGGCTGGTGGATACCTGGCGTGCGGCTAACCCTGACTGCGCTGACCGTTTCTCCTGGTTCGACTACCGCTCGAAAGGCTTTGATGATAATCGCGGCCTGCGGATCGACCTGCTGTTAGCTACGCGCCCGCTTGCGCAGCGCTGCATCAATACCGGCATTGATTATCAGATTCGCGGCATGGAAAAACCTTCCGACCATGCCCCGATCTGGGCTGAATTTAGCCTGTAACATTCAGGCGCTGCGGGTCCATCCGCAGCGTTGCTTATTTAACTATGCGCCAGATAAGATTATTGGTTCCCAATGATTTTTCATCGCGCACGCACTGCAACAGTATTCCTTCCGCCTTAACGATCGCGCCTTCGGAATAGCTGCGATTCTCATAGGTACAGCAGCGTAAACAGGGAGATGCCTGCGCGCCGTTCTGCCCCTGCGTCCAGACTTCCGGCGGCAGCTCCACTACCACATCGCTGTTGCCTGCCGTACTCCCGCTATTTCCCGCCCCGCCGCTGCCGGCGCCATAATCATGGCGCTGCGCCTGCACCGCCGTAGCGATCAATAGCAGCAGCGCGATACCCGATACCCGTTTCACTATCCCGTCTCCTTCGCTTTCGCCTTTTTGCCACGACGTTTGCCGCCGCCGCCGGGCGCCGCTACGCCGCGAAACGCGCGCGCGGAACTTTGCTGGCGCGCCTGGGCGATAAGCTCATGCAGCGTCGCTACCAGCGGCTGCATAAAGTCCTGATAACGACAGGCTTTTTCACTGATTTTCGTCAACGTCGATTCCCAGTGCGCCGTCATATCAGGGCGTGCGGCCATTTCAGGCAGAGAATGAATCAGCGCCCTGCCCGCCTCGGTGGCGTGAATATAACGCCCTTTCTTCACCAGGAAAGCGCGCCGGAACAGCAGCTCAATAATGCCTGCCCGCGTCGCCTCCGTTCCTAAACCATCGGTTGCACGCAGGATTTTCTTTAGATCTTTATCCTGCACAAAACGGGCGATACCGGTCATGGCGGATAAAAGCGTAGCGTCGGTAAAATGGCGCGGCGGCTGAGTTTGCTTCTCGACGATTTCACCTTTTTCACACAGCAGCTCGTCGCCTTTTGCTACGACCGGCAGCGGCGTACCGTCATTCTCTTCATCACGCTCCTTGCTGCCTAACAGCGCGCGCCAGCCCGCCTCGGCCAGAAAACGCGCTTTAGCGATAAATTTCCCGCCGGCGATATCGAGTTCGATAACACACTTACGATAAACCGCATCAGGACAGAACTGCATCAGATACTGACGCGCAATCAGGCCATACACCTTAGCTTCATTATCGGTCAGCCGTACCGCGCTGCTGCGCGCAGTAGGAATAATGGCATGGTGCGCATCCACTTTCTTATCGTCCCAGCAGCGATTTTTACGATCGCTGGCAAAATCCGCCGGCGGCTTCATATCAGGCTGATGTACGCCGATCGCATTCAGCACCGCATGGCGTCCGGCAAAGTGCTCCTCCGGCAGATAGCGGCTGTCGGAACGGGGATAGGTGATCAGTTTGTGGGTTTCATACAGGCGCTGGCAGGTATCCAGCACCATCTGCGCGCTGAGGCCATAGCGTTTTGCCGCCTCAATCTGCAGGCTGGAGAGCGAAAAAGGCAGCGGCGCCGTATCGTTTTCGCGCTTATCCTGATAGCTGGTAACCAGCGCCGGCTGGCCGCCGATGCGCGCCAGCACATGCTCCGCCAGCGGACGATGCAGCAGCCGTCCCTCTTCATCCTGCCAGGGTTCGCAGGCGTCGCTCGGCTGCCAGAGGGCAACGAATCGCTCCTCTTCAGGCGTTACGATATGAGCCTTCACCTCAAAATAATCTTTGGGAACAAAGTTCTCGATCTCTTCATCGCGCCGCACCACCAGCCCCAGCACCGGCGTCTGTACGCGCCCTACCGACAGCACGCCGTCATAGCCCGCATTACGGCCCAGCAGCGTCCAGGCGCGGGTCATATTAATGCCGTACAGCCAGTCGGCGCGCGCTCTCGCCAGCGCCGAAACGCACAGCGGGATAAATTCCCGATTCTGGCGCAGACGTCCTACGGCGCGCTCCACGGCCTGCGGGTTGAGATCGTTAATCAGGCAGCGCTGTACCTTTTCGCGCTTTTCAGCAGGCAGCGCGAGGTAATCCAGCACCTCGTCCACCAGCAGCTGCCCTTCACGGTCCGGGTCGCCTGCATGGACAACTTCATCGGCCTGCTCCAGCAGTTTTTTTACCACGTTCAGCTGCTTCGCCACCGAAGGACGCGGCTGAAGGCGCCATTTTTCCGGCACAATCGGCAGATCGGCCAGCGCCCAGCGCGCATAGCGGCTATCGTAGCTGTCAGGCTGCGCCTGTTCCAGCAGATGCCCCACGCACCAGGTGACAATTTGATCGTTTCCACAGGCAATATAGCCATCTCCGCGCCGATGCGGTTTTGGCAGCACATCGGCAATAGCACGGGCCAGGCTTGGCTTTTCAGCAATAAACAGGCGCATTAATGGGGCAAGACTCTCTTACGGCAATATTTCAATCAAGGGAACACCGGGGCTGGCCGGAATTAACTCGCCAATCGGACTGACGGAAAGCATCAGATTGTCAGCCAGTCGACGAAACTCGTCAATGGCATCCTGACGCACCGCCACCAGTAAACCACCGGACGTTTGCGGATCGCACAACAGTTTACGCTGCGGCTCGCTCATCTCGCCAATCAGATGGCCATAGCTGGCAAAATTGCGCTGGGCGCCGCCCGGCGCGCAGCCAGCGGCAATATAATCATCCACGCCCGGCAGACGCGGCACGGCCGAAAATCGCACCCGCGCCCGCACGTCGGAGCCCTGGCAAATTTCGCTCAGATGCCCCAGCAGGCCAAAGCCGGTAACGTCGGTCATAGCCGTCACCCCGGAGAGGCGGGCGAAATGTTCGCCGGCGCTGTTTAGCTGGCACATTACGTCACGCGCCAGCCCCTGGTGTTCCGGACGCAACAGTGATTTTTTCTCGGCGGTGGTTAACACGCCAATGCCCAACGGCTTGGTGAGAAACAGCGTACAGCCCGCTTCGGCGGCGCTGTTCTTTTTCACCCGTTCGCTGGGCACCACGCCGGTAACCGCCAGCCCAAAAATCGGCTCCGGCGCATCGATAGAGTGGCCGCCCGCCAGCGCGATGCCGGCAGCATGGCAGACGCTGCGTCCGCCCTCCACCACTCGCCTGGCGATTTCCGGCGGCAGTTTCTCCAGCGGCCAGCCCAGAATCGCAATCGCCATTATCGGCCTGCCGCCCATGGCGTAAATATCGCTAATGGCGTTGGTAGCAGCGATGCGTCCAAAATCAAACGCATCATCGACAATCGGCATAAAAAAATCGGTGGTGCTGATTACCGCCGTACCGTTTCCCAGGTCATACACGGCAGCATCGTCGCGCGTTTCGTTCCCCACCAGCAGCTGAGGATCGTGAAACGCCGTCAGCTCGCTTTGCAGGATGGTTTCTAAAACCTGGGGAGATATTTTACAACCGCAGCCCGCGCCGTGGCTGTATTGGGTCAAACGAATTTTCTGGCTCATGGGTGGCTCCTTCGTCCGCATCACTGGGCCGTATGTTAACGTGTTAGCCATAGCGTGATAAGTCACCCCGGTCGCAGTGTGCGGAAAAAGCAGGGCCAAAGCGCTACCCTGCCAGAATAAATGCGGCGCGTCTGTCAGAAATAGCTGACAAAGGGTGCGGTTTCAGGCGGTAAAACCGTGGTAGAGGATTTAAGCTGCGGCGTGCCGAGATAGAGGAAACCGACAATCGCATCCTGTTCGCGACAGTGGAAAGCCGTGCGTACCGCTTCGTTATCCGTCCAGGCTCCGCTGCGCCAGATACCGTTAAAGCCCTGCGCCATCGCGGCCATCTGCATCGCCATAACCGCACAGCCGGCGGAAAGCAGCTGTTCCCAGCGCGGCACTTTAGGATGCGCTTCGCAGTGCGCCACTACGGTAATAATCATCGGCGCGCGAAACGGCGCCTGCCTCGCTTTTTCGACTGCTTTATCATCCTGGCCGCCGTCGCGCGCCGCCTGCTCCAGCAGCTGGCTGAAACGATCAAGACCATCTTTTTCTATAATATGAAAGCGCCAGGGCTGCAGGGTGCCATGATCCGGCGCGCGCATCGCGGCGCGCAAAATATTTTCCAGCGCTTCGCCGCCCGGCGCAGGCTCGGTTAAACGCGACGCGGAACGGCGGTTAACCAGTAAACTCAGTGCCTCCATAGGGCCCTCCTGATAATGATTAGCATTCTTATTAAATTACCACAGGCTGAAGTTTTGTTACAGAGATGAGCGATTTCCTACTGACTTTTGCCCTGCCGCTCTTTAGGATGTGGATGAAATTTTGGCAGAAAAGCAGTTTTTCTGCCCGCTGTCTGATGATTATGGAGAAAACATGCGCACGGTGTGGCGAATCATAGCAGGCTTATTTAAATGGACGTGGCGGGTGCTGAACTTTGTTCGTGAATGCATCCTTAATTTATTTTTCATCTTTTTTCTGTTGATTTGCTTCGGCATCTGGCAACAGGTTAAAAATCCAGCTAACCAGGCGGACGTAGCGCGCGGCGCGCTGAAAATCGATCTTTCCGGCGTGGTGGTCGATAAACCTTCAGTCAGTAACAAATTGAGTAAGATAGGACGCCAGCTGCTGGGCTCAGGCGGCGATCGCCTGAAGGAAAATTCGCTGTTTGACATCGTTGCCGCCATCAGGCAGGCGAAAAACGACGATAAAATTACCGGTATCGTCCTCGATTTGCGTAATTTTGCCGGGGCCGATCAGCCTTCGCTGCAATATATTGGTAAGGCGCTGAATGAATTCCGCCAGAGCGGCAAGCCGATTTATGCCAGCGGCGACAACTATAGCCAGACGCAATATTATCTTGCCAGCTATGCCGACAAGATTTACCTCTCTCCACAGGGTACGGTCGATCTGCACGGTTTCGCCACCAATACCCTCTATTATAAAGGGCTGCTGGATAAGCTGAAGGTTAACTCGCATGTGTTCAGAGTCGGCACCTATAAATCGGCGGTAGAGCCTTTCCTGCGTAATGATATGTCGCCCGCCGCGCGCGAGGCGGACAGCCGCTGGGTCGGCGAGCTGTGGCAAAACTACCTGAACACGGTTGCCGCTAACCGTAAAATTACGCCGCAGCAGCTTTTTCCCGGCGCGCAGGGGCTGTTACAGGCTCTGCAGCAAACGGGCGGCGATACGGCGCGCTACGCTAAAGAGCATAAGCTGGTCGATCAGCTGGCTACCCGCTCTGAAGCGGAGCAGCTGCTCGCAAAACAGTTCGGCTGGAACCAGCGGGGTCAGGATTACAACGCCATCAGTATTTATGACTATCAGCTACAGGATAAGGGCGCGCGCAACGGCAATATCGCCGTGATTATGGCCACGGGCGCGATTATGGATGGCGAAGAAACGCCGGGAGCGGTGGGCGGCGATACCACCGCGGCGCAGATTCGTCAGGCACGGCTCGATCAGAATATCAAAGCGATCGTGCTGCGCGTTAACAGCCCCGGCGGCAGCGTGACCGCGTCAGAAGTGGTACGCCAGGAGCTGGCGGCGGCGCGGGCGGCCGGCAAGCCGGTTGTAGTATCGATGGGCGGTATGGCGGCTTCCGGCGGCTACTGGATCTCTACCCCGGCAAACTATATCGTTGCCAGCCCTTCTACCCTTACCGGCTCTATCGGCATTTTCGGCGTGATCAACACGGTGGAAAACTCGCTGGATGCGATCGGCGTACATACTGACGGCGTCGCCACCTCGCCGCTGGCCGATATCGCCATGACCAAAGCGCTGCCGCCGGAAGTGCAGCAGATGATGCAGCTCAGCATTGAAAACGGCTATCACAACTTTATCGATCTGGTGGCGAAGGCGCGGAAGAAAACGCCGCAGCAGATCGATAGCATCGCTCAGGGCCACGTCTGGACCGGCAAGGATGCGAAAGCCAACGGGCTGGTTGATGCGCTGGGCGATTTTGACGACGCCATCGCCAAAGCGGGCGAGCTGGCGAAGCTGAAAACGATACGCCTGAACTGGCTCACCAGCGAACCTGCCTTTATTGATATGCTGTTGGGCCAGATGGAAGCCTCATCCCGCGCCACGCTGCCGAATGCGCTGCAGGCCTGGCTTCCGGCGCCGCTGGGCGAGGCGATCGGCGCCCTGAGACAGCAGCCGGGCCTGTTCGATCGCTTTAACGATCCGCAGAACCGTTACGCCATCTGCCTGACCTGCGGCGAGGTGCGCTAACCCTTCCGCTTCAGCCCGGCTGGCGCAACGCTGGTCGGGCTGCTCTTCCCCCTGCTTTACCGTATACTGCGACTTTTCCGCAGAGCTGAGTCGCTTTTCATGCCAAAAAAATCCATTTACGTTGCCTATACCGGCGGAACCATCGGTATGCAGCGCTCCGAGCAGGGCTATATTCCGGTGTCCGGACATCTGCAACAGCAGCTGGCGGCGATGCCGGAATTTCATCGTCCGGAAATGCCCGATTTTACCATTCATGAGTACCAGCCGCTGATTGACTCCTCGGATATGACGCCACAGGACTGGCAGGTTATTGCTGAAGATATTCAGCGCAACTACGCGCTGTATGACGGCTTTGTGATTTTGCACGGCACCGATACCATGGCTTTTACCGCCTCAGCGCTCTCGTTCATGCTGGAAAACCTGGCGAAGCCGGTTATTGTGACAGGGTCACAGATTCCGCTGGCCGAACTGCGCTCTGACGGCCAGCAAAATCTGCTGAACGCGCTGTTCGTGGCGGCCAACTATCCGGTCAACGAGGTCGCCTTATTTTTCAATAACACGCTTTATCGTGGCAACCGCACCACCAAAGCGCATGCCGATGGCTTTAACGCTTTCGCATCGCCTAACCTGGCGCCGCTGCTGGAGGCGGGTATCCATATTCGCCGCCTGAATACGCCTGCCGCCCCGCATGGCGCGGGCGAGCTGCTGGTGCATCCGATTACGCCGCAGCCTATTGGCGTGGTGACCATCTATCCGGGTATTTCCGCCGAGGTGGTGCGCAACTTTCTGCGCCAGCCGGTAAAAGCGCTGATTTTACGCTGTTACGGCGTAGGCAATGCCCCGCAAAACGCAGAGTTTCTTGCCGAACTGCAAGCGGCATCGGCGCGTGGCATCGTGGTGGTAAATCTGACGCAGTGCATGTCGGGTAAAGTTAATATGGGCGGCTATGCAACCGGTAATGCGCTGGCGCACGCCGGCGTTATCAGCGGTTTCGATATGACGGTTGAAGCAACGCTGACCAAGCTACACTATCTGCTTAGCCAGCCGCTAAGCGGTGAAGAGGTTCGACGCCTGATGCAGGTTAACCTGCGTGGCGAACTGACGCCCGATGAATAATAAGGAGCAGGCCTGATGACGCAAGCGTTAATTTTAATTGACTTACAGAACGATTTTTGTCCGGGCGGCGCGCTGGCGGTTGCTGACGGCGACGCCACCATCGCCGTGGCCAACCAGCTGGCGGCAGAGTTCCATCAACGCGGCGAGCCGGTTATCGCCACTCAGGACTGGCATCCCGCCGATCATGGCAGCTTCGCGTCGGTTGCTGGCCAAACGGTTAATACGCTCGGCCAGCTGAACGGCCTGCCGCAGATCTGGTGGCCCGATCATGCCATCCAGCAGAGCTGGGGCGCTGAGTTTCACCCGGCGCTGCAGCAGGAATATATTGATATGGTCTTCCATAAGGGCGAGCAGCGCGATATCGACAGCTACAGCGCATTTTTCGATAACGGTCGTCGACGGCAAACCGGGCTGGACGCCTGGCTACGGCAGCACGGCATTAAGCGGCTGCTGATGATGGGGCTGGCAACGGACTACTGCGTTAAATTCAGCGTACTGGATGCGCTGCGGCTGGGTTATCAGGTGGAAGTAGTCGCCGCAGGCTGCCGCGGCGTCAACCTGCAGCCGCAGGACAGCGCGCAGGCGCTGGAGGAGATGGCGGCCAGCGGCGCGCTTATTCGCCGATAACAACTCCCCGCCCGCTTCGTCAATTCCCGCCCGCGGGCGGGCCAGATAAAGCCTGGTCGCCGTTCACACCGCACCAGCCATCGCTTCCCGCCCGCAGGCAGGTCAGCGCCCGCGTTTAAACCGAAGCCGCACTTTTTCAGCCGGCGGCCTGTTCGCGGGCAGGCTGGCGCCTGGCTGAGCAGCTTACCGGAGCGTGATGCGCGTGACGTCGTCGCTGATGCCGAACTCTTCTTTCAGTTCACGCTTTGAGCGCGTCACCAGCTCGCCGCCCTGCCCGATGCTCATATGCTGCGGCTGCTGGTTATGGCGCGACTGCCACAGCATAACCAGCTGCATGCAGTGCTCTTTTTGCTCCTCAGTGAGCGCCACGCCGTCGGGCCATTTACCGGTTTCAACCGCCGTTGCCAGCCGCTGATACAGTTCCGGCGTCATACCGGCAAGGATCGCTTCCAGTTCTGATTTCATTGGTTAGCCTCGCGTCTGGTTGCCGTTCCGATCGCTAAAGCTCAACGATGCGGAGTTCACGCAGTAACGTTCGCCGGTCGGCTGCGGACCATCGGGAAAAACATGGCCAAGATGCGCATCACAGCTGCCGCAGCGGATCTCAATGCGCTGCATACCGTGCGAATTATCTTCCAGATAGCGGATCGCCTCTTCGCTGTAAGGCTGATAGAAGCTGGGCCAGCCGCAGCCGGAATCATACTTGGTTTGCGATAAAAACAGCGGGGCGTTGCAAACCAGGCAGTGGTAAACGCCGTCCGCTTTGTTATGCAACAGCGCGCCGCTGAACGGCGGCTCCGTGCCGCGCTGCTGGGTGACATAGCGCTGCATTTCGCTGAGCTGGTTATCAGGCGTACGATCGTTCAATTCTTTAGCCATTTTCATCGTCTCTGCCAGTGTTATTCTCGAAAAATCAGCTAGTATTCTAACAAGCAGTTAACAAGAACAGGTTAATATTTTGTGCCTGGCAAGCTTCAGAGACGGCCTGACTACCGATTTGTGATACAGATCACCTTTCAGCCAGGTCAGCGCTTTATATTCCGTCATGAAGCCGCAAGATCCTTACGGGAAAATAGTTGAGAAAGCGGTTTCGACTGGCGGAATTCTCTGAAAAGGGATTGACCTGTCGCAATAATTGACACGATTCCGCTTGACGCCTGGTAAGGATTTTGTAATTTTACAGGCAACCTTTTATTCACTAACAAATAGCTGGTGGAATATATGACTATCAAAGTAGGTATTAACGGTTTTGGTCGTATCGGTCGCATCGTTTTCCGTGCTGCACAGCAGCGTTCAGACATCGAAATCGTTGCTATCAACGACCTGCTGGACGCGGAATACATGGCGTACATGCTGAAGTATGACTCAACGCACGGCCGCTTCGATGGCACCGTTGAAGTAAAAGACGGCGCGCTGATCGTAAACGGCAAAAAAATCCGTGTTACCTCTGAAAAAGACCCGGCTAACCTGAAATGGGACGAAGTCGGTGTTGACGTGGTAGCAGAAGCAACCGGTATCTTCCTGACTGACGAAACCGCGCGTAAACACATCACCGCTGGCGCGAAAAAAGTGGTAATGACCGGTCCGTCCAAAGACAGCACGCCGATGTTTGTTCGCGGCGCCAACTTTGACAAATATGCCGGCCAGGACATCGTTTCTAACGCATCCTGCACCACTAACTGCCTGGCTCCGCTGGCTAAAGTTATCAACGACAAATTCGGTATCGTTGAAGGCCTGATGACCACCGTTCACGCCACTACCGCTACTCAGAAAACCGTTGACGGCCCGTCTCACAAAGACTGGCGCGGCGGCCGCGGCGCATCCCAGAACATCATCCCGTCTTCTACCGGCGCAGCTAAAGCCGTAGGTAAAGTACTGCCGGAACTGAACGGCAAACTGACCGGTATGGCGTTCCGCGTTCCTACTCCGAACGTATCCGTAGTTGACCTGACCGTTCGCCTGGCTAAACCAGCTTCTTACGCTGAAATCTGTGAAGCTGTTAAAGCTGCTTCAGAAGGCGACATGAAAGGCGTGCTGGGCTATACCGAAGATGCAGTAGTTTCTACCGATTTCAACGGCGAAACCCTGACTTCCGTATTCGACGCCAGCGCAGGTATCGCTCTGAACGACAACTTCGTGAAACTGGTTTCCTGGTATGATAACGAAACCGGCTACTCTCACAAAGTTCTGGATCTGGTCGCGCTGGTTGCTTCTAAATAAGCAGCAGTGACAGACTAAACCTTGAGGGCGACTACGGTCGCCCTTTTTTATCGTCTGAATTCCAGCAAGGTACTATCATCATGACCGAAAAACTGTTTTCTCTCCCCGTGGTTGAGCAGATCTCTCCCTACCTGAGCCTGCGACAGATCGGCGAACTGCCGGTGCTGGTGGTTAACCATCCTAAGGTGCGCGCCGCCGTCACCCTGCAGGGCGCCCAGCTTATCGCATGGCAGCCCAACGGGGAGAAGCCGGTTATCTGGCTGAGCGAGAAAACAGCATTCAGCAACGGCAAAGCGATTCGCGGCGGCGTGCCGATCTGCTGGCCGTGGTTCGGTCCGGCGGGCAAGCCGGGGCATGGTTTCGCTCGCGTGCAGCCGTGGACGCTTTCCGCGCATGATGAGAACGAAGAGAATGTGCTGCTGACGCTGGAACTGGAAAGCAATGAACAAACGAAAGCGCTGTGGCCGCATGATTTTACGCTGTTTGCCCGTTTCCGCCTGGGCGAACGCTGTGAAATCGAACTGGAGGCGCACGGTGATTACCAGGCTACCTGCGCGCTGCACAGCTATTTCTGCGTCGCCGATATCGCCGGAGTGGAAGTCAGCGGCCTGGGCAAAGCGTATATTGATAAAGTCCAGGATGGCGAAACGGGCCTGTCCGCTGAGGGCAAACAGCGCTATACGCAGCGCGTCGATCGCATCTACACCCAGCCGGACGATTGCAGCCTGATTCACGATGAACAGGGGCAGCGCGTTATCGAGGTTTACCATCACCATCACAGCGATGTGGTAACCTGGAACCCCGGCGTGGAACTTTCATGCAGCATGGAAGATATGGCGAATGAAGGCTATAAGACCATGGTATGCGTGGAAACCGCGCGCATTAACGCGCCGATGAAAAGCGCCGTTGAGCAACCAGCCCGACTTGCCGCTACCTTTCGCTTACGGCATAAACGCTAAAAAAAGCCGGGCGCACGCCCGGCCCTGCCATTTTTTATACCATATCCAGCGGCTGTCGGCTCTGCGGCGGCGGAAAGACAGCATCAATTTCTGCCAGATGCTCTTCGCTCAGGCTGACCGCCAGCGCCGCACTGTTTTCCTGTACATGCGCCACGCTGCTGGCTTTGGGAATCGCCATCACGCCCGGCTGGCGTATAACCCAGGCCAACAGCAGCTGCGCTACGCTGATATCGAGCTGGCTGGCGATATCATGCAGCAGCGGATTGGTCAGCAGATCGTGCCGCAGCCGCCCCGCCTGCGCCAGCGGGCAGTAGGCCATAACCGGCAGATATTGCTCACGACAGGCCGGCAGCAGATCGAACTCAATGCCGCGCGAGGCCAGGTGGTAGAGTACCTGATTGGTCACGCAGCTGCTGCCGCCCGGTTCCTGCCACAGTTCGCGCATATCATCGATATCGAAATTTGACACGCCCCAGCGGCGAATCTTACCCTGCTGCTGCAGCGTTTCCATTGCCCTGATCGTCTCTTCCAGCGGAACGTTGCCGCGCCAGTGCAGCAAATAAATATCGAGATAGTCAGTTTGCAGCCGCTGCAGGCTGCGTTCGCAGGCCTCTGTCGCATCCACGGCGCCCGCATTCCACGGATAAAACTTTGATACCAGGCAGGCCCGATCGCGCCTTCCCCGCAGCGCCTCGCCAACCACGCGCTCCGCTTCGCCCTCCGCGTACATTTCCGCCGTGTCGATCAGCGTCAGACCGCAGTCAAGGCCGGCCTGCAGGGCAGCGATCTCCTGACGGCGCTGGCTTGCATCCTCGCCCATATACCAGGTTCCCTGGCCGATAGCCGGCAGGCTCAGCTCGTCAGTAAATTTTACGGTTCTGCTCATGTTCCCTCCATTGCACATCAGGCAAGCACCATGCAGGTGCAGCGGAGCGTCAGGCGCTCCGTTTTAACGCAGCCGATCAGAAGCTGTAGCTAATACCGGTCCAGGCCGTTAGCTGAGAGTTGTTATCCACCATCGGGCTATCTTTAATTTCATCGGCCAGACGGGTATAACGCGCATAGATGCCCGCGTTCCAGCGATCGTCAAGGCGATAGTTTGCGCTCAGTTCAACATAGGGGCTCCAGCTATCGTCAGGACGGTAGCGCGCAATACCGGTACGTGCGCTTTCATGGCTGGCAACGCCATAGTAATAGCGGTTCTGGTTAGCGCTGCTCCAGGTGGCGCCAATACCCGGCGTCACGCTGAAATCACCGAAATCAAAGCGGTAAAGGTAGGTTAAATCCCAGACAATCCCGTCGCTCTTATCCAGTACGTCGCCCAGCAAATTGGTGCGTACTATCCCCCAGTCGGCGATATGGCGATACTCCACGCCGCCCATCAGCGTCATGCGACGCTTATCGAGGCCTTTCATTGCGCCGAGATCGTTATCGCTGGGATCGTAGCGCTGCGCCGAGCCGGCCAGGGTAAAAGAAAGCTGGTCCTGCTGATCTTTCCACAGATAGTAGCCGCCCTGCAGAGTGCGCAACCAGAAGCGATCGCCCTCATAGTTGATGACCGGCAACGGCAGGTAGCGATCCTGGCCGCCTTTGTAAGGGCTTTGCGCATAGATTACCGATGCGCCGAGGGTAAGCGGACGCGCTTCATCCGCATAAGCAAAACCACATATTGGCAATAGCAGCGCCAGCGCGCTAATTTTGAAATGGTTCACAATATATTTCTTCCGTAAATATAACATTGAGGCAGTTAGTTTAACGCGAATACGCGACGGTTTTAAATCCTTATACTTTCTCTCTTCCTGTTGCAAGGCTATCCCAGCGGTGACGGCAGAAAAAAGCGCTTTTATTTACAAATTCGTCACAACCCGCGCCGCGCAAGGGCCTTGCTTATTCCTGGGCTCCCTTTCCTGTTGAAATTAAATGGCATGAAAGAAATTTCCCGAAATGCCATCTACAGTTAAAAGTAACCTATGTGATTCGTTCGAGCAGAGTAACCATCAAATCTGTGTACCCCGATAAAAATACGTCAGGTTGGCATAAGGGTTGCTGTACTCCTAAGAGAATATCTTCCGGAAGCTGATACACCTTTTATAACGCTTCCTTTACCTGTGCTAAAAACGAAAGGACGGGCATCGCTATGAATATATTCGATCACTATCGTCAGCGCTATGAAGCTGCCAAGGACGAAGAGTTCACACTGCAGGAGTTCCTGACCACCTGTAAGCAGGATCGCAGTGCATACGCCAACGCGGCAGAGAGACTATTAATGGCTATTGGTGAGCCGGTAATGGTGGACACTGCCCAGGAGCCGCGCCTTTCCCGACTGTTCTCAAACCGCGTTATCGCACGCTATCCGGCCTTTGAAGAGTTTTATGGGATGGAGGAAGCCATTGAGCAAATCGTTTCCTACCTGAAACATGCGGCTCAGGGGCTGGAGGAGAAGAAACAGATCCTCTATCTGTTAGGCCCGGTAGGCGGCGGGAAATCCTCGCTGGCCGAACGGCTGAAATCGCTGATGCAGCGCGTGCCTATTTACGTTCTCAGCGCTGATGGCGAACGCAGCCCGGTTAACGATCACCCGCTGTGCCTGTTTAATCCGCAGGAAGACGCCAATATTCTGGAGAAAGAGTATGGCGTGCCGCGCCGCTATCTCGGCACGATTATGTCGCCCTGGGCGGCCAAGCGGCTGCATGAGTTCGGCGGCGACATCACCCGCTTTAAAGTAGTGAAGGTCTGGCCTTCCATCCTCGAACAGCTGGCAATTGCCAAAACCGAACCGGGCGATGAAAACAACCAGGATATCTCCGCGCTGGTGGGCAAAGTGGATATCCGCAAGCTGGAAAATCATGCCCAGAACGATCCCGACGCCTACGGCTATTCCGGCGCGCTGTGCCGCGCCAACCAGGGCATTATGGAATTCGTGGAGATGTTCAAGGCGCCGATTAAAGTGCTGCATCCCCTGCTGACCGCAACGCAGGAAGGGAACTATAACGGCACCGAAGGCATCTCCGCGCTGCCTTTCAACGGTATTATTCTGGCGCACTCTAACGAATCTGAGTGGGTGCAGTTCCGTAATAACAAGAACAACGAAGCGTTTCTCGATCGCGTTTATATCGTCAAGGTGCCCTACTGCCTGCGCGTCTCAGAAGAGATTAAAATCTATGAGAAATTGCTTAACCACAGTGAACTAACCCATGCGCCCTGCGCCCCTGGCACGCTGGAGACGCTGGCGCGCTTCTCGATCCTTTCTCGTCTGAAAGAGCCGGAAAATTCCAGCATCTATTCCAAGATGCGCGTTTATGACGGCGAAAGCCTGAAGGATACCGATCCGAAAGCGAAATCATACCAGGAATATCGCGATTACGCGGGCGTTGACGAAGGCATGAATGGGCTCTCCACCCGCTTCGCCTTTAAGATCCTGTCGCGCGTATTTAACTTCGATCATACCGAAGTGGCGGCTAACCCGGTGCATCTGTTCTACGTGCTGGAGCAGCAGATTGAGCGTGAACAGTTCCCGCAGGAGCTGGCGGAGAAATATCTGGAGTTCCTGAAAGGCTACTTAATTCCGAAGTACGCGGAGTTTATCGGCAAAGAGATTCAGACCGCCTATCTGGAATCCTATTCCGAATATGGTCAGAACATCTTCGATCGCTATGTCACCTACGCCGATTTCTGGATTCAGGATCAGGAGTACCGCGATCCCGATACCGGGCAGCTGTTCGATCGCGAGGCGTTGAATGCCGAGCTGGAGAAGATTGAAAAACCTGCCGGTATCAGCAATCCGAAGGATTTCCGTAATGAAATCGTCAACTTCGTATTGCGCGCCCGCGCGCAGAATAATGGACGCAATCCGAACTGGACCAGCTATGAGAAGCTGCGCACGGTGATTGAGAAGAAAATGTTCTCCAATACCGAAGAGCTGCTGCCGGTTATCTCGTTTAATGCGAAAACCTCTACCGACGAGCAGAAGAAACATGATGATTTTGTCGACCGCATGATGGAAAAAGGCTATACCCGCAAGCAGGTTCGCCTGCTGTGCGAATGGTATCTGCGCGTACGCAAATCATCCTGAGTGAAGGCGTGTAAGCAATAAACGCGTAATGACAGCATAAAACAGGTCGGGCGCTGCGTCCGACCTTGCTTACCACGTTGTTTGGGGGAGCTATGGCCTATTTTATCGATCGGCGACTTAACGGCAAAAACAAGAGCGCGGTAAACCGCCAGCGCTTTTTACGCCGTTATAAGTCGCAAATCAAACAGTCGATCTCCGAGGCCATTAATAAACGCTCGGTGACCGACGTTGAAAGTGGCGAATCCGTTTCCATTCCGGTAGATGACATTAACGAACCCATTTTTCATCAGGGCCGCGGCGGCACCCGCCATCGCGTCCATCCTGGCAACGATCACTTTGTGCAGAACGATCGCATTGAACGTCCTCAGGGCGGCGGTGGCGGCGGTGGCGGCGGTCAGGGCAACGCCAGCCAGGATGGCGAAGGTCAGGATGAGTTTGTGTTCCAGATTTCAAAAGATGAGTATCTCGATCTGCTGTTTGAGGATCTGGCGCTGCCGCACCTGCGTAAAACGCAGCAGCGGCAGATGAACGAGTATAAAACCCATCGCGCGGGCTTCACCTCTAACGGCGTGCCGGCCAATATCAGCGTAGTGCGCTCGCTGCAAAATTCGCTGGCGCGACGTACCGCGATGACGGCGGGTAAACGTCGTATGCTGCACGAGCTGGAAGAGGCGCTGCTGCAGGTAGAGAAAGCGGAGCCGATCCAGCTGCTGGAAGAGGAGCGGCTGAAAAAAGAGATTGCCGAGCTGCGGGCGCGGATTGAGCGCGTCCCCTTTATCGATACTTTCGATCTGCGCTATAAAAACTTTGAGAAACGCCCGGAGCCTTCCAGCCAGGCGGTAATGTTTTGCCTGATGGATGTTTCCGGTTCGATGGATCAGCCCACCAAAGATATGGCCAAGCGCTTTTATATCCTGCTCTATCTGTTTCTGAGCCGAACCTATAAAAACGTTGAAGTGGTCTACATCCGCCATCATACGCAGGCCAAAGAGGTGGACGAGCAGGAATTCTTCTACTCGCAGGAGACTGGCGGCACCATCGTTTCCAGCGCGCTTAAGCTTATGGATGAAGTAGTGAAGGCGCGCTACGATCCGACGCAGTGGAATATTTACGCCGCGCAGGCGTCGGATGGCGATAACTGGGCTGACGATTCGCCGCTGTGCCACGAAATTCTGGCGAAAAATATCCTGCCGGTGGTGCGTTACTACAGCTATATCGAGATCACCCGGCGCGCGCATCAAACGCTGTGGCGTGAATATGAACATTTGCAGGCGTCATTTGATAACTTCGCCATTCAGCATATTCGCGAACCGGAAGATATTTATCCGGTATTCCGCGAACTGTTTCATAAACAGACGGCGGAGAATTGAGAACGCTGTTGCAGTTGCGGGCCGGCGCCGGAGACTACGCGACTCCGACGCCGCCCGGCTCCAGCCGCTATTATCCCGCAGCCGATAGCCAAAAGCCAAAAGCCGGTCGTTATGACCGGCTTCTTACCACCGCGCAGCACGTTGCTTTTATCATGTCACGTCCTCAGGCTGCCGCGCCTTTCGGTTGCGAAGCAAGATGTCCCGCCCACAGGCTGGCCACCCATTTCACCCCTTTCGCCGTAAAGCGCGCCTGGGAAAAGGCATGCTGATTTTCACCGACGCCGGAGCGTAAGGTAAAACGCCCGGCGCTAAGGTGCTGCTGATGAGGCGTCAGCGTCCCGTTCAGCCGGTACATAATGTTGCGCTCCAGCAGGAACTGGCGAAAATCAGGTTCTTTAACCTTCAGCATTTTGCACAGCTGGCGAAAGCCGAGCGACTCCTCTTCCAGCGTAACATAGCGATCGAAGAACTCAGCCTTCGGGGCGAATAGCGCCAGCTGCTGCTCCGCCTTCTGGCGCTGCTCAAACTGCTCAGCCCAGGCGCGCGCCGCTTCGGCCGGATTGGTGAAATCGGGCAGGTGCGCCACCTTTTCACGCTCCTGCCAGCGATCCAGCGCTTCGGCGGTAAACGCCGGCGACAGGCGCGCTACGGCCAGCACCGAGTCACGCTTGTTAAGGCGGTATTCCTGGCGCACCGTTCCTTCAGCTTCGTAATCCCAGGCGATAAGCGGCTGCGACAGCCGCTGCGCGGTTTCCAGGCTCTTTATCAGACGTTTCACCTCGCCATGCGTGTTACCGGTCATCTCTGCGATTTCGCGGCTACTCATCGTGACGGATTGATGAAGAGCATTCAGGCTCTCAGTTGAAATCATCATAGCTTCACCCTTGACTTGCAAACAGCAACAGCCCCATGCGGGAGTACAAATAGTATACTGATTACTGGCTGGATATCCAGTATTTTTTTTAATCAGTTCAGTTATTCGGGCCGGCACGCAAAGTATAAAACGCTTTCCGCAGCAGCTATGACAAGCTATTGATAAAGCATTATGTTTTTAAAACGGTTATAGTAACGCCACGTCCCGCATCGTCTTGACCGGCCTGGTTTATGAGGAGAAGCCGCTTTGAACGCCAGCACGATATACAGTCTTTTCATTATTGGTTCCGTACTGGTGGCATCAAGCATTCTGCTTAGCTCGTTTTCATCACGTCTTGGCATCCCTATTCTGGTGATCTTCCTTGCGCTCGGCATGTTGACCGGCGTAGACGGTATCGGCGGCATCGCTTTTGATAATTACCCGCTCGCCTATCTGGTTTCTAACCTTGCGCTGGCGGTGATCCTACTGGACGGCGGCATGCGTACCCGCGCCAGCTCGCTGCGCGTCGCGCTCGGCCCGGCGCTGTCGCTGGCGACGGTCGGGGTGTTGATTACCGCTGGCTTAACCGGGCTGGCCGCCGCCTGGTTGTTTCGCCTCGATCTGATGCAGGGTTTTCTCATCGGCGCCATTATCGGCTCAACCGACGCCGCCGCCGTCTTCTCCCTGCTGGGCGATAAAGGGCTTAACGAGCGCGTCGGCTCAACGCTGGAAATTGAATCCGGCAGCAACGATCCAATGGCGGTGTTCCTTACCATCACTCTGATTGAGATGATCCAGCGGGGCGAAACCGGCCTGAGCTGGATGTTTGTCGTACACCTTATTCAGCAGTTCGGTCTCGGTATTGTGCTGGGGCTGGGCGGCGGCTGGGCGATCCAGCAGCTTATCAATCGTATTTCACTGGCGAACGGCCTCTATCCCCTGCTGGCCGTCAGCGGCGGCATTCTGGTGTTTGCGCTGACGACGGTGCTGGAAGGCAGCGGCATCCTCGCCGTCTACCTCTGCGGCTTCCTGTTGGGCAACCGCCCGATTCGCAACCGGCACGGTATTTTACAAACCTTTGACGGCATGGCCTGGCTGAGCCAGATCGGCATGTTCCTGGTGCTGGGCCTGCTGGTGACGCCGTCCGATCTCTGGCATATCGCCGTGCCGGCGATGCTGCTGTCGCTCTGGCTGATTCTGTTTGCCCGCCCGATTTCGGTGCTGATCGGCCTGCTGCCTTTCCGCAGTTTTACCCTGCGCGAGCGCGTTTTTATCAGTTGGGTAGGTCTGCGCGGCGCGGTACCGATTATTCTGGCAGTATTCCCGATGATGGCGGGCCTGGAGAACGCCTCGCTGTTCTTTAATATCGCCTTTTTCGTGGTGCTGGTATCGCTGATGCTGCAGGGCACTTCGCTGGGCTTTGCGGCGCGGAAGGCGAAAGTGATCGTGCCGCCTACCGCCTCGCCGATCAGCCGCGCCGGGCTTGATATTCATCCCGAAAATCCCTGGGAACAGTTTGTCTACCAGCTCAGCGCCGATAAGTGGTGCGTCGGCGCGGCGCTGCGCGATCTGCATATGCCGCGCGAAACGCGCATCGCGGCGCTGTTTCGTAATAACGTATTGATGCATCCTACCGGCAATACCCGCCTGCGCGAAGGCGACGTGCTGTGCGTTATCGGACGCGAGCGCGATCTGCCCGCGCTCGGCAAGCTGTTCAGCCAGTCGCCGCCGGTGGCGCTCGATCAGCGCTTCTTCGGCGACTTTATTCTGGAAGCCGATGCGCGGCTGCGCGATGTGGCGCAAATTTACGGGCTCGATCTGGATGAAGAGACGAACGATCAGCAGTCGCTGGGCCAGCTCATTCTGGGCATGCTGGGCGGCGCGCCGGTAGTCGGCGACCAGGTTGAGTGGAACCACCTCATCTGGACGATTGCCGAGAAAGAAGATAATCAGGTGGTTAAAATCGGCGTGCGCGTGCCGGAAGAGAAAGAATAGTCTGGTTGCCCGCTTTGGCGCTCGATTTTCCGGCTGCAGCGACTACGCTTAAAGCTCACGTCTTTCCTGGAGGGAATAACTATGGGTCATGTAGTCAAAATTGGTCGCTACGAGATTATTGATGCGGATCTGGATGCCGAAAAGGTGGATACCGTCAGCATTCCCTGTCAAACCAATCCCGGACTCAGCTACCAGCTTGACGGCTGGGATCAGGAAACCAGCGTGCCTGCCTGGATCGACGGTGAGCCGGTTGATTTGCAGATCTGCCACTACGATAAACAGCAGGATCGCTGGGTGTTGAAAAAACCCGCCTGATACGCCGATCGTCATACGGGGCAGTGTCTGGCTGCTCCCCTTTTTATCATTCCGCTTTCTTTTTGTTTAACATCTCTTTACCCTGTGCAGCTTAAAAAACTCAGGGCAAACCTTTTCCTATGCAAAAATTTACCTTTCTGCTGCTTAGCCTGGTGCTGCTGGCGCCGCTGGGCATCGATCTCTATTTGCCTACCCTGCCGGATATTGCTCTGGGGCTGTCGACGCCGGTTACCACCGTGCAAACCACTATTCCGGTCTTTTTACTGGTCATGGGGCTGGGGCAGATTATCGCCGGGCCGCTGGTGGATAACTTTGGCCGCAAGCCGATAGCGATGATCGGCCTGCTGCTGTATATCTGCGGCAGCGCCCTTGCCGCCTGCGCCCTGAACTGGCCGATGTTTTTACTGGCGCGCGTGGTACAGGGCTGTGCGGTCTGCTGTACGGCGGTGGTAGCCTTCAGCGGCGTGCGCGATCGCCTCGCCGGCGACGAGGCGGCGCGCGCCTACGGCTTTCTTAACGGCGCGCTGAATATTGTGCCGGCGCTGGCGCCGATGCTGGGCGGCTTTCTCGCCGCCGCCTTCGGCTGGCGCGCGCCCTTCTGGTTCCTGGCCTGCTACGCGCTGTTTATCAGCGTGCTGATTGGTCTGCTGCTGCCGGAAACGCGGCCGGCGGACACGCGTAAGGTCAGAGGAGTGCCGCTGCGCCAGTATGGCGCTATCCTGCGCGAGCCGCGCTTCCTGGCCTTTGCCTTCGCTAATGCCGGCGCGCTGGGCATGGTGTTGACCTACGTCTCGCTGGCGCCGCATGTATTGATGACCGAAGGCCATTTAAGCGCGTTACAGTTTTCTGTCGCCTTTGGCGCCAACGGCTTCTGGATCATGCTGGTCAGCGTGCTGGCCAATAAAATAATTCGTAAGGCAGGGCGCCCTGTGTGTCTGGCGCTGGGCACGCTGACGATGCTGCTGGGCGCCGCGCTGCTGTTTGCTGGCGAGCAGCTGCTGCCGGCCGGCCTGCAAACCCACTGGGCGCTTTATATGTTGCCGGTAGCGGTGGCGGTCGCCGGGCTGGCCTTTACCGTCGGCCCCGCCACCAGCTACGCGCTGGAGCCTTATCAGCAGCAGGCGGGCGTCGCCTCGGCGCTGGTGGGTTTTATTCAGATGGCGGGCGGATCCGCTGCCGGGCTGGTGATGATGGCGCTGCCGCTAAAGGAAAAAGATGCGCTGGCGCTGATGATGCTGGCGGGCGCAGCGCTCACGTTTCTGGCGTGGCGCTGCAGTAAGCAGATGCGCGGCTCGCTCACCGCGCTCCGATCTTAACGCACCTCAACCGGTACCCGCGGCGCCAGCGCGCACATCAGCTCATAGCCAACGGTGCCGGCGCTGCCGGCCACCTCGTCAATTTTGATCTGCTCTCCCCACAGCTCGACCTTCGAGCCAATGCCCGCCTGCGGACAGGGCGTCAGATCCACCGCCAGCATATCCATGGAAACCGTGCCCAGCGTCCGGGTGCGCACGCCATCTACCATCACCGGCGTACCGGTAGGCGCGTGGCGCGGATATCCATCGGCATAGCCGCAGGCAACAATACCAATACGCTGTTCATCAGGCGCGTGATAGCGATAGCCATAGCCTAGCCCGGCGCCCGCCTTCAGCGTCTGTACAGCGATAATATCGCTGGTAAGCGTCATCGCCGGCTTCAGGCCGGTGCCGGCAATATCCTGCCACCGCCCGCTGGGCGAGGCGCCGTACAGCACGATGCCCGGCCTGACCCAGTCGAAGTGCGCTTCAGGATGCCACAGCGTCGCCGCCGAGTTCGACAGCGACCGCGGGCATTCCAGCCCTTCCGCCGCGCGCTCAATCTGCTTCATCGGCTCGACAATGCCTTCTGCGCTTTCCGCCTCGGCAAAATGGGACATCAGCGTCATTTCGCCGACGTTTTCCAGCGCGCGCAGCTTCTGCCAGACATTAGGAATCTGCTCCGGCAAAAAGCCCAGCCGGTTCATGCCGCTATTTACTTTGACATAGATATCCAGCGGCGCGCTCAGCCGCGCCTGCGCCAGCGCTTTGATTTGCCAGTTGCTGTGCAGGCTGGTAGTCAAACGATAACGATCGAGCAGCGCCAGCTCATCGCTGTGAAAAAAACCTTCCAGCAGCAGAATCGGTTTTTTCCACCCCTGCTCGCGCAGCAAAATCGCCTCTTCAAGGTTAAGCAAAGCAAAACCATCTGTAGCGCTAAGATGCTGCCAGATACGAGCGATGCCGTGGCCGTAGCCGTTAGCTTTTACCACAGACCAGATGCGGGAATCCGGTGCGGCCTGGCGCGCAATCGCCAGGTTTTGCCGCAACGCAGCGCTATGAATGGTTGCGACAATCGGACGTGACATAGCCTCTCCTTGTAACTGATTAACGTGCAACGTTAGCGTTATGTAGCTGCGGCTGCGTTACCGGCGAAAAACCTGGCAGATAACGATGCACCGACAGGTCATCTGCGGCAATCGCCGGTCTTTTGCCGGAGATGATATCAGAAAGCAGCTGGCCTGAACCGCAAGCCATGGTCCAACCGAGCGTACCGTGACCAGTATTCAGATAAAGATTTTTCAGCGGCGTCGCGCCGACAATAGGCGTGCCGTCCGGCGTCATCGGGCGCAGGCCGCTCCAGAAGCTTGCCTGCTCGATAAAGCCGCCGTTGGGATAGAGATCGCGCACCACCATCTCCAGCGTTTCACGCCGTGCCGGCGGCAGACGGCTATTGAAACCGACGATTTCAGCCATGCCGCCGACGCGAATGCGCCGATCGAAACGGGTAATGGCGATTTTATAGGTCTCATCCAGTACGGTAGAAACCGGCGCGCCCGCCTCATCGCGCAGCGGAATAGTCAGCGAATAGCCTTTCAGCGGATAGACCGGGATAGCCACCATCTCTTTCAGCAGCGCGGTAGACCAGGAGCCAAAGGCTACCACATAGCTATCCGCCGTCAGCACCTCGTTGCCGCACTGCACGCCGACAATGCGGTTGTCCTCGCGTAGCAGGCGATCCACCGGCGTATTAAAGCGGAAGGTCACCCCCGCCTGGGCGGCCATCTCCGCCAGGCGCTGCGTGAACAGCTGGCAGTCGCCGGTTTCATCATTAGGCAGCCGCAGCCCGCCGGTCAGTTTATGCTGCGTGGAGGCCAGCGCCGGCTCCACGCGGGCCAGCTGGTGCGCCTCCAGCAGCTCGTAGGGCACGCCCGCCTGTTGCAGCACGGCGATATCTTTGCTGGCGCTCTCATACTGCTGCGCAGTGCGGAACAGCTGTAGCGTGCCGCCCTGCCGCCCTTCATAGCGAATACCGGTCTGCTCGCGCAGCATTTTCATGCAGTCGCGGCTATATTCCGCAATACGCACCATGCGGCTTTTATTTTCCTGGTAGTGACGCATATCGCAGTTACGCAGCATCTGCCACATCCACGCCAGCTGGAAGCGGCTGCCGTCAAGCCGAATCGCCAGCGGCGCATGACGCTGAAACATCCACTTCATTGCCTTTAAGGGAACGCCCGGCGCTGCCCAGGGCGCCGCGTAGCCCGGCGAGATCTGCCCGGCATTTCCGGCGCTGGTTTCCTGTGCGGCTCCCGACTGGCGATCGACCACCGTTACCTCATGTCCCGCCTGCGCCAGATACCAGGCGCTGGCTACGCCGACAACCCCACTTCCCAGAATGACAACTCGCATAGCTCCCCCAGCAGAGATGATTAAAGAACAATATTCTGAATATTAGCCTACACGGCGGATGATAATTTTGCCGCATTCATCAACACATAACGTTGACATATTTCACATCTTTTTTACCTTTACGGTAAGTAAAAACAAGCAGAGAGCATCATTTCGGTAGAAAATAGTGCTTTTGCACCATATCCAGCAGCAAGTGAGGCCGAATCTCTGTAAACAGGGGCAGCTCAGCAGAAATCATCATGCGCAGCAAAACAGAAGGTAAGCGATATTTTATTCTGCACTAATAAGAAATAAACGCATCATTCGTTATTTAAAAGTTCGTTTTTCTCTGCCGCTTTATTTTGTATCGCCGTTTCCGGTTGCATTCGGGTTTCAGATGGAAAACAGTGAACTATCATTACTCTGTTCGCCTGATTTTTTGGCGGTGTTGTGCGGGATGAGCCTTAAACAACAGGAGTCTGCACGGCAACGGCTTGCTCAGGCAGATTCATCAATGAGGGGTGCGCGATGACGACTATATTTGACGATCCGGTTAAGGACAGCAAACGACTCAGTGACGGACCCGACTGGACCTTTGAACTGCTTGATACCTACCTGGCGGAAATCGACCGCGTAGCGAAATACTACCGACTGGAAACCTATCCGCATCAGATTGAAGTTATCACTTCGGAACAGATGATGGATGCTTACTCCAGCGTCGGGATGCCGATCAACTACGCCCACTGGTCGTTCGGCAAAAAGTTTATTGAAACCGAACAGCGCTATAAGCACGGCCAACAGGGTCTGGCGTATGAAATCGTGATTAACTCTAATCCCTGTATCGCCTACCTGATGGAAGAGAACACCATTACCATGCAGGCGCTGGTAATTGCCCATGCCTGCTACGGCCATAACTCCTTTTTCAAAAATAACTACCTGTTCCGCAGCTGGACCGATGCCAGCTCGATCATCGACTATCTGCTGTTTGCCAAAAATTACATCGCCGAATGTGAAGAACGTTACGGCGTTGAGGAAGTAGAGCGGCTGCTCGACTCCTGTCATGCGCTGATGAACTACGGCGTCGATCGCTATAAGCGCCCGCAAAAGATCTCGCTGCAGGAGGAGAAAGCGCGGCAAAAAAGCCGCGAAGAGTATCTGCAAAGTCAGGTCAATACTCTCTGGCGCACGCTGCCGCGCCGCGAGAAAGAGGAGGTGCAGGCGGAAAAAGTACGCTTCCCTTCTGAGCCGCAGGAAAATTTACTCTACTTTATGGAGAAGAACGCTCCGCTGCTGGAGCCCTGGCAGCGTGAAATCCTGCGCATCGTGCGCAAGGTCAGCCAGTATTTTTATCCGCAAAAGCAGACGCAGGTAATGAACGAAGGCTGGGCTACTTTCTGGCACTACACCATTCTTAACCATCTTTATGATGAGGGGAAAGTGACCGAGCGTTTTATGCTGGAGTTTCTGCACAGCCACACCAACGTGGTGTTTCAGCCCCCCTACAACAGCCAGTGGTATAACGGCATCAACCCTTATGCGCTGGGCTTTGCCATGTTCCAGGATATTAAGCGCATCTGCCAGACGCCGACGGAAGAGGATCGCTACTGGTTCCCCGACATCGCCGGCGCTGACTGGCTGGAAACGCTGCATTTCGCCATGCGTGAATTTAAGGATGAGAGCTTTATCAGCCAGTTTCTTTCGCCAAAGGTAATGCGCGATTTCCGCCTGTTTACCGTACTCGACGACGATCGCAACAACTATCTGGAGATCGCGGCAATTCATGATGAAGCTGGCTATCGCGCCATTCGTCAGCAGCTGTCGGCGCAGTATAACCTGAGCAACCTTGAACCCAATATTCAGGTTTACAATGTCGATCTGCGCGGCGATCGTTCGCTGACGCTGCGCTACGTGCCGCATCAGCGCGCGCCGCTGGATAAAAGCCGCCGCGAAGTGCTGAAGCATGTACACCGTCTGTGGGGATTTGACGTACATCTGGAGCAGCAAAACGAAGACGGCAGCGTAGAGATGCTGGATCGCTGTCCGCCGCGCCCTAACGCGCTGTAGTCAGGCGCATCTTCTGCAAAGGCCGGCATTTCCGGCCTTTTTGCCGCTATTAAAACAGCGTGCCGGACGCCTGTTCGCCCCCGGTGGTTCAGCGGGGCTGCAGATCGTCCGGCAGATTTTTCTGCATGCCGTGCCAGATCTCACCGCTGCGCCGCCCATAATCACGCACGGCGGCCACGATATGCTCCGGCTCGGCGCCGTCGCAGAAGGCCAGCAGCTGTTGATAAAACCGCTGCGCCAGCAAACGCGCTTCCGGATTAGCGAAGTAGTGCCGCCCGACGCGGGTATAAAGCCCTTTCAGACCGTTCAGGATCAGGCCGTAGATCGGGTTGCCGGAAGCGAAGGCCAGGCCGCGGAAAATGCGATAGTCCAGCTCAGTATAGGCATCCGCCTGATCTTCAACGCCTTCTGCGTCGATCAGCACCTGACGCGCGTTATCGGGAAAGTGGCGAATAGCGCGGCGAATAAAAATAGAGGAAATATTAGTGCGTACGGAAAGCAGGTTATCAATCAGCTGCGGTACGCTGTCATGATCGAGACGCGCCAGCGTTTCGAGAATATTCAGGCCGGAGGTCTCCCAGAAATCATTAACCCGCGTCGGCTTACCGTGCTGAATAGTCAGCCAGCCGTCGCGCGCCAGACGCTGAAGCACCTCACGCAGCGTGGTACGGGTTACGCCGATTAATTCGGACAGCTCGCGCTCGGCAGGGAGGATGGTTCCGGGAGGAAAACGGCTATTCCAGATACTTTCAATGATATATTCTTCCGCGAACCCGGCCGGGCTCTGCGCCTTTATAACCATAGCGTTATATTCTCGTTGCTTCATCATTAGGCAATATGCCGCTCATCATACCAGAGGGCCCAGGCATCACCTAGCCTCGCTACGGTTAAAACTTTAACCCGGCGCAAATATTAACGAGATTATTCGGCTGTTTAGCCGTAAGCGCATTGCCACCATCGTAAGCGACGTTTACCCTTTGCGTTTCAACTTTACTTAATCCTGTATGAGGGTGCTTTTACACATGGATATTTCCCCTGGGCGCGCTTTTACGCGTAATTTCCTCGGCCAGTCCCCTGACTGGTATAAGCTGACGCTGCTGGGTTTCCTGGTGATCAACCCCCTGCTGTTTTTCTTTGTCAGCCCCTTTCTTGCCGGCTGGCTGCTGGTGGCGGAATTTATCTTTACGCTCGCCATGGCGCTAAAGTGTTATCCGCTGATGCCCGGCGGCCTGCTGGCGCTGGAAGCCGTTATGATCGGCATGGCCAGCGCCGAACAGGTCAAAGAGGAGCTGGCCAATAATCTTGAAGTGCTGCTGCTGCTGATTTTTATGGTGGCCGGTATTCACTTTATGCGCCAGCTGCTGCTGTTCGTTTTTACCCGGCTGCTGCTGACTATTCGTTCTAAAGTCTGGCTGGGGCTGTCGTTCTGCTTTGCCGCCGCCTTCCTCTCCGCCTTCCTTGACGCGCTGACGGTGGTTGCGGTGGTGCTAAGCGTCGCCGCCGGCTTCTATGATATCTATCATCGCGTGCTGTCGACGGGAGAAGGCGCCGACAGCCTTAATGATGAAGAGCATCGCGAGACGCTGGAGAAATTCCGCTCTTTTCTGCGCAGCCTGATGATGCAGGCGGGCGTGGGTACGGCGCTGGGCGGCGTCATGACCATGGTCGGCGAGCCGCAAAATCTGATCATCGCCAAAGCGGCCAGCTGGGATTTTATCGGCTTCTTCCTGCGTATGGCGCCGGTTACTCTGCCGGTGCTGATCTGCGGTTTAATCACCTGCGCGCTGCTGGAGCGTTTTCGTCTGTTTGGCTACGGCGAACCGCTGCCGGAAAAGGTGCGCGCCGTATTAGTGGATTACGATCGGGAAGCGAGCCGGAAACGTACCCGTCAGGAAAAACTTAATCTGTGGATGCAGGGCATTATCGCCGTCTGGCTGATCTGCGCGCTGGCGCTGCACCTGGCTGAAGTGGGGCTGATTGGCCTGTCGGTGATCATCCTTGCGACCTCGCTGTGCGGCGTTACCGATGAGCATGTGATTGGCCGCGCCTTTTCCGAAGCGTTGCCGTTCACCGCGTTGCTGACGGTCTTTTTCGCTATCGTCGCCGTTATTGTGGAACAGAACCTGTTCAGCCCGCTGATTCACTTTGTGCTGCAGGCTGAGGCCAATACGCAGCTTACCTGGTTTTATGTGTTTAACGGCCTGCTCTCTTCTATTTCAGATAACGTTTTTGTCGGCACGGTCTATATCAACGAGGCGAAAAACGCCTTTACCCACGGCGCTATCAGTCTGGAACAGTTTGAGCTGCTGGCGGTGGCGACCAATACCGGCACTAACCTGCCGTCGGTGGCGACGCCAAACGGTCAGGCGGCGTTTCTGTTTATGCTGACCTCGGCGCTGGCGCCGCTGATCCGTCTCTCCTATGGGCGCATGGTGTGGATGGCGCTGCCCTATACGCTGGTGCTTTCGCTGGTCGGGCTGCTCTGCATTATCTATACGCTGGAACCGATGACGCAGTGGTTTATGCAGCATGGCTGGTTAACCCTGCCGGCGCTGTAAAGTGCGTGGCCGCGCAGGCGGTAAAAAACCGCTGAGATGAATTTAGATCCGCTTTTTTTCGCTGCCCTGGCTGGCAGCGAATTTTTTTTGTTTTACACTGCCGGTTCAACGCTAATGAAATGGAATGAATTATGTTGCGATATCTGAATCAATGCTCAACAGGACGTGGCGCCTGGCTGCTGCTGGCGCTGACCGCATTTGCGCTTGAGATGGTCGCGCTGTGGTTTCAGCATGTGATGATGCTCAAACCCTGCGTCATGTGCATTTATGAACGCTGCGCGCTGTTTGGCGTGATGGGCGCCGGGCTGGCAGGCGCCATCGCGCCGAAAACGCCGCTGCGCTACGCGGCGCTGGCGATCTGGCTTTACAGCGCCTGGGAGGGCTTGCGTCTCTCTTATGAACACACCATGATTCAACTGCACCCCAGCCCTTTCGTCACCTGCGATTTTGCCGCGCGTTTTCCCAGCTGGCTGCCGCTGGATAAGTGGCTGCCGGCAGTTTTTGTCGCTTCCGGCGACTGCGCCGAGCGCGTCTGGTCCTTCCTGTCGCTGGGCATGCCGGAGTGGCTGATAGTGATTTTCGCCGCCTATCTGCTCGTGGCGCTGCTGGTACTGATCGCGCAGGCGTTTAAACCAAAACGCCAGGAGCTGTTCAACAGCAAAGCGTAAACTATCGCCGCCGGATTACGCTTTCCATTCCGGCCGGTTGATAATGTGCTCTTCCCAGTCCTGGACTTCGCTTTCACGCACTGCAATATGCCGCACGGAAATACGAGCGGCATGCATGGCGGCTTTCGAGCCGCTGCGTAGCGGATGCCAGACCGGCAGCCCCTTTCCTTCCGCCAGCAGGCGGTAGGCGCAGCTGGGCGGCAGCCAGGAGAAGGTCGGCAGATTTTCGCGCGTGAGTTTGATACAGTCCTCTTCATATTCGAAGCGACGTTCGTAGTTACGGCACTGACAGGTTTTAATATTGAGCTGATTGCAGGCGACGTTGGTGAAATAGATCTCATCCGTATCGGCGTCCTGCAACTTATTCAGGCAGCACTGTCCGCAGCCATCGCACAAGGATTCCCATTCCTCATCACTCATTTGTTCCAGGCTTTTCACCTGCCAGAAAGGGGTATCAGTCATTGTGATGTCCGGTTAAGCAAAAGCGCACCTTATAAACAGTTCAGGCCTGAGATGCAAGTATCACAGCACGCGCGTGCTGACGCCGTGCCCGGCCAGCGACGCTTCCAGCTTGTCGCCAGCGTGCAGCGGCCCTACGCCCTCCGGCGTGCCGGTCAGAATCACATCGCCGGCGCGCAGGGTAAAAAATTTACTCATATAGGCGATCAGCGGCAGCAGCGGCGTGATCATATCGGCGGTGTTGCCCTGCTGTCGCACCTCGCCGTTTACCACCAGCTTCAGTTCGCTCTGCTGCGGATCGCCGCTAAATTCGCTGACGGGAATAAAGCCGGAAAGCGGACAGGAGTTATCAAAAGCTTTCGCCTTTTCCCACGGCTGGCCCGCTTTTTTCAGTCCGGCCTGGATATCGCGCAGGGTGAGATCGAGCGCGACGCCATAGCCCGCTATCGCCTGCGCCACATGCGCTTCGCTGGCCTGCTTCAGCGTAGCGCCGATCAGCACCGCCAGCTCGACTTCATGATGCACCGCGCCGAGATCCTGCGGAATCGACAGCGGCTGGCGCAGATCGCACAGCGCCGTTTCCGGCTTGATAAAAATTACCGGCTCCTGCGGCGTGGCGCTGCCCATCTCTTTAATATGTTTCGCGTAGTTGCTGCCGACGCAAACCACCTTACTCACCGGAAAATCTAACAGCGCGCCCTGCCAGTTACGATGTTGATACATATCTTTCCCCTTACTGAGTGTGGCCAGCGCCGATCCGACGCCGGCTTATTACTGTGCTACCGCATCCGCCATTTTGCCGATGCTGATAGCGAAATAATAAGAGCGATTCCAGCGCATAATGGTGCGGAAATTGTCATACACCAGGAAAGCGCGTCCCGCCATATCGTCCGGCAGAACAATCCAGGCGCGCTGCCGGCTATCGGGCAACGCCACGTCGTCGGCCAGCCGCACGCCCAGTTTTTCCCATGCGCCCACGCTTTTCGCATGTCCGGTTTTGATGCCCGCCAGTTTGACATCGAAATCGACCGGCAGCACCGCCTCGCGGCCCCAGCTTTCATTTGCCTGCCAGCCCTCTTTCGCCAGATAGTTCGCCGTCGAGGCGAAAACATCATCGGTGTTGCGCCAGATATCGATTTTACCATCGCCGTCGCCGTCAACGCCGTAGCGCAGATATGAGCTGGGCATAAACTGGTTCTGCCCCATCGCCCCGGCCCAGGAGCCTTTCATCTCCGCCGCGCTGATATGCCCCTGCTGAATCATCTTCAGCGCCGCCATCAGCTCGCTGGTGAAAAAGCTTTCGCGACGCCCTTCGAACGCCAGCGTGGCGAGCGCTGAAATAATATCCTCGCGCCCCTGGATCTGGCCGAAGTTGCTCTCCATCGCCCACAGCGCCACGATATACTGCGGCGGCACGCCGTACCGCCGGCTAACCGCGTCCAGCTCGTTCTGATGCTGCTGATAGCGGCTGCGGGCCAGCGCGATTTTTTTCTCCGGCATCACGCGCGCCAGGTAGTCGTCCAGCGTTATTTTTTGCTCCGGCTGGTTGCGATCTAACTTAATCACCCGATCGACGAAGTGTACGTTGGCGAAGGCGCCGTCAATTGTCTGCGCATCGATGCCCTGCGCGCGCGCCTGCGCCTTGAGCTGCTCGACATAGCCGGGGAACTCCGCCGGATCGCGGCCCTGCTGCGCCAGCGTGGTGTTACCGTTCGGCGCGGTTAACAAGCCGCCGCGTTGGGCTACGGGCGCGCCCGCGCGGGCGGCGCTGGCCGTTGGCGTCGTGGGCGAGGCGCTATTTTCACTGGCGCATCCCGCCAGCATTATTGCAAGCAATGTCGCGCTCAGGGCATTTAGCTTCATAGCGGTTCCTTATTAATCCATCGAGGCCGGCGGAAATAAAATTGAAGATTTATTCAACGACTTATTATTTTACAGATGAATCTTAATTAAGACGGTTCGCGTTTCTCCAGATGTAATTTCAACAGATTTTCTGGCGGCGGCGGAAGCTGTAAATAATAACCCTGTTCCTGCAGCGACTGTTTTACTTTTTCGAGATCGGCATTAGCCAGTTTCTTAGTGCGTTCAAGGGGTAACACCATGGCCAGCTGCGGTTTGCCGAAGCCGCGCAGCAGCGCTTCCGGCACGCGGGAAAAATCGTCTTTTTTTTCAACATAGAGATAAGTTTGGTCTCGCAGGGGGCTTCGGTAGATCACACAAAACATATTTTTTACTCGAATTAAACGGGGTGGCGTCTTGCCTCAATATAGCAGTAACTATAACATGCTTGCAGTAGTTAGGAATAATGTCCCGCCTTGATTACGCGCTGGCTGAATCAGGCATAATTTAGTCGGGTTTAGACATAACAGGACTGAGCCAGGACAGATGTCGCAAACGCCAATCGAGTTTAAAGGCAGTAGTTTTACTCTGTCTGTTGTTCATTTACACCACACGCATCCCGATGTGGTTCGTCAGGCGCTTCAGGACAAAATTGACCAGGCCCCTGCCTTTCTCAAAAATGCGCCCGTGGTTTTAAACGTTGCCGCTCTGGACGGCGAGGTAAACTGGAAGCAGATGCAGCAGGCTATCGCTTCAACGGGGTTACGTATCGTTGGCGTCAGCGGTTGTAAAGATGAGGCGCTGAAACGCATGATTGCGCGTGCCGGCCTGCCGATTTTGTCAGAAGGTAAAGAACAAAAGAGAAGTCCTGAGCCGCTGGCGGCGCCGGCGCCGGAAAGCGTGGTGACGAAAACCCGCGTGGTGACGACGCCGGTACGTTCCGGCCAGCAGATTTACGTGCGCAACGCCGACCTGATTGTGACCAACAGCGTCAGCGCGGGCGCAGAGCTGGTTGCCGACGGCAATATTCATATTTACGGCATGATGCGCGGACGCGCGCTGGCAGGCGCCAGCGGCGATCGCGACTGCCAGATATTTTGTACCAGCTTATCTGCGGAGCTGGTTTCCATAGCGGGCGAGTACTGGATTATGGATCAGATTCCGGCGGAATATTTTGCTAAAGCGGCGCGCCTCAGCCTGAAGGATGGCGCGCTGACTATACAGACTTTGAATTAGGCCCCTTTTTCTTTATAAGGAATTCTTATATATGGCACGCATTATTGTAGTTACATCCGGCAAAGGGGGCGTTGGCAAGACCACGTCAAGCGCGGCCATCGCCACCGGTCTGGCACAGAAAGGGAAAAAAACCGTGGTGATCGATTTCGATATCGGTCTGCGTAATCTCGATCTGATTATGGGCTGTGAAAGGCGCGTAGTTTATGATTTCGTTAACGTGATCCAGGGCGACGCCACGCTGAACCAGGCGCTGATTAAAGATAAACGTACGGAAAATCTCTATATCCTGCCCGCTTCGCAAACCCGTGATAAAGATGCGCTGACGCGCGAAGGCGTGGAGAAAGTGCTGAACGAACTGAATGCAATGGCGTTTGATTTCGTGCTGTGCGATTCGCCGGCGGGAATTGAAACCGGCGCGCTGATGGCGCTCTACTTTGCTGACGAAGCGGTGATTACCACTAACCCGGAAGTCTCTTCGGTGCGCGATTCCGATCGTATTCTGGGCATTATCGCTTCTAAATCACGCCGTGCCGAAAATGGCCAGGAGCCGGTAAAAGAACATCTGCTGCTGACGCGCTATAACCCAGGCCGCGTCAGCCGTGGCGATATGCTGAGCATGGAAGACGTGCTGGAAATTCTGCGGATTCCGCTGGTTGGCGTTATCCCGGAAGATCAGTCGGTGCTGCGCGCCTCTAACCAGGGCGAGCCCGTGATTCTGGATAAAGAATCTGATGCGGGCAAAGCCTATGCCGATACCGTTGACCGTTTACTCGGTGAAGAACGTCCCTTCCGCTTCATTGAAGAAGAGAAGAAGGGATTCCTGAAACGCCTGTTCGGGGGATAAACCATGGCCTTACTCGATTTCTTTTTATCCCGTAAAAAGAACACCGCTAATATCGCCAAGGAAAGGCTGCAAATTATCGTTGCAGAGCGCAGGAGGGGCGATAGCGAGCCCCATTATCTTCCGCAGCTTAAGCGCGATATTCTGGAAGTGATCTGTAAATATGTGAAGATCGATCCGGAAATGGTTACCGTGCAGCTGGATCAGCGCGGCGACGATATATCGATACTGGAACTCAACGTAACGCTGCCGGAAATGGAAGAAGCCGCGAAATGACCCTTCTCCACTCCTGATCTTCCCCTGCCTTACGCAGGGGAAAATTTTTGCCGGCTATTGCGGATAGTCAGCCAGCACCTGCCTGATTTCCGGCTCCATCAGTTCGCCCCGCCAGCCGCTTACCAGCTCCGGCAGCCGCTCGCGCGGTTTAATCTGCCAGTGCCAGCTGAGCAGCTGATTAATCTGACGACGCGAGGCTAGCAGCTCGGTGCTTAACCCGCTACGCTCGCTGACGCCCTGCACCACCGCTTTCAGCGCCTTAAACGCCTTCTTGTAGTGCGGATGCTCATTAATATTGATCAGCGCCGGCGGCAGGCTTTCCTCCGGCAGCGCGTCAGCTTCGGCCACCATCTCCAGCATCGCTTTGCCGTGGAAGCGGATTTCGTGACCGCTCAGCCCCAGATGATCAAGCTCGCCCAGCGAACCGGGCTGGTAGCGCGCCACCTTCCACAAATTTTCCTCGCGCACGACGAAGTTGACCGCCATGTTTTTTTCGCGCGCCAGTTTCAGGCGCCAGGCGGCCAGACGCTGCAGCACCGCCAGCTGACGCGGACGCAGCAGCGCGGCATTGCCGATCTCGCGATACGCCTCCTGCGGCTGCAGGATATCGGTGCGGCGCTGGCAAAGCAGCTGGCATTCGCTCCGCGCCGCCTCCAGCCGCCCCGCCGAGGCGGTTTCATCCATTAAGGTGTGAGCGATCGGCAGCAGCCAGAATACGTCGGCGGCGGCATAATCGCACTGGCGTGCGGAAAGCGGACGCGCCAGCCAGTCGGTGCGTGATTCACTCTTATCCAGCACCTCGCCGGTAAAAGCCTCCACCATCGCGGCAAAGCCCATCGAGAGCGGACGTCCGCTAAAGGCCGCCAGGATCTGCGTATCGATAAGCGGCGTCGGCAGTACGCCGAAACTGTGCAGAAAGACCTCCAGGTCTTCGCTACCGGCATGCAGAAACTTGGTCACCTTCTCGTCGCTCAGCAGATTGATCAGTGGCTGCCAGGCGGTAATCGTCAGCGGATCGACCAGCGTAACCTGTTCACCGTCATAGATTTGCAGCAGGCCCAGCTGCGGATAGTAGGTGCGGGTGCGGACAAATTCGGTATCGAGCGCAATCGCACGATGTTGGCGCGCCGCCTCACAGCAGGCTTCCAGCGCTTCATTGGTGGTGATGTAGGTGTAATTCAAATCCTTGCTCTCTTGGCAGCGGTTCGTTCAGATCGCTGATGCTCAGTAAAATGACAGTAAAAACGCCGGGTTGTCCGGCGTTTAATGACTATTCTAACATATTACGTTCACTCAGGC
Organism: Mixta tenebrionis; assembly: GCF_006517625.1. Taxonomy (GTDB): domain Bacteria; phylum Pseudomonadota; class Gammaproteobacteria; order Enterobacterales; family Enterobacteriaceae; genus Mixta; species Mixta tenebrionis. The sequence continues at coordinate 179,921 of NZ_VHQI01000003.1, read as the reverse complement.
GGCAGGCGCTTTGCTTATCTCATCACGCAGGGCGCGGCGCAAAATTTTGCCGACGTTGGTCTTCGGCAGCTCATCGCGAAACTCAACGATCTTCGGCACCTTATAGCCGGTCAGCTGACGGCGGCAGTGCGCGATCAGCTCTTCTTTGGTCAGCGACTCATCCTTTTTAACGACGCAGATTTTCACCGCCTCGCCGGAAAGCTCGCTGGGCACGCCAATCGCCGCCGCTTCGCGCACTTTGGGATGCTGCATCACCACATCTTCGATTTCGTTGGGATAGACGTTGAAGCCGGAGACCAGAATCATATCTTTTTTCCGATCGACGATGCGTAAAAAGCCTTCTTTATCCACGCTGACGATATCGCCGCTGTAGAGCCAGCCCTCTTTCAGCACCTCATCGGTGGCGTCCTGACGCTGCCAGTAGCCCAGCATCACCTGCGGACCTTTGATGCACAGCTCGCCCGGCTGCCCTTCCGCCACTTCGCAGCCGTTATCATCGACCAGCTTAATATCGGTTGAAGGCACCGGCAGGCCGATGCTGCCGTTGTGACAGGTAATGTCATAAGGGTTTACCGAAACCAGCGGCGAGCACTCCGTCAGGCCGTAGCCCTCCAGCAGATAGTGGCCGGTCAGCTTCTCCCAGCGCTCCGCCACCGCTTTTTGTACCGACATGCCGCCGCCGGCGGAGAGGCGCAGCGTAGAGAAATCGAGCTGCTGGAAATTTTTATCGTTCAGCAGCGCGTTAAACAGCGTATTGACGCCGGTAATCGCGGTAAAAGGATATTTTCCCAGCTCTTTGACAAAGCCGGGAATATCGCGCGGGTTGGTAATCAGCAGGTTCTGCCCGCCCAGCTCGATAAACAGCAGGCAGTTTACGGTCAGGGCAAAGATGTGGTACAGCGGCAGCGCGGTCACCACCAGCTCTTTGCCGTCGCGCAGCAGCGAGCCGTAGGTAGCCTTGGTCTGCTCCAGGTTAGCCTGCATATTGCGGTGCGTCAGCATCGCCCCTTTGGCGACGCCGGTAGTGCCGCCGGTATATTGTAAAAACGCCAGATCGTCGTTATTCACCACCGGGCGACTATACTCCAGCTGCCCGCCCTGCTGTAACGCGCTGCGAAATGAAATGGCATCCGGCAGATTATATTTCGGCACCAGGCGCTTAATATATTTAACGACGAAATTCACCAGCGTGGCTTTACCGGGCGATAATTGATCGCCCAGCCGGGTCAGAATAACATGCTCGACCTGCGTCTTCGCCACCACCTTTTCCAGGGTATGAGCAAAATTAGAAACAATAACAATCGCCTTAGCGCCGCTGTCATTAAGCTGATGCTCCAGCTCGCGCGGGGTATAAAGCGGATTGACGTTAACCACGACCATTCCGGCGCGCAGAATGCCAAACAGCGCCACCGGATATTGCAGCAGGTTGGGCATCATAATAGCCACGCGATCGCCTTTGCTTAATCCCAGCTTATGCTGTAAATAGGCGGCGAAAGCCCGGCTACGCTGTTCCAGTCGTTGAAAGCTCATCGACTGCCCCATATTAATAAATGCGGGACGCTCAGCATAACGCCGGGCCGCCTGCTCAAACAGATCGACTAACGACGTATAGCGGTCAGCATCGATCTCGGCAGGCACATCGGCGGGATAACGGTTCAGCCAGACCTTATTCAAGGTTTCACCTCGGAAATCATATTTAATCGCCATCACAGCCTCAATGCGCATATTTATTAACAACAGTTAACATAATATTAACTCATTGTACCAGTATGCCTGGCGCGCGCTTTTCAGGCTGCGAAGCCCATCACTAAATTTTCTTTCTTATTAATAACAAAACGGCCCGGACACATCGCCTGTGGCCGGGCCGTAATACCACTACCGTCGCGCTTACTCGGTGAGGAAGGTCTGCACCTGAGCGGGTCCGGGATTGTAGTAACCCATCCATGGATTGGGTCCCCAGTAACCCGGATGGTGCCGCGTTGGCCCATACCAGATCCAGGGATCAATCGGCTGCATCGGCATAACGACCTGCTGCTGTAAATGCCAGCGCTGGTAGCCGCTTACCGCCAGCACCACAAAGTTATAGCTGGCCTTGCCGATGGCGCCTTTTTCACTGCCTTTAATGGTGCCGACCACCGTCACCAGCTGATTGACGACGTCAACCGGATCGACAAAGCCGTTGACGTCGGCCCAGATGCGGCCTACCGAGGCCGATCCGAGGATCGGGCGCGCCCCTCCATCCAGCGGCTGCGTGGCGATCTCCAGCCGCGTGCGGCCATCGAGGTTGGTCACCTTCACCACTTTACCGCCGAAGCGAGCCTCCTGACCGACATAGAGCTGCGGCGCATTGGCGACGCGCAGCAGATCCTGCTGCGGCGCAGGCGAACGGCTCTTCACCGAGTCAGGAATGGTAACGCAGCCGGTTAACAGCAGTGCAGCCGCCAACAGGGCCGCTCCATTAATTAAATATTTACGCATAGCTTTCTCCAGAGAACTGCCAGATTAGACTATTGCGCAATAAATAAGTTGCTGCCAGCCTATTCGCGACCCGGCAATTTTTTCCATGCGACTTCATTACGCAGGTAGGCAGGCTCTGCCTGCTCCGGCGGCAGCGCTTTACCCTGCTGCCAGAGCCGCTGCGCCAGCGGCAGCATCGCCTCGGCGCTCGGCAGGGTTATTTCGCTGGCCTGCAGCGTCAGCGGGCTTGCCGCCGTTAGCTGCGGCCACGCCAGCCAGCCGGTGCCGACCGTGGTCCATGCGCCAGAGAGCTGCTGCATACGCGCCAGCGCCGCCTCCGGCTTTAACACGGCCTCGCTCTGCTCGCCCAGCCATTCGCCTTCGTCGCTGCGCTGATATTCCGCCCAGTAGACTTCCCCCATGCGCGCGTCAATCGCCGCCAGCACGCGGCGCGCGCCGTGACGCTGCCAGGCGGCTTCCGCCATCGTCATTAGCGTGGAGACGCCCAGCAGCGGCAGACCGGCGCCGAAGGCAAGCCCCTGTGCAATGCCGATGCCGATACGCACGCCGGTAAAGCTGCCTGGACCACGGCCAAACGCCAGCGCGTCCAGCTGGGTTAACGCCAGCTGATGACGCGTCAGCATCTCTTCCACCAGCGGCAAAATGCGCTGGGTATGCTCGCGCGCGCAGAGTTCAAAATGGGCGTCAACAACACCCTCCAGCAACAGCGCTACCGAACAGGCTTCCGTAGCGGTATCAACAGCTAAAATTCGCGCGGACATGACAACCTCAGGCGAGAAATTTTTTTCGGCGCGCATCTTAGCACAGCCTGACAGGAATTACTTCTCATCGCTACGATGCAGGAAGCGCACGGCCCGCTCCAGATCGCGGGTACGCGGCGTCGGCGGCAGGCTGTTAAGAAATACCGCGCCATAAGGGCGCATGACCAGGCGATTATCGCAGATAACCAGCACGCCGCGATCCTCCACGTCGCGAATCAGCCGCCCTACGCCCTGCTTCAGGGTGATTACCGCATCCGGCAGCTGCACTTCGTCAAAGGGATCGCCGCCGCGCAGGCGGCAATCTTCCATGCGCGCCTTCAGCAGCGGATCGTCCGGCGAGGTAAAGGGCAGCTTGTCGATGATCACCAGCGACAGCGCATCGCCGCGCACGTCCACCCCTTCCCAGAAACTGCTGGTTGCCACCAGCAACGCGTTTCCCGCCTCAACGAACTGCTTCAGCAGCTGCGCCTTGCCGGTTTCGCCCTGTAGCAGCACCGGCAGCGTCAGGCTGGCGCGGAACTCTTCCGCCAGCGCGCGCATCATCTGATGGGAGGTGCAGAGGAAAAAGCAGCGCCCGTTGTTGGCTTCGATCAGCGGCAGCAGGCGTCGCGCCAGCTGTTTCGCGCCGCCCGGCTGATTAGGCGACGGCAGATCGCGCGGCACGCAGAGCAGCGCCTGGCGCGCGTAGTCAAAGGGGCTGGTCAGGATCATACTCTGCGCCTGCCGCACGCCCAGCCGCTCCATAAAGTGCGTCATCCGCTCATTGACCGCCAGCGTAGCTGAGGTAAATATCCAGGCGGCGGGACGTTCGTTTATTACTTCACGAAAGCGTTCGGAGACGGAAAGCGGCGTCAGCGCCAGCACAAAGTGGCGCGAGGTACATTCATACCAGTAGCTGAAGCCCGGCTCGCTGATGTTTTTCAGGCGCTTCAGCCGGGCGCGATAGAGCGAGGCGCGATCGAAAGCGGCATCCAGCAGCGCGGAACGCCCCAGCGACATCTTCGCCACGTCGTAGCAAAGCTCCAGCGCATCATCCAGCAGCGTCAGCGCGCGCTGAATTTCGCGATCGGCCAGCACCTCGCGCAGGTTGCCGCGAAAGCCGGGATCGCCCAGCGCCAGGCGAAAATCCTGCGCGCTCTGCGCCAGCCGATCGGCCGATTTTTGCAGCTGCTGAACGTCACGCACCTCGGTGCGGTAGGCGATAATAATATCTTTGGCTAAATCCTGCAGCTGACGGCTGGAGAGCTGCTGGCCGAAATACTGACTGGCGATATCCGGCACCTGGTGCGCTTCATCGAAGATCATGACATCCGCTTCCGGAATCAGCTCGGCGAAACCACTCTCTTTTACCACCATATCCGCCAGAAACAGGTGATGGTTAACCACCACCACGTCCGCATCCATCGCCCGGCGGCGCGCCTTGACCACAAAGCACTCTTTATAGAGCGGGCAGTCGTTGCCGAGGCAGTTATCATTGGTGCTGGTTACCAGCGGCCAGATGGCGCTGTCTTCCGTCACGCCGCCGCAGCTGCTGATATCGCCATCCAGCGTTTCGCTGGCCCAGCCGCGCAGGTAAACCAGATCGCTGAGCGTCTGTACGTTAAGTTCGCCGCCGGTCATCGACTGCTGCTCAAGGCGTTCGAGACAGAGATAGTTGGCGCGCCCCTTTAGCAGCGCGGTTTTGCCGCTATACGCCAGCGCCCGCGTCAGCAGCGGTAGATCGCGGCTGTAAAGCTGATCCTGCAGCGCTTTCGAGCCGGTAGAAATAATCGCCTTTTTACCGGCGCGCAGTACCGGCGCCAGATAGGCATAGGTTTTCCCGGTGCCGGTGCCCGCCTCCACCACCAGTTCGCTGCGCGTTTCTATCGCCTGCGCTACCGCCGCCGCCATCTGCTGCTGCGCCTCGCGCGGCCTGAAGCCTGGTATCGCCTGCGCCAGGGCGCCATCGGCTGCAAAATCGTCTGCCACATATCCTCACGGGTTGCGTTAAAACGGCCTGATTATGTCAGCATTCCCGCCCCTGCTCTACAACAGATGACAGCGCAGGGCTAACTGTGCCAGGCTAACGGCGTAAAACATGGAATAAGGAAGCTAGTTATGTCTGTTACTCGTATCGATCCTGAACACCGTATGTCGGAAGCGGTGATCCATAACGACACCGTTTATTACACCAGCGTGCCGGAAAACCTGGACGAAGATGCCGAAGCGCAAACCGCAAACGCGCTGGCGGTGATTGATAAACTACTGACGCGCGTCGGATCGGACAAAAGCCGTATTCTCGACGCCACGATTTTTCTGGTGGATAAGGCGGATTTCGCCGCCATGAACCGCGCCTGGGACGCCTGGGTGTCGCCAGGCAACGCGCCGGTACGCTGCACCGTGCAGGCCGGCCTGATGAACCCGAAGTTTAAGGTGGAAATTAAAATCATCGCCGCACTGAATCCGGCCTGATTTACTCCTCTTCTTCATCCTCAAAACGCGCCGCAATATGCCCGCCAGTATGCGTCTGGCGGATTTCCTGAGCTACCTGAGTGATAGCTTCGCCGCTGCTCATGCCTTCAGCCATCAGCTGCTGAATACGCTCTACCGCCTGCTGCTGCTGCTCATGGCTTAACGCCGGTAAACCTGTAAACATTCTGACTCCTGTTGATTTAACGGCGCAAACAAACAGGTGCCAGCGCCGGCAAAATATGCCAGGCTTGCCGTTTGTCCACTACCGTGCTGTAGAGAGTGATGCCCGTAGTTTACCATGCTTTACCCTATACGCCCGACGCGCTTTCCGGCTTATTTCAGCGCGTGGCGCATCTGCCCTGGGCGATGCTGCTCAGCTCCGGTTTTGCCGATCATCCCGATAGCCGCTTCGATATTATGGTGGCCGATCCCATTGCCACGCTGGAAACCGTGGGCAGGCTGACGCGCATTGTTAGAGGTGACGTTGTCACGGAATCGACTGCCGATCCGCTGGCGCTGTTGCAGGCAGAACAGGCGGCGCTGCTTTCGCCCGTTCCGCCGCGCGGCGATCTGCCGTTTCAGGGCGGCGCGCTGGGGCTGTTTGGTTACGATTTGGGCCGCCGCTTCGAGCGTCTGCCGCAGCAGGCGACGGCCGATCTCGCTACGCCGGATATGGCGGTGGGTATATATAACTGGGCGCTGGTTGCCGATCATCAGCAGCGGACGCTGACGCTCGTCGAGCATCAGAGCGACGGCGCCCGACTGCGCTGGCTTAACGCGCTGCCGCCCTGCCAGGCCGGCGCGCCTTTTCAGCTTACCAGCCGCTGGCGATCAAACATGACGCCGGATGGCTATCGTCAACGCTTCGACCGCGTGCAGGCCTGGCTACAGGCGGGCGACTGTTACCAGGTTAATCTGGCGCAGCGCTTTCAGGCCGCCTGCCAGGGGGATGAGTGGCAGGCGTTTCAGCGCCTGAACCGCAGCAACCGCGCGCCCTTCAGCGCCTTTTTACGGCTGCCGCAAAGCGTCGTGCTCAGCCTGTCGCCGGAACGCTTTCTGGCGCTGGATGGCGACCGGATTGAAACGCGCCCGATTAAAGGCACGCTGCCACGCCTGGAAGATGCGCAGGCGGACCGTCAGCAGGCGCTGCAGCTGGCGAATTCGGAAAAAGATCGCGCGGAAAACCTGATGATTGTCGATCTGCTGCGTAATGATATTGGACGCGTGGCGCAGCCGGGCAGCGTAACGGTGCCGGAACTGTTTGTCGTTGAGCAATTTCCCGCGGTACACCATCTGGTGAGTACGGTACGCGCCCGTCTGAAGCCGGAGCTGAGCGCCTGCGATCTGCTGCGCGCCTGTTTCCCCGGCGGATCGATTACCGGCGCGCCGAAGGTGCGGGCGATGGAGATTATAGAAACGCTGGAGCCGCAGCGGCGCAACGCCTGGTGCGGCAGTATCGGCTACCTGAGCCGTTGCGGAAAGATGGACAGCAGCATTACGATTCGCACGCTGATTGTCGAACAGGGCCAGATCTACTGCGCCGCCGGCGGCGGCATCGTGGCGGACAGCGAAGCGGAACTGGAATATCAGGAAACGCTGCATAAGCTGCGCCGTATCTTGCCGGTGCTGGAAAACGAAACGCGATGAACGCTGCACTGACGCTTGATAATTTCCTGACGCGCTTTCAGCTACAGCCGCCCCTGCCCGCGCCCGCTATCCCGGCGCGCCGTCAGGCGGCGGTGCTGGTGCCGATCGTCGCGCATCCCCAGCCAGGTTTGCTGCTGACCCGCCGCTCGCCCCGGTTACGCAAGCATGCGGGCCAGGTGGCTTTCCCTGGCGGTATGCGCGACGCTGAGGATGCCTCGCTCCATGTCACCGCCCTGCGCGAGGCGCAGGAAGAGATCGGCCTGCAGCCGCAGCAGGCGCGTATTATCGGCACGCTGCCGGCGGTAAGCAGCAGCACTGGCTTTCAGGTGACGCCGGTAGTAGCCATCATCCCGCCGCACCTGAGCTGGCAACCCAACGCGGATGAGGTGGACGCCATTTTCGAAATGCCGCTGCAGGAGGCGCTGCGCCTTGCGCGCTACGCGCCGCTGGATATTCACCGCGGCGGCCTGCGTCACCGCGTCTGGCTCTCCTGGTATCAGGATTACTTTGTCTGGGGCATGACGGCCGGGATCATTCGCCAGCTCAGCCTGCAGGTCATGCCGGAACTGAACACCATTTAACCAATTAATGTTGTGCAAAAAGCACGCTTCCCGTGATATTTCACTAAATTTTCTTCGGGAAGCGACCTAAATCACTTCCCAAACGTCTTAAAGTCGTTATATTTGGCGCGCTGAGCCGCCAGGAGATTTCTGATGCCGTTTCGCATAAATTTGGTTCAGGCAAAAATTGCCGTGGTATTTATCGATCCGTTTATTTTCCCGGCCTGAATAAGTTTTCCTGCTGGAAGGAATTAGTTTATTTCATGCGAAAAGATGCATTTTTAACCAGCGGGATGATTACTATACGTCGTACATATTTGCACGACGCAATGAATATTAAGGAGCGTGTAGCGTGATTAGCGTTTTCGACATGTTTAAGATCGGCATTGGCCCGTCCAGTTCCCATACCCTGGGCCCGATGAAAGCCGGCAAACAGTTTGTCGATGATTTGATCCGGGATAACCGGCTGTTGGACGTTACGCGCATCGTCGTAGAAGTCTACGGCTCGCTTTCACTCACCGGTAAAGGCCACCATACCGATATCGCTATTATCATGGGCCTTGCCGGCGCATCGCCTGAAAGCGTGGATATCGACAGTATTCCCGCTTTTATTCGCGACGTTGAGCAGCGCGAGCGTCTGCTGCTGGCGAACGGCCAGCACGAGGTCGATTTTCCGCGCGCGGGCGGGATGAACTTCCGCAGCGAGAACCTCTCGCTGCATGAGAACGGCATGCGTATTCACGCTTTCGCTGGCGAAGAGCGTATCTACAGTAAAACCTACTACTCTATCGGCGGCGGCTTTATTGTTGATGAAGAGCATTTCGGCCAGTCGGTGCTGGATGAGGTTTCCGTTCCCTATCCTTACAACTCGGCTCAGGAGCTGCTGGCGCACTGCCGTGAAACCGGCCTTTCCCTTTCCGGACTGGTAATGAAAAACGAGCTGGCGCTGCACAGCCGGCAGGAAATTGAAAACTACTTCGCCGCCGTATGGCAAACCATGCGCGACTGTATCGATCGCGGGCTGAATACCGAAGGCGTGCTGCCTGGTCCGCTGCGCGTGCCGCGCCGCGCCGCCGCGCTGCGCCGGATGCTGGTTTCCTCCGGCAAGCTTTCCAACGATCCGATGAACGTTATCGACTGGGTAAACATGTTCGCTCTGGCGGTTAACGAGGAGAACGCCGCCGGCGGACGCGTGGTCACCGCACCGACCAACGGCGCCTGCGGTATCGTTCCGGCAGTGCTGGCCTATTACGATCACTTTATCGAATCGGTCAGCCCCGATATTTTCATCCGCTACTTCCTCGCATCGGGCGCAGTCGGCGCGCTGTATAAAATGAACGCGTCGATCTCCGGCGCCGAAGTTGGCTGCCAGGGCGAAGTCGGCGTGGCCTGCTCAATGGCGGCGGCCGGTCTGGCCGAGCTGCTGGGCGCCAGCCCGGAACAGGTTTGCGTTGCTGCGGAAATCGGCATGGAGCACAACCTCGGCCTCACCTGCGACCCGGTTGCCGGCCAGGTGCAGGTGCCCTGCATCGAACGCAACGCTATCGCCTCAGTAAAAGCGATCAACTCCGCCCGCATGGCGCTGCGCCGCACCAGCGAGGCCCGCGTGTCACTCGATAAAGTTATCGAGACGATGTATGAAACCGGCAAGGATATGAACGCCAAATACCGTGAAACCTCACGCGGCGGTCTGGCCATCAAGGTACAGTGCGATTAATCAATAGGGTAACCGCCTTCAACAGGGCAGCGTCTACGACGCTGCCTTTTTTACTCCCGTCTTTCCTGCGATTACGGCGTTTGTAGCCGTTAACCATCCGCTATTCCCTGCCAGACGAAACGCTTTTTTTCATTGACGTAACTAAACTTAATGCGGCGATTGCCGATATCAAAATGTCGGTTTTTTCTTTGGGCTTTCAGGATGGCTACGGATGCAAGTATCCCAGCAGGTTGTCGGACATTTTCGGCGAAAACGGTTAGTTATTGCGTCGATAGTTGCTGCGCTGGTGCTTATTCTGACGTTAGCCTTTCGTTTTTTTGAAGAAAAAAGCCGTATAGAGCAGCAGTCCTATCACTTTGCCGATAATGCCATCCAGCGCTTCGATCGCTTTTTTTCGCCGCTGGACGTTGCCGCCAACAATACCCTGGCGCTGGTGGGGCTGCGCTGTAACGAGGTGCGCTTTTTGCTCAACGAAAAGATTTCCGCCCTGCAAACCGTGCGCGCCATTCTGCTGGTGGATAATGATCTGATCTACTGCTCCAGCATTTATGGCGATCGCGCCATCCCCTTTAGCGATACCTATCCGCAGCTGGCGGTCAACAATCAGCATATGATGCTCAGCGTGGATGATTACCTGCTGAAGGGCTCGCCGGTGCTGCTGCTCTGGACGCCTGAATCGCTGGATAATCGCGCCGGTATTTTGCAGGTCATCAATATCGAACTGATGAGCCGCTACCTGCTGGAGCCGACTCTGCCCTGGGTGGAGCGCGCCATTTTCAACGTCGACGGCAAAAGCCTGGAATATGGTAATCCGCTGATTGAAAAGGCGACGCCGTCTGAAGATGAGGTCAGCTACCAGCAAAGCTCGCTGCGCTATCCCTTCACCATTACGCTATTTGGTCCGGCGCCGACCCGCCTGGCGTTGCTGACCCTGCCTTCACAGCTGCCGCTGGCCCTGCTGCTCAGCCTGCTGACCGGCTATATCGTCTGGCTGGCGACCGCCAACCGCATGAGCCTGTCATGGCAGATCAGCTATGGCCTGACGGCGCAGGAGTTTATGGTCTGGTGCCAGCCGTTGATTGACGGCGGCAGCGGCGGCTGCTGCGGCATCGAACTGCTGCTGCGCTGGCATAATCCGCGCCAGGGCTGGATTCCCCCCGACGTGTTTATTCCGCTGGCCGAACGCCAGAATCTGGTGGCGCCGCTGACGCGCTTTGTTCTCATGGAGGCGGTGCGCTACCTGCCCCGGCTGCCGCAGCGCGCCGATTTCCATATTGCGATTAACGTCGCCGCCAGTCATTTTCACCGCCAGGCGATCGTGGATGATTTACAGAAACTGTGGTGGCCGGCCGCTCCGCTACCCGGTCTGATCGTGGAGTTAACCGAGCGCGACGCGCTGCCGGTAGTGGATCAGGAGGTGGTTTCCCGGCTGCGTCAGCTGGGAGTAAAGGTGGCGATTGACGATTTCGGTACCGGGCACAGCTCGCTCTCCTACCTGAAAACGCTGAGCCCGGATGTGCTGAAGCTGGATAAGATGTTTACCGCCGCCATCGGCACCGACGCCATTAATGCGACGGTAACGGAGATGGTGATTTCGCTGGCGCAGCGTCTGAATATCCACCTGGTGGCGGAGGGCGTGGAAACCGCCGAACAGGCGAGCTATCTGCGTCAGCGCGGCGTAGATACGCTACAGGGCTATTATTATGCGCGTCCGATGCCGCTGGAGGCCTTTCCCGCCTGGCTGGCGCAGCACAAAGCGGAAAAAGCCGATTGCCGCAGCCGGCTGTAGAGGCTCCGGCGCGGGCTTACTCTTCCTCATCCTCGTGCGGCGAACGATCTTTGGTAATACGCACCAGATCGATCCGATAATCGGTGACCTCGACGATGGTGAAATGCAGCGGCGGCATATCGATCACCTCGCCAGGCTGCGGCAGCTGCCCTTTCTGGGCGATCAGCAGACCCGCCAGCGAGGCGTAATCGTCGCCCGGCTTCACCAGCTGATGGTAATCCAGCCACTGCTGCAGCGAATGCAGATCGGTTCCGCCCTTCACCAGCCAGCTATCGCCATCGGCAACGATATCGGGCGTTTCATCCTCATCCGGAAATTCACCGGCGATCGCCTCCAGCACGTCAAGCGGCGTAACCAGCCCCTGCACTACGCCGAATTCGTTAGTCACAATAACAAAACTCCCCTTAGCGCGGCGCAGCACGCCCAGCAGATTAATCGGGTCGAGCGTTTCCGGCACGATAATCGGCGGCGATGAGGCGGCAAAGGTCGCAATATTGATACCGTGCTCCAGCGCCACCAGCAGCTCTTTCGCCCGTACCACGCCAACAACTTCATCCAGTTCGCCGCGGCAGACCGGGAACAGGCTGTGCGGCGTATCCAGCAGCTGCACCCTGATCTCATCCAGCGGCCTGGTAGCGTCTACCCAGGAGATTTCGCCGCGCGGCGTCATGATGCTGCGGATCGAGCGCGATGCCAGCGTCAGCACGCCGTTAATCATGTAGCGCTCTTCATCCTTAAAGGTTTCCTGCGGCAGCCGGGGATTCTCGGCCGGCGCGCTGCCCGTCTCCGCCGGCTGCGCGCCGCCGCGCCGTCCGCCCATCAGGCGTAAAATCGCCTCGGCGGTACGTTCGCGCATCGGCCGATGCGACTGATGCCGCAGGAAGTTGCGCCGCGCAATCTGGTTAAACATCTCGATCAGAATCGAGAAGCCGATCGCCGCATAGAGGTAGCCTTTCGGAATATGGAAGCCGAAACCTTCCGCCACCAGGCTCAGACCGATCATCAACAGGAAGCTAAGACACAGCACGACCACCGTTGGGTGGGCGTTAACGAAGTTGGTCAGCGGCTTCGAGGCCAGCAGCATAATACCCATGGCGATCACTACGGCGGTCATCATGATCGGCAGATCGTTCACCATGCCCACGGCGGTAATCACCGCATCGAGGGAAAATACCGCGTCCAGCACCACAATCTGAATCACCACCGCCCAGAAGCTGGCGTAGCTTCTGTTGCCGCCGCTGTCGTGCTGGCGATTCTCCAGCCGCTCATGCAGCTCCATGGTGGCCTTAAACAGCAGGAAGATACCGCCCGTCAGCAGGATAAGATCGCGTCCGGCGAAGCTGAACTGCGCGATGCTAAACAGCGGTTTCGTCAGCGTTACCATCCAGGAGATCAGCGACAATAGCCCCAGGCGCATCAGCAGCGCCAGCGACAGACCGATCAGGCGCGCTTTATCGCGCTGCTTCGGCGGCAGCTTATCGGCCAGGATGGCGATAAATACCAGGTTATCAATACCCAGCACGATCTCCAGAACAATCAACGTCAGCAGACCGGCCCAAATCGAAGGATCTAAAAGAAATTCCATTACGGACTCCGAAAAAAGCAACAGGAAAACCGGACGCAGGGTTCAGTGACCGTAGCGCAGCGGAAGCGGGAAGAAAAACAGAGTGTGACGCCGACAGGCGTAAAGAAACAAGCCGGATGACCCGGTGGCATGGTTAAGCAACTTCGGTGACAGTCCATAGGGAGGGCTGAGGCCCGCTACTCCTGTAGTTAAAAAGGAAAGTTGATATTAACAGCCGCGGCCGGAGCGTCAATTTGATTTGGCGAAACTAACAAAAATTTACGTTGCAATGCGGTTAAATTCAATTATTCCGCATGAAACGTTAAGCCTGTAAATAACCGAGGCCTGTCACATAATTTATTTTTTCACGGACTAAAATAAATCGGGCAGTTATCGCCGCAACGCCGGTTATACAACAAGAATCGCCCGGCCGGCGTTCAGGCAGTCCTTTTCAGCGCGGCTGGCTTCAGCTTAGCGCAGATGACGGGGTTGGCGAATCGGCTATCGCGCCGGGTCGCTCAAGATTAAAAACGGAGGTAGCAGGTGACTATTGCTCTTGTCATTGGCACACATGGCTGGGCGGCTGAACAGCTGCTTAAAACGGCCGAAATGCTATTAGGCGAACAGCAGAATATCGGCTGGATCGATTTCGTTCCTGGCGAGAATGCTGAAACGCTGATTGAGAAATATCACGCGCGTCTCGCAGAGCTGGACGTCAGCAAAGGCGTGCTTTTTCTGGTGGACACCTGGGGAGGCAGCCCGTTTAACGCCGCCAGCCGCATCGTGGTTGATAAAGAGCATTATGAGGTGATCGCCGGCGTTAATATTCCAATGCTGGTTGAAACGCTGATGGCGCGTGACGACGATCCCGCCTTTGATGAGCTGGTGGCGCTGGCGGTAGAAGCCGGGCGCGAAGGCGTGAAGGCGCTGAAAGCGAAAGAACCGGAAGCTACTCCTGCCGTCTCCGCCGCCGCGCCGCGCGCCGCTGCGCCGCAGGCAGCGCTCGGCCCGAACGATCATATGAAAATCGGCCTGGCGCGTATTGACGATCGCCTGATTCACGGCCAGGTGGCGACGCGCTGGACCAAAGAAACCAACGTCTCGCGCATTATCGTCGTCAGCGATGAGGTCGCCGCCGACACGGTGCGCAAAACGCTGCTGACGCAGGTAGCGCCGCCGGGCGTCAGCGCCCATGTGGTGGACGTCGACAAAATGGTGCGCGTCTGGAACAACCCCAAATATGCCCACGACCGCGTAATGCTGCTATTTACTAATCCCAGCGACGTACTGCGCGTCGTTGAACAGGGCGTGGAGATAAAATCGATCAATATTGGCGGTATGGCCTACCGTCAGGGAAAAACCCAGGTCAATAACGCCGTTTCCGTGGATGCCAAAGATATCGAAGCGTTTAAACAGCTCAACGCGCGCGGTATCGAACTGGAAGTCAGGAAAGTCTCTAACGATCCTAAACTGAAAATGATGGATCTGATCGCCAAAGTTAATTCCTGATATTACGTTTCGTTCTACGGCCTGAGGAATCAGGCTTCACGCAGTTTTACTCTGTCACAGGAGAAGTGCAATGGAAGTCACCACCCTACAAATTGCGCTGGTATTTATCGTTGCCTGTATTGCCGGTGTGGAATCCATACTTGATGAGTTTCAGTTTCACCGTCCGCTGGTCGCCTGTACCTTGATCGGCGCCGTATTAGGCGATATGAAAACCGGCATTATTATCGGCGGTACGCTGGAAATGATCGCCCTTGGCTGGATGAATATCGGCGCGGCTGTCGCGCCGGACGCCGCGCTGGCCTCAATTATCTCGACCATTCTGGTTATCGCCGGCGGACAAAGCATCGGCGCCGGGATTGCGCTGGCGATTCCGCTGGCCGCCGCCGGCCAGGTATTAACCATTATCGTACGCACCATTACCGTCGCTTTCCAGCACGCGGCGGATAAGGCGGCGGAAAAAGGCAATCTCTCCGCCATCTCCTGGCTGCACGTAACCGCGCTGATTCTGCAGGCGATGCGCATCGCTATCCCGGCGGTGATCGTCGCCGTATCCGTGGGTACCGATGCGGTACAGAGCATGCTGAACTCGATTCCGGAAGTGGTTACCGGCGGGCTGAATATCGCTGGCGGTATGATCGTCGTGGTGGGTTATGCGATGGTGATCAACATGATGCGCGCCGGCTACCTGATGCCGTTTTTCTATCTGGGCTTCGTTACCGCGGCGTTTACCGATTTTAACCTGGTGGCGCTGGGCGTCATCGGCGTGGTAATGGCGGCGCTCTATATTCAACTCAGCCCGAAATATAACCGTGCCGCCGGCGCCGGCGCGTCAGCCGCAGGCCCAGCCCATAACGATCTGGATAACGAATTAGACTAAGGGGTGTGAAAAATGGTAGATACAACTACATCAACGGCTAAAAAACTCACGCCCGGCGACGTACGCAGCGTCTTCCTGCGTTCCAATCTCTTTCAGGGCTCCTGGAACTTTGAACGTATGCAGGCGTTAGGCTTCTGCTTTTCGATGGTTCCGGCAATTCGTCGCCTTTATCCGGAGAATAACGAAGCGCGCCGTCAGGCGATTAAGCGCCACCTGGAGTTCTTTAATACCCACCCCTATCCCGCCGCGCCGATTCTGGGCGTCACGCTGGCCATGGAAGAGCAGCGCGCTAACGGCGCGCCGATTGACGACGCGGCCATTAACGGCATCAAGGTAGGGCTGATGGGGCCGCTGGCGGGCGTGGGCGATCCGATTTTCTGGGGTACCATGCGCCCGGTTTTCGCCGCGCTGGGTGCGGGCATCGCCATGAGCGGCAGCCTGCTGGGGCCGGTGCTGTTCTTTGTGCTGTTCAACCTGGTGCGCTTGCTGTTTCGCTATTACGGCGTGGCCTACGGCTACAAAAAAGGGGTGGATATCGTTAACGATATGGGCGGCGGCTTCCTGCAAAAACTGACGGAGGGCGCCTCAATCCTCGGCCTGTTTGTTATGGGGGCGCTGGTTAACAAGTGGACGCACGTCAACATACCGCTGGTGGTGTCGCGTATTACCGACCAGACCGGTAAAACGAACGTCACTACCGTCCAGTCGATTCTCGATCAGCTGATGCCTGGGCTGGTGCCGCTGCTGCTGACCTTTGCCTGTATGTGGCTGCTGCGGCGTAAAGTCAATGCGCTGTGGATTATCATCGGCTTCTTCGTAATTGGTATTTTCGGTTACTGGATTGGCCTGCTGGGCCTGTAATCCCTTCAGGATGGCCAGTCGCCCGGCGCGGCTGGCTATTTTACCCCGAACTTTCCATGCCCGCGAGGCCAGCACCAGAGGTTGTCATGACGTTAACCGATGCCGCTATTCTGTTATTTATTGCGCTGCTGCTGATATTTGCAATTTACGATCAGTGGATTATGCCGCGCCGCTGCGGCAAAACGCGTTTACGTGTTGCTTTACAGCGTCGCAGTAAAATCGACAGCCTAATCTTTATCGGGCTGATAATGATTCTTATTTATAATAATATCACCCGGCACGGACCGGTTATTACTACAACGCTGTTAATGGCATTAATCCTGGTGACGATTTATCTGTTCTGGATCCGTACGCCGCAGTTATTACTCAAAGATCGGGGCTTTTTCTTCGCCAACGTCTGGATTAATTATGACCGTATAAAAGGTATGAATTTATCCGAGGACGGCGTTTTGGTTATTCAGCTTGAACAGAGAAAGCTGCTGGTGCGGGTAAAACAGCTTGACGACCTGGAAAGAATTTATGAAACAATGATTGAAAATCAATAATTTAAAATATAGCAAAGGGCATATAGACTTTGCTATATCCCACCAGGATGATTCAAGCCCCGCTTATTATTTACCATTCCCTTAACATTATCAGGATTATTTTCACGCCCGATCATCATCTTCTTTGCATTTATCCATACGGCGTATGCGCCATTATATTTTTATTTGACGCGAAATAATTATGTGGTAAGGTGAGCGCCGTTATTGGGGAGTAGCCGATTTCCGTTTAATACGGAAATGCACCTGTCAACATACTCGTTGTTATTTCAACGTGGCGCGTGCGACCAATTCTGGTAGGCGAGACCATTGACCGATGTGCCTGTCTGGTTGGGAAGGCGCATCAGGTTATGGTATTCCCGGCCGAGGTTACGACTTCGATGAACTTTTCCGCTCTGCTTATTCTTTCATTTGGCATGTCAATGGACGCGTTTGCCGTCGCTATCGGTAAAGGCGCCGCCCTGCAACGTCCACAGTTACGCGAAGCGCTGCGCACCGGCCTTATTTTTGGCGTTATTGAAACAATTACGCCGCTGCTGGGCTGGAGCCTTGGCCAGTTTGCCACCCACTTTGTTGCCCGCTGGGATCACTGGATCGCCTTCACCCTGCTCTGCTTTTTAGGCGGGCGCATGGTTATTGAAGGCTGCCGCCAGCACAGCGCGCCCTGCGAACCGGCGCAGCAGCACGGCCTGATGCTGCTGATTGCTACCGCTATCGCCACCAGCCTTGATGCGATGGCTATCGGCGTCAGCCTGGCGTTTTTACAGGTTAATATTCTGCTGACCGCGCTGCTGATCGGCCTTTCCACCTTTACTATGACCACCATCGGCATGCTGATTGGCCGGCTAATAGGACCGCTGTTAGGTAAGCGCGCAGAGATCCTCGGCGGCGTGGTGCTGATCGCTATCGGCGCTCAGATCCTCTGGCAGCATTTCGCCTGAGGCCCGGCGCATAAGACGCGGGCGTCAGATCAGTCACGACGCCAGAGACGCACCATAAAATCCGCTTCGCTGGCAAAGGCAGTGCTGTCGCGTAACCGCTGCCAGACATCGGGGCTGGCACGCCATGCAAAAGGCGTCATTTGCAATAACGTCGCCGCTTCCTCTCCCGTCAGCGACAGCGGATAGCTCAGCTGAGCTTCCTGTTCCAGCTCAAATCCTGGTAATGTCTCCTGTTGCGTCTCATGCAGTTTGACCTGCTGATAGATTAAGGCCTTAAACTGCATCAGATGGCGCGGGCCCGGCGTCACGGTCAGCAAATAGCCGCCGCTGCGCACCACGCGCGCCAGCTCCTGCGCCTTACAGGGCGCATAGATGCGTAACACGGCATCAAGCGCAGCGTCGGCAAAGGGCAAACGGTGGCTGGAGGCGACGCAAAAATCGAGATGGCGATAGCGCTTCGCCGCCGCGCGGATCGCCACTTTAGCCACGTCCAGCCCGCATACGCGCGACTGCGTACCCAGCGCTTCAGCCACCGCAGCGGTGTAGTAGCCTTCGCCGCAGCCGATATCCAGCAGCGTTGCCGTGGCGGGCAGATGCTGCGCCAGCAACGAGGCCACCCGCTGCCGCAGCGGCTGATAATGGCCCGCGTCAAGAAACTGCCGACGCGCCTGCATCATTTCCGCGCTGTCGCCGGGCTCTCTGGAGCGCTTATGCTGCACCGGCAGCAGATTGACATAGCCTTCTTTCGCCTGGTCAAACTGATGCTGCTGCACGCAACGCCAGCTGTGGTTAATTAGCGTCAGCGGCTGCTGACAGAGGGGGCAAAGATAGTGCATAACGCTTTCTCTGGCTGAAACAGGCGCGCATTTTACACGCTGCGCCCGGCAGCGTCATCCGCCAAAAAGAAAGGCCCCGGCGGTAACCGGGGCCTTGCAACTTTTACGCCGCTGGCGGCGAAGCGATCCTGATGTTGTCAGATTGCCACAACGTTAACCGCTGCCGGGCCTTTCTGACCATCCTGAATTTCGAACTCAACGTTCTGGCCTTCAGCCAGCGTTTTGAAGCCGTTACCCTGGATAGCAGAGAAGTGAACGAACACATCTTTGCTACCGTCTGCCGGAGTAATGAAGCCAAAACCTTTGGATTCGTTGAACCACTTTACCTGACCTTTAATCTTTGCCATCTTTTGTAATTCCTTAGCATGTTTATTTGCCCGAAGGCGACTGACGAAAAACCAGAGACACTACTGAATGAGGCACTAATATAAGGTTCGGCAAGGAAGCGGTATTCAACGTCAACGTCTTTACTCGTTACTTCTTTACTGAATATGCCATACATAAACAGAGCTGTACCTCGTTTTGCTTAATAGCGTTATCACATATTCGATAATTTATGGCAAGTTATTTTTAAACAGTGATCGACCTGCCACACAGTTAATACAAATTCATCGCATCCTTTGCACATTTATGCATTATGCAACAGTTTAAAAACCTGAGCGTCGCGAATTTTTTAGCGGTATCAACCAGCCTGCACCCAGCTGCACATGGTGCTGAAGAGACCTGCGTCTCTGTTTTCAGCTTACCAAACCTCACTCTGCCAGCTGAGTGTTGCATAAATATGGCAGCTCCCCCCCTGTCTCAGGACGTCATATCTGTATCACGCCAGGTCCAGAAAAAATCAGAAAAAAGTCGCATACAGGAAAAAAAGATAAAACTTTTAAGCGCGTTGCACCAAAAGAAGGAATATATTCATTGCCCTGCCCTAAATAAAGGCAAAGGTTTATTCGCGTGGAACTTTATGCGCGTCAGAATAAGCCAGCTACGCCTGCCGGTTGAAGCGGCGGCTTTATAAAACCCCGGCTCTTATTTATCGGATTTTTCCTGGTTAATAAGGTTTAAACTTACGTTTTCGCCTATTTTCCACGGACGAAAACGCTGTTTATCCAGCCCGGCCGTTTCCATCGCCTGTTCCAGCTCGATCAGCGGCTGATCCAACGCTTCATCAGCCAGCTCAAACACGCCCCAGTGCAGCGGGATGGTGACCGGCGCGCCAATCGCCTGATGCAGCGCCACCGACTGCTGCGGATCCATGTGCTGACCACGCATGAACCAGCGTGGCGCATAAGCGCCGATCGGCAGGGCTGCCAGCGTAAACGGCCCCAGGCGCTGAGCAATCTGCAACAGGTTATCGGAATACCCGCTATCGCCGGAAAACCAGAAATTCAGCGACGCACCGGAGATGGTCCAGCCGCACCATAACGAGCGGTTACGATCGGTAAGCGTGCGCATACTCCAGTGCCGCGCCGGAACAGCATGAAAAGTGATGCCGTGCCGCTGCGTCTGCTGCCACCAGTCCAGCTGTACTACCTGACGCGCGCCGATGCGCCGGAACCAGGGTTCAAGCCCCAGCGGCACAATAAACTGCACCTGCGGAAAACGGCGTAAAATAGCGCGAATAGTGGGTTTATCAAGATGATCGTAATGATTATGAGAGATCAGCACCCAGTCGAGCGCGGGCAAATCGGCGATAGCCAGCGGTGCGGGCGTTTTACGTTGCGGCCCGTAAAAGCGCAGCGGCGAGGCCCTTGCCGAAAGCGCCGGATCGATAAGGCCATAGCGTCCATCAAGGCGCAGCATCAGGGCGGCATGACCCAGCCACCAGACGGCATCCCGATCGCCGCTCAGATCGGCAGGCTGCCACCACCGTTGAGTAAAAGCGTCATAGCCCTGCGCCGGCGGCAAAGGCAGCCCCTGCGCCTTGCGCTCGTTACGCCAGCGCTGTAAATCTCCCGGCTGACGCAGATCGGCTTCCAGATTACGGAACCCCTCTGGCGTATGGTGCGGCAGAGAAGCGTCATACCAGGGATTTTTCCACTTCAAGGTTTTGCTCCTTAGCAGCATGCCGGTGCGTTATCGTTCAGGGATCAGGCGGGTAAAGTCTTCATCCTGCGGCTTCTCTGCGGTGTTTTCCGCCTGCCCCTGCGCCCGCTCCCCTAACCGTTGCAGCATCAGGTTCTGTTTTCGCTGTTCCTCCAGCAATGCCTCCAGCAGGCGCACCTGCTCGCTGGCGCGCACGCTGGCGCGGTTAACGTAAAACCAGGCGACCAGCCCTGCCAGCGCAAAAACCACGGCGCTGATAAGCGGCAGCACGCCTGCGCCGCTGTTTATCTCATTCATGTTTTCCTCTGTTTATTCTCTATTTTGTCGCCAATTTTACCCTTTAATAAGGGAATTGATAGCAGCGAAATGGGTATCAGGCTGAGCTTTCGGCATCCTCCGATCGATTGTGACAGGCGGCACCGTTATGCTGCGATGTTTCCGGCAGCAAACGGGAAGATTGCTACGTTTACAGGAAGATAAAATGAAAATATTGCTTCGAATTGTGAGTCTGCTGGCGCTGTTCTGGCTGGGGCTGCTGCTGACCGGCTATGGCGTATTGACCGGCAGCCAGAAAAATTTTGCCGGCATCGGCCTGCAATGCCACTATTTAACGGCCAGGGGCGTAGTAAAAGCGCAGTATCTGCACGGCGACAGCAGTTTTATCGGCGTAGCGGATTGTCCGCTGCTGAGAAAAATGACCAGGGTGGTGGATAATAATCCGTAAGCGGCGAGCGGCGCCTGTACCAGCGCCGCCTTACTTCGGATCAGAAGGGATAGTCGTGGTAACCCAACTGCGAAGATAAAAGCCGTCCAGCGCGATGCAGCATCGCAACATATTCATGCTTACGCTCTTCCGAAAAACGAATCGTCGGGAAGGAAATACTCATGCCGGCGATAACCACGCCGAAGCGGTCAAATACCGGCACCGCAATACAGCGCAACCCTTCTTCCTGCTCTTCATTATCTTCGCCAAATCCCTGCACCTTCACCATATCCAGCGTTTCCAGCAGTTCTGCCTCGCTGCCGATGGTATGCGGCGTGCTTTTACGGAAATCCACATCTTTCAGGATTTCGCGCGCTTCCGCGCGATCGCGCCAGGCTAACAGAACCTTGCCAATGGCCGTGCTGTGCAACGGATTGCGGCGCCCGATACGCGAATACATACGCAGGTTATAGAGCGAATCGATCTTATGGATATAGACAATGCTGTCTTCTTCCAGCGCTCCAAGGTGAATCGTCTCTTTCGTCAGGCGCGAAAGCTCGCGCATCTGGACGTCAGCGCTGCGGATCAAATCGACGTTTTGCAATGCCCTGGCGCCCAGCTCAAACAGCTTCAGCGTCAGCGCATACTTCTCTGATTCGCCCTCCTGGGAAACATATCCCAGCGACTTCATTGTCTGTAAAAAACGATAGACGGTGCTTTTAGACATCATCACGCGCTGGGAAAGCTCGGTAATGCCATTTTCGCGCTCTTCGCCTAACGCCTGTAAAATACCAAATACTTTTAATACCGATGAAACCGAATCCGGTTGTTTATCTCCATCTGCATTCGCCATAGTAAGAGCCTTTTTAAAATTGTTTTATTTAAAATGGAACGCCATTTCCAGTATACGTGGCTCTGTGATTAACAGGCAATATGTCTGGGTCACACTAAGCGCATCTGTAGCTATTTTTTATCGCAATTGAGGTGCAACGTAACAAAAAAATCATTAGCATGGTGATATTCACCTTCTTTAACCGCTTTTTATGCCGCTATCCCTACATATGGACGGGTTACCGTTGCCGCGCCGTTACGGCGCTATTGTTGCTATTGCGCTGGGCATTAGCGTCGCCGTGCTTGACGGCACCATCGCCAACGTCGCGCTTCCTACCATTGCGCGCCAGTTTCAGGCCAGCCCGGCGGAATCGGTCTGGATTATTAACGCCTACCAGCTGGCGATTATCGTTTCGCTGCTGTCGTTCTCTTTTTTGGGCGATCTGCTGGGCTACCGGCGCATCTATCAGGCGGGGCTGCTGCTGTTCAGCGCGACGTCGCTGCTGTGCGCCTTTTCCGATTCGCTGACTATGTTGACCTGCGCCCGCATCCTGCAAGGGTTCGGCGGCGCGGCGCTGATGAGCGTCAACACGGCGCTGATACGCATTATCTATCCGCAACGCTACCTGGGACGCGGTATGGCGATCAATGCGCTGATTGTCGCGGTCTCCAGCGCGGCTGGCCCTACGGTGGCGGCCGCTATCCTCTCTGTTGCCTCGTGGCAATGGCTGTTTTTGATCAACGTGCCTGCCGGAATGCTGGCGCTGCTGTTCGCCTGGCGCTTCCTGCCGGAAAACACGCAAACCTCATCGGCCCGGCGGTTCGATATACTGAGCGCCATCATGAACGCGTTGACCTTCGGCCTGCTGCTGTCGGCATTAAGCGGCGCGGCGCAGGGACAGGATTACCGCCTTATCCTGGCGGAACTGCTGGCGCTGCTGGTTATCGGCACGCTGTTTATTCGTCGCCAGCTCGCCATGACCAGCCCGCTGCTGCCGGTTGATCTGCTGCGCATTCCTGTTTTTTCTCTTTCTCTCTGCACCTCAATTTGTTCTTTCCTGGCGCAGATGCTGGCGATGGTTTCGCTGCCCTTCTTTTTGCAAAGCGTAATTGGCCGCAGCGAAGTGGAAACCGGTTTGCTGCTGACGCCATGGCCGCTGGCGACCATGGTTCTCTCTCCGGTCGCCGGGCGACTGCTGGAGCGTTTTCATGCCGGATTGCTTGGCGGCATCGGGCTGGCTATATTCGCCATTGGGCTGTTTGCTCTGGCGCTGTTGCCGGCCGCGCCGGGCGATGGCGATATCATCTGGCGCATGGCGCTCTGCGGCGCCGGCTTCGGGCTGTTCCAGTCGCCAAATAACCACACCATTATCTCTGCCGCGCCGCGTCATCGTAGCGGCGGCGCCAGCGGCATGCTGGGCACCGCGCGCCTGCTTGGGCAGTCCAGCGGCGCGGCGCTGGTGGCGCTGATGTTTAACCTGTTCGGCGCTCAGGGCACCCATGCTTCGCTGCTGCTGGCGGGGCTGTTCTCTACCGTCGCCGCGCTGTTCAGCCTGTCGCGTCTGCGCCAGCCGGCTGGCGGCACGCTGTAAAAAAGGCGCCCCGGAGGGCGCCTTAGCGATTACTTCAGATATTGCCCGCTGCGTAGCGCTTCGATGCGCTTATCCAGCGGCGGGTGCGACATAAAGAATTCGCTCAGCGATTTGCCTTTGCCGTTAATGCAGAACGCCATCATACTGCCCGGCTCCTGCGGCTCATAGCTGGTTTTCAACCGCTGCAGCGCCGCGATCATCTTCTCACGTCCCACCAGACGCGCAGAGCCGGCGTCGGCATGGAACTCACGATAGCGCGAGAACCACATGGTGATCATGCTCGCCAGGATGCCAAACAGCAGTTCCAGCACCATCGAAACGGCAAAGTAGACCATAGGATTGCCGTTGCCGCTCTCTTCATTTTCCCGATCGCCGGACAAAAAGCCCGCCGCTATCTGTGCAAGAATACGGGAAATAAAGATCACGAAGGTGTTCACAATCCCCTGAATCAACGTCATGGTGACCATGTCGCCGTTCGCGATATGGCTGATTTCATGCGCCAGCACCGCCTCAGCCTCATCACGGCTCATGTTTTGCAGCAGGCCGGTTGATACCGCCACCAGCGAAGCATCGCGACGCGCGCCGGTAGCAAATGCGTTAATATCCGGCGCATGATAAATCGCTACCTGCGGCATACCGATACCCGCCTGCTGCGCCTGACGCCCTACCGTGTCCACCAGCCAGCGTTCCGTTTCGTTACGCGGCTGTTCAATAACCTCACCGCCAACGGAACGCAGTGCCATCCATTTCGACATCAGCAGTGAAACAAACGCACCGCCGAAGCCAAACAGACCTGCCATAATCATCAGGCCCTGCACACTGCTTGACTGAATTCCCGTCAGGCTGAGGATCAGCCCGAATACCAACATCACGGCCAGGTTGGTCAGCAGGAAAAGAGCAATACGCATCATAAACTTTCATCTTCCTCAGTTAACTAAGCGCCCATGCGCGGATATACATCGTAGGGCCACCGTTGAGCATTTCAAGCGACCTTAACGTTTAAGTGTCTAAAAAGACATAACTTTACATTTTGTCGCACTCTTTTTTAACCCCGTCACATGGCGCCGCTTCACCCAAAGATCAAACGCGCGGCAAAAGAAAAGGCACCGCCTGAGCGGTGCCTCTGTCACTTTGCCTGCGTCGGCCGTTATTTCGCCGCAGCGCCTTTTGCTGCCGGCTGGGCCGCCTGCAGCTGCGCCAGGTCGTTGGCGATGTTAACCGTCTCGTCCAGATAAGGATCGGGCTCTTTGTAATCCTTCGGCAGATCTTCAAGCTTCGCCAGCGGCTTCTTCCCTTGCGCCTTGTAGCGCGCGTTAATGCGCTCCAGACGCAGCGCATCATCTTCGTGATTCTCTTTCTCGCGCTGGGCAAGATTGAGCGAGACGATATTGCGCTTATCCTTCATAGCGTTATAACGCTGAATATCCTTGATGATGTACTGAAATTCGGCATCCTGCGCAATACGCTCTTCGTGCGCGCGGGTCAGCTGCGGCAGCAGGCTGCGCACCTCGCCCGTGCGGCTGTAGCTTGCGGCGTCGACGCTGTCCCACGGCAGCGCGTTATCCTCAAACTTCTCGCCGGTTTCCACCGCTTCGACGCCGGTTGGCATCATCAGATCCGGCGTTACGCCTTTACGCTGGGTGCTGCCGCCGTTGATACGGTAGAATTTCTGAATGGTGTACTGCACCGAACCCAGCGCCGGCCACTCCGGGCGCAGCATCTGATCGTAGATGCGATTCAGCGAGCGATACTGCTGTACGGTTCCCTTACCGAAGGTCGGTTCGCCGACAATCAGCGCGCGGCCATAATCCTGCATCGCGGCGGCAAAGATCTCCGACGCCGAGGCGCTGAAGCGATCAACCAGTACTACCAGCGGGCCTTTATAGTAGACCACGCCGTCGTTATCACTGTCCTGGCGCACCTTGCCGTTGTTATCGCGCACCTGGACTACCGGGCCGCTGGGAATAAACAGGCCGGAGAGCGAAACCGCCTCGGTTAGCGCCCCGCCGCCGTTAGTGCGCAGATCGATCACCACGCTGTTAACGTGCTGCTTTTGCAGCTTCTGCAGCTGTACTTTTACGTCATCGGTCAGGCCAACGTAGAAGCCAGGAATATCCAGCACGCCCACCTTCTCTTTACCGACGTTATGCACGCTCATTTTCACCGCGCGATCTTCCAGGCGGATTCTTTCACGCATCAGCGTTACGGTACGGGTTTTAGTGCCTTTGCCGGCGGGCAGGATTTCCAGACGAACCCGGCTGCCCTTCGGCCCTTTGATCTTGGCGACTACGTCATCAAGCCGCAGGCCGATGACATCCTCAATCGGCTTACCCGGCTGCCCCACCCCGACGATGCGATCGCCGACGTTCAGCGCCTTGCTTTTCGCCGCCGGGCCACCCGCCACCATTGAGTTGATAACGGTATAGTCCTCATCCATCTGCAGCACTGCGCCAATCCCTTCCAGCGACAGGCTCATTTCGGTATTAAACTGCTCGGTATTGCGCGGCGAGAGATAGTTAGTGTGCGGATCGATCTCGTGCGCGAAAGCATTCATCGCCAGCTGGAACACATCCTCGCTGTTGCTCTGCGTCAGACGGCGCATCGCCGAGTTATAACGCCTGGTAAGAACAGACTTGATTTCGCTGTCTTTTTTACCGGCGAGCTTCAGGCTGAGCCAGTCATATTTCACCTTGGCATCCCATAGCGCGTTGAGTTCGGCAACGTTTTTCGGCCAGGGCGCCTTACTGCGATCGGTATCGATAGTATCGTTACCGTTAAAGTTCATCGGTTTATTCAGGTTGGCCAGCGCATACTGATAGCGCTCAAAGCGGCGTTTCTGCGCCAGGTTGAATAAATCGTAAAATATCGTCAGCCTGCCGCTGCGCAGCTCATCGCCCAGCGTGCTTTTTTTATCGGCAAACTGCGCCACGTCTGCGGCCAGCAGTACGTTATGGCTGTAGTCGAGCATATTCAGATAGCGATCGAAGATTTTTGCCGAAAACTGCTGGTCGAGATCGAACTGGCGGTAGTGAGAGCGGGTAAAACGTGAAGTAACACGTTCGCTAACGGTGGCGTGCTGCGGCTCTTCGCGCAGCTGCGGAATTTGATCCGCGCGGGTAATACTGTCAGCAGCAAAGGCGTGACCTGCCAGCAGCAGACCCGCCATGATGCTCATCTTGAAAAATTTGTTCATGCCCAGGGTGGCCTCCGTTTCAGAACTGTAAGTGTTCTGCGCGTACGATCATTGCCAGGCCGGAAGCCAGCTGTACCCGAACGCCATCCTTAGAGATCTCAAGAACGGTGGCATCCATCGCGTTTTTACCCGCCTTGACCTTAATGCTTTGGCCCGGCTGCAGCGCGGAGGTATCAGTGACGGGCTGCGTACGCGGCTGCTGCTGGCGCGGCGCGGCCGGCGCACGTTCCTGGGCTGGACGTGCATCGTTAGCGCGCGCTTTGCGGGCGGGCTGGCGCTCGCCTTCAGCGGGCTTACGGTTAGCCGCAGCTTTACGCGGACGACGCGCGGGCGTTTCTTCACCGGCTTCGCGTTTTTTCGCCTGCTGCTGCTGACGCTGCTGCTGAATACGAGCTTTCGCCTCTTCAAGCTGTTTGCGCGCATGCTCGATATGCTGCTCTTCCAGCTCGCCGCAGGCGTTGCCATCCAGATCGACGCGGGTCGCGCCCGCTTTAACGCCATACAGATAGCGCCAGCTGGAGGTATACAGACGCAGGGCTGAGCGCAGCTGCGTTTTGCTCAGGTTCATTTCGCCCTGAACACGTTCCACGAGGTCCTGAAAGATACCGATTTTGAGCGGACGCGCTTCACCTTCGGCACTAAAGCAGTGCGGAAAGCGCTCCGCAAGCCAGGCGATGACTTCTTTACTGCTGTTCAACTTAGGTTGATTTTCCATGAAATTTCCTGATTACAACGGGTGGCCAACAAGCCGCAGGCATGAACAGGCGACATTATAATGACCCCATCGCCAATTGCCACGAAATCCAGCGCTTTAGCTGCGATTCATATGAATAAATTTTTTAACATCGCTGTTGGCTAACACATCGCAAAGCCCGTCAGTAAAGGCTTGCAGGCCGATTTCGTCCTCGCTGTCGAAGCGATTAAATACCGTACTATCGATATCCAGTACGCCGATAGTTTCGCCCGCCACGATCAGCGGCAGCACGATTTCCGCATTGCTCGCCGCATCGCAGGCGATGTGGCCGGGAAACGCATGCACGTCATCCACGCGCTGCACTCGCTGCTGCGCCACCGCCGTACCGCATACGCCGCGCCCGACCGGGATACGTACGCAGGCGATTTTGCCCTGGAACGGCCCCAGCACCAGCGTGTTCTCTTCCGTTAACAGATAGAAGCCCGCCCAGTTTACGCCCTCCAGCCGTTCGAACAGCAGCGCGCTGCTGTTGCCAAGCGCCGCCAGAAAACTGGTTTCACCAGCAATCAGCGCTCGCAGATCGCGGTTGAGATCGTGATAAAATTCTTTTTTGTCCATTTCCTTACCATCTTAAAAGCAATCGGACGGCTACACAGGCGCCGTCCGGTTAAATAAGCATTAAATATCCACCGCCACAAGGTGAATCATTCCGGTAGTTAATATAACCTTAGATTCTGGCGGATCGGATTATCAAAACGGGCTATGCCCCTCAGCGTCCGTTTTGCATCATTTTAAGGACCGTGCATAGCTGCACGTCGAGGGTTACTGCGGCAATCTATGAAAATACATACCATCAGCCACGTTCTGCCCCATGAACGTTATCAGCGTTGCCCGCAATGCGATACCCTTTTTTCCTTACCGGATGTGACATCCCGTCAGTCCGCGCACTGCCCGCGCTGCAACGCCAAAATCCTCAACGGTCGCGACTGGTCAATGACCCGCCTGACGGCGATGGCGGTGACTATGTTTCTGCTGATGCCCTTCGCCTTTACCGAGCCGCTGATCCAGATCCGCCTGCTTGGCACGCCGATCCGCGCCAGCCTGCTGGCGGGCATTATGCAGATGACTATGCAGGGCGATATCCTGACCGCGGCGATGGTGACGTTTTGTACCATTGGCGCGCCGGTCACGCTGGCCGCCGCTATCGTCTTTCTCTTTTTCGGCAACCGGCTGGGCATGAACCTGCGCCCGGTGCTGCTGATGCTCGACAGGCTGAAAGAGTGGGTGATGCTCGATATCTATCTGGTGGGCGTCGCCGTGGCGTCGATCAAGGTTAAGGATTACGCCGATATCGAGGCCGGCTACGGGCTGGTGGCGTTTGTTGCGCTGATGACGCTGAGCCTGTTGACCATGATTCATCTTAACGTGGAGCAGCTATGGCACCGCTTCTATCCGCAGCCGCAGCCGGAGGTGGCGCGGGAAAAACTGCAAATCTGCCTGAACTGCCATCACACCGGCCTGCCGGACGATCGCGGACGCTGCCCGCGCTGCCATACGCGTCTGGCGCATCGTCGTCCCTACAGCCTGCAAAAATCCTGGGCGGCGCTGATTTCCGCCACCGTGCTGCTGGTGCCGGCCAACCTGCTGCCGATCTCGATTATTTATCTCAACGGCGGCCGCCAGGAGGACACCATTTTCTCCGGCATTCTCTCGCTGGGATCCGGCAATATTCCGGTGGCGGCTATCGTTTTTATCGCCAGTATCCTGGTGCCCTTTACTAAAATTTTGGTCCTGCTGGTGCTGCTTATCAGCATTCACTTTCGCTGCCAGCAGGGACTGAAAACCCGCATCCGGCTGCTGCGCCTGGTGACGTGGATCGGCCGCTGGTCGATGCTGGATCTGTTCGTTATATCGTTAACCATGTCGCTGGTGAATCGCGATCAGCTGCTGGCTTTTACTATGGGACCGGCCGCCTTCTATTTCGGCGCCGCGGTAATTTTAACTATCCTGGCCGTGCAATGGCTGGATAGCCGTCTGATTTGGGATGCTCATGCAACAAACGCCGACTACACCGACTAAAGCGCGAATTAGCAACAAGCGTAAAATTTCGCCGTTCTGGCTGCTGCCCTTTATCGCTTTGATGATCGCCGGATGGCTGCTGTGGACCAACTATCAGGAGCGCGGCACTACGGTGACGATCGATTTCGCCCAGGCCGACGGCATCGTGCCGGGCAGAACCCCGGTACGCTACCAGGGCGTGGAGGTAGGCACCGTGCAGGGCATCAGCCTCAGCGACGATCTGCGTACGATAAAAGTACGGGTCAGCATTAAAAGCGATATGCGCGAAGCGCTGCGCGAGGACGCCCAGTTCTGGCTGGTGACGCCGAAAGCGTCGCTGGCGGGCGTTTCAGGGCTGGATGCGCTGGTCGGCGGCAACTATATCGGCATGATGCCGGGCAAATCGGGGCAGCCGAAAGATCGCTTTGTGGCGCTGGATACCCAGCCTAAATATCGCGTCAATACCGGGGAGATGCTGGTACACCTGCATGCGCCGGATCTCGGCTCGCTCAATACCGGCTCGCTGGTTTACTATCGTAAAATACCGATCGGGCGCGTGTATGACTACACCATCACTCCGGATAATAACGGCGTCACCGTCGATGTGCTGATTGAACGCCGCTTTACCAACCTGGTAAAAAAAGAGAGCCGTTTCTGGAACGTTTCCGGCATGAAGGCTGACGTTGGCCTTAACGGCGCAAAGATCGAGCTGGAGAGCCTGACGGCGCTGGTTAACGGCGCGATCGCTTTCGATTCGCCGCCCACTTCTCAACAGGCTGCCAGCGAAAGCAACTATCAGCTCTATCCCGATCTGGCGCACAGCCAGCGCGGCGTTATCGTGACGCTTGATCTGCCCGATGGCAAGGATCTGAAGGAAGGCAGCACGCCGCTGATCTATCAGGGGCTGGAAGTGGGCACGCTGACCAAAATGACGCTACAGCCGGGCGGCAAAGTCAGCGGCGAGCTGACGCTCGATCCCTCCGTCGTTGGCTTGATGCGCAGCGGCACGCGCATTGAGATGCACAGCCCGAAAGTCAGCCTGAATAATCCCAGCCTGAGCGCGCTGCTGACCGGCGCCACGCTGGAACTCTTCCCCGGCGAGGGCGAGCCGCAGCAGCATTTCCAGGTGCGACAGAGCAACGAGGCGCTATTGCAGCATCCCAACGTCCTTGCTGTACGCCTTACCGCGCCGGAAAGCTACGGCATCAACGCCGGGCAGCCGATTATGCTGCGCGGCATCGAAATCGGCCAGGTTATCCGCCGTACCCTGACCAGCAAAGGGGTGGAGTTTGAGGCGGCGATCGCACCGGAGCATCGTCATCTGGTTCATGCCGACAGCAAATTTATTATCAACAGCCGTCTTGACGTGAAGTTCGGCCTGGACGGTATGAAAGTGCTGGGCGCCAGCGCCAGTGAGTGGATTGATGGTGGTATCCGGCTTGAGCCGGGAGCGAAAGGCGCGCCGCTTAATCGCTATCCGCTCTATGCTAACGCGGAGAAGGCGGAGGAAGGGATCGTCGGCGAACAGCCGCCGACTACCGTGACGCTGACCGCCAACAGTCTGCCCGATATTCAGCCCGGCTCGGTGGTGCTCTATCGTAAATTCCAGGTAGGGGAAATTGTTGACGTCACGCCGAAGGCGAACGAATTTCTGGTGGCGGTGCATATCAAGCCGGAATATCGCAAGCTGCTGACGCCCGACAGCGTATTCTGGGCTGAAGGCGGCGCCAAAGTGCAGCTGAACGGCGCGGGCCTGACGGTAGAAGCCTCGCCGCTGAACCGCGCGCTGCGCGGCGCTATCAGCTTTGATAATCTGGCCGGCGCGCGCAGCAGCAACAGCGAAAGGCGCGTGCTTTACCACTCCGAAACCGCCGCTCGCGCCGTCGGCAGCCAGATTCTGCTGCATACCTATGACGGCAGCAAGCTCGCCGCCGGCATGCCGATTCGCTACCTCGGTATCGATATCGGCCAGGTAGAGACGCTGGCGCTAAGTCAGGGGCACAACCAGGTGATCGCTAAAGCGGTGCTCTATCCTGAATATGTTGACAGCTTTGCCCGCACCGGCAGCCGCTTCTCGGTGGTATCGCCGGAGATCTCAGCTACCGGCGTCAATCACCTGGAAACGCTGCTCCAGCCCTACATCAACGTCGATCCCGGCAAAGGCGGGCCGCTGCGCCGCTTTGAGCTACAGGAAACTACCATTACCGACTCACGCTATCTGGACGGTTTGAATATCGTGGTGGATGCGCCGGAAGCGGGATCGCTGGGCATCGGCACGCCGGTATTGTTCCGCGGCGTGGAGGTGGGCACCGTAACCGGCACCTCGCTGGGCAGCATGGCGGATCGCGTTCAGGTACAGCTGCGCATCAGCAAAAAATATCAGCATCTGGTGCGCAATAATTCTGTCTTCTGGCTCGCCTCCGGCTACAACCTGGAGTTTGGTCTGATTGGCGGCGTGGTGAAGACCGGCACCTTCCAGCAGTTTATTCGCGGCGGCATTCAGTTCGCCACGCCGCCAACCGTTCCGCTGGCGCCGCGCGCCGCTTCCGGCAAACATTTCCTGCTGCAGGAGGAAGAGCCGAAAGAATGGCGCAAATGGGGAACGGCGATCCCCTCATCATAAAGACTATCGGGAGCCCGCGCAGGGCTCCCGTTTCATCGGCTTTCGCCGCGGCTGTGTTACACTTCCCGCCCTGTGCTTATCTGAAACTACCGGAACTCTGTCGTGGCCCAACAATCCAGAGCCAGCTTCCCTGAAGCCTTCCTTGACCTGATGCGTCAAACCCTGCCCGATGAGGCGAGCCTGCAAGCCTTTCTCGCCATCAGCCAGCAGCCGCTGCGCCGCAGCCTGCGGGTAAATACCCTGAAAATTAGCGTGGCCGATTTTTTACGTCAGACGGCGCGCTATGGCTGGCGGCTGACGCCGATTCCCTGGTGCGCGGAAGGCTTCTGGATTGAACGCGACGAGAGCGACGAAGCGCTGCCGCTGGGCAGCGTGGCGGAACACCTGAGCGGGCTGTTCTATATTCAGGAGGCCAGCTCGATGCTGCCGGTCAGCGCGCTGTTCGCGGCGCAGCCGCAGCCTGAGCGGGTAATGGACGTCGCGGCCGCGCCCGGATCGAAAACCACCCAGATGGCGGCGCTGATGAACAACCAGGGGCTGATCCTGGCAAACGAATATGCCGCCAGCCGGGTGAAGGTGCTGCACGCCAATCTCAGCCGCTGCGGCGTCAGCAATACGGCGCTGACCCACTTTGACGGACGCGTGTTTGGCCCGGCGCTGCCGCAAACCTTCGACGCCATCCTGCTTGACGCGCCTTGCTCCGGCGAAGGGGTAATCCGCAAAGATGCCGACGCGCTGCGCAACTGGACGCTGGAAAGCACCCACGCCATCGCCGCCACCCAGCGCGATCTGATCGACAGCGCCTTCCATGCCCTGAAGCCGGGCGGCACGCTGATCTATTCAACCTGCACCCTCAACCGGCTGGAAAATCAGCAGGTGATCGGCTGGCTTTGCGAACGCTATCCGGAGGCGGTGGAGATCGATTCGCTGGCGCAGCTGTTTCCCGGCGCGGAAAAGGCGGCAACGGAGGAAGGTTTTCTGCACGTCTTTCCGCAGCTGTTCGACAGCGAAGGTTTTTTCGTGGCGCGGCTGCGCAAAACGGCGGCGGTCGCGCCTATGCCGCAGCCCGGCTACAGGGTGGGCAAATTCCCTTTCAGCCCGCTATCGCGCAAGGAGGCGCAGCTGATTAGCCAGGCTGCGGCTAAATCGGGCCTGTACTGGGAC
This sequence comes from Mixta tenebrionis, assembly GCF_006517625.1. GTDB lineage: Bacteria > Pseudomonadota > Gammaproteobacteria > Enterobacterales > Enterobacteriaceae > Mixta > Mixta tenebrionis. The sequence goes on along the minus strand of NZ_VHQI01000003.1, from coordinate 146,487 downwards.
GATTCGCTTACGCTGTGGCAGCGCGATAAAGAGATCTGGCTGTTTCCGACGGCGGCAGAATCATTAATTGGCCGCGTGCGTTTCTCGCGTATTGGGGTGAAGCTGGCGGAAACCTTTGCAAAAGGCTATCGCTGGCAGCATGAGGCAATCATCGCGCTGGCGCGCCCTGACGCCGCGAACAGCGTAGAGCTGCAGGAAAGTGAAGCGGAAGAGTGGTATCGCGGGCGCGATATCTGGCCACAGACGCCGCCGCCGCGCGACGAGGTGCTGGTGACCTGGCAGCAGCAGCCCATCGGCCTGGCGAAAAAGGTGGGGCAGCGCCTGAAAAACAGCTATCCGCGCGAGCTGGTGCGCGACGGCAAACTGTTTCATCTCTGACGCGCGCCGCAGGCCGTTACCGCTACGCCGCTCGCCTGACCGCGCCGCCCAGCCTTTCTGTCCGCCTTAAGCGCAATATTGACCTGCGGTTAAGGCGGTCGCCGCTAAACTAACTGCGCTGAAGCAATCAGATGAGGTGCAGGCAGAATGGACAGCCGGAAAAAATTTTTTATCATCCTGATTTTCCTTTTCTTTGGCAGCCTGCTGCTGCTGGAGCTTCTTGCCCGCCTGGCGCACAGAATTATTGTCGGTTAGCGGCGCGCCTTTGCTGCCCGGTTTTCAGCCGTTACTGCTCGTCAAGAAAATGGATAACCGCATCGGTAAATTCCTTCGGCGCCTGTAAAAAAGCGAAATGGCTGACGGTAGGCAGAATAAGCAGGCCGGCATCAGGAATAGTGGCCGCTATATGTTCAAGATGAGCCCGATCGATCGCCTCATCCCGATCGCCATCGACGATTAATACCTGCGCCTTGATGCTGCGCAGCGCTTCATCATCCCACTCCGGCTGCGTTTGCCACATCTGGCCGATCTGCGCGACAAACGCCTGATAGCCATCGGGGGTTTTCGACAGCTTTTTATACTCCTCACCGGCGCGGGCAATATAGGCGGCGAACACCGGATCGTTTGCTACCCCGGCTTTAACGCCGCTGGTGGTGGCGTTAGGCGCAAAGGCGAACACCTTCGTCACGCGCTGTGGGTGGCGCATCGCCATATCCAGGCCAATAATGGCGCCGTCGCTCCAGCCGACGATATCCGCTTTATCAAGATGCAGCTTATCCATCAGCGCAATAATATCATCGGCCATCAAATCATAACCGTAAGGCTGCGCGTTGCGGGTGCTGCGTCCGTGGCCCCGACTGTCCACCACGATAACCTGATGATGCTTCGCCAGCTCCGGCACCTGCAATCCCCAGTAGTCGCTGTTTGCCAGACCGCCGTGCAGCAAAATAACCGGCGAACCCTGGCCGACGACGCCGTACCAGAGTTGAATGCCGTTGACCGCCGCATAACCGGTAGCGAGATCCGCTACCGGAGCGGGCGTCTGCGGCAGATGCTGCCAGCGCGTTCCCCAGTGGGTATGCTGCGTTTCCGTTTTCGCCTGCGTCAGCGTGGGCGCCAGCGCCATAACGCCTGCCAGTAATATTGCCGGTTTGGTATGCATTTTTTATTTTCCTGGCGGCACATTTATCTCGCGTTGCCGGATGGTGGGTTAACGGGCCGGACGGATAACCAGCCCGGAGATGACATTTTTACTACGCTTAACGCTCAGCCATTTATTACATAAATTAATGAGGACCGCCATGCAGCGCAGAGACTTTATCGGATGCGGCAGCGCTTTTATCGCGCTGGCAATGATGTCAAATTCGGCCACAGGCGCAACGGAATCGCCCCTTTCCAGTACCAATCGCCCCGCCATAAAACCAATAACAATTAAGAATATCGCTATCGGCGCAGGTAAACCCAGGGTGATCGTATCCACCACCGCTTCAGACAGCGCTGAAGTCATCTCTTTTGTCCGTGAACAGGCGACGCGCAACGAGGTAGATATTATCGAGCTGCGGCTGGATCTATTGCATAACGGCCAGGACGCGACGGCAATGGCAGCATTAACGCGCGAACTCTACGCGCTGCTGCCGCATAAGTTGCTGCTGGCGACTTTTCGCACTAAAGCTGAAGGCGGCCAGCAGGCGATTGATGATGCCGGCTACGCTGCGCTTTATCAGCAACTGCTCGCTCAGGGAGAGCTGGACCTGCTCGATATTGAAATGTACCGCGCCCCATCGGCGGTGAAATCGCTGATTGCGCAGGCACATCAGCAGAATGTACGCGTAATCCTTTCCAGCCACGATTTTCAACAAACGCCTTCGCAGCGGGAAATTATTGCGCGTCTGCGGCAACAGCAGATGATGGGCGGCGATATACTGAAAATGGCCGCTATGCCGCATAGCCCTGGCGACGTAATACGCATGATGTCAGCAACCTGGGAGATGCGCCAGCGCTATGCCCACCGGCCGCTGCTTACCATGTCGATGGGCGGTCTCGGCGCCGTTACGCGTCTGTGCGGCGAGCTAACCGGCTCCGCGTTAACGTTCGGTATGGCAGGTAATGCCTCAGCGCCGGGCCAGATTGAAGCAGCCAGGCTGCACGACGTGCTGACGCTGCTGCATCAGGCCGCCGCAAGCGATGCCTGATGCGTGACCTGCGGTTAACCTCCGCAGCACCGGCTATGCGGCGAGGTAAATAACATCAGCATGCTTTCATCCAGCCCCAGCCCGATTGCGTATTAACCGTAGCGAAACGGCAGAGAAAACGGCGAATATGGATAGAAGGATGAAAGTAAAACTGGAGCGGGTAACGGGAATCGAACCCGTGTCACCAGCTTGGGAAGCTGGGGTAATACCATTATACGATACCCGCGTCGGAAGGCTGCCGCGCGCTAACAGGCTCAGCAGCGCGCGGAAACTATTATTACACAAAAGGTTAGCGCCAACGCAAGCGCTTCCGCTTAAAAAATCAAACTGGCCTTAGCCAGGATCAAAAAATTCCGCTAAACGTTCTTCTTCCCTTGCCCGGCTAAGGATGCGGCTCGGCCACCGTCATGGTAAACACCAGCGGCGTGTCGCCGCGGTTGGCATATTGGTGGGGATTATCCGTTCTGGCGACTGCCGAACATCCCTTAGCCACCATTAACTCGCAGGCGGCGGTATTAAGCGCTAATACCCCCTCCTCGACGTGCAACAGCTCAACGGTGCCGGCCGGGTGCCCCGGCGACGAGAAAACTTCACCGGGAAACATCTCCCAGCGCCACAGCTCAACCATATCCGGACCGCGACTACCGGCCAGTAAACGCGCCGAACCGCCTTTCTCGCCCTGCCACAGCACGGGTATCTCGTCGCCGCTAATCAGCCAGGCATCAGGCGCGCGGGTAACGTTAACGATATCCGCTACGGATAAACCGAGCGCGGCGGCGATTTTACAAAGGATAGCGATGCTGGGATTCGCGCTGCCCTTTTCAATCTCTACCAGCATTCCTTTACTGACCCCCGCGCGACGGGATAGCTCATCCAGTGAAATCTTCTGCTGTTTACGCCAGGCTTTGATACTGGAGGAAACGGCAGCGCTGACGCTGGCAATATCGGCCCCGGTGCTAGTCAATTTATTGACTTTTTTAGTCATCGGTCACTACTATAGGATAAATTAGTCAATCAGGAATTATGTTATGTTTTCTGTTTCGCCGTCAATTAACCCGGCTATAGAGCGCCTTGCTCCCGGTTTCCGGGCATTAAGCATTGTTGTCCAGGCGGCGCCGATAGCGCGTCCTGAGATTGCCGACCGGGCATTAAGGCAGGCCTGTGAATCGGCGATCGCAAATGAAATGCCGTGGGCGGAGGCGCACCTCAACGCATGGCATGAGGTTTTTCGCGCATTCGGCGCTAAGCCGAAGCGTACGCCCTGCTCGGCTGACGCCCTGCGCAAACGCGTACTGCGTGACGGCGCGTTACCTGCTATCGATCCGGTGGTCGATCTTTATAACGCTATCAGCATCCGTTACGCCATCCCGGTAGGCGGAGAAAATTTCGCTGCCTATCAGGGCCAGCCGCAGCTTACGATAGCGGATGGCAGCGAGCTGTTCGATACTATAAAAGAAGGCCAGCCGGCCAATGAATCACCCGAAGCGGGAGAGGTTATCTGGCGTGACGATCTTGGGGTTACCTGCCGACGCTGGAACTGGCGCCAGGGGGTACGAACTCGTCTCAGCGCTGAAGCCAGTCAGATGTGGTTTATCCTGGAAAGCCTGCCCGCCATGCCGCTGGAGGCATTGCAGCAGGCCGGCGATGAGTTAATTTATACTATTCAGCAAATGATGCCTGGGGCAGAGGCAGCTAAAAAGCTTATTGGCTATGCCTGACGTCTGATAACGCTTTACCCCCATCAGCCCGCTGGCAGAGATTACTGAATAGCGGGCTTTCTTTTGCGCCTTCTGCTGCTGACGATGACCAGGCGGTTTATTCCGTTTCGGTGTACAGATACCGCCTTAGCGAATAAATTAATAAAAAAAGAGCAAACCCGTAAGCTGTTCCCTCCTTTGGCCTGATTACAGTTTTTTATCCACTCTGATATAGTAGATTACCATTTATTATTTCAGGACACCCACTCCGCCTGGAAAATAAAAAAACTCCCGCCTGCTATAGTTATAATGAAAACTTTTATTATTAATCTGGAAGAAGAAGTAGAACGCAGAGAAAAAATAACAAACCAATGCCAACGTCATAACCTCAACTACCAACTCATTAAAGCAGTTAACGGTAAAGCGCTACCGCAGCCGGTCGTTTCGGCGGTAACGGCGAACTACCCTGCCTGTGGCTTAACACAGGGAGAAATAGGCTGTGCGCTGAGCCATTTGGCGGTTTATGCCGCGATAGTCAGCGAAAACCTTAACTGCGCTCTGATTCTGGAAGATGATGCTATCCTTGATGCAGATTTACAAAAATATCTGAACAGCATTGAATTTCATATAAATAACCAGCGCCCAGAAATTTATATTCTATCCGCTGTGGATGCCTGTAATAAATCTATTACCCGTAAATTAGGCCAGGATATCACTTTTTACCGCCTGGCTTATGGAAGCTGCGCGCACGGTTATATTATTAATAAAGCTGCAGCTCAGGCATTGCGTAAGTATAATCTGCCCGTGCGGTTTGAGGCCGATCAGTGGACGCTTTTTCGTGATCTGTGTGGTATTTATATCTGGTGCCTCGATAAAGAAATAATTAGCACCTCGGACCCTGATAAAATTAGCTCCGCGCTGGAAAAAGATCGGCGTGAAAGCTCTATGCTGCGCGGAAAAGCCATAAAAAAATTAAAAAAAGAAGTAAAATGGTATCAGTTAAAGAGAATTAAAAACGTATTAATTAATAAATTTGGCGGCAAACAGCAGAACGGTTCTTCAACAGCATATCGGTAAAACAGATCCAGCCGCGTAGCGGCTCAGATTTTATAATAAAAGCTGCAAAGCCTACAGATTTATCTTAATTATCTGACGGCGGAAAATATATTTTTTACAACGCTTATTTACAAAAAGCGTGTTCGCCAGTTCTTTTCCTGCACGCCAGTCGAGGCGGAGTTCTAATTTTTCTATTAAATATCAAAGCATTGTTATCATGCGCGACGGAAAAATGATGTTACTGACCGCATCACTCTTTCCCCACATGTTAACGTCCTGTCCGCGTTAACGGAGCGAAAACCACCCTTTCCACCGTTCCGTTCCCCGGTCGCCAACTGGCTGATTTTATTTCTGCTAGACTTTACTTACTCAACCTTTGAAAGGAGAAAAAAATGTCAGGTAAAGTTGAAGATAAAGTGCGTGAGGGTGTAGGCAGAGTACAGGAAGCTTATGGTCGTGCCACCGACAACTATGACGATCGGGCCGAAGGCGCAGCTCGTAAGTATGCCAACCAGGCAAGCTATGCGGTAAGAGACGCGGCCGACACGGTAAGAGATCAGGTTTCCTCAAATCCCCTTGGCGGTCTGGCTATTGCCGCTGCCGCAGGCATCGTACTGGGCTATTTGTTAGGCCGCAGATAATTTATTTTGAGCTGGTGGAAATTTCTACCAGCTTCATTGCGAATTAATTTAAATAAATTCAGTATAGATGATTAAAACCCCAGGAGAAGTTTATATCTGTTTGATTTTTATCGCAATAGATTATTAATTTTAAATAGTTGTTTATGAAAAAGGTATAATATTCAGCAAATTTATTCTTTATGAGAATAACAGCAGGATTTATTTTTACATATCACTAAAGGTAATAAATCATGTCTAAAAACAAAGAGTCATCGGGTAACTCCGGACAAAACAGCGGTTCCAAAGGAAGTAATCCAAACTGGCCCAGCAAAACCGGTAATCCATCAGGTGATGGAAGGGGCAACGCACCTCCCCGGAAGAAATAAATGCCAGATGTTTACAGTATGAAAATAACAATAAAGCTGATAAATTTATTTATCAGCTCTTTTACTAACAAACATTGCAGAAAAAGAGAGCCATTTTTCGGAAATATTAATTATGGTTGCCTGTCTGTCTCCATTTTAACTGTATCTTCAGGTAGTTTGACTAAATTTCCTGGAGCGTCATACCATTTATTTTCAAAGCAATGTAGCAGGCACCTTGTTCTGGGATACAGCCATAATGCACCATTAACAGCTTTGTTGGGTGGCGCATTTTTCTATGTTATTAACAGAATCGCTGCGACTTTCGATATCAGAGAAATACTCTCTGTTTGATTCGATAAGGCAACATACCCAACGCCATGCATGTCTGACCGACACGCTATGCCCCACTGGCCAGTTTCTATTACTGGACCATAAGTCATGCGTTTCTCGCTATTTCGCCGCGCGAAACGGGGACCTCCATAAAAATCCCACACGATCAACAGCTCAATAACATCAGCGCAGGAATTATTTTTCAAACAGCAGGCGCGCTGCGCTGACGACAACAGCAACAGCAACAGCAACAGCAACAGCAACAGCAACAGCAACAGCAACAGCAACAGCAACAGCAACAGCAACAGCAACAGCAACAGCAACAGCAACAGCAACAGCAACAGCAACAGCAACAGCAACAGCAACAGCAACAGCAACAGCAACAGCAACAGCAACAGCAACAGCAACAGCAACAGCAACAGCAACAGCAACAGCAACAGCAACAGCAACAGCAACAGCAACAGCAACAGCAACAGCAACAGCAACAGCAACAGCAACAGCAACAGCAACAGCAACAGCAACAGCAACAGCAACAGCAACAGCAACAGCAACAGCAACAGCAACAGCAACAGCAACAGCAACAGCAACAGCAACAGCAACAGCAACAGCAACAGCAACAGCAACAGCAACAGCAACAGCAACAGCAACAGCAACAGCAACAGCAACAGCAACAGCAACAGCAACAGCAACAGCAACAGCAACAGCAACAGCAACAGCAACAGCAACAGCAACAGCAACAGCAACAGCAACAGCAACAGCAACAGCAACAGCAACAGCAACAGCAACAGCAACAGCAACAGCAACAGCAACAGCAACAGCAACAGCAGTTATCATGCCGCAATAAAAACCGGATATTGAAATTCGAGTAATTTTCGTGTATTTTCGCGCGAAACTCTTGTAACGCATTGATATTAAAATAAAATAAAAAAAGACCGAATACGATTCCTATATTCGGTCCAGGGAAATGGCTCTTGTGAGAGCCGTGCGCTAAAAGTTGGCATTGATGCAGGCGATGTCGCCTTGCCCTATAAAGCGTAGAACAGGCACAGGGTTTTTCCAGCGGGATGTAAGCAGGCTGCAAAGAAGAATTGAACTCTGTGATGCTAACGGCAGAACTTAGCCAACACGCTGTCTTTTAGCGCCACTATTGACTACAGAACAGCGGCGCGGATGAACCGCGCCGGCAAAGATGATCGCCAGAGCTAGTTACAGAGTTTTTCGGCCCGCTCAAGGACTGGCTGCAGGCTGGCCTTTTCGCCCGGATGCTGCGGATCGTCATTCTGAATTACCGTAATAGACTGGGCCTGCGCCTGCCCCGCCGCCACCTTTTGCTCCGCTTTTTCATTCAGCGGATATTGCATCAGCGTACTGGGATTAATGGCAAACAGCGCGCCATCTTTGGTACAGGTGAGCATCACCTCTTCACGGTTAAACGGCCATTTATCTTTACCGATTTCAAAGCGGCTTACCGTAATCACCTCCGAAGCCGCCAGCGCGCTGGTACAGCATCCCAACGCCAGTGCCAGTCCAATAATTTTCTTCATTACGTTACCTTATTGTCTTACTTGCGCCTGGCTTTCCAGGCCTGATTTTATTCGGGCTGAAGCGTTGCAAACAGGCTGACGGCGAGCACTACCGCCACGGCAAGCAGCAGCTCAAACTGCGTCGCACGCATAAATCTCCGCTGCGCTTCACCCTCCGCCTGCCGAAAACGAGGCACCAGATAATAACGATTGAACAACGCGGTGCCGACCATCACGCTCACCAGCCCAATTTTCAGCAGCAGCCACTGTCGGTATGGATTATTAACCGGCAGCGGCCAGCCGACAATAAAAGCAGTATTGATCATGCCGCTGATCAACGTCAGCGCCACGGCCAGATGCCCATAACGGGAGAAACGCATCATGGCGTAGATCGCCTCACCTCGCCAGGCGGGCTGGCGCGCATCGCGCATCACCCACAGCAGCGGCAGCAGGCCGCCAGCCCAGAAAGCCGCGCCGGTTAAATGTACGGCATGATTGAGGCGCTGGATGACGCCAGGCCAGCCTGCCTGCATGGCGGCATGCCCAACCAGCGCCAGTATGCAAAGCTGGATAAAACCGCATAGCAGCAGCAAACGTTGGCGCGCGGCGCCTCGCCACAACAGACATAAGCAGGCCAACAAAGCGAACAGCAGCTGCAGCCGCCACGCCTGACCAAAACCGGTGCTCAGCACCGCTCGCCAGATAGCCGGCTGCGAAATATTGCGCCAGTCGCCGCTCATCAGGCCAGCCTGCGCCGCCAGTATCGCCAGCGCGCTGAACAGCACCAGCAACGCGCTGCCGCTCAGCAGCGGCATAAAGCGCTGGCCGAGCTGCGGTTGATAGCGGCGCGGCGCCAGCAGCGCGCTGAAAAACAAGCTGCCGACAAACAGCATCAGCGCGCCAAAATGGAAGGCGCGGCAAAGGATATAAATAAAATCCAGCGTCATAGTTACTTCACGCTGAAAGTGTAGCTTCCTTTGGTTTTATGGCCGTCAACCGACAGCACGTGCCAGTTAACCTGGTAACTGCCGCCGGGCAGTGGTTTTTCCAGCGGTACGATCAGCTGATTATGCTGTTTCGGCGCGCGTTCCACCTCTGCCGTCGGCATGGTTTGCTGGCCGGAGCCGATAATTTCGACGCGACTGAATGCCGGTTCGATATCTTCGGAGAAAGTCAGCGTTAGCGCCTGCGGAGAGGCCTCAACGTTAGCGTTGGCGGCAGGATATTGCGATTTGAGATGGGCATGGGCCAGCACCGCTGGAGAGAAAGCGACCGCCATTACCAGCACGGCGGCGCCGGTTAAAGCAGAGAAGCGGGTTTTCAACATGATTTCATCCTGTAAACTATCGTGGTTGTCCGCAACGAGGCCGCAGCATACCCCGCGTGCGAAAGCGTGTCGAGGCAATAACGGCGATCCCGATCGGGTGCGTTGTGCTTATACGAAGGAGTAAATAATGTCTAACAATTTGGCAACACTTCCGCAGGAAGAGAAAGATAAAGTGAACGTGGATCTGGCTGCCGCTGGCGTCGCCTTTAAAGAGCGTTACAATATGCCGGTAGTGGCGGAGCTCGTTGAGCGGGAACAGCCGGAAGCCCTGCGCGACTGGTTTCGTCAGCGTCTGATGCATCATCGACAAACTTCACTCAATCTCTCCCGTCTGCCGTGGGAACCCAAAAGTAAATAAAGTGCGCCGCTGCGCTAAGAGGCTTTATGCTACGCGTTATTGATACCGAAACCTGCGGCTTGCAGGGCGGTATCGTCGAAATCGCTTCCGTTGACGTGATTGACGGACAAATCGTTAATCCCATGAGCGATCTGGTCTGCCCGGATCGCCCTGTCAGCCGTCAGGCGATGGCGGTGCATCGCATTAGCGAAGCGATGGTGGCCGATAAGCCGCCGATTGAGGCGCTGATTCATCGCTATCACGGCAGCCCTTATTATGTGGCGCACAACGCCAGCTTCGATCGTCGGGTGCTGCCGGAAATGCACGGCCAGTGGATATGCACCATGAAGCTGGCGCGTAAGCTCTGGCCGGGTTTGACCTACAGCAATCAGGCGCTGCGCGAGCATTTACGGCTGGAGGTGACGCCTCCTGCCGATCTCCATGCGCACCGGGCGCTGTATGACTGCTACGTCACCGCCGCGCTGCTGATTCGCATTATGGAAACCTCCGGCTGGGATGCGGCGCATATGGCTGCCGCGCTGCCGGTTGCGCCAGCCGAAAATGCCATCGCGGAGGTAATGCCGTTTGGAAAATATCGCGGACGCGCAATCGCCGAAGTTGCTAAACGCGATCCCGGCTACCTGCGCTGGATGCTGAACTCCATACCGGATCTGAAACCTGCCCTGCGCAACGCGCTGCAAAAGCAGGTTAAGCAAGCGCAGGATCAATAACCGCTGCCGCTGTGCAGCGTGCCCTGCGCCAGGCCGATAATAAAAGCGAACTCCAGCGAGACGCCCTCATAGGATTTAAAGCGCCCCGACTTCCCGCCGTGTCCGGAGTCCATATCGGTACAGAGCAGCAGCAGATTCTCATCCTGTTTCAGCTCGCGCAGCTTCGCTACCCACTTCGCCGGTTCCCAGTACTGCACTTGAGAATCGTGCAGGCCGGTGGTAACCAGCATATGCGGATAGGCGTGAGCGCCGACATTATCGTAAGGACTGTACTGCTTCATATAGCGGTAATATTGCGCGTCGTTTGGATTGCCCCACTCATCATATTCGCCGGTAGTCAGCGGAATGGTTTCATCCAGCATGGTAGTAACCACATCGACAAAAGGCACCTGCGCCACCACGCCGTGAAAACGTTCCGGCTGCTGGTTAATTACCGCGCCCATTAGCAGCCCGCCCGCGCTGCCGCCCATCGCATACAGCCGCTGCGGATCGCCATAGCCCTGCCGTACCAGCGCATCCGTCACGTCCAAAAAGTCGTTAAAAGTGTTCATCTTATTCAGCAGGCGCCCGTCGTCGTACCACTGCTGACCCAGCTCGCCGCCGCCGCGCACGTGTACCAGCGCATAGATAAAACCGCGATCCAGCAGGCTGAGACGGCTGGCGCTGAAATCGGCATCCATAATCGAGCCGTAGGAGCCGTAGCCGTAAACCAGCATCGGATTTTTTCCCGGCTGGTGGTAGCGGCGGTGATAGACCAGCGAAACCGGCACTTCCACGCCATCGCGCGCCTTAATCCAGAGATGCTCGCTTTTGTAATTAGCGGAATCGAAACCGGCGATCTGCGTCTGTTTCAACACGCGCCGCTCGCCGGTATCCATATCCAGCTCAAACAGCGTGGTGGGCGTAGTCATTGAGGAATAGCCGTAACGCAGCTTGCTGGTCTCCGGCGAAGCGTTAAAAGCGAGCCAGGTAACATAGGCGGGATCGTCAAAGGCGATACCGAAAGTTTCCCCGGTACGCCAGCAGATCTGCCGCAGGCTGGAGAGCCCGCGCTGTCGCTCCTCCACCACCAGCCAGTCGCGAAACAGCTGAAAATCTTCCACCACTACATGATCGCGCGGCGCGATAATGGTTTCCCAGCGAGCTTCATCAAGGTAGCTGGTGCGATAAAGGCCGAAGTTTTTCCCTTCCCGGTTAGATCGTAGCCAGAAGCGATGGTCGTAGTGATCGAGAGTATATTCATGCCCTTTACGGCGCGGCACAAAAACGCGCGGGCGCGCATCGGCATACTCCGCGTCCAGCAGATGAATTTCCGTGGTGGTGGTGCTGTGCAGCGCAATCAGTACGAAATGCTCCGAGGTGGTTTTATGCACGCTGAGGTAAAAGGTATCGTCGGTTTCTTCATATACCAGCTCATCATGCTGCTGCGGTTCGCCAACGTTATGCCGCCATACCTGATAAGGCAGCAGCGTCTGTTTATCTTTACGTACGTAATAGAGCGTCCTGGAATCGTTAACCCAGGCAAAACTGGGCGAAACGTTTTCCAGCACTTCCGGATACCAGTTGCCGGTTTCGAGGTTACGGAAGCGGATGCCGTACTGACGGCGTGAAAGAAAATCTTCCGCCAGCGCCATAATGCGATTATCAGGGCTGATATCCAGCGCGCCCATGGTATAGAACTCGCTGTGCGCGGCGCGTCGATTGGCGTCCAGCAACAGCTCCCACTCATCCGGCGTGGCGGTATCGGCGGGCTGGCGCAGATAGCTGGCATACTCGTTGCCGGCCTCATAGCGGCTTTGATAACGGTAGCCGTTTTTTACATAGGGCACTGAATAGTCCTGCTGCGGAATACGCCCTACCATCTCCTTCAGCAGGCGATCCTGCAGCGCTTTCTGCGACAGCATAACCTGATGGCCATAATCATTTTCCGCATGCAGGTAATCCAGCACCTCTGGATCTTCACGCTGGTCATCGCGCAGCCAGTAGTAATGATCAATGCGGGTATCGCCGTGCAGCGTCATTCCATGAGCAATTTTTTTTGCTTTCGGTGGCATCATAACGATTACTGTTTTCAGATAAACATCTATTAAGGTTGGCAGTTAAGGCCATGCTTGCCAAGCGGAGAGCGGTAAAAAGCGATCGGCAGCCTGAGGCCAGGCTGCGACAGACCGCATCTACAACCGCTCAGGTGGGGAGCTGCTGTTTTTCCTGGCGGATATCTTTTTCGATATCTTCGCGCACGTCAGCGGGGATTTTCAGTACGTCACCCAGTTCTTTAAGATAGCTGCGTTCCATAAAGTGATCGATATCGATCGCCGCGCAGCTAAGAAAGTAGAGCTCCAGCGCTTCCTCCTCGTTTTTTACCTCCTGCGCCAGCCATTGCGGATCGAGCGGACGATCGATGGCCTGCTGGATCAGCGCTTCAGCCTGTTCGCCATAGCCCGCCTGATGAATATTTTGCCTGATCGCCCGTAGCTCATCGCCATCCATATGACCATCGCTTTTGGCGGCGAATACCAGCGCGGTAATCAACCGCTCGGCGCGTCGATCGACCGGCGTCGCCTGCTGGCCAAACTGCGGCTCGTTCTGGCGCGCCTCGCGCACGCGCTGCTTATATTTATCCCACAGCAGCACGCCAGCCGCGGCGCTGCCGCCGATAATCAGAGCGTTTTTGCCATATTTGGTCAGCAGATTGCGGGAGGATTTGCTGGAAATGAGGATGCCGGCCAGGCCGCCCAGCGCGCCGGGCGCCAGCATTTTATTGAGCGCTTCGCTGCCGCCCTGCGCCTTTGCGCCCGCGTTGCTGATAGCCGTATTACCTAACATCTGTTGGAGTTGTTGCAGCCAGTTGCCCATAGGTTCTCCTTTTATCACCTGCTTTCAGGTTAGTGCACCGGAAGTCAAGAAGCGTAAGCGGGAGCAAACAGAAGAAAACGCCGCGCAGCAAGTGACGCAACGTCAGGCTGCAGAGCGTAGCCTTTAGGAAAACAGGCGACGGCTCGTTCCTGTTAAGGCGATGCCCGACGCACGGGCAGCGCGCCGGAGGTAATAGTATAAGACGCAGCCTGTCATCTCTGTAGCACGGGCGATATGCCCTGCTCAGCCGCCTGATTCATCAAGTGTGGCTGAAAATCATCAGGCTGCAACGCCAGTCAGGCCGCTTTAACCGCGCGTACCTTTTTCTGGCTTTCTTCATCAGCGACGGCAGCCTTAGGCGCTTTCGCGGCTGGCTGCGCGTCCGGCAGCTTGCTGGTGCGCAGGATATGCTGGACCGCATCTTTCTGCTCCGCCAGGAACAGCCCCAGATTTTCCAGCTGCGCCTCTTCCAGCGACAGCTCGCTCTGCAACAACCAGTCAGTAAAGGCCTCTGCCATATCAAGCATTTTGTCGTACGCGTCGGCTTCTTTTTTGCTGGCAAACGTCATTTTTTCTTCACCTTTTCTGACCACTACAAATTTGGTTTCAACAGCCATGGCTCACCTCGGTTACTGTGTTTTTATACAGTATATCAGGCTGGATATTGAGATCAAGTTTTCCCGCCAGGCTGGCAGCGCAAACGTTTTCGTATATACTGCGGCGCGATCTGTTTTTCTCAATTTTCAGGTAGGAACTATGACGACACTGGGAACCGCGCTGCGTCCGGGCGCGACGCGCGTAATGCTGTTGGGATCCGGCGAGCTGGGTAAAGAGGTAGCAATTGAATGTCAGCGGCTGGGGGTAGAGGTTATTGCCGTCGATCGTTATGCCGATGCGCCAGCGATGCATGTCGCCCATCGCAGCCATGTGATCAATATGCTCGATGGCGAGGCGCTGAAAGCGCTAATTGCGCTGGAACGCCCTGATTATATCGTGCCGGAAATCGAAGCGATCGCTACCGATACGCTGCTTGCGCTGGAACAGCAGGGCCAGCGCGTGGTGCCTGGCGCGCGCGCGGCGCTGCTGACCATGAATCGCGAAGGTATTCGTCGTCTTGCCGCCGAAACCCTGGCGTTGCCTGCCTCACGCTACCGCTTCGCCGCCAGCCGGACGGAGTTTATCGCGGCGGTGGAAGAGATCGGTTTTCCCTGTATCGTCAAGCCGGTCATGAGTTCCTCCGGTAAAGGTCAGAGCTTTATCCGCGAGGCGGCACAGCTGGCGCAGGCGTGGGATTACGCGCAGCAGGGCGGGCGCGCCGGCGCCGGCAAAGTTATCGTCGAAGGAGTGGTTAATTTTGATTTTGAAATCACCCTGCTTACTATCAGCGCCGTCGACGGCATTCATTTCTGCGCGCCGATCGGCCACCGCCAGCAGGATGGCGACTATCGGGAATCCTGGCAGCCGCAGCAGATGAGCGAGCTGGCGCTGCAGCGCGCGCAGACCATCGCGGAAAAGGTGGTAAAGGCGCTGGGCGGCTATGGCCTGTTTGGCGTGGAACTGTTCGTGCGCGGCGATGAGGTGATCTTCAGCGAAGTATCGCCGCGCCCGCACGATACCGGTCTGGTGACGCTAATTTCGCAGGATCTCTCCGAGTTTGCGCTGCACGTGCGCGCTTTTCTCGGCCTGCCGATAGGCGCGATACGCCAGTATGGCCCTGCCGCCTCCGCCGTGATCCTGCCGGAGCTGGAAAGCAGCGACGTCAGCTATGGCAACGTGGCGCAGGCGCTCGGCGCCGGGCTGCAGCTGCGGCTGTTCGCAAAACCGGAGATAGCGGGGAAACGTCGCATGGGCGTGGCGCTGGCGACGGCGGAAACGATCGGGGAGGCGGTGACGCGGGCGGTAAACGCCGCCGCCGCGGTGCAGGTCAGCGGCTGAGTTTTACGGCTCTCCCGCAGCGGGAGAGCCGGATACCGCTTAGCGAGCGCCAGCTACCGCTTCGCGCGCCAGATCGGTAATGCGCTGATAGTCGCCTGCTTCCAGCGCATCGTTCGGCACCAGCCAGGAACCGCCGATGCAAAGCACGTTTTTCAGCGCCAGGTAATCGCGGTAGTTTTTCGGTGAAATGCCGCCGGTCGGGCAGAAACGTACCTGAGAGAAAGGCCCGGAGATCGCCTGCAGCGCTTTCACCCCGCCGTTGGCTTCCGCCGGGAAGAATTTAAACTCGCGCAGACCATACTGCATGCCGGTCATTAATTCTGATACGGTGCTGATGCCAGGAATCAAAGGAACGCTGCCCTCTACCGCCGCCTGCAACAGCGGTTCGGTAATGCCGGGGCTGATAATAAACTGCGCGCCTGCGGCGGTAACTTCCGCCAGCTGCTGAGGATTAATCACCGTTCCGGCGCCGACGATCGCATCAGGGACTTCCTGAATAATCGCCTTCATCGCGTCCATCGCTACCGGCGTGCGCAGCGTCACTTCCAGTACGCGAACGCCGCCCGCAACCAGCGCCTTCGCCATCGGCACGGCATGTTCCAGTTTGTTGACGACGATCACCGGTACAACCGGCCCCGTGGTCAGAATCGCTTCAGCACTTGTTTTCCAGTTTTTCATTGCTTTACTCTCCTGTCAGGCCAGCGAACCATCCGACCACTGGCAATAATGGCGCGTCTCCGCGCAGCAAAGGAAACGGCCCATACCATACCTGATTTTTACCTTCTGCGTCCATGCTCTTTCGCCTTTTTTGAAACTACGGTTCATTTTTATGGAGGTGCGTTTGCGGCAAAAAAATGCCCGCATTACGCGGGCTTAGTAAGGCTGGATTATTCGAATTCGTTCCAGGAACGACCGTCGCGGGTAATCATCGCCACGGAGGCTACCGGCCCCCAGGTACCCGCCTGGTATGGCTTAGGCGCCTCGTTGTCGGCGGCCCAGGCCTCGATAATGGAATCAACCCAGGTCCATGCGGCTTCTACCTCGTCGCGGCGTACAAACAGCGCCTGGATGCCGCGCATCGCCTCCAGCAGCAGACGCTCATAGGCATCTGCCAGGTGCGACTGGTTGAAGGTTTCAGAGTAGCTCAGGTCAAGTTTGGTCGTTTGCAGGTTATGCTTGTGATCCAGCCCCGGCACCTTATTCAGAATCTCAATATCCACCCCTTCGTCCGGCTGCAGGCGAATGGTCAGCTTGTTCTGCGGCAGCTCCTGCCAGGAATCTTTAAACAGGTTCATTTCCGGGTTTTTAAAGTAAACCACCACTTCAGAACACTTGGTCGGCAGGCGTTTACCGGTACGCAGATAGAAAGGCACGCCTGCCCAGCGCCAGTTATCGATATCAACGCGGACAGAAACAAAGGTTTCCGTGCTGCTGGCCTTATTGGCGCCCTCTTCCTCCAGGTAGCCCGGCACCTTTTTCCCCTGTACAAACCCGGCGGTATACTGGCCGCGTACGGTTTTTTCACGCACGTTGCTGTGATCGATGCGGCGCAGCGAACGCAACACTTTCACCTTTTCATCGCGAATGCTGTCGGCGCTGAGATCGGACGGCGGCGACATGGCGATCATAGTCAGCACCTGCAGCAGATGGTTCTGGATCATATCGCGCATCTGGCCCGCTTTATCAAAATAGCCCCAGCGCCCTTCGATCCCTACCTCTTCCGCCACGGTGATCTGCACATGGTCGATGGTGCGGTTATCCCAGTTGTTGGCGAACAGCGAGTTGGCGAAGCGCAGCGCCAGCAGGTTGAGCACCGTCTCTTTGCCGAGATAATGATCGATGCGGAATACCTGGCTTTCATCGAAATATTCGCCAACCTGGTCATTGATCTCCTGCGAGGTTTCCAGCGAGGTGCCAAGCGGCTTTTCCATCACCACGCGCGCCGGTTTCGCGTTCAGCTTCGCCTGGCCCAGCCCTTTGCAGATGGCGCCGAAAGTGCTGGGCGGCATAGCGAAGTAGTTGATGGTGACGCGGTTTTTCTGATCCAGCATCTTGCCCAGTCTGGTGAAATGCGAGGTTTCGTTAACGTCCAGGTTACAGAAATCGAGGCGGTTGCTGAGCCGATCCCACAGCGCTTCGTCGATTTTCTCTTTCATGAAGGTTTCCAGCGCTTCGCGTACCACTTTGGTGTACGCCGCTTTGTCCCACTCAGCTCGCCCGACGCCGATAATGCGGCTCTGCTCATGAATCTGTCCTGCCTTTTCCAGCTGATACAGGGAAGGCAGCAGTTTACGACGCGCCAGATCGCCTTTGGCGCCAAAAATGAGCAGATCGCATGCCTGGGCTGTTTGTGTTACCGCCATTCTTTTCTCCTCGTTGCAGGATGAGTTGAACCGCAAAATCTCCACTGGCTCAGCTCTTATTGTAATTTTATTTCGGCACAATGTACTGTGTTTAACCGACGCGGGTAAACCAGCACCCGCTCCTTTTGCTATAACCGGCTACTTTAACGGCGTTTTCGCCTGGTTAAGTGCCCTTTTCGCCGCTGCTTTTTTATGGCTTTTGCCCGGTAAAATCGGACACAGTTCATATTCTGACAAAAAATATCGGCCAGCGTTTTACCTGCGCTGCCATCTCGCCGTTGCGGGACGTTATATTCTCAGTAAATTGCCATCGGATGCACCTGTAAATGAAATTGTCAGAATTGATGAGCGCTTATTTATGAATAACATGCTGGAAAAAATTCAGGCGCAGCTTTCCTCCCTCAGTAAATCCGAGCGCAAGGTAGCCGAGGCGATTCTCTCCGCGCCGGAGAGCGCCATGCACGCCAGCATTGCCCAGCTGGCGGCCAGCGCCGGCGTCAGCGATCCAACGGTAAACCGCTTCTGTCGCCATATGCAGACTAAAGGCTTTCCCGATTTTAAGCTGCAGCTGGCGCAAAGCCTGGCGGTCGGCACGCCGTGGGTGAGCCGCAATATTGACGAACAGGATACGATCGATATCTACAGCGAGAAACTCTTTCATTCGGCGCAGGCCGGTCTGGAACAGGTGCGTCAGCAGCTGGACAAGCGAATGCTGCAGCGCGCGGTTGAGCTGCTGGCGGCAGCGAAAAAAATCAGCTTTTTCGGGCTGGGCGCCTCCGCCGCGGTAGCGCATGACGCGATGAATAAATTTTTCCGCTTTAACGTGCCGGTAATCTACTCCGATGACGTGGTGATGCAGCGCATGAGCTGTATCAACAGCGGCGCAGAAGATGTGGTGGTTCTGATTTCCCATACCGGACGCACCAAATCGCTGACGGAGCTGGCGCAGCTGGCGCGGGAGAATGGCGCCGTGGTGCTGGCGCTCACCGCTTCCGGCTCGCCGCTGGCGCGTGAGGCTTCCCTGCTGCTGGCGCTCGACGTCGCGGAGGATACCGATATCTATATGCCGATGGTTTCACGTCTGGCGCAGCTGATGCTGATCGACGTGCTGGCAACCGGTTTTACGCTGCATCGCGGCGCCGCCTTTCGCGATAATCTGCGGCGGGTAAAGGAAGCGCTGAAATCATCGCGGCTGGATAAAGAAACGGGCCTGTTTTCCACGCCGCCTTAGCCGCTTTCCGCTATCGCCGCCGTGGTGTGGCCGGCCCGCGCTGGCAAAATTTTGTTTGTTATCAATGAAGCTTTCCTTTGGCGCGCAGGAAGAGTGACTTTAGCAACGGGTGTCAGTATTGTAGTCGTCGCAAATGAACTCACTCTTCAGCGGCCAGCACGGCGCGAGGAGAGCAACAAGGACCATTACCCGCTGCCGGCTAAAAAATCATAAACAGAACATTCACGCTTACTCTGTGCATCACTCAGGTTTCTACACCTTAAGGAAAACCCATGACTCGACGTCTCAGAAGAACCAAGATCGTTACTACTTTAGGCCCAGCTACCGATCGCGATAACAACCTGGAAAAAATTATCGCTGCCGGGGCTAACGTCGTACGACTTAACTTCTCTCACGGCACGCCGGAAGATCATCAGCTGCGGGCGGATAAAGTGCGTGAAATTGCCGCTAAGTTAGGGCGCCACGTCGCCATACTTGGCGATCTGCAGGGACCAAAAATCCGCGTCTCCACCTTTAAAGAAGGCAAAATTTTCCTCAATATTGGCGACAAATTCCTGCTGGACGCCAGCCTGGGTAAAGGCGAAGGCGACAAGGAAAAAGTGGGCATCGATTATAAAGGGCTGCCGGAAGATGTGGTGCCGGGCGATATCCTGCTGCTCGACGATGGCCGCGTCCAGCTAAAAGTGCTGGAAGTGCGCGACAGCAAAGTCTTTACCGAAGTGACCGTCGGCGGCCCGCTCTCCAATAATAAAGGCATCAACAAACTGGGCGGCGGCCTTTCTGCCGAAGCGCTGACTGAAAAAGACAAAGCGGATATTATTACCGCGGCAAAAATCGGCGTCGACTATCTGGCGGTTTCCTTTCCGCGCTGCGGCGAAGACCTTAACTACGCGCGTCGTCTTGCGCAGGAAGCGGGCAGCGAAGCCAAAATCGTCGCCAAAGTGGAACGCGCTGAAGCCGTCTCCACCCAGGCGGCAATGGATGACATTATCCTGGCTTCCGACGTGGTAATGGTGGCGCGTGGCGATCTGGGCGTGGAAATCGGCGACCCGGAGCTGGTAGGCATCCAGAAAGCGCTGATTCGTCGTGCGCGTCAGCTGAATCGTGCCGTCATTACCGCGACCCAGATGATGGAATCGATGATCACCAACCCGATGCCGACGCGTGCGGAAGTTATGGACGTGGCGAATGCGGTGCTGGACGGCACCGATGCGGTGATGCTATCGGCGGAAACCGCTGCCGGTCAGTATCCGGCGGAAACCGTCAGCGCGATGGCGAAAGTCTGCCTCGGCGCGGAAAAAGTGCCGAGCATTAATGTATCGAAGCATCGTCTTGACGTGCAATTCGACAACGTTGAAGAAGCAATCGCCATGTCGGCGATGTACGCCGCCAACCACCTGCAGGGCGTTACCGCGATTATTACCATGACCGAGTCAGGGCGCACCGCACTGATGACCTCGCGCATTACCTCCGGCCTGCCGATCTTCGCCATGTCGCGTCATGAAAGCACTCTGAACCTGACGGCGCTCTATCGTGGCGTTACGCCGGTCCATTTCGACAGCAATAACGACGGCGTAGCGGCGGCGCATGATGCGATTAATCTGCTGCGCGATAAAGGCTTCCTGGTATCCGGCGATCTGGTGATCGTTACCCAGGGCGACGTTATGAGCACCACCGGCACGACTAACACCAGCCGCGTGCTGCGCGTCGAGTAAAACCTACAGGCTACCGCAGCCCGCCTGCGGTAGCCAACAACCTGCCACACCGGCCCTTTCCCGACGTTTTCTTATTGCTGGTCACAATTCGCAACGGGCTACGCTTTAGCTGGCTTTTGCCCTTTTTGGCGCTCTGAAAACTTATCCGCCGTCTGCCCTTCCCACCCTTGAAGCTTATCCGCCGCCTGCGCCCTGAACGCTGAACGCTGAACGCTGAACGCTGAACGCTTTTCAGGCAGCCGGACACTGACATTTTTTGGCGCTTTTCAGCAACGACTCTTACATCAAAACGTGATCAATATCACACTTTAAATATTAATATTACTTATCACTAAATTGTCACCAAAATCTTATTGAATGATAATGATTGCTATTTATAATCGCATTTCACTTATAAGCCTTAGCATTTGCGTAACATAAGCGGCGATAACCGCATAAAATGGGAGGTTTAACCCGTAAAAGGGTATCCCCCTTTTTTACTTACCGTCGACGGCTTTCGTGGCCTTCGGATAAAACATTAAATATATTTAACTGATATCGGCAGATATCAGGCGTACAGGGCCGTCATCTTTTTATGGCGGTACGGGTTTCTTACGTCCAGAAAAGGGTCAGGAAATGGCTTCGGTTTCCGCAAAAACACCAAACATCGCTACGGATCGCCAGGACGCTGCCGCCAGCAGCGCCTTCTTCTTTAACGAGGCGCAGCTGGAGCAGTATGCGCAGCAGACGCTAAGCGCGCTGGCCCTGATCCAACGGCAGCTACGGCAAACGGAAAAGCCGTTCAGCGGCATTTTGCCACACGAGCTGGCGCCGACGCTGCGCGCTATCGATTTAGATAACCCGCTGGGCGACCAGCAGGCGGCGCTGGCCGAGCTGACGGAAGTTTATCTGCGCGATGCGGTCTGGTTCCATCATCCAAAGTATGTCGCCCACCTCAACTGCCCCATCGTCCTGCCTTCGCTGCTGGCTGAGCAGATTATCAGCGCGGTCAACAGCTCGGTAGATACCTGGGATCAGAGCGCGGGCGGCACGCTGATTGAGCAAAAGGTGATTGACTGGACGCTGCAACGCATCGGGTTACCCGCCGGATCGGACGGCATTTTCACCAGCGGCGGCACCCAGTCCAACCTGATGGCGATGCTGCTGGCGCGCGACAGCTGGTGCGCCCGTCAGCATCCGGGCCACCTGATCAAGCAGCGCGGCCTGCCGCCGGAAGCGGGCAAGTGGCGCATCTTTACCTCGAAAATGAGCCATTTCAGCATTCAGAAATCGACCGCCATTCTCGGTCTCGGCTATGACGCGGTGATCGCCATCGACCATGACCATCGCTACCGTATGGACGCCGCCAAACTGGAGCAGGCGATTCAGCAGTGCCTGCAGGAAGGGTTGATTCCCATCGCCGTGGTCGCTACCGCAGGCACCACCGATTTCGGCAGTATCGATCCGCTACAGGCGATCGGCGCTATTTGCCGTCATTACCAGCTCTGGATGCATGTTGATGCCGCCTACGGCTGCGGCCTGCTGGTATCGCCGCAGCATCGTCAGCGTCTGCGCGGCATTGAGCACGCCGATTCGGTTACCGTCGATTACCATAAATCCTTTTTCCAGACCGTCAGCTGCGGCGCCTTCTTTGTGCGCGACAGGCAGCATCTCGGCCACGTTACGGTACACGCCGACTATCTCAACCCGCTCAGCGCCCAGCAGGAAGGCACGCCTAACCTGGTGAATAAAAGCATTCAGACCACCCGCCGCTTTGATGCGCTGAAGATGTGGATGACGCTGCGCATTATGGGCGCGCAGAAGCTGGGCGAAGCCTTTGACTGCGTGCTGACGCTGGCGCAGCAGACCCACCGTCTGCTGCAGGCGCATCCAGCGATTGAGGTACTGCATGCGCCGGAACTGACCACTCAGGTATTCCGCTTTATTCCGCGTCCGGGCCTGAATGCGGAGGTGACAGATGAGGTGAACGCGCAAATCCGCAAGGCGCTGTTCCGCTCCGGTAACGCGGTCGTGGCGGGCACCAGGGTCAACGGCCGTCAGTATCTGAAGTTTACCCTGCTTAACCCGGCGACCAGCGTGACGGATATAGAGGATGTTATCGCGCTGATTAGCCACTACGGACGCGAGCTTTCGCACAGCCTGTCATTAAGCGCAGCCAATCAGTAAGGGCATCGTGATGAACGACACTATTTATGACTTTATCGGCATCGGCATCGGCCCGTTTAACCTCGGCCTCGCCTGCCTGACCGCGCCGCTGGAAGAGGTTAACGGCCTGTTTCTCGATCAAAATCCCGGCTTCGACTGGCATACCGGCATGATGCTGGAAAGCGCTCACCTGCAAACGCCGTTTATGGCCGATCTGGTGACGCTGGCCGATCCCACCAGCCCCTTCAGCCTGCTTAACTACATGAAGCAGCAAGGCAAGCTGTACAGCTTTTACATACGCGAAAGCTTCTTCCTGATGCGCAAAGAGTATAACCACTATTGCCAGTGGGCCTGTTCGCAGCTGAATAACCTGCGCTGGAACACGCGCGTCGAGTATGCCAGCTACGATGAAAGCCGCGAATGTTATCAGCTGCATACCCTTGATACGCGCAGCGGCGAACGGCGCAGCTGGCTGGCGCGCCGGCTGGTGCTGGGCACCGGACCGGTCGCCTGGCTGCCGGAGTGCAGCCGCCCCCTGCGCGATCGCGTCGTGCACTCCAGTCGCTACCTGGCGAATAAAGCGAAGCTGCAGGCGCAGCGTGCCATTACCGTACTGGGCAGCGGTCAGAGCGCGGCGGAGATCTTCTACGATCTGCTGAACGAAATCGATCGGCATCACTACCAGCTGAACTGGGTGACGCGCGCGCCGCGCTTCTATCCGCTGGAATACACCAAACTGACGCTGGAAATGACTTCGCCGGAGTGGATCGACTATTTCCATGCCCTGCCCGCCAGCAAGCGCGACGAACTGAACGCCGGACATAAAAATCTGTTTAAAGGTATCAACAGCAGCCTGATCAACGATATCTACGATCTGATGTATATCAAGCAGCTGGATGGCGATCTGAAGGTGCGGCTGTTTACCAATTCGGCGCTCACCGATTTACGTCGTCTGCCAAATGATGAGCTGGAGCTTTCTCTGCACCAGCGCGAGCAGGATCAGCACTATACGCGGCGCACCGAAGGGCTGGTGATGGCGACCGGCTATCATTACCAGCCGCCGCCGTTTATTGAAGGCATCGCCGGCCGCCTGCGCTGGGATGAACAAGGGCGCTACGATGTACAGCGCAACTACAGCATCGATCGTCACAACCGGGTATTTGTGCAAAATGCCGAGCTGCACACCCACGGCTTTGTCACGCCCGATCTTGGCATGGCCTGCTATCGCAATTCGGTGCTGATTCGTGAAATTGCCGGACGCGAAGTTTACCCGGTTGAACAGCGCATCGCCTTCCAGACCTTCCCGGCAGAATCGGAGCGATAAGATGAACATATTATACCGCTGCCATCGTCCGGCGGGCGAGTTCAGCCTGCGTCCTGTGACGGCGCAGGACGCGCCGCTCATTCACCGCTGGGTAACCCAGGAGTATGCCCGTTTCTGGGGAATGCAGACCGACACGCTGGCGCAGGTAAGCGCCTTCTATCAGCAGCTTACCGCCGACAATCCGCAGGCGGCGATGATCGGTCTGTGCAACGATCAGCCGGTTTTCCTGATGGAGTTTTACCGTGCGCGGCAGGATGAAATCGCCCGGCACTACCCGGCCCGGCCCGACGATTACGGCATGCATATCCTGATCGCGCCCGCCGAAAAGCCGGTGCCGCAGTTCAGCTGGCAGGTTTTCACCACGGTAATGGACTTTCTTTTCAGCCAGCCGCAGGTGCGGCGCGTGGTAGTGGAACCAGACGTGCGCAATGAAAAAATTCATCGTCTCAATAAACGTGCCGGTTTCCGCTACCAGCACACTATCGATATGGGACATAAAACCGCCTGGCTCGCCTTTTGCCAGCGTGAAGATTATCAGCAGGCCCAATTGCAGGAATCCTTAACCATGACCACCACTTCTCGATTCGCCCACGGGCAGCATCTCACCAACGACAGCTGGGCGCTGGCAAACCGCCTGCTGCTACGTAAAGCGATTGCCGAATTCGCTCACGAGAAACTGATCGCCCCCCAGCCTGCTGCGGAAAATAGCTGGCAGCTGGCGGTACCGGGCGGTGAAGCGGTTTATCATTTCCGCGCGCGCCGGCTGGCGCTCGATCACTGGCAGATCGATCCCGATTCGCTGAGGAAAAGCGAGAACGGCGCGCCGCTGCCGCTGGATGCGCTGCAGTTTATTATCGAATTCAACCAGCAGGTCGGCATCCCTGCCGCCATGCTGGCCACCTATATGGAAGAGATCGCCAGCACGCTGTGCAGCAGCGTCTATAAGCTGCAAAAAGGCAATCCGGACAGCGCGGCGCTGGTTAACGCTGATTTTCAGACGGTGGAAGCCTCAATGACCGAAGGCCACCCCTGCTTTGTCGCCAATAATGGCCGTATCGGCTTTGATGCGCGTGACTATCTCGCCTATGCGCCAGAGGCGGCGGCGCCGATTCAGCTGGTATGGGTGGCGGTGCATACGCGCAACGCCCATTTTTCCAGTATCGACGCGCTGAGCTATCAGCAGCTAATGGCGGAGGAGCTGGGAGAAAGCACGCTGGCAGCCTTCGCCGATCGGCTGCGGGCGCTGGCGGTCGATCCGCAGGATTATCTGTTGATGCCGGTCCATCCCTGGCAGTGGCAGAACAAGCTGCTGACGGTGTTCGCCGCCGATATTGCCGCGCGCGACATTATCTGGCTGGGCGAAGGCGCGGACAGCTATCAGGCGCAGCAGTCTATCCGCACCTTCTTTAACCGCAGCCAGCCGACCAAACGCTACGTGAAAACCGCGCTGTCGGTGCTGAATATGGGGTTTATGCGCGGCCTCTCGCCCTACTATATGGCGACCACGCCGGCGGTGAACCAGTGGCTGGAAGGGATTGTTAAGCAGGATCCGTGGCTGAAGCGGTGCGCTTTCCGCATCCTGCGCGAGGTGGCGGCCATTGGCTATCATAACCGCTATTATGAGCGCGCGATTCAGGGCGACTCGGCCTATAAGAAGATGTTCGCCGCGCTGTGGCGCGATAATCCGCTGCCCCAGCTTCAGCCAGGCCAGCGCCTGATGACCATGGCTGCGCTGCTGCATATCGATTGCCATCAGCAGGCGCTGCTGCCCGCGCTGATTGCCGATTCCGGACTGGCGCCGGCGGAGTGGATCGACCGCTACCTGAGCTGCTATCTCAGTCCGCTGCTGCACTGTTTCTATCAGCACGATATCGTCTTTATGCCGCACGGCGAAAACCTGATCCTGCAGTTTGACCACAACGTGCCGGTCAGCGCCTGGATGAAGGATATCGGCGAGGAAATTGCGGTGCTGAACCCGGATGCGCAGCTGCCGGAGAAGGCGCGGCGGCTGGTGGTAGAGGTGCCGGAGAATCTGAAAATCCTGTCGATCTTTACCGATGTCTTCGACTGCATTTTCCGCTTTATCTCCGCCATTCTTGATGAAAGCGGCATCCTGCCGGAGGCGCGCTTCTGGCAGCGCGTGGCGCAGTGCGTGCAGGATTACCAGCAGGCGCACCCGCAGCTGGCGCACAAATTCGCCCGTTACGATCTGTTTGCGCCGACCTTCGCGCGCTCCTGCCTGAACCGGCTACAGCTGGCGAATAATCAGCAGATGATCAATCTGTCCGATCCGGCGGAGAACCTGAAGTTTGCAGGCGAGCTGAATAACCCGATCGCCGTTTACGCGCATCGCTAATCATTCTCAGGTAATATGATTTAAACGCTATACTGACGCGGCCGCCTTTGCGGGCGCGTTTTTTATCTTTCTGGAGCAAGCCTGCATGGCCGCCTATACCCCGGTTTCACACCTGACATTCAGGCATCTGTTATTTCCCCTCTCGCTGGTGCTGTTCGAGTTCGCAACCTATATTGCGCACGATATGATTCAGCCCGGTATGCTGCTGGTAACCAGCGAATTTCACGTTGGCGCCGAGTGGGTTTCCACCTCGCTGACCGCCTATCTGATTGGCGGCATTGTGCTGCAATGGTTGCTTGGCCCGCTCTCCGATAAGTATGGCCGGCGCCCGGTGATGCTGAGCGGCGTACTGTTTTTTATCGTCTGTTGCGCGCTGACGCACTGGGTCGCCTCTATTCAGCAGTTCGTCGCCCTGCGCTTTTTACAGGGTGCCAGCCTCTGCTTTATCGGCGCGGTGGGCTACGCCGCCATTCAGGAGGCGTTTGATGAGACGCGCAGCGTGCGCATTATGGCGCTGATGGCGAATGTCGCGCTGCTGGCGCCGCTGGCTGGCCCGCTGGCGGGCGCGGCTTTCCTGACCGTCGGCGACTGGCGCACCATGTTCTGGCTGTTCGCCATTATCGCCGCGCTGGCGCTGATTGGCCTGTGGCGTGCAATGCCGGAAACTGCGGGCGACCGCAGCGTTTCCATCAGCCTGCGCAGCCTGGGACGCACCTACCTGACGCTGGCGCGTGAGCGGCAGATTATGTCCGGCTCGCTGGCGATCGGGCTGGTGTTTATCCCGATTCTCGCCTGGGTAGCGCTGTCGCCGGTGATACTGATTAAGGACGAGGGGCTGACGCGTATGGATTACGCGCTGCTGCAGCTGCCGGTATTTCTGGCGATGATCGCCGGTAACCTGACGCTGGGGAAACTGGCGAACCGCCTGCCGATTGAAGGGCCGCTGCGTTTGGGCGCCTGGCCGATCCTCGCGGGGCTGGGGCTGGCGACGACCGCTTCGCTGATCGATCGCCACAGCTATCTGTGGCTGACCGCCGGGCTCAGTATCTATGCGTATGGCGCAGGCATGGTCAACGCCGGGCTTTATCGTCTGACGCTCTTTTCCAGCAATGCCGGTAAAGGCAGCGTGGCGGCGATGCTCGGCATGGTCAGCATTATCGCCTTTGCACTGGGGATTGAGGTGACGAAGTATGGCTATTTCCACGGCGGCGCGGCCTGGTTTAGCCTGATCAATCTGGCGAGCGGCCTGCTGTGGCTGGTTTTAGTAACCGCTTTCCTGCGCGAGCGCAGACGACGCAGCCGACTGAACGAGGCTGACAATGTTGCTGACGCCGCCTGAGGGCAAAAGCGATAAACGTTCTGGCTTAATCAAACAGCCCCGCCTCTGGTGCGGGGCTTTTTGTATTTGGCGCGGGTTCAGCGGCGTGGATAAAGCTCTTTACGGCGGTAGGGTTCGATCTCTCCTTCGCGCCGCGTTTTCAGCAGCTTGAGAATCCAGGTGTACTGTTCCGGATTGGGGCGTACCAGGATCTCAACCTCTTCGTTCATCCGGCGCGCCAGGGTGCGATCGTCGGCCTCCAGCAGATCGTCCATCGGCGGACGGATATAGATATCCAGCTGATGCGTTTTACTGTTATACACCGGGAACAGCGGCACCACGCGCGCGCGGCACACCTTCATCAGGCGGCCTACCGCGGGCAGCGTCGCCTTATAGGTAGCGAAGAAATCGACAAACTCGCTGTGCTCCGCCCCGTGATCCTGATCGGGCAGATAGTAGCCCCAGTACCCCTGGCGCACCGAGCTGATAAAAGGTTTGATGCCGTCATTGCGCGCATGCATCCTGCCGCCAAAACGCCGACGCACATAGTTCCAGATATAGTCGAACAGCTGATTGCTCTGGTTGTGGAACATCGCCGCCATCAACTGCCCTTCAGAGGCCAGCAGCATCGCCGGGATATCCACCGCCCAGCCGTGCGGCACCAGAAAAATGACATTCTGTTTTTCCGCCTGCATCGCCTCGATAATCTCTTTGCCGTGCCAGCGCACCCGTTCGCGCACCCGCTCCGGTTTGCGCAGCGCCAGCTCGGCCATCATCACCATTGACTGCGGCGCGGTGGCGAACATCTCATCAATAATGGTTTCCCGCTCGGCTTCAGAAAGCTCCGGCAGGCAGTAGAACAGGTTGATTTGCGCCCGACGGCGAGCGCTTTTGGCAAAGCGTCCAGCAAGACGTCCCGCCGCGCCAAGAATGGGATCGCGCAGCGCAGGCGGCAGCAGCGCCATGCCGGCGAACGCCCCGATACCCAGCCAGGCGCCCCAGTATTTCGGCATCAGGAAGGACTTCTGAAAGGTAGGGATAAATTCTGTATTGTTTTTCTTGCTGTTTTCCATGCACTCGCCTCAATCAATAACCGGCTAATGATAGTGTGGGCAGACAAATTTGCAACGCTTACCGCAGGTGAGGCGTAATCCACAGGAAAAACAGGGGAAATTTGCTTCATTTTGCTGCATAAAACAGCAAAGCGTGCGGGCGACGGCAGCCGCCCGCAGGTAAGGTTATCTCAGATTTATTTCAGCTTCAGCTGCGGCAACACTTCTCTGACCTGCGCCAGATAGGCGGAACGATCTTTACCGGTCAGCCCTTCGGTGCGCGGCAGCTTGGCCGTCAGCGGATTCACCGCCTGATTATTGATCCAGATTTCATAGTGAATATGCGGGCCGGTTGAGCGCCCGGTGCTGCCGGAAAGGCCGATACGATCGCCGCGCTTCACCTTATCGCCCGGTTTCACCAGCAGACGGCTCATATGCATATAACGCGTCATATACTGGCGTCCATGACGAATAGCGACGTAGTTGCCGGCGCCGGCGCTATATTTCGCCTGCACCACTTCGCCATCGCCGACCGCCAGCACCGGCGTTCCGGTCGGCACTGCGAAATCGACGCCTTTATGCGGCGCCACGCGTCCGGTTACCGGATTCAGGCGGCGCGGATTAAAGTTAGAGGAGACGCGGTACTGCTTCACGGTGGGAAAACGCATAAAGCCGCGCGCCAGGCCGGAGCCGCTGCGATCGTAAAACTTGCCGTCTTCGGCGCGGATAGCGTAATAATCCCGCCCGCCGGTACGCAGACGCACGCCTAACAGCTGGCTCTGCTCTCTTTTCCCATCCAGCTCTTCACGCGACATCAGCACGCTAAAGCGGTCGCCGGCGCGCAGCTTGCGGAAATCCATCTGCCACTGCAGCGCTTTAATCACGCTGCTGATTTCGGCGCTGCTCAGTCCGGCATTTTGCGCGCTGGTGACAAAACTGCCGTTGACCACCCCGGTCAGCACGCTGTTTTTCCATTCGCCCTTTTGCATCTCGCTGGACATCTTAAAGCCGTTGCCGACGCGATCGTAGATGCGGGTTTCCCGTCGCGACATTTCCCAGCTCAGGCGCTTCAGCTCGCCGTCATCGGTAAGCGTCCAGGAGATTTGCTGACCAACCTGCAGGCCGCGCAGCGCGCTGTCCGTCTTCACCAGCTGGTTGATCTCGCCCATATCGATGCCGTACTGATTAAGAATGCTGCTCAGCGTATCGCCGCTGGAAACCACGTAGTCATGGGTGCCGCTTTCCGCCGTGACGTCTTCATCGATTTCATCTTTCGGCAGATCGTCTTCCGGCGCGGGCGCAGGCTGGTCAAGCGGCTCGCTGGCCTCAGGCAGCAGCGTACGCAGCTCTTCTTTATCAATCTCAATAGTTTTCACAATGGGTGAGGATTCACCCGGATGATAAACATAAGGCCGCCAGACAGCGACGGCCAGAGTCACCACGGTAAGCGACCCAAGCATTATGCGATGGGGCCGCGGCAGGTTATTAAATGCCAGAGCGACAGAGCGGGCTATCTGTTGCACTATTCAGGATTCCTCATGCTCCTTTCAGGCAGCTTTCATACTGGCTCGACAGCTGTGAGAGGAATTTCACATAACTGTCCTTTCCTAAGCTGATGCCCATTCCCAGCGGATCGAGCGTACCTTTACGTACCTGGGTCCCTCTGGCAACGGCATCGATGACCGCTGGTCTGAATTGTGGCTCAGCAAAAACGCAGGTCGCTTTATGCTCAACCAACTGTGTTCGAATTTGATGTAAACGCTGCGCGCCCGGTTGAATTTCAGGATTTACGGTAAAATGGCCAAGCGGCGTGAGACCGTAGTGTTTTTCAAAATAACTATAGGCATCGTGAAAAACGAAATAACCTTTTCCTTTAACGGGCGCCAGCTGACGCGCTATCTGCTCGTCGCTTTTCGTCAATTGTGACTCAAATTGCTGCAGGTTTGCGTCCAGTTTGGCTCTGCTATGCGGCATAAGTTCCAATAATTTTGCGTGGATTGCAACCGCAGATTGGCGCGCTATTTCCGGCGACATCCACAGATGCATATTATATTGTCCGTGATGGTGATGTTCATGCGCGGCGTCATGATGTTGATCATCTTCATCATGTTGCTCATCCTCATCTTCAGCGCCGGTAATCAGCAGCGGTTTAACCGCAGGTAAATTAGCCAGTTCAAGGTTTTTCCTGGTGGGAAAGGCGCTGGCGGTTTTGCTGATAAACGCCTCCATTTCCGGGCCGATCCACACCACCAGATCCGCGTCCTGCAAGCGTTTGACGTCAGATGGGCGCAGCGCGTAGTCATGTTCGGAAGCCCCATCCGGCAGCAAGACGTCAACCGGCGTCACGCCGTCGGCGATGGCGGCAGCGATGAAGCCCAGCGGCTTGATTGAGGCGACCACCGCCGCGCTGGCGGGCGCGCTTAGCGAAGCGGCAATGCCGAGGGGTAACAGCAGGGAAAACAACGCCTTTTTATTCTGTAACATAATGCTTCAATCCATCGTGACCAGGTAAGAAAATGTGATATTATAACATTAGATAACTTCTGCAAGTTTTAATAATGATGACGACATTAATCAGCCTGGAAAATATTTCCGTCAGCTTTGGTCAGCGACAGGTATTGTCAAATATCTCATTAACGCTGGAACCTGGGCGCATTTTGACGCTGCTCGGCCCTAACGGTGCCGGTAAATCCACCCTGGTACGGGTGGTGCTGGGCCTGATCGCGCCGGACAGCGGCACAATTACCCGCGACGATCCGCTGCGCATCGGCTACGTGCCGCAAAAGCTGCACCTTGACGCCACGCTGCCGCTGACCGTCGACCGCTTTTTACGCCTGCGCCCGGCGACGCGTAAGGCGGATGTTCTGCCCGCGCTGAAGCGCGTCCAGGCGGGCCACCTGCAGTTCGCGCCAATGCAAAAACTCTCCGGCGGCGAGGCGCAGCGCGTACTGCTGGCGCGGGCGCTGCTGAATCAACCGCGCGTGCTGGTGCTGGATGAACCGACGCAGGGCGTGGACGTCAACGGCCAGGTGGCGCTCTACGATCTGATCAACCAGCTGCGGCTGGAGCTGAACTGCGCGGTGCTGATGGTATCGCACGATCTGCATCTGGTAATGGCGAAAACCGATGAGGTACTCTGCCTTAATCACCATATCTGTTGTTCCGGCACCCCGGAGGCGGTCTCCCGCCACCCCGAATTTATTGCTATGTTTGGCCCGCGCGGCGCCGAGCAGCTGGCGATTTACCGTCATCACCATAATCATCGTCACGATTTACAGGGGCGGATTGTTTTGCGTAAAGGAACAGAAAAATAATGCTGGAATTACTACTTCCCGGCTGGCTGGGCGGCGTGATGCTGGCGCTGGCGGCCGGTCCGCTCGGTTCATTCGTGGTGTGGCGCCGCATGTCCTATTTTGGCGATACGCTGGCGCACGCTTCGCTGCTGGGGGTCGCTTTCGGTCTGCTGCTGGACGTTAACCCGTTTTATGCGGTTATCGCCGTTACGCTGCTGCTGGCGCTGGGCCTGGTGTGGCTGGAGCGGCGCCCTCACCTCGCCATCGATACCCTGCTGGGAATTATGGCGCACAGCGCGCTGTCGCTGGGGCTGGTGGTGGTTAGCCTGATGTCCAACGTGCGCGTCGATTTAATGGCCTACCTGTTTGGCGATTTGCTGGCGGTAACGCCGGACGATTTAGTGATTATCGGCGGCGGCGTGGCGCTGGTGCTGGCGGGGCTGGCCTGGCAGTGGCGGCCGCTGCTGTCGATGACTATCAGCCCGGAGCTGGCGCAGGTGGATGGCGTTAATATCGCCCGTACCCGCATGCTGCTGATGCTGGTGACCGCGCTGATTATCGGCGTGGCGATGAAGTTTGTCGGCGCGTTGATTATTACTTCGCTGCTGGTGATCCCCGCCGCCGCCGCGCGCCGCTTTGCCCGCGCGCCGGAGCAGATGGCGCTGCTGGCTATCGGCGTCGGCGTGATGGCGGTTACCGGCGGCCTGACCTTCTCCGCCTTTTACGATACGCCCGCAGGCCCTTCGGTGGTGCTGTGCGCCGCACTGCTGTTTATTTTCAGCCAGCTAAAAAAAGTTCCGGCCTGAGATCGGCGTAGCGCTCAAACAGAAACGCCAGCGATCGCTGGCGTTTTTTTATACTTCGCGGCTGAGACCGAAATGTTTAAAAGCGTGCTGGGTAGCGATACGTCCACGCGGCGTGCGCTGAATAAAGCCCTGCTGAATCAGATAAGGCTCCAGCACATCTTCAATGGTTTCGCGCTCTTCGCCGATCGCCGCCGCCAGGTTATCCAGCCCTACCGGGCCGCCGGTGAACTTATCGATAATCGCCAGCAGCAGCTTGCGGTCCATATAGTCAAAGCCTTCGTTATCGACATTCAGCATATCGAGCGCTTTTGCCGCCACTTCGCCGTTCATCACGCCATCGGCGCGCACCTCGGCGAAATCACGCACGCGGCGCAGCAGCCGGTTAGCGATGCGCGGCGTGCCGCGCGCGCGGCGCGCTACTTCCAGCGCCCCTTCCTCACTAAGCTCCAGCCCCAGACAGGCGGCGCTGCGGCCCACGATATGCTGCAAATCTTTTACCTGATAAAACTCCAGGCGCTGCACGATGCCGAAGCGATCGCGCAGCGGCGAAGTTAACGAGCCGGCGCGGGTGGTAGCGCCGATCAGGGTAAAGGGCGGGAGATCCAGCTTGATCGAGCGCGCCGCCGGGCCTTCGCCAATCATGATATCGAGCTGATAATCCTCCATCGCCGGATAGAGCACCTCTTCCACCACCGGCGACAGACGGTGAATTTCATCGATAAACAGCACGTCATGCGGTTCAAGGTTGGTGAGCATCGCCGCCAGATCGCCCGCTTTCTCCAGCACCGGGCCGGAGGTGGTGCGCAGGTTAACGCCCATTTCATTCGCCACAATATTCGCCAGCGTGGTTTTCCCCAGCCCCGGCGGGCCGAAAATCAGCAGGTGGTCCAGCGCGTCGCCGCGCATTTTCGCCGCCTTGATAAAGATCTCCATCTGCTCGCGCACCTGCGGCTGGCCGACATACTCCGCCAGCAGGCGCGGACGAATAGCGCGGTCAATAATTTCTTCTTCGCTGATGTTGCCGGGAGAGACCAGGCGATCGGCTTCAATCATGGTTTACCTCAGAGCGCGGCACGCAGCGCTTCACGGATCAGGGTTTCACAATCAGCATCCGGGCGGCCCACTTTGCTGACCATCCGGCTGGCTTCCTGCGGTTTATACCCCAACGCCACCAGCGCGGCAACCGCTTCGGCTTCGGCGTCGTTGCTTTCCGGCGCCGCGTTTTCGCTGGTCAGCGTAAAGGTCGCGTCGCCGCCGAACAGGTCGCCATGCATTCCTTTAAAGCGATCTTTCATCTCCACCACCAAACGCTCGGCGGTTTTTTTACCCACGCCCGGCAGCTTCACTAAGGTCGCCACCTCTTCCCGCTCGACGGCGGTCACGAACTGCTGCGCCGACATGCCGGAGAGGATCGCCAGCGCCAGCTTGGGGCCGACGCCGTTGACTTTAATCAGCTCGCGAAACAGCGCGCGCTCCTGCTTGCTGTTAAAGCCGTAAAGCAGCTGCGCATCTTCACGCACCACAAACTGGGTAAACACGATCGCTTCCTGATTCAGCTCCGGCAGCTCATAGAAGCAGGTCATCGGCATATGGACTTCATATCCCACGCCGTTCGCCTCCAGCAATACCAGCGGCGGTTGTTTTTCCAGAATGATGCCTCGCAGACGACCTATCACAGTAGCTTCCTTTAATCGATGGGGAGAGAAAGTGTCAGAGTTATAACATAAAAAAGGCTGGATGAATATCCAGCCTGATAATGGGTTACGAACGCAGCCTGCCGCGCGCCAGGGTGAGCTTCGACTCGCTGAGCCGGCCGGCGTTCTGGCTGACATGGCAATGGGTAATGGCGATTGCCAGCGCATCGGCGGCGTCGGCCTGGGGATTGGCTGCCAGCTTCAGCAGGGTGCGCACCATATGCTGCACCTGGCTTTTTTCCGCGCTGCCGATGCCGACCACCGTCTGCTTCACCTGCCGGGCCGCATATTCAAACACCGGCAAATCCTGATTTACCGCCGCCACGATCGCCGCGCCGCGCGCCTGGCCCAGCTTCAGCGCCGAATCGGCATTTTTCGCCATAAAGACCTGCTCAATGGCGAAAAAGTCAGGCTGAAACTGCGTGATGATCTCACTAACGCCGGCGTAAATCAGCTTGAGACGGGACGGCAGATCCTCAACGTTGGTGCGGATACAGCCGCTGCCCAGATAGGTTAACTGCCGCCCCACCTGACGTATAACGCCATAACCGGTAATACGGGAACCTGGGTCGATGCC
Source organism: Mixta tenebrionis (assembly GCF_006517625.1). Classification (GTDB taxonomy): domain Bacteria; phylum Pseudomonadota; class Gammaproteobacteria; order Enterobacterales; family Enterobacteriaceae; genus Mixta; species Mixta tenebrionis. Next base: position 111,266 of record NZ_VHQI01000003.1, on the reverse strand, counting down.
CAGAATAATCGCCATCAGGCTACTCCGTCAGGTTGAACCATCGCCGGGGACGTCACAGGGTGGCCGCCACCTCGTCGGAAATCTCACCGTTATGGTAAACTTCCTGCACGTCGTCGCAGTCTTCCAGCATATCGATCAGGCGCATCAGCTTAGGCGCGGTCTCCGCATCCATATCCGCTTTGGTGGAAGGGATCATAGTTACTTCCGCCGTTTCCGCTTTCAAACCAGCAGCGTCCAGCGCATCTTTCACCGTACCGAAGGTTTCCCACGGCGTGAACACGTCGATGGCGCCGTCGTCATAGCTGACCACGTCATCCGCGCCCGCTTCCAGCGCCGCGTCCATTACCGTATCTTCATCCAGGCCCGGCGCATAGGAGATCACGCCTTTTTTGGTGAACAGATAGGCTACGGAGCCGTCGGTGCCAAGGTTGCCGCCGCACTTGGTAAAGGCGTGGCGCACTTCGGAAACGGTACGGTTGCGATTGTCGCTCAGGCACTCCACCATAATGGCGCTGCCGCCGGGGCCGTAGCCTTCATAGATGATGGTTTCCATGTTGCTGTTATCGTCGCCGCCTACGCCGCGTGCGATAGCGCGATCCATGGTGTCGCGCGTCATGTTGTTGGACAGCGCTTTATCCATCGCCGCGCGCAGACGCGGGTTCGAGGCGGGATCGCCGCCGCCCAGCTTAGCCGCGGTAACCAGCTCGCGAATAATTTTGGTGAAAATCTTACCGCGCTTGGCATCCTGTGCCGCTTTGCGGTGCTTGGTGTTGGCCCATTTACTATGACCTGCCATAACTCTGCTCTCTCCAGTTTGACATCGGTCAGACACCCTTAAGGCCAGCTCCCCTGCGGGGAGACAGCGCGCCTTATGCCTGACGCTGTTGATTTTGTATCAGTCACATCGACTGACGGCTTCAGCACGCTCGCGCCAGAAACAGCGATGCCCTTTGCAGCGCGCGGCGCGGCTGTCGGCAAGGATTAGCCGACAAATTCTTCAATTGCCTGGCGGTTACTCCATGACTTGGTAACCCTGGCGGCCTCAGCCGCATCCAGCCATTGCCAGGCGAGATGCTCGCTCAGCATAACGTTTCTTTCCTGCGGCAGCGCCAGGCAGAACCAGTGCTCGGTATTGTGCGTAACCTCAGGCGCGTAGCGATGGCGAAAGTGGGCAAAGATCTCAAACTCAATCTGCCGCCGGCAATCTTTCAGCGTCAGCCCCTCCGCCGCCACGTCAATGGCCAGCTCCTCAAACACTTCGCGCCGCGCCGCCTCAAGCGGCGTTTCTCCCGCCTCCAGGCTGCCGGTAACCGACTGCCAGAACGCGGGATCGTCGCGCCGTTGCAGCATCAGCACCCGCCCGGTGTCGCGCGCATAAATCACCACCAGTACCGAAACGGGATGCTTAAAGCTCATTTTACAGGCTCTCTGGCTTTTCCTTTTTCACCACCTGAATCGCCAGCTCTTCCAGCGAGGCCGGGTTCGCGAAGCTCGGCGCCTCGGTCATCAGGCAGGCGGCGGCGGTGGTTTTCGGGAAGGCGATAACGTCACGGATATTATCGGTGCCGGTCAGCAGCATCACCAGACGGTCAAGGCCGAATGCCAGACCCGCATGCGGCGGCGTACCGAACTTCAACGCATCCAGCAGGAAGCCGAACTTCTCACGCTGTTCCGCTTCGGTAATGCCGAGAATGCCGAACACGGTCTGCTGCATCTGGCCGTTATGAATACGCACCGAGCCGCCGCCCACTTCGTAGCCGTTGATCACCATATCGTAGGCGTTAGCGATGGCGGTTTCCGGCGCGGCTTTCAGCTCTTCCGGCGTCATATCGCGCGGAGCGGTAAACGGATGGTGCATCGCCGTCAGGCCGCCTTCGCCGTCATCTTCGAACATCGGGAAGTCTACCACCCACAGCGGCCGCCAGGCTTTATCATCGGTGATGTTCAGATCGCGGCCCAGCTTCAGGCGCAGCGCGCCCATCGCATCCGCCACCACGCTGGCTTTATCGGCGCCGAAGAACACCATATCGCCATCCTGCGCGCCGGTGCGCGTCAGGATCGCCTCAACGATCTCCGCCGTCAGGAATTTCGCTACCGGACTCTGGATACCTTCCAGGCCCTGCGCGCGCTGGTTGACCTTGATATAAGCCAGCCCTTTCGCGCCGTAAATTTCAATAAATTTGCCGTACTCGTCGATCTGCTTGCGGCTGAGCGAGGCGCCGCCCGGCACGCGCAGCGCCGCCACGCGGCCTTTAGCGTCGTTAGCCGGGCCGGAGAAGACTTTGAATTCAACCTCTTTCACCAGATCGGCCACGTCCACCAGCTCCATCGGATTGCGCAGGTCGGGCTTGTCGGAGCCGTAGCGACGCATCGCTTCCGCGAAGGTCATCTGCGGAAACTCGCCCAGCTCTACGCCCTGCACTTCCAGCCAGAGCTGGCGCACCATGCGCTCCATCACCTCACGCACCTGCGGCGCGGTCATAAAGGAGGTTTCCACATCGATCTGGGTGAATTCCGGCTGGCGATCGGCGCGCAGGTCTTCGTCACGGAAGCATTTTACGATCTGATAGTAACGATCGAAGCCGGACATCATCAGCAGCTGTTTAAACAGCTGCGGCGACTGCGGCAGCGCGTAGAATTTGCCTTTATGTACGCGGCTCGGCACCAGATAGTCGCGCGCCCCTTCCGGCGTCGCTTTGGTCAGCATCGGCGTTTCGATATCGAGGAAGCCGTTATCATCCATAAAGCGGCGCACGAAGCTGGTAATTTTCGCACGCGCTTTCAGGCGCTGCGCCATCTCCGGGCGACGCAGATCGAGATAGCGATATTTCAGGCGCGCCTCTTCGCTGTTGACCTGGTTGGAATCCAGCGGCAGCGGTTCGGCACGGTTGATGATGGTCAGTTCGGTAGCAAAAACCTCTACCTCGCCGGTAGCCATATCGGGATTTTTATTGCGCTCGTCGCGCGCGCGCGCCACGCCGGTGACCTGAATGCAGAACTCGTTACGCAGCTCAGAGGCCAGTTCAAAGGCCTGCTGACGATCGGGATCGAAAAAGACCTGCACGATGCCTTCGCGGTCACGCATATCGATAAAGATCAGGCTCCCCAGATCGCGACGGCGGTTAACCCAACCGCAGAGAGTTACCTGCTGGCCAACATGAGACAGATTGATCTGCCCGCAATATTCTGTACGCATAACGCTATCCTTTTAACTTCGCCGCTGCAGCTTGGGCAGCCCGGTTGTGTCGTCGTGTGGTGCGGCTATCCGGCGGATAACCGTCAGGCAGACGCTGCCGCAAAAAGGCAGGCATTATAATGTAAAAAGCAAGGCGCGATAAGGGGGAACGGCGTGCAGAGCGTAAAGCGCGCCCATTTGTTGCCCTGCGCAGGCTAATGTTAGCGCTAAGCACACAGAAATTCACAAAATTCATGAATTCACGACATTTTTTCTCTCGTCTGGCGCGGTTTGGCTGGCGTAGTCTTAATCCCTTTACTTGCGGAGAGCATTATGAAACTCAACCCCACATCAACCGCCCTGGTACTTATCGATTTACAGGAAGGCATTCTGCCTTTCGCCGGCGGCCCGCACAGCGCGCAGCAGGTGGTCAGCGGCGCGGCCAGGCTGGCGGCGAAATTCCGCGCCCTGAACGCGCCGGTGGTGCTGGTGCGCGTTGGCTGGGCGCCTGATTTCGCCGACGCCCCGCAGCAGGAGGTGGATGCGCCTCTGGCGCATGGCGCGCTGCCGGAAAACTGGTGGGACTATCCGCCCGCGCTGGGCGTTGAGCCGGGCGATATCGCGGTGGTAAAACATCAGTGGGGCGCCTTTTACGGCACCGATCTGGAGCTGCAGCTGCGCCGTCGCAACATTGATACCATCGTGCTTGGCGGCATCGCCACCAATATTGGCGTAGAATCTACCGCGCGCAACGCCTGGGAGCTGGGCTTTAAGCTGGTAATTGCCGAGGATATTTGCAGCGCCGGCAGCGCTGAGCAGCATAACAGCAGCCTGCAGTGGATTTTCCCACGCATTGCCAAAGTGCGACGCGCGGAGGAGATTATCGCCGCGCTGTAACCGAATTCGGGCGGGACGGCTCGCCCGCTATGGGAGCTTCATGTCGACATTTCGTCTGGGACTGCCGCAGTGGCAGCATCCACACTGGAAACGCTACGGCCTGGAAACGCTGGCCGATTACGCGCGCTATTTTAACTGCGTGGAAGGCAACACTACGCTCTATGCTCTGCCGAAAGCGGAGGTAGTACAGCGCTGGCGGGCGATGACCAGCGATGCGTTTCGCTTCTGCTTTAAATTTCCCGCCAGCATCAGTCATCAGTCGGGGCTACGCGACTGCGACGATTTAGTGGAAACCTTTTTTCGCACGCTCGATCCGCTGAGCGCGCGCATCGGGCAATACTGGCTGCAGCTGCCCGCCGCCTTTGGCCCCGACGCGCTTGGAGCGCTGTGGACCTTTCTCGACCGGCTTCCCGTCGCTTTTCGCTACGGCGTTGAAGTGCGCCATCCCGCCTTTTTCGCCAAAGGCGAGGCGGAGCGCGCCTTAAATCGCGGTTTGCACCAGCGCGGCGTTAACCGCGTGATCCTTGACAGCCGTCCGGTTCACGCCTCCAGCGCCACCAGCCCCGCGACGCTGGATGCCAAAGCGAAGAAGCCGAAGGTGCCGCCGCACGCCATTATGACCGCCAGCGATCCGATGGTGCGTTTTATCGGCAGCGAATCGCCGCAGGAAAATGAGGTCTGGTTCGGGGACTGGCTGACGAAACTGCCAGGCTGGCAGGCCAGCGGCACGCCCTGGCTGTTTATTCATACGCCCGATATCGGCGAGGTGCTGGATCTGGTGCAGCGGCTATGGCCGCGCCTGCAGCAGGCGCTGCCGCAGGTGGGCGACGCGCCGAACTGGCCGCAGCAGGCCGCGCTGTTCTGAAGCCGATGCAACAGAGGTGTTCTTCCCTTTACAGCCGTTTAATAGCACCGCTATTGCCATAATCCGCCGAAGTTGTCCGGCAGCTACGCTATTCCCGTTAAGTGCGAAAAATGGTCTGACGATAACGAAACAGCAATCCACTCACCTCGCTGCTTTTCTGAGCGTTAACCACAGAAAATGTATTCATCTGCGAAAAATCGCGCGCGTCCGGCGCCAGTTTCGCTCCGGCGCGCAAAAGATGCAGTCCGCCGCGCTTTCTGCCAGAATATGCGCCTTTCCGTAGTTGACCGGATTTACCCCTATGTCTAATCGAGATACGCTGTTCTCCGCGCCTATTAATAAACTGGGCGACTGGACCTTTGACGAGCGCGTAGCTGAAGTTTTCCCCGATATGATCCAGCGTTCGGTGCCGGGTTATTCCAACATCATCTCTATGATCGGCATGCTGGCCGAACGCTTTGTCAAAGCCAACACCCAGGTTTATGACCTCGGCTGCTCGCTGGGCGCCGCCACGCTGTCGGTGCGCCGCTCGCTGCAGGCGGAAGGCTGCAAAATTATCGCCGTTGATAATTCGCCGGCGATGATTGAGCGCTGTCGTCGCCATATCGATGCGTTTCGCGCCGCCACGCCGGTTGAGGTGATCGAAGCCGATATTCGCCATCTCCCGATCGAAAACGCCTCCATGGTGGTGCTGAACTTTACCCTGCAGTTCCTCGCGCCGGACGATCGCCTGACGCTGCTGCAGCGCATTTATCAGGGGCTTAATCCCGGCGGCGCGCTGGTGCTGTCAGAAAAATTTAGTTTTGAAGATACTGACGTCGGCGAGCTGCTGTTTAACATGCATCACGATTTCAAGCGTGCCAATGGCTACAGCGAGCTGGAAATCAGCCAGAAGCGCAGCATGCTGGAAAATGTGATGCTGACCGACTCGGTAGAAACCCATAAGGCGCGTCTGCGTCAGGCGGGTTTTGAGCACAGCGAACTCTGGTTCCAGTGCTTTAACTTTGGTTCTCTGGTGGCGTTGAAAGCAGGTTAAGGCATGATTGAGTTCGGCAAATTTTATCAGCAGATTGCGCTGGGCCCGCTGGCGAGCTGGCTTGAGGTGCTTCCGGCGCAGCTGGCCGCCTGGCAGCGTGAAAATCTGCACGGTCATTTCCGCAACTGGCAAAAAACGGTGGATAATCTGCCGTTGCTGACGCCGCAGCAGCTCGATCTGCAACAGCGCGTCAGCGCCGATCGCGACGACCTCAGCGAGCGTCAGCGTCAGGGCATAGAGAAACTGCTGCGCAACCTGATGCCGTGGCGTAAAGGCCCCTACTCCCTCTACGGCACGCATATCGATACCGAGTGGCGATCCGACTGGAAATGGGATCGCGTGCTGCCGCATATCTCGCCGCTGACCGATCGCACCGTGCTGGATGTCGGCTGCGGCAGCGGCTACCACATGTGGCGCATGGTCGGCGCCGGCGCCGCGCTGGTGGTGGGTATCGATCCCACCCAGCTGTTCCTCTGTCAGTTTGAGGCGGTGCGTAAGCTGCTGGGCGGCGATACGCGCGCGCATCTGCTGCCGCTGGGCATCGAGCAGCTGCCGGAGCTGAAGGCGTTCGATACGGTGTTTTCTATGGGCGTGCTTTACCACCGCCGCTCACCGCTCGATCATCTGTTCCAGCTTAAAAATCAGCTGGTCAGCGGCGGCGAGCTGGTGCTGGAAACGCTGGTGATTGAGGGCGACGAGCATGATGTACTGGTGCCCGGCGAACGCTACGCGCAGATGCGCAACGTCTGGTTTATACCTTCCGCCCCGGCGCTGAGCCGCTGGCTGGAGAAATGCGGTTTTGTCGACGTGCGCATCGTCGATTTCTCACGCACCAGCACGGAAGAGCAACGCCGCACCGACTGGATGACCACCGAATCGCTGGCGGATTTCCTCGATCCCCACGACAGCAGCAAAACGCTGGAGGGCTATCCGGCGCCTCTGCGCGCCGTGCTGGTGGCGCGCAAGCCCTGATGAAAAAAGGCGCCTGCGGGCGCCTTGTTTTTCTGGCGATAATTATCCGGCTCGCCACGCCTTTTGTGTTAGCGGCGCGACAGCGCCAGCTTCGCAGCGAAACCGATAAATACACAGCCGGTCAGACGATCCATCGCTTTCATTACGCCTGGACGCCGCAGTTTTTCGGCGAAATAGCGCGTACCGGCAATCAGCATGCCGCTCCACAGCAGGCCGATAAACGCGTGCGTGAGTGACATCGCGCTGCTCCAGACCGCCACCGACGCGCCAGCCGGAATAAACTGCGGTAAGAACGACACATAAAAAATCCCTACTTTCGGGTTCAGTAAATTACCCAGCAGCCCTTTCATAAACAGCGCCTTCCAGCCCGGCGCGGTTTTCTGATCCTGCGCATCGGGCAACGCGCGGCGCGGACGCAGCAGCAGGCCGATACCCAGCCACAGCAGATAAGCGGCGCCCATCCACTTCAGCAGGTTATACGCCATTTCCGAGGCCAACAGCAGCGCACCAAGACCAAACCCTACCGCCACGCCCCAGACAAAACAGCCTCCCGCGACGCCCAGCGCCGTCGCCAGCGCCCGACGCCAGCCACAGGCGGCGGAAGTACGCAGCACCAGCGCGGTATCAAATCCGGGTGTCAGGGTGAGAATGATGATAGCGACCAGAAAGGCCAGCAGCGACGAAATCATAGCGCGTTCCTTAGAGAAAAAAGCAGAGTGTCGGGACGGAAACTAAACTTAGCGTAACAGCCGCAGGAGGGACAATGAAAGAATTTGATTACCAGCAGGATTTTACGCAAATCGACTTCCGCCAGCATCCGGAGCTGTACCAGGTGGGACGCGGCGAACAGGGGGTGCTGCTCGTCGAACCCTATAAATCGGAAATCCTGCCCTACTGGCGCTTTCGCACTCCCGACATCGCCCATGAATCGGCGGAAAAAATCATGGATCTGTTTGAAGCGTATCGTCAGCAGGATGATTTTGTCGGTATGGATATGGCGCGTAAGTTTATCCAGATGGGCTTTACGCGCGCGCGGCGCTACGCCAACCATCCCGGCGGCAAGAAGTATGATGCGCAGCGTCAGGTGCTGCCGCAGCAGATCAATGCGGAGAAAGCGGAATCGGCCGCCATTTTCAAAAGCTACTGGGACAAAATTCGCGCCGACGAAGATTATCTGCGGCGCAAAAAGGCGCATCAGCAGCGCTACGGTTAAGCGGCTATTTAACGTTGCCTTCGGTGCCGCTATCCCAGTATTCGAAACGCGTGGCGATACTGAGCTGGCGCTGTTGCGCGAGATCGCCATCCGTTTCAGTCTCTTGCAGATAGCTCAGGGTACAGTTGCCGACGCTATCCCAGCTCTGGCATTCATTTAGCGCGGTAATCGCGCCGGTGCGGGTGGCGCTAACGGTAAACAGCTCCAGCTCGCGCTGCTGTTTATCATAGCGATAACGCTCTTTCATGCGCCCGGAGATGCTGCTCAGCAGCAGTCCGTCACGGCTCCAGCTATAGTGGTACTCGCCGTTGGACAGTTCGTCAGAACCGCGCGCCACGCTGCTTAACAGACGCAGCTGCTTATCATAGCGGTAGGTGGTTTCAGTAAATCCCTTGTTGCCCATCAGTACAAAGCTGTCGCTGGCGCTGATAATATTGCCCTTTTCACCCACCATATAACTGATAACGCCTTTTTTATTGGTGACCTCGACCAGCGCATCCTCTTTCTTCACCTTTACTGAAATCTGATATTCCGCCAGCCAGCCCTGGCTGACGCGGGTAATATGCTGCACCATCGCCAGCACCACGTTTTTTTCCACCTTATCGTAGCTCATATCCGCCACGGTGAGCTGACCGCAGCTATCGAACTGGCTTAGCAGGCGTTTTTGCGAGTTAACGTTTTTACCGAACTCGCCCATCACCACCTGCTTAATTTTCCCTTTAACCGTGCCGCCGAGCATAATCACGCTATTGCTGTTTTTTATTGCCTCGGAAGCGGCATGGCACGTCCCGGCCGCCAGCGCCACGCCGCCAGACCACAAGTAGCCAGTGCCGATAATAAAAGCCAGACAGACAGACTTCATAATCCCTCACGTGAATAATGCGCCGATACATGGCATAAAAATGCCTTCCGAAAATACGGAAGGCTTACCGAAGCAGGCCGGCATTAACGAAACGGCAGCCTGCCGCAGTTCCTGCGCGCCACGCCCGCTGCCCGCCAGATAATCATAGCGCAATTATCTTTTTTTATTATAGCCAAACGGCTATTTTCCCGTTTCTTCTTGCCGCTCGCGTAGCGGCAGGGTTATTTAGTCATATCAGTGAATATAAAGTTACGGCTTATACCGGCGTAGCGAGTAAATAATGACTTAACCTGCTTGCTTCCTGTTACGGGCAAACGGCACGCAGAGGCGCATCCCGCTGCTGCCCGCAATAAAAAATAGCCGCAATAAGCGGCGGCGCTCCGTAAGCTAATGTCGCGCTAACCACGGCGCCTCGCTTTCTGGCTGACAGATAATCATCGGGCGGGACGATTAACGGTTAAATCGTCCCGCCCGACAGAAAACCAGCCTGAATGCATCGGGCCCGGCGGCCGGGACCCGATAAATTATGCCGGCGTTACGGTTTCAGTATTATCAAAGGAAATCCAGCTGGCGTTAGCAGCTGGCGCCGTCGCGTAGTAGTAACGCAGTTTCTTATCCGCGCCGTAGCCCAGCACGATTTTACCCATCGCCTTGCCAACGGTATTCACCGTGGATGCGACGGCTTTGAGCTGCGCCTGCGAGTAGACGAAGCCGCAGGTAATACCGTCGTTCTCGTTAAACAACCACTCGATTTCCGGTACGTCGCCCTGGGTGAGAATCGCTGAACCGCCGGAAACGTTGATTCTGGTATAGCGCACGCTCAACGGTACATCAGAGTTAAGGTTGTAACAGTTGCTCATTACAAACTTGTCGCTGATATTCTGCAGCCCTACGGCATATTTACCCGCAACATAGCCGGTACTGGTGATATGTACCTTAGCCAGATTAAGCAGGTTAACGGCGAAATCGCTGCTGCCGACATCGATCAGACTGTGGTTAATGGAGAGCGTACCGCCGCTGCCGCCCTGAACAAGGATCCCGGTGGCGGTGCCGTTGCCGATCAGGCGACAGCCGGTAAGCAGGACTTTGTTATAATCGCTGGTCGAGGTTTTTATCAGATTCGCGAAACCTTCGGCGTAGCAGTTGTTCAGGTGCAGATCTTCCGCCGGCACCAGATTAAAGCCGTTATTTTTGGTATTGCCTTTGTTGATCATTGACAGCTGCAGCGTCAGTTTGTGCGCGCCCTGTACCGTTGTTGAGCGATCGAGCACGAAGCCATCCCCCAGCGACTCCTCATCCATTACTACCGTTGAGCGAATATTGACGTTGTTTGACCAGTTCTGCACGCAAATCGCCCCGCGTTTTGGCGCCCAGTTGCTGCCCTGATTATCGTTAGCGGTACGGGTATATTTGATGGTATTTTCCACCACCACGTTGGTACACATAATGTAGGCCTCGCCCCACCAGGTCGCGCCGCCAATCGATACGTTGCCGATCGAACTGCCGTTGCTAATCCCCTCCATCACAAAGTGGCGGCGGAAAGGCCCATAGGCGAGGTTATTCGCCATAATAATGTGCTGCGCATCCAGCTCCGCGCGTCCGCTGTTGGCAGATACCGGCGCTTCGGCATGGAAAGCGATTCGCCCATCAGTGCCCGCCTTACAGGAGGCGTAATTATGCGCAATCACCGTACCGGATCCCCAGATACTGACCGCATCGCCGCGATCTTCCAGACCGACGCCAAGGCAATCGAGGAAGTTATTACCGATAATACGCGAGCCGTGAGCGCGCTGAATGGTGCTGGCAATAACCGCATTGACCTGATTAATCATGGTACAGCCTTCTACCACGCAGAAGTCAGCCTGGATATCGATGGTTCCCTGACGTCCGCCTTCGCTGCCCGAAGCATTGCTTTGCAGCAGTAGCGGGTTAGTCGATTTTAAATTACGCACCCGGCAACGTTTATGCTTCAGCGCAACCATGGCCTTAATGCTCATATCCGCGCCGATCGGCCTGATTTCACCCGTTTCAGTACCTTCGATAATCTGCCCTTCAAAGGCAGTTCTGACCTGCGCAGAAAGATTAATAATAGTATCGACGATGACATGTCTTTCTTTATTAAGCAGCGCCTGAAAGGCGGCGGTATTATCGGTGGTATAATCCGTCGCGCCGTTAGCACTGATTTTTTGCGTAGATGTATTTACAGCCATGGTGAACCTCCGGAATAAAATAATTAAAGGGTTGAGTCCTTGTTAAAACAGGCAGCACACAAATTCAGGTTGCGGAATTCCCTTTCCGCTTGTATTACGGAAATTATTTTTTTGCCGTTTTTGTTATTTAGCCCTGGTGTTTATTTTCGCTATCGTTATTTTCAACCTCGCTCTCTTCCAGGATTGGCTGCTGTCCCGGCGGCGCCTTTTGTAGCGTAATGCGTGAAAGTATTCCCAACAGCATGATGATGAAAGAGGCAGCCTGCAGCCAGCTCGCTGGTATCATGGTTTTCCACTCAGGCGGCATTTCATGCCAGACGGTTGGCAGCAGACCCAGCAACACCAGCGCTTTCGTAGAATGCCAACGCCACCAGTCCGGCCAGTCTTTTACCAATTTTAACTTTATAGTCATATGATCACCCCTTTGTAGCTTTGATAACTACCGCTACGCATCGCTTCAGCATGACGCTTCGCCCGATTGGGCGTTTGTCGTGCCCACTTGCTCATCAACATACTGCTGGCGGCGGCAGTAAAGTTTTCCTGCGCAATCAGGGCCAGCGTATTTTTAAAACCGGCAAGGCCGTCAACGCCCATTTGCCATGCCATACTGTATAAAATATCGCTACGTGGTTGGTTACAGTGCTGAAGCGCATCGACAATCGCTGGAATGCCGTTCATCTGCAACCTGTTATTCGCTAACAGATTTTCCAGCCAGATACTGCCTACCGCCTCAGGTACCGTAAAGGTATAGTGCTCTATCGGGCAGCCGCGTGGCCCAAGCTTGATGCCGTAAGCCACGGTAGGAAAACCTTCGGTATCGATATAAGGTTTGGCCCGATAACCCTCTTCAAATTTAAGAATTTTTATTATTTCGCTCATCTTTACGCTCCTTTTTACGGCTAACCCGCGACCTTAGTAAAAATTGGCTCCGACACATTGGTGGTTTTCGTTCTGTTATGTATAATGCTGAGAATCCATAACAAAACGTATAAATTCAGGCGATAGCAAAGCGTGTTTGACGAACAATACGGCACGCTATAAATTTTCGTTTATGAAAACAGATTCTCTTGCTACGCGGCTCAATATGGCGATGACAATGGCCGGGATGACGCAGGGTGCTTTGGCAAAAGCATCCGGCGTTTCTCAGCCGACTATCTGGCGCCTGACGAAAGGTCAGGCTGCCGGCTCGCGTAAGCTGGTCGACATCGCGGCAGCGCTCAACGTCAACGTTGAGTGGCTGGCCAAAGGTCAGGGAGAGATGCAAGGGCCTTCAGCTAAAGAAGGCTTTTCGCAAGCTCCCGCGGCCAGTGACGTGCCTGTCTGGACGCTGGCCGGTAAAACCGGCGAAACCGTCACCACCCCTAATGGCATCCGCGCCAAAAAAACCTGGCGAGCCTATCTTATCGACCGCAACAGCGGTTGCGCTGAAGCCACTGCGGGCAGTATCGTGATCGTCGATACCGATCTTCCGCCGGAATCAGGCGACCTTGTTATCGCCCGGCTTAACGAACGCATCAGCGTCTATCGCTATCTCGAAGGTCCGTCCAACGGCTTCCTGACCGTAGATGACCCGCGCTTGCCAGCGGTAGAACTCTCCTCATCAGCCGAACTTGTCGGCGTCGCTATCTTTTTAATCCGTGATCTGCGCCGGTAAGCCGCCACATCTTCATCCGGTAAGGTAATTTCGCAATATTGCCCACCGGCGACACGATATAAGACATAAATCATGGCGAACCTCTTCAGCTACTCAGCCCGTCAGTTATCCAACTTCCCATCGACGCTACAGCGCCGCTCCGTGGGTTAACTATGCTTCAACAACCTCCTGAAGCATGAATGCGGCTTATAAGTTCGCTGACGAGGCGGTTAACGCATTCACCACATTTCATAACCTTTGTTATTAAAAATACTATTAGCTATTAAAAAAGTGTCAAGTTTATTTACTGAAAAAACCGCCTTTGCGGCGGGTCATTTTTGATAGCTAAACGTAGGATTAGTGCAGTGTAAGGGGTGATAAAGCATGAGCTAAACCCATGTCAGCTAACCGTTTTTTCGCAAAAACAGCTTAAACAGGCTTAACGGTAACTTAAGGTAAAAAAAATTATAAATTTTTTTCTTAAGCATCAGAATTGCTTGCCTGTTACCGCGCTCCAGCCTCAGAAGGCTGGAAAAAGCGCAATACTTTCAAAGGAATGCATAGCAGAGCACTGATATTTGAGCATGTCGGATGAGGATGAGAAGAAAAAACTTGTCGCAAACGAAGAAAACATCACAAATAAATTACGTCTAATTTCAAAGAGATAAATAAAAAAGAGCATAAATAAAAATTTCTTCCCCACACGCTCAAGCATCGCTTATGTAGTAAGAAAAGGTTATCAATGACGATACCCTGCCAATCAGAATTTGATTAAGATCGCATCGCCAGTGATGAAAAAACAAACAGCCTCGCGTATTAAAAGTAATAGCTATCTCTGCGGAAAAAGCACCAGAGCGCCCATTACCTGGAAAAAGATGGGGAGAAAAGAGATGTGATGAACGTTTTCATCAGAAAGGCGCCCAACCAGCAATCAGCCAACGACGGCCTGCTACAAGAATTTCCACAGAGCAGCCAGCCAGGCTACGCAGCGTTAGCAGCGGATGGCTGACTTTCCTGTATGGCCTGACTTTCCTGTATGGCCTGACTTTCCTGTATGGCCTGACTTTCCTGTATGGCTGGCTTTCCTGTATGGCTGACTTTCCTGTATGGCTGGCTTTCCTGTATGGCTGACTTTCCTGTATGGCTGGCTTCCCTGTATGGCCTGACTTTCCTGTGCGGCTACGTTATGCCCGCAGCTAACATTCGCTGGATGGTTGTTATTACCTGACGGCTACGAACCTGTAATACAACCGATACTGTTTTCAGCCGCCCGTTTAAAACCGCATAAATATTTTATGCGTCATTCAAAGCAGTAAAATCCTGCTGTAGCTTTTCAATTATCAGCGCCGGCTCATGCGGCTCAGCGGATACCACAATCTGCCGCAGCAGTACATTCTGTCGGGTATATTGTCTGGCCTGGTTATTAACGGCCATCGCGATAAAACTTTCCCTTAACGCCTCGTTTTTTTTAAGCGCATACAACATCACCGGCGCCTTAGCGTTCGCCGGCTTACAGCCTACAAACCAGCGGCTGTCACGATACAGTAGTTTGCATCTGGCGCTAAAAACGCTCATCGAAAGCGCGCCTTGCAGCTCTTCACGCGCCATACTGGCCCAGGCGGGAGGCGTTAACACTTCGCCGGGGTTATCAGGATTTTTGATAAAATGGATGCCCTCTTCTTCCTTGCATCCCATTAAGGCTAACACTATTACCGCAATAGCAGCTCCTGCTACCCTGCTTTTCATCTTAGTCTCCCCAAAGCTTCCATATCAGGTTTTACCATCGATCAAAATCATCAATAATGATAATGGTTATACAATAACACAACTTAACAGTTTGGGAATAATCTTAACCCGCATCTATGGCTGACCATTCTGCTCAGACATAGCAACGCCGCCAGCATTAGCAATTACGCTGAAAAAAAAGACCATTTGCAGGTGATGCAGTCACTGACGCGAAACAGCGCGTGCTATCACTTTGTTTCTCATGTTAAAAATCATTAAGCCGTTGCAGCCAGATATATTAGCAACGCTCTTCTCGACGGTGCGTAAAACATTGGGGAAATAAAAAAGCCCCGCGCATGCGGGGCCGGAATCAGGATAAAAAATCAGAGCTGTTCTTAACTATTTACTGATGACGCTGGCGGCGAGGGTTCCGCGCGCACCAGCAATTTCCCCTGCAGCAGAAGCAGCAGCGTGCGGAAGATAAGCAGGGCGATAACAAGGTTAGCGATAATAAAAAGCGGGATGGCGAGATGGTATAACGCGCCGCCGGAAGCGCTGTGCCCTAAATGAAGCGCCGTATTTGCCAGCGAAGAAACACCGAATGAAAAACTCCAGAATGAAGCGTTAAACGGCTGGCTGGCATACCAGGGAATAAGACGGATCATAAACAACAGCTGCAGCAGACCATAGCCAAACAGCATTTTCGCCAGCACATCTACCTGCCCGCCATTAACGCTAAGCCAGGCGCTACAGGCAACAAACGCCGGCGCCATCTGAATACCCAACGAGGGGCGCACCGCCAGCGGCATTTCACCGTGACTGCGTAGCCGGTGTAAGATTGCCGGCTCCAGACTAAGCCATGAAAATATCCCGGCGCCCAGAAACAGAATACCCATATCGTGATAGCCCAGCGCGCCGCAGGCCATCGCGCTGATAAAATTATTCGCCACGGTAGGCAAATAGAGGCCCGGCGTAGTCGCCGTCGCGGGATGTGCGCCGCGCCACAGTCCGGCGCCCTGCCAGGCGGCATATCCCAGCTGTATCGCAACGCCAGTTATAAACAGCGCTTCGCCAGCGGAGCGCTGCCAGGGCGTGACGCCAATTGAAACCAGCATGGTCGTTGCAGGAAACAGGCTAACAAAGCTGCCTTTTAATGGATGGCGCACCTCATCTAACAGAGCATAAGGATGGCGGATCAGGCGGATAATGAAAAAGCTCGCCAGTAGCGCCCATACCGCTATCGCCATGCTAATTAATACCATGCCCGGCATTGCCGATACCGGCCAGATAGTTGCGGCATAGCGCCAGGCGAAACCCGTTCCGATGATGCCTAATACCATACCAAAATAGCTGGCCGGCAGATTAATCGCTCCCCGCGGGCTCTGTTTCCTCATAAAATATTTACCTTAATTCGCTGATATGCCATCACAGCACGACAAACATTAACATTTCATCTGCAACCATAGTAAAAGAATATTTTTAGCCACCTATTATTTGGCGGAATATAATATTACCTTACTCTGGCTTTGCTGTGTCTGATGCTGAATAAAAAGCACCGGCGTTGATTATACGCCTTAACCTGCCAACACAGAAATATCTTATCAACCACTGCCTGTTAAGTTATAAGCTTTTAATTTACATAAGAAAAATCCATGAACGCATATCCTTGCGCCAGCGGATAATCACCGCATAAGGGGCACAGTACACAGCAAGAAAGACGCAGCAACGAAATATTACCCTTCAATAGCGGTAAGCGTACTGGCGCAAAGAGCAGAAGAGCAGTTAAGTGAGAAAATACGGCAGCGCCCGCACCTTGTTTAGCCAAAAATAAAATCACCACACTAATTTCACGCTTAAATAACCTCAATGCACTTTTATTTTACGATATTAACGCTCATTTTCTTATAATAAAGCTTTTCTTTATTATATTTGCCGGCAGCGATAATAAATTAGCCAGCGTTAATTTTATAAGATTGAACTATACATCTGAAAAAACGCATATCATCAACACGCTAAAAATTACCAACAGATATTATTACCCGCATAAATTAATAGCCGCAAATTAACCTTGCCGCTACCAGGCGATTGATCTGATCTGCTGCGAAAAGGCTGAGCGCAGGGTAATAAAATCACTCTGAGCGCATAATGCCTGCGCCTGAATGGCAGGTTAACGACGCGCCGCTGCCAGGGGAAACGTAACAAGACTTGCGGGGATCGCGCCGTCGGTGAGTTCTGACCACATGGCGGTGAAATAAAAAAAACCCCAACAACATGCTGGGGTTTGGTACTTGCAAACATCACGTCTGAGGAACGGCGTGCTGCGCGGCAAAAACTGTCAGGGTTCAGGCGACCCGGGCGGTATTCAACTGCATAATACTTTTCATCGCCTCAACCATGTCGCCATCCACGCAGTGACGGCTGAACTCATCGGTTTCAACAGCGGAGCTCATGGAAACGCCCGCTTTGCGATAGCGCATCGGTGAAGCCACCAGCTGCGCGGCAGAACTGTGCAGCTCGCGAATGCCGGCATCCAGAAACTTTTGCAGATTGCTCAACCGTACTCCCGCGCCTGCCATAATGATTGGACCTTCACTTAACTCAGTAAGTTCCTTTAACAGCACAATTCCACTTTCGGCGCTCTGCTGCTGCCCCGACGTCAGAATGCGCGCAACGCCCAGCCCGGTCAACATCTCCAGCGCGCGTTTCGGGCTATGGCAGAGATCGAATGCGCGATGGAAAGTTACCTGCATGTCGCCGCACAGCGGCATAATCTCGCGCATCTTCCTGATATCTATATGTGCATCTTCATCCAGCATGCCAAATACCACGCCGGGAAAACCCAGCTCGCGGATCATCGCCACATCAGATTTCATAGCGGCAAATTCACTGGCGCTGTAGCAAAAATCGCCGCCGCGTGGACGAACAATGGGATGAACCGGTATTTCAAGCTGCGCCAGCGCCGCCTGCAACATACCGAAGGAAGGCGTTAATCCGCCCTCTTTCGGCGCCGCGCATAGCTCAACCCGATCGGCGCCCGCTTCCTGTGCGATAACCGCACAGTCCACTCCGTAGCAGCATACTTCCAGTTTAACCATTTCATCCTCCTGTTTAATGACTGCTGGCTGGTTACCTGATTTCCGTTGAGCTCAGTTTGCAGGGCAGTATAGTGAGAAGAGTAATCATGGCATTCAATTCCGCTCTGTGGATAGACCGCCATCACAGCGCCGCTCCGAAGTAGCGAAAACCCTAATCTTTTTCCCTTTGTCAGCCCCTGCGCCCTGCGCCCCGCCGGCGGTTACTGCTGCTCGCTGGCGACGATCTCCTGAATGCTCCACGGATGGAATTTAATGGTGATCTGTCCATTGGTTACCGCCAGCGTCGGATTAGGCAGGCGTTCATTCTCTCCCTGCGGCGCGCTGGTTTTAAACGAGATGCCCGGCTGTAGCAGACCGCTATCGGATAACAGCGACATCGCCCGCGCGCCCAGCGTTTGCGGATCGCCGCGCAGCACAATCTCAACGTGCTCCCAGCCTTCATGGCGATAGAGTTTCTGACCGGGCCACGGCAGCTCAACCACGCTGATGCGCCACGGCCCCACCGTCAGCGGCGTATCCAGCTCAAACAAGCAGACAGGACGTCCGTTGATCATATTTTCTGAGAACAGGCGTCCAACCTGCATCAGCCCCTGCTTCCAGCGCTCCGCCGTGGTGATTTGATGACAACGCAGCGAAATATGGTCGGCCTCAAGGTTTTCCAGCGTTAAACCCAGCTTTTCCGCCAGATCGATCAGCTGTTGTTCAAAGCGTGGCAGGTCTTCTGCCAGGTCGAAAAGCGCTTCCAGATTATTCCTGAACGGCACCATTAGCCCCCACATTTATACAATTATGCTAAAGTATTGATGCCCTGCGAACGCAATCACAAGGCCATTGATAGTTATAAAAATACCTTTTAACTTAAATATTCTTGATAAATTAACGTAATTTATCGTATTAATGTCCAGTTTAGCACGGTACAAGACCAAAAAATATTTTATAAAAACACCATTAACTTTATGTTTTACATTACGTTTGTTCGAGGCTTAAGGTAATTCCTAATTGGACCGCGCGACAATTGCGGCCCCTAAGCCTTTCTTATAAATTTACCCGAACCATCACACAAGGAATGGCTATATGTTTAAACTCATTATTATTGCAGTTCTTATCGCGCTGATGGGGTTTGCTATCTCCCGCCACTGGAAGGTGCGTAATGAAAAAACGGTCAGCAATCCATACCGACATTTTCGTCGCCGCTAACCTTTTTTCTCCCCGGCGGAAACATACTCAGCCATGTTTCCGCCCGTTGGGGCTGCTGACGCCTCCTTCCAAATCGAGTATACTTCTCCCCTTCTTTTTTCCCCGACGCTATTGTACAGCAACCTGCCAGGCTGTCAGGCGTCGTGACGATCGTGCCCATAACCGCTACGCGGCGGGCAATGCAGACAGATGAAGGTAACTCGGTGAATATTCAGGCTCTCCTTTCCGAAAAAGTTAGTCAGGCGATGATCGCCGTTGGCGCGCCAGCAGATTGCGAACCTATGGTTCGTCAGTCGGCCAGAGTCCAGTTTGGCGATTACCAGGCCAACGGCATCATGGCGGTGGCGAAGAAGCTGGGGCAGCAACCGCGTCAGCTGGCTGAGCAGGTTGTGCAGCATCTTGCGCTGGACGGCATCGCCAGCAAAGTTGAAATCGCCGGTCCGGGCTTCATTAACATTTTTCTCGCGCCGGAGTGGCTGGCGCAGCAGGCCGAAAGCGCGCTTGCTTCGCCGCGGCTGGATGTGACGCCGGTAGAGGCGCAAACCATCGTTATCGACTACTCTGCGCCAAACGTAGCGAAAGAGATGCATGTTGGTCACGTGCGCTCCACTATTATCGGCGATGCGGCGGCCCGTACCCTGGAGTTCCTCGGTCATAACGTTATCCGCGCCAACCACGTTGGCGACTGGGGCACGCAGTTCGGTATGTTGATCGCTTATCTGGAAAAACAGCAGCGCGAGCATCACGAGGCGATCGCCCTTGCCGATCTGGAAGCCTTCTATCGCGAAGCGAAGAAGACCTACGATGAAGATGAAGCATTCGCCGAACGGGCGCGCGGCTACGTAGTGAAACTACAGGGCGGCGACGAGTATTGCCGCACCATGTGGAAAAAGCTGGTCGACATCACCATGACGCAGAACCAGACGGTTTACGATCGTCTTAACGTGACGCTGACGCGCAAGGATGTGATGGGCGAGAGTCTGTACAACGATATGCTGCCGGGCATCGTGGCCGATTTGAAAGCCAAAGGGCTGGCGGTAGAGAGCGAAGGCGCCACCGTGGTTTTCCTTGATGAGTTTAAAAATAAGGAAGGCGAACCGATGGGCGTCATCATCCAGAAAAAGGATGGCGGCTATCTTTACACCACCACGGATATCGCCTGCGCGAAGTATCGCTATGAGCAGCTGCATGCCGATCGCGTGTTGTATTACATCGATTCTCGTCAGCATCAGCATCTGATGCAGGCCTGGACTATCGTACGTAAAGCGGGCTACGTGCCGGAATCGGTGCCGCTTGAGCACCATATGTTCGGCATGATGTTGGGCAAGGACGGGCGTCCATTCAAGACCCGCAGCGGCGGCACCATTAAGCTTTCCGATCTGTTGGATGAAGCGGTGGAACGCGCCACGGCGCTGGTTGCTGAAAAGAACCCGGATATGGATGCAGACGAGCTGTGCAAGCTGGCGAATATTGTCGGTATTGGCGCGGTGAAATATGCCGATCTGTCGAAGAGCCGCACCACCGATTATATTTTCGACTGGGATAATATGCTGGCCTTTGAGGGCAATACCGCGCCCTATATGCAGTACGCCTATACGCGCGTGCTGTCAGTATTCCGCAAGGCAGGCATTGACGAGACGGCGCCGCTGGCAGGCAAGATTCAGCTGAGCGACGCGCGCGAAGCGCAGCTGGCGGCTCGTCTGTTGCAGTTTGAAGAGACGATTACGCAGGTTGCGCGCGACGGCACGCCGCACGTGATGTGTGCCTATCTGTACGATCTGGCAGGCCTGTTCTCCGGTTTCTATGAACACTGTCCGATTTTGTCAGCGGAAGATGAAGCGGTGCGTCAGAGCCGTCTGAAGCTGGCGCTGCTGACGGCAAGAACGCTGAAGCAGGGTCTGGATACGCTGGGAATTGAGACGGTTGAGCGTATGTAAGCGCGTTTGGTTAGCGCTGAGTTGATGTCAATGAATCCACGCTTCGGCGTGGATTTTTATTTGGGCGGTTTTGAAGTAAGCGCGGCGGAATCTGCAGCTGACATACGTTCCGCGCCCGCCTGTGGAGGGAAGAGGCCGCTGCATAAAGACGCCCTAGATCCATCCCTGGAGGCTCTGCCGCGTCATCCCTGACGCGGAAGCTTTACTTCGCGGCCTCTTCCCTCCCGGCTTCAGTCCGGTGAACATCTGCCGCCGCCCGGTTAACTTTCAGTATCGCTGCAGAAACCGCTGACGAATCACCATGTTCAGCCAGGAAGCCTATTACGCAAAAAGAGAACTAATCAGGTCAGGTTACGACAGCGCCGCCTGTGGGAAGCGGAAGGGGTAGCACGATGAGGCGGGCCTCCCGCGCCAGGGAAGGCGCGGGCGGAGGCTCCAGGGACGGATTTATGCCGTCCCGCCGAACGGGCTGCCCCTTCTGCGACCGGCACGGTTTTTTAGTTCCCCTGTGTGCCACGGTTGCGATCGTGACCGGCACGGTTTGTTTTTTTAGCCCCCTGCACGGAACGATTGAAATCGGTCAGAGGGTAAGCACGGCGGAATCTGCAGCTGACATACGTTATGCGCCCGCCTGTGGAGGAAAGAGGCCGCTGCATAAAGACGCCCTAGATCCATCCCTGGAGGCTCTGCCGCGTCATCCCTGACGCGGAAGCTTTACTTCGCGGCCTCTTCCCTCCCGGCTTCAGTCCGGTGAACATCTGCCGCCTATTGATAATTCACCATCACCTGATTGCTACGCACCCGCAGCACTGGAAACAGTCGTCCCTGCCCCGGCACGCTATAAATAAAACGCAACGTATCGCCCGCCGCAACATTCGTCAGCCCGCGCGTCGCACCGCTGGCTCCCTCAATCGACGTACAGCGGGTACTGGAACAGAGCTTAACCTGCAATCCCGCGGGCTGCGGGCCAGTCAACTCAAACCGCCAGTAAATCAATGTCATCACGCCAGAAATCGGATCGGGCGGCGAAATCGGCGCGGAAGCGGCCTCGACGCCACGATTGCTCAACGCCACGCCCGCGGCGCTGCCCTGCCACGCGCCGCCTGCCGCCTGTACCGCCAACGGCAACAACAGCGCTAATGCTAACCATAAAAACCGCATCACTGGCCTCCAATCGTCGCCGTCATACGAATCTGTCGGTTATCGGTCAGCTCCATATTGGACAACACCGCCAGCTGCGGCAGATTACGACGCAGAAAACGCGCCAGCAGCGCCCGCAGCGGATGATTCACCAACAGCACCGGCGGCGCGCCCAGCATCTCCTGATTTTGCAACGCACGCTGTGCCTGTTCCAGCAAACGATCCGCCAGCCCCGGCTCCAGACCGCCGCCGCCCTGCAACGCCTGCAACAGCAAACGCTCCAGCGTCGCATCCAGACCGATCACCTGTACCTCGCCGCTGCCGGGAAACCACTGCTGCGTAATAGCACGCCCCAGCGCCACGCGCACCACCGTCGTCAACTCATAAGGATCGTTCTGCACCGGCGCATGTTCCGCCAGCGTCTCAATGATGGTGCGCATATCACGCATCGATACCCGCTCCGCCAGCAAATTCTGCAACACCTTATGCAGCGTCGTCAGCGAAATCACGCCCGGCACCAAATCCTCCGTCAGCTTCGGCATCTCCTGGCTCACGCGATCCAACAGCTGCTGTGCCTCCTGACGCCCAAACAGCTCGCTGGCGTACTGGCCGATCAGATGATTAAGATGCGTCGCTACTACGGTACTGGCCTCCACCACGGTAAAGCCCTGAATCTGCGCCTGCTCCTTTAGCGCGCTGTCAATCCAGATAGCGGCCAGGCCAAACGCCGGATCGACCGTCGGTTCGCCGGGCAGAGTGCCGGCGGCGGTACCGGGATTAATCGCCATCCAGCGTCCTGGGTAAGCATCGCCGCTGCCGATCTCCACGCCCTTCATCAGTATGCGATAGCGCGCGGCGGGCAGATCCATATTGTCGCGAATGTGCACCACCGGCGGCAAAAAGCCCATCTCCTGCGCGAACTTCTTACGAATACTGCGGATACGCCCCAGCAGCTCGCCGTTCTGCTGCTGATCCACCATCGGAATCAGGCGATAGCCTACTTCCATCCCCAGCGAATCCTCCAGCTGCACGTCGCCCCAGGTCGCCTCCACCGTAGCGGCGCTCTCCTGCGCGCGCGGCATCAACGGCGACGCGGCAGGCTTCGGCTGCATCTCGCGCCCGCGCTGCCACCACGCCAGCCCCAGCAGCGCGGCGGTAAACAGCAAAAACACCAGGTTCGGCATGCCCGGCACCAGGCCCAACAGGCCCAGCACGCCTGCGCTCAGCATCAACACGCGCGGATTGCTGAACAGCTGGTTCACCATCTGCTCGCCTACATCCTGCTCGGTGCTGACGCGCGTCACGATCACGCCCGCCGCGGTGGAAATCACCAGCGCCGGGATCTGCGCCACCAGACCGTCGCCGATGGTCAACAGCGTATAGCTCTCCGCCGCCGCGCCGAGCGGCATACCGTGCTGCACCACGCCTACCAGCAGGCCGCCGACCACGTTAATAATCATGATCATAATGCCCGCAATGGCGTCGCCACGGACAAACTTACTGGCGCCGTCCATTGAGCCGTAGAAATCCGCCTCCTGCGTCACCTCGGCGCGGCGCTTCTTCGCCTCCTCCTCGCCGATCAAACCGGCGTTCAGATCGGCATCGATCGCCATCTGCTTGCCGGGCATACCGTCCAGCACAAAACGCGCGCCTACTTCGGCAATTCGTCCGGCGCCCTTGGTAATCACCATAAAGTTAATGATGATCAGGATAATAAATACCACGATACCGATAGCGAAGTTGCCGCCGACCAGAAAGTGACCGAAGGCCTCCACCACGCGCCCGGCAGCGGCCGCGCCGGTATGCCCATCCAGCAAAATCACGCGCGTCGAGGCAACGTTCAGCGCCAGACGCAGCAGGGTAGAAAACAGCAGAATGGTAGGAAAAGCAGCGAACTCCAGCGTGCGCTGCGTGAACATCGCCACCAGCAGCACCATGATGGAAAGCGCGATATTAAAGGTAAACAGCAGATCGAGGATAAAGGGCGGCAGCGGCAGCACCATCATCGCCAGGATCATCAGAATCAGCAGCGGGCCAGCCAGCACCTTCAGCTGCGAATCTTTTATATTGCCCGGTAAGCGAAGTAAAACGGCCAGATTAGCCATCGGATTGTGTTTCTCCTGCAAAGTCCAGTTCAGCCGGAACCGGCAAACGTTGAGGTTTTTTCGGTATCAGCCCGCCCTCGCGCTTCCAGCGTTTCAGCTGCCATACCCAGGCCAGCACCTCGGCTACCGCCGCATAAAGCGTGCCCGGAATGTGTTGCCCGATCTCACTGTGACGATAAAGCGCGCGCGCCAGCGGCGGCGCCTCCAGAATCGGCACGCGGTGCGCTTTACCCAGCTCGCGAATCCTTAGCGCCACCTCGCCGGCGCCTTTCGCCAGCACCTTCGGCGCGCTCATCTTCTTCTCGTCATACTGCAACGCTACCGAATAGTGCGTCGGGTTAGTGACGATCACGTCCGCCTTCGGCACATCGGCCATCATGCGACGGCGGGCGGCGGCGCGCATCGCCTGGCGGATACGGCCCTTAACGTGCGGATCGCCCTCCATCTCCTTATGCTCGTCGCGGATCTCCTGGCGCGTCATGCGCAGCTTTTTGAAATGACTGAACAGCTGCCAGAAAACGTCGAAACCAACCATCGGCACCAGTCCCAGCACTACCAGAAAGCAGCACACCGCCACCATATTCAGGCCGTGCGCCAGCGCGTCAACAGGCGACTCGGTAATCAAACGCAGCATCTCCGGCCACTTTGTCCAGACATACCAGCCCGCCACCGAACCAACCAGCGCCGCCTTCAATACCGCCTTCAGCAGCTCGGCCCAGGCCTGGGAGGAAACCATGCGCTTCAGGCCGCTCAGCGGATTCAGCTTGCCGAAATTAAACGCGATCGCCTTGCCGCTGAGGACAATGCCGCCAGTCAGCATCGGCGCGGCGATAGCTACCAGCGCCAGGCCGCCCATCATCGGCAGCAGCGCCCAGACCGCCTGCCCCAGCAGACGGCTGACGTGACGCACTATCTGGCCCGGATCGTTAATCAGGCGGTGATCGAAACTAAAACCGGAGGCCACCATTTCCGCCAGCTGGCGCGCCATCGGCTCGCCGCCCATCCAGAGGATCAGCAGCCCCGCCAACAGCATCAGCAGCGACGTCAGCTCACGCGAGCGCGGGACCTGCCCCTCTTTCCGCGCTTTTTCAAGTCGGTGGGGTGTGGGGGATTCTGTTTTTTCCTCGTCGCTCTCTTCAGCCACGTTGCAAAACCTGCGCCTTCATGGGAATGAAGCATAGGTTGCCAAAAGCGGCAGCTTTTAATACGCCGAGTAGCGGGGTTAAACGGGGGTTATTTGCCGGAATGGACGCGGCGAGCTGACCTGATGCCAGCCCGCTACGTAAAACCACAGGCCATCGCGCCGGTTAACGGACGACGGCCTTCTACTTAAAAGCCCAGGCTATCAAGCAGATCGTCAACCTGGTCCTGATTTGCTACTACGCCCGGCGCGGCGGCGTTGATCTGCGGGCCGTTCAGCAGGCTGTTCTCTTCCCGCTTCTGACGCGCGTTCGCCTCCGGCATATTCTCCAGCAGCACCATCAGCAGCTGGCGCTCAATCTCCTGGATCACATCCATCATGCGCTTAATCACCTGACCGGTGAGATCCTGAAAATCCTGCGCCATCATGATGTCGAGCAGCTGCGCGTTGGTAAAGGAGGTGTGTTCCGGCACCGCTGCCAGATAATCGCGCGTATCCGAAACCAGCACGCGCGCGTCCGCCAGCTCGACAGGGTGTTCAAACCAGGCATCCCAGCGCGTTTTTAGATCTTTAGCGCCGCTTTCCAGCGCCTCCTGGCGCGGCTGCGACGCCTCAACGCAGTTCAGCGCGCGCTCGGCCGCCTGCGCCGTCATCTGCACCACATAGTCGAGACGGTCGCGGGCGTCGGGAATCGCTTCCGCCGCTTCCGCAATCGCCTGATCCAGCCCCAGCTCGCGCAGGCTGTCACGCAGCATTCGCGTCAGGGAGCCGATGCGTGAGATAATATCTTGCGCCGAAGCCGCATCGGTCGCTGGTTTCGTAAGTTCGCTCATCACGTCTCCTTACATACCTAATTTTTCGAAGATCTTACCTAACTTCTCTTCCAGGGTCGCTGCGGTAAAAGGTTTAACGACATAGCCGCTGGCGCCAGCCTGCGCGGCGGCAATAATGTTCTCTTTCTTCGCCTCGGCGGTCACCATCAGCACCGGCAGCTTGCCCAGCGCGGCGTCGGCGCGAATGGTTTGCAGCAGCTGCAGGCCATCCATATTCGGCATGTTCCAGTCGGAAATAACGAAATCAAACCCGCCGGCGCGCAGCTTGGTCAGCGCGTCGGCGCCGTCTTCCGCCTCTTCAACGTTATTGAAGCCCAGCTCTTTCAGCAGGTTGCGTACGATACGACGCATCGTATTGAAGTCATCCACCACCAAAAAGCGCATATTCTTGTCAACCATATCTACTCCTGTGTTATGTCGTCCCGCTGGACGGGCCCGGTTAAATTCGCAATGCCTGTCCGGCGCTAATTTTTGCCAGCATGTGCTGGCTGATTTGCTGCAGATCCACCACTTCACTGGCTCCCCCGTGAGCAATCGCCTCACGCGGCATGCCGAAAACCACGCAGCTCGCCTCGTTCTGGGCGATGGTCCAGGCGCCGGCGCGATACATCTCCAGCAGCCCCGCCGCGCCGTCGTTGCCCATGCCGGTCAGGATCACGCCGACGGCGTTACGTCCGGCGTGCTGCGCCACCGACTTAAACAGCACGTCCACCGACGGCTTGTGGCGGTTGACCGGCGGCCCATCGTTCAGCCTCACCTGGTAGTTGGCGCCGCTACGCGCCAGCTCCAGATGCATGGCGCCGGGCGCGATATAGGCGTGCCCCGGTAGAATACGTTCGCCATCTTCCGCCTCTTTCACGGTGATCTGGCACAGCTTGTTCAGCCGCTCGGCAAAGGAGCGGGTAAAGCCCGGCGGCATATGCTGGGTAATCAGCAGCGCCGGACTGGTGACCGGCAGCGGCTGTAGCACATGGCGGATCGCCTCGGTGCCGCCGGTTGAGGCGCCAATGGCGATCAGCTTCTCGCTGCTCAGCAGCGGGCCGGCCTTCAGCAGCGCCGGCGCCGCCTGCGGCATGCGCGGCACCAGCCGGGCGCGCGCCGCCGCACGGATTTTGTCGGCGATCATCTGGCTGTAGGCCATCATCCCCTCGCGAATCCCCAGCTGCGGCTTGGTAACGAAATCGATCGCCCCCAGCTCCAGCGCGCGCAGCGTCACTTCCGAGCCTTTAGCGGTCAGAGAAGAAACCATCACTACCGGCATCGGGCGCAGGCGCATCAGCTTTTCCAGAAAGTCGAGGCCGTCCATGCGCGGCATCTCCACATCCAGCGTCAGCACCTGTGGGTCGTACTGCTTGATTAAATCGCGCGCCACCAGCGGATCGGGCGCGGTCGCTACCATCTCCATATCGGGATGGCTGTTGATGATCTCCGTCATCAGCTGACGCATCAGCGCTGAGTCATCAACGCACATTACGGTGATTTTGCTCATGATCTTTCCTTCGTCAGTCCGTAGACCGTCTGCCCGCGCAGATAAAACTCTTTGCTGATCTGGCTGAAGTTTTCCGAGTGGCCGGCAAACAGCAGGCCGCCCGGCTTCAGCAGCGGGACAAAACGCCGCAGGATCTTTTCCTGAGTCTCTTTATCGAAATAGATCATTACGTTGCGGCAAAAAATCGCATCAAAGGGGCCGGGCTGCGTCCACTCGTGCGCCAGCAGATTCAGCCGGGCAAAAGTTACCGCATTCGCCAGCTCCGGCCGCACGCGCACCATCCCGGCATGCGGCCCGGTGCCGCGCAGGAAGAAACGCTGCATCTGCGCCTGCGACAGCGTGCGCAGCTCTTCCTGGCGATAGACGCCCGACGCGGCCTTCTCCAGCACCTGGGTATCGATATCGCTGGCGTGAACCGAAAATTTTCCCGGCCCGGCGCCCAGCGTTTCCGCCAGCGTCATAGCGATGGAGTAAGGCTCTTCGCCGGTAGAGGCGGCGGTGCTCCAGACGCTATAGCTGCCGCCGCGCTGTCTGGCGTGATCCGCCAGAATCGGGAAATGATGCGCCTCGCGGAAAAAGGCCGTCAGGTTAGTGGTCAGCGCGTTAATAAACGCCTGCCACTCGGCGCTGTTGGCGTCGTTTTCCAGCAGCGCGAGATAGCGCCCGAAATCATCAATATTCAGGGTGCGCAGGCGGCGCACCAGCCGGTTGTAAACCATTTCCCGCTTGTGATCGGCGAGCACAATGCCGGCACGCTGATAAATAAGCTGGCTGATCCGGCGAAAGTGCGTATCGGAGAGCGGCAGGCGCTGAACCATTTGGGCCAGCAGCGTGGTGCTCTCAGGTGGTGCCAGTAGTGTCGATTTCTTCATCCAGGTTCACCCAACAAAAGCAATTTAAGGGGTACAGGGCGCCGCCTGCTGACAATGCTGACCCGCTTCTCACCCGTTCTGCCGTCCATGCGGCTGCGCATCGCGGCGGTTTTTCCGTTATCAGCGGGCTTCGCGCTATTCCGTGGCGGCTGCCGCTTCCTCTGTCAGCGCGGCATTCTGTTGCGTGACCTCATCTGGCCTGGAGAATCAGAACGTTTCCCAATTCTCATCTGCGGCTACGGCTTTGCGCGCTGCCGCAGCCGGCGCTGCGCCTTGCGATTTTTTCGTTGCCGCATTCAGGTTAACGGCGGCGGCGGCGAATTCTTTACCAATTCTGAACACGGAAACCGCCTGGCTGAGACGGCTCGCCTGCTCTTCCAGCGCGGCCGCCGCCGCAGCGGACTCCTCCACCAGCGCGGCGTTCTGCTGCGTCACGCGATCCATCTCGGTTACCGCCAGACCCACCTGGTCGATGCCGCGGCTCTGCTCATCCGACGCCGAGGCGATCTCTCCCATAATGTCGGTGACGCGCGTCACCGCGCTGACGATATCGCTCATGGTTTCGCCCGCGGTGCCTACCAGCGCGGAGCCGGTATCGACGCGCGCGACGGAATCTTCAATCAGCGATTTGATCTCTTTCGCCGCCTGCGCGCTGCGGCTGGCCAGGTTGCGCACCTCGCCCGCCACCACCGCAAAGCCGCGCCCCTGCTCGCCGGCGCGCGCCGCCTCCACCGCCGCGTTCAGCGCCAGGATATTGGTCTGGAAGGCGATGCCGTCAATCACGCTGATAATATCGGCGATTTTTTTCGAGCTGCCGGCGATGTCGCTCATGGTTTTCACCACGCCGTCCACTACCAGCCCGCCCTGCTGCGCGGTTTCCGAGGCGCTCAGCGCCAGCTGCGACGCCTGACGCGCGTTCTCCGCGTTCTGCTTCACGGTGGCGGTCAGCTGCTCCATGCTGGCGGCGGTCTGCTCCAGCGAGGCGGCCTGCTGCTCGGTACGGGAAGAGAGATCGTTGCTGCCGGCGGTGATTTCGCTGGCGCCGGTGTAGATGGCGTCGGAGCCGTCGCGCACGTCGCTGACGGTGCGTACCAGCTCCTGCTGCATATTTTGCAGGCTGGCGGCCAGCAGGCTCATTTCGTTGCGCCCCTCCACCGCGATCGGCTGCGTCAGATCGCCGCTGGCGATAGCCTGAATATGCTGCATCACCTTTTGCAGCGGCTGCAGCAGGATATGCTGCAGGCCGAACCAGCACAGTACGATAACCGCCAGCACCAGCGCCATTACCGCGCCAAGTATCCACAGCATGACGCTAAACGCGCGTTCATTTTCCGCCACGCCTTTTGCCGACAGCGCCGCCTGCGCGCTACGCCACTCGCTATAGGCTGCCTGAGCATCGTTCTGCTTCTGTTCGATGTTGAGTTTAAACATGGTTTCCAGCTGTTTCGCCGCCAGCAGATCGATCATATCGCCCAGGGTTTCCGCCAGCGTGCCATATCGCTCTTCCATGCGCTGCGTCAGCGCATTGTCCTGGCCCGGCGTATCGGGTATTGCTTTATATAAGCGATATTGCTTATCCGCTTCCGCCAGCTGGCTGCGGCTCTGCTGCACCAGCGCATCCAGCCCGCCGCCGTTGATATTGCTGGCCATATCGCTCTGCAGACGCAGCATGCCGCGATTCAACGTGATGCGCGTCTGGTTAAGCGCGATCCAGGCATCGGTAAGCGCCGCCACGTTTTGGCTGGAGGTCTGCGAGACGGAAAAATTGTTTTTGTCCTGATTCAGCGCCTGAAAGAACAGACCGCCCGCCAGCAGCTGCATGACGCCGAAAACAACCAGCACCACAATCAGACTGGTTACCACTTTGATTCGCTTTAACATACTTACCCCTGGTATTGAGAAAATGAACTACCAGCAGGTTATCGGCAACGATGCGGCAACGTTTATCGCCGCCGGGAAAAAAACGCCGTCGGGCGCAGTGACGGCGTAAAAAAATGCCGTCGGGCGACGGCATCAGAGGGGAGAAAATAACGACGGAGATTAGAAGGTGACCCAGTCATCCTCAGCGGTCGCGGTGTTTTTTTCCTTCACCGTGCCCGGTTTCAGGGTCAGCGCCGGTGTGCCTGAGCGCTCGATGCTGTTTTCACCGCCCGGCAGCGTAAACACGGCAACGGCCTTGCCCAGACGGCTGGCCTGCTCTTCCAGCGCGGCGGCGGCGGCGGCGGAAGCTTCTACCAGCGAGGCGTTCTGCTGCGTGACGCCATCCATTTCCGTAACCGCCTGACCCACCTGTTCAATACCGCGGCTCTGTTCATCCGAAGCGGCAGCAATCTCGCCCATAATATCGGTAACGCGATTAACGGCGCTGACGATCTCGCTCATGGTTTCACCGGCGCTCTCCACCAGCTCCGCGCCGGTATCGACGCAGCTTACCGAATCAACGATCAGATCTTTAATCTCTTTCGCCGCCTGGGCGCTGCGCTGCGCCAGGCTACGTACTTCGCCCGCCACTACCGCAAAGCCGCGCCCCTGCTCGCCGGCGCGCGCCGCTTCCACCGCCGCGTTCAGCGCCAGGATATTGGTCTGGAAGGCGATGCCGTCAATCACGCTGATAATATCGGCGATTTTCTTCGAGCTGTCGGCAATTTCACTCATGGTTTTCACCACGCCGTCCACCACCTTGCCGCCGCGCTGCGCGGTTTCCGAGGCGCTCAGCGCCAGCTGCGACGCCTGACGCGCGTTATCGGCATTCTGCTTCACGGTGGCGGTCAGCTCTTCCATGCTGGCGGCGGTCTGCTCCAGCGAGGCGGCCTGCTGTTCGGTTCTCGACGCGAGATCGCCGCTATCAAGAGAGATTTTGCTGGCGCTGGTATAGATAATATCCGCGCCGCTGCGCACGTCGCGCACGGTTGTCGCCAGCGAGCGCTGCATATCGCGCAGGCTTTCCGCCAGCTGGCCCATTTCGTTATGAGTGGTCACTTCAATTTTTGCCGTCAGATCGCCTTCGGTAATGCGCTTAATATGCGCAATAACGCGATCCAGCGGACGCAGCAGGATACGCTGCAGCACCACCCACATCGCCGCCAGGGCAATCACGATCAGCACCATCATCAGCCCCGCCAGCATTAACGACACAGAATAATTATGTTCGCTTTCGCTGCTGTTCTCCTGTGACTGATCGCGGTTGGTTTTAATCCACAGATCGTAGGCCTTTTCAAAGCGGTCCTGATAGTGCTGCGTCGGCTGGGCGAGTGCGCCCTGTATATCGCGCTGGGTAAGTAGCGATTTCAGCTCCTGTAACTTTTGATATAACTCCTGATAAGTATCAACCAGCGTTTTGCTATCGAGATTTTCATGATCCAGATGATTCAGCTGCTGATGAACCTGCTGGAACTCAGCATATTTTTCCTCGGCGCTTGCCAGCTGTTTACCCGCCAGCGCCAGCAGCTCTTCCGTCTGCGCATCCATATTACGCATCTCGGAATGCATATTAATACGCAATGCAGCGCGGTTCAGTGAACTACGCGCCTGCAGTAAATAAGCCCAGAGATTATGTAAATGAGTCCGGCGCAAACTGTACCGTTCCTCGATTTTGACGTTAGTCTGATTTTCCCTGACGGATTTGAAATAGAATCCGTTGGTGATCATTTGCATAACGCCGAACAGTGCCAGTATCAAAAACATAACTGTCACAATCTTTATATTTTTAAACATATAAGTCCCTTATGGTTGATCGCATACGGCGCGGAGCCTGGGCGTTAACAGCGCGCAGCAGCCGGCGCGGTGGCTTCACCCCGTTCCGCAGCCCTATAGCGCCTTCTCGGCGGCTTTTGTCAGACAGTTCTACAGCAATAAAAAACAACCTGACAGAGAGCTTGGCTTCTGGTTATTTCTTAAAAAGAAGCCGTTTCTGATATTATTAAAACGAATAGCTATGTTGTTGTGGATAAAAATAAGTCTGGTGGTTTTTAATTAACGGTAGATATGGCAAAAGCAAACGATATAAATGGTAATCGCGCAATAAGCGATAATAAATCGTTTCTTTTATATGTTTGGCGTACACTCTGTAAAACAGCCGTGATGTGTTATGAATGTTAATATCCTTTAACATGAATTTTTTCCTGCTGTTTAAATCTGACGTCTGACTAACGGTAAAAGCTTTATTTATCGCAAGCTGTACTAAAAAAACATCTTGTTATCAACACGCCCCTGGTGAGATTTTTCTGAATTATATAGTAAAAGGGCTACATTATACCGCCCTTTTTTTATTTTGTCACGCCGTTATAATCAACCGACTTTACTACCTGCCGTCAGGCGCTGCGCAACGTGTCCATCAACGCCATCTCTTCGCTGCTCAGCAGTTTCTCGATATCTACCAGAATCAGCATGCGCTCGCCCAGCGCTCCCAGACCGGTCAGGTATTCGGTAGACATGGTGACGGCGAACTCCGGCGAGGGACGAATCTGATCGGCGGTCAGCGACAGCACGTCAGAGACGCCATCAACCACAATGCCGACCACGCGCTGCACCAGATTGAGCACGATCACCACCGTATTGTCGTTATACGCCACGCCCGGCTGCGCAAACTTAATGCGCAGATCGATAATCGGCACGATCACGCCGCGCAGATTGGTAACCCCTTTGATAAAAGCAGGGGTATTGGCGATGCGGGTGACCTGGTCATAACCGCGGATCTCCTGCACCTTCAGAATGTCGATGCCATACTCTTCATCGCCGAGGGTGAATACCAGAAATTCCTGACCGACGGTTTCCCCGGCCAGCTTCGTTACATTTGCCATTCCAGTCATAGCTTTGCCCTTACTTGGTTGCGATCACGCGGCGCCGGCCACGCGCTTCTCACGGTTCAATGATTGCAGCGCCGAAACATCGACAATCAACGCCACGCTGCCATCGCCGAGGATGGTGGCGGCGGAAATGCCCGGCACCTTGCGATAGTTGCTCTCCAGGTTCTTCACCACCACCTGGTGCTGACCAATCAGCTGATCGACCAGCAGCGCATAGCGTTTGCCGGCGCTTTGCAGTATCACCACGATGCCCTGCGTCGCTTCGGTTTTCGCGCCCTGTACGTCAAAGACATTCCACAGCTCCACCAGCGGCAGATATTCGCCGCGCACCTCAAGCACGCGTTCGCCGCCCGCCAGCGGCTTCAGCTCTTCCGCGCGCGGCTGGAGCGATTCCATCACCGCATTCAGCGGCAGAATAAAGACCTCATCCGCTACCCGCACCGACATGCCGTCAAGGATCGCCAGCGTCAGCGGCAGCAGGATACGAATAGTGGTGCCTTTGTCCTGTTTCGAGGCGATCTCTACATGTCCGCCCATCTCCTGAATGTTACGTTTCACCACGTCCATGCCGACGCCGCGCCCGGAAACATCGGTCACCTGCTCGGCGGTGGAGAAGCCGGGGGCGAAGATCAGCATCCCCACCTCTTCGTCGCTCATCGTCTCGCTGACCGGCAGACCGGAAGAGATCGCCTTCGCCAGAATACGTTCGCGGTTCAGGCCGGCGCCGTCATCGATAACTTCGATACAGATATTGCCGCCCTGATGCTCGGCGGAGAGCGTCAGGTTGCCCACCGCGCTTTTGCCGGCGGCGAGGCGTTTTTCCGGCGATTCAATGCCGTGATCGAGGCTGTTGCGCACCAGATGAGTTAGCGGATCGATAATGCGCTCAATCAGGCTTTTATCCAGTTCGGTAGAGCTGCCGAGCAGCGTCAGCTCCACCTCTTTACCCAGCTTGCTGGCCAGATCGCGTACCAGACGCGGGAAGCGGCTGAAAACGTACTCCATCGGCATCATACGAATCGACATCACCGATTCCTGCAGGTCGCGCGCGTTGCGCTCCAGCTGGCCCATGCTGTTCAGCAGATCGCCGTGGGCCACCGGATCGAGCGCGCCGGATCGCTGCGCCAGCATCGACTGGGTAATCACCAGCTCGCCCACCAGGTTAATCAACTGATCGACCTTCTCCACCGCCACGCGGATACTGCTGGACTCGCTGGTTTTCGCCGGAGCCGCTTTCTTCGGTTCGCGCTTCGCCGCCGGCGCTAATTCACCGATCGCCGCCGGCGCGGCGGCGATTTCCGCTTCGGCCATGGTAGCCGGCGGCGGCGCTGATGCGGCGAGCGGCGCGCTGGCCGCATCCGGCGGGAAGCTAATCTGTGATTCCTCAATCACAAAGCAGAGCACCGCCACCAGATCGTCTTTGCCCACCGAGGAATCGAGCGTCGCTTCGAGGCTGTTTTCCCCTTTGATCACGTTGCTGACGCTGCCGAGGTTGCCCAGCTCTTCCAGCAGCAGGCCGACTTCGTTCGGCTTCAGGCTGCTCAGCTTCAGGCGCAGGCCAGCGGCGGCGGGCGCTTCAGCGACAGCCGGAGCAACATCAATTTTTCTTGCCGGCGCGATGATTTCGCCCTTCGCCTCCAGCGCCAGCTGGCGCAGCGCTTCACAGATATATTTAAAACTGTCGGCGTCCGGCTCCTGTCCCGCCTTATAGGCATCGAGCTGTTCCTGCATAATATCTTTGGTTTCCAAAAACAGGTTGATAATGTCAGTGCTGAGCTGCATCTCGCCCCGGCGCGCACCGTCCAGAATGTTTTCCAGGATATGCGTGGTTTCCTGCAAAACCGCAAAACCGAAGGTGCCGGCTCCGCCTTTAATCGAATGGGCTGCACGGAAAATGGCGTTAAGCTGTTCTGAATCAGGCTCCTGCGGGTCTAAGCCAAGCAGGTGCTGCTCCATATCGGCCAACAGCTCGTCAGCTTCATCGAAAAACGTCTGGTAAAAATCGCTGATATCCATGCTCACGGTTATCACCTCTGCTGTGAGTCGCGATCAGGCTGCGGCGGGCTGACGGGAGCGGTCGACGCCGGGGTAACCGGCGGCTCCTGACGGGCCGGCGCGGCCTGTGAAGGTTGATGATCTGGGTTAATCGCCGCATCGGTCGGCTGCGCCGGCGCGGTAATTTGTTTAATACTCTGCGGATCGCTGAGCGTCGTCGCGTCGCTTTCGGCATTTTCTTTTTCGATTTGCGTCTGGGTGTCGTGATTCAGCACCAGCAGGCTGATGCGGCGGTTAACCGCCTCATCGCCGCCGCGGTTTTTCAGCCGCATGGTGTCGGACATGCCAACCACGCGCAGCATTTTGCTGCCGTCAAGGCCGCCCGCGACCAGCTCGCGACGTGAGGCATTGGCGCGATCCGCCGACAGCTCCCAGTTGCTGTAGCCGCGATCGCCCAGCGCGTACTGAAAATCATCGGTGTGGCCCGCCAGGCTGATCTTATTCGGCAGATCGTTCAGGATCGGCGCAATAGCGCGCAGGATATCGCGCATATAAGGCTCTACCTGCGCGCTGCCGGTTTTAAACATCGGGCGGTTCTGGCTGTCGATAATCTGAATGCGCAGCCCCTCTTCCACCAGGTTAATAATCAGATGCGGCCGCAGCGTTTTCAGGCGCGGATCTGATTCAATCAGCCGATCGAGCCGTTCACGCAGGCGGTTAAGACGAATTTCATCCAGCTTGCGTTTTTCCGCATCCATATCGACATGTTTCTGCACCTCGCCGATTTTTTGCGTCGGATCGTCGCCGCCGCCGGGAATCGGACTGCTGCTGTCGCTGTTACGCTGGCCGCCGGTAATCGCTACTTTTAGCGGCGTCTGAAAATATTCCGCAATCTTTACCAGCTGCTGCGGATTGGCGATGGAGATCAGCCACATCACCAGAAAAAACGCCATCATCGCGGTCATAAAATCGGCGTAGGCGATTTTCCACGAGCCGTGACCACCCTCATGTTTTTTATGCTTGCGCCGTTTCACCAGCACAATCGGGTGATTGTCGTGTTTCATGCGTCCTGGCCCGATGTCTGTTTCGCGGGTGACTTCGCGTTGCGCACATGTTCTTCCAGCTCGGTAAACGACGGACGTTCGCTGGAATAGAGCGTTTTACGGCCAAACTCAACGGCGATCTGCGGCGCATAGCCGTTGAGGCTGGAAAGCAGCGTGACCTTGATGCACTGCATCATCTTGGTGGTTTCCGCGCACTTCTGGCGCAGCACCGACGCCAGCGGCGATACAAAGCCGTAGGCCAGCAGGATGCCGAGGAAGGTGCCCACCATGGCGTGAGCGATCAGCGCGCCCAGCTCCGCCGCCGGCCGATCCGCCGAGGCCAGCGCATGCACCACGCCCATCACCGCCGCCACAATGCCGAACGCCGGCAGCGAATCGCCCACCGCGGCTAAACTTTGCGCTGGTACGTCGCATTCATGCTCGTAGGTTTCAATCTCTTCATCCATCAGCGCTTCAATTTCAAAGGCGTTCATATTGCCGCTGATCATCAGGCGCATGTAGTCGGTAATAAAATCAACTAATTTACTGTCGGCAAGAATACGTGGGTAATTGGCGAAAATTTCGCTCTCTTTTGGATTTTCAATATCGCGTTCCAGCGACATCATTCCCTGCTGGCGTGATTTCGCCATCAGCCGGTAAAGCAGCGCCATCAAATCCATATAAACGGCTTTATTGTATTTTGAGCCGCGCAGCAGTAGAGGAAATGCTTTTAACGTCGCCTTAATGGATTTGCCGTTATTACCGACGACAAAAGCGCCAATGCCGGCCCCGCCGATAATCAACAGTTCAGAAGGTTGATAAAGCGCCCCAAGGTGCCCGCCGACCATCATATAGCCGCCCAACACCGAAGCGACCACGAGGATATAACCCAGAATTACCAGCACAATAAATCCTTACGTCAGTAACGTGTTGGTGGAAGTTAAGCCAGAGAGCCGCAGGCGTTATTCAGCAAAGTGGAGGCAAAAAAAAAGCAGCGGTTAAAAACCGCTGCTGGATGTCATTCCACAATGCGAACAATCTTAAACGGCGCGTTTAACCTGTTCATCCAGCAGTTGTGAAATGTTATCGGCACTCTCTGGTGAAAGTTTACGTCTTTTTACCGCCCTTGATGGCGGCTGGCACAGGCTACAGGCGAAGCTGCCCGGCGGCTGGTGCGCATGGTTGATAAAGCTGCCGCGGCAGCATTTACAGTCGGCCAGTTCCAGCATGCCGCTTTCCACAAAGCGCACCAGCGTCCAGGCGCGGGTCAGCCCCAGCAGCGGGCCGTCATCTGACTGAGGGCACTGTTCCAGATAGAGGCGATAGGCCTTAATCACCGCATCCACGCCGCTGGTCAGCTTGCTTTTCAACAGAAACTGCCAGGCGTTGCAGAACATCGAGGCGTGAATATTCTGTTCCCAGGTCATAAACCAGTCGGTAGAGAACGGCAACATGCCTTTCGGCGGCGGGCTGCCGCGCAGCTCTTTATATAATTTAATTAAGCGCCCACGGCTAAGCTGAGTTTCGCTTTCCAGCATTTGTAAACGCGCGCCAAGCGTAATCAGCTCCATCGCCAGCTGAATATCGCGCGCCTCCTGAACAATACTTTTTTCGCTCATTATACCGCCCTCTTTTTCGGCGCTTCATCTCTGGCGGCATCGCGTAATAAGCGGCTGGATAATAAAATCCCGGTATGGATCTGCTGTAAATCATCCACACGAGAGTCCTGCGTTAAGCGGTTAATAATATTGTGATCGTTAAAACGAAACTGACATACCAGCTGATTAGTTTCCGCCAGTTTAACCATCTCTGGCAGCGTCAGCTGAGAAAGCGTATCAGCCATAGCTTCATCAATACCAAGGCGAAACATTGCAGAAGCTTTTTCCTGGTTAATTAAACGTTGTGCAAGCAGCAAATATGACAAATTGATATCGTAAATATGTTTTAATAATTCGGATGTGCCCATTCTTTTTCCATCCTGACTAACACTACTTTTAACTGTGCGGAATGGCTACCGCATGCTTGGTTGCTGGCTGGTAAATCTAAAGATGGCAAAAAAGGCAGAAACGAAGCCCAATGTCTGTCGCACTGGTTTTACGTCCTACCAGGATTTTGAATCAATAACAGTCAGGTCATTATGACCAGCTATTACCTGAGTTCTCATTCTCTTCCGTGACGTTCGCTTACAGTTTTTTAAGATTATTCTGAAAGCCGTGCAAATGTATCCCCTCTGATTTCCACATACAACGAGCGACAGGTAAAATTTTAGATAAAATGTGATCCACATCACACTTTTAAGGCAAATCACGCTAAAAAATCCATCAGTAACGCTTGTGAATAGTGCACAACGCAACCAATAAAGCCATTTTTTGCTAAATTTTTATCTAAAATTAAACAATAAATTCACATAAGTACGCTTTTCAGGCGATACCCGTTCTGTGCGCGGTCACCCGCCATTCACCTGAAATTAACATCTGTCAATTTTTGTAAAAACAGCATTTCCTGCTGCAATGAACACAGCAAAGCCGTTGCGATATTAATCACTTAGTAAAATAGTTTCCGGGCAAGAGGAATCTGCTGTCGGCGCCCTCCGGGTAAAATTGCGGCGTTTTGACAACGGTTTGTTAACAGTGAAGAGACAGTGTATGAAGGGCATCAGCAGATGTAACTATCTGTGACATTAGAGATATGAATGTTTTCTTTGCGCCCGACAGGCGTGCGCCACAATTATCGGCAGCGAGCCGCAATGCTTTATTAATTACGCGGCAGTTTTATTAGAAAGCACAGCGACTGCGCAAAAAATGCGCATATAGCATCAGGCGGCGTTTTTTATTTCACCCGGATTAATCAGCGCAATCACAGTATATTCTGCGGTCGACGCACCACGCAGGCGATGATTTAACGCAGGCCAGCGCGACGGACCTCCGCAACCTTCGCCGGCATGGCGAAAAAAAGCGACAAGGCAAAGGGGAAATAACAGAGAACCTACCAGACAGGATAACGTCAGCGCGTTAAAGCGCGCCAGCACAATAAAACGCCGTCGACTTCCCTGTCGACAGGCGAGCGCAAAGGGATCAGGCGCGACGCGGCAAAGTCGCCACGTTATCGCCAGCCGCACGATCTTCACTACGCGGAGTAATCGCGCGCAGGTCTTTCAGAAAGCTTTCGCGCCAGTGGGAAATATCATTTTTACGCAGCACCGCCATCATATCGTTATAGCGGGAGACGCGCTCCTCAAGCGGCATGGTGATTGCCTGATCCAGCGCCGCCGCCACCTCGTCGCGATCGTAAGGGTTAACGATCAGCGCGGAGGTGAGTTCGTTCGCCGCGCCGGCAAAGCGCGACAGCACCAGCACGCCAGGATCTTGCGGATTCTGCGCCGCGACATACTCTTTCGCCACCAGGTTCATGCCGTCGCGCAGCGGCGTAACCAGCGCCACGTCGGTCAGGCGGAAAATTTTCATCAGCAGGCGACGATCGAAATGCTGGTTGAGATAATAGAGCGGCGTCCAGCCGAGGGTGCCATATTTACCGTTAATGCGCCCCGCCTCGGTTTCCAGCTGATGACGGTTATCCTGATAGGCCTGCACGTCGCCGCGCGACGTCGGGGCTATCTGCGAATAACGAATTTTACCGCGGTGCTGCGGGTAGTTCTCCAGCAGCGCCTCATAGGCCAGAAAACGTTCCGGCAGCCCCTTGGAGTAGTCAAGACGCTCACAGGCGATAATAT
Source organism: Mixta tenebrionis (assembly GCF_006517625.1). GTDB lineage: Bacteria > Pseudomonadota > Gammaproteobacteria > Enterobacterales > Enterobacteriaceae > Mixta > Mixta tenebrionis. Next base: position 71,296 of record NZ_VHQI01000003.1, on the reverse strand, counting down.
TTTTCGCATCGCCCAGCTCGCGCTTCATCGCCGCCATCTTCGGCGGCAGCGGACCTTCCGCCATCTCTTTAATGCTGTCCGGCTCGATGCCGATGGGATAAACCTCGGTAGCGAAAGTACGGCCGAAGGCGCGATGGCGCTTCTCGCCCTGCTCCTGCAGCGGCGTCAGCAGCGCCATGCTTTCCAGGAACGCCAGGCGATCGTTTTCGGTCTGGAAACCAAGCAGATCGTAATCGCACAGCATTTCCAGCAGCTCGTTATGCGGCGGCAGCGCGTTAAAGATTTCCGGCGTCGGGAAAGGAATATGCAGGAAGAAACCGATACGATTTTTCACGCCCAGCTTACGCAGCGCGGCGGCAAACGGCAGCAGGTGATAATCATGGATCCACAGGATATCGTCAGGCTCAATCAGCGGCAGCAGACGCTGCGCCAGCTGTTCGTTTACGCTGCAGTAGCCGTCCCAGGCTTCACGCTGGAACTCAACTAAATCGAGACGGTAGTGGAAGGCGGGCCAGATAACCGTGTTGGAGAACTGACAGTAGTAAAGATCATAGTCGTTCTGATTCAGCGGAAAAGAGGCGTAGGTAATGCCTTCATGTTTGATGATATCAAGGTCATCGTTGTCTTCTTCTTCGATGGCGCTGATATCGCCATTCCAGCCAAACCATAATCCTCCTGTCGTTTTCAACGCATCGAGGATGCCGACCGCTAATCCGCCAGCGCTGGCTTTTGAACCATCTGGCACCGCGATACGGTTAGATACGACCACTAAGCGACTCATAACCTTGACTCCTTACCGACGTTGTTTCGTCTTGCTCTAGTTGTAATTTAATCTGCTCCAGCCAGGCGTGAACCTCATTTACCCCATGCAGGCGATAGCGCGCCTGGCTTGAGCCTTCACCGACTTTGACGGAGATGCCCTGCAGCGCGTTGACCGCAAGAAATCCTTTTTCATCCGTCAAATCGTCACCAATAAATACCGGAATACGTCCGGCAAACGGCGCTTCTCCCATAAAAGCCTGGATTGCCGCTCCTTTGTCCACGCCCTGTGGCTTAATCTCCACCACGCATTTACCGGGCTGCAGCGCCAGCTCCGGATAGCGGGCAACCAGCCTTTCCGCCAGCTGCATGACCTGGTCCGCATACTGCTCGCCGCGGCGATAGTGCAGTGCAAAGGCCATTCCTTTAGTCTCCAGCTGCGTACCGGGCCACTGCGCCATCGCCTGGTGCAGCGTATCGCTCAGCTCCTGCCCCAGCGAGGCGGGCAGGGAAATGCGGTGTAACTCACCGCCGGCATCGCGGCGTTCGGCGCCGTGTACCCCGGCGGCGGGCGCGCGCAGCGGCGCAGCCAGCATATCCAGTTCGTGAATCGGCCGCCCCGATACCAGCGCCAGCGCGCCGCCGCTCAGACGATACAGCGCCTGCAGCGTTTGCCGCACCGGCTCAGGAATAAAGGCTTCATCGGGACGCGGCTGAATCGCCGCCAGCGTGCCGTCAACATCAAAGAAGAATGCGTAGAGGCCGCCGCTCAGTGAGGGTAATGTTGCTTGTTCTGCTGCTACGGTTGTCACGCTCTTCCTCCGGCTTTGAATCACGTCCGTTGCGCTATCGGGTTGGGATGGCAACGAACAGAGAACGGTTTGACGCAGCGGAAGGAGGCGAACGTGGGCAGGTTTACGGCGCTTCTGAATGAGATGAGTGGCGTAATGCTGGATAGCGAACGATGACGACTCTCCCCTGAGTTAACCTGTTGTTCGTCGGCGCGTGACCGACTGCCCATCTCGCATCACTTCTTGCGAACATCGTAACAACTCAGTATAGACGCGAATTCCACCTGCGCCAGGCAGGCGGACATTTTCAGAATTGACTGAATTTTTCCGGACCGACAGGTTTTTCAACCTCAGCAAAGCGGATCGTCAACAGGTTCCACCAGCTCCGGCTGCTGATGATGTGGATTGCCCACCGCCCGGCTGACCGGGTGCCAGCTAAACTGCTGCGCATCCATCGCCGCCTGCTGCGCCAGCTCGCTGGCGCGGCGGGCTGAGGTTTCAGGATGTAGCCAGGCGCAGACCGCATCCGCCTCCAGCACCAGCGGACGCCGATCGTGCAAATCGACCATGCCGCGATCGCTGGCGGCGGTAACGATGACAAAGCCCGCTTTCTCATGCGCCTGCCCATAGGGCGCCTGACCGATGGCGGCGAAAAACAGCGGCTGCCGTCGACGATGAAAGATATAGTAAGGCTGTTTCTTATCCCCTTCACGCTTCCACTCAAACCAGCCGTCCGCCATCACAACGGCGCGCCCATGCTGCCAGAGCGGACGGAACATTTTGCTCTCCGCCGCAGTTTCGCCGCGCGCGTTAATCAGCGGCGCCTTATGCCACCACGGCGGCGCATAGCCCCAGAACACCGGATCGAGATGCAGCGCGTCGTCACGATGATTCAACAGCAGCACATTGCTGCCAGGCGCGACGTTATAGCGCCCTGTCGGCTGTTCATCCCAGGCAATAGCGCGCTCCGCCTGCCCCTCAAGCAGCGACAGCCAGGCCTCACGCGACTGAATTTGAGTAAAGCGTCCGCACATAGCGCCTCCTTAATATCAGAGAGTATAGAAGGCGCGTAACGCGACAGGAGCGGAATAAGCATAATTCGCCGCGCAGCGTACGCCGTTTTTTAAGCTTCAGGGCGCCGGACGCGGCTGGCGGCTGGGCGGCTGCGTGCCGGTGATACGCGGCATCACTTCGCGCATCAGCGCGATAAACTGGCGCAGGCGCGCCGGATAGTAGCTGGCGTAGGGATAGAGCAGATAAACCGGCAGCGGCGGCGCCTGCCAGCCGGGCGTCAGCTGTTGCAAACGTCCCGCCTGCAAATCTTCCTTTACTACCCAGGCGGAGACCATCGCCGCGCCGAGGCCGTCCAGCGCAGCACGCCGCACCGCATACAGGCTGTCGCTGCTCAGGCGCGGCGTAATCGGAAACTGGAAATGTTCGCCGCTGCGCGCATCGTTAAGGATCACCTCATTGCTGTAGAAAATGCGCAGCGCCAGCCAGGGCAGCTGCGTTAAGTCCGCCACCTGACGCACCGGCGCAAACTGCGCCAGCAGATCGGGCGCGGCGATCACAATGCGCGGCACCTCGGCCAGCAGAATGGCGACCACCGACGGATCGGTAACCTCGCCAACGTGGATGGCGCAGTCGATGCCCTCGGCAATAAAATCGGGCGTATGATCGTTCAGCGTCCACTCAATGCGCGTCAGCGGATAGCGGCGCAGATAATCGCCCAGCGGCGCAATCAGCTGATCCTGACCGAAGGCGTGCGGCGCGCGTACCCTTAACACGCCGACCGGCTCATCGCTGACGGCCTGCAGATCGTCCTCCAGCAGCAGCCACTGCTCCGTCAGGCGGCGCGCATGCTGATAACAGCGCTCGCCATCGTCGGTCAGCTTCATATGGTGGGTGGTGCGCTGAATTAAACGCGCGCCAAGCAGCTGCTCCAGCGTCTGTAAACGCCGGCTCACGGTAGGCTGGCTGGTCTGCATCTGCTGTGCGGCGGCGGAGAGACTGCCGCTCTCGACGATGCGCACAAAGGTATGCAACAGCGTTATACGGTCTGTACCGATAGCGTTTGGTTCTTTCATACGTATTACGTATAACAGTTTTACCCCGGCGACGGCTACCCATTGCGCTGGCGAAAGCGAAAAATAGCCGCACATTCGCTTTTGGAGAGATCCTCATGTCGCTTTCACTGCCCTCTTCTACCGCTGACGCCAGCGGCCTGTCGCGCAGCACGCAGTTCCTGCTGGCGAGCGGCGCCGGGTTGAGCGTGGCTTCTATCTATTACAGCCAGCCGATGCTCGGCGCGGTGGGCGGCAGCTTTCATGCCAGCATCGCCGATACCGGCCTGGTGCCGACGCTGACCCAGCTCGGCTATGCGCTCGGCATTCTGTTTCTGACGCCGCTTGGCGACCGCTACGATCGTCGCCATATCATTCTGCTGAAGGGGCTGCTGCTGGCGCTGACTCTGCTGTTTTGCAGCCTGAGCGGCACCTTCAGCATGTTGCTGCTAACCAGCCTGGCGATGGGGCTGGCGGCCACCGTGGCGCAGGATATTATTCCGGCGGCGGCAACGCTTGCCAGCGAACAGCAGCGCGGTAGAACCGTCGGTACGGTAATGACCGGCCTGCTGGCGGGAATTCTGCTGTCACGGGTGATCAGCGGCGCGGTTGCCGACTGGTTTGGCTGGCGTAGCGTCTATAGTGCCGCCGCCCTCGGCGTGCTGATAATCACCCTCGCCATCTGGCAGGCGCTGCCGCGCTTTACGCCTGGTTCACGCCTCTCTTACCTGGCGCTGCTGCGTTCGCTGGGGCAGCTCTGGCTGCGTCACGCTCCGCTGCGCCGTGCGGCGCTGGCGCAGGGTCTGCTGTCGGTGGCCTTTAGCGCCTTCTGGTCAACGCTGGCGCTGATGCTGGCGGAGCGTTATCACCTCGGCAGCGCCAGCGCGGGCGCCTTTGGCCTGGCGGGCGCGGCGGGCGCGCTGGCGGCGCCGATTGCCGGGGCGATTGCCGATCGCCGCGGCCCAAACCAGGTAACACGCATCGGCGCGGCGCTGGTCACGCTCTCCTTTGCCCTGATGTTTGTTATGCCGCTGCTGTCACCGCCGGCGCAGATGGCGGTAATTGTTATCTCCGCTATCGGTTTCGATCTGGGTCTGCAGGCGACGCTGATTGCTCACCAGACGCTGATCTACAGCCTGGATCCGGCAGCGCGCAGCCGCCTGAACGCGGTGATGTTTACCGTGGTATTTATCGGTATGGCGAGCGGCGCGGCGCTGGGCAGCCATGCGCTGGCGCTGGCGGGCTGGAACGGCGTAGTCGCGCTGGCAACGCTGGCGGCGGCAGGCGGCCTTGCGATTCGCCTGAACAGCCGTTAATTCCGCTTTCTGCCGCTACTTTTATCAGTAGCGGCATACAGTCGCTCTTCCCTTTTCCCCCGCAGCGCCCGGTAAGGCGGCCACAACGATCGGCGCCGCTCTCAGCCAGACGGCTGATGTAACATGAAAGTTTCTCCTGTTAGCTGTTTTGCTGAACAGAAAGAGCGGGGTTATTTGCTCGTTAACCGCAGGTTATGCGAGGATGCAGCACTACGCTTCACCATCCTTCCGGAGAGAATAGAACAATGGCAATCGAATATGCGGTAATTGCGGGCGGCTGCTTCTGGTGCACCGAAGCGGTATTTAAAGATCTTATCGGCGTGGTATCCGTAGAAAGCGGCTATACCGGCGGCGCGCGCCCTGACCCCAGCTATGAGCAGGTATGCAGCGGCGCTACCGGACATGCCGAAGCGATCCGCATCGGCTTCGATCCGCAGCAGATTAGCTATGGCGATCTGCTGGATATCAGCTTTGCGACCCACGATCCCACCCAGCTTAACCGTCAGGGCAACGATATCGGCACCCAGTACCGCTCGGCGATTTTTCCGGCTAACGCGGAACAGGAAGCTGAGGCTAAAGCGGCTATCGCCCGCGCGCAGCAGGATCACAGCGATCCTATCGTCACCACTATCGAACCGCTGAAAGAGTTTTATCCGGCGGAAGCTTACCATCAGGATTACTGGGAAGGCGCCGGTCAGCGTAACGGCTATTGCCTGGCGGTGATTCCGCCCAAGCTGCAGAAGCTGCGCAAAAGCTTCGCTAATCGCGTGAAGTCATCTTCCTGAATCTTCTGCCTGTGACGGGCCATTGCTGCCGCGCTGGCGCTGATAAACGGCAGCGACGGCCCGCAGGGCAACGCGCCTCACAGCGGAGAAGGCGCGCGCCGGGCCGGCAGGATAGTTTTCTTTAGCGTTTTTGCATACGCGCCATTGCCGCCGCAAAGCTGACAAGCGGCAGTAGTGGCCCGCAGGGCAACGCGCCTCGCGCTATTGCCTGCGGCGTATCAGGGCTGCAGGCCCAGCGCATCGCGGATAGTAAAGAACAGGTCGGTTTGATCGGTCAGGCCAGCCACGTTGGCCGCATGCGGACCATAGGCAGCAATACGCAGCTGCGCGCCGGTATGCTCCTGTGATTCCCCTTCCGAGTTGCCGTAGCTGACGGTCATCACTGCGCCATCTTTGGTATTCAGCGCCTGCGTTAGCCCCGGCGCTTTAGTGCCGTTTTCCACAATCTGGCTGGAGTGCGCATGGTCAGCGGTGACGATAACCAGCGTGTTGCCATCCTTACGCGCAAAATCAAGCGCCTTCTGCACCGCTTCATCCAGATCGACCGTTTCGCCAATCTGACCGCACGGGTTAGCGGCATGATCCTGCTTATCAATGGAAGCGCCCTCAACCTGCAGGAAAAAGCCCTGCGGATTCTTGCTGAGCAAGGTAATCGCTTTATCGGTCATCTGCGCCAGCGTCGGCGTAGAGGCGGGACGTTCCGCGTTTATTTCGCAGGTAACGGCGGGCTTATCGAGGTTACCGTGATAGCTCGCTTTTGGTCCCTGCCAGCGCACCGGCATATTACCTGCGCTGAACAACCCCAGCAGCGGCTGTTGCTTATTCGCCTCGGTGACCGCTTGCAGGCCGTTGAGATCCTCAACCAGCCGGTAGCCGCGCGCCTGCGCCTGCTCGCGCAGGGTTTTCCCCTGATAATCGCCCGCCTTCGCCGTTTCGCTAAAGGTTTTGCCGCCGCCGCCCAGCGTGACATCGGCACGAGCGACAAGCAGCTGCTCGGCGATCGATCCCCTGCCGCCGTTTTCCAGCGCGTTGCTGGCGCAGAGTTCGCTGGTTTTTTCCGGCCCATAGCACTTCCGCGAGGTAACGTGCGAAATCTGCGCGGCAGGCGTGGCATCTTGCAGCTCGGCGGTGGAGACGTTGCCGGTCGCTTTACCGCCCGCCTTCGCCATCTCCAGCAGGGTCATATGATCTTTGCCGTTAACGTCAACGCCCAGCGCGCCGTTGTAGGTTTTTACCCCGGTAGACCAGGCGGTGGCCGAGGCCGCCGAATCGGTAACATAGCCCGGCTTATGCGTCTCTTTATCCAGGGAGTAATGGGTATACTGACCGGTTAGCGGCAGCGCATCGATACCTTTAAAAAAGCCGCCCGCTCCCAGCGCATAGTTGCGCGCCAGCGTGATCTCTGAATCGCCCATGCCGTCGCCAATCAGCAGAATGACGTTTTTCGCTGGCGCATTGCTGAGCGAGGCTTTCAGCGCTTCGGTCCGATCGCCGCTAAAGCGCCGTGCGCCGCCGAACTGGGTAATATCGCCCTGCGCCGCGCGCGTAATGGCAGACATCTCCGCCGCGGCGCTACCGCACACCAACGCCGCCAGCAACGAGACGGCAAATAAAGGCTGTTTTTTCATCCATTTAATCCTTGTTAATAACAGCATTAACGCTGTGTGAAGCAGTGTGCGACAGTGAGGTGATCTTTTTTTTACCGCTTAATGGCAGTTTTATGACCTTGTGCGGTGGCTTTAATGGTTAAGGCTTAACCGGGTGTTACAAATGAAGGAAATAGTGCTTGACCCTGTCAGGGCAACTCCCTATAGTAGCGCCCCGTTGCCACCCTGAGCGGTAGCAGCTGACAATGTGGTGAGGTGTCCGAGTGGCTGAAGGAGCACGCCTGGAAAGTGTGTATACGGCAACGTATCGGGGGTTCGAATCCCCCCCTCACCGCCATTATTCAACGAGAAAGCCTGAGCGAAAGTTCAGGCTTTTTTGTTTGCATAGCGCACCGGCCAGGGGGGTGATGAGAACCCCCGCCGGGTTCGACAACCGCGCAGCGGTTGGACAGCCGCAGGCTGCCCGCAGGGCGAGCGCAGCGAGTCAATCCCCCCCCTCACCGCCATTTTTCAACGAGAAAGCCTGAGCGAAAGTTCAGGCTTTTTTGTTTGCATAGCGCACCGGCCAGGGGGGTGATGAGAACCCCCGCCGGGTCCGACAACCGCGCAGCGGTTGGACAGCCGCAGGCTGCCCGCAGGGCGAGCGCAGCGAGTCAATCCCCCCCTCACCGCCATTATTCAACGAGAAAGCCTGAGCGAAAGTTCAGGCTTTTTTGTTTGCATTGACTCGTCCTGATACGGGAAAAACCTGTGGCTTATCGTGTTATTGGTTTCACCGCCACCGGGAGCAGCAAACACGATGCCCATCGTGCCAGAGTCTGACGGGCTAACTCACCTAATGCCTGATAAAAAGGATGGTCGGCATTCTCAACAAAAATATCGAGGAAACGGAATGACCACGGGAAAAGATGCCAGGCCAGCAACTGTTCGCATTCACCGTATCGCCCCGTCTCCGATAGCCATGCCGCCATCAACAACAATGCTCCAAAGTGATCTTCTGGTTCGTTCTGCTGAATTTCGAAGCGAATGCCGTTGTCATACATCCACTGACGTAGGGCCAGCGTAGATTCCCCAAACAGGACGTTTTCTCGATCCAACCAAACAGAACCCCATGGCGGCGCCGGCAAGGCATAGGGGCCAACAAATAAACGCTGAAAGGCCTCTGTCAGAGATTTATCACTGCCGCTCTTAAATCCTGCTGCCAGTGGTGACAACACGGCTGGCGGAAGCGGCCATTGCGTTTGCCAGCCATCCGTCGATAATGCTGAAACCAGCGGTGCGGCTTCCGCGCTGTCCGGCGCGTAATAGAACAGCGCTCCAAGTACGCGTGCCGTCATGGAAAAATCATCACTGGGGTTAAACTCTGTCATAGAAATTGTCCTGAAAGGTACGGGTTTCCCCGTACCGATTTGTTAACCAGCCACTGCCATACCGACGGTCATATGCAGGCCATAAAACAGGCCGCGCCCCATTATTTCGCCGCCAAGCACCAAAAGCAGGCCCAACAGTAAGCCGGTGACATGCGGCTCTTTACGACGCACCAGCGGGCAGATCCAGCAGCCCAGCCCGGCGGCAAGCAGCACCACACGCCATACCTGCAGGGAGGCGTAATCCGGCACCAGCGCAGAGGCCTGCTGAACCGAACTGTGAATCGTCGCCAGCGACATACCCTGCAGGACAACGACCGCCACGCTGACCAGCAACGCCAGCACGCTGATACTGGCGAACATGGTTCCGCTAAAAGTGACGCCGGAAGCCCGTAGCAGTAACGCCGCGAACAGCGGACCGCTGAGCAACACCGTCATGAAGAACACCAGCGTCGTATAGCCAGTATGCCAGGTCGGCACGGTATCGATCAGGTAAACGCGGGTCATTGCCCAGACGAAGACGATTCCCAGCGCCATGCTAACCAGCAGCCAGATTTTCCCCAGTGCGAGCGGCATTTTACCCAGTACAGCGACCAGCCACCAGAATCCGCCTATGGCGAAAAAGAGTGAGCCTGCGGCGATTTCATTGCTTAGCGCGGATGCGCCAATGCGATTGAGCGAGTTGAATGCTCGCATCGGTGACCCCAGGTGCATGATTGACGCCAGGAATCCCAGTCCCATTACCATCCAGAGAAAAAACATGCTGCGAACCAGACGTTGCCGGGCGGCATCGTCTTTCATCGCAAACCAGCTAAGCCCACTCACAATCAGTGCGCCCACGACGCACTGGCCGAGTACCGTAAACAGCACCAGCGGCCATTCATGCCACCCATTTCCCATTTCAGACCTCCTTCGGATTTGCCAGATGACCGGTTGTATCCCCGGTCGGGCGGCTGTTGCTGTTCGGTTTGATGACAATGCACGGCTTCGTGAAATGTGCGCCGGGAAGCGGGGCAACCGCAGCCAGCCCACCGTGTTTTTTGCGAAGCTCGTCAATCGGGCCGAAGTCCAGCGCGCGCAGCGGGCAGGACTCCACGCAGACAGGTTTCTTACCCTCTGCCACGCGGTGGTAACAGCCATCGCATTTGGTCATGTGGCCTTTAACGGCGTTGTACTGCGGCGCGCCGTACGGACAGGCCATATGGCAATAGCGGCAGCCAATGCAGATCTCTTCATCCACCACCACAAAACCGTCTTCCCGTTTGTGCATCGCCCCGCTCGGACATACTTTGGTACAGGCCGGGTCTTCGCAGTGGTTGCAGGCAATGGACAGATAGTAAGCAAAAACGTTCTGATGCCAGACGCCGTTATCCTCCTGCCAGTCGCCGCCCGCGTATTCATAAATGCGGCGAAAGTTGACTTCCGGCGTCAAATCCTTGTAATCCTTGCAGGCCAGCTCGCAGGTTTTGCAACCGGTGCAACGGCTGGAATCAATAAAAAATCCATACTGAGTTGTCATCGTCTATTCCTCAGACCTTTTCAACCTGAACAAGGTTTGTATGTGACGGATTCCCTTTGGCAAGAGGAGAGGGTCGCTGGGTGGTCAGCACGTTAATACAGCCACCCTGGTCAATGCGCTGCGCGTCCGGGTCATACCATGCCCCTTCCCCCAGCGCCACCACGCCCGGCATCATTCTCGGCGTCACTTTCGCTTCGATATGCAGCTCGCCGCGACCGTTGAAAATACGCACCTTATCGCCGTTGTTAATCCCGCGCTGCTGCGCATCCAGCGGATTGATCCACACCTCCTGACGGCAGGCGGCCTTCAGGACATCGACGTTGCCGTAGGTGGAGTGAACGCGAGACTTATAGTGGAAGCCGGTCAGCTGCAGCGGATACTCTTTGATTAGCGGATCGTTGCGGCTTTCAAAGCCTGGGGTATAGATCGGCAGCGGGTCGATCACATCGCCTTCCGGCAGCTCCCAGGTGGCGGCGATTTCCGCCAGCGCCTGCGAGTAGATCTCTATTTTACCCGACGGCGTGGACAGCGGATTGGCCAGCGGATCTTCCCGGAACGCTTTATAGGCAACGTGATGCCCTTCCGGATCGCGCTTCTTAAAGATCCCCTGCTTGCGGAACTCTTCAAAGGTCGGCAGCTCAGGAATCGCTTCACGCGACTGCTGGTACAGATGGCGCATCCACTCTTCGTGCGTGCGCCCTTCGGTGAACTGCTGCTCCACGCCAAGGCGTTTTGCCAGATCGCTGGTCATCTGATAGATGGTCCGGCACTCGAAATAAGGCTTAATCGCCTGGTCGGTGAAGATCACATAGGACATATTCCCGCAGGAGGCGTCGAGCGCGAAGTCCATCTGCTCGGACGCCGTGCAGTCCGGCAGCAGAATATCGGCATACTTCGCCGAAGAGGTCATATGGCAGTCGATCACCACGATCAGCTCGCACTTCTTGTCGTCCTGCAGGATTTCATGGGTGCGGTTGATATCAGAGTGCTGGTTGATCAGGCAGTTGCCGGCATAGTTCCAGATCATCTTGATCGGCACATCCAGCTTATCCTTGCCGCGAACGCCGTCGCGCAGCGCGGTCATCTCCGGGCCGCGCACGATCGCATCGGTCCACATAAACATGGAGATGCTGGTTTCGACCGGGTTTTCCAGGGTCGGCATACGCACAAACGGCAGCTCGTAGGAGCCTTCGCGGGCGCCGGTGTTGCCGCCGTTAATCCCGACGTTACCGGTAAGGATCGCCAGCATTGAGATCGCGCGGGTGGCAATTTCACCGTTCGCATGGCGCTGCGGGCCCCAGCCCTGGCTGATGTAAACCGGTTTGGTGCTGCCGATTTCACGCGCCAGCTTGACGATGCGCTCGGCCGGAATACCGGTAATCTGCGCCGCCCATTCCGGGGTTTTGGCGATGCCGTCAGCGCCCTGGCCGAGGATATAAGCCTTATAGTGGCCGTTTTTCGGCGCGCTTGCCGGCAGGGTCTTTTCGTCATAGCCGATGCAGTATTTATCGAGGAACGGCTGATCGACCAGGTTTTCTTCGATCATCACCCAGGCCAGCGCGTTGACCAGCGCGGCATCCGTACCCGGACGGATCGGAATCCACTCATCTTCACGACCTGCGCCGGTATCGGTATAACGCGGATCGATAATAATCATGCGCGCGTTCGACTTCTCTCGCGCCTGCTCCAGATAGTATGTTACCCCACCGCCGCTCATGCGGGTTTCGCCGGGGTTATTGCCGAACAGCACCACCAGCTTACTGTTTTCAATATCGGAGGGGCTGTTGCCGTCCGCCCAGCCGCCGTAGGTATAGTTCAGACCTTCGGCGATCTGTGCGGAAGAGTAGTCCCCGTAGTGGTTCAGGTAGCCGCCGCAGCAGTTCATCAGGCGGGCGATCAGCGTATCGCCCGGCGGCCAGGAGCGCGTCATGGTGCCGCCCAGCGTGCCGGTGCCGTAGTTCAGATAGATGGATTCGTTGCCGTACTCTTTGATCAGGCGCTGCATGTTGCTGACGATGATGTCATAGGCTTCATCCCAGCCGATCGGCGCGAATTTCCCTTCACCGCGCTTGCCGACGCGCTTCATCGGCCGCTTAAGGCGGTCCGGATTGTAGACCCGGCGACGCATCGAGCGGCCGCGCAGACAGGCGCGAACCTGGTGCAGACCTTCATAGTCGTCGTCGCCGGTGTTATCGGTTTCTACATATTTGATAACATTATCTACCACGTGCATACGTAGCGGGCAGCGGCTGCCGCAGTTCACCGTGCAGGCGCTCCAGATGGTCGTTTCGCTTTTTGGGGAAAAGGTGTCAGATGCCCTGGCAATCTGCGTAAAAGGCAGGGTAAATGCGTTGCTGGCTATCGCCAGACCACTAAGCGCAGAGGTTTTCATTAAACGTCGCCGGCTGACTTCAGCCGTCAGCAAAACGTCAGAACTTTTTGTTTTCATAGATACTCGCTTTGATCGCTCACAGTTTCTTAGCTGTCGTTATGCATGTATTGATATAACGACTTTGATTCTTATTAGATTTTTTCTGTAACACGAAAGGAGTATTCGGTATTCAGGTGAGGAATTATTATTTGAGATCAATTAATTGTTGTATAAAAATCCTAAAACTTACGTTTTCACGCCATTCTTATAGCAGAGAAAAAATCAGATCGTTTTCAGTCGGACCGGTAAGTCTATGGTTCACTGTAATCATATTCCCTGACTTTAAACAGCGCCCGGGCGTGCCTCACTCCGGTCAGCAGCTCATTCCGGTTACTCACCATCATGTTCCATTGCGTTGTGATTTCTTCGAGACTTTTGGTCATGACATCCATTTCTTCTGCTGAGAAGAGCTTGGACATGTTCACCCCTTTATCGGCCACCTTATTATAGTCGCATGCGTTCTTTCGCAGGACAGCAATAAAGCTGTCCCCATTCATAAGCATTTCATCCAGCGCGGTAATTACCCCGGTTAACGCAGCCTTTTTATTGTCTGCCGGATAAATACCGTAGGTTTCCATTCTTTCTAACAGCGAATTAATGTCGCTCAGCCATTTTTTATGGGCTTTATGCAGGTTTGTTAACAAAACGAGCGCTGACTGTAATTTTTTATTGCCCTCTCTCGTGTGAGGCAAACTGTGGAGTTCTTTGCAGCAACACAGGGCACTGCTTATTGCGATCGTGTATCGGTTTTTATTACCGAGATGTATCACATTTTCATTAATGAGAGCTATTGCCAGACGATACCCTTCCTGAGCAAAAAATTCTGACAGGAATTGTCGTGCTGCGAGATAGGCCCTGACGGCAGCGTAAGCCATTACGATGTTTGCAAAGGCAATAATCCAGTTACTGACGTCGCTGGTTTTCGCCGTGCCGTTAAAGATGATCAGGAGCAGCAGTATGATGAGGAACAGAACGAATCCTGTCCGCAACCATTTATCTGTCCTGCTTTCCTTCTGCATGATCCGGTCCTCCTATAAATCCCCGTAGATACAGCGCAGTCTTTCAGGCGTCTGATGCAGGTTGCTGCCGTATTCCCTCAGATATTTAGCCAGCGTCTGGCTGGCCAGCCCGCCGCAGCTGCCCGGGAAATCCGTCAATAAGTCACGCCAGACGGGAGGTACCGGCTCTCCGGAGCGTTCACCGGCAGCCAGCTCCGGCGCCCGGCGGAAAGCCTTCACACGGGCTTCGGTTTCCGCTCTCATTTCTTCGCCTTCCCGTCAGCCCGCGCCAGCGTCAGCAGCTCGGCCTGCAGGGCGCGGTTTTCTTCCCGGGAGTCCTTCAGCTCCGCCTTCGTCTCCTTCAGCTGTGACGTCAGGTGTTCGCCGGTTGCCGTCAGGCGGGCCACCTGCTCGCGCAGCGGCAGCGCCTCATCCCGCAGCGCCCGGACGTCCAGCAGCAGGCGGTCACGTTCGGCCACCACCTCCCGCAGCACCGCCAGCTCGCTCTCCAGGGATGTCACTTTCGCCAGGGCCTCATCCCGCTCCCGGTCGGCCTGCGCGATATCCGCATCAGCCTGCTCGCGCGCCGCCAGGGTTTCGGCGCCTGCCTGCCTGACGGCCGCCTGCCACAGCAGTCCCAGCTGGCCGGTCAGCAGCTGCGCCAGCTCTGCCGGCAGGGGCGTGGTCTGCTCTGCGGCCTGCTCCCGCTGCCGGGCGCGGAACGCGCGCATGACCGGGGAGATGTGGGACAGCGAGCCGCCGCCGAGGTGCTGGCGGACCTGCTCGTTGGTCGGGTTCGGGTTGCCGCCGGCAATGAGGGCGGCTGCGGCGTTCTCAATGCGTCGGATGGTATCGTCGGAAAGCGTGCTCATGGGGTGCTCCGTTCAGAATGTCTGGTGCCATTTTACCCTGCGTGGATTATGTACACAATACAAGAAATACATTTGATACATACAATACATATAGTACAAATCATACATAGTGTGCATTTTATACATACAGTACGCACCCTACATACACAGCGTACTGATTTTCCCGTTCAGATCCGTTTTCTGGCATAACCGAAGCGTCAAACATGACAAAAATAAACCTGTTAACTGACCAGCTTTGCTTATATTCGCACGACATAAACCCACATTCTTGACAGGGAAAAAAATGGGGTGTAGCTTAATACTGTATATATATACAGTTATTTATTTAATTTGTTGTTTTAAATATAAAAAAGGAATTTTAATGTCTAAAGAACTTGGTGGATATGGGCCAACCGCCGGTGACTATATGGGCGGGACCGGTGGTAATCAGAACCAGCAGACCGGAAAAAACAGCAGCGTAAACTGGGGGGGCGGATCAGGAAACGGCAATAGTGGTGGCCAACGCGATACTACCAGCAGCAGTTCGCTAAGCCAGCAGATTTCAGCCATTCAGCGTGATCCGAAAATTAAACAGAAGTTGGTAGGTATTTTGCGTGCTGCAAGATTAATGAATCCCGCAGCGACAATGATCCTGGGGAGTATTTCTCCTTCAGGCATGATGGCAGTTACTATAGACGGAATTAACGCGGATCAGGCCAAAAAAGTTGGCCTGGTCGGTTTCATTATGGGGGTTGAAGCTCCTGGCCATATAGGGGCAGTTGGTGATATTGATACAGGCCATCCTCTTAATCAGTCAGGAGCAATTATTCCAGAAAGTAAAATAACCGTTGATGAGTTTGTTAATGGCTACACACCTGCCGGAGGATGGCAAGTAGTAGCTGATAATAGCTGGGCTGGTGCCGGTCCGGTTGACGCCGGGTTGGTTAATAATGCCATCAGGAGTGTTCAGGTTATTAGAAAAGGCCATAATATTATTAGGTACCGAACAGATCCGTTTCTACATCCTCCTGTCTTTCCCGAAAAGTTATTTTGCGTACACGCTCGTAAAAAAAAGCCGCCTGTTTATTACGCAATATTTTTTGTTAGCCTTGAATTCGTCCGGAGGGTATATCAAATATCTTTTATGATTTTTATGAAAGGGCGCTGGATTAATAGCAGGAGCCTGGCCTCCGGAAAAACTAAAAACTTTTCGCTGGTTCAGGGAGGAAAACTTGAATAAATCAGAGATGTTCAGTCTGGCTCATCACTTTGCCCGGGCATGCAAAGCCAAAAAAAATTATACGTTGTCTTTTTCGCGTGCGCTGAAAGTTTTATATGACAGAAAGAGTCGAAAAAACTGCGTGATACTTTTAAATCATGAATACTGATTTCGTTATATATCCGCGTTTCAGCTGACCGGGTGAGAAATCCGGCAGGGATAAAGATATCTTATCGGGAACAATCCCAAATATATGAGCGGCGAAGCCATTTTTATTAAACAGGATAATACTGTATGTTAATGATGCCCGGTGGGTTTAATCAAATTTTGTCTAAATATTATGTCGATAAAATTATTAGTATCCTGATGCTTGTTATTTACTGGTTAACTAACAAGTTTGATTTATAAATAATTATTTCAGATTTTCATTAAATCATTCAGGCCGCATTATGCGTCAGGAAAAATAATTTACGTCTGGCTGCCATTTATATGCTCATAAGCAGGGAAGGTGACTTTTTCACATGAAGACAGTTTATGAAAAAAAGAAACAGGAGGGGCAGATATGGAAAAACTATGAATAGCAACCGTAAGCGGTTTTGTGTTTTTTACTGAATATATAAGTGACTAATAATTTCTGAAATTTAAATAAGTAAGGATATATATTATGGCGAATGTTGCCTACTATGTAAATGGTATACCCTATACCTCTGATGGTGCTGTTATTATTACGATAACGCATGGCCCACTTAAACCTGCGTCTAATCCTTCGGTTTTCGTCAACTGGCCGGGGATGAATCCCGCACCACAAGGTGCAGGTGCGGTTGCTTATGATGCCAAAAAACTTCCCTTCCACGCATTATATTCCCTGCATGAAGGAAGAAAAAAAATTGACCAGATACTGGAGCAGGCGCAAAAAGACTGCCCGAAGGAGGCCTCCAGGCTCAGGGATGAAGCTAATGCACTGATTAGTGAACTGAAAAGTAACGGGATGTTTTCCAATCCTGCACTCAGTTTTCTCATCAATGATTTACAGGATGCAGTGAATTCCCTGAAAATTAATATAGACCTGATGAATACATCGCAGCAGGCAGTAGTCAGCAAGCATGCAGATACTGAAAATACATTCCTGAATTTCATGACAAAAAATAAGTTAAAAAACTTTATTGGTAAGCCTTACGATATGATTGACTTAGCAATTTCAACTACAGGTCCTTTTCTTATTAAACAATGGGAAAAAGAAGTTACGCCAAAGTTCAGTGCAGAAATCCAGGAAAAGAACCGGCTGGTTAATTATCTTGACCGCGTAAAAATTGCGTGGAACGACGTTATGTTAAAGAAAAAAAAGGTTGAGGACACAAAGAAAAAAGAAGAGGAAAAGAAAAAAGAGCAGGCAGCTGTCCAGGCCGCCATGAAAACCACAGCTAACTTCTATAAAGAGCTGACGGAAAAATTCGGTGACCAGTATGCAGATGCTGCCAGAGAGCTGGCAGAATCTGCAAAAGGAAAAAAATTAAAAAATGCTGAGGAGGCTCTGAAGGCATTTAATAAATACAATAATGAACTGAATAAAAAATTCGGCGCCAAAGATCGGGAGGCGATTACCAAAACCCTGAGGGCCCTGGATCGTAACCAGATAGCCAGTAATCTGAAAAATTTCAGTAAAGCATTCGGCTACACGGGTAAGGCGATTGATTTTTATGATATTTTCATTGTTGAACTCCCGAAAGCTGTTGAATCGCAAAATTTCCGGCCTTTTTTGGTCAAGATGGAAACCTATGGAGCCGGAATGGCCGCAACGGCATTAACCGCATTCAGTTACAGTATTATGCTGGGTACGCCGTTAGGTATATTTGGGTATGCCTTAATGATGACGCTGGTCAGCGTTCTTGTTGATGAAAAACTGATGGAAAAAATTAACAAAGCCGTTGGGATCTAAAAATATATGCAAGGCTGTCAGACAGCCTTGCGTTTTCTTCTGAGGCCGGTTATCAGATATATCAGACCAACCGGCAGAGCAATGACAAAGCACAACATGTAATACAGTACACAGATGGGGTTTTTGCCAACAGTGTCGACAAATAACCCCCTGTGCCAGAACTCCCGGCTGGTGAATTGCAGTGCCAGTTTCTCAAGGCCGGATTTGCTGAAGGGATAAAGTATCAGGCTGAGGACGGCGATGATTACACACAGTTCTGTGCTTAAATTAAAGCGCTCATGGAACCGGAACACGTAGTAAAGAGAAAGCAAAAAACAGGGTATGCCCCATAACTGACTTTTCCAGTAAACGCTTTTTGTCATGGCAGTTTCCTCGCCTCTTATTCCACAGTATCTCCGGAATTTATCACAGAAAAGGCATGCGGATCAGCTTCAGAGATCCCCGTAAATACAGCGCAGGCTTTCCAGCGTCTGATGCAGCTCGCCGCGGTCGCAGCGCGTCACAAAATCCCCGGCCAGCGCTGTAAACGCCTCTTCTGACATAAACACCCGCAGCGCATCCAGTCCCAGGATCACCTCGCCGGCCGCGGTCGCACGGGTCGAAAACATGGCGCCATGCCCCTGCCAGCCCTGCGGAATGACATCCGGATGGTGATGATAGACCGTCAGCAGGCGCAGCAGCTCGGCAAACTGCTCCCAGCCAAACGGCATGATAAACTCGCTGCCGGTCACGGTCAGGAACAGGCGGGGCGCCTCATACCAGCCTCCCGGACGTTCGCCCGGCGCCATCCCCGAGATGTGAATGTCCAGGCGCAGCGGGCCCGCGCCGATGCTTTCCCTCGCCGCCGTGACCGGCGGGCGCACCGTTTCCAGGAACCGGCGCTGCCGGTCGGGGCTCCAGTTGCGGGCGTACATGCACAGCGGAAATATCGCCTTCAGGCGATCGGTGGTGAAAAGAGTGGCCAGCACGGCGTCCGGCACCGCGCGCAGATCAAAACTGCGGCCGAGCAGCGGGCGCAGCAGCTGTTCGGCGTGATCCTGCGTTACCGCCGGCGTCAGCGTGGCGAGAAAGGCTTCGCCCTCCGCGTGCCAGTCCTCTCCCTTTATGCCAAAGGTTCTCCGCAGGTAGTGACTGTCAACAGCCCGATCGTTCTCCACATGCCAGTCCAGCAGGGCAAAAGTAATTTCCAGCAGCGTACGCAGGCGCGGCGTGCTGACCAGCTGTGACGGCCCGCGGGCATAGCCCTGATGCGCCAGCTCCAGCAGGAACTGCACCGTGTCAGCGGTGATCTCCGGTGCGCCCAGCGTCTGGCCCAGGACCAGGCGACAGTAAAGCTTCTCCAGCGCAGCGTCCGGATCGGTCACCAGCCGCAGGTATTCTTCACCGGCGACGTCGGTTGCCAGTCCGTCTTCCAGGAGGCGCTCGGCCAGCGCATTGACGGACGTGCTTTCCGTGGCCGCCCGGTTCCGCAGACGCTCGGTGAGGTTTTTTGGAAAACGCAGGGTCAACTGACTTAACATGATAAATCGCCTCTGGGGCAGTCCTGCTGGTATCGGTACATTTTTCACGTGAAGGTAGGCGTATGAAAGGCTTTCCTCGTTTGTAATTAAATTAGTCAGAAATATGCGAGTCAAGGAAGTGACATCATGTCACTATGAGGCAGTGAGGCGAAGGTTGCTCTCCTTTTCCCGTTCAAGGTAAAGTCGGATCTTCGCATAAAAGCTGGTTAAGATTGGATTGGATGGCTGAATCAGTGGGGTCTTATAGAAGGAGTTACTGCATAAGACCGACGTCCGCTGCGAGCGAAAAGCGGATTTTACTTACGTCCACTTTCACAAATAAGCAAAACAAATGCTTCATTTTGAAGCAATAAGATCATTTTTATTTACTGAGATCAATTTTACAAATGCTACCCAGTTCTAAATCTTTTTTAACCATTAGCATTAAATCCGGAATGGCATTTATTGATTGTTGTATGTAATTTCTCCCATCATTTACATCCCCTTTCGCACATAATATTTTAGCCGCATTAATGGCCATATATTTTCTTACTTTATCATTATCACTGCCAATCCTAAGCGCAATGGAAATACTATTCATTGCATCAGTATAATTTCCTGCTCTAAATTGTGCATAAGCTTTTTGATTCCACAAAGAAGCATCTACGGGTGTCATTTGAGTTGCCTGGGAGAATGACTCTGCTGCCTCCAGAAATTTTTTATTTTGCAAATACTTGAACCCAAGACTCCTGTAATGCTCGATGCTATAAGTCTGCTTATCTTGATTATCTACTAATTGATTATTGTTTTTTAATGAGCAGTTTGTTTGAACCTTTGCAATCATGATATTTTTCTTTTCTGATGAAGAATAGTAAGCATCAGCATAAGATTTTATTTTCCCAATTGATAACTCTCCATCTTTTTGGCATTCTTCATAGCTTGTTCTTAAAAAATCAATATCAAGCTTCTGTGAATTCAAACCTTGCTCTGCACTCTTTATGAATAACTCTTTGTTTTGAATAGAGAGAATACTTTGCGCATTTTGTCTCTCGAAAGAAAGTCTTTCATCGTTTTGACTTTTTGTTATCCAAATATTTGCTATTCCCATTGGGAGAGTTGCAATAAAAACCATTATTAATTCGGTTATCTTGATTTTATTTTCAGTGTTCAATGTCGACATTTATTTATCATCCAAGTCTAAATTTTAATTATAACTGTTATCGGTAATAAAGTAATTTTCTTTATTTATAAACCCATTGGTGGTGGTATGTGTATATATTTAGGTGACATATATAATGTCCGCTTATGGCACGGAACGGACTTAACTCACTGAGCTGAAAATTCACTAAAAGCGAAAAGCGGAGATTAAATCTGGGCTTCAACAGCGGCCATCATAGTCGGCAGTTCATTAACCAGTTTATCCACGGCCAGCCTGACTTTCAGAGATAAATGAGGAGTGCGCGGCCACACAGCATACACAGGCCAGCTTCCCGAAGACTGCTCCTTTAATATCTCTGTCAGACTGCCGCTGACAAGCTGCTCCCGTACAAGCCAGTAAGGCAGCCAGGCAATGCCGCCTCCCGTTACCGCAACATCTTTTACCGCCTGCATATCATCCATCATGATTCTGGCTGGTGGGGTTATTTCCACAGTTTCATCCCTTTGGTTTTTAACCCGCCACTTCAGAATACGTCCTGAATGGATATAGGCAACGGCTGCATGTTGCTTAAGTTCGTCCGGCGAAGCAGGCTCGCCGGCCTGTCGGATGTAATCCGGAGAAGCGCAGAAAACCATCGTGTGGGAGGCCAGCTTACGGGCTATCAGACTGCTGCTGTCAGCCAGTACGCCGATTCTGACAGCCAAATCAAACCCCTCCTCCAACAAATCAACCTGGCGATCGCTGAATGAAATTTCCAGTTCCAGCCGTGGATGTTCTTTTGCCAGCGTGGTCAGTAACGGTGAAATACAGAAGTGTCCGAGCAGAACCGGTACAGTCACCCTCAGTTTTCCGCTTGCCTGAAGCTTGCCGCCTTCCAGAATATCCTCCGCCATTTTTATTTCATTCAACGCCCGACGACAGGATTCATAATAAAGCGAGCCTTCATCAGTAAGGCTCTGGCTGCGGGTTGTGCGGTTAAAAAGGCTTACACCAAGCCTCTCCTCAAGCCGGGATATGGTTTTCGCAACTGCCGAGCGCGTGACGTGCATTTTTTCAGCAGCCTGCGAAAAACTCACCGATTCAGCTGCGGTCACAAAAACAGGAATACTGTTCATCTCGCTTTTCATATTGTCGCCCGTAAGGAATCAATAGAGAGAAATACTATCGCCACTGTAACCAAACAGGCAATGTTATAGTGCTGATCATCAATTATTTATTTCTCAGGAGGCTCTATGAACCGCACAATGAAGCGCTGGGCGTTAAATGAAACAGGACGTCAGAATCTTAAGCTTACGGAAGCAGAAATACCTCAGCCCGGCCCGAACGAAGTCCTGGTTCGGGTAAATGCCGTCTCCCTCAACTTCCGTGACAAGGTCATCATTGAAGGAGGAATGGGAAATGGTATGCCAATGCCCTTTACGCCGGGTTCTGATATGGCTGGCGTGGTTGAGGCTATCGGACCGGGCACCACTCGCTTCAGCCAGGGAGACCGCGTTATCTCATCCTTTAACGCAGACTGGATTGACGGAAAGCTGAATAACAATGCCAAAAATCCGCACTACAACACGATAGGCTATGCGATCCAGGGGGTGCTGGCTGAGTACGTGGTTATGAATGAAGAGTGGCTGGTTAAAGCCCCTCAGACGCTTACCGATACTGAAGCCAGCACGCTGGTCTGTGCCGGACTTACGGCCTGGTTTGCCCTGATTGAACGCGGCGGCCTTCGTGCCGGCGAAACTGTACTTGTTCAGGGAACCGGCGGAGTGGCCCTTTTCGCTCTTCAGATAGCTAAAGCTGTGGGCGCCGAAGTTTTCATTACCTCATCCAGCGATGAAAAGCTGGCAGCTGCAGCGGCGCTCGGTGCCGATCACGGTATTAACCGTAAAAAAGAGGACTGGGTGGAAGCCATTTACCGACTGACAAATGAACGCGGCATTGATCACGTTGTGGATACGGTAGGGGGACGTAACTTTGCAGACTCCGTTCGCGCGGTAGCTTCACATGGTCGAATCTCATTGATAGGAATGATGGACACGCACGATACTTCAGCGTCGGGAGCCCTGTTGTTACTGAAGTCTCCGACTGTTCAGGGTATTGGCGTAGGCCATCGCCGGGCGCTTGAAGATTTTATCCGGGCCGTTGACTGGCTCAAACTGAAAC
Organism: Mixta tenebrionis; assembly: GCF_006517625.1. Lineage (GTDB taxonomy): Bacteria > Pseudomonadota > Gammaproteobacteria > Enterobacterales > Enterobacteriaceae > Mixta > Mixta tenebrionis. The sequence goes on along the minus strand of NZ_VHQI01000003.1, from coordinate 48,836 downwards.
CGGTGATAGACAAAGCATTCAGTTTCAGTGAACTACCGGAAGCACTGGAGCAGCTTGATAAAGGCGCGTTCGGAAAAATCGTTATCAACGTGGGATGATTGAAAATAATGTTGGCAGAGGCGTCCTGAAAACGCCTCTGCTTTTTTATTGTGAAGCTTGCATGCAAGCTAATGAACATGCCTGAGGCGGCGTCCGCTTCTGGCACCGGATTGCCGGAGATTTAAGTATGATTATCCCTTCAATAGCGAAAAGCAGGCCTGAAGTTCCAATATGGAAGCGCGAATGTTAATGTCCGGGTGATATATCTACGGAATATATGGAGGTTTGTCTGTGCAATCTAAGGGCGCTTTTAATGAATGCTATTAAAGAGTTAAAAATAAAATACCCAGGCGCGAATGCCGCGCAAATGGGTGACAGCCCGCAACTGGCTAACGAACTTGCAGATCTTATCGTTAAAGGAATTAAAACGGCCTCCTGCGGCTCTTTTGCATCTTATCAGCAGGAAGAGTTCGCCCCCAGGATTGGCAGTTATAACATCATCCTTGATGGTCAGGATGCGCCTGTGTGCGTTATCAGACTGGTTTCGATGCGACTGATACGGTTTTGTGATGTTACCGAGGAGTTTGCCCGCAAGGAAGGTGAAGGCGATTTAAGCCTTGAGTACTGGAGAAAAGAACATCAGCGATTTTTTACGGCAGAAGGCTCTTTTTCTGAAAATATGGAACTGATCGCTGAAGAGTTTGAAGTCGTTGAGGTTCTCTGACCTGGTAAAAAAGCGCCCTGTAGACGATTAAAAGCATCAATGTATTTTGTTTTATCAAATACATTTTACAAAAAGGTTTGGTTTTGGCATTGAGCAAGCAGTTGCATCATGTCAGCTGGCATCGGGAAACGGACATTCGGCGCTCTGCCGAATGCCATAAACGGGGCAAGCCTGAATGAAATGGATTGCGTTAGCGCAGGTTGCTGTTTTGACGAGATGTGAGAAACGTCATCGCTACCGCGCCAAGAAGTAACAAACTGCTCAGGCCAAAAGCGCTTTGCCATCCCAGACTGTCGAATACCAGACCTCCTGCCGTTGAACCAAGCGCAATCGCGAGCTGGATAACAGCAACCATAAGACCACCGCCCGCCTCTGCATCTTCGGGCAGCGTCCGCGCCAGCCATGTCCACCATCCCGTTGGCGCTGCCGTCGCCAGCATCCCCCACAAACTTAGCAAAGCGGCAACAGCCCAGACGCTGTGTCCGAACAGAAGCAACGCCCCGGCAATCGCGGCCATCAGTAAAGGAATAGCGATCAACGTCTGATAAAACCTGGCGTTCAGGCATGCCGAAACAATCAGTGTACCGATAAAACCCGCTACGCCTGTCGCAAGCAAAATCAGGGAGAGCCCCGAAGTAGTAACGCTGGTCACGGTTTTCAGAAATGGGCGTACGTAGGTAAATAAGGCAAACTGCCCCATAAAGAAGAGCCCGCAGGCCAGCAGCCCGCCTGGTACCATGGAGACGCGAAACAGGCGAAGCACAGACCCCTGTGTTTTTCGATTTTTACCGCTTTCCATTGAAGGCAAACTGACGCATTGCCAGATGAACGCGGCTATCGCAAGCGGTACGAGACACAAAAAGGCTCCGCGCCAGCCAACGGTCGCTCCCAGGTAGCTACCAAGCGGCGCCGCCACAACGGTTGCCAGGGCGTTACCGCCGTTAAAAATCGCCAGCGCGCGGGGAACCTGGCGTTGCGGCACCAGCCGAATAGCGGTTGCCGCCGACATTGACCAGAATCCACCGATAACGATACCAATCAAAGCCCTCCCCAGCATATAAACCGGATAGCTGGACGCCAGCGCAATAATCATTCCCGATACCGCCATCAGCAACGTCAGCCCTAACAGAAGATATTTACGATTCAGGCTGCCGGCAACGTTAGAAATAGTCAGGCTGGTCAGTACCGCCAGCGCGCCGGAAATGGCTATTCCCTGCCCCGCCAGCCCCTCCGTGACGTGCAAATCGCGGGCAATTGGCGTCAGCAGGCTGACCGGCATAAACTCAGAAGCGATCAGTACAAACACGCAGAGCGTCATGGCAAATACGCCGCCCCAGTAGGCGTGTGTGTTATTTGGTGATGGTTTAAGACTTACTGTGGACATTATCAGCATCTCTTTATATCGATCCGCCCTAATTCAGGCGCAGCCGGAGCAGACGTTATTCAGGGAATAACGCCATAAAATGTGGGTGAAAAGAGTGTGCGATGTGGCATATCCCGCGTCGCATCAGACAGATAAAGCCACCTGTAAATAACAGGCGGCCTGCTAAACGCTTCTGGCTTAGTGAGTTATTTTAAGTAGCTCTTAAAAAACTGTTCAAATCTGGCAAAAGGGATCTTACCGGCGGCGTTGTCGTACAGATCCACATGGTTTGCCCCAGGAATAATCACCAGCTCTTTCTTTTTGCTGCCGATCGTCTTAAAGGCATCTTCAGCAAAATAACGTGAATGGGCCTTTTCGCCGGTTACGATAAGCACAGGGATAGTAACTTCATTGGCATAACTCAGCAGCGGCATATTCATAAACGACAGCGGCATGGTCGCATTCCATGCGCCGGTTGAGTTGACCGAACGCGCATGGAAACCACGCGGCATACGGTAATAATCAAAGAACTCTTTTAAAACCGGGTCAGGATTGGCCGGTAAGGTTTCCGGCAGAATACGCTCAGAAGCGGTGGCTTTTCCCTTTTCATCAACATAAATATCATGCCCGCCGGGCGCAAAAGTCCCGTTTTCCGCATCCTTCCAGCGCTGCGCGTTCAGATGCTGCAGCACGGCACGACGATCGGCGATAGTGTAACGATCTTTACCGTCGCCCACGCCATGACCCATTGCGCGGCTCATGTCATACATCACGCTGGTTGCTACCGCTTTAACGCGGGTATCCATCGCGGCGTCGTTTAAAGCCATGCCGCCCCAGCCGCAAATACCGAGCAACCCGATACGGTTACGATCCACCTCTTTTTGCAGACCTAAAAAATCAACCGCCGCGCTGAAATCTTCGGTGTTGATATCCGGAGAAGCGACATTACGTGGGTAGCCGCCGCTTTCCCCCGTATATGAAGGATCGAAAGCCAGGGTAATAAATCCCTGTTCCGCCAGCGTCTGCGCGTACAGGCCGCTGGATTGCTCTTTCACCGCGCCGAAAGGCCCGCTGACGGCAATGGCTGCCAGCTTGCGATCGCCGCGATCCTGCGGAATATAGAGATCCCCGACTAATGTGATCCCATAGCGGTTCTGAAAGGTCACTTTACGGTGATTAACTTTAGTACTCTCCGCAAAGGTTTTATCCCACTTTTCGCCCAGTGAAGCAGGCGTGTTGGGATTAGTTGTATCAGCATGGCTCATGGTTGTGACTCCACTTAATGATGCGCATAGCAGCATGGCGGGTATCGCAGCTGTCACTTTTTTCGCGAAAACAAACATCAACATTCTCCTGAAAACGATACAGAGACAGCTTTTATGCGGACAACGCTGCTGTGCTTTGTTGCAATGCGCACATTATAGTTAGCAGTATCAGTGCTGATTAGCGGCAAAAAAGTCCTAAGATTAATATCATATTGTTATAAATAGCGCTGTAGCGCCGAGGACGGGAAGTTGGCGAAACGGGAAAACTACAACGATCTCTACCTGTTTATGCTGGTGGTACGGGAAGGGAGTTTTACCGCCGCAGCGCAACGCCTTGGCCTGGCGCAATCAGGCGTCAGCCGTTCCGTACGCGAACTTGAAGAGCGGCTGGGCGTTCAGCTTCTGGTACGCACCACGCGCAAATTATCGCTCACCCATGCTGGCGAGCAGCTCTATCGCACCGTTGAATCAGGATTCGATGCTTTAGATATGGGACTCGCGACGCTGGCCCATTATCGCCAAACCCCTTCCGGTAAGGTACGCATCAATGCCAGCCCGCACGCTATTGATAAAGTGCTGCTGCCGAAGCTTGCAGGGTTTAAGCAACGCTACCCCGATATCAGGCTGGAACTGATCAGCGAAAGCCGGTTTGTCGATATTATTGCGGAGAGATTCGATGCTGGGGTACGCCTGGGACCGGAAGTTGGCAGCGGCATGATTGCGGTACGCATTTCGCCCGACATGGAGATGGCGGTTGTCGGTACGCCTGAACACTTTCGTCGCTACGGCTTTCCGCAAGCTCCCGCAGATTTAGTGGTTCATCCCTGCATCGCTTACCAGTTCGGCGACGGCAGCCTGTACGCGTGGGAGCTCCATCAGGATGGTAAAAAAATTACTCACCAGCCGCAGGGTCAGTGGGTTTTTGCTGACAGCTATATGGAGGCCAGGGCCGCCAGCCTGGGCCTGGGGCTGGCTTACGTCCCGGAAGAGTTGGTTGCCGATGATTTAGAACAAGGGAAGCTTATCAGAGTTCTTCAACGCTACAGCCAGCGTCTGGAAGGTTCATTTCTCTATTATCCACATCGCAATGTATCGCCCGCTCTGCGGGCGGTTATTGATACGTTGAGAATAAAGAGCTGAAATCAGCGAAACGCGGACGTCAGTTTTTCGTTATTAATCTTATATACATGCAGGCCAGAAAAAAGTTGAAGATAACAATTTATACGGAACGAAAATAACCTGGCGTGCAACCATATTCTTTGTGAAAGTTTTTTATGAAATGCGCGCAATCGCTGAACCCTGTTCTCAAAGCAATTTCAGTGATACTCTCAGAAGAATTTCTTAATAACCAACAGCTGTATTTAAGTCGGGTAGCCCGAATAAATTCTTGCGGTGATTTGCCAAACTCATGCTGAAACAAGCGCGTCAGCTGGCGAGGGCTAATATTTACTTCAGCTGCAAGCCATGCTGTAGAGATATGTTTCACCAGCGATTTTTCTATCAGAAATACGGCACTACGCAGACGAGGGTCGCTGACCCTGGTGAACCCTATCGCCAGAGATACCGAAATAGCTGTCTCATCAATTTTATTCGGAACTGATATCTGGTGAATCGCTTTCGTCGCGCGGTCAGGGCCACAATGTCTGCGAATCAGCTCAGTAGCAAGGCTAATTGTTGAAATCCCCCCGGAGCAGGTCCATATATTTCCATCTTCAATGTAATCATGGCCTGTTTCAGCATGAACTGCAGGAAATTGTTTGCCAAAGTCCTTTATATGAAAAGGATGAACCGCCGCCCTGCGGTTAACGAGAAGCCCTTCTTCTGCAAGAATAAAACTGCCCGTGCAGACCCCGATTAGCGGAATGCCGGCCTTACGGGCGCGATGCAAATAGTCCCGATGGGCTGGATTACCATGCTTAAGGCTGCGTAATAACCCCCCAATCACCGCTATGTAACTAAAATCCGCAGGAGGCCGGTAGAAACCATCAGGCTGAACCCGGATACCGGAACTTGCCAGTACCGGTTCCGTCGGATTATGGCTCATAAGATACCAGGAACAGCGGGCCTTCTGGCTATTATCGCCAAAATCGGCGGCATGGCGCAGGGAATCGACAAGGCCAGACAGCGCCAGCAGAGGAAACTCCGGCCATAGTAATATCCCTATGCTGAGCTCAGGCCTTGCTGTGTCATGTATGCCAGAGATAGTATCGATCTCTGTTATAAAATCGTAAGAAATAGCCTTTTCTCTGCCAGCGTTGTCAGGAAATCGGCTCTCTTTTTTTTTCGCTATGCCCTTCATCTTTATTTTCCCGTTGATGTAGCCAACCGTTACCTGACAGGTTTCATGGTCTGCCCAAATCGGGTTAATATCAAACCAGCTATAATAAGCACTGAACCCATTATAAAATTTGGCTGCACAGTCTCGCCAAGCAATGCGCTTCCCGCAGCGATACCCATAATCGGAGTCATCAGTATCAGACTTCCCAGCGAAGAGACCTTATAGTAGCGTAATAACGTAAACCATAACAGATAGCTAATAACGCTGACTATAATCGTTTGAAAGACAAGACTTAATATCGATATATCGCAGAGAACAAAGCTATTGTTTTCAGTAAAAAATGCGCTAAGCGCCAGAGCAATACTGGTTATCGCCAGCTGATAAAAAAGCGTGCACGAAGGCGGGATGGTTGACAAAGAAGAGACACGAATAATTATGCTTGATAGTCCCCAGCATAATCCTGCGGTCAGGGCGAAGAGATCTCCTGATAAAACAGCGCCATAAGACCAGGAAAATTGTACCGCTACGGCAATGCCGACAAATGCCAGCGTGATGCCTGCCCACTGAACCCGTGTCATTCTCTCCTCTTTTATCAGGAAATGCAGACCGATAGCCGTGAACAGCGGCGCGGTATAAAGAAAAAGCGTAATATGCCCGGTAGTGGTTTTTTTAAGCCCAGATGCAACCATTAAAAATTCAAGAGAAAACATCAGCCCGACAAATAGCCCGGCAATGGATACGCGGGGTGATTTTAAATAATTAACTATCCCGTCACGGCGATTAAATATAATAAAAATAATTAATGCCGCCAGGCCTGACCTGATGGATAACTGTAGCACTGGAGAAATATATGGCTCCGCTATTTTTAACGCAACTTGTTGTAACCCCCATATTGCACAAACAAAAACCATTATTATAAACACAGTTGCGTCAAGTTTTTTTCGCATGTTACTTACTCCAGTAAAGATGAGAGGCTGTTATCCCCTATCCAAAATCTGGATTATTGTCCGTTATCTCCTGGTTCAGTAGATTGTACAGAAGGGACAAAGTCTGTAACGTAAAAGACAGCTGAAAGATGTGTCCTGCGCAATATATGGTTAAATACACAGATTTTCCGCCAGCTTCCCTCTACAGAGAGAAACGGTTCCCGGTCACCGCTTCTCCGTTATAACGCCGTTGTGCTACCTGAAACAGAACTGTCCTGTTCAATATCTGAGAGTTTGCGCTTAACCAGATCGCAGCCCCATAACCTGTTGTCTAAAGCCATAGCGAACCAAGCCGGATCGCGCGTTTTAACTTCCAGTTCAAGACCGATACATATCCTCCCGACAGGAGATATCTGAAGCGATCTTTTTTGGCCGATAATAGGATATCTGTTCTACGGCGACGTGTTCATCCTCAAGCTTTCTTGATTGTGGAAGACTTGAGTACGGTTATCCTGAACCATAACCTGCTGTGTCAAATCATTCATCCACTATACTGACCATTGCAGTTGTCATTTCCATATGAGGATGCGCACGGTTAATTACCTGACGCCAACCTTAGCCACGATCATCAGGAGAACAAGATGCAAAATCGTAAAACCCTGAAAGGACTGTTAGTCGTATCGGCAATCGCCGCAATCTTCACTACGGCAGGCGTGCAGGCTCAGAAGCCGACAAGTGATGCGCAGAATATCAATACGGCTCAAACCGGATCGAGCGCTCAGCTCAGCGCCGGCGATGAAAAAGCGTTGAAGGATATGGCGCAGGCGAATATCAATGAAATCGCCGCCGCCAGGATCGCGCTTAACAAAGCGCAAAGCAGCGAAGTCAAAGCTTTCGCGCAGAAGATGGTCGCAGACCACGGCGCTGCGTTGAGCAAAGTACAGACCGTCGCCCAGCAAAAAGGCGTAGCGCTGCCGACTGAACCGGACGCCATGCACAAGGCTATGGCCACTAAGCTGGAAGAGCAGAGCGGCGACGCATTTGACAAGTTGTATATGGAAAACGCCGGCACTAAAGACCACCAGATGGTGCTGTCAAAACTACAGAGTGACGCCAGTAACATTAAGGATGCAGACGTGAAGGCCCTGGCCGACGCGCATACGCCGGTCGTTGAGCAGCACCTGAAGGCCGCCCAGCAGTTGTCGATGCACCCAGACAAATCCGCAGATAAATAATCAGATTGAGCACAGGGGCTTACGGCGTGAACTGCCCCTTTATCGCGTTGCAGAGAGCTACGGCGGAAGTAACCGCGTTGAAGAACGGTGTACGTTATTTACTGTAAGCGTTCCGCCTTGACGCTCGTCCATGCGCAGTCGTAAGCCCACGTTCGCTCTGGCTCTGTTACGCTCGAAATTGACCTGAGGCCGCCGTTCGTCAGGCTGAATGGCGCACAAATTTAGAGATCCGCCGCTGACGCCAAACCAACAAATTAAGCGTGAGATAATCCGCTAAGAGGTAAGCAGAGGTTATGCTCGCAGGCATGCCGGCAGTTCAATGAAAAGAGATGGTTCCGCTTACCAGCAGACTGACATCATAAATCATTTAACGCGCGCTAAAAAAGCCCGAACTCGCGTTCGGGCTTTGGCTACAGACTACTCACTCAATCAAGCGTAAGCGTGCAGCGCGCGCTGGCAAAGCACGGAACGCACGCAATCCTCTTTAGCAAACCGCACCACTCCTACCATCTCATCTTCAGTGAAACGATCGAGCGCGTCGGCCAGGCCTGACGTCACGCCTGCCGGCAAATCGCACTGCGTTATATCGCCGTTCACAATCACCGTGACGTTTTCACCCAGCCGAGTGAGAAACATTTTCATCTGCGCAGCGGTGACGTTTTGCGCTTCATCAAGGATCACCACGGCATTTTCGAAGGTACGTCCGCGCATATAGGCAAAGGGCGCAATCTCCACCTTACCGATTTCGGGACGCAGGCAATACTGCATAAAGGAAGAGCCAAGACGTTTAACCAGAACGTCGTAGACCGGACGAAAATAGGGGGCGAATTTTTCTGAAATATCACCGGGTAAAAAGCCAAGATCCTCATCCGCCTGCAACACCGGGCGGGTGACGATAATTCTCTCCACATCCTTATGAATCAGGGCCTCTGCCGCTTTGGCGGCGCTGATCCAGGTTTTACCGCATCCGGCTTCACCGGTAGCGAAGATCAGCTGTTTCGTCTCTATGGCGTTGAGATAGTGCGCCTGAGCATCATTTCGGGCTTCAATCGGCGCACGGTCGCGCGAGTCGCACGCCATGCCGATCGCGTCCAACCCACCCATTTGCACCAGCGAGGTGACCGATTCTTCTTCACGCTGCCGATGGCTGCGTGAATCGCTGCGCAGCACCCGACGTGCTTCACGACGCGCTTTGATCACTGCTTTCTGTCTTCCCATAGTGGCACCTTACAGTTGGTTTCATTTCCCGCGCCGGAGCTTCTCTGGCGCGATTACGTGAACGCTTTAGAGGTTGGCTTCCTTCAGAGCCTTACGAGCCGTGGATGAACGAGCGCATACCGCCGGTATACGCCAGATAAGAAAAAGAGAGAGGATTAGGCTGTGAAAATAACAGAAGAGGAAAATAAACGAGAGAAAGAAAGCCTCTCGCGAAAAACAGTGCGATATTTTTTTAGCTACCGGTTGTCCTCTACAGGACGTTTCCATTCGCATTCTCCATCGTCAAAGCTGAACATAACAGACGACCGCTCTGTATAAAGTGCAACAGATCCTGCTAAATTTGCAACCGGCAGTTTAACCAAATGAGCAAAATTTAATCACAAACGGAGCGCTAACAGCGTGGATTAATTTTTTTATGCGATATAACAATCAGTTAGCTAAAGAAAAATAATGTCGGCATAATTCAGAAAATTCAGATGGCAATAAAACAGCCGGCGGACAAGCCGAATTTAAAATAACCTTCCGCCGCGCTAAAGCGACGGAAGGCGTTAAATATCAGGCTTCCAGCAGCGGCTGTGCCAGATAATCTGGTTTATTTTTCACCCCAGGCAGCACAAAAAAATAGCCGCCGCCGATCGGTTTAATATATTCCTCCAGCGCCTCGCCGTTCAGCCGCCGCTGTACCGCTAAAAAGCCTTTTTCTAAATCGTGCTGATAACAGACAAACAGCAAGCCCATATCAAGCTGACCGGCGGCAGTAACCCCGGCGGAGTAGCTGTAGCCGCGCCGTAGCATCAGGCTGCTTTGCGTTTCCGGCGTACGCGGATTCGCCAGACGAATATGGGCATCCAGCGGAATGATCTTTCCCTGCGGGTCCTGGCGATAATCCGGCTCATCATGCTCATGTTGCATGCCCAGCGGCGTACGATCCCAGAACTCAACGCGAAACTGGATAATGCGCACCGCCTGATAGCTGCCGCCGTGGGTCCATGCGGGTTCGCTCTGTTCCGGCGTCACCCACACTATCCGCTCCATCAACCTGCTATTCGCCGTGTCGGGATTGGCGCTGCCATCCTTAAAGCCCAGCAGATTGATCGGCGTTTCCCGGCCCCGGCTGCGCGCCGCGTGCTGTGAAATAAAACCTTCACGTCGCCAGCGTATGCTCAACAAATCGGGCGTGTGCTTCACAATATCACGCAGCGCATGAATTACCGTATCATGAGTATTGGCGCAGATTTGCAGCAGCAGATCGCCGTGGCAAAAGCTGGCGTCCAGCGCATCGTTTGGAAAACGCGTCATGGTTTGTAGCCGGGCCGGCTTCAGCGCCGCCAGGCCGTAACGATCGTCAAACAGCGATGCGCCCAGCGAAACGGTGATCGTCAGGTTATCTGGCCAGATATGCGCGCCAAGAATACCGGAATCAAGCGGCGGCAGCTGCGGATTATCAGTCGGCGGCGCCTCGCCGCCCTGGGTAAGAAAGGCGATGCGCGCGGTAAGCAGCTTGCACAGCCGCACCAGATCCGCTTTATCGCTGGCCAACACATCGAACGCTACCAGCATCATCGCCGCCTGCTGCGGCGTGACGATACCAGCCTGGTGCGCACCGTAAAATGGCTGACGCTCTTCTCTCGCCGCCGGCGCAAGCGTCCCTGGCGAAAAGCGCTCCCCGGCGGCGGCGCCAGGCGGACAACCGCCGACTACCGCCGCGCCGCTCAGCAGGCCAAGCCCTTTCAACAGACGCCGCCGCGCGGGCATCGCCGCATCGCTTATTTTTCCCATAGCGCTTAATCCAGTCCCAGCGTGCCGCGCAGCAGCGCCAGATCTTCCGCCAGCGCCGTAACCGGCCCTTTCAGGCGGTTGCGATCGGTCAGGGTGAGCTGCTCATAAGAGGCGAAACCATCGCCGGTACGATACTTCGCCAGAATCGCATCTACCTTGTTAAAATTGACATCTACTTTACTTAACAGCTGCGGATTGGCCTTTTCCAGCTGCGGACGCAGCAGGTTAACAATCTTCTGGGCGCCATCGACGTTGGCCTGGAAATCCCACAGATCGGTGCGGCTGTAGCGTTCCTCCTCGCCGGAGATTTTACTCGCCGCCACCTCCTCAATCAGGCCGGCCGCCCCGCCCACCACCTTGCCCGGCGGGAAAGCCAGCTCGCTGATGCGCTTTTGCAGCTCCAGCGTATCCTGCCAGAGGCGATCGGCGTAGGGCGCCATGCCGCTGGTGCGGCGATCGCCAAACAGCGCTTTTTCCAGGCGATGGAAGCCGATGAAATTCGGATCCTGCGCTTTCTGCTCATAGTCATCCTCACGCGCGTCGATGCTGGCATCCAGATCGGCGAACAGCTCGGCAATCGGCTCGATGCGCTCGTAGTGCTGGCGCGTCGGCGCATACAGCGCTTGCGCTTTTGCCAGATCGCCCGCCTTCACCGCGTCGCTAAAGGCTTTGGTGCCGCTCACCAGCTGGTCAACCTCCGTCATTACCCAGGCTTTATAGGCGGTAACCGCGCCGCTCAGCTGCATCAGCGCCGGCTGCCCGCCGTCCTGCTGCCCCGCCGCCGCTTTAACCATCAGCTTCCCTTTCGGATTGCTGAGCAGGCCGCAGGTCATCTGATATTCGCCGGGCGCCAGATTGGCGGTCAGCTTTTGGGTGAAGCCCGGCGCGATATTTTCCCGCTCCTCAACCACCATCACGCCCTGCAGGATCTCCCACTCCAGCGCCTTCTGGCTGTTATTGTGAATAATAAATTGCGTTTTACCCGCCGCGACGCTTAGCGACATCGGCTCACACTGTTTGTCGTTAACGCTGACGTTAACCTGCACGATATCGGCGGCGGAGGCGGCGGAACAGGCCAGCAGCGAGGCCAATAAAGTGCTGCGGCGGTTAAAGGTTTTCATAGATGGTTCCCTGTCAAAGTAAGAATTACTGACTCAGCGCGCGCGACGTCGCGCGGGCAGGCATAAAAAACAGCAGCAGCGCCGGGATCAGATAGAGCAGCCAGATCGCCACCTCACTAAGGGTAGGCGCCTCCTGATAGCCCAGCACCCCTTCCAGCAGCGTGCCGAACAGCGTATGGGTGGAGAGCGTTGCGCTGAGATCGAACGCAACCTCCTGCCAGTGGTTCCACAGCCCAGCCTCATGAAAAGCGCGAATCGCCCCGGCGGCCAGCCCGGCGGCGACAAAAATAATAAACAGGCTGGTCCATTTGAAGAATTTCGCCAGGTTCAGCCTGACGCCGCCCCAGTAGATCAGCGCGCCGATCATCACGGCGCTAAGCAGCCCCAGCAGCGCCCCCAACGGCGGCGCGCTGCCCACATCCTGGGTAAACGCGGCCAGCAGGAAGAAGACGGATTCCAGCCCTTCACGCGCCACGGCGAGAAACACCATCAGCACCAGCGCCCAGCCGCCGCCGCTGGTTTGCAGCGCCCGCTCCACCGCCTCTTCCAGCTGCGCCTTTACGCTGCGCGAAACTTTGCGCATCCAGAACACCATCCAGGTGAGGATGATTACCGCGATAACCGCCACCAGCCCCTCAAACAGCTCCTGCTGTTTCTGGGGAAACTCACCGGTGGTGGCGTTGATAAACAGGCCGAGCGCCAGGCAGAGCGCGGCAGCGATAATCACGCCCGCCCACATCGCGCCAAACCAGCGCGTGCGCCGGGTACGTTTCAGATAGCTGGCGATCAGGCTGACAATCAGCGCCGCTTCCAGCCCTTCACGCAACATAATCAGAAAGGGAACAAACATGCCGGGGTCCTCAAAGGGCCAAAAGTAAAATGGCGTAAAGAAGCGTAAATGCAAACGATACCGATTATCATTATCGGCAAGAAAAAAACAAGTGACCCGGTGTGATTATTTGTTAATGACAGGTATTTTAGGCGAGATTTTTGTAGCGAAGTCGTTGAACAATTGTTTGCCCAGGGAGTGCGATGCTAAGCTGTCTGTCTGACCAGCTCACTCTGTGGAGGTATGCTTTTGGCTGATGAGCAGGGAAAAATTCCGGAAGAGATCCATGCAGCGATAGGTTATGCGGTGTCGCTGCTTCTTGACAGCGGAAAACCGGTATATATGCACGACATTGCCGCTCTGCTGCAACAGCACGCCGAGCGGGCCGCCAGCGAAGCGCATCGACAGCATCTGCTGCGCGCCGTTCGGCTGATCGCTGGAAAGATGAACTGAGCCGGAACCCCGCGCACGCTTAGTGCTTTTTACTGTCGTCGGGCGCACCGCCCTGCGCAAACAGATACTGTACGTTTTCACCGTCGTTACCTGACGCCGCGTTACGCTCGCGCATAACGCTCGCGCTTGCGCGCACCTCGGCAACGGCGCGCTCGCAGGCCAGCCGGCGTGCGTCATCCTGCTCGCTGACGCCGAGCGCCTGTAGCTGGGCGATCAGTGTCGCCACTGAAACCGCCCCACCGCCGTGCAGCAGCGCCAGCACCGCTTCGCCCATCATAATATCTTTCAGCTTTTCATCGTCACTTCTGTTCATATCCGCTTTCCTGGGTCATTCGCCGATACGGACAATAGCGTATCAGCGCTAAACGCAGACCCGTTTTATTTTGTCACGCGCCAGGCCTGAATGCTCAGATTAGCCTGTTATTGCCTGAAAACCAGCCTTTAATGGTGAAAAAGAGAGTGATAACCGGACGGCGAAACGCAATACGCCGTCCGGGTAGATCAGGCATCGCTAACAAACAGCAAACGAATAAGCTCCTGGTAATGGCGCTCTTCTTCTGCGCTGCCGGCAATTTCCAGACGGCGAAGCAGCCTGGTGCAAATTGCCTTGCGATTAAGATTTTTACCCGCATGCAGAATCTCAACCACAATCCTGCCCAGCGTTTCCTGCTGGGTAGGCAGAGCGGCACTGCTGAAGTAACGGGCAAGGTCGCTTGCGGATGAAGCCTGGTATCCGTCCTGACGCATAGTATGTCCTTCGCTGAGGTTAAAAAGTGATCTTCCGACAGGGGACAAAGCTATACAAATTTGACTTAGCTGTACAGGTATTTTCAGCGTAACAGGATAAATTTTTGTACAAAAAGGTAATAATCTCGTTAAAACAAACAATTATGTCGCAATCATTCATAACCGTACGCCAGCTGCGTCAGCCAGAACAGCCATAGCGCAGCGGTCAGGAACAGCATCCGGCGCAGCTGACGCAGCGCGCCCTGATGCCGCTGTTGTAAAGAGAGCGCCTGCAGACGCCGGCGTCCCCAGATAAACGCCAGCGCTGCGCCTGCCTGCTGGTTATTTTCCGCATTCAGCAGCGCAAGATAGCCGGCGCGTCCGCTCGCCGAAAGATAGCGACGATAGTGGCGCCAAAGCAGCCAGCAGAGAATAATATGCAGCGACGACGCCTGATTAAAGCGACAGCCCATACAGCAGAACCAGGCTCCAGTAAGGCACAATAGTTAGCGGAATACAGGGAATAGCGCGCTCCCAGCTTGCCGCCACGCTGCCGACATCGCTACGCGTGGCGGTAAACTGATTAAGCTGCCCGTAGGTCAAAAAGAAAAAAGGTCCCAGCAGCAGCAGCCAGCCCATCGCCTGCGCCGCGATGCGGCGGCGCAGCAGGGATGGCGATCTCATGACGAACGGCGCACCGCCAGCGATACGGTGCAAATACCCCAGCGGTCGATCAGCTGGGCGCATTTATCAAATCCCGCCTCACTTACCAGCGCATCCAGCTCGCCCTGGCTGCGCAGGCGCATAACCCACGGCTGCCCATCCTGATATCTGGTCAACGCCCATGCGATGGTTTTCAGCTGCGGATGCCACTGCTGCCCGGTATAGATCAGGATGCCGCCCGGTTCAATGGCGTCAGCCAGGCCCGCCAGCGAATTACGCACCGGCTGATTTTCCGGAAACAGCTCATACAGGCCGGAAACGATGCCGAGGGTAGGACGCGGTTCGAGCGCCGCCAGCTCCGCACGGTTAAAGGCGTCGCCGCATTCAAAGCGCGCGATTTCCGTCATGCCGCGCTCGGCGATCAGCGCCTGCCCTTTCTCCACGTTTAGCTCGCTGTAATCACGCAGCAAAATCGAACTGACGTTGGTCTGCGCCTGCAGCGCATCCAGCACATAGCGGCCATGACCGGCCGCCACATCCACCACCCTCACCGCCATTCCCTGCTGAGTAAGCCGCTCCACCGCCTGACGAATCAGATTATCCAGATGCACCTTACGCTGCCGGATACCCTTCCAGCCGATGCTGTTAAGATAAAAACGGTCGATCCAGCGCCCCAGCACGCCCTTACCCGCCGGCTGGTTACGGTAGACGTAATCCAGCGTGCTGCCGGAATCAAAGCCGGTGCCGAAACCAAGCTGTATGCCGTCAGAGCGCATACCGATGGTTTTCATACCGTAACGCAGCCCCTGCAAGGCCAGCGCGTTAAGCGACAGCGGCTCCGGCCCGCCATACAGGCTGCGCCAGGCGTCAGCGCCCGGACTCCAGCGATCCTCATGGCGATAGTCAAAGGTCGGCGCCGGCGCGGCATACAGCGCGGCGATAAACTGGCGCATTTTCTCAAAGGCGAGATGGCGATCCTTTTCTCCCAGCGTATCGTGATAGAAGCCCGCCAGGATATGTAGCTCTTTCATCGGGTTGCGCAGCCGCTGATAAAAATCCAGCTGCGGCTGGCGGTGCACGACATAGTCCGCGCCGGAGACCAGCAGCTGGGTCGGCAACGTTATCGCCGCCGCATCCTCCACCACGCGCTCCGCGGTTTTATAGAGATCGAGCAGAACGTTTACCGCGATCGCCCGCGTAATCAACGGATCGCTTTCAAAGCTGGCGACCCGCTGCGCGTCGTGGCTGAGATATTTGCCCTTGACGTAAGAGTTCACTGAAAACGCGCCGCGCAGCCGTTGCAGCAGCGCCAGCCCTGGCCGGGCGAACGGCACATAGAGCTTAACTTTAAACGCCGGAGAGGCCAGCACCAGCCCGCGGATGCCCGGCGCGTAGTCATGCGCCCAGGCGCTCACCAGCACCGCGCCGACGCTTTGCCCCACCACCACCACATCCGCCAGCGCAGTGTTGTTGTCCGCCGCCGCAAAACGTACAAACTCATCCACGTCACGCACGGAGCGCATCATCGACGGGCTGTAGCCGCGCGCGCCCGGCGAACGTCCATGTCCGCGCGCGTCCCAGGCGTAAAACGCGGTATCCGGCATATCCAGCTCATCGACGATATGCTGTAACCGCCCGGAATGCTCATGCCCGCGGTGAAACAGCACGATAACCTTACGAGTTTCTCCGGGCTGGCTGGCAGGCCAGCGGCGGTAAAACAGCGCTTCACCGTCGCTGGTCTGAAAAGTGCCCTCATCAAACGTGCGGATCTGTTGCATGGTTTAAATTCCCTTTATTTTGTTGCTGTAAAAACAGAAACCGTTGCAGCAGCTCATCCATAAAAAGCTGCTTGTCCTGCTGAAAACAGAGCGCTTCGCCGATGGCGGCGTCCACAAACAGCGGCAGCGGAATATGATTGCCTTTCGCCATCATCTGTTCCGTCCCGCTCAGCCAGACCGGAACGATCGGCGCCTGCGGCGCGCTCTGGCTTAAATGCCAGATGCCCGACTTCAGCGGCGCCAGCTCGCCAGGATCGCCGCGCGTGCCTCAGGAAACAGGATCGGAATATCGCCCTTCCTGAGCGCCTGCCGGCACTGCGCCAGCGGATTGTTTTCCCCGCCGTGGCGCCGTATCGGGATGATATTCAGAATATGCAGCATGAACCACGCCAGATATCTGTTACGCAGAAAATAGTCGGCGGCGGCCACCGGATGCACCCGCTGCTGCGTGCGCAGTGAGAATAGCGAAAGTAAAACAAACACGTCCATATGGCTGTTATGGTTCGCAGCGATAATCGCGGGCCCCTGGCGCGGCAGCCGCTCGCTGTGTTTGACTCTCAGCCCCAGCCACAGCCAGATAACCGGCCAGACAATACAGAGTGCGAATAAAGACCTGAGCGCGCGCTTGATCATCATATTCAGTAACAGAGGTAACGGATAAAGTGGAAAAAGACCGGCGCGGTAAAAATCAGCGAATCCAGCCGATCGAGTATGCCGCCATGTCCCGGCAGCAGCGAACCGCTGTCTTTTACCCCAATATCGCGCTTAATGGCGGACATGACGATATCGCCGCAAAAACCGATAATGCCGATGACGATGCCGGTCAGCAGCGCCATTTCCCAGCCCAGCGGCGTTATCAGCAGCGCGCCCCCCATACCAGATTGCTCCATGGCGCCAGCGACGGCCAGCACAGTCCCCAGCCGCCGAAAAGCAGCGCGCGATCGCTTTTGCCAGGCGGCCCGGCGTAGCTACGCACGTGGGTCTGCGTCTGCGCCAGCAGGCCGCAAAATTCGGTGAGGACGGCGCAAAACAACAGCGCCAGCACCAGCCAGAGCTGGCTGCCGGCAATAAAGGCCAACGGCAGGTAGAGCGCGACATCGGCAATCACATCGCCGGTTTCATTCAGTATCGCGCCCAGGCGACTTGTCTGGCGGCACTCTCTGGCAAGCATGCCGTCCAGCGCATTCAACGCCATGCGTATAAACAGTACCGCCGGCAATAAAAAGAAGATCTGGCAGCCAGGAATAATCATCATCAGCGCCCCGGCAAATAGCGACATGATAAGAGCCGCAAGCGTAATATGATTAGGCGTTACGCCGCGCCGGTTTAAAAAAAACATAAGCGGGCGCAATAATGCCTGAAATGCTGGCTTAAAAGAATATAAGGTCATATTTCTTCCCTGATATTATTTCTGCTGTAACAGAAAAGAGTTACGTTATCTGCTTTGCTGAACAGCCCTTACCGCCGCAGAGTCCATATAGCAGCGCGTTACGAAAATCAGAAGCAGCCAGATAATAGAACATTCCATCCACCAATATCAAATAGCAGCTTATTCAGGGAATTGACAGAAAGCGCTTAATATTTTTCCCGGTCCTGCAGCGGTGCGCGGCGTAAAGCCAATTGCAGCCACGAATAAACAACGTTGCTCAGGCGCTGGAATTAAACGTTAAGCAACGGCTTGTGTCGATATATTACAGTGGGCGCCGCTATTTTATTAATAGCGCGAGCAATTTTTTATTTACATATCGGTTAATAACTCTCTTTCAGAAAACAGCACGGAAAAAGTAATTATACGCTCGGCCTGGCAAAGCGGCTGACGTACACGCCGGTAAAATTGTTCCTCAGGCAGCGCAAAGGCGCCATTCCGTCGCCGCTCACGCCTTTTTTATCGGCCAGGCCGCCGGCGAGTTAATTTCCTTCAGGACAAACATGTTTGTAGCTCTTTAATGCCGGGCAGCCTGCGCTTCGCTGTGGCGATCGGGCCGAAAAAGAAAACCACCACACTGACCGACAGCCTGCCGCTCTGGCGCTAAAAATTATCCAGCTACGCCGGGCGGCATCTGCGCCCTCTGCGCTATTCATCCTCTGCATATCGATAGCACAATTACTTGGTAGTGCAGCGCCAGGCGAAATGGCACTGTGCAGGCAATCGTCGCCAACAGGAATATCGCTATGAGCCACACCGCTTCGTTAACGCTCCCGATAATTGATTTCTCGCAGCTGTCAGGCCAGGCGCCGCAGCGCCAGCAGGCCATTAGCCAGCTGGGGCAGACCGCCCACGATGTCGGATTCTTCTATCTGGTTAACCACAGCGTCGGACAGCCGCTGCTGGACGAGGTGCAGCGCGTCGCCCGCGCCTTTTTCGCCCTGCCGCAGCAGGAAAAGCTGAAGGTAGCCATGGCTAACTCGCCCCATTTTCGCGGCTATAACCTCGCCGGCGTGGAGATCACCCGCAGCCAACCCGATTTTCGCGAGCAGTTTGATGCCGGCGCCGAACGCGAAGCCCTGCCGGATACGCCCGATGCGCCCGCCTGGCAGCGAATGCAGGGGCCAAACCAGTGGCCAGAGGCGCTGCCAGAACTACAACAGGTGATTACCCGCTGGCAGCAGGAGATGACGCAGGTAGCGCTGGAGCTGCTGCGCGCGTTGGCCGAATCGTTACAGCTGCCGCGTCACGCTTTCGATAACCTCTATGGCGCTTATCCCAACGAACATATCAAGCTGATTCGCTATCCGGGCCGCAGCGAAGCCGAATCCCGCCAGGGCGTGGGCGCCCATAAAGATTCCGGCTTTCTGACGCTGCTGCTGCAGGATGACCAGCCCGGCCTGGAGGTAGAGCTGTCGCCCGATAACTGGGTCGCCGCCTCGCCGCTGCCTGGCTCTTTCGTAGTGAATATCGGCGAGCTGCTGGAGCTGGCGACCAACGGTTATCTGCGCGCTACCGTCCATCGGGTGGTATCGCCCCGCCCCGATCGCCAGCGCCTGTCGGCCGCCTTTTTCCTTGGCGCGCAGCTGGACGCGGTGGTGCCGGTTTATCAGCTGCCGGAGACCCTGGCGCGTCAGGCGCAGGGGCCCGCCAGCGATCCGCTTAATCCTCTGCTGCGCGAGGTGGGCTGGAACTACCTTAAAGGCCGACTGCGTTCGCACCCTGAAGTGGCGCAGCGTTTCTATCCCGAACAGCGCCTGCCGCAATAATTTAATAACCATAAGAGAAAAATGATGATTAAGCAGACCCTTTTCGCCCTTGCCGGGCTGTCATTACTGGTTGCCCAGAGCCTGAAAGCCGCCCCGCTGCGTATCGCCGCCGATCCGGTGCCGCACGCGGAAATTCTGGAGTATGTGAAGCAGATCGATCCGCAGCTGGATCTCGACATCATCGAACTGAGCGGCGGCGTTAACGCCAATGAACTGCTGG
This sequence comes from Mixta tenebrionis, assembly GCF_006517625.1. Classification (GTDB taxonomy): domain Bacteria; phylum Pseudomonadota; class Gammaproteobacteria; order Enterobacterales; family Enterobacteriaceae; genus Mixta; species Mixta tenebrionis. The sequence continues at coordinate 29,024 of NZ_VHQI01000003.1, read as the reverse complement.
CGTCGGGCGATGTGGATGCCAACTATTTCCAGCATCTGCCCTACCTGAAAGATCAGGAGAAGGCGCTGGGCAAAACCTTCAGCGTGGTGGCCGATGTCCATATTGAACCGCTCGGCATCTATTCGCACCGGGTAAAAAGCCTGGCGGATCTGCCGCAGGGCGCCAGCATCGCGCTGCCGAATAACAGCACCAACCTGAGCCGCGCGCTGCGGCTGCTGGAGGATAAGGGGCTGATTCGCCTGCAGGCGCAGAATAATAGCGGCGCAACGCTGGTGACGCCGCAGGACATCGTCGATAACCCGAAAGGGATCAAGATTATTGAGATCGAATCGCCGCAGCTGCCGCGCGCGCTGGATGACGTGGACGCCGCGATAATTAACGGCAACTACGCGCTGGAGGCGGGCCTGACGCCGGCGAAAGATGCGCTGGGGCTGGAATCCGCCGCCCATAACCCTTACGGCAATCTGCTGGTCACCACGCCGCAGCTGGCGAAAGACGCGCGCATCGTCCGGCTGGCGAAAGACCTTACCTCGCCGCAGGTGGCGGCCTTTATGCGCCAGCACTATAACGGCTCGGTGATACCGGTTGCGGATGAACAGCATGATTAAACTCGACAATATCAGCAAACACTATCCCGGCGCCGCGTTACCGGCGCTGGACAACGTTTCTCTTTCCATCGGGGAAGGCGCCATTTTCGGCATCCTCGGACGCAGCGGCGCGGGCAAAAGCACCCTGCTGCGCTGCCTTAACCTGCTGGAGCCGCCCTCGTCGGGCCGCATCGAGATTGACGGACGCGATATCGCCCGGCTTAACCTGGCGCAGCTGCGGCGCCAGCGTCAGCAGATGGGGATGATTTTTCAGCACTTTAATCTGCTGCATGCGCGCAACGTATACGACAATATCGATCTGCCGCTGGAGATTGCCGGGGTGGCCGCCGCCGAACGGCGCCGGCGGGTTAGCGCGCTGCTGCAGCGCGTGGGGCTGGAGCAGTACGGCAACGCCTGGCCGTCGCAGCTTTCCGGCGGACAGAAGCAGCGCGTCGGCATCGCACGCGCGCTGGCGGTTGAACCGCGCTATCTGCTGTGTGACGAGGCCACCAGCGCGCTCGATCCCGAAACCACCGCCTCAATTCTCGATCTGCTGGCCGATATCCAGCAACAGCTGAAGATTACCATCGTGCTGATCACTCATGAGATGGCGGTAGTCAAGCGCATCTGCGACGGCGCCGCGCTGCTTGAGCATGGGCAACTGGTGGAAAGCGGCAGCCTGACGCAGATTATGCATCGTCAGGATGGCAGGCTGCGGCAGATGCTGCTGAAGGATGGCGAAGCGGATCGCGCCTTTATCGCCCGCTATCAACCGCAGGAGCCGTCACGATGCGTAGCATGAACTGGGAGCGCTTTCAGGCGCTGTTGCTGAACGCCACCGGCGAAACGCTCTATATGGTGGCGCTTGCCGCGCTGTTTACCGTAGCGCTGGGACTGCCGGTCGGCGTGCTGCTGTTTCTGACGCGCCGGGAGGGGCTGCTGCCGCATCGCCCGCTCGCCCTGCTGTTAAACACGCTGGTCAATACCGGACGCGCTCTGCCTTTTGTAGTGTTGTTGATCGCGCTGATTCCTTTTACCCGCCTGCTGATCGGCACCACTCTCGGCAGCACCGCGGCGGTAGTGCCGATTACCCTCGGCGCCTTTCCCTTTTTTGCCCGTATCGTTGAGAACGCGCTGGATGAGGTGGATGGCGGGCGCGTGGAGGCGGTAGTTTCCATGGGCGGCAACCTGTGGCATATCGTCAGCCGCGTACTGCTGCCGGAAGCGCTGCCCTCGCTGATAGCAGGGATCACGCTGACCACTGTGATGCTGATCGGCTTCTCGGCAATGGCGGGCGTGGTGGGCGGCGGCGGCCTTGGCGATCTGGCGATCCGCTACGGCTATCAGCGTTTCGATAACCAGATTATGGCGGCGACTATCGTGGTGCTGCTGGCGCTGGTGCTGCTGGTGCAAAAAGCGGGTGACCGCCTGGTCCGGGCGCTGGCCTGGCGCCGCTAATCGCCGGTAAATGATTCGAGCCACAGCAGCCAGCTTCACTACAGCGCCATCGCCAGCAGCACCGTCAGCAGCAGCAGCAGATAAATGCGCGCATGCAGCCGATCGGCTACTGGCGGGATGGCGTAGCGGGCAAACAGGATACCGAGGCAGCCCGTCGCGCTGAGCAGCGCCGCAATCTGCAGGTTAATAAAACCAAGATAGCCGCTGTGTGAGACCAAATGCAGGCCGCTGACGCACCAGGTTGCCGCGCCGCATATCGCTACCGGCAGCGAAAGCGGATTCGCCGCGCTGACGCAGTCGCGCATCGCATAGCCGTGTCTTCTGAGCAGCGGCACCGTCATCACGCTGCCGCCCACGCCCAGCAGCGCCGCAATTATGCCGATCGCCGTACCGCCAGCGCCGATGGTTAAACCCGACAGTCTGCGGGCGGCGGGACGGCGAAGAAATCCCTGACGCATCAGGCAGTCCGCCAGGGTAAGCAGCAGATAGGCGACAAACAAACATCTGACGACGCCACCCGCCAGCCACCTCGCCAGCAGCGTACCGGCAACGGCGCCGACGGCGATAAACCAAACCAGCGGAAACAGCGTGTTCATGGGCAGGCGCCCCGCGCGCCAGTTCTGAAAGCTGGCCCAGCCTGCGTTGCATATCATTACCGCCGTTGAGGTGGCGACGGCGATATGCATCGCATCCGGGACAAGCGCAGGCTGCCGGCTGATAATCTGATAAACAAACGGCACCACCACAAAGCCGCCGCCGAAACCAAACAGTACGGTGGTAATGCCGGTTGCGAAGCCGACAGCCGTAATCAGCACTATCTCGTTCACGTTACTTTCCTTACAACAGGGGCGCAAATCACCCCGTAACCACAGAGGCGAAAAGCTTAGCGCCCCGGCGGCGCGCTTCCCATTTCAGCAGCGCTCATTTACCCTTGCGAATCGGTCAAAACGGCGCGGACAAATAGCGATGCGAAATGTTCACATTGATGACTATGACGGAATCGATCGTGAAGTGGTGGCGACAGGCAACGATTATCCCGGCGGCTATCGCTTGCCAGAGCATCGTCACCGGCGGGCGCAGCTGCTGTATGGCGCTACCGGGTTGATGCATGTTTATACCCGATCGGGCAGCTGGACGGTGCCGCCGCAGCACGCGGTCTGGATACCGCCGCAGACGGCGCACAGCGTAACCTTTATTGGCGTAACCACGCGCAGCCTCTATATCGAACCGGCCAGCGCCGGAAGGCTGCAGATGGGCGATCGCTGTAAAATTATCACCGTATCGCCGCTGCTGCGACAGCTGCTAATCGAGGCGGTAGCGCTGACGCCGCGTTATAACAGCAGGCGCGATCGGCTGTTGGTGGCGCTGCTGCTGCAGGAGCTGGCCGCTATGCCGGCCAGGGATTTTGAACTTCCGCTGCCGCAGCATGCCGCGCTGCTGGCCCGCTGTCAGCGCTTTTTAGCGGCGCCCTCGATTCACGACAGCGCCGCCGCATGGGCCGATGCCCTGTTTATGAGCGCCAGCACTTTTCGCCGTCGCTTTCTTCAGCAAACGGGAATGTCGTTTTCCACCTGGCGTCAGCGCGCCTGCGTAGTGAGCGCGCTTAGCCAACTGGTGGCAGGAAAATCGGTGAATGAGGTAGCACTGTCGCTGGGTTATGACAGCGGCTCTTCGTTTTCGACCATGTTTCGCCGCGTGACCGGACAGTCGCCCTCCAGCTATCGCCCTGCCGCGCTGCGCGACTGAGAATCCCTGGCGGATAAGACGCCGCGAAAGCCGGGCGGCCAGCGCCACAGCGGGTTGGGTGCGGCCTGCCGGCGCGCGGGCATAGCGGCCACGGCGCCACAGGCTGAGGCCGGTATCGCTACCGGCCTGAAGTGAGATTAGTGGGTGTTAAACTCCGCGTCCGCCGCCTCAAAGCGCGCCTGCGCCTCGGCGGACGGCCCGCGGCCCAGCAGGCTGAACGCAACGATAGCGATGCTGGCGAACAGGAAGCCGGGAATAATTTCATACAGATTAAGCCAGCCGTAATGTTTCCAGACCACTACCGTCAGCGCGCCGATAATCATGCCCGCCAGCGCGCCGTTGCGCGTGGTGCGCTTCCAGCAGACGGCAAACAGCACTACCGGGCCAAAGGCGGCGCCGAAACCGGCCCAGGCGTAGCTGACCAGGCCCAGCACGCGGTTTTCCGGGTTAGAGGCCAGCAGAATAGCGATCAACGCCACCACCAGCACCATCGCGCGGCCCACCCATACCAACTCTTTCTGGCTGGCGTTTTTACGCAGAAAACCTTTATAGAGATCTTCCGTCAGCGCGCTGGAGCAGACCAGCAGCTGGCAGCTCAGCGTGGACATTACCGCCGCCAGAATCGCCGACAGCAAAATCCCGGCAATCCACGGGTTAAACAGAATACGCGCCAGCTCGATAAAGATGCGCTCGCCGTTTTCCGTCACGCCCGCCGCATGTTCAGGATGATTCTGGAACCAGGCGATGCCGAAAAAGCCGACCGCGACCGCGCCGCCGAGACAGAGGATCATCCATGCCATGCCGATGCGACGCGCGCTGCGGATAGAACGGTGCGAATCCGCCGCCATAAAGCGCGCCAGAATATGCGGCTGACCAAAATAACCCAGCCCCCAACCCAATAGCGAGATCACCGCGACAAAGTTAAGGCCCTTCAGCATATCGAGGTTTTCCAGGCTTTTCGCTTCGATCACGCGCAGCGAATCATCCAGGCCGCCGACGGCGATAATCACCATAACCGGCGTCAGCAGCAGCGCGAAGATCATCAGGCTGGCCTGTACGGTATCGGTCCAGCTAACGGCCAGGAAGCCGCCGACGAAAGTATAGAGAATGGTGGCCAGCGCCCCCGCCCAGAGCGCGGTTTCATAGCTCATGCCGAAGGTGCTTTCAAACAGGCGAGCGCCGGCGACAATCCCTGAGGCGCAATAGATGGTAAAGAACACCAGAATCACAATAGCGGAGATCACGCGCAGCAGCCGGCTACGATCCTCAAAGCGGCTGGTGAAAAAATCGGGCAGCGTCAGCGCGTTATTGTGATGCTCGGTCTGCACGCGCAGACGTCCGGCAACGATTTTCCAGTTCAGCCAGGCGCCCAGCGTCAGCCCGATAGCGATCCAGCTTTCGGAAATGCCGGAGAGGAAAATCGCGCCCGGCAGCCCCATCAGCAACCAGCCGCTCATATCCGAGGCGCCGGCGGAAAGCGCGGTTACTACGCTGCCGAGGCTGCGCCCGCCAAGAATATAATCATCGAAGTTTTTGGTTGATCGCCACGCGATAAAGCCGATCAACACCATGCCCAGAATATAGATGATGAATGTCACCAACATAGGTGTACTTACTGCCATCAGGTTCTCCATTTATTATCGGTATTAAGCAGAGGGGTAGTTGCCCCTTCTACCCGCCGGAACGCAGCGGTGTTATCTCATCGTTGTCTCTGTGGCGCGCTATCCTGTCGGAAAGGTGCGCTATGCACAAAGCATTTAACACGCCAGATACATTGAATTCACCATTCATTTTCACCTTAAGTGCAGAAGGTTGCACCAGGTCACATTTCAACCGGTTACACCCGCAGCGCAACCGCGAAAGGGTCCTGAATTTCAGGCGAATGCATAACTGGCGAGCTTTTTGCAGCAAGTTCCATGCCGCTTTGCCGGATTTAACAAATCGGCGTTTGTACAGAGTGTTAACAAGCTCACATTTAACACGGTTGCACAAAGTTGCAACATAGGTGATATTGCGCGCTACAAAGGTTTATTTGGCGTTAAGGAGCGTTTAAGGCATGGGAACAACCACTATGGGTGTCAAACTGGACGAGTCCACCCGCGACAGGATTAAACTGGCCGCCAGGCAGATCGATCGCACGCCGCACTGGCTCATTAAGCAGGCCATTTTCAACTACTTACAGCAGCTTGAACAGGGCGCCGAGCCAGCGGAGTTTCCTCTGCAAAACGCCGCCAACGAAGGTGATGAACCGCTGACGGATGAGCCGCATCAGCCTTTCCTTGACTTTGCGGAGCACATTCTACCGCAAACGGTCGCGCGTGCGGCGATTACTTCCGCCTGGCGCCGTCCGGAAACCGAAGCGGTGCCGATGCTGCTGGAGCAGGCGCGCCTGCCCGCGCCGCTGGCGGAGAAAACTCACCAGCTCGCCTGGAAGCTGGCCGACCGGCTGCGGCACCAGAAAGGCGCAGGCGGACGCGCCGGCATGGTGCAAAGCCTGTTGCAGGAGTTTTCTCTCTCCTCGCAGGAGGGCGTGGCGCTGATGTGCCTGGCCGAGGCGCTGCTGCGCATTCCCGATAAGCCGACGCGCGACGCGTTGATCCGCGATAAAATCAGCAACGGCAACTGGCAGTCGCACCTGGGGCGCAGCCCGTCGCTGTTCGTTAACGCCGCTACCTGGAGTCTGCTGTTTACCGGACGCCTGGTCTCTACCCACAACGAAGCCAACCTGTCACGCTCGCTGAACCGCATTATCGGCAAGAGCGGCGAACCGCTGATCCGCAAAGGCGTGGATATGGCGATGCGCCTGATGGGCGAACAGTTTGTTACCGGCGAAACCATTGCCGAAGCGCTGGCCAACGCGCGCAAGCTGGAAGAGAAAGGCTTCCGCTACTCCTACGATATGCTGGGCGAAGCGGCGCTGACCGCCAGCGACGCTAAAGCCTACCTGCTTTCCTACCAGCAGGCGATCCACGCTATCGGCAAAGCCTCCAACGGGCGCGGCATCTATGAAGGCCCCGGCATCTCCATCAAACTTTCCGCGCTGCATCCGCGCTACAGCCGCGCCCAGTACCAGCGCGTAATGGATGAGCTCTATCCGGTATTGAAATCGCTGACGCTGCTGGCGCGCTCTTACGATATCGGCATTAATATCGATGCCGAGGAGGCGGACCGTCTGGAGCTGTCGCTCGATCTGCTGGAAAAGCTCTGCTTTGAGCCGGAGCTGGAAGGCTGGAATGGCATCGGCTTCGTGATTCAGGCCTATCAGAAACGCTGCCCGTTAGTGATCGATGCGTTGATCGATCTGGCGCAGCGCAGCCGCCGCCGCCTGATGATTCGTCTGGTAAAAGGCGCCTACTGGGACAGCGAAATCAAGCGCGCCCAGATGGAGGGGCTGGAGGGCTATCCGGTCTATACCCGCAAGGTTTACACCGATATCTCTTATCTCGCCTGCGCGCGCAAGCTGCTGGCGGTGCCGAATCTAATCTATCCGCAGTTCGCCACCCACAACGCCCACAGTCTGGCGGCGATTTATCATATGGCCGGCAATAACTACTATCCGGGCCAGTATGAGTTTCAGTGCCTGCACGGCATGGGCGAGCCGCTGTATGAACAGGTGGTAGGCAAAAGCGCCGACGGCAAGCTGAACCGCCCCTGCCGCATCTACGCGCCGGTCGGCACTCACGAAACGCTGCTCGCCTATCTGGTGCGCCGCCTGCTGGAAAACGGCGCCAATACCTCCTTCGTCAACCGCATTGCCGATAACACGCTGCCGCTGGATGAGCTGGTCGCCGATCCGGTGCAGCAGGTAGAGCGTCTCGCCGCCAGCGAAGGCGCAATCGGCCTGCCCCACCCGAAGATTCCGCTGCCGCGCGATCTCTACGGCGATGCGCGCCCTAACTCCGCCGGACTGGATCTGGCGAATGAACATCGCCTTGCCTCGCTCTCCAGCGCTCTGCTGAGCAGCGCCGCCCAGCCGTGGCGCGCCGAACCGATGATCGACGGCGAGCCGGGTAACGGCGAAACGCGTCCGGTGATCAACCCGGCCGATCCGACCGATATCGTCGGCGAAGTACGCGAGGCGAACGAGCAGGAAGTGGCGCAGGCGCTGACCGCCGCGGTGAACGCCGGACCGATCTGGTTCGCCACGCCGCCGCAGGAGCGCGCCGCGATTCTGGAGCGCGCCGCGCAGCTGATGGAAGGCGAAATGCAAACGCTGATCGGCATTCTGGTGCGCGAGGCGGGCAAAACCTTTAATAACGCCATCGCCGAAGTGCGCGAGGCGGTCGACTTTCTCTATTACTACGCCGCGCTGGTAGCACGCGATTTTGACAATGAAACCCATCGTCCGCTGGGGCCGGTAGTCTGTATCAGCCCGTGGAACTTCCCGCTGGCGATTTTTACCGGCCAGATCGCCGCGGCGCTGGCGGCGGGCAACAGCGTGCTGGCGAAACCCGCCGAGCAAACGCCGCTGATCGCCGCGCAGGGGATGCGTATTCTGCGCGAAGCAGGCGTACCGGCCGGCGTGATCCAGCTGCTGCCGGGCCAGGGCGAAACCGTGGGCGCTCAGCTAACCGGCGACGAGCGGGTGCGCGGCGTGATGTTTACCGGCTCCACCGCGGTAGCCACGCTGCTGCAGCGCAATATTGCCGGCCGTCTCGATCCGCAGGGGCGCCCGACGCCGCTGATCGCGGAAACCGGCGGCCTGAACGCGATGATCGTCGATTCTTCGGCGCTGACCGAACAGGTGGTGCTGGATATCGTCTCCTCCGCCTGGGACAGCGCCGGACAGCGCTGTTCGGCGCTGCGTCTGCTCTGCATTCAGGAGGACGTGGCTGACCATACGCTGAAAATGCTGCGCGGCGCGATGATGGAGTGCCGCATGGGCAACCCGGAGCGTCTCTCAACCGATATCGGCCCGGTAATCGACGCCGAAGCGAAAGAGAATATCGAACGCCATATTCAGGCGATGCGCGCCAAAGGGCTGACGGTGTTCCAGGCCGCGCAGGAGAACACCCAGGATCGCAAGGAGTGGTCTCAGGGCACCTTTATCATGCCGACGCTGATTGAGCTGAACAGCATCGACGAGCTGGATAAAGAGATTTTCGGCCCGGTACTGCACGTGGTGCGCTTTACGCGCAGCGAGCTGCCGCAGCTGGTAGAGCAGATTAACGCCGCCGGTTACGGCCTGACGCTCGGCGTACATACCCGCATCGATGAAACCATTAATCAGGTAACGCAGCGCGCCAAAGTCGGCAACCTCTACGTCAACCGCAATATGGTCGGCGCGGTAGTCGGCGTGCAGCCGTTCGGCGGCGAAGGGCTGTCGGGCACCGGCCCGAAAGCGGGCGGCCCGCTCTACCTTTATCGTCTGCTCAGCTGGCGTCCGGAAAACGCGCTGCAGGCGACGCTGGATCGCCACGACGCCGCGCAGGCGCTGGACGTCACGCTGCGCCCGGCGCTGCTTGAGGCGCATCGGGCGTTAAGCGTCTGGGCCAAAGCGAAACCGCAGCTGGCGGATCTGTGCCAGCGCTATGAGCAGCTGGCGCAGGGCGGCACGGTGCGCCTGCTGCCTGGCCCTACCGGCGAGCGCAACAGCTATACGCTGCTGCCGCGCGAGCGCGTGCTCTGTCTGGCCGATAATGAAGAGGATGCGCTGATTCAGCTGGCGGCGGTGACCAGCGTCGGCAGTCGCGCGCTGTGGCAGGATGACGAGCTGCACCGCAAGCTGGCGCAGTCGCTGCCGGAAGCGGTGCGGGCGCGTATCGACTTCGCGCGCGATCCGCTGGCGCCGGAACAGACATTCGACGCGGTAATCTATCACGGCGATGCCGATCGGTTGCGGCTGCTGTGTCAGCAGGTGGCGGCACGCGATGGCGCGATTGTTTCAGTGCAGGGCTTCGCCCGCGGCGAAACCAATCTGCTGCTGGAGCGTCTGCTGCTGGAGCGTGCGCTGAGCGTGAACACCGCGGCGGCGGGCGGCAACGCCAGCCTGATGACTATCGGCTGACGTCCCCGGCAGAAAGCCATCACGTTATTGATGATCGGGCCACCTTCAGCGTTGAAGGTGGCTTTTTACTTTCCAGAGCTATAGCGAACAAGGCGATAAACCGCCCTTATTCCGACGCGGCTGCTTCCCCTTCCCCTTTACGCGCCATAGAAATGGAATAGATGCCCCAGGGATCCATGCGCTGTTTTATTTTGATAAAACCGGCCTGACGAATCAGGCGATCCAGCTCCTGCTGGGTGCGGCGTCTCAGCACCCACAGTTTCCCATCCCGGTTGCGGGTCATGACGCGCGCCATATATTCATGTCTGGGATGCCAGGGTATGCCTGTATACACCAGTATCCCGCCCGGCTCCAGCGCATCATAAACCCCTTTCATTGAATTAAGCACCATCGCGTTATCATCAAACAGCTCATAAAATCCTGAGGCGACCGCCAGCGTTCGATCGCGCGGCAGCGTGGCTAACGCGTCAGGCGCAAAGGCATCGCCTTTTTCATAGGTTATTTTGTGGCCTAACGATTTTTCTGCGATCAGCTGATTCACAAACTCGACGTTACGGCTGTCGTAATCACGCATTAAAACGTGATCGATACGCGCCATTAAGCTGTCGCTCAGTTCAAAAATATAGCGTCCGTGTCCGGCGGCCACGTCCAGCAAATTAACTTTTTTGCCCGCGTCGGTCAGAAGCCCTATCGCCGTAGTAATATGCTCATGCACCCATTTTTTCCTGGCCCTGGCCCCCTGCCAGGGCACGCTGTTCAGGTAGGCGCGATCGATGCGCTGCGCCAGCCAGCTACCGCCGCTCGGCTGATTCTGGTAAATATAATCAAGCATCGCCCCGGAATCGAACCCCTGACGCAGACCGATTTTAATCCCGACGGAGAACTGGCCGGCAATAAGCAACGCCGCTTTATTGAGCTGCCAGTAGCAACGCCGCAGCAGGTGACTTTCCGGCTGCATCAGCCTGTAATTTTCCTGCCAGGTATAACCCGTGCTATCCGCCTGTAATAAAAATGAATAGTCCCGATCCTCGGCTCTGGCGCTGCCAAGAAAATTAATAATCTCCTGAGTAAACAGGCGGCTAGCCCCGGAGGCGTTTTTATTGATAATCACCTGCTTCTTTTTTAAACTCCCCAGTCGCTCATAAAACGCGCTATCGGCGGCGTTCGGTTGCCTGGATGCCACCAGCAGGGTCGGCGTATAGATAGCGACGGAATCCGTGTGAAATTTTTTTAGCGTGTAGTCATCAATCTCTTTGCCAGGGCTGGTGTGGTAAAGCTTTTCCGCCTCTGGCAGGACTGGCGTCGGGCAGTACAGGATTAGGCTTTTAATTTGCGGCGCGTAGTCGTGTACCCAGGCAGCAAGCCGCAGCGCCATCGTGTCACAGGAAATAAAGGTCATAGTGTTAAGGTTATCGGGCGACCGGGCGACCAGCTCTTCATAACAGGCGTTAATAATCGTTGCGGTGCTGTTTTCAATGTCCTGCGATGAAGGTTGGTGCTGCGACAGGTTTAGGCTGTAAACCTGCATGCCCTGATTAATTAAATTCAACGTAATTTCATCAACAAAGTCTTTGTTATTGCCTTCATGAACAAAAACTATTGTTTCCTCGTTGAATGAGTTCGCTGGCGCGTAGTGGTTTATTGCGATGGTCTCACCGCTATCCAGCCTGAGATGATAAAGTTCCATGTTACCGTCCATGATTCGACATATCCTTAGCGGGCAGCCATTTACCAGACGCTGTCGGCGAATAATAGCAGGCCGCCCTCAGTTCTCGCTGCGCCGGTGGCGCATCGGGTTATACAGCAGAAAGTTTTTAGCGGGCGTCGCGTTACGCTGCCCGGCGCCGTTTAATTTCCTCAAGGATTTTAGCGCGGAGCAACGGCTCCCATTCGCTATCCCATTTCTCAACGAAATAATGAATTTTGCTGTTTATTTGCGGATCGTTGGCATTAAAGCCGACGGCAACCATACGGTTTTTCGCGGGCAGCCGGAACGCTATTTGCCGCACGGAAACGTCTGCACCTAACTCTCTGGCGACAAACAGCGTGGCGTTAATAATCCGCCGCGTCAGTATGTCGGCGTTATTGAGATAATCATCCACCTCTTTCTGCGTCCACAGTTTTTCACCATAAATCGTCTCATAGGTTTCAATGGAAACATGACAGTGTTCCATCTCTTCAGCGTAGTGATAGCCAAACAGATAAAGCACGCCGAGGTTCTGCGATTGATTGATAATGTGAGTGATTTTGCCCTTATCAAACAGGTTTTCGAAGAATGAAAACGCCGCCATACAGACTTCCGTTTCAAAGATGGCGATGCTTTTTAACGCCTCACGAAAATGCGGGCTGTCGAGCGTCATGCCTTTCGCGGCATCCCCTTCAATGCCCGCAATAATCGGCTCCACAAACTCTTTATAAGTGGGATACATAAAGTCATAAACGCGGGGATGGTATTTCTCCCTGGCGGGAGGAAGATATTTTTTGGTCATAAACAAATTAAGCATCTTATGTGCCGCCGCGTGTCTCCGCTCCTGGGAGATAAAAGTATGGAAGCGGTCATCCTCAAAAGCGCTATTTTTAACGAAGCGATCGTAATACTTGCTTATCGCATCGCCATAAAACTCAAAAAATTCCAGCAAATAGGAGGTGCCCAGGCCAACCAGCGAAAAAACAGCATCAGGAGACCAGTGATAGTTAAACTGTCCGTTGAGATCCATTACCTCAAAGACTTCTTTCGGTACTATTCTGAGTTTCATTATTTCATCCTGTTTAAACAGAGAGACCGCCATCAATTACCAGCGTTTGCCCGGTAATATGTTCACCGCCGGGGCCAAATAAGAAAGAGACCATGTTGGCTACGTCAGCCGGCTGACCAAATTTCTTTAACGCCGTCTGGCCGGTCAGCGCCTTACGCTTTTTATCCGGCAGCGCGGTCAACATATCGGTTTCAATCGGGCCTGGCGCGATGCAGTTCACGCGGATCTGAAACAGCCCTACTTCTCTGGCTAAGCTTCTTGTCAGCCCCGCCTGGGCGGCTTTGGTCGCTGAATAGACGCTTTGCCCGGCATTGCCTCGCAGCCCGGCCACCGAGCCGATATTAATAATCGCGCCCTGACCGGCCTGTATCATGGCGGGTAGCAGACTACGGATGGTGTAAAACACCGAGTTAATATTGATATCCATTACCTCCTGCCACTCGCTAACCTCGGTATTAATCAGCAGCTTGTCTTTGCTGATACCGGCGTTATTCACGATGCCAAAAGGCGCGCCAAATGCCTGCAATAATCGCTCGCAAAGGTCTTTTACCGCCGCGTGATCTCTGACATCGCAGCAATAGCAGCGACAGGAAAGCCCCTTGTTATCAAGCGATTGCACCAGCTTCTCGGCCTTCTCCTGATTAGTATGCCAGGTGAAGATAACGCTGTAGCCTTCTTCAGCCAGCCGTCTGACTATCTCAGCGCCGATGCCACGGCTGCCCGCCGTCACAAAAATCCATTTTTTGTTCGTCATTGCTTTACCGTTTGTTGATTGCCCGATTTTGTGCCTCGAAAGCCCTGGTAATACTGCCCATTGATGCCTGGTACAGTAGCTTATCCCGACGATAAATCTGGTAGTTAAGCAGGCTATAGACCGAATAGTCCTCTTTCACAACGTCCTGATCCTCATAATAAAAGGTCAGATCGTTCAGATCCGCACAGTCGTAGGTCAGGATATCTTCGGTAATGAAAATATCCTGATCGACCTGAAAGGTGACGACTTTGCTTTTGTCCGGTTCAAGGGTAATTTTTTGCGCCTTAGCATAAAAAGGATCGCCGTTTTGATATTTAAAACAGACGCTGAAAAGCAAGGCATCCATAATCATCCAGCTATAACCCGCCTCCGGGTAGAGCGCCTGATAGAGCTGGATCTGCTTTTCCAGGAAAGGACGATCTATCGCGATATTATGTTTAGCCTGTACGATATCGGTTTCGCCTTTTTCGGGGCTGGCGCGCCCGGTAATACAGCAGCAGCCATTAATATCGTGAACCTTCAGGTGATGCTCATCATTTTTCCTGGAGATTAAGTAGATAATTTCTTTATCCCGATAAACTGGCTCCTTCAGGTAAAACTTTATCCTGCTGGGACCGCCGATATACTGGGTTAACGCTTTCTTGGCATCCTGTAACACCAGCATGCCCTGCACAATTACCCCGTTTAAACCATTTTTTTTGGCGATCTCTTCATCAAAGTGGACTTTATTATGATCGCCTGAAAAGTAAGCCCATTCGCTTATTTGATCCTGAGAAAAACTAGTCGTCATCGGAATGCCCCTTTATGACCAGGCAGCTGTTTGCCCCGCCAAACCCATAATTTACGTTGATTACATGCTCTAACCGCTGGTTATAAAGGTGATGGTTAGGAACATAATTAAGGTCGCACTGTGGATCGGGCGTGTGATAGTTAATCGTGGCGGGCACTATCTTGTCCTGAATGCTTTTTATACAGAACAGCGTTTCTATCGCACCCGCAGCGGCAATAAGATGACCGGTATAAGATTTGGTGCTGCTCACCGGAATCTGCCAGATCGCCTCACCGAATACCTGCTTCAGCACCTCGGTTTCGTTGGCATCATTCATCGGCGTTGAAGTGCCGTGGGCGTTGATATAATCGATCCGATCGGGTGGTAACCCGGCCTGCTTAAGCGCCTGCGTAATGGTGGTAACCCTGCCGGTAAGATCGGGCGCGGGCGCGGTAAGATTGACATAGGCGTCGCTATGGTTGGCATAGCCCACAATCTCACCGAGAATAAGCGCATTTCTTTGAAGAGCGTGCTCGCGCGACTCCAGACAGATTATCGCGCCGCCCTCCGCTAGGATAAACCCGCTGCGCTCCTTGCTGAAAGGACAACATGCTTTATGCGCATCTTCCTGCTCTTTGCTCAGCGCGCCCAGCACATCAATTGACCACATTGGGAAAGGAGTAAGCGTGCTTTCCGCCCCCCCGGCCAACATCATCTTCATCCTGCCGCTTTTAATTATTTCGTACGCCTCGCCAACGGCAATACTGCCCGTGGCGCAGGCGGCAACCGGCGTGCTCTGATATCCTTTAAGATTCCAGTTAATGGCGATCGCTGCGGTAGCGATGCCTGGCATGGTATGGAAACAGCTCTGGATAGATGGCGTGCCTTCGTGCCAGGCGAAGTAATTGGCCGCGGTGTTATCAAAACCGCCCCAGCCGGTGCCAACGATGGCTCCGCATTCGGTATCCGCATAATAATCCTGCGGCGATCCGCCTTCGCTGAAGGCCATCTCTACCGCCTCCTGAGCGGCGATCAGCGCCAGCTGGGCAAAACGCGGCGTGTTTTTCAGGATCCTTTTTGAAAAGCGCCCGGTATCCAGCGGCTGATTTATTTTGCCAAAAAAACGGGCATTGACATTTTTTGGCGGGTCTTCCAGTTTCGCATAACCTAACCGTTTATCTAAAATACCCTGCCAGATAGCCTGCGCATTACTTCCCAGCGCACATATAGCGCCATAACCTGTTACAACCACTCTATTCATGGGCGCCCACTCACTGCACAGTCGCCATATTTTTCTTTGAAGAACTGTAACAGATCGCCGTAGGTACGCGGCTGCACTTCCGTCAGCGCATTCAGATCGACGTCGATATTTAGCTCTCTTTTAATGGCGACCTGAATAGAAAGAAAATCGAGGCTGGCAAGCCCGATATCCTCAATCAGCGTATCGCTGACCAGTTTATTAATATCAAAGTCGGTTAACTCATCGATCTGTTCTTTAATAATACGTTCGAAGCTCATTATCTTTCCTTTCATTGCCAGTTAGATGGGGTATAACCCATAATAAAAGCTATCTTCTGCCCGGTGCGGTAACGCCTGTTTTCGGCTGGCGGAAGATAGCGATAACGCCCTGAAATGCCTGGAGATCAGAGCGAGATCTTCTTTTCGCGTCGTTGACGGCGCACGGATAGCACGATGAATGGACAGATCGCTGGAACAGGAACCACATTTGCCGTGATTAACGCTGGCGCAGAATTATTGCCTGAAAAATAATTCCGGTTTTAAGGAAATGAAATACCGATGGCATGAAGGTACACAGACGGGAATAATGTCTTTTATTTTAACGTCCTTTCTTTTATCCCTTACAGGGAAAGGTTACGCGCATTGTACGGCGTCCATGCCGCTGGTTTTTATTTCCATGTGGTTATTCTATTACTGATCAAACATCCTTATTTAGTTCGCTATCCATATATATCAAAATATATTTAATTTTGATCGCCTGGCGGTTAACTGAGAAACCAATAAGTAACTGGAAAGAAAAAACTTCATATCACCCTTTACAGGTAGATAAGCAGTGATGTATCAAAGAAGCAGCATTATATTAATATTGGTTAACAAAGAGACTGGATAATGATAAATAAGACCGCGCATGTCTAATCGTTTTTTCTGTTTAATAATGCGATATTGATAGGCGAATAACTAAATTAAGCGCAATATTCGAAAAAACAACCGTTCAAAAACGGGAAATATGGAAGATGTACGGAAGGAATATGAATTATTAATTTTTTGGATATTAACTATCGCGAATTGGATAACCGTTTTACTATGTTAAAAACATTTACTTTTTTAATTATTATTTCCCATTTATTTACTGTCGCGCATGGTCATAATATTGCCGCGCCGTTAGCGCGACAATATTAATCAGTCATATCAGACGTCAAACTTCATACGCAGCAGGCGCGGATAGATAAACAGCGATTTCCCCAGCCCCTTGTTCAATAGCTTCCATACTGCGATAGAGCAAAGCGAACAGAGCGCCACCATGCCAATCGGGAAGGCCGTCGCCCACAGCAGCGAGAACAGCGCGGAATTAAACAGCTGGTGATCGAGCGCGAACAGAATAGCCGTCATGCCGAAATATTCAATAAAGATGCGGTGCAGCACGTAAATTTGCAGCGTATTTTTACCGATCCAGTTCATCCACGTCATGCTAAAGCGGGCATTCAGCGTCCGGCACAGCGCGATACAGGCGAGAATGGTTAAGGTGCAGAGAAACAGGTTCTTTTCCAGTCCCAGCAGCAGGTGCGCCCCCGCCAGCACGCCCAGCCCCAGCCAGGGCAGGAAGTTGCTTTTACGCCATTCGCTCAGCGCGATTACCTGCGCGCTCCAGAAAGCGCCCATAATAAAATAGATGAAATATTGCGACAGGCTTTCCGGCCCCCAGCCGGGAATAATTTTTTCCACCGCAGCGTAGTTCAACAGCACCGCCGTGATAATCAGCGGTAGCCGCTGCCGACGAAACAGCTTGGCGAACAGGAAAAACAGCCCCAGCGCATAGAGATACCACGAGCTGCTCATCGCCATCAGCATCAGTGAAACAAACTCCTGCGGCGATTCGGCATAGGAAGAGTTAATATTGCTGGAGATGCGATGATGCGTTATTTCCGAGGAGATGCCATAAATTGAAAACCACTGAATAACGCCCCAGAGAATATAGAGATAAAACAGGTTGGTTACCCGGCTGGTAAATACCGCCTGCCACGGTTTATCATTAATTGCGCGCGCCGCCAGCATCCCGGAAACGAAAAAGAAAGCGGGCATACGCAGCGGCGACAGCACGGTATTAAACGCCATCCAGATATGAGCGGGAAAACTCCCTGCCGTCAGGTATTTTAGCGTGCCTTCAAACCCCGGCAGCACCACATGGTATAATACAACCAGCAGGATACATCCGCCTTTCAGCGTGTTCACCCACCTTATTTCTTCACTTTTTTTATTGTTCATTGCTGTTGTTTCCTGCTGTGTGGTAGGAAAAAAATGGCTGGTCAGCCAGATCAGGATTATTAACGCTGCAGGAAACAAAAGGCTGTAGCTTTTATCTTAAAAAAAATAACCGGCCCTGACGGCAAAAAGAAAAGGTGCGAGCGGTGCGAATAAAAACGGGCGTTCGGCATTACCGAACGCCCATAGCGTCATAATATTTAAGACTAACCCGGCGTACGCCAGGCCAGCTATTGGCTGAGAAACTTCTCCAGAAACTGGCGGGTGCGCGCCTGCTGCGGCTGCGCAAACAGCTCTTTCGCCGGCCCCTGCTCAACAATCCGCCCCTGATCCATAAAGATGGCGCGATCGGCGACGTCACGGGCAAAGCTCATCTCGTGAGTGACGATTACCATGGTACGCTTCTCCTGCGCCAGCGAACGAATGGTGTTTAACACCTCGCCTACCAGCTCCGGATCCAGCGCCGAAGTCGGCTCATCAAACAGAATTACCTGCGGGCGCATCGCCAGCGCGCGCGCGATCGCCACGCGCTGCTGCTGGCCGCCGGAAAGCCGGCGCGGATAGCTGTTCTCTTTACCCTGCAACCCTACCTTTTCCAGCAGCGCGCGCGCGCGGGCAATCGCCTCCGCTTTCGGCTCTCCCTTAACGATCACCGGGCCTTCGATGATATTTTCCAGCACCGAGCGGTGCGGAAACAGGTTAAAACTCTGGAAAACGAAGCCTACCTGCTGCCGCAGCTGGCGCACGCGCTCTTTCTGCCTGCTGAGCGACTGCGCCGCGTCGATTTCAATAGCGCCTACCTTAATGGTGCCGCTGTTCGGCTCTTCCAGCAGGTTGATGCTGCGCAGCAGCGTGGTTTTGCCCGAACCGCTGGGACCGATAATCGCCACCACTTCGCCGGAGGCCACCTCCAGATCGATGCCGTGCAGCACCGTCTGACCGTTAAACTGCTTCACCAGTTTTTTCACTTCAATGGCGCTCATTTTTCCTCCCGATCCTGTCGGTTAACCCACGCTTCCAGCCGGTTTTGCAGCGCCGACAGCACCGTCGCCATGATCCAGTAGATCAGCGACGCCGCCAGATACATGGTGAACACTTCCAGCGTGCGCGAGGTGATCAGCTGCGCCTGGCGAAACAGCTCCGGCACCTGAATGGTGGCGGCCAGCGAGGTATCTTTCACCAGGCTGATAAAGCTGTTGCCCAACGGCGGCAGTGCGGTTCGCGCCGCCTGCGGCAGCACCACGCGACGCAGCGTCTGCCAGCGCGTCATGCCGATGCTCGCCGCCGCCTCCCACTGCCCGCGCTCAATAGCGGCGATAGCGCCGCGCAGCGATTCAGAGGCATAGGCCGCGGTGTTCAGCGACAGGCCGATCATCGCCGAGGGGATAGGATCGAGTTCAATACCGAACTGCGGCAGGCCGTAGTAGATCATAAACAGCTGAGCGATCAGCGGCGTGCCGCGAAAGATCGAGACATAGATACGCGCCAGCCAGGCGACAGGCCAGAAGGCGGAGAGCCGCATCAGCGCCAGCACAAAGCCCAGCACCAGCCCGAAGAACATGCCGCCGATGCTGAGCTGTAAGGTGAAAACCGCGCCCTTCAATAAAAAAGGTGCTGAATCCAGCACCAGTTGGATACTCTCTTGCATTATTTAGTGACGTCCGCGCCAAACCATTTGTCAGAAATTTTGTTCAGCGAGCCATCTTTCTGCATCTCCGCAATCGCCTGATTAATGGCGCTCAGCAGATCCTCGTTGCCCTTACGCAGCGCTACGCCCGCTTCCTGACGCGAGAACGCCGGACCGGCTGCCGCCATAGTGTTGCCGGTTTTTTTCACCAGATCCAGCGCCGCCAGGCGATCGACCAGGATGGCGTCAAGACGGCCGGAACGCAGATCCTGATATTTGGTCGGATCGTCATCGTAGGTACGGATATCTACGCCCTGCACGTTAGCGCGCAGCCACTCTTCATAGTTAGTGCCGAGGCCGACGCCCACTTTTTTACCCGCCAGATCCTGCGCTTTGCTGATGCTGCCCTCTTTATCTTTGCGGGTCAGCGCCTGGATGCCGGAAACGGTATAGGGCGTGGAGAAGTCATATTTTTTCTTGCGCTGGTCAGAGATGGTCACCTGATTGATCACTACGTCGATGCGCTTCGAATCCAGCGAGGCCAGCATCCCGTCCCACTTGGTCGGCTTCAGGCTGGCCTTTACGCCAAGGTGCTGCGCCAGCGCCTCGGCGAACTCTACCTCAAAGCCGGTCAGTTTGCCGCGCTCATCCTGGAAGCTGAACGGCGGATAGGTGCCCTCCAGCCCCACCAGCAGGCTGCCGCGCTCTTTAACCTTGCTCAGCAGATTTTCCGCCGCAAAGGTTTTCATATTGACGCCAGCCACCAGCGCCACCGCCATGACGCCCAGCACCAGCTGACGACGTACCTGAGAGAAGATCATATTAACCCCGTTTATTGTTGGATTGTGTGCAAACTGCCTGCCGGCGCGACGCCGACAGGCAAAGCCAGGCGATCAGGCTAACTGCTTTCGCCGCAGAGCGCGTCGGCGGCAAAAGACGATAAAACAGACTGATTATAAACTCTTTTCGCCTTTTCGATTAGACGGAAGGATAATAAGCAAATAACGCCGGCGCGCCGCCGGTATGCACAAACAGCAGCGGCCCTTCGCGGCGGAAACGCTGCCGGCTGATGCCGTCGATCAGTCCCGCCATCGCTTTGCCGGTATAGACCGGATCGAGCAGGATGCCCTCCAGCCGCGCCAGCAGTTTTACCGCTTCCATACCTTCTTCATTCGGCATGCCGTAACGCGGCGCGAAATAGTCATCCCAGAGAGTAATGTCGGCGCGGCTGTCGCTGTGCAGCAGCCCGTCCAGATTTTGTCGCAGCGTCTGCACCAGCGGCAGCTGATCGGCCGCCTTACGTGACACCGTCACGCCAACCAGTTCGCTATCGGGCAGCAGCGCCTCCAGACCCACCGCCAGCCCGGCGTGGGTGCCGGCGCTGCCGGAGGCTACCACCACGGCGGCGAAATCCACCACGCCTTCGCTTTGATGGGCGATCTCCTGCGCGCAGGCGGCGTAGCCCAGCGCCCCCAGCGCGTTCGATCCGCCCACCGGCACGACATAAGGCCGGAATCCCTGCGCCTCCAGCCGGATACGCGCCTCTTCCAGCTGCTGCGCCGGAGCATGCAGCGCTTCTACCATTTCCACTTCACAATCGAACAGATCGAGCAGCAGACGGTTGCCGTTGCTGAGATAGTTTTCCGCCTGGGTAGCGATCGGGTTTTCCAGCAGCGCCAGGCACTTCAGCCCCAGCTTCGCCGCTACCGCCGCGGTTTGCCTTACGTGGTTGGACTGAATCGCCCCGGCGGTAATCAGCACGTCCGCCCCTTCGCGCAGCGCGTCCGCCGCCAGAAATTCCAGTTTGCGCAGCTTGTTGCCGCCGAGCGCCAGCGGCGTGACATCGTCACGCTTGATAAAGATATCGCGTCCCAGGTAGTCAGAAAGACGCGGCAAATGTTCCAGCGGCGTCGGCGCGCCGATCAGCTCAAGACGGGGAAATTGGTTAAGGTTAGACAGGGACAAGGCAGCCTCCACGCGCACAGGTTGATGGCTACAGTGTTGCAGAAGTTGCGGCGGCGATCTATGGGCAGTTGGTGCGACAGCGCGTTGATTTAGCGCGCTTGCAGAAAAATCAGCGCGGCACGGATGAAATCCCACCCGTGCCTGACGCCTAGTTACGCTGCCAGCCTAAAAACTGATCGTATTTGCGCAGGGCGATACGATAATTATTATTGCCGGCGTCCGGTAAATCATGCTCCAGACATTCGTGCCAGCTGCCGCCGCGTAATTTTTCCGCCGGATAGTTTTTCGCCGACAGCATATCGTCCAGACGACGCAGGCGAACCACATATTCGCGGATGGTGCTGTGGCTCATTTCGGTCTGTTCAAACAGGTACTGTTTAAACGCCATAATGTCAAAATAGTTGGGATGGGTATTACAATAAATATCGCTGCAAAACCGACACAGCGCGGTCAGTTCATTTTGTAATTTAAGCCAGACCTGATCGTCAATCGGCTGGTCCATCCGGGAAATAGCTTCTTTATTGATAATCTGTCCGCGAAAGACCAACGCCATTCTGTCGAGAACTTTACCGCAGTGCGAGCAATTACTTTGGCTGTGTTTATAATCTTTAAGATAACGGCTTAATGGCCTCGTTTTTAGTTTGGTTCCCATTGAGGAGACCCCCGGTTATATGTCCTCGAAAGCGAGAGCTAACGCTGTCAGCGCGCTCCCGTTAACCGGGCGCGCAGGCGTTTGATCGCCTGACTGTGCAGCTGGCTGACGCGGGACTCGCCCACCTCTAACACGGCGCCAATCTCTTTCAGGTTCAGCTCTTCCTGGTAATACAGTGTCAGCACCATTTTTTCGCGTTCGGGCAGCGCCTCGATCGCTTCAATGACGCGTTCACGCAGATTCCCTTCCATCAGCTGGTGCAGCGGGTTAGCGTCTTCATGCCCTTCCGTCACCAGTTCCGCACTGTCGCCATGCTCTTCGCGATATTCGTCGTAGGAGAAAAGCTGGCTGTTATTGGTATCCAGCAAAATCTGACGGTACTCCTCCAGCGAAACATTGAGCTGCTTAGCGACCTCCTGCTCCGATGCGGCCCGCCCCAGCATCTGTTCGCACTGGTGCATGGCGCTCGCCACCTCGCGTGCGTTACGACGCACGCTGCGCGGCGCCCAGTCGCGGCTGCGCAGCTCATCCAGCATGGCGCCGCGAATGCGCTGTACGGCGTAGGTGGTAAAGGCAGTGCCCTGGAGCGCATCGTAACGCTCCACGGCATTCAGCAGCCCAATGCCTCCGGCCTGCAGTAAATCGTCCAGCTCAACACTTGCGGGCAGCCGCACCTGCAGGCGCAACGCCTCATGGCGTACCAGCGGTACATATCGCTGCCACAGCGAATGCTTATCCATCACGCCGTCGGCGGTATAGAGATCGTTCACTTTGACTACCCTGCGTTAGTTACGTTATCGGCATGATTATCCGGTTCTGTAGGGTGATCGATTGGCGGAATAGGGATAAAAAAGACGGGTTATTTCGAAAATGTGTGTGACCACTATCGGCGCAACGCCGTTAAGATCACATCTTCCGCGCGGGCGACGCCGGAAAAGATTTTAGCCGCGCGCCGGCTGTCGCAGGCGCCTGCCGCGCGAAAACGCACGCTTTGCTTAAGCGGTACGCCGAAAATTGCAACAGCGCCCAGGGCTGCGCCTGGCGCGTCAGCCCCCGGTTTTGCCTGATTATCGGCCGCCCGCCGCTTTTCCTTAGCCGTGCGCCGTTATCCGCAATAAAGCCTCTGCTTTGCCTCTTTATTTGCGCCATTGCCGAATCAGGCGAGGCGTAATCTTTAGCCCATGCCCTGAAAGGCCCCTGTTTATTGCTACATCGAGACTCTGTATGAAAGGTATCGTACTCGCCGGAGGCACGGGCTCCCGGCTGCATCCGGTCACCTGCGGCGTATCCAAACAGCTGCTGCCGGTGTATGACAAACCGATGATCTACTATCCGCTCTCCGTGCTGATGCTGGCGGGCATTAACGAGATTCTGGTTATCACCACGCCGGAAGATCTTCCGGCTTTCCGGCGGCTGCTGGGCGATGGCGGGCAGTTCGGCATTCGGCTGCAGTTCGCCGTGCAGCCCAGGCCTGAAGGGCTGGCGCAGGCGTTTATCATCGGCGAGGATTTTCTGGCGGGCGACCGCTGCGCGCTGGTGCTGGGCGACAACATCTTCTTTGGCCAGAGCTTTGCGAAAAAACTGGAAGAGGTCAGCGTCCGCAACCACGGCGCCACGGTGTTCGGCTATCAGGTTATGGACCCGGAGCGCTTCGGGGTGGTGGAGTTTAACCACCGGATGCAGGCCATTTCGCTGGAGGAGAAACCCGCACAGCCCAAATCAAACTACGCGGTTACCGGCCTCTATTTCTACGACCGCCACGCGTGCGCGATGGCCAGAGAGATCAAGCCCTCGGCGCGCGGCGAACTGGAGATCACCACCCTGAATCAAATGTATCTGGAGGATGGCCTGCTGTCGGTAGAGCTGCTGGGCCGCGGCTTCGCCTGGCTGGATACCGGCACGCACGACAGCCTGCTGGAAGCCTCGCACTTTATTCATACCATTGAGAAGCGCCAGGGTTTTAAGGTGGCCTGCCTGGAAGAGATCGCCTGGCGCAAGGGCTGGCTGAGCGCTGCGGCGCTACGCGAACGAGCGCGCGATCTCGGCAAAACGCAATATGGCGCCTATCTGCATCAGCTTCTGGTGGACCCATGAAAGTTATCGCTACGCGCATTGAGGATGTCAAAATTATCGAGCCTGCGGTCTACGGCGACGCGCGCGGCTTCTTCCTGGAAACCTTTGAAAAACGCCGCTATCAGCAGCTGCTGAATATCGAGGCGGAGTTCGTTCAGGATAACTACTCCCGCTCCGCCCGCCACGTGCTGCGCGGGCTGCACTATCAAAAAACCCGCCCGCAGGGCAAGCTGGTGCGCGTAGTGCGCGGCGAAGTGTTTGACGTCGCCGTGGATATTCGCCCCGCATCGCCAACCTTCGGCCAGTGGCAGGGCGTCATTCTGTCGGAAGAGAATAAGCGCCAGTTCTGGATCCCGCCCGGCCTGGCGCACGGCTTTGTGGTGCTCTCGGCCGTGGCGGATTTTGAATATAAATGTACCGACTACTATCAGCCGCAGGATGAGGTTTGCCTGCGCTGGAACGACCCGACCATCCATATCGACTGGCCGGTTGCCGCGCCGCTGCTGTCGGAAAAAGATCAACAGGGATTACTTCTGACGGAGTTGATGCCATGCGCATACTGTTAACCGGCGCCTATGGTCAGCTGGGCCGCTGCCTGCTGGATCGTTTTCCCGCCGGCTGGGTGATGCTCGCCTGCGGTTCGGCGGAACTGGATATTACCGATCGCCCGGCGGTGGATCGCATCGTACGGCGCTTTCGTCCGCAGGTAATTATGAACGCCGCCGCCTATACCGCCGTCGATAAGGCGGAGATCGATCGCATCCGGGCGATGAAGGTCAACGCGCTGGGGCCGGAAAATCTGGCGCGGGCGGCGCGTGAAGCAGGCGCGCAGCTGATCCATATCTCTACCGATTACGTTTTCGACGGCGGCCGCAGCGCGCCCTACAGCGAGAGCGATCTCCCCTGCCCGATTAACTTTTACGGCCTGAGCAAGTGGGAGGGTGAAAAGCGCGTACAGGCGATGCTGCCGCAGGCGATTGTGATCCGCAGCTCCTGGGTGTTCAGCGAATATGGCGGCAATTTTGTGAAAACCATGCTGCGCCTGGCACAGAGCCAGGAGACGATCCGCGTGGTCGACGATCAGCGAGGCTGCCCAACCTATGCCGGCGATCTGGCGGCGATGATGATTCGCCTGGCGTCCGATGCCACGGCGGCAGGCATTTACCACTACAGCGGCGATAAGGCGGTAAGCTGGTATGAATTTGCCCAGACGATATTCGGCCATTTCCAGGCGCTGACCGGCAATCCGGCGCTTTCCCGCCTGCAGCCTGTCAGCAGCCGCCACTATCCGCAGGCGGCGCCGCGTCCCGCCAGCGCGGTGCTGGGCAGCCTGCGCCAGGCCGATGCCGCCCCCGGCGACTGGCAGCGCGCCCTGAGCAGGCTGGCGGAGCTGCTGATTCAGGAAAACGCGCGCTATCCCAACGTCATTTAAAGGCAGCCACGGCGCCGTTCCTCAGGAGCGGCGCTGAAGCCTTACTCCGCCAGCCAGGCGTGACGCCATTCCTCCAGCCCCTCGGCACGCAGCATCCAGTGCTGGTGCACCGCCGCCCGCAGCGCGTCGCCCATTTTTGCCGTCATCTCCATATCGGCAAGGTGCATACGGATCGCGGACATCCACGCTTTAAAGCGGTTATCCACCAGGGTAACCGGCAAGCCGCACTGGTAAGGCTCAATGCGCGTGGCGATAATCGGCACGCCGCAGGCGCCAATCTCCAGCAGCCGCAGGTTGCTTTTGCAGACGTTGAAGTGGTTAATCTCCAGCGGCACCAGCGCCAGATCGAGGTTCAGGCTGGCGAGCTTTTCCGGGTAGAGATCGAAAGGCACGCCGGTATGGAATTCGCAGCGCACGCCTTCCGGCTTCATGCCCATAAACACCCACTCCACCTCATCCTGCAGCGCCTGGATCAGCGGACGAATAATCTCCAGATCGCCGGTATGGCTGCCGCCGCCCGCCCAGCCGACGCGAATTTTTTTACCGGTACGGCGCTGGCTCATTAGCGCGCCCCACTGATCGATCGCCAGCCGGTTCTGCGCCACGCGAATATCGTGATGGAAATCGGCATACGCTTCCGCCAGCGGCCAGGTCGAAACCACCACCCGATCCGCCTGCTCCATTACGCGGCGCAGCGCTTTGACGATATGCTGTGGAAACTTGTGCTTTAAGGCGCTTTTTACCGGCAGATTAGGCAAAAAGTCATCATATTCAACGATAATACGCGCAGCGCACTGCTGGCGGTACTGCCGCATCAAATCGGGAAAGCCGACGCCGGAGGGCAGCTGCAACAGAATGGCGTCCGGCTGCATCTCCGCCACTTCCAGCGCCTTCGGCGCGCCGCAGTACAGCCCGCCTTCAGTAAAGACATTCTCCTCCAGCGCTTTCCAGGGCTGAATCACGCGGTGGTTGCCGCAGCCGTACCAGCCGGAATGCGCCGCCATAAAGCGCGGCAGCGGACGCCCCGGCAGCGACGGAAAAATGCGCGCCATCTGTTCGGAAACGGTGAACGGTTCGCCATATTTCGCCATCAGCGGATGATAGCGTCTGTCCTGAGTCAACGCGTGACGCCATTTCGCTAACAGCCGCTGCTGCGCCTCCTCCTGCGCCAGCGCGGCCGCGGCTTTCTCCTGCGTCAGCAGCAGCGTCGCGCCGCCCATATGCAGTACGCTGCACTCCGGCGTCCAGCTGACCACATAGCCGTTCGCCTGCAGCTTCAGGCAGTAATCGACATCGGCGTAAAACAGCGCGAAGGCCTCTTCATCCAGCCCGCCCGCCTCATGGAATAAGGCGGTGCGGGTTAGCAGGCAGGAGCCGGAAACCGCCGAGACATTATGGGTGACGCTGAGATAGTGCAGATAGCCTGCCTCGTCGGCGGCGCTGAACTCAAAAGGATTAACCACGCCGCGCTGAATGCCGGTCAGATAGCCGCCATGCTGTACCCGTCCGTCACGAAAGCAGAGCTTCGGCCCCACCGCGCCCACCTCCGGCCGCTG
This sequence comes from Mixta tenebrionis, assembly GCF_006517625.1. Taxonomy (GTDB): domain Bacteria; phylum Pseudomonadota; class Gammaproteobacteria; order Enterobacterales; family Enterobacteriaceae; genus Mixta; species Mixta tenebrionis. The sequence continues at coordinate 2,144 of NZ_VHQI01000003.1, read as the reverse complement.
AGCGATGCTCATCAGCGTCGCCAGCCAGGCGGGATCCTGCACCTCGCAGTCATTATCAAGCAGCAGCAGATAGCTGCCGCGCGCCTGCGTTGCCGCCAGGTTAATCATCGCCGCATAGTTAAAGGCGGCGGGATAATCGATCACGCGCAGCGTGCCAGGCTCCAGCGTCCGCAGCTGCGCCAGATAGCTGACCGCCTCTTCCTCAGTCGATCCGTTATCCACCACGATAATTTCCAGCTGCCGCCAGCGGGTATGCTCTGCCAGACTTTCGATGGCGTTTTTCAGCAGCGCGGCATTATCTTTGCTGGGGATAATCACCGTCACCGCCGCGCTCTCATCCAGCGGATAGCGGGTGCGGCAGATCCCCTGAGCCTCATCGCTGACTACCGTCGCCGCCAGGCCAAAACGTTGATAGTGGCGCGTCAGATTATGCTGCGCCGCCGCCAGCAGCGCGGGCTGACGCTTCCAGTGGTTAAACGCCAGCGGCGCTTCCACCAATACTTCAGGAATAGCGGCAAGCGCCTGCATCCCTTCGCTCTCGATAAACTTCCACGCCAGATCGTAGTGCGCCAGCGGCGCCCAATCGCTCTCGCTGCCGCCTGCCGCCTGCGCCGCGCGCATATCCAGCGACAGCACCGCACCCGCATAGGGAAAGCTGCGCAGCAGATCGAGGTTACAGCCGGGACGCAGCACGATCTGCTGTTGCTCCCTGCTCTGATAGTAAATTTCATCGCAGTAGAAGGCGCGGGTCTGCGGCGCACGCAGATGATATTCAGCAAAGGTAAGCAGCGCATGCGGCAGCAGCCGCCAGCCTGCGGGCATTACCAGCAGCCACTCCAGCGCTCCGCTCTGCGCCAGCAAATTGAGGCTGGTGCGGTTATCATGCGGCAGCAGATTGATCTGCGGCGCCAGCGCGGCGTGCCGCCAGCGTCCGTCAGGATCGGCAACGCAAATTACCTGCGCCGGCAGCCGCTGCTGCGCCAGCGAATCCAGACTACGTTCCAGCGCCACGCGGTCATTATCGCCGTCCAGAATCAACACGCCGATACGGCCGTTGTCGGCGGCGGCAAGGAAACTCTTCAGAATATTTTCACGCGTGACGCTGGGGCTGCGCTGCTGGAGCCACTTTTCAATGTTGTAATCATCTTCAAGGTTACCGATACAGATTTTGCTGTGTAGCGCAAGCTGACGCAGCGCATCCTCGCTTAATGGCGCAATTTGACGCGGCGGTTCCGCCAGCGCCGCCAGCAGCCGGGGCAGCGCCTCGTTTGCCCGTGCGTCCAGCGTCGCCTGCGCTTCATCAGCCTGGCGCGGCCCGTCGTCCAGAGCCGACGTTACCGTGTCACGCGACGAAACGGCCTGCTGCGGCGGCGCATCGGGAAGCGAAAAACAGAGCGTTTGCAGCCGCGCAGGATCGATCCCTTCCGCGAGCAGGCACTCAGCAACCCAGGGCGTCCAGGCGAACACCTGGCTGGCCAGCTGGTTTTCCAGCGCGCTATCCAGCTCGGTTTCACACAGCCTGCTGTAACCGAAATGGTGGAAGATAAAGCGCGTTTGCAGCGTGTTTTGTTCCAGCTGCGTAATTAACGCGGCGCTGAGATAGCCTTTAAATACCAGCACCGCATGGTACTCTTCCTCCGGCTGCTCCCTTTCACCCAGCGTCAGCTGAAGCTGGCCTGCCTGACGGTAACGGGCCAGCGCCTGCTGCACGCCGTGGCTACAGCGCCAGGTCGCCAGTTCAGTCTGATAACCGGCCGCAATAAGCGCCCCAATCGCCGTTACGATATAGCTGGACTGTTCATTAAAGCTATCCAGTGCATCGGCACTGATTAAAATCTTTTTCATCTTTTCCGCCATATGACGCCGCACGGATACGCAGCGGCTGAATATACCTCTCCCTATTTTCCGATGAGCACAGCTAAACAAAGCGTGAAACAGCGCGGTGGTTACGACGTTTTTTTTGCCATAAAAAAAGCCCTCATGGGGAGGGCCTCAGACTAAACGCGGGAGCAAAGGCACGTTACTGAAAAAGCGGAAGCGACGCGCCGGTAAGCAAAGCGTCCCGCGCCACGGACGGCGCGGGACGAGCCGGCAGGGAAGCCTTTATGGCGTCTTTGCGCGCCGGCCTTCGCTTCCGCAAGGGC
>NZ_VHQI01000029.1 GCF_006517625.1 Mixta tenebrionis | reverse complement strand
CTGATGAAGATCCTGGAGAAAAGTCTTGAGAAGATGACGCCTGACCAGCTAAAGACCGTGGCGGAAGAATTGCAGACAGGCTACAGCAACCCCACGCCGGAGTTGCTGACCATGGCAATCCAGGCGGGGATAAAAACATCCGGGTTTGCGGCCTATCAGATGGCACTTGTTGTCACAAATGGTGTGGCGAAAGCCCTGTTAGGCAGAGGGCTGACCGTTGCAGGAAATGCCATGCTGACGCGTACTATGGGCGCTTTTGCCGGTCCCGTGGGCTGGGTGCTCAGTTCTCTCTGGCTGCTGATTGATTTAGCCGGTCCCGCATACCGGGTGACGCTACCATCCTGCATTTTTATTGCCTACATGCGCCAGAAGCATCTTTATTCACCTGAGAATACTGACGTTTAGCACTTACATTTAAGGTATTCAGACTTTAAAAAACTTCAGAGGGCGGACAAATCCTGTCCGCTACTGCTGGCATTATTTCCCGGCTAAATTCGGAAATGATGTATGACGCTGATAACACAAGAAAACGAACATGACAGACTGGCAACCCGCCTTTCCATCATCCTGAGCCGTTTGTTTCAGGGTGAAAAGCTGCATATCGGGACGCTGGCAGAAGAATTTGGAGTGACGACGCGAACGCTGCGACGGGATTTCAACGTCCGTCTGACCTACCTTGATATTGAACAGAGCAACGGCGTGTATCAGCTTGCCTCACATTACTTTCGTCGCCGCACGGAACGGGATATGAAGATACTGGCGAGGTTGCTGCATCTTGACCGTCTGTTACCCGCGATGGATGCCAAACTACTGAGTCTGATGCTTGACGGGGAACGTCCCTCGCCANAGCCGTTTGTTTCAGGGTGAAAAGCTGCATATCGGGACGCTGGCAGAAGAATTTGGAGTGACGACGCGAACGCTGCGACGGGATTTCAACGTCCGCCTCACCTATCTTGATATTGAACAGAACAACGGCGTATATCAGCTCGCTTCGCATTACTTTCGTCGCCGCACGGAACGGGATATGAAGATACTGGCGAGACTGCTGCATCTTGACCGTCTGTTACCCGCGATGGATGCCAAACTGCTGAGCCTTCTGCTTGACGGGGAGCACCCTTCACCCTACAGGATTATGCTACCGGAGCCGCACCAGAAACCCACGCTCTTTNGTTACCCGCGATGGATGCCAAACTGCTGAGCCTTCTGCTTGACGGGGAGCACCCTTCACCCTACAGGATTATGCTACCGGAGCCGCACCAGAAACCCACGCTCTTTGGTGATTTCAGCAGACTGACGCTCGCCATACTTAACCAGACCCAGGTGCGTATCAGAACCGACGAAAACGTCAGCCATACCGTTCATCCCTACCGTCTGCTTTGCAGCCATGCGGAGTGGTTTCTTGCCGGATGTACGTCATCGGGCGTGTTCGTTATTTCCCTGTCCCGAATCAGGCTGGTTGAGGTATTACCGGATACAACGTTTGAGATCGATAACACACTCATTTCGCTGATTGAACAGTCTGACTTTATGGAAGCCTTACCCCACATGAACATTATTCATAAGATAATGCATTACGGGAGTAAACAGACGAATAATCGTAATTAAAATCACAACATATTATTAGTGATGATTAAATCACATTAACATGATAAGTGAGAAAGTTATGATTATCGATAAAGAATACGCACTTGTAGATGCAACAGCAAGACTTAACACTGACCTGAGGGATTATGAATATGAAATAAACAACGCCGCCATCATAACATTTGGCAATGACCTCATTGAGGTAATCGTATATCAGTTCAGCTTTGTCATCAGCATCAGGGCAGAGGGTGAAAAAATAAAGCACGGCCTACTTGTTAACTTCGGTAAAAATATAGCAAGACAGGTTTCATCACTTTGTGCATCCGCAATGCGGGTCTACCCGAATGAAAAACACAAACCGAGCCGTCAGCTTTTCCATTGCATAAATTAGTTTGTGCAAAGACTGTACTACCGACACGCAATAAATTAAAATAGGCCAGCTAATATAACATATGAGGTTTATGATGGCTGGCCAGTATGAAAAAGCAATAACGATAAAACAAGCGATAGATTCAATTAATTTACGCCACTATCTTCTGCCTGCAATTCAGAGGAAGTTCGTCTGGAGCAGCAGTCAAATATGTTTGCTGTTTGATTCCATCATGCGAGACTACCCGATAAACTCTTTCATGATGTGGGATATCCGTAGTGCCAGTATTAAAAATGATTACAAATTCTATGAATTCCTGAAAGAATACTGTCAGCGATTTAATGAAGAAAACCCCTGCGTAGCAACAAATGCTGGATTTCATGATTTCAAGGCGGTGATTGATGGTCAGCAGCGTCTCACATCATTATATATTGGATTGTGTGGAACGTATGCGTATAAACAGCCCCGGATGTGGTGGCCTTCGGCACAGGATGATCGCATCCTGCCACCCAGAAAGCTTTACNNNCACTTAAGTCAGACGACGAACTCATGATGAAGTACAACTTCAGGTTCCTCACCGAGAAGCAATACGCTGATTCACTTACAGACAACAAACATCACTGGTTCTGCCTGCACGAAATATTCAAATACGAGCAACATGATTCTCCGGATGATATTTTATTTAACGTTGTCGAACCAGAACTCGAAAAAAGAGGACTCATTTCCAGTGAATTTTCCAGAAAAACATTACTGAGACTTTATACCAAGATAAGAACTGAAAATCTTATCCACTACTTCAATGAAAGCAGTCAGGACATTGATCATGTGCTGGATGTTTTCATCCGCACGAACAGCGGGGGGACAAAACTTGAGTTCTCCGACTTACTGATGTCAATAGCGGTAGCGCACTGGCAGGGGGATTTCAGAAGAGAACTGGATGAACTGACAAAAAATATTTATCAGAATAATGAAATGGGTTTTTATATTGAAAGAGACTGGTTCTTAAAAACCAGCCTGATGCTTATTGACTCTGACGTCCGGTTCAAAGTAAAAAACTTCACTTCAGAGGAGGTCGGTAAGATACAACAACAATGGTCTGAAATAAAATCCTGTATCAAGGAGACTTTTATTCTTATCAGGCGATTCGGCATCAATCCACAGTCTTTGATATCTAAAAATGCAGTCATTCCTGTGGCCTACTGGCTTTACAAAAAGCAAACCAGTGGACATCCATTATATACAACGATTAACCTCCTGAATAAAAACCACAATGAACGCTCAGTAATTAGCCAGTGGTTTTACATGGTACTTCTGAAAGGGATCTTTGGAAGCCAGGCCGATGCGCTACTCACGAGCATCAGAGATGTAATGAAAAATAGTCTTTCAGATATTCATTTTCCTCTTGAGAAGATTATTGACAGATATAAAGGCTCGAATAAAGACCTCAGATTTGACGACGAATACATCGAAAGCCTTCTCAATATCAGATATGGCGAAGGTCGTTGCCGCGCACTATTGCATCTTCTGTTCCCTGAAATGAATCCAACCGAGGTGTTTCATATTGATCACCTTCACCCAAGAAATCACTTCTCAAAGAAATATCTTGAAAAATTAGATTATGTTGCGAA
>NZ_VHQI01000028.1 GCF_006517625.1 Mixta tenebrionis | reverse complement strand
GCCGGGGCTTTTTCGCGTCTGCGATATTCAGGTTTTCCTTTCCTTTTCCTGCCGAGAAAATTTTCTTCCTGCTGTGCCAATCGGGTAAAATGAGCGCAACTAACCGGAAAAGGTCGTTTCATGTCCAGCCCTGAATTTTCTCTAAAATCTCTCCACACCTTTGCTATTGAAACCACGGCTTATAAGATTGTGATTGCGGAAAGTCCGGCAGATATTCTTATCGCCTGGCGCGAATGCCAGCAACATAATTTACCTTTCCTGCTGCTTGGTGAAGGCAGTAATGTCCTGTTCCTGCGAAAATTCAGTGGGATAGTGGTAATCAACCGCATCAAAGGCATCGCTGTTACAGAGAGCGAAAACCACTGGCATCTGCAGGTGGGGGCAGGGGAAAACTGGCATAGTCTGGTCACCTACACGCTACGGCAGGGCATTACCGGTTTAGAGAATCTGGCTTTAATCCCTGGCTGCGTCGGATCGGCACCGATCCAAAATATCGGCGCCTATGGCGTTGAACTGAAGGACGTTTGCGAATGGGTTGAAGTGCTTGAGCTGGATAGCGGCAACATAACACGCCTTACAGCGGCGCAGTGCCAGTTTGGCTACCGTGACAGCATCTTTAAACATCAGATGCAGCACGGGCACGCGATTATCGCCGTTGGCTTTATTCTGCCGAAAACATGGCGTCCGGTGTTGAGCTATGGCGAGCTCGCCAGGCTGGATATAGCTACCGTCACGCCACAGCAGATTTTTGAGGCGGTTTGCCGTATGCGTCGTAGCAAACTGCCCGATCCGGCGCTAACCGGCAACGCCGGCAGCTTTTTTAAAAATCCCGTGATCGGCGCCGAACAGGCAGCCCATCTGCTGGCACTTTTCCCGCAGGCGCCGCATTATCCGCAGGCTAACGGCGAAGTTAAGCTGGCAGCCGGCTGGTTAATCGATCAGTGTCAGCTAAAGGGATATTGCGTTGGCGGGGCGGCGGTACATCAACAGCAGGCGCTGGTGTTAATCAACAGCAATAATGCCAGCGCTGAGGATATCGTTGCGTTAGCGCATGATGTCAGGCTGCGGGTCGGCGAAAAGTTTAATGTCTGGCTGGAACCTGAAGTGCGGTTTATCGGCGCCAGCGGTGAAGAAAATGCCGTTGAGGTGATTTCATGAAAGATAACAGCGTACCGTTAAAACTGGTCGCCATTCTGGCCGATGGCGAATTTCATTCTGGCGAGCAAATCGGCGAGCAGCTTGGTATGAGCCGGGCGGCCATTAATAAGCATATCCAAACGCTAAAGGAGTGGGGGCTGGATGTTTTTACCGTTACCGGCAAAGGCTACTGTTTGTCAGCGCCGATTGAGCTACTGGACGAAGAAAAAATCAATCCGCATTTAGAACAGCCGGGCATATCCGTTATTCCCGTTATTGATTCAACCAACCAGTATTTACTGGAAAGGATGAATTCACTGCAGACGGGGGATACCTGCGTCGCTGAATATCAACAGGCGGGGCGTGGGCGACGCGGGCGACAGTGGTTCTCGCCCTTTGGCGCCAATCTCTACCTCTCCATGTACTGGCGCCTTGAACAAGGGCCCGCCGCCGCGATGGGTTTAAGCCTGGTCATTGGTATCGTTATCGCTGAAGTATTACAGCAGCTCGGCGCTGAAGAGGTCAAAGTCAAATGGCCCAACGATCTCTATCTGAAAGATCGTAAGCTGGCGGGTATTCTGGTTGAGATGATCGGCAAAACCGGCGATGCGGCACAGATTGTATTTGGCGCCGGCATCAATCTGGCTATGCGTTCGCCTGATACCAGCGTGGTGAATCAGGGCTGGATTAATCTGCAGGAAGCCGGAATCAGTATCAACCGCAATGAACTGGTCAGCATGCTGGTTAATCAACTGCGTCGTAGCCTGAAAGAATTCGAGCGCGAAGGGCTGGCGCCCTTTATTCCACGCTGGCAGCGGCTGGATAACTTTATTAACCGCCCGGTAAAATTACTGATGGGCGATCGTGAAGTTCTGGGTATAGCGCGTGGTATCGATCAGCAGGGCGGGCTGCTGTTGGAGCAGGACGGCGTGGTTAAGTCATGGGTTGGCGGCGAGATCTCGCTGCGTCCGCAAAGCGCGTAACAAGGTTCTGATGCAGGCTTCCGGACGCTTGCCGTACAGAAGCCGCTATCTTATTACTTGCGTAATTTAACCTTCTCCACGGCATGATTAGCGCTCTTGCTCAAAATCAGGCTGGCGCGCTCACGCGTGGGCAAAATATTTTCTTTCAGATTACGCCAGTTAATCTCACGCCATAGCTGCGTTGCGGTATTGATCGCCTCTTCTTCGGATAGCTGGGCATAGTGGTGAAAATAGGAGTCAGGATCGGTGAATGCGCCTTTACGAAACTTCAGGAAGCGATTGATATACCACTCCTGCAGCAGATCCTCCGGCGCATCGACATAAATGGAAAAATCCACAAAGTCTGAGACAAAAACGTGGTGCGGATCGTGCGGATAATCCATTCCGCTTTGCAGCACGTTTAAGCCTTCAAGGATAAGGATATCCGGCTGTTGAACAACCTTGTCGCCGTCAGGAATAACATCATAAATCAGATGCGAATAAACCGGAGCGGTAACTTCAGAAGCGCCTGATTTCAAATCGGCGACGAAATTGACCAGCCGGTGCATATCGTAAGACTGTGGGAACCCCTTTTTCTTCATCAGGTCACGCTCTTTTAATACGGCGTTGGGATGAAGAAACCCATCGGTAGTAATTAATTCAACGCGGCGGTGCTCAGGCCAGCGGCTTAACAGCGCTTGCAGTACGCGCGCCGTGGTGCTCTTACCAACGGCAACGCTTCCTGCGATGCTAATGATATAGGGTATTTTTTGCCCATCCGTGCCCAGAAACTGCTCCAGAACCGCCTGTCGACGTAAATTAGAATTGATATAAAAATTTAGCAGGCGAGACAGAGGTAAATAAATTTCAGCCACTTCTTCCAGCGAAAGATCTTCGTTAATGCCTTTAAGGCGCGCAATTTCGTCCTCTGATAAGGTCATAGGAACAGAATCACGCAGCGCGGCCCATTGTTGGCGGCTGAATGTCAGGTAGGGCGTAGTAAACGAGGACTCTTTATTACTCATAAGCATGCTTCTGCCAGCAAATATTTACCGAACGACAACAGCGAAGCCTGGCGTACCGGCTCCTCTGTGTCCTGAGGGTAATTTCAGAAAACAATGCGCAGGAGGTTAACACCAGTAAAGGGAAAAAAAGAAGGAAAAAGATAAAATGACAATAGTAATCGGAACGATTCCCTGCGTTTCGATTATTCAGAGAAAGGATAAACCTGCGCGCTGTCGCACGAATGAAAAATATAACCGCGGCCTGATATAAAAACCGATCTAATAATTTCAAGAAATTGCCGCTATTTAACGTGATCTTCATCACAAAGTTAGTTTTTCCCGGCCGCCGTTAAACTGTGCATAATGCGCTGTCGTTCCCTGCGCTTGTTGGGCTTTATCGCACGTCTGCCGGAACCGTTATGACTGAAGGGAATCGCTTCTTCATAGAGTACGGCTACTCTGACAGGGCCGAATGCGCCAGCAGGAGCGGTTGTTTTTTCTTCAAAAAAACGTCATTTTGCGAAGAATTGCACAAATAATAGTCGATAGAACATTTATCGCAATTTTTTTGTTGCATACCTAAGCCGCTCTTCCTAGAATGCGCCTCACTTGATGCCGGCTTAGCTCAGTAGGTAGAGCAACTGACTTGTAATCAGTAGGTCACCAGTTCGATTCCGGTAGCCGGCACCATCAAGTATCAGGTGGGATTCCCGAGCGGCCAAAGGGAGCAGACTGTAAATCTGCCGTCACAGACTTCGAAGGTTCGAATCCTTCTCCCACCACCAAATTTAAGCTCCGGCAACAGAGCTGAACCAGAGTGAAAGCGCCAGGCGGTTTCATTATGGTTGGAGGTGAAAGCTTCCGTTAAGGTTCGAGTCGGGCGGTGCGGAATATTGCAAACGTGCGGCGCGAAGGGTGAGGCGCGAAATGGCGAACAGCCTTTCTCCTGCCCCCATATCCAGACTGAGCTCAAGCGCAGTCAGAGTCAGCAAGAAACGCAGGTTGGCTCGAAGCTCGAATAATAAGCCTCCTTACCTTATTATTCATATGCTACAGAAAGAACAGGTAGCCGAGTTCCAGGTTGCGGGCATCGTATAATGGCTATTACCTCAGCCTTCCAAGCTGATGATGCGGGTTCGATTCCCGCTGCCCGCTCCAGATGTGCTGATATGGCTCAGTTGGTAGAGCGCACCCTTGGTAAGGGTGAGGTCCCCAGTTCGACTCTGGGTATCAGCACCACTTCTTCATCTCCCTCCCTGATTCTTTTCTGCATAAAAAATTCAACAGCACAGGCAATGCCTGGTTGATGTGGTGATATCACCGATTTAACCGTGTCTTAGAGGGACAATCGATGTCTAAAGAAAAATTTGAACGTTCAAAACCGCACGTC
>NZ_VHQI01000027.1:3260-5399 GCF_006517625.1 Mixta tenebrionis | reverse complement strand
CTGCTCTTTAACAATTTATCAGACAATCTGTGTGGGCACTCACGGAACGGATATCGCAAAACTATTTGCAGTATCAAAGTCTCTGAGTGAACACGTAATTCATTACGACGTTTTTCTTTGAGCATCAGACTTTAATTGAAGAGTTTGATCATGGCTCAGATTGAACGCTGGCGGCAGGCCTAACACATGCAAGTCGAACGGTAACAGGAAGCAGCTTGCTGCTTCGCTGACGAGTGGCGGACGGGTGAGTAACGTCTGGGAAACTGCCCGATGGAGGGGGATAACTACTGGAAACGGTGGCTAATACCGCATAACGTCTTCGGACCAAAGTGGGGGACCTTCGGGCCTCACACCATCGGATGTGCCCAGATGGGATTAGCTTGTTGGTGGGGTAACGGCTCACCAAGGCGACGATCCCTAGCTGGTCTGAGAGGATGACCAGCCACACTGGAACTGAGACACGGTCCAGACTCCTACGGGAGGCAGCAGTGGGGAATATTGCACAATGGGCGCAAGCCTGATGCAGCCATGCCGCGTGTATGAAGAAGGCCTTCGGGTTGTAAAGTACTTTCAGCGGGGAGGAAGGGGTTGCGGTTAATAACCGCGGCCATTGACGTTACCCGCAGAAGAAGCACCGGCTAACTCCGTGCCAGCAGCCGCGGTAATACGGAGGGTGCAAGCGTTAATCGGAATTACTGGGCGTAAAGCGCACGCAGGCGGTCTGTCAAGTCGGATGTGAAATCCCCGGGCTCAACCCGGGAACTGCATCCGAAACTGGCAGGCTTGAGTCTCGTAGAGGGGGGTAGAATTCCAGGTGTAGCGGTGAAATGCGTAGAGATCTGGAGGAATACCGGTGGCGAAGGCGGCCCCCTGGACGAAGACTGACGCTCAGGTGCGAAAGCGTGGGGAGCAAACAGGATTAGATACCCTGGTAGTCCACGCCGTAAACGATGTCGACTTGGAGGCTGTTCCCTTGAGGAGTGGCTTCCGGAGCTAACGCGTTAAGTCGACCGCCTGGGGAGTACGGCCGCAAGGTTAAAACTCAAATGAATTGACGGGGGCCCGCACAAGCGGTGGAGCATGTGGTTTAATTCGATGCAACGCGAAGAACCTTACCTGGTCTTGACATCCACGGAAGACTGCAGAGATGCGGTTGTGCCTTCGGGAACCGTGAGACAGGTGCTGCATGGCTGTCGTCAGCTCGTGTTGTGAAATGTTGGGTTAAGTCCCGCAACGAGCGCAACCCTTATCCTTTGTTGCCAGCGCGTGATGGCGGGAACTCAAAGGAGACTGCCGGTGATAAACCGGAGGAAGGTGGGGATGACGTCAAGTCATCATGGCCCTTACGACCAGGGCTACACACGTGCTACAATGGCGCATACAAAGAGAAGCGACCTCGCGAGAGCAAGCGGACCTCACAAAGTGCGTCGTAGTCCGGATCGGAGTCTGCAACTCGACTCCGTGAAGTCGGAATCGCTAGTAATCGTGGATCAGAATGCCACGGTGAATACGTTCCCGGGCCTTGTACACACCGCCCGTCACACCATGGGAGTGGGTTGCAAAAGAAGTAGGTAGCTTAACCTTCGGGAGGGCGCTTACCACTTTGTGATTCATGACTGGGGTGAAGTCGTAACAAGGTAACCGTAGGGGAACCTGCGGTTGGATCACCTCCTTACCAGCGGATACCGCTCGGTGAAGTGCTCACACAGATTGTCTGATAGAAATAACGAGCAGTAAAACCCCGGCAGGCTTGTAGCTCAGGTGGTTAGAGCGCACCCCTGATAAGGGTGAGGTCGGTGGTTCAAGTCCACTCAGGCCTACCAAATTCTTCCTCATGCTGCGTTATACGCCCGGTCGTTTACCGAAGTAAACTTCCCGAACGTATGCCTTGCCTGAGAAAGAATTACGGTGCGTGGGTTTTACCGAAATATCTNCTCACACAGATTGTCTGATAGAAAGCATGAGCAAGGCGTCTTGCGAAGCAGACTCAGTGTCCCCTTCGTCTAGAGGCCCAGGACACCGCCCTTTCACGGCGGTAACAGGGGTTCGAATCCCCTAGGGGACGCCACTTGCTGGTACGTAAGTGAAAGTTACCTGCCCACATATCTTAAAACTGACTTTAACGAGTCGGCTTTAAGA
>NZ_VHQI01000027.1:0-3247 GCF_006517625.1 Mixta tenebrionis | reverse complement strand
AACAGGGGTTCGAATCCCCTAGGGGACGCCACTTGCTGGTACGTAAGTGAAAGTTACCTGCCCACATATCTTAAAACTGACTTTAACGAGTCGGCTTTAAGATATTGCTCTTTAACAATCCGGAACAAGCTGAAAATTTGAAAGAGCGGCTTCTTTACAAGAAGAACCGTTCAGAGTCTCTCAATTTCTCGCACCGGTAAGTGTCTCACGAGACGTTTCCGGGTTGTGAGGTTAAGCGACCAAGCGTACACGGTGGATGCCCTGGCAGTCAGAGGCGATGAAGGACGTGCTAATCTGCGAAAAGCGCCGGTAAGGTGATATGAACCGCTACAGCCGGCGATGTCCGAATGGGGAAACCCAGTGTGATTCGTCACACTATCGTTAAGTGAATCCATAGCTTAACGAGGCGAACCGGGGGAACTGAAACATCTAAGTACCCCGAGGAAAAGAAATCAACCGAGATTCCCCCAGTAGCGGCGAGCGAACGGGGAGCAGCCCAGAGCCTGCATCAGCTTGTGTGTTAGTGGAAGCGTCTGGAAAGGCGCACGGTACAGGGTGACAGTCCCGTACACAAAAACACACAGGCTGTGAGCTCGATGAGTAGGGCGGGACACGTGGTATCCTGTCTGAATATGGGGGGACCATCCTCCAAGGCTAAATACTCCTGACTGACCGATAGTGAACCAGTACCGTGAGGGAAAGGCGAAAAGAACCCCGGCGAGGGGAGTGAAACAGAACCTGAAACCGTGTACGTACAAGCAGTGGGAGCACCTTCGTGGTGTGACTGCGTACCTTTTGTATAATGGGTCAGCGACTTATATTCTGTAGCAAGGTTAACCGCATAGGGGAGCCGAAGGGAAACCGAGTCTTAACCGGGCGCTAAGTTGCAGGGTATAGACCCGAAACCCGGTGATCTAGCCATGGGCAGGTTGAAGGTTGGGTAACACTAACTGGAGGACCGAACCGACTAATGTTGAAAAATTAGCGGATGACCTGTGGCTGGGGGTGAAAGGCCAATCAAACCGGGAGATAGCTGGTTCTCCCCGAAAGCTATTTAGGTAGCGCCTCGTGAACTCATCTCCGGGGGTAGAGCACTGTTTCGGCTAGGGGGCCATCCCGGCTTACCAACCCGATGCAAACTGCGAATACCGGAGAATGTTATCACGGGAGACACACGGCGGGTGCTAACGTCCGTCGTGAAGAGGGAAACAACCCAGACCGCCAGCTAAGGTCCCAAAGTCATGGTTAAGTGGGAAACGATGTGGGAAGGCCCAGACAGCCAGGATGTTGGCTTAGAAGCAGCCATCATTTAAAGAAAGCGTAATAGCTCACTGGTCGAGTCGGCCTGCGCGGAAGATGTAACGGGGCTAAACCATGCACCGAAGCTGCGGCAGCGACACGTAAGTGTCGTTGGGTAGGGGAGCGTTCTGTAAGCCGTTGAAGGTGTGCTGTGAGGCANNNCATGCACCGAAGCTGCGGCAGCGAACGTGAGTTCGTTGGGTAGGGGAGCGTTCTGTAAGCCGTTGAAGGTGTGCTGTGAGGCATGCTGGAGGTATCAGAAGTGCGAATGCTGACATAAGTAACGATAAAGCGGGTGAAAAGCCCGCTCGCCGGAAGACCAAGGGTTCCTGTCCAACGTTAATCGGGGCAGGGTGAGTCGACCCCTAAGGCGAGGCCGAAAGGCGTAGTCGATGGGAAACGGGTTAATATTCCCGTACTCGGCGTTACTGCGAAGGGGGGACGGAGAAGGCTATGTTGGCCGGGCGACGGTTGTCCCGGTTTAAGCGTGTAGGCTGAGCATCCAGGCAAATCCGGATGCTTAAGGCTGAGGCGTGACGACGAGGCGCTACGGCGCTGAAGCAACAAATGCCCTGCTTCCAGGAAAAGCCTCTAAGCATCAGGTAACGTCGAATCGTACCCCAAACCGACACAGGTGGTCAGGTAGAGAATACCAAGGCGCTTGAGAGAACTCGGGTGAAGGAACTAGGCAAAATGGTGCCGTAACTTCGGGAGAAGGCACGCTGGCGCGTAGGTGAGGGGACTTGCTCCCGGAGCCGAGGCCAGTCGAAGATACCAGCTGGCTGCAACTGTTTATTAAAAACACAGCACTGTGCAAACACGAAAGTGGACGTATACGGTGTGACGCCTGCCCGGTGCCGGAAGGTTAATTGATGGGGTCAGCCGCAAGGCGAAGCTCCTGATCGAAGCCCCGGTAAACGGCGGCCGTAACTATAACGGTCCTAAGGTAGCGAAATTCCTTGTCGGGTAAGTTCCGACCTGCACGAATGGCGTAATGATGGCCAGGCTGTCTCCACCCGAGACTCAGTGAAATTGAACTCGCTGTGAAGATGCAGTGTACCCGCGGCAAGACGGAAAGACCCCGTGAACCTTTACTACAGCTTGACACTGAACACCGGTCCTTGATGTGCAGGATAGGTGGGAGGCTTCGAAGCGCGGACGCCAGTCCGCGTGGAGCCGCCCTTGAAATACCACCCTTTAATGGCTGGTGTTCTAACGTTGGCCCGTAATCCGGGCTGCGGACAGTGTCTGGTGGGTAGTTTGACTGGGGCGGTCTCCTCCCAAAGCGTAACGGAGGAGTACGAAGGTCAGCTAATCACGGTCGGACATCGTGAGGTTAGTGCAATGGCATAAGCTGGCTTGACTGCGAGCGTGACGGCGCGAGCAGGTGCGAAAGCAGGTCATAGTGATCCGGTGGTTCTGAATGGAAGGGCCATCGCTCAACGGATAAAAGGTACTCCGGGGATAACAGGCTGATACCGCCCAAGAGTTCATATCGACGGCGGTGTTTGGCACCTCGATGTCGGCTCATCACATCCTGGGGCTGAAGTAGGTCCCAAGGGTATGGCTGTTCGCCATTTAAAGTGGTACGCGAGCTGGGTTTAGAACGTCGTGAGACAGTTCGGTCCCTATCTGCCGTGGGCGCTGGAAGACTGAGAGGGGTTGCTCCTAGTACGAGAGGACCGGAGTGAACGCACCGCTGGTGTTCGGGTTGTCATGCCAATGGCACTGCCCGGTAGCTACGTGCGGAAGAGATAAGTGCTGAAAGCATCTAAGCACGAAACTTGCCTCGAGATGAGTCTTCCCTGAGGCCTTTGAGCCTCCTGAAGGGACGTTGAAGACGACGACGTTGATAGGCCGGGTGTGTAAGCGCAGCGATGCGTTGAGCTGACCGGTACTAATGACCCGTGAGGCTTAACCTTACAACGCCGGAAGCGTTTTGGGGAAA
>NZ_VHQI01000026.1 GCF_006517625.1 Mixta tenebrionis | reverse complement strand
GTGAGCGCATCGCAAAATAAGGAACCGAATATGATGGTAAAAGCAGGCTCGCCCGCCGCTTCACTCAGCGCTATCCTGGCGCGCCGCGACTGGGAAAACCCGGCGGTCACTCAACTCAACCAGCTTCCGGCGCATCCGCCGTTTTGCAGCTGGCGTGCGCCGGAAGCCGCACGAGACGATCGCCCTTCCACCAGCCTGCAGAGCCTCAACGGACGCTGGGCGTTCAGCTATTTCACACAGCCGGAAGCCGTACCGGAAAGCTGGCTACAGGAAGATTTGCCTGATGCAGATGAAATCAGCGTACCGTCAAACTGGCAAATGCTGGGTTACGATGCGCCTGTTTATACCAACGTAAACTATCCCATTCCGGTTAATCCGCCTTTTGTACCGGCAGAAAACCCAACCGGATGTTATTCGCTCACATTCAGTGTAGATGAAGCCTGGCTGGCAAGCGGCCAGACGCGCATTATCTTTGACGGCGTCAATTCCGCCTTTCACCTGTGGTGCAACGGCCACTGGATCGGCTACGCGCAGGATAGCCGGCTGCCTTCCGAATTCGATGTTAGCGCGGCGCTTAAGCCGGGCGCTAATCGTCTGGCGGTGATGGTGCTGCGCTGGAGCGACGGCAGCTACCTGGAAGATCAGGATATGTGGCGCATGAGCGGTATTTTCCGCGACGTCTCGCTGCTGCATAAGCCGCTAACCGCCATCAGCGATATGCAGGTAGAAACGCACCTGAATGAAAGCTTCAGCTATGCCGAGCTTGAGGCGCGCGTTACCGTTCACGGCGATAGCCTGGAGAAGGTACAGGTAACGCTCCAGCTCTGGGCCGGCGCAGAAAAGCTGGGCGAATGTCAGCAGCCGCTCGGCAGCGATATTATTGATGAGCGCGGCGCCTGGAACGATCGCACAACGTTGCGCCTGCCGGTTAACGCGCCGCAGCTGTGGAGCGCAGAGACGCCAACGCTTTATCGTCTGGTGGTATTGCTGCACGACGACAGCGGCGCGCTGCTGGAAGCGGAAGCGTGCGACGTCGGTTTCCGTAAGGTAGAAATCAGCCAGGGGTTGCTTAAGCTGAACGGTAAACCGCTGCTGATCCGCGGCACCAACCGCCATGAACATCATCCGGAAAACGGTCAGGTGATGGATGAAGAAACCATGCGGCGCGATATTCTGTTAATGAAACAGCATAATTTCAACGCGGTGCGCTGCTCTCACTATCCCAACCATCCGCTCTGGTATCGGCTGTGCGACCGCTACGGCCTGTATGTGGTGGACGAAGCGAATATCGAAACGCACGGCATGGTGCCGATGAGCCGGCTGACCAGCGATCCTGCCTGGCTGCCCGCGATGAGCGAGCGCGTAACGCGTATGGTGCAGCGCGACCGCAACCATCCCTCAATTATTATCTGGTCGCTGGGCAATGAATCGGGCCACGGCATCAATCACGATGCGCTCTACCGCTGGATTAAATCCAACGATCCAACGCGTCCGGTACAGTACGAAGGCGGCGGCGCCAACAGTGCGGCAACGGATATTGTCTGCCCGATGTACGCCCGCGTCGATCAGGATCAGCCGTTCCCGCAGGTGCCGAAATGGTCGATTAAAAAGTGGATTGGCATGCCGGACGAGCATCGTCCGCTGATTTTGTGCGAATACGCGCATGCGATGGGCAACAGCTTTGGCGGCTTTCATAAATACTGGCAGGCGTTCCGTCAGCATCCGCGCCTGCAGGGCGGCTTTGTCTGGGACTGGGTTGATCAGTCGCTTACCCGCTACGATGAAAACGGCAAGCCTTATGCCGCCTACGGCGGCGACTTTGGCGATACGCCCAACGATCGTCAGTTCTGCATGAATGGCCTGGTATTCGCCGATCGCACGCCGCATCCGGCGCTTTATGAGGCCCAGCAGGCGCAGCAGTTTTTCCAGTTCAGGCTGAAAAACGAAGCGCCGGTTACGCTGGAAGTCACCAGCGAATACCTGTTCCGCCGCAGCGACAACGAGCAACTGATCTGGACGCTGGCGCAGGAAGGCCGCCCGCTGGCCAGCGGCACGGTCAGGCTGGATATTGCGCCAGAAGGTTCGCAGCAGGTTGTGCTGGATAAGCTGCCGACAATCACCGAAGGCGGCCAGCTCTGGTTAACGGTGCAGGTAGAGCAGATTGCCGCTACCGCCTGGTCAGAGGCGGGCCATATTTGCGCCTGGCAGCAGTGGCGTCTGGCGGCGCCGTTAACGCTGCCCGCCACGCCATCCGTTAAGGGCGAAGCGCCACGGCTCGCCGTCAGCGAAGCTGACTTCACTATTGAGCTTGGCGCCCAGCGCTGGCAGTTTAGCCGTGACAGCGGCCTGCTGACGCAGTGGTGGAA
This sequence comes from Mixta tenebrionis, assembly GCF_006517625.1. Classification (GTDB taxonomy): domain Bacteria; phylum Pseudomonadota; class Gammaproteobacteria; order Enterobacterales; family Enterobacteriaceae; genus Mixta; species Mixta tenebrionis. The sequence goes on along the minus strand of NZ_VHQI01000026.1, from coordinate 3,131 downwards.
AGCCGGACAGCCCGCGCTGCTTCAGCCTTTACAGGATCAGTTTACCCGTGCGCCGCTGGATAACGATATCGGCATCAGCGAAGCGGCGCGCATCGATCCCAACGCCTGGGTAGAGCGCTGGAAGGCGGCAGGTTTTTATCAGATGGAACCGCAGCTGGAGCTGTGCGAAGCGGAGCAGCTCAGCGCTGAAGTACAGCTGCGCACCGTACACAGCTGGCGCTGGCAGAACAAAATACTGTTTATCAGCCGGAAAACCTGGCGCATTGATAGCGCGGGTGAACTGCATATCAGCGTGGATGTGGATATCGCTGCCGGCATTCCGGCCCCGGCGCGTATCGGCCTGAGCTGTCAGCTGGCAGAGGTCCATCCACAGGTCAACTGGCTCGGCCTTGGCCCGCACGAAAACTATCCCGACCGCAAACAATCCGCCCGCTACGACCGCTGGCAATTACCGCTGGAAGCGCTCTATACGCCTTATGTATTCCCCGGTGAAAACGGCCTGCGCTGCGATAGTGAGTGGCTACAGTATGGCGACAGCGAATGGCGCGGACGCTTTCACTTCAATCTCAGCCGCTACAGCCAGCGGCAGCTGCATGAGGTTACGCATCGACATCTGTTACGGGAAGAGCCGGGAAGCTGGCTCAATCTGGATGGGTTCCATATGGGCGTCGGCGGCGACGATTCCTGGAGTCCCAGCGTCTCGCCGGAGTACCTGTTACAGGACCACCATTATCACTATGCCGTAAGCTGGGTGCGCCGCTAACGCGCGTCTGACGTTAACCGGAGCGGGTCTGCCCAGTCCGCTCCGGACTGACCCAAAGGAATAACGCTATGTATTACCTGAGAAATACTAACTTCTGGATGTTCGGGCTGTTCTTCTTTTTCTATTTCTTCATTATGGGAGCCTATTTCCCCTTCTTTCCCATCTGGCTGCATGACATCAATCACCTGAGCAAAAGCGATACCGGCATCGTATTCGCCAGCATTTCGTTTTTTTCATTGCTGTTTCAGCCGGTATTTGGCCTGCTATCCGATAAGCTCGGCCTGAAAAAGCATCTGCTGTGGATTATCACCGGTATGCTGGTGATGTTTGCGCCCTTCTTTATCTATGTGCTTGGTCCGCTGCTACAGACCAATATCCTGCTGGGCGCTATCGTCGGCGGTATCTATCTGGGCTTTATCTATAACGGCGGCGCGCCGGCGATTGAAGCCTATGTGGAAAAAGTCAGCCGCCGCAGCCAGTTTGAATTTGGTCGTGCGCGCATGTTCGGCTGCGTCGGCTGGGCGCTGTGCGCCTCGATTGTCGGCATTATGTTTACTATCAATAACCAGTTCGTCTTCTGGCTCGGCTCCGGCTGTGCGGTGATTCTGGCTATACTGCTGTTTATCGCTAAGCCACAGGCGCAGCCTTCAGCGCAGGTGGCTGATACGCTGGGCGCTAACCATTCGCCTTTTAGCCTGCGTCTGGCGCTGGAACTGTTTAAAGATCGCAAACTCTGGTTCCTTTCGCTTTATGTGGTAGGCGTTTCCTGCACCTACGACGTTTTCGATCAGCAGTTTGCCAACTTCTTTACCTCGTTCTTCGCCACCGGCGAGCAGGGAACCCGCGTTTTCGGCTATGTCACTACTATGGGTGAGCTGTTGAACGCCTCGATCATGTTCTTCGCGCCGTTAATCGTAAACCGTATCGGCGGCAAGAACGCGCTGCTGCTGGCAGGCACGATTATGTCTGTACGCATTATCGGCTCTTCCTTTGCTACTTCTGCGCTGGAAGTAGTGGTGCTGAAAACGCTGCATATGTTTGAAGTGCCATTCCTGATTGTCGGCTGCTTTAAATACATCACCAGCCAGTTTGAAGTGCGCTTCTCAGCCACCATTTATTTGGTCTGCTTCTGCTTCTTTAAACAGCTGTCGATGATCTTTATGTCGCTTTTTGCGGGCTATATGTACGACAGCATGGGCTTCCATGGCGCTTATCTGGTGTTAGGACTTATCGCCTTCTCTTTTACGCTGATTTCTCTATTTACACTTAGTGGAGAGGGACCGCTCAGCCTGATGCGAGCGCGCAGCAGGAATAAAGCGAAACCAGCCTGAAACAAATTTATCGGGGCTATCGGCTCCGATAATTACCTCAACAAATAATTAGCGCCGCAGCAGTTTAAGCTGCGGCTTTTTATATTCCTGCGCTTTATCTCTGTTTAATAACTACCTCTGCCAGGCGTAACATCCTCTCCTGAAATTTTCACCTTTCCTTTTTTACTCTCGCCCAATTAATTATCAAACAAATCATTAATTACCAAGCCATCCAGTAACCACCACATCAATTATTATTTCCAAAAATTAAAAGCCGAAAAATTGACATGGCTGACAAAGAAGTTTAATTTTGCCTTTACTGTATAAATATACAGTATTTGTTTTTATGTTATTTTCACGTCAAAGAGGAATTTATTATGTGTGATGAGGATAATCACGTGCCAATCGATCCGGCAGCGGAAAACAGCATTACCGCACCCGCCGGAGAGGAAAGCCATAATGCAACCAGCCTTGTAGCAAAAGCAATTTCGCCAGCCAGCCTGGGTAGCGAGCTTTATGAATACCTGGGTGAAGGACTCTTTCAGTTTGCTTCACAGAAAAAGCCCTGTTTTCTGCTGTATCTTAATCCTCTCTCCTGGGTATGGAGTATGGAACGCAGCAACGGCGACGGCGTCGCCGCCTGCTTCGCCACTACGGCAGAAAAGCGGGCAGCAATTACCGAGCTGACCGGTTTTGCCCCGCCACCGAAATATACCCTGGACATGCTCAATAAGGCGGCAGCTGTAATGACCAGAGCGAGCGCGCTGGCGATGACAAATGCTGCCGGACGGCTACAGCTGGCAATAGGAGGAGCTGGCGCAGTAACGCTCGCCGGCGATACGGCGCTCATGATGTCCCGTGCCGGTATGCTGCTCAGCCGGGCGGTGGCGTTACATCCCATCGGCGCCGCCATTACCGTGTTGACGATAGCGTACTATGCTGGTGGCGGCAGGCTTAAATTGCCCCGTGTGCCCATGGCGCTTTCCGTCCCGCTGAGCAAGATACAGGGGAGCTTCCAGAATCTGTATCCGGATACCAAAACGGCAAATCTGCCCATA
>NZ_VHQI01000025.1 GCF_006517625.1 Mixta tenebrionis | reverse complement strand
TACCGACTGAACTACAGAGGAATTGTGTGAACGGGGCGCATATTACGGATTTCTGCGGCCATGTCAAAGCCCTTTTGCCGCCTGCAGGATCGATTGTGGAAAGCGTAATCAGTTTGCCGGATTAATCGGCAGAAGCGGCCTGAAAATGTCGCTTCCTTCGTCTATTGTTGTAATGGCCTGCGGCAATAATTGGCGTATTATATGCTTGCGGCAAGGGCGATCGAGCATGACGACGGTAAAAAAACGAAGTTGTAATAAAGCGTTAAACCGTCCCGGAAAGATTTTGCATAATCGCTAACCATTGCCCATCATCATTATTCTCACCTTTATTATTGTCATCGAGTCGATTTTGCAAACTTTACTCGTCAAACTGCGGCACGCCATTGAAGGCACGGCGTGGTATCCAAAACGGCGTTCTTACCGGGTGCTGTTCTGGCATGAAATCACGCCGCTGGCGATACCGATCTTTATTGAAAACCTCTGCGTGCTGCTGATGGGCGTGCTCAGCACCTTCCTGGTGAGCTGGCTGGGCAAAGAGGCGATGGCGGGCGTCGGGCTGGCCGACAGCTTCAACATGGTGGTGATCTCCTTTTTCGCCGCGGTCGATCTCGGCACCACGGTGGTGGTCGCCTTCAGTCTCGGCAAGCGTGACGGCGAGCGTGCCCGTGCCGCTGCGCGCCAGTCGCTGGGATTAATGACCGTGCTTTCGCTGCTGCTGGTGGGCGTGATTGAGTTCTATGGTCATGTAATCATCGACGTGATTGCCGGCAGCGCCAGCCCCGAAGTGAAAGAGCTGGCGCTCAGCTACCTGCAAACCTCGGCCTGGAGCTATCCGGCGGCGGCGATAGCGCTGATCGGCAGCGGCGCGTTGCGCGGCGCGGGAAATACTAAAATCCCGATGCTGATTAACGGCGGCATGAATATCCTGAATATTATTATCAGCGGCGTGCTGATTTACGGCTGTTTCTCCTGGGAAGGGCTGGGCTTTATCGGCGCCGGGCTGGGGCTGACGATAACGCGTTATATCGGCGCCATCAGCGTGATTATTGTCTTAATGGTAGGCTTTAACCCGGCGCTGCGTATTCCGCTACGCAGCTACTTTAGCCGCTGGAACAGCAAAATCCTGATGGAGGTGCTGGGCATCGGCGTACCGGCCAGCATCGAATCAGTGCTGTTTAACGGCGGTAAACTGCTGACGCAGGTATTCGTCGCCGGGATGGGCACCAGCGAAATCGCTGGCAACTTTATCGCCTTTTCTATCGCCTCGCTGATTAACCTGCCGGGCAACGCCCTGGGCTCCGCTTCAACCATCATCGTCGGCACGCGCCTCGGCAAAAATCAGGTGACGCAGGCAACGCTTCAGCTGAAGCATATTTTCTGGCTGTCCACCTTCGGCCTTTGCATGCTGGCCTTTCTTTCGGTGCCGTTTGCCGGGCTGCTGGCGCGTTTCTATACCCATGAGGCAGACGTTATTGAAGTGGTGAAAAAGCTGGTCTGGCTGAATGCCGCCTGTATGCCGATCTGGGCCGCCTCCTGGGTGCTGCCCGCCGGGCTGAAAGGCGCGCGCGATGCGCGTTATACCATGTACGTTTCGATGCTGAGCATGTGGGGAGCGCGCGTGGTGGCAGGCTACGTATTGGGCATCATGCTGGGAATGGGAGTGGTCGGCGTCTGGCTGGGGATGTTCCTCGACTGGCTGGTGCGCGGCGTCTGCTTCTGGCAACGTCTGGCCAGCGGCAAGTGGCTACAAAAATACCGTGCTTCCGTGGAGAAAAGCGCCGCGGCGGAGCAGGTAAAAACCTCATAGCTGAAACCGGCTGCTCCCTGAATGCCTGCGACAACCTGGCGGGAGCAGCAATTAAAGAAAGTTACAGCGAAGACAGCGCATGACGCTGCGCCTTCCAGCGCGCTGCCACCTTCTCCGGATCGTGCAGTTTAAAGGTTACGCCGGTCGCGACCTCTGCATAGTCGGAGCGGTGCACCATAATATTGCCGATATCGATTTCAAACACCGCCAGCTTCAGATCGGTTTCATTTTCGGCGATCTGAATTGCGCGTCCGCGCATCTCAATAATGCCTTTATCGTAGGCCAGCGCCACGGAGAGGCGGCCATCGCGACGCAAATTTTCGCTGGTATGCGAATCAGGCCACAGCGCCACGCGCAGCGTCTGGCGATCGACAGCAAACACCTCACCCAGGCTAAGCTGGGCGGCATGCGGCCAGCCTTCGGCATCAACGGTAGAGAGACGTACCGCCTCGTTGACCGGCTGTGGCGTAATTTCGCCGCGCAGTCGGTTAAATACCGCTTCCGGCAGCTCCACAATCGGTTCTGGACGGGTGTAAACCTCGCTTTGACTTTCCATGATGCCTCCATAACATTTTTTAAACATAGCGCTGAGTATAGACGCTGATAGCGAGTGGCGTCAGTCAACGGCGTGAGCCGTCGGGGCGACAAAGCGTATTTAGCGACAGAGCCGACGAATCGCCCGCCGACAGCGGCGGAGTGGGATCCTGTCGGGTTTTGCGGCAAAAAGACCGGGAGCGGTAGGCTATAGCCGTCTCTTGCCGCAGCTTGCTGTTGAATTTTTCAACCATTATTGGCCCTTTTTAAACGCTGATTTTCATCTCTCTGCTGCCGGAAAATTTCAGCCACGCGCTGAAGATTTCCTGTTCTGCCTGCCGTTTTTAAGCTTTTCCGCTGGGATCCAGTCTGCGAAACGCACTTAGATTAATATTAATCTTTTGATTTTAAAGTGTTTTTAAGGTCAGGCATTTTTGCGGATAAAAAAAGCGCCGTTCTGGCCCGCAAAACTTAGCGCTGATTTCTTTATATTTGATCTGTCTCGCAAAATGAATTAAATATTTCATTTATTTTATTTATGGAAAATAATTGCCATAACAAGACGTGGCATATCCCCGCCGGCGCGCAGCGCGTCCAGGGCGGATAATTTTTGTCATCGTTCGCTGCCGGGAGAGAAACCAGGCAGTCTTGACGGACGCCGAACCTTCGGCGCAGCGGGCGGCAAAAGAGAACCAATGAAAGTGAAGTAGGGGTTCACCAGTTTTAAACGCTACAGGTCCTTTAAGCCTGTCACTATCAGTAAGATCATGGAGAAAAGTATGGCTGGCATCGAAAAGTTGCAATATTTGGTAGGTGGGCAATGGCGCGATTCTAAAACCGAGCGCTATATGGACGTATACAACCCAGGTACCGGCGAAGTTATGGCAAAAGCGCCGTGCTGCACTGAAAAAGAAGTGCTGGATGCTATCGAAGCCGCTAAAAAAGCCTTTCCGGCCTGGTCAAATACCCCGGCGATTAAACGTGCGCAGATTATGTATCGCGTGCGTGAGCTGCTGATGCAACATGAAGAGCGTCTGACTGAACTGGTAGCGAGAGAAAACGGCAAAGCCTGGGGCGATGCTCATGGCGACGTCCTCAAGGCGAAAGAAGGAACCGAGCTGGCCTGCGCGATCCCAACCTTAATGGCGGGTGAAAATCTGATGGATGCCTCCGTTGGCATTGATACCAATCTTTATCGCGAGCCGATCGGCGTGTTTGCCGGCATCGTGCCGTTTAACTTCCCGGCAATGATCCCGATGGGCTGGATGGCGCCGCTCTGTATCGCGTCAGGCAACACGCTGGTCATTAAAGCCGCCAGTATGACGCCGATGACCTGTATGGAAATTGCCCGGCTTTACCAGGAGGCGGGAGTGCCGGATGGCGTGATCAACATTGTGACCTGCTCACGTAATGAAGCGGATCTGCTGCTGACGCATCCCGATATAAGCGGCGTCTCTTTCGTCGGTTCGACCTCCGTCGGTTTGCATGTTTACTCTAAAGCCGCAGCGCATGGCAAACGCGTACAGGCGCTGTGCGAGGCGAAAAACCATGCGCTGGTGCTGGATGATGCCCCCATTAACCGTACTGCTGCCGGGATCATTAACGCTGCCTTTGGCTGCGCGGGCGAGCGCTGCATGGCGCTGCCGGTGGTGGTGGTACAGGATAATATTGCCGATAAGCTGATTGCCGCCGTGGTGGAAAAAGCTAAGCAGTTGAAAATCGGTCCGGGCTACCTGCGCGATACCGATATGGGGCCGGTGATCTCCAGAGATCACAAACAGTCGGTCATTAATTGGATCAATAAGGGCATCGAAGAAGGGGCTAAAGTGGTGCTTGATGGCCGTAACATCAGCGTGCCGGGCTATGAGCAGGGCTTTTATGTCGGGCCAACTATCCTCGATCACGTCACCGAAGAGATGAGCGTGGGCACCGAAGAAATTTTCGGGCCGGTGCTGTGCTTCAAGCGGGTCGCATCGTTTGAAGAGGGGCTGCGTCTGATGAATGAAAACCCCTTTGCCAACGGTTCGGTTATTTTTACTCAAAGCGGCTACTATGCCCGCGAATTCCAGAAACGTACCCACGGCGGTATGGTTGGCATCAACGTAGGCATCCCGGTTCCGGTTGGCGTATTTCCTTTCTCAGGCCATAAGCAGTCGTTCTTTGGCGATCTGCACTGTCTCGGCAAGGATGGCGTGCGCTTCTACACCGAATCTAAATGCGTAACTTCCCGCTGGTTTGATGAAGAAGAAGCCAAACGTGAAAAAGTCGATTCCTGGGACGGAACGATTTAATTCTCCGCGCTAAATTAACGCTTTCTCCGGATATTGTCGCTGCGGTATCCGGAGTTAACGCCAGCAAATGCTGTTCTGCATAAACTTTCCCGTTTCCATTCAAGCTAAACCGGACAAAGTAAGTCAAATCAGCGATTGATATAAAGCATGATTTTCCATATTTCGGTCAACTTTTGCTAACCTGCTGACCTTCTCCCCGACCATACATCGCCTTCGGGCGGCCCCAATGTTTCATAACCTTAAACGGCCTGATTGCAGGCTGGCCGTCCCGTTATCAACAATACTTTTGAACATATCGGTCTGCGTTGCAGTTAAGGCTACTTCCCACATCACAATAACGCCGGAGCTGATTTTTCGACCCAGGCCGTAACACAGTGAACGCTATACATATTCTTCACTGAAATACCCGAATGCGTCTTCAGTATTGCAGTAACGATGCATAGATCCTTTATTCCATCGCGGCATAATCACCTTTATAGCATTTAACCTGTATTAATGGGTTCCCGTGTGGACAATCAAAACAACAGATACGTTTGATAACTGGTTTACCTTGCTCAATGATATCGATCGGGTCAACGTGCTGGCAGCGCTGTTGGTCCTGCGGGAAAAGGAGCCGGGGTTATCCAGGCGTTATGCTGATACGATCAGTGGTTCCCGCTACAGCAACATGAAAGAGTTGCGTATTAAGAGCCAGGGTGATGCGATACGGGCGTTTTTCGCTTTTGCTCCGGTTGGTACTGACATTATGCTTTGTGCCGAAAATAAGGTTGGCAATGAAAAACGTTTTTACGATGTGATGCTCCCGGTCGCAGACCGGGAATTCACGAACGGGTTGAACACATTAAAAGAAAAGGAGCAATGCGATGGGCAGAACGCTGGAAAAGCTTATTGCGGATGAAAAACCTGAAGTCGTGGTCGAAGCTCAGACGATGGCGGTGGATATCCTGCTCAACATTCACCTTGCTGAACTGCGTGAGAAAGTACAGAAAACACAGGTTGAAATGGCGCAGGCGCTGGGCGTCAGGCAACCTACCGTTGCAGGAATGGAAAAACCTGGGCGCGACCTGAAGCTTTCCACGCTCAAACGCTACGTTGAAGCGACCGGCGGCAAGCTGCGCCTTGACAAGGTGGCGGTGGACTAAGAGAGCGCTGGGTTGATGCTAAAGGTAGGAGGATTTACGAATGGGATTCTCAGCACGGTGAGCTTGAGGAATACAGGGCGAGTGATGGTGAACATTTAGGGTCTGTAGATTATAAAACAGGTGAGCAGTTAAAACCTGCTGTTAAAGGTCGAAATGTTAAAAGATATATTTGAGGTGAATGATGGGACGGAAATTAACATTAGAATGGTTTGATAAAATAGATGAGATTTTGATCGATAAAGAGACTTCTGCAGATTTAGGTCAGGATGGTAGTCTAATCAAAAAATTTAATTTACCATTTGATGGAAGAATATATGACGGTGGATTTGATGTACTAAGTTCGTGGAAGAACGATTTACAACCATGATTTTCACACCACATTGATTTCGATAAATATGACTATCAGCTAGTATTTAAACGAGATTAATAAAAAATATACGTTTTCCATTCTGGCGTTTAGCAATCGGTAGTTGTTTAGTAGCAGCACATTGTTTCTTATGTGCTGCTTCATTCCTTACCTCTTCGAACTACGCTAACTGCGCCGATCTGTCGCTCACCACCACCATCCATTAATTGATATAAAAGATCGATAACTTACAATTAATAGATTTTGACGATTAAATTCGAATTATTGAGCGGTGTTTTAATTGATGTAATCGATAGATATTATTTGTTTTTTATCGACCGATTTAAACGATATGACGAACAACAAAAATAATTCAATTCTATCAATTGGTTAAACAGACTGTTTGTGATCCGCTTCGGAGTAGGATCTCTTTTCCTTTCAATCCTGCCACGAACAGTCAGTTCGTTAACATTGATGGGGTATGAAGATGAAAAAAATCTTAACCAGCATTTTTACCATCAAAAAGATATGG
>NZ_VHQI01000024.1 GCF_006517625.1 Mixta tenebrionis | reverse complement strand
GCCTCCAGCCAACGGCTGCCGAAACCGCAGCTGCGCCCATAAAGCCAAATCTGGTTAATATTCAGGATATTCAGGAAGCTATCCAGGCTAAAACCGATGGCGTTGGCGGAATCTTCTACCCAGCGGATAACCTGCTCATCGCCACGATGCCAGGCTGCAATAAGCTGCGCGGAAGTGATGCTGTCGGGATCCTGCCCGCTGTGGGGCTGCGATTTCAGCCAGATACGCGCCTGCTTTTTCAGGGCGCTGAGCGAGGCGACGGTTTCCAGGCAGCCGTAGCGCCCACAGTCACAGGGCAGCCCATCCGGGTTGATGATGGTATGCCCAATCTGACCGCTGCCGTTCAGGCTGCCGCGGTAGATCTGACCGTTAATCACAAAGGACGATCCCACGCCGTAATCGACGTTAATCACACAGAAATCCTTGCGATTAAAGGGATTCTGCCACTTCTCCGCCAGCGCCAGCATTACGCAGTCGTTATCCACTTTGACCTTAGTGCCGAGCTTCTCTTCCAGCAGATATTTAATCTCTACCGGCTCCCGCCACGGCGCCTGCGGCATGGTTTGCGACACGCCGGTGGCGGGATCCACCTGCCCATGCACGCCCAGCGCCAGATGAATAGTTTTACGCGGCCAGCGCTGCCGCTGTCGCTGCCAGACAGCCTCTATCGCCGCCAGCAACGCTTTCGGCGTCGGCGCCTCAATGGACTGGCGCGCAAAATCGCCCAGCGCGGAAAGCTGCGCGTCGCAGAGCTGGCTTTCGATGCTGCGCGGCGTCACGTTCATGCAGAGAATATAGTCGCCCTGCGGCGGGATCTGATAACTGCCGCTGTTCATGCCCCGGCTGCTGAGGTTTTCACTGGAATGGCTCAGTTTTCCCTCCGCCACCAGCTCCTGGAGGATTTTGCCGATCGCCGGAATCGACAGCCCGGTGTACTGAGAAAACTGCGACTTGCTTAAGCGCTTATAGCGCCACACCAGCCGCAGCAGCGCCTGCCGGTTTAGCTGACGCACCCGCTGATTATTCAGACCTCTCTCAAGCATTTCACTAAATCCCGTTAACTGTATTGCGTGAGCATCCAGCGATTAAAGCAAAAAGTTACGCTCCATACTGCCACAACATCAGGATTAACTGTTTTTTGTTTACCGGAGAGTGGCTATGTACGGCGCGGTTAAAATTTGGCAGGAAACCATTTCCCTTCCAACCTGGACTACCGGAGCGGAAGATCCCAACCCGATGTTTCTTGAGCATCGCGTTTACCAGGGCTCCTCTGGCGCCGTCTATCCCTACGGCGTTATTGATACGCTAACCGGCAAACGGGAAATGCGCGACTATCAGGCCGTCTGGCTGGAAAATGATTTTATTCGGGTGATGCTGCTGCCGGAGCTGGGCGGACGCATCCAGCGCGCCTATGACAAGGTGATGCAGCGCGATTTCGTCTATTACAACGAAGTGGTGAAGCCGGCGCTGGTGGGGCTGGTAGGGCCGTGGATCTCCGGCGGCATCGAGTTTAACTGGCCGCAGCATCATCGCCCCACCACCTTTATGCCGGTAGACGTCACCTTTCAGCAGCACGAAAACGGCGCGCAAACGGTCTGGCTGGGCGAAACCGAACCGATGCGCGGCCTGCAGGTGATGGCGGGCTTTACGCTCTACCCGGAGCGGGCGCTGATAGAGATCACCGGCAAGGTGTTTAACGGCAACGTTACGCCGCGTCATTTTCTCTGGTGGGCAAACCCGGCGGTTAAAGGAGGCGACGATCATCAAAGCGTCTTCCCGCCGGACGTGACCGCCGTCTTCGATCACGGCAAACGCGATGTTTCCGCCTTCCCTGTGGCGCACGGCACCTACTACAAGGTGGATTACTCGGCGGGCGTCGATATCTCGCGCTATAAAAATATCCCGGTGCCGACTTCCTATATGGCCGATAAATCAGATTACGATTTTGTCGGCGCTTACCATCACGGCGAACAGGGCGGGCTGCTGCATATTGCCGATCACCATATCTCGCCGGGCAAAAAACAGTGGACATGGGGCAACTGCGATTTCGGCCTCGCCTGGGATCGCAATCTGACCGACAGCAACGGGCCTTATATCGAGCTGATGACCGGCGTGTTCACCGATAACCAGCCAGACTTTACCTGGATCGCGCCGTTTGAAGAGAAGGTGTTCGTGCAGCACTTCCTGCCTTACAGCCGGCTGGGAACATTGCAAAACGCCAATACCCAGGCGGCGCTGAAGCTGGAGCGCAGCGGCGAACGGCTGGAACTGGGCATTTACGCTATCGCGCCGCTGGAAGGGGCGAGCCTGCGCCTCAGCGACGGCGACGCCACGCTCTGGCAAACGCCGCTATCGTTAAAGCCGACGCAAGTCTGGCAGCTGCGCCTGGAGGATCGCTGGCCACAGCGCCTGACGCTGTCGCTGGTCGACCATCAGGGCGTGACGCTGCTGAGCTACCGCGAGCATATCGCGGAAGCGCTGCCGTTGCCGCAGGCCGCCACCGCGCCGGCGCAGCCGCAGCACCTCAGCAACTGCGACGAACTCTATTTTATCGGCCAGCACCTTGAGCAGTATCACCACGCCAGCCGCTCCGCGTTCGATTACTACCAGCGGGCGCTGGAGATCGATCCGCTGGATTATCGCTGCAACGTGGCGCTCGGCATACTTGAGTTTAACCGCGGCGACTGGGAAAAAGCGCGCGGCCTGGCGGATAACGCGCTGAAGCGCGCGCATCGCTTTAACAAAAATCCGCAAAACGGCGACGCCAGCCACCTGCGCGGCGCGGCAAAAGAACGTCTTGGTGATTATACCGGCGCTTATGATGACTATTATAAAGCCAGCTGGAGCGGCAACTGCCGTGACGCCGCGTTTTACGCGCTGGCACGGCTGGCGCTACGCCAGGGCGATGCCGCGCTGACGCTGAATTTCGCCGAACAGTGTTTGCAGTTCAACGCCGCCAACTATCTCGCTATGGGTCTGAAGGCGCTGGCGATGCAGCAAAACGGCGAGCCGGATCGGGCGCTAAGCTGGATAACGCAACAGTTAGAAAGCTGGCCGCTTAACTACGTGCTGCATTACGCCCGCTGGGCAATCACGCGCAGCGAGCAGGACAGACAAGAACTACTGCGTGTCACCGGCCAGCGCGGCGCCAACGCCAGTATGCTTGCCGGATGGCTGCTGAGCTTTGGCGCGGAAGAGGCGGCCCGCGAACTGCTTCAGCAGCTGGCGGTGAAAGAAGCGATGCCGTTACTCTGGCAGGCGGCGCTGGCCCGCGATGCGCAGGAACAGCGGCGCTACCTTGCCCTTGCCCGTGAATATTTTACTGCCCGCGTGCGATTCCCCAATACGCTTGATGAAGCGGCGATGCTGCAACGTCTGTCGCAGGATGGCTTCGCCCGCTATCTGCTTGGCTGCTTCTGGTACAGCAAACGGCGCTATGCGCAAGCGGTCGAGTGCTGGGAGTTCAGCGCCAGCCAGCTGCCCGATTTCGCCGGCGTACAGCGCGTGCTCGGCATCCACGCCTGGAATAAACAGCACGACGCGCAGCGCGCAGAAAGCTGCCTGCAACGTGCCGTTGAGCTGGAGCCGGACAACGCCCGCTTCCTGTTCGAGCTGCATTATCTGCGTAAGTTAACTGCCCGTTCGGTTAGCGAACGCCTCTCGCTGCTTGCCGCCCGCCGTGAAGTCGTGCTTAAGCGTGACGATCTGACCGCCGAGCTGCTCAGCCTGTGGCATATCGCCGGAGAAAACAGCGCCGCGGCGCAGGTGCTGGCGACACGCAAATTTCATCCCTGGGAAGGGGGCGAAGGTAAAGTCACCGGTCAGTACCTGATTAACCAGCAGCGTCGGGCGCTGGCGCATATCGCTGCCGGCGATCTGGCGCAGGCGGAAGAGCTGTTAACCCAGGCGCTGCGCTACCCGGAAAACCTTGGCGAAGGGCGCCTGCCGGGGCAAAGCGACAACGATATCTGGTATCTGCTGGGCTGGTGCGCACAGCAACAGCAGCACGGCGCGCGCGCGCAGGCGTGCTGGCACCAGGCGCTGCAGGGCGGATCGTCGCTGGAGGCGGGACGCTACTACAACGATCAGCCGGTTGATTATCTCTTCTATCAGGCGATGGCGCAGGCCGCGACCGGCGATGCCGCCGCCGCGCAGCAGCAGTTTCAGCGCTTTATCAAATGGGCGCAGAACCACCGCGACGAGGTTATCGAACCCGATTTCTTTGCGGTCTCTCTGCCTGACCTGATTGCGCTGGACGGCGACGCCCGCAGCATTCAGCGCCAGCACTGCCTGTTGGTGGAAGCGCTCGGCCACCTCGGTCTTGGCGATATCGCCGCTTTTACCCGGCTGACCGATGAGCTGCTGACGCTTAATCCGGCGCATGATAAAGCGCATCTGCTGCGTCTGGCGCAGCAAACAGGCGTCTTTGCCTGAAGATCCTCAAAAAAGGCGGGCGTTACATTACGTCCGCTCCTCTTACCCGATAAAGTATCATGAGGAACGACCATGGAACGTATGCAAACGCAGTTACGCATGGGATATGTCTGGACCATCTGCCTGGTTGCCGCCTGCGGCGGGCTGCTGTTCGGCTATGACTGGGTGGTCATCGGCGGCGCCAAACCTTTCTATGAAGCTTACTTCTCTATCACCGATCCGGGCCAGTCCGGCTGGGCGATGAGCTCTGCGCTGGTTGGCTGCGTCTTCGGCGCGATCGTTTCCGGCTGGTGCGCCGACCGCTTTGGCCGCAAGCTGCCGCTGATTCTCTCAGCGATTTTATTCAGCCTTTCCGCCTGGGGCACCGCCGTTGCCACCAGCTTCGATCTGTTTGTCGTTTATCGCATCGTTGGCGGCGTCGGTATCGGTCTCGCCTCCGCGTTGAGTCCGATGTATATCGCGGAAGTCAGCCCGGCGGAAAAACGCGGCAAGTTCGTCGCCATCAACCAGCTGACCATCGTGATTGGCGTACTCGCCGCCCAGCTGATTAACCTGCTGATTGCCGAACCGGTAGCCAGCAGCGCCGCAATGCAGGAGATTGCCCAAAGCTGGAATGGACAAACCGGCTGGCGCTGGATGTTTGGCGCAGAGCTGGCGCCCGCCCTCGCCTTTTTAGTGCTGATGTTCTTCGTGCCGGAATCGCCGCGCTGGCTGGCGCGCATGGGGAAAAACGAACGCGCCCATCAGATGCTGCAACGTATCGGTAATCAGCGCTACGCCGATGAAACGCTGCACGATATCCAGCTGACGCTGAATAAAGACACGCATAAAGTCTCCTGGTCCGCGCTGTGGGAACCGAAAGTCAAGCCGGTGATTATCATGGGCATGGTGCTGGCGGTATTTCAGCAGTGGTGCGGGATTAACGTGATCTTTAACTACGCGCAGGAGATTTTCGCCTCCGCCGGATTTGATATCAACAGCACGCTGAAATCTATCGTCGCTACCGGCCTGATTAACCTGGTATTTACCATCGCGGCGCTGCCGCTGGTGGACAAAATTGGACGCCGTAAGTTAATGCTGTTTGGCGCAGCGGGCCTGACCATCATCTATGCGTTGATCGGCGCGGCCTATGGCATGGGCTTTATGGGCCTGCCGGTACTGCTGCTGGTGCTGGCGGCGATCGCAATTTACGCCCTGACGCTGGCGCCGGTTACCTGGGTATTGCTCTCTGAAATCTTCCCGAATCGGGTGCGCGGCCTGGCGATGTCGCTGGGAACGCTGGCGCTGTGGATCGCCTGCTTCCTGCTGACCTATACCTTCCCGCTGCTGAACGCCTGGCTGGGGGCTGCGGGCAGCTTCCTGCTCTACGGCGTCATCTGCGCCGCTGGCTTTATCTATATTCGCCAGTATGTGCCGGAAACTAAGGGCGTCAGCCTGGAGGCGCTGGAGCAGCGTATCGCAGCGCAGCATGGCGCGGCAGTTCAGGCGCGTGCCGCTAAGCGAGCCAGTTAATGGATGCGCTAACGTTCAATAATGGCGTTCTGCGCCTGACCGTCGCCCCACAGGGGGCGTCGGTTCTCCACCTCGAATCACTTAAGCACAACCGTCCGGTTCTTTATAGCGCGCAGCAGGCGCTGTTTCCGATGCTGCCGCTGGCTAACCGCGTGGCGGGCAACGCTTTCTTACTGCATGGCGAGAAGATCGCGCTGCCGCCCAGCCCGGTGGATGAGCGCTTTTTTCTGCACGGCGACGGCTGGCTGCAACGCTGGACGCTGGAACAGCAGAGCGAAGAGGCGGTTACGCTAAGCTGCGCTTCCCGCTACGACTGCGGATTTGATTATGTCGCCCGGCTGCATTACCGGCTGGTGGATAACGCTCTGCACGCTGAGCTGACACTGGCGCATCACGGGCAAAAGATGATGGTCTACGGGCTGGGTTTCCATCCCTTCTTTCAGCTGCAACCCGACAGCCGGGTTCAGTTTTCCGCCTCTGGCTACTGGCCGGAAGGCGAGCATCATCTGCCGCTGGCATGGCAGGATACCTTGCCGCCAGCGGTTGATTTCAGCGCGCCGGTGAAGCCAGCCGACGCCTGGCTTAACGTCGGCTATTCCGGCTGGAGCGGCTGCGCTCTGATTGAAGATGCGAAGATGCAGGTGAAATTGACCAGCGAAGCGCCCTGGCTGATGGTATTTCGCCAGCCCGGCAAGCCGTTTATTTGTCTGGAACCGCAAACCCATCCGGTTAATGCGCATAATATGGCCGGCATGCCGGGGTTAAGAGCCTTGCAGCAGGGCGAAGCGACCACGCTGAAGATGGTAATTCAGATTAACTGAGTCGAAATTAAATATTAAAGACCTATTTAGATAGCCTTCAAACGTGTCGCTGCATATTATTTTTCTTGGATCCTACGAAGAATAAACGCTGACAATATTATCAGAACGATAAGAAAAAAATTAAGAGAACAGCGCTATCAGGAAAATAAATGAATACTATAACAGCAAACAGAAAGTTAGCAGAATGGGGTATAAAACCATAGCGCCCAGGAGATCGCTTTTCAGCCATCGCGTTAAGAATTTCATACCGCTTTTCCCTTTTCCGCCATCGCTGCCCGGCAAAACCTTACCAATAATATGGCTACTCACCCGTTATTAGCGGTTCTGTGATCGACCGCGCGCCGTTATGTTAGCTCGTCTAAAACAACGTCAATTAGCCGCTTTAAACCTGGGCTGATGCACGATGTTGCGTCTGTTGCGGTTTCCTATACTCGCTCATAGTTTGAACACCTTACCTTTCTGCCGGCTTTTCTAATAATTACGTGCCGGGTAACACCTTACAGGGAACCGCATGAAAATAACCGCTATCGAAATTGTACGTATCGCCGTGCCATTTAGCGCGCACCGGCGTCCACCAGCGCAGCAGGAAATCACCTTCAATGCCGCATCGCCGTCACTCAGCCGTATGGAATCGCTGTTGGTAAAAGTAGAAACCGACAGCGGGCTGTGTGGCTGGGGAGAAGCATTTGGGCATCTGGCCAATCCGGTCAGCGAGCAGGCGATTTGCACGCTGGTTGCTCCCTTCTTCCTGAACCGTCCACTACCGCAAAGCCAGCAGGCGATCGCAGCGCTGATGCAGGAAGCGGAAAAGGCGCTCCACGGCTTTGGACGTACCGGGCCGGTACGCTACGCGCTTTCCGCGCTGGATATTGCGCTTTGGGATCTGCTGGGCCATTTGCAGCAGCAACCGTTGTGGCAGCTGCTGGGCGCAAAACGTCAGCGCATCGAGCGGTACGCCAGCCTTGTCAGCTATGACAACGATCCGGCAGAGGTGGCAATGCAGGTGCTGCGCGCCCATCGTCAGGGCTATACCACTCTTAAGCTGCACGAAACCGAAGCGAATGCCATCCGTGCTGCGCGTCAGGCGCTGCCCGACAATGTACAGCTAATGGTCGATGTTAACTGCCCGTGGACGCGGGAACAGGCTGAGGAACAGGCGCAGCTTCTACGCCCGCTACAGCTCGGCTGGCTGGAAGAACCCGTCTGGCCACCGGATGATTATCAGGGGCTGGCGCAGCTACGGCGCAGCGGCGTACCGCTGGCGGCAGGCGAAAACGTCGATGGTGATATGGGCTTTCATAATCTGCTGGCAAGCGGCGCGGTGGACGTGCTGCAACCGAGCGTGGCGAAGGTTGGCGGTATCAGCGCAGCGCTACGCGTGTTCGCCCTGGCGCAGCAGTATCAGGCGCGCCTCGTACCGCACTGCTTTTACTACGGTGCCGGAATGCTGGCAACGGCGCATCTGGTCGCCGCTCTGCCCGATAGCGTGAAGATGGAAGCGCCTTATATCGAGTTCGAAGCCGAACTTTATCCGACTCTGCCGCAGAGCGTGAGCTTTACGCTGTCAGACGAGCCGGGCCTGGGCTATCAGCCCGATCCTGATGTGCTACAGCGTTACTGTCTGTCTGACCTGCGTATCAATGCTCAAGGAGTCCAGCGCCATGTTTAAAAATTACCGTGTGGTTGTTGCCCTGCTGCTGTTTTGCGCAGGTATGTTGAACTATCTCGATCGCGCCGCGCTGTCAGTTATGGCGCCGCTGGTCAAAAAAGATTTAGATATTAACGATGCGCAGATGGGCATCCTGTTCAGCTGCTTCTTTATCGGCTACTGCGCTTTCTGCTTTATCGGCGGCTGGGCTGCCGATCGCTTCGGCCCGCGCCGCGTCTACGCCTGGGCCGCTGGCGTTTGGTCGCTGTTCTGCGGCGCTACCGCGCTGGTTACCGGCTTTATGCACCTGTTGGTGGTGCGTATGCTGTTCGGTATCGGTGAAGGCCCAATGGGTACTACCACCAATAAATCAATCTCTAACTGGTTTCCAAAACAGGAAGTGGGACGCGCAGTCGGCTTTACCAATGCTGGACAGCCGCTGGGTGCCGCCATCGCCGCGCCGATCGTCGGCCTGGTGGGATTACAGTTCGGCTGGCGCATCGCCTTCGTGGTCATTGCTGCGCTCGGCTTTGTCTGGGTAGCCTGCTGGCTGCTGCTGTTTCGCGACAGGCCGGAAGATCATCCTCGCGTCAGCGCCGGGGAACGTAAACTGATTACCAGTCAGCGGCCCGCCAGCCTGGCAACAGAGGTAGCGCCGCAGCAAGACAGCCATAGCCTGTGGCGCTATGTTTTCTCGCTGCCGGTTATTGGCGTTGCCAGCGCCTTCTTCTGCTTTAACTATATCCAGTATTTCTTTCTCTCCTGGCTGCCCAGCTACCTGACCGACTATCAGCATCTGGATATTAAAAGCATGAGCATTATCGGCATTCTGCCGTGGCTGGGCGCAACGGCGGGCTTTCTCGGCGGCGGCATGATTTCAGATATGCTGTATCGCCGCACGCAGAACTTTTTGCTGTCGCGCAAGCTGGTGATCTTCGTTGGGCTGGCGGTTGCCGCGGTTTGCGTGCTGCTGACAGCATGGAGCCAAAGTGTGACGATGGCGGTAACGCTGATTACCCTCGCCAGCGTGTTTGCCTATATGACGCCGCAGGCCTGCTGGTCGCTGTTGCAGGATATCGTTCCTGCCGGACGTATCGGCACCGCTGGCGGCTTTGTGCATCTTCTGGCAAACCTGGCGGGTATTTTGTCGCCGGGCATCACCGGCTTTTTAATTCAGTACGGTGGTGGCTATCACTCAGCCTTCGTACTGGCAAGCATCCTGGCGCTGGCGGGCATGCTGCTGTTGGCGCTGCTGGTAAGGCAAAAAGGCGTGAATGACCTGCGCGCCCTGGCCGCACATTAATCCTGAAACAGCCAGGGGAATAACAGAGACGGCAGATTATTCAACCGGCGGAGGCGATGCGTTTTCGCCGGTTTATTCTAATATATGGCGAGCAGCAACGTTGATGCCGCGTGCTACGGTTTATCTTTTCTCGCGCAGAGAATATCTATACTGCTGGTTTATTTCAGTCATATCACGGCTTAATAGTTTCATCTGATTTCCCCAGATTCACTCTACTAACGTACTTTTTTAATCGCGTAGTTTTATATGAAAGCAAGCTAAACAGAACGAAAGGGAAAGGCCAACGCCGCTCCATTTATCGGGAGCATTGGAAGCAAGAAAATGACCAGTAAATATACGTAGAGTGAAAACCACATCATACGAGATAAATTAAATGTCAGAGGTATCCCTTGTTAAATATTAGGTTTAGCGCGCACTATTAAATACCAGCAAAAAGGAAATCAATTGCAGCTTTGATCTCTGTACGATAAGAAGAAGCATCGCAAAACAGCGTCCCCAAAGAACAAGCGGGAATGCTCGCCATCTCATGCGTCATAACTGCGTATTCTTTATCATCAGCCAGCCTGATAAGCGGAACCAGCCGTTCGTGGCGTTTGCTACCGGGGTATTTTTCAGCGGGTAATAAGGGGATAACCATCCTGCGGTTCAACTGCCCGATAATATTGCTGTTTACATCAGGCAGCAGAGGATAGACGACGCTTTTCCCGTGTTACTGTATACAGTAAAATGCATTTTAAAATGTCCTGTACTCATCGCTGAAACAACCGTGCTCATCGTGAAAGCGGTTAAGAGCCTCCAGCGCTTCACTATTTTCCCCCCTGCCATTTTTTCGTTTCGTACTGGCGTAGTTCAGCATCAAGGGCTGCGGTTAGAGTGGCACTGAGATTAATCCCAGCCTTACGCGCACGGCTGAGTAAGGTCCGTTCTACGGTCATAGTAACGCTTTGCGTTGCTCGTTGTGTTATAGCCATAAATATCTCGCGCTAAATGCCGTGCACCAGACACGGCTCATTAGACGTACATAACACAGAAATAATGTGACAAAAATATCAGCGGCTTATGCATGCTCTGCGCAGAGAATACGGATAGCAAGAAGCCGGTTTATNTGCATGCTCTGCGCAGAGAATACGGATAGCAAGAAGCCGGTTTATCCCCGCTTGCGCGGGGAACTCATTACTGATTTTTTGATCGTGGAGCGAAATCCACGGTTTAACCCCGCTTGCGCGGGGAACTCGCGACAGGAAACAGATTGCCGAATCCGTACTGCGGTTTAACCCCGCTTGCGCGGGGAACTCAGTCTGCTTCCCGTTCTTCCTGCTGTTTCTGCCGGTTTAACCCCGCTTGCGCGGGGAACTCATGGGGCGATTAGTTACGCTCAAAACCCCAGCCGGTTTAACCCCGCTTGCGCGGGGAACTCGTTATAAATATTTTATTGATATTCAGGCGGGACGGTTTAACCCCGCTTGCGCGGGGAACTCAGATATACACCCTGTTACTCACGGCGTCACCGCGGTTTAACCCCGCTTGCGCGGGGAACTCACGACACCGCGCCGGGTCTGCCATACCCATTGCGGTTTAACCCCGCTTGCGCGGGGAACTCTCTGCTACGGCATTGCTACGGGCATCCTGCGCCGGTTTAACCCCGCTTGCGCGGGGAACTCCGACTGGAGAGCATTTCTATCCTGGTGGAATGCGGTTTAACCCCGCTTGCGCGGGGAACTCATTACAAAATCGTCCCTGAACATTGATATCTCCGGTTTAACCCCGCTTGCGCGGGGAACTCCGGTCACGTAACGCCATGATGTTCGTCGCGTCCGGTTTAACCCCGCTTGCGCGGGGAACTCCATATTTTTAACGTGTATGATTTTCAGCAATTCGGTTTAACCCCGCTTGCGCGGGGAACTCTTCGGCTGCAAGAATAACAGCGGCCCTTGCACCGGTTTAACCCCGCTTGCGCGGGGAACTCATTCAGGAATGATGGGCGAAAGAAATAATCCTCGGTTTAACCCCGCTTGCGCGGGGAACTCATCAATAATTGCCATCAGCCCTGCCCCCGCGCCGGTTTAACCCCGCTTGCGCGGGGAACTCTCTAAAACCATATTCTTGATTTCAAAAGAAAAAGCAACAGTGAATAAATCTACCGACTATTTCCTGTTTTTTCATATTTTTATATGATTGAAATAGAAACACTTTTTTAAAGCGGCCGATAAATTTTACCGTTCTACCAACAGACCACGCCCCATTTCCGCCGTTCGCGGCTATCCCGTTTTTACTTTATTCGCGCTCCGACATACTATTTCGCCATCCTCAACAGCGCAGCCCTACACGCAACCATAAGGAAGCCGGGATGAAAACGAAGTCGACAACCCTCTATGACGTAGCGCAGCACGCTGGCGTCTCTTATCAGACCGTTTCTCGCGTTATCAATCAGGCGGACAACGTGGCAGAGAAAACCCGGCTGAAGGTGGAAGCGGCTATGGCGGCATTGAACTACGTCCCTAACCGCGTCGCACAGCAGCTGGCCGGGAAAATGGGGCATACCATTGGCCTGGCGACCGCCGATCTCTCGCTGCACGCGCCTTCGCAAATTGCTGCCGCCATCAAATCTCGCGCCGGGCAGATGCGCTTTAACGTAGTGATTTCCATGACGGAGCAAAGCGGACTGGATGCCGCCAGAGCCGCCATCAATAGTCTGCTGGCGCAGCGCGTGGATGGTCTGGTGGTCAATATACCGCTACAGGATGACGAAGCGCAAAGCCTGGCGGCGCTCTGCCAGGATGTGCCGGTACTGTTTCTTGATGTATCGCCGCAGCTGGCCGCAAACAGCGTTATTTTCGATCCGACGCAAGGCGCGCAGCTGGGCGTCGCGCATCTGTTAAGCCTCGGCCATCGCGATATCGCTCTGCTGGCGGGGCCGCAAAGTTCCGTTTCCGCACGCCTGCGCTTTGAAGGCTGGCAGGCAGCGCTGGCGCAACAACAGCTACAGGCTACGGCGGTAATGGAAGGCGACTGGAGCGCGCTCTCCGGCTATCAACAGGTTACCCGCTTACTGAACGAAGGCGCGCAGCCGGGCGCTATTCTGGTTGCCAACGATCAAATGGCGCTTGGTGCGCTGCGGGCGCTTGCCGAAGCAGGCTTACAGGTGCCAGGAGAGGTTTCAGTTATCGGCTATGACGATACCGCCGACAGTGCCTGCTTTATTCCGCCGCTCACCACCATTAAGCAGGATTTTCGCGCGCTGGGTAACAACAGCGTGGAACGGCTGATTGCGATGATCCGCCAGCCGGATGCGCCGATCCGCTCCGATTTGCTGCCTGTCAGCCTGGTAATACGCAAAACAACGGCGCCGCCGTATCAGGGCGCCCTCTCTCCGCAGGCTTTATCAGAAGCGCTAATGCGGCTGGCAAGGCAGGCGGCGCGTCTGAAATAGCCGTGCAGCAGCGGCAGCGTTATTTGTGAATTCCATCACCGATTTCGGTTACGCGCCTTTACAATCGGGCCGGGTAAAATCATATTTCCCTTAAATTGTGAGCGCATCGCAAAAT